>JADKHX010000021.1 GCA_016721505.1 Rhodocyclaceae bacterium | reverse complement strand
GCCGCGTCGCGCTCGTGTCACTTTGGCCAACATTCCGTTGCACCTCATTCAACGGGGCAACAATCGTCAGGCGTGTTTTTTTGCTGACGAGGACTATCGTTTTTATCTGGATCGTTTAGCTGAGTGTTCGACGAAGTACGGTGTGTGGATTCACGCCTATGTGCTGATGACCAACCATGTGCATTTGCTGCTATCGGCTGGCCGCGCCGACGCGCCGAGCGCGATGATGAAGGCGCTAGGACAGCGCTACGTGCAATACATCAATCGCACTTATCGGCGTAGCGGCACGCTTTGGGAAGGGCGTTTCCGTTCGTGCCTCACGCAACAAGAAACCTACTTGCTTGCGTGTCAGCGCTACATCGAACTCAACCCCGTGCGTGCAGGCATGGTGACACATCCGGCGGAATATCGATGGTCAAGCTACCGCGCTAACGCGCAAGGTGAACCGGATGCGCTCGTGCAAGCGCACCCGATATATGCGGCGTTGGGATTAGATGCGCAATCAAGACAAGCCGCCTACCGCGAGCTATTCCGTTACGAACTCGACCCTGGACAGGTAGATGAAATTCGCCAAGCCACCAACGGCAACTATGCCTTGGGCAATTCGTCATTCGCTGAACAAGTCACTGCGGCACTGGGGCGGCGAGCAACACCGGGCAAGTCTGGTCGTCCGCGTAAGATGGCAGAAGTCGAGTCGAGGAGCTTGTTTGATGAATAGCTTGCCAATAAACCGTGGTCTACCCCCTATTAATATTCAGTTTTTTCTATAGACGGGAGAGCGATGCTGCGTATTACAATCGGTCGTCTCAATGAGATATCAGAAATCGAATCATCAGGAGTAAGCCATGACCCTTGCAGAAGCCATCTACCAACGCAGCCTGAGCTTACCGGATGCCGCCGCCCAGGAAGCATTAGATTTCATAGAGTTTCTTGGTCAGCGTTATGGCACGGCTGCTGGAATCACTGCGCCAACTGATGCATGGTTCCAAGCCGAAGTACAACGCGCTATCGACGACTCTCGTGCGCCAATCCAAAATGATCAAGTAAGCCAACACTTTGCGGCACGCCGCGATGCGCTACGCACAAGCATGCACAAATGAAATTGTTTTGGCATCCGATCGCAATCGAGGATCGTGATCGCATCATGGACTACATCAGCGCTGACAAACCCGCTGCCGCCATTGCGCTGGATGAATCCTTTGAAGGCCACGCCGAACGTGCTTTGATCAATCCCGAGCTTTACAAACCAGGCCGCGTCGTCGGCACACGAGAAATCGTCGTCGCGCCAAACTACATTATGGTTTACCGAATTGACGGCGAACAAATGACGATTTTGCGCGTGCTTCACGCAGCACAAAATTGGTCGGCAAGATGAGTTTGATGTCGGCCTGCGTAAAAAGCTCTCATAACGGCGTACCCTCTGCGTGGCACTTCGGGCCTTGCGGCCTCCCTGTGTCACCCAACACCAACTGGTGAGACGAAAGTTGCTCATGCGGATTCAATTGCGAGATATCTTGAATCGAAGCCGTTGTTTGATAGATTGGAGGGTAGAAAACCGTGGTCTGTCCCCTATTATTTGCCAGATGTACCTGCGCACAATGCGGGGGTGGTTATTGCACGAGAAAGCAACTCGCTGTCATAAGCCCGCCAAGTGGGTGTCCCAGCGGCCGCGATAAGTAGAGAGCGTCAGCAGGGCGTTTGCTTGAGTTGACTACAACCCAGTCGATCAGCAATACCCTGCATTGGGAGCTGGGCTAGGTCCCGAATATTCTGCAGCGACCTATTTTGGGCTGTACGAAAAACGAATAGTAAATCAACCGCCATCAGCCAATGTTGACTTAGTTGAGCAACCAAAGCATGGGAAAGTGATTTATTCCAAGTATGACGATGGTACTTGAGACGTGGATATATTCCTCGATCCCGGGTTACTTAGGGACGACAAAATAGTATTCAGTACTGTGGATGGACAAGTCGTAAGACTTGTTTATCTTCCTCAAGGCAACCAACGTAGTAGACAGATGCGAGCGCCATGTGCCGCGATCTACATGATGTTTTTGCAAAAACAGGCACTCAATGGAAAATCTCGTCCGATTCTGATTCACCGCAAGCCCCCATCGACCCCACCACCTTGTAACGTGACATAGCCCTCTCTGCGCTACTTGCTGATGCCAGCCAAGCCCTTGCATCAACTCCCGGCCACGCTTTCACCTCTAACTGCTACGGTGGTGCTGGTAACGCCCAAATTTCAGGAGCAATAGGGGATAGACTATCGGTTTCTAGACTGAATAATGAAGACCGATCACGGTTTCCAGCTGGTGGGTTGTGCAGTGGCGGCATTGCATAGTTCCCCGGTTACGCAGGCGCGAAACAGCGCCTTGCGAATTCTTTGCTTCACCGCCGCCGCCAAAAGATCATCGTGACAAGTCCCGTCAGCGCCACCATCGGCAGCGCGAAAAAGACCAAGCTATGCCACCCAGCACCCATGATCATGACCCCAGCCACTAGCGAGGTGACAGCTTGAGTGCCGAGCACAATAAAGTCGTTGGTACCTTGAACCTTGGCGCGCTCAGCAGGTTCGCAGGATGCGCTGAGCAGGGTGGTGCCGCCGATAAACAGAAAGTTCCAGCCAACGCCAAGTAATACCAGCGTCCACCAAAAGTGCATCAGGGTCACACCGGAAAGTGCCACGCTGGCGCAAATGAACATCAGCACTGCGCCGGAAATCAGTATGGTCTTGACGCCGAATCGCTTGATCAGATCACCGGTAAAAAACGACGGCGCGAACATGCTGATGACGTGCCATTGCAGAACAAACGCCGCATCATTGAAGGGTAGGCCACAGAAATCCATCGCCAGTGGTGTGGCGGTCATCAGCAGGTTCATCGTCGCATAACCGCAGACCGCGGCGCACACCGCGATGATGATGTCGGGTTGGCGCGCGATCTCCCGCAGCGGCCTGCCGCCTTGGCTTTGCTCGGCAACGGTCAGCGGTGGGATGGTCAGGCGACTGGCGATGAAGATGGACAGCATGGCAAAAATCGCCAGTACAAAATAGCTGGCTAGGAAAGGTGGGTCGAGCAAGCTGCGGCTGATTTTGCTCAGTTCCGGTCCGAACACACCGCCGAGAATGCCGCCGGCCAAGGTGAGCGAAATTGCCTTGCCTTTCCAATCCAGCTCGACGCTGTCGGCGGCGGCAAAGCGGTACTGTTGGCCAAAGGCGTTATAGACCCCGGCGAGTACCGTGGCGAAACACAGTAACCAGAAATTGCCTTGTGCTACAGCAAATGCGCCAAGCAGCGCGGCGGCTAAGGCAAAGCAGCCGCCGAGCATAAATCCGTTGCGCCGTCCGAAGCGCTTCATGAAAAACGCCGCCGCAAATGTCGATAGCGCACCGCCAATGACATAAGTGGTGACCGGCAGTGTGGCCAGCCTGCGGTCGGGGGCGAGCTGCAAGCCGAGCAAGCTGTTGATGGCGACCAAAGTAATGCCGTTGGCCAGCAGCAGCGATTGTGCCGCCGCCAGCAGCCCGATATTGCGGTGAGTAGGATTCATTGTTCTTCCGGTGGAATCAATCCGCGATCAGCCATCACGGCATTGACGTAATCTTCTCTAAAAACCTTGCTGGGATGGGAGGCGCTGACGTGACCCATAAACGGCGGCACCACAGAATACCCGAGCATCGCTTGCAATCGCGGCGACATTTTGCGAGCCAGGGACGGCGGCAGACCGAAGAAAAAATTCTCCTGAGTGCGTGCCCAAGGCTCGCAATACTGATTGGAAAAAGCCAAGCGCGGCGCATCGCTGCGGTTGGCTCCACCGCGATGCAACAGGGTGCCCTGAAATACCACACAGGAACCAGCCGGCATGATCAGCGGAATCAGTAATTTCGCTATCGCTGGTGGCGTTGGCGCGTCATGGTCGAGACCATCGTAGGTGCCGGCGACTTCAGCGTCGCTCCACAAATGACTGCCCGGAATAATCTCGGTGCAGCCATTACTCGCGGTGAAAGCGTCAACGGCGACGATGGTGCTGATACTGATCGCCGGGCGCGGCCGGGGGATGGGATAAAAACTATCGTCTGAATGAATCGGCTGCGCGGTCTCGCCAGGCGAAATGCAAATCGCCTGGCTGGCGGTCAGTAAATAGTTGGGCAAAAACAAGGCGTCGAGAATATCCAGCACACGCTGGTCTTCGACGATCTCCTCAAATATCCTGCCGCGACCAACCAGCGTGTAAACCCGTTCGGTTTTTACGCCCTCAAAGTTGTTGCGCCCGTGATGCGAATTGAGAAAAGGCGCGAGCCCTGCGCGCACCCGGCGAAGTCGATCGGCATCGAGAAAATCGTCGATGATGGTGTAGCCTCGGGTCGCCAGCTCAGCCAGTTGCTTGGGCAGTTGTGAGTTCTTAGTAGATTGAGTCATGAGCTGGATTGAGCGGTGGAAGGTGGCAGTGCTGTGGTGACGACATTCGGCGCGACTGCAACCAGCGCCGCCGCGCCGAGATCAGAGATCGCTCAAAGCTTAATGCATTCCATGTGCTGTCAATCCGGTTTGGCGCAAACAACTGATCCTGTTGTTGTTTGACACAGCGACGGAATTCATCATCACCATAGTCTGCGGCGAATTGAGTCAAGGATGCGCCGCGGCCGTTGGCTTTGATTTGGTTCAGCCAGTGCATCGCAATAGTCAGCGCCCTGCCAGCATCGGCATTGTGCAAACTGGTGATGCAAAGCCGGAACTGCGCCGGTTCAGCGTTTCGTCGTTGTTCCCGCCACCGCTGCAATTTGGCGATAGGTCGGATGCCTTTGCGCTTGAGCAAAAACGCAATGAATAAAAGACCTGCCATTGCACCCATCGTCGGCAGTGTCGTCGGGTCGCGCCATGCACGCAGTAGTTTGGTGCGCAGACTAAGGTTGTCAGTTGGTGCTGATAACACGCCGTCATCCCGCGGCGCAGGAGACTTGACGACAGAGTCAGCGCGCGGATCGGGGGCGACCTCAAAACGCAAGGTCGGAACGCTAGTCCAGCGCATCTTTCCATTCACGGTATCAAACGAACCGATCTTGAGTCCCGGTAACTCGACCGCTCCCGGTGTTCGCAGAACGTAAGTCACTACATCCACGCGTTCGCCAAGGCGAAGTTTGCCTCGCTCGCCGCCACTGTCATCGAGCTGCGCCTCGGCTGGATAGACACTGACACCGTCAAGCTCGGCGAAGCTCAATCCCGGCAGATTCATCGCCGCTACGCCTTCGGCACGCTGGGTGATACGGCGTACTATCGCGTCACCAACTTTGAGACGATGCAGCGGTTTATCGGTGGTCTGCTTGAGGCTGTAATTTGGCGTGGCGAAAAAATAGCCTAGATTTTCTGCGCCGGCCGGCAGTGCAGCACGAAACGATTGCGGCGTTGTTTGTAGCGTCATCGCACGCGTTGCACCATCGACTGCATAGCTGATTTTGACCGGCAGTGCGGGCAGCTTGAATTCGCCAGCCTGTTGGGCGACCACGGTGTAGAGCTTTGACATTCCGGCGTAGCTTTGATTGTCGATGCGCTCGTTCAAATTGATTGCGGCGGAGTTGCTCAGTTGCGCGGTGACGCCGGCAACGCTGATTGCAGCAGGATAGTCAATTGGCGCGGTGAACCAACTCGGGACGAGGACGTCAACTTTCAGCGTGACTGTTTGCCCGACCATCGCGAGACGTGGGCTGATTTCTGTGCGGATGATGGGGGCGGGCGCCGCTGCTGGCGCGGCAAGGGCGGGGCAGGTGATCACACTAGTCACCGCCATCAACAGCGCGAACACTTTCAACTTAAACACTCCACCTATCATGGTGTTGCATCCTTAGGCATTGGTCGGCTTGCCTGCTCAGCGGCAAATCGCAAACGCAAGAACGCGGCAGGATCGGTCTTGACGTTGCGCAACCACAGTTGCTCGATGGCATTCGGATCGAGCTTTTCGATGCTGACTTTACCGGGCTTGCCGTGTTTGGCTTTGTCGTCAACTATCGTTCCATCCGGTGTTTCGTTCGGCTCACCGGGTTCTCCCTCGTCAGCCGATTTTTTTGGAATTCTGGACGATCAATAGTTCAGCGATCACACCTTGATTGAGTTTGGCTGGTGACCAATCAGGGTGATGACTCAAGGCTTTTTGATAACTCGCCAAAGCACTAGTGAGGCTGCCAGCTTTGCGCGAGTGCGCCAAGCTGTTGCCAAGGTTGTAGGCGGCCTCAGCGCCATCAGTCATGGCGTAAATTTCTGTGGCACAGCTGAAATCGCCACGGCGGTAACAAGCAGCGGCCTTCCATTGTGAATTTTGGAAACGCCGTTCGGCGGAGGCGTAGTCGCGCTGTTGATAGTCGTCGAAGCCGCGCTGGTCCGCTGTTTGCCAAAAATATTCTTCGCGCCATGTGCCATACGCCATCGCTGCAACCAGCAGCAACAGCGTGGCGAGCAACGCACGTTCCAGCAGCGGAAGGCGTGTGGGTTGCATCACCAGCGTACCGTCCAGCCTCGCCGGAACGAGAGTCCGGCGAGTAAGACAATCGGCCACAGCAACCAGTAACCGGCATCGCGCCAGCGTATCGTGCTGGTACTCGCCCGCGCTTGTTCCAGATGGCTATCAATCTGGCGCTGCACAGTGAGGACATCGTCGTTGTCCAAGCTCAGCGGAACAAAGCTGGCGTTGATGCTGGTGGCAAAGTCGATCAGACCTTCGCGCTTGAACGAACTTGCTTTACCGTTTGATGGCGAGGTTTCGCTACCGATGCCCCACACCAGTCGCCGCGTATTCAGCGCTGAGGTGCTATGGGCATCGCGGACGCTATCCGCCACTTGAACGCGTGCCGCTGCCGACCCCTCGACGCTATCGGTTAGCAATACGATAGAACCGGGGACTGGATCTTTGGCCAACATCGCAGCGGCGAAGTGCAGCGCTTCATCGGTGCGTTTGCCGTCTTGCGGCAGGAGATTGGTTTCCAGCAAATCCACATAGCTGGCGAGAATTTTTCCGTCATCGGTTAGTGGCAGCACCATGTGTGCCGATCCACGGTAGACGATCAGCGCGGTGCGCGCGCCACGCCGCAATGCCAACAAGTCGCGAATTTTTTGTTTAGCACGGATCAGCCGCGTCGGCTGCACATCGACTGAATTCATCGATGGACTTAAATCCAGCGCGATGATCAAGGGTGCGCGATCTTCGACAAACGGAGGCGGTTCGCGCTGCCAGGTCGGTCCGGCTAATGCGATTCCGGCGAATGCCAAGGCCAATGCCATGGTCAGCCGTGGTTCAAGACGCCAACCACGTGCGCGATTCAGGGTGAGGTGGCTCAGTAAATGCGGCGCAATCACCCCCCGCCAAATTCTTTCGGCCGAATGCCGCTCGAGCAATGCCCAGTAGAAAGCCAACGCCAGCGGCAGCATGAGCAACCATAAAGGGCGCAGGAAATGGAACTCGGCCATGTCCGCTGGCAACAATGACAGAAGCTCACTCATGACGCATCCGCCGCCAAGTTGCAGTGAGCATCAGCATCAATTGCAGTATTCCGAACAGCGCCACCGCCAGCGCCAATGGCCACTGAAATAGCGGGTGACGGGCACGATAACTGAGCGTTTGGAAATCCTGTTTTTCCAGCTCGTCGAGGCGTTGATAAATCGCCGTCAACTGTCGCTGGTCGGTGCCCAGCGCAAAGCTGCCTTTGCCAATACGCGCGATATCTTGCAGCGTTGCCAGCTGCACTTTTTCGTTGCCACGGGTGGCCGGGTCGCCAATAGCCACGGCGTGCATGGTTACGCCGCGCTGATTGGCGATGGTGGCGGCGGTCTCCGGTGGAATCTTGCTGCCGGTATCGTTGCCGTCCGAGAGCACGATCATCACTTTGTGCTTGGCTTCGCTGGCACTAAATAGTTTTATCGCCAGGCCAATCGCATCGCCGATGCGAGTGCGTGCGCCGGCCATGCCGACTTGCAATTCGGCCAGCATTTGGCGCAACAGTGCATGGTCAAGGGTGAATGGCACATGAACATAAGCGCCATCGCCGAACACCACCAGGCCAATCCTGTCGCTAGTTCGCGTCGCGATGAATTGGTCCAGCACCTGCTTGATGGCGGCGAGTCGCTGCAGGCGTTTGCCGTGCTCCCCCGGAAAATCAGTTTCGTCCATTGATTGCGAAATATCTACCGCCAGCAACAAATCTCGGCCGGGCTGGATACGTTCGACCGGCGGGTCAACCCACTGCGGCCTGGCTAAAGCTGCCAGCAACAATAGCCAAACTGCCACGCTGGCGCCGCGTTCGAACCAACCGCGATGCAATACCACCGCACCAGTGCTTGGCGTCGCACGCGCAGCCGCCGCAACCTCGCGAAAGAACGGAATATGAATCGCCTCGAAGCGGCTCTGAAATGGTTTGCCAATTGCGGTGAGCAGCAGGGGCAGGGGAGCCAGCAAGAACAACACCGGATAGACAAATTCAAGCGCACCAGTCGGGAATGACATTGACCAACTGATGCGCGTTAACAGCGACTCAAGTGTGTTGCCTATGCTAGTCAGTAAATCAATTAGCCAATTCATGCTGTGCGCTGACTAGCAACACGATGCTGCTTTATCCAGACGGCCACATAAGCGAAAGCAGCATCCAGATCGCCACGGTGGTTTGTCGCAATCTCGACCGTCGCTGCGAAATTGGCGTAGGGTCCGCGAGCTAGCAGCTCGGCAACCGCAGTGCTGGGCGGTATGTTCGATTGTTTGCTCAAGTATTCAATCCAGGCGGCGCCACTCAGGCAAGCGATTTGCTCACGCGCCGCACCGTGCAAAGCGACGCGGCGGAGCAGGCTGGCCAAAGCGCTGATGCGTTCATTTGGTGGATTAAGGGATTGCGCGCCGTCGCGCAGATCGGCAAGTTCGCCAAGCGCTTGGCGGCGATAGGCATTGGCCTGCCAGCGCCGCCACAGCCAAACCATAGCCAGCATGACTAAAAGCACCAGCGCCGCACCGACGAAATACCAGGCCGGTGCTGGAGGCCAAAATGCAGGTGCAGCCGGTTCGACAATATCATGCAATTGACGCAATGCCTTGGCAACTTGCTCAGCGTTGGCGGCGGTCACAGTAGCTGGATTGCTCATATTGCAGACCTAGGCGGCACGCTGACGGAAGCCGAGCACCTGGCGCAATTGATGCGCGACGTCACCGCTGGTATCGATAGCTAACACGGGAACGGTCAGTTCGTGGCGAATGTGATCGAGGCTTTCCAGCCGTCGCTGTTGGATCGCCGCGATACCATTGCGCGTGGCAGTGTCCGCCGTGTCGATTTGGACTTGTAGATGGGTGTCGCTGACCACAAAATGCCGCCGCGCTGGCATCGCCAATGCTGCGGCATCGTGCACCAGTGCGGCAATCACATCATTGTGCCGGGCAATACGTTTGACGATGCCACGAGTGTCGGCGTCGATGCCTTGAAAATCGCTGATCACCACCACGATCCAATCGTGTGCAGCGCGGCGCGCAACACCTTCGAGTACGGCATTGAGTTGGCCGGGATGGTGCTGAATGGCGCCATCGACGCGCAATGCCAGATTTTGTGTCACCAGAGTCTCCAACACTTGAATTAGCGTGCGCCGACTACGGTGTGGATCAAGCTCGATCACTTCGCTATCGTTAAACGCCACCACGCCAACCCGATCACCAGCATCTACCACCTGCCAAGCGATGATCGCTGCAAGTTCCGTGGCGGTGACTGACTTCATTTGCAATTGCGTGCCGAAGAACATCGCCAGCCGTTGATCAACCACCAGCAAGACGGGCCGTTCGCGTTCTTCGGTATAGACCCGCAGATGTGGTTTTTGCGTCCGCGCCGTGACCTTCCAGTCAATGCTGCGAACATCGTCACCGGGGCGGTAGACACGCAGCTCTTCGAAGCTAAGACCGCGTCCGCGCAATCGTGTACTGCAGCGGCCAATCAAGGCGCTGCCGCTGGGTTGTTTGCCAAGCAGACTGAAGCCTCGCGCAGCGTATTGCAGCGCGACCAGTTCGGGAAGTGATGTGTAAACGCCTGCAGTTGCCGCTTTCATTGACATGAAATAGCCAGTTCGGAGCGACGCGTGATAGACGAGCGAAGCGAGCTGATAGTCACCCTCCCTTGCAGGGCGCGCAAAGGCCGGCATGCCTGTGCCGTTCCGCAGGCGTGGCGCATGCGCCACGAAACCCCTGCTCCACCCCGGGCGAGGGACGGGGAGTGGGGGCGACTATTTTTGCTTTTGCGTTGGTTCATTGCTTAAGGTGCGAGCATCCACTGCATGAAATATTTCAAACCACCGCGACGTGTTTCAGTACCTCATCGATCACGCGATCCGCAGTGATGCCTGCAGCGCTGGCCTCATAGCTCAACACCAGACGGTGGCGCAGCACGTCGTGCGCGATCGCTTGCACGTCATCAGGTGTGACATGGTCGCGACCCGCTAACCAGGCATGCGCGCGAGCACACTTGTCGAGACCGAGCGCGCCGCGCGGGCTGGCGCCGAACTCAATCCAAGTGGCGAGTTCGGCAGAGTAACTTTTTGCATTGCGCGTGGCTTGGACGAGCGTGACGATGTAGCTATCAATTGCTGGCGCGACATGAATCTTTCTGACTGCATCGCGGGCCGCCAAGACTTCGCTCTGTGGCATGGTTTGCGCTAACGACGGCGTGATCTGCACGGATGGCTTTGCACAGCCATCCGGCTGCACGGGCACGGCGCAGTGCGCCGCGAATTCCCCGCTACGCCCAGCACCAACTGACGAGTTACCAGCTTCCTCACTACGTACCAGTCGCACAATATCGATCTCGGCCGCATGAGTCGGATAGTCGACTTTCACATGCATCAAAAACCTATCCATCTGCGCTTCGGGTAGCGGATAAGTGCCCTCCTGCTCAATCGGGTTTTGCGTTGCCATCACCAGAAAAATTTCCGGCAACAAATGCGTAGTTCCGGCCACGGTGACTTGACGCTCCTCCATAGCTTCAAGCAGTGCGGCCTGCACTTTGGCTGGCGCACGATTGATTTCATCGGCCAGCACCAGATTCGCAAAGATCGGGCCGGGTTCAAAACGAAACATACCGCGACCATCTTCCTGATGATAAATCTCCGCGCCGGTGATATCCGATGGCAATAAATCCGGCGTGAATTGCACACGCGATAACTTGCCATCGAGTTCGCGCGCCAGCGATTTGACCGCGCGTGTTTTGGCAAGGCCAGGCAAACCTTCAACCAGCAAATGTCCGTTGGCGAGCAGGCCAATCAGCAAGCGGTCGACCAAAACACTTTGTCCGATGACATTGGCCAACAGGCGATCACGCAAGGCAGCGAATGCGTCTATTGGAGAAATTTGCATGATTGCTTGCACCTGAAATGAGAATGTCCAGAAGTGGCAAGGATAATGCCGATTGGGCAGATTCACACTTGGCGGCGCACAAAAGTCTGGATCCAATCCGCTGCAGCTAATCTGTCATCGCCCTGCGCTCCCTCGAAAGCGAGGGAGCGTTTGTTTTTATACCGTATTAATGCGTGACACCGCCCTGACTATTTTCCCGCAGCTGCCGCGCGACTCAGCATCTGGGTGATCGAATCCAGACTGAACGAGGCCGAAGGCTGACGCATTGGGAACTCTTTGAAGGAGGCGACGAATGCACCAACGCGCTGTTGGATTGGCACGAAAAGCCACAGCTTGTCGCCGTACCAGCGAAAGTACATCGGCGATTCATCAATCGCGCGCTCGAAGGGATCGGATTTCAGATTGACTACCTTCGGCCAGCCTTTGCTGGATTTTCCATTGACCCAATCTTCCATGATGGTGAAGTGAATTTTCCAATCATTCCAACGCACCGCGTTGAGCGTGCTTTGGTCACTGAAGTAAAAAATTTCTTCACGATGGCTGGGCGCTTTGCCCATTAGATTGTCAAGTTGGTTGTAGCCGTCCAAATGTACTTTGAATGACTTGTCGCCGACTGCGTAACCCTTGAGCAGTTGCTCTTTGACGTCTGGCACGCCAGCCGCGGCAAGCAGCGTCGGCGCCCAATCCATATGCGACCAAATGCCGGTTTCTATGCCGCCGGCTTTGACTTTGCCCGGCCAGCGCACCATCGCCGGAACGCGAAAGCCGCCTTCCCAAGTCGTGCCTTTGGAGCCGTGCCAGGGGATGGTGCCGCCATCCGGCCACGAGAAAGTTTGTGCGCCGTTGTCCGAGGTGTAGATGACGATGGTGTTGTCGGCGATTTTCAGATCGTCGAGTTTCTTTAGCAGCAGACCGACATCGTTATCGTGCTCGGCCATACCGTCGGCGTATAGACCGTAACCGGTCTTGCCTTCCCATTTTGGTGAAAGGCGGGTCCACACATGCATGCGACTGGTGTTCACCCAAGTGAAGAAGGGCTTGCCTTGCTTGACGGTCTTTTCGATGAACTGCAAGGAGCGACCAACGAATTCGTCGTCGGCGGTTTCCATCCGTTTGCGGGTCATCGGGCCGGTGTCTTTGCAGCCACCGTCGGCAGTGCAATCAAGCACTCCACGTGGGCCGAATTTCTTGCGGAAACTGGGGTCTTTCGGATAATCCAAATCTTCCGGTTCTTCTTCCGCATTCAAGTGATACAAGTTGCCGAAGAACTCATCGAAGCCGTGATTGTTGGGCAGAAATTCGTCGCGGTCGCCCAAGTGATTTTTGCCGAATTGGCCGGAGACATAGCCCAGCGGTTTGAGCAATTCGGCAATCGTTGGGTCTTCTTTTTGCAAGCCGACTTTGGCTCCCGGCAAGCCAACGGTTAAAAGGCCGGTGCGGAAAGGATGCTGGCCGGTAATCAACGCCGCACGACCTGCGGTGCAGCTTTGTTCGCCGTAGTAATGCATGAATTTGATGCCTTCATTGGCGATGCGGTCGATGTTCGGCGTGGTGCCACCGGACATGCCTTGATGGTAGGTGCTGATGTTCCAGGCACCAATATCGTCGCCCATAATGATCAGAATATTCGGGCGTTTGCTTGTCTGGCCAAAACTGACGCTGGCAAAAAGACAGAGCAGGAGGGTTAGACAGATTGTGCTCAATTTGGAATGCATGTTCTTCTCCTTGATGGCTTATTCTGATTCGAGCATGAGGACAGGCAGAATTTACTCCGATGGCAAGGGGATAAAGCCATGTAAAAATTGTTTGCACAGAATTGTCTGGATGTTCTGTTGTTGAATGTTGAATAGTAGGAGTTCAGTCGCGCGTGATTCTTGGTATCGTGGGCATTGTCGAGATCCTGAAAAATGGAGTAATGTTGGCAAGATGAACCGCAAGAACCGAAGCATTGGATGGCAAGGCATTTGCTCGGCAGCCATGGTGGTGAGCCTAGTGCTTTCGGGAGCTTCTCGTGCAGACACTGCGCCAGTAGTGGTCACGCCAAATAGTAGTGGTAGTTACCTCAATGCCAATCTGGAATATCTGGTTGATCAAACCAACAATTTGAGCGTTGAGCAGGTCGCGCGCAACGGCAAGTTCATTCCCACCCATGGTGTGATGGGGTTAGGCATCCAGTCAAATCCGATATGGCTGCGTGTTACCTTGCAACGCGGTGCGAACGCACCTAGCGATTGGCGGTTGGAGTACGGCGTCCTCAATGCGGAAGAAGTACAGTTTTCAGCGCCGGATGGCAAAGGCGGGTTCGACACGCAAATATCCGGCGAGACCATGCCGTTTTCGTCCAGACCCTTTCCCTACAACAAATACCTTTACGCTATCAATTTGCCTGATGAGCGCCCGGTCAGGTTTTATTTCCGTACCCTCAGAACCACCGGTTTGCATATGGTGCCGATGCGTATATGGCAATTTGAACATTGGGCCAAGCGGGCACTACTCGAGTATTTGGGCTATGGCCTTTGTCTTGGCGTGATGCTTGGTTTGGCGCTCTACAACCTGTTGTTGTTTGTTCGTCTGCGCGACGGCATATTCCTGCTGTATTTCATGGTCGTGTTCAGCTACGTTCTGCTGGCCACCAATTTGCTGGGTTTTGGTAGCTATGGGCTATGGCCTGAATGGATAGAGACATTCCCATCACGGACGCCACTCATCGGCATATTTTGGTCAGTCTGCGGCATTTTATTTACGCAAGTGCTGCTTGATGGCCCGGATATCAACCATTGGGTTCGTCGCACACTGAATACCATTACTGCCATTTACCTCCTAACGACACTCGCTGTCTTGACCGGGTATCGGGAGTTCGCGCCTACCGTTGGCTTGGCATTGCCGGTCGTTTGGTTTCCATTGGTGCTTGGCTTAGCCGTGTATCGAGCGTGGCAGCGCTCGTTGTCGGCGATTTACTACCTGATTGGCTTCGGCCCGGTATTGCTGGGCGTCAGTTTTTTAATCGCCTCATCACAGTCGTTGCTGCCGGTAGATTCCGTCGTGTTGTCTTTTTTCATCATTGCCGGCGCGTGGGAGGCGGTGCTGTTTTCACAGGCGCTGGCCGAGCGGGTCAACATCCTCAAGCGTGAACGTGAAGCTGCCCGACGTCGCACTCAAGCGGCCGAAGCGGCGCGCGCCAGCCTGGAACGACGACGCGCTTATACAGATCATCTGACCGGGCTTGCCAACCGAGAAAGTCTGCGTCGTGAAGGAGATTTCTGGCTGACACAGGACATCGAGCCATTGGTGTTGGTGCTAAACATTGACCGCTTCAAGGCGATTAACGATGCGCTCGGCTTTTCGTTTGGCGATGCGGTATTGCGCGAAACTGGGAAACGTTTGGCGGCATTGCCCAACACCATCGTCGGTCGATTGCATGCCAATCAATTTTGTCTAATCAGCCGACAATTGAGCGAGCTTGATGCGCTGCGGCGTTCAATCGCGCTGGCGTTTAGTGAACCACTCACGATCAGCGGCCAGTCAGTCGACGTCACGCTTTCGGTTGGCGTGGTGGCGGCGCGTCCCGGTGACGACATGGCGCGGCGAATGCGCAACGCTGAAATTGCCTTGCATGCCGGGCGGCGCAACTACACACGCTGGACTCAATACAGCGACGACATGGAATCCGGTCACCGCAACGACCTCTCGCTGCTCTCGGCCTTGCGTCGCGCGATTGTTGAAAACCAATTGCGACTTTATCTTCAGCCAAAAGTTTGTATGGCTGATGGCAACGTCAATAGCGCCGAAGCTTTAGTGCGTTGGCAACATCCAGAGCGCGGCCTGGTCGCGCCGGATGAATTCATCCCGTTTGCCGAGCGAACTGGAACCGTTGGACACTTGACGCGCTGGGTCATCAAGGAAGCCATGCGTTTGACTCGCGTACGGCGTGACTTGGGGCAATCACTACAAATATCAGTGAATTTGTCGGTGCACGATTTGCGCGATTCCTCATTTGTCGAGGAAATGCGTGAGCTGCTCTTGGCTACCGGTGCGCTAGCATCGGACCTGCGGCTGGAAATCACAGAGAGCGTGGTTATGGACGACCCGACGGTGATGCTCGATGTGATGCGCGCACTTAATGACGAAGGTTTTAGTTTGTCAGTTGATGATTTTGGCACCGGCTACTCGTCGCTCGCTTATCTGCAGAAAATGCCGATTGCGGAACTCAAGATAGATCGTGCCTTTGTCGCCGGGACAAGGCCCGGCACCGATGCCGAAGCCTTACTCGATTCGATCATTGGCTTGGGTCATCGATTGGGTCTTTCGGTAGTAGCCGAAGGCGCCGCGACGATGGACGAATGGAATTTGCTACAAAGCCTCGGCTGCGATTACTTGCAAGGTTGGGTGGTCGCCAAGGCTATGCCGGTGGTCGAATTCGACCAATGGGTGCTCGCCAATACGCCTTTTGTTGGGGAACCACTGACCGAAGTTGCGTAGGGCTTGCGCAGCGCGGAATCTTCAGACCGATGAACTCGCTAAGCAGCTGGTGTCGCTAAATCCGCACTGCGACTGGGTGTGTCAGCTGACGCTCGATTTACCTGGCAGTTTCAAGGACATAAGCATCACTGCAGCGACCAGAAAACACCCTAGAAGGTCATGGTTGGGACGTCGGCATTAACGCTGTCACCGAAGACACACCGTCGCTTCCGTCGTCTCAGCTAATACGACCAAATTTGCCCTAGATCAAATCTCGCGATGCATTTGTTCGCTAGTCTGAATCGGATGGGAGATAGGCGATGTTGAATGTGCCAGTTAAAAATATCATGCAAACCGAGAGCGCGTTGCTGCTTCCCCCGGCAACCTCGGTAGTCGATGCCGCAGTGCAGATGGCAGCGAGGCATGTTGGCGCAGTGATGGTGGTTGAGCAGGGGGAGTTGCTTGGAATATTCACCGAACGTGATCTCATGTGCCGCGTGGTGGCCAAGGGCTTGGATCCGAAGGAAATTCAAATAGCTGACGTCATGACCCGGCACCCGCGCACCGTAGCGTCAGAAAAAAGCTACGGGCATGCATTGATCATCATGCAAGAAAATCATTTCCGTCATTTGCCCGTAGTTGATGACGGCAAACTAATGGGAATAATCTCAGCGCGAAATGCGATGGATCCCGATTTAGAGGAGTTTGTCGCTGAAACCAATCGACGAGTAGCGATGCGCGAATAACGCCAAATTTTTACCAGAACACCACGCGTTGCTCGGGCGGCAAATACATTTTGTCGCCAGGCTTTATGTCAAAGGTCGCATAGAAATCCGGATGATTTCTCAGGCTGCCATTGACACGAAATTCAGGCGGCGAATGCGGGTCGGATTTGATCTGGGAAATCATCTGTGGTTCGCGTGATTTGCCGCGTCTGGCTTGCGCCAGCCCCATGAATAAGCGTTGCTCAGCCGTAAAGCCATCGATGACCGGTGCCGCTTTGCCGCCCAACGATAAACGATAAGCCCGCATCGCCATAATCGCACCGGCATTGTCGGCAATGTTTTCACCCAGCGTCAGTTCGCCATTCAGCGTGTAGCCAGGCAGGGGGCTGTAAGTGTTGTATTGCGCCACCAGCAATTCACCTTTCGCGGCAAACTTTTCTCGATCTTCTTTGGTCCACCAATCGTTCAAATTGCCATCGCCATCGTACTTGGAACCTTGGTCATCAAAGGCGTGACTAATCTCGTGTCCTATCGAAATTCCAACCGCACCGTAGTTGATTGCGGGGTCGGCGCTGGCGTCATAGAGCGGTGCTTGCAAGCGCGCGGCGGGGAATACGATTTCGTTGAGTTCGGGGCTGAAATAGGCATTCACGGTTTGCGGTGTCATGTGCCATTCGTCGCGGTCGATCGGATGCCCAAGTTTGTCGATTTCGCGCTGATGCTCGAATTGTCGTGAGCGTATAACGTTGCCGATCAAATCACCGGCGACGATTTCCAATTTGGAATAGTCGCGCCATTTGTCGGGATAGCCAATTTTGTAATGCATTTTTGCCAGCTTCAATTGCGCTTTTTGCTTGGTTGCGGGCGTCATCCAGTCGAGTGTTTCTATGCCTTGTTTGAACGCGGCCAGAAAGTGCTTCACCATCGTTTCGACTTGCTGTTTTCGTTCGGCGGGGAAGTGTCTCTCGACATACAGTTTGCCTAGTATTTCGCCGAGGTTTTGATTCACCAAAGCCACACCACGCTTTTGCAGCGTGCGATTTTCTTTGGTACCTGAGAGCACGGTGCCGGCGAAAGCGAAACGCTCAGCGACAAAATCTTGTGACAAGAATGGCGCGAAGGCGGCTAGCAAATGCGTTTGGAAATAGGCTTTCAACACTGGTAACGGTGTTTCCTTTAACAGTGCAGCAAATCCCGTCATGTAGCTTGGCTGACTGACGATAACGAATTTCATTTTTCCTTGCAAACCACTGGCTTTGAGATATCCGGGCCAGTCAAAGCCTGGAGTACTGGCCGACAGTTCGGCAAGACTACGTTTGTTGTAACGCTTGATCCGATCGCGATTTTCTACCGCGCTCCAGTGAATTTTGGCCAGGGCAGTTTCGAAGGCGACAACTTGCGCGGCGCTGGTAGCGGCATCGCGTTGGCCGGCCAGCGTGAGCAATTTTTCCAAATGAGTTTGGTATTTGCTGCGAATATCAGTGAGACGAGCATCGTCAAGTTTCAAGAAATAGTCGCGGTTCGGCAGACCAAGTCCCGATTGCGTGAAATCAACCACGTAGTTGGTCGAGGCTTTATTGTCTTGGTGAATATCGACGTTTATTGGCACGCTGACGCCGATTCGGTTATAGCGCGCCATCAATTTGGTAAGGTCACGCTGATTTTTGGCCGCAGCGATATTCGCCAGCTCGTCACGCAAAGGCGCAAGACGCAGCACTTCGCGTTGTTGTTCGTTCATGAAGCTGGCGTAAAAATCACCGACCTTCTGCGCATTGGAACCGCGCGGTTTAGATCCGCTAGCGGCGACTTCCTCAATGATGGCGCGCAATTGCTGCTCGACATTGTCTTGCGCGATGTTGAAACTTCCCCACCCGGCACGGTCGGCTGGAATCTCGGTTTTGGCTAACCATTTCCCTTGCGAATATCGATAAAAATCATCCTGTGCACGAACGCCATCGTCGATGTATTCGAGATCAATTCCTGAGCGCAATGCACTCGTCGTTTGCGCGTGGAGCGAGGTTAGCGGAACCACTGCGACAATTGCTGAAAAGATGATGGCGGTGATTTTCATGGTGTGATTTCCCAAAAAAATTGACTCAAGTTATCGACGAATTTCAGCGCGTCATGATGCGCCGCAGGCCGTAGCTTAGCGCATCGACTAGCACCACCAGCAGCACCATCGCGCCGAGGACACTGGCCGTCTTGCCCATGTGAAATAAGCTCATGTGATACATCAATAACTGCCCGAGACCGCCAGCACCGACAACACCGAGTACGGCGGCGGCGCGGATATTGTTTTCCCAGCGGTAGAGTGTGTAAGAAACGATTTGCGGCAAGACTTGTGGCAGCGTGGCGTAGAGGAACACCCGCGCGCCGACGACGCCTTGTGTGCGTAGCGCGAAGGCTGGCCCGGGGGCGGCGTTTTCAATGGCTTCGGCATATAGCCGACCAAGCACGCCGCTGGTATGACAAGCCAAGGCCAGCGTTCCGGCGAACGGACCGAGACCGGCGGAAATTAACAACAAAGCCGCCCAGACCAATTCGGGAATCGAGCGTAAAGCATTGAGCAGCAGTCGCGTTGGCGAGCGCAAACGCGCTGCATCGGCCGCATGCAGACGGCTCGCGGGGAGCGCCAGCGCAAGCCCGGCAATAGCCGCGAGCAAAGTACCCAAGGCCGACATGGCCAGCGTTTCGCCACTGGCGTAGAGCAGTTTGATCAGAAAGTTGGTCGATAAATCGGGTGGGAAAAATTCGCCCAGAAATCGTCCCATGTTGTTGATGGCCTCGAGCGAAAAAAATGCCGCCCATTGCAGCTCAAGCGTCACGAAACTTGCAACAACCAAGCTGAGCAATGCCAGCACGAACCAACACATGCGGCAGCGCGCATCGAACAGCGGCGGTGGCATGCGATAGGGCTGATTCGCGGCGATAGGCTTAGTAGTCATATGCGCTTATCCAAGTTGGCGACGTAGCCAACTGCTGACGAAATCGGCGATGCCTACCAGCGCGACAAAGACTAGCAATATGGTGCTGACCTCGCCGCCGGCAAACATTTTCATCGAGCCATCAAGTTGTTGTCCCAGACCGCCTGCACCGACAAAGCCGAGAACGACAGAAGAGCGAATGGCGCACTCCCAGCGATACACCGTATAGGAAATAAGTTCAGCGGCATTTTGCGGCAACAGGCCGTAGGAAAAAGCTTGCAGGCGGCTGCAACCATTGCGCAGCAAGCTCTGCGTCACGGCGGCATCGCCGCTCTCCAAAATCTCGCCATAGACCTTTCCCAACATGCCGCCATAGGTTAGCGCGATGGCCAACACGCCCGCCGTCGGGCCAAGTCCAACCACGCGGACAAACACCAAGGCCCAGATTAATTCGGGAACGCTGCGCAACAAAATCAGCGTCCAGCGCACCAGCTGACGCAGCGCGAACGACACCGGCGCCATGCGTCCCGACAAGGCCGAGATCGACAAAACGCGAACCGATACCAGCGTCGCGGGCACCGCCAGCAATAGCGCCAGCGCAATTCCGGCTGTAGCAATTGCCACCGTGCGCCATGCTTCACGAAGCACCAGCCAAAGAAAATCTGCGTTGGTCGTTGGCGGCAACATCGCGGCCAAAAACCGCCAAGTTGGTTCTCGGCTCTGCGCTTCAAACAATAACCACGGACGAAACTCGGTGGTCACCAGCAAAGGCCACAACAGGAACAAACTCGCACCTATCCATGTCAGCCGCCACGGCCAGGCGGGGTCACGGATTTGGAGTGTGGCGGTCGTCATGGGTGAATTGACAGTAGCAACGGCGTGTTGTCAGCACCAACTGGCGAATTTGTTTTCATCGACACTGGACAGCAACTGCGGGAAGCGGCGGAGCATCAGGTTCTGAATCCACCGTAAGTGCTTCTTCGCGTTGAGCATATAGCCAGGCTAGGCGTTCCGTCGTTACCTCGGCGACCGGCAAGTCGAAGGCCATTTCGCCGTCACGCAGGCCAATGATGCGTGAGAAATTTGCCAATGCAGCGTCGACTTGATGCAGCGTGACGATCAAAGTGATGTTGCTTTGCCTGGCTGCGGCGGTCAGGGTGGATAAGGCTTGTTGCGCACGATGTGGATCGAGCGAGGAGAGTGGTTCATCAATCAGCCACAAGCTCGCGGGCGTAAGCAAGGCGCGCGCGAGGCCGACGCGTTGGCGCTCGCCGCCGGAGAGGCGATCAACCCGTTCAAACAGTTTCTCGCCGAGATCGAAAGCTTCCAGCGCGGTGTAGGCGCCAGGAATGTCACGCGGATAAAACAGCGAACGCAAGCTAGCTAGCAACCCCATGCCCGGCAGCGCGCCCGCCAGCACAGCAGTGACGACGCGCTGGCGTGGTGGCAGTGGCGGCGTTTGCGGCGCCAGAAATAAATGACCGCGCAAACGCTGTTGCGCGGCACCGTGCAACCGCCACGGATTTTGTCCGTCGAGCTGCACTTCGCCAAAACGTGGTTTGAGCGCAGCGGCGATCAATTCCAATAGCGTGGTTTTGCCCGCACCCGATGGCCCGATGATGGCGACTTGCTCTCCTGCTGCGACGCTCAGGTGATCGAGCTTGAGCGCGGCCGATGCGCCTGGCCGCGCGGCAAGATGACGCACGTCAATCTGCTCAAGCTCAACTCGCATAAGCGCTGTGCTTAGAGCAAACCAGCGCTTTTTGCTGCGGCTTCGATGCCTTGGTAATTTTCTACTTTAGTGGGGATGAATCGGGTGGCGCGTTGCAGCTCAAGAATCTCTTTGCCTTCTGGTGTGGCACGGTCAAGCGCTAGCAGCGCTTTGGTCAGTTTCTCACGCAGTGCCACCGGCATATCGGCATGCACCGACCAGTTGTAATCAAAGTAGGGCGGGGTGGTGAAGAAGACCCGGACTTGTGCGGTGTCGACCTTTTTCTCGGCAACAAATTTGTCCCACACCGAGCCGTTCAAAGCACCGGCTTGCACTTTGCCTGAGGCCACGGCAGCAATCGTCGCATCATGCGCGCCACTGAAGGCCACGCGACGAAAATCCTTCTCTGGATCGATGCCGGCTGCCAACAAAAAACTGCGCGGCATCAAATGACCGCTGGTCGAACTGGGCGAACCAAAACTCACGTCTTTGCCTTTGAGATCGGCGAGTGATTTGATCGCCGGATCGGCGGTGATAAAAACTGATTTGAACTGCGCGTCTTCTTCGCGCTGGACTATCGGTAGCACTTTGCCAGCGGAGCGCTTACTGGCTTGGATGAAAGTGAATCCGCCGAACCAGGCCAGATCAATTTTCTTGCTTGTTAGCGCCTCAACCGCAGCGGCATAATCAGTCACTGGGGTAAATTCAACTTTCATACCTAATTTTTGTTCAAGATGTTTCACCAGCGGTGCGGCCTTGCGCGCCAGTTCCGTCGGTGATTCATCGGGTATCGCGGTGACGCGAAAGACCTCATCGGCTTGCGCTTGCCAACTCATGCTCAAGCCGCCCAGCAACAGGGCGCAGCTCAGCAGGGAACGAAAGGTACGGGAAGCAGAAAAATTTAACATGACAGTCTCCAGGATTTGACAAAAGTGCGCGGTAAAGCAAGGAAGAATTCGAATCGCATTTCACGACGACACAAAGGTATTGTATCGATATGAGTTCATCGTCCGGCACCACTATCCATCGCTCGCCGCGCCTGATGCGTTTGCATGAATCAGATGCGCGTGCAATTCGTATCGAGCTTGCTACCGGTCTGCTCGCTAGCGTCCCCAGCATCGCGCCGAAGTTTCTCTATGATGCGCTAGGCTCGCGCCTGTTTGCGGCGATTACCGACCTGTCCGAGTACTACCCGACACGAACCGAGGCCGCAATATTTCGCACGCATCGCAACGCGATTGCGGCGGCGGTCGGGGAGGGCTGTACGCTAGTTGATTTAGGCGCCGGCAATTGCGAAAAAGCCGCTTCACTATTTGACGCTTTGCGCCCGACACGTTATGTGGCGATTGATATTTCGGCCGATTATCTTGCCGATGCCTTGGACTATTTGCAGTTCCGTCATCCGGCTTTGGATTTGTTGGGCGTTGGAATGGATTTTTCGACCACATTCAATTTGCCGGACGAGGCGAACGTCGACGCCTGCGTGGTGTTTTATCCGGGTTCGAGTATCGGCAATTTCACACCGCAAGCGGCCGAAAAATTTCTGCGCCAAGTGCGCCTCGCCGCCAAAGGTGGCGGCCTGTTGATCGGTGTCGATTTGAATAAACCCAGCGAGATTCTCGAACCCGCGTATGACGATGCGCTGGGCGTTACTGCTGCGTTTAATCGCAATATGTTGACAGTGGCAAATCGACTACTCGGCGCGAATTTTGAAGTCGCCGATTTTCGTCATGTCGCGTTTTTCAATCGAGTTGAGAGTCGCATTGAAATGCATCTGGAAGCGGTGCGCGATGCCAGCGTCCGTTGGCCCGATGCGGCCGCTAATTCGTCACAGGATTCGACGCAGGAATCGGTGCGAGTATTTCGCGCCGGTGAAAGAATTCACACCGAGAATTCCTACAAATACACGCCGGATAATTTTGCCGCGCTACTACGCCGCGCCGGTTACACGCGCATCACAAAGTGGACCGATGCTGATGAATGGTTCGGCGTGTTCTGGGCGGATGGTTGAAGCCTGTGTTCGCCAGTTGGTGCTGACCACACGCCGTTTAAATGTAACGCTACTAAATCGCGCACGATCGAAAGCCGCTAAAAATATCGTTGCGCTCGGCGGGGAAAAAGTTTCGGTAGCGTGGATGGCGCATAACCAAATCCGTCGCCAACGATGCCCCGCGTAATACCGGGCGACCATCAAACCATGGCATTGAATAATCACGATAGGGATGCGGCGCAAAGTCCGCGTAGGGCGCAAACGCGCTGCTGGTCCATTCCCAGACTTCACCCCAAAAAAATTCTGACGCAGTGCGCGTGCATGCGGCCATTTCCCATTCGGCTTCGCTCGGTAATCGCCGCCCCGCCCATTGACACCAAGCTTGTGCTTCGTGGCGCGTGAGATTCATCGCCGGTAAATGCAAATCCAAATCGAGCCACTGGCCAAAGGTGTAGCGCTGCCATTGGCTGCCATTGCGGCGAAGGTAGCGGGGCAGGGTTTGTTGTTGCCGCCATTCCCAGCCTTCACCTGACCACCATTGCGGATTGGTATAACCACCCGCCTCGAAAAACGGCAGATAGCGCTGCCATGTCACTGCGGCACGATCTATCGCAAATGCCGCCACGTCGACTTCGTGTGCGCACAGTTCGTTGTCGAAAACAAATCCTGTGTTGGTCGATCCAAGTCGCCATCTTCCCGCGTCGATCAGGCAATCATCGGTTGGCAAATTTGGTGGGCGCATGGGCGAAAGATTTAAGCTGTCATCCAATGCAATGCCCAATGTCTGCGCCATGTAAATCCATGCTTCGCGGTGCATCGCTTCATGGAATAGTGCAAGGCGAAAAAAATACAGCGCGTCGTCGTTGTTGCGCGCTGGCATGATGACCATCTCATGCAGTAATGCCAATGTGCGTTCGCGCACTTGGGCGAGATAGGCCAGGGTCTCGTCGGCCGACGGCAACACCAGTTGCCAGCGTGTGGCATGGGCAACATTGCTCGAATCGTAGCGCGCATCGGCGTTTGGCAAACACGACGCGGTTCGCAAATTTTCCATCGCTGCATGATCGGCATGGATGCCTTGCGCCCGCAATGGATTGCGCGCGATCCAATATTCCTCGAACCACGCGATATGTCCCATTTCCCACAAAGGCAAATTCAACTCGGGCGACATATTTACCCGCATATCAGCGCCAAGCGCGTCGCGATAGGCCGCGAATAATTTGAGCAAGCAATCACGGCCAGAAGAAAACGCCGCGACCAATTGCGCCGGTGTCGCGTGGCGCGAATTTTCGCCCGGCGTTTCGGCTGAGTTGCTTGTATCGCGAACGAGTTCGGTTTTCATCTTCCTATAATGCCTCATGTCCAAAGTGCCATACAAGCCCACCGTCTGCTTGGTCACGCCTGCGCTGGCCGATGCGAATAATGGCAATTGGCAAACCGCGCGACGTTGGACGAATATGCTCGCCGCGAAATACACCGTGCGTTTGTTGCCAAAATGGGATGGTGAGCCGGCCAATTTGTTGATTGCGCTGCACGCCAAAAAATCGGCCGAATCGATCGATGCGTGGTCGCAACGTTATCCAGCGCGACCATTGGTGTTGGTCATGACTGGCACTGATTTGTATCGCGACATCGCTGTGGATGCCATTGCGCAGCGCTCGCTAGCGCAAGCGCATCAGATCATCGTGTTGCAAGAACTTGGCGGATTGGCTTTGCCCGCTGCGGTTCGACATAAAGCGGTGGTGTGTTTTCAGTCTGCGCCAACGCGTCGTGCGCGGGTCAAAACCACACATCATTTACGTGCCTTGATGGTCGGCCATCTACGTGAAGAAAAATCGCCAGAAACATTTTTCGCCGCTGCTCGATTGTTAACGCCGCACCAAGAAATATTTTTTGATCACGTCGGCGCGCCGCTAGACCCCGCCCTAGGCGCGCAGGCGCAACGCTTGCAAGACGAATGTCCACACTATCGCTGGCTGGGCTCGCAGACGCACGCCGCCACGCGCGAGCGCATCGCCCGCGCCCATGTGCTGGTGCAACCCAGTCGCCTCGAAGGCGGCGCGCACGTAGTGCTCGAAGCAGTGACCAGCGGCACACCAGTGCTGGCATCACGCGTCGATGGCAATGTCGGCATGCTCGGCGCCGACTACGCCGGCTATTTCGATTGGAACGATGTCACCGCCTTGGCGCAACTATTGAAACGCTGCCATGAGGATAGAAATTTTCTGATGCAACTATCCAAGCAATGCGCCGAGCGCGCGTTCTTGTTCGCGCCGGAGCGCGAACAAAGTACTTTGCGAAATATTGTTGCGGAACTTTTGCAGGATATGAAGAGTCATTTCGCATAAGGTGCGTTTACCCTGAGAAAACGATCGCGGCGTGTGGCCGGTGAACGGGCCATTCCATCACCAGATCCACCACGCAGCAATACCTTCAGGTTATTTTGTGGTTTGCTGTCTATCCAGCGGAAGCGGGCCATCATATGTTATGACCAAGAAATATTTTCAGTGCGGCAGCATTTACCAATAGTGACTTTCTGAGCGACGGCTTCTCTCACAATTTCAGCCGAGTAAAAATACTTGACTTGACCCATCCGCACGGCCACGGAATACTTCGGTTCGCATGATTGAAGTACCTATCCTTCGCGTATTGCTCTGTAAGGGGGGGCTCAACAAGGACAAACCTCAACGAAAAGAAAATGAGCAATCTTAATGATCACATCCATCGTGTCAGCCACTACATCGCCAATCCTGCATCTTGATTTCCGTATTATTACTACAATCACGCAGTTTGATGCGCTGAAGGACGGGTGGCGCGCACTCTCTGGTAGCGTCCAAGAAAACACTGGCTTTTTCGCCTCGTGGGACTACACGGCCGCTTACATAAAGTTCCACCGTCCTAATGGTTGGGTGGTAATCGTGGCGTATGCAGATTCATCAAAGATCCCAGTCGCTGTATTTCCTCTAATAAGTTTCACTATCGCCCACGACGGAAAATCATTCAAGGCATATAAAGCCTTGGGAATACCCTACATTTCCTACATCGAATTTCCGATCCAAGATGGGATTCGAGAGGTCTTGTTGCCCAAACTACTATCCGACGTCTTGCAGACTTATTTGCGATGTGATGTGCTGTTTTTCGGGCCTTTTTCGGAAAGCTCGCTGACCTACTTGGCCTTGGTGGAGAGTTTGCCGAAAGATCAGATAAAGACGCTAAGGCATCGCACGCTTAGCCAAATCGATTGTAGAGGACAGTCTTTTGAGGATTTCTTCGCGCAGCGCAAAAAGTCCACCCTTCCCGACGCTCGGCGATGCGAACGTCGATTGCGCGAATGGGCCAACTGGAGTTCTGTTGCCCAGATCATCATTCCGACCTTAATGAACTGGTTGCCGTTTTGTGCCGCCAAAGCGCCGAGAACTTCGGTAGCAAGCACCTGTTAGGAACTCAGTCCGACTGGGCTGGTTTCTTCAGCAAACTGATTGCCGAACTTGGGCCGGTAGGTCTAATTGAAATGTCGACACTGCGTCTGGACGGCCGCGTCATAGCATCACATTTAGGATTCTTGTTCAAGGGACGCCGCTATTACTATCTTCCTGCTTACGATCAAGAATTTTCTCGTTTTTCACCGTCCAAGGTCTTAATGGCAAAATTAATCGAGCGCAGCTTTCACGAAAACGGCGTGTTCTGTTTCGGTAGTGGCACTTACCCTTATAAACTCGATTGGTGTCAAACTGTTGGGGAAGTGAAGATTCCCATTGTATTTTTCGACCCAGCAGCACGACGGGCACTCGATGATTACATTGATCTAAGGAGCTATGGCCGTGTCGCCGTGCAGCAGTGATGATGGCAAACCCTGTCAAAAAAATAATGCTGGAAGGGCTGCAGGTTCGACGGGCGTATAGGTCGGGAGGTGCGGTCAATCAACGCTGTTCCCTGCTAAGCCGATGCTCGCTGATCTGATTTTAAGAACAAATAGAAGAACAAATAGGGACAGACCACGGTTTCACCCCAAATCTTGCCAGTTGGTGCTGGTAACACGCCGTCAATTTAGCTCCTCACTCAGGCAGATAACGTAATCGGTGCCAAATCATCACCCTGCGGCAATATTTTCCCGATGATGGCCGCATGCAAATATCCTAGCTCTCGCAATTCAGTGACGCATGCATCAACCTGATCGGCGGGCACGCTCGCTAGCAAACCGCCTGCGGTTTGCGGATCGAACAGTAGCGCGTAGCGAGGGTGATTGACGAAGGTTTCTTGGTTCTGCAAGGCGCGGCGCAGGCGCACGTTGGCGGTTTGCAATGAACTTACGATGCCTGCCGCCACGCATTCCACCGCGCCGGCCAGCAGTGGTAGTGCCGATAAATTTATCTGTGCATCGACACCCGATGGTCGCGTCATTTCTACCAAATGGCCGAGCAATCCAAAGCCGGTGAGATCGGTGCAAGCCGTTGCGCCGTGGGCGATCAAGCAGGGCACCGCGGCGCGATTTGAAACTTGCATCGAAGCCAGCGCCGCATCGATCCAACGCCCACGTGCCTGATTGCGCATATGCGCGGCGAATAGTGTGCCGGTGCCAATCGGCTTGGTCAAAATTAGTACATCGCCTGCCTGCATGCCGCCTTTGCGCATCACGCCGTCGAGTTGTTCGCCGATGAGGCCGTTGATCGCAAAGCCCAGCGCCAACTCTTTGCCTTCGCCGGTGTGACCGCCCACCAGCGCGCAACCGGCATCGTTAAGCACTGACACGGCGCCGGACATCATTTGGAAAACGGTGTCCTCAACTTTGGCTTCTAAGCCCGGCGGCACGGTGGCGATTGCAGTGGCCGATTGCGCCTCGCCACCCATCGCAAAAATATCGCCGAGTGCGTGGTTCGCGGCGATCTTGCCGAAAACATAAGGGTCGTCGATAAACGCGCGAAAAAAATCTACGCTATGCACCATCGCCATGCCTTTTGGCACGCGCACAACCGCCGCATCGTCCGGCGCATGCAGCCCGATCAAAACGTTGTCGCGCTCGATAGGATGCACGTTGGCCAGCGCGCGCGAAAGCACGCTTGCGCCGACCTTCGCGCCGCAACCGCCGCAGCGCATGGCAATCGCCGAAATCGCTTGCGTCTGCTCGTGCGCATCGAGCGGAATTGCGTCTTGCGCGTTATGCAGCGGCGCTGAAATGAGTTTGTCATCCATCGCCGGAAACTCGCTGAACTTGCGCATGAAGCGTTGATCTATCCAGTCCTTCCAGCGCCAAACCCAATTCCCGCGCGCGAAAATAGCGCCGCGCGAAGCGATGGCGTGTTGGTCACCGGTTGAGATTAGTGCCAGCCAACGCGACTGCGGGCGATACGGGATAAGCGGTTGCGCCAACAGGCTGCGGCGCAAATTTTCTGCCAAGGGCGGCCCCATTCGTACTGCAAATACGCCAGCTTTTTCCAATGGGAAATTGATCATCGCCGCGCAATCGCCCGCCGCAAAAATCAGCGGATCGGTTTCAGATTGCAAAGTATCGAGCACCCGAATAAATCCCTTGTCATCGAGCGCCAGCCCGGTATCTGCCAGCCACGCAGCACCACCCGCCTGCGTCACCCAAACTATTTCATCCGCCGCAATGTGCTCTCCATTAGCGGTGTGCAAGGTGCCCGCATCAAGCTGCGTGACTTTTGCATTGCAATGAATCACGACACCGCGGGCTAGCAAAGTCGCCTCGAATGTGGCACGCACGTGCGTGTTGTGAGTGGGCAAAATCGTCGCTTCACTTGAGAATAAATGGAACGACAATTCATCGGGATTGCGTCCCAATGATTTAAGTTCATTTTGTAGCCGAAACTGCATCGCCAACATCAATTCCACACCACCGGCACCGGCACCCACCACGGCAATCGTGGTGCGACTCACATGCTTACAAACCCGTTCCAGCAGCGCCAACCAGCGTTCGTTAAAACGCCGAATCGGCTTCACCGGCACCGCAAATTCGGCAGCGCCAGCGACCTCGGCAAGCAGCGGTGCCGAGCCGATATTTATAGTCAAAACGTCATACGCCACATTCGGCCGCGTCCGACAAATCACTTGACGATTCACTCGATCAATCCCGATAACTTCGTCACGGAAGTAACGTGCGCCGGCAAACTGCGCGAGACGGCGCAGATCAATATGCACATCGTCAAACGAATAATGCCCCGCGATATACCCCGGCAACATTCCCGAATAGGGCGTGTCAGTATCCGTACAAATCACTGTCAAACGCACCCCCGGCAACGGCTTCATAGCGAACATCCGCAACACGCCGACATGGCTGTGACCACCGCCGATAAGCACGATGTCGCGAAGGATGGTTTGTTCTGTGGTCTGCATGTTTGTCTGTGTTTTTACGGCGAACAATTGTGCCGATTTGTTGTGAATCGTGAAACGTGTGCTTTGCCGGCACCATGTTCCATGCTACCAAATCACTTGCCCTGCTTGCCTATGGATAGGATCAAAGCGCAGTGAGAAAAGCCGTATCAAAAATGCATCGCTTGCTTTGTAGTCGGCCGATGCCGCCACAGCGAGAAAATTGAGCAGTATCATTGGAAGCCTCTGGTGATGACAAAAAGCTAACCATGCGTACAAAGAAAACAACAATATTAGTGATTGATGATGAGCAGTCCGTGCGTGAAAACGTAGCTCAGTTTTTACGGCTCGAAGGCCACCGCGTGAACGAGGCGGATAACGGCGCGGCAGGCATTGCCGAGGCTTTACGCTCGCCACCTGATCTGGTGCTATGCGATTTAATGATGCCCGGCGTGGATGGCTTCGGCGTGCTGGCGCGGTTGCGTGCCGAACCGACCACTTCTAGCGTTCCATTTGTATTTCTCACCGCAAGCGCAGTGCCTTCGGATTCGACTGTCGGATTCAAGCTTGGGGCAAATGAATACATTACCAAGCCTTTCAGTTTGGCTGTCTTGGGTGAGGTAGTGACGCAAAGACTGGCGATTGGACGCGGTTCCTGATACAAATCTAATCGCTGTTTTTGGGTGGGTAATTCAGCGGTAGAACTACCGTAATCGTTGTGCCGACACCCATCGTTGATACAACGCTGATCTGACCCGAGTGAAGTTCGGTCGCCCGTTTGGCGATTGACAGCCCTAATCCAGTGCCGGATATTTTCCCGGTGTTGCTGGCGCGGAAAAACGGTTCGAACAAGCGCGATAAATCCTTTTCCGGTAGTCCAATTCCTTTGTCGGCGACTTGAAATTCGACTTCGTTTGCACGAACAAACACGTCAAAAAATATGGCGCCGCCGTCCGGCGAATAGCGGATGGCGTTTGATAGCAGGTTGGTGAATAAATGTCGCAACCAGCGCTCGTCAAATGCTGCGTCGATGGAGTTTTCTGTCATGCGTAATACTATCGAGTGCTTGTTTTTCTCTTCGTTTAAGCGACCCAAACCAACTTCCGCGACTATTGTTTCGCACAACGCTCTAAGGTCAAGTGGCGCGGGGTGAAACTGTGGCAAACCGGCGTCGCTCTTGCCGATCAACAAGACATCTTCAAGCATGCTCGACATGTGATGGACGGCGCCATCGACCTTGCTAAAGTGTCGCTTGCGTTCTGCGTCGTTAAGGCGGTCACTGTAGTTGCTGAGGAGTTCCGACGAAGACAAAATCGTCGCCAACGGTGTTCTGAATTCGTGGGATGCCATGGCGACAAAGCGTGACTTCAAGTCTGCAAGTTCACTTTGCTTGGCTAGTGATTCGGCAATTTCCGTGTCAGCCTTCCGCCGCTGTGTAATATCGCGAATAAAAAAGCTGAATTCGCGGTTGCCACCGACATTGATCAGTGTCGAGGAAAGCTCGATTGGGAATTCGGTACCGTCGTGGCGAACTGCAATGCTTTCTCTGCGCGCAGAATCGCGTTGGTTGGATTGGTGGCGCGCCAAAACGCTAGCAATTTGGTAATGGATGTGTGGCGGAAATATGAGTTGCGCGAGATTGCTACCGATGGCCTCTGCTTTGGTCCAGCCAAAGGTCGATTCTGCTTCACGATTCCAATTGGTTATCCGTCCGTCTTGATCGGTGAGTACCACTGCGTCCTGTGCGTTTTCAAGAACAGATTGAAATGCCAGACTTGCCTGCGATAAATCTTCGGTGCGCTGCACAACCCGTGCTTCAAGTTCGCGTTCTTTGGAGTGCAAACCATCCACTAGCTCGCGCTGCGCGGTCTCTTTAGCCTGTCGAGCCTCTTCAAAGCGATCGGCCAGTGCAATGGCCATCAATATCATGGTCAGTCCCGATCCAAGCATGGTTGGCGGGATAGTCCAATTGAAGCTGATTTTAAGAAAGTAGAGGCCGGGTACGATAAGGCCGGTCAAAATGAGTAGCGGCGAAAATGCAGTCAGCAAAGCTTTCGCCCGCTTGTTACCGCTCCATGTCCATTTGACCAAAATTGCCAGTATAGAAAGGCAATAGGCGACCACAATCAGCACAAAAAGTCTTTGACTTACGTGAAACGCGCTAAGTGGTAGAACGTCATTTAGGCGCGCACCACTGATGAGGAAAATCACCAGCAGACAAATAACCAACAAGCCAGTAGTGAGTCGGCGAAATTGAAGCGGACGTAAGCGCGGTAATTCGATAAAGCGACAGACAAAGAAATGTGTGAGTGTCATCACCGCGATAATCGATAGGCCACGCGATAAGACTTGTTCAAAAAATGGCGAATTTGGCCAAAAATACTCATAGGCAACACCGTTATCACTGGTTCGCCAAAGTTGAGCTAACACCACGCCAAAATAAAGTAGATAACTGGAATCTCGAATGGAGAAATAAAGAAACAAGTTGAATAGCGCTAAACCGATCGACATGCCAAGGAAGAAAAACCACTGGACTTCAACATTACGGATGTGGGTTCTATAGGCTTCGGGTTCCCACAGGTTGAGTTCAAGCGAGTGTCGGAGTATGCCAAGCGTATTCGCTCGAATGTAGATGTCTACAGTTTGAAGCGCTGGAATATCTAGCTGAAAGACAAAATTGGCGAACGGAAGTGGACGACTATTAAAGCTCTTGCTTGCGCTGGCGAGTTGGCGTTGATACTGACCATCGGGCTGTGGGCTAAATACTTCGACCTCCGGCAAGAAGCGATTGTTTGTGTCCATCCAACGCACCACGGCTTTGTCTTCGTGGTTGTGCACCCGCAGATGAATCCAATACGTCCCCGCGTCGATAAAATCCAATGGCATCGAGTCAAACTTGTCACGCGCGCTGGCTTGCGTGACATCATCGATTTGTAGCTTGTTGGTGGGATCGTAAAGCGTCACCGTATAGCCGTTCACGCGTTGCCACGTTGTCTCGCTCTGTATCGAAACAAGGTCTGGTTCTGAAAACGCCAATGAAACCTGACTCATCAAAAGCGTCAGGAATGCAAATATTGCGTGCTTGGTTCGTTGATTCAAAGGCATGGTGCTGAGTATCCATGACCTGCAGGTCTCGGTCAATTGGCGTGGTGCATATTGTTGGGCTAGCAACTTCTTACAAACCTAGACTGACTGCAACACCTTGCTGTTGCGCTCGCGCTATCATTTGGGTCAGCCTAACTTTCATGCGCACCGCCTGCACCCCCGATGATGAAACGATGCAAAAGTAAAATCAATCGCCCCCACTCCCCGGCCCTCCCTTGCAGGGCGCACAGGCATCCATGCCTGTGCCGTTGCGCAGGCGCGGCGCATGCGCCGCGAAGTCCCTGCTCCACCCCGGGCGAGGGTGACGTTTTGCTCGCTTCGCTCGACGATCACGGGGCGCTTCTAAACGCGTATTTCACGCTAACAATTGAGGTCACTGTCGTGAAGAAATTATTTTTGATTTGTTGCTTGTTAGCCAGCAACTCAGCTTTTGCTCAATGGGTAAATGTCGGTGAGGCAGAGGGCAATAACTTTTATATTGACCCGAACACCATACGCAAGGATGGGGACATTCGTAAGGTCTGGGGGGTTCAGGATTTGAAACTACGCGACCGGGATGGTGAATTGTCCCGTCGCTATCGTGAGGAGTACGACTGCAAAGAGGCGCGTAAACGTTTTCTATCAGCAACCACTCATTCCGACTCGATGGCGAGCGGCAATATACTGGTCAGCACCACTGAACCCTCGCCGTGGAGCGATATCCGTCCCAATACACTTGGCGACGATATCCTGAAAAAAGTATGTGCAGATTAGTCAAAAGTGTCGATGAAAATTGTGCAGTTCTTACCCAGATCAACCCATGAAAAAACTCTTGTTTGTCTGTCTCGTGTTCGCAGCCGGTGCCGCTAGCGCTGGTTGGGTCAAGATTAGTGAAAACGACGAAACTATCGTATATATCGATCTAAGCACTGTCCGCAAGGACGGGAATCTGCGCACGGTTTCCCAGCTTCACGACGAGAAAAAACGTAGTGAGGATGGCGTGAAATCGACGCGGATAAGCTGGGAATACGATTGCAATAACGAACGAGTGAGAATTGTCGCGGCGGCTAGTTTCCCGGAAACAATGGCCGGTGGAAAAAAGTTATTCTCGTTCTATAAGACCAGTGAATGGCGAGACATCGCGCCTGAGACGGCTGGCTTCAACGGCCTGAAAGCGGTTTGTGCGCCGTAATTGCGCGCGATCGCTTTTTGTGAGACCTGAACGTTCGAATTAATTAACCGGCAAGACCTGCGCTTTGACCACTGCGCGGGTTGCATCGTCTGCGGCGAACATGTGCTCGACTCGTAACGAGGCGAGGGTGATGTCTTGCGGTGTACCAAAAGTGGTGAACATGCTAAAGAAGGCAAGTTCTCCATACGCAGTTGCGAAGCGCGTGGTCAGCACTGGCGCGGTTTGCCTTGGCCAGCCAGCGTGCAATGCTGGTGCTCCGATTCGGGTCCGCAACATCATGGCGAATGCTTCAACTTTTGGCGTTAGTGCCGGTACTACTGAAGCATCATCACGCAGGTGTGCCAGCAAGGCTGGTCCGACCTCTGCCAGATTCAGCATTTGCTTACTTAGCCCTTCAGGGTGAGTTAGCAGGTCTAGCATGTTCATCGGTGTACCCGGTGGCAAATCGGCAGCCCAAGGCATCAAGGTTGCGGCGAGCCACCCACCGCCTTGGTTGAAGTGCAGCAGATTCCACTGCGCATCAAGCACAAATGCCGGCATCGGGTCGTGGGCTTGTAGCAGCGCAATCATCGCTTGATTGGCTTGTGCCAGTGCCGGGTGATTGAGCGGGGTGGCGCTGTAGACCGGCGCATAGCCCGCCTGCAGCATGGCGGCATTACGTACGATTAGCGGTGCGTCCAATTCTTGCAGCCAGTTCATTAATAAATCGCGACTAGGTTTGGCACGACCGCTTTCGACAAAACTCACATGCCGCTGCGATACGCCAACCCGTAGCGAAAGTTCAAGCTGGCTCAAGCGCTGGGCTTTGCGCGCGTGTTGCAGGGTAATCGGCAATGTGTGGGTCAGAACATTCATGTACGAATTGAATCACATCCGCACGATATTTTGATTACCTCCGAGGTAATTGCGTTAGTGATGCATGAACTAGATACTGAGGGCTCCAAAACTTTTAAGGACTCGACATGCAACGCCTACTGATTGTTGTCACACTCATCTTATTTGGCGCCCTAAGCATCGAGGCTGTCATCGCGCATGGTTTCATTGGGATATTCATGTCGCCTTTGCAGAGTCTTGCCAGCACCCAAATTTTCTGTGACTTGCTGATCTCGCTCACGCTCGTGCTGATTTGGATGTGGCACGATGCGAAAGCTAACGGTCGCAACATTTGGCCGTGGATCATCGCGACCTTAGCCGTTGGTTCGTTTGGCCCGCTAATCTATTTACTTACTAGAAAATCTGCAAAAGTTGATTGAGATGATTCTTGCTTGTGTTCCGCTGCAATTTGATTCACGGTGTGGTGCGAATCATTAGCGGTCGTTGGTCGTTTGCGTTTGACAACGATGCAGTTTGGCAATCTGAACTGCATCGTTGCTAATCGGCCAAATAATTATTTGCCGGCGGCCGCTGCGCGACTCAGCATCTGGGTGATCGAATCCAGACTGAACGAGGCCGAAGGCTGACGCATTGGGAACTCTTTGAAGGAGGCGACGAATGCACCAACGCGCTGTTGGATTGGCACGAAAAGCCACAGCTTGTCGCCGTACCAGCGAAAGTACATCGGCGATTCATCAATCGCGCGCTCGAAGGGATCGGATTTCAGATTGACTACCTTCGGCCAACCTTTGCTGGATTTTCCATTGACCCAATCTTCCATGATGGTGAAGTGAATTTTCCAATCATTCCAACGCACGGCGTTGAGCGTGCTTTGGTCACTGAAGTAAAAAATTTCTTCGCGATGGCTAGGCGCTTTGCCCATTAGATTGTCGAGTTGGTTGTAGCCGTCCAAATGTACTTTGAATGACTTGTCGCCGACCGCATAGCCCTTGAGCAATTGCTCTTTGACGTCTGGCACCCCTGCGGCGGCAAGCAGCGTCGGCGCCCAATCCATGTGCGACCAAATGCCGGTTTCTATGCCGCCGGCTTTGACTTTGCCCGGCCAGCGCACCATCGCCGGAACGCGAAAGCCGCCTTCCCAAGTCGTGCCTTTGGAGCCGTGCCAGGGGATGGTGCCACCATCCGGCCACGAGAAAGTTTGTGCGCCGTTGTCCGAGGTGTAGATGACGATGGTGTTGTCGGCGATTTTCAGATCGTCGAGTTTCTTTAGCAGCAGACCGACATCGTTATCGTGCTCGGCCATGCCATCGGCGTATAGACCATAACCGGTCTTGCCTTCCCATTTTGGTGAAAGGCGGGTCCACACATGCATGCGACTGGTGTTCACCCAAGTGAAGAAGGGCTTGCCTTGCTTGACGGTCTTTTCGATGAACTGCAAGGAGCGACCAACGAATTCGTCGTCGGCGGTTTCCATCCGTTTGCGGGTCATCGGGCCGGTGTCTTTACAGCCGCCGTCGGCAGTGCAATCAAGTACCCCACGTGGGCCAAATTTCTTGCGGAAATTGGGGTCTTTCGGATAGTCCAAATCCTCAGGTTCTTCTTCCGCATTCAAGTGATAGAGGTTGCCGAAGAACTCATCGAAGCCGTGATTGTTGGGCAGGTATTCATCGCGATCACCCAAGTGATTTTTGCCGAATTGGCCGGAGACATAGCCCAGCGGTTTGAGCAATTCGGCTATCGTCGGGTCTTCTTTTTGCAAGCCGACTTTGGCTCCCGGCAAGCCAACGGTTAAAAGGCCGGTGCGAAAAGGATGCTGGCCGGTAATCAACGCCGCACGACCTGCGGTGCAGCTTTGCTCACCGTAATAATGCATGAACTTCATGCCTTCGTTGGCGATGCGGTCGATGTTCGGCGTGGTGCCACCGGACATGCCTTGATGGTAGGTGCTGATGTTCCAGGCACCAATATCGTCACCCATGATGATCAGAATATTCGGGCGTTTGTTTGTCTGGCTAAAACTGACGTTGGCGATCAGGCCGAGGACTAAGGCGAGGCTGATACAAAGTAATTTCCGATGCATGATTTCCTCCTTGATGTAATTGACAACTTTTTGGAGCACGAGCACTTGCAGAGTCTGCTGAAGTTACTCCGTCGCCCGGTACCGATAAAGCAGTTGCGAAATGTTGGTCACCGGGCTGGCGGATTTTTGACAAAGACCAACCGCGAACCACCGCTGTCACTGGCCAATGATTGTTAAAAAAATCGCATGCCGAGTGAGTCGCTTCATGGTTGCAACAAAAACCGCATCGCGCGGCGAATCTTCTCGCCGTAGGGTGGCCGAAGCATTGCGCCGACGTCCCAGTGTGGTGGTGAGAACACAGATCGTTGCAGGCTAAAGGCTTGGAAGCCGGCTTTGCCGCCGTAGCGACCGAAGCCGGAGTTCCCGCAGCCACCGAAAGGCAGATCGCGCTGAAACAGGTGTTGCATGACTTCGTTGATGCAGGCACCGCCGGAGGATGTCCGCGCTAGCACATGCTCGGCCTCGGTGTCATCACCAAAGTAATACAGCGCCAGCGGTCGGGGTCGCTCGTTGATGTACGCAATGACCTCATCAATGACTTGGTAGCTAAGGATAGGCAGTAGTGGCCCGAAAATCTCATCGTTCATGATTAGTGCGTCTTGCGGCGGGTCGATAAAGATGGTCGGTGCGACCTTGCGTGAAGAGCTGAGATCTTCCTTTGCCGGATTCACCTCGACGATATTGAGTTTGCGCTCTCGGCCATCGTCCAGCAGTTTTTGCATCCGCTGGTACTGTCCCGGTGTCGCCATTGCGGTGTAATCGGGGTTATCGAGAATGGTCGGAAACATCCGTTGCAATTCGGTCACCATGTGGGCGACCAAGCTCTCTCGGTCTTCTTCGTGCACCATCACGTAATCCGGTGCAACGCAAGCCTGGCCGGCACTAATGCACTTGCCGCCCCAAATACGGCGTGCAGCGTTCTCAAGGTCGGCACCACGACCGACGATGGTCGGCGATTTGCCACCGAGTTCCAATGTAACGGGAGTCAGATTTTCGGCAGCGGCTCGCATCACCAGTTTGCCGACACGTGGGCTGCCGGTGAACACCAGATGGTCGAGCGGCAAGGCGGAGAATGCGCCACCAACCTCGGCACCACCGACGAAGGCGGCGAGCTCGGTCTCGTCAAAGCGGGATGCGAGCAGTTCGATGAGCAGCTTGGCCGTGGTTGGCGAAAGATCGGAGAGACTGATCATCGCCCGGTTGCCTGCAGCAAAGACTTCGGCGAGCGGAGCGAGCGCAATGGCGATCGGGAAATTCCACGGCGTCATGATGCCGACCGTGCCAATCGGCTGGAACAGAATTTCTGCTTTGGCGCCAATCAGACCGAGCCGCATTTCCGGGCGACGACGCTCTGGTTTCATCCACTGCGACAGATTCTTGCGCGCGTATTTAAGGGACGCGATAGGCAGCAAAATGTCCGACATCAGCGACTGGTCATGCGAGCGCCAAGTGAAGTCAGTGGCCAGCGATTCGCACAGCTTTTGCTGGTTGTCGAGTAGCAGTGCAATGACGCGATTGATACGGTCAATGCGCAGCTCGGCAGATGGCGGGCTGTCGGCGAGAAAGGCCTGTTTTTGGCGCGCCAGCACGTCCTGCATGCGGGTGATCGTGGTGGTGGGTGAGGCTGTAGCTGAATTGAGTAGGGTGGTCATGAAATTTCCTTTTGCTCAAGCGCCCGAGCGCTACGATGCCATCGCTGTGGGGTGGCGCCAGTTGGTGCTGGCCACACGCCGTCCATGAAGTGCTTAGACCCCTCTCTTGACGGTGCGCGGTTTCTTGATAGCCGTGGCTGGTTTCGGCGAAAGTTTTTTTGCGGCTTGTAAGGTCTCCACAAAAGATTCTCTCAAGCATGCCTTCATAAATTCTGGATCCGGCACCAGCACCGGCGAACTGGTCAGTGAAATAAACAGCTTGCCGCAATAACTACTGACCGCGAAGAACAGGCCGGCACCATCGGGAATCGGCATCACGCCCGACCAATACACCAGCTTGGCACCCATCATGTAGAGCGGCTCGACCGGTCCCGGCACATTGCTGACGATACAGTTGAACTTCGGCGAGCTGCTTAACGACGAGGTCACCATACGACCGGCCAGTGCCAGCGTGGCGGGCGGCGTATGTTTACTGATGTCGGTCATTTCACGGGCGCCAACACCCGAGGACACCACTTTGGTTTTGGTCGTAGAGCTCAGCACATATTCCAGTCGCTTCAGCGGGTCGGCAATCTGGGTACCTACCGGCAAGGTCATTACCGAGATGCTGTTGCCAGTGGTCTTGCGCTCGGAGGCATCTTGCCGGGTATTGATGGGTGCCGCCGCCATCAGCGAAGTCTTGGGTAGTTCGCCCTTGGCTTCCAGGTAGCGCCGTAAGCCACCGCCAACCACCGACAGCACCACATCATTGACTGTGGCACCGGGAACAGCATTGCGTATTAACTTGATGTCGGCCATGTCGACCTCAAGCGTGTCGAACACTCGCTTGGCATTAAATTTCTTGTTAAAGCGGGTGACCGGTAGTTTTGGGCTCTTTACCGCGTCTGGCGACGGGAACATCTTTTTCCTGAATGCCGCCGTTGCCATGGCACCGAACTTGGGTGTCACGCGCGCGACTGGTGGCAGCAGTTGGGAAATCGACAACAGATTGTCGGTGGCTATCCTGGCCAGCGTCTGACGCACGCTGGTGTCGGCCCGGTAATAGGTCAAAGGCGGTGCTTCCTTGGTTGGTACCGGAACTTTTTGTGCCTTGGCGCCCAGCGTATCGTGCAAGGCCCATGTCAGCTCGGCGAGTGCCGTGCCATCGACGGCGGCATGATGCAGCTTGGTCACGATGGCAAAGCTACCTTTGGCCAAGCCGGCCACATTGTCCAGACCCTCAATTACATACATTTCCCAGAGCGGACGATTCATGTCCATGGTGCGGGCGTGAATGCGTGAAGCTAGTATGCAGAACTGGCGCCAGTCGCAGGGCTTGGGCAGGGCGAAATGACGGACATGAAAATCGATGTCAAAGTTTTCATCCTCGACCCAATACGGATAACCCAGACCACCGACCACCCGTTCGATTCGATTGCGGAAAAGGGGTGAGCTTGCAAGACGCGCTTCGACATGTCGCAGGACATCCTGAAAGTGGATCTTCTTGCCGGGCACCGTAGATTGATCGTAGATGTAAATCATCGATCCATGCGTCGCTGCATGTGCTTGATCGAGATGTAAAAACAAAGTGTCCTGTCCCGAAAGCCGGTTTGGCGGCAAGCGCTCGGCGGCAAATTGACTGATGACTTTGGAGGCGCGACTGAGTGTCTCTTGCAGCATGGTGGTTCTCCTGTTTGACGATGCTCGTTGCACTTTGCCAGTTGGTACTGGTGATGGAATGGCCCGTTCACCGGCCACACGCCGTGTCGATGTCCTCAGCGGCAGGGAATTGGTGCTAAGCGATACGGCATGATCTTCTTAAGGCGCTCATCGTGCAGGTCATCTGCGTCAATTCTTTGGTCATGCCGATGAATGGCACTCGTCTTCCAGCATGACCACGAGTTTCACTGCAATGACCTGTGAGCGCTTTGACGCGTCGCTAGGATGCAGCCATAGCATCCACCACTTGGAGGCATCATGAGCGAAGACGTGTTGTTGTGTGAAGTTATCGATTCGGTAGCGCGCTTGACTTTGAATCGGCCGAAAGCGATGAACTCGCTGAATATGGCCATCATGGCTGAGCTTGATCGTCGCTTGATAGAGCTTGCAACTAACGATGCGGTTCGGGTGGTGGTACTCACCGGTGCCGGTAGCGCTTTTTGCGCGGGTGCCGATCTGAAGGAAGTGTTGGCGAGTCAAAGCTTGCCCGCGGGCGAGCCGGATTTTCTTGATCGCGGCGATGTGACCTTTGCACGTTTGCGTAATTTTCCCAAGCCGGTGATTGCAGCGCTGAACGGCATCACCATGGCCGGGGGACTTGAGCTGGCAATGTGTGCCGACATTGTGGTGGCGGCAGAGAGTGCGACGATAGCTGATGCGCATGCCAACTTCGGCGTCTATCCCGGCGCGGGCGGTGCGGCGGTGTTGCCGCGCCTGATTCCGCTGAACATGGCGATGTATATGTTATTCACCGGCAAGTCGTTGTCAGCTGCCGAGATGAAAGCTTGCGGCCTGGTCTGCGAAGTTCATGCGGATGCGGATTTTGCCGAAGCGACCATGAAACTGGCCACGCAAATTGCCAGGAAAAGCCCGATTGCTTTGCGTCGGATGAAAGAGGTGGCGCGCTTTACTGCCGACAAATCACGCGACGATGCACTAGTTCACGAGGCGGTGAATATGCGCAAGCACATGCGCACCGCCGACTTCCAGGAAGGCTTGCAGTCTTTCGCCGAAAAACGCGCGCCGCAGTTTCAGGGTCGCTAAATGCACTGGGAAAAATAGGCCCACCCCTCCCATCCTCCCCTCGCGGGAAGGCTTCTATCTAGCTCGCTACGCTCGATTCTTACCTATCACGTATTTCACGCTTAAGGAGTTTTTCAATGAACGATATTTACATAGTTGGTGTTGGCATGACGCCGTTTGGCCGCCTGCTCGACCGCACGGTGTATGACATGGTTGGCGAGGCCGTTGGCCTTGCATTGAAAGATGCCGGTATCACCACCGCCGATATTGAATCCGCCTATTACGCCGGTGCGACCAATGGCCCGCTGCAAGGCCAAACAGCGATTCCCGGCCCGATTGCGATGCGTCATGTGGGCATTGAAGGCGTGCCGGTGTTCAGCGTCGAAAACGCCTGCGCGTCGGGATCGTCGGCCTTCAATCTGGCCACCTTGGCGTTGCGCGCCGGTAGTTGCGACATCGCACTGGCGGTGGGTGCCGAGAAAATGAATATTGCCGACAAGTCCAAAATGTTTGCTGTGTTTGATGGCGGTTGGGATGTGGCCACCGTCGAGCAAAACAAAGCCACGCTGCTGGCGATGGGCGACGGTGTGACCGTGCCGCCTGGCACCATGTCGGAGCGCCCCTACAGCGTGTTCATGGACATCTATGCAGCGCTGTGTCGCTATCACATGAAGACTTATGGCACCACGCAACGCCAGATCGCGGCAGTCGCAGCCAAGAATCACACACACTCGGTGCACAATCCGCTGGCGCAGTTTCAAAAGGCTTTCAGCATCGATGAAGTGCTGGCCTCGCCGCCGATTGCCTATCCGCTGACCACGCTGATGTGCTCGGCAATCAGCGATGGGGCAGCTGCCGTGGTGGTCTGCAATGCCGCTGGCTTGAAGCGCTTGAATGGCTCCGCTGGCAGAGCAGTGAAAGTGCTAGCCAGCGTGATACAAACCGGCACCAATCGCGCACTTGCCGAGCCGCAAAAATTGTTGCCCATCTGGCGGCAAGAAAAGCCTACGAAATCGCTGGCGTGCCGCCCGCTGATGTCAGCGTAGCGGAAGTGCATGACGCTTCGGCAATGGGTGAAATCCTCAATGCCGAATCGCTGATGCTGGTGCCATTCGGCCACGGCGGCCCGGCGGCCGAGCGTGGTGATTTCACGGTCGGCGGCAAGATCCCGATTAATCCTTCCGGCGGTCTGGAATCCAAAGGTCATCCGATAGGCGCGACCGGTCTCGGGCAAATTCATGAGTTGGTCACCCAGTTGCGCGGTGAAGCTGGTAAGCGTCAAGTTGAAAACGCCCGTATCGCGATTCAGGAAAACGGTGGCGGTCTCTACGGCATTGAAGAAGCTGTGGTCGCAGTCACTATCCTCGCCAAACAGTAAGGAGAACGACATGGGACACGTATTCAGAACCGAAGAGCAGCAAGCCGCCGTCGATGGCTTGAAGCGATATCTGTACGACAAGATTGATCCGCTGTTCAGGAAAGAGTATCGCGACAGCGGCTTGATGCCCAAGGAAAAAATGCGCGAGCTTATGCAGGAGCTCAGCGAGTTCGGCATGGTCTCGGGTGCAGTCAGTGAGGCCAAGGGCGGCATGGGTTTCGACTTTCTGACGCTGACCATGATGTATGAGGAAGTCTGTGCCTGCGCGATAGATTTATCGACAGTGACCCTGATCAATACCTTTGCCGCCAAGATGCTGGAAACCCTTGCGCCGGCGCATATTCAGGAACGCTATTTGCCGGGCATGATCAAGGGCGAATTGTTCGGTTGCATGGCCTTCTCCGAGCCCGATGTCGGCTCCAACGTGCTTGAAATCAAGGCAAGGGCGCGGCGTGATGGGGACGACTACATCCTTAGCGGTGAAAAGTGCTGGATCAGCAACGGTTCTTTCTCCGATTTCATGATCGTTGCAGCTCGCACCAGCGACGATCCGCGCAAGGGTCTGTCGCATTTCGTGCTAGATCGCAAGGACCATCCCTACGAAGTGCGCGAAATTCACAAGATTGCCAGCAACGCGCAATCGACAGCGCAGATTTTCATGAACGATATCCGCGTCCCGGCCGCCAATATGCTGGGCAAGGAAGGTGACGCGCTGCGCAACACTTTGATGGTGTTCGAGCGTTCGCGCGTCTTCGTTGCCGCACAGGGCTTGGGTATCGCTCGTCGTGCGCTGGAGGAAGCCATCGCCTATGCCAAGGAGCGCAAGCAGCATGGCAAGGTGATCGCCGGTCATCAATTGATCTCGGCGATGCTGGCCGAAATGGCCACCAATGTCGATGCCGCCCGCCTGCTGACCTATCGCGCTGCAGAGATGATAGAAAACGGCATCCCCGCCGAAATGGAAGCGGCAATGGCCAAATATTTTGCTTGCGAAGCAGCGGTGACGGTCGCCAGGCAGGCTGTGCAAATTCACGGCGGCAATGGCTTGACTAAGGAATTTCTGGTCGAGCGTCTGGCGCGCGAAGCCATCATCGTGCCGATTCCCGAAGGCACTACGCAAATACAACAACTCATCATCGGCCGCGCCTTGACTGGCATAAACGCTTTCTAGCGGCGCACTCAACTAATCCAATCCAATCAAAGAACCCATCATGCGTATTCAAAACAAAGTCGTCATCATCACCGGCGGTGCCTCAGGACTCGGGCTCGCTACTGCTCACTACATGGTTGAGGAAAAGGGCGCTCGCGTTGCAGTCTTCGACATGAACGTTGAAGCTGGCGAAAAGCTGGTGAAGGATCTCGGCGCGGAAAAGGCGATGTTTGTCCAAACCGATGTCAGCAGTGAGGAATCGGTACAAAACGCTGTGAATGCGGTGATGGCGAAATTCGGCGCGATTCATGTCTGCGTCAATTGCGCCGGGATCGCCAATGGTTTCAAGGTGCTGGGTAAGGATGGCAAAGCTGCGCCACTGGCCAAGTTTGCCCAGGTGGTTGCAGTCAATCTGGTTGGTCTGTTTAACGTGATGTCGAAATCCGCCGAGCAGATGGCCAAGAACGAACCCGAAGCTGGCGAGGAACGCGGCGTGGTGATTAATATTTCGTCTGGCGCTGCCTACGAAGGCTCCATCGGCCAATGTGCTTATTCGGCGACCAAGGCCGGGGTGATTGGCTTGAACCTGCCAGCCGCTCGCGAGCTCGGTGCTGTCGGTATTCGCGTGAATGCGATTGCGCCGGGATTATTCATGACACCGATGGCGGCACAAATCGACGAAAAGATCATGGCCTCGCTGGTCGCGCAGGTCGAAGCGCCCAAGCGCCTCGGCGACATGCGCGAGTTTGCTCATTGCTGCAGCTTCATTATCGAAAACGCCTACGTTAATGGCGAGACCATTCGGCTCGATGGCGCAACGCGTCTGCGTGCCAGGTAAGTCAGGACTCAAAGCAATCCGCAACAAATCAGAGGAGATTAAAAAATGAAAATGAACTTCAGTCGCGTCATGCGTTTGTTGTCGTTGCGCTACGGCAATCAGGAAGCCGTTGTCAATATCGAGCGCAACCGGCGCTATACGTTTGAGCAATATCACCTGCTGAGCAATCGCATCGCGGATGTGCTTTGCAACACGCTGCGGCTGGGTGTGGGTGACAAATTTATGCTGGTGCTGGAGAACGACAATCTTAGTCTGATGATGTTTCCGACCACCTTCAAGCAAGCCGCAACGGTGGTGTTGACCAATCTGCGCGACCCGATGGAAGAGCATGCGCGGCAGATGGCGCAAGTCAGCCCCAAGGTAGTGTTTCTGGAAACCCGCTTGCTCGATGCTTACTACGAGACATTACGCGGCCTCGGTTGCGACATCGTGGTGATGGATCCGCCATCGGTAGAACAAGCTGCGCAAGCGGGTGTGCATTCATTTTGGGCTTTGGTTGACGCGGCGTCTGACGCCGATAACGAAGTTGAACTGGATACTGACGAACACCTCGCCATGCTGCGCTTTACTGGTGGTACGACCGGCAAGGGTAAGTGCGCGATGTACTCGATCGACAACATGATGGCGACACGCGATAGCGGTTTTATCAGTACTGACATGTGCTTCAGCAGCGCTGCACGACTGCTGCATGTCTCGCCAATTTCGCACGGCACCATGATGACCTACTATCCGACGTTTTTTGCCGGTGGCGCTAACCTGACGATGAACATGCTGGACATGGAAAAGTGGCGGGAAGTCGTTGAAACGGAACGCGTCACCCATTCCTTCCTGGTGCCGACCGTGCTTTATCGCCTGCTGGATTTGCAAAAGGCCAATCCACGCGACTTCTCATCCCTGACCACGCTGGTCTATGGTGCTGCGCCAATGAGCCCGACCAAGCTCGGCGAATTGGTCGAGTGTTTCGGGCAGATATTTTGCCAAGGTTATGCGGCTACCGAAGCTGCGATGTTCATTGCTGTACTCAACAAGGCCGATCATCATTCCGACACTGAAGCGGCGGTAAGGCATTTGTCATCGGCCGGTCGAATCACGCCGGGGGTCGAAGTTTTTATCAGTGACGAAAATGGCAAGCAACTACCGTTTGGCGAAACCGGAGAAATCCGCATACGGTGCAAGGCCATCATCAAGGGCTACTATGGCAACCCGGAAGCCACCGCCTCCGAATTTGAAAACGGCGCATGGAAATCCGGCGATCTGGGTTACATCGATGCAGACGGCTATCTCTATATCGTCGACCGCATTAAGGACATGATTATCAGCGGCGGTTTCAATGTCTATGCGGTGGAAGTCGAGGCCGCGCTGGCCTCGCATCCGGCGGTGTCGATGGCGGCAGTGATCGGCATTCCGCACGCCGAATGGGGCGAGGCGGTGCACGCCGAAGTGGTGCTGCGGGCGGGAGCGAATGTGGGCGTAGAAGAACTTATCGCGCTGACTAAATCCAAGCTCGGTGGCTACAAAACGCCAAAAACTTTGGTGTTCGTTACTGAGTTGCCAACTTCGGCAGTCGGCAAAGTGTTGCGCCGCAAAGTCAAAGAAAAGTATTGGCAAGGCAGTGGCCGGAAAGTCGGCTGATGACCAAACCTTGCGCAACCACGTCAGCGGCGTTGATGATGCCGGGTGGTATCAGTCGGCGCGCGGTAGCGGTGAATTTTTTCATGCGCCATGTACTCAAACGGCATGTCGCGCGCCATGGACTGAATGCGAAATCAGCGCGCAAAGTGGTGCGCTGGGTCGAACTGCTCACGCTCGAGCTGACCAACTTTGCCGCCGTCCACCGCAAACCTATCGGCGGCGTCCCCTGTGATGTGGTTCATCCACCGACATTGCAACCAACCGCACGCGTCGTGTTGTATTTGCACGGCGGTGGATTTTTTATTCATTTGCCAAATAGCTACCAACGATTCGCCAAGCGCATTGCCAAAGCCTACGCCGCAACGGTTTATCTGCCCGACTATCGCTTGGCACCCGAGCACCGCTTTCCCAATGGTGCGGATGATTGTCTGGCGGTGTATCGCGCCTTGCTCGCCGACGGCTGCGACCCACGCATGATGAGTGTGATGGGCGATTCAGCAGGCGGAAATCTGGCGCTGGTAACCATGCTGCGCGCGCGTGACGAGGGCTTGCCCTTGCCCGCATGCGTGACCTTGCTCTCACCCGGAACCGATCTAACTTTTTCAGGTGACAGCTTCGTCACCAATGCAGGTGCCGACGCGATGATTCCGATGAACGCCTTGCACGAAGTGTCACGGCAATATGTCGATGAAGAAAACAAAACCCATCCGCACGCCTCACCCATGCTAGGCGATTTCACCGGTCTGCCTCCACTCAAAATTGTGGTCGGTAGCACTGAAGTATTGCTCGATAGTTCGCTAACCACCGCGCAACGCTATCGTGCCGCCGGAGGTAGTGCGGTAGTCAGGTCTGGCACAAAATGCCCCACGTATTTCCGCTGTTTCATTTCCTGCCAGAAGGGCGCATGGCGATGCAGCATATGCTGGCTTTTTTTGACAAGCACACAGCACCAACAAAGAGAGGAGGCACAAAGTCCCCTAGGCGTCGGCAGGCAAACTAGTGCTCTGGTGTGGTGTGCTCCGCCGCCCGATAGTCTTTCGGCGACGATCCGGTCCAGCGCTTGAAGGCACGCGTGAAATTGCTGGTATCGGTAAAACCCAGCAGAAAAGTTACTTCGGTTACGGTTCGATTGGCCTGATGCAAATAGTTGCACGCGAGTTCCTTGCGGGTGAGGTCGAGCAATGCCTGAAAGCTGGTGCCGCGTTCGGCAAGTTTGAGGTACAAAGTCGCTGGACTCATGAACAGGGCGCTGGCAATTTTTTCGCGGCTGCAATCACCACTTGGCAGTAGCTCAATGATCTTTTGCGTGACGCCGGTGATGACATCATTCTTGTCCAACTTGGCCAAATAACTGATCGCAATCGTATCGTTGACCTGGGCCAATTCCGGGCACGAGCCGAAGAGCGGCTGCAACAAGTCAGCCCGCTCAAACACCAGCATACCTTCGTCATGCGAAAAACTGACCGGTGCTCGCATCAGGGCTTCATAAGGCTCGGCACCTTCACGAGGCATTGGCCGATGAAACTCGACGCGCTCGGGGTTGAAGGATTGTTTGTACAGCAAACGCATGGTCAAGATTAGAAAACCAAAGGTTGCATCCTCGGTCTCACCACTGGATGCCTCCAAATGTTTAAAACGTAGTAAAACTTTGCCACCTTCCTCGTTAACAGAGACCTTGGCGACCTGAGAGACCAAGCGGAAATAGCGTTCAAGGCGCTGACAAAAATCCATCAAGTTGGCGCTGGCGGCAAGTGCGTAACCCAGTGCGTGAAGGTTGGAGACGTGAATGTAGCGGGCAACCGTCAAACCGAAATACGGGTTGTGGGTGACGTCCACGCAGGCGCGGTAGAGCCGCGTCATGGTTGAAACAGGCAAGCGAGTCATCGGGTCATTGCTGGAGCCAATGGGAACCCCGACCGAACGAAAGATCCGCGTGCTGTCGATACCCGAAGCTTGCAGTGCACGAGCAATGGCCTGACTGTAGCTGCCGATGGTCGTGGCTTCCGGCAACCTCACCGAGGCATGTGCAGTCTGTGCGGATGTCGTGGTCGATCCAGTGCTCTTCATCGGCGCATACGGGTTACTGAACGCTACCGATTCTTTCACCGTCCTTGCGACAGGTCAATACGGGCTTGAGACACGGGTTTGACCAACGATTTAGCGGCATTGACCGGTTGAAATTGAGTTTCGATGTCATCCTTGTGGCGCTAGGTAGTTTGATTTTCCAGATGGTGTTGGACATGCATAAGGGCAGTGTGCCTGCGGGTGTAAGCTCCGTAACCTCTTGCTTCTGCGAGAGATTTGACCGCGACAATTCAGGAGAGAGAGATGACCGTACGAAAACTGTTGGCCCTCGTAGGAGCGCTGTTTGGCGGCGCAATGTTCAATATCGTGATAGCTGCCCCGACAATCAACAATGCGGCGCTCAGCAACGAAGCCAACGGAACCAATTGGGCGGCATACGGCCGTACTTTTAGCGAACAGCGCTACAGCCCGCTCAAACAAATCAATGCGGAGAACGTCTCCCGGCTAGGGCTGGCGTGGGCGTACGACCTGCCCGACGTAAACTTTTCAACAACGGCGCCGTTGGCGGTCGATGGGGTGATTTATTTCTCGCCGGGGATTTCTGAAGTTCGCGCAGTGACTGCAACGAGTGGCAAACTGCTCTGGCGCTACGACCCTGAAGTCGCGAAAGTCGCACCGCAAAAGTTGCGTGCCGGTTGGGGCTCACGCGGCTTGGCGTATTGGGAGGGCAAGGTTTATCTTGGTTCGCGCGATGGACGCCTGATCGCGATAAACGCCAAGACTGGCAAGCCGATATGGAGTGTGATGACGGTTGAGGCCAACGATCATCGCTACATTACCGGTGCGCCTCGGGTGTTCAATGGCAAGGTCATCATCGGCCACGGCGGTGCCGATGTCGGCGCAACGCGCGGCTATGTCACTGCTTACGATGGCAAGACCGGAAAGCAACTGTGGAGGTTCTTCACTGTGCCTGGCGATCCGGCCAAAGGCTTTGAAGACAAGACGCAGGAAATGGCCGCCAAAACTTGGAAGGGTGAATGGTGGAAGCACGGTGGTGGTGGCACCGTGTGGAACGCCATGACCTACGACCCGCAATTCAATCGAATCTACCTGGGCACAGGCAATGGCGCGCCGTGGAATCAAAAGATCCGCAGCCCTGGCGGTGGTGACAATCTTTTCCTCTGCGCCATCGTGGCACTCAACGCCGATACCGGCGAATATGTGTGGCACTACCAGACCAATCCCGGCGAGACATGGGACTACAACTCGGCGATGGACATTGTGCTCGCAGATTTGGTGATCGACGGCAAGCCGCGTCAGGTCATCACGCATGCGCCAAAGAACGGATTTTTTTACGTCATCGACCGCGCCACCGGCAAGCTGATTTCAGCCGAGAAATTTACCAAAGTGACTTGGGCCGAGCGGATTGATCTGAGCACCGGCCGACCAGTCGAAACGCCAAATGCGCGCTATGAGGCGGGTGAGACACTCATTTGGCCGGGAATGATTGGTGGCCACAATATGCAGCCGATGTCTTACAACCCCGGCACTGGATTGGTGTATCTGCCGACCATAGATCTGCCCGGTTATTACAACGACAAAGGCATTGACATGGCGAACTGGAAACACTCAAAGGAACTTGGCTGGGGTGCAGGTTTAAACGATGTCAATGAAGATACGCCAATGAATATGGGTGGCAGTTCCTTGCAAGCTTGGGATCCAGTCAAGCAAAAGGCCGTGTGGTCGGTACCGACGCCAGGCGTGATGAACGGCGGCACCATTACCACGGCAGGCAATCTGGTGTTTCAGGGCCAAATTGACGGCAAGTTCATTGCCTATGCCGCTGACAGTGGCAAGCGCTTGTGGAGTTTTGACGCGGCTAACGCCGTGCTTGCGCCGCCGATCACCTTTAGCGTCGGCAAGAAACAATACGTTTCAGTGATCACCGGCAATAGCGGTGCGCCCAGTATTCTGGGCAGCCCACAGGCGCAATACGGTTGGCAAGCACGCGTCAACGTTAGACGATTGTTGACCTTTGCCCTCGATGGCGAGCGGCAGATGTCCGCCGCTGCCGCACCGGCACAGATTGTTCCGCTGGATGATCCACAATTCAAAATTGATACCGTGCTGGCTGAAAAGGGCAAGACCATGTTTCTGGAAAAATATTGCGTCGCATGCCATGGCTTTAGCGCCATCGCCGCAGGTGGCGCGCCGGACTTGCGTGCTTCAGCACTGGCGCTCAGCGCTCCAGCGTTTGAACAGGTTGTGCGCAACGGTATCCTGCAAGCCAAGGGTATGCCGCGCTATGCCGAATTGAGTGACGCGGATTTGAATTCATTGTTTCACTACCTGAGATCGCGAGCACGAGAATCACTTGCTGCAGCCAAGGCCGTCAAATAGATACAACAGCGTGTGGCCAGCACCAACTGGCGTAGCGAGATAATTTCTAACTAGGAAGAAAACTGCAATGGGCGTGCTCGACGGAATGCGTATTGTTGAAATTGCCGGCATCGGGCCGGGACCATTTTGCGGCATGCTATTGGCTGACATGGGCGCGGAGGTGATTCTGGTCGAACGCGCTGGTCAGGGTTCCGCGATGATGGATCTGGGAAAGAACACCATCGTTAATCGTGGCAAGCGCTCATTGGCGCTGGATCTCAAAGACCCGGCGGCGATTGACGCGGTGTTGCGGTTGATTGAAAGTGCCGACGGGCTGATTGAAGGGATGCGTCCCGGCGTGATGGAGCGGCTTGGGCTTGGGCCGGAAGTTTGTCTAGCCCGCAATCCGCGCTTGGTTTATGGCCGCATGACCGGCTGGGGTCAAACGGGTCCGTTGGCACAAGTTGCCGGGCATGATCTCAACTACATTGCGCTCTCCGGTGCACTGTGGTTTTCCGGCGAGCCGGGCAGACCGCCGTTGTCAGCACCAACGCTGGTGGGCGACCTAGGTGGTGGCGCGTTGTATCTTGCGATGGGAATTTTGGCCGCAGTACTCAACGTGCAGCGCGGTGGAGTAGGACAGGTGATCGATGCGGCGATTGTCGATGGCAGCGCCAATATGATGAACCTGTTGCTCTCCGCGCACGCAGCCGGACAACAACCGTTTGAGCGCGGTCAAGGTCTGCTGGATGGGCCGCATTGGTGTGGCAGTTACGCTTGTGCCGACGGACATTTCATTAGTATTCAAGCGCTCGAGCCGCAGTTCAATGCGCTACTTTTTGCAAAGCTCGGCTTGCGTGATGATCCCGATTTCAAGCGGCCCTATGATCCGCGCTGCTGGGGTGAATTGCGTCAGCGCCTTACTGTTTTGTTTGCCGGTCAGCCTAGACAATATTGGATGAATTTGCTCGAAGGTAGTGACGCCTGTTTCGCGCCGGTACTGACGCCGGGCGAGGCGATGACTCATCCGCATATTGCAGCGCGCAGCATCTATGGCAAACCAAATGCTGTATTGCAAGCCGCCCCTGCACCACGATTTTCGGTGACACCCTCGGCCCATCCAAATGAAGTACCGACCCGGGGTGAACACGGCGCCGAAATATTGCGCGGCGCAGGTTTGAGTGACGTTGAAATCGATGAATTGTTGACCCCCAATTGAGTTGATTTGCCAGCCATAAAGCTTGGCGAGTCTGTCTCTATTTTTCGGCGGCGCTGGCTTGACGACTGCATTGACGTTGCTGCTGATCTGGATCTGGCACGGAGCACGAAATCGAGTAAGCCCATGCTGTGCTCCGCCAAAGGTAGCGTTGGAAGCCGGAAGTCTTATAGGCTCGATCGATGATTGCAATTTGTTGTCCGTCGAATCGCGATGGCCGGTGATCTCAGTTCAATCGTGGAAACTCCGCAGAGTGCCATGCCCTTCGTTAAACTGACAACGATAGGCTCATACATTAGAGAATTGATCAATGGCAAAACGGACCGCTGGAAAAAACCAACAACGCGCAGGGTCTCGGCCCGTGCCTTTGGTCGACCCTGCCAGCTCCGTAAAGCCACAAGCGGCGCGCTACCTATGGCTCGCTGTTGCTTCGATGCTGATAGTCGCTCTTGGACTGACCTGGTATTTCAACCGCGCAGAACAAGCCGTTGAGGCCGCAGTAGTGAAGCCAACCGTTAATGCCAGCTACGTCGGCGGCAAGCGCTGTATTAGTTGTCATGCCGATCAAGCCAAGGCCTGGTCTGGCTCCGACCACGATCTGGCGATGCAAGTGGCGAATGAAAAAACCGTGCTGGGAAATTTTGACAACGCACACTTTAGTTATGCGGACGTGAGTTCGCGTTTTTTCAAACGCGACGGGCGTTTCTTCGTCAGCACCGATGGACCGCGCGGCGTGGTGGCGGATTTTGAAATTAAGTACACATTCGGCGTGCGCCCGCTGCAACAATATTTGATTGAATTGCCCGGCGGCCGCTTGCAGGCGTTTGGTATCGCGTGGGATGCTAGAACGCGCGAGCAGGGCGGACAACGCTGGTTTCATTTGTATCCAAAAGATGCGCTGAAAGCCGGCGATGCGTTGCATTGGACCGGCGTCAATCAAAACTGGAATTTCATGTGCTCGGAATGTCATTCGACTGCGCTGGCAAAAAATTATGATTCCAAGAACGAGACTTTCAACACGACATGGAAGGAAATTAATGTCTCGTGCGAGGCTTGTCATGGGCCGGCGTCAAGCCATTTGGCGTGGGCGGAAAAACCAAAGACTGAACGTGACACCAGCAGTGAAAAGGCTTGGTCAATGCCCTGAATGAGCGTCGCGGTAGCAATTGGCTGGTCTCGCGCGGTGAGACGCCACCGCAGTTGCAAGCCGCCAATCCCCACGCAAAACCTGGACCAAGTGAGTTGGACACCTGTGCTCGCTGTCATGCGCGCGCCAGTCGAATTTCAGACGATTACGTGCATGGTCAGCCGCCGCTCAACACGCATATTCCATCGCTGATAACAGAAGGTTTGTATTGGAATGATGGTCAGCAGCGTGACGAAGTTTTTACATCAGGCTCGTTCGCGCAGAGCAAGATGCACGCAAAAGGCGTGAGCTGTTCCAATTGTCACGAGCCACATTCTCTCAAGCTACGTGCGGTGGGCAATGCAGTGTATACGCAATGTCATGCAGCGGAAAATTCGACGCGCCTACGCACACGCATCATGCAGCGACATCACCGGCCGCCGCATGCACCGCATGTCACATGCCGACCACGACTTACATGCAGGTCGATCCGCGTCACGATCACTCGTTGAGAATTCCGCGTCCGGATTTGAGTGAAAATTTTGGCCTCGCGACGCAGCCCAATGCTTGCAATGGCTGTCACAACAAACAAACAGCCGCGTGGGCGGTTGCCGCAGTGCGTGGATGGACGAGTAAGCCATTGCTTGGCTATCAAAACTTTGCGGCGACTTTTCACGCAGCGGCGGCGGGCGAGCCGCAGGCCGTGCCCGCATTGCAAGCCATCGCCGACGACAAAACACTGGCAGCCATCGTCCGTGCTAGTGCGATTGAGCGATTGTCTTCGCGGCTCGATGCTGCGGTCTTGGAAACCTTGCTACGCGGCTTGAATGACAGTGACGCGCAAGTGCGTTTGGCCAGTGTTAATGCGCTGGCGAATCTCCCAACTGCCGAGCGCCGTCGCTACCTGGCGCGAATGTTGGGCGATGCCGTGCGCGCGGTACGCACCTCCGCTGCGCGCGCCTTGGCGGGCGAGGCTGAGAGCGGTCTTTCGGCCACTGAGCGAAGCGCGTTTGAGCCTGCGTTGGGCGAGTACTTGGCGACATTGGAATTCAACGCTGATCGTCCCGAGTCACAGATGAGTTTGGGCAATTTGTGGGCATCGCGTGGTGATGCGTCGCGCGCCGAAAAGCATTATCGACAGGCACTCAAACTTGATTCGGGATTCATCGCCGGTTACGTCAATCTGGCTGATAGCCTGCGCAGCCAAACAGGCGGAGAAGCAGCAGCAGAGCGGGTCTTGCGCAGCGGAATCGCGGCTTCGCGCAGCAATCTACCGTTGATCGCCACCGCGCCGCTGCATTACGCATTAGGGCTAAATCTGGTACGCCAGCAACGGCACACCGAAGCGATTAAATCCCTAACGGAAGCGACTCGACGCGACCCTAATAATTCGCGTTATGCCTATGTCTTGGGAGTCGCGCTGCATAGTCGTGGGGAAGCGAAGCAAGGCATTTCGGTGCTCGAAAAAGCTTTGACCAAACGACCAAATGACACCGATTTGCTCACCGCACTCGCACAATTTTCCGCGCAAGCCGGTCAGCAAGATGCGGCATTGCGCTATGTAGGACGCTTGCAAGCGATTGAGCCGGGAAATCCGCAATACCGGCAACTAGCGACACAGATTGTGGGTATGAAGGCTACGCAAAAGTGATGCCTTGCGGCAAGTAGTAGATCAATTCAACGCACCCTACGCGCGCTTTTCAAGTACGTAGTTTCCCCAATCAATCTGCTTGCAGCGGCGCAAATATTCTTGTGTTGAGCCGGCCCAATTGTTGGTGATGCGTTTGCCGTCGATATACCAACTGGCTTCCACTTTCGACCAGATCATGGTCGCCAAACGCTGTTGCAATTCGTCATTGAATGCGGACTCGACTTCCGGTTTGATGTCCATCGCGGCGGCATCGCGCTGATCCAGCCCTTGAATGGCTTGCACGATATAACGCGCCTGCGCTTCACTCATGATGATGATGGAATTGTGCCCGAGATTAGTGTTCGGTCCGTACATCATGAATAGATTCGGAAAGCCGTTAGTGCTGATGCCCAGGTAAGCATGCGCACCGTCCTTCCATTGATCTTTTAACAGCGTGTCACCAGCACCAACTAAGGAAATTGACGACAAAAAAGGATTGGTGCGAAATCCGGTACCATAAATCACCACGTCGACTTCGATTTCACTGCCGTCGACACACTTAACGCCGGATGCGGTGAGTCCTGCAATCGGGGTGGTAATTAACTCGACATTCGGGCGGGCCAGCGCATCGTAATAATCGTCTGAAAACAAAATGCGTTTGGCACCGATGGGGTAGTCAGGTAGCAACTTTTTGCGCAATTCCGGATCGGCAATTTTTTCGGCGATATAGTCGGTAGTCATTTTTGTGCCGAACTTGGCCAGCCATTTACTGCCACGCATCAATGGAAAAATAATCAATTCGGCACGCAACCACAGACGCAGGCGATATAGCTTGGCAACGCCTGGCACGTGGTCAGACAGCCATTGTTCCCACGCCGCGTAAGGCCTGTCCTGTTTGGGGAAAATCCAATTCGGGCTGCGCTGAAACACGCTGAGTCGCGCCACTTGTTTGGCCACTTGCGGGATGAACTGCACCGCGCTGGCGGCATTGCCTATCACTGCAACGCATTTGCCGTGCAGGTCGATATCGTGCCGCCACTGCGCGCTGTGAAACTGCTCGCCACGAAAGATTTCGGCATTAGGCAGTCGCGTCAAATTCGGCACATGCAATTGACCGACCGCTGTGACCAGAAATTGGCAGGCTAGCGTGCCACCGTCTGCGGTTTGAACCTGCCATTGTTTGCTAGCAGCATCCCATTTGCCACCGATCACTTGGCGGCCAAATCGCATGTGGGGGAGCAAACCATGTTTTTCTGCGACGTGTTGCAGGTAGTCAAGAATTTGCGCTTGCTCGGCCCATTTGTAATGCCATTGCGCGTTGTGCTCAAAGGAAAAACTGTACAGCGCTGAAGGTACGTCGCACTCGGCACCCGGGTAGGTATTTTCCCGCCAAGTACCACCTAGCGACGCGGCCTTTTCCAGGATGACGAAATCATGGATACCGGCCTGTTGCAAGTAAATCGCCAGCCCAATGCCGGAAAAGCCGGCGACGATGATGACGATGCGCGGAGCAGGTTTGGCCGATGAATTCATGAATGCTAGGCAGCCTTCAAATGGGTTTTTGCCAGCAATACGCGACCAAGTTTCTCGCTTTCAAATACTGGCGTGAAGGCGTCGTTTTGCCACACGCATGCGCCATTAATGAACACTTGTGCGACAACGCCATCGGAGCGGTTGACCAGCTGATCGTGTTGCAAAACTTCGCGATAGATACGCCGCGTGGCGGCCTCGCCATCATGTTTGGCGAGTGCTGTAGGGTTGAGCAAAATCACATCGGCTTGTGCGCCGATGGCGATGGATCCAGCGTCGATGTTGAAAAGTTCTGCGGGGTCGCGAGTTAATCGTCGCACCATGAAAGCGACACCGGCAAGACCGCGTTCTTCAAACGCAATCCTGAGTGCGCGCAGGTTGGCATCGTAAAAAGCCAGGTTGGTCAGATGCGCGCCGGAGTCGGCGAAGGCGGGTAAAAACATCGGACTCATGGTCAATTTGCGCAGGGATTTTTCGCTGACGTTGGCGCTGATTGTGTTCCAATACAAATCGCGATCGAATTCGCGCAGCATGTGCAGCATGAAGGCACCTTCGTTGGCAATCGGCTTGGCAAATTTCTCCAAGGCTGATTTCTCTTGTGCATCACGCGCCACGTTTTCGCCAAGTTGAAATTGTTGCAAGCGCGCGTAAACCGCCTCAAAACTTTCGCCTTGCCATGCGGCCACAGGCGCGCGGTCTATGGTCATTTCTGCCAAATCACGGCGCATGGCGTAGTGCTCAATGCGCAGCCAACGGCGTAAGCGGGCGAGGCCGAAGCCGGTCTTTCCATCCATCCACATGGCGATGAATCGCTCGGCGTACCCCGGCGTGTCGATGACTTTTCGGCGGGCTGCGGTGTCTTCCAAATCACACATCGCCAGCGCGCGTAATTCGGGAATTTCTTCTGACAGCGGTGTAGTCGCGCCATCGCCCCACACTTTGAAACGGGCGGCCAGTGATTGCAATACGAAATGCCCTTTGAACAGCCAGGAATTGAGTAACCACGACATAACGATGGCGCTTTTGACCAATGTGCGATTGGCATGGACATCGAGCGCGGCGACGGCGGTGATTTTCAGCGCTTTGCCGTAGAGTCGCGCGCTGGTCAGCATAAAGGTGCGAAATACCGTGAGCGGGCTTTCTATCGGCGGCGTGGCTTGCCAAATTCGATCCCAACGCCGCACCACATTGGTGAGGCGCTTGACCTCGCTAAACGTCCCGTATTGCGACGGAATCCGCAGATCGCGATTGGGGTCGTTGGCAAGGTAATGAAACGGCAAACTATCGGAAGAAAAACCGACGTAGCCCTCGGCCATGCCTTTTTCCAGCAATCGTTCCATGTGATCAAGCTCGGACACAGTCGGCGCGCGAGTGACTGACGGTGTGATACCCATCGCCGCAATTCGCAACATCGAATATGGAATCATCGGCACGATGTTGGGGCCGAGATTTAGCGTGTCCAGGTGCGCCAGATATTCATCCGAAGTGTTCCAATTCACGCGATCAGCGATGCGCTTGAGCACGGGTTTGGGAATATTTTCAACCCGCGCAAAACAATCGACAATCGGATCTTGCGTGCCATCGCGTTGTGCACCGTAGGCGAGGCCCAAAGAGCAGTTAGCCACCACCACGGTGGTCGTACCGTGGCGCACGGATTCGGCCAAGCCTGGCGCGAGCTCGACTTCGAGATCGTAGTGCGTGTGCACATCGAGCAGTCCGGGGGTGAGCCATTGGCCGCTGGCATCAATTACCCGGTCGGCTAATGCCGCATCGAGATTAGCTGCGCGCGCAGCAATTTTGCCTTGGTGAATCGCGATATCGCCAACGGTGCCAAGCGCGCCGGTGCCGTCGAAAATCATGGCGTTTTTTATTAGAGTGTCCCAGCGCGATGTTTTCATAGTTGTCATTGTCTTAGTTAATGCTAGCTAATGACTGGCCTGTTCAGCAGCCATACGCAGTTAAGTATTAGGTGTGAATGATTGTGAAGTGCGGGCGACTGCAGCGGCAGCGATCAAGGCTTGCCCACCCCAGTAAAGCAAGATGATTGCATAGCTGCAACCAGGCAGCGGCGTGACGAATTTATTGATGCCGATTAGCGTGTCAGAAAATGCGAACAATACGGCGCCGATCAAAGCGGCCCAACGCTTTATTCCGCTGACCGATTCATCAACCGCAATGACTGCCGCACGCCATATCATCAGGCCAATAATGCTCATGTAAACGGCGACGGGGATGACCAGTTCACCGCTCGCAGACAGCGTGATTGGAACGGTGACAGCGAAATAGATCAGTACTGGAAACAGCAAGGAAACTGACAGGCTACGCTGCCAAGAATAAAAGGCTTTAGCGTACAACCCATGACCGATGGCGAAGGCCAACATACCGGCGACGAACGCGCCGGGGATGGCGAGGCAAATATCACCAATTGCGCCAAAAATCAGCCCCCACGCAATGCGTCGATCACCCTTCGGCCAAACCCACGCGGCCATCGCTAGCACCGGCCAAGGCTTGGCGGCCAAGCGTAGCCAGCTGATGTCGAGTGCCAGGCCTACTAAAAATAAAGCAGTACTCAGCGCGGCAATGAGGGCAAGTTGCGCGCTTCTCATGTGCGTGTCATATGGCTGTCATTCGGTGCGTCGCGTTGAAATGAACGGACAAAAAATGATAAATCGCTTCACATAAAGCATCGCTTTGTTCGCTCATCATCGCGTGGCCTGCACCGTCGATAGTTGTGCTGCTTGCGCGCAAGGCTTCCTGCAATTTCACGGAATACTTAGGCGCGGTCATTTGGTCTTTGCTGCCGCTGACAACCAAGCAAGGGCAGGTGATTTTGGTAGCGGCTTCAAGTCCGCTCAAATAGCTGTTGCAAGCGCTTAAATCATTGTTTAACAAACCCTCAGCTTGTGTACTCATCAATGCGTGGGTAGCGCCCAGGCGCTCGCTTCTTGCGCGTATCTCATCGCTGCTGGCATCGGACAAATTTGGTGCGTGTGACCATTGCACAATTTGCCCAATCGCGGCGGCTTCATCGGTTCGAGTTTGTTCAAGCAGAGCGGGGGATACCCTCATCGGAAAGGCTGTTCCGACCAAAATTAGTGCGGCGATGTTTACCTGTGTGCTGGCTGCGCATTCGAGCGCAGCCAGCGAACCCATGCTGTGGCCAATGAGCACGATTGACGGCGGCGAAGCAGGGGTTTCGCGAAGCACTGCATCGCGCCTGCGTAGCGGGTCGGCTGTACCAGGCCGATACTCCGCGCCAGCATCAACTGGCGAAATCGCAGTCAGTAATTTCCCTAACCACTGCCCCATCGATTCAATACTCGCTAGTGGCGCTCCAGCGCTCGTTCCGTGCCCCGGCAAATCCGCCGCAATATTCGCAAAACCGCGCTGTGAAAACCACTGCTGTTGCGCCTGCCAAACCCGGTGATCATTTTGTGCCCCGTGCACAAATATCAAGTGCGGCAGGTAGTCATTTGGCGGCGTTTCGCTCGCCGCAACAAATGCGTGATGACCATCAATTTCAAGCACCATAAGCCGTGCTTCAGGCGTACTCGTCGGGGTCGAGCTGGTGCTCGATGCGGGCGATTTGATCCTTGATTAACAATTTGCGTTTTTTCAAACGACGCAATTGCAACTCATCGTCGGTCGGCGCGGTATCCAACAATGCGATCTGATCATCCAAGTCACGATGCTCGATACGCAAGGCTGCCAAAGTACCCCGTAATTCACTATCAGGGTTGGCAGGAAAGTCGGTTGGCGTGTTCGCACTCATGCAGATATTTTATTTCAACTCGCGATGTACTGCTCCAACTGCGCAATGACAAACGCTTGTTCCTCTATGGTGGCCTTGACCAGGTCGCCGATAGAAACGATGCCCAACAGTTGATTATCGGCAGTCATCACTGGCAAATGGCGGATGTGTTTTTGCGACATGATGGCCATAGCTTCGTCGACGGTGAGTTCGGGTTTGCAGCAGAGAACCTTGTCGGTCATGATTTCGCGAACTTTGGTTTCTCGCGATGACTTGCCTTGCAGGATTATTTTCCTGGCGTAGTCACGTTCGCTGAATATGCCCGCAAGATGTGTGCCTTCCATAACCAGCAAAGCACCAACATCATATTTAGCCATCATTTCCAACGCGGTGAACACTGAGTCGTCCGGTGCTACGGAAAGTGGCGTGCGTTGTTTGTCACCTAGTAGTTGTTTGACAGATTTCATGGCGTTACCTCCAATTGCGGTGAGAGGGCTTTGCGACGCTACAAAAATCGAAACAGTACAGCCTTATTGCAAGCTTATCAGCAGATGCGGGGCGATGGGCAAGTAATTAGTGAAATCAATTGCTTGCCCGATGTTACGCGCAGACCGCAGCGCAAATTACTCCACCAGTCCGTTTTCCAATCCATAGCGAATCAATTCCGCCGTGCTGCGTAATCCCATTTTCTCGAGGAGCCGTGCGCGATAGGTGCTAACAGTGGCGACGCCGAGATTCAATGTTTCTGCAACTTGAGTAAGTGTTTTGCCGGAGGCTATGAGTGAAAGCACTTGATATTCGCGATCAGTGATGCGCTCATGTGGTGGCTTGTCGCTGTCGTCGGAAATAGCATTGGCAAGCTGCTGCGCGACGGCGGCGCTGACGTATTTTTTTCCGGTGGCGACTTGACGAATGGCGGTGACCAATTGTTCGGGCGCGCTTTGTTTGTTGAGGTATCCCGATGCGCCGGCTTTAAGCGCGCGCACGGCGAATTGCTCTTCGGGATGCATACTCAAAATCAACACAGGCGAGCGTGGGAATTCCTTTTTGAGTTGTTTGAGCGTGTCGATGCCATCACGATTGGGCATGGTCACATCGAGCAAAAAAACGTCCCAGGCCTGTTGCCGCGCAAGGACGATTGCGTCAGCGCCATCTTCGGCTTCACCGGCGACTACGAGGTCGTCCGTCTCGGACAAAATTAACCGCAAACCTTGGCGCACGATGGCGTGGTCATCGGCGATTAGCACATGTATTTTTTCGGCCATTTCAGAATAATTTACGTTGTGTTTCTCGTTGTTGTTCGCGGTGCTGCTCATCTTGTCGCTCGGATTCGGCACTGATGTGTTCGGGGATCCGCAAGCAAATTTGTGTGCCGCCAGTATCCGCTGCGACGATTGAAAACTCACCGGCCAAACTTAGCACACGCTCACGAATTCCGCGTAACCCGAAAGATTTTGGTTTGCTCAGGTCGTCGTCGGAGATGCCCTTACCGTTGTCGTGAATATCCAAAACGATGTTACCGCCGAATCGAGACAATCGCATGTTGACCTGTGTTGCTTGCGCGTGTTTGGCGATATTGGTCAAGGCTTCTTGGGCAATGCGAAATATGGCAATTGAGGCTTCGCTGTCAGGCTTCATTGCCTTGTCGTCGTCATCGCAATGCACTAGGCATTGCGTACCGGAACGCTGGCTGAAATCTTCCGCTTGGCATTCAATCGCGGCGGGCAGACCAAATTCTTTGAGAATGCCTGGACGTAACTCGCGCGCTACGCGGCTGGTAGTACCCATCGCTTGATTGAGCAAGCCTTCAATAGATTGGGCCTTCACCCGCAGCGCCCCTGCCTCAGCGGGGAGTTTGCTGGATAGCAGAGCGACCTCGATTTTTAGCCGAACCAATATTGAACCGAGCTCATCGTGAATATCGCGGGCGATACGTTCGCGCTCCTCTTCTTTGACTGCTTCTAGGTGGGTAGAAAGCTCGGCCAATTGTTCGCGCGAACGACGCAGTTCGCCTTCGGCTTCTTTGCTGTGCGTCACGTTTGTCGCAATGCCTTGCCATTCGACGCTGCCGTCTTCAAAGCGATGCGGCGTCGAGCGTAAGCTAATCCACTTGGCACGCGAACGTCCTGCCGCGTGACCTTCCCAGTTGAAAAGCGTTCCGCTAATCGCCGACTCTTTGAGCGCAAGTTCCAAACTTTTTCGCTGCTTGGCATCAAATGCCGAGAAAAAATATTCCGCCGATTCGAGCAATTCGTGTTGCTTGCGACCAAATAGTTTTTGGCAACCGTCGCTAACGTACATGAAACGAAAGTTGTAGGTTGGTGGACTTTCGTCGTCAGCTAAGTTGGTGCTGGCGCTTTTTACAGTGCTGCGCCGTAGTTGAAACAACATACCCGGCAGGTTCGACGCCAAGCCACGAAAACGCGCTTCGCTGTCGCGTAACATTTCCAGTGCCGCACGGTGATCGGCGCGATGTTGCGCGCCATCGGCCTCACGCTCAATAGCGGGCAGCAAGCGCTCCAATCGATCCGCATCAATCACATCGCGTGCGCCCGCTTTCATCGCGCCCAGCGCGAGCTTGCGCTCATCCGCATTGGCAATCATCAACACGGGCAAATCCAGCCCCAGCTCATCAATCAGTTTGATTACTGTTTGCACCGCTAATGCGGCACCGGGCACATACAGGGTGGCATCCCAAGGTGGCTCGGCCAGCGCGGTGCGCAATAGCGGAGCCGAACTTATATGCCGTAAATCTACGCGCTGGCTGCTCAGTCCGAGCGCCAACAAAAACGCCTGCGGGTCGACCGAAGCGGCAGCAACATAGAGCAGGCGAAGGGGAAGTGGTGCTGGCGACATAATGCGAGACGGTCAAAGGACAATCAAGTTTACAGCGGAATGCCGCGTGGGTTAAAAACTACGCCTCCCGTTCATTCAATTGTCAAAGCTGCAGTTTTCGTTGCGACAGGGCAAAATGAAGGCTTGAAATCTAGTAGGTAAATCTAACCACCAAGGAGAGGCAAAGATGGCATCAGTTAAACAAGCATTTGAAGCAGCACTGGTCGATGTGAAAAAGTTGACCACGCGTCCAAGCAACGAGGTTTTTTTGCAGCTCTATGCATTGTATAAACAAGGCAGTCAGGGTGATGTAGAAGGTAAGCGCCCAGGATTCACGGACATGATAGGTCGCGCCAAATTTGATGCATGGGCGGCTGTTAAAGGAACTTCATCCAATGATGCGATGCAAAAGTATGTTGATTTGGTGAAGAGTTTGTTGGCTAAGGAATAACACCGCGTCCGTCGAAAATCTTTCGTCGCATTTCATTCGGGAGCCCTATATGAAGCCATTGCCACCTGCCGATGCGATGTTTTTGTTGATGGAAACGCGCAATCAACCAATGCATGTGGCCGGGCTGAATATTTTTACGCCACCGGCACGTGGTGGTGAGGACTATCTCGAAAAGATGGAAACGAAATGGCGCAGCTATACCAAGGCTTTGGCGCCATTTAATCAACGACCGGTGTTGCGGATGGGTGTGTGGTGCTGGGAAGAAGACAAAGATTTTGAATTGGATTATCACCTGCGTCGGCTGGCGTTGCCCAGACCCGGGCGCATCCGCGAGTTGCTCGCTATCGTAGCGCGTTTGCATGGCAATTTGTTGGACCGTAATCGACCGCTTTGGGAAACCTACATCATCGAAGGCTTGCCCGGTGGGCGATTTGCGATCTATTGCAAGATTCATCACGCATTGATCGACGGTGTCACGGGCAACAAAATGATGGCGCAATCTTTGGCCACGGACGCAAAAGATAATCGCGCTCCCTTGTGGGCGTTTGAGTTTCCCAAACGCACTGCCAAGCCGCGCACGGCGGCGCCAGGATTGATAACCGGCGTCATCAACGCGGTGCGCGCCGGCAAAGAAATTCTCCCCGGCATTGGCAGTGGACTGTGGGACGTGGTGCGTAGCAGCCAAGCGCACGGCGACGAAGTTCTGCCACTGCAGGCGCCGCCAACGCTTTTTAATGTAGACATTTCTGCATCACGCCGTTTTGCCGCGCAGTCGTATTCTCTCAAGCGACTAAAGACTTTGGGTGAAGCATCTGGCGCGACGGTAAACGATATTACGTTGGCAATTTGCGCCGGCGCGTTACGAAAATATTTACTGGCACAGAACGCGCTGCCGAAAAAACCATTGATCGCGATGGTGCCCGTCTCGCTGCACGATGCCACCACGCACGGCAATCAAGTGGGAATGCTGTTAGCCAATCTGGGCACAAATGTCGCAGATCCGCTCAAGCGACTCGACAGCGTTGTGAAATCAACCACCATCGCCAAAAACCGGCTGATGAAGATGTCGCGATTGGAAAAAATGGCACATAGCATGGTGATGATGGTTCCTGCTGCACCACTAATGATCAGCGGCGGCGCGCGTAATCATCCAATGTTCAATGTCGTGATCTCCAACGTGCCTGGCCCAAAGGACACACTTTTCTTGAATGGCGCACGTTTGGACGAAGTCTACCCAGTCTCGATTCCAACTGCCTACATGGCGCTCAATATCACGATTACTGGCTACGGCGACACTTTAGGTTTTGGGTACACGGCTTGCCGGCGTTCAGTGCCTAATTTGCAACGTATGCTCAATTACACCGATGAGTCAATTACCGAATTGGAATCAGCGGTATATGGACGCGCTAAGACAGGTTTGCCGAAACCGGCGAGCACTCTCAAAGCAAAAAAATCGCCGCGTGCGGTCACGGCCAAAGTGACAACTGTGAAAAAAGTTGCAAAACCCGCAAAGGGAAAATCTGCGACAACAAAATAGCACTAGGAACAATTTTTTCGTGCGGACGGCGCAAGAAAGTGCAAGTGCCGACAGGCTGATTTATAATCGCGCTTGTTGCCGGCATAGCTCATTTGGTAGAGCAACCGCCTTGTAAGCGGTAGGTGCCCAGTTCGATCCCGGGTGCCGGCACCATCCCTTTTTCCTCTGCTATATCTGCTATCACGCGCCGCATCGACACGACCGTGATACTAATTTCGCGTTGCCTCAGCTTGCGCGGTTACAGTGATGCGCTCATAATTCGCTCACGGTCGTAATTCCGGCAATCTGGAAGCGTTCTGGACGGCGGTTCGATTCCGCCCACCTCCACCACTGAGGGGGTGTCATGGTTTCGACAGGGCGATAGAAGGGGAGCAGGCGGCCCGAGAGGCGACGGACGTAATCCGCGCAAATTAGTAAACGCCAACGATGAGCGTTTCGCATTGGCCGCCTAAAAACGGTCTGCTGAGGACATAGCCGTCCAAGAAACAGAATGGCTATCGGCGGGGACATAGTCTAGTATTGTGTCCCCGTCGTCACGTTTGTACGCGGATTTAATGACGGCGTATCGCCAGCACCAACTGGCGAATTTAAGTGAGTGCGTTACGCGCGTCGGGCGCGCAGCAAGTAATTCACGCTGGTGTCGGCCGTTAATTCGGCATAGCGAGAGAACGGCTCATAGCGCATGCCGATAATTTCATCGACCATCAATCCGGCATCGCGGCAGAATGACGCGAGCTCAGCAGGGCGGATAAATTTTGCATAGTCGTGTGTGCCACGCGCCAACAAGCGCAATACGTATTCGGCACCGACAACAGCCATTAGATAAGCTTTGGGGTTGCGATTAATTGTGGAAAAGAAAACTTGTCCGCCAGGCTTTACCAATTGCGCGCAGGCGTTCACAACGCTGGCCGGGTCGGGGACGTGTTCGAGCATTTCCAGGCAAGTGATGACATTGAATTTACCAGCGTGTTGGCTGGCATATGCTTCTGCTGCACACAATTGATAGTCAATTTCGTATGCACTAGCCACCGCATGAGCCCGCGCTACAGCCAACGCTTCGGCAGACATATCAATCGCGCTAACTTTTCCACCAAGCTTGGCCATGCCTTCGCTCAGCAATCCGCCGCCGCAACCGACATCAAGCACTCGTTTGCCACGCAAACTGCAGGCACCATCGATCCAAGCCAGGCGTGTGGGGTTGATGTCGTGCAATGGTCGAAAGTCTGAATCAGGATCCCACCAGCGATCTGCGCCTTCACTAAATTTTGAGATTTCCTGAGGGTCTACATTTGATGTCATGTGGATGTCTTATCGTTGCAACAACGAAAGTCAGATGGTATCAAAAGATGAAAAAAAAGCCCTGCAAAGCAGGGCCTTTTTTCGTTGAAGCAAAATTTACATCCTGGTACCGATGACTTCGATATCAACTCGACGATCAGGTTGCAAACAAGCCACGACTTTCGGACTCTTGGCGCCTTTGCACTGATCAGGTGCGGTCACTGGCTTGGTCTGACCCTTACCTTCAGAATACACGCGATTTGGCTCGATGCCTTTGCTGACCAAGAAACTCTTGACAGCGTTGGCACGTCGCTCAGACAGATCTTGGTTGTACGCTGGTTTGCCGAATCGATCAGCGTGGCCAACAGCGACGATAACTTCTAGTTTCAGATCACCGAAGCTAGCGACGAGGTCGGAAAGTTTCTTCTCGCCTTCTGGGCGCAGAGTGGCTTTGTCGAAATCAAACAATGCATCAGCCGACAAGGTTACTTTCTTAGCAGCAGGCTTTGGAGCTGGAGCAGGTGGAGGAGGTGGAGGCGCTTGTTTTGGTGCCAGAGGTGCAACAACAGGCGCGGCTTTTGGCATTAGATCTGGATCGCACTCAGCGATTGCCATCGCTGCTGTCCAATAACCTGTACGCCAGCAAAGGCCGGAACCACTTTTGGCCACATTGGCGCGCTGGTCGATCACATAACCGACAGTGCCTTTGGTGTCAATTCCGGTGGTCTGTGCAACAGCACCAGCGGTAAGACCAATCATTGCAGCGGCGAGCAGCGATTTGGTTGCTAATTTCATGATGTCGTCCCTCAATATCTGGATAGAAAAAAGTTTTACTGTCTTGTTTCGGTACGGCGGATGTGTAACCGATGAATCTAAACATTCAGGATGCGATTCTGCCACATTTCAGCAGTGTCGGCCAAGATTCCTCCATCAATTGGCAGGAGAATTCCATCCTTCAGCTTGTGTATGCCTGCAACCCAAACGTGGGATACATCATTTCGCGTCGCCACATTCACCAAATGGGAGGCGACATCAAAGCGCGGCAACAATTGCCAGTCGTCCAATCGTACGGCACACAGATCGGCGAATTTGCCTTTTGAAATCGAGCCGATCACCGATTCAAGCCCTAAAGCACAGGCACCACCGAGGGTTGCTGCGTGTAGCGATTGGTGTGAGTCAAGCACAGTGGCATCGCCACTGACACCTTTGGCGAGTAGCGAGGCAAGACGCATTTCGGCAAATGAATCGAGGCGATTGTTGGACGCAGCACTGTCAGTACCAATGCCAAAATTGAGGCCAAGCTGTTTCATTTTTGCAACAGGTGCGATGCCGCTACCCAATTTGAGGTTAGAACTTGGGCAATGCGCAATATGCGCACCAAATTTTTGCAAGAGCTCGATTTCGCTGATTTCAAGATGCACAGCATGCACGGCAAGAAATTGCGGGCTGAGCAATCCTAGGCGATGCAGGCGTGCCAGAGGTCTAATGCCGTACTGTTTGAGGCTCTGCGCAATTTCATCGTGTGTTTCATGCAAATGTATATGGATGCCGAGATCAAGTTGGTCGGCTAACACTGCAATGCGCTCGAAGCTGGCGTCCGACACGGTATAGGGTGCGTGTGGGGCGAGATTGAACGACAACAGCGGATCGTCCTTCCAAAGATCGCGGCAGGCCAAGCCTTTACTTAAATAATCACCGACATCCGCAGCGTAATTGCTCGGGAAATCGATAACTACCAGGCCTATGGCAGCGCGCATGCCCATTCGCACGGCAGCTTCAGCGCTTGCTTGCGGGAAGAAATACATGTCGTTGAAACAAGTTACCCCGCCACGCAGCATTTCGGCGCAGGCCAGCAGCGTGCCGTCATGGACAAAACTAGGGCTGGCAAGACGAGCCTCGACTGGCCAGATTCGATCATTGAGCCATTGCATCAACGGCAAATCATCGGCGTAGCCGCGAAATAAATTCATTGCGGCGTGGGTGTGGAGATTGATTAGACCGGGGAGTACGACGTGGCCAGGCAAGGTCATCGTCTCGTTGGGTCTATATTTTTGTTGCGCTTCGGTGCTCGGCAAAACGTCAAGAATCCTGCCGTTTTGGATGGCAATGGAATGATTGACGAGTATTAAGCCCGCGGGTTCAATTGGAATGATCCATTCAGGCTCGATAAGCAGGTCAATTTGACCAAAATTTTCTGTCACGGGTAATGCTGAAGCGCCGTTATCCATCGGGCGATTCAACCAGATTTAATGCCCCTAAACAAGTGACTGTGAGACTCATGAAGACTAGCCTTCCATGTTAAAATCGCAGGCTTTCGTAGCTAATCAAAGTCCCTTGTCAAAAGGCCTCAAAAAGGCTGGTTCTGATGGGCATCGCCGACATGACCTCGTTTGCAAAAGAAACCCTGCCTATCAGCCTAGAAGCGGAGATGCGGCACTCGTATCTTGACTACGCCATGAGCGTAATCGTCGGGCGCGCACTGCCCGACGCGCGTGACGGACTCAAACCTGTTCATCGTCGCGTTTTGTTCGCGATGCACGAGCTGAATAACGATTGGAATCGCGCTTACAAAAAGTCGGCGCGTATCGTTGGTGATGTGATTGGTAAATACCATCCGCATGGTGATACCGCCGTATATGACACCATCGTCCGGATGGCGCAGGATTTTAGTTTGCGCTACATGCTAGTCGATGGGCAAGGGAACTTTGGTTCGGTCGATGGCGACAATGCCGCAGCGATGCGTTACACGGAAATTCGTATGGCGCGCATCGGTCAGGAATTGCTGATCGATTTGGACAAGGAAACCGTTGATTTCGGGCCAAACTACGACGGTTCGGAACATGAGCCATTGATATTGCCAGCGCGTATTCCAAACTTGTTGATTAACGGCGCGTCGGGCATTGCCGTGGGTATGGCGACCAATATCCCACCGCACAATATCAATGAAGTTATCAATGCGTGTTTGGCGGTGCTGGGCGACGCTTCGATTTCGATTGAAGAGTTGATCAAAATCATTCCCGCGCCGGATTTCCCGACCGCTGCTTTGATTTATGGCACTTCAGGCGTGCGCGATGGCTATATGACCGGCCGTGGTCGGGTGGTGATGCGGGCGCGAACGCACGTTGAGGATATCAAAAACAGTGGTCGCCAAGCCATCATCGTCGACGAGCTACCGTATCAAGTTAACAAGAAAACGCTGCAAGAAAAAATCGCCGAGCTGGTTAACGAAAAAAAGATCGACGGTATCGCGCACATTCAAGATGAGTCGGATAAATCCGGCATGCGTTTGGTGATTGAACTCAAGCGCGACCAAGTGCCGGAAGTGGTGCTCAATCACCTCTACAAACACACGCAATTGCAAGACACCTTCGGTATGAACATGGTGGCGCTGGTCGATGGGCGACCACGATTATTGAACCTGAAGGAAATGCTCGAGTGCTTCCTCGCCCATCGGCGCGAGGTTGTGACACGACGCACGGTTTTTGAATTGCGCAAAGCGCGCGAACGCGGGCATGTGCTTGAAGGTTTGGCGGTCGCACTTTCCAATGTTGATGAAATCATTGCCTTGATCAAAGCATCGCCAACACCAGCGGATGCCAAGCGTGGATTGATGGCGCGGATGTGGAAATCCGGTTTGGTTGAAGAGATGCTCAAGCGCACGAGCGCCGAGGCCTCGCGTCCCGATGGCCTGGGTGCGGAATTTGGCTATTCGCCGCAAGGCTATTTGTTGTCGGACGCACAAGCGCAAGCGATTCTGGAATTGCGTTTGCAACGCTTGACTGGTCTGGAACAAGACAAAATTTTGGCTGAGTATGGCGAAGTCATGGCGGTGATTGTTGATTTGCTAGACATCCTTGCCAAGCCAGAGCGCATCACTACCATCATCGGCGAAGAACTGCGCGCGGCGATGGCGCAATTTGGCGATGCACGGCGTTCGGAAATCATACTAAATACTTCGGATATCAACATCGAAGATTTGATTCAGCGCGAAGACATGGTCGTGACCTTGTCGCATTCCGGCTATCTGAAACGCCAACCGTTGGCCGACTACCGCGCGCAGCGCCGTGGCGGACGCGGCAAGCAAGCCGCGTCGATCAAAGACGATGATTTTGTCGACCAACTTTTTATTGCCAATACGCACGACCATATCCTGTGTTTTTCGACCCAAGGCCGCGTTTATTGGCTCAAAGTTTACGAAGCGCCGGAAGGTGCGCGCAATGCGCGTGGCAAACCGATTGTAAATTTGTTTCCGCTGGTTGAGGGCGAAAAAATCACCGCGATTTTGCCGGTCAAGGAATTCGACGAAGCGCATTTTATTTTCATGGCAACCGCTTTGGGCACAGTGAAGAAAACTGCGCTGACGCATTTTGATAACCCACGCAAAGCAGGAATCATTGCGGTTGAGCTGGACGAGGGCGATCACTTAATCGGTGTTGCAATTACCGATGGCAAATGCGATGTGATGTTGTTCTCAGATGCCGGCAAAGCAGTGCGGTTTGCGGAAGATGACGTGCGTCCATTGGGCCGAAAAACACGCGGCGTGCGCGGCATGATGCTCGAAGACGGACAGCGCGTCATATCAATGCTAGTGGCGTCCGACGAGCTCGATTCAGTGTTGACCGCGACTGAAAACGGTTATGGCAAACGCACGGCGATTGCCGAATACACACGTCATGGCCGCGGCACCAAAGGCATGATTGCGATACAGCAATCGGAGCGCAATGGCCGTGTGGTTGGTGCTGTGCTGGTGCGACCGGAAGACGAAGTGATGTTGATTTCTACAGGGGGCGTGTTGATCCGCACCTTGGTTGAACAAGTACGTGAACTCGGTCGGGCGACGCAGGGTGTGCGTTTGATAAATCTCGATGACGGGACCTTGTTGGCGGGTATCGAAAAAGTAGTTGAAGCAGAAATTTCACCGGATGCCAGTGCGCAAGTTGGCGATGACGCCGGTGAAGAAGTTGCGCCAGAGTAAAAGTGCCAGTTGGTGCTGGTAACACGCCGTTAAATTCAAAGGAGACAGTAGTGACTCGATTGTTCAATTTCAGCGCCGGTCCAGGGGTTTTACCGGAAACAGTTTTGCAACAAGCAGCGGCTGAAATGCTGGATTGGCACGGCAGCGGTCAATCGGTGATGGAGATGAGTCATCGTGGCAAGGAGTTCATTTCGATTGCCGAGCAGACTGAAGCGGATCTGCGTGAATTGCTTGCCGTACCGAGCAACTACAAAGTGCTGTTCCTCCAAGGCGGCGCCACGCTGCAATTTGAAATGGTGCCGCAAAACCTGCTCGCCGGTCACCCAAGCGCCGACTACATTCACACTGGTGAATGGGCCAAAAAGGCCATTAAGGAAGCCAAGGCGGTTGGTAAAGTTAACATCATCGCTTCCAGCGAAGATCGTAAATTTACCTACGCACCAAAAGGCTGGACACCCACTCCTGGTGCGGCTTACGTGCATTACACCGCCAATGAAACCATCGGCGGCGTTGAGTTCCACCAGACACCCGACACGGGCGATACCCCGTTGGTTTGCGATATGTCATCGAATATTTTGAGCAAACCCATTGACGTCAGCAAATACGGGTTGATCTACGCCGGAGCACAAAAAAATATTGGGCCAGCTGGCTTGACCATCGTCATTATTCGTGACGATCTGATCGGAAAAGCGAACCCAACACCATCGACGATGATGAATTACAAAACTCACGCCGACGCTGACTCGATGCACAATACGCCGCCGACTTATGCGATTTATATCGCTGGTTTGGTATTCCAGTGGCTCAAGGCCAAAGGCGGTTTGGCGGCGATGGAGCAAGTCAATATTGCTAAAGCCAACACCTTGTATTCGTATCTGGATTCGACGGCGTTTTACAACAACCCGGTCGAAAAAGCCGATCGCTCACTGATGAATATACCCTTCACTTTGAAGGATGAAGCGCTCGATGAAGCTTTCCTCGCCGGGGCAAAAAAGGCCGGAATGTTGCAATTAAAAGGTCATCGCTCCGTTGGCGGTATGCGTGCTTCGATGTACAACGCAATGTCGCTGGAAGGTGTTCAGCATCTAGTCAATTACATGCGCGAATTTGAAAAACAACATGGGTAATTCCTTTCGTGTTTTAGTGCTCAATCAAATTTCGGCAAATGGCCTCAAGCGTTTGCCGAGCGAGACCTATTCGGTGGGCAAGGACGTGAGTGAGCCGGATGCCGTTTTGGTGCGCTCGGCCGACATGCATAGTGTGGAAATTCCGCAGAGTGTGCGGGCGATAGCGCGAGCAGGCGCTGGCACCAACAATATTCCGGTTGCCGCCATGACAGCGCGCGGTGTGCCGGTGTTTAACGCGCCTGGCGCCAATGCCAACGCGGTCAAGGAATTGGTGCTGGCAGGCTTGTTGATGGCGGCGCGAAATTTGTCTGGCGCGATGCGCTTTGTATCCGATTTGGATGTCAATGCACCGGACATGGAATCGCTTGTCGAAGACGGCAAAAAAAATTTTGGTGGTATCGAGCTGGCCGGGCATACGCTGGGCATCATCGGTCTGGGCAAAATCGGCTGCTTGGTCGCCGACGCCGCAATCAAACTAGGCATGAATGTACTCGGATACGATCCGGAAATAACAGTGGATGCCGCGTGGAGTTTGCCTTCGCAAGTCAAAAAGGCCAACAGCATTTCTGAAGTGCTCAAAGGCGCGCATTTCGTCACGCTGCATGTGCCAATGATTGCTGCGACCAAGCACATGATCAATGGGCAAAACATTGAGCAGATGCGCCACAGCGCAGTCTTACTGAATTTTTCGCGCGAGGCCGTGGTCGAGGAATCTGCAGTCATTGCGGCGCTTGAGTCACGCAAACTGGCGACCTACGTCTGCGACTTCCCGAGTCCGCATCTCAATGCCAATCCTAACGTCATCGCTTTGCCACATCTTGGCGCATCAACGCGCGAAGCTGAGGAAAACTGCGCCTTGATGGTGGTGGATCAACTGCGGGATTATCTTGAGCACGGCAACGTGAACAATGCGGTGAATTTTCCCAATGTAACGATGGCAAGAGAGTCGGCGTTTCGGGTAGCGATTGCCAACTCTAACGTGCCGAATATGCTGGGACAGATTTCCACGGCGATGGCCAGCGCAGGCTTAAATATCCACAATATGGTCAACAAATCGCGGGGCGAAATGGCCTACACCCTGGTGGATGTCGATAGCCCTGTGGCAGCCAATGTAACTGACGGGATTGCCGCGATCCAGGGTGTGTTGTCTGTGCGTTATTTGCCCATTGCAAATTCAGTTTGAGGTAGGTCTCATGGACGATGCAACTAACGACGCTGAACTTGAACAGCAAAAGTTGAAAAAACTACGCGATGAAATTGATGGCATCGATGATCGCTTATTGAAACTCATCAACGATCGCGCGCAGTTAGCCCATCAAATCGGCGTGATTAAACAAGGTAACTTGTATCGCCCCGAGCGCGAAGCACAAGTGTTGCGAAGATTGGGCGATGCTAATCCTGGTCCCTTGCCACAGCAGGCCGTACAACGTATTGCGCGCGAAGTGATGTCGGCTTGTTTGGCACTCGAACAAGCGCTGAAAATCGCCTATCTCGGCCCCGCCGGAACCTTTTCCGAGACCGCGGCGCGCACACATTTTGGCGGCGCACCTGATCTGATACCTTGCGCCGGAATTGACGAAGCCTTCCGTGCAGTTGAGGCGGGCAACGCCGACTATGCGGTAGTGCCAGTAGAAAACTCCAGCGAAGGCGCGGTCGGCCGCACGCTGGATTTATTGGTTAGCTCGCCGCTCAAAGTGTGTGGTGAAGTCAATCTGCCAATACATCAAAATTTGTTGTCATTGGCGGGTTCAATGACCACGATTTCTCGCCTTTATTCGCATACACAATCCTTGGCGCAGTGTCACGAATGGATCAATCGACAGCTTCCCTTAGTGCCGCGCACGCCGGTAGCCAGCAACGCCGAAGCGGCACGTATGGCGGCGGAAGATCCACGCGCCGCCGCAATTGCTGGCGAAGCAGCCGGTAAGGCTTATGGGCTTAAAACCCTTGCCGCCAACATCGAAGATGATCCGAACAACACGACACGCTTTTTGGTGCTTGGTCGTCATGACGCCGGCCCGTCAGGCCACGACAAAACCTCACTGGTTTGCTCGGCGCAAAATCGCGCGGGTGCGATGCACGATTTGCTTGCGCCACTGGCAAGTCACGGCGTGTCGATGACCAAGTTTGAATCGCGTCCTGCGCGTGGCATGGGTGGTGGACGGTGGCAATACGTGTTTTTTGTTGATGTCGAAGGCCATCAAGCCGAACCGGCCTTGGCCGCCGCGTTGTCTGATTTCACTTCGCGTGCAGGATTCATCAAAATTCTCGGCTCCTATCCGGTCAGCCATTGAGGGACTAACGCAATGACGCTGCTGTCTCGAGTTGCCGAAAACATTCGTTCGATTTCGCCCTACATACCGGGCAAACCGATGACCGCGTTGTCGCGTGAAACCGGCGTGCCGTTGGAAAAAATAATCAAGCTGGCCTCCAACGAAAATCCGCTGGGCATGAGCCCTAAGGCGCGTGCAGCAGTTGAAAACGTAGTTGGCGACAGCGAGCGTTATCCCGATCAGTTTGATCTGATTGCCAAACTGGCGACATCGCTTGATGTTGCCAGCAAGCAGGTTGCGCTTGGCAACGGTTCCAACGACGTACTCGACTTGCTGGCCAGAATTTTTCTTGCGCCAGGAACCTCGGCAGTGATGTCGCAATACGCATTTGCGGTTTATCCGATTTCCACCGCTACGGCCGGTGCGCGAAGCATTGTTGTTCCTGCCTTGGATTTTGGTCACGATTTGAACGCAATGGCGGCTGCGATTGACGACACCACGCGACTGATCTGGATTGCGAATCCCAATAATCCTACCGGAAACTTCCTGCCGTATTCACAGTTGAAAGCTTTCCTTGCCCAAGTTCCCGCCGATGTCGCGGTCGTTTTGGATGAAGCCTATAACGAATATCTGCCGCCACATTTGCGCGACGATGCGACACGCTGGATTGCCGAATTCCCGAACTTAATTATCACCAGAACGTTCTCGAAAATTTATGGTCTCGCCGGTTTGCGTGTCGGTTACGCGGTCGCCGCCCCGGAAGTCGCCGATTTGCTCAATCGTGTGCGCCAGCCCTTCAATGTGAATAGTTTGGCACTCGCAGCCGCGCATGCCGCAATCGACGATCATGAATTTTTGGCCCAGAGTTTTGAACAGAATCAACGCGGTATGGCGCAAATACAAGAAGGTTTGTCGCGTTTGGGTCTGTCGCACATTCCTGCCTACGGGAACTTCATCACCATCGCAGTAAATGACGGCGCAAAAATCAACGCGTCACTGCTTAGTCAAGGCGTCATCGTGCGTCCCATAGGTGGCTACGGTTTGCCAAATCATTTGCGCGTGACCATAGGGTTGGATAGCGAAAATTCACGTTTTCTGGATGCGCTCGCCGTAGCGTTGCGCGGCTGATGTCCAAACAGTTCAGCCGTGTCGTCATCGCCGGTGTGGGCTTGATCGGCGGTTCATTTGCACTGGCTTTGAAGACAGTGGGGGTCGTCAATCAAGTTGTCGGCATTGGACGCACCCGCGCTGCGTTGGACAATGCCAAACGACTCGGCGTGATTGATATCGTCGCCGAGAACTGGGCTGATGCATTGCGCGATACCGATTTGGTGCTGCTGGCAATGCCTGTCGGCCAAATGGAAAACAGCCTGCGCGAATTGATGCCGCATCTCGAATCAAAAACGCTTGTCACCGATGCTGGTAGCACCAAGTCCGATGTTGTCGCTGCTGCGCGGGCGACACTTGGCGACAAGATTGGCCAATTCATCCCTGCGCACCCCATCGCCGGTGCTGAGAAAAGCGGCGTCAATGCCGCAACCGCGACATTGTTCAAGGATCGTCGCGTGGTGGTCACGCCGTTGATAGAAAATTCACATAGCGACGTGGAAGCGATTCGACAGGTCTGGCAACAAAGCGGCGCGCGCGTTTCAGAACTCACACCAGAAACGCATGACCAAATATTCGCAGCGGTCAGCCACTTGCCGCACCTGTTAGCTTTCGCGCTGGTCGACGAATTCGCCAGTCGAGAAAATGCCGACGAACTATTTGCCTTTGCTGCTGGCGGTTTCCGCGATTTCACTCGTATCGCCAGCAGCCACCCCGAAATGTGGCGCGATATTTGTGTTGCCAATCGAGGCGCGTTGCTAGCTGAATTGGATGCCTACATGGCGCACTTGATGCGTGCGCGGGTGTTGCTGGCGAGCGCCGACGCAAGCGGACTTGAAGCAATGTTTACGGCCGCACGCAAGCGCCGCGACGAATGGATAGGGTTAGCACCGTCGGCCAATGAGTAGATCGGTCGATGTTCCTATGAATTATTTAGACCTTCCTCGACTGACCTGCGCCGCTGGCAGCATTCAATTGCCCGGCTCAAAAAGCATTTCCAATCGCATCTTGCTGCTGTCTGCGGTGGCCGATGGCGTGACTGAGATTCACGGTTTGCTGGATTCCGATGACACGCGCGTGATGTTGGCGGCGTTGACGAAACTTGGTGTGGATTCGCCAGTTGGTGCTGACGATACGCCGTTACTCGCCAAAAAAATCACCGGATGCGGTGGCGCCTTCCCAAACAAATCCGCCGAACTTTTCATGGGCAATGCCGGCACGGCAATTCGTCCGCTCACCGCTGCGCTGGCGATGATGAATGGTGAATATCAATTGTCGGGTGTGCCGCGTATGCACGAGCGGCCGATAGCTGATTTGGTAGATGGCTTGCGGCAGATTGGGGCGGACATTCGCTATTTGGGAAATGACGGTTTCCCGCCCTTGTCGATTCGCCCTGCGCAAATAAAACTTGACGCGCCGATACGTGTGCGTGGCGATGTGTCATCGCAATTTTTGACGGCACTGTTGATGGCTTTGCCATTGACCGGTCAAGACGCAATCGTTGAAATGACCACCGAGCTTATTTCCAAACCCTATGTCGAAATCACGCTGAATTTAATGGCGCGTTTCGGCGTGATGGTTAAGCGTGATGGATGGCAGCGCTTCACTATTTCTGGTGGGCAAAAATATCGCAGCCCCGGTGTGATTCATGTTGAAGGCGATGCTTCGTCGGCCTCATACTTCCTCGCCGCTGGTGCCATCGGCGGCGGGCCTGTACGAGTTGAAGGCGTCGGCAAAAACAGCATTCAGGGCGATGTGCACTTTGCTGAGGCGCTGGAAAAAATGGGCGCCCGAATTGATTGGGGCGACAACTGGATATCCGCCCGGGCTCCAGCGAATGGAAAGCTCAAAGCCTTTGATTTAGATTTGAACCACATTCCCGATGCCGCAATGACGCTGGCGGTCGCCGCGCTGTTTGCCGATGGGCCATGCACTTTGCGCAATATCGCCTCGTGGCGGGTCAAAGAAACCGATCGCATCGCCGCGATGGCAACCGAATTGCGTAAGCTTGGTGCCACTGTGGAGGAGGGCGCGGATTATTTACGAGTGACACCATCAAACAATATTGAAGGCGTGTCCCCTGATACGGGGATTGCATCGTCAGCACCAACTGACATGGTTGCCATCAACACCTACGACGATCACCGTATGGCCATGTGTTTTTCGCTGGCAGCTTTTGGCGATGTACCGATTCGCATCAACGACCCCGAATGTGTTGCCAAGACCTTCCCTGATTACTTTGATGCCTTTGCGCAAATCACTGCACCGGTCGTTGCGATTGATGGCCCGTCAGCATCAGGCAAAGGAACGGTTGCCGAGCGCGTGGCGAAGGCTTTGGGTTACCACTACCTCGATAGCGGCTCTTTGTATCGCCTCACAGCGCTCAGCGCGACCCAGGCCGGCATTGACTTGGACGACGAACTAGGTGTTGCGGAACTCGCCAAAAATCTGCCAGCAAGTTTTGAACACAGCCGGATTTATCTGGGCGCCAAAGATGTCACCGATGCCATCCGCACCGAAGCTATTGGTGTTGGTGCGTCCAAAGTAGCCGCCTTGCCTGCGGTTCGCACGGCTTTGCTGGCGCGGCAGCGCGCCTATCGACGCTTCCCCGGCCTAGTCGCTGATGGCCGCGATATGGGTAGTGTGGTGTTCCCAGCCGCCGTGGCGAAAATATTTCTGACCGCATCGGCTGAGGCGCGTGCAGAAAGACGCTATAAGCAGTTGATACAGAAGGGGATGCCTGCTAAACTTCGCGCCCTTTTGCAGGATTTGCAGGAGCGGGATGCGCGGGATTCTTCGCGTAGCGTTGCGCCCCTCAAACAAAGCGAAGGTGCCGTTTGCATAGATACCACGCAAATTGGCATTGATGAAGCAGTGGCGGCGGTTTTGGCGAGCATAGCAAGTCAGATCGCGGCATCGAGTAGTAAGTCGTTTTGAATTGCAGGTGTAAAAAAGTAGAAAGCTAGCAAAGGTGTTGCGCTCGCTGCAAAGGCGACGCAACGAACAATAACCAACCCGTCGCACAAGTTTCATGTTGTTGCGACAAACCTTCTGAAAGTCCCTCTCATGTCTGCTGTTGCTGAAGCTGTAAACCCTATTTCTATGGGCGCTTCCATGGAAAGCTTTGCCTCAATGTTTGAAGAAAGCCTGACGCGCCAAGAGCTGCGCGCTGGTGAAGTCATTACCGCCGAAGTCGTTCGTATTGATCAAAACTTCGTCGTGGTCAATGCCGGCCTGAAATCAGAAAGTATGATTCCAGTCGAAGAATTTCACACCGATCGTGGTGAAGTCGATGTCAAGATTGGTGATTTCGTACTCGTCGCCATCGAGATGCTCGAAGACGGTTACGGTGCCACGCGTCTATCGCGCGAAAAAGCCAAGCGCATCGCCGCCTGGAACGATCTGGATAAAGCCATGATCGACAGCGTGCTGATCAAAGGCATGATTACCGGCAAGGTGAAGGGTGGCCTGACCGTAATGGTCAATGGCATTCGCGCTTTCCTACCGGGTTCGTTAGTTGATACACGTCCAGTCAAAGACACCACGCCGTTCGAAGGCAAGGAATTTGAATTCAAAGTTATCAAGCTCGACCGCAAGCGTAACAACGTGGTGGTTTCACGTCGCGCTGTACTCGAGTCTTCGATGGGCGAAGAGCGTCAAAAACTGCTCGAGAACTTACAAGAAGGCACCATCATCAAGGGCTTGGTCAAGAACATTACCGACTATGGCGCCTTTGTTGATTTGGGTGGCATTGATGGCCTGTTGCACATCACCGATTTGGCTTGGCGTCGCGTGCGTCATCCGTCCGAAGTTTTAAATGTTGGCGATGAAGTTACTGCCAAGATTCTGAAATTCGATCAAGAGAAAAACCGCGTCAGTCTCGGCATGAAGCAACTTGGCGAAGATCCATGGGTGGGAATCGCCCGTCGCTACCCGCAAAGCACACGACTGTTCGGCAAAGTCACCAATCTCACCGATTACGGTGCATTTGTCGAAATCGAGCAAGGTATCGAAGGTTTGGTGCATGTGTCCGAAATGGATTGGACCAACAAAAACATTCATCCGACCAAAGTCGTGCAGCTGGGCGATGAAGTCGAAGTGATGATTCTCGAGATCGACGAAGAGCGCCGCCGTATTAGCCTCGGCATGAAGCAGTGCCAGTCGAATCCTTGGGATGATTTCGCACTGAATCACAAGAAGGGCGACAAAGTCACTGGCGCGATTAAATCGATTACCGATTTCGGCATTTTCATTGGTTTGCCGGGCGGCATTGATGGCCTCGTACATTTGTCCGATTTGTCGTGGTCGTCATTGGGCGAAGAAGCCAAGCAAAGCTTTAAGAAAGGTGATGAAGTCGAAGCCATCGTGCTTTCCATCGATGTTGAGAAAGAGCGTATTTCGCTCGGTGTCAAACAGCTCGATGGAGATCCATTCACCAGCTATATCGCGACTTACGACAAAAACAGCCTGGTTACCGGCGTAGTCAAGAGTGTGGATGAACGTGGTGCAGTGATTGAACTGGCAGCGGAAGTTGAAGCTTATTTGCGCGTCTCGGAGTTTTCGCGTGATCGGATTGAGAATCTTGCGCAGCACCTCAAAGAAGGTGATTCGCTCGAGACAATGATCATTAACGTGGATCGCAAGTCGCGTTCGATTAACGTTTCGGTCAAAGCAAAAGATCAAGCGGAACAAAATCAGGCGATGCAAAAGCTAACCGCAGATAGCTCAAGCAACATTGGCACCACCAATCTGGGTGCCTTGTTGAAAGCTAAACTTAACCAGCAGCAATAAGCGCAGTCTTAAGCCAAAGCTATGACTAAATCAGAGCTTATCGCGCGGCTTGCTGCGCGATTTCCTCAGCTAGTAGTGAAGGATGCTGACTATGCCGTGAAGATGATTCTCGATGCGATGGCTGGCGCGCTCAGCCGAGGTGATCGCATTGAGATTCGCGGCTTTGGCAGTTTTGCGTTGAACTATCGGCCGCCGCGCTTGGGCCGCAATCCTAAGTCGGGCGACAAGGTGCAGGTACCGGAAAAATATGTACCGCACTTCAAAGCCGGCAAAGAATTGCGCGAGCGAGTGGATTATCCGCAGTAATCGTCTAAATGATTATTGTGTGTAGTTTTGTTTTGACGGCACCTGATGAAGGTGCCGCTTTTTTTTCGCTTTTTTTTAACGACGGCGCTTAAGATGAGTCGTCTATTGGTGTGGGCTTTTCGCGGCGCAGTATTCATATTGCTGTTTGGCCTCGCGCTAAAAAATGGTGATCTCGTTGATCTGTATTTTTTCTTCGGCCAACATTGGGAAATTCCGGTGTCCGTACTTGTCTTGTTGAGTTTTACGCTAGGTGCAGTACTCGGACTCACGGCCGCATTTTGGCGCGGCAGTGAACACAAACACGCACAAAAACTTGCACGCGACACTGTAGATGGGCAACCCTGATGGAATTTGACTACTGGTGGGTGCTGGCAGCGCTGCCGATTTTTTTCGGCTTCGGTTGGATTGCAGCGCGTATAGACATCAAACAATTGATGCACGAATCGCGTGCCTTGCCGCGCTCATATTTTGAAGGCTTAAATTTCCTGCTAAACGAGAAACAAGACAAGGCGATTGAGTCATTCATCGAAGCCGCGCGAGTAGATCCCGAGACCGTCGAAATTCACTTTGCGCTAGGTAGTTTGTTCCGTCGTCGCGGTGAAGTTGACCGGGCGATACAGGTGCATCAGAACCTGATTGACCGCGATGGTCTGCGTGCCGATCAACGCTTGTATGCGCTGTCGGAGTTGGGTCAGGATTTTCTCAAAGCCGGATTGCTTGATCGGGCTGAAGCGGTGTTCCTCAAGCTGCGTGGAACCGAGCGTGATGACGACGCGCTGGCGAATCTGCTGGAAATTTTTCAGCAAGAAAAGGAATGGAAAAAGGCCATCGAAATTGCGCAAGCCATGCCGACGCATTCGGATCATTTGTGGCATAAGGAGATTGCCCAATTTCGCTGTGAATTGGCTGCGGTAGAAATTCTTAATGAGCGATTTGACGAAGCCAAAGTCTTGCTTGAGACGGCATTGGCTGACAATCGCAAATGCGTGCGCGCCACGATATTGCTTGGCGATGTCGCGGCGAAATCTGTTCCACCAGTTGGTGCTGGTGACAAGCCGTCCGCAACGCTTCCAATAGAAATCTGGAAACGCGTCGAACAACAAAATCCCGACTATCTCGCCTTAGTCGCACAAAAACTGATGCAGGCTTATACCGAGCTTGGCCGCGCCGATCAAGGTTTGAATTTATTGCGTGATTATTTGGCGCGTTACTCATCACTCGACATGCTCGATGCGGTGTTTGAGGCCGAGTTGCAAAGCGCTGGCGCAGAAGCGGCATACGTTTTGGTACGCGATGAATTGCGTCGCAATCAGACTTTGCTCGGGCTGGACAAGCTTTTGCAAGCGCAATTGCTTGTCGCGCCGCAAGTCTCGCCTGAGCGTCAAGGCGATCTTGAGTTGGTCAAAAATTTAATCCATACCCACACCCGCCGCGTCGCGCGCTATCGATGCGATACGTGTGGTTTCAAGGCGCGCCAGTTTTATTGGCGCTGCCCGGGGTGCGGCTCTTGGGAATCCTACCCGCCACGCCGCAGCGAAGAATTCGACATCACTCCGTAATCCATCATGTCTACCACGCTGAATATTCCTGATACCTCACACGCACGGATTTTGGTCGTTGGCGATGTGATGCTGGATCGGTATTGGTTTGGCGATGCATCGCGAATCTCGCCTGAAGCACCGGTGCCGGTGGTCAAAGTCGAACGCACTGAAGAACGCCCCGGTGGCGCTGCTAACGTCGCGCGCAATTGTGCTGACCTAGGTGCGCGGGTAGCTTTGCTATCGGTGGTTGGTGCTGACGAAGCCGGTCGTAGTTTGGAAGCGCTGATTGCCGCATCAGGTGTCGACGCAAGCTTCTATCGTGATGAATCAGTCAATACTACGGTCAAACTTCGGGTCATTGCGCGCCAGCAACAACTACTGCGCATTGATTTTGAAAACGCACCGGACCATGAAGTGCTGCAAGCCAAGCTCGACGAATTCCGCAACCGTATCCACGATTGCGATCTGGTGATTTTGTCCGACTACGGCAAAGGCGGTTTGACCCATATGACCGAAATGATTCGCCTGGCGCGCGCCGCAGGCAAGCCAGTGCTGGCCGATCCTAAAGGTGACGATTACACACGCTACGCCGGTGCCACTTTGCTCACGCCGAATCGCAGCGAGCTGCGGCAAGTGGTCGGGCGGTGGAACAATGACGCCGAATTGATGGCCAAAGCCGACGCACTGCGCGTTGCGCTTGGTCTAGAAGCGCTGCTAGTGACGCGCAGCGAAGACGGCATGAGCCTATTTACCGCGCAAGGCGGCGAACATGAAGCCGCACTAGCGCGCGAAGTTTTCGATGTCAGTGGCGCGGGAGATACCGTCATTGCGACACTCGCGGTGATGCTCGCCAGCGGGGCAAATCTCTCGAATGCAATGCGCCTCGCCAATCGCGCGGCCGGCATCGTAGTTGCCAAACTGGGCACAGCGACTTGTACGATAGACGAGTTGCGCAGCGCGTAGATGCGCCCGCAAGCTTGCTAGAACGGTTCACTGATATGCGATTACATTCCAGGAGCGACCTCTATGTATGAATCAAGCAAGGCGCTGATGCGCCGCTTGCACGATAACCGGTTTGCCACCCGGTATTTTGTCGGCGTCGGCATTGATATTGGCGCGGGGCCAGATCCGCTCGGACAATACATTGAACAGTTTCCGCTGATGAAGGCTTGCCTGGCGTGGGATATGCCACAAGGCGACGCCCAATTCTTAAAAACTGTGTCCGATGAATCAATGGATTTTGTGCATTCAAGTCATTGCTTGGAACACCTTGTCGATCCACGCGAGGCTCTGAAGCACTGGCTTCGCGTGCTCAAGCCAGGCGGTCACTTGGTCGTCACAATTCCTGATGAAGATCTTTACGAACAAGGTATTTTTCCGTCCACCAATAACAGCGATCACAAGTGGACTTTCACCATGGACAAACCGACCAGTTGGTCAAATCGCTCGGTCAATCTGATGAAGCTGTTGGCCGAGTTTTCAGATCGCGCGCAAACGCTTAAGGTCGAACAGCTTGATGCCACTTTTCGTTTTTCGCTGCCACGTTTTGACCAAACACGTACGCCGATTGGCGAATGCGCATTGGAATTCATCATGCGCAAATTGCCGGCCAATGAAATCGAGCGGCGGGGAAGATACGCCGATCCGCAGCCTTAGGTAAATCCATAGTTGCTAGGCCACACCCTGCAAACTATCCACCGATATACGACATCTCGATTTTTTTTACCGCGTTTGTGGCGTTCTTTCGTAGTTCCGAATAGCGATCATTACGAGCTCGCCAAACTGTACTGACCGCGTCGGCCAAATCTGCATCCGCACAATTTGGCGCACGCAGAAGCGAACGCAAATCGTGACCGTGCTGCGCGAATAGACAGGTGTAGAGCTTGCCATCGGTTGATAGCCTCGCCCGCGTACAACTAGAACAAAACGCGCGGGTGACCGATGAAATCACGCCGATCTCGCCTCCGCCATCGACATAGCGCCAGCGCTGCGCAACTTCACCGTGGTAGTTCGCGTCAATTGGTTCAAGTGCGTATTCGGCAGCAACACAGGCGATCACATCGCTTGATGACACCACTTCATCCATACGCCAACCGTTCGAACTACCGACATCCATGTATTCGATGAAGCGCAGGATGTGACCGCTGTGGCGGAAGTGGCGTGCCATAGGCAATATCTGATGTTCATTTACACCACGACGAACCACGCAATTTATTTTTATCGGCGCTAGACCAACTGCCGCCGCGCTGGCTATGCCGTCGAGCACATCGACGACCGGAAAATCGGCATCCGTCATGCGTCGAAAAATCTCATCATCCAGTGCATCAAGACTCACCGTGAGGCGACTAAGCCCCGCATCCTTGAGCACGCGCGCCTTTTTTTTGAGCAAGGAACCATTGGTCGTGAGCGTTATTTCTACCGGCAAACGCGCCAATTCGGCGATCAATTTTTCAATATTTTTACGTAGCAATGGCTCGCCGCCAGTCAGTCGAATCTTCTCCACACCACAATCGACAAAAATTTTCGCCAGCCGAATAATTTCCTCAAAACTTAATAATTCAGCACGCGGTAGAAAAATGTAGTCCTTGTCAAAGACTGATTTCGGCATGCAGTAAGTGCAGCGAAAATTGCAGCGGTCAGTGACCGAAATGCGCAGATCGCGTAGCGGACGGCCGAGCTTGTCAGGGTGCATGGCTTGTCAGTTGGAATGATCCGCAGTGTCGGCTTAGTACAGCCGACCCGCTACGCAGGCGCAAAGCAGTGCTTTGCGAAACCCCTGCTTCGCCGCCGTCAAACAACATTTGGGCGACGCGGCTTGGTTGCTATTTTGACCGTCGCTTTAGTTTTAACTTTAGCAATAGTTTTGGGCGGTGTTTTTTTCACTACGGCGACTGCCAATTTCGATCGCGGCACCAGCCAAGCTGCCGTCTTCGCCCACACCACCCGCTGCGCTGCGCTGCCGAGTATCACGCCCATGTGTCCGCCGGGCGCGATCTCAAAATGCTTGTCTTCCATACTCACCAAATCCATGATGCGTCGCGCAGTGGATGCAGAAACCAAAACGTCTTTCTCGCCTGCGAAAGCCAACAACGAAGCGCTGATATTTTTGAATTTGGAGACTTTTTTGCCCAGCGGAATTTCGCCGGTGGACAATTTATTGTCGACCGCCACGTTGACCAACATGTCCTGCACCACGCCAGCCGGATAGACCAGCATATTGTTCAAATAATCCGAGGTGGTGCTGTGCGATTCGACGAATTCTCTATCCCACAAACGGGTGACCAAATCCCAATAGGTGGTGACGCTGCCGACTGGATCAGTGAGTTTGAAGGCCAGCGTGGTCATCCACGCCGGTGCGTGCATTTTTTCCGGTTCGACGGAGTGCAAACGAAAATCGGTGAATTTACGGATCAGCTTGGCCGGTGTGTTGAGCGCCTGGGCCACACCAGCGACCATGCCGCCACTACGCAGATCAATCGGGCTGGCGACTATGGCGATATTGCGAATGTTTGGGTTTTTCTTGAGGCCCGCGTGCATCAGCGATAGCAGTCCGCCCATGCACCAACCCATCAGCGAGACTTGTGCAATGCCGCTGTGCTGGCGAACTTTCTCCAGCGCTAGCCCCATCATCACATCGGCATAATCCTTAAGGCCAAGATGCGCATGCCGCTTCTGTGGTTTGCCCCAATCAATCAAATAAGTTTTGAATCCGCGTGCCGCCATGTAACGCGCCAAACTGCGATTGGGCATCAGATCAAAGGTCTCGGTGGTGACACCCAGCGGTGGCACCAGCACCAGTGGTACTGCCTGTTGGCGACGCACCACGCGCATCATTTCGCCGTTGGCGAGTTGGATTTCATTTTCTACGGGCGGACCGTAGTAACGCACCGACATCAAATCGCCAGCGTAAATAATTTCGTAATCGGTACGACCTGATTTGACTAACTCGTCACGCCGAAACAGCCAGTCAAACCCGTTGCCAGCAGCGAGCGCGAAGCGTTCATTGAGTTCCAGCCCGCGATCAAGCGCGCGCGAAATAATGCTGCTCATGAGATATTTCCTTTGCGGTGGATTTCTCAGTGAATTTCTCGAGTTTCCAAAAACGTCACCTCGGGGTGGCGTTCCTGCGTCATGTTGAGATTAACCCGATTTGGCGCGAGATACACATAATCGCCAGCACCGTCGAGCGCGACATTGACGCCGGATTTGTCGGCCAGCGCGCGAATGCTTGAATCATCGCCACGCAGCCAGCGTGCCGTCGCCACGTTATAAGGCTCGAATACGCAATCGACACCATATTCAAACTCAAGCCGATGTGCGACGACATCAAATTGCAATGTACCGACCGCGCCGAGAATTAAGTCGTTGCTATGTATTGGTCGAAAAAGTTGCGTTGCGCCTTCCTCGGCAAGCTGTTGCAGTCCTTTTTGCAGCTGTTTCATTTTCATCGGATTGCGAATTTGCGCACGGCGAAAATGCTCCGGTGCGAAGCAGGGGATGCCGGTGAATTTGAGCGTCTCGCCCTCAGAAAAAGCATCGCCGAGCAATACCGTGCCGTGATTTGGAATGCCGATGATGTCGCCCGGAAAAGCGAAATCGGTAGTGTTGCGATCTTGCGCCATAAAGGTAATGGCGTTATTCACAGCGAGGGTTTTGCCGGTGGACAATTGCTTTAGCTTGATACCGCGCTCGAACTTGCCCGAACAAACGCGCACGAAGGCGATGCGATCACGATGTTTCGGATCCATGTTGGCTTGGATTTTGAATACGAAGCCGGAGAATTTTTCTTCCTCGGGCATCACGGTACGCGCTTCCGTCGCCCTTGATTGTGGGCCAGGCGCCATGTCGACCACCGCATCGAGCAAACTTTGCACGCCAAAGTTATTCGACGCCGAGCCAAAAAATACGGGGGTTTGCTTTCCCGCCAAGTAGGCCGCTGCATCAAATGTGTGCGACGCGCCGCGCACCAATTCCACTTCCATCCGCAACTCATCCGCTTCGCTGCCAATGAGCTCGTCCAAGCGCGGATTGTTGAGGCCTTTGATAACTTCCGCCGTGCCTTTTTCGGCTTGCGGGTCAAAAAACGAAATCGAATCGTCATACAGGTGATACACGCCGCGAAAGCGTTTGCCCATGCCGATAGGCCAAGTCATCGGCGCGCATTGCATCTTGAGTACGTCTTCGATTTCGTCGAGCAATTCAATCGGCGGCCGACCTTCGCGGTCGAGCTTGTTGATGAAAGTCAAAATTGGCGTGGCACGCAAACGGCAGACTGAAAGCAATTTGATGGTCTGCGCTTCCACGCCATTGACCGAATCAATCACCATCACCGCCGAATCCACAGCAGTCAGCGTGCGGTAGGTATCTTCAGAAAAATCTTCGTGGCCGGGCGTGTCGAGCAAGTTGATCATGCTCTCGCGATACGGAAACTGCATCACCGAACTGGTCACCGAAATGCCGCGTTGTTTTTCCAATTCCATCCAGTCGGAAGTCGCATGACGGGAAGCTTTGCGTGCACGAACTTCACCGGCGATTTGTATTGCGCCGCCGAACCACAGCAACTTTTCGGTCAGCGTGGTTTTACCTGCGTCAGGGTGAGAGATGATGACGAAAGTGCGCCGCCGGGCCAATTCTTTGGCGATTTCTTTTTCGAGTGCGGACACGTTGAATAGCACATAAAACCAAGGGAGTGCGATTATACGAGGGCTAGAATAATGCAGGCCAAAATCGACACAAAAACGGACATTACGATCATGACGACTAACATCACCCTTGCCGACATCCGCGCCGCAGAAAAGCGCGTCTCAGGGCAGCTGGTTCCCACCGCTTGTTTGCCATCGCTAACGCTGTCTGAAATCGCTGGCTGCGAAGTGTTTTTGAAATTTGAAAACCATCAATTCACTGCCTCGTTCAAAGAGCGCGGCGCATTGAATAAGATGATGCAGCTCACCGACGACGAGCGCCGTCGTGGTGTCCTGGCCGTTTCGGCCGGCAATCATGCGCAAGGCGTGGCCTACCACGCGCAGCGTATGGGCGTGCCTGCCACCATCGTCATGCCGCGCTTTGCTACGCCAGTCAAAGTCGAACGCACACGTGGCTTTGGTGCAGAAGTTGTTCTGCATGGTGATACCTTTGACGACGCGCGCGCGCACGGTGTCGAGCTAGCCAAAACGCGCGGCCTGACACTGGTGCATCCGTTTGACGATGCCGCGATCATCGCCGGGCAAGGCACAGTCGCCCTCGAGATGCTGGCGCAACAACCAAGTATTGATACTTTCCTCGTCGCTATCGGGGGTGGTGGTTTGATTTCCGGCATGGCGATTGCCGCCAAGGCAATACGGCCCGACATCGAATTCGTTGGCGTCCAAAGCGAACGTTTTCCCGCGGCGTGGAACGCCATGCACGGCGAACATCACGAAGTCGCCCTGGCGACGATTGCCGACGGCATCGCTGTCAAAACCCCGGGTGCATTGACGCTACCCGTGATACGCGAATTGGTCAGCGATGTTTTGCTGGTCAGCGAGAGCGAGATCGAACAAGCGATTTTGATGCTATTGGAAATCGAAAAAACCGTAGTCGAAGGCGCTGGTGCCGCTAGCCTTGCCGCACTATTAGCCAACAAAGAGAAATTCAAAGGACGCAAGCTGGGCTTGGTCTTATGCGGCGGCAATATCGAGCCACTGGTGCTGGCCGAAATCATCCAACGCGGCATGGTCAAATCAGGTCGCCTGAGCCGTCTCCATTTCAACGTCCGCGACACCCCCGGCGCACTGGCCGATGTCGCCAACATGCTAGGCAAACTCGGTGCCAACATCGACGAAGTACATCACCAACGCGCCTTCACTTCGCTCTCGGTCGAGCGGGTGCAAATCGAAGTCGTGGTCCAAACACGCGGCGCGGAACATGTCGAACAGATTTTGAGCGTGGCGCGAGAGCAGGGGTATTTGGTGGAGCGGGCGGTGTGATGGCGGTGGGTGATTTTGTCAGTTGGTGCTGGCCATACGCTGTTAAGCGGTCACCATAGGAAGTACATCCATCGGACTGCGCACACCACCGCCACCTACTTTCAATACGTGTGTGTAGATCATGGTGGTCGACACATCGGAATGCCCGAGCAGCTCTTGCACCGTGCGAATGTCGTAGCCGCTTTGCAGCACAGCAGTGGCAAACGAGTGACGCAAAGAATGTGGCGTGGCCATTTTTGCGATCCCGGTTTGTTCAATCGCGCGCTTAAAGGCGCGCTGAAAAGTCTGATCGTAAATGTGATGTCGTCGCACGATGCCGGAGCGTGGATCGGTGGAATGCGTTGCCTGCGGGAATACCCAAAACCAATTCCAGGATGAACCTGCACGCGGATATTTGCGCTCTAGTGCATCCGGCATTTCAACACCGCCACGACCGGCATCCTGATCCCCACTCCACAGCACCCGTGCCCGTGCCAACTGCTCATGCAAAGCTGGAATCAAACGCTGTGGCAACATCACCGCACGGTCTTTACCGCCTTTGCCTTCGCGGACAATAATCGTCGCGCGGCCAAAATCAATATCCTTCACACGTAGTTGCAGGCCCTCGTTAATGCGTAATCCAGTGCCGTAAAGGAGTTGAGCGAACAGTCGATGTTCGCCTTCCATCAGACAAAAAATTTTCGCCACTTCGTCGGGTGACAACACGACCGGCAAACGTCTTTTGACTAGCGGTCGGCCAATTTCCTTCATCCACGGCAAGTCTTTGCCGAGGACTTTATTGAAGAAAAACAGCAAAGCCGACAAAGCTTGTTTATGCGTCGAAGCCGAAACACGGCGTTCTCCAGCCAACCACGAAAGGAAAAGTTCCACTTCCGTACCGCCCATCTCCCCCGGATGTCGTCGGCCGTGGTACCTGATAAAGGCGCGAACCCAATAGACATAAGCTTCCTCGGTGCGTATGCTGTAATGCAAATAACGTATCCGCTCGCGCAACTGATCAAGTAGCTTGACTGCTCGAAGCGCTGGCAAATCAGAAGTGAGGTTTTTCATGATTTGGTTAGTACTGGATGAAACAACAGTATAATCACCCAAACCCGTTGCTGCAACTGGGTTTGCAAAAGATATTCTCCGCCAAGTTAGGCGGCACACGGCGAAGTTATGCAGCAAAACTGTCGCCCTATATCAACAGTTAGCCCTCACATTCGCGCATCAGTCTTAGACGGAGTTCAAATGACCACGCCATCTGAAACAACCAGTGCCAGGCCGGTTTGCTTTGTGATCATGCCAATTTCTGACGTTCAGGGTTACGAAGCTGGACACTTCGCAGGGCCTACGAACATCTTCTTAAACCAGCCATAGTTGCAGCAGGATACGAGCCTGTCCGAGCCGATGATGCCGTGAAGACTGACTACATTGTCGTCGGCATTATTCAGAAAATTGTCGAGTCTGCGATGGTTGTTTGCGACTTTAGTGCTCGCAATCCCAATGTGATGTATGAGCTAGGAATTCGCCACGCATTCAATAAGCCCGTAGTACTTATTAAGGATCGCCGAACAGAGAAGGTGTTTGATATCCAAGGGCTGCGATATACGGAGTATGACGAAAGTCTGCGCATTGACTCCGTACAGAAGGACATTGCGCGAATTGCATCTGCCGTCACAGAAACAGCGAAATCTGGTGCCGACGGTTTGAACTCCGTTGTGCAACTGGCAGGCATCAAGGCGGCGGACGTCCCTGTCGGCCAAACCGTTTCCCCAGATACACAATTGCTTCTTTCCGCTATTGCTACCTTAGAGCGACGTATGGATTCAGTCGAAATTCGAGATCGCTCAACGAGCCGCTACTTCCGAATTGAAGACGAGAAAGTTGTTTTCGCGGACGGGTCTGAGGCGAAACTGAATGACTTTGTAATGGATCGTGAATCAAAATTCGTAGGAGCGTTGGTCGACATTCATCCGATGGACGAAAAGATATTTCTCCGTCACGAGTCGGGAAAGATACAACCGTTTTCGGCGTTCTCACTCAGGTCCAAGGGGCTAACTGAGGTCCCCTTCTAGATGACAGTGACGGCTAACCCTGCGGTCGACCCCGTTCCCTTCGGTCACTGGACGCTGCGCGATGAAGCCGCGCAGCGCCGGTCACCTTGAACGTTAGAAGTTCAATCCGACTGGTGTAGTGACGCCAATTAAGGTATAGTTTCTATACTATGAACTCCTTCGAATTTGACACCGCCAAGAGCGAATCCAATCGCGCGAAACACGGTATCGATTTCGTCGAAGCGCAGGGTCTCTGGAACGACCCGATGCTGCTAGAGATCCCGGCAAAAACGGATGATGAGCCACGGTATCTGGTGATTGGGCAAATTGATGGGAAGCATTGGTCGGCCGTCATTACCTACCGAGGGGCCAATGTCCGATTGATATCCGTGCGACGCGCACGCACAGAAGAGGTGGCACTTTATGAAAGCTAAAAAGTTCGAGCAACAGTTTGACGAGGATGTCGACATCACGGCTTCTTTGGACTTGTCCAAGGCCAAGCGCGTGCTGCAAGAGCAGAAGCGGGTGAATGTCGATTTTCCAACCTGGATGATTGACTCGCTAGATCGCGAAGCTAGCAAACTGGGGGTTACAAGGCAGTCTGTCATTAAGGTTTGGCTGGCCGAACGTCTTGAGACGACGGCTTCTAACCTGCCGTTCCAACGGACGCGCGCAGGCACCACGCACCGCTGAGCTCTACGTTAGGCGCTTACAAACGTAGTTGTTTTCACAAGAGCAGGAACCAGGGGGAATCTGATGAATCTGAAGAACATCAAGCCGACCAGCTACGCGCTCCTTGTTGCAGGGCTCGTAATGCTGTTGACCGGAACCTACACTGACAATGGCGGGTTCCAACTCGCCGGCGGCATGTTGATTTTTATCACCCTGATCATTGCGTTAGGACAGGCTAACGGCAAGAAGTCAGCGGACTGAGCAAAGCTGTTCCCGCGCCTAACAATTCGTTCAAGCCGAGCCCGCTTCGCGGCCTCGTGCAAGTACTTGCAAGTTTCACTTGCCCAAGGCCGCAAAGCGGCCCGGCTTAACTCAGGCGTTAATGCGCATCGATTGCGCAGTCGATGATCAGGAGGCGCGCGGTGGGTTGCGCTTCTATTAAAAGGTGACCGGTAAATTGGGACAGCAGACTTTATCAAGCACTTTCAATAAGTTTTTCGAGTCAGAAAAAGCCAGCGGAATATTGTTGATTTTTTGTACCGCCATTTCTCTTTTGATTACGAATTCATCAATCGGCGCTGATTATTTGAGTTTCTGGCATCGGCCTATTGGGAGTCTTAGTCTTGAGCATTGGATAAATGATGGGCTAATGGCGATCTTTTTTTTGCTCATCGGCTTGGAGCTTGAACGCGAACTCTACGTCGGTGAATTGTCAAACTTCAAGAATGCACTGCTGCCAATTTTTGCAGCTGCAGGTGGAATGATCGCCCCTGCACTGATTCATTTTTCCTTCAACACGGGAACCGCTACGCAAGCAGGAATCGGGATACCGATGGCAACTGATATTGCTTTTGCGCTTGGCGTGCTGGCAATTCTGGGAAACCGTATCCCTGCGTCGCTGAAAGTTTTTGTGGTGGCATTCGCCGTCATAGACGATTTGGGCGCCATCATCATCATTGCCGCTTTTTATACGGCGCAATTTTCAGTTTGGTACCTTGTTGGCGCTTTGGCAATTTGGGCTTTGCTCGTTGCCTTGAATCGCCTGCGCGTCATGACGCTGCTGCCCTATTTGCTCGGCGGCGCGTTGATGTGGTTGCTCATGCTGAAGTCAGGGGTTCATGCAACGATAGCAGGCGTTATGCTGGCTTTTGCAATTCCATTTACTGCCAAAGCTGCGGATAAAGCCTCGCCGTCGCATGCGCTGGAAAATTTCCTGCACCGGCCAGTGGCGTTCATCATTTTGCCGATTTTCGCGCTGGCAAATACGGGCATTGTGTTGAGCGCGGATTGGATGCAACACCTGACTAGCACGAACAGTCTTGGCATCATTGGCGGGTTGATTATGGGAAAACCTTTGGGGGTGACGCTGTTTTGCTTCGTAGCGGTTGTATGCGGCATTTGCCGTTTGCCAGCTGACTTGAGTTGGCGGCATGTTGTTGGCGCCGGGATTCTTGGCGGTATCGGATTTACGATGTCAATTTTTATTGCCAATCTAGCTTTCGCCGGAAATGCCGAGACAATTAACGCTTCAAAAATGGCAATTCTTTTTGCGTCGCTGACAGCGGGAACTGTCGGTTTTTTATGGCTAAGAATCTTTGGAAAACCACAAGAAACGCCCGTCTTGCGGTGAAACTATGGCGCAATAAAATGTTTGTTCCACCGGCCTGTTAGGCTGTGCAGAAAATCGACTGTAGTGTTCGCACCTTTTGAGGAGATCTCACCATGAAACGTGTCACTGGAATCGGCGGAATATTTTTTAAGTCCAAAGACCCAAAGGCTTTGGCCGAGTGGTACAAGATCCATCTTGGACTTAACGTAGAAGATTGGGGCGGCGTGGCGTTCAAGTGGGGCTCGCCAGAGAACCCAACGGGAATTGGCAGCACGATCTGGAGCCCTTTTAAGGCGGATACGACGTATTTCGCTCCCAGTAACGCCTCCTTCATGATCAACTACCGCGTTGACGATCTACATGCGCTACTCGCCCAGCTGCGCAGCGAAGGTTGTGACGTCGATACCAAAGTCGATGAATCAGAATATGGCAAATTTGGCTGGGTCAATGATCCCGAAGGTAACAAGCTTGAGTTATGGCAACCGCCTGAAGGTCAATGAGAGAGCATCAGAAAGATGCTCAGCAATTGGTTCCGCTGGCCGAATAGGCATCGTTTAACTTGCTCGACATCAGCAACGTGAATTCACGACAGGCTCTGCGCAGTGTGCTTCTACTGATGACTTTAGTTCCCCCCCGTGTACTTGCGTGCGACTGTCGAAATGGAAGCCTGTCTGAGCGGATTGAGAGTTCGCAGATTGTCTTCGTTGCGGTGGTTACGGAGTTCAAGCCGCTTGACCACGTGACATTGCGGTCAAAGGAAGTCTTCAAAGGCCGCCCCGATGCTTCGATGACAATTCCCGCAGGGATGTCCGATTGCGACTATTTTCTGCCGCCGATCAGCCCCCGGATCGGCGAAGCGTTTCTTTTGTTTGTCGGGCAATTGGATCGGCGGCTATTTGTGTCGCGTTGCCAGAACTCTGGTCCCGTTTTGGAGCGGATGGCTGACTTGGCGGAATTGAGAAGACTTAGTCAATTAAAGGCTCAGTCTAAAAACCCTGCGAACATCGTGCGCTAGCCTTGCATTGCGCGCTTTGATTAGTCAGAAATACCGGCCGCATTACCAGCTACCATGAGCCCATACAAAGTTGATCGCGCAAACTTGAAGCAACTAACTGATTTGCCAAATGTGGGCAAAGCAACGGCAAATGATTTGCGCTTGCTCGGCTTCAATAAGCCCGCGCAGTTAGCTGATGCCTGTCCATTTGAAATGTATGAACGCCTTTGTCGGATAACGGGTTGCCGTCACGATCCCTGCGTGATTGACGTGTTCATGTCGATTACCGACTTCATTAATGGCAATCCGCCTCGTCCTTGGTGGGACTTTACCGAGTGCAGAAAAAACGCCTTACGGGTGGCAGTTACCGTACCAACCACTAATTGAATTAATTTTTTGTGCCGCGCTTGGGCAGCAATGCTGCTGACAATCCCCAAGTGATGATGCTGTACACAATTGCGCCAATCACACCGACCCAGAAGCCTTCGACCGTGAAGCCATCTACATGAGTGCCGACGAACCAGAACAGCAGGCCGTTGATGACAAAAATGAATAAACCTAAGGTAAGAAAAGTGGCTGGCAGGGTGATCAAAATCATGATTGGACGGATAAAGGTGTTGACCAGACCAAGCACCAGCGCGGCGATAAATGCAGCGCTAAAACTTTGCACGCTGACACCGGGCAAAAGATAAGCCACAGTGATGAGTGCGGCGGAACTGATGATCCAGACGAGAAGTAGTTTCATGGGGAGTTATTGTAGATTGCGCTTGGCTTGTACGCCAGGTTGTCAGTTGGTGCTGGCCACACGCTGTTGTTACCAGCCAAGCGCTAATTGATCGGCGACCGGTTCTGCATTGGCCGCTTCTATGGTGACGAGATTGTTGGCTTTGACGCCCAGCAGTCGCAGCTTTTTTTCCAATGGTGCGCGGCGTAAGCATTCACCGGCGGCGCGGCGGATTTGGACGGCGTCGTTGATGGCGACATCAAGCGTGAAATCGCGGGTGACGATACGAAAATCATCGAAGCGTAGTTTGATGCCGATGGTGTGAGCGAGATAGCCTTTGCGTTGCAAATCCCTGGCTAGACCAGTGCACAGGTCGGTGAAAATTTCCGACAATTCAGCCTTGTTGCGGCGCGCGTGCATGTCGTGTTCAAAGGTAGTTTCGCGGCTGATGGTACGCGGTTCGGAGTCTGTCGAGATCGGGCGATTGTCGATACCCTGTGCGGCGTCCAGCATCCACGCGGCGAAGCTGCGGCCAAAGTTTTCTTGGAGCAGGGCAGGGTCGGCAGCGGCCAAATCGGCGATGGTGACGATTCCAAGTGCTGCCAATTTTTCATTGGCTTTGGGGCCGATACCGTTAATTTTTTTGGCTGGCAATGGCCAGATACGCGACTGCAAGTCACCGTCAGCCATGATGGTGATGCCGTTTGGCTTATCCAAATCCGAGCAGATTTTAGAGAGCAGTTTGTTGGGCGTGATACCTATCGAACAAGTCAATCCGGTCGCCTCATGGACTGCGGCTTTCAAGCGCTGCGCGATGGTCAATGAGTCGTCGGGAATTTCGCTGAGGTCGATATAAATTTCGTCGATGCCACGATCTTCAATATGCGGTGCGACAGTGGCGACGGCTGCTTTGAACAAACGGGAATAGTGGCGATAAGCGGCGAAATCTATCGGCAACAAAATCGCTTCAGGCGCCAGCTTGGCGGCCTTCATCACACCCATGCCGGAAAACACACCGAGTGCCCGCGCTTCGTAAGTCGATGTCGTTGTTACCCCGCGTCCGACGTAATCCTTAAGCCGCGCATAGGTGCGCGTGCCATCGCTTTGCGTCACTGGTTGATCGGCACTGCGACCGCCGATCACCACTGGTTGCCCACGCAAATCGGGATAGCGCAGCAATTCGACTGACGCGTAGAAAGCATCCATATCCAAATGCGCGATGCGACGCATGGGACCAATGGAACGAATGGGTTCAGTCATGGGCAAACTCAGACCGCCTCAAAATGCTCCAGCATCAACTGCACCGTCTCCGTGCCATTCCACTCGTTGATGTCCAGACGAAATGCGGCGCGGATATTTGTCGGCGCGGTTTCGGCGTTGTTGAACTGAATTGCGTCGAAGCTGCGGTCGCCTTTTTTTAGTTTTAGTTTGAGATGTTTTTCTTTCAAGATGCGTTGATTGATGACTTGGAAGCTGTCGTCGAAAATCGGTGGCGGAAAAGTCTGTCCCCAGATTTCTTGTTGCATCAGTCGGGCAGTGTCGACAGAGTAATAGCCGGTTTCTAGCGGGCCGTCGGTCTCTAGCGTGCGGGTGAGCTGGCTGGGCTGAATAAGTTCGCGACAGACTTTTTCAAATGCGTTTTCAAATTCGCCGAGGCGCGATTCGTTCAGGGTAAGCCCCGCTGCCGCCGCGTGGCCGCCGAAGCGGATGAGCAAATCGGGATGCCGTTTGGCGACCAGATCGAGCGCATCGCGTAAATGCAATCCGGGTATTGAGCGGCCTGAGGCTTTGAGTTCTTGTCCATTTTCGCCATCGCCGCCGCGCGCAAACGCGAAGGTGGGGCGGTGAAATTTCTCCTTGACCCGTCCGGCGAGTATTCCAATCACCCCCTGATGCCAAGTCGCATCAAATAGCGTGAGGCTGGCGCGATTGCCGACATCAATGTGATCGAGCAACAAATCAGCGTCGACTTTCATGTCGGCTTCGATGCTGCGCCGCTCACGATTTTTCGCGTCGAGTTCCTGCGCGATGTTAAGTGCGCGCGCAGTGTCATCGGTGATCAGCGCTTCGATGCCGAGTGACATATCGGCCAAACGTCCAGCGGCGTTTAGCCGTGGGCCGAGTGTGAAGCCGAGATCAAAAGTTGCCGCCAATCGCGGTTCGCGACCGGCGATGCGAAATAAGGCGGACATTCCCGCTTGCATTTGGCCGGCACGCATACGCTTGAGTCCTTGCGCCACCAATATGCGATTGTTGTAATCGAGTGCGACCACATCGGCGACGGTGCCAAGCGCGACCAAGTCGAGCAGGGTGGAGAGATTTGGTTCCGGCTTATCGGCATAGGCGCCGCGCCTACGCAGCTCAGCACGTAACGCCAACATCACATAAAACATCACGCCGACACCGGCGATGCATTTGGATGGAAAGCTGCAACCCGGCTGATTTGGATTGACGATGACATCCGCATCGGGCAATTCTGCGGCGGGCAAATGGTGGTCGGTAATCAGCGTACGGATGCCCAAACGATTCGCTTCGGCAACGCCCTCGATGCTGGCGATGCCATTGTCGACGGTGATGATGATGTCAGGTTTGCCCATTTTTGACGCGGCGGCAAGTTGGACAACTTCAGGCGACAAACCATAGCCCAGCGTGAAGCGGTCAGGCACCAAATAATCCACCCGCGCGCCCATCATGCGCAGCGCGCGCAGGCCGACGGCGCAAGCTGTTGCGCCATCGCAGTCGTAGTCGGCGACGATCAGCAGGTTGTTCTTTTCAGTGATTGCGTCGGCCAAAAACACGGCGGCTTGGGTGGTGTTTTTCATTTGCTCTGGTGAAAGCAAATTGGCCGTGCTTGTGTCGAGCTGATTTGCATCAGTAATGCCGCGCGAGGCGTAAAGGCGCGCTAGCAGCGGATGCACGCCTGCTTGTTCAAGTGCCCAAGCGGCGCGCGACGGTGCGTTGCGGATAGCGAGTTGCGTCATCGAGTTTTTTCTTAAGTTACGAGCGAGGATAGGGGTAAAGAGCCGCGCCAAAATTTCAGCATCGTGTAGCGTGTGAGTTCAATTTGACGCACCACGGTAGCAGCCGGCATGATGATTTTTAGCTGCGCGATTGAGCCGTTACGCAAGTCGCGCGATATTGGCGCAAACCAGTTGGCATCCAGCTGAGCGAGCGCTTCGCGCCAGCGCATGCCATCAGCGCGGCCTCTGGCCTGCTCTAGACAATCGAGTACGACTAATTGGTTTGTAGGCGAGGTGGCTTGCCAAGTCTCGTTCGGTGATTCCACTGCGATTCCGCAATGTTTGGCTAATCCTTGCAAAATCGGATTGTTACTTTTAACCACACCAAGCCTTGTATTGGCATCGCTCGGCAGACTGCCACCACCCCATGGCCACAAAGAATTTACGCGCGGCTGACCACGGCTTTCGCGCGCCTGGTTTATCGGATGCGCGTGTAGCAATATCTGCGCTTCATTGAGCAGCTTGCGCCATTGTGGGTCGGTGGTTAATCCCTGATCGGCGCGTTGGCCAATGAAATCCGGCAGTGCCGAAAACAACGGCAGGGCAGGTGCGGTGTCGTGTATCAATAAGTGCCATTGATGCGGCGTGGTAATCCTAATTTCACCAATTTCGGCGAAAATTTCCCTTAACGAATCGCGAAGTGACTGTGCTTCCGCCGCGGTCAAATGCAAATCATTGGGGTCGCCAACCGACACATTGCGCTCAACAAAAGCGAAATTGATCGGATCAAGACACAGCATTCGTTTTGTGACGACCGCTTCACCTAGAGCCAAAAAGCGCAATGGTGCTGCCGCAGGATCATCCGCAAGGCAAAAAGCAGTGCTCAGCCAATTATTTGTGTTGCTGCCAAGCTTGCCCTTGCCACCCAGCGCACACAGTGCTGGGGTGGCCAAATCGCGGGTCAGATCGTACATTGCGGGTTGTGGCCAGAGCAATCCGGGGACAACGAGAGTGAGATGGCAAGCAGAGTTTGCAAGGCGCGGCATCCGTGCATGTTAACATCGTGCCCGTCTCGCTTCATGCGCATCCACACATTCATGATCTACGAACTCCTCATCGGCTTGCGCTACACCCGTGCTCAGCCGCGCCAGTCTGGCGCTGGCTCATCCAATCGATTCATCTCCTTCATCGCGCTGATTTCCCTGCTGGGTTTGGCGCTGGGGGTGGCCGCGCTGATTGTGGTGCTGTCGGTGATGAATGGCTTTCAGAAGGAATTGCGCACGCGGATTTTGGGCGTGGTTTCGCATGTCCAAATCAACGCCCAAGACGGCGCCCTGACTGACTGGCAGTCGGTGTTGCAAGTCGCGGCCAAACATCCCCGCGTGCTAGCCGCCGCGCCATTTGTGCAAGAGCAGGGGATGCTGAGTTTTGATGGTGAAGTGCGCGGCATGCTGGTGCGTGGCGTGTTGCCCGAGATGGAAAACCGGGTGGCGGATTTTGCCGGGCACATGCGTGTCGGGAAAATGGAAAATTTGCGTGCCGGCGAATTTGGCATGGTTCTGGGTAGTGAATTGGCGCGTGCGCTACACGTCGTGGTGGGCGATAAAGTCACCTTGCTTGCACCACAAGGGCTAGTCACGCCGGTAGCGGTGATGCCGCGAATGAAACAATTTCGCGTCATTGGGGTGTTTGAAGTCGGCATGTTTGAGTTCGATTCCGGCCTCGCGCTGATTCACCTGAACGATGCGCAAACGCTGTATCGAATGGGTGACGACGTTTCCGGTGTGCGGCTTAAAGTCGATGAGCTGTTCGCTGCGCCACAAATAAGCCGTGAATTATTGCCTGCATTACGGGCGGTCGCCCCCGATGCCTGGGCCTCGGATTGGACACGCTCTCACGCCAATTTTTTCCGCGCCGTAGAGATCGAAAAGCGCATGATGTTTTTGATTTTGTTGCTTATCGTTGCCGTCGCCGCGTTCAACATCGTATCGACGCTGGTAATGGCAGTGCAAGACAAACGTGCTGACATTGCGATTCTGCGCACACTGGGCGCTTCGCCGCAAAGCATCATGTGTATTTTTATCGTGCAAGGCATGCTCATAGGCATGATAGGTTTGGCCGCTGGCGTAGTGGGTGGTGTGGCACTGGCATTGAATGTCGATGTGGTGGTGCCGGCGCTGGAACAGTTGTTCGGCATACAGTTTTTGGCCAAAGATGTTTACTACATCAGCGATTTGCCTTCAGATTTGAAGTGGAACGATGTCGGCATTATTTGTGTGGTGTCGTTTGTGCTGACGGTGGTGGCGACCCTGTATCCGAGTTGGCGCGCGTCGCTGACGCAACCGGCGGAGGCGCTGCGCTATGAGTGACGCGATGAGCAATGTGGCCGTTGTTGAATGTCGCGCCTTGTCCAAGACTTTTTTCCAAGGTGAATATGCCGTACCAGTGCTCAGCAGCATCAACTTGCGAGTTGGTGCTGGTGACACGCTGTCAATTGTCGGTGCCAGTGGCTCGGGTAAAAGCACATTGCTGCATTTGCTGGGTGGACTCGACAGCGTCACCAGTGGTGAAGTTTTTTTAGCTGGCCACAATCTCGCGACAATTTCTGAGGCCGAGCGCGGAAATTTACGCAATCGTGCGCTTGGCTTCGTCTATCAATTTCATCATTTGTTAGCCGAATTCACCGCGCTAGAAAACGTTGCGATGCCGCTGTTGATTCGTCGCATGTCGCGCAACGATGCTCATGCGCAAGCGGCGGCGATGTTGCATAAAGTTGGCCTCGGTCATCGCTTGCCGCATCGACCTGGCGAACTATCTGGCGGTGAGCGTCAGCGCGTGGCGGTGGCGCGTGCGCTGGTGACGGAACCTGCTTGTTTATTGGCCGATGAACCGACTGGAAATCTGGATCGCGCGTCGGCTGATGCGGTGTTCGCTCTGATGACAGATTTGTGCCGCGAAAAAGGTACTGCGTTGATTGCCGTGACGCATGACAGCGTGTTGGCCAATCGACTAGATCGGGTGATGCATTTGTCGGATGGAATATTGAATTCGGACTAAGCAGACAGCGACTAGCTGTGGCTTAGTCATTCACCGCAACACTTAAGGACTTCCTTATTTCTTCGCGGCCCTGCGGCGAGGCCATAGCGATCAAAGTGAAACCGGGCTGCACGACAAAGCTGGCGGGTGGGTTGAACACCCAATCAGCGCCTGTGCGCACTGCTAACAAAATATAGTTCTCGCTATGTTTGAGGTTCAATGCGGAAAGCATGCAGGGTTGAAACGTTACCGGTGCAGTGACTTCTTCGACCCGCAAGTTATGCTCTGAACGTAGCATTTCGTCGAGGAATGACACTACTTGCGGGCGCAACATTGCAGATGCAATACGCATTCCGCCGGTGAAGTTCGGTGACACTGTGGCATCGGCACCGGCTTTTTTCATCTTCTCGACATTGCGTAAATCATTACAGCGGGCGACGACGCGTATCGCTGGATTAAGCTGGCGCGCAGTCAGTGAAATCATCAGGTTGCGACTATCGTCACCCGTCACTGCAAACACGCCTTTGGCTTTGGCGATGTTGGCTTTGATCAACACGTCATCGTCGGATGCATCGCCGTGAATATAGAGGAAACCGCTGTGCGTTTCCGCCAGCGATTCAAGCAAATCCAGACGCTCGTCAATCACGATGTGGTGACGGTGCGTTATATCTAATTCTGAAGCGACATTGCGCCCGACTCGGCCAAATCCACATAGGACGTAATGTCCTTCCAAACTTCGCATACGCTTTTCCATTCGCCGCCTCCGCATTGTCTTGTCAAAATCACTCGCCAACATTAACGCCGTGACGCTAGAAAAAAGATAAGTCACAATTCCAATACCGCTAAAGGCAATGGCCATTGTGAATAGCTCACGTTCAGGGTGGTGAAACAGTTCAATTCCCGAGCCATAACCGATAGTGGCGACCATCAGGAAGGTCATGTAAGCGGCATCAAGCCAGCCGACTTCGTCGCCACCCATTTCTTTGTAGCCCATGGTGCCGAACAACAACACGATGCAAAACGCGATTAGCGAATTGATGATGGCGCGTCGCGCGCGATGGAATACGTCATCAGTGTTGGTCGAGTTTGACATTTAATATTGGCGAGGTGAGCGACTTATGGGCTGACGATGACCGTGTGGCAGGCTAACAGTAAGCCATAATTGTTGAATAAATTGCGTGTGGTTTTGCGCTTCAAATTTACCTAAATCGAACTGCAATTTCAGCGATCTCATCGACACCGGCGGTGATCAGGTCGCCTGACTTAACCGGTCCCACACCTTCTGGTGTGCCGGTAAAAATCAAATCGCCGGCTTGCAACTCAAAGTAAGTTGATAAGTGCGAAATGATTTCGGGTACTGACCAAATCATGTCGGCTAGATCGCCACTTTGCTTAAGTTGATCGTTGACCTTTAACCAGACTCTTCCCTTGCTTGGATGGCCGCACTGTGCCACCGGGGTGATGCGAGATATGGGTGCAGAGCGATCAAAGGCTTTACCGGTTTCCCACGGATGGCCTTTGTCCTTTAGTCGATTTTGCAGATCGCGCCGCGTCATGTCGAGGCCGACCGCATAACCAAAAATATATTCGTTCGCTTGTGTTGATGGTATTTCGTGTCCGGCCTTGCCAATGGCAATCACCAGTTCGATTTCGTGATGCAAATTGCTTGTGGCGCTGGGGTAGGGAAGTGATGCCGTGTCGCCAGCACCAACTGATCTATCTGCAGGCCACACCGCATCTGCCGGTTTGCAGAAGAAAAAAGGCGGCTCGCGACTTGGGTCAGCGCCCATTTCTCGGGCGTGAGCAGCGTAATTGCGACCCACGCAATAGATTCGATGGACGGGAAAAAGCGCGGTGCTATTTTCGATTGCCACTGTGGCGATTGACGGGGGAGTAAATGCAAATGTCATGGCTGACCTACTAAACAAGCGGAGGAGGGGATATTGTGGCAGAACCATCGCCGTACATTTCAAGTTGCCGCCGGTGGGCGCTGGTCAAATAGTCGTGCGAACCCATTTCGACCAGACGGCTTTCAGTGCGACGAAATTCACTAGCTTGCGGGCCAACAAGATAGAGCTGCTCTATCGGGCAGGCAGCGCTGGCAATCAAGGTGACGCGATGGTCGTACAGCACATCGATCAACCAAGTGAAGCGTCGCGCTTCGTTGGCCATGGCAGCATTCATTTTCGGGATGTCTGAGACAAATACTGTGCGATGGCGATCGGCGATTTCCAGGTAATCATTTTGCGAGCGAGGTCCGCCACACAGCGTGGCGAAATCAAACCATGCCACCCCTGGCGCGCGAGCAATGACCGGAATATCCCGACCAAGAATTTCGAGCGAGCGTGAATGCCCCTCGCCACCCGCCAGATGCTTAAAAATTGACTCCATTTCCCCAAGCGTGGTGGCATTGGTCGGCACCAGAAACGTTTTCGCTTGCACTAGTGTTCTCATGCGGTAGTCGATGCCGGCATCCAGCTCAATAACATCCAATTTTTCTTCCAATAGCGCAATGGTGGGCAGGAAACGCTGGCGGTGCAAACCATTTGGATAAAGTTTCGCCGGTGGGTAATTCGAGGTGATGCAAAACAATACACCGGCGTTGAACAGCGCGTCCATTAGCCGACCAAGTATCATTGCATCAGCGATATCAGAGACGTGAAACTCATCGAAGCACATCAGTCGAGTTTGTTTGGCGATATGCGCCGCGACTTGCGCTAGCGGGTCAGATTGATGGCGATGAGTTTGCAGTAGGCCATGCACTTCTTGCATGAAGGCATGGAAGTGCACACGGCGTTTGCGAGTGTAGGGAACCGCCGCGTAGAAGCAATCCATCAGGAAACTTTTGCCACGCCCCACACCGCCCCAAAACCAAACGCCACGGGGCAATTCAGGGCGGGCGAGTAGTTTTTTGAGGGCAGAACTACGTGCCGCTTTGAAGCCGACCAGTTCGTCGTAAAACTTTTGCAATCGTGCGGCAGCGAATTGCTGCGCCGAATCGGCCACGATGCCGCGTTCGGCCAAGGCGGCGTTGAAGCCGTTGATCATTCCTTGTGTGGCGATGCTAGTCATTAGCGAGGGTCAAGCAGCTGCCAGCAGCGAATAACAAGACGCTGCTGCAGCATCATTCGAGATACCGAAATTAGAAATGTAACGGTCGCTTGTCGACGGCGAGCGCGGTATCGTGCATGACTTCTGAGAGTGTGGGGTGTGCATGGCAAATACGCGCGATGTCTTCCGATGAGGCATTGAATTCCATCGCCACCACCGCTTCGGCGATCAGCTCGGACGCGTTGTTGCCGATGATATGCACGCCAAGGATGCGATCAGTTTTAGCATCGGCCAACATCTTGACGAAGCCGGTGGTATCGCCTTGTCCCAAGGCGCGACCATTCGCTGCGAACGGAATTTGTCCGACACGATATTCGGTACCGGCATTTTTCAACTGCTGTTCGGTCTTGCCCACCCAAGCAATTTCGGGGTGGGTGTAAATCACCCAGGGCACGGTGTCGATATTCACATGGCCTTTTTGCCCGGCGATACATTCGGCAACCATCACACCTTCTTCCATGCCCTTATGCGCAAGCATCGGCCCAGGAACTACATCGCCAACGGCCCAGATATTGGGCAGGTTGGTGCGGCATTGCGCATCCACAACAATGTAGCCGCGTTCGTTGATTTCGAGTCCCACTTCCTCGGCACCAAGTCCAGTGGTGTAAGGAATTCGGCCGACCGAAACAATGAGTCGATCGCATTCCAATACTTTGGCTTCATCGGCTAAATCATAGGCAATGCTGACACCTTTTTTGGAGCTAGTCACCTTAGTGATTTTTACGCCGAGCTGAATCGCCAAACCCTGCTTTTGGGTAAAGACTTTCCACGCTTCTTTGGCCACGGCAGCATCTGCGGCAGCAAGAAAATCGGGCAGCGCTTCGAGTATCGTGACTTCAGCGCCTAATCGCTTCCACACCGAGCCAAGTTCCAAACCAATCACGCCGGCACCAATCACCCCGAGCCGCTTGGGAACAGAATCGAATGCCAAGGCACCCGTGTTATCGCAGATTGTGACGTTGTCTACGGGAATGCCCGGCAGATGACGAGGCTTGGAACCGGTTGCCACCACCACATGCGTGGCCGCGATGACTTCGCCATTGACGTCGACTAACCAACGATCATCTTCACGTCCGACAAATTTTCCATGTCCAGGGAGCAAAGTGACCTTGTTCTTTTTGAACAAGCTCTTGATCCCACCGGTGAGTTGGTCAACGATGTTGTCTTTGCGTTTGACCATCGACTTGACATCAATCTTGACGCCGCTGGTGCTAATGCCATGCATGCTGAAAGAGTGATTAGCTTGATCGAATAACTCCGAAGATTGCAGCAATGCTTTCGACGGAATGCAACCGACGTTCAAGCAAGTGCCGCCGAGACGAACTTGGCCTTTGGGGTCGGCATAGGAATCGGATTCGATACATGCGGTGGCCAGGCCAAGCTGGGCAGAGCGAATTGCAGCAATGTAACCGCCCGGACCGCCACCGATGACGAGGACATCAAATGTTTTGTTAGCCATAGTGTGTCCTTATACGTCGAGCAGGAGCCGCGCGGGGTCTTCCAGCGCGTCCTTCATGGTTACCAAAGCCAGCACCGCCTCGCGACCGTCAATGATGCGGTGGTCGTAGGACATGGCCAGATAGTTCATCGGCCGAATTACGATTTGGCCGTTTTCCACCACCGCTCTATCTTTGGTTGCGTGCACGCCAAGAATTGCCGACTGCGGCGGGTTGATGATGGGTGTTGAAAGCATGGAACCAAACGTACCGCCGTTTGAAATAGTGAAGGTGCCACCGCTTAGGTCTTCTAAAGTCAGCTTACCTTCTTTGGCTTTCTGGCCGAATTCGGCAATTTTCTTTTCGATTTGCGCCAGACTCATTTGATCGGCGTCGCGCAAGATCGGCACCACCAAACCGCGCGGGCTGCCCACCGCAATGCCGATATCAAAGTAGCCGTGATAGACGATGTCATTGCCATCAACCGAGGCGTTGATGACTGGATATTTTTTAAGTGCAGCAACCGCCGCCTTGACAAAGAATGACATGAAGCCAAGTTTGACGCCGTGTTCTTTTTCGAAACGCTCCTGGTATTTCTTGCGCATATCCATGACCGGTGCCATGTTGACTTCGTTAAACGTGGTCAAGATGGCATTGGTTGATTGCGATTGCACGAGACGCTCGGCAACGCGAGCGCGCAGGCGCGACATCGGTACGCGCTGCTCGGTGCGGTCGCCGATGATGGCGTCGGCGCTAATGACGGCGGGTTGGGGTAGGGCGGCCTTTGTCACCGTTACGCCAGTTGGTGCTGGTGACACGCTGCTGGCGGCTGGTGCTGCTTTAGGTGCGCCAGAAACATCTTCCTTGAGGATGCGACCACCGCGACCACTGCCTTGTACATCTGCCGCGCTGATCCCTTTTTCGTCCATGATTTTCTTGGCCGATGGCATCGCGCTTGGCGCTGCAGCCGAACTCGCCGCAGTCGACGCCGCAACTGGCTTAGCCGCGGCGACCGGAGCATTCGCGGATGCACCCGCACTTGCTTTAGCTTCTGTATCAATTTGCGCAATTACTTCGCCCGACACTACTGAATCGCCGGCGTGTTTGAAAATTTTGACCATCACACCGGCATCTGGCGCGGGCAGTTCCAGCACTACTTTATCGGTTTCAATATCAATTAAATTTTGATCACGCACCACCGCGTCGCCTTCTTTGACGTGCCATGCCGACATCGTGGCTTCGGCGACAGATTCAGAAAGTTGCGGTACTTTGACTTCGATCAACATAGTTATCTCGCTTCCAATTGCTTAATTATTGTGATGGCGTTTTGTCGTAACTGATTAGGCTTGCAGCTTGCTAAAAGCACCTTCGATGACAGCCTTTTGTTGCTGATTATGTTTGCTGTAATAACCCACCGCAGGCGATGCAGAGGCCGGGCGGCTGACCAGCAAAAGCTCTTGCGCATCGCCAGTGGCGCGCACCAAAGTTTGACGTGATGCCAGCCAATACCAGCAACCTTGGTTACGTGGTTCTTCCTGAACCCACACCACTTCCTTGGCTTTTGGCCAGCGCTCAAGCTCGGCTTGCAAAGCCGCATCGGGAAATGGGTAGAGTTGTTCCAGCCGAACAATCGCCGTATTCACAATTTTCTGCTCGCGGCGATGCGCCATCAGTTCGTAATAAATTTTCCCGGTACACAAAATCACCCGAGTGACTTTTTTCGGATCGAGATCGTCTTGTTCGCCAATTACTGTGTGGAATTTTCCCTTGGCCAATTCTTCCAACGGGGAGCTGGCATCTTTGGCGCGCAGCAAAGACTTGGGCGTGATGATAATCAGCGGTTTGCGCACTTTGCGCAGCATTTGCCGGCGCAATAAATGGAAAATTTGCGCCGCCGAAGTAGGCACACAAACTTGCCAATTTTGCTCGGCCGACAAATTCATGAAGCGTTCGATTCGTGCAGACGAATGCTCCGGACCTTGGCCTTCATAGCCGTGCGGCAGCATCAAGGTGAGGCCAGACAAGCGGCCCCATTTGGCTTCGCCCGAACAAATAAATTGATCGATCACCACTTGCGCACCGTTGGCGAAATCGCCGAACTGGCCTTCCCACACTACCAATTCATTTGGCTCAGCGGTTGAGTAACCGTAGTCGAACGCCATCACCGCTTCCTCGGAGAGTACCGAATCGATGACGATAAATGGCGCTTGTTTGGGATCGATGTGCTGCAAGGGTTGATACGCACCGTCATCCCATTTTTCGCGATTTTGATCGTGCAGCACGGCGTGACGATGGAAGAAAGTACCGCGACCACAATCTTCGCCCGAGACGCGAACACCAAAACCTTGCATCACCAAAGTGGCGTAAGCCATGTTTTCGCCCATGCCCCAATCGAGCGCCAGCTTGCCTTCGCCCATCAACTTACGGTCGTCGATAATTTTTTGCACGCGCGAATGCAAGGTGAAATTTGCCGGCAATGTCGTCAGTGCTTTGGCAAGTTTTTTCAGATCGCCGATTGGCACCGCAGTCTTGCATTCGTCGGTGTACTTTTGATTGATGAACGGTGACCAGTCGGCAGCCAACTTACTGCTCAGATTTTCCAACACGGGGTTGTAAAGCAATTCGCCGCGATCTAGCGCAGCGCGGTAATCTTTGATGACTTGATCGGGATAGTCGGCCTCACAAATTCCTTGCGCCACCAGCTTGTCGGCATACAAGCGACGAGTGCCGGGATGTTGTGCAATGCGCTTGTACATCAAGGGCTGCGTGACCATCGGTTCGTCCTGCTCGTTGTGTCCGAGCTTACGGAAGCAGACCAAATCAATCACTACGTCTTTTTTGAATTCATGGCGGAATTCCATCGCCAGTTTGGTCACAAAAGCCACCGCTTCAGGGTCGTCGCCGTTAACGTGGAAAATCGGTGCCTCGATCATTTTGAAAATGTCGGTGCAATACAGCGACGAGCGATAGTCACGTAAGTCTGAGGTGGTAAAGCCGATTTGATTATTGATAACAAAATGCACCGTGCCACCCGTGCCGTAGCCACGCGTGCCAGAGAAATTGAGCATTTCCTGATTCACACCTTGACCGGAAACCGCTGCATCACCGTGAATCAACACGGCCAAAACTTGTCCTCCGGTGTGGTCGCCACGTCTGCGCTGTCGTGCATAGACCGAGCCCTCAACCACCGGATTGACGATTTCTAAATGCGAGGGATTGAACGCCAGTGTCAGGTGTACAGGACCGCCAGGAGTGGAAAGGTCGGACGAAAATCCCATGTGATATTTCACGTCGCCCGCCGCGAGGTCAGTTGCTTTCTTGCCTTCGAATTCGTCAAACAACATTTGCGGCGCTTTGCCCAGCGTATTCACCAGGACGTTCAAACGTCCGCGATGTGCCATGCCGACGGCGATTTCCTGCACGCCCAAAGTACCCGCAACGCGCACCAATTCATCAAGCGCGACGATGGTCGATTCGCTGCCTTCAAGCGAAAAGCGTTTTTGTCCGACGTACTTGGTGTGCAGGTATCGCTCCAGCGTTTCAGCTGCGGTGAGTCGCTCCAAAAAGCGCTTTTTCTCCTCGACGCTATAGGATGGCGTCGCGCGCATCGGTTCGATTCGCGCTTGCAGCCAGCGCTTTTGCTGCACATCGGCGATGTACATATATTCCGAGCCGATGGTACCGCAATAGGTCTGCCGTATCGCTTCAAGGATCTCACGCAACGTGGCTTTGTCTGGCAATGCAGCGAAGGATCCAGTAGGAAATACTTGCCCCAAATCGGCCTCGGTAAAGCCGTAGTGGGAAGGCTCAAGCTCGGCGATTACCGGACGTTCGGTCCGTTTGAGCGGATCAGTCTGCGCCCAACGATTGCCCAAAAAGCGGTAGGCATTCATCATTTGCAAGGCCTTAACCGTTTTGATATCCGTTGCGTCATTGCTGCGTGTTGGTGATTGCAAGGTGCCGTCTTTCGCACGTTGCGCAAATGAGGCGATGACCGAAGAATGTGCGACATCCGGGCCGGTATATGCGCCCGCCCCAGGCAAGGTCGACAATTTATCGAAGTAATCACGCCAAGCCGAATCAACCGCTGCGGGGTTGGCCAGATATGCGTCGTACAGTTCTTCTATGTACGGCGTATTCGTACCAAACAGATACGAATTCGACAGCATCTGCTTCATCATGACATCACCTAATCCTGTAATTAAATACGGTCAAACACTGACCAAACAAACTCTTCTATGGTGCTGGGGCAAGGTCGCTAAATTTCTTAACGACTTGCCAACGCGGTCACATCGCGACGTGCAGCACCGATGTACAACTGACGTGGGCGACCAATCTTGTATTCAGGATCGGTAATCATTTCTTCCCACTGCGTCATCCAACCGACGGTCCGTGCAAGTGCAAAAATGCAAGTAAACATTGAGGTCGGAATGCCCAGTGCTTTTTGCACAATGCCGGAGTAGAAGTCGACGTTGGGATAGAGTTTTTTGCTGACGAAATATTCATCTTCCAGCGCGATTTTTTCCAGTTCTTTGGCTAGCTTGAACAGCCGATCGTTTTCCAAACCTAGCTCCGCCAAAACCTCGGCGCAGACCTTACCCATCAGTTTTGCGCGCGGATCAAAATTTTTATAAACACGATGACCAAAGCCCATCAGCTTGAAACTATCTGACTTATCTTTGGCGCGATTGATGTATTCGCCGACGCGCGAAACGTCGCCAATTTCTTCAAGCATTTCCAGGCAGGCTTCATTAGCGCCACCATGTGCCGGCCCCCATAGGCATGCAATGCCAGCCGAGATGCAGGCGAACGGATTGGCACCGGACGAGCCGGCTAAACGCACGGTCGAGGTTGAGGCATTTTGTTCATGATCTGCATGCAGCGTGAAAATCGTGTCTAGCGCGCGAACCAAAACCGGATTCGGCTCATAACGCTCGGCTGGATTACCAAACATCATGTGCATGAAGTTGGACGTGTAGTCCAAATCATTTCGTGGATACATGAAAGGCTGACCGATGTTGTACTTATAGGTCATGGCGACTATCGTTGGCAACTTGGCGACCAATCGATTGAAGGAAATACTGCGATGTTCAGGGTTGGAAAAATCCGTGACATCGTGATAGAAGGCTGACAGTGCGCCAACCACGCCAACCATGACAGCCATCGGATGAGCATCACGACGAAAGCCCTGATAGAACTTTACCAATTGCTCATGCACCATCGTGTGATTTTTTATGGTGCTTTCAAATTTGGTCTTTTGTGCGATGTTGGGCAACTCACCGTTCTTAAGCAAGTAGGCAACTTCCAGAAAATTGCAGTTCTCTGCGAGTTGTTCAATCGGGTAGCCGCGATACAAAAGTTCGCCTTTGTCGCCATCAATGAAGGTCACTTTTGACTGACAACTTGCGGTCGATAAAAAGCCCGAATCGTAAGTAAACAGTCCCGTCTTGGCGCCTAGCGTGCGTATGTCTATGACGTCATTGCCATGCACACCAGTCATCACAGGAAATTCGACAGTTTTGCCATCCACAGTGAAAGTTGCTACGCGATTTGTGCTCATTGCCAGACTCCTTAAAAGTTTTCAGTTATTGAATTTTCTTGATCAAACTTTTCGCCGATATTTCAAATGCATTGCAAGCGTTTAATCATTGCTGCGGATTCCGCATCATCCGTGGTGGCCTTGTTGCTGACCAAGTCCCACAAATCATGATCTTCCAGCTCCAGCAAACGGGTCAGTACGGCTTCCGATTGCACATCAAAATCTGCTTCTTCCCGCGCCCAAAATCGTGCGAACACTAAATCCAGTTCCAGCAATGCGCGCCGACAATGCCATTTGAGTTTGCCGATTCTGGCGTTTCTATCAGTATTCATTTTCTAGATCGCACGCTGCAGCATCATTTCCTTAATCTTGCCAATCGCTTTAGTCGGGTTCAAGTTTTTTGGACAAACATCAACGCAATTCATAATCGAATGACAGCGGAATAGGCGATAAGGGTCTTCCAAGTTATCGAGGCGCTCGGTCGTTGCCTGGTCGCGGGTATCGGCAATAAAACGATAGGCGGCGAGCAACCCCGCAGGGCCGACAAATTTGTCTGGATTCCACCAAAACGACGGACAGGCCGTGGTGCAGCAGGCACACAAAATGCACTCGTAAAGACCGTTCAGTTCTTCGCGATCTTCGGGCGACTGCAAGCGCTCCTTCTCAGGCAAGGGATCATTGTTAACGAGGTAGGGTTTTATCGAATGGTATTGTTTGAAGAACTGCGTCATATCGACGACCAAATCGCGTATCACCGGCAGGCCGGGCAGGGGGCGCAATACGATGGGCTTTCCGACTGGAAAAGTGCTCATATCGGTGAGGCATGCCAAACCATTTTTGCCATTGATATTCATCGCGTCTGATCCGCACACGCCTTCCCGGCATGAGCGACGGAACGAAAGAGAATCGTCCTTAACTTTCAGTCGCACCATTGCGTCGAGCAGTTTGCGATCAGTAACATCAAGTTCAACCGATATGTCTTGCATATAAGGTTTCGCGTCACGATCGGGATCGTAACGGTAAATCTTGAACTGAACTGTGCGGTTTTCAGTCGGCATCATCGTTCCCTTTTTTTACGAATTTAGTAGGCACGCTTTTTCAATTCGATGGTATCCACGGTCATCGGTTTCAGTTGCACTGACTTGTAATCCAGCCGATTACCTTCGCGATACCACAATGAATGCTTCAGCCAATTTTTATCATCACGTCCATTAGGTGTCTCTGGCACATCGAGAGCATCATCACGCACATGCGCACCACGCGACTCGGTGCGAGCATTGGCCGAAACGATTGTCGCCTTTGCCACCTCAATCAAGTTATCCAGTTCTAGCGCCTCAATTCGTGCCGTGTTGAACACCTTGGACTTATCTTTGATTTGCGTTTGCGCGACTTGTGCATCTATTGCTAATATTTTTTCGACACCTTCGGCCAACATATCTTTGAAGCGGAAAACACCCGCGTGTTTTTGCATCGTGCGCTGCATCGCCAAGCGTGTTTCATGCACATCAGCACCGTCTTTTTGGTTGTTCAACCTATCGACGCGTGCCAGGGTTTTATCTATCGCAGCGGCAGGCAACGGCTTATGCGAACGCCCGCCGGTTTTGAGTTCCTTTACCGCCGTTTCGCCGGCTGATTTTCCAAACACCAAGAGATCCAAAAGCGAATTAGTACCAAGACGATTTGCGCCGTGCACCGATGCGCAAGCGCATTCACCAGCCGCATAAAAACCAGGTACCGGCACGCTCTTTTGGTCTCCCTGCGGCACGACCACTTGACCTAGGTAATTCGTCGGAATTCCACCCATTTGATAGTGGCAGGTCGGCACCACTGGAATCGGTTCTTTCAGACAATCCACGCCAGCAAATTGAATCGCGATTTCATGAATTCCCGGCAGCCGCTTCAAGATCGTTTCTGGCGCCAAGTGGGTGACGTCGAGTAATACAAAATCTTTGTTCGGCCCACAACCGCGGCCTTCGTTAATCTCCGTCACCATGGCGCGCGAAACCACGTCGCGCGATGCGAGATCCTTGGCGTTCGGCGCATAGCGCTCCATAAAACGTTCGCCTTGCGCGTTGCGCAAAATGCCACCTTCACCGCGAACACCTTCGGTAATCAAAACGCCGGCACCGGCAACACCTGTTGGGTGAAACTGCCAGAACTCCATGTCTTCAAGCGGTATTCCGGCGCGGGCGGCCATGCCCACACCATCGCCAGTGTTGATAAACGCATTTGTGGAAGAGTAATAAATCCGACCTGCGCCGCCAGTGGCGAATATGGTTGCCTTGGCATGGAATACGACAATCTCGCCGGTCTCCATGTCCATTGCGGTTACGCCGAGCACTTCACCGGCTTCGTCGCGCACCAAATCCAGTGCTTGCCACTCGACAAAAAATTGCGTGTTAACTTTTACATTGCGTTGATACATCGCATGCAACATCGCGTGACCGGTGCGATCGGCAGCCGCGCAGGAACGCCGAACCGGCTTTTCGCCGAAATTCGACATATGCCCGCCAAACGGTCGCTGATAAATCCGCCCGTTGTCGAGCCGATCAAATGGCATGCCGTAATGTTCCAGTTCAATCACGCATTCATTGGCGTTACGTACCATGAATTCAATTGCATCTTGATCGCCCAGCCAGTCCGAACCCTTGACCGTGTCGTACATATGCCAATGCCAATGATCTTCTTCTGAATTGCCAAGGCTCGCGGCGACACCGCCTTGGGCGGCGACCGTGTGCGAGCGGGTAGGAAATACTTTGGTCAGTACAGCGGTTTTCATACCAGCTTCTGACAACTGAATCGCCGCACGCAGCCCGGCACCACCAGCGCCGACGATCACTGCATCAAATTTTCGGACGGAATAGTTCACGCTTAAAGTCTCCACAAAATTTGCAGCGTCCAACCGGTGTAAGCAATCAGCGCCAACGCGGTCAACACATGCAATGCCAAACGCAGGCCGGCCGGCTTGACATAGTCCATCCAAATATCACGGATGCCTATCCATGCGTGATAAAACAAACTGATGGCGAACAAGAAGGTGGCGATGCGTATTGCACCGTGCGACATGAATCCGCGCCACGCTTCTGCTGATGAGGTTGCGCCGCCTGCGATAGCGGCGATCATCACAATGGTGAACACGGCCATGACCACGGCAGTGACGCGCTGCGCGATCCAGTCTTTGAGTCCGTAATGTGCGCCGACGACAATGCGTTTCATCTCACAGCACTCCCATGAATTTGAGCGCAATTAGCGCGGTGAGACTCAAGCTCACCAGCATCACGATAATTGCCGATTTGTGTGATCCGTCCTTTTCAACACCGACATGCACGTCAAGCAACAGATACCGTATGCCAGCGCAAAAATGGTGGAGGTAGGCCCAGCAAAGACCAAACAAGAAGATCTGAACGAAGAGATTGTTTTTGATCGCCTGAAAAGCCGCAACGCCTTCGGGCTGGGGGTCAAGCGAGCTTTGCAAGGTATAGATTAGTAATGGCAGCAGCAGAAAAAGTCCCGCGCCGCTGATACGATGCAAAATTGACACGAAGCCGGCAAGTGGCAAACGTATTTGATAAAGCGTCAAAAATTTCGGACGCGGCTTAGTCATTTCAGGCATGAATTTCTATCTCCCCTGATGTTGCTAGTAATGCGGTATGCCGCACACCAGCGCTCATACCACCACTATAAGTTATCCCGCTTCGGCCATTTGAAGAGTTGGTCAAAAATAATCGCGTTTTACCTTGTCGCATATCTGGTCAACCAAGATTGTTGATATAGCAATGTTCTGCTGTTGAATAGAGCCCGCGTCGCCACTCCACTGGAGTATCGCCGTAGGAGTAACTGACGCGCTCTACAGAGAGTAGGGGGCTTCCCTCGGCAACACCGAGCAATTCCGAACTACTCCGTTCAGCAGGTACTGCGCGGATGCGTTCTTCAGCACGGATCATGCGCACGCCAAATGTGCTTTCAAACAAGCTGTACAGTGAACCTTCATAGTCACGCAGCATTTCGATGGTGAGCGCGCCAAAGATCTCGCCGGACAAATAAATTTCATCAGCCACGACGGGCTTTCCCGAAAAAGAAAGCAAGCGTCGTACGATGATGATGGGGTCGCTGACGTTTAAGCCGAGCATACGCGCTGCTTCCGGGCCTGCCTTAGCACGCCAGCATTCGAGTGGCACGCTGCTACTTTTTTCAATGCCTCCGCCGAGCGGAACAAGGCGCAAAAAACGAAAAAACGCACGCGGATCATCGTGGCTGGCGACAAAAGTTCCTTTACCTTGGCGGCGCACTACCAGATTTTCTGCCGCCATTTCATCGATGGCTTTGCGCACTGTGCCTTGGCTAACGCCAAAACGCACGGCGAGTTCACCTTCGCTAGGAATAGCTTCCCCGGATCGCCATTCACCGGTGGCCAATCCTTGCAAAATTAGAGCCTTTATCTGCCGATAGAGCGGACTAAAGGTTGGCGCTGCGGGATTTGCGGTGGCATTCATGAACATAATTGGAACATAATTTCCTAGGGTCGTCTACTGTACGTCATATGTCTTATATAAAACATCATTTAGCTATTGACAGTCAAGTCGGTGAAATTTATGATTAGCGCCAAGAAATTCACCGGGCAATTCTTCGCTCGGCTATCAACGCCTAATTGTTTTTTACTCAACCTGTTTCAGACATTTCACCAGTTGGTGCTGACGACACGCCGTCAAAACCTTTTCGCTGTCCTACAATCCAAAGTTCCACATTTACAGGAGTTCGCAAAATGACCAAAGCCCCCGTTCGCGTAACTGTCACCGGCGCTGCCGGTCAAATTGGTTACGCCTTAATCTTCCGTATCGCCAGCGGCGCAATGCTTGGCAATGATCAACCAGTCATTTTGCAGATGCTCGAATTGCCGATGGAAAAGGCCCAAGCCGCGCTCAAAGGCGTGATGATGGAACTTGACGATTGTGCTTTTCCTTTGCTCGCAGGTATGGTCGGCACGGACGATCCCAAAGTCGCTTTCAAAGACGCAGATTACGCATTGCTGGTTGGCTCCAAACCACGCGGCCCCGGTATGGAGCGCAAAGATTTGTTGATGGAAAACGCCAAGATTTTCATCGAGCAAGGCAAGGCGCTTAACGAAGTCGCCTCACGCGATGTGCGTGTTTTGGTGGTCGGCAATCCAGCCAACACCAACGCCTACATCGCCATGAAATCTGCACCGAGTTTGCCGGCGAAAAATTTCACTGCCATGTTGCGTCTGGATCACAATCGAGCGGTATCTCAACTTGCTACGCGCACAGGAAAATCGGTTAATGGCATCGAGAAAATGATCGTGTGGGGCAACCATTCACCGACCATGTATCCCGATGTTCGCTTCTGCACCGTTGATGGCCAAGCAGCACCGCAAGCGATTGGTGACGACGCTTGGTACAAGGACACTTACATCTCTACTGTCGGCAAACGCGGCGCTGCAATCATTGCCGCACGCGGCTTATCCAGCGCAGCTTCTGCGGCCAACGCTGCGGTTGATCACATGCGCGATTGGGCGCTCGGCACCAACGGAAAATGGGTGACGATGGGCGTCCCATCTGATGGTTCTTACGGCGTACCAGCCGGTGTGATGTATGGCGTCCCGGTGACCTGCTCGGGTGGCGAGTACCATCGCGTTGAAGGCTTGGCGGTCGATGAATATTCGCGCAGCATGATGGATAAAACACTCGCCGAATTGCAAGAGGAGCAAGCTGCGGTGGCGAGTCTATTGGCGTAATGTGGAAGCCGGATGAATCGTCGGAACATTAACCAATGACCGCGCTCCATCCGGCACAAGCTTTGTATTCGCGGGGAAAATCATTCCCCGCTTTGGCTGCTTGCGAACACTACGCAGGATCAGAAAAGCTTATTCGCAAAGCGCTGCAATTGCAGGTCAATTCAGTCCACGCCAACCGACCAATATTCGACATCACGGCAGATTGCGAGGATGGTGCAAGTGTCGGTAACGAAGAACCTCACGCGCAAATGGTGGCGAATATCATCTGCGATAGTGGCAATCATTTTGACCGCGTCGGCGCGCGCATTCATGACATCGTACATCCTCATTGGCGGCGCGATCTTGACATCATCATCGGTAGAGCAGGAGAGCGTGTCGCTTATATCGTTTTACCAAAAGTGAATGACGCAAACGATGTGCAAACGCAAATCAATGCGCTCAATTTGGTCTGCAAGCAGCGCAATATCCAGCGTGAAATTCCGGTGCATGTGCTGATCGAAACACCCGGCGCGTTGCACGACGTTTGGGCAATCGCGGCAATGCCACAAGTCGAATCCATTGATTTCGGATTGATGGATTTTGTCAGCGAACATTGTGGTGCAATCCCTGCCAGCGCAATGCAATCGCCCGGACAGTTCGACCACCCCCTCATTGTTCGTGCCAAATGCGAAATCGCCGCCGCCGCGCTGGGCAATGGCATTATTCCGGCGCACAATGTGACAACTGAGTTACGTGATACGGCAGTGGTCAAAAACGACGCCAGCCGTGCCTATCTCGAGTTCGGATTTTTGCGTATGTGGAGCATTCACCCCAATCAAATTCAACCGATAGTTGAGGCCATGCAACCCGATTTCGCCGACGTCACCGACGCCACTACGATCCTCTGTCTCGGGCAGGACGCGGCGTGGGGACCAACCCAACACGCCGGTCGATTGCATGACCGCGCGTCTTATCGTTATTACTGGGAAGTGCTGCGTCGCGCCCACATCACCGGCATGCGTTTGCCAGTGATGGCGATGCAACGTTTCTTTACTTAGTTGCTGTTTTTATACAAAGGAAATCATCATGTTAGAAGCCTACCGTGCCCACGTCGCCGAACGCGCCGCCCTTGGTATTCCGCCGTTGCCGCTGTCCAAAGCGCAAATGCAATCGCTGGTTGAATTGCTCAAAGCGCCACCGGCCGGCGAAGGAGATTTTCTGGTCGATTTGATTACCCATCGCGTACCCGCTGGTGTGGATGAAGCCGCCAAAATAAAGGCGGATTTCCTCGCCTCAGTTGGTGCTGGTAACACGCCGTGCAGTTTGATTTCGCGCGAAAAAGCCACCGAACTTTTAGGCACCATGGTCGGTGGTTACAACGTCAAGCCACTGATTGATTCGCTCGACGATCCAGTTACTGGCGCGACCGCCGTGAAGGCTTTGAAGTCGACTTTGTTGATGTTTGATTTCTTCCATGATGTTGCCGAAAAAGCCGGCAAAGGCAGCGCGAATGCGAAATCAGTAATGCAGTCCTGGGCCGATGCCGAATGGTTCACGCAGCGTCCCGAAGTCGCCAAAAAAATCAGCGTCACCGTATTCAAGGTCACAGGCGAAACAAACACCGACGATCTTTCGCCCGCTCCGGATGCGTGGAGCCGCCCTGACATTCCACTGCATGGATTGGCGATGCTGAAGAACCCGCGCGAAGGCATAGTGCCGGACAACGCAGGTACCGTCGGGCCAATGAAGCTGATTGAAGAGCTCAAGAAAAAAGGCCACTACGTCGCCTACGTTGGCGATGTGGTTGGCACCGGTTCGTCGCGCAAGTCGGCGACAAATTCCGTGCTGTGGTGGACGGGCGACGACATCCCTTTTGTGCCGAACAAGCGCTACGGCGGCTACTGCCTCGGCTCAAAAATCGCGCCAATTTTCTTCAACACGCAAGAAGATGCCGGTGCGTTCCCGATTGAATGTGATGTCACGCAAATGAACACCGGCGATGTCATCGATATTTATCCTTACGAGCGAAAAATCGAAAAGAACGGTTCGACAATTTCCACCTTCGAATACAAATCCGACGTGCTGCTCGACGAAGTGCGCGCCGGTGGCCGCATCAATCTCATCATCGGCCGCGGCCTCACTACCAAAGCGCGCGAGTTCTTGAAGCTCCCCGCATCAAGCGTTTTCCGCTTGCCAAAATCACCTGTTGATTCCGGCAAGGGCTACACCCAAGCGCAAAAAATGGTTGGCCGCGCATGTGGTCATGCCGATGGCACCGGCATCCGTCCGGGTACCTATTGCGAGCCGCGTATGACTTCGGTTGGTTCGCAAGACACCACCGGCCCGATGACCCGTGACGAACTTAAAGACTTGGCCTGCTTGGGCTTCTCGGCCGATTTGGTGATGCAATCGTTTTGCCATACCGCCGCCTATCCAAAATTAGTCGACGTCAAAACACACCGCACACTGCCCAGCTTTATCACCGCGCGCGGTGGCATCAGCTTGCGCCCTGGCGACGGTGTAATTCACTCATGGCTCAATCGTTTGCTGTTGCCTGACACCTGTGGCACCGGCGGCGACTCGCACACCCGTTTCCCGATTGGCATTTCTTTCCCCGCTGGTTCCGGCCTTGTCGCCTTTGCCGCTGCTACCGGCGTGATGCCGCTGGACATGCCTGAATCAGTGCTGGTGCGCTTCAAAGGTACGTTGGAAGAAGCTGGCAAGCGCGGCATCACGCTACGCGATTTGGTCAATGCGATTCCGCTTTACGCCATCAAGGCGGGGCTGCTCACCGTGGCCAAGCAAGGCAAGAAAAACATTTTCAGTGGTCGCATTTTGGAGATCGAAGGTTTGCCCGATTTGAAAGTTGAGCAAGCATTTGAGCTGACCGATGCCAGCGCAGAGCGCAGCGCCGCCGGCTGCTCGGTGCGCCTGAACAAAGCGCCGATTGTTGAATACATGAACTCCAACATCACGCTGATGAAATGGATGATCGCCGAAGGCTACGAAGACAAGCGAGCACTCGGTCGTCGCGTCAAAGCGATGGAAGACTGGATCGCCAACGGCACGCTCATCCAGCCTGATGCGGATGCCGAATATGCCGCAATCATCGAAATTGATTTGGCTGATGTCAAAGAACCTATCCTCGCCTGCCCGAACGATCCCGATGACGTAAAGTTCCTCTCCGAAGTTTCCGGCGAGAAAATCGACGAAGTGTTTATCGGCAGTTGCATGACTAACATCGGCCACTTCCGAGCTGCGGCAAAAGTGTTGGAAGGTCGTAGCGACATTCCAGTTCGTTTGTGGGTCGCCCCACCGACCAAGATGGACGCGATGATTCTGAACGAAGAAGGCTACTACTCTGCCTTCGGCAAATCCGGCGCACGCATGGAAATGCCCGGCTGCTCATTGTGCATGGGCAACCAAGCGCAAATCAAAAAGGGCAGCACGGCAGTTTCAACTTCGACACGTAATTTCCCCAATCGTTTGGGCATCGACACTCGGGTATATCTAAGTTCCGCAGAACTCGCTGCGGTATGCGCGCTGATGGGAAAAATTCCTACGGTGGCCGAGTACTTGACCCAAGTTGAAACGCTTAAATCCAAGTCTGCTGAGGTTTATCGGTATATGAATTTCGACCAGATTCAGGAGTTCAAGGAAATGGCGGATACGGTGACGGTATAGTTATTTGATGGCGTATGGCCGGTGAACGGGCCAGTCTCTCACCAGCACCAACTGGTGAAGGCTAAGTACCTGGACATTGCTTTAATCTCATTCAGCCCGCCGACAGACTGTGCGGGCTGAATGCTTTCTAACTCAGGAGTAACCATGACCAATCGAATTGAACCGGCCACAGAACCTTTCGCGCCTGCAATCCAAGCAGCCTTCGACAAAATTATGCCGCCCGGCCAACCGCCGCTTGTGTTGTTCACCACGCTAGCGCGCGATCCGCGATTGTTTGGCAAATTTTTTTCTGCGAGTTTGTTGGATCGTGGACATCTCACTTTGCGGCAACGTGAGATCGTGATCAATCGCACCACGGCTTTGTGCAAGTCGGAATACGAATGGGGCGTGCATGTGGCGATTTTCGCGACCAAGGCGAAATTTGATGAAGCGCAAATCGCGTCCTTCGTGCGTGGTCAAGCGACGGATGAGTGTTGGTCGGATGAGGATCGCATCTTATTGCGGCTCTGTGATTCACTGCATGCCGAATGTGATGTTGACGACGCTCTGTGGCATTCGCTACGCGCTCAATTTAGCGAAGAAGCGGTGCTTGAGCTGTTAATGCTGGCGGGGTTTTATCGTACGGTGAGCTATTTGACTAATGCCTTACGCTTGCCGCTGGAAGCTAACGCGGCGCGGTTCTAGTCGCTCGCTTGGTGCTAGTGCGGAGTGTCGGCTTTGCACAGCCGACCCGCTGCGCAGGCTCGAAGCAGTGCTTCTCGAAACCCCTGCTTCGCCGTCGTTATGTAACTCACCGCACCGACATATGCCGGTGACAACTCACCAAATGATCATTGACCATTCCTGTCGCCTGCATATGGGCATAGATGACAGTCGGGCCGACGAAACGAAAGCCGCGTTTTTTCAATGCCTTTGACATTGCTTCGGCAGTTGGCGTTGAGGCGGGCACGTCGCCCATGTTCTGCCACTGGTTGACCAGCGGTTGGTGGTCGACGAATTGCCACATCAAGTGATCTAGCGTTTCGCCTTTGTCGTGCATGTCGCACACAACTTGCGCATTACTGATGGTGGAATCAATTTTTAGACGATTGCGAATGATGCCGGCGTCGGCCATCAAACGCGCAACATCTTTGTCGCCGAATCGCGCAATTTTTTGTGCATCAAAACCAGCAAATGCGCGGCGATAGTTTTCACGCTTGCGTAGTACGGTAATCCACGAAAGTCCGGCTTGCGCTGCTTCCAGCACGAGAAATTCAAATAGCACTTTGTCGTCGTGACAGGGCACGCCCCATTCGGTGTCGTGATAGGCGACGTAGAGCGGATCGGTGCCGCACCAAGGACAGCGTTGTTTCAAGCTAGAAACCTCGCGTGCGTAGCGTGCTCACCAAATGGTTGAGCGGCTTTGATTGCTCGAAGCTCAGTGAACATGAAGGATCCCGATTGAAAACAAGCGGTCAACTGAGGTTTCTAGGTTCATAGCATCATTACCGCGCGGCGAATTCCCGGGTCATCGGGATGGCTGCTTAGTGTAAAACCAAGGCTGGTGCAAAAACGCAGCATGTGGGAATTTTCGCCGAGCACATCGCCGTTGATGGCGGTGAGTCCGTTGCTGCGCGCGCAGTCGATTAAAGCGCCCATCAAACGCCGGGCGAGGCCACGGCCATGCCAGTCGTCGGCGATGACGATCGCGAATTCACAAGATTCACCATCGGGATTGGTGGCATAACGTGCCACACCCAGCTCGACTTTTTTGCCTTCAATTTCAGTTTCGGCGATGAAAGCCATTTCGCGATCGTAGTCAATTTGGGTAAGCCGAGCGAGTTGCGCGGCGGTCAGTTCGCGCACTGAATTCATAAAGCGAAAATAGCGCGACTCGGGCGACAAGGCTTTGACAAAATCTTGTTCCAGTATTGCGTCTTCGGGGCGAATCGGTCGTACGGTAATCGTTTCTCCTTCGGTTGTTTGGTAGCTACTGACCAAATCCATCGGGTAGGGATGAATCGCCATGTGATCGTATTTGCGGGCGATTAGTGGCGGATCCTGAATGCTGATGCGGGCATCGACCGCGACCGCACCAAATTCGTCAACAATCAGCGGACTAATTTCGAGTTCGCGTATCCAGGGCAGCTCGCAGAGCATTTCTGAAACGCGCAGTAGCACTGCCTGCAAGGCATCAAAATCGACTGGCGGCATGCTGCCGAATTCATCGAGATTAGCTTTGACGCGCGTAGTGCGTAGCAAATCACTGACCAAAAACGGGTTGAGTGGGGGTAGGGCGACAGCGCAGTGGGTACGCTCAGAGGCGCGATTGCGTTCGCTACTGGGGCCGACATAAATTGTCGGCCCAAAGATCGGATCGCAAAAGGCGCCGACTAGCAATTGTCTGCCGTGCGGTTTGACGATCATTGGCTCAATAGAAATTCCCTGCACTTTTGCATCCGGACGTTTTTGGGTGACGGCTTCTGAGATTGCCAGATAGCTATCGCGCACTTCGGATAGTTTTTCCAGGTTCAGCCGAACGCCGCCGGCCTCGGCCTTATGAGCGATTTGCGCCGAAACTATTTTCATCACCACCGGCAGGCCAATTTCCTCTGCCAGCACCATTGCTTCAGTGGCCGACCGGGCTACCACAGTCGGCGCAATCGGGATTTTGAACGAGGCCAAAATCGCTTTCGATTCCATTTCGCTGAGCACTTTACGGCCTTCACTCAATGCGGTCTCAATCACCAAACGGGCCGATTCAAGACGTGGCGGCGACTGATCAGAAACCGGTGCGGCGGCTTGCAGCAATAACTGTTGTGCGAGATAAAAATTAGTGATGTGCGAGAACAAATCGACTGCAGGTTCCGGTGTTCTGAAAGTTGGAATCCGCGCGTCGAGAAACAGTTGCCGTGCCTCAAGAACTTGCGCGCCACCCATCCAGCAAACTACCACCGGTTTCTCGGCATTTTGGGCAATCGCGATCACCTTTTGTGCGCTAAGCGTCGGTTGTGTAAGACCTTGCGGTGTCAAAATCACCAAAGCGCCATCGACTTGATTGTCGGCCAAGCAGGCGGTGAGTGCAGCGCCATACCGTGCGGCATCGGCATCGGCCAAAATGTTAAATGGATTGTTGCTCACCCCGGGTGTCGCCAAGGATTTGTTGACCGCCGCGATTGTCGTGCTCTGCAATTGCGGTAGCCGCAATCCGAGTTTGATGGCGTGGTCAGCCGCCATTAGACCTGGTGCATTGCCGTTAGTGATAATTGCAAGGCGATTGCCATTGGGGCGAAAGCGTGAAAACAGGGCTTGTGCCGCCGAATACATTTGCCCGACAGTGGCCAAGCGAACCACTCCGGCGCGGCGCAGTGCGGCATCGAACACTACATCAGGATCGATGCTATTGCCGCGGCGGTTATCGGTTGTATGAGTGCCAATTTTCACCAACAGCACTGGTTTACAACGTGCCGCTCGGCGTAGCGAACTCATAAAACTGCGTGCGTTTTTGATGCCTTCGATAAATAGAAAAATGCTTTCGGTACGCGGGTCGGAGACCATATAGTCGAGCACTTCACCGAAATCGATATCGCATTCAGCGCCCATCGCGACGAGGTTCGACACACCGATTTTGTTGGTCGCCGCCCAGTCCATCACCGAAGCACCGATGGCTCCAGAATGCGACACGATACCGATAGTCCCAGGCATCAATTCGCTATGCACAAACGCCGCGTTGAGGCCACTGGCCGGTCGCACTATGCCCAATGATTCTGGTCCGAGTAGACGCATGCCATGAAGGCGTGCGCTTTCCAGCACGCGCCGTTCGGCAGCGGTATGAGCGCCGCTGACGTTCATACCGGCAGAAATAATTACAGCTACACGGCAACCAGCTCGACCACATGCGTCGACGATATCAGGGATGGTTTCGCTCTTGGTGCAAATAACTGCAAGGTCAAGGCGCTGTGGAATTTTTTCGACTGACTGGAAACATTCTTGGCCGAACAATTTTTTGTGCGCTGGATTGACGAAAAAAAGCTTGCCAGTAAATCCGGCGTTCTGCATATTGCGCGCAACAGTTAGACCAATCGAGTTCGGCGTTTCCGACGCGCCGACAATCGCGACCGATTGTGGTTCAAACAAAGAGGTGAGATAGTGCCGTTCGTAGTCCATGGTTTGTGCCGAATTTCAGAAGCAAAATATAGCACCTGAGGCGTTGCCATTCAGTCTTGTAAATAGAGCAAACGGTCTACTATTAATAGCGCGCAGCGAGCGCCTTTATTACCAGTCATGGCGATGAATGCAATGATATTTGACAGCGTGCGGCCAGCACCAACTGACGAAACTGGTGCAGCCGTTTAAATAAATCGTCTACGATAAATGCGTAATGAGTAATTCTCCGCATATTTCTCGCCGCATTACGCGTGCATACCGTTATGATTGGCGTTGATTCGCTCAGTGAAGCGGCGAGCAGCTCAAAATTCACACTCTCTCAATCGACAACCGAAATTCCGGTGAATAGCGACGTTAAAACTTTAGCAGCGCTTGGCTACGCAACCGACGGCCTGATGGCTTGCCATGCATGCGATGGTGCGCATCGTATTGTCGCCGTGCCTAGCGGCGGCGAGGCGCTATGCAAGCGCTGCGGGTCCTTGCTTTACGCCAATCGTCCGCACAGTCTGGATCGCAGCACGGCCTTGTATTTGGCAGCGTTCATTTTGTTTATGCTGGCCAATGTGTTCCCATTTGTTGCGCTCAAATTTGGTGATCGCGTCGAGCAAAGTTTGCTGATTTCCGGTGGGCTGGCGTTACAAGCAGCCGGCATGCCAGAGATCGGCCTGCTGGTTTTACTTACCAGTGTGATTTTTCCTTTTTTGACTATCTGCGGAATGCTCTATTTATTGATCCCGCTGCGTTTTGGCTTTACCCCGCGATTGAAAACTCCCGTGTGGCGCTTCGTGCGTGCTATCAGTCCATGGAGTTTGATGGGTGTATTTATGCTGGGTTTGTTGGTGTCGATACTTAAGCTGCAAGACCTCGCGGCGATTGTGCCGGGTGTAGCGTTTTATTCGTTCATTAGCCTTTTGATCGTTGCCAGCGCGGCGGCGGCTAGTTTTGATTCCGCGATTATTTGGTCCCGAATCGGGCCAAGACCGCAAACCGAATCCACTAGCAATGCAATCAAGAGCGCCGCTGATATGGGGTATTTGACTTGCCACACCTGTGATTTGCTGGTGGCGAATTCTGCACATTCAGGCAAACACCTTAACTGCCCGCGCTGTGGAAGCGCGGTGCATGCTACCGACCCAGCACAAAGTTTGTCGCGTACGTGGGCACTCTTGAGCGCGGCAACTCTGCTATTGATACCCGCCAATATTTTCCCGGTAATGACGGTGATTCGTTTTGGTCAAGGTGAGCCAAGCACCATCATGGCCGGGGTGGTTCATTTGATTCACGATGGTGCATGGCCACTAGGTTTGCTGGTTTTTTTCGCCAGTGTGGTGGTGCCAATTTCCAAGATCGCGGCATTGGCGACTTTACTTATTACAGCGCAACGTGGTTCGAGTTGGCGTCGGCGTGATAGAACGCTGCTTTACCGAATGACCGAAGCGGTGGGTGCGTGGTCGATGATCGACATATTTTTGGTAGGAATTTTGGTGGCGCTGGTACGTATGGACGGATTGGCGACGATACATCCGGGTATCGGCGCGTCGTTTTTCGGTGCGGCCGTGGTGATGACCATGCTGGCTGCGCACGCCTTTGATCCGCGCATGATGTGGGGTAGTGCAATCAGCCATATGACGGCAAAGCGAGTGCGCCATGGATGAGCCAATGACCCCGGTAGTGCGTGCGCGCAGCGGATTTTCGGTAGTCTGGCTGATTCCGATATTGACGGCGATTATCGGTGCTTGGCTAATTTTTCATACGCTGACTGATCGTGGCCCTTTGGTGACTATTACCTTCCACACCGCTGATGGCATAGAAGTGCAAAAGACGCGCATCAAATACAAAAGTTTGGACATCGGTGTGGTGGAGACGGTCAGTTTCAGTGCGGATTTTTCACGCGTCGAAGTGCGCGCCAGATTGAATAAAGAGGCCGCGCATTTTTTACGGCGCGATACACGGTTTTGGGTGGTACGACCATCCTTGAGTGTGCGTGGAATATCCGGTTTGGGTACTTTGCTCTCGGGTGCCTATATCGAGATCGAGCCGGGGCAGGGCGCCCCGCAAACGCTGTTTGCCGGATTAGAAACGCCACCGGTGTTAAACGCTGAGGACACCGGCAAACGAATTACCTTGGTGAGTCGCCGACTCGGTTCGATAGATCGTGGCTCCTTGCTCTATTACCAGGGTGTAGTCGCCGGCGAGGTGCTAGGGTACGAGATGGCTGATGACTATCGCAGCGTGTTGATACACGCCTTTGTCAAAGCGCCGTTTGAGCGGCAAGTGCGCAGCAACACACGTTTTTGGAATGCCAGCGGAATAGATCTTTCGATGGGACCCGACGGTATGCGGGTCAAGACCGAATCGATGCAATCCTTGCTGTTTGGCGGCATCGCCTTTGATACGCCTGGACCTCCCGATGCCGGAGTTGAAGATATTTCGGGCTTGGTGTTTAGCTTGCATGAAGATTTGAAATCAATTCAAGACCAGTCTTACGCCAGCAAACTGCGCTTTCTCATGTTCTTTGAAGATTCCGTGCGTGGGCTCAACGTTGGTGCGCCAGTTGAATTTAAGGGTATCAAAGTCGGTTCGGTGATTGACGTGCGACTTGAGCATGATGAAAAGAACTCCGCGTTTCGAATTCCAGTGCTGATTGAAATCGAACCCGAGCGTATCGCCGAACGTGGTGCGTTAATGAAGCGCTCGCCGCTGGATGCATTCCAGATGCTGATCAAGCGAGGTTTGCGCGCGCGTTTGCAAACCGGAAGTTTGCTTACTGGCCAGCTTTACGTCGACCTCGACATGCATCCAAAGACGGCGCTGCGCTTGGTTGCCTCTGGTCGCAGCGAACCCGAACTACCAACCATTCAAGGCAACGTAGAGCAGATGACGGTCACCATGCGTGGCGTGCTGGAAAAGCTCGACAAAGTTGATTTCGCTAGTATCGGTAAAGAGCTAGAAGGCACGCTCAAAGGTGCGAATGCGTTTGCCAACGGCAAGGAAATCGATGGCTCGCTGACCGATCTTTCAGCGGCGCTGGTGAGTATGCGCAGCATCTTGAAGAAAGTCGATGCGCGGGCAGAACCGCTGACCGAGAATTTGGACAAAGCGCTGATCGCCGCACGTGGCGCGCTAGAAAAGTCTCAGACAACGATGAATCTGGTCGACGGCGTGCTGGATCCAGAGTCACCTTCGCATGATGCATTGATGCGACTAACGCGCGAACTAGCAACCACCGCGCGCTCGATTCGTACGCTGGTCGATATGCTGGAGCGCAATCCACAATCGCTCATATTGGGTAAAAAACCAGCAGGAGAACCACAATGATTTTTTCTGGTGCCGTAGTAAAACTGTCAGTTGGTGCGCGTAATACGCTGTCACGGTCGCTACTCGCATTGGCACTGTTAGCTTTGACGGCCTGCTCATCAACGCCAACGACGCATTTCTACGTTCTGAGTGGCATGTCTCATGTTCAGTCCGCATCGCCACAAAATGCCAAGCAAGTATCAGTAGTGATTCGTGAGGTTCGCTTGCCGCAATATCTTGAGCGTCCGCAGATCATCACGCGAGGTGGCGACAATCGAATTCAGCTGGCCGACGATGCGCAGTGGGCAGGTAATTTGCAACAGGACATGACGCGCGTGTTGACCGAAAATCTTGGTCAATTGCTCAACAGTGAGCTCGTTTTTTCAGCACCACACAATGGCCCGATCAAACCGGATTTCCGGGTAGATGTTGAAATCCTGCGCTTTGAACAGGGTGTAGATGGCCGTGTGACACTGTCTGCGCGCTGGTGGTTGATTCGTGGCGGCGACAATGCCTTGGTTGAGGCACCAAGCATTACCCTCAATGGCAGCGCAATTGGCGAGCGTTCACGCGATGCTTTAGTTGCATCAATGAGTAAGCTATATGGTGAATTGGCGCAACTAATCGCGCATAGTATTAACAAAAACTCAGTGGCGGTGAAGTGAATATATTTCTTCTTTTGCTTACGCTTGTGCTCTCGGCCACCGCTAGTGCAGATGAAGCGCGAGCGTTGATGAAAAGCTCCTTGCTGCGTCACGCGCCGGCGCCATTTGTTTATGAAGAGCAAACCCTGGTGCTTAGCAATGGACTTGGACACTATTCAGTGCGCACCATCAAACATTATGTGCGACGGGATAATTCCGGCGACAAAGATTTAATGGTGGTAAGTACGCCACACGATGCCAGCGGCGTGCGAGTTTTTGTAGCGCGCGATGCCGGCAATGGCGGACGGCGGGGAGCCAAGCCGAGCAGTTCGATACTCGGCTCGGATTTCCTGGTTAGTGATCTTGAAGACGAACAAGTCGATGAGTTTCGCTACGAAATATTGGCAGCGCAGTACATTGAACATATCAAACATTTGGTACTACGCGCGCTACCGATGGACAACGCACGCATTACATTGACTAGTGCCACCGAACGAATTATTTTCCTGCGTGAAGATAATTTATTTGTTAGTCGAATTGACTATCACGATGCCAAGGGGCAGCTTAGTCGCCGTCAGAGTTTTCGCGATCCGCGGCCTGATGAAAATGGCGCATGGCGTGCCAGCATGATCTTGATGGAAAACATTAAGGATGATCAGCGAAGTTTGCTGAAAATTGATCGTCGTGTGCATTCGTCGGATTACGTGCCGGCATCCGTTTTTGCTGGATTGTCATGAACGAACCCATAATCGAATTGCGCAACGAACCTCGCAATGAAACGCGGAGTTTTTTGCAGCGTGTCGTACGACTCAGCGTCACTCATCGCTTTGCCTGTTTGTTGTTTTTGTTTGTAGTCAGTGTGTGCGCCGCATTGGGCTTGCAATATTTGACGGTCGATGTTGGTTCTGCGCGCCTGGTGCCGGCCGACGATCCAGCGCGGCAAGCACATCTGCGCGTGACCCGTGAATTTGGTTCCGATCATCGCAGTTATATCTTTATACGCGACGCGAAGCTGTGGACGGCGGTAAAGCTGCAAGCGTTGGAGCGTTTGCATGGCGAGTTGGAAAGACTTCCTTTTATCGAGCGAATTGATGATGTCTTTTCGGCGACTGTCGTGCGGCGCGTTGATGGACATTTGCATGCCGTACCTTTGCTGGGCCTGGCACCGGTCGACGATATTGGTGCAGAGCATCAGCGCACCGAAGTGCTAGCTGATCCAATCGCGATACACAATTTAATCAGTGAAAACGGTCAAGCGATTGCGATAGGCATTTCGATTAAGGAAGGTGATAGCGAGACGAGTAGCCTCGCCGCCTACGCGGCGGTGGAAAAAGTGCTTGCGCCTGTGCGAGGGCAGTTTGATTCGGTCACCCAACTAGGCACACCACGTATAGAGGCGGAAATTCGCGCCGGTCTGCTGTCCGACGCGCGTCTCCTCGTTCCGGCATCGACTCTGCTCGTAGCGCTGACTTTTTTTATATTCTTCCGTAGTTTCTTTGCGGCGCTGATGCCGTTGATCGTTGCCTCAGTGAGTTTGTTATGGACCTTTGGATTGATGGGCTGGGTCGGCATTCCGATTAGCATTTTGTCGGGCATGTTACCGACCATCACCATCGTGATAGGTGCGACCGAAGTCATGCGTATGGTCGCTGGTTACTATCGCGGTTTGGAATTGAACCCTGCGACCATTGACACCGCGCAGCGTCTCACGCAAATCCGAGAGCGCGCGACAAATTCCATGCTATTCACGCTTGGCGCACCAGCGATCCTAACCATTCTGACTACTTCGCTTGGATTTGCCAGCAATGCATTTGCTGGTTTGGCGATGATTCGTGATTTCGGAGCGGCCGCCGCTTTCGCGATTATTGCTAATGGCATAGTGACCGTGTTGTTGGTACCGGTGCTGTACACCACCTATGGCCCGACCAAAGCCAGTCCACACGCCTTCGCTGGCGCTGCAGGTTTGCCAAACATTGCCGCCCGCGCTTTGGGTGTGATGCGTAACCGCTTCACGCTGGTTACGCTGGCGCTGGCTATTGGATTGATTTTTGTGTTTGTGCAACAAGCGGCCAACTTACATGTCACCAACGAACCTTTGACGTTTTTTCGTAGTGACCGCGCAGTAGTAGAAGCCTCGGCACAAATGCAAGAAGAGATTGCCGGTGCCAAGCTTTTTTATGTAACGCTGGAGAGCAATTCCGAAGGCGCATTCCGTGACCCGGCGAATTTGCAACGCCTCGCCGAGATTCAAGCTTTCATCACCAAGCAACAAATATTTGATCGAAGTTTGTCGCTTGCCGATGTCATTGCTCAAGCGAGCATGGAAGCTAACGGAGGGCAACGCGACGCTTATAAAGTGCCGCCCACGCGTGAGCAAGTTTCCCGCTTTTTGTTGCTGCATTCGCCGCGTAATTTATCGATCTATGTCAGTCACGATTTTCGCCGCGCAAACATTATCGTGCGCCACAACGTTCGCGATTCATCCACCTTGAATCATCACATCGAGGAGTTGCGAGAAGTCGTCGCCCACCATGCAGGTTCGGACATGACAACTAGCATCGTCGGCGAAAATTTGATGATTAATGCCGTTGCAGATCGGCTGGTGAAAGGTCAAGCGCTGGCGTTCTCGCTGCTACTGGTGGTAGTGTTTTTAGTCATGTCCTTGATGTTCACTTCCATCAAAGGCGGAATCATTGCCTTGGTGCCGAGCGTGATTCCTATCTTGATGATTTTGGGTGTCATGCGCATCTTGCACATTCCGCTCAATGCGGGAACCGTGATGGTAGTGGTGGTTGCCATTGGCATCGCGATTGACGGCACGGTGCATCTGTTTTCACGCTACAGCGAACTGTGTCGAAACGCGACCAACTACGACGAAGCCGTTATCGAAACAGTGAAAGACGAAGCAGCGCCAGTCATTGCAGTTGGCTTGTCATTGGCGCTAGGGTTTGGCGTATTGTTGCTCTCTGACTTCACTCCAATTGCCCAGTTTGGCGCGCTCGCAGCGGTGACCATGCTGTTTTCGATTTTTACCAATTTGTTAATCACGCCTTTGGTGATGTCGCGCATCCGTTTAGTCGGTTTGTACGAGATTTTGGCGATGTCAAAACAACGCGCCGCACTGGAGCACAGTCCGCTGTTTCACGGCATGAATGGTTATCAAATTCGTAAAACGATATTGATATCTGAATTGCACGAACACGGCGATGGCGACAAATTGATTGAACAAGGCACTATCGGTCGCAGCATGTATTTGGTGGTCAGCGGCAAGCTTGAAGTCGTACGCCGAGACGGCGACGCGGAGCGTGTTATCGCCACGATCGGTCCCGGCGATGTGTTTGGTGAAATCGGCTTTGTCCGCCCGACGCAGCGCACCGCGGAAGTTCGCGCAGTAGGCGCTGGTTCGGTGTTGCGTTTTGACCATGATCGCTTGGAAAAAGATCTAGTATTTTTCCCGCACATCATGGCCAAGCTCAACTTCAACATCAGCGGAATTTTGGGTCAGCGCCTTGCCGAATGGGTTGAAGCGCAGCCGCCAGTCGCACCAAACTGATCGCTCAGAGAATTTTTTTCAGTAACTGCGGATAGTAATTCGGGAACAATCGACTCATCCAATGCACCGTCCGCGCGCGGTGCCCGGTAACAACGCGCCTGTCACCGTTGATTACACCTTTGATGATATTCGCTGCGCATTCAGCTGGCGGTGTGAGTAGCATCTGTTCGGCCTTGCCATCAAACATCGCTTCCTCGGCACCCGCTGCCGCACACTTGCGCGCGACTTTGCCGATATTGGTGCTGATGCCGCCCGGATGCACCGACACTGCCCGTACGCCAGTGCCATCCAGTTCGCTCCACAAACATTCAGTCAGACCGCGCACGGCGAATTTCGACATGTTGTAAGCGCCCTGAGTCGGAAATGAAATCATGCCAAAAATACTGGAGATATTCACGATGCAGCCTTCGCGTTGCGCCAACATCATCGGCAAAAATGCTTTGGTGCCATAGAGCACGCCCCACATATTGATCCCCAACTGCCATTCAAATTCCGCGATCGAGGTGTGATTCACCGTGCCGACGATAGACGCGCCGGCATTGTTGAATAGAAAATGTGCCGTCCCAAAATCACGCTTAACGTCCTCAGCATGCGCCAGCACTGCCTCGGCCGAGGCAACATTCAACACGTAAAGCCGCACCATGCCATCAGCGCCCCCAGCCGATTTGAACATCGCCAGCGTCTCATCCAGCGCCGCAGCATTGATATCCGACAAGGCCAGCCGCGCGCCTCGCGCCCCAAGATTCAGCGCCAACGCGCGACCAATACCCGAACCCGCTCCAGTGATTACAGCGACTTTATCTTTAAACATTTTTTGTTCCTATAGTGATTGATGTTGTCAGCATGATGCCTTGATTTTGCCAGTTGGTGCTGGACACACGCTGTTGAGATTTGGTGATGGTTCCACATTACGGAATCTGGAAGCCGAAGCAGCATTTTGCTTTGTTAGCTGGCAAGAATGTGCAAAAGGAAAGCGCTGAAAAATGACGACTCACGGCCAACGGCAATGCCAGTAATATGATGTCTGCAATGGTCATCATGCCGCACAGTGCGTCGACACATTTGTGAATGTATCGAGAGGTTTTTTGTGATTTTGTTCGAACTGGATGAAAGTCAAATCGCCGACTGCAAACCCCTGTGGCATGTGCTGTTCGGGGATGCTTTGGTTAATTTGTTTTGCGGCAGTCACCAATGTTATGGCTCAGATTCGCGGTCTATAACAGCTTGGGCCTTTACAACGATGCGAAAAATTCACTTCCTATTTCTCGTTTTTTTGGTAGTACCAACCATTGCATTTGCCGAAGTTCAATGCACCGACCGCCCAGAATGTTGGCCTGAAGGAAGTTCCATGCATACCGGGCTTCTACTTGTGCAACAGCAGAATGCTGCCGAGAAGGTCTTGGCGGGCAAACACGAGGAGCTAATCAAACTTGTGACTTCGTCATCTACTGAAAAAATCCAAGTAGATGAAAGGCTCGTAGCAGCTCTAAAGACACAGCAGGCGGCGTGGCTTAAGTACCGAACGGAAGAATGTGAATTGGTAGGTTCGCTAACCGGCGCTGGTGGCACTTGGCCATCCACCTATGCGAATCGGTGCGAAGTGAATCACACGGATCAGCGCCTTCGTCGTGTCCGCTCTGTCATTCGTTGCATTGAAAGAATCCCAAACGAGAAACGTTTTTTCGAGCAAAACAATTGCCTACAGCAGCTTGCCCCACTCACGAACAAATAGACCCAACCCTGCGGTCGACCTCGCTCCCTTCGGTCGCTGGACGTTGCGCGATGAAGCCGCGCAGCGCCTGTGATTTCAGACGTTAGACGTCGCAAACCAACACTTCGTCACGGAGCCTTGCATGGAGTACCAAGTTATTGCCCTCGATATCTACATTCTTAGCGATTCGGCCGCGATCTGGAATGCACTGACGAATCCGGATGTCACTGAACAGTACTGGGGTAAGACTAGGATCGAGTCCGACTGGCGAGCCGGCTCAAAGATCGTCTATCGCCGGGACGGCGAAGTAGTAGACGAGCACACGATCCTTGAGGTTGTTCCCAATGTTCGGCTTGTTCACTCGTTCAGGCCGTTGTTCGGCGAATTCAAAAACGAGAAGGAGTCGCGCGTCCGCATAGAAATAGCGCGGGGCGGATCAGTCTGCAAGGTCTCCCTGCGGCACGACGATTTTCAGACTGAAAGCAAAGTCTTCCAAGCTTGCTCCGTCGGCTGGCCAATGATTCTCAGTGGATTGAAGACTTTGCTTGAGACCGGTGCACCGCTGCCTGACTTCCTGCCGTTGGCGCCGGCTTAGCTCGAACGTTACACGCCACAAAACAGGCCTTGCATCGATCCAGAACATTTGTAGATCCACAAACATGCGCACAGTCATGATACTTACCGTTGGCATACTGCTGTTTGCGGCAGCGGTCATCTTCGGCAGGCTTTTTGAACAGTATTACTCGAGCGCGATGTCATGGGCTATCGGCGTATTTCTGACTCTGTGGTTACTTGCTACGGGGTTCAACCTGTGGGTCGGTGTCAACAAGGCCGGCTATTCTGTTAGCGAAGAACTTCCCATCATGCTGCTCTTGTATTTGTTGCCTGCAGTCTTGACCGTCCTGATTCGTTGGAAATTCGTGTAGAACTCAACTACCTAAGAAATCGTAAAAGCGGAAGATTTAGAAGGAAATCAATGTGGGAAAAACCAGACTAGAAGCATTCAGCGATGGCGTTATCGCGATCATTATCACGATAATGGTGCTCGAGATGAAGGTGCCACACGATCCATCGTTGGCCGGGCTAGCGCCACTTGTACCTGTATTTCTCAGCTATGTACTCAGCTTTATTTATGTCGGCATCTACTGGAACAATCACCACCACATGCTTCACGCCTGCGGCAACGTCACTGGTGGTGTTCTGTGGGCAAACCTCCATCTACTCTTTTGGCTGTCTCTTTTCCCATTTGCAACTGGCTGGATGGGAGAGAACCATTTCTCGACCTTGCCAACCGCGCTTTATGGCGCGGTGCTACTCGCAGCGGCTATTGCCTACTTCATACTGCAGCAGACAATCATTGCATCGCAGGGGCAGGACTCCAAGCTCAGGCGTGCGGTTGGGCGAGACTGGAAGGGAAAACTTTCCCCTGTGCTCTACCTTCTTGGAATTGCCTTGTCTTTTATCAATCCTTGGGTGGCGACTATCATCTACGTATCTGTGGCGGGTCTTTGGCTCATTCCCGACCGGAGAATTGAGCGAACGATGCAGCATGACGCCTAAGCATTTATTCCTGGGATCCGCCTACGGCTGCCGCTGAAAATCGCTCCGTTTTTTACGTCTAGCCCAAGGAAGCAACATGCCCTACGTCAATATCAAAATCACCAAAGAAGGCGTCACGCCCGAGCAAAAGGCCAAGCTGATTCAAGGTGCAACACAGTTATTAGTCGATGTTTTAGGCAAGAATCCGAAGACAACGGTGGTAGTTATTGATGAAGTTGAAACTGACAATTGGGGCATAGGCGGTGAATCCGTGACCACACGAAGGAAACGTGGCGAATAACGCTCCAGTTTTCGCAATGACCATTGGACTCCTTTTTCAATCCGCAACGCTCAAACCATCATTGCATAGAAGCTTCTGGCTAGAGCGGCACGAGGCCGGTGTATATACAGCTTATGCGTTCTAAGCTTTTAATTCGCAGCGGAAAATATGAAGATGCTCATTGTTTGGCTGCGCTGGCTACCCAAGTTTGGTTGCATACCTATGCCACCGATGGCATTACGGCTGAGATTGCCGCATACGTAATTTCGGAACTCACCCCAGGGAATTACTCGTCGGTCCTGGGAGATCCGTCTTGCCATGTCTTCGTTGCACAGAACGGCAACAGCCTGGTCGGCTTTAGTGTCATCAAGTTCAACACCCGCGGCCCGGTTGACAGCAACTCTTCTGTCGAGTTACAAACGCTTTATGTTCAAGAGAATTTCATCGGTCACGGGGTCGGAACTTTGCTACTTAGAGCCGCAGAAGCCAAAGCAAGGCAGCGCTCGAACGGCGCGCTTTGGCTTACAGTCAATGCGAAGAACGCCAGAGCCATCGCCTTCTATGCGCGCCACGGCTACACAATGATCGGCACGACCTACTTCGCTTTGGGAGAAGGGCGCCATGAAAACCATGTGCTTGTCGGCCCCAACGCTTAAGCCCGCCATCAAGAGGACGGCTAAAAGCTGGCGGCGCCAACTTGCCTTGGCCCCTTAAGGCTATCGTTTGGCATCGAAATCTTAGAACTTCATGCACTTTAGATTGGTCCTCGTTACGGTCGCACTTTTTGCAAGCGCGGCATTCGCCTCCGAGCCTGTGCCATCAGCGATCATCGCTACTTGGTTGGGTGACGCAAGATTCTTTGATAAACGCATTCGGGCGCTGACCGGTCCGTTGGAGTCTCGACTGCGTATCGCGGAGGACCTGAGTCTGAGCGGCAAACTTGGAGACGCCACCATTCCGAGCACCGCGCCTGCATCCCGAAGCGCGCGACGTCTAGAATACCGGATCGTTTTGCAAGGTCAGGTGAAGCAGATTCCAGAACTGGTGAAGACGCATTTGGTGATTATCGTCACGGCTAAACCGGATGCCCTGCTTGACGTGGACTTCCACCTTAAATCGCGATTTGGCTTTGACCCGACAATGCTCGTCGGACACTATGACGTGGTACGAAGGGAGTGACAATATTGGTGCCAAGCGCGTCCCGGCATCTGGCACCGGTGTCACAGTCTTCCCCCAGTCGTCCTCCATCAATGGAAATATTTGCATGAATTCAATTGCTACCGGTGCCTTCACTGTCACTCTCAAGCCGCAGCCTATCTCTGAGCTTGCCTCAGCTAGCGAAATTGGCCGGATGTCAATCGACAAGCAATTTTCCGGTGATCTGATTGGGACGAGCAAAGGTGAGATGCTCAGTGCAATGTCAGCCGTAAAAGGCTCTGCCGGGTATGTAGCCATTGAACGCGTTTCGGGCACCATAGGCGATAAGCGTGGAACATTTGTTCTGCAGCACTTCGGAACCATGAATCGCGGCGCTCCTACATTGACTGTTTCCGTTGTCCCCGACTCCGGTACTGATGACCTTATGGGACTCGATGGGACACTCACAATTGAAATCGTGGATGGCAAGCATCTCTATACATTCAACTACTCGCTGCCCGACTAAGGGTGCTTCCGGGTCGAGATCCTCTGCTCGTGACGCCCTATCCATCTATCAACTCGGGCGCAAGCGCCCCATTCATCATTAGAAAAACCTTGGGTATTTAAGCCACTATGCAAATCTCAGATATCCCGTTTGGCATCACTGATTGGTCAGCGATTGAGCACACTGAGCATAAAGGCGAGCAGGGCACGGCTTATTGGCGCACGCAGCACTTTGGCAGTATTCGGGTTCGCATGGTTGAGTACACGCCCGGCTATCTGGCCGATCATTGGTGCGTCAAAGGCCACATCCTGCTATGCACCGAAGGTGCGCTGCATACCGAATTAAAGGACGGTCGCAAGTTCACGCTTTTGCCGGGGATGAGTTATCAAGTTGCGGACAATGCTGAACCGCATCGGTCGCACACAGAAATTGGCGCAAAGCTATTTATTGTCGATTGAGCAGTGCAATTCTCAGCCATCAACCGGCTGTGCAGGCGTATCCAGAATCAACTGATAGAAGCCAAGATCAAGCCATAGCCCGAACTTAAATGCGGCGTGTTTGATGGTGCCTGCGTGAGTAAACCCTAGTCGCTGGTGCAAGGCGATGCTGCCTGCGTTACTCATTTCGATGCCGCCTATCATGAGGTGATATTGCTGCTCGGTGGCGCGGGCAATCAAGTGTTGTAACAGTGCTCGCCCGATGCCTTTGCCACGATGCTGGTGATGCACATAGACAGAATGTTCGACCGAATATTTGTAGGCCGGCCATGCGCGAAAAACGCCGTAGCTGGCGAAGCCGAGTAGCTGACCGTCGTCGCTAATGGCACCGATTACGGGAAAATCGCCGACGGTCTTGGCTTTGAACCACTCGACCATGCGCTCGGGCGCGCGCGGCTGGTAATCAAACAGCGCCGTCGAGTTGATGATGGCTTCGTTGAAGATGGCGAGCATCTCATCGGAGTGGGCATCCTGTGTGCAATCAATAATCTGCATGAGTAAATTCCATGATCGCAAATGAGCCGTAATTTTCCAAGGGTCCTTGGATGGCATCTTGGCACAAATAAGCTAACTCAGTCAGACTCGTAGCGTGAGAATTAAGGTAAGGTATCCGCACTTCGATTAAGCATCCCGCCGATTGTTAATTCACGGAAAGCTCAACCATGCAACGACTAAAAATTCTCGCTTGTATTGCCTTGATTCCTGCGCTGACACATGCCGCTGATCGCATCACTGATGCAGCGTTTGCGACACGCTCGGAAGTATTTGCACCGCATGTGATGGCAGCGACTAGTCAGCCCTTGGTAACGCAGATTGCGCTGGACACCATGAAGCGGGGCGGCAATGCGATTGATGCGGCGATTGCCGCCAACGCTGCACTTGGACTGATGGAGCCGGTTGGTTCAGGCATGGGTGGTGATTTGTTTGCGATTGTGTGGGATGCAAAAACCCAAAAACTTTACGGCTTGAATGGCAGCGGGCGTTCGCCGCGTTCGCTCAGTTTGGCGCAGCTTCGCGCTGATCTGGCCAAGCGCGGCGAGACCGAAATCCCGCCGTTTGGTCCCTTGCCGGTGAGCGTTCCGGGTGCGGTCGATGGCTGGTTTAGTTTGCATGCGCGCTTCGGCAAATTGCCGATGAAAGATATCCTCGCCCCGACCATTCGCTATGCGCGTGAGGGTTTCCCGGTCAGCGATGTGATTAGTTTTTATTGGCAAAGAAATGTCAGACGACTGATGGAATTTCCGGGCATCAAAGAGCAATTCACCAAGGATGGCGAAGGGCCGGCCAAGGGGCAAATGTGGACCAATCCAAATTTAGCCGCGACGCTGGAAACGCTGGTCAAGGAAGGTCGTGACGGGTTTTACAAAGGTGAGATAGCCCGCAAGATTGCGGCGTATATGAAGGCCAATGGTGGCTATCTGGATTACGAAGATTTGGCCACGCATCAGAGCGAATGGGTGGAGCCTGTATCTGTCAACTATCGTGGTTACGATGTTTGGGAATTACCTCCGAATAGCCAAGGCATCGCGGCATTGCAGATGCTCAATTTGCTCGAAGGCTACGACTTGAAAGCAGCGGGATTTGGTAGCGTTAATCATATTCACTGGATGGTCGAGGCCACCAAAGTTGCGTTCGCTGATCGTGCGAAATATTATGCGGATCCGAATTTTTATAAGACACCGGTAGCACATTTACTCAGCAAAAAATACGCAGATGAACGGCGCAAGTTAATCAAGGCCGACACGGCACAGATGCGAGTTGGTGCTGGTAACACGCCGTTAAAAACCTCCGACACAATTTACCTCACTACTGCCGACAACGAAGGCAATATGGTGTCGCTAATTCAGAGCAACTATCGCGGCATGGGCAGCGGCATGGCACCGGGGAATCTTGGTTTTATCTTGCAAGATCGCGGGCAATTATTTGCGCTCGAAGATGGTCATGCCAATGTTTATGCGCCGGGCAAACGGCCTTTCCAAACCATCATTCCGGCCTTCATCACGAAAGATGGCAAACCGTGGGTGAGCTTTGGCGTGATGGGTGGCGACATGCAGCCGCAAGGGCATGTGCAGATCGTGGTGAACCTCATCGATTTCGGTATGAATTTGCAAGAGGCCGGTGATGCGCCGCGCATTTACTGGACGTCGGTGCAGGAGCCGACGGGTGGCACGATGACCGATGGCGGCACGCTGAATTTGGAGTCCGGCTTTCCGGCAAAAACCATCCAGCAGTTACTTCAAAAACGCCACAAAATCGGCTACGACTTGGGTGGTTACGGCGGCTATCAAGCCATCAAGCGCGCACCCAATGGAGTCTGGGTGGGTGCTAGCGAATCGCGCAAGGATGGGATGGCGGCGGGGTACTAATTTATCTTTGCGCTTAAATCTTTCTCATCAGGGCATCACGCCTTCGGTTTCGCCACTTTTATTTTTGTTGCCTTGGTAGGCGCCGCTTTAACTTTAGCGCTCGAAGGTTTTAGCTTGGCGGTGGCAGTAGGTGTATTCGCCGTAGTCGGCTTTTTCTTACCCAAAGCTTTGCGCAATTCTGCCAATGCGGCATCGGTGTGATCAATCATTCGCTGCAAACCGGGCACCGTGCGGCGGCAGGCGATAAAACCAAAGGCGAAGCTGTCACCGTAGCTGCTGACGGTGATATTCAGTGCGTTGTAATCCATGGGAATTGAGACCGGATAGGCCTCATCAAGGCGTGCGCCTTGCAAATACAAAGTCTGCGGTGCACCGGGAACATTGGAAATTGTCACATTGCACAAGGGCGCGCGTTTGCCAAGGCCGGTCATCATCAATGGCAAAGCCGGTGCTTGCAAAGTTGCGGCGGAGTAGGCCATCTTCTCGGTTTTTCCCATCTTACGGAGACGATCTTTGGCCACCGTCATGGATTTCTTGATTCGTCGCAGCCGTTCAATTGGATCGGTAATATCGGTTGCCAATTCAGTCGTCACCATGGCGATTTGATTGCCACCTTCGCCGCCTTCGCTATGCAGCGAAACGGGCACCATCGCTACTAAGGGCTTGGCCGGTAGCGCATTGTGCGATAGCAAATATCGGCGCAGCGCACCGGCGCAAACTGCCAATGTCACATCATTCACCGTTGCCCCGGCCAGCTTGCCCAATGCCTTGAACTCTGGCAGCGAGTAAGACTGCGCAACAAACCTGCGCGAACCGGATATTTCGACATTGAACATGCTGGGCGGCGCTTGAAACGGCAAGGCCTCAGCATCCGAGCCGGCAAGCCCACGAACCAAATCAAACATGCCATGCGCCAAGCCGGGAACGATCTCCTTGCCGCTGGCCAGCGTCGCCATTGCCTTTTGCAAGATGGATTTACTTTTCGCCGGCGCATTGCTGGCGCGATGTTTGTGCTTCATCGCCCAAAATGGCAGCATCGCCTTGGTCGCCCTTGGGTCGGTCGACATCGTAGACGCAAACAAGCGGCTACCGGTGACACCATCAATCAAGGCATGGTGAAACTTGGTATAGATCGCAAATCGTCCATCGTTGAGACCTTCAATCAGATAGACCTCCCACAGCGGCCGGTTGCGATCAAGTGGCGTTGCGTGTAGGCGTGACACCATGTTGAGTAGCTCACGTACACGACCCGGGTAAGGCAGGGCTAGATGGCGCAAGTGGTAGTCCACGTCGAAGTGGTCGTCCTCTTCCCAAAACCAGCGACCCAAGTTTTGCACCGGACGCAGATTAAACGGCGCGTTGGCCGTGGCATGGCGCTTCCATGCCGCGATCAGTTCAGACAGAAACGGGCTACCTGGCCCTTTCGCCGATTTTGCCGGCGTGAACAACTGCAGGCCAGCAACGTGCATTGGCGTATGACGGTTTTCAAACAACAAAAACATCGCATCTTGTGGATTCATAGGCGTCATGGCTTACTCCAAGTTGTTGATGGCTCCGGGTCAGAATAACGCAAACAGCTAGGCGATGCGCTCCGCTTCAGTGCAGTCAAACCAGTCGGCCCACTTATTTAACCGGCCTCTTTAAGGCTGGCGCAAATCCGCGATGTCGCATAAGCGCGGCGGTATCCACATCACGACCACGGAAATTACGAAAGGCGATTGTCTGATCGACGCTATTACCGCGTGACAAAATTTCTTTGACGAAACGTGCAGCGGTAGGCTTGTCCCATGCGCCGCCTGCGGATTGTTCAAATGCCTCCCACGCATCGGCGGTAAGCGAATCCGCCCACAGGTAAGCGTAATAGCCAGCTGAGTAGCCATCGCTGCCAAAGGCGTGAGCAAATTGTGTGGTGCGATGACGCATCACCACTTCGTCCGGCATACCCATTGCCGTCAGCGTGTCCCGTTCGAACTCAACCGGATTGATTGCGGCGCCGCCAGCGAGATGAAACTTCATATCGATTATTGCGGCGGATAAATATTCCACCGTAGTGAAACCTTCGTTGAAGGTTTTGGCGCGCACGATTTTCTCGACCAATGCATGCGGAATGGGTTTTCCGGTTTGATAATGCAGCGCAAATTTATCAAGCACTTCCGGCGTGAGTAACCAGCGTTCGTTAATCTGCGAAGGAAACTCGACGAAGTCACGCGCGACGTTGGCGCCCGATAGAGTCGGGTAGGTGACATTGGATAACAAACCATGCAAGGCGTGGCCAAATTCGTGAAACATGGTGACTGCATCGTCCCAGGAAATCAGCACGGCTTGGCCTTTGGCAGCGGGGATAAAGTTTGAATTATTGGAAACGATAGGTGTCAAGACGTGGTCAAGCTTTTGCTGGTTGCGATACGAATTCATCCAAGCACCTGACGATTTGCCAAGCCTTGCGTAGGGATCGAAATACCAATAACCGGCATGCTTTCCTGCCGCGTCACGGACTTCCCACGCGGTCACATCCGCATGATTGGTGGCGATGTTGGGTGCGGCAACGAAGCTCAAGCCATAGAGTTTTGTCGCCGACCAAAACATCGCTTCGCGTAATTTATCCATTTGCAAATAGGGCTTCACTTCGTTGAGGTCAAGGTCATATTGCGCTTTGCGCAGTTTCTCGGCGTAGTAGCGATAGTCCCACGGTGCAAGCTTGAATCCGCCGCCTTCGGCATCAATAATTTTTTGCATCGCGGCGACATCGGTATGCACTTGCGCCACTGCAGGCTTCCATACCGCTTCCATCAGCGCCATTGCACGGGCCGGTGTGGCGGCCATTTCCGGCTCGACGCGCCAATGCGCATGAGTGGCGTAGCCGAGAAGTTGGGCGCGCTCAAAACGCAGCGCGAGTATCTCTGTGATGATTTTCTTATTGTCGCTGGCATCATCGTTGTTACCGCGGTTGTAGTAGGTGCGCCAAACCTTTTCGCGTAATACACGGTCGTTGGCTAAGCTAAGAAACGGTTCCATCGATGAGCGGGTATTGTCCACCGCCCATTTGCCTTTTTGTCCGCGTGCCTCTGCCGAGCGCGCGGCGGCATCTTGCAAATCTTGTGGCAAACCGGCCAACCCAGCTGCACTTTCGATCAAGGTGTAAGGTTTGGCCTCGTCGTCAAGCAAGTGCTGTTGGAAATCACTAAACAAAGTGGCGAGGCGTTGATTGATTTCGCTGACACGTTTTTTTTGCGTTGCATCTAGCTTCGCCCCGGCACGTACAAATTCAGTGTAGGTCAGCCACGTCAAACGCAATTGCTCCGGCGTGAGCTTGAGTTTTTCGCGCGCCTGGTACACCGTTTCCACTCGTTTGAACAAGGGCAAATTCTGATTGATCTCATCACCAAAAGCCGCGAGTTTTGGCGCTAGCTCACGTTTGATGCTAGGCAGTTTGCCGACATTGAGTACGCTGGTATGCACGTTGTAATAGGTATAGATGCGGGTCATTGTCTGGCCGCTACGCTCAAGCGCAACAATTGTGTTGTCAAAGCTCGGCTTGGCTTTGTCGCTGGTGATGCGAGCAATTTCGGCGCGCTGCTCATTCATTGCAACCGCAAACGCAGCGGGGAATTCATCAACATTGACCGAGCGCCAATCAGGCACTCCGCCATGCGGGCCGGTCCATTTCGCCAGCATGGCAGGCGCAGCGGCTTGGGCTTGAATATCGGTGGCGTTGGCAGCACTTGCTAGCATGAGACTAGCGACCAGTGAAGTGACAAATTTATGTGCATGGCTTAAGTTTCTCATTGGAAAGTCTCGATAAGTAATGCGGGCAATTGTATGCGTTCGCGCTGCAAAATTTTCCCATCGGTAATTAACATATTTGGGTATGCTGACAACCGATCAATACACACAGCGAGAGATTTGCGATGAATAGAATTCGTTTTTTACAGATGATTTTTTCTTGTTGCTTCGCGTTCGCCCTCACAACTGCCAATGCTGGGGCGACAAAGGCTGCACCCAAGAAACCACCAAGGGCAGGCGCCGAAATTATTGCCACCTCGCCAGCTTCCGACTGGCGTGATGTCGCACCGACGGATTTGCTGGTGATGGATCTACCGCAGGGCCAAGTGTTAATTGAGCTTGCCAAGCGTTTCGCACCGGCGCACGCAGCAAACATCCGTACGCTCGCTCACCAAGCTTATTACGATGGCTTGGCAATCATTCGTGTGCAAGACAATTACGTCACGCAGTGGGGTGACCCGAACGGCGATGATGCGAAGCTTGCCAAGTCGTTGGGTACTGCCGCCGCCAAAGTCCCCGTCGAGTTTTCAGTGGCATACAAAGGCTTGCCAATTACAAAATTAAAAGATGTTGATGGCTGGGCATCAGTGACTGGTTTTGTAGATGGCTTTCCGGTTGCTGCTGAGCCGAAACAAAACAAAGCCTGGCTTACGCATTGCTATGGCATGGTTGGTGCTGGTCGCGGCGAGGCGGTGGACTCTTCTACTGGCGCCGAACTGTACGCGATCATTGGCAACGCGCCACGCGGATTGGATTTGAACATCACCGTCGTTGGGCGGGTACTGCGAGGCATGGAGCATCTTGCCGCACTGCCGCGCGGCGGCATCAATATGGGTTTTTATGACAAGCCCGAGCAATATCACCCGATTACAAAGGTACGCCTCGCTGCGGATATTGCCGAGAACGAAAGACCACGCATTGAAGTGCTGAAAAGCGATAGCAAAACCTGGGCCGACTTGCTCAATGCGAAACGCTTTCGTGGTGGGTGGTTTGTCCATAGTTTTGGACATACCGATGTCTGTACGACCAGTGTTCCGGTACGAAATAAGCCATAGAAATTATTGATTCATTCGGTAACAAAGCTGACGCGGCACCCCAAACACATAGTCATTTAGAATTGCTTGGCATCCATACCTTACACATTTCTGCATTTTTTCTGAGAGAACCACATGTTGACTTCAGGTAAAAATATCGCTTCGCTGTTACTGATTGCGACGCTTGGATTGATCACCGCCAATTCAGCATTTGCAGGGCAGGCGGGCACCATTGCGAAACTCAAAGGTGATGTGTATATCGGGCGCGCTGATGCCCCAACGATTACCGCCAAGGGGGAAGAAGTTATTAATGAAGGCGATCTCATCACCACCGCCAAAGCTGCCGAGGTGTTAATCCGATTCAAGGACAACTCCGTTATCACCTTGCGTTCGGATTCAAGTATGTTGGTGAAAACTTTTCAATACGAAAACAAATCCACTGACTCGTTTTTCACCAACTTGATCAAGGGTGGCTTGCGCAGTGTGACAGGACTGCTGGGTAAGACGCGGTCAGATGGCGTGAAATTCACTACACCAACCGCCACCATAGGTATTCGTGGAACCGATTTTGAAATTGCGATTTTGCCTGAAGACACCCAGGATGCACGCGCCGGAACCTACAACTATGTGCATGACGGAAAAACTTCGTTAAGTTTGGATAAGGCAGAAACTGGACCAACATCGATAGATGTGAAACCGGAGGAAACCGGCCTCGCGCTGGCCAATCCACGTCCCGGCGAACCGGCTTTGCAAATCCTCAAGCAACGCCCAGCCTTCCTGCGTGGCGGTGGATTTGATGCACACATGATGCAGCTATCGAACCAACCGATACGTGCGATACAGATAATGCCGCGACGGTGATCTATTCACGTTTGACAGCGTGTGACCACACGCGACGGCGCAGAACGCGTCTTTTGCGCGATCGCCTTGTCGCTGGTAGTTTTGGTTTTGCTGTTGTTTCATCAGCACCAACTGACAGGTGAGCTTGACCTATAGCGACGGGCAAGCTGCCGCCATGCGCTGCGCCCATTGCTTGTCCCAACAGCATTCGTGGTCGTAATTTTCATCCAGCACGAATTTGGCCGTGGGATGTCGCGAGCGAAAGGCGAGAGTGGTTGAGGGCGGAACGACTGCATCAGCGCCACCCTGAAAATGCGTCTGCCGAAACTCGCTTGTCGAATCCATATCTAACGCAGGATTATGTGAGTTTTTTAAGGGCGATACGCCGAGCGTTGCGGCCCACGTTTCCGTGTCTAAAGGTGCAGCAACAGTTACCAAACAACTCACGTCGAGACGTTTGGCGAGCACCAATACCGCCAGCGTGCCACCACCGGAATAACCGACCAATCGCAATGATTTTGCCTTGGACTTAGTCTTAATTTCATCAATACTGCGTGACATTGATGTGATGGCATCATCACCGAACCGCGCATCAGTCCACAGCGCCAGCGGACATTTTGCAAGCTCACTTGCAGGTAGATACTGGCAGGCGCGACCGAGGTACGCCACGTTTGAAGTGGTGTCGGCGATGGCAAGCTTTAGCGCGTAGGGGTTAATCGGCGTCGGGTCGGCAGGCGGCAACCCACGCGGCCAGTGCGCACCATCGCCTTCGATGTATATGGTGAGTTCGGGCGCTGTGGCGGACGATGATTGCGTGCGCCAGTAGGCGTGAAGTCCTGATTGCAATGGCACATTAACAAAGCCATTTTGCTGCGCCAGTGTATCGGCGCGCTCGGTGGGGCTGGCGGTGAGGTTGGCACAGCCGCTGACAAAAACACAACCCAAAAAAATGGCTGTGCCGACAAATCTGCCGACACAGCCATGGTCAATCTTCATGCGCGTTAGCGCATCAAGTATCAGAAGCGATAGCTAAGGTTTGCGACGAAGACATTGTTTTTTATTTCTTTGCGATTCGCTTCATACGAGTAGGACAAGCCGCCCGACAACGGGCCTTTGGAATAAATATTCACACCCGCTTGCAATTGAATTGCATCGCGATCATTAGCCGAACCGAAGATCGGTGGTGGCGTCGACACATCGCGAATGAAGGTCACGCCGACATACGGCAGCACGCTACCTGCATCATAAGTCGCTTGGCCACCAACGCGCACTTGGTTCAACTTCGATGTCGTGCTGGGTGTCGTGTTGAATTTGTCCTTTGAGCCAAGATAGCTGGCTTTGCCCTGCACCTGCCATTTGCCCATGTCGGTGCCATAGGTGATTGAGAGCGACTCAAAAGTGCGGCGATCTTTGGCGGTCGCAACAAACGCGCCGGTGATGCTGTCGACATCGGTGCGGCCAAATCCGAGGCTGGCGTCGAGCAGCCAGTTTGCATTGAGCGGAACGGCTACATAGGGTGCGAACGAGTAACCATCGCCTTCGATGCGTGTGCCAAAAGAGCTGGTTCGGCTGCGCTCGATGGTGCTTGCAACACCGACAATGACGTCGTTATCTAAGGTGTAATCAACACCACCCAAGGCAACATTGGCGTGCCCGCTGACTTTGAGGAAACTGTGATCCATATTGCTGTGCGCCGCTGCTACCCAGCCATTCCAACGCTCGCCGCCCGCGCCGGCTGCAAGCCCTGTTGTGTTTTGGTCAATACTCGCAGTTGCGGGGCGCTTGCCTGGGCCACGATTGCGAGCGCCAATAATTTGGCTGACGTAGGAGCTGAAATCGAGCGACCAGCGTGTTTCCAGAATCTGATACGACTCCAGACCCTCTACTTCGTGCGTGACCTGACACGATGACGACTGTGGAAATTCGACACAATGAGGAAATGCCTGAGCAGATGCTGCGCCAGACAGGACGAGCAAAGCTGATGCCACCGCAAACTTTGCAACGCTGGGTCTATTAGCGTTACGTGCCATTGGAGTTGTTTTTAACAAATTTACAAGTTCATCATTGATTCGCATACATCTTTCCTTTAGAGAGGTTAAAAAAATTCCTAGCCAAATCGGTTTAATCGCATCGTCACATAAGCGAGTAGGTTTTTAGAGATTTTATTATGGTCACAAAGTCGTGTCATCATCCAAACGGACTATGGAGGCATTACCCGCCTTTTACGTCCAAGACAATTTTCCCAATATGAAGCCCGCTCTCCATAAGTTCGTGGGCTTGTGTCGCATTTTCGAGAGCGAATGTTTCGCAAATGTGTGGAGTCAATTCACCCTTGGAAAGTGCTGGCCAAATGTTGCTCCGGAGGGAATCGCGTATCACGACCTTTTCCGCCACGCTACGGGCGCGCATTGTCGAGCCGGTCAGTGTCAAGCGCTTGATCATTATTGGCAGCAAATCGACTTCGCCTTTGCTGCCTTGCAAAAACGCAATCGACACCAGTCGCCCATCGCGTCTCAATACTGACAGATTGCGCTGAAAATAGGGCGCGCCGACCATGTCCAGCACCACATCGACACCTTCGTCAGCAGTCATTGTCATCACTTGGCTGTGAAAATCGCTGGTGTTGTAGTTGATCGCGTGATGCGCGCCATAAGCCAAACAAAATGCCGCTTTGTCGTCACTACCCACAGTCACCAGCGACTCAACACCGAGATATTTCGCCAGTTGAATCGCGCATAAACCGATGCCGCTGGAGCCACCATGTATCAACAATCGCTCGCCAGCTTTGAGTCGTCCCAGCCCGACCAAATTTGCCCATACGGTGAACCAAACTTCGGGCAAGGCAGCTGCCGCTTCAAGTGACATTCCTGTTGGCAAAGGCAGCACATGTCCCTCCGGCGCGAGACAAAACTGCGCGTAACCGCCACCGGGGGTGAGTGCACAGACTTTATCGCCCACCTGCCACTGCGTGACACCTTCACCCAGCCCAGCCACTTCACCAGCAACTTCCAAGCCCAATACGGGCGAAGCATCAGGCGGCGCGGGATAGCGTCCACTGCGCTGCAAAACATCAGGGCGATTAACTCCGGCGTAGGCGACCTCTATCAACACTTGCCCAGCTGCGGGCTGGGGTGTGGGCATTTCGCTAACTTGCATGCATTCGGCCAAACCGCCTGCACCGTGATTGATGTACTTCATCGCTGTATCCTCAACTAAAATTCATGGCTTAGTTTAACGGCGTGTGGTCACACGCGACGGCGCAGAGCGCGTTTTTTGCGCGACCGCCTTGTCGCTGGTTGTTTTTGGTTTTGTATTTGTTTCATCAGCACCAACTGACAAAGGAGATCGAATTGTCGAATGCAGCATTTCACTGGCAAGACCCACTGCTGCTGGAACAGCAGCTAAGCGAAGACGAGCGCATGCTGATGGATGCGGCGCGTGCCTATTGTCAGGACAAATTACAGCCACGGGTGCTGCTGGCATTTCGTAACGAATCCACTGACCCCGCAATTTTCCGCGAGATGGGCGAGATGGGCTTGCTCGGCACGACTATCCCAACCACCTACGGCGGCGCGGGTCTTAACTATGTGAGTTACGGCTTGATCGCGCGCGAAGTCGAACGCGTTGATTCTGGGTATCGCTCGATGATGAGCGTGCAAAGCTCATTGGTCATGGTGCCGATTTTTGAATTTGGTTCTGAGGCGCAGAAACAAAAATACTTGCCCAAGTTAGCGACTGGTGAATGGATAGGTTGCTTTGGATTGACAGAGCCGAATCATGGCTCTGACCCCGGCTCAATGATTACACGGGCGAAAAAAGTACCCGGCGGATTCTCCGTTTCTGGCGCCAAAATGTGGATTAGCAATAGCCCGATTGCCGATGTATTTGTGGTTTGGGCAAAGAATGACGAAGGCAAAATTCGCGGCTACATTTTGGAACGTGGCATGAAGGGTTTGTCGGCCCCGGCCATTCACGGCAAGATGGGTTTGCGTGCCTCAATCACTGGCGAAATAGTGATGGATGAGGTGTTTGTCCCTGATGAAAATGAACTACCAAACGTGAGCGGACTAAAAGGCCCATTTACCTGTTTGAATTCCGCCCGCTATGGCATCGCTTGGGGTGCACTAGGCGCTGCCGAGGACTGCTGGCATCGTGCGCGGCAGTATGTAATGGACAGAACGCAATTTGGTCGCCCGCTTGCAGCCAATCAATTGATACAGAAAAAATTAGCCGACATGCAGACAGAAATTGCGCTTGGCTTGCAAGGCTGCCTGCGACTCGGCCGTTTGAAAGATGAAGGCAACGCCGCGCCGGAAATCACTTCGATAATGAAACGTAATTCCTGCGGCAAAGCACTCGATATTGCACGGATGGCGCGCGATATGCACGGTGGCAATGGTATCTCGGATGAATACGGCGTGATTCGCCACATGTTGAATCTGGAAGTGGTAAATACCTATGAAGGTACCCACGATGTTCATGCGCTGATATTAGGACGCGCGCAAACTGACATTGCGGCCTTCGCGAACTAAGTCAAATTCATGGAAAGTAATTTTTGCACGCAGAATTTTCTGTCATCACCAAAGACGGATTGCGTTTGTTTGGGCAATCTTGGATGCCACAGCAAGCACGCGGCATTATTGTGCTGGTGCATGGCTTGGCGGAACATTCCGGCCGTTATGACGACTTCGCAAAAAATGCCAGCGCCGCAGGTCTAGGAGTCTTCGCGATTGATCTGCGTGGTCATGGCCGCTCGCCTGGCGAAGCCTTATGGGTTAATAGCTTTGATGACTATTTGCTTGATGTCGATGCCTTAATGGAGACCGTCAGTCTGTCAGCGGCACCTTGCCCCTTATTTTTGATGGGGCATAGCTTGGGCGGGGCGATTGCGGTGCGCTGGGTCTCGCAACGCACCGAACAAACGCGTAGCTTGCACGGCTTGGTGCTTTCATCAGCGGCGCTAAAAATTGGCCCAGGCACACCAGCGTTGTTGGTCAAACTGGCGCCACTCATTTCTCGTTGGTTGCCACGCTTGCGCGCGCAAGCACTCGACGCCAATTTGATTAGCAGTATTGCCAGCGAAGTCGCACGTTATCGAGACGATCCACTAGTTTGTTTGCGCGCACCGCCGGCCCGGACGGGTGCGCAAGTGCTGGCGGTAATGCCGACTAATCTAGCTGCTGCGAGCACATTGACGCTGCCCCTGTATGTATTCCATGGCACTGCAGATACACTGACCTCCCCAGAAGGTAGTCAAGCGTTTCATGCGGCATGGGGTGGTTCGGATCGTGCGTTACGCTTGTGGACGGGTAGCATGCACGAGACGCTCAATGATATTGATCGTGTGGCGGTGATGAATGAATTATTCGCGTGGCTTTTGCCGCGTTGTGAAAGAATTATCAATTCTGGAAATTTGTAGAAAGTTTTATAGGAGAAGCAAATGTCTGAACTATTGTTTTACGAAAATGTAGTTGCACTTAGCGACCAAGCCCATGGCAGTTTGCGCGTCAAGCAAATTACCAATTTTCGCTACGCCGCCAAAGTCAATTCGGTACCACTTTTGGCCAGCGAGTTTGGTGACTGCGCACGTGAATATCCCATCGTGTTTGTGCGCGGCGAAACCGGATTGGTTCCGGTGGCATTGATCGGTTTGCGAGAGGCTGAGAATTTATTTGTTGATAACCTCGGCAAGTGGGATGCGCGCTACATTCCTGCGTTTGTCCGGCGTTACCCGTTTGTGCCGGGCAAAGGCGAAGAAGGTCAAATGGTGGTGTGCATCGATTCCGAAGCTTCGTGCTTTGATGAAAAGGTCGGCGAACCATTGTTCGCTGATGGCAAGCCCACTAAACAACTTGAACACGCACTGAATTTCATGCGTGATTTTCAACAAGGTGCAATGGCGACTGAAGCAATTTGCACCCGCTTGCATGCGCTGGATTTATTCCGCGATGCCGACTCCGTGGCGCGCTTAAATGATGGCACGCAGTTCAGGCTCAACGGCATGTCGGTCGTTGATGAGGAGAAATTGCGCGCCTTGGATAAAGAGGTCGTTTTCGAGCTATTTAGCAGCGGACTATTGGGATTAATTCATGCGCATCTGATTTCGTTGGGTAATCTCGCCGGCTTGGTGGATCGTTTGAGTAAGCGTCGTCCGGCAGCAAAATCGGCCAAGTAGTTTGAGCCGAAAATCGATACGGCGCGCCACGCCAAGTCGAAGCCAAGCGTGCGTTTGCTCGTGAGTTCGCGGGCAAACGCACAACACCAAACGCAGGCCTGATTTTCCTTGCTATCATTCGGCTTTCCCGCTGCAATAATTCCCATGCCTAAATACGTTTTTGTTACCGGCGGTGTCGTGTCCAGTTTGGGCAAAGGCATTGCGGCTGCCAGTCTTGGCGCCATTCTTGAGTCGCGCGGGATTACCGTCACGCATATCAAACTCGACCCTTATATCAACGTTGATCCGGGCACCATGTCGCCGTTTCAACACGGTGAAGTTTTCGTCACTGAGGACGGTGCCGAAACTGACCTGGATCTCGGACATTACGAGCGTTTCACCAGCGCCAAGATGGGACGGCGAAATAACTTTACCACCGGTCAAATTTACGAAGCGGTGATTAAAAAGGAAAGGCGCGGCGAATACCTGGGCAAGACCGTGCAAGTCATTCCGCATATCACCGATGAAATCAAGTTGTACATAAAGCGTGGCGCAGAAGGGGCGGATGTTGCGATCGTTGAAGTCGGCGGTACGGTAGGTGACATTGAATCACTGCCGTTCCTTGAAGCGATACGCCAAATGGGGATACAGGAAGGCCGCAACAATGCCTGTTTTATCCATCTCACCTTAGTCCCTTATATCCCCACCGCAGGCGAGCTGAAAACCAAGCCGACTCAGCACTCGGTGAAAGAATTGCGCGAAATTGGTATCCAGCCCGACATCTTGCTTTGCCGTGCAGATCGCGAAATTCCGCCGGATGAAAAGGCCAAGATTGCCTTGTTCACCAATGTTCAAATTGAAGCGGTAATTTCGGCGCTTGATGCCGACAGTATTTACAAAATCCCCGGCATGCTGCATGAACAAATGCTTGACGGAATTGTTTGCCGCAAACTCGATATCCTCGCCCGTGCCGCCGATTTGTCAGTGTGGAAACGCCTCGTTGATTCGCTCGAACACCCCACGCACGAAGTGAATATTGCGTTCGTCGGCAAATATGTTGATCTCACTGAATCCTACAAATCTCTGACTGAGGCTTTGATTCACGCTGGGATGCATACTTCAAGTCGGGTCAAGATTAACTTTGTTGACTCCGAAGAATTGGAGACCAACGGCTGTGCATCGCTGGAAAAAATGGATGCGATTTTGGTTCCTGGTGGATTTGGCAAACGCGGCACCGAGGGCAAAATTGCGGCGATTAAATATGCTCGCGAAAACAAAGTCCCCTACCTTGGAATTTGTCTTGGCATGCAATTAGCCACCATTGAGTTTTCACGCAATGTGGCCAAGCTCGACGCTGCCAACAGTACCGAATTTGAGCCAAATACACCGCATCCGGTCGTCGCCTTGATTACCGAATGGCTGGATAGAGAAGGGCGGGTCGAACAACGCGACGCCAGCTCAGATTTGGGCGGCACCATGCGTCTCGGTGCGCAGCGTTGTCCGATCAAGCCCGGCACGCTCGCGGCAAAAATTTATTGCAACGAGGTCAACGAGCGTCATCGCCATCGCTACGAAGTGAACAACGTCTATGTGCCGAAACTGGAAGCCGCTGGCATGGTGATCAGCGCACGGACACCGACTGAAAATTTGCCCGAGATCATGGAGTTGCCCAGCACCATGCATCCGTGGTTTGTCGGCGTGCAATTCCATCCGGAATTCACCTCGAATCCACGCAACGGACATCCATTGTTCATCGCCTACGTCAAGGCGGCGCTGGCTAGACAAGGGCTTAAGCTATGAAGCTGTGCAACTTCCAAGTTGGATTAGACCAGCCGATATTTTTGATTGCCGGCCCCTGCGTGGCCGAATCAGAGGCGCTGTGTGTGGATGTCGCCGGGCAGATGAAGGAAATTACATTAGCGGTCGGCATCAACTACATTTTCAAAGCGTCTTACGATAAAGCCAATCGGAGTTCGGGCAACTCTTTTCGTGGTCATGGCATGGAAGAGGGTTTGCGGATTCTTGCTGAAGTAAAACGTCAGATCGGTGTACCGGTACTTACCGATGTGCATGCCGAGGATGAAATTTTTACCGTTGCCAGTGTCGTCGATGTATTGCAAACGCCGGCGTTTTTGTGCCGCCAAACAGACTTTATTCAAGCCTGCGCGGCCGCTGGCAAGCCGGTGAATATCAAGAAGGGACAGTTCCTGGCGCCAGGTGATATGAAACATGTTGTTGCCAAAGCGCGCGAAGTCAATAACGGCGCGGACAACATCATGGTTTGCGAGCGTGGCGCTTCATTTGGCTATAACAATCTGGTATCCGATATGCGTAGCCTCGCCATCATGCGCGAGAGTAATTGCCCGGTGGTGTTCGACGCCACGCATTCGGTGCAGTTGCCGGGCGGGCAGGGCACGACCTCGGGCGGTCAGCGTGAGTTCGTGCCGGTGTTGGCGCGCGCCGCGGTGGCGGTGGGGGTTTCCGGTTTGTTTATGGAAACGCACCCGAATCCGGCGGTGGCATTGTCAGATGGACCAAACGCTTGGCCCTTGGGTCACATGAAAGAATTGTTGGAAACATTGTTGGAGCTGGATGCGGTGGTTAAGCGGCGTGGGTTCGGTAGTCAACTGTGAGTTTGGCAGTTGGTGCTGGTGACACGCCGCTGTTCTGAAAAAAATTTTATGAAATGCTATTGGAGTAAATCATGAGTGCAATTGTCGATGTCGTCGCCCGCGAAATTTTGGATTCACGTGGCAATCCCACCGTCGAAGCTGATGTGTTGCTGGAATCCGGCTCCATGGGGCGCGCTGCTGTGCCGTCCGGCGCATCCACCGGCTCACGCGAAGCCATCGAGCTGCGTGACGGTGACGCTGCACGCTATATGGGCAAGGGTGTGTTGCAAGCAGTGGAGAATATCAACACCGAAATTTCCGAAGCCATCATCGGCCTCGACGCCGAGGAGCAATCGTTCATCGACAATTGTTTGATTGATCTGGATGGCACCGAGAACAAATCGCGCCTCGGCGCAAACGCCATGCTGGCAGTGTCGATGGCCGTGGCCAAAGCTGCGGCTGAGGAAACCGGTCTACCGCTGTATCGCTATTTCGGTGGCAGCGGCCCGATGCAAATGCCAGTGCCGATGATGAATGTGATTAACGGTGGCGCACACGCCAACAACAATTTGGACATTCAGGAATTCATGATCTTGCCGGTGGGCGCAAGAAGTTTTCGCGAAGCGCTGCGCTGTGGCACCGAAGTTTTCCATCATCTGAAAAAATTGGTGGATAAAAAAGGGTATCCAACCACTGTTGGCGACGAAGGCGGTTTTGCGCCGAATGTTGCCGGCAACGATGAGGCCATCGAAATGATTTTGCGCGCGATTGAATCGGCGGGCTATACGCCGGGGCAAGACGTGGTACTCGCGCTCGATTGTGCCAGCTCTGAGTTTTTCAAGGACGGCAAATACCACTTGGCCTCGGAAAAACTTGAGCTAACACCGAGTGGCATGGTCGATTATTTGGCTACGCTAGCTGCTAAATTCCCCATCATCAGTATCGAAGATGGCATGGGTGAAAGTGATTGGGACGGTTGGAAATTGCTGACTGATAAGCTCGGCAAATCAGTACAAATTGTTGGTGACGATTTGTTTGTCACCAATCCAAAGATTCTCCGCGAAGGCATACAAAAAGGTATTGCCAATTCAATCTTGATAAAGATAAATCAGATTGGCACGCTGACCGAAACTTTCGCTGCTGTTGAAATGGCCAAACGCGCGGGCTATACCTGTGTTATCTCGCATCGTTCGGGTGAGACAGAAGATTCTACGATTGCTGATATAGCGGTCGGCTTAAATGCGCTGCAAATCAAAACTGGGTCGCTTAGCCGCTCGGATCGCATCGCTAAATACAATCAACTGCTGCGCATCGAAGAAGACCTCGGCGATAGCGCCAGTTATCCGGGTCGCGACGCGTTTTACAACTTGCGCGGCTAGGTTGCGGTTAGGTTAGTTCGGCCATGAAATCTTGGCCAACTTGGGCGCTGGTGGCGCTGATTGCCTTGCTGCAATACCCACTATGGTTTGGCAAAGGGGGCTGGTTGTTGGTCTGGGACTACGACAATCAGCTCACCGCACAACGCGATGCCAATCAAAAATTGGAACAACGCAACGCAGGATTAGACGCCGAAGTGCGCGACTTGAAATCCGGCTCCGAAGCAATTGAGGAGCGCGCGCGTTACGAGCTGGGTATGATCAAATCGGGTGAAGTTTTTGTGCAGGTGCCGCAGAAAAAGCCTTGAAACTAAGCGACCGTCAGCTTAAATTTTTCAATCAAGCGCTCGCGTTGCCGTGCATCGAAGTTGATTTTCCGCGCGTCGCCGCCAACAAAATCAACCAATCTTTGATCCATCAAACGAAACCACAAGGCTGGAATGTAGGCCGCGCTAAACATTCCGAAATAGCCATTGGGTAGTTCCGGCAAATGTTCAAAATGTCGCAGCGACTGATAGCGCCGCGCAGGATGGGCGTGGTGATCAGAGTGGCGCTGTAAATGAAACACTGCCCAGTTCGAAAACACGTGATTGCTATTCCACGAATGATGCGGCTGGCAAGGCTCGTAATTTCCCTTGGCATCTTTGGCGCGTAGCAAACCGTAGTGCTCGATGTAATTTGCTGAGGTCAACTGAAAGTTTGACCACAGCGAGGCAGCCAAAATGAATGGCAACACGGTGAAGCCTAACCACAGACAAAGCGCGATCCACAAAACTGCTGTCATCAGTAATGGTTGTATCACTTCGTTTTTCAGCGACCACGCGGGTAAGCCCAAGGAACTTAGACGCCGCGTTTCCAACGCCCAGGCGCGCGTCCACGCACCTGGCACTTCGCGCAGCATGAATTTGTAAATACTCTCGCCCATGCGGGAAGACGCGCTGTCTTCCGGTGTCGCCACTTCAATGTGATGGCCGCGATTGTGCTCAACGGTGAAGTGCCCATAGCCTGTTGGTGCGAGCACCAGTTTGGCTAACCAGCGCTCGATGTGCGGAACTTTGTGTCCCAATTCGTGGCCAATGTTGATACAAAACCCGCCGATACCACCGGTCGTCAGAATCACGGCCAGCACACCATGCCACGGTAAGGGGTAGGTCGCCACAAACCATGCAGCGAAAATAAAAGCCAGCCACATCATCGGTACGGCGGCGTAGGTGATATAGCGGTAGTAGGGGTCAGCGTCCAACATGGGCACTGCCGATTCAGGCGGGTTGCTTTGATCTTCGCCCATCAATAAATCAATGACGGGAACGATGAAGTAGTTGTAGGCGATCGGCGCCCACAATACTAGCGGCTCGCCGCTCCACAAATAAAGCGCTGGACCGAGGCCGACAAAACCAGGTACCAGCAAGGAGAACAACCATGCCCAGCGCTTACGGTCGTGGTAGGGGAGTTCAAGACTTGCGTTTGCCATCATGTCGGACGACCTCCGTGAATCTTGCGCCGCAAGCACTATGGAAGTTTCGTACCCGGCGCTGTGTCTAGTAATTCTATTTGACCATTGACGTTAACGATAACTTGAGAATCGCCAGCTTCGGTCGGCATAGGTGCAGCAGCGCTGGAAAAAGTTTTCATCCGCATGTTGTCATAGCGAGTTGGTGCTGGCGACACGCCGTTGCTGCCAATATTCATGTTGACGATACGGTAAGGCTTGCCCAACGCAGCGGCATAGCGGGCAGCTTTTTCTTGGAAGATCGCGAGCGCATCCATCGCTGTGGCGTCGTCTATTTTTCGCAGCGTGTCGGGCGCGGGGCTGAAGTACAAACCGCCGATGGCCAGCGTGGATTGAAGTTTGCCGAGCAATTCTGAAAGTGCCGTTGCGTCACGTGACTCGAGTAACAATTCAGAGCGCATGCGCCAGCTTTCTATGCTGCGACTGTTTTTGGCGTAAATCGGATAAGTGTTGCTGCTCCCGGTTTTTACCTTCACTTCGGTAGCAGATTTGGCGGTCGCTAGTGCATTGGCGATGACTTGGTTGACTCGCCGTGCAAGCTCGCCGGGCTTTTCACCATCGGCCTCGAAGTAAAGGGTTGCATTGCCCAAATCGTTGGGCGCGCTACGTTGTGCTTGTGCAGAAAAGTCAATTAGGGTGCCACGCGTTTTGTTGTCTTCGGCAAAAGCGTTTAGCGCGAAGCAACTTAATGCAAAGAGAAAATATTTCATTACAAGCTCACCAATTGTTCGCGGAATCGCCGCGCGTTTTCAACATAGTGATGTGCGCTGCCTTCCAGAAACTGTACTTCCTGATCAGTCAATTGACGGACGATTTTTCCCGGCGAGCCAATCACCAGCGAACGATCAGGAATTACTTTGCCCTCGGCAATTAAAGTATTCGCGCCGATGATGCAATGCTTGCCGATCACCGCGCGATTCAAAATCACGCTCTTGATCCCAATCAGTGAACAGTCACCTATGGTGCAGCCATGCAGCATCACCAGATGTCCGACGGTGACGTTCTCGCCAATTACACAAGCAACGCCAAAGTCGGTATGCACCACCGAGCCGTCCTGAATATTGCTGTTGGCACCGATGACAATCGGATCGTTATCGCCCCGCAACACAGCGCCAAACCACACACTGGCGTTGTCGCCGAGGCGCACATCGCCAATCACACTGGCGGTTTCAGCTACCCAAACATCTTTGCCCAATTGCGGGCGTTTGTCGGCGAGTGCGAAGAGCGTCATGCGAGTTCCTATGAATTGCGTCCTAAATCAGACCTTTGGTTTGCGTGGGCCGAGGGTCACTTTGCGTGTCGCGCCAGAAGGCTTTTTGGCTGAATCAAATGGTGGCCGCGAGCGCGGTGGGGCATCGCCAGAGCGTGGACCGTCGTAGGCTTTGCGCGGTTTGTCGTAATCTTTTTTCGGCCCGTCAAATGCTTTGCGTGGACCATCAAATGATTTACGTGGGGCAGCTTTGCGTGGCGGGCGGCTATCTTCGACAAATTCACCGGGGGCGAGAACGCGGGCTTTCAGTGCGAATTGACGTACGCGTATGCGTTGCAAAACATCCATCACGTCGGCCGGCAAGTTGCCGGGGAGTTCGACCGTGGTGTAGTCGTCAAATAAATTGATTTGGCCGATTTGCTTGCCATCGATACCGGCTTCGTTGGCAATCGCGCCGACGATTTCTTTGGGCAACACGCCTTGGTTCTTGCCGATCTCGATGCGGTAGCGCGCCGGTGCGTCGGATAAATCATGGCGCTTGGGAGCGGAGTCGGTGCGACGTGGGCGAGGTGCTTCATCAGTTGATGCGAAGCTTTCACGAGCTGCACGTTCACGTTTGGGTGGCGCTGAATCGGCGACTGCATAAGGCGATGCTTCACGCGGTGGGCGCGTTCGCGACGGCGTGTCACCAGCACCAACTGACGGACTGGCCGCACGCGCTTTCGGCGCATCACTAACCGCCGCAGCTTGATGTCCGGCCAACTGCAATGGCCGATCTTTTTGCGCCAGATATGCCAGCGCCGCAGCGATTTCGCGTGCGCCGATTTCGTTTTCGTTTTCGATGCGGCGCACCACATCAAAGAAAAATTCCAGCTTCTCGTCTTTGAGCGTGTCCAAAATTTGCTGGGTGAATTGCGCCACGCGACGATTAGCAACTTCGTTTGGTGTGGGCATTGCCAGCGGCGTAATTTTTTGCCGCGTGGCACGCTCAATCGCGCCGAGCATGCGTGTTTCGCGCGGCGTGATGAACAATATCGCGCGCCCGGTACGCCCGGCGCGACCAGTTCGGCCAATGCGGTGCACATAAGCTTCGGTATCGTAGGGCACGTCAAAGTTGATCACGTGACTGATGCGTGGCACATCCAATCCACGCGCGGCGACATCGGTAGCGACGACGATATCGAGGCTGCCACTTTTGAGCCGCTCGATGACTTGTTCGCGCAGTCCTTGCGTCAAGTCGCCCGAGAGTGCTGCCGCCGAATAGCCGCGTGCTTCGAGTTTGTCGGCGAGTTCGACGGTCGCCAATTTGGTGCGTACAAATATCAGCGCAGCATCCAGATCGTCTTCGATTTCCAACACACGAGTCAAGGCTTCAAGCTTGTTGCCAGCATGGGTTTGGATATAGGCTTGGCTAATCGCGGCGACTGTGGTGGTCGCGGCGCGGATTTTGATTTCTTTTGGATTACGTAAATGCTTGTGTGCCACACGACGAATGATGTCCGGCATGGTGGCCGAAAATAGCGCGGTCTGGCGTGTCGACGGTGTGTGATTCAGTATCCATTCCACATCATCGATAAAACCCATGCGCAACATTTCGTCGGCTTCATCGAGGACTAAGGTGGTCAGATTGTCGAGCACTAGGCTTTTGCGCTCGAGGTGATCCATTACCCGACCTGGCGTACCAACAATGACATGCGCGCCACGCGAAAGCTGGCGCAATTGCACCACCATGCTTTGTCCGCCATACACCGGCAACACGTGAAATCCGGGCAAGTGTTTAGCATAGCGTTGCAAAGCTTCGGCAACTTGAATTGCCAGTTCGCGCGTCGGGGTGAGAATCAGCGCTTGCGGTTTTGCCAGTGCGACGTTGATTTTTTGTAGTAGCGGCAAAGCGAACGCGGCAGTTTTGCCGGTGCCGGTTTGCGCTTCGCCAAGAATATCGAAACCTTCAAGTAGCGGCGGAATGCAGGCTGCTTGAATGGGAGAAGGTGTTTCATAGCCAACATCGGCTAGCGCTTTTAACAACGGTGCGGAAAGATTTAATGCGGCAAAACTATCGATAGCAGGTGTCATGACGTTCCTGCGACGAGCAGGGCAAGATGCGGGGGAGGCGCGCATTATCGCACCGTCACCGCCTAAAACCGCGCCTTTAGTGCACGGCGATTAGGGTGTCTTGACTAATTTCTGAATGCCACGAATCAGGTTGCGGCTGTGCGCGCCGTAGTTGCCGAGCATTTCGGCGATGGCATTGTCGAGTTCAGCACGTTGCGCGGCATCGACTTTAGAAATCGCTCCGACCACATCGACATCGCCGTTGCTACCAAAAGTCTGCGTCGGATCATTGACAAATTCGCCGGGCAAAGTTGCGATCAAAATTCCCGCTACCCGATCTGCATAGGTCGCCGATTGCGCGGTCAATACTTCCTTGATGTAACTATCCGACCATGGCGGATAGCTGGCGTCTTTGCTGCCATTGCGTAAGGCAAGCACGGCGGCTGTGTCCGCTTTTGCCTTGGCTGCATTGCGCACAATTTGCGATTGATATTGTTCTAGTGCCATATGGCGATTGCCCAGCAGCACAATGATGTTTTGCTTCATCGACGGCAGGCCGATCATCGCCAACACATTCGCGCTAATCACACGCGGCGTGGATTCTCCGGGCGACAAGCGTGCGTGATAGGGCTGCGTCAAATCTTGGATGTAGTGCAAGGCCAGTCCGGTAAAACGCCAGCCCCAGTAGGGATGCCCGGTTTTGAAGGCGAGTACGGCAAGCGTGGAATACTGATGTGCGCGCAGCAGCGGAAAAGTTCGCTTAAGAAACGGACCAGCTTTGTAAATCACACTGCTCTCATGGAAGAAGCCCATGTGGAACGGCGCTTGCGAAGAATAGGTATAAGCCGGATTGCCAAACGATAAAGTGCCAAAGCCGTAAGTCTTGCCCCATTCGCCGGGGTTGTCTTCAAACAAGTTGATGTCAAGGCCATAGTCGGGCTCGGAAGATGCCGAAGCGACGACTTGCAAGACCGAAACTGTGTCGCCCGGATTGATGGCAATGAAGCGCTCGGACACCACGGGCGGTTCAGGCAGCGTGTGCACCGTTGAATAGGGCAGCAATGGCACAGTGATTTCACCGGCACGCGCATCGGGGTGGATGTAGAGGGCGAAGCGACTATCTTGTGCGATGCGCAGCGCTTTGAAGAATGCCAAACGGCGCGCCGCATCGGTGTAGTTGGGATTGGCTTTGTAATCCAGTGCGGTGGGGCGGGCGGCATAGGCGTCGACGTTGGCACGCGCCCAAATTTCTTGTTTCGCCATCAAAGCTGCTATGCCTTGTTCTTCAGCTTTCAAGAAGGCATCGAGTGACTCTACTTTGACCGGTGTTGCGTTCGCCACTTCGGGCATATTTTCGAGCGCGCGATACGAGGGTGGCGTGTGATTGCCCCACGCCATCGCGTGAGTGGAAACCAGTATGAACAACGCCAACAGTGAGCATTTGATTTTCATGCTGATTACCCGCCCCGTGATCTTTCTAGTTCAAGTGCAGCACCACGACCCATTGCTCGCTATTTGATTCAGCTTCGATCCACTCAATCGATTTAATCGGGCGCCCGGCTTTGACTGCGGCACGTTCGAGTTGCATAAGCCATGCGGCGCTATCAAGGTTCGGTAAGCGATTGGTGCACACCAGGGTGCCACCAACTGCGGTACATAACAAAGCCGGTTTGAAAACCGAAGCGTAGTCGGCAAGTAAATCCACCACGCCAAATGGGCTCTTCGAATGCACCGGCGGATCAATGATAACCAGATCAAATTGCCGTGCTTCGAGTTTGGGAAATGCTGGCATCCGTTTGCCGCGCACACGCTCATTTTGTCCGATACCGGCCAACTGGCGCATCGCTGCGAAGGCATCGCTGATAACGAATCTAGGTCGTATTGGTAGTCCGGCCTGGCGCACAAAATCCTTTGCGTTGGCGATGGCGAGTTCGTCATGGTCGACGTTGACAACGAAGCTTGCGCCGGATTTTGCAGCGTGAATTCCCAGTCCACAACCGCGCGCAAATACACTCAAAACCGTTTTTCCAACTACATCAGAAGTAACACGCTGATGCCATTCGAGCAATTCGGGAGTGATGTAAGCGTGCGTCTGTCCTTTGGCCGATTGAGACGTGATGATGTTGGGAGATTCTGTCGGCGATGTACTGTTGTTCATGCAAAACCTTCAAGGCGAGCGGTACCTGGCTCAATCCGACATTGTAGTGGGCGATAGCGCATAGGAGCTGATGGCGGCTATCATAGTCAGCGATTTATACGCATACCAACGTGAAGGAGTCGTCATGAATCTTAAATTGTTCAATCCGAAATCGCTCGCATGCTTAGCACTAGTTGCGGTTACTTCAATGAGTATTTTCGCCGCCGAGCCGCCAAAACGGAAATCCGGCTTGTGGGAGACCACCATGCAGGCGCAGGGCATGCCAAATATGGGGCCGATGCAGCAGTGTGTTGATCAAGCCAGCGACGACATCATGCGCCAGCGTGCAACTCAGAATAAGCCCGACTGCAGTGTGATGGAAATCAAACCACAAGCGGGCAAAGTGTCGATTCATTCGGTATGTAAAGCCGAAGGCACCACCGTGACCACCGATGCGGTTTTCACCGGCTCCTTTGATTCGAGCTACAAAGGCGAAATTGTGACCCGATTCAATCCGCCAATGCGCGGCATGAGTGAAACAAAAATGAATCTGGAGTCCTCGTGGAAAGGCGCCTGCAAACCAGGGCAAAAACCCGGCGAAATGATCATGCCAAAAATGGACATGGATGCGTTGATGAAAGACCCCAAGATGATGGAACTGATGAAGCAGCAAAAGTGAAATCAGAAATGACGGCGTGCGACCGGCACCAACTCACTAACAAAGGAGATTTAAATGAATTTATTTCGTTCTAGAGCTTTGATGTTTGCAGCCCTATTGATTGCCTTACAAACTTGGTACGCACCGAGCTATGCACAAGATTTTGACAAAGCGGTAGTCAAGACCGAAATGATTTCGCCGAATCTGTATGTACTATTCGGTGCTGGTGGCAACATTGGTGTTTCGGTTGGTGACGATGCAGTGTTTGTGATTGACGATCAGTACGCGCAAATGGCACCGAAGATTGCTGCTGCGATTAAACAAATCACTGATAAACCGGTGAAGTTTGTGATGAATACCCATTGGCACGGCGATCACACCGGCGGCAATGAAGCGATGGGCACGGCAGGCGCCATTATCGTGGCGCATGACAATGTACGAAAACGGATGTCCAGTGATCAATTAATTAGCTTGCTCGACTGGAAAGTACCGCCTTCGCCAAAAGTCGCCTTGCCTTTGGTGACATTTGCTAAAGACGTGACGTTTCACATCAACAGTGATGAAGTGTTTGTCTTCCACGTGGCCAATGCACACACCGATGGTGATGCCATCGTGCAGTTTCGCAAAGCTAATGTGATCCACATGGGAGATACGTTTTTCAATGGCTTGTACCCGTTTATCGACACCTCCAGTGGTGGCAATCCTGATGGCGTTATCGCTGTCGCCAATCGCGTTTTGGAACTTGCTGATGACAACACCAAAATCATTCCCGGTCACGGCCCGGTGGCGACCAAGGCGGATTTGAAAACCTTGCGCGACATGCTGGTGACAGTCACCATGCGGGTCAAAGCGATGTCTAAAAAAGGCAAGTCGATGAAGGAAATTGTTGCCGCCAAACCGACAGCAGAATTTGACGAAAAATGGGGCAAGGGCTTCTTGCCGCCTGAGCGATTTGTCGCGAGTTTGGTCGGGGCTTATATGCCGGTGAAGGCGAAATAACTTTAATCATTGCGGCACTTACGGAGCGGCGGCACTTGCGGCTAGCCGAGGTGCCGCGCCAACGCTCTGGAGTGAGCGCGATAAAGCTAAATGACGGCGGTCATTGCTGCGAGCTTACTTCGCCCATCATGCGTGCGAGATATCTTGGGGCATAGTCGCTTGTTGATTTTTCATCCAATGCCATGAGCGCTAAATGGGCGAGATCATAGGAGCCCAAAATATCATGGGCGAGTACAGCGTATTTCTTTAACTGCTCTGCGGTCAGACAATCAAGTTGCATCCAATCGCGAACATAAATGGCGTCTGACCAAAGCATCTGGCGGATGCCTTGATTAATGTTATTGTTTATAATCAGAGGCTTAAATGCTCTTGAGCCAGCGCCATTCAGGGAATGAAACTGGAAGCCGTGTCCTCGTAGGAAACGATCGACGTCCGCAAACATCGGCTGCTCTTTATAGAGTTCAACAAACTCTACCTCGGTTTGAATCACTAGAGTCCCAGGCAGAATGCGCACGGCATTTTGGAAGACAGCTAGTTCGCTTCCCTGCACGTCGATTTTTATGAAATCGATATTGCTAATTTCGTGCAGATCATCGATTCGAGTAGTCTGCACGCTGTGCCGAGCGACCGGTGTCGTCAATTCGGCGAGGTTTTGAAACTTTGAGAGTAAAGGCGTATTTGGTTCAAACAAAGAGCCGGTCGGAGACCAATTGGTTTCGTGAAAAGTTGCCTGGCGACCGTCGCCAATGAAGTACGGAAAAAAGCGATGAGGTTCACCAAAGGTTTGATTCAGTCGTTCGCATTCTTTGATGTCTGGCTCGAATCCATAAATTCGTGCGCGCCCCGCGTCGACTAAGGACTGATAAGGCGGACTCGCGATTAACGCAGCACCAACGTCAAGTACATTGATCCGAAAATCGTCAGAAAAAAAACCTAATAAACTTGAATTCAAAACAAAACTCCCGAATGGTTATTCGGCAAAAAAATTTGCGTAAAAAATAAGTTCCACAGCTCAGTTCAAATAATCACATTGCCGTGCCGTAAATCGGTTCAATCCGAATCTCGGATTTGACTGAGTTGGCAATGAAGCATTCCTCATGCGCACGATGGTGCAATTGATCAATCTCTGCGCGAGTCGGTTGGTGCAAACCAGAAAAAGTTATCGCTGGTCGCAGCGTGACAACCGCGACTACCATTTTTCCATTAGCGTTGTTTTCCATGAGGCCTAAGGCGGCATCGTGATAGCTATCCACACAGAATTTTCGCTTGGCGGCTATGGACAAAAACCACAGCATGTGACAACTGCTCAGCGACGCGACGAAGGCCTCTTCCGGATCGACCGCCGTCGGGTCTGACATCGGCAGGGGCACGATGTGTGGTGATGACGAGCCGAGAATTTCTGCGCCGCCATCGAAGCGCATCGTGTGGCGCCTACTGTAATGGTTGCTCAAAAAATCTTGCTCGCCTCTTTGCCAGATGATTTCGGCGGAAATTTGTGTCACGTTGTTCTTCCTCGAGTAGATATTTTATTGACCGGCATCTCAATGAAACTAATGCAGCCGCCGCTGTGCCACCTGCGTGAACGGCGTGTTGTCGGCACCAACTAACAAGTCCTAACCATATTTGCGCTTCACTTCAGCTACCGCATCCGTCACCAATTGTTCAAAGATATCGCTGTCTATGTCGCTGAGTTTGCGTATGTACAGGCAGCCTTTACCCATCTTGTGCTTGCCAAGTTTGGTCAGCAGCGCAGTTTGAGCCGAACCACTGCAGGGCAGGTACACGCTGATGTCACCCTTCCTTGAGGCGAAACCGACCAGGCAGGAGTCACCTTCGCGTCCGCTCGCGTATTTGTAGTGAAAACTGCCAAATCCGACGATGCCGGTTCCCCACATCATCGGTGCTTGCTTGGTGACTTTGCTCATCAGTTTGACCAGCGCGCGGCAATCCTCGCGTCTTGCATCGTCGGCGATGGCTGCAATGTAATCATCAACACCGGCATTAGTGGCTCTGGTTTTGTTCTCTGCCATTGTTATTCCTTATGCATACTCTTGCTGAACAACAAAGGTCTTCGAGCACCAAGAAAATTAGTCAACGAAGCGACAGACTTCAGCAATTAGCGACTCATCCAGCAACGCCGCAATCGCCATTACGAAGTCGTTTGGCGCATCCGAGATCATTAACTGTTGTACCAGACCATTGACCACCGCAACCCGCTGCTTGGGTGGCAAACAGACGATACGCTGCACTTTGGCGCGAACCTCCGAATCCTGCTGGCACAGTCGCATTAGCGTAATGAAAGATTCGTTGATCGACGGCGCGCCATTCATAGTTGGCAATGCATTGATCTGTCGCTCGGTCATTTCTTTTTGATTTGCGAGTGCTTTCAATACCATCGCTCGCCATGACGCCCTGAAAAGGCAAGCCAAGAGCTGAACTGGGTCGAATTGATGGCATATGTCGGTGCTATCGCTAACATTTTTGAGAACATTGCCATAGCCTATATTTCGTCAGTTGGTGCTGATAATGGAGTGGCCCGCTCACCGGCCACGCGCAGTTAATCTTTCGCTTCGAAGCGCTAGGGCGCCGCTATATTGGTTAGGCGCTGTCTGGGTTTGAGAATAGACGGCTCAGCAGTATTCCCGATCACTGTCGAACGCAATGTGGCAATTGCATGGGCGTGAATCTGGCTAATTCGTCCCTCAGTTAGCCCCATGCGTTTTCCAACTTCCCGCATCGTTAGCGCCTCAACATAAAGCAGTGCCATTACCTCTTCTTCGCGCACAGAGAGATCACTGATGGCGACTAGTAATTTTCGCTGTAGCAGCTTTCGCTCTAAAGCGGCAACAGGATCTGAACCGGTGGTGGCACACCAGTCAAGAAACTGGTCAGGCGCAGTTTCCTCAACAAAATCGTCAAGGGAAAACAAGGTGTAGCCGTGTGCCGTTTCAAGCAGGGTTTGGTACTCGGCAAGCGGCATCGTGAGTGCTTGCGCGACTTCGGACTCACTTGGCGGTCTGCCCAATTGGTGGCTTAGCTGATGCATCGCATGTTCGACCCGGCGCATCGACTGCCGAACCCCACGCGAACCTGGATCAAGCTGGCGTAGTCCGTCCAACATTGCGCCACGCACCCGCTGCGAGACGTAACTCTGAAACTGGCCGCCGGCTTTATCTCTCGTGTTTTGCAGGATTGCGCCTAACAACCCGATGAAGCCGTCTTGCATCAAATCGTCAAGCTCTACGCTGGCGGGTAACTTCCTCAGTAATGACTTAGCCATTGCCTTAACCAAGGGTGTGTGCTCGGTGACTAGCTTTTCACTTTCAAGGTCGGTCAGTTTTTTTTGTGGCATGGCAGTGGTAAGTTAATCAAATTTGTGCATTGGGCGGTTTATTGCCGGCCAAGGTGATAAACGTCAGAAGTGCTGGCAAATAAAAATACGAAAATGTTCACGATGACTATGTCCAAGTTTAATACGTTTTAGAAAAGTGGCAGCAGTGAGATTTGCAGATTGTGGCTTGCGTTAGTTGTTCGGCAAGAAGCATTAATTTCCAGCGCCTTTGTCGATTGAACTTCAATCGCTCACGTCCTGCAACATACTCTGCACACGTCTGCTGGCTGCAGCAAGCAGCAACCGAGAATAAAGGCGATGAAAGCCTAACAACGCATGAAAACCCCAGCCCATTTTTGGTTTGTGCGCTACTTCGATTGAGCGCGCGACAACTGCCGAGCCGAAGTAGAGCAGGGTCGTTAGTTGCGGTTTGTTTTCAGTCGAAGGTATTGCCATCAGCCATGATCTGGTGCGACCGGTGAAGTCGCTGAGCAGCAATTCAGTGGAAGTTTGTGCTTCGACATGCCATGCCGAAAACCTTACCGCTTGACCAATTGCGAGTCGCCGCACGTCAGCATCGCTTGCTGGCTTACGCGCCAAATGTGTGAGGATGCCGCGCTCGATTTTGAACAGTGGTGATGTGTAGAACGCCTCAATGAATATTGCCTGAGTAATCAAGCCGGAGACTTCGACCTGATAGCAATCCGCGTACCCTGCATCGCCGTTGTATCCACTAAGCAATGAATTTGGCGGTACTTCACACGGGTAAATGTTTGGTATTGTCAATGTGCAGATACTAGAAAAAAATTGTTGAGCGACCTGGCTCAACGCTTTCGCAAGTGGAAAATTGTCAGCTGGTGTTGAGTTGGCGCTCCGTCCAGCGACGTGCCGTTGGCCCCATTAGGCAACACTGCGATAACCACTGAACCCACTAAAACCAATCATCCCTCGCGTATATCGCGCTAAGGTCAATCCGCCGATGTCGATTTCAGGTTCGCGGTTCGAGAGCATATCGGCCACCACTCGGCCTGTTCCCGCCGCCATAGTCCAACCGAGCGTGCCGTGACCTGTGGCAACGTGAAGGTTAGGGTAGGGCGTGCCACCTAGGACGGGGGTGCCGTCGGGGGTCATCGGGCGCAGACCGCACCAGAATTCGGCTTTTGATAAATCACCGCCGCGTGGGAATAAATCTGTGACGACATGGTTCAAAGTGTCGCGCCGTGATTCGCGCAGGTTGAGGCTATATCCGGCTAATTCTGCTGTGCCGCCGACGCGTATTCGATCTCCCAGGCGGGTCACCGCGACTTTGTGTGTCTCGTCCATGATGGTGGATTCGGGCGCGTAATTTGCATCAGTAATTGGCACAGTGATGGAATAACCTTTGACAGGATAGACGGGGATATGCACGCCTAGAGGCCGCAGTGCTTGCGCTGAAAAACTTCCCAAGGCGACGAGATAGGCATCGGCTTTGTGTTCGCCTTTGTCGGTCACTACGCCGGTGATGCGCTCACCTTGGCTGGTGATGCGCAGCAGGGTCTCGCCATAACGGAACTTGACACCCAGCGCTTCGGCCATGGTGGCTATGTTTTGCGTGAATTTGAAACAGTCGCCAGTTTCGTCGCCCGGCAGTCGCAGCGCGCCAACGAATTTCTCTTTGACTAAATTAAGCGCCGGCTCGGCCCTAACGAAGCCAGCGACATCGAGCAGTTCAAACGGGACGCCGTATTGTTTAAGCACATCAATATCTTTGCCGGTGCTATCCAATTGTTTCTGAGTGCGGAAAAGTTGCAGTGTGCCTTGCGTGCGTTCGTCGTATTGGATGCCGGTATCGGCGCGTAATTGCATCAGGCAATCGCGGCTGTATTCGGCGAGCCGCACCATGCGCGATTTGTTTAGCGCGTAACGCGCTTCGGTGCAGTTGCGCAGCATCGCGAGGCCCCACATCCACATGCGCGGGTCGAGCATCGGCCAGATAACCAGCGGGCTGTGGCGCATCAGCAGCCATTGAATGGCTTTGGCGGGCACGCCGGGGCCAGCCCAGGGCGCGGAGTAGCCGGGTGAAACTTCGCCCGCATTGGCATAACTGGTTTCCAGCGCGGCGCCAGCTTGGCGGTCGATGACCGTGACTTCGTGACCGGCTTTAGCGAGGTAGTAAGCGGTGGTTGTACCGATTACGCCGCTACCGAGAATTGCGATTTTCATACCTTCGCCCCCATCATTTTGCAGCGATCATGCAGCTTTGCGCAACTCGTCTCCGTCTCTTGGGATGCCGCCGCTGATAGCGTGGATTAAGGCCGCAACATAACCAAGATTGGGTGCCAGTAGCGGCTTGCCAGTGGTGATGAGGCCAACTGACAGATCGCGTTCTGGGTCTGCCCAGCCGAAAATATTCACCAAACCCAGATGACCGAAGGCGCGACCAGTATGTTTGCCGTAGAGACCAAAACCGTCCCCGCCCATCATCATGCCGGCCGAGAAACGCAGGGGAATTTTCAACACGCCATCCATTTGATGCGGCGAAGATTCCATCGTAGCGCGATGTACACACAGCGGCGATATGATTTGTTGACCCTTGTAGCTGCCATTGTCCAAAAGCATTTGAAAGAAACGACAAAGCTCCTCGGCGGTCGCCACCATATTTCCGGCGGCAATGGGACGGGCATAAAAGTCGTATGCATTGAGCAAATGGCCATCTTTTTCAGCATCGACGCCAAGGTAAGGTTTTAGATATTGCGTGATGAATTCGGGTACCTTGACACCGCTCACATAGTCGCGCGCCATCAAATTGAAATCTGCTTTGCTGGCACCGTAATCAAGGAATCGAAAGCCCATCGGCTTTTTGAAATGTTGTCGCCAATAGTTGGTTAGCGTTACGCCGGTGGCGCGTTCCAACACTTCTTGCAAGATGGTTCCGCCGGTCAGTGCGTGATAGGCCTGATTGCGACCATGAATATTCTGTGGCGTGGCAGCGCAAATCAGTTCGAGCATGCGTTTATGGTTGCTTACTGTTTGTGGCGGTTCATCCATCGGAATGCCCGGCACGCCTCCGCGATGGGTAAGTACCTGATAAATCGTCAGTCGGTCTTTTCCATTCGCGGCAAATTCGGGAATGTAATGGCAAACTGGGTCAAGCAAATTGATCTTGCCGGAATCTGCCAAGCGGTGAATGGCAATTGCGGTCATTGCCTTGCTCGCTGAATAAATGCAGGCCGGCGTATTGACCGTTGCCTTGACTAGATCGGTTGATGATTGATCGGGTAAATAGCCGCTGGCGTGGCCGATAGCGCGGTTGAGAATAATCTCACCGCGACGACGCACGCACAACATGATGGCGGGGTAATAGCCAGTGCAATACAAACCGCGCGCTGCGCGCCAAATCGCATCGACACGAGCCGTGCTTACGCCGACCGACTCAGGGGCAATTTCAGCGGCGGAGTCACAGTCGGTCACTGAATCCAAATTAGCGGCGATCGGTAAGGTACGCATCCATGTGCGTGAGGGAAGGGTACCTGCGAGAAAGCGATTGGTGCTAGCCGTGATATCAGTGAGAAGTGCGGACATTCGATGCCTCCAGTGGATTTATTTCAAACGCGATCAGCGCAATCATCGATTACCTAATTTAATGGCGTTTCACCACACGCAACGGCGCAGAGCGCGTCTTTTGCGCGACCGCCTTGTTGCATGGTTGTTTCTGATTTTGCATTTGTTTCACCAGCACCAACTGGCGAGAACAGGCATTAAGCCCTTATTGACCGATGTCACAATCGTCGACCACTGGTTCTAGATGCTGATCACGCATTATCAGGATTTCCGGCAGACACTGGTGGAAGTGTTCAACGACTTCAGGATCAAAATGTGTGCCCGACCTCTCAGTAATCAAAGCCACTGCTTGCTCAATCGACCAAGCTCTTTTGTAAGGTCGCGCCGAAGTCAGGGCATCAAACACGTCGGCGATTGCAACAATCCGTCCGGCCTGCGGTATGGCGTTGCCCGCAAGTCCGCTTGGATAGCCACTGCCGTCCCATTTTTCATGATGCGTTAGCGCGATCAGACTGGCTAAGCGCAACAAATCAGAGTCACCATCGCTCAGGATATCGGCACCAATCGTGGCATGTGTCTGCATAATTTGCCACTCGTGCGGTTCAAATTTCCCGGCCTTAAGCAATATTCCATCTGGAATGCCAATTTTGCCGATATCGTGCATCGGGCTGGCGAGCAGCATGAGTTCGCAATCGGCGACGTTCCACGCCAGACTTTTCGCCAAGGCTGCTGCCATTTTACTCATGCGAATGATGTGCAATCCCGTTTCGTTGTCCCGATACTCGGCGGCGCGTCCGAGATGGCGGACTACCTGCAAGCGCGTGTCGTTGAGCTCTTTGGTGCGCTCCTGCACCATCGCTTCGAGCAAATCTTTTTGTTCCAACGCCATTCGATGCGCCGAATGCGCTTCGAGCAAATTGCGAACCCGCATAAGCAGCTCAAGGCGATCGAACGGCTTGCCAACGAAGTCTCGCGCCCCCGCGGTTAGCGCTTTTAGCAAAAAATCACGACTGTGTTGCGCTGTCAGGATAACAATCGGCGCTAGCAGCGGGTCGCCGAGTGCTCTAAGTTGCTCCATCACTTGATAGCCGTCCAAATACGGCATGTTGATATCCAGCAATATCAGATCCGGTCGTCCCTCCGCATAGCGCAGAAGGACTTCACGCGGGTCTTGAATCGTAACAAGGTTCTTGTAGCCCTGGCTAGTCAAAAGCTTGTCGAGCAATTTGAGGTTCGACGGTTCGTCATCGACAATGAAAATGCAGTCAGTACACATTGAGGGTTTGTTCATTTTGCGCCTTCGTAAGCATCGCCCGATGTTTCGCCCAGGGTGTCATCAACAATTTTCAGTAAGGCACTGACATCAAGCGGCTTAATCAAGTATTGCGCGAATCCGGCCGCTAGCCCTCGGTCAACATCGCGTGGCATTGCATTGGCGGTCACCGCAAACACCGGCACAGATTTGAGCAGCGGATCGGCTTTCAATAACGCCAAGACATGATATCCGTCCATGTCCGGCATGTTGATATCCAACAATATTAGATCCGGACGTTGTGCAAGGGCAAGTTCGATGCCAAGCTGAGGTGTTGGTGCGGTCAATACTTCGAGATGAGTGCGTTTGCTCAGCGCGTGCGAAATCAACTTCAAATTCACCCGATTATCATCAATACACAGGACACGTTGTCGTTGACTTGGTGCGATTTGTGTCTGTGGCTGAGGTAGATCGGAAACTTTGTCCAGTGTTTCCAGTTCCACTGCAGGCAACTCAAGCCAGAATGTGCTCCCTGAACCCACAACACTATTTACCCCAACGCTGCCCGCCATGAGTTCCATCAATTGTTTAGTGATCGTTAATCCAATGCCGCTGCCTTCGATCGGACTTGTTTCAGCACCGAGCCGATTAAACGCTTGAAACAGCCCGTTAATGTTCGCCGCATCGATACCATGGCCAGTGTCAGTAACCAAGATACGCACCAGATTTTTATCTGTCCGGTGCAACACGGTGACATGAATTTTGCCACCGTGACGGTTGTACTTGATCGCATTCGAGAGTAGGTTAAGTAGCACTTGTTTGAGGCGCGTGCGATCGGCAGAGACAGCCGTCTGATCGGCAATGTCGATAGTTAAAGTAATGCTTCTGGCATCGGCGAGCGGTTGCATAAGTTGCTGACATTCCTCAACAAGATGTGAGAGGTCCACAGGCTCGATCGATAGATGGACTTTTCCGGATTCAATCTTGGCAAGGTCAAGCACTTCGGTGATCAGCTCAAGCAGGTGCCGTCCGCCCTTCAGAATTTCTGCCACGCTGTCCTTCTGGTCTGAATTCAGATCATCGTCATATTCCAATATTTGGGCGAAGCCGAGAATCGCATTCATGGGTGTGCGCAGTTCGTGACTCATACTGGCTAAAAATTCAGATTTAGCCTTGTTCGCCCGTTCAGCTATATCCTTCGCCTTCGCAATTTCACCGCGCCGCGAAATCTCATTTGTAAAATCGGTGAAAATATTGAAGACATACTGGATCTTGCCTTGAGCGTTGGTTACGAAGCCGATGCTGCTAAAGGAAATAAACTGGCTTCCATCCTTGCGGCGCAGGGGGATTTCGCCGCTCCAACGTCCACCTTCCTTTATTGCGCCAATGATCGCGCTGCTTAAGCGATCTGAAGTACTTGCCTCGAGCACCATCTTTATTTCTTTGTTGAGAATTTCTTCGTCCGTATAACCGAGTAGCTCGGTCATCGCGCGATTTTGGTATAAGACGCGACCACGACTGTCCGTAATGCCAATACTTTGGGTGGAAGAATCAAAGACGCGACGAAAGAGGGCTAGGTGTTTTTCGGCGAGTTTGCGTTGGGTAATGTCGGTGATAAACGCATTGAAATACCTGCGGCCTCGAACCCGGCGGGATGTAAGCGTTGCTTCCACGACGAACTCTTCATCGTTGTGGCGCATCATGTCCATTTCAAATATTGGGCTGGTTTGATCCGCATCACTGCTCATGAACTGTGCAAGCCGTTTTTGTTGAAACGCGCGAGTCGTTGCCGGCACATTGTGTTCAATGAAGTTCTTACCGATCATTTCCGCTTTAGTCCTGCCGAAAATTGATTCGGCACACAAATTCCAGTCAGTAATGTCGCCGGATCTGTCGAGTTCTATGATTGCGTCTTGTGCCGAATCGAGAATGTTGCGCAGACGCTGCTGCACTTCGAGTCGATCACGAATGCTTTTGTTGGAGTCTCGTCCCACAACAAGAAATTGTGCCAAAGCAACCAGGAACGTAACCGACAACAAAATCCCGATAGGATCTCCGATTCTGGCCGCTGCGATAGCAGGGGGCAGCAATGCCGCTGTCAAGAACGTTTGCATCGCCATTCTCTGCTCGGCCAGTGTGTTCATCGCGATCGAGCAAACCGCAATTAATACCATTAGACAAATCGTCAAGCCCATCCCGCTCGAATTTGAAATCATTAGACTTGGTCCCACCGACCAAGCAACGCCGGTGATCGCGCTCTGAATCAAATAATTTTTTTCCCAACGGCGAAAGCTTCCTTGCGCATAGAGATGTTGGACGGTTGGCACCGCACGTTTAAATCGCCAAACATCTGCGGACAGATACATCGTCGCTATCAAAATCGCGATGACCCAGGTGGTGATGAGTTCTCGGTCGAAAAGTGGTGTGAACAGCAAGGCAATCGTCAGTGCGGTGCCGTAGTTCAAAAAAGCATTCTTGTCCTTTCGGCCATAAGCGGCGAAGAGCAACTCAACGTCAATATCCCGCTCGGCGTTGGGCGTTTCGGTGACTTCGCTGATTGGCATGCCCAAGAAGTCCGTCCTTTGTCACAAACTTATTGCTGTCATTTCAATCGGCACGCCGGAGAGCACCGAGTTGCCGGAGAGCGGATCACGCCAGTTCTCGTCAAACAGTGCATTTAGGTTGGCACCAGGACGTTGCGAGGCTATCCGTTGTCCGGTGCCGGGCAAATCATGTCCCCAACCGTGTGGCAGACTGACCACGCCGGGCATCATTTCATCACTGATCTCGACCTGTACTTCAATGCTGCGTGAATTGGCAGAAATGCGCGCTTGCCCGCCATCAACGATGCCTCGCTTTGCCGCATCAGCCGGATGGACGAGGGCGGTGCAACGGAACGGACCTTTGCTCAGTATCGGCAAATTGTGCATCCAGCTATTGTTTGAGCGAATCTGGCGTCGACCGATGATGACCAAATCTGGCGCTGGTTCCGCCAGTGCGTTAGCAGCGCGCGCGACGTCGGCAATCAATACGGGCGGCGCGAGCTCGACCTTGCCGGACGGCGTGCGCAACATTTCCGGTATCCGCGGCTTCAATTCACCGAGATCGATGCCATCAGCGGCAGCTTGTACTTTGGTCAGCGAAATTCCATCGGGGTTGCGGCCGAACTTGTCGCCATAGGGACCACCACGAAGCGCCAAATCAATCAAACGGTCGGGACCACGGCGTCCCGCTAGCACCAACTGGACAGCATCCGCGTTGGAGCCAATCTGGCGTTCCAAATCGGCAGCAAAGCGTTCGTCTTCAAACGCTTCCAAATCGACTTTAGCGCCGCGCCCCGCAATAATTGCTTCGAGCCGTAACAATATTTCCCACTCGGCAGGTTGCCCAGGCGTCGGTGCAAACACCGGCGCGCTATAGCGAGAGTGATTGCGAAAGGAAAACTGCGGGAAGGCCACGTCGTAATGCGCATCTTCGAGCGGCGAGCGACCAGGCAGGATGACATCAGCGTGGCGCGTTGTCTCGTTTAAATAAATATCGACGCTGACCATGAAGTCAAGTTGTTCGAAAGCCTCGGCCAAGCGCGGGCCATTGGGCGCGGAGAGCACAGGATTGCTTGCAACGGTTATCAGGCCACGCACTTGGCCAGCGCCCGGCGTTTGAATTTCTTCGGCCAGGCAGCCGATCGGCAGTTCGCCATAGACTTCCGGCGCGCCGGAGACGCGGCTTGCGTGACGGCCGGTGGTGATGCCTTTACCGACTCCGGCGCTACCCGGCTTGCCGCCTTGCGTGTTGGCAGCGAAAGCAGCCGATTTGGAGAACATAACGCCGCCGGCACTATCCAAATGTCCGGTCAAGGTGTTGACCACATCAACCAGCCAACTGCCCAGTGTGCCAAATTCCTGAGTGCAGGTTCCGATGCGCGAATACAGTGCAGCACGCGGCGTGACAGCCATGTCGCGGGCGAGTTGGCGGATTGTTGCAGCCGCGATGCCGCAGCGTTCAGACACCGACTCGGCGGAGAATTGTGGAATGTTGATCGCGGCTTCAAGTTCGCTCAAACCAGCGAGATGCTCACTCACATGTCCGAGCGTCACTAGCCTTTCCTCGTACAAGGTATGCACCATGCCGAGCAACAAAAACACATCGCCGGCCGGACGGATGAAATGGTGGGCATCCGCCAACTCAGCTGTTTCTGTGCGGCGCGGATCAATCACAACCATGCGCCCACCGCGCGCTTTAAGCGCTTTAGCTTTGCCGCGAAAATCCGGAACAGTCCATAAGCTGCCGTTAGATGCCACTGGATTGGCACCGAGGACGATCAATAAGTCACAGCGCTCGATATCGGGCACTGGAATCGAGAGCCACGCGCCGAACATCAGACCAGCAGAGAGTTGCTTGGGCATCTGATCTAGCGTTGATGCTGAATAGACGTTGCGCGTCTTGAGCGCCTTGGCGATGCGTCCGCCGTAAAGTAGCAAACCAATCTTATGCGCCGCCGGGTTACCTAGCGTCATCGCCACCGAATCACCGCCACCAGCGGCAATCACAGCCGGCAAACGCCGGTCAATCTCTTCAAAGGCTTCATCCCAAGTCGCTGCGACAAATTTGCCGTCACGCTTGATGAGCGGGGTGCGCAAGCGATCCGGGTCGTCATGCAAATTTTTGATCGCCACGCCTTTTGGGCAGATGTAGCCGGCAGAAAAAACATCGGCATCGTGGCCGCGTACTGATATTACTTTCTCGTGTTCTATTGTGAGTTCAAGCCCGCAACACGCTTCGCAGAGGGGACATATCCGGTGGGCGACTCGGGTATTTGAAGCGGCTAGTGCTGAACTCATGGCGAGATGTCCGTTTTGGGGTGGTAACCGGACAATTGTAATTGCTTGGACGAGAGGCCGGTTTGACAGCGTACCACCAGCACCAACTAACGAATCCGTGCATTGGATTCATGAAACGCCAATTTTGCAAAAGCTTCGCTCGGGATAGCGCAACCTGACCCGAATCACCAGAACCAGCGCCTCAACAAGCCAGCCCGGACAGCAACATTTGTTCCGCTGCATCCGCTGCACGCAAAGCATCATCGCATCGCTTACGAGTCAGGCAACGCCCATTAGCGTCGTAAAGCTCGGCCAGCAGCCCTTCACCGCGACCAACGCAGGTGGTAACGAAGACATACATGCCGCCCATGCCGCGCCGGAACCAACCCGAGCGTTGCGCATGTTTGGGCGTGTCTCGTGGCAAGGTTCGGTTTGAAAAGCCCGCGTAATTCATGGTAGCGGCGATGTGGGCAAGCGTGTCTCTCATGAGGCTGTCTCCATTAGAGCAAAGTGCTCCTATAGTGCTTCAACGACCCAAAACACAATCGGATGACAGCCGATGGCAGCGTCCACGAAAAAGTCGGCTTGCGCCGACTTTTCTTACCGCTTCTCGAACAAGGCGCTACCTATTTTTTTGTCTTGTCGGCTTTAGCTGGTACCGTGAACCCACCCGCAGGTGCAGGTGGTGCTTTTTCTTTCTTGGGCTTTTTGGTTTCCTTATTCCCGCGTAATTGACCTTTTGCCATGATGTTCTCCTTAGATTTCGCTTCACACACACACTGATATTAAGTCCACCAGCGGCCAGCACCAATCTTAACCAAAAAAGCGCCAGTCGTGACGCAGACTATCGCGTGATGGGCTTATAGCGAATCCGTTTTGGCTTCGCACCTTCCTCACCCAAACGACGCTTTTTGTCTTCTTCGTATTCGTTGTAATTACCTGCATAAAAACTCCACTGCGAATCGCCTTCGCAAGCCAGAATGTGGGTGCAGATCCGATCAAGGAACCAACGATCATGGCTGATGATCATCGCGCAACCGGCGAATTCAAGTAGTGCATCTTCGAGCGCGCGCAAGGTTTCCACGTCAAGATCGTTGGAGGGTTCGTCGAGCAGCAATAAATTTCCGCCGGTCATCAGGGTCTTGGCCAAATGTAATCGACCACGTTCGCCGCCGGATAAATTGCCGACCAGCTTTTGTTGGTCGCCGCCTTTGAAATTGAACCGACCGATGTAGGCGCGGCTAGGCATTTCAAATTTGCCAATAGTCAGAATATCTGCGCCGCCGGCAAGTTCGTCGAACACGGTTTTTGTGCCATCAAGGCAATCGCGACTTTGATCAACATACGCGATTTTGACGGTCGGGCCGATATCAACATTGCCGCTATCGGGTGTCTCAGTACCGGTAATCATTTTGAACAGCGTCGACTTACCTGCACCATTGGGGCCGATGATGCCGACTATCGCGCCGGGTGGAATTGCGAAGCTCAAATTGTCGATCAGCAAACGCTCACCAAAGGCTTTCGACACACCATTAAATTCGATGACTTTGCCGCCCAAACGCTCGGCTACCGGAATGAAAATCTCCTGTGTCTCGTTGCGCTTTTGGTAGTCGACATCCGACATTTCTTCATAGCGCGAAAGGCGTGCTTTGCTCTTGGCTTGGCGCGCTTTCGGATTGGATCGGACCCAAGCGAGTTCTTGTTTCATCGCCTTCATGCGCGCGTCTTCTTGCTTGGACTCGGTTTCCAGACGCGCTTCCTTTTGCTCCAACCAGCTCGAATAATTTCCCTTCCACGGAATGCCATGACCTCGGTCAAGTTCCAAAATCCATTCGGCAGCATTGTCGAGGAAATATCGATCGTGTGTGACGGCGACCACTGTACCGGGGAAGCGGGTGAGGAATTGTTCCAGCCACTGCACCGACTCGGCATCCAAGTGATTGGTCGGCTCGTCGAGCAGGAGCATATCGGGTTTGGACAATAGCAATTTGCACAGTGCGACACGCCGCTTTTCTCCTCCCGAGAGTGTCTTGATCGACGCATCCCACGGCGGCAAGCGCAGCGCATCGGCGGCGATTTCTAACTGATGTTCGGTGTCGCTGCCACTTGTAGCGATGATGGCTTCGAGTCGCGCTTGTTCTTCGGCGAGCTTGTCAAAATCTGCATCTTCCTCGGCGTAAGCGGCATAAACCGCTTCAAGTTTGGCTTGTGCTTCCATTACTTCACCCATGCCAGATTCGACTTCTTCACGCACGTTTTTGCTGGCGTCGAGTTGCGGTTCCTGCGGTAAATAGCCGATCCGAATTCCGGGCAAATGCTGGACTTCACCGTTGTAATCTTTGTCCTCGTTGGCCATGATGCGCAACACAGTCGATTTTCCCGAGCCGTTTAGGCCGAGCAAGCCGATTTTTGCACCGGGGAAAAACGAGAGCGAAATGTCCTTAATGATTTGCCGCTTCGGTGGGACGATTTTGCTCACCTTGAGCATCGACATTACGTACTGAGCCATTGCGTTTGCCTAGTCAAATAAAAGCCGGAGTTTACTTGACGCGAGCGAGGTTCAGGCGGAATATTGTGCACTGCACCTTGACAGCGACGTCAAATTGGCGCGAACTGAGGTACTGATTACTTATTGGAGTTCGGATGGCGCATCGCGTGTGGGCTTCTCCTTTGCCCGTTATTGCCGGTGTTTTACTTGGTGTCGCAACCAGCGGTTGCGCGACCAATGGCATTGATGGAAAAAGCGATCCGCGCGAAAAGCTTGCCGGTGGATATTTGTCATCAGCCAGCGCCGTCCACTCAGAACTCGACATGCACATGAGTTTGTTGCTCGTCGCGAATGGACGCGATTGCGGCGACAATGACTGTGATTCGACCTACCATTTTGAACAGCGCGTGCAAGAGATAGGCGAGCGCCTGTCGCAAGCGACTTTTGCCAAATACCCAGAACTCTCCAAGCGCTTTGAGAAATTTGAATTCGTCGTTGCCGACAAATACGATGCCGGTGCGAAATCCAGCGGTGCCGGAACCATCGTTATATTGCGCGGTGTTGAGCGTCTTGGCTTTGACGATGCATCACTGGCGTTCATCATGGCGCGTGAAATGGCGCACGTGGTTGCTGGCCACTACGAATCCAACATGCTTACCAGCATTGCCATTTCCATCGTTGTGCAACTGGTTATGCCGGTATTCAATTTTGCACGCGGCGCGGCCGCGGTGGCATCGACCAGTCCGGCAGCATCAACATTGGCCGGCTCCGCCGCATCAATGGCCGGCAACCAAGCTTTACGTGCAAATCTGCGACCTGGCCAATTACGTGAAGCCGAAGAAATGGGTATGGAGATATTAGTACTCAGCGGTTACGACGCAAAAGAGGTCGTCGCCAGCTTGCAAACGCGTGTAACGGAATTTCCACTCGAAGAAGCATGGGTACTTGAACTTCGTGGTTCGGTGGCAAGGGTTGCGAAAATGACCGCTGGACCAATGCCTGAAACATATATAAACGCCAAGCAGTCGATGCTGGCAAAGGTTATTGAACCAACGCCTTTGCCAATCGCATTTGTCGCGCCTGTTCCTGCCGCCGCTCCAACTGTGATTGCGGCAACTGTGCCGCCCCGGCAAATCATCGCCGCAATGAGTGAGGCAACTGTGTTCAGTGTGATCCCAAGTTATTCGGCACCAACGCAAAATGGTTCGGGGAGCAAGATATCAGGACTACCCGATGCACGAGTAATAGAAAAATTGATACCGGAAACCAAACCAACACAACCACCAGCGCAAAGTGCACTGCCAGCTCATATGATCAAGGGAATGCCGGTTTTGTACTGAGACTGACTTTGGTCAGTCATCTAGTGCTGACGTAACGCCCGCAAAACAAATCGCCCAGCGTCAATTGCATTGCCAATGTTTTGCGGCAATGGCGACAGCTCCTGATTCATTGCGCACGCCAGATGTTCTGCTGCCAACGGCGCCCAGACGATGCCGCGTGCGGATAGACCAAGCAAGGCATGCAATCCTGGCACGCGATCAAGATTGGCGAGCGTAACAACGCGCGGCGGGGTTGCAATATCGGCGGGCACTGCCCCAACTATTGGCATGCGATCCGGCGTGACTGTGCGTAACGCCGCCCGGCCTGTGAGTTGGCCAATATTCACTTTGCTGATATCAAATTGCGGCAAAACTTCGTGCAAGCGTTGCAAATTCTCGGCGTGTTCGTTAGTTCGAATTGAGAGATCCGAATCATCATTAGTAAAACTGGCACCGAAGCTCACGCGGCCGTTGTGTGCTGGCGTTAGATAGCCCGTTCGACAGAGCACCGAATCAATTTTTGGTAGCGTTGTCGCGGGCGCGCAGCTGATTTGACCGCGTATGATTTTGAGCGGTAATGGGTGTTCGAGGAGCTCATTCGCTGCAAATGCGTTGGCCAGTACGATATGCGGTGCGGCGGCGACAAGTTCGCTATCTGCAGAGTAGGCATGCCACAAATTATTGCCGTAACTCAGGTGTGAAATCTTGGTGTTGAAGTGGCATTTGATATGCGAGTCGCGCAAAGCGAGCAGGGCTGAGCAAAGAGAACCAGGCATTAACCAGCCGCCTTGCGAAAACCACCACGCGCCGTGCGCCAATGTTTGACCGGCGATTTCTTGCGCCCGCAACCGTGGCACAAATTCGACAAACTCGGCAGGCAATTGCAGCGCTTCAATTGCTGCGGCTTGTTGTAATTCATGCGCACCATCACGCGCAATTTGCAACACACCGCATTGATGCCAATCACAAGCCGGCAGCTGCCTTAGGCGCTGCAACAAATAGTCATAACAAAGCCGCGAGAAGCGCGCCGGCAGCGCATCATCCTTGGCGATCTGCGGTAACACGATGCCAGCTGGATTGCCCGATGCGCCGCTCGCCACGCTGTTTCCGGCCTCGATAATATCGACCAGCCAACCCCGCGCAGCAAGGCGTTCAGCGATGTTGGAGCCGGCCAAACCAGCGCCAATCACAATGGCGTGTTTGGCCTTATTTATCTTGCCAGTTGGTGCTGACAACACGCTGTTACTCGGTGAAGCTATCGATTCACTCCGCCCGCATTTGCGGAAATAAGATCACGTCGCGTATCGATGCCGAGTCGGTGAGCAACATAACCAAGCGATCAATCCCGATGCCGCAGCCACCAGTGGGCGGCATGCCGTATTCGAGTGCGCGTACAAAATCAGCATCGAAATACATGGCTTCTTCGTCGCCTGCATCCTTGGCTTTAGCTTGCTCAAGGAATCGTGCGGCTTGATCTTCTGCATCGTTCAACTCAGAAAAGCCATTGGCGATCTCACGACCCACAATGAACAATTCAAAGCGCTCGGTAATCTCTGGATTCGAATCATTGCGTCGCGCCAAGGGCGAAACTTCGGCCGGATAATCGATGATGAAAGTTGGTTCCCACAACTGGGCTTCGGTGGTTTCGTCGAACAGCGCAAGTTGCAGACTGCCGATGCCCATGTGCGGTTTGATATCGAATTTATAAGCCGCGAGCTTGGCTTTGAGCCAATCGACATCATTCAATTGCTCAAACGAAAATCCAGGGTTGTATTTGTGAATTGCACCAACAATAGTTAATCGCGCAAAAGCTTGCGATAAATCCAGCGTACGGCCTTGATATTCAAAAATTTCGGTGCCTAACGCTTCTCGTGCACTATGCCGCAGCAAACCTTCGGTGAAGTCCATCAGTTTGCGGTATTCGGTATAGGCTTCGTAAAACTCCATCATGGTGAACTCGGGATTGTGTCGTGGCGACAATCCTTCATTGCGAAAATTACGATTCACCTCGAACACCTTTTCAAAGCCACCGACGACCAAGCGCTTCAAATACAGTTCAGGCGCGATGCGCAAGAATAATTCCATATCGAGCGCGTTGTGATGCGTTTTGAACGGCTTGGCCGCCGCGCCACCAGGAATGGGATGCATCATCGGTGTTTCGACTTCGAGGAAGCCGTGGGCAATCATGTAATTGCGTATCGATTGCAGCATTCGGCTACGCGCAACGAAAGTGTGTCGCGTCTGCTCGTTGGTAATCAAATCGAGGTAACGCTGACGATACTTTTGTTCGACGTCGCTCAAACCATGAAACTTTTCCGGCAAAGGGCGCAGCGATTTAGTCAACAAACGAATTTGTTTACATTGCACTGTCAGCTCATTGGTTTTGGTTTTGAACAAGACACCTTCACAGCCGACGATATCGCCAATATCCCAGTGTTTGAATTCGCTGTGTAGTTCTTCACCAGTGACATCGTTACTGACGAAGACTTGCAAGCGACCCGAGACATCTTGAATAGTCGCGAAGCTGGCTTTTCCCATCACGCGTTTAAGCACAATTCGACCAGCGACCTTGACGGCGATCCTTGCGGTTTCCAATTCATCGCGAGTCTTCTCGGAATAGAGTTCATCCAGCCGATTGGCCAAGTTCTCGCGCGAAAAATCATTCGGAAACGCCTTGCCGGTCGCGCGCCAAGCCTTGAGTTTTTCCCGTCGTTCGGCGATCAGATGATTTTCAGATTTGGCTGTTTCGACAGTCGCGTCGGATGGCGTCGTGGTGTTTTCAGTCATGATCTTTGAGTGTGAAACACAAGAGAATTCAGGGCAGGGTGGTAATGCGGGCATTTTGACATAGCAAGGTTCTTTAGACGCCTTGTTTCAAACTGGCTTCAATAAACTGATCCAGATCGCCATCCAAAACGCTTTGTGTATTGCCAACTTCGACATTGGTACGCAAATCTTTAATTCGTGATTGATCCAGCACATAACTGCGGATTTGATGCCCCCAGCCGATGTCAGTTTTGGAATCTTCCAATTGCTGCTGTTGCGCCTGACGCTTGCGCAGCTCGGCTTCATAGAGCCGTGATTTGAGCATCGCCATGGCTTCGGCGCGATTGCGATGTTGCGAACGGTCGCTCTGACACTGAACTACGATATTGGTCGGCACGTGCGTAATCCGAATCGCTGAATCGGTCTTGTTGATGTGCTGGCCGCCTGCACCGCTGGCGCGAAAGGTATCAATACGCAAATCCGCCGGATTGATTTCCACTTCAATCGAATCGTCGACTTCGGGATAGACAAACACTGAAGTAAAACTGGTGTGGCGACGCGCGTTGGAATCAAATGGTGATTTGCGCACTAAGCGATGCACGCCGGATTCGGTACGCAGTGTGCCATAGGCGTATTCGCCGATAATCTTCAATGTGGCACTTTTCAATCCGGCAATATCGCCCGCAGATTCTTCAAGAATCTCAACAGTGAAGCCTTTGCGCTCCGTGTATTTGAGATACATCCGCAGCAACATTGCTGACCAATCCTGCGCTTCAGTGCCACCAGCGCCGGACTGTATTTCTAAGAAGCAAGCGTTGGGGTCGAGCGGATTGTTAAACATGCGGCGGAACTCAAGACCACCGACTTCTTTTTCCAAATTACCGAGATCGCCTTCAACAGAAACAAGCGTGTCTTCATCGTCTTCGGATTTCGCCAGTTCAAATAGTTCACGCGCATCACCCAGATGTGCGGCGATAGTGTCGAGGCTAAGCACCACGCCTTCGAGTGCTTTTCGATCACGCCCTAAGACTTGTGCTCGCTCGGCGTCGTCCCAAACTTTTGGGTCTTCGAGTAGGCCGACAATCTCTTCTAACCGCGACGCCTTGGCATCGTAGTCAAAGATACCTCCGCAGTTCCTGTTCACGCGATTTCAAATCGCCGATGTGGTTGGATACGGCGTTGAGGCGTTCGGCTTCCATGATTTGTTCCGTTTCTAAAACGCGCGATTTTACATCGGTGGAAGCGCCATTCCTCTTAATGACGATGCGTTAGTCAATTCGTGCAGCATGCTTTTCGCCTCTGGAACGACTGACTGAGTGAAGCCGAAACTGCCTGACACAACAACCGACTGATAGACTGCCTCGTTATGGCAGATAACAAACTCACAGAAAAGTCTCACTTTGCAACGCTGACCAAACGTTGGGCTGCCTACCTTGGGTCGCGCAGCATTGATGATTTCGCTGAATTCACCATGCACCTGAACAACCTCGGGAGCTATTTCGGTGAATTGCGCCTTCCGGGGCTGACCCGATTATGTGAAGGTCTGGAAAACGCTGCGGTGGCCAAACTCGATGCCACACACCCGTTGCCAGATAAGGATCTGACTGCGCTACAACGCCAAATCGACACGCTCGAAGCTGCTTTAGCTTCAGTCGGACAACCTGAGAGTAAGGCTAGTCCACACTCTTTGACGCGACGTAGAACCGATCCATCTGATCAAATTGATCACTGGATCGCACCCCGCGGTGTGTGTATTTTTTCTGCGCCTGGATCCGAGGAAATTGCTGAGAACATTTCGCGCCAACTTTCATTTATTGGCTTCGATGTTTTTCAAAATGATTGGGCCGTGCCTAATGAGCCTGAGGGGCGCACCAATCTGGCCGTAATATTTTTGCCACCGACCTCAGGACTGACTGATGCCGGGCTCGACTTCATCTGCGCCATGCGCGAACGCTTCCGCGTTAGCCAACTGCTCTATGTTGGCGGTCCGCAAGATATGAGCGCAATGATTTCGCTAATGCGTAACGGGATCGATGTCACCTTCCCGGAGGGCGAACCGCTGTCTTCGTTGATAATGCAAGTCATCGATCTGGTGGAAGATTCCGAAAAACCCAATTATCGGGTGCTGGTGGTGGAAGATTCCAAAGTCGCGTCGGCGGCTATTCAACGCACACTGCGCGAGCACGGCGTCGATACACTGGCTGTGACTGATCCTGCAAACCTGCTGACCGAGATCAAGGGATTTAACCCGGATCTGGTGCTGATGGATATGCAAATGCCGCAGTTTGATGGGGTCGAAGCGACGCGCGTACTGCGTCAGATTCGTGAACACAAATCCTTGCCCATCGTCTATTTATCAGCCGAAATGGATATCGGCAAACAGATGGATGCACTGCGACTCGGCGGTGATCAATTTCTCACCAAACCGTTCAACCCGATTGTGCTCAGCGCCGTGGTTAAAACCAAAATCGAGCGCTATCGGATGATGCTGAGATCTACTCAAACTGATGGCTTGACTGGACTACTCAATCACACCGCATCGAAGTCTCATCTCGACAAGCTTTTTACCAGCAGTATTGATACCAATGAATTGGCGGTGGTCATGATAGACATCGATCACTTTAAGGCCATCAATGATGTTCACGGCCATCCGGTCGGAGACCTCGTCATTCGCGGCCTTGCCTGGTTGCTCAAAGGCAAGTTGCGGGCCAATGATTTAATTGGTCGTTATGGCGGCGAAGAATTCATCATTGCCTTGCCAGGTGCTAATCCACAACGTGCTGCTGAAGTGATAGAAGACATTCGCGTCGCGTTTGCAACACTTCCTCATTTGGCCGATGACAGTACGATCTTCGCCACGTTCTCGGCCGGTATCGCATCCTTGCCTGGGTATGACGATGCCACTGCACTTACACGTGCGGCGGATAGAGCGCTACTCGAAGCCAAGCGTGACGGCCGCAATCGTGTGGTGTCGGTGATTGGCTGAGCCATTGGTAAGCTCCACTGAGGCGTATGACTGAATAACAGCCACTCCATCGCCAGTAGCCACGCACGGCACTACTTAATCACGACACTCGTTCGGCGATGCGCGTGAAAAGCTGCCGGTGCCGTCAGCGCTTGATGGGGTGATGCAGATGAATATCGACAATACTTGAGCTGCGCCCGCGATGTCGCGCGGGAATGCCGAGAACGGTGACGCGCGGTCGACGACGCTTTTGATGTAGGCAATTTCAATTTCTTGATCGCCCGAGCGCAGCACTTCATAGCTTTTTAATGTGCCATCGGGTTTTAATAAAATTTGAACCAAGGCTTTGCGATAACCACTCTTGCGCGTTTCCTTTTTGACGAAAGCTGCGCTGCGGTTCAGCTTGGTCAAAAAGGCATCGAAATACATTTCCATGCTGAATGCATCGACGGATTTTCTAGTTGGACCGGGACTTCGACGCTCAGTGTCCTCGGGATTTTGTTCGCTCGGCGGGAAATATTCAGGTTGGCGCGCAGTGGTTATCGCTTGCGCGGCCAACTCCTTCCCACGCTGAGGTTTGGCCTCATTGGCGAGTTCGTTGAGAAAATTATCCATCTCAGAGCGTTCGGCACGTGTCCAAGTTCTCACTGGCCAGGTCATCGGCGATGGGGCTTGTGAAGCTGCGGCGGTAAGAATTTTTTGTTTCGGTTTCTTACGCTCGGGGCTCGGTACTGCCACCACTTCAGGCGTTGGCGTCTTGGCGATTGTGACCTTAAGTTGTTGCGGCGCCGCGCCGCGTGGTGGTGAAACTGACAGGCTTAGCACCACAATATGGATGAGTACAGAAACGACATAGGCGATGGCGAGGGGTTTGTCAGGATGACGGTTGCGATTGCGGTGTCGGCGTTCCATGGCGCGCATTTTAGTTGCATGCACGCGCGCGACAGCTCACTGGATTGCAACAAATCGTGGTACTTCAGCGCTGTGATTCAGTCTAGCGTTTCAGCTGATTCGATTACCCATTTCAATTGATCGTGTAGTAACACAACTTCACCGACCACGATGAGCGTTGGCGCCCGTAACTTCGCGGCGGTCGCAAGCATCGGCAATGTCGCTAACGTGCCAGTCACCGTGCGTTGGGTGGGCAGACTGCCATGTTGAACAATTGCCGCCGGCCAGGTTTCGGGTAGGCCATGGGCGATGAGTTGTTCGCACAAATGCGACAAGCCGTGTAATCCCATATAGATAATCACCGTCTGCCTACGCCGCGCGAGTCCTGGCCAGTCCAAATTCATGCTGCCATCTTTGAGATGCCCGGTAACGAACATGCAGGCTTGCGCGTAGTCGCGATGGGTCAGCGGAATGCCCGCATAGGCCGCCACGCCGGTCGCGGCGGTGATACCTGGCACGACTTCAAAACGAATGCCACGTGCGCGCAAAGTCTGCACTTCTTCGCCACCGCGACCAAAAGTGTAAGGATCACCGCCTTTAAGGCGCACCACCTGTTTGCCTTGTCCGGCTAGTTTCACTAGTAAGTCGTTTAGTTGTTCTTGCGGCAGTGCGTGATTGCCGCGCTCTTTGCCGGCATAAATTTTCTCGGCGGCGGGATTCACTAAGGCCATCACAGCATCAGAAACCAGATGATCGTAGACCAGTACATCGGCCTGCGTAATCAAACGCGCGGCTTTGACGGTGAGCAATTCTGGGTCGCCTGGACCCGCGCCAACAAGATAGACGCAACCCGAATTTGAATACGCTGAATTCATGGCGACATGCTACGACAGTGAGGTAGAACTGAATTGATTTGAGGCAATTATTTGCGAATTTCCTACGACTTTAGTACAGGATGCTTAATGTAGTGGCATAGCTATAATCGAATGGATACCAGCGATTCAGGATTTTGTTTTATATGTGTGCATCGCCGCTTGAACCAGCCTGTCTATTGATTTTCACTGCCAGCCAATGGCGTGGACGGGATTCGATGTGGGCGTGGAGTATCCACGCGTGAACGTGCGTTTTTGGGGCGTACGTGGCTCGATCGCGGCACCCGGTCCGCAAACGATTCGCTATGGTGGTAACACGACCTGCATAGAAATTCGCGGCGATGATGGCACGCTGGTTATTCTTGATGCGGGGACGGGAATATTTCCCCTATCGCGCTCATTGCTCAAAGAAATGCCGATTTCGGCAAACATATTCATCACTCATTCGCACTGGGATCACATTCAAGGCATGCCGTTTTTTGCGCCTTTGTATGTCCCGGACAATCACATTGAGATATACGGCGCGTACGACGAATTGACCAATCGCGGTATCGAGCACATCATGGAAGTGCAACTTCAGCATAGTTATTTCCCCGTCAGCGAAGCCGAGATGCAAGCCAATATTGTGCATACCACCATAGTCGCCAATCGACCGGTGACTCTTGGTTCGCTTACTATCACGCCCCTGATGCTCAAGCATCCGGTAGTGAATTTTGGCTATCGCGTGGATGGCGATGGACGTTCAGTTTTCTTTACTGGCGATCACGAACCGTGGTTGAACACACGCGATCCTACTGATCCCGGCTACAACGATTTTGAGCAGTGGGTTTTGGCCGAACACCACAAGCTTGATGAGGCTTTGGGTGGGCTAGACGTACTGATTGCCGATAGCTCCTACACAACGGCGGAATACCCCAGCAAAATTGGCTGGGGTCATGGCACGATGGAAGGCAGCATGGCCTGGGCAAAACGTTTGGGTGTCAAAAAATTAGTCTGCACCCATCATGAACCAACCCGCGATGACGACGCATTGGAATCCGTGTTTGCGGCAGCACTAAATAGTTGCGGCTACACCCCCGGCATCGACGGCGCACCTGAAGTGGTGTTGTCGTACGAGGGACTTGAACTGGCGCTTTAGGTCACGGCGTACCACCAGCACCAAAGGCAAAATTATGATTCCCACACTCACCTTTGATATCGAAACTATCCCCGATGTAGCGGGCTTGCGGCGCTTGCATGATTTACCGGAAGCGCTCTCGGATAGCGAAGTCGCTGAGCTGGCTTATCAACGGCAACGCGCAAAGAACGGCAGCGATTTTTTGCCGCATCATTTGCATCGCGTAGTAACGATTTCTTGCGCCCTGCGTAACGATGATGGCTTCAAAGTGTGGTCATTGGCGGCACCAAAATCGACTGAAGCAGAAATCATTCAGCGGTTTTTTGATGGTATAGAGAAATTCACGCCGCAATTGGTGTCATGGAATGGTGGCGGTTTTGACTTGCCTGCATTGCACTATCGCGCGCTGATACATGGGGTCGAAGCTCCACGCTACTGGGATTTGGGCGACGGCGACCACCGCGATTCGCGTGATTTCAAATGGAATAATTACATCAGTCGCTACCACCAACGCCACCTCGATTTGATGGACGTGTTGGCGATGTATCAACCACGTGCCAGCGCACCGCTTGATGACATGGCCAAGCTATGCGGCTTTCCCGGCAAACTGGGCATGGACGGCTCGGCTGTATGGGACGCTTGGCAGGCAGGGCGCGCCGATGAGATTCGCGATTATTGCGAAACGGATGTAGTGAATACCTATTTGGTTTATTTGCGTTACCAACTATTCCGCGGACACTTAAGTAGTGAAGAAGCGGGTGCAGAAATCGCCTTGGTAAAGCAAACCCTGACGGCGTTAGAGCAGCCGCATTTGAAAGAATTTATCGCCGCGTGGGGCAAGTAATGTTGATCGATGTCGCGCGCTGCACTTTGCTGGTGGTCGACGTGCAAACCCGCTTGCTGCCGGCGATCGACAGCCACCAGGAAATTCTCCAACAAGTCGTTTGGCTGATTCGATTGGCCAAACGATTGGGCTTGCCAATCGCAGCCAGCGAACAATATCCACAAGGCTTGGGCGCCACACATGCTGATGTGCTGGCCGAATTGCCGCCGAATTGTGTGGTCAGCAAAAACCATTTCTCCTGCGTCGCAGCGGGCTGCCTGGACAACACTCGCGAGCAATGGATCTTGTGCGGCATCGAATCGCATGTGTGCGTTTTGCAAACCGCGATAGAGCTCAAGGCAGCAGGTCGAGAAGTTTTTGTAGTGGAAACCGCAGTCGGCTCGCGCCGCACCAGCGACAAAGCAATCGCATTGCAGCGCATGCGCGATGCAGGAATTCACATCGTCAGCCCTGAAATGGTGGCCTTCGAATGCCTGCGGACTTCTGAAGCGCCATTTTTCAGAGAAATCAGTCGGGATTTTTTACGCTGAACAGCGTATCGCCAGCACCAACTGGCACGCGGGCACCCGCGACTTGCTAAAATTGCGACAGTTCTTATTTCCAACTTTTGGAGGCTAGTGTGAAAATTCTTGTCCCGGTAAAACGTGTGGTTGATTACAACGTCAAGGTGCGCGTAAAAAGCGATGGCACTGGCGTTGATTTAGCCAACGTCAAAATGTCGATGAATCCTTTCGACGAAATTGCGATTGAAGAAGCGGTGCGGCTGCGTGAAGCGGGCGTCGCGACTGAAGTGGTGGCGGTGTCTTGCGGCGTGACGGCTTGCCAGGAGACATTGCGTACGGCGATGGCAATTGGTGCTGATCGTTCGATTTTGGTCGAGACCGATGTCGAATTGCAGCCACTTGCGGTGGCGAAATTGCTCAAGGCGGTGGCCGACAAAGAAGCGCCGCAGGTTTTTATTTTGGGCAAGCAGGCGATTGACGATGATGCCAATCAAACCGGCCAAATGCTCGCTGCATTGCTCGGTTGGTCGCAAGCCACCTTCGCCTCGAAAGTGGTGATTGCCGATGGCAAAGCGACCGTAACGCGCGAAATCGATGGCGGCTTGGAAACCATAGAGGTGTCGCTGCCGACGGTGATTACCACTGACCTGCGCCTGAACGAGCCGCGCTACGCAACGCTACCGAACATTATGAAGGCGAAGAAAAAGCCTATGGATATTTTGAAGCCGGCTGATCTTGGCGTCGATGTCACACCGCGTTTAACGACGGTCAAAGTCAGTGAACCGCCCAAGCGCAGTGCCGGGGTCAAAGTTGCCGATGTGGCCACGCTGGTCGAAAAACTTAAAAATGAAGCGAAGGTGATCTAAATGACTATTCTTGTTATCGCTGAACACGACAACGCCACACTCAAAGCGCCGACACTTAATACGGTCGCGGCGGCAGCCAAAATTGGCGGCGAGATTCATGTGCTGGTGGCGGGTTCCAATTGCGCGGCAGTTGCTGAGGCGGCGGCCAAAATTGCTGGCGTCAGCAAAGTTAAAGTTGCAGACGCAGCACATTACGGCGACCAAACCGGTGAGAACCTCGCGGCTTTGGTGGTGGCGAATGCGGCGGGTTACACGCACATTCTTGCTTGTGCAACGGCCTGCGGTAAGAACGCGACACCGCGCGTTGCGGCGCTGCTTGACGTAGCGCAAATTTCGGAAATTATCGGCGTTGAATCGGCTGATACCTTTGTGCGCCCAACCTACGCAGGTAATGTGCTGACGACTGTTAAGTCCAATGACGCTGTCAAAGTGATCACTGTACGCGCCACCGGTTTTGATGCGGTGGGAACGAATGGTTCGGCAAGCGTCGAAGCGATTGCTGCTGGCCCGGATTTGGCGCAGTCCAAATTGATTGGCCGTGAGTTGACTAAGTCAGCACGGCCTGAATTAGGCGCTGCCAAAATCATCGTCTCCGGTGGTCGCGGCATGGGCAGCGGCGAAAACTACAAAGCGGTGCTCGAACCATTGGCCGACAAGCTTGGCGCCGCAATGGGCGCGAGCCGTGCGGCGGTGGATGCAGGATTTGTTCCCAACGATTATCAAGTCGGCCAAACCGGCAAAATAGTCGCGCCGCAGCTTTACATCGCGGTGGGTATTTCGGGTGCGATTCAACATTTGGCCGGGATGAAAGATTCCAAAGTCATCGTCGCCATCAACAAAGACCCTGACGCGCCGATTTTTCAAGTGGCCGACTATGGACTGGTCGCTGATTTGTTTGCGGCCGTACCGGAGTTGGTTGCGGCGCTGTAATTTCGGCCGCTTTGCCTAGCATTACTTTTGCGCCTCGGTCATTTCATCCGAGGCGCTTTTGTTTCAATTTTTGATTCAACGAGGTTAGTCCCATGAGCACCTACAACGCCCCACTAAAAGACATGCTGTTTGTGTTGAACGAGATAGCTGATCTTGCCGAGATCGCCAAACTTCCAGGCTACGAAGAAGCAACGCCAGATTTGGTCGAAGCAGTGCTGGAAGAGGCCAACAAATTCGCCAGCGGCGTGCTTGCACCCATCAACTGGTCAGGAGATCGCGAAGGCGCGAAATGGAAGGACAAAGCTGTAACCACACCAGCCGGATTTGCAGCGGCGTATCAGCAATTTGTGGACGGCGGTTGGAACGGTTTGTCGTGCGATCCCGAACACGGCGGACAGGGCATGCCCAAGGTTTTGGCGGCAGCAGTTAACGAAATGTGGCGTTCGGCCAATATCGCTTTTGCGCTGTGCCCGATGCTGACCAATGGCGCGATTGAAGCGCTGGAGTTGTGCGGCTCGCCAGAGCAAAAATCACAGTATTTGCCCAACATGATTGCAGGTAAATGGACTGGCACCATGAACTTGACCGAGCCACAGGCTGGCTCTGATTTGGCGGCGATACGTACGCGTGCGGTGCCGCAAGGTGATGGCACTTACAAAGTTTTCGGGCAGAAAATTTTCATCACCTACGGCGATCATGATTTCACCGAAAACACCATACATCTGGTGCTCGCACGTACGCCTGATGCTCCGGAAGGCGTGAAGGGAATATCGCTATTTGTGGTACCGAAGTTTTTGGTTAATGATGATGGCTCGCTCGGTGCGCGCAACGATGCGTACTGCGTGTCTATCGAACACAAGCTTGGCATCCACGCCAGTCCGACTTGTGTGATGGCTTTCGGCGATGGTGAAGGGGCTATCGGTACCTTGGTTGGCAAAGAAAACGAAGGCCTCAAATACATGTTCATCATGATGAACGCCGCGCGTTTTGGGGTAGGTTTGGAAGGGCTTTCTTTAGGCGAAGCGGCCTATCAAAAGGCCGCCACCTTTGCCCGTGAGCGCATTCAGGGCCGCGCGATCGAAGGTTCTGCCGCATCTGTGGCGATTATTCAACACCCTGATGTTCGTCGCATGCTGATGGACATGCGCTCGCGCACCGAAGCCATGCGCGCATTGGCTTATTGGGTTGCCGGTGTGAACGATATCGCCGCGCGTCACGCCGATGCCGCCACACGCCAAAGTAATCAAGCCTTGGTCGATTTGTTGATTCCGATTGTCAAAGGTTGGAGCACCGAGACGGGCAACGCGTTGACTTACACCGGCGTGCAAGTGCATGGCGGTATGGGTTTCATCGAAGAAACCGGCGCGGCGCAATTCATGCGCGATGCCCGCATCACCACGATTTATGAAGGTACCACGGGCATTCAAGCCAACGATTTAATCGGAAGGAAAATCGCCCGCGATGGCGGCGCGACGATAGCGGTTTTGTTGGCGGCGATGTCGGTAACCAACGACGAACTGAAATCACAAAGCAACGCCGATTTGCGCGTGATTGGCAACGCGCTGGCAGGCGGCATCGAGGCATTGCAAGCTGCAGTGAATTACATCGTCGCGAACTACGGCAAAGATGTGCGCACCGTCGCGCTAGGTGCAGTGCCGTTCTTGCATTTGCTTGGCACGGTCGCTGGCGGTTGGGTATTGGCGCGTTCGGCATTGGTTGCGGCAGCGAAAATTACAGCGGGCGAAACGGATCCATTTTTTGCTGCAAAAATAATCACCGCACGCTATTTTGCCGAGCATTCGATGGTCGCCGCACCGGGTTTGGCGCAGGAAATTGTTGCGGGTGGCGCGAGTGGATTGGCGCTGGCCGAAGACCTGTTTTAACGGGCGCGGAACGGAGAATTTGCAAACCGTGACCCCGCTTGTGAAAATTACCTCGAGTGCAATTACGCTCTCAATATTTTTCTTCGCTTCAACTGTGCTCGCCAGCGGCAATCATGCCGGTGGCCATCATGCGCACGCTGGCGCTATCGGCCAAGCGGGTGTCGCCGCCAAAGTCACTCGCACTGTGACGATCACCATGAATGACACCATGCGATTTGTGCCAGACAGTGTCAGCGTTCAGGTCGGAGAAACCATCAAATTCGTGGTCAAAAATGACGGCAAGCTTAAGCACGAAATGGTCTTGGGAACGAGCAAAGATTTGAAAGCACATGCAGCGTTAATGCAAAAATTTCCGGAGATGGAGCACGCGGAGGCGAATATGGTCACGGTGCAATCTGGCAGTACAGGGGAAATTATTTGGCAGTTTTCAAAAGCCGGTAAAGTTAATTTCGGCTGTTTGCAACCGGGGCATTTTGATGCAGGAATGAAGGGAAAAATTGAGGTTGGCAATGCACCCGGGCACAAGTAAAAGCGACTACGGCTTCATCGCCGCAAGCCCGGCAGCAACACTGACCGATGGACGGTAAGCTAAGTCACAGGTTGCTTTTGCCCCATTTAATGTGCAATGGCGTGACATCACCATCGCTTCATGGGCGGTGAGCACGGGCTTGGATTTGATGCCGCAAATCCGCCAGCTGAATTCCAGAGTGGAACCGATTCCGCGTGCCAGCCAGCCTGGCATGGATCGATCTGGCAGTACTACACCGTGCGCCAGCGCCATGCCACTGACGATTTCTCGCATCGTACGCGTGCCTTCATCAAGAATGAAATAGGCTTCACCAGACTTGCCGCCTTCGCGCGCCAGCAAAATTGCATCGACGAGATTTTCAATGTAAGTCGTCGATGTCATCGCTGCACCACCATCAATCCAAGTCCATTTTCCTGCGGCAGCCATTTCTAGAATGCTGGGCAAAATCGTAGTGTCGCCCGGCCCCCAAATGAAGCGTGGGCGCAGGACGATTGTGGTGAAGTTTCCCTGGGGAGTATTCGCCGCCAACACCGCTTGTTCGGCCAACGCTTTGGTTCGGCAATAGGGAAACGGACTATCAAAAGCGAGCGGATAGGTTTCATCCACATCGATCAAGTCTTGTCCGCGAACCAACGCTGCCTCGGTACCTATATGAATGAAGCGGCTTGCCCCCGCAGCACGTGCGGCGGTTAAAACATTTTTGGTGCCTTGCACATTGGCTTTGTCCCACGCATCAACGTCTCCCCACGCTTCGACATGTGCAGCAGCGTGAATGACGATGTCGCAGCCTGCAATGTTCGCCGGCGAAATGCTGTCTAAATCGCAGCGTGATGGCGTCGCACCCAGTGCGCTGATTTTCTTATCGCTGCTTTCTGAGCGCGACATCGCGACGACTTCACAACCCTCGGCAATCAATCGTCGGCTTGCTGCACCACCAACAAAGCCTGATGCGCCAGTGATGAAAATCTTCATGAGTATTCGTTTTCCGCCAGTTGGATTGGTGCGCAGTGTCGGCTTAGTACAGCCGACCCGCTGCGCAGGCTCGAAGCAGTGCTTCTTGGCCGCTGTTAGGAGCGACCGGTTGTCTACATCTGCTGATAAATCGGTCCCTCGCCACCTTGTGGCACCACCCAGTTGATATTTTGCGTTGGGTCTTTGATGTCGCAGGTTTTGCAATGCACGCAGTTTTGCGCGTTGATTTGCAAGCGCGGATTTTGTCCGGCCTCGTCACGTACGATTTCATACACGCCAGCCGGGCAATAACGCTGTTCCGGAGAGTCGTAAATCGCCAGATTGGTTTCGATCGCCACAGCTGCATTACGCAATTGAAGGTGGCAGGGCTCATTTTCCTCATGATTGGTATTGGACAAAAATACTGAACTGAGGCGGTCAAAAGTTAGCACACCGTCTGGTTTCGGATAGTCGATGGGTTCGCATTGCGCAGCAGGAAGCAGCTTGGTGTGGTCTGCGTGGTTCGCCAGCGTCCAAGGCGCTTTGCCGCGAAGGATCATCTGGTCGATGCCAAACATCAATGAGCCGATCCAAAAACCCTTGGCCATCCAGGGTTTGAAGTTGCGCGCGGTGTTCAGTTCTTCGAACAGCCACGAATTCTTGAAAGCTTCTGGGTAGGCCGTAAGCTCGTCGCCGCTGCGTCCTTCACTCAAGGCTAGTGCGGCGGCCTCTGCGGCGAGCATGCCGCTCTTGATCGCCGAATGGCTGCCTTTAATGCGTGACGCGACCAAAAACCCGGCATCGTCGCCAATCACCACGCCACCGGGGAAGGTGAGTTTCGGCAAGGACTGCAAGCCTCCAGCGGTCAGCGCACGAGCGCCATAGGCCAAACGTTTTGCGCCTTTGAAGATCGGCGCTATCTGCGGGTGCGTCTTGTAGCGCTGCATTTCCTCAAACGGTGACAGGTAGGGATTCTTGTAACCCAAACCAACGACCAACCCAATCGAGACCAAATTATTATTAAAGTGATACATGAAAGCACCGCCATAGGTATCTGATTTAATTGGCCAACCAGCACTATGAACGACAAGACCTTTTTCAAATTGCTCGGGCTGAACTTCCCATAATTCTTTGACGCCAAGACCGTACGTTTGTGGATCCGATTCGGCGCGCAAGGCAAACTTGGCTTCGAGCTGTTTGCCCAAATGCCCGCGACAACCTTCCGCAAACAAGGTGTATTTGGCGACGAGTTCCATTCCGGGAGCGAAGGCATCGGTCGGTTGTCCATCCCGCCCAACGCCCATATCGCCGGTGGCAACCCCGCGCACCGCACCTTTGTCGTCGTAGAGGATTTCCGCGCCAGCGAATCCCGGATAAATTTCCACGCCTAGCGCTTCGGCTTGCGTAGCGAGCCAGCGGCAAAGCATACCCAGGCTGAGGATGTAGTTACCCTTATTAAGCATGCAGCCCGGCACAGCCAGATTAGGAATATCGACGAATCCGTATTGCGTTAGAAAAGTCACGCGGTCGCGTGTCACCGCGGTCTCCAGCGGCGCGCCGAGTTCCTTCCAGTTTGGGTAAAGCTCGTTGAGCGCACGCGGGTCCATCACCGCGCCGGACAAAATGTGGGCGCCAATTTCACTGCCTTTTTCAATAAGGCAGACATTGATATCGGGGTTGATTTGCTTGAGTCGTATCGCTGCCGAAAGTCCGGCCGGGCCGCCACCGACAATGACGACATCAAATTCCATTGCTTCGCGTTCCATAGTATTTTCGTCCGCCGTGAAGTGACGCAGAATTATAAGTCGCATGAAATTCAAAATGGACACCAAGATTCAACGTCCACCGCATCCCATCTGCTACCATCGTCGGATTGCAATGACGAGGGTTGCGCTGTGAATAAAATTTTTGCGAATGCCGCCGAGGCACTTGAGGGCGTTGTCGAGGACAACCAGCTACTGGCAGTTGGTGGCTTTGGTTTGTGCGGGATACCCGAGGCGCTGATTGACGCATTGCGCGACAGCGGCGTGCAGAATCTGACGGTGATTTCCAACAATGCTGGTGTCGATGGATTTGGCCTTGGCAAGCTGTTGGAGACACGGCAAATCAAAAAGATGATTTCCAGCTACGTCGGCGAAAACAAGGAATTCGAGCGGCAATATTTGACCGGCGAATTGGAGCTTGAATTTACTCCACAAGGCACGCTGGCCGAAAAACTGCGTGCTGGCGGGGCAGGGATTCCAGCTTTCTACACCCGAACCGGCGTCGGCACGGTGGTTGCCGAGGGCAAGGAGTTACGCGAGTTTGATGGTGAGACCTATGTCATGGAACGTAGCTTTTTGCCCGATGTGGCCTTGGTCAAGGCGCATATCGCCGACAAATCCGGCAACTTGCAATTTCGCTTGACCGCGCGCAACTTCAATCCGGCTGCGGCAATGGCGGGGCGAGTCTGCATCGTCGAAGTCGAGCACATCGTTGAAACCGGCGAACTCGACCCAGACCAAATTCATTTGCCGGGGATTTATGTGCATCGCATCGTGCATAACCCGCATCCCGAAAAACGCATAGAACGACGCACCATTAGCGAACGAGTTGAGGACTAATCATGGCCTGGAATCACGATGAAATGGCAGCAAGAGCGGCCAAAGAGTTTTGCGATGGTTACTATGTCAATCTAGGCATCGGTATTCCGACCTTGGTTGCCAATCATGTGCCGGCGGATATTGAAGTCTGGCTGCAAAGCGAAAACGGCATGCTCGGCATCGGGCCGTTTCCGTTTGATGACGAAGTTGACGCTGACCTGATCAATGCCGGCAAGCAGACGGTGACTACCATCCCCGGTTCATCGATCTTCGGTAGTCACGACAGCTTCGCCATGATCCGTGGTGGGAAAATTAACTTGAGCATCCTCGGCGCAATGCAGGTGAGCGAGAAGGGCGATTTGGCCAACTGGATGATTCCCGGCAAGATGATTAAGGGAATGGGCGGCTCGATGGACCTGGTCGCCGGTGTGCGGCGCGTGGTGGTGCTAATGGAGCATGTCGCCAAACTAAAAAATGGCACCGAAGATTTCAAAATTTTGCCGAACTGCACGCTACCGCTGACCGGAAAGGGCGTGGTTGATCGCATCATCACCGACTTGGCAGTGATGGATGTTGAGGAAGATGGCCTGCGGGTGGTGGAACTGGCGCCAGGCGTAACCCTGGACTACTTGCAGTCGAAGACTGGGGCGCACTTGCGCTGAGTTTTGCCAGTTGGTGCTGGTGATGGCATGGCCCGTTCACCGGCCACACGCCGTCGTTTACGGATTTTCTGCCACACCTTGTTCAAACTTATCCAAGGTCCACGCCGCGCGCTCATCCATTGCCAGAATCTCTGCCAGATACGGTAGCACTTCTCGCAATTTTGCTTCCAGAGTCCACGGCGGATTGATGATGAACATGCCACTGCCGTGCATGCCGCGGCCTTGTGGTGCTGGCGCGGCGACTTTGAGTTGGGCGTGTAGCCAGCTTGTTGCGCCAGCCTTTTTTAGTCGCTCGGGTAAGGTGGTGGCATCGAGCGCGGCGATGCATGGGTGCCAGATCAAAATCGTGCCGGTGGCGAAACGTTTGAGTGCATCCTTGACTGCCGCGACAACGCGGGTGTAGTCGTTTTGCATTTCATAGGATGGATCAATCAGCACCAATCCGCGTCGAGATAGTGGCGGCAGCGCGGCTTTGAGTGTCTCGAAACCGTCGTGTTGCTCCACTAATACACGGGGTGCTTTGCCTTTGAATTCGCGGCGCAATAGTGCGGCATCGGTCGAATGCATTTCGCAAAATCGTAAACGATCATGGTCGCGCGCGAGATGTGAAATCAACCACGGTGAGCCGGGATAGCGACGGAGTTTTTCGCCGAGATTTAGTACGCGAATGGCGGCGAGGTAGGGCTCTAGCGCTGCTGGAATGTCCTTACGATTCCACAATCGGCCAACGCCGTTTTTGTACTCACCGGTGCGTTCGGCATGTTCGGCTTCAAGTGAATAAATCCCTGCGCCGGCATGGGTGTCGACCACCGCGTAAGGTTTGTCTTTGCTGTTCAGGTAGTCCAGACAATGGATCAAAACGGTGTGCTTAAGCACATCGGCATGATTGCCGGCGTGATACGAGTGGCGATAACTGAGCATATTCCGGGGCACGCAGCGATAGAATTGACGACTATGAATGATACGCATCCCGACGACACAAAACGCGACCCGGCGGGAATTCGCGTCTCCAAACTGATGGCCGAGCGCGGTCTGTGTTCGCGGCGCGAGGCGGATAGTTATATCGAGCGCGGTTTAGTATTTGTCGATGGCACGCGCTTGAGCGAACTGGGTACGCGCACTTCGCCTAATGCGGTGATTACCCTGGCACCTGAGGCGCAAGCTAATCAAAATCAGCAGATGACGGTGATTTTGCATAAGCCGATTGGTTATGTGTCGGGGCAAGCTGAAGACGGCCATCAACCGGCCTTGGTGTTGATCGAGCCGCGCACGCAAATACCCGAGGATAGACCGCGATTTCGTTCGCTGCATTTGAAAGGCATGGCGCCCGCCGGGCGGCTGGATATTGATTCGACGGGCTTGCTGGTGCTGACCCAGGATGGCCGTGTGGCGCGGCAGTTGATTGGTGAAAACTCGACAGTCGACAAGGAATATCTGGTGCGCGTCGAGGGCAATCTTGACGAGCGCGGCTTGGCCTTGCTCAATCATGGATTGACGCTCGACGACAAACAACTCAAGCCAGCCAAGGTCGGCTGGGCCAACGACGATCAACTGCGCTTCGTGTTGAACGAAGGTCGCAAACGGCAGATCCGGCGTATGTGTGAACTGGTTGGATTGCGCGTCACTGCGCTCAAGCGCGTGCGCATCGGGCGGATTCGGCTGGGGGAATTGCCGCTAGGTGAATGGCGATTTTTGCGGCCCGGCGAGCGGTTTTAGCTTTCGATTTACGAGCCGGATTCACCTTGCTCAAGCGCCGTCGGGCGGCTATAATGGCGGTCTTTCCACCTTGCTCCACTCGCCTCGCATGCGAGGGGGCTTCTACCCATAAGGAGAATGCATGCGACATTATGAAATAGTTTTTATCGTCCACCCGGATCAGTCCGAGCAAGTTCCGGCGATGATCGAGCGTTACAAAACGCTGGTCACTGCCAAGAGCGGCGCGATCCATCGCCTTGAAGATTGGGGTCGTCGTCAGATGGCTTACCCAATTCAGAAAGTTCACAAAGCGCATTACGTGTTGATGAACATTGAGTGCGACGGCGAGACCTTGGCCGAACTTGAAAACGCATTCAAGTTCAACGACGCTGTATTGCGTCATCTGACCATCAAAATGAAGAAGGGCGTGAATACGCCGTCAGTCATGATGAAGGAAGATAAAGCCCGTTCGCTGAACGCCGAAAACCGCACGGAGGTCGCCGCTGCCCCAGCCGCTTGAGCGCACGCAGTTGGCTGAAGGCGCTGGCGAAAAGCTGGCGACCAATCAGATACAGCTAGCAGGACGTTTGCTTGAACGCGGCGCACTTCGATACACCCCCGCAGGAATACCGGTTCTGGAATTTGTAGTCGGTCACGTCTCACAGCAAATTGAGGCCGAAACCAGCAGAACGGTTGAATGCGAAATGGCGTGTATCGCTGCAGGAACTCCGGCCTTGCTTTTGGCCGAAGGACAGCAGGGAACAAGTGTGTTGGTCAGTGGATTTCTCGCAGCGCGTAGTCTCAAACGAAGGACACCGGTACTGCACGTAACGACAATTGAATTTGTGGAAGGAATAGAAAATGGCATTTAAACCAAAAGGTAAGTTGGGCGCAAAAAAGAAGGACGACAAGGGTCGCGGCGGATTATTCAAGCGCCGTAAGTTCTGTCGTTTCACCGTCGAGAAAATCGAAGAAGTCGATTACAAGGATGTAGAAATCCTCAAAGACTTTGTCGCCGAAAACGCCAAGATTATGCCGGCACGCATCACCGGCACCAAGACCGGCTATCAGCGTCAGCTGTCGACGGCCATCAAGCGCGCACGCTTTCTAGCGCTGCTCCCATTCACCGATCTGCATCAATAAACGAGGGAATCGACCATGCAAATTATTCTGATGGAAAAGGTTGTGAACCTTGGCGGTTTGGGCGATGTAGTCAAAGTCAAAGACGGCTACGCACGCAATTTTCTGATCCCCACTGGCAAAGCCAAACGGGCAACGGAAGCCAATCGCAAAGTGTTTGAAGAAAAGCGTGCCGAGCTTGAAAAAGCGGAAGCTGCCGTGTTGGCCGCAGCGCAAGCGCAAGCTGCCAAATTTGACGGCTTGATGCTGCAAATCACCCGCAAAGCCGGTCTCGATGGTCATTTGTTCGGCTCGGTCAGCAACTTTGACATCGCCGATGCTTTGGCAGCGCAAGGCATCACGATTGATCGGTCGGCAATTCGCTTGCCCGATGGTCCACTTAAAGCCATCGGCGACACGCACATTGACATCGCATTGCATCACGATGTGATCGCCAAGATCACTGTGTCGGTGCTCGGCGAACACTAAGCCTTTTTGCTTGACCAAGAAAAGCCGCAGCGATGCGGCTTTTTTTCGTCCACATTTTCGTTGCGTGCTCTAATCAAGTCATGCGAATTTTTGTGATTTTCTTTGCGCTGGGCGTGGCAAGTTTGCAGCAGCAGGCTGACTTGCCGGAGACCTATTGCCTATGGCTGGGGCTTGCGCTGGGTTTATTGGCGATGGGATGGCGAAGGCTTACACAATCGCCACGGATTATTTACTTGGCGCTGAGTTTGTCCGGTCTCGCCTTGGGCTTTGTCTGGGCCGCTGCGATGGCACATACACGGATGGCCGATGCTTTGCCGTTGGCTAACGAAGGTATTGAAATTTCGATGACTGGCGTGGTGGCGAGTCTGCCGCAAACCATGGAGCGCGGGCTGCGTTTTGAGTTTGATGTGGAGGCATCGACGGTTCCAGTTCCATCGCATATTTCGCTGACCTGGAATCGCAATCCGCATGCTGAATTGGCGAGCCCACGTGCTGGCGAGCGTTGGCGCTGCACCGTGCGGCTCAAGCGCCCACATGGGAATGTGAACGCCAATAGCATGGACTTTGAAGCGTGGTTGCTTGAGCGTGATATTCGTGCCACCGGCAGTGTGCGCCTGAGCGATCCGCATACTTTGGAACGGCTCGATGAATTAGTCTGGCGGCCTGGTTATCTGGTTGAACGGGTGCGGCAAAACATTCGCGATCGTTTTCTCGCGGCACTGCCAGACGCGCCGTATGGTGGAATTTTGGTGGCGCTGGCCATTGGCGATCAGCAGGCGATCGCACCGGATTTGTGGCAAGTTTTTTCGCGCACTGGTATCACCCACTTGATGAGTATTTCCGGCTCGCACATCACCATGCTGGCGGCGCTGGCCTATTTCTTATCGGCATGGTTATGGCGCCGGTCTAGCGTCTTGCCGCTCTACGTTCCGGTGCAGCATGCGGCGGCGATTGGCGGGCTTGCGGCGGCCTTTGCTTATTGCTTGTTGGCGGGCTTTGCAGTTCCGGCACAACGCACGCTCTATATGTTGGCCGTGGTGGCATTAGCAAACCTCGCGCGCCGAGAAATGGCGCCTAGTCGCGTGTTGGCATTGGCGCTTTTGGTGGTGCTGCTGTATGACCCTTGGGCAGTGCTCGCCGCAGGGTTTTGGTTATCGTTTGGTGCGGTGGCACTGTTGCTTTTGGTGGGTAGCGGCGCACGCGAGCGGATGCATTGGTTCAAGGAGTGGGGTAGGGCGCAATGGGCGGTGACGCTGGGAATGTTGCCGGCCTTGCTAGCGCTGTTTCAGCAGTTTTCCTTGGTCTCACCGCTAGCCAATGCGATTGCGATTCCGCTAGTGGGCATCGTCATTACGCCATTGGCAGTCGCGGCAACGATACCCGTTTTGAGTATGCTTTTGCCATTGGCAAATTGGCTCACCGAATTGCTGATGTGGGTGATGCAGTTTCTGGCGCATTTACCAATCGCCACTTGGCAACAAGCCGCACCCCCTATGGTGCTGGTGATAGCTGCCTTGTTGGGCGGCGCGTGGGCGTTATTGCCATACGGATTTCCGGCACGCTGGCTGGGGATATTGGCTTTCATTCCCTTACTGAGCTTTTCACCGCAGCGTCCCGATACGAATGCGGTGAGCGTTACCGTGCTCGATGTCGGCCAAGGGTTGGCGGTGCATGTGCAAACGGCGACGCATGATTTATTGTTCGACGCGGGGCCAGCATTTTCTGCGGATGCCGATAGCGGTAATCGCATCATCGTGCCTTACTTGCGCTCAATCGGCGTGCGGCATTTGGATATGTTGATAATTAGCCACGCCGACCGCGATCATTCTGGCGGTGCAGAATCGGTGCTGGCGATGGTGCCGGTGGCGCAGATTAAATCTTCACTGCCGTTTGAACATCCGCTCTCAGCACAGCCGATCAAGCAAACTGATTGCGTCGCGGGTGAGGCGTGGGAATGGGATGGTGTGCGCTTTGAAGTGCTGCATCCTGATGAGGCGTTAATCGCTGAGCGGGTCAATCATGTGACCAATGATCTGGCTTGCGTGCTAAAAATTTCGGCGGCGGGGAAACATCTGCTGATCACTTCGGATATTGAAGCCGTCGGCGAGTTGGCGCTGGTAGCACGCCGTGACAAATCGCTAGTCGCAGATGTCTTGGTCGTACCACATCACGGCAGCCGCACTTCATCAACGCCCGAATTCATCGCCGCCGTTGGCGCACGCGAAGCGATTTTTCCGGTTGGCTATCGCAATTCTTTTGGTCACCCAAGAGCCGATGTGGTCGCGCGATATTTTGCCAGCGGCGCAAATTTGCACCGCACGGATAAGGATGGCGCGGTGCAGGTGAGTTTGTCGAACGACAGCGTGAAGCTAGTGCATCAACGCGATATCGCACGGCGATATTGGCATGATTGATAATCGCTTAATGACCGCGCACAGCATACAGCCACCTTTCGCCACGCTAAATCCAACCGTGTTGCTCGATGCTATTGAAAGCCTCGGGTTGCATCCGGATGGGCGTTTGCTGGCGCTCAATAGCTATGAAAATCGGGTATGGCAAATCGGTATGGACGACGCGGCGTCTGACAATGCTTCGTTGGTGGTCAAGGTCTATCGCCCGGAGCGTTGGTCGGATGCGCAGATTTTGGAGGAGCACGCATTTGTCGCCGAGATGGTTGCGGCTGAATTGCCAGTGGTTGCGCCTTTATCGATTGGTAGCGCGACGCTACATCATCATGCAGGGTTTCGCTTTGCGGCCTACCCGAAACAGGGCGGGCGCGCACCGGAATTTGCCGAGCCTAAAGTTTTGGAATGGATGGGACGTTTGCTGGCGCGGATGCATAACGTCGGCGCGGCGCGACCGTTTGCTGCGCGTGATGCATTGGGCATAGAAACATTTGGCTACGAGCCTCGTAATTGGTTGCTCGAACATGGCGTGATTCCAACCGATCTTGAATCGGTGTGGATGGATGTCGCCGACGCAGCGCTCGATGAAGTTGAAGCGTGTTTTGAGCGTGCTGGAACATTCACTACGCTTCGTTTGCACGGCGATTGCCATGCCGGCAATGTGTTGTGGACGCCCGAGCGAATTAGCCCCAAAGGTGAATATTTTGGTGGACCACATTTCGTTGATTTTGATGATGCCCGTAGTGGTCCGGCGATACAGGATTTGTGGATGTTGCTCAGTGGCGAGCCACCAGAAATGACCGTGCAACTTGCCCATGTGTTGCGCGGCTATCGATTGTTTCGAGAATTTAATGTAGCAGAGTTGCAAATTCTGGAGGCATTGCGAACCTTGCGTTTGCTGCATTATTCGGCATGGCTGGCAAGGCGTTGGAATGACCCTGCATTTCCTGCGGCATTTCCATGGTTTGATACGCCACGTTATTGGCAAGATCGCATTCTGGAATTGCGCGAACAAATCGCGCGGATGCAGGAGCCGTGTTTGGTTGTTTAGCAAGAAGTCACCAGTTGGTGCTGATGGCACGCCGTTGGGACACAGGAGAAAGCAATGACAGAAATGCGAGAAGGAAAAGTGCAGTGCTTGAGTGCTGCCGGTTTTCACAATATGGCTTACGTTGAATGGGGTGATGCGGATAATCCGCGCGTGCTGTTGTGCGTGCACGGCTTGACGCGTTGTGGCCGTGATTTCGACGACTTGGCGCGCGCGATGAGTGATCGATATCGCGTGGTCTGCCCTGATGTGGTCGGGCGCGGCAAGAGTGATTGGTTGCGTAATCCATTGCTCTACGGCGTGCCGCAATATGCGGCTGATATGACCACATTGTTGGCGCGAATTAACGCAAACGCGGATGCAACAACGGTGCATTGGGTCGGCACTTCGATGGGTGGTTTGATCGGCATGGCGATGGCCGCACAACCTGATACGCCGGTGTCGCGCTTGGTGCTCAATGATGTTGGCCCGGTGGTAACCGCAGTATCAATTGCACGCATCGCAGAATATTTAGGCAAGGCACCGGCCTTTGATAGCATCGACGCAGCTGTGGCGTTTGTGCGTGCGGTGTCGCCCGCTTTTGGTGCACATACAGATGAAGAATGGCGGCGCTTGACCGTGCCTTTGCTGCGCGTAAATGCCGCTGGAAGATTTGAGTTTTGCTACGACCCGAAAATCGCCGAACCGTTTCGCGCCGCGATGCAAGTCTCGGCTGGCAAGGACATGGAACTGTGGCCTTTGTACGATGCCATCGCTTGTCCGACATTGTTGCTGCGCGGCGCAGAATCGGATTTGCTCACTCGTGAGACGGCGCTGAGCATGGCCCAGCGCGGGCCGCGTGCCACGGTGCACGAAATCCTCGGCGTCGGCCATGCGCCCACGTTGATACACGCGAATCAAATTGCGCTGATTCGAGAATTTTTATGAGTATGCTTGGTGGTCAATAGGGTGTGCACGTTGTATTAAATTCACAGGTTTGCGGTGCAGAAATTGTTGTGTCAGATTCATGGCGTTGAGTCGGTTACAATGAAATGTAGTTGGATGTTTTGGATGTAATCGGGGAGAACGCAATGCTGAACTGCGGAACGATGGCACCAGGATTTACCCTGCCAGATGCTGACATGGAACTCTTTGATTTCAGCAAACTGCGCGGCCATCAGCATGCCGTTCTTTTTTTCTATCCTCGTGATAACACGCCGCTTTGTACGATGGAAGCGGCAGATTTTTCGGATCACGAATCAGATTTCGCGCGACTCAATTGTGTGGTGGTAGGTGTGTCGCGCGATGACTGTCTATCGCATGCGGATTTTCGCGATAAACATGGCTTGTCAGTTCGCTTGTTGTCAGACGAGGAGGGCGATGTATGCCGCAAATTTGGCGTCTGTCAGTTTCGTGAAAAGGATGGTCACAAAAAACTCTGTGTGATTCGTTCCACCTTTGTAGTCGATCGGGACGGAATCGTCCGCCATGCCCTCTATGACATTCGCCCAAAGGGGCATGCCGCAGAGGTTTATCAGTTAGTCAAAGGCCTGAGTGGCCATGTCACAAAAGGAAAGCCGCACCATGCTTATTGCTAGAAATTCTGTTGTCACCTTGAATTACAAAGTCACCGATAGCGACGGTAATTCCGTCGATGAAGGCGCAAACCCGATGGTTTATTTGCACGGCGGTTATGGCGGAATTTTTGATCGCATCGAAGAACAATTGCAAGGCAAAAAGACCGGTGACAGTCTTGAAGTCAAGTTGCTGCCAGAAGACGCGTTTGGTGATTTCGACGCCGAATTGATTAACGTCGAAGAACGCCATTTATTTCCAGCGAATATTGAAGTCGGTATGCAGTTTGAACGTGGCAGCGAAGATGACGATGGCGACGATGATCGTCTTTTTACCATTACTGATATCACCGACGACAAAGTGGTGGTTGACGGTAATCATCCGCTCGCCGGTGTGGCGATTGTCTTTGCCTGCACTGTAACCAATGTTCGAGCCGCGACCGCAGAAGAACTTTCACACGGACATGTGCACGGCGAACATGGGCATCATCACTGAGTAGATATAAATTGGGTAATAAAAAGGGGAGCCGAGGCTCCCTTTTTTTGTAGCGGCAAAAAATATTCTTTGCTCGCGAGGCGTATTGCCAGTTGGTGCTGATGAAACAAACCAAAACCAGAAACTACCAGAGACAAGGCGGTCGCGTAAAGGCTGCGCTGTGCGCCGTCGCGTGTGGCGATACGCCGTCCCGAGACGATTAGGTACAGGTCTTGACCGCCTTTGCTGCTGACCCTGTTGTTCCAGAATCGCCACCCGTGCCCTTGGCTTCAGCCTCTTTCTTTTTCTCTTCCTCGGATTTTTTGTCTTCGCCAAAGCTACCGCTCGTGCCACCTGTTGTCGCAACTGCAATTGCACCGGCTTCGGCGACGGTTTGACCGCCAATGCCTAGCGTGTTATCGCCTACCGCTGTACGCGCATCCTCAGTCGCTGCTATTAAGGATTGGGTAGATGTGTCGGTAGAAGTTGCCGCCACAGCTTGCTCAACATCGGACAACACAAAGATCGTCGTGTTGGTTACCGTATCAGTCGAGGTAATACGTCCCGGGGTATCGATATCGATGCGCTTGAGCGCTTGCGTGATGACAACATCGCCACCGGCTTCAATAGACGCCGCCGCACCGGTCAGCATAGGACCAACTAGTCCAAGCGCTGGCCCAATGCTTCCCATCGCGTCCAACTCAATATTACCGGTTGGTCCAGCATCAAGCTTGGCAAGTGTCATGTTGCCATCCGGCGCGAAGTAAGTAATCGTCCCGCCGTAGGAACTGGTACTGGCCGTTGGCGCCATAACCACATTGCCAGTAAGCGCGGTTGCCGCAATCGTGCCACCTTGCGAGCTAATGCTGGCATTTTGTGCCACGTCTTTAACTGCAGACACATTGATACTACCGTTGCCGCTAGCATTTATAGCTGCATTAATGGCCAAGCCACCCCCAGCTTTAATCGTCGTTCCACCGCTGCCACTAGACGCAATCACGCCATTAGTGACGACGTTGCTGCCGGCATCGATCGAAATTGAACCGGTTCCGGCATTGATGCCGCCAGTGGTCAGATTTCCGGCCGGTGCGTTATAGGCAATTGCCCCGCCGCCGGAATTCGACTGCGCCGACGTTGCCATCGTTAGATTGCCAGTTTCAGCCGTCGTTGTGATGGCGCCACCATTTGTCGAAAGATTAGCGTTCTGGACTACGTTATCACCTGCTTGTACGGAAATATTGCCGCCGGCAGTGGAGGTAACCGCAGCGTTAATCGTAACATTGTCACCCGTCCCTATAGTGGCGCCACCGATGAGGGTAATTTTCCCGCTGGCAGTGATTGGAGCGTCGACGGTCAGTGGGCTATGCGCCGCTAACCTAATGTCGCTCGTTTGTGTCACGCCACTTCCATTAGTAATGCTTGTCGCTGGCGCGGTGATCGTCCCAAGAACTTGAAGCAGGCCGATCGTATCGATGTTGATGCTGCCACCATACGCCGTTACGGTTCCCAACCTGAGCGGTTTATCGTCAAAGAACACCAAATTGCCGCTGTTTGCCGCTTGAACGATGTTGATCACATTAGTTCCACCGGTAAGCGCTAAGCTACCTGTGGCGCCACTCGCCTTCGAGAGTTGGTTGGACAGCACACTCATATCGCCACCAACGCCAAGAGTGCCGCCGGTTTGGATATATGCATCGGTGATGAGGGGGTGCCATTGACCGTTAACCGTACCGCTATTCATGCTGAGCCGCCCGAGGCCAGTGATCGGCTTCAGGTGTGGCACCCACCGCGCTGTCAAATATCACGTTTGCGCCCGTTGGAATTGACACAGATGCGACGTTGACGCCATCAGGAATTTGCGCCGATCTTTGCGTGATCAGTCGAAAGCGCCCATTTGACGCTGCGACCAATTACCTGTCGCGCCACCAACCCAATCTACATTGCTAATTGGGTGATAGTGCCGGTGGTTGCCAGATTGTTGGGCAAGGTAGCGAGGTAATTGCTACTGTCGACACCGCTCAAACTGATGCCTGTAACAGTCACCGGTATAGCTGTTCCTACATTGCGATCAGCGTAAAGTCCGTTGGCGACACCGGCTACCGCGTCCTGTGGCAGCACACCAACCAGACTCGTCGCTACAGTCGCACTGAGCAGTCCGTCATAGGTTTTGTTGGCGATGCCAGAAAGGCTGGCGGTCAGGAATTTAGGGGTGATGTGCGAGACATCGGTTTGACCGACGGCCAGACTGTAGTCGCTGGCCAGTCCGCTACTCACACCGTTAGTAAGGGTTGTACTGGTTACTGTGACGAGATTGGCTGTCAAAACATCTTTGCTGTTGAAGGTTGCCGTTCCGCTGACACCAACTGTTTCATTGCCCACCAATCCATTAGTAATCGTGATTGTTGGCGTAGCA
>JADKHX010000020.1 GCA_016721505.1 Rhodocyclaceae bacterium | reverse complement strand
AGCCGCCGGCTTCACCGACGTGATCAATGTCCTCCACGGCTTCGAAGGCCAACTAAACGAAACCCACCATCGCGGCGCGCTCAACGGCTGGCGCTTTGACGGTTTGCCATGGGAGCAAAGCTGAGTTGTAAATTTGCCAGTTGGTGCTGGTGACACGGCGTTAAGTTTCTTGAAAAACGATTTTCGTGGCGCGACACCGACCGGCAACCCAAGTTTTCACAAGATACTGTGGCACGTGTTCGCTCAATGTATTGAGTAAAAATACTCAATACATTGAGTAAACCGTTTACGCCCTACTGACATCCGTAAGCCGCCAAACTCTCCGTCCGACTTGGTGAACCACGCCGATTTATTCAAGTCATGGCAGGCGCGTGGACGGTCAGCGGCCTGCAGCGTTGAGTGGTAAATTCGACTTTGGTGCTGGTAAAACGCCGTCATCAAACAACTAAGGTGTCGTCAATATGAGTCCGGATAGAGAACAGATTTTCCTTAAGGCACAAGCATGGTTCCGTTCGACGATTGTCGAGAATCACGCACGGAACACACAGAAGCTAGTGCATCCGAGAGAGTTCAATATCAATCCATTTCTCGCTGTCTATTTGGCTAATTTTCTGACCGGAAATTCCAAGCCTGAGAGCATTGCCAAAGCACTTGTGTATCCGCGCGTTTTGTCGACCTCCATTACGACCTCGTTCGGCACGAATATTCAAAAATTCACGTCCACGGTGCTCGAAGGATTTGCCAGCACGACAACAGGCATTGATATTGAATTTATCGACCAAGTAGATGGGCGGAAGAAGTATTGTCAGATCAAAGCTGGCCCTGACACGATTAACAAAGACGATGTAGAAACCATCGCAGGGCATTTTCGCGGTGTCATTAAATTAGCTCAAACCAATGGACTAAAAATTCCATTTGACGACATGGTGGTCGGCCTGATTTATGGCGAGCAAAAACAAATCAATGGGCACTACAAACGTATTCAATCGCAATACCATTACCCAGTACTTGCGGCACGGGACTTCTGGCACCGACTAACCGGCGACGAAAATTTCTATCTAGATTTGGTTGCCGCCATTGGCTCGATAGCCGCCAGTTCAAACTATCGCGACGAGCTCAATCTCGTGATCAATACTCTGGCAAAGCATGAAGATATTATTGAGTTGTCGGCAAACGCCAAACCGGCAAAGAAATAACTGTTGACACGAGAGCTGAGTAAATTTACAGTAATAACCATGTGTAATGTTTGACTCAGACAAGGAATCGGCAAATGGAAGATCGTGCGGAATATTTTTCAATTTCACAAGTCGCCGATATCTTGGGTATTTCAAAAGAAACACTGCGTCGCTGGGATGACAACGGCACGCTTGTCGCTGATCGCGACGACAGAAGCAACTACCGTGTTTATCACAAGTCACAATTGGAAATTTTCGATCAAGCGCAACAACTGTTTAGCAACAGTTGGGAAGCAGAATCAACGACGAAACCTGCACGACCATTTCGCTTAGTCGAGCTTTTTGCGGGTGCGGGTGGCTTGGCAATAGGCATGGAAAAGGCTGGTTTTGAGTCGGTGATGTTGAACGAAATTGACAAGCACGCCTGCAACACGCTGCGCAAAAATCGCCCGCATTGGAACGTTGTTCATGGCGATATTTCCAAGTTAGATTTCACGGCGTATCACAACAAAATTGATGTCTTATCAGGCGGATTTCCGTGTCAGTCGTTTTCTTACGCCGGAAAGAGTTTGGGGTTTGAGGACACGCGCGGTACCTTGTTTTTTGAATTTGCCCGCGCCGTCAAAGAAAGCAATCCAAGAGTTTTACTGGCCGAAAATGTGCGCGGTTTGCTTAATCACGACGGCGGCGCAACGCTCCACGCGATTCGCGATGTGATTAAAGAACTTGGCTACACCTTGGTCGAGCCGCGTTATACTCAAAGCAATGTTTTATCGCGTACCTCAAAAGCGCGAACGATTGTTTTTGGTCGGCATTCGCAATGACCTAGCAAATGCTGCCACATTTAATTGGCCATCGCCGTTTGAGCGCATCATGACGATGAATGACGCGCTGAAAGCAGGAGAATTATTTCCCTGCAATGTCCCCGACTCAATGGGTAAAAATATCCGCCGAAAAAAGCCAAAGTGCTGGCGCAGGTTCCGCCAGGCGGTTATTGGCGCGATTTGCCCGAGAAATTGCAGCGCGAATATATGATGAAAAGCTTTTTTCTCGGCGGTGGAAAAACCGGTATGGCGCGCCGTTTGGCGTGGGACGAACCCAGCCTCACGCTTACCTGCGCACCTGCACAGAAACAAACGGAACGCTGCCACCCCGATGAAACACGCCCACTCACCGTGCGCGAATATGCGCGCATCCAAACCTTCCCAGACGACTGGGAATTTGTCGGGCCGATTTCCTCGCAGTACAAACAGCTCGGCAACGCCGTGCCAGTGAATTTGGCACACGCGGTGGGACGATCATTGGTGCGAGTGCTCAACGCATTGGAGCCTGAAGCGCTAAAAGGCAAGCAACGAGCAAATGCCAAATTAGCCAAATCGGCTGTCGTGAAGCCGAAGCCACGTGAGCTCGCGATAGCGGAATAAGCTATCGTTGCGAACCCTGTCGGTCTGCCATAACGCGCCAGTTGGTGCTGGTTACACGCCGTTGGTCGCCGCAAGCCGATTGGTGTCAGTGACGACAGCGAGTACGGAACGCGGAAATGGAAATTAACGCAGTCAACAACAGTCCAGACGTAATTTCCGTCCAGCTAGGAGCAATCGCTAAGTCTTCGTCGAATGTTTCAAACTAGAACCCGTTCGAGATATTGCTTAGTTGTCATCTTATGCGCTAACTTCAGAAACCATACTCCCCCGAATGACCAGCGCCAAACCCCATCCGCCACCCTCACTAGCCTGGACCATCTGGGGTCTCGGCGCGATGCTGTACTTGATCGGCTTTTACCAACGCGTTGCACCGGCGGTGATTACGGATCAGTTGATGCGGGATTTCGCTATCGGCGGGGCGGCGCTGGGAAATTTGTCGGCGTTTTATTTTTATTCTTATGTCGCGATGCAGATTCCGACTGGAGTGATTGCCGACCGCTGGGGGCCGCGGCGTTTGCTGACGGCGGGTGCGGCGGTGGCGGCGATTGGGTCGGCGGTGTTTGCGCTGGCGCCGGATATTTTTTGGGCGAATGCGGGACGGCTGTTGATTGGCGCTTCGGTGGCGGTGGCGTTTGTGTCAATGTTGAAGCTGGCCAATCACTGGTTTTCGCCGCAGCACTATGCGCTGGCGGCGGGCATGGCGCTGCTGACGGGCGTTAGCGGCGGGGTGGTGGCGGGGGTGCCCTTGCGCTATCTGGTAGAGGCGTTTGGCTGGCGCGGCGTGATGGGGGTGACGGCCGCGCTGACGGCGCTGCTGGCGCTGGCGATCTGGCTGTGGGTGCGCGACGATCCTGTGGAGCGCGGCTATGCCTCCTATTTCCATGATGCGTCGCATGACCACGCTTCAACGCAAGCAGCGGCTGAACCAACTTCGATTTGGCGCGGGTTGATGCAGGTGCTGTCGTACCGCAATATCTGGGTGATTACGCTGGTGCCGATTGGTTTCTCCGGCGCGGTGCTGACGTTTGCCGGGCTGTGGGGCGTGCCGTATTTGCGTCAGGTGCATGGGCTGGATGCCCTGAGCGCAGCGGCGATTACCTCGACGCTGCTGGTGGCATGGGCGGCGGGCGGGCCGACCTTGGGCGCGTGGTCGCAACGTCAGGGGCGGCGCAAACGCTTGTATTTGATGGCCTCCGGCGTCGCGCTGATGGGCTGGGCGGCGATCTTTTTCTTGCCCCTGCCGCTGTGGTTATTGGTGACACTGTTGATCCCCACGGGCTTTGCCTTGGGCAATATCACCATCGGTTTTGCCTGGGCGCGCGAGTCGGTGCCGCCGCGATTGGTTGGCACGGCGTCGGGAGTGGTTAACATGGGGCCATTGATGGGCGGCATGATGTTGCAGCCGGCAGTAGGTTGGATGCTTGATCAGCGCTGGCAGGGCGGTTTGGTGGGTGGTGTTAAGGTGTTCGACGCCGCCGCGTATCAGGCCGGATTCACCCTCATCTTTTTGGCGGTGGTGTTTGCTTCAGGATTGATTTTTTTCGGGCGCGAGAGTTTTTGCAAACAAATGACATGACGATGAACACCGCAGCAGATATGACTCCAAGAATTCTTTGTTCAGACGATGGCCCGATTGCCACGCTGACTTTGTTCAATCCCGACAAGCTCAACGCGATCAATGGCGATATGTGGCGCCAGCTCAAACGCGTGATGGACGAGCTATCGGCGCGCACTGACTTGCGCTGCATCATCATTCGCGGCGAAGGTGAAGCGTTTGCGGCGGGTGGCGATATCGAGGAATTCCGCACCGCGCGCGCGACGGTGGATTTGGCGCTGGGGTACCACGAGGCGGTGGGCGAGGCGTTGACCGCAATCGAGCAATGCCCGCTGCCGACCGTCGCAGCGATTCAGGGGCCGTGCGTCGGCGGCGGTTTGGAAATTGCCTGTGCCTGCGATCTGCGCATCGCGGGGACCAGCGCGAAGTTCGGGGCGCCGATTTTGAAGCTGGGCTTCTCGATGTATCCGGGCGAGATGAATGGCTTGTTGCAATTGGCCGGGCCGGCGGTAGTGAAGGAGATCTTGCTCGAAGGACGTTTGTTTGGTGCGCCCGAAGCCTATGCCAAGGGATTGCTCAGTCGCGTGGTGGCGGATGCGGCGGTGATCGAAGAAGCTACCGCAACGGCGCGGCGCATTGCGGCCGGCGCGCCGCTGGTGGCGCGTTGGCACAAGCAATGGATAGCGCGGCTACTCACTGGCGAGCCGTTGAGCGAACAAGAAAAGCGCGACTCGTTTGCGTTTTTGGCCAGCGCGGATTACGCCGAAGGGCTGGCGGCGTTTTCTGAAAAGCGTGCGCCGAAATTTACTGGCAAATAGGGCAAAGCCATGGCGCTGGTTAATTGGAATTTGATCGACACCGTGCTGCTCGACATGGACGGTACCTTGTTGGATCTGAACTTTGACAATCATTTTTGGCAGACCCATTTGCCGCGCCAGTACGCCGCTGCGCGCGGGACCACGCCGGAAGCCGTGCGTGAGGAATTGATCGCCAAGTTTCATTCCCGTGCCGGAACGCTGGATTGGTATTCGGTGGATTTTTGGCAGACGGAACTGGAAGTCGACATCATGCAGTTGAAGGAAGAGGTCGCGCACCTGATTGCCGTGCATCCACACGTGGTGGATTTTCTGGCGGCCGTGCGGACCAGCGGGCGGCGCATTGTGCTGGCGACCAACGCACATCACAAAAGCGTGACGCTGAAAATGGCGCGCACGGGGCTGACGCCGCATTTCGACAATATCGTTAGCTCGCATGCACTCGGTGCGGCGAAAGAAGAACAGGCGTTTTGGCAACGTCTGCAAGCCATTGAACCCTTCGACCCGGCGCGCACGCTGTTGGTGGATGACGCCTTACCCGTGCTCGACTCGGCCCGGCTATATGGCATCGCCCATTTGGTGGCGGTAAAAAAGCCGGATACCACACGGCGTGAAAAAAGCACTGGCGACTATCCGGCGCTGGATGATTTTTCGCAATTGATGCCGATTTTGTAGGATCTAACAGCGTCTCGTCAGCACCAACTGGTAACAGAATGATCGTCACGCATTTGTAGGTCGGAATTTATTCCGACACAGCGGCTGATGCAAAAAACGTCGGAATAAATTCCGACCTACTTGACCATTCGCAGCGTTTTCGATTGTGACTTTTGATTTGTTATTGCATTACGGCTTGACGCTTGCAATGGCTGCGGTATCTTGCACATACGCCGGAGGCCGACAATCGCCGACGAAGCAAGCCATAAAAACTAAACGAGGAGATTCATCATGCGACGCACTTACTTGAAAGGCGCACTCGCGCTGTTTGGCACTCTGGTTCTTGGATTCGCCAGCAACGCTGTTCTTGCACAAACCCAGACCATCAAAATTTCACATCAATTCCCCGGCGGCACCATCGACGAGGGGGATTTTCGCGATCGACTAGTGCGCAAGTTCGCCGCTGAAGTCGAGAAGCGCACCAACGGTTCCCTGAAGTTTGAAATCTATCCAGCAGCTTCCTTGATGAAAGCGGTGCCTCAGTACAAGGCGCTGTCGACCGGCGCGCTGGATATGTCTCTGTATCCGCTGGCCTATGCCGGTGGTGAATTTCCCGAAGCAAACTTGACGCTGATGCCAGCCGTAATCACCAGTTACGAGCAGGGCTTGCGCTGGAAAGATGCGCCGATCGGCAAAGAGCTGACGCGCTTGCTTGATGAACGCAACGTCAAGATCATTACCTGGGTTTGGCAGGCCGGTGGAATCGCTTCCAAAGGCAAACCGGTGATCGCGCCGGATGATTCCAAAGGTATGAAGGTGCGTGGTGGCAGCCGCGAGATGGACATGATGATCAAGGCGGCGGGTGGCGCGGTGACCAATGTGGCGTCGAACGAGATTTACAGCGCGATGCAATCCGGCGTGCTGGATGCCGCGATTACGTCGAGCACCTCGCTGATCAGCTTCCGTCTGCACGAGACATCTAACTTCCTGACGACCGGGCGCAAGTATGCGTTCTGGTACATGTTTGAGCCGCTGTTAATGTCCAAACAGATTTTCGACAAGATGACTCCGGCACAACAGAAAATCGTGATGGAAGTTGGCGCATCACTGGAGAAATTCGGCATGGAGGCAGCGATGGCCGATGACCAGAAAGTGGTCGAGGTATTTACCAAGGCCGGGCTGAAAGTTTCGGATATGGACAAGGCCGCGTTTGATAAATGGCGCGAAGCAGCCAAGGGCTCGGCCTGGGTGGACTTCGAAGAGAAGGTCAAAAACGGCAAACAGCTGTTCGAAATGGCGTTGTCGGTGAAGTAAGCCGGTGCGCAAGTTTTGGAAAAGTTTTAGTCGCGCCATCACGGCGATCAACACGCTGACCGGCTATCTGTCCGGCGTGTTGATCGTGATTTGCAGCGGCATTCTGGTGTTTGAAGTGGTCGTGCGGTATTGGCTCGGCTGGCCGACCGACTGGGAAATCGAAATGTCGATCATGCTGTTGATCGCCGCGACCTTCCTCAGCGCGGCGTTCACGCAAGCGTCACGCGGCCATGTCGGCATTGAGGTGCTCGACACCTTGCTGTCAGAGCGTGCGAATCGCTGGCGCAATACGCTCGGCGATATTCTGTCGATGGCGTTCTGCATATTTATCGCGTGGCACGCGTGGCATTTCTTTTACGAAGCGTGGACCGATGGCAAGATGAGCAATACCGCCTGGGGGCCGAAGCTGTGGCCGCCATACCTGTGCATGGCCGTCGGCATGAGCATGCTGGCGATGCAAATGCTGGTGCAACTTGGTGATGATCATTTGCATCTGCATCGCGAGGACGAAGAATGAGCACCTTGCAGATCGGGTTGATGTTTGGTGCGGCGACCTTCATCGCATTGTTCTCCGGCATGCCGATTGCGTTTGCGGTAGGTGGCGTGGCGCTGGTGTTTATGCTGCTTTACATGCCCGCCGCAACCGTTTCGCTGGTGGCCGAGACGCTGTATTCGGAACTCGACAATTTTGTGCTGCTGACTATTCCGCTTTTCGTTCTGATGGGTGCGGCGATTGGAAAGTCGCGCGCCGGTGGCGATTTGTATTCCTCACTTAATCGCTGGATGGGGCGCATTCCCGGTGGGCTGGGCGTGGCGAATGTGCTGGCCTGTTCGGTGTTCGCAGCGATGTGCGGCTCAAGTCCGGCCACTTGCTCGGCGATTGGTTCATCGGGCATTCCCGAAATGCGCAAGCGCGGCTATTCGTCTGCCTTGGCGGCGGGCATCATTGCGGCAGGCGGTACGCTGGGGATTTTGATTCCGCCTTCGCTGACGCTGATTTTGTATGGCGTCGTGACCGAGCAATCAATCGGCAAATTGTTCATGGCCGGTGTCGGCCCCGGCTTGCTGCTCACCGCGCTTTTCATTGTCTGGGTGGTGATTCAATTCCGCCGCGAGCAGGCACGCGCAAGACTGCAGGGAGACAACACCGAGATTCTGCGCGAGGAGATTTTTACCTGGCGCGAAAAGTTGGAAACCTTGCCAAGGCTGGCGCCGTTCATCGCCATCATCGTCATCATCATGGTCGCCCTGTATGGCGGCTGGGCCACGCCTTCGGAAGTCGCCGGCATTGGTGCTTTCGCTTCGCTGCTGATGGTGATGGTGATCTATGGTTGCTGGCGCTGGACCGATATGAAAGTCATCCTCGGCGGCACGGTGCGCGAATCAACCATGGTGATGATGATCATCGCGATGAGCTTTTTATACACCTACGTGATGAGCTATCTACACATCACCCAGGAAGTGGCGACGTGGATGGTCGCGCTGCCGCTGGGCAAATGGGGGTTTTTTATTGCGACCAATATTCTGTTGGTGGTGCTGGGATTCTTTCTGCCACCGGTGGCGATCATTCTGATGGTGACGCCGATCATCCTGCCGGCCCTGAAGGCACATGGCATCGACCTGATCTGGTTCGGCGTGATCATGACCATCCTGATGGAAATGGGTTTGATTCATCCGCCGGTTGGCTTGAATCTTTTTGTTATCAATTCAATTGCACCGGACATCAAACTGCGCGACATTATCTGGGGCACGCTGCCGTTTATCGGGCTGATGGTGTTGGCAATTTTCCTGCTGTCGGTGATGCCGGAAATCGCGCTGTGGCTGCCAAATAATGTGAAATGAAACCGCTGGAAAGACGATGAACAAGAACCTTTACGCGCTGTTCGCATCGCGATTTCCAAAAGACAAAGCGGCCGCTTGCATGATCCTCGCCGATGGTCGCGTGTGGACCTATGGCGACATCGATCGCGCGTCAGCACGCATGGCGAATCTATTGGTGGCGCTGGGTTTGCAGCGCGGCGATCGCGTCGCTGCGCAAGTCGAAAAAACACCCGAAGCGCTGGTGCTTTATCTCGCGACCATCCGCGCCGGTATGGTCTTCTTGCCCCTCAACCCGGCTTATCAGCGCAACGAAATCGAGTACTTTTTGGGCGATGCGAAGCCAGGTTTGTTCGTTTGTCGCACACAATCATTGGCCTTGGGCAATGAACTTGCCAAGGCCGCTGGCGTGGCGCATGTGCTTGAACTCACCGACTCAGGAACGGGCTCGTTGATAGATGCGGCAGCCCCTTACTCTGACGACTTTGAGACGCTGAAGCGCAAGCGCCATGATCTCGCTGCGATTCTCTACACCTCAGGCACTACGGGGCGTTCCAAGGGCGCTATGCTGACCCACGGCAACCTCGCGGCGAACGCCAAGACCCTGCACGCTTACTGGCATTTCGGGCCGGATGATGTGCTGCTACACATGCTGCCGATCTTCCATGTGCATGGATTATTTGTCGCTTGTCATTGCGTCTTGATGAACGGCACGGCGATGTTTTTTGAGCCCAAATTTGATCCGGCGCGCGCCTTGAAACTGCTCCCCGAATCGACTGTGTTCATGGGTGTGCCGACCTACTACGTGCGGCTGTTGCAAAGCGCGGAATTCGGTGGCGCATGCTGCAGTCAAATGCGGCTTTTCATTTCAGGTTCGGCGCCGCTGTTGCAAGAAACCTTTGACGAATTCAAGCAACGTAGCGGCCACACCATTCTGGAGCGCTACGGCATGACCGAAGGCGGCATGTTTACCTCCAACCCGTATATCGGCGAGCGTCGTGGCGGTACGGTGGGTTTGCCGTTGCCGGGGACAGAAGTTCGTATCGTCGATGACGACGCTGTGCTGCTCAAGCATGACGTCGTCGGCAATATTCAGGTGCGCGGCGACAATGTTTTTGTCGGCTATTGGCAGATGCCGGAGAAAACCAAAGAAGAATTCACCGCGAACGGTTTCTTCAAAACCGGTGACATGGGTCGGATGAGCAAAGATGGCTACATATCGATCATCGGCCGCTCGAAGGATCTAGTGATTACCGGCGGGCTGAATGTGTATCCGAAAGAAATCGAAGAATTGATCGATGCAATGCCGGGTGTGCTCGAGTCTGCAGTGATTGGTCTGCCGCATCCGGATTTTGGTGAGGCGGTGACGGCTGTCGTGGTTAGAAAAACGCCAGTTGGTGCTGGTGACACGCTATCTGTTTCAGAGAGCACTATCGTCGAAGTGCTGAAAGCGCAGTTGGCGAACTTCAAGATTCCCAAACGCGTCCATTTCGTCACCGAATTGCCGCGCAATGCGATGGGCAAAGTGCAGAAAAATATCCTGCGGCAGACCTACGGCGCAAACTAGCTGGTCAGCAGCCCATGCAACATCTTGGTCGCGAGTAGCGCCAGAAACACGCCGAAGCCGCGCTTCAATTGTTTGACCGGTAGCTGGTGCGCGAGGCGCGCACCGACGGGCGCCATCATGAAGCTGATCGCCACGACGCCGATAAATCCCGGCAGATAGATAAAGCCGAGTGAATATTCCGGCAGGCCGGATGCCTTCAATCCGCTCATCAGATAGCCAATGGTCCCTGCTACAGCAATTGGAAATCCGAGTGCGGCCGAAGTACCCACCGCCTGATGAATCACCACATTGCAGAACACCATAAAGGGAATGGTCAGAAATCCACCACCTGCAGCGACGAGACTTGAAACACCACCGATGGTGAGACCGACACCTGCCATGCCTAATGTACCCGGCAGCTGGCGATGCGGTTTTGGTTTGAAGTCCAGCATCATTTGAATGCCGGCGTAATACACAATCACCGTGAAGATCATCGCCAACGGCCTTGTTGGAATTAGTCCGGCAAACAGTGAGCCGGATAAGGTGCCGATGACGAGGGCAGGCGCAAAGCGCTTGACGATATCCCAGCGCACGGCGCCATGTTCGTGATGCGCGCGGGTGCTGGCGATAGAGGTGAGCATGATGGTGGCCATCGAGGTGCCGAGCGCCAGATGCATGCTGTGTTCAATCGGGAAACCTTGCGCGGTATAGACCATAAACAGCAGCGGCACAATCGTCAGCCCACCGCCGACACCAAACAAGCCGGCGACGAATCCGGCGAATACACCGAGCAGCGGATAGGCCAACCACCAGATCGTCATTTCGCCGCCTTCACCAGCTTCTTGGTGATGAACTTCCACTCCGCCGGGTCGATGGGCGTGATCGACAAGCGATTACCTTTTTGCAAGGCGCGCATATTCGCCAGTTCCGGGTGGGCGCGCAGTTCGGCCAGATCAATCAGCTTGATTTTCTTCAGGCCGCGTACATCGACATTCATCCAGCGCGGGTTTTCCGGCGTGGCCTTTGGATCGAAATACGGGCTGTCCGGATCAAACTGCGTGCGGTCGGGATAGGCCAGGGTCGCTACTTCCGCCAAACCAGCAATGCCCGGCTCGGGGCAGGATGAGTGGTAGAAGAAAACGCCGTCGCCGACCTTCATTTGATCGCGCATGAAATTACGCGCCATGTAATTACGCACGCCCCACCAATCGACGGTTTGATTGGGCATCGCCAACAGGTGATCGATACCAATTACAGAGGGCTCGGACTTCATTAACCAGTAGCGCATGGACTTTCCTGTGGCTGATGGGGACGTTTTGACATCGGAATTCGACAATTCAGGTAAGCAGAATAGCCGTTCATCGCAATCCGGTGTGCAAGCGCCTTATCTCTCCCTAATCTGCACTCATCGCAAGCAAATAGCGTTGGAAAAAAGGAGAAACATCATGACCAAGAATCTTTACAAACACAGCTACCGGACCATTGCAGCAATGACGACCGCTCTGCTCATTTCGACCTCTACGGCGATGGTTTTTGCCGCTGAGACGGCCACTATTGTGCAAGACCTTGCTCACCAGTCAACGACGATGGAAGCGAGTGTCGAGAGCCTTGGTCGCTTCGTGGTTACGCCTAACACGGTTAGCTTCGCGCCGTCTAGCCGCAATCAGAAGTAATCCACTGTAAGCTGAAATTGCGTTATCGTTAACCAACTTAATCATATGGAAAATCAAATGAATATCGCTGATGAACTGGCCAAGCTGGAAGAAATGCGCGGCCGTGGAAATTTGACGGATGAGGAATTTGCGCAGGCGAAGGCAAAAATTATCGGTGGTTCCAGTTCGGCAAGTCCTTCAACCGCGAATGCGAATTTCGCGGCGGTGAATGCCTTTCGGCGCTCAAGCAATGATCGATGGATCGCTGGTGTATGCGGCGGTTTGGCTAAATCAACGGGGATGGAATCCTGGTTGTGGCGCTTGTTGTTCTGCATACTTTTGATCTTCGGCGGTTGCGGCCTGTTGATCTATCTACTTGCTTGGATATTCGTTCCGACCGAGTGACGCGACAATCAATAAAACAAAAGGCCCGCGCGGGCCTTTTGTTTTTGGTGGTGTTTTGCCAGTTGGTGCTGGCGAGGGACTGGCCCGTTCACCGGCCACACGCCGTTATATGAACCGATCTTGTAGGTCGGAATTCATTCCGACACCTTTGCGTTTCAATCACCTCCGCGTCGGAATGAATTCCGACCTACAAGGTGATTTTCAGGGTCACGAATCGCGAGTGGCAGTGGCTATTTCGGGCGCGATGACAACCTCCGTTGCCGCGCCGAATTTGCGTTTCCACCAGCGCGGCAAATTATCCAGATAGGTATAGAGCACCGGCACCACGACCAAGGTCAGCAAGGTCGAGGTAATCAATCCGCCAATCACCGCGCGGCCCATCGGCGCTTGTGTTTCACCGCCCTCGCCCATGCCAATAGCCATTGGCAGCATGCCGAATATCATCGCCATGGTGGTCATGATGATGGGACGCAAACGGACTTGGCCAGCCATCAGCACGGCTTCGATTTGCGGCAGCCCGCTGCGCTGCGATTGGTTGGCGAAGTCGACCAACAGAATCGCGTTTTTGACCACTAATCCCATCAGCATGATGAAGCCGATGATGGAAAACATGTTCATCGTTGAGCCGGTAACAATCAACGCGATGAGCACACCGACCAAGGTAAATGGCAAGGAAGCCATGATCGCCAGTGGTTGCAAAAAGCTGGCGAATTGCGAGGCGAGGATAAAGTAAATGAACACCACGGCGAGGATCAGCGCGACGATGGCGGCGCCACCGGCTTCGTCGTTTTGCTCGGCTTCGCCTTTGATGTCAAAGCGATAACCTTGGGGCAGCGCGATGGCTTGCACCACCTTCTTTACTTCCTTCGCTGCGTCACCTGTGGGGCGGCCTTCGACGTTGGCGTAGATACCAACGCGGCGCTCAAGATTTTGTCGTTTGATGACGCTTGGACTGGTTGCCGGAATGAATTCCACCACTTGCCGCAGCGGCACCATTACCGGCGTGCCGTTGGTATCCATGCGATTGGTCGAAATGTAGAGATCGCCAATGTCGCTGAGTTTGGTGCGACCTGATTGTGGCAGTTGCACGCTGACATCATAGTTTTGACCGTCAGGCGCTAACCAGGTGCTGATTTGGTCGCCATTCACAAACGGCCGCAGGGTTGCACCGATGCGCTCGACCGACAGCCCCAAGTCGCTAGCGACAGCGGGATTGACCTTGATGATCACCGCCGGATTGGCCGCTTGCAAACTGTGTTCGAGATCGACCACGCCTTTCACTGCACCCACCTTTGCCATGATGGTTTCTAGCAATTGTGGCAATTGATCTGAGGCCGGGCCAATCAGATTTATCCAGATCGGCTTATCGAAACCGACCGAAGGTTCTATGCCCGGAATGCCTTTAAGCCGCTCGCGCACGGCGGATTCGATTTCTTTTTGTGTGCGTCGTCCAGTGATTTTGGCATCGGTCAACTTGACCAAAATCTCGGCTTGATTGCGACTGTTGTTGCCTACCGTGGTGCTAATCAGTTCAATCTCGGGGAAGGAACGAATGGCTTCTTCAATCTGACGGATCTTATTGTCGGTGTAAGTCAGGCTGGTACCCACCGGTGTTTTGATGGTGAGATTAAAAACACCTTCATCGACTTTTGGAAAGAACTCGCCACCGACCAGTGGCACGAGAAAAATACTGCCGCCGAAAATCGCTAGCGCAATTGCCAAGGTAACTTTTCGCCATGCCAATGTTCGGGTCAATAACCGACCATAGACCGCATGCAACCAATCGACGCGATGCTCAATGGCTTCCATCATTCGCGCAAGCAACGGAAAGCGGCTAAAGCGTGATTCGGCGGGGTCTTTCCAGATGGAAGAGAGCATCGGGTCCAGCGTGAAGCTGACGAACAATGAGACCAGCACGGCGACAGTCACAGTGATGCCGAACTGGAAAAAGATGCGGCCGATAATTCCGCTCATAAACGCCACGGGAATAAACACGGCACAGATTGCAAAGGTCGTCGCCAAGACAGCAAGACCGATTTCCTGCGTGCCTTCCAGAGCCGCAGTGCGGTGATCTTTGCCCATCGCCAAATGCCGCACGATGTTTTCGCGCACCACAATCGCATCGTCAATCAGCAAACCGATGCACAAAGACAAAGCCATCAGCGTCACCGAATTAATGGTGAAGCCCAGCGCATACATGGCGATGAAAGTTGAGATCACCGAGATTGGCAAAGTGATGCCGGTGATGATGGTGCTGCGCCACGAATGCAAAAACAAAAACACGATCAGGATGGTGAGCATGCCGCCTTCAACGATAGTGCGCTTGACGCTATCGAGTGAATTTTTGACGAACTGCGAGTTCTCCGAAATCGAACGAATTTCGACATCCGGCGGCAACACTTTGCGTAACTGCTCGACCGCTTGCGCGACTTGATCGCCAACCGCAACCAAGTTTGAATCTTGTGTTTTGAAAATATTGAGCGTCAGCGCAGGTTGGCCGTTAATGCGGCCAATCGATTGCTCTTCACGCTCGCCATCGCTGACATTGGCGACTTGTTCGAGCATGACCGGTGAGCCAGCGCGACGTGCGACGATGATTTGTTTGAACGCCTCAACGCTTTTGAGCTTGCCTTCTACCCGTACCATTTGTTCTTGCGCGCTGGCACGCAATGCGCCGGCTGGTAAATCCTGATTCACTTCGCGAATCGCGCGAATGATTTCGTCAACACCAATTTGGTACGCCAGCATTTGCTGCGGTTTAAGATTGATGGTGACCTGGCGATGCACCGCGCCACCCAGATCGACACGTCCGACGCCAGATACGCCCTGCAATCGCTTGACGATTTGTTGATCGGCGAACACCGATAGCTCACGCAAACTGCGCGTGGTGGACAACACGCCGAAGGTCGAAGTCGGCTGTGCGCCGTCGAATTGCCCGCGGACGATCAATGGATCCTTCGCATCGCGCGGAAAGCCTGGCCGGATGGTCGCCACTTTGTCGCGCACGTCTTGAATCGCTTTGGTCATGTCGGTGGAAAGATTGAACTCAGTCCACAATTCGGCGCGACCTTCAAATGAATTGGTGAAAATGTTCTTCACGCCATTCACCGTGTTCACGGCTTCTTCCAGCGGTTTGACCAAATCTGCTTCGACCTGTTCGGGCGAGGCACCGGGATAACGGACCTGCATCCAAATTCCCGGCACTTGAATGTCCGGCATTTGTTCAACGCCTAGTCGCGTATAAGAAATTATCCCCAGCACGGTGAGGGCGAGCATCACCATAGTGGCAAAAACGGGTTGCTGAATGCTAGTTTTGGTTATCCACATGGGACTTTCCCTTTCTGATTCTTAGCTGCTAGAAGCCTTCAGCTCTTTTTCTCGCCAGTTGGTGCTGGTGACACGCCGTCATTTTTTACCGTCGGTGTGGGAGTTTTCAACATCGCGGGTGCGCCAACTTTTAATCCGGTCATGCGTATGCGAACCACGGATACACCTTCGTTCAATCCGGATTTCACCGCGACCAGCCCGCTCACTTCGTCTTTCTGACCGACGCTCACCGCGCGTTTTGCCAGCTTGCCGTCTTCGATGCTAAACACATACGACTGCCCGGCTTCTTCAAACACTGCGCTGAACGGAATTACCGGACTGGCGACAGTTTGTGAGAGCGCCACCACGCCTTCGGCAAACATCCCGCCCTTCAAACTGTTGTCCGGATTGGGCACCGCGACGAATAATTTAATGGCGCGCGAACCGGGTTCGGCAACTGGATTGATGCGCTCAACTTTGCCCTCAAATTGCCGCTCGCCAAAACCATCGACACGGAAACGTACGGTTTGCCCAAGCACCACGCTAGGCACATCCGAGGCGGGAATTGAGGCTTCCAATTCGAGGCGAGTCAAATCAACAATATTCACAATCGGCGCATCCGGTGTGATGCGCTCACCGCCATTGACCATGCGTTTGGCTACCACGCCGGCAATCGGCGAACGCACCACCGCATCGTTCATCGCTTTGGTCGCCATTCGTACCTGGGCATCGGCCCAACGCACTGCCGCATCCGAGCCTTGATAGGTGCTTTGGGTTTGATCGTAGGCATTTTGCGAGATGAAATTTTGTTTGAGCAGCGCTTGATTGGTGTCGCGATTTCTTGCCGCGATGGTCAAACGCGAACGCCGCTCTTCGTGATCAGCTTGCGCCGCGTCCAGCCGTGCGCGCAAGTCGGTGGTGTCAATTTCAGCCACGATGTCGCCAACTTTGACAGTCTGCCCTTCGCGTACCAGCACTTTTTTGACCTGACCGGGAACTGTCGACTTCACCAGAGACTGCGTCAATGGTGTCAGCGAACCGGAGATCGCTACAGTACGTTCGATGGCTTGGATATTCACCGTCGCCACATCGCCAGCAGCGAATTCCAAGGTAACTGGCTTATCAGTTTTCTTCGCCTCTGTCGCAGCTTGCGCGGTGGCGGTCATGTCGGCGCGATAGGCGAACAGCGCGCCAGCACTACCCAGCACCAAGACTACCGCGACCCAGGTTGATCTGCGGCGAAAGAACGGCTTGTTTGCAAGCGATGACGACTGAATCATGATGGCTTTCCCTTTGCCAATACCGGGGGCGATGGCGAAATTAGCTGACAAAAACGCGGTGACAAGTATACGCGGCCTGGAAAAGCTAACCCGCAAAACACCACTAGCGGCACAATAAGCCAGTACTTTAGCGATTGCCAAGACCATCCGATGAATGGATGAAAGTACGGGACAAAATGCCGATAGCACGGACGGATGGTGCGTCACATGCGCGCTCGTGGCGTGGGGTAACTTGTCTTGGAAGAAGAGGGTTTCCCCCGCGAGTGCCGTTTTTGGGCCGGCGCTCTGAACCTGGGTTCAGTGTGGCTGTCTTCCAGCCGCTTCAGGTTCACTCACGAAGAGCGATCACAACGGCGACGTGTTTGGTTGGCAACCGTGCCTATGGGCATTGGTTCAAGGAACGCGCAGCTTGGTCGAACACCGCAGGGGAAACTTTGGGGAAGCCGAAAATCAATGCCGCGTAATGAACTTAATCTTGTTCCAATGCGACGTTAATTCTTGCCTCGATGGAATTGATTGTACGCTGGAGATTTTCATTTGCGCTACTGTCAACAGCGGTATTTTTTTCTTCCGAGTTGACACCTGCTACACCAAGATATTCATGCGCCAAATCCAACGCCGCCATCATCGCCAAACGCTCGTTGGTGCCTTTGACCGTCGCCGCAATAGCCTGCAAGCGTGTCTCTAGTAAGTCTGCAGCGGCACGCAAACGATCCTGAGATTCCGGCGCGCAGGCGATTTTGTAGTCCTTACCAAGCAGTTTGAGGGTGAGCGTGTTTTGGTTGGCCATGTTCAATCCACCGGCAAACTTGCTTTTAGCGTTTCAAGCCGCGCCGCAGTGATGTCGATTTTGGTCTGCAGGGCGCGCTTGCAGGCTTCAAGCTCGGTGACTTTGCCACGCAAGGTCGCATTCTCGCCACGCAAGCTGCGATAACGCTCAAGCAGCAAATCAAGCTGGGCTTCGAGAGAACTGAGCGAAGGATTCATGGCGTGGAGTGTAGCGGAATCATTCGCCGCACGGCGCAATGCGCAGCATCATTTCCTACTCACCACCGTTATACCGGCAATAACCAAGGCCGCACCCAGCATTTGTGCGGCCGAAAAACCCTCGCTTAGCAGCAGGGCGGCGAAGGCGATGGTCAGCAAGGGGCCGATCATGCCTATCATCGCCGCACGCCCTGAGCCAATGCGCCGGATGGCCGCTGATTGTGCGAACACCGGCACAGCGGTACAAAAAATCGCCATTGCCAGTGCGTAAGCGTACACCGGCCAGGGCTGCGTCAGTCGCGCCACGGGCTGCACCGCCAGGAAATGAGCGAGCGTCGCGAAGGTCGACACCAGCATCGCCAAGGCTGTGAATCTTGCCGCACCGATGCGCGCAATCATGCCGCCGCTACCGGTGAGATAGATTGCATAACAAACCGAAGAAGCGAACACGAAGCCAGCGCCAATGAGCGTGGCAGTTACATCACCCGAGAGACGCAAATCGTGGGTGAAAGCAATGGCAATTCCACCATAGCAAAGAGCAATCGCCGTCCATTCACGGCGTGTAATCTTTGTGCCGTGTAGTACCAAACCGAACAGCATTGTTAGCGTTGGATAGGTAAACAAAATCAACCGCTCCAGACCCGCCGAGACATATTGCAATCCAAGAAAATCCAAAATACTGGCGCCGTAGTAACCGAATAATCCAAGCACGATCACCATTCCCCAGTCACGTCGTAACAATGGCGGTGCGCTACGCGAGGCGGTGAATCCCACGTACAAAAATATCGGCAACGCAAAACTCATACGCAACGCCAGTAGCGTCACTGCATCTACCCCATAGGGATAGGCGAGCTTGATCAATATCGCTTTAAACGAAAAACCAAACGCCGCAACGCCTGCCAGCGCGAGACCGATGCGGCGCTCGGATTCAGTCATTTGAATTGTTAGCGGCGTTTCGCCAAGCCAGCCCCACCACTAAGGCAGCCCAAGCCAGTGCCAACGCGCCAACCAACATGCCCGCTACTTGAACAGCGCGTCCGTAATACTGCGAACGCGTTAGTCCGCCAAATCGTTCAAACAGAAAGATCCAGTCATGCGGCCCGTCTTCGCCGGTAGTGCCGCTGAGCAACATCAATTGCGGATGCAGCGCGTCATAAATGTAAGGCGCGAGATCGATCATGCTCATGCCGGTCCACCACAAACACACGGCTGCGCCGAAGGGATCGCGGTTCTTGAGCAAGAACGCCACGGCAATTGCAAACGGGAAAAATACTTGGAAAAAACTACCGCCCGCGATGGTGGGAACTTCGCCGAAGGGAATAAAAATCACGTGACCGGCTTCGTGTATCGGCAAGACGATGTTGTGCATGAAATTATTCATCATCTCGCCTTCGGCCAAATCGCAACGCGCAATGCGCCATCCCCACCACGCCAACAACACGAGGACAAGCGCACGCACGCTTAGCTCGATTCCGTCCGGGTTTTTTAGTTGCAGCCAGTTGTATGGGGGGCGCAAGATCGACCAGAAAGACGCCTCGGGCGCGTCACCCCACATTTGCGATTCGTCGAGGGCAACTGCATCGCGTGAGCGGGAGCGCTTGTTGGCTGGCGTGGTGTCAGCGATTAACGCTTGCGCATCATCCTGAATCTGTTGCCACTTGTGCATGTACACACCGCAGGCTGGACAGGCTTCCATCGCCCCGATGGGCGCGGGCGGGTGGTGACCGCATTTGGGGCAGGCGGCGTAAGCGGTCGACATCTTGGCTGGCTTAGCGTCGTCGTCCGCCGAGAATTGAACCCAACACGCCACGCACGATTTCGCGGCCGACTTGCGAACCTATAGCGCGTGCGGCACTTTTGAACGCTGCTTCAGTCGCGCTCTCGCGAGTGCGCGCGGGTGCGCTGGTAGAAGTTTTACTGCTACCAAACATGCCGCCAATCGAATCAAAAAATCCACCACCCGTATCGGTAGACGCGGGTGCTTCAGCCGGGGCATTTGACGGCGTGTCACCAGCACCAAGTGACGAACCAGCGGGCGAGTTGGCATTCGAATTTGCGCTAGCCGCGCCTTTCAATTTTTCGTATGCGGAGACACGATCGACGGCGCTTTCATAGTGGCCGGCCAGAGGTGACGCCGCAATAACGGCGCGGCGCTCTTCAGGTGTCAGCGGTCCGATGCGCGACATCGGTGGCGCAACGAGTGCCCGCTCAACGATGGTCGGCCGGCCTTGCTCATCCAAAAACGAAACCAGCGCCTCGCCAACGGCCAGCTCGGTGATCACCGTCTCGGCAGAAAATTTCGGGTTCGGTCGCATCGTGTCAGCGGCCGACTTGACGGCTTTTTGATCGCGTGGCGTAAAAGCGCGCAGCGCGTGTTGCACGCGATTACCAAGTTGTCCGAGCACCGTATCAGGAATGTCGAGCGGATTCTGCGTGATGAAATAAACCCCGACACCTTTGGAGCGAATCAGGCGCACGACTTGCTCAACTTTCTCCAGCAATGCTGGTGGCGCATCAGTGAACAGCAGGTGCGCCTCGTCAAAGAAAAAAGCTAGTTTCGGCTTGGGCAAATCACCAGCTTCGGGCAAACGCTCAAACAATTCCGCCAACAACCAGAGCAGGAACAATGCGTAAAGCCTTGGCGAATTCATCAGCTTATCCGCAGCCAAGACATTGACCACCCCGCGCCCATCGACGGTTTGCATCAGATCATCAATGTCGAGCATAGGCTCGCCGAAAAAATCATTACCGCCTTGCTCCTCCAAGGTGAGCAAGCCGCGTTGAATGATGCCGATAGACGAGGCGGAGACGTTGCCGTATTGCGTTTTGTACTCGCTGGCGTGCTCACCGACATGCTGCACCATCGCACGCAAATCTTTGAGGTCGAGCAACAACATGCCGTTGTCGTCGGCGATACGAAACACCAATTGCAGCACGCCTTCCTGTGTATCGTTGAGATTGAGCAAACGCCCCAGCAGCAGCGGTCCCATGTCGGACACCGTAGCACGCACCGGATGCCCCGCCGCGCCAAACACATCCCAAAACTCGACCGGATTGGATTGTGGTTTCCAATCGCCGATATGCATTTGGTCGACGCGTTTTTGCAAACGCTCCGAAGCCACACCCAACGCGCCAAGCCCGGACAAATCGCCTTTGGCATCGGCGAGAAACACCGGTACACCGGCTAAGGACAATTGCTCAGCCATGCGTTGCAGCGTTACTGTTTTTCCAGTGCCGGTGGCACCGGTAATCAGACCATGACGATTGGCAAGCGCGGGCAAAAGGAAAAGTTGCGTGTCGCTACTTTGGGCGATGAACAGAGGTTCAACCATGGCGAGAAGCCCTGAAATGTTAGAATTTTCAGATTGTAAGCGGCAACGCTAGCGCAATCCAGAACAGCCAGAAAAGCGAGGAAAAAAGCATGGCAGGTCATTCCAAATGGGCAAATATTCAACATCGCAAAGGGCGTCAGGATGCCAAGCGCGGCAAGGTATTTACCAAGTTGATTAAGGAAATAACCGTCGCTGCCAAAATGGGTGGCGGTGATCTTTCGGCCAACCCGCGACTGCGTTTGGCGATAGAAAAAGCCAAAGGGCAAAGCCTGCCCAAAGACAATATCGACAACGCGATAAAGCGCGGCACAGGCCAGCTCGACGGGGTGAATTACGAAGAGTTACGCTACGAAGGCTATGGCATCAACGGCGCGGCGGTGATCGTCGATTGCCTGACCGACAACAAAGTGCGCACGGTGGCCGATGTGCGTCACGCCTTCGTCAAACATGGCGGCAATTTGGGCACCGATGGTAGCGTGAGTTTTTTGTTCAAGCACTGCGGACAAATGCTATTCGCGCCGGGTACCGACGAAGCGGCATTGATGGACGCGGCAATTGAAGCTGGCGCCGAAGACGTGACGACTAACGAAGATGGCTCGATAGAAATCATCACCTCGGCGAATGATTTTTCAGTCGTCAAAGACGCACTGGAAAAAGCTGGCTTCAAAGCTGAGTTCGGCGAAGTCACCATGAAGCCGGAAAATGAAACCGAGTTCGATGGTGACGATGCCATCAAGATGCAAAAACTGCTTGATGCGTTGGAAAGTCTGGACGACGTGCAGGATGTCTATACGACGGCGCTGATCGACGAGTGACCTGCGGGTACTCAGCTAACGGCATGTCGCCGGTGAACGGGCCATTCCGTACCCGCACCAAAGGCGAACATTTGAAAACCCATCACCAATGACGCTACTACAGCGCTATGCGCCCTTGCTTTTCGTCCTACTTTGGAGCACTGGATTTATCGGTGCACGTCTGGGCTTGCCGCATGCCGAACCGCTGACTTTTTTATTGTTGCGTTATGCCGTGGTGATCGTACTGCTCGCTGCGGTTGCCGCAGCGATGCGGGCACCTTGGCCGAAGACGGCGCGGGCTTGGTTGCATATTGGTGTCAGCGGTGTGTTGGTACATGCGATTTATCTCGGTGGTGTTTTTGTCGCAATTTCACGCGGGCTGCCAGCGGGTGTTTCCAGTGTGGTGGTCGGCATACAGCCGCTGCTCACTGCGGCTGTGGCCGGGTGGTTACTGGGCGAATCGGTCACGCGCAAACAATGGCTAGGGCTGGCGCTAGGTTTCCTTGGCGTGGTGCTGGTGGTGCAGGCAAAATTTGGCACGGAGTTTGGTTGGAGCGCCCTGCTGCCGGCCGTGTTGGCGCTGCTCGGCATTACCAGCGGGACGATTTATCAAAAGCGTTTCTGTCCGCATTTTGATTTGCGCACCGGCGCAGTCGCGCAATTTTTACCAACACTATTGCTCACCGCCATCGCCGCATCAATGACAGAATCGTTTGCGGTGTCATGGACTGGCGAATTTATTTTTGCACTGGCTTGGCTGATCTTGGTTTTGTCACTCGGCGCGATTTCCCTGCTCAATCTGTTGATTCGTCGCGGTGGCGCGGTGAATGTGGCATCGTTGTTTTATCTGGTGCCGCCAACCACGGCGCTTATGGCATGGTGGCTGTTCAATGAGACGCTTACCGGCTTGGCGTTGTTGGGCATGGCGCTGGCGGTCGGCGGCGTGTATCTTGCCCGCAAATGAAACATGACAATTCCATTCCGCCAATTCGCATCCTCGGCATCGATCCGGGTCTGCGCTCGACTGGTTTTGGGGTGATAGAAATGTTCGGCAAGCAATTGAGCTACGTTGCCAGCGGTTGCATCACCAGCGATGCGACCGCATCTTTACCGCTGCGAATCAAATCTTTGCTCGATGGCATTGCCGAAGTGGTCAGTACCTATCAGCCGCAACAAGCGGCGGTGGAAATCGTTTTTGTAAACGTTAATCCGCAATCCACTTTGCTGCTTGGTCAAGCGCGTGGCGCGGCGATTTCGGCCTTGGTCAGCGCTGATTTACCGGTATCGGAATACACCGCATTGCAGGTCAAACAGGCAGTGGTTGGGCAGGGTAAGGCGGCTAAAGAACAAGTTCAGCAAATGGTCATGCGCTTGCTGGCGCTGCCGGGAAAACCAAGCAGCGACGCAGCTGATGCGCTGGCTTGCGCGATATGCCACGCCCATGGCGGGCAAGGCATGGGCAATTTAGTCACCGCCGGTCGGCGGGTGCGTGGCGGAAGGTTAATGTAATGGCTTCGATTTTGTACGCATGGGAATTCGGTGCGAATTTGGGTCACGTCGGAGCCTTCATGCCGCTGGCGCGCAGCCTGCGCGACCAAGGCCACGCGGTGCATTGGGCAGTAACGCAACCGGCATCGGTGGGTGATTTTTTGGCTTCACAAAATTTCGCCTGCGTTGCCGCGCCGGTAATTCCGGAGTTATCGCGCCCGGGACCGCCACTCAGCTATGCCGATATTCTCTTGCGCTTTGGTTATGCCGATGCCAAAGCCTTGTTCGGTTTGGTCGGCGCCTGGGCAGAGTTGATGCGTTTGACCGGCGCACAACTGGTAATGGCTGATCACGCACCGACCGCAGTGCTCGCCGCGCGAATTTTGGGATTGCCAGTGATGTTGTTTTCCAATGGCTTCACCGTACCGCCACGACACAGTCCGTTGCCCAATATGCGGCCTTGGTCGCCGTTGCCGCCGCAAGTCTTGGTTGATTTGGATGCCGCTGCACTGAGCAACATCAATATCGTGCTCAAGCGATTCGGCCATGCGCCGCTGCCACATCTGGCGAATTTATTTGATGTCGCTGAAGAGTCCTTGGTTTCCTTTCCTGAACTCGATCACTATGCAGATCGCGGCCCGGCGCGGTATTGGGGCAGCTTGCCCAGCGCCGGTGGCGGCGCACGTTTGGATTGGCCGGTGGTCGGCGCCGGGAAGAAAAAAATATTTGCTTATCTGCGGCGCGAAGCGGTGCATGCGGAATCAGCGCTGACGGCTTTGCACGCTTTGGGTCATTCGACTTTGATTTATTTCCCGGAAATTTCGTCCGAATTTGTCGCACGTTTTTCTGCGCCGCATTTGCGCTTTGCCGCGCAGCCTGCCGATATCGATCAGATGACACGGGACGCTGATCTCGCCGTGACTTATTCCAGCCTTGCCACCACCACCGCGTTTTTGCTGGCTGGCAAACCGCTGTTGCTGCTGCCAACGCATCTCGAACAATTCCTGGTTGCGCGTCGTGTCGTCGACATGGGTGCTGGCGCCGTGGTTAGCCCGGAAGCAGCAGTAGGCGATTTGATACCGACGGTCAACGAACTATTGGGTAACTCAAGCTACCGGCAAAATGCTCAGGGCTTTGCGGATAAATATGCCAGTTTTGATCAGCAAGCGGTGATAACAAATTTGGTACGCCGGGTAGGTGAAGTGCTGGCAAGATGAGCAACAATCGATACACCCAAAAGGAAGCTTCATGATCGGACGAATCAGTGGTCTGCTAGTCGAAAAAAATCCGCCACAAATTACGGTGGACGTGCAAGGCTTAGGCTACGAAGTTGACGTACCGATGAGCACTTTTTATAACCTGCCAGCGACCGGCGAAAAGCTCACGCTGTTTACGCATCTTATCGTGCGCGAAGACGGCCATTTTTTGTATGGCTTCTCCACCGAAGCCGAGCGCGCAGCCTTTCGGCAACTACTAAAAATTTCCGGCATTGGCGCACGCACTGCACTCGCAGTGCTCTCGGGCATGACAGTGACCGAACTTGCCCACGCAGTGACCATGCAAGAAGTCGGCCGCATCATCAAAGTCCCCGGTATCGGCAAAAAAACTGCCGAACGCCTGCTGCTGGAACTGCGCGACCGTTTGCCCAAATTCTCGTCCTCAGGCGTGCCGTCAGTTGGTGCTGGCAACACGCCGTCAAACGCCTCTAGCGATATCCTCAATGCCTTGCTGGCGCTCGGTTACAACGAACGTGAAGCGCTCGGCGCGATGAAGACGCTGGCACCCGATGCGACGGTCTCGGATGGTATACGCGGGGCCTTGAAATTGCTCTCGAAAAACTGAGTAAAACCAGCTCAGCTAAACTGGTCGCATGAGCATACAAACCGACAAATTCGCCGAGAAAGAAATCGACCGTCTGATTTCGGCTGGCACCGAATCAACGCAGGAAGAAACCATCGAGCGCGCCTTGCGGCCAAAGAAATTGGCCGAGTACATCGGCCAAGTCAAAATCCGTGGACAGATGGAAATCTTTATTGAGGCGGCCAAGAAACGTAAAGAGTCGCTCGACCATGTGTTACTGTTCGGTCCGCCGGGTTTGGGCAAGACCACATTGGCGCATATTGTTGCGCATGAGATGGGAGTGAATCTGCGTTCGACTTCCGGGCCGGTGTTAGAGCGCGCTGGCGATTTGGCGGCGATGCTGACTAATCTTGAACCTAACGATGTCTTATTCATCGACGAGATACATCGACTGTCTCCTGTGGTGGAAGAAATTTTGTATCCGGCGCTGGAAGATTTTCAGATCGACATCATGATCGGCGAAGGTCCGTCGGCGCGTTCGGTCAAGCTGGATTTGCCACCCTTCACTTTGGTCGGCGCGACCACCCGGGCGGGCATGTTGACCAATCCTCTGCGTGATCGTTTTGGCATCGTCGCGCGGCTGGAGTTTTATACGCCGGAAGAATTGGCGTTGATAGTGACACGCTCGGCGCAGTTGCTGGGTGTGCATATCGCGCCGGACGGTGCGACGGAAATTGCGCGACGCTCGCGCGGCACACCGCGTATTTCCAATCGCCTGCTACGCCGTGTGCGTGACTTTGCCGAAGTTAAATTTGATGGTCGGATCACGCGCGATGTGGCCGACGGCGCCCTGACTATGCTCGATGTTGATCAGCTTGGTTTGGACGTAATGGACAGAAAATTACTCAGCGCCATGCTGGAAAAATTTGGTGGCGGACCTGTCGGCGTAGACAATCTGGCGGCGGCGATTGGCGAAGCGCGTGACACGATAGAAGATGTGCTTGAACCCTTTTTGATTCAGCAAGGCTATTTGCACCGAACGCCGCGAGGGCGTGTTGCCACCCCGGCAATTTGGCGGCATTTTGGATTGCAGTCACCGCAAGAGCCCAATCAGGCACTGTGGAAAGAGTAGTGGCCGCCCGGTGAATTTTCAGCTCGTCCTCATCAAACCGGAAGGGTTTGAATTTGTCGAATCCTTCCGCGAAGTGATGGAGGTACTGCAAGAAGGGCTGACCACGCTGGGGCACACCGTCACTGCCTCTACCAACCAAATTGAACCCAACGCTTGGCCGGTGATTTTTGGTGCGCACCACCTTGACGCTGCATCTGTCAATCGACTGCCTGCCCACTCGATCATCTACAACCTGGAGCAATTGGTGCCGGGATACCCTTGGTTTTCCGAGGCCTACCTGCAACTGTTGACCCGGTTTCAAGTATGGGACTACTCGAGCTTGAATGTTGAGTACCTGCGCAGCCTGGGGCGCAGCTTGGCGGTCATCCATCTGCCATTTGCCTACTCCCCTTGTCTTTCACGAATCACACCTGTCACTGACGAGGATATTGACGTGTTGTTTTTCGGTGTCCATACCGAAAGGCGCATGCTCGTATTAGAGGCGATGGCAAAACGCGGCTTAAACGTCGTTTGCCTGCGTGATGTCTGGGGCGCGCAGCGCGATGCCTGGATCGCCCGCGCCAAAGTGGTGGTCGCAATTCGGCAAACCGACAACGGCGTATTCGAAAATGTGCGGGTCATTTTTTTACTGGCCAACGCCAAAGCGGTAGTGTCTGAATTGTTGCCTGGTGAACAACTGCCGGTACCATTGCAAAGCGCTTTGTGTGCTGCCCCCTATGACGATTTGGTTGACGCTTGCGAACGTTTGGTAGCTGATGCCGATGCGCGCGCTGCTTTGCGGCAGAGTGCCAATGCGGCAATTAAAACGGATGCACTGCAAGCCCTGCCGTGGATATCGCGCGCCGTGCAAAGCCTATCGATCCCTCGTTTTGATGAGCATCTGCGCGAGCAGCTCTACGAGGTGAATCCCGACTACCGTGATTTTGAGACCAAAGCACCGCTCGCCTTACCCTTTGAGCGTTTTGCGTTCTACCTGCCGCAGTTTCATCGTTGTCCGGAAAATGACCAACACTGGGGTGCTGGCTTCACCGAGTGGAACAATGTCAGCCGGGCACTGCCTCGGTTTGCGGGGCACTATCAGCCAAGGCTTCCTGGTGAACTAGGCTATTACGATTTAGCTGCCGAACACGTCTTGCAACGTCAGGTAGACCTCGCCAAAAACTACGGTATCACTGGCTTCATGTTTTTCTTTTATTGGCTTGAAGGTCGGCCAGTGCTGGAAAAACCCATCCAGGATTTTTTCCAAAGAAAAACGCTCGATCTCAAGTACTACTTCATGTGGGCGAATGAGAACTGGACCAGACGTTGGGACGGTATGGAAGATGAAGTGCTGCTACGCCAAACTTACTCGCTTGAACAAACAATGGCGATGGTATCGCACATGATTCCCTACTTCAAAGATGACCGCTATCTCAAGGTCGGCAACCGACCGGTGCTGGCGGTTTATCGGGTCGATTTGATTCCGGATATCGCCAGCCATATTTCGATCTGGTCTGCGGCATGTCTTGCGGCAGGATTGGATAGGCCGCTACTAATCATGGCCTTGTCGTTTGCAAATACCGATCCTTACGCCAGCGGATTTGACGCCGCAATGGAATACCCTCCCCATCCATCCGTTCGCGCGCGAACCGTTGTGCCGACCAATATTTGTGAGCGTTTGCAAAGCTACGATACAGGTTTTAACGGCAGCGTGTTTCACTACGATGCCAAAGTTGAATCCGAGTTGGCCTTAGCCCCGCCTCCGTTTCGTTGTTATCGGACCGCGTTTCCATCATGGGACAATTCGGCGAGACGGCGTAAGGGCGGGAGCTGGACGTTTGTGCATTCCAGCCCAAAATCGTTTTCGAGATGGTTAGGGCATCTTTGTCGGCAAGAAGCAGCGCAGAGTGACCAGCTACGGATGGTTTGCATCAATGCTTGGAATGAATGGGGCGAAGGTGCCTATCTTGAACCCGATGCGCGTTACGGCTATGCTTATCTTGATGCCATGTACGAAACTTTTAAGCGCTACCCAGACGTTGGTGGTGAGTAAATATTTTCCGCTGAGACTAAGAACATCGCATCATGAACACTCGCCTTCGAAATGCCCACCTCGCCACGGACAGCCCTTTCGCCATGCAACACAATAGCGTTCCAGCGTTTCTGAGCATCGACGTCGAGCCCGACGCGTTTCAGCTTTCACGCAACGAAGCGCCCGCATGGGCGGCCTTTGATGCCATGGTTCCATTTATAGAGAAACTACGCGCGGATTTGGCAGTACACAACGGCGCGTCCCCAGTATTCGGTTGGTACATCCGCACCGACCCGCAAATTGCTGAGGCCTATGGTCACGCTGATCATGGTTTGCATTTCTATGCAGACAGAATCGCGGGATTTCGATCCGTCGGAGATTACATCGGAGTTCACGTGCATCCACTACGTTGGAGTGAGTCTCATCAGGCGTGGATACATGACTTCAGCGACCGCCAATGGCTTTACGATTGCACACTCTCATCACTGGAGGGCTTCGCCAAAGCTGTTGGTGCCCCTGCCCGCCACATGCGCTATGGTGGAGGCTTTCTCAGTAATGAAATTGTTGATTTGGCAGAGGCTCATGGCGTTGTGATCGATCTGACCTTGGAGCCAGTGGCGAGCTGGGCGTTACATACAACGGTGTTTCCGACGAGTATCGACACATCACCGATCGTTGGCAGTTTCGTTAACTGCGAAGGTGCGCCGCGTGAACCTTATCAGCCAGATCGTGATGAATTCCGTGTATGCCGCGCCTACGGCAGACGCACCATTGTCTTGCTTCCGCTATCGTCAGTGCTTGCGTCGAATCAGCCGGATGAGCTCCCCACCGCGCACATGCTTTACCCCTCCGTACCTTGGCCAAGTCCGGATTTTTTTTGGGATTTGGTCTGGCAACAGCTAAGGTCGATGGAGCGACCCTACTTGTCACTTGCTATTCGCACTGATGCACAGGAAGTAAAGCGCACCGCAGAAATGCGAAAAATTTTTGAGGCTTTGCCGAAACATCCCATCGCCAAACACTTGCGCTGGGTGGATCCGCTCGAAGCCATTGGTAGTCTTGTGTCAAGTTAAATGGCTGAACCGAAGACCGCTGCGAAAACGCGCGCTTGATGAGCATGAACTTTTTGAATGGCGCACATCATGGCTCAGCGGTGTTTTGTGTAAGAGCTGCTGAAGTGAGTAAGGGATAGTGCAATGGATAGTGTTGTGGCACCACTTTGTTTCGTCACCACCTGCAAGGGTCGCTTGGATCATCTAAAGCAGACCCTGCCGCTGTTGGTCGCCGTGGCAAACACGCGTTGCGTCGTGGTGGACTACGGCTGCCCACAAGGAAGTGGTCTCTGGGTGCAGCAGAATTTCCCGCAAGTCCATGTCGAGTTTGTCACCGACGATGCGGAATTCTGTTTAGCCCGAGCGCGCAATTTCGGCGCGAGAACGGTGACCTCGCCTTGGCTGTGTTTTATCGACGCAGACATACGCATTCAACCGGGATTTGCCAACTGGTTGAACGAGCCGCGCAAGCCCAACGGAATTTATCGCGCGGCACCGATTGCAATGGCGACTTGGGGAACCATGCTTTGCCGCACTGATGCGTTTCTGGCGTTAGGTGGCTATGACGAAGTGATACGCGGTTGGGGTGGCGAAGACGATGAGCTGTATTTGCGCATGCGTAACGCTGGCGCGGTTGAGCTTGAAATTCCGTCTGGTCTGCTAGATCCGATCGCCCACGATGACCAACTGCGCACCGCCTTTTACCCGCTCAAGGATCGCTTCTTGCAGCACCGGATCAATTACCTGTACACGCACTTGAAAGCAGATATTGCTCGCCACTCGCCACAGTTCCTGACTCTGGAAGGGCGGCGGCAAATCATGGCCGAAACCACCAAAACGGTTGCCACCGCTGCCGCTCAAAATGTCACAGCGCATTTTGAAGTTGAGCTACCCGAGCTTGAGATACCCCAAATACGACGTTGGCGCGTTCGCCGCAAAATTGTCTACGACGCGGCCGAAATTCAGGATCAGGTGCAAGCGCCAAGTGCGCGCCCTGTGACATCATCAGACAGCCAAATATCAGTCACCAATGGCCGTGGCTTGCAGTTGAATCTGACGGTGATTCCCGGTGAGAGGACACAAGCGCTAACCACCGAAATATTTGTCCAAGCTTGCTATGCCGCTCCACCACAAACGCAGTCGCCAGCGACCATCGTCGACATTGGTGCCGGGGTGGGTTTGACTGCCGCTTACTTTCGGCTGATCTACCCCGAAGCAAGTATTTATTGCTTTGAATCTGATGCAGCGGCGCTTGCCGTGCTGCATAAAAATGTGGTGGTCATCGGTAAAGCGGAAGTGAACCCGCAGGCGTCAACAACACGCGACACAGGTAGCGCGACGGCACTTGATGCCCTTGCTTTTCTGCCTCAAATCGATGTCTTGAAGCTGGCAAGTGCTGCCAGCAATTTGCCGATATTGTCTTCATTGCGCCCGCGCCTGGCAGAAATCAGCACGATCTACGTCGAGTTTCCCAGCGTTGCAACGCGCGACAAGACCACTGCACTATTGGGTGAGGCGCTACGCAATAGCCATGTGCTGTGGAAGGCGCAAGCGCTTGGTGGTGGCAATGGGGTACGAGGGATACTGATTTATGCCAAAAAATCAGCCTTGGTTGCCAGCGATGACAAGTGAATTGAAACAGGCTACGTTGCGCCAATCTCACTGGCTACGCGTGTACTACGAGGACACTGATACCGCTGGGATTGTTTATTACGCAAATTACCTGCGCTTCCTTGAACGCGGGCGTACTGAATTTCTGCGCACGCTCGGATTTCAACAACAGCAATTGATGTTGGAGAATGTTTCGTTTGCGGTGACCTCGATCAGCGCCAACTATCGTCAGCCAGCAAAGCTCGATGACCACTTGGAAGTCACCACTGGGATCGAAGATTTGCGCCGTGCCCAGCTGGTTTTCGATCAATCGATCTGGCGTGGCGACCAGCTGTTGCTTGATGCGAAAATACGTGTTGCCTGTGTCGATCCGAGCAAGGGAAAACCGATCGCCATGCGACGCGATATTCATGAACAATTTATGCGCTGGAGCACTGAACCGGCTAGCGCAAACCCGGGAACCGAGCAATGAACGTCAGTCAAGATTTATCTATCATTGAACTTATTCTCAACGCCAGCTTGGTGGTCAAGCTGGTGATGCTTTTGCTTATTGGTGTGTCCCTGGTGTCCTGGTATTGGATCTTTCGCAAGGCCTTTGCGATTCGCGATGCGCGGCTGCGAACCGATCAGTTTGAGCGTGATTTCTGGAGCGGCGGCGATCTCAATGCGATGTTTCAAAGCGCGGTAAATAATCGCCATGAAACGGGAGCGCTAGAGCGTATTTTTGAATCCGGCTACCGTGAATTCACCAAACTGCGCGGGCAGACCTCACTGGATACCAAAGCGGTGGTGGACGGCGCGCGCCGCGCGATGCGTGCAACTTACCAGCGCGAGCTGGATGACCTTGATGCACATTTGTCGTTTCTGGCGTCGGTCGGCTCGGTCTCGCCTTATGTGGGCCTGCTGGGAACTGTCTGGGGCATCATGCATTCATTTCGTGGCTTGTCCAACATGACAACGGCAACACTGTCTGCCGTCGCGCCGGGAATCGCCGAGGCATTGGTAGCGACTGCCATTGGTCTGTTCGCGGCGATCCCCGCGGTGGTTGCCTACAATCGATTTGCACATGACGTCGACCGGATCTCCGTGCGTTTCGAGAGCTTCATGGAAGAGTTCTCGAATATTTTGCAAAGGCAGATTAGATGAGAAAGGTATTCGAGATTCACTTCACACTTTCCGCCGCTGAAAGCGGCGCAAAAATTGTTACCCCCTTTCCTGGAAAGGGGGCTGGGGGAATAGCTCAGCTTCTATACGTACTTCGCGCGAGGCGCGAATCGTGAGACCGCGCCGTCTGAAAAATGAAATCAACGTCGTGCCTTACATCGACGTGATGTTGGTGTTGTTGGTGATTTTTATGGTCACCGCACCGATGGTGCCGCCAGCTGCGATCAATTTACCTAGCGTTGGTAAAGCTTCGCAGCCACCGGTTGCGCCGCTGGAGATCATCATCAAGGCGGATGAAGGCCTGATGATGCGAGACCGTGCGCTCGGAGGTGCCGAAGTCAGTGTCGGGCGGAAAGAGTTGGCCGCATTGTTGCGCGATTTGCAAAAGAAAAATCCTGATCAAGCGGTAGTGATTGCTGGTGACAAATCTGTGAAATACGAAGTAGTGCTGAGCGTGATGGATGAATTGCAACGTGCGCAGGTACAGAAAATCGGCTTGCTGGTTCAGCCGCTGCAATGAACTCTGATAACACCACAAGCGCATTGGGGGCAATGCGCCCGCCGGCCAATTTGCGCGGCAAACATATCTCGTGGGTGTTGGCTGTGGCAATGCATCTGGCGCTTGCGGCAATTTTAATTTACGGTATTCAGTGGCAGACCAAGCCATCAGAAGCGGTATCGGTTGACTTGGTGCGATCGCTGCCACCACCGGACAGCGTGCCACCAGCACCAACTGAGCAAGTCAAACCCAAACCGGTGCCCGAACCGCCGCCAGTGGAACCTAAACCGGTCGTCGAACCGCCGAAAATCGAGGCCAAGCCTGCGCCACCGCCAGTAAAACCCGTCATCGCCCTCAAAGAAAAACCCAAACCAGTCGAAAAGGAAAAGCCCGCGCCAGTTGTCGCTCCCACCCCGCCGCCGAATCCATTTGCGAAACAATTGGAAGAGGAATCCAAGCGCTTGCAAACCAACAACGCCGCCAGTTTGGCCGAGAAGGAATTGAACGCCGTACGAGCAACACAGGCCAACTTAGCCAAGCAGAAACTCACCGACGCATGGCTGAGCAAAATCCAAACGAAAGTGCGTGGCAATGTCAGCTTGCCACCGCAGATTTCCGGCAATCCTGAGTCACAATTTGATGTCACGCTAGTGCAAGGCGGCGACAATGTCAGCGTATTGACTGTAAAGCTGCGCAAATCGAGCGGCAACAGCGCACTCGACGCTGCGATAGAGCGGGCGATTCACAAGTCCAGCCCATTGCCCAAGCCAGATAGTGTCGACGTGTTTCAGCGCGAACTGGTGTTGCGCTACCGGCCTGTCGAGAACTGACAGATAAGCTGACACGTTATAATCCTGCGCATGAAATATCCGAACGCGTTACACAAATTCGTCCGCCTTGGTGTGCTGCTGGCGATCGGCACCACCGGCCTCTTTACTCCTTTATCGCAAGCGCAACTGGTAGTCGATGTTACTGGTGCGGGCAGTGCTCGTCTGCCAATTGCGATTGCTGATTTCAGCGGCGAACGCGTGATCGGCAGCGCACTCACTTCGGTAGTGCGTGCCGATTTGGAACGCAGCGGCCTATTTAAGTTGATTGATGTGCCCACGCCAGTAGGTGCTGGTGACACGCCGCCTTATGCCGATTTGAAAACCCGTGGTGCTGATGCGCTCTTGGGCGGCACGGTGACTGCCAGCAGCGATGGTCGCTATGAGACGCGTTTGACATTGAGCGATGTGCCCAAACAAGCATCCATTGCGGCACAAACTTACGGCCACACCAGTGCGCAACTACGTGCCACCGCACACCGGATTTCGGATTTTGTTTACAGCAAACTCACCGGTGAGCAGGGAATTTTTTCTACCCGTATCGCCTACATCGTCAAGCTCGGCGGACGCTACGAACTGCAAATAGCCGATGCCGATGGTGGCAATTCTCAATCAGCGCTGGCGTCAAACGAATCGATTATTTCACCGGCTTGGTCGCCCGATGGAAGCAAGCTGGCTTACGTTTCGTTTGAAGCTAAAAAAGCCAGTGATATATGTGCACGATTTGGCCACCGGCCGACGTCATGTCGCGGCCAATTTCAAGGGTTCAAACTCTGCGCCAGCTTGGTCTCCCGATGGCTTGCAACTTGCGGTAGTGCTGACTAAAGATGGCGGGTCGCAAATATTTTTGGTCGGTGCTGATGGCAGTGGATTGCGCCGTCTCGCAACTTCAGCCAGTATTGACACGGAGCCGCGCTTCAGTCCCGATGGCGGATCGATTTATTTCAGTTCGGATCGTGGCGGCAGCCCGCAGATATATCGTATCAGCGTCACCGGCGGCCAAGCCGAACGGATAACGTTTGAAGGCAGCTACAACGTCTCGCCGCGTCTCTCGCCCGACGGCAAGAGCATGGCTTACATCACACGCGTGGGTGGTTTGTTCCATGTGGCCTTGATGGATTTGGCGAGCAAACAAGTTACGATATTGACAGACTCCGCCAAGGACGAATCGCCAAGCTTCGCCCCTAACGGACGCATGATTGTGTATGCAACTGAAGTCAATGGCAAAGGTGTTTTAGCAGCAGTGTCCGTCGATGGTCGGGTCAAACAGCGCTTATCATCTGCTTTAGCTGCTGATGTTCGTGAGCCAGCCTGGGCGCCGTTTAATCGTTAATTATTTCAATAAAGGGTTCATCATGCGTAATATATATTTGATCAGTGCAATTACCGTTTTGCTTGCTGCTTGTGGCTCTCAACCTCCAGCACCGGAGCAAACACCGGCCGAGGTGAAAACCAGCACGCCAACCGATGTAGTGGTAACCAAACCCGTCGTCAACGTCGTGCCGCAGCCGACATTTGATGCAATGAGCGTTGCCGCGCTCAAAGACCCGCGCAGCCCGCTGTCCAAGCGCATGGTTTATTTCGATCTGGATAGCTATGTGGTCAAAGATGAATTCCAAAGCACACTCGCGGCGCATAGCAAATTCCTGGCCGCCAACGCCAAAATGAAAATGCTGATTCAAGGCAACAGCGACGAACGCGGTAGCCGCGAATACAACCTCGCACTGGCACAAAAACGTGCCGATGCAGTCAAAAAGTCATTGGCGCTGATGGGTGCCAAAGAAGACCAAATGGAAGCGGTGAGCCTGGGCGAAGAAAAACCGGTGTGTACCGACCAGAACGAAGAATGCTGGAGCAAAAACCGGCGCGGCGAAATGCTTTATAACGGCGAGTATTAATTAATGTCGCGGGTGGAGCATTGGCGCAAAGATTGGCGCATAAGGCTGCCACTTATGCTCGTTTGCGTAGCGCTGCAAGGCGTTGCGCAAGCGGGTTTGTTTGACGACGAAGAGGCGCGCACGCGGGTTGAAGCCTTGCGCAAGCAAATGATCGAGGTCAATATCAACCTCGAAACGCTGAACCGCAATCAACTTGATTTCGCTAACCAAACCGAGACTCTACGCGCTGAGTTGGCAAAAATTCGCGGGCAGTTGGAGGTACTCAGCTACGATTTGGAAGCCGCGCAAAAGCGTCAAAAAGATTTCTACGTCGATTTGGATAATCGCGTACGCAAACTCGAAACCGCACCGCCGCCAGTGGCCGAAACTCCCAAGCCAGATGAAGGCATTGAAGTGCGCGACTATGAAGCCGCTTTGGCTGCTCTCAAAAATTTGAAGTACAAAGAAGCCGCCGAGCAGATGAATGTTTTCATCGCCACTTATCCGACCAGCACGCTTGCTGCCAGCGCACACTACTTTGGCGGCTATGCCAATGCGCAAATAAAAAACCACCTGAAAGCGGTCGAGCTGTTCGGCAAATTCGCCGCGACTTGGCCCAGCGACGAGCGTGTGCCGAGTGCGCTAGAAAGCCAAGTGAACAGCCTTGATGCGCTCAAAGACAGCAAAGGCGCACAAGCCGTATTGACTACTTTGGCCACGCAATACGCCAATAGCGATGCGGGCAAACGGGCGCAACTTCGCCTGAAGAAAAAGTAAGCACTGGCGCATTGCCATTCGCTGTGCCGCAAGCCACAAACATTGCTAGGCCTTGGTATCTCAGGCGAGTGACTTTGCGTGTAGAGATACTGCTGCTCATCACCAGCATTGCCATTAGCGCGAGCAGCAATACGGTATTTTGGCGCGCGCTGCTCACCGAACGCGACATGGCGCTACCCGCAAACTGGTTGGTCGCTGCTGCGATGTTTGTGCTTATCACTTGCTTGCACTTCATCATCTTGGCGCTAGTGTCCAATCGTTGGACGCTCAAACCGGTGTTGGCAGTGCTGCTCATTGCCAATGCCTTCGCGGTGTATTTCATCAATCAATACACCGTTTATCTCGACCCCACCATGCTGCGCAACGTGCTGCGCACGGATGTTGCTGAAACGGCCGACTTGCTGAGCTTTGGCATGCTGCAACATTTGTTTTTTTACGCCGTTTTACCGCTGTTGTTTTTGTCTCGCGTCGACATCGTCAAGCTGCCAATATTGCGTGCGCTGCTCATCCGAATTGGAATTTTGGGCTTCGCGTTTTTTCTTGGCGCAGCAGCGCTGCTAAGCGAATTTCAAGATCTTTCGGCGACCATGCGCAATCAACGGGCAATGCGCTATTTGATTACGCCAGCTAACTTTCTGTACTCTGGCTTCCGCGTGTTGACCGCGGAAGCCGAAGTCGCATCGCGGCCATTGGCCGCCGTCGGTGAGGATGCGGCGCAAATATTTGCGCCAGGTGTAGTACGCCGCCCGCGGGTTTTGGTGCTGGTGGTTGGCGAGACCGCGAGGGCAGCCAATTGGGGTTTATCCGGCTATACGCGGCAAACCACCGCCGAACTAGCGAAACTTGACGTCATTAACTTTACCAACACCACCAGTTGTGGCACCAATACCGAAGTCTCGGTACCCTGTATGTTTTCTCAAATCGGTCGGCGCGACTATGACGAGTCGCAAATTCGTAGCAGCGAATCCTTGCTGCACGTACTCAAACATGCCGAGGTGCGCTCGGTCTGGATAGACAATCAATCCGGCTGCAAAGGCGTCTGCGCGAACCTCGAATTCATCCGCGCAACACTGCCGCCCGAATCATCAGATGTGGCACGCCTGTGCCCGGGCGGACAATGTTTTGATGAGGTTTTGGCGGACAGTATTCGGCCTTTGCTATCTAGTAATCCGCGTGATTTGGTGATTGTTTTGCACCAGATGGGCAATCACGGTCCCGCCTATTTCAAGCGCTATCCGGCCGGTTTCGAACAGTTCACGCCAGTGTGCAAAAACGTCGAATTGGGCAAATGCACGCAACAAGAAATAGTGAACGCCTACGACAATGCATTGTCCTACACCGATTATGTGTTGGCACAAACCATCGCCCTGCTCAAGCTGCAAACCAGTCACGATGCGGGAATGATTTACGTCTCCGATCATGGTGAAAGTTTGGGCGAAAACAATTTGTATCTGCACGGCGTGCCGTTTTCAATCGCCCCGCGGGTGCAAACCCATGTACCAATGGTGATGTGGTTCTCGCCGGGTTTTGTCGAGGCAAATCGCATTAAATTGGATTGCTTGCGCGAGCGTGCCAAATTGGCCAGCAGTCACGACAATCTGTTTCATACAACGCTAGGGCTGCTGGATATTCGCAGCGCAGTGTATGAACCAGCTTTGGATTTAGTGGCGGAGTGTCGATAATCCAGGCTTTGGTGCTGAGTATGCAGTGTCGGCTTGGCACAACCGACCCTAAGCCGTCGCAAAGCTATGCTTTGCGAAACCCCTGCTCCGCCGCCGATGTGCGATGCGATTTAGTCGGCCCGTAACTGATCCGAATTCGTGAACGTCCACGTCCGGGTAATTTCCAAGACATCGGTATCGCGCGTGATGGCACGCGGAAAAACCGCATACGGCGCGGCGAGCAACACGATGCGTCTTGCCGCGTTGTCGAGAATCTGATTGCCTGACGAACGATTGATTTCGACCCGCTCCACGTCGCCACTGGAGCGGATTATTACTGTCAACACCAGACTGCCGTAGGCCTTGCCACGTGCGGCATCAGGGTAGTTGAGGTTACCAATGCGCTCGATTTTTTGCCGCCACTCTTCAACGTATTGAGCGAATCGATATTCCTCGGTACGGGCACCGATAAATTTCTTTCTCGGTCTCTGGTTGTAGTCTTCCAACTGCCGCGCAATCTGACCTTCGATGCGCGCAATGGCCAGCGCTGAAGTAGCCAAATCTGCGCCACTTACACTTGGCAGCAAAGGTGGTGCGGCTTCAACCTTTGGCTTTTCAGTTACGATCGCCCGGCTGTTCTTAAGCTGCGTCATGAGCTGCTGAGACTGCGCTTCCAACTCGGCAATGCGGCGACGTGTTTCCACCAGCTCCTCACCAGTGGCATCGCGTTTAGATGGCGGCAATGGCGTTTTGGCGCGCCTATCTTCTTCGGTATTGCCACCACCATCAAGATTATTTTGTGCTTTGGCTTGTGCTTTGGTCGGCTTCGTGGCGCTCTTGCTGTTCACCAAGATCACTTCCAACGCATGCTCGCTGGCCTTGGCAATCGCCTCGGGCAATTTGAAATGTATGGAGAGCAATATCGCGTGGACTGTCGCCGAGACGATCAGCGCCAAAGTCAGATTGCGCTCGGCAGTATCCATGCGCGCCAAAAATTGCGGCCATTCCATAACGAAATTAGATTGACCAAAGGGCCACAGCTTAGGACGCATTAGCGGTGCAGTTTGTGCCGACATGAACTACAAGTTTACTCTGCCGCTGGTGCGTCCCCCTCGGCTTCTAGCGCCGTAATAGAGCGGGTTTCAGCCGGTAATTCGTTTTCCTGCGCGGCGCCAATCTGATCGACATCAGCTGTTGCGTCGCTCATTTGATCGGCAATCTCGTCCTCACCTTCCTCATCGGCCAAGTCGTCGACCGCCTCGGCTTGCGTCGTTAGCAGCTCAACAAATCGTGCGCGTATTTGCGCTTCCAACAAATCAATGCCATCAATGCTGATTTGCACCCGCGCCCCACGCGGCGCAATGGTGGTGCCGGGTAATGAGGGCATGCGCAGCACCAGCGGAATCTCGTCGACGCGCACGAGCTCTTCTTTGAGCACGCGCGCAGTGACTGATGTTCGGGACGATTGCAACAACCAGCGCAAACACCAATAGCGCTCCATGCCGCGCTGAAATTCGGCGTAGGCCGCATAGGTCAAATCGAAGTCGCGCATCGCGGCGAGCAACATGACATTAGTCTCAGAAGTTTTTGGTGCGCCCTTTTGTCCGAAAGGTGGTGGCTGTTCGCTGAGCAGCGCAATCAATTGCCATTGATTCATCAAATCGCAATAGCGGCGCAGCGGCGAGCTGGTCCACGCGTAGCAATCCACGCCCAGTCCTTCGTGCGCGGCGGCTACCGTACTCATGCGCACCTTGCCCGCGCTTTGCACCCGATACAAGCCACTGACGCCTGCATCACGCAGCGCAGCGCCCCAGGTGGCGTTGGCAAAAATCATCAGCTCGGCGACCAAGGTATCCAGCGGACTGCCACGCTGGCGCTCGACGATTTGTACTACCCCCGCTTCGTTAATGCCGGCCACATCGCTGCGGCTTTGCCAATCAACTTCAAAGTTGTAATCTTTTCGATTCCCGCTTTGCCCGGTTTCACCACGTCCGGCCTGCAACACCTGGGCGAATTCCCACAGCAGCTTGAGTTCCATTTTGTAGGGGAATTCGCTCAATCCAGTGGATAAAGTTTCGTCGTTAAACACCGGCTCCAAATCGTGATGGCGTAAATTTGCGGCAATGCTCACTCGCTCGATTACGCTCTGGTGCGAAAGCACACGAAAGTCGTCGGCCAACTCCAAATACAGCGACAGCGCAGGCACACAGCGACCGGCTAACAAAGTGTAGCGGTCGATAACTTGCTCGGGCAACATGGTGATTTTTCGCCCAGGCATATAGACCGTCGACAGTCGCGTGCGGGCAATTTGTCCGAGCGCCGAAGCGGGCGTGAAACCCAAACCCGGCGCGGCAATATGAATTCCAATTCGCCAGCCGCCATCGAGTCGCGTGACGGAAAACGCATCGTCGATCTCGGTGGTTGCGGCATCGTCGATGCTGAATGCTTTTGCCTCGGCCACAGGCAGATGCTCCAAGTCGGCCAAAGCATTCAAGTCAATATCCGCAAAGCCAGTGCCGCCGCTTGTGCCACCTCTTGACTCTGGGAAATATTCAAACAGGAAACGGCCAAGCTGGTATTCGTGTGTCGAGGTAATGGCGCCGCAATCAGCCAGCAAACGCACTGGCGATTTTCCACTGCGTGCACAGGCGGATTCGAGTGCTTTAGTTTCTAACTTGTTACGATCTGGCGCGTACAAAAGCTGGCTCAGCAACGGCGTGAATTCTGCAGGCAATGTGCCGCCCACCAAAGCATCAGCCATACGTTCTACAGCCTCCAGCGCGAGACGTTTTTTCTCGAGCCCGGCCAATGCTGCATGCAAAATTTCTTGCGGCGCTTTTCGATAGCGACCGCGTCCCTTGCGATGAAAATACATCGGTGCGCTGTGCAGACGCAAGAGCACGCTGGTGGCTTGCAATGCACTTGGCTTTTTTTCACCGTGATACTCAGCGGCAAGCTCCTCAAAACCAAATTCTTCTTCGCCGCAAACTTCCCATAGAAAATCGACGTCGATTTCATTCGCCAGCGCTTGCGCGGGATACAGTAGTTCACCCGCTGCCGGCGCGCTAAAGCGCAGCAAAATATTGGCCAGCTTGACCTTGCTGCGCTTGCCACCGGGAAGCTCAACCTGCAACGAAGTGTTGTTGTCGGCCAACATGGTTCCGGCGCGAAACGTACCGTCTTCTTCAAACAAAATATTCATGGAATGGCAGCAGGCGCACTGCGAAGGCGGGTATCACTGAGGACGCGAATTATAAATCCCCGCAGTGTGCCAGTCCGCGCCTAGCTACGCGTGCGCAACATGTCGGCGCTGTACACCGCCAGACCTGCCCAAATCACCGCGAAGCCAAGCGCACGATGTAGGCCTAATGGCTCGCCATAAATAAATACAGCAATTAGGAAACTAATCGAAGGTGCAATGTATTGCAAAAACCCTATGGTGGACAATGGCAAGCGGCGCGCCGCAATTGCAAACAAAAGCAAGGGAATCGCGGTGACGATGCCGGTGGCGATCAACATCAAGTCGACCGGCGTGCTGATGCCGAAATGACTTTGCCCGTTCAATGAAACCCACGCCAAATAAATCAGTGCGAACGGGGTCATGCAGGCGGTCTCCAAAAACAGACCGTTGGCCGAGTCAAGGGTGAGTTGTTTGCGCATCAATCCGTAGAGACCAAACGTTCCCGCCAGCGTCAATGAAATCCACGGCAAGCCACCCACGCGCAGCGTTTCGATGAGCACGCCGATGGCGGCCAGCGTGACCGCCAACCATTGCCAGCGGCGCAGCTTTTCACCGAGCACCATCACGCCGAGTGCCACATGGAACAACGGTAATATGAAGTAACCAAGGCTGGTTTCCAAAATGCGGCCAGTGTTAACGCCATAGACAAATATCAGCCAATTGCTGGCAACCAAGCTCGACGCAATGGCGATGCGAATTAGCTGACGCGGTTGGCGCAGCACATCACGCACGATGGAAAATCCTTGCGTGAAAAACAAAATCAGCGCCATCAGCAACATCGACCACACCACGCGATGTGCGATAACTTCGGTCGCTGGAATGGTATCGATTTGCTTGAAGAAAATCGGCACTAAACCCCATACGATGTAGGTGCCGACACCAGCCAAAATTCCGTGCTGTATGTGACGGCTTGAATTGTTACTCAAATCCGACACCAACTGATGAGCTTGATTGTTCTCGCTATCGCTGCTCATACCAATCCTGCAAATTCAATGATGCTGTCGAGATAATCATCCCAGCGTGTGAAGCTGTGATCGCCACCGGCTAACACGGTTTGCTTAGCGCCTGCGTAACGCGCCACCGCTTGACGATAGTCGAGCGTCTCATCACCCTCTTCGGCGAGTAACCAAAACCGTTCGGGGCGTTTCAGTGTGGACAAATACAGATCATTCATTTCTGCCAGATGCTCGCGCGTCAATTCAAATTCCTCGCCGCTGTAAAGCCAGCGTTGTGGCCCGAGATATTGCTCCAAACTGATGGCGGAAGCGACAGCGGGATTGACCAGCACCGCTCTCAAATCGTACTTTTCGGCGAGCCATGTCGCGTAATAGCCACCTAAGGATGAGCCGACAATAGTTACTTGTTTATCGCGAGTTCCGAGCAGCGATTCCGCCAAACGAATCGCCTCCTTCGGCGATGCAGGCAATTGCGGACACACAAAACGATCACCGATTCCGCGCTGCTGCATACGTGCTTGCAAAGCCTGCGCCTTATGCGATTGCGGGCCGCTGGTGAATCCATGCAAATAAAGTATCCACGGCGCGCTCACCTCACGCTGCCCAACTCACCAAATTCAACTGCCACGTCGCCAGAATGAGCAACCCAAATGCAATTCGGTACCACGCGAACCAGGTGAAATCATGCGTAGAAATGTAACGCAGCAACCAGCGCACGCAGACGAAAGCAGAAGCAAATGCCGCGATGAAGCCAACCAACCACATGCCGATATCGTCCATTGCTAACAGGTCGCGCTCTTTATAAAGTTGATAAAGGCTGGCGATTATGAGCGTGGGGATCGCTAGAAAAAATGAGAACTCGGTGGCAGCTTTGCGCGACAAGCCAAACAGCATGCCGCCGATGATCGTGGCTCCCGAACGCGACGTGCCAGGAATCAAGGCCAGCGCTTGAGCGAGACCAAGTTTTAGTGCGTCCAGTGGCTGCAGGTCGTCGACTTCGACAATGCGTGGCGCGCCGGCAGCTTTGGCGCGGCGCTCGGCCCACAAGATAATGAAGCCACCGAGGATAAAAAGTCGTGGCGACGACCATAGGACTGAATAAGTTGGCCTTGATAAATTTGCCGAACAACAAACCGAGCGCGGCAAGTGGTGTGAAAGCGATGGCTATATTCCGTGCGAAGTTTTGTGACTTTCTGTCGTCGAGCAATCCGCCTACGACAGCAGAAATGCGCGCACGATATTCCCAACACACAGCCAAAATCGCACCGGACTGAATCACAATCTCAAACAATTTTCCACGTGCGTCGTTGAAATCGAGCAGCGCACCGACGAGTATCAAATGCCCCGTCGAGGACACCGGCAAGAATTCTGTTAAACCTTCGACAACGCCCAATATCAGCGCTTGCAACAGTTGAAAATAGTCCATGAAAAATGCTTGGATGGCCGATAAACAGAGGGATTTGGCAGTTTAGCATGCCGAAAAAATCAGCTTGAATATTCACCTTGCGGCGCGGTTACGTGCTCCAGATTGCGCAACCAAAAAATCGCGGCCTCGCGATTCTCGCCACACATTTCCAGTGATGGCTGCAATCCAGAACAACAAACAGGACGTTCCGGCCGCCCGAAAATCGCACAACGAAAATCATCAGTGAGATGTACGCAAGGCACACCAGCAGGTTTGTTCAACGACGAGATGGAAGGCGCGATGCAACACGCACCACAGCCTGAGCGACAGTTCATTGTTTAACGGCGTACCGTCAGCACCAACTGACAGAGTTCAGCTGGCTTGATAAATCTCACCGCCACGCTTGATGAATTCGATAGCTTTCACTTCCATGCCTTTGCCCAGCGCCTCGTCTTCTGAGACACCCAAAGTCGCCGCGTAGTCGCGCACATCCTGAGTGATCTTCATCGAGCAAAAATGCGGCCCGCACATTGAACAGAAGTGCGCCAGCTTGGCACCTTCCTGCGGCAAGGTTTCATCATGAAAGTCGCGTGCCTTGTCAGGATCCAGACCGATATTGAACTGGTCATCCCAGCGGAACTCAAAGCGCGCTTTTGACAAGGCATTGTCGCGAATTTGCGCGCCCGGATGTCCCTTGGCCAAGTCAGCCGCATGCGCCGCGAGCTTGTAGGTAATGATGCCTTCCTTGACGTCGTTCTTGTCCGGCAAGCCCAAATGTTCCTTGGGCGTGACGTAGCACAGCATGGCCGTGCCGTACCAGCCGATCATCGCTGCGCCGATGCCGCTGGTGATGTGATCGTAACCGGGCGCAATGTCGGTGGTCAGCGGGCCGAGCGTATAAAACGGCGCTTCGTGACATTGCTCCAATTGCAAATCCATGTTCTCTTTGATCATGTGCATCGGTACATGGCCAGGGCCTTCTATCATCACTTGCACATCGTGCTTCCAGGCGATCTGGGTCAGCTCACCCAGCGTCTTGAGTTCGGCAAGTTGCGCTTCATCGTTGGCATCAAAAATCGAACCGGGACGCAGTCCGTCACCCAAACTGAAAGCCACGTCGTAGGCCTTCATGATTTCGCAAATCTCTTCAAAGTGCGTATAGAGGAAACTCTCTTTGTGATGCGACAGGCACCACTTGGCCATGATCGAGCCACCACGACTGACGATGCCGGTCATCCGGTTCGCTGTCATCGGCACATAGCGCAGCAGCACGCCGGCGTGGATGGTGAAATAGTCCACGCCTTGCTCGGCTTGTTCGATCAAGGTGTCGCGGAAAATTTCCCAGGTCAGGTCCTCGGCTTTGCCATCGACCTTTTCCAAAGCCTGATAAATCGGCACTGTACCAATCGGCACCGGGCTGTTGCGGATAATCCATTCGCGCGTTTCGTGAATGTTTTTTCCGGTCGACAAATCCATCACGGTATCGCCGCCCCAGCGAATCGCCCAGGTCATTTTGTCCACTTCTTCGTTAATCGACGAACCCAGCGCCGAGTTACCGATGTTGGCGTTGATCTTGACCAGAAAATTGCGGCCGATGATCATCGGCTCAGATTCGGGATGGTTAATGTTGTTCGGAATAATCGCGCGGCCACGGGCAATTTCATCGCGGACAAATTCCGGCGTAATCGTTTCCGGAATCGATGCACCGAAATTCTGCCCCGGATGCTGACGGGCGAGCAGATCGACCATCTTCTGTCCAATGGGGCCGCTGCTACGCAATGACTCCACATATTCAGCGCGGCGCAAATTCTCCCGAATCGCCACGAATTCCATCTCCGGCGTAATCATGCCGCGCCGCGCGTAATGCATCTGGCTCACATTGGCGCCGGCCTTGGCGCGGCGTGGCTTGCGATGGAGACCGGGGAAGCGCAATTCGTCCAGCTTGGCATCTGCCGCACGAACGCGACCGAATTCACTGGACAGATCGGACAACACATCGGTGTCGTTACGTTCCGCTATCCAGCTCTGGCGCAGGGCAACGAGTCCGGTACGGATGTCAATTGTTGCGGTCGGATCGGTGTAAGGGCCGGAGCAGTCATAGACATAAATTGGCGGATTTTTCTCGCCGCCCATTGCTGTTGGGGTGTCGCTCTGACTGATTTCGCGCATCGGCACACGGATGTCCGGTCGCGAACCTCCAGCATAAACCTTGCGCGAATTGGGTAGCGGCGCAATTGCAGCGTTGTCTACGTGCGCATCAGCGGCGATGAACTTTTCAGTGGCATTCATGGAAGTTTCCTTGGGCGAAGAGTCCGCATTGATTCAGTAAGAGGGTGCTGAATTGTGCGAATGTTGATTATCGCCCAAACTTCATCACGGGCTTGGCAAAGGCGCGCGGAACAAACAGCTGAATTTTTCTTTATCAAGCGCAGGCATCAAAACTGTCGTGTTGTCTCAATCACCGTTTGATTGAAAAGTCGCCGCGATGTTCTCGCGCAGCCATTGATTGGCACGGTCATTTTCGGTGCTCGTGTGCCAGTACAAAAAAATGTCTTGCGCAACCACGTCGACCGGAAAAGGAATCAACTGGTTGGCCAGCGGTTCATTGGTCAAGTGGGCGTAATGCTCCGGCATGGTCAGTAGCAGATCGGAAGTGCTGACCACCTTGCATGCGGTCGAGTAATGCTGGCAGCGCAGTTTGATTCGCCGCTGCAAGCCCAGGCGCGAGAGTTCCATATCTTCCACTCCGAGCCCGGTCTTGCGTGAGCTGGCCAGCACATGATCTTGCGCAAGATAGGTTTCGAGGCTCAGGCTGCCCTGCACCACCGGGTGATCCGCTCTGGCGAGCACCAGCAACTTGCCGCCAGCCAGTCGCTGACTACGGATGTTGTGGCTCAGCGGAGCCAGGACGTCAATTACCGCCGCCAATGTGCCGCTGGCCAGTTCGGACTGGAAATCAGCGCGCTCGTGATGCTCGGACGCAATCTTGATCCCGGGCGCAGTGTTGCTGATGCGCAGCATCAGCTCTGGAATGGCCGCCGATTCGACGATCGGGCGCATGCCGATTCTGAACTCGCGCTGCGAGGTGGTCGGGTCGAAGGCCGACAATTGACTGAGCGATCCTTCAATTTCGCTGATCGCTCGCCGCACTGGCCCGATCAGCTCATGCGCAATCGGAGTCGGCGCCATCAGGTGTCCCTTGCGCACAAACAATGGGTCGTCGACGATCGCGCGTAGTCGCCCCAGCGCATGACTCACCGCAGGTTGCGTCAGCTTTAGCGCTTCGCTGGCGCGCGTGATGCCGCCTTCGGTATAGATGGCGTTGAAGACCACAAACAGATTCAGGTCGATGCGACTGATGTTGATCATGGCTATCACCGGAAACGCAAAGCTTGGAGAGCTTACCAACTTAGGCAAGACTATGCAGGATATTCATAGTTGCCCTGCAGATAAAGCATTGGTCAGGCAACTGCCACGCTGCTAATGTGGCGCCGTCACCCGTCCCCGTCACGTGCTGCGCGGAACTGGAGCTGATTCCGCATATCGCAGGACATCATTGAAAGGAATGCAGATGAACCCGAATTATTCACCCAAGGTGCTGGAACTCCATGGCCGCGTCAAGAGCTTTCTAGATCAGCATGTCTTCCCCAACGGCCCGCGCCGCGAGCAGGAGATCGCGTTCAATGCCAGCAATGGCAACGCCTATCGCAGCTATCCGCTGATGGAAGAACTTAAGACCAAAGCGAAGGCCGAAGGCTTGTGGAACCTCTTCCTGCCGGAATCCGGGCATGGCTACGGGTTGAGCAATCTGGAATACGCGCCGATCGCCGAAATGATGGGACATCAATATTGGTCGGCAGAAGTATTCAACTGCTCGGCGCCCGATACCGGCAACATGGAAGTGCTGGAGCGTTACGGCACCGAGGAGCAAAAAGAAAAGTGGCTGACGCCCCTGCTGGCCGGCGAAATTCGCTCGGCCTTCGCGATGACAGAACCGGCGGTGGCCTCATCGGACGCCACCAATATCGAATGCAGCATCGTCCGTGATGGCGACAACTATGTCATCAACGGCCGCAAGTGGTATATCACCGGCGCCGCCAACGAGCGCTGCAAGGTATTTGTGCTGATGGGCAAAACTGATCCGGCCAACCCGAACCGGCATCGCCAGCAATCAATGATTCTGGTACCCAAGGACGCACCGGGCGTGACGATCGTGCGCGATATGGCGCTGTACGGCTTCATGGATCCACCTTTTGGCCATCCCGAAGTACTGTTCGAAAACGTGGTGGTGCCGGCATCAAACATTCTGCTTGGTGAGGGTCGCGGCTTTGAAATCGCACAGGGTCGTCTTGGCCCCGGGCGCATCCATCATTGCATGCGGGTCGTCGGCATGGCCGAAGCCGCGCTCGAACTGATGTGCCGCCGCGTCGTCTCCCGCGTCGCCTTCCATAAACCATTGTCTGATCAAAGCGTGTGGCGCGAGCGCATCGCCAAATCCCGCACACTAATTGATCAGACGCGCTTGCTGGTGTTGCACGCGGCGCAGCGGATGGATACGGTCGGCAACAAGGTTGCCGCCAAAGAAATTGCAATGATTAAGGTGGCGGCACCGAACAACTGCTGCAAGGTGATCGACTGGGCAATTCAGGCTCACGGCGCCGGCGGCTTCAGCCAGGACTACCAGCTAACTTCCTACTACGCCTATGCGCGGCATTTACGCACCGCAGATGGCCCGGATGAAGTGCACAACAACGCGATTGCGAAACAGGAATTGGCGCCGTATCTCGCGGCTGTACGCTGAGCTTTCAACTGCTGATCAGGACGCAGCGTAGCTCAGCCGAACTGCGCTGCGGTTGCATCCTAGTAGGTCTTGGTGATGGACTGGCCGGTTCACCGAACACACGTCGCCACACAATGAAATCAACGAAAGCTATTGATCCAAGCCTTCGTTTTACCGATGAAGCGAATGGTCTTGATCTTCCACAAAGCGACCATATCGCCTGATTCCAGAACCGGTTCACCACAACGCGGGTCGGAGCGTTGTACTGCGCCGGTCATCTTGTGGTCGATCGGAATCGGTTCGCAACCGCGGCCGGATTCGCAAATGAAATCCCACGGGTCACGCGCCGGCACATGGCAAGCAAAACAGTTGCCACCGAATTGGTTGTTCACATCAGCGAAACCACGCTTGCCAATCTTGGTGCCTTTTTCGTCGACGTTAAGTTCAAAAAATTCCCAGTCGCCGGTGGCTGGGCTAAAGCCCGCTTCGCGCTTGACCATCGCTTCGCCGGGAACCAGTTGCACCACCGAACCGGCCGGGTAAATCGCACCTTTCGGCGCATTGGCGGCCGCCAGCGTACCGGCGGTATTGCCAAGCAGATTGTCGACGTAGAAGTGACGCACAGGAGTCATTTTGCGGATGCAGCGGAAACTGTTTTCATCGACCTTAACTGGAGTGACCGTCGGTGCATCGGCGGCGTGGCCACTGACAGAAATGCCGATGACGAGCGTCGCTAGGGTGCAGCGGATAATTTTTGCTATGGACATGATCTAGGCTCCTGTGTCTCAAATCAGCGTGATGGTCACATCGATGTTGCCGCGGGTGGCGTTGGAATAGGGACATACTTGATGCGCGGCGTCGACCAGCGCTTGTGCAGCGGCGCGATCCATTCCCGGCAGACTAACGTTGAGTCGCGCTGCGATGCCGTAGCCCTTGCCGACACTGCCAAGATCTACACTCGCATCGATCGCTAGATCTGCAGGCAGGGCAATTTTCTGCATCCCGGCGACCGCTTTCATCGCGCCAATGAAACAGGCCGAATAGCCCGCAGCAAACAACTGCTCGGGGTTGGTGCCGGTGCCGGACGTACCTGGTGAGGAGAGTTTGACATCGAGACGGCCATCATCGGTACGTGAGGCGCCATCGCGTCCGCCCGTGGTGTGCACATTGGCGGTGTAGAGAACTTTATCGAGTTTGGTGGTCATGGTTTTTCCTTTATGAATGAGTGGTCGGGGCAGAGTTAAGCGAGGTACTACAAAAGCGGATTCAGGCGCTGCCGGAGCGTCAGCATCTCTTGGGTAAGCGCGTTAACTTCAGTTAATGAACATTGCGCGGCGGCCATTACACAGGCCGGAATCTTGGCCGCCTGTTTTTTCAGGGCGCGGCCTGCCGGAGTCAGATAAATCAGTACGCGGCGCTCGTCGTCACGGGCTCGCTCACGACGCAGCAGGCCGGAACTCTCCATACGCTTGAGCAGGGGCGTCAGCGTGCCGGAGTCGAGAAAGAGCCTTTCGCCAAGTTGCGAGACCATGGTGCCATCGTTCTCCCAAAGCACCAGCATGACCAAATATTGCGGGTAGGTCAAACCCATTGGTTTCAACAGCGGCGCGTAGAGCTTGGTCATCTGCAACGACGCCGAATAGAGCGCGAAGCACAACTGGTTGTCCAGTTTCAAGGCGTTGTTTGCGTGAGGTGGTTTGCTTGCCATGGACGATTTATAGCACACCATTTAATTGTGTGCAATCTATTATTTGGAATAGCCAATTTCTGGAAATTTTTGCCGGTGAGGCGGTGGTACAAAGCCTGCTTGATCGCCCGGCTAAAGAAACATCCCGATCAGTCGATTGAGGTAGCGACGTCCCATTTCACTCGGGCGGATCGACTCGTCACTAGCATCGAGCAATCCTTCACGGCGTGTCGCCAGCACCAACTGATGAATTTCGCTCAAGGGAATTCCAGTGCGTTCGCGAAACAGGCGGGCATTCACGCCATCGTTGAGGCGCAGGGCATTCATCTTGGATGCGCCGGGCAAATCGGCACGCGATTCACGCTGGCGCTTTGTGCATTAGTCCGGAATCACGGGTTCGACAAGGCAGGCAAGTTGCGCTAGTGATTCCTGCCAACCCAAGTAGCACATCTCGGTCGGGATCACGGCCGGAATGCCGGTTTGCAGAATGTCCACTTCGGTACCGCAGGCGACCTCCCTGAGCACCACGGTGATTTCCATTTCCCCCGGCAGGTTCGGATCATCGAATTTGTCCGAGTAGCGAATGCGAGTGTGCGGCACCAGCTCGCGGTATTCGCCGCCGAAGACACTGCTGTGGCCCGAAGAGAAATTGGTGAACGACATGCGGAAGCCACCACCCACTTTGGCGTCCATGTGATGAACCTTGCAGGTAAAGCCGTAGGGCGGTAGCCACTTGGCCATAGCGTCGGCGTCGAGAAATGCGCGATAGATGCGTTCCGAACTAGCGCGGAGTACGCGGTGAAGCCGGACAGTGCCTGTGGTCATGGTGATCCTTTCAGAATGAGTGCTGCGTGAAGCAAAGAGAATAATTTCAAAAACCGCGTGCGGCTTCGACGGCAAGCTCACGCACTGGCCGCACTTCGATGCTGCCGTATTTCGCAGGCGGAATCCGCGCAGCGATCTGCGCGGCCTCGTTTAGATCCTTTGCATCGACCAGATAGAAGCCTGCGAGCAGTTCCTTGGTCTCGGCGAACGGGCCATCGGTCATGGTCATTTGGCCGTTGCGCACCCGCACGGTGGTTGCCGTATCCGCGGGGTGCAATGGCTCGGCTGCGAGCAAGCGACCGCTCTGGTGCAAGCCCTCGGCAAAGGTGAAGCAATGATCGTCGGGGCAGGCGCTCCAGTTTTCTTTCGAGAGATAGACAAGGCAAAGATATTTCATGGTGTGCTCCAGAAGATGGCAGATGGCGGCAGATGGCAGGCAGCGCGAGTGGTTTGATCGGCAAGTTAAATCGGTATCAATTCACCATTGACGATCCACGACGTGCCGAACTTGTCGACGAGCATGCCCCATGCCTTCGACCAAAACGCGGGCTGCATCGGCATCGTCACCTTGCCACCCTCGGCGAGCGCCGCAAACGCCCGCTCAGCCTCGGCGATGGTGTCGTAGTTCAACGTCAGCGAGACACCCTTGATTCCCTCGTAGGGCATGCTGGCCGGGCAGTCGCCCGCCATCAACATGCCGCCGCCGGGTAGGACAAGGCAAGCGTGCAGGATATTGTTTAGCGTATCCGGCGGGCACATCGCTGCCATCGGCGATTCGCCGGTAGTCAGCAGGGTTTGCAGTTTGGACTCCAGTGCGGTTTCGTAAAAGCGCATGGCATCGGCGCAGTTTCCATTGAAGGCGAGATAGGCAATCGGGTGGGGCATGGCGTTTCCTTTCAATACTTGTTGTGAGTACGGTGCAGCAATCGAGGGCCAGCTGTTGATTTACGAATTAGCTTCGACGTGCTTGGCAAAATTATTCAAAATCGCCTGCCATCCCTGACGCTGCATGTCGATCGGATTTTCCGGCTCGGCATCAAACGTGACTCTTACTTTGACGCCACCAGCGTCAGTGATGAATTCGACTACACACTCACGGTCCCCAAACGAGAACTCAAGCAACCGATTTGGCACAATTCTTGTATAGATGCCAGCAAAGTCAAAGCCGAAGCTACCGTCTTTGGCTTCCATGCGCGAAGTGAACGACCCTCCTACGCGTAAGTCGACGCTGGAGGAGGTGGTGTGCCAGTCCTGTGACGCCGCATTCCATTGCTTGATATCGCTTGGTGTGGTGTAGGCTCTCCAGACCTTGGCGACAGGGGCGTTGACGCTGGTTTCAACAGCGATTTTCATCATGTGACTCCTTCTTGGCGAACCATTAGTTACGCGCCTGAGCGTAGAGGTGACCGGCGCTGCGCGGCTTCATTGCGCAGCGTCCAGCGACCAAAGGGTGCGAGGTCGTCCGCCATGTTAGCCGCGCACGCGCCGATAGTGCATAGCGACCGCGCCGTTGCGAAGCGGCGTCGCCGAGACCAGCGCAAGCCGTCGCGTGCTGGGCAGCCCACTCTCGTACAGCGTCGGGCCGCGACCGACGATCCTGGGGTGGACGAGAAACTTGTACTCGTCGATCAGATCCAGCCGGTCCAGCTCAGTCGCGAGCTTGCCGCTACCGAGGAGCACACCGGCTGGTGTCGCGTCCTTGAGTTTCTGCACGCTCGTGCGCAAGTCTCCGGCAATCTGGTGACTGTTGGCCCACGGGAAGCTCGTTCGCGTCGACGACACCACAAACTTCTGCTTCGCCTCCAACTTGATTGCCCACTCGCGCATCGCTGGCGGCGCCTCCTCGTCGCCGCGAGCGACCGCCGGCCAGTAGCTCTCCATCATCTCGTAGGTGACGCGGCCCCACAGCATTGCCCCTCCATCGTCCATGAGGCGGGTGAAGAAAGCGTGTGTCTCGTCGTCGGCGATTCCCTCCTGATGGTCGACGCAACCGTCGACGGTGACATTGATGCTGAAGGTCAAGAGTCCCATGGCGACTATTCTCCGAGTTGAGCGTGCCGCTTGACTGTCACTTGTCGGCGATTACCTCGCAGCGGCTAACGTCTGAATCAGACTTCAAGAATTGTTTGGAAGCCGCCGAAGATCATGCGTTTGCCGTCGAAGGGCATCTCCGCAGACTCCAAGCGCGCGTCAGTCATTACTTTGGCAAACCCGGCATCACGCACCTCTCGTGAGGGCCAGACAATCCACGAGAACACCACCGTTTCATGTGGCTCGCATTTGACCGCCAGCGGAAACGAGGTCAATTTGCCTTCGGGCACATCATCGCCCCAACATTCAACCACCTTGAGCGCGCCATGCTCCTTGAAGACGGTGGCGGCGATTTGGGCATGGTCAAGGTATTTTTGTTTGTCGGCAG
>JADKHX010000019.1 GCA_016721505.1 Rhodocyclaceae bacterium | reverse complement strand
TCAATGCTCGATTCCGGCGCTCAATCGCAGTGCTGGCAGGCATAACCGAAATGACGTGTTTGACCTGTGCCATGGTAGGTGCGGTTCTTTCCCGCCTAGCGGTGGCCACGCGCACATCCTTTTCCGACAGATTGAAATATTCCGCGTCGGAATATTGCAAGCGCGACTTGTAGCCAGGTTGCACCGCGAGCCACTGGAAAAAGTTCTTTAGGTGTCCGAGAGTCGCGTGTCTTGTAGCTTTACTCAAACGCTCCCCAGTCTGCTGGTTCGTCTGTGCTTCTAAATGCCGCTTGAACAAAATCGCCTGCTGGGAGTGAAACTTTTTGAAATTACGGTACTTGGTATCCGCCTCAAATCTGGCCAAAGCCTTGGCAACCGCATTGACCGTTGCCTCACTATTGCGCTTAGCCTCTTTCAAAAAGATGAAATATTGACGTTTGATTCTTTCGTTCTCGGCATCGTGCGTTTTCATGGTTTCCTTATCCTTGGTTGAAGTAACGGTTTACGGGGGGCTGGATGCTCTCGTTTATGTGTCGCAGTGCCTGCGGAAAACTGATGTCCAATCGACCACGAATTTGATCCAATTTAGGTAAGCTAACGCGGCGGTAAATCTTCGTGTCGCACGCCGGACATATCCCCACAAGGTTCCCTTGCGTGTCAGTCAAACGCTGGTAATCAGCGATGTCGCCGGATGGCGTTCTCGGTACGCGACATCGAACGCAATAGATTTCGCCCGGCTGGCAGGACTGCTTGTGCTTGGCTCGTTTGGCAATCAGAAAGACAACCAGCTCCCGCCCCAAGATCAACATCGGTCGCCGGTCATTAATCGTCGGCAGGCCGCACCTGACCCACTCCCTTACCGTGTTCCGATGTACCTTGAACAATCCCGCGACTTGTTCCACCACGTAACTACGGTGAATCTTGACGAGTCGATGATTCGGGTGGCGCTTACTCATCGCGTACACCCTTGACCTTGCTCGAGTCGCCCTTGCTGCCAGTTGGAGATAGCGGCGGAATCCCAAGCGACGGCACGTGCACCCAATGCGATGGGCGATGGAAATTCGCCGCGTCGAATCGCCTCGTAAATCCAGCTACGCGACATTCCTGTTGCGGCCCTGACCTGCTTGATGCGGAGAAAAGATCGAAGTTGCTCAGCCATGTTCATTTCCCTACGAACAAGGCCGGGTGCTCCGCGTTGCTTGGTGGCCTTGTCCGTGCAATTAAGGAATGCAGCGGATCACCTGGCCTAGCTATTTACATGGCACGAAATTGCAGTAGCGGCGTTACGGTAGTGACATGTTGTTGTAGTACGGCATGCTTGCAATTACCGTAAATGCACTACGGTAATTCACTACGGTATTCAAAATTGTTGTCAGTCTTGCCGGAACATCCGGTCGGCAATATCCTCGCAGCCAGGAAACTTCTTGAGCCCGCAACGCACCGAATCCGCCGACAAACCTTCTTTTCCCTTAGCGTGCCGATCCACCAGCCAGCCAGCAATCATGTCCGGCCTCCAAAGGGAGCCGCCCCCTCTACCTTTTTTTCCCTCGCCAACTCGGCAGTCCAACAAGCCGTATCGTTCGGCTTCGGCCATCTTCTCCTTCCACCATTTTTCATTGGTGTCTTGGTCGCGGATTACAGGAAAATTTTTCCTTATCAATCCTGCGCTGACGGGCTGACAGAGGCTATCGAACGCTGGCTCGGCATCGCCTTCGGCAACCAGAATACGCAGGTAAATCGGAATGTCCCAAGCCTGCTGTTGAGCCCATTTGACCCATTGCTTTATCGGGTGCTTTATTTCAGGTCCAAGTGATCGTTCGATGATACGCAAATCGTCGCTAACACGATCTCCGAGTGTCTTACCGATTCCGCCAGGAATGGAAGTACGGTCGACCTCAAAATTCCGAGGGTCATGAACTTGTCGAAGAATGCAAAACTCTTGAGCAGTCAGCAATGGTACTTTCTGCCAGTAGTCCCAGTCGACTACAGACTCCTGCCACTCGACAGAACGCCTTTCTGCCATTGCCGGATCATTCTTATAGTCCCACTGCAGAGCAAAGCAGCGCCGCTGTTCTGCTGACAGGCCGTCCCAACCGAATGGAAAGAAATCCTTTTCGACACGCCTACGAAGTTCATCTGGCAAATCATCCAGCGATTTGTCGAACCATTCTTCACAAGCCCGCGTTAGCGAATCGAAGTTTTTCAATTGTTCCCTCACGGTGATGCGGGCTTGCGGCGAGCCGCCGGTTCCCGCACTGAAAATAGCTTCTGTATTTGATTTGAATTATGCCCGAGCGGTTCGAGGCGGCCAGCGGCAGAGCTAACCTAACCGGTCCTAACGCTGCGAAGCCGGCTTGAGTGAACCGGACTACGACTTGACCTGTCGCTGCCGCCTGAGAAGCAAAGCCATGAACTCGTCAGCAAGATCGCGATTTTCTGGCGTCAGTGTCGAATACTTGCTTGCCGCAAGCGCCACTGGAGCTAAGAGGCGCTTTCTACTCCCGGCAGACCCTCCTACTTTGCCGGTTTGTTTCGCGGTAGCTTCGGCGCGCCGATGCAGCTCCGATACTGTCGTACCCAAAGCCAGTGCGATGCGCTCCAGCATCTCCGGTGAGTAGCCCTGTGCTCCACGTTCGATACGAGACAAATTACTTGCGGCGGTATTAGCGACAAAGGCGATTTCCTCAAGCGTTGCCTTCTGCGCTTCCCTGATCTCACGAATGACTGGTCCAATTTTCATGGACTGAATGTTGGTTCGCATTGACGTATCGCGCAAAGCGTTACACGTCAATTACAATTGACGCATTAAGTCAATTTTCATCGTAAAAATTGACTCACTTCCTCCGTTTAACCACTCGGGTCTGAATGCCGCATGCCAACGCTGAACTGGATCGGCAAACAAGCCGTTGTAAAACATCACAAGGAAGTTCCTTTCCGGCTATTGGAACCCGTGCCGGAATTGTCATGTGGTGAGCCTGACAGTGGAAATTTGATCGTGCAGGGTGACAACCTCCACGCGCTAAAGGCGCTGCTACCACGCTACGCAGGGCAGGTGAAATGCATCTACATCGACCCGCCGTACAACACCGGCAATGAAGGCTGGGTTTACAACGACAACGTGAACAGCCCAGAGATCAATCGCTGGCTCGGGGAAGTCGTCGGTAAAGAAGGTGAAACACTGGATCGGCACGACCGATGGCTCTGCATGATGTATCCGCGTCTGGTGTTGTTGAAGCAGTTCTTGCGCGATGACGGTGCGATTTTTCATTTCCATTGATGACAACGAGGTCGGTAACCTTCAGGCGCTAATGCGTGAAATATTCGGATCATCGAATGAAGTCGCCACCATCGTTTGGGAGAAAGGCAAGAAAGGCGATTCAAAATTGGTGTCGATCACTCATGAATATATCGTTGCTTTTGCTCGCAACAAAGCCTTGTTGAAGCAACGAAATATCGTGTGGCGTCGCAAAAAGCCGGGGATCGACGAGGTATTGGAGTACTACGACGGGCTGCGTAAAGAGATTGGCGATGACCATACCAAAATCCGCAAGGCCATGATGACCTGGTATCGCGCGATGCCTAAGACTGATTTTCGCAAAGCGCACAAGCATTACAACTGGTCAGACAAGCGAGGACTTTACTTTGCGGCTGACTTCGCTGGTCCCGATGACGGTCGAGAAACCGGCCTAATTATCCAATTTTGCATCCACTTACTCAGCAGCCTTGCGCGATGCCCTCAACGGGCTGGAGGTGGGAAGAGGACACTACCACGATGAAATTGGCTGAAGATCCACCGCGTATTCACTTCGGCAAAATCACACGACTATTCCAAACCGCAAGAGCTACCTCTTTGAGATCGACACAGAGCCGATGATGAGCGTGTTCTAAAAGATGGCCGAGCTGCTACTTTGGAGGTCGAATCTATCCTTGGCGCGGGTGCTTTCCCGTTTCCGAAGGATTCGGAAGTTATTGCTGATCTCATCGGAATGGTTGCAGGGCCGGGGGAAATCGTACTCGATAGTTTTGGTGGCTCTGGTACGACTGCGCACGCAGTGCTTCGCCGCAACCAGCACTTGAAAGCTCCAATGCGTTTCATTCTTGTAGAACTTAACGACGAAGTAGCGCGAACCAAGACGCGTGAACGAGTGAAAAAGTCATCGAAGGGTTTAACCGCTTGCGGGGAAAAAGCGAGCGCATGTTTCTGAATTGGGAAGCGGCTTCCAGTTCTGCCGCCTGTCCAGAGAACCTCTATTTGCCGCCAACGGCCAAATTCGCTCGATGTGTCGTTTGACGAACTGTCCGAATTCGTCTGGTTCGCTGAAACTGGCGCTGGCTGGACAAAGACGCATGTTCACTCGCCCTTACTCGGTATCTACAAAGACACGGCGATTTATCTGCTCTACAACGGCATCCTCAAAGATCGGGGTGACTTGGGTGGAAATGTGCTGAATGCGCGCACCCTCGCCGCGCTGCCAGCCTATGCCGGCAAGCGAGTGATCTTCGGTGCACGTAACCGCTTTGATCGCAGCAAGCTCACCCGCTTAGGTATTGAGTTCAGGCAGCTGCCCTGAAGGCTAACGGTGAAATCATGGTTTTGAAGGACTACCAAGAACGATTGCTCGATGCCTTCGAGAGCTTTCTTACGCGTACTCGGGAACTAAAGAATCCGGCAGCGGCTTTTGCGGAAAGTACGCTCGTCGGTTTTGGTCATGCGCTCACCTATCATTCTCTGCCTGGCGCTGACGATCTGCCCTATGTCTGTTTGCGCGTGCCCACCGGTGGCGGCAAAACTCGGATTGGCGGGCAAGCAATCGCCAGAGTGAACCGGGCTTTTCTGTCGGTAGAGCACTCGTTGGTTATCTGGCTGGTGCCGTCAGACCCAATTCGTAACCAGACCCTGTATGCCCTAAAGACCCCCGGCGAATTGCTGCATGAGGATATGCGTAGTTTGTTCGGTAGCGTAAATGTGCTGGACATCGGCGAGGCGTTGTCGATGCAACCCGCAACGCTGGACACTGGCAACACCATTGTCGTGGCGACCATGCAATCCTTCAAACGCGATACCGACGATGGACTCCGCGTGTACCGGCAAAACGGCGGATTGATGCCCCACTTCTTGGGTGTCTCAGACAATCAGCGCGGCGATCATTCACTGGTCGATGTGATTCGCTTACGGCGACCGTTCATTGTGGTGGATGAAGCCCACAATCAAGGGCAACCGCTTGCGGTCGCTACGCTGCTACGTCTCAACCCGTCTTGCATTCTGGAACTGACGGCCACGCCTGACCGCGCCAGCCAGCCGTCGAATGTATTGCGTAGCGTGTCTGCGGCGACCTTGCAAGCAGAAGACATGTTGAAGCTGCCACTGGAGCTTTCTACGCATCCTGAATGGCGTGTTTCGTTGCGCGATGCTGTGGCACGCTTGCGGATGCTTGAACAAGAGGCGGCTGAAGAACTCAAGCTGACGGGCGAACAAATTTTCCCGGTGATGTTGATTCAGGCGGAACGCCACGCACAAACCGAAACGTTTACCCCAAAACGAGTGAAGCAATCTTTGATCGATGATTTCAACATTGATGCAAGCGCTATCGCCATTGCTACCAGCGCAGTAGACGAACTGGGTAGTCGTCGCATGACTGATCCGGACTACCCACAATTCATCATTACCGTGGATAAGTTGCGCGAGGGCTGGGATTGTCCGTTTGCCTATGTGCTGTTTTCTTTCCGTAACACCACCTCAGCAACGGCGGTGGAACAGGTGTTGGGTCGCGTGTTGCGCATGCCACGGGTCACGCGCAAGCGGCGCGAGCCATTGAATCGTGCATATGCGTATGTGGTTTCTGATGCACTTGCCAACGCGGTGAAAAGTCTGCGCGATGGTTTGGTGCAAAGCGGTTTTGAACGCATGGAGACCCGTGATCTGATTCGCACCACCGAAACTGAAGCAGAAGTCACGAGTGATTTATTTTCGCAGCATGTTGATCTGATCGTGCCGCTACCAGAAATCGCCAAGGCGCTGGTGTTGCCTAACGAGGACGCACTAGCTGCGCTGCCACGGACACTGCGTGAAAAGCTGGAAATCTCGCCCGAAAGCGGGACGATGACCATCAAGGGTGGCGCAACATCTGAACAGGTTCGCCAGGTCGCCGAAACCTTCAAGCAAACTGAGATTGTCCGCCAAGTGCGTGAACAGCTCGACACAGCGCAAGCGATCCAAGCCGCACCACCGGCACGACAACCAACGCCTGCGGAACTTGGAATCAGAGCCAGCATTCCGCTGCTGAGTTTTGAGCAAACTGGATTTTTTGACGTATTTGATGAGTCGCCGCTATTGGACGCCGATTGGGAAATCGATGAATTCGACTCCGTGCTGACTGAAAGCGAATTCAGCAAAGATGTTGAAACCATGCGCAGGGCGCGCTTATCAATTTCTCAAATTGAAAAAATCGAATGCGACGTTTACGACAGACTGGATAGCCAACTCGCGCTGTTTGGACAGGAACAAGGCTGGACGATTGTTGATCTGGTCGGTTGGCTGGATCGCAATTTGACCGTACCGTATGCTGATGTGGGGCAGAAAGTAGCGTGGCTGAATGCAGCAGTGGCAAACTTGCTTGACATGCGTGGCTTCGATTTGGATGAGCTGGCGTATCGCAAGTTCAGACTGCGTGGCGCCTGGAACGCAAGCTGGTCGCCGGTTTGACGCTTGCCAAGCAACAGGTTTTTGACGAACTATTCGCGGAATAAATGCATTTTCATTGCGAGACGAGCACGCCATCACTTTCGAGCTTGGGCGATATGGCTACGACGTGCCGTACACGGGTCTAATGCCCCTCAAGCGACATTTCTTCCCGGTGATTGGTAACCTTAAAGGAACTGGTGAAGAATTCATTTGTGCGGAATACATTGCCAACCAACTTGAGGGTGTCGATTGGTGGGTGCGAAATGTCGAAAAGAAACCTCACTCGTTCTGGCTGCAAACCGCATCGGACAAGTTCTACCCTGATTTTGTTGTCAGAATGAAAAATGGCTTGACGCTCGTCGTGGAGTACAAGGGTGGCCAACTCGCCGATGGACGCGACAGCAGGGAAAAGAAACAGATCGGCGAGTTGTGGGCGAACCGCAGCAATGGTAAATGCCGATTTGTTTGGGTTGAAATCAATCAGTGGCATTTGATCGCCGAAGCCGCAATGATTACCGCCTGATTTGTCGCCAACAATAATGAGTTTCCGGCAATCGGGTAGCTAGGGTACGCTTAACGATTGCATGCGTGGTGTCGCACCACTTCCCGAATATAACGGCGTGTCACCAGCACCAACTCACGTATTCAATGGTGGTTTGTAGCAGCCAACCAACGCTCATCAGCAAACTGGTTGCCGTGGGAGTGCCATAGAAGCCATCAGTAGCGAGTGTGATCGATGGTGGCTCACTCCATGCGCCTGCAATCTGCAATCATGGGTCGTAACGCACAGAAGCCTGATTGCTTCCCTACTCCACAAGAATTGCCGGCACTACTATGAACAACGACATTCCTCGCTACGTTCTGCGCTACTTTTTCGATGGAGTGACTGGGACTTGCCTTTGGGCCGGCAATACGGAGACTGTAAATGCCTTCGATTATCCGGTTGACCTGTACATGCTGAAACTTCCCGACTCTCTGCTGAAAGTCGGGAATCAGGTGATTGATCGATGGACCGCATTGGCCGATGAGGCTGATACGGTGGTGAAAAAAAGTGAGTACGCCATCTTCCGGGAAGATGCGCGCCAATTTCTCGCCATGCTCCGTAAGCATTTCGGATCAGAATTCGAGATATTGGATGAATCTGGAACCACGACTATTAGTTCAGGCACCAGCTTCAAGATCGTTTCCGGCGGGCAGACAGGGGTAGATCGTGCCGCGCTTGATTGGGCGATGAAACACGGCTTGCCTCATGGTGGATTTTGCCCCAAAGGGCGACGGGCCGAAGACGGTGTGCTACATGAGAAATATCAGCTTCAAGAAACCGAGTCGAGTAGGTATCTACAACGCACCAAGCAGAACGTTCTAAGCAGCGACGGCACATTGATTTTGAATCTTGGCTCTTTGAACGATGGCTCGCGCACGACTCTTCGCATTGCGGAGTCAATTGGCAAGCCTTGTCTCGTGCAGCAATTGGACGATGAAATCACACCCAGCGACATCCGGCGTGTGCTCGACTGGATTCGTGCCAACGGTATTGTGACGCTCAATATCGCCGGGCCACGTGAAAGCAAGCGGCCTTTCATTTACGGACGAACCGTCGCTTTCCTTGATCTTCTGTTCGCTGGACCGCAAAGTGTCGTTGCGACCTAAAGCGTATGGTGCAGTCAATGAAACCTGTGAAAGATTGGCTTCAACTAATGTTGGGACGGATGTTCCTACCGATCTCGCGTCGCCATGCGATGCGTATCGTTCGCCAATCGCTACCGGAAAGCGAACGAAATGTCAGACTCGTATGCCGCAGCAAACCACCTGCCCGTAGCAACATATATCTCATCACTTCCGAGCGCTGCTGGTACATCGTTTTGCCCTGGAATGATGGCCTTGGGGGCTACGCGGCGAACGTGTAATTCTCGTTGGGAAGCTGACAGGAATGATTCACTACGATGGATGCGCCGGTAACGAGGGCTAGCGAATCCTCTCGACGAAAATGCAACCAACTGATCAATACGAGTCTTCACCAATCAAACTTTGGTCGCCGCTCCAGCGCCAGCTTGCTGCATGTATCCAGACCAAAGGTTCCCGCAGCAATGGATAGGCACTATTCGCAACTTGCAAAAAGGTGGTGTCAGTGAAGTTGAAGTCAAGTGGAGCAAAGTGCTACTAGGATTGAGCGGTTTTCCTAAGGCACACCTTCACCGAGATGACGTGCTCGAATACTTGTCGGAAAAACCGCCTTGCGAGCTTGTCCTCCAGCTCCACATCACCGACGAATATGTCCCGCAGGTGCGTTTTGAGAAACAGTCGCAGCCCGCCGAGATTATCGCCAATGCCTTGCGGCGCGGGCGACGTGAAGCTCGCCTGTTGCACTATCGAGACCGGACTTTTGGGCTGTGCATTTGGTTGCATGGCGAGACCGATCTCGGTTTGTTCGGGCGATACGTTTACTGGTCGCTTTCCGTACCTCACGGACGCAAAAAACTTGCCTCTCACGATGTCAAACGCGAATTTCTGACTGTACAAGAGGCAATGGCGTATGGTCGCTTATTGATCGAGCGCATGGCACGACGCCTTAGGGCGGAAGGCTTCGTTGGTCAAACACGCAGCCTTAATCGATTTGCGCGTTTTGTACTTCCAGGTGGGGAGAAGTACACAGAATGGCTAATTACCGCGCCCAATCTCCCCACCGAGTATTGGGGCGAGCATTTCAAACTAGCGAACATTGTTGCGCACGTGCGGACAACGGAACGCGCCACGGCAAAAGGTCTGCGCTTGTTGGTTCTTGAAGAAATTCAGAGTGACTGGAATCAGGAACTTCGCAAAGCCATTCAAGAAGCGCGTGATCGACAGCAAGCAGTCGCGACAGGCGAAAACTTCGATCTTCAATGGGATGATGACATCAATCCACCGCCGGAAAACCCCTACCTAAATCACTGGCTCGATGCCGCACTGCGAATGATGTTGGTGTATGCAGCGAGTGAAGGATTCGCTGGTATTTGCTGGTTACCAGGACAGCTTCACGCGGAACGATTCTCGTGGGCAAATGCTGACGGATTAAGAACCTTCTATGACCGCATCGTCCCGAGCGCTGTTGAAAAACTCGCCAAATCATGGGGCGCAAAGTTAGGCACGGTGGACATCACTACATTAAGCCGACAATACAAGGTGACAAGACTGTCTGTCGAGGGAGACTGGGTAGTCGTCAAAATTGGCTCACGCGAAAAAATTGGTGAGTCATTCGCTGATTTTGACAAGGCTGAAATATTTCGCCAGTCAAAGGAAAGTCTGGCCGTGGAAAAACTTCCCGCACTGTTCATTTCCGACGCGATGCGACAAGACCTGATCGAGCACGGCCTGCCGTACTTGGGTGCGGTGGGAAAACGGCATACAGTTTCTCAACCAGAAGGTAAAGATTCTTGACCGCGATTGCGCCAAGCGTGGATCGAAGTTCGCCGATCCGCCAGTTGGTGCTGGTGATACGCTGTCACCACCTGCCAAGCAAAGAGCCTCGCGGCACTGGCACGTTCTGGACTCCAATTGTCCAGTCTGGCACAGGCGCGAAGCTCATGCGGGAAGATATACCTTGATGCTGATTTTGTCTATGCCGCGTTCCCGCGCAGTCTTATCACGTCCGCACCCACCCGCAGCTTATCCAAGTGATTCGCCCAGTCCTGAATCATCACCCGGCGTTGCGGCAAGTATTCGGCGCGGTTGTATGCACCTCTCACTTCGTCGCGTTCGCAATGCGCCAATTGCCGCTCAATTACGTCGGCGTTGTAGCCCTGCTCGTTCAGCATGGTCGATGCCACCGCACGAAAGCCATGTCCGGACATCTTTCCCTTGTAGCCAAGTCGATACAACGCAAACAGCATCGTGTTGTTGCTAATCGGCTTGTCGCGGTTTCTACCGGAAACACAAATCGACTGCCGCCACAGATCACCTTTAGTTGCTCCAGAATTGCCAAGGCTTGCGTCGACAATGGAACGACATGTTCTGTTTTCATTTTCATACGCGCGGCAGGAATTACCCAAACCGCCGCGCCTGTGTCGAATTCATCCCACGTCGCACCGATCAACTCACCCGTGCGAACGAAGGTCAATGCCAGCAATTGCAGCGCAAGGCGTGTTTGCAGGTCACCAAGCGCATCGTAGCCATCAATGGCACGGAGTAGCGTCGGCAGTTCTTCCGGCCTCACGGCGGGTTGATGTTTGGCCTTGTGGGGCGTCAATGCGCCGCGCAAGTCAGTCGATAGGTCGCGCTTGCAATAACCGGAGGCGATGCCGTAGCGGAACACTTGTCCGCTGACTTGCAAGACACGATGCGCGAGGTCATACGCGCCACGTTTTTCAATCTTGCCGATACAGGCGAGTAACTCAGGTGCTTCCAGTTCAGCAATTGGTCGCCGCCCCAGATGAGGGAAAAGTTGCCTTCAAGACGGCGCAGTACATCGTTGGCATGAGTCGGCACCCACGTATGCAATTGCTTTTTGTACCACTCGCGTGCAACTGCTTCAAACGAATTCGCTGAGCGCTCCAAGTTGACCAGTTTGCGCACTTTGCGCGCTTCACCTGGATCGACACCATCCGCCAATAATTTGCGAACGTCGTCGCACTTGGTACGCGCACTTTTGAGCCCGACTTCGGGATACACGCCAAGCGACAAACGCTTTTCCTTGCCGCCAAATCGATACTTGAATCGCCACCACTTGCCACCGCTTGGCGCGACCTCCAGATACAGGCCATTCGCATCAAACAAACGCACGGTTTTATCAGCGGGCTTGGTCTTGCGTATCTCGGTATCGGTCAGTGGCATTGGGGGCAACTTTCTATGGGCTGGAATAGTTGCCCCCAATATTGCCCCCAGTTGCCCCCAGCTGTCAACATTCATCACTGGACGGCTTTGGACGTGAAAAAGGCCAGAAGCCTTATTTTTACAGGGCTTACTGGCCTTCTTTGGACTTCTTTGAACCTTAATCTGGCGGAGGCGGTGAGATTCGAACTCACGAAGGTCTTGCAACCTTGCCAGTTTTCAAGACTGGTGCATTCAACCGCTCTGCCACACCTCCAAGCGGCGCGAATTATATGCTGATGACACTTACGGTATCGTAAAAGACACGAAAAACGGTTAAAAATTCTTTGTCTAACACTTGCATTTGCCGGGCATTGGCCCAAGATGTGTCGCACTAGGAATGCGATAGACTTCGCGCATTCCCCGCTCCGAGCCTTGTTGGCTCAGATACTGGTAAGTTTGCAAAGGAGAAATAACATGGAAACAGTTCGCGACTATTCACAAGCTAGCGTTAGCGACATTGCGGTTCAACAAAACCGCGTCCTGCGCAATACCTATGCGCTACTGGCAGTAACAATGGTACCCACAGTGTTGGGGGCATTGCTTGGTGTGCAGCTTAATTTTTCATTCATGGCAGGCAGCCCGTTTATTGCGATGTTGCTTTCTCTGGCAATTATGTTTGGATTTATCTTCGCCATCCAACGCACCAAAGACAGTAGCCTAGGCGTTTTTGTTTTACTCGGATTCACGTTTTTTATGGGGCTGTTACTCGGCCCAATGCTGCAATACGCGATCGGATTTAAGAACGGCGGTACGATGATTGCGCTAGCGGCGGGTGGCACGGGCGCGATTTTCATGACTTTGGCTGGCGTGGCCTCAAACACCGCGCGCGATTTTTCCAATCTTGGAAAGTTTCTGTTCGCAGGCTTGATTCTGATGATTCTGGCAGGCGTGGCGAATATGTTTTTTCAGATTCCGGCCCTGTCCCTCGCGCTGTCGGCGCTTGGCGTAATGATTTTCTCAGCCTATGTGCTTTACGACATCAACAACATCGTCAAAGGTGGCGAGACCAATTACATCTCCGCAACTTTGAATGTGTATCTGGACATCTACAATATCTTCATCAACCTGTTGAATCTCATCATGGCGTTTACCGGCGAGCGCGACTAAGGTAAGTAGCGCAATTCGCCAGTTGGTGCTGGTAACACGCTGTCATTACCAAGAGCGGAGCTGTGGAGCAATCCACAGCTCCGTTTTTTATCGCTCGAAAAACGCAATCGACTCCACATGCGCGGTGTGTGGGAACATGCTGGCGATACCTGCACCACGCAGGTGGTAAGCTTTTTCATGCACCAGCACTGCCGCATCACGTGCCAAGGTTGCAGGGTTACATGAGACATAGACAATGCGCTGTGGTGCGTCAATTCCGCTATCGAGCGCAGGCAGTGCTTTTACCAAGGCATCGGCACCTTCGCGCGGTGGATCGATCAACATTTTGTCGATCTTGCCCAAAGCTGCAAGACTCGCTGCGTCGGCTTCAAACAAATTCGCCACCTGATATTCACAGCGATTTTCCAAACCATTGTGTCGCGCATTTTTTTCTGCGCGGCGAACCAATGCATCGCTGCCTTCCACGCCGATCACATGCGCGCCAAGCTGCGCAATTGGCAAGGTGAAATTCCCCAGCCCGCAAAACATATCAGCAATCCGCTCGCCTGCTTTCGGTGCCAACAACATCATTGCGCGGCGAACCAGCATACGGTTCACGCCAGGATTCACCTGTAAATTCGGTGGGTTCAAACTGCACTTCAATATCAAAATCGGGCAATCGATAGGCCAGCGATGGCGCATCGGTCGGATAAAACAAAGCCACCGTATCCGGGCCTTTGGCCTGCAAATACCAAACCACGTCGTGCGCATCAGCAAATTGACGCAATAGGGTTTGGTCATTTTCTGTTAGCGGCGCAAGATGGCGCAACACAAACACTATGGTCAATTTATTTTCCGTATCACCTTCGCCCATCGCCACTTCAATTTGCGGAAACTGTTGCGGCTGGGCCATTGCTCCGATTAAGTTTTTGAGCGGGACGATCAAATTCGACATGCGCGGTGGCAGCACTTTGCAGCTATCCATCATCACCACATAGCTGCTGCGTTTTTCGCGAAAGCCAATCAACACGCCGCCCTTTTTTGCCACGTGGCGCGCCGATAATCGCGCACGATGCCGGTAGCCCCACGGCTCGCCAGAAATCGGTGGGAACATCACTTCAGGCCGCAATTTTGCTATGTGCCCGAATGCGTCCTCCAACACACGCTGCTTGGCTGCCGCCTGCGCCACCAGACTTACATGTTGCATCGCACAGCCACCACAAGTGCCAAAGTATTCGCACGGTGGCGTAACCCGCTGGCTGGATTCCTTGTGTAAGCGCGTCATGTGCGCGACTTCGTAATTCGGCTTGCGATGAAAACTTTTGTAGTCGACCAACTCACCGGTGATCGCGCCTTCGACAAAAATCGTTTTGCCATCCACATGGGTCACGCCGCGACCTTCGTAGTCGAGCGATTCAATCCGAACAGATGTCATAGCGAAGTGCCTGCTGAAAGGGGCGCGATTATAATCAAACGATGAAAAATCGTGCCTCACTATCCAGTAAAAATCGCTACCAAAACTTGCTCGGTGGCATGTCGCCGCAGACGTTTTTGCGAGACTACTGGCAGAAAAAACCACTGCTAGTTCGCGCAGCAATTTCCGGTTTCGGCGGAGCACTTACCCGTCAATCATTGCTGGATTTGTGCCAGCGCGACGATCTCGAATCGCGCTTCGTTTCGCGCCAATCCAATGTATGGAAACTTGAACACGGGCCATTCCGCAAAAACGAAATCAAACGCTGGAAACAGCCCTGGACGGTGTTGGTGCAAAGTGTAAATCTGGTTTTACCCGAGGGCGACGAGCTACTGCGTGCCTTCAATTTCATTCCCTACGCACGGCTCGACGATTTGATGGTTAGCTATGCCACCGATGGCGCAGGTGTTGGAGCACATGTTGACAATTACGATGTGTTTTATTGCAAGGCAGCGGCACGCGGCGTTGGCGAATTGGTAAGCAGGAGGACCATCGTTTTATCCCTGATCAACCGTTGCGAATTTTGCAAAATTTTGTAGCGCAGGAAGAGCATGTTCTCGAATCCGGCGACATGCTTTATCTGCCGCCACAATGGGCACATGATGGCATCGCCGAAGCTAGTGCGTCCGGCGATTGTATGACTTGGTCAATAGATTCCGCGCGCCGCCTGCGCAAGAGTTGGCCGATCAATTTTGAGTTTTTTGCAGGACAATTTGCAACTCGAAGGTCGCTACCGCGACCCAGACTTGTCACTACAAAAACACCCTGCCGAAATTGGCAATCAGATGATTGAACAAGTGGAACAGATGTTGAGTGGTATTCGCTGGAAGAAAAGTTTGATTCGTGAATTTCTTGGTCGAATGCTCACTGAACCTAAGCCGCAGGTCGTTTTCGATCCACCGCAAAACCGATGTCGCTGAACAAATTTCGCGCAGCAGTGCAGACGATGATCTTGCAGCTTGACCCCCGTACACAGTTACTTTTTCGGGGCGGAATTTTTATCTCAATGGCGAACAGGAAGTGGTTCCACCGTCCGCTCGTGCGGCTATTCGACAGCTTGCCAATCAGCGCCACCTCCCACCCAGCAAAGAGATTGCTGAAGAAACAGCCGCGATTCTTCACTGTTGGTACACTTGATGGCTTTGTAAATCTCGTGATGCGGAGGTAATCGATGGAACCGACTTACGAACGTTTTGAAAGCGAAGTGGGGTACCTCACAGCAATCGACTTCGTGCTTGCAAATGCCAGTTCAACGTTACGAATTTTTGATGCTGATCTAGCGAAAATGCATTTGGAAAAACCTGAACGCATTGCTTTGCTAGGCAACTTTCTTAGCAACAATGTCACGCCGCAGCTGCGCATTGTTGTACGCAATAGCGAGAGTTCCAGCAATGTGGCTAGTCGCTCGCCACGCCTGATCGATTTACTCGCGCGCTATTCTCACTTTTTTGGCATCCGCCAAGCGCCTGCAAGCTTGCAGCATCTGGCTGATTGCCATGTCATCGCAGATTCGACGCACTGTGTCCGACGCTTCCACATCGACCACGCGCGCGGCTCGCTGATTACCCACGACGAAGAGCAAACCTTGCCGTGGTCGAAACGTTTTGACGATCTTTGGGAACTTAGCCAACCGTGGTCGGGTGCAGCGCGATTGACACTTTGACCGCATCCAGCCTGTTGGTACTGGAGCGCAGTGTCGGCTTGGTACAGCTGACCCGCTTCACAGGGGCAAAGCAGTGCTTTGCGAAACCCCTGCTCCGCCGCCGTTGTGCCTTCGCCTTTGCCTTAGTTCACCTAAACTTAGCAAGCGCCCAAGACTGGACTGAATATGGCAGCCCTGGCGGTCAGCATTTTTCTGCGCTCGAACAAATTACGCCGAGCAACGTCGGCAAGTTGCATAAAGTTTGGGAATATCACACCGGCGATTTGGCGCGGATGACCGCGGAGCAAAAAAAGCTCATGTCATTCCAAGCCACGCCGCTCAAGCTACCTGATGCGGCAGGCGGGCATTTGGTTTTTTGCACGCCGCTCTCGCGTGTCGTTGCGCTTGATCCGGCCAGCGGAACCGAACACTGGACGTTCGATCCGAAAATCGTGACCGGTTCCAAGCGACCTTTGGTTTGTCGTGGCTTGGCGTATTGGGACCGTGACGCAACGAAAACCCAAGCGGCCAACTGTTCTAGGCGGCTTTTCCTTGCCACTTATGACCGCCGCTTGATGGCACTGGATGCCATCACTGGCAAGCCGTGCGAGAGTTTTGGTAAGTCCGGCAGCATCGATATGCGGAAACCAACGACCCGCATCCGCGTGATGAAGTCACCCACTCTTCGCCGCCGCTGGTGGTGGGCAATTTGGTGATCGTTGGTTCTGGTGTGATGGATTTTCGCAAGGCCGTTGCACCAAGTGGCGCGGTGCAGGCGTTCGATGTGTTGAGCGGAAAACGCGTTTGGAGCTTCGATCCTATCCCCGACAAAGGTGACGGAAAAAATTGGCCGGACATTCCCAACGTGAGCCCGCGCAGCCACGCAGGTGCGGCCAATGTATGGGCGCCGATGAGCAGCGATCCTGCGCGCGATTTGGTTTTCTTGCCGACCAGTTCGCCATCGCCCGATTACTATGGCGCGGCGCGCAAGGGCGACAACCGCCATGCCAATAGCGTCGTTGCGCTGCGTGCCAGTACCGGCGAATTGGTCTGGGCGTTTCAAATCGTGCATCACGATCTGTGGGATTACGACACACCTGCACAGCCAATTTTGACCGACTTGAAACGTGACGGAAAACTCGTTCCCGCAGTCGTCCAAGTCACCAAGCAAGGCTACGTTTTTGTATTGAATCGCGATACCGGCGTGCCGCTTTGGCCAGTCGATGAAGTCACCGTACCAGAGGGCGCGGTGGCCGAAGAATCGCCTTCGCCAACGCAACCGATCCCACGTATTCCCGCCCCGTTGTTGCCCAACAAATTATTGCCCGATGACGCATGGGGGTTGAGTTTTTGGGATAAAAACAAATGTAAAAAAATGATAGAGGAAACGCGCCACGCCGGTCGTTACACCCCAATTAGTGAACAATGGACGCTTATGCTGCCGGGCAGTTTGGGCGGCGCAAATTGGGGTGGCGCAGCGATTGATACGGCACGTGGCGTGATGATTGTTAACTACAACACCGCTGCGGCTCGTGCGCGTCTAGTCAAACGTGCTAACGCTGACGCCACCGGTAGCGTTACGCTTGAGGGTTTTAATTGGCGCATGGGCATGGGTGGCACGCCCTACGACATGGAAATGGGCATGTTGGTCTCGCCCTTGGGCATCCCAGTACTACCGCCGCCCTGGGGCAAACTAGCGGCGCTCGATTTGGCCACCGGCACCTGGCGCTGGGATGTGCCACTCGGCTCAATACACGATTCCGCACCGTTTCCGATTCCGTTTGAAATCAACTGGGGCACACCGACGCTGGGCGGCGGCGTGCTGACCAAATCCGGGGTATTTTTCATTGCATCAACCATGGATAGAAGTTTTCGGGCTTTTGATGCGGCATCAGGCACGCAATTGTGGCGTGCCAAACTGCCTGCCGATGCAATGGCGACAGCGATGAGCTATCAAGCTAAAGGGCGACAATTTGTGGTCGTCGCGGCGGGCGGGCATTACATGTTTGCGCAACGTCCGAAAAGCGATACTTTGGTCGGTTTTGCGCTTGCCGACTAAGCGCTGCATCGTCATAATAAGGACACTGCTTGAGTCAAACATCGGTAATAACCGCACTGGTGCAATGAACTCTAGCGAAGGCACTTAAACCATCCCACTAGTGCCCCAGAATCAAGCCTCATCCTGATTTTCATTGACCAGTTACGCTGGTCAAATCAATTTCGACATCTTCACAAGGAGCTTCCATGAGTAGCACAACTTACGCCCTAACCGGCAATGGCTGTTATCACGATGCAAAACCCGCCTGTGAATGGTTTGAGCCTCGATTTGCGACAAGGCATTGTCGCTGGCCTAGCCCAAGCCGTTGCTGATGCCAATGTCGCGGCGATTATTTTGATTGGCTCCGATCGCGCGTTCTCAGGCGGTGCGGATATTCGCGAATTTGGCTCGCCCAAGGCCTATGCGCAGCCCAACCTACCGACTGTCACTGAGATCGTCGAAAACTGCGCCAAACCGGTGATTGCGGCCATCGGTGGCGCTTGTATGGGTGGTGGTTTGAGCTTGCGTTGTCGACACACTTCCGCGTCGCCCTGCCGACCGCGCAAATCGCGTTGCCCGAAGTCAAACTCGGTCTGTTGCCCGGTGCGGGCGGCACGCAACGTATGCCACGCATCGTCGGTGTCGAAGCGGCGCTGAATCTCATCGTCAAAGGCGATCCAGTTCCCGCCGCGATGTTCAAACCTACCCCGTTGTTTGATGAGCTTATCGAAGGTGATTTGCTCGCCGGGGCACTGGCTTTCGCGGCCAAAGTCATCGCCGAAAAACGTCCGCTACGCCGCATTCGTGACATGAAAGTCGACTACCCGAATCACGAAGCCTATTTGATGTTCGCCAGCAATATGGTTAAGGGCATTGCCGGGCCATTTCCTGCGCCACTTAAATGTCTTGAGGCCGTTGGTGCATCAATCACCTCGAAAACTTTCGATGAAGGCATCAAGATTGAACAAAATTGTTCGGCGAATTGATGATGACTTCCGAATCCCGTGCATTGCGGCATTTGTTCCAGGCTGAGCGTGCAACATCCAAGATTCCTGACGTACCGGAAGACACGCCAACTCGCAAGATTGCCAAAGTCGGTGTAATTGGTGCCGGTTTGATGGGCGGCGGGATTTCGATGAATTTTCTTAATGCGGGCATCCCGGTAACGATCCTCGAAATGAAGCAAGAAGCCTTGGACAAAGGCATGGGAACAATACGCAAAAATTACGAAAGCACCATGAAGAAAGGCAAGCTGACGCAAGAGAAGTTTGACCAACGCATGGGTCTGCTCTCCGGCACGGTGAACTACGACGATTTCAAAGATTGCGATCTGATCATCGAAGCGGTGTTTGAAGACATCGGTGTCAAGGAACAAGTGTTCAAGAAGCTCGACGAGATTGCCAAGCCCGGCGCGATTTTGGCGTCGAATACCTCGACGCTGGATTTGAACAAAATTGCGAGCTTCACTAAACGCCCACAAGATGTCGTCGGCCTGCACTTTTTCAGACCGGCCAATGTGATGAAACTGCTTGAAGTCGTGCGTGGTGAAAAACCGCCAAAGACGTCATGGCGACAGTGATGCAAATTGGTAAGAAAATCAAAAAATCGCGGTGGTGTCTGGCGTATGCGATGGCTTTATCGGCAATCGTATGGTCGAGCACTATGGCCGTGTGGCCGGATTTTTGGTCGACGAAGGTGCCAGCCCCGCGCAAGTCGACAAGGCGCTGGAGAAATTCGGTATGGCGATGGGACCTTTCCGAATGGGTGACATGGCTGGCAACGATATTGGCTGGGCGATACGCAAACGTCGCGCAATCGAATCACCCCACATTCCTTATTCCAAACTTGCTGATCGCCTGTGTGAAGCAGGTCGCTTTGGACAAAAAACCGGCAAGGGTTGGTACCTTTATCAACCGGGCAATCGCAACGCCCTGCCCGATCCTGGAAGTCGACAAAATGATCGATGACTATCGCAAAGAACTTGGCATCACACCGCGCAAGGTAAGCGATGCGGAGATCGTCGAGCGCTGCATTTATGCCTTGATTAACGAAGGCGCACGTATCGTCGAAGAAGGCATCGCAGCGCGCGCTTCTGATATCGATATGGTCTATTTGTACGGCTACGGCTTCCCCGCACATCGCGGAGGCCCGATGCTATACGCCGATGAGTGCGGTCTCTACAACGTTGCGCGCAAGATGGAAGAATTCGCGGCGAAAACTGGCGATGCATTTTGGACACCGGCCCCGCTGATTACCAAACTTATCGCAAGCGGCAAATCACTCACCTGAGCAATCACCTAAACGCCGACCTAACTCTTTGTTTATAGAATTTTGGAGAATCCAAATGACTGATGCCGTTATCGTATCGACCGCCCGTACCGGGCTGGCTAAATCCTGGAAGGGTGCTTTCAACATGACCCATGGCGCTGCGCTTGGTGCTCGTGTCGTCAAGCATGCTGTTGAACGCGCAAAATTGAAGGCGCTGAAATTGACGATGTGGTCTTTGGCTGCGCACTGCCTGAAGGCGCCACGGGCAACAACATCGCGCGTCAAATCGGAATTTTGGCTGGTCTGCCCGTCACCGTGGCGGGCTTGACGGTCAGCCGTTTTTGTTCAAGCGGTTTGCAAGCCATCGCCACCGCCGCCAATAGTGTGATCGCCGGCGAAGGTGACATCTACGTCGCCGGCGGTGTTGAGAGCATTTCTTGCGTACAAGGTGAATTGAACCAAAAAATGATCACCGATGTGGCGCTATTGAAACTGAAACCGGCAATCTACATGCCAATGTTGCAAACGGCCGAGAACGTCGCCAAGCGCTACAAAGTTGCCAAAGAGCGGATGGATGAATACGGCACCAACAGCCAGCTACGCGCCGCTGCCGGCCAACTGGCTGGAAAGTTCAATGATGAAATCGTGCCGATGACAGTAACTGCTGGCGTAATTGACAAACCCACTGGTCAGTTGATGACCAAGCAAGTCACGATTTCTGCTGACGAAGGCATCCGCCCGGACACCACGTTGGAAGGTGTCGCCAAGATTCGTTCAGCCATGCCTGGTGGTGTGGTGACGGCGGGCAATGCCAGTCAGTTTTCTGATGGCGCATCGGCCTGTGTAGTGATGAGTGCTGCAGTTGCGGCGAAAAAGGGATTGTCTCCGCTCGGCATTTTCCGTGGCTTCGCTGTCGCTGGTTGTGAGCCAGATGAAATGGGCATTGCTGGTGTTCGCGATTCCTAAGCTGCTCAAGAAAGCTGGATTGAAAGTCGACGATATTGGTCTATGGGAGCTCAATGAAGCTTTCGCCGTTCAGGTGCTGTATTGCGCTGACACATTGGGGATTCCAATGGATCGATTGAACGTCAACGGTGGCGCAATTGCTGTCGGCCATCCCTATGGCGTGTCAGGTGCGCGTTTGGTTGGACATGCGCTGATTGAAGGCAAACGGCGCGGCGTGAAATACGTTGTCGCGACCATGTGTATCGGCGGCGGCCAAGGCGCGGCCGGCCTATTCGAGGTGTGCTGAGATGAGCGTAAAGAATCTTTTTAGCCTCGAAGGGAAAATTGCTTTAATCACCGGCGGCTCACGCGGCCTTGGCTTGCAGATGGCGCAAGCAATGGGCGAGATGGGCGCAAAGTTGCCATCACGGCGCGCAAGGCCAACGAGCTGGCGGAAGCAAAGGCACACCTTGAAAAACTGGGGATTGATTGTTTGACCGTCACTAACGATCTGTCGAAGTTTGATCAGATTCCAGGACTTGTCGGATCCGTGCTGGAGCATTTTGGCAAGATCGATATTCTGGTAACAATGCCGGTGCATCGTGGGGCGCACCGGCTGAGGATTACCCGGATGAAGCATGGAACAAAGTGATGGATTTGAACATCAACGCGATGTTTTTCCTTAGCCGTGAAGTTGGCAAACGCGCGATGATCCCGCAAAAATCCGGCAAGATTATCAATGTCGCCTCGGTTGCTGGCTTGTCGGGAAATCCACCCGGCATGGCAACGATTGCCTACAACACGTCTAAAGGTGCTGACATCAATTTCACTCGCGCACTGGCTGCCGAGTGGGGACAGCACAATATCAACGTGAACGCGATTTGCCCGGGATTTTCCCGACCAAAATGGCTAATGTGCTAATCGAACGTCTCGGCGACGCAATGATCGCTCGAACCCCGTTACATCGCTTAGGTGGTGACGAAGATTTGATGGGCACTGCGGTGTTCCTCGCCTCGGAAGCTTCGCGTCACGTCACTGGCCAGTACATCGCTGTGGATGGCGGCGCCTCGGTGTGTTGATTCGTGTTTTAACGGCGTGTGGCCGATGAACGGGCCAGTCCTCGCCAGCACCAACTGACGCCACGCCCGCCCAAGTGGATCCTAAAGATTGAATAAATTCCGATGACATCAACTACCCAATACACTCGGCCTGTGGCCGCGCCCATGCCTTTGATGTGGCGGCTTTGGCCAGTTGGATGGATGCCCGGACGTTGAGGATTTCGTGGTCCGCTGATCGTCGAGCAATTCAGCGGCGGGCAATCCAATCCGACCTATCTGTTGCGCACCGATGCGGCGAAGTACGTATTGCGGCGAAAGCCTCCAGGAGTCTTTACTGCCCAGTGCTCACGCCGTAGACCGCGAATTCCGTGTGATCTCGGCTTTGGCAAACACCAATGTGCGGTCGCTCGCGCCTATGCCCTGTGCGAAGACGACAGCGTCATTGGCACCATGTTTTATGTGATGGACTGCGTTGATGGCCGCATCCTTTGGGATCGCCCTGCCCGGCTACTCGCCGCCTGAGCGTGCAGCGATATTTGACGAAAGAATCGGGTCATTGCCGCCCTGCACTGCGTTAACTATCAAGCGATCGGACTCGGTGATTACGGCCGCACCAGCCAGTATCTGGAACGACAAATCGCCCCCGTTGGAGCAAGCAATATCGCGCAGCTGAAACAGCAAAATTGAAGCCTCTCGACAAGCTAACGAATGGTTGCCGAAGAACATTCCGGCTGGCGACGAAACCAGTATCGTATGGTGATTACCGCCTCGACAACATGGTTTTCCACCCGACCGAGCCACGCGTGTTGGCGGTTCTCGACTGGGAGTTATCAACGCTCGGTCATCCGTTGGTGGATTTTTCCTACCACTGCATGACATGGCATTGTCGCCAGGACAATTTCGTGGATTGGACGGGCATGATCTCGTAGCGCTGGGCATTCCATCGGAGGCCAGAATACGGCGCGGCTTACCGCAAACGTACTGGCCGTGCGCCGATTCCGACCGCCGAGTGGAACTACTACATGGCCTTCAACATGTTCCGTCTGGCTTCCATCATGCAAGGCATCAAGGCGCGCGCGCTGCAAGGCAACGCATCCAGTGCGGACGCCCTCGCTGCCGGGCAAAAGGCCGAAACCGCTAGCCGAGTACGCGTGGCAAGCAGTCGGAAAAATTATCCGCTCCACCTAAACCAAAGGAAGCACTATGGAATTCGCTCACACCGCCAAAGTCAAGGATTTGCAGCAACGTGTCACCGCGTTCATGGACGCAAACATTTATCCGAACGAAGCCGCGTTCAATGACGAAGTTGAGACCAATCGCCGCGCCGGAAACCCTGGGTACCGAACCAGATCATGGAGGAACTCAAAAGCAAAGCGCGCCGCCGGACTGTGGAATCTTTTCCTGCCTGAGTCGTCCTTGGGTGCCGGGTCTGACCAACTTGGAGTACGCCCCACTATGCGAGATCATGGTCGCTCGCACATCGCGCCGGAAGCCTTTAACTGCAGTGCGCGATACCGGAACATGGAAGTGCTGGCACGTTATGGCACGCCAGCCCATCAGGAGCGCTGGCTCAAAACCCTGCTTGCCGGAGAGATTCGCTCCGCGTTTGCCATGACCGAACCGGCAGTTGCCTCCAGCGATGCGACTAACATTTCAGCAAGTATTGTTCGCGAAGGTGACGAGTACGTCATCAACGGACGCAAATGGTACCTCGGCGCGCCGATCCACGTTGCAAGATTCTGATCTTCATGGGCAAGACCGACCCAAAACCACACCAGCCTGCATAGCCAGCAATCGATATCCTAGTGCCGATGGATGCGCCCGGTGTAACGATGCTCCGCCACTCACCGTATTTGGTTACGACCATGCGCCGCATGGTCATGGCGAAGTGAATTTCGAAAACGTGCGGGTTCCGGTGTCTAACATCCTGTTGGGCGAAGGGCGTGGTTTTGAAATAGCTCAGGACGTTTAGAAGACCCAGGCGCATCCATCACTGCATGCGCCTTATCGGCCTGGCGGAACGCGCATCGGAACTGATGTGCCAGCGTGCGCTCCATGCGCGTAGCCTTCCATCGCCCGATTGCCGAACAAGGCGTAACGCGCGAACGGATTGCCGAGGGCGCGAATCACGATCGATCAGGCGCGCTTGTTGACCTAAATGCGGCATGGATGATGGACACCGTCGGCAACAAGATTGCCCAGCAGCAAATTGCCATGATCAAAGTGATGGCACCCGCAACGGCGGCCGCAGGTAATCGACTGGGCTATGCAAGTTCATGGTGTCGGCGTTTCTGAGACTTTCCGCTTGCAGCCGATTACGCCGGCGCACGCACCTGCGCCTGCTGATGGTCCTGACGGAGTGCATCGGAACCAGATCGCGAAGTACGAACTCCGTAAATATCTATAGCAGAAGAGGTTGCGGGTAGGCTAGCACCAGCCTACCCCCACTTTGGCGCTGGCAATGGCCGCAGCCGGTTCTCGGTCACACGGCGTTGCACAATTGACTCATCCCGCCCGACAATACTCGAACTTGTTACCCCGGCTTAAGAAGGCCGGTGCTCTATCCAGATGAGCCACGGGCGGCTGTTGAAAACACGCTGAACTGTTGGACTATCAGGCAGCTGCAATACATATTCTGGTAAAGAAAATCGCGCAGAACCTGGCAAGGCTCTAGCGCGAAAGATCGACCAACAATACTACATAAAACATGGGAATTTTGGTCGGGGTGGAGGGATTCGAACTCTCGACTATCTTGCTCCAAAGCAAGCGCTACCGGGCTGCCGGCCACTCTCGGAGGCAGGCGTATTCTAATCAATTCCGGGCTTGGCAGTCAAGCAGAATTGCGCGAATACTTTGCTAATGCGCAACTTACAAACAATAGTAAACTCAACTTGCAGTAGGGAGTGTTTCCGCTATAAAGTCCCCTTCGCACAAAACGGACTTACTGAAATGGCAGACGAAATGCTGGGAAAACAGCTCGCCCTATGTCGGAGAAGGGTGAGCAGTCTACGAACGAAAACAATACGCTCATTTTTCGTGCGGTATTAGAACATTTGAAGCGCGGGAATGATGGGCGATATTGATCGCACGGTACACACCATGCAGGACGAAGCGACCGTGTTTGCGGACCCAAACCAATCTAGCCAGCCAAGAATCGGACATCGCGCTTGGGTGCGCAATCGCGACCGCGAGCGAAAACCTGATCAAGAAAATCGATGAGTCGATTGCGCAAAAGTGATAGCGGCGACTATGGCTTTTGTGATTCGTGTGGGGTGAGATCCGGACTCAAGCGCATGGAGGCGGCGCCCGACGGCGACAATGTGTATTGATTGCAAAACTTTGGAAGAGCACCGCGAAAAACAAATCGGCAAGTGATCCACTTCTTGCAATAAAAGGACGCCGAGGCGTCCTTTTTATTCCGCTGTACCGACTTACGCTTTGCGGTGTTTCCGTTGCCGGCGCTGCAGCAGCAGCCGCGATATCAGCAACAACAGCTTTCATTGATAAGCGCACGCAGCCTTTGTCGTCGGTCTCGATCACTTTGACCTTGACGATCTGCCGCTTCTTTCAAATGATCCGGACACAGCATTGACCCGCTCGTTGGCGATTTGCGAAATATGCAGTAGTCCGTCTTTGCCTGGCAACAAACTCACAATCGCACCGAAATCCAGCAAACCACCATTACCGTGCCTTCGTGTACGACCAGCTTCAACTTCGGCAGTAATATCTTCGATCCGCTTTTTGGCAACGGGCGGCATCGGCGTTGACTTCGGCGAGATGATGATGTGCCGTCATCTTCAATATCAATCACACAGCCAGTTGCTTCGGTCAGCGCGCGAATTACCGCACCACCCTTACCAATGACATCGCGGATTTTTCTCAGGGTTAATCTTGATATGTATCATGCGCGGTACAAGGTCCAAACTTCTTC
>JADKHX010000018.1 GCA_016721505.1 Rhodocyclaceae bacterium | reverse complement strand
CTGCAACTTGCTTGAGCAGGTGTGGGAGTACGCGGACTGAATAATGCGTGTTAATCCCGTGCTTGGATCCATGGACTTTAAGTTTGCTTTCGATTGCAGCTTCGAGAGCATCACCTTCTTTAGCACCAAGATCCCATTGGATCCGGGTGAGTAACCTATCACGCAAATCTTCTGCCGATGATGAACGGATAAAGTCCAGAAGAGTCGCTTTGAACGGTAGAGTAAGGAGGAATTGGCGAAGTAGCTCACAATCTGATTTATTTTGGGCCGCCGATACCCAATACTCCAACCCAGACCGACCAGCACCGAACGGAGCACCTTGTTCACAGCCTGCATCGGCAGTGGCCAAAAATCGCAATATGACACAAGATTCTGTATTGCTCTCTTGGTGGGTCCAGAAATTCTGGATGGCAGCCACCACCGCAACCGAACGTAAAGTTACGTTCCGAGATTCACGTTTGACTTGCGTAGTAGTGACTGACTGCTCTGTATGTACGTCGAAGTCCTCAGCCCCTTCAAGGACAAGGACGTCGTCTTCACCAAGTCGCATCCAAGCAAAAACACTTTGATAAATCTGATAGACGTACCCACGAATGCTGGCGGTCGCATCGCGATTAGAAATTTCAGCGAAATCTGTCGGATCACGCATCGAGTATTCGGAACGCAGCTATCGTTGCAATGTAATGGGATGACAGGAGGATGCCCTTGAGGTCTTCCGCAAGCAAGCTGTTGATGTTATCGATCGGGCGCATTGGCAATTTTGGAAATCCATTTTCAATGATTATCGTGGATTTGTACGTAGTGGACGGTAATCAACAGGTCTATCCTGTCATTTGATTGTGAGTGACGGCGTGTCACCAGCACCAACTGGCGATCCGGATGTCGGTCATTAGACAGATTATTGCAATCGGACTAGCGCACACCGCCGACCTACTCAATCACAAACTCCGGCAAAACGACTTCCCATTGATCAACAACGATTCGTGCCAGATATTCGAGCGACATCGCCCTTGCTCCGACGACATATTGCTGCGATGCGGGCGTTAATCATCCGCCCAGTCGGCATCTCAAACTTTTTGGCAGTCCGGCCAATTTTTGTGCCGCTAAGTGTCTGAATCTCCCAAACATTGTTTGTCTTTTCGACGCGTACCAAGTCCCCTACGATCGAGCGCGTAATTGCGGCACGCGACGCTTCGGACTGCCATCCCCAAAAATCCAGATAGACATCGCTCATGCTGAGCGCTTCGTAGCGGCGCGACAGGCCAACTGGCAGTTCTGAACGATAGGCGCGTCTCGACGAAAAACTGCAGGATTACTTGCGTTTGCCAGTTCAGAAGCAAAATCTTTTTGACCATCGGTGCAAAGAGTTAGTGTCTCCCGCGCCCGCGTCATAGCAACGTAATACAAGCGCCGCTCCGCAGGTAACGATTGGTTGGCGTGACTCCAATCACCACTCAAAACAATGACGTGATCGAATTCCAGACCTTTTGCACCGTGTGCGGTGGTCAGCGTAATACCCTCAGCTGCAACACGATTTTGCTCACTGCAATATTCGTAAAGATCGTCGAGCAAGGCCGACACCGGAAGATCAAATGCGCCACTTTCAAGCATCACGGAATCGCACCATTGTTCAATTAGTCGAAAGCCTGGTGTCAACAATGCATTTCCGCGTAAGTCATTTGCAATTGTCCGCAGCTCGCTTGCCGTCATTGCTTGTGTCAATCGCTGCCTCAAGCAATCCATGAGTGCCGACACTTCGCGAAGTCGCCACGCTGGGAAGGACTTTTCGCGCCCGCCAGCAAAATGTGCCGGAATGCCCTTAAGTTCGCACGCTGCACGCATCGGATTCAGTACGCTCCACTGACTTGCGATGATCGCAACACGCGACCAATCCCAATGGGGAGCGGTAGCTGCGAGCCGCTGCAATTCTTGGATCGCCAACCAAGCCTGAGTATGGCCAAGCGGGTCAGTGCCGACAGGCAGCACCTGCACTCGCCCTTGGCTCACGCCTGAGTCCTTGCGAGCCCAGATACCACCTGCATCGTTCTTGCGGCGATCCCTGTCAATGGCGATGGGGTGGTCGACCTTCAGTCGATCAGGATGTGGCTTTATGAGTGCATTCGCCGCATCAATAATGTGTCGCGTAGACCGGAAATTCTCAACCAGATAGTCTGTCTTTGCGTTGTAGTCGGTTTCAAAGCGACGAATGAACTCCACCTGTGCGCCATTAAATTCATAGATATTTTGGTCGTCGTCGCCGACGGCCATCAAGGTCAACTTGCGTGATGAATCGCTCAGTGTGCGTCCAGCTAATGCTGACAGAAAATCGTATTGACCGGCGTTAATGTCCTGGTATTCATCCACCAACAACCAACGGAAGCCGCCCAACATACGATCTCGAAGCGCGTCAGGTTCGTCACCAAATTCCTCCGCGCCTTCACCTTTGAGCATGCGGGTGGCGTCAGCGAGTATTGCGTCAAAATCTATCGGCGTATCCGCGTTACGCGCGGCCAACGATGTTCCGGTTAGGCGCATCGCCAGTCCGTGATAGGTATAAGCAGCAATGCCGAAGGCGTCGGTATCGATTAAGTCGGGCAAAGCGGCGACGAATATCCTGCGCTGCATGGCGGTTAAACGTGACAACCAAGATACTGCTCGGCGCTTCCCGCATCACGCGCACCAAGAATGCGGCGCGATGCACGATTAACCGCGTCTTGCCCGAGCCTGGGCCAGCCAACACCAGTCGATTAGTGGGGCGTTTTTCTGTCACAAGCTTTGCTTGTAACGGCGACAAACCGTCGCGAATGCGGTGCCAAGACTCTTGCGTGGTAGCACGCTCCAACATTTCCTTGTCTTGATGAAAGTAGCGTTTGAGAAAACCTTCCCGCGACAATGTGAAATAGTCGGCAGTCAGTGCTAACGAGGCAGAGATTTTCTCCAATCCGATTTCGGCATAACGAATCATGACGTGAATCTGGCTGACCTTTTGTTCGTAGTGGTCGGCCAACGGTTGATAGGTTATGCGCCTCAAACTGAAGGGCGCGACCAGAACTTTCCTTTGCCTCGGGTGAGTCTGAGCGTCATCGCATTGCGAAAAATCGATAGCCCTTGCGTCAAGGTCAGCACGCCGTGGTCATGCAAATACATTAGCGCCGTCTGCACTGCGTCGGTGTAATCGATATTCTGTGAGGCTATCTCGATGTCGTTGCGTAGCGCTTTCTTAATCGCGCCCTCAGTGAGCGTGGCGCAAATGTCAGGCCTTTGGCACCACTCGGCAATGTGGCGGGGAATGCACTGAGCACCACTTGCGCACAAGCACGTCGTCGGTTCGATAGCTCCTCAATTTCATCCCAACTCCGTTGGACCCGCGACGCTGTAGTTATCGACGTCCAACCGCTTGAGCTTCAGACTCTCTCGACCATCCGGGAGCGCGCGACCGTCGCCTGCAAAACTTTTTAACAAGCGCGCAACGTGCTGCTTTAGCTCGCCACCAATACCGGCATCTTTGAGCGCCTGGGTAACACGGCGCAAATTCAAATTCACACCACCCACTGTGCCCTGAGCGTCTGGCGCCTCGGTGCGCAAAATGCCGAGTAGCTTGACCTCCATCTCGCTGACACGAAGTAAGGTATTCTTCGACGCGCCTTTCACCGCCACGCGCAAAAACACGGCATAACTGCTATCGTTTTCCAGCAGGCCCAGAGTCTCCAAATCGTCAAACGCTTTGCGCAAATCACGGAGTCCGAGACCGGTGGCCATGCAAAGCTCATCCGTTGTCAATCCTTCTGTTGGCTCGGCTTGCAAGATCGCCTGCAGCAAAGCGATGAGTTGCCCCTGACGCTCGAGCGAATAACTGGCGTTCGCCAGCTTCTTTCTCGCTTCGTCAATGTGCTTAAAACGAAGGGAGGAGGGAAACACCTGACTGCGATTTTCATTCCGCTCCAGTAGTCCGGCAGTTTCCAGCCATGCCAGCGAAGCTTTGACCTTTGTGTCCCGATTCCGGTCGTCCAATTCGAAATCAACAGCCAGACCTTCCGTTGCTAACAGCTCATCGGTTGTGATAACCACATTGCCATCGGCGTCGGGTTTTCTCCGCCGTAATGCTTTTAGCAATTGCTTTATGTCATTGATCGTCAGATTGCTACGACTGCTCAAACTGAATTGCCGATCGGCATCCTTGCTGTCGTAGAGAAGGACGCAAAACGCTGTCCCTTGATCGCGACCAGCGCGACCCGCTTCCTGAATGTAATTTTCAAGTGAGCCGGGTATGTCGGCATGAATGACTAAACGTACATCAGGCTTGTCGATACCCATGCCAAAAGCGTTCGTGGCAACAATAACCTTCAGCTCACCGACGATAAATTTTTGCTGCGTATCCTTTTTCTTGTCAGGCAGCATGCCGCCGTGAAACGCAGCCGCTGACCAGCCCATGTCCACCAAGAATTGGGCGAGTTCCTCAGTGCCTTTTTGCCTTGAGCAATAAACGATGGCACAGCCCGGCTTTAATTGGCCCACGCTTGAGTCATTGCCAACTTCACCAAAGTAGTCAGTGAGCAACTGCTGTACTTGGCCCGGCTTGGTCGTGTCGCGGGTAGGCACGATGGCGAAATTCAGATTTTTGCGTTCGGTCGATCCCAAATGCCGCACTAATTCGAGCCCGAGCTTTTGTCGAAAATGTGCTGCGATATCTTCAATAACATCGGGCTTTGCTGTTGCCGTCAGGCAGGTGATGACGGGCAAGTCTTTGTCGTGCCGTTCGCGAATGAATCGAGCGACATAGAGATAGTCAGATCGGAAATCATGTCCCCATTTGGACAGACAATGCGCCTCATCGAAAACCCATGCGGCAATCTCGCGATGGAGAATTGCAGCGCGAAACCCTTTGTTGCGAACTTGCTCAGGTGACACTAGCAAGATGCCAACATTGCCAAGGCGGATTCCATCGAGCACTTGTTTGCGCTCGGGCATCGAGAGAAGACCATTGATCGTCGCTGCGCAAGACACATCACGCCGCATGAGAGTGTCCACCTGATCTTTCATCAAGGCTTGCAGTGGTGAAACGACAATGGTGAGCGCGCCCGTTTGCTGAAAGCGCATCAGCGCGGGCAACTGATAACACAACGACTTGCCGCCGCCCGTGGGCAAAATCCCAAGTTGCGATTGTCCTGCCAACGTGCTTGCTACGATTTCCGTCTGCAGTGATTTGCCTTCACTTTCGTGGCGGAAATCATCATAGCCAAACCACTGCTTGAGCCAGCGCCGCGAGTCGTGCTGTTCGCGACAATAGCTACACTGAGCATCGCCGCAAGGCGTCGCACGTAATTCGCGAGCGAGTCGTGCAGTTTCGGGATATTCGATTCGTACCCAAGGTGGAATGATTGAGTTTTCGCCAGCTACACGCACCCATGCGAGAAAGTAGGCGATGCTCAGGTGGTGCACTTCACTTTCAAGTGCAATCAATAACTTTGCCAAGCCATGTTTGCAAACCTTGTCGGTCAATGCATCGGCAATCGCTTCGCGAACGAATGCCAGTGAAGGACGAGTCTCCTTTGTGAGTATTCGGAAGATATGATTGAGTCCTCCGATGCCTGACAAAGCATCTTGGGGCACAAGCAGGAAGTGATACGAGCGAACAATGCTCAGTGGTTCTGCCCGCAATGCTCTACGCTGGTCGTCTAACAAAGCTACGGCCCGTTGCGCGTCGGCCAAAGGATCATTCACGGCAAGCTTCAGTAGCTTGTAATCCTTTACCAACTGGTGATACGGATTACGCGGAAAAGCCAGCGGTGACAGCACTAGGGTATCGACCACGGGTAGCTTGAGAAGCGCAAGCTCAGGCGCTGCCGCACGCAAGATATTCAAGTCGTGCCGAACAACGTTGTGCCCCAACACGAAGCTCGCGCCATCGCCAAGTGCATCAACATCGCGTAACGCACTAACAAGATTGAAGGAACCCTTGAAGTGCAAAAACTTGCCGGTATCGGGGCGGAGCGCGCCAATTTTCAAGATGCGCCCGGTAGATGGGTCAGTCTCCAAGTCGAGACTTAGACAGCGCGGTGCGAACGACGGCTGTTCTGTACTGGCGGAAGGCATGCTGAATTATGCCTCGCAAATTCAGCATGCAAGCGTTCAAACGTTTGGTCAAATTGAGCGGCCATGATGCTTTGCCAGTTGGTGCTGGCAACACGCCGTGTCACCAGCACCAACTGACAACTCCATCAATTAACCGAACGGATCAGGCACAAATCCACACTAACCGGTAAGGGTGTGGCAACAGACAGAAGGCACCAGCTAATTGGTTCAAGCTAAGTTTTACGTTCTTGGTAGTGCTGTCTTTACGAAGACGATCATGTCCAGTTTGGTATTTTTGTTAGTGTTTCTATCAACAGCCTTGGCGGCCCACGCGGCGGAGCCTATTGATTTTTACACGCGCACCGCAGATCCGATTTTGGTGCCGCTCATCGCTTTCGAGCCTGCCGGGTCAAAGCGCATACCTTCCTACCAACTGGTTCTAAGTATTGTCCCCGTTCGTCCGTTGCAGACACTAGCCTTTGGCCTGAGTGGTGATGCCAATACGCGCTTGGGTATTGCCGTTGACGCGAGGCAGCAATTTAGATGGAAAGGTGGCACAAACCTGACGCCGGTTGGCAACAGCGCACGCGCTTCATTGGTGTCCGTACTGCGCTTCGATTCGCATGAAGGCTACGTTGAAATCCATCCACGTCGGAATTCGCTGTCGATAACATGGCGCATGGATTTCCATTGATGGTCGATTGTCTGTCTGGATGAGTCGCTTATTGTCTGCACTTCAATCATCCGCGCTCACAGGTCAGTTGAAGCTGAAAGTGCGATTTCGGAAACTCAAACCAAGACCTCAATTGGTGCTGGCGATGGAATGGCCAGTTCACCGGCCATACGGCGTATGGCCAGCACCAACTGACAACTTCATGACTTAACCAAACGGATCAGGCACAAACCCCGCGCTAGCCGGGAATGGTGTTGGTTCGGCGCGGCGCGGCGTTGGGATGACACCGCGAGCGATGAGATTGGCGCGCGAGTCGTAGTAGATAGTGATGACTTCATCGGGCGTATCGCTGTTGCGGGCGAACTCGGTGTAGCGCGTTGGCGAATGTTCGCGCTGGCCGTGGCCGGTGCCTAGTTTCTTGAGTTGTAGGTCAGCTTCGATACGTGAGTCCGCTAGTGTTGCGCGACGATCGGCGAGTGCTGGTGCTGCGCTGTCCTTGACGTCACTGCGTGCCAGATTGGCGAGACTGCCGCTGCTGCTCTCAAATTTTTCTTTGGCTTCCATCACTGGCGCAGGCACCGCTGATGGTGCGGGAGCATTGGGATAAGCGGCTTCGTCGCGTGCAGAATCTGCGGCGGCTTTGGCTTGCCGATTGGCGCGCCAGGAATCCAGCGGCGGCGAATAGGGTGCCACGGCGACCGGCGCTGGCGCGTATTTTTCGCGATATACAGCGACGCCGATCACGCCGACATTGCCCGGCCGCCCGGTGCGCGCGGCATAGGAGTCGGGCAAGGCGGTGAATACAAACTGGGCGACGTCGTCCATGCTTTTGCGCCAGCCGGTGACGCCATAACTTTGCCCGCCAGCGATCACATAGCCGGATTGCAGCGTCGCGGCGCTTTGGCCGGTGAGCACGTTGATGCCATCGACCGAAAGCACGGTGAGCACACGGTTGCCGCGGTTGCTTTTGAGTTCGACAAAGTAGGCGTCGCCCGGGGTGCCGGCGACATAGAGTTTGCCGTCGTGGCGATACGGCGTGAGCCGCTCGCCGGTGTTGCGATTGACGATAGCGACATCGACCAGATTGGTGGCCAATGTGGTCTGCGCGCAGCCGAGCAAGGCGAGCAGGCTGGCTGCGCCAATGATGCGGGATGCGACGCGGGAGGTGAGTGTGCGTGTGCGTGTGCGTGTGCGTGTACTGGTGCGAGTTTTCATGATGTTCTCCGTTGGTAAAGGTTTGCGATGTCCGCAAGCCTGTAAACGAAGGGCATCAGGAAAAGGGGTTAAGGAGATTTCACCTCGCGCAAATCGTCCGGCAGCGCCACGCTGGGGTAACGCTTGCGGAAGCGCTCCAGGCTTTGCGCGGCTTCGGCGTTGCGCCCGGCGGCACGCAGTTTGCGGATTTGGTCGAGCCAAGCTTCGGGGCTTGCGGCATCGTCTGTGGCGTCGGATTCCTTACTCAGAGCCGTGCTGGCCAGCCGTTTGGCTGAGGATTTATTCGCCCTCTCAGCCGAGGCGTCTGCAGTCGGCATGACGAGTGCCGCAGCGGGTGCTGGCGCAAGGATTGCGGGCGGTGGCGCGGCGGGCGCGGCGACGGATTTGCGTAGCTCAACTTCTGCCGGGGCATCGGCGACTGCCGAAGGCTTGGCTAGCGAGCCGGTGGCACTGGCTTCAGACTTTGCGCTGTCTTGCCGCGCCGGGAATGCTTGTGGTTCTGCCACTGGCGCGACTTGTGGTGCGAAGCCTTGTTTCTTTTCTGCCATTGCTGCCGCGTCTTTCGTCGTTGTTTCTTGCATGGGCGCTTGCGCGGTGGCCGCAGGGGCTGTCCGTGTGTCTTTTGTTTTCGCTTGGCTTGCAAGTTCATGCGTGCGTTCTGCGCTGATCAGATCATCGCGCATCGCGCGTTCTTGTTCATCCATGACGTTCCACGACAGCGATATGCCGAGGATCATGATCGCGAACACAGACGCTGGCCTGGCCCAGGTTTTCCACCATGATGTCCTGTGATTGGCCTTGTGTGTTGGATCGTCATGCAGGGCGCTGCGTGCTGCATCGAGAATGCGACGGTCGAGCATCGCATCCGGTTCGTCCGCTGCACCTTCGCGATAAAGCGTATGCAATTCGCTCACCGCGGATTCCGGTAAATCTTTTTTATTGGGACTGACAGGAGTGCTCATCGCAGGTCCTCCAGTTCGTGTCTCAGTCGTGCATAGGCGTAGCGCAAGCGACTCTTCGCGGTCTCGAAACCGCAGGCCGTGGCGTTGGCAATTTCCTCCACCGTCAGCCCGCCTTCGGCGGCGAGCAGGAAAGCTTCGCGCTGCGTAGTTGGCAGTAGGCCTATTGCTGCCACCAATCGGCCGGCCAGTTGCGCGCGTGCTACCAGTCGCTCGGGTTGTTCATTGGCGGATGCCGGGTAATCCGGCGGGTCGCCTTGGTCATCAAGCACATCAACTTCAAATTCGGCCAGCCGCCCGGCCGCGCGATAGCTATCGACCAGGCGATTGTGCGCGATGCGATACAGCCAAGTGGTGAACTTGGCGGTTACCTCATAGTTGCTGCGCGCGCGTATCACCGACATCCATATCTCCTGAAACATTTCGTCCGCCTGCTCGCGCCGCCCGCACTGGCGCAGCAGATAGCGGAATAGCTTGGCCCGATGGCGCGCATACAACCCCTCGAAGGCCGCTGCGTCGCCATCGCGATAAGCCAGCATAAGCGCCTCGTCCGTACGCGGGTCATCCATGCGAATAGTGTAAACGCTGGAGTGGTGAAATCGGGGCTAATGGGGGATGACTAACTTGTTAGTTGGTGCTGGTGACACGCCGTGTAAATCAGGTATGCAGTTCACTGCGCCGCCGAAGCTCACTAACTAGCATTCGGCGCAATCAACTTTACGTCGGGGAAATACGCTGCATAACGCCGCGTGTCGCGCGTGAGCAATGGGAGGCCGGACACGGTTGCGTGCGCGCCGATAAAAAAGTCGGCGAGTACATTGTGTTTGGTGCCGCCTTGCCGGCGATAACGGACGAACGCGGTGCCAGCCAGAAACAGCGCGGCGCGTGGTATTTCGAGGATGTTCAAGTCCAGATTGGCTATGGACTTATCGAGTGTTTCTGGTGTTGAGAACGTCAGCGAAAGCTCAGTGTAAATAATCGGATTGATGGCGAGTCGGCGGACTTTCGACTGCGCGCGCAATTGCTTGATCGACCAATCTGCCCATTCCGGATCGTCGGTGAGAACGTCGATGAGTACATTGGTATCGACCAAGAGCATCAGTCGTCACCGCGCAGCAGCGCCATCAAATCCTTGGTTCGCGATTTGATATCTGCACTGCCACGAGCAGCATCGAATCGATCTGCCCTGCGCTTGGCACGGGCAGCTGTTTTGTGAATCACCACTTCGCCATCGACATTCACGGCGAAGTCCAAACTGCAGCCCGGCATAAGATTCAAGGAATCGCGAATGTGTTTGGGTATCGTTACTTGACCCTTGCTGGTGAGCGTTGTCGACATTTTTTTCCTCCATTGGTATTACCACTTTCGCAATTGTAATACCGTCGTTGTCGCGCCGCTGATTTTTAGGTGATCGTGATCACCACGAACTTAGTTGCCAATGAAGTCGCGAATCTCGCCGCTGGTGTCTTGTTGCTCTTTGCGTACCGCCACCAGGACTTCGTCGATGATGTCTTTGTGCCCGACGGAGAGCGCGGTGCATAGCGTATCGAGCTGATGACAAAGCCGCTCGGCGCCGACCTTGGCCGCCGCCGCCATGAGCACGTTTGCCTTGGTTAGTGCGACACCCTTGTCGCTCGCGGCGAGCGCCTGGTTTATTGCCGCCATTGCTTCGGCCGACTGATCGACGAAAGCGCGCGCTAGATTTTTGTAATCGGTGAGTGCGCTCTGCTGTGCGCGTTTCGCCGCTCCGCCACCGCCATCGACGGCTCCGGTATTAAGGCGCGGTATATGCAACGCCGCCAAATCCAACGATGATTCGCACAGCAGTTGTCCGGCACGTTGAACTCGTTTCGCCAGCGAACGGAGCAGCGCGAGTCCCAGCGCGGGATCAGCTTTTGTGACAGCAACGAGTTGCTTGCTATCTATCGAATACCAGGCGCTTGCAGATTCGGCGATGGCCATCGCGCTGCGGCGCGTCACGCCGGCCAGTGCCATCTCGCCAAAGACTGTGCCGGCCAAAACAACTTCAATGACGCGGCTTTCGACCTTGATGTGCACGCGACCTTCTTTGAGCACATACATGTAAATCGCACGCGCACCTTCAGAAATCACCGTACCACCGGCATCGCTGCGGGCCGGCATCGGGTCGCCTAATTTCTGCGCCAGCAAACTGATCTGATCAGCATTGAGCGCCGTACTGACCGGCGGCTCCACGGTACTCCTGCCCGTTTTGATAACGCGAGGCATCACGCCTTGCAGCCGCCGCGCCAGATCGCTCAGTAGGGTGAGGATGAAGGTCGGATTTTTTTGGAGTTCGTGCAAAAACTGTTTGGGATCGAGGCTGATGGCGGTGCAGTCCTTCATCGCCGTGGCAGTGGCAAAGTGCGAAGTGGGATGGATGACCGAATTCACGCCAAACATTTCGCCCGGCATGATCAAGGAAATCGGTTTGCCGTATCGGGTTAAGGTGACTGCACCGGAGACCAGCAGAAAGATCCGCGCATCGGCCGGTGCAATGGCGCTGAGGCGCTGCGCTTCGGGGAAGATGCAGCTTCCCGCCTTGTAGCTTTCCGGGCGTCCGCTGAGCTTAAAAAAAGTTGCGGCGTCAATCGCGTTGGCGCCACCTGCTGCTTGATTGGTCGTGTTGTCAGTCATTGCAAACCCAATTATTTTTGGTAAAGCTAGTTTAAATTATTTGGCGTTAGTGATTGATATGCAGGTCTCGCCAAGGATATTGAATAGCTTAGGTTTCTGCATGCCTCAGCGAAGGATAGGTATTTTGCCTCAGTTGCATAAGCGTTGGCCAATCGCCCATGGTCGCCTAAATATATGGTTTCGTCATTCCCAAAAAAGTAGATAATTTCAAATCATCGTTCCTGAAAAAACAAGCCATGAGCACGCAGTTCAACTACAAACATCTTTACTACTTTTGGGTAGTTGCCAAAGAGGGCGGCATCTCGCGGGCGGCCGAAAAGCTCGACATGGCGGTGCAGACGGTGAGCGCTCAAGTGCGTGAGTTGGAGCGCTCGCTAGGCCATGCCTTGCTCAAGCCAGCAGGTCGTGGACTGGCATTGACGGAGGCCGGGATGGTTGCCATGCAACAAGCCGATTTGATTTTTCACCTTGGAGAAAATCTTCCGGCGCAGGTGCGTGATGCGGGGAGTTCACCAATCGTCCGCTTGGCAGTCGGGATGTCAGATGGATTGCCGAAACTTGTGGTGCGACGACTATTGCAACCGGTAATTGCTGAGCCGAATTTGCGGCTGTTGTGCCACGACGGCGAGTTTGACGATTTGCTTGGCGATCTTGCCTTGCATCGGCTGGACGTTGTGCTATCCGACCGACCCGCGCCGGCTAACCCCAATATCAAGCTCTACAGTCATTCGATGGGCTCCTCGGCGATCGCCTGGTATGCAACGGCTGCATTGGCTAAAGCCGCGAAGAAGAAATTTCCTGAGAGTCTTGCCCAAGTGCCCGTACTATTGCCAACGGCGCACACTGCTGTGCGCTCCCGCCTTGACAACTGGTTTGAGCAACGCGGCATCCGGCCACGCATAGTCGGCGAATTTGAAGACAGCGCGCTGCTCAAGACTTTCGGTGCCAGCGGGATGGGTGTATTCCCGGCTGCAGTGTCGGTACATGATGAACTGACGGCGCATTCGGACGTCCAACAGGTGGGCCAGTGCGAGGGTGTTGCAGAGTACTTCTTTGCCATCGGCACCGAAAGAAAAGTTCAACACCCCTTGGTTCAACTTCTACTGCAACCGACGCACTAGACTTTGGCGGGCGCCTTCGCCGTGCGCAGGCTCAGCAGCATGGTCAGGGTGAGTATCCCGACCACGACGCCAAGCGAAACCAGCACCGGAATCTTGTAGAAGTCGACCAGACACATTTTCGTGCCGATGAACACCAGAATTACCGCAAGGCCGTAGTTGAGCAAGTGGAATTTGTTGGCCACTGCCGCGAGCAAGAAATACATCGCACGCAATCCCAAAATGGCGAACACATTGCTGGTCAGCACGATAAATGGATCGCTGGTAATCGCAAATATCGCGGGAATCGAATCGACCGCGAAGATCACATCGGTCAGCGCAATCAGACAGATCACCATGAACAGTGGCGTGGCGATCCTGGTGCCATTTTCAATCGTCCAAAAATTCTCGCCGTCGTAGTTTTTGCTGACCGGCAACATCTTGCGTAGCAGCTTCAAGGCGGGATTGGCTTCGAGGTCAGGCTCTTTACCAGCCGCCCACCACATCTTTATGCCGGTCAGGATCAGGAATGCGCCAAAGACATAGAGCACCCAATGGAAGTGCGCCAACAACCAACCGCCGAGCAAAATCATGACCGTGCGCAGGACAATGGCGCCGATGATGCCGATCATCAAGACCCGTTTCTGGAATGCCGTCGGTACCGCGAAGTAAGTAAAGATCATCAAAAACACGAAGATGTTGTCAACCGCCAGCGACTTCTCGATCAGGTAGCCGGTCAAGAACTCCAGTGACTTGGTGTTGGCAATTTCAGTCGAGCCGGTGCTGTCCTTTATCGCCCACCAGAACAGGCCGTTGAACAGAAAACTGAGCGCGATCCAGATCAGCGACCAGTTCAGCGCTTCCTTGACTCCGATATCGTGCGCTCCTTGTTTTTTGAGCACAACAAAGTCAATAAACAAGGAGGCCAAAACGATCCCGCCGAAGGTCGCCCAAAGCCACAGAGGAGCAATTGTTTCCATTTCATTCCTAAAAAGAGTTGCGGCAAATTGTGGAGCTTGCGTGCCTCGGTTACCAACTCACGGCACTGCAAACGCGTGGCCGCAGTGTAAACATGAAACAACTGTTTAAATCAGACAAATACATCAATTTAGTTCGTAAAAACAGGATAGTTGTCACGTCTTTACCTGCTTCAAGCAAGCCCCCAAGCTCGGCAACATGCGCTCTCCATTTATGAATGTATTGGGTACGCGATGTTTGCTGCTATCTCGTGGTTTTTGGTTTTGACACTGCTCGCTTTCTGGTCGTTGGGTGTTTGGGTAACGCATGCCTTGGTGGCTTGGTCAATGATTGGGGTTAGCGCGCTAGCGGGACAGCCGCAAACCATGGTGGGCTTGGTCCTTCCTGAATCCATCGCACAATGGGTGCCGGCCGACCTGATTCTGGTGATCAAGTCGACTGCTGCAGTGGTTGCGCCTTTCGTCGAATCTGCGTTGGCTGCATTGCCATCACTTGCTGACTGGCTGGCACCGCTGGCGTGGGGAATATGGGGACTAGGCGCTATGGTGCTGGTGATTATCGGTGCGGTGTTGCACGCCGTGATTCATGCCACCATGCGCAAGGCAGCAAACCAATGAGGCCGTCTGATACCGGCTGGCTTGATCGATTCCGCGCCTCGTTGCCAACGCGTGAAGTATTGGCCGCGCACCCATGGCTGAAGCCGGTAGCAGAAAGACTGCTTGAACCGCAACTGTGGCGACTTCAGCATGAAGCCGTCGCGCGGGGCGTTGCGATCGGCACTTTTTGGGCATTTGTGATTCCGGCAGCTCAAATTGTCGTTGCGGCTGCGCATTGCACGATGTGGCGCGCAAATATTCCAGTTGCCGCTGCGATGACGATGGTTACGAACCCGGTCACCATTGGGTTTTGGCTTTGGCTGGCGTATCAACTCGGTGCGGTCATCATCGGCGAACCACCCGTGTCGCAGGCGCCACAGGGCGATGGCGTGACCGCAATGCTGGCAAATTTAGGTTGGCCAACCATGCTGGGCATGGGGTTGTTCGCTGTCGGTGGCGCTGCTGCGGGCTATGTCAGCGTCAAACTCGGATGGCGACTGCGCATCTGGTTCAAGCGCCGGCGTTGGACCTAAGGCTTTGCGCTATTGCCGGTGCTGCCAGCTATCAGCGCAATCACGATGGATCTTTAGATGCGTAGCGAAATGATCTGGCTTTTACGAAGTTAACGTTCTGCTAATGCTGCTTTTTCCTGACTGTTTGCAGCGCTATTGTTCGGCGGTAGCTTATTTTTCAATAGGAGACTCAAATGAAAAAAGTACTTTCTTTGTTGGCTGTGGTTTTCGCTGTTGGCCTGTCGACTGCGGCGATGGATGCCGAGGCAGCGAAGCGCATGGGCTCTGGCAAGTCAATCGGCATGCAACGTCAGGCGACACAAGACAAGGCACCGTCTGCACCGACTCAGTCAAACGCTGCCGCACCAGCGGCAGGTGCCGCCGGCGCAGCCGCAGCACCATCGCGTTCATGGATGGGGCCTATCGCCGGTTTGGCGGCAGGCCTCGGCATCGCCGCACTGGCATCGCACCTGGGATTCGGCGGTGAACTGGCCTCGATGGTCATGATGGGCTTACTCGTCTTCGCAGTGATACTGGCGATTGGCTTCTTTGTACGCAAACGCGCTGGAGCGCAAACGCCGATTGGAGCTGCGCCCAATGGAATGCAGTACGCGCGGATTGATCCGCATACTGAAGAACGCACGATACCGGCTTACAAAGTAGCAATGCCAAATAGCGGTGACGGCGCGGTCGTCTCGCCAACGGGCGGGCAGCAAACGCGTGAGCGTTTTGTTCCTGCTGATTTTGACGCACCCGGCTTTGAGCGCAATGCGAAAGTAAATTTCATCCGCCTTCAAGCGTCGAATGACGCTGGCAATCTGGACGACATTCGCGAGTTCACCACGCCGGAAATGTATGCCGAGCTGAAAATGGAGATCGCCGAGCGTGGCGCTTCTGTGCAGAAAAGTGAGGTGGTCAGTATCAATGCCGAGGTGATTGACGTCGAGCAAGAGTCAGATCGCCATGTGGTCAGCGTCCGCTTCACTGGAGTCATTCGCTACCAAGGTGAAACTGCTGACGAGCCCTTCGATGAAATCTGGCATTTGACGAAACCGCGCCAAGGTAGTGGCGGGTGGGTCGTGTCTGGAATTCAACAAACGGCATAAGCTTGGATGTTGGGTCACTCGCAAATCGACCTGCGAAGTAAGACCCAAAAGTAAAAAGCCCTGCGAACATAGTCCGCGGGGCTTTTTCAATTGTGTGACGCTAGGTATGCATTCTTAACAGCGGTCTTTGCGTCTGCTTGCTACGTGAGGGATATGGAAGCCACAGCGACTAGATCGCCGGTCAGCGCGGTGACAAGTATTTTTGTGGGTCGACCGGCTCGCCTTGAAAATGAATTTCAAAATGCAATTTTGAGGGGCTAGTATGGCTACTGCTCAGCTTCGCAATTTTTTCGCCGCGCGTGACATTCTGACCCTCGCTGATCAGCGCTTCGCTAGCGTGGGCATAAACGGAAATGTAGTCGCGTGTATGGCGAATGATGATGAGTTTGCCAAAAGCATGAACCCCTGGCCCGGCATAGATCACGCGGCCGTCAGCCACGGCGACAATTGAATCGCCCGCTTTGCCGGCGATGTCGACGCCATGGAAAGTGCCCGCCATAAAAGGCACGGTGACTGCACCCGAAAGCGGCCAAAGCCAATGTGCTGTTTCGCGCACCTTGAGCTTCGCATCAGGATAATTAATTTGCTCAATTTTTTGCAATTGCACCAGCGCTTCGATTGAGTATGGTTGCTTGCCACCTTTGGGTTCGCGCTTTACTTTGTCCAGAGGATCACGCTCAGTCACCTTTATCTCATCCAGTCCTTTGACCGGAAAGGTTTCGACAATAGCCGCAGACGCGGCGGGCTGTAGTAAGGCGATCTCACTGGGTGGGGCAGCTGTCAACACTGTGGGCGCTATCGCAGCCGTGGGTGCAGGTGCAACTGCAGGAGCGGCGGCTGGCGTCGCTGCCGACCATGCCGATGCCAGTGGTTGTGCTGCAGGCAATGGTGCAGCGGTCGGTAGCTGCGCGGATGTTTCCTTTACCGCTGGCGCTATAGGTGAAGGCAAGTTGGCTGCTGGAACGGCTGCAATGGCCGGTGTTGGCGGCGGCATCAGTATCGAATTCTTGGCTGCTTCCAATACGGGAGCCGACGATGGCTTTGGTGCTGGAATCGATATCGCAATCTGCGACGGAGTCGGATCTGGCTGTGACGAAATAGCGGTGCTTGATTTGACGATTGCGACTGGCTCAACTGATGAAACCGGTAGCGGTGATGGTGCCGGCTGAGGCGCTAATAGCTGTGGCGATACGGCGAACGGCGATAAGCTTGATGCCGATGTTGGCGTAGGTGGTGCCGGCATCTGTATCGAATTCGTAGCTGGTTCCAAAGTTGGCGTAACCGCAGCCTTTGGTGCTGGAATTACTGTCGAAGTCGGCGACGGGGTTGTGTCCGGCGCCGTCGAACTAGCGCTGCTTGTTTTGGAGATGGCTACAGGCTCAGGTGTTGAAACCGGCAGCGGCGATGGCGTAGGTGCAGGCGCAGGTGGTAACAATTTCGGCGACACTTCAGATTGCGAGAAGATCGGTGTTGGTGGTGTTACTTGTATTGAATTCGCAGCTGGTTCCAATACGGGTGCCGATGATGGCTTTGGTGTTGGAATCGACACCACACTCTGCGACGGAGTCGGGTCTGGTTGTGACGAAATAGCGGTGTTTGATTTGGTGATCGCAACTGGCTCAATAGCTGAAACCGGAAGCGGCGATGGCGCTTGCTGAGGTGCCAACAATTTTGGTGACACTGCAAGTGGCAATAAGCTTGGTGTCGGTGTTGGTGCTGGTGTTGGTGTCGGTGTCGGTGTTGGTGCTGGTGGTGGTGCTGGTGCTGGTTCTCAGTGGTGCTGGTGTTGGTGTTGGTGTTGGTGTTGGTGTTGGTGTCGGTGTCGGTGTTGGTGTTGGTGCTGGTGCTGGTGCTGGTGTTGGTGCTGGTGTTGGTGCTGGTGTTGGTGCTGGTGTTGGTGCTGGTGTTGGTGCTGGTGCTGGTGCTGGTGTTGGTGTTGGTGTTGGGTGTCGGTGTTGGTGTCGGTGTTGGTGTCGGTGCTGGTGTCGGTGCTGGTGTCGGTGCTGGTGTCGGTTCCAACGGGCGTGAAACTGATGCCGACGCAGCGGTAGCACGTGGCATATCAATAAATGTCGGGCTCGCTGATGTTCCCGAGGTTTCGGGCGGATAGAGACGCAGGGGTTGGCCGACGTATATCAACTCAGGGTTTCGCTGATTGTTCCAAGCAGCGAGGTCGTCCGCATTAAGCCCAAATGCACGCGCAATAGCAGGAAGCTTGTCACCCTTCTGAACCTTGTAAGCCTTGTTTCGATAATCAGGCGGCGCTGGCTGGTTTGCGCGCGTGTTGATCTCGACAGCCGGCGTACTCGAGTCTGTGGTGGGGGCAGGTTGAGCGCTAGCGTTCGCTGCCCACAAGGCCATCGCCAGATTAATCGGGATCAAGCGCATTCGAATCGGTAGTTTCATTTCGTACCTACGTGCCACAGGAGAGATTGCAATTTATCAAAACATGTCACGCCAACGAATAGCTAAAAGTTCTACTCCCGTCGTTGGTATGTGGGATGAACGGCATTGTCGCATTGAGTAGGAGTCCAGCTCAATCACTAAGAATTGTGATCAGACCTGACGGCGCTGAACGAGCCTGTTGCGCGACCGCATTATCGTTCGTGGTCTTCGCGTTTGTCTTTGTTTCGTACACCAACTGGCGCGCAAATGTACCCACGGTAGATAATGCCACCCATGTCGTCTGCAACCATTTCATTTAAATCGCCAGCAGCGCCACGCGCCGCGATTTCTGCGCGTGTGCTGTCCATCATCCCGCCGATGACGCAACTCAATACGCCTTACCCATCGACGGCATATCTGACAGGATTTTTACGCTCGGTTGGAGTCCCAGCAACGCAGGAAGATTTGGCGCTGGCCTTGGTGTTGCACTTGTTTTCTGCACATGGCTTGGAACAAGTACGTGAACGAATCATGGCCTTGTCCAAGGTCAAACGTTCGCCTTTAGTTCGCGCCTTTGATAGCGCATTCGATGCGTATCACTCGACGATAGATGCGACTGTGGCGTTTCTACAAAGCAAAGACCCAACCATGGCGCATCGAATAGCCGGACGCTGTTTTTTGCCCGAAGGGCCACGTTTTGCAGCGCTCGATGCTTATGTCGACAAGGACGGCGGTGATCCGCTGGCGTGGGCGTTCGGCGCGCTGGGCGTGCAGGACAAGGCGCGGCACTTGGCGACACTGTATTTGAATGATTTGGCTGATGTCTTGCGCGAGGCAATTGATACACGATTTGAATTTGTGCGCTACGCCGAATCGCTGGCGCAATCGCAGGCAAGTTTTGAACCGCTGGCACAAGCACTGGCCGCGCCGCTGAATTTGGTCGATGAAACTTTGCGCGATCTGACGCTTGCTGCCATCGCCAAACATGCGCCGCAAGTCGTGCTGATTTCCGTGCCATTCCCTGGCGCGGTGTATGCCGCGTTTCGCATCGCGCAGACCATCAAGTTGCAGGATGCAAACATCGTTACCGTGCTCGGTGGTGGTTATGTGAATACGGAATTGCGCGAGCTGGCCGAGCCGCGCGTGTTCGATCATTTTGATTACGTGACGCTGGATGACGGCGAGCGGCCGGTGCTGGCACTGCTCGAACATTTGAGCGGGCATACCGCAGCAACATCGCTGGTGCGAACTTTCGTGCGCGATGCAGGTAGCGTGCGCTACATCAATCAGCAAACGCCCGACGTGCCCTTTGCCGAAATCGGTACGCCAACTTGGGACGGCCTGCCGATAGGCGACTATTTGTCGCTACTCGATATGCTCAATCCCATGCACCGGCTGTGGTCTGACGGACGCTGGAACAAGCTGACCGTGGCGCATGGTTGTTATTGGAAAAAATGTAGTTTTTGCGATGTGTCGCTGGATTACATCGCCCGCTACGAGACTGCCTCGGCCTCCTTGCTGGTCGACCGCATCGAAGAAATTGTCGCGGAAACCGGCCAAAGCGGATTTCATTTTGTTGATGAAGCTGCACCGCCGAAAGCGCTGAAAACGCTCGCCGACGAGTTACTCAAACGTCAGCGAAAAATTTCCTGGTGGGGCAATATTCGTTTCGAAAAATCCTTCACCCCTGAACTATGCGAGACACTTGCAGAAAGCGGCTGCATTGCGATTTCCGGCGGGCTGGAAGTCGCCTCCGATCGCTTATTGAATCTGATGAAAAAAGGCGTGTCGGTCGCGCAAGTCGCGCAAGTCACGCGCGCGTTTTCCGATGTCGGCATTTTGGTGCATGCCTATTTGATGTATGGCTTCCCCACGCAAACTGTGCAGGACACCGTAGACGCGCTCGAATACGTGCGCCAGCTTTTCGCGGCCGGCTGCATCCAGTCCGGCTACTTCCACCGCTTCGCCTGCACCGTGCACTCGCCTGTCGGCATCGCCCCGCGGGAATACGGCATCACGCTGAAACCTTTGCCGGCAGGAACCTTCGCCAAGAACGATGTGCAGTTCATCGACCCGACTGGCGTCGACCACGATGCACTCGGCGTGGCGCTGAACAAGGCGCTATACAACTACATGCACGGCATAGGGCTGGACGACGACGTGCGCAAATGGTTTGCACCGGGCACGCCGAAGACACGGGTGGCAAAAAATTTTGTGGCGCGGGCGTTGAGCGACAAACACGGATAACAAAATGCAAGTTGGTGCTGGTGTGTAGTGTCGGCTTTGCACAGCCGACATCGTCGCAAAAATTTTCCTCCCAAAAGAAACCTTTTCAAAATGACCATCGACCTTGATCTCGCCAGTGCCCGCGCCCTTCATCTCGCTGCGCAAGGCCTGCTCACCGCACCGCGCCGTAAAGCCACCAAAACCGATGTAATGGCCACCATAGCGCGCATGGCGCTGCTGCAAATCGATACTATTTCGGTGGTCGCGCGCAGTCCGTATTTTGTGTTGTGGAGCCGGCTTGGGCATTACGATATGCAGTGGTTGGAACAGCATTTGAGTGAGGGAAATTTATTTGAATACTGGGCGCACGAAGCCTGTTTTGTGCCGACCGCGGACTACGGATTGCTGCGTCATCGCATGCTTGACCCTGCCGCGATGGGTTGGAAATATTCGGCGAAGTGGATTGCCGAACACAAATCCGAGATCAAGAAAATTCTCAAACAGGTGACTGAAAATGGCCCCGTGCAATCCAAAGATTTCGCGCGCGCTGAAGGAAAAAAGGGCAGCGGTTGGTGGGATTGGAAACCTGAGAAACGTCACCTCGAAGCGCTATTCACTACCGGTGAATTGATGGTCAGTGAGCGCCGAAGTTTTCAGCGGGTGTATGACATCAGGTCGCGTGTGCTGCCACATTGGGACGACAAGCAACACCTGCCAAGCAAAGCACAAGCACAGACCGAAATGATCGCCAAATCTTGTCGCGCACTGGGTATTGTGAAAGCCAATTGGGTCGGCGATTACTACCGCCTGAAACGTGGCAAATACGCGGCGGCGTTACACGAGTTGGCAGACCATGGTGTGTTGATTCCAGTGCGGGTAGAAAATTCGACGGACGACTTTTTTGTGCATCGCGAGTTGGCCGGGCAACTCGATGCCGCAAAAAACGGCAAGCTCAAATCCACCGTCACCACCCTGCTCTCACCCTTCGATCCGGTTGTGTGGGATCGCAAACGCGCCGCAGAATTATTTGATTTCGATTACCGCATCGAGTGCTACACCCCAGCCCCAAAACGCGTCTACGGCTACTTTGTGTTGCCCCTACTTTCACGCGGGAAAATTGTCGGGCGGCTTGATGCCAAAGCCCATCGCGCGCAAGGTGTGTTTGAAGTTAAGGCGCTGTATTTGGAAGACGGCATCAAGGTGACAGAGCGGCTTGGCACGGATATTCGACGTGCGATTCAAGCTTGTGCTGATTGGCACGGCACAAAAGAAGTCGCCCTCGGGAAAGTGCCAAGGGCGATTAAGGGAATGCTGAACTCGTCAAAGTAAGATTTACCGCTGCATATTTCTTTCCAGAAATTTCTCAACACGTGTCCACCAGTCAATATTGTTTTTGGTTAGTGCCCAGCCATGCCCTTCCAGATCGTAGGCAACCCATTCGACGTGGTCGTTATGCTTCATGACTTCATCGCGCAGTTTTGTCCCGTGTACCAGCGGTACTCGCCGGTCACTCGCCCCATAACCTAGCAACAATGGCTGCGTTAAGTGTTTATGCAATCTTAGTGGTGAAGTTGCTTGAAACTGCGCTGCATCTTTTTCCGGATCACCCATCAAGGTTCTCAGGTCATAGCGCAAAATTCGATCCGATGCATCACTCCACGTCACGCTAAACCGCAGATCAATATCTGTCACACCGGCCCATTCAAAGCCACAACGGAATAACTCGGGATTCTTGATTAAGCCCATCAACGTCGCGTAACCACCGTAGCTTGCGCCGCCAATTGCAATGCGATTTTTGTCGGCAAACCCTTTTGCAATCGCCCAGTTTGTTGCATCCGCGATATCGTCTTGCATTGCCAGACCCCATTGTTTCCAACCTGCTTGAAAATGTTTGAAGCCATATCCTGTGCTGCCACGGTAATCGGCTTCGATAACCAGATAGCCGCGTGAAGCAAGAAACTGCGCTTGTGGATTCCAAACCCAATGCCCGCCGCGAACGTTGGGGCCGCCATGAATCAAAACGACGGCTGGTCGCGGACCACTCGCGCCATCGGTTGGAGTGGTGACATAAACTGGAATACTCAGACCGTCACGAGCTTGAAAACGATGAAAATCCACCCGGGCCATTTTTCGTGGATTTATCCAGGGTCGTGTCTCACCGATGACAGTCCACTCGTTACGCTCAGGCTGGAATAAATAGAATTTGCTTGGCTGCTGATCTGAGCCAGAACGAACAACGCAAACGCGATTTTCATCTTTGCCAGCACAGTTCAGAGCGTTTATTGTCGCCGGCAGTTTCTTGTCGACAATCGCCTGAATCGCCAACATCTTTTCATCGAACCAATAGGTGCCGGGCGCATCGCTTTCATACTGAAACCCGAGCAGGCGACGTGTTGTACTTTCAAATACTGGTGCCGCTCGAATGTCAAAACCTTTGACTTCAAATGTCGGTTCAGAGGCGACTTGACGCGCCTCGGGATCGAATCGATAAAGCGCCGCAAAACCCTCCGGATCATTCATCGTCACATAGGTCTGGCCAGTGCCATCGATGAATGCTGGCGAAAATGCTTTTGGATCGTAAAACTTGAACCGGCTCACTTCTGCCCATTTTGATTGCCCCGGCTTGCGGTAATGCACGATGGTGGCGTCATCTTCCGTCGCGTAGGCATATCGGGGTTGATTGTCCTTGTCGAACACCCAATTAGTCACATTCCTGGGTTGTAAATCGTCCAGGAGAGCAGTTCGTCGCATAGTGTGGGTGTCCATGCGGAAAAGTTCCACGCTGTTGACTGCGCCGTCCGTATTGTTACGCGTTGCTTTGCTAACGATAACATCGTCCGACCCGTCGTCCAGCAAACGCCAAACACTCTCGTTGAGTTGCAAAGCGCCGGACCCGTCACGATTTATCACCGTGTGCATTCCATTGTGTCTGCCGAGCAAGTCACCCGGATCACCCAGCGCGAAATAAAGGCGTTCGTCGTTTATCCATCTTGGCGCATAGATGCTTATGTCTTTAAATCTTTGGACGATCTTTAGAGCGCCAAGGTTGGCAGTTTCTGCTATACCCAACTCATAGTGGCCGCTAGAACCAGTCGCGGTAATTGCTAAATATTTACCTGATGGTGAAAGGCTAATTGTCCCTAGTTGCGACGATCCGAAAAAGGCCTTCGTCGGCAGTTTGGAAGTTGTCTGTCCAAACGCGTTGCAACCAGATATCGCCGACCACGCGATAGCAATGAAAGCGAGAGATCGAATCATGGCAAGCTCATTAAGATTGGTATGGCGATTGTCGGGGTTGAATTCTAAGCCGACCAGATAAGGCGTGCGACTGACCACCTCCCGCATCCAAAGCAGACGAAAAAAAGCCCTCGAGAAATTCTCGAGGGCATTAAAAGTTATTTGACTGGCTAGCCTTGTTACGGCTTCATGTGTTTCTCAAGAAAGGCGTCGACGCGATTCCACCAGTCATAATTGTTTTTCTCCAAATTCCAACCGTGTCCCTCTTTGTCGTAAACGACCCATTCGACATTTTGATTGTGCTTCATTACAGCATCGCGGAATTTGGTGCCGTGTACCAGCGGCACCCTTACATCGCTAGCCCCATAGGCCATAAGTAGCGGTTTCTTTAAGCGTTCATGTTGAGCAAGTGGGGATGTCGCCTTGAAACGTTCAGCATCTTTGTCCGGGTCGCCGATTACAACCTTACTCCCGTAGCGCGCGTACGTGTCCGACAAGTCACTCCATGTCACCGTGAACAGCAGGTCTATATCGGTAACGCCAACCCAGTTGATACCGCAGCGGAATAGTTCAGGTGTTTTGATAAGACCCATCAGTGTCGCGTAGCCGCCGTAACTCGCGCCAGCAATCGCCACCCGATTCTTGTCAACCCAACCCTTTGAAATTGCCCAGTTGGTCGCATCAGTGATGTCGTCTTGCATCTCAAGGCCCCACTTCTTCCAGCCCGCTTCGAAGTGTTTTTGACCGAACCCAGTACTGCCGCGAAATTCCGGTTCAATCACCACATAGCCACGAGACGCAAGAAACTGTGCGGATGGATCCCAATTCCAGCCGCCGCCGCGGAGGCTGGGGCCACCATGAACCATCACCACCGCAGGCCGCGGACCGCTGGCTTTACCTGGGGGCATCGTGACATAGACAGGGATTTGCAAACCGTCACGTGCAGCGTAACGGTAGAAACTCTTGGTGGCCATTTGCTCGGGGATAATTTTTGGTCTGAGCGCACCGATGGATGCGAGCTCACTGGATGCCGGTCTGAACAAATAATATTGCCCTGGATTTTGGTCAGAGTACGAGAACACGACGCATGCATAGTTGGCCGGATCACCCCTACAATCGAGCCGATTGATGGTGCCAGGGAAGTTTTCATCAAAAGTTTTCTGAATATCTTTGAGCACAGGATCGTACCAAATAGCGTTCCTAGCGTCGGTCAAGTAGCGTACGCCGAGTAGGCGTTTCGTTTTGTATTCCAATATCGGGTCTGCATCAGCGTCAAAGCCTGGGGTAGTAAGCAACGGTTGTGCGCCGACCATGCGCTTGACTGGATCGTAGGTATATAAAGCGGCAAAACCATTGGCATCCTGTTTGCTCACGTACGCTTGCCCGGAACCGTCAATAAATGCGGGCGATATCGCTGCCGGATCGAAAAATTTGAAACGTGAAATTTCTACCCAATCGTTGCCCCCCGGCGCCCGGTAATGGACTACGGTTTCATCTTCATCTCCAGCAAAGGCAAAACGTGGTTCGTTGTCTTTGTCGCGCAGCCAGCCGGTAACGTCTTTTGGTTGCAGGCCCTTTAAAAGTTCAGATGTCTTGAGTGTTTTCGTGTTCAACCGAAACAGCTGAATGCTCTTCACCGAGCCATCGGTGGCCTTGCGCGTCGATTTGGAGACCAACAGATCCTCGCTACCGTCGTCCATCGCATCCAAAATCGAATATTCGATGGCTTTACTTTGGTTGCTGCCATCACGATTAATAACAAAGGTGTCGCCGCTACGTCGGTCATCCAAGTCGAGCCTGTTCGAAATCGAGAACAGCAAACGATCGTCGGTCAGCCAACGCGCTGACACAACATCGATATCGTCGTTCTTGGCGATGATATTCACCTTAGCAATATTCGCCGTTTCTGCAATACCCAAGACCATCCGGCCCGACTTGCCTCGAATATTCACCGCCAAGTACTTGCCAGACGGTGACAGACTGACACCACTTATGTCACTGTTCTTGAAGAACAACTCGACGCCGGGTTTGTCGGCCGCACGTGCAATCGATGTGGCGCCGCAGAGAATTAGTAAAACCCCTGCAAGACTGGCCAGTGTTCTATTCAACATGAGATTTTCCTTTGACAACAATCTGATTGGGAAGGCGCGATTGTACCTTCAGCAGTCACATCTTTCCGAGTCACGAAGGCGTGTGGTCATTGAATGGGCGAGCCATCAGTGGAGACATTCGCGCACCACTTTGTCGCCCCGTTTGCCACAAGGCGTCTTTGCTGCGGCAACCCAATGCGGCAAGCCTTCTTCATCCATTTGTACGGCGCGGGTTTGCCACTGCGTCACACCCTTTTTATCTACACTCAAATGCAGTGTCCAGCCTAGTCGGGTGACAGCGGTGGTGAAGCTGTCGAAAACGAAATTGCCCAGGCTATAGATGATCGGCTTGCCACGATAAATCTCAGCACCTTGAACAACGTGCGGATGTGAGCCGACGACGATATCTGCGCCGGCAGCGATCATTTTTCTGGCAAGCTTGGTTTGTCGTTCGCTCGGCGTGGTTTCTCGCTCCCAGCCCCAATGCATGAACGGAATCACCACATCGGCGCCGGCCTTTCTGGCGGCGCGTATGTCGCTATCAACATGGCTGTCTTCGCTCCAAGCGATACCGGGCGTCATCGCGCCGGCTTCAAACGAGCGCGGCTTGAATTCGTTGTAGCCGAGTACGGCAATTTTTATTCCGTTTCGATTTATCCATAGTGGCTTGTGTGCGCTGCTGGCGTTTGCACCACCACCAAAATGCAAGATGCCTTTGCTATCCAATTGCTCCAAGGTTTCCATAAACGCGGCTTTGCCATAATCGCCGGTGTGATTGTTGGCCACGCTCACTGCATCGATATGCTGTTCGAGAAATGGCAGCACACGCGGATGCGCACGAAAGCTATAAATTTTGCTCTCCATCGGGACACCAACAGTGGCAATCGGGCACTCCAAATTTCCGATTCGGTAGTCGGCATCTTTGAGTATTTCGGCGACATGTGTGAAGGGATCGCGACCCTGCGCGATCACTTGACCGGGCGTGTCGTCGAGCATGATGTCGCCGGTAAAAATAATGCGCAAGGATTGGGCCGCGCTGAAATTGGCCGCGAGAAGACAGAAAACAAATAGGAAAAATTTCATTTTGTCGATTTCCTCACCGGCAAAAATTCACACCAGTATTCCAACTCACCGTCACGTATCTTTTCATACACGCGATGCAGGCCAGTAAAGCCAAATTGCGTCTTGGCCGGCGTATTGGGCGGATAGGAATAATCCACTTGATGAATCGGCACAGGTCCTGCATCGGTGTCACCATAAACATAAAGTTTGATGGCAGCGATATCGGCGGGTGAGTCTTGAACCACGGCGCGAAACAAAAAATAGGAACCGACTTGTGTCGCGTTGACCTCGTAGGGAGAAACGACTGGCATGGCAGTCACGTGACGCGTTTCGCCGCCGTAGGTGATGTGACAAACAACGCTAGAGGCTTGCGCCGATAGACCTGACAAGCTCAGCGCAAGCAATGCATAAAAACGCCGAGCGTAACTCATGCTTGCGGCACCAAATAGCGCCGCTCCCACGGGCTGATTTCGCTCAAGAAATGATCGTGTTCCAAAATCTTGACGCTAGTAAATGCAGTGACAAAGCGTTCGCCGAGCAAGGCTTTAGCGGTCGCACTGGATTCCATTAATTCCAGTGCGGCGAGCATCGTGCGGGGCAATGCATGCGCATGATGATAGGCATTGCCAACTAGCGGTTCAGTGGCATCCAAAGCATTTTCTATCCCCCACAATCCGGCCGCAAGCGAAGCAGCGATCGCCAAATAGGGATTGGCATCGCTGCCCGCGATACGATTTTCGACCCGCCGCGCGGCCGGCGTGCTGCCCGGAACACGCAGACCGAGGGTGCGATTGTCGTAACCCCACTGCATATTCACCGGGGCTTGCAGGCCAGTCACCAAGCGCCGATAGGAATTCACGTGGGGCGCAAAAATCAACATCAAATCAGGAGTCGCGGTTTGCAATCCGGCAATGAATTGACGGAAAAATTGCGTTTCATTTCCCGCTGCATCAGTAAAAATATTTCGGCCATCGGCATCAACAATGCTCTGATGCAAATGCATCGAGCTACCTGGCTGACCGGCGATAGGTTTGGCCAAAAACACCGCATTGAGCTTGTGTTTGAGCGCAATTTCTTTGGCCGCATACTTAAACAAGAACGCTTGATCGGCAACTGCTAGCGGATCGCCGTGCAGCAAATTGATTTCAAATTGCGACAGCCCCATTTCGTGTATCCAGGTGTCGGATTGAATGCCGAGCGCGTCGAGCGCGGCAAGAAATTCAGTCCAGAACGCGGCGTGCTCATGCGACAGATTGAGACTGAAGGCGGATTGACCAACTTCGGCACCGCCACCTCGGGTTAGTGGCGCGCGTAAAGGCTGATTCGGATCATCGCCAGGTGCAGTCAAATAAAATTCAATTTCCGGCGCGACGACCGGTTTCCAGCCACGCGCGGCGTAGCGTGCGACGACATTTTTCAGCACGCTGCGTGCCGCGAATTCACATAATTCTCCGGCCCGTTCCGGCACTAGTTCAACGCAATCATGTATCGCCAGTGCGCGTGGCACTGCTGACCACGGCACGATTTTGAGCGTTGTGTAATCGGGCCGCAATTGCACATCGGGATCCGCATCGGGGAACACCGGATGATAGGAATATTCTCCGGTGATGGCCTGCATGGGGATCGCCTGTGCGATGCGCAATTCATCGCCTGCCGCGAAGCGCTGCGCGGGCATTAACTTGCCGCGTGGATAGCCGGAGATATCGGCGAAAATACATTCCACGTCACGGATTCCGTTTCGTTGCAAGAAGGACAGGCGATCCGGAGCGTGATTGAAGTTCATTGCGGTTTTTGGATTAGGGTAATTGGGTACGGCCTAAGACGAATTTTACTGATGCGCGCGACTATGATTTACACGCTGAATCGCAAGTAAGCCAGTTGGTGCTGGCCACACGCTGTCAAAAAAGGAAGTAATGAAGAATATTCTAATTATCGGTGGCAGCGGTTTTGTCGGCAGCGCCATCATCAATGAACTCGCCCGCCGCGGCGAATATGCGGGGCTGTGCATTTCGGTGCCAACACGGCGACCCGAGCGGGCACGGCAGCTGCTGGTGATTCCCACTGTCAAACTAATTGATGCCGATGTCCACAACCCGGCAACACTTGCTCGGCTTATGCAAGGGCAAGATGCGGTGATCAGCTTGGTCGGGGTGCTCAGTAGTGTCGAAGGCCAACCTTACGGTAAAGACTTCGCCCGCGCCCATGTCGAATTGCCACAAAAAATCGCCACGGCGGCTAGCCAAGCTGGGGTGCGGCGGGTAATTCACGTCTCGGCACTGCAGGCCAGCGCCGATGCGCCGTCCGGTTATTTGCGCTCGAAAGCGGCTGGAGAAGCTGCCTTGATTGCTGCGGATCTCGACTTGACCATCTTTCGCCCTTCAGTGATTTTCGGCCAAGGGGATTCCTTTCTTACCTTGTTCGCCGGACTGGCCAAGATCGCGCCATTTTTTCCGCTGGCCTCGCCGGACGCCCGCTTTGCGCCAGTCTGGGTCAATGATGTGGCCGGGTGTGTGGTCGATAGCTTGAGCAACGCCGCGAGCATCGGTAAGCATTACAACCTGTGCGGGCCACAGCAGTATTCGTTGCGCGAATTAGTTAAGTACGCCGCCGCAGTAGCCGGACACCCGAGGATGGTGATAGGTCTGCCTGATGCCATAGCCTGGTTGCAAGCGTGGGCGATGGAGTTTCTGCCTGATCCCCCGATGACCCGCGATAACTTGCGCTCGATGCGTGTCGCTAGCGTCTGTGCCGAAGGTGCGCTGTTGCCTTTCGGTCGCAAGGCGGCCTCGCTCGAGGCGATTGCGCCAACCTATTTGGCCGCATCATGAAAATTTATTCAGTCGGCGGTGCAGTTCGTGACGCCTTGCTTGGTCTTGAGGTAATCGATCGCGACTGGGTGGTGGTCGGTGCGCGACCTGAAGAAATGCTGGCCCAGGGCTTTCGCCCGGTGGGCAAAGATTTTCCGGTGTTTTTGCATCCACAAACGCATGAGGAATATGCCCTCGCCCGCACTGAGCGCAAGACCGCGCCGGGCTATGCCGGCTTTAGCTTTCATGCAGCGCCTGACGTTACGCTCGAAGACGACCTGCTGCGGCGCGATCTGACCATCAACGCGATTGCGCAAGATGAAGCCGGAAATTTGATTGACCCCTATCACGGACGGGAGGATTTGGCAGCCGGGATATTGCGTCATGTCTCACCTGCATTTGCCGAAGACCCGGTGCGAATTTTGCGCGTGGCGCGTTTCATGGCGCGCTTTGCGGATTTTCGCGTCGCTCCTGAAACCATGGAATTGATGCGCGCAATGACCGCGGCAGGCGAAGTCGACGCGCTAGTTGCCGAGCGGGTGTGGCAGGAAATCTCCAATGGATTGATGGCGGCGCAGCCATCACGAATGTTCGAAACGTTGCGCGAATGTGGCGCGCTAGCCAAACTGTTACCCGAACTGGATGCGCTTTGGGGCGTTCCGCAACGCGCCGATTACCATCCCGAAATCGACACCGGCGTGCACATGATGATGGTGCTCGACATGGCCGCACGCCTTGATACGCCGCTACCTGCAAGGTTCGCCGCACTGACCCACGATTTGGGCAAGGCCACCACGCCAAAGGACATCTTGCCGCGTCATCATGGTCACGAGCAGCGCAGTGTGGATTTGTTGATACCGGTGTGTGATCGTTGGCGCGTGCCGACGGAGTGCCGCGATGTGGCACGACTCACCGCCCGCTATCACGGCAATATTCATTGCTTTGACGAGCTGCGTGACAGCACCCGATTGGATTTGTTGGAGCGTTGCGATGCCTTGCGCCGACCAGAGCGTTTTGATTTGGTTTTGCAAGCCTGCGAAGCCGACTACCGCGGGCGCTTGGGCTGGGGCGAGCGTGACTACGTGCAAGGCGCTGCGTGGCGCGCCGCGCGTGAGACTGTGCGCGGCGTTGACGCTGGCGCAATTGCGGCAAGGATTGACGATGCCGCCAAAGTACCTGAGGCGATACGCGCAGCGCGCTTGCGAGCGCTGGCTTCAGACCACCAGTGATGCACGATTGACACGGACGAATTGCTCGAATTCATCCGCTGGGCAGGGGCGGGCAAAGTAGTAGCCTTGGCCGTGATCACACCCCATCGCGGCCAATTGCTGTCGCGTATCGTCGTCGTCGATACCCTCCGCCGTGGTCGATAAATCAAGGCTCTTGGCCATTTGAACAATTGCCGTAACAATCGCCAAATCCTTGGGGCCGTTGTTGAGTCGGTGAACGAAAGACTGATCAATTTTTAATTTATCAACGGCGAAGCGTTGCAGATACGACAGATTCGAATATCCGGTGCCGAAATCGTCAATAGAAATGCGCACGCCAAGTGTTTTCAGATTGTTCAGCGTAGAGATAAATTTCTCGGCATCATCGATCATCGCGGTCTCGGTTATTTCCAATTCCAGGTAGCGCGGTGCGAGTCCCGAGCGCGCCAAGGCTTCACTAACGACAGTTTCAATGTTGCCTCTTTTGAACTGCACAGGCGAAAGGTTAAGCGCCAGCACAAATGGCGCAATACCCGCCGCTTGCCACGCTATCATTTGGCGACAGCCCTCCTGTATCACCCATTCGCCAATGCTCACGATCAGTCCGGATTTTTCAGCGGCCGCAATAAATTCAAATGGCGGAATCATCCCCAATGTCGGGTGATGCCAACGAATTAAGGCCTCGGCACCGATCAAGTGATGCGTCGAAATATCTACGACTGCCTGATAGTGCAGGGTGAACTGTTGCTCGGTCAGCGCTTCGCGCAGGCTTGAGTTCAGATGTAGATTTTTGACGATACTGGAGTTCATCGTCGGGTCGTAAAAACGGAACGCATTGCGACCCGATTCTTTGGCTTGGTACATGCTCAAATCGGCCAACTGCACCAGCGTTTCGAAGCTAACGCCATCATCCGGGAAGACCGAAATGCCTATTGAGCAGGAGACAGAAATCTGCGCGTCGGCCATCGGAAATGGTTCGGCTAATTTTGCCAAGATATGGTTAGCCGCAGTCGATATCGCATCTGCATCACTCGCATCAGTAATTCCGATGAGAAATTCGTCGCCACCCTGACGACTGACAATATCGGACTTGCGTACCGACTGGATTAGCCGTTGCGCGACTTGCTGCAGAAATATATCGCCACTGTCATGCCCCAGCGTGTCGTTGACGGCTTTGAAGTTATCCAGATCGACAAACAATACAGCGAAGCGCTGGTGTTGACGCTGCGCTAGGGCCAATGCTTGTTCGATGCGGTCGCGCCCGAGCAGGCGATTGGGCAATTGCGTCAAACTATCGTGTTGCGCCAAGTGTTCAAGCGAAGTTTGCGTTTTCAATGCTCGAATAATCGCGTTTTCCGCCGTAACCAATGCTGCTTGCAAGTCGCTGACCATCAAGCGCATACCGACGCCGGTGATCGAGAGAATAACGATGATCGTAGTTGCACGATAGGAATCTGTATAGAGCGGATTGACCGTCGCGACATGCACGCCATTCATGCTCAGCCAGGCGAGCAGCCCAATGTAACCAAGCATAAAAGCCAGCAGCGCATAGAACTGACGTGTGTTAGCCAACAAGCCGGCAACGATCAGTATTCCGGGGTAGGCGAACAATGCTGTGTCGTAGATGCCCTCGCCGTACCACGTCACGATGGACAGAATAGCGGTGATCACTATCATCATGAACAACAACGCTGCCTTCGTTTTGCCACGCTGATTCAGCCACAAAGTTAGGAGGGTAACCACCAGCCCGGCTGACCATGCCGGCAGGAGCGCCTGCGTCTCTGCGGGACCTTGCGTCAAGAAAATAATTCGGATGGTAATTGCGCAGGCAATAAAGGTGGCAATCTGATTCAGGCGTCGCGAGCGCAAGCCCCGGCGATCAAGATCGCTACTTGAATCCGGCAAAGCGGGAGGGGCTTCTGGAGTCATCGCGGCTGGTTACCATGGGCAATTCAATGCAGTGCCTAGTGAGGCAGCGACATTAGGCCGACTCCTTGCGCGATTAGGATAACGCAAACTGCGCTGTGCTGCGTGGGAAGTGCGTTTGCCGGATGGGTACGATCGGGTGCATGCAATACGACCCCGACGCGCAGGCAATCAACAACCACAATCAACTGGAAATATTGTCGGCGTTACCGAAGTCCAGGCCGTCCAAATCCACGCCCTTGCTGTTTGTACATGGCGCCTATTCCGCCGCGTGGTGTTGGCAGGAACACTCCTGACCTTCTTTGCTGAAGCGACCTGCGCGGATCTACGGAGCAGCGACCGCTGCGAGATTGGCTTCGACAAACTGCTCGAACTCGGCTGCTGGGCAGGGCTGAGAAATGTAATAGCCTTGACCATAATTACAGCCTAGCGCCAGTAGCTGCTGACGTGTCTGGTCGCTGTCGATTCCCTCCGCGGTCGTAGCAAGGTTCAATCCCTTGGCCATCTGGATGATGGCAGTGACAATTGCTAATTCCTGCGGTCCATCGTTGAGCCGATGAATGAACGACTGGTCGATCTTCAGCTTGTCGATGGCGAAGCGTTGCAGATAAGACAAGTTGGAATAGCCAGTACCAAAGTCGTCAATGGAAATGCTGACACCAAGCGACTTCAAACCGTTAAGTGAGGCGATAAATTTGTCGGCATCGTCAATCAGCGCAGTCTCAGTTATTTCCAACTCCAAAAAACAGGGAGCAAGGCCGGAGCGCGCCAGCGCCTCAGCAACGACGGCTTCGATGTTGCCGCGCTTGAACTGCACCGGGGAGAGATTTACTGACAGCACAAACGGCGCCAGGCCTGCGGCTTGCCACGCCATCATCTGCCGACAGCCCTCTTGAACCACCCACTCACCGATCGCCACAATCTGCCCGGACTTTTCGGCGGCGGCAATAAACTCGACCGGAGGGATCATACCCAGTGAAGGGTGATGCCATCGAATCAGCGCTTCGGCACCGACCAATTGCTGAGTCGATATATCGATCACCGGTTGATAATGCAAGATGAACTGTTTTCCGGTCAAGGCCTCGCGCAGGCTTGAGTTCAGATGCAGGCTATTGACGATGCTCGAGTTCATCGTCGGGTCGTAAAAACGGGATGCGTTCCGACCGGATTCCTTGGCTTTATACATACTCAGGTCGGCAAGTTGGACAAGCGTTTCGAAGTTATCGCCATCGTCGGGGTAGACTGCAATACCGATTGAACACGACAATGAAATCTGCACTTCGTTGACCGGAAATGGCTCAGCCATCCTGGTCAAAATATGCGCGGCAGCAGTTGAGATTGCCTCTGCATCGCGAGCATTGGTGATGCCAACCAGGAATTCATCGCCACCCTGACGGCTGATGATGTCCATTTGACGAACTGAATCAATCAGACGGTTCGCAACTTGTTTTAGAAACATATCGCCCTGATCATGACCAAGCGTGTCATTGACCGTCTTGAAGTTATCCAGATCAACGAACATCACGGCAAGCCGCTCGTTGTGTCGACGCGCCTGATTTAGCGCTTGCTCGATACGGTCACGACCGAGCAAGCGATTAGGCAACCCGGTCAAGCTATCGTGGTGTGCCAGATACTCCAGCGAACTCTGCGACTGAAGCGCAAGCAAAGTCGCGCTTTCGGCAGTCTCCAGAGCCGTTTGCACGTCGTTTACGATCAGCCGCATAGTTATGCCAGTGATCGCAAGAATCAGCAAAATGTCAGTCGTACGATAAAAATCGTTGTAATCACGACTAATCGTCGAAGGGTGTATGCCGGTCATACTGAGCCAGCCGATGACGCTGACGAAACCGAGCATGAAAATCAGCAAGCCATAGAACTGGCGTTTTCCAAGCAGCAGTCCGGCTGCGATGAGTATGCCCGGGTAAGCATAGAGAGCTGTATCGTAGAGGCCCTCACTGGTCCAGGTGAGCAGTGACATTAGTGTCGTGATCAGCAATAACAGCGTCAGCGAAGCCAATTCTGTTTTACCTTTGTGGTTTAGCCAAAGTGTCAGCAAAATCACGCAAAGACTGACCGTCCACGACAGCATGGTTACTGGCATGACCAATTCACTGGCCTCAAGATCGGCGATGCGAACAGCAAGCACGCAGGCAACGAAGATCGCGATCTGGTTTAGTCGTCGCGAGCGCAAGGCCTTGCGCTCAATGACGCTACTCGGAATTTGCTCTGAAGTGAGGGGTTTGGGGATCATCAACAATCAGAATTACAAGTCTCAAAGGATTTTCCGTAAAGTGATGTCCGCAGATCGTCTCGGTGGGGTGTGGCAAGAATAACCTAAATCCTTATTTTCTAGAATCAGAAGTTCCCACCTTGGATGGGTACAATCGGGTGCATGAAATACGATCCCGACGCGCAGACCATCAACAAGCACAATCAGCTGGAAATTTTCTCGGCGTTACCGAAATCCAAGACGCCTAAGTCCACACCCTTGTTGTTTGTGCATGGTGCCTATTCGGCGGCATGGTGTTGGCAGGAGCACTTCCTCGATTTTTTTGCCACTGCCGGATTCGCCAGTTATGCGGTCAGCCTTTCGGGCCACGGCAAATCGCGCGGGCGAAAAATGCTAGACCAGCTATCGATTGATGACTACGTGCGCGATGTCGAAGAGGCTGCCAGTGGTTTGCGTAGCCCTCCTGTCCTGATTGGACACTCAATGGGCGGCTTCGTTGTGCAAAAAGCGCTGGAGCGTCGCATTGCTCCTGCCGCAGTGCTGATGTGCGCTGTGCCGCCGCAAGGTCTGATGGCCTCGGCGGTCGGGCTAATGTTCAGCAAACCGGCGTTAATGAGTGAATTAAACAACGTGCTCAAGGGTAGTGGAGCCAGCCGCAAGGCCTTGAAGGAGGCCTTGTTTGCACAACCGGTGAGCGACGAGGATTTGAATCGCTACTTTCATTTGAGCCAACTCGAATCACATCGCGCGCTGTGGGATATGGCGATGTTCAATCTGCCGCAAACCCACCGCATCAAGAAGACGCCGCTGAAAATTATCGGGGCGCAACGCGACCACTTGATTGTGCCCTCATTGGTTGAAATGACGGCGCGTAGCTATGGCACCGAAGCGGAAATTTTCGCCGGGATGGGGCACGGTCTGATGCTGGAGCGCGACTGGAAGAAGCCCGCACAAAGTATTCTCGATTACTTGCTGGCGCTAGGTCTTTAAGGACAACTTATGATCGTTATTTTCAAATCCGACGCAGCAGGTGATGTGATCATGTTTGGCGACGTTGCCCATCGGTTGATGAAGATCATGGGCAAGGACGTTGCTGCCAAAGGAATCGTCACCGTTGAGCAATTGCCTGAGGCTATTGCCCGCATCGAGGCTGCAATTGCCGAAGACAAAGTCCAGCTGGCAGGCATCGCAGAGGAAGAGCGACCCGTTTCAGAGGTCGGCACTCGCGGTGAAAATCGCCCGTTCGTGACGCTGACACAACGTGCGGTTCCGCTGCTGGAACTTTTACGCTGGTCACTCAAAAAGCAGAAGCCGATGACGTGGGGTGTGTGAGGTTTTTGCATGCCTGAAATCATCGGGCTTGACCATATCTATATCGCAGTGAGTGACCTCACACTGGCCGAGGCTTACTACGACCGGGTTTTTCCACACCTGGGATTTCGGAAAAACAAATTCACCATTGGCGGTGAAGACCACGTGCAATATTTCAATCGTCATTTCGGCTACGTCTTGCGTCCGGCGCATCACGACAAGGAGCACGATTCCTATTCGCCGGGACTGCATCATCTGTGCTTTCGTGTTGAGTCAGTTGCCGATGTCACCGCCGCCGCGACGGCTCTGCGCGCAGCGGGTATTGACGTTAGCGAGCCGCGCAACTTCCCCGAATACGCGCCCGACTACTGGGCCATTTTTTTCAGCGACCCGGACGGAATTCGCCTCGAAGTGACCAACTATCGGCAAGAGCGACGCGAGCGTTACGACACCTGGTAAGCGCGTACCTGCTTAGCGTGTTTTAGAGCAAAGGCGCCAGCCAACGTTTGGCATCTGGCACCGACATCCCCGCACGCGCCGCCCAGTCCTGCACTTGATCTTCAGCGATTTTGCTCACCGCGAAGTAATGCGCGTCGGGGTGGGCGAGATAGAAGCCGGCGACTGCTGCGGTAGGCATCATGGCGTAGCTCTCGGTAAGCTCCATGCCGGCATTTTTGGTCACGTCGAGTAGCTTGAACAAGCCGCCTTTGGCGGTGTGATCCGGGCAAGCCGGATAACCCGGGGCGGGACGAATGCCGCGATATTTTTCGGCGACCAAATCCATCGTGTCGAAGTTCTCGTCTTTCGCGTAGCCCCAATATTTGATGCGAACCTCCTCGTGCAACCATTCGGCCGCGGCTTCGGCAAGTCGGTCGGCCAGTGCTTTGAGCATGATCGAACGATAGTCGTCATGTTGTGCTTCAAATTCGGCGAGTTTGGTTTCGATGCCGATGCCGGCGGTGACGGCGAAGGCGCCGGCGTAGTCCGACGGCGTGTTACCGGCACCAACTGACGAGATGGTGTTTGCCCCCTCTCCCCGACCCTCTCCCGCGAGGGGAGAGGGGGTGGTCAGTGGCGCCACGAAGTCTGACAAACATTGCTGCGGCTTGCCATCCGGTCGCTCTTGCTGCTGGCGCAAGTTGTGCCAGGTCATCAGGGCGTTGTTGGGTGACTTGCTGCGTGATTCATCGCCATAAAACACGATGTCGTCGCCAACAGCGTTCGCGGCGAACAGTCCGAACACGGCATTGGCGCTGATCCATTTTTCTTCAATCAGTTGCGCCAGCATTGATTTGGCGTCGGCAAACACATTGCGCGCCGCTTCGCCGACAACCGCATCGTCGAGAATTTTTGGATAGCTGCCGGCCAAATCCCAGGTTTGGAAAAAAGGACCCCAGTCGATGTATTTGGCCAGCACCGCAAGGTCAATATTTCGCAGCGCGGTGACGCCAAGCTGCGCCGGTTTGACCGGTGAATACGTCAGCTTCGGACGATTCGCGCGCGCGGCAGCGAGACTGACCAGCGGCACGCCTTTTTTCGCCGCGTGTTGTACGCGCACTTTTTCATAGTCGGCGGCGATTTCATCGACGTAGTCGTCGCGCATGTCGATCGACAACAGTTTGGTCACTACGCCCACCGCACGCGAGGCATCTGGCACATACACCACCGGGCCGGCGTAGTGCGGCGCGATCTTGATCGCGGTGTGCGCGCGCGACGTGGTGGCACCGCCGATCAGCAATGGCTGGGTGAAGCCCTGGCGTTGCATTTCGGTGGCGATGTAAGACATTTCTTCCAGCGACGGCGTGATTAAGCCGGAGAGCCCGATAGCCTGAGCACCATGCTCGCGTGCTGCGTTCAAAATCTTGTCCACCGGCACCATCACACCCAGATCAACGATGTCGTAGCCGTTGCAACCGAGCACCACGCCGACAATGTTTTTGCCGATGTCGTGCACGTCCCCCTTCACGGTCGCCATGATGATGCGACCTTTCGACGTCGAGCCGGTGCGCAGCTTTTCTTCTTCGATATACGGGATCAAATGGGCCACCGCCTGCTTCATCACGCGCGCCGATTTCACCACCTGCGGCAAGAACATCTTGCCCGCGCCGAACAGATCGCCGACCACATTCATGCCGTTCATCAACGGGCCTTCAATCACCGACAGCGGCGGTTTGCCGTCTGCGAACAACGCGGCGCGACACTCTTCCGTATCGGCCACCACGTATTCGGTGATGCCCTTGACCATCGCATGTTCAAGCCGTTTGTCGACGCTCCAGTCGCGCCACGCCAGATCGACCACCTGCTCACGTGCTTGGCCTTTTACGCGTGTCGCCAGTTCGATCAGCGTGTCACCAGCACCAACTCGCCGATTGAGCACCACGTCCTCAACCGCCTCGCGAAGTTCAGCGGACAAATCGTCATACACGCCCAACTGCCCGGCATTCACAATCCCCATGGTCAGCCCGGCTTTTACCGCGTGATACAGGAATACGGTATGAATCGCTTCGCGCATCGCGTCGTTGCCACGGAAGCTGAACGACACGTTCGACACACCGCCGGAGCTGCGCGCATGCGGCAGGTTTTGTTTGATCCACGCCAGCGCGTTGATGAAATCGACGGCGTAGTTGTCGTGTTCGGGAATGCCGGTGGCAATCGCAAAAATATTCGGATCGAAAATAATGTCTTCCGGTGGGAAACCATCGGCGACCAAAACGTCGTAAGCGCGTTTGCAAATCTCGGTCTTGCGCGCATAGGTGTCAGCCTGACCTTGCTCGTCGAAGGCCATCACGATCACCGCTGCGCCATAGCGCCGCGCCAGGCGTGCCTGCTCAAGGAACTTGGCCTCGCCTTCCTTCATGGAAATCGAATTGACGATGCCTTTGCCCTGTATGCATTTCAGCCCGGCCTCGATCACGTCCCACTTCGAGCTGTCGAGCATCAGCGGCACCTTGCAAATGTCCGGCTCGGAGCCGACCAGGTGCAAAAAGCGCACCATCGCCGCTTGCGAGTCGAGCATGGCTTCGTCCATGTTGATGTCGACCACCTGCGCGCCGTTTTCGACTTGCGAACGGGCAACCGCCAGCGCTTCGTCAAAGCGGCCTTCCAAAATCATCCGTGCGAAAGCTTTCGAGCCGGTGACGTTGGTGCGCTCGCCGACGTTCACAAACAAGCTGGCATCGTCAATGCTGAAGGCTTCCAAGCCCGATAAGCGCAGCTTGACCGGCACCACCGGCACCGCGCGCGGCGCTTTGCCCGCCAGCGTTTGCGTGATAGCACGAATGTGATCCGGCGTTGTCCCGCAGCAGCCACCGGCGATATTGATAATGCCACTGGCGCCCCATTCACCGATTTCATCGGCCAGCATCTGCGCCGTTTCGTCGTAGCCGCCAAAGGCGTTCGGCAATCCGGCGTTCGGATGCGCCGAGAGAAAGCAATCGCAAATCCCGGACAGCTCATTCACGTACTGGCGCAGTTCTTTGGCACCGAGTGCGCAGTTGAGACCGAACGACAAAGGCCGCACATGGCGCAGTGAATTCCAAAACGCTTCCGCCGTCTGGCCGGAAAGCGTGCGCCCCGAGGCATCGGTAATCGTGCCCGAAATCATCACCGGCCAACGTCGTCCGGCAGTGTCAAAAAACTGCTCGACCGCGAACAGCGCGGCTTTGGCATTGAGCGTATCGAATATCGTCTCGACCAGAATAATGTCCGCACCGCCCTCGGTCAGGCCGCGCACCGCTTCCAGATAATCGCCGACCAGCGCATCGAAAGTCACGTTGCGCGCGCCCGGGTCATTGACGTCCGGCGAGAGCGAGGCCGTGCGCGAGGTGGGGCCGAGCACACCGGCAACAAAGCGCGGCTTATCAGCGGTCGAATATTCATCGCAAACCTCGCGCGCCAGTTTGGCCGCCGCCACGTTCAGCTCAAAGGCGATCTCGGCCAAGCCATATTCCGCCTGCGAGACGCGGGTCGAGTTAAACGTGTTGGTCTCGATGATGTCGGCGCCGGCAGCCAGATATTCCGCATGAATGCCGCGAATCACCGAAGGCTTGGTGATGCTGAGCAAGTCGTTGTTGCCGCGCAGGTCTTTAGCGTGGGTGGTAAACCGCTCGCCCCGATAGTCGGCCTCGACCAGCCCGTGGCGCTGCACCATCGTCCCCATTGCCCCGTCCAAAATCAGGATGCGGCGGGCGAGAAGTTCACGGAGTTCAGCAGTACGATCGGGTTGCATGGGAGATGCCACGGAGGCTTACAGGGATCGGGAGTTTACCAGTTGGTGCTGGTAAGACGGTGTTAAACCGGGTGTTATTCCACCGCCGTCCGTCGGCTCAACAAAAACACCACCCCACCGAGCACCAGATAGCTCGCCATGCCCAGCGCCAAAGTTAGCGTGGTGCCCCACAGCAGCGGCACGATCGTCGCCGAGGTGATTGCCATCAGGGCGGTATGCGCGGTCCCCATGCAGCTTGATGCCAGACCGCGGCGCGCGGGGAACTGGTCCAGCCCCATCAGCTGCAATGTCGGCACCGAGAGCGCCATGCCGCAGGTGTAGATCGGCAGCGGGATCAGCGACCACGGCAGGCCGGGTGGCAGGCTCAGGTTGATGATGAGGTTGAGCGTTGCCGCAAATCCCATCAGACCGAAGCCGATCTTGATCGTCGCCATGCGGCTGATTTTCCCCGCCGTGCGGCCCGAAACATACGAGCCAATCATCATGCCCATCACCACCGGCACAAACATCACGCCGAAGGATTGCGCCGACACCCCAAGATGACGAATCAGGAACACCGGCGCGGCAAGGATGTAGATAAATCCGGCGCTGAAAATCAGCGCAATCGCAATCGACAAGCGGCGGAACTCGTGATGCGAAAACACGCTGCGGTAGGCATGCCACAGCGACACCGGATGCAAGCTCTGGCGCTTCTCCGGCGGCAGCGTCTCGGGCAGCCACAACGCGCAGGCAATGAATAACAGCAACGTGAATCCGCTGAGGAAAAAGAAGATGCCGTGCCAGTCGAAATACTGCAAGATCCAGCCGCCGATAATCGGCGCAATCGCCGGCGCAATGGCAAACAGGATTGACACATGCGCCATCAGCTTTTGCGCGTCCGCCCCGTCGTAAAGATCGCGCACCATCGCCCGGCTGACAATCACCCCGGTGCCCGCACTCAAGCCCTGAATCACGCGGCCCAGCAGCAGCGTTTCAATACTGGTGGCGAAGGCACACAAGATCGAGGCCAACAGAAATACCACCAGCCCAAACAAAATCACGCGTTTACGCCCCAACGCGTCCGATATCGCGCCGTGCCACAGCATCATGAAGGCAAACGGAATCAGATACGCCGCCAGCGTTTGTTGGACCAGCACCTCCGTAGTGTGCAGCCCCCGCACCATCGCTGGAAAGGCCGGCAGATAAGTGTCGATCGCAAACGGCCCGATCATCGTCAGCGCGGCGAGGATCAGCACCAACTGTCGTGGCGGCGGGGTGGTTTCTGTGTGCATCGCGGAAGTATACCGGCCTTGGCTACAATGACCGCTAAAGCCACCGTTACAAGATCGCCGGAGGTATCACCATGAAACACCTCGACCCCAAAGAATCCGCGCAGTTTTTGCACGATCAGCCCGACGCCCTGCTGATCGATTGCCGCAGCGAAATTGAGTACCTCTTCGTCGGCCATCCCGTCGGCGCCCACCACGTGGCGTGGAGCGATGCACCCGACTGGGAAATCAATCCGCGCTTCGTTGAAGAAGTCCGCCAGCTCGCCGGCCTCGTCTCCAACCGCCCGGTGCTACTCATCTGCCGCAGCGGCGTCCGCTCCGTCGACGCCGGCCTCGCGCTCGAAGCCGCCGGCTTCACCGACGTGATCAACGTCCTCCACGGCTTCGAAGGCCAACTAAACGAAACCCACCATCGCGGCGCGCTCAACGGCTGGCGCTTTGACGGGTTGCCGTGGGAGCAGAGCTGAGTCGGAAATTCGCCAGTTGGTGCTGGTGAGACGCCGTTATTTTTTGAAAGACGATTTTCGTGGCGAGACAGCGACCGGCAACCCAAGTTTTCACAAGATACTGTCGCACGTGTTCGCGCAACGTAATGAGTAAAAATACTCAATACATTGAGTAAAACGGTTTACGCCTTACTGACATCTGTAAGCCGCCGAACTCTCCGTCCGACTTGGTGAACCACGCCGATTTATTCAAGTCTTGGCAGGCGCGTGGACGGTCAGCGGCCTGCAGCGTTGAGTGGTAAATTCGACTTTGATGCTGGTGAAACGCCGTCGTCAAACAACTAGGGAGTCGTCAATATGAGTCCGGATAGAGAACAGATTTTCCTTAAGGCACAAGCATGGTTCCGTTCGACGATTGTCGAGAATCACGCACGGAACACGCAGAAGCTAGTGCATCCGAGAGAGTTCAATATCAATCCATTTCTCGCTGTCTATTTGGCTAATTTTCTGTCCGGAATTCCAAGCCTGAGAGCATTGCCAAAGCACTTGTGTATCCGCGCGTTTTGTCGACTTCCATTACGACCTCGTTCGGCACGAATATTCAAAATTCACGTCCTGGTGCTCGAAGGATTTGCCAGCACGACAACAGGCATTGATATTGAATTTATCGACCAAGTGGATGGGCGGAAGAAGTATTGTCAGATCAAAGCTGGCCCTGACACGATTAACAAAGACGATGTAGAAACCATCGCAGGGCATTTTCGTGGTGTCATTAAATTGGCTCAAACCAATGGACTAAAAATTCCATTTGACGACATGGTGGTCGGCCTGATTTATGGCGAGCAAAAACAAATAAATGGTCACTACAAACGTATTCAATCGCAATACCATTTCCCTGTACTTGCGGCACGGGACTTCTGGCATAGACTCACCGGCGATGAAAATTTCTATCAAGATTTGGTTGCTGCCATTGGCTCAATTGCCGCCAGCTCAAACTACCGCGACGAGCTCAATCGTCATCAAAAAGCTGGCACAGCATGAGGAAATTATTGCGTTATCGGAAACCTCCAAGGCCGCCAAGAAATAAATGTTGACAGACAAGCTGAGTAAAATTACAGTAATAACCATGTGTAATGTTTGACTCAGACAAGGAATCGGCAAATGGAAGATCGCGCGGAATATTTTTCAATTTCACAAGTCGCCGATATCTTGGGTATTTCAAAAGAAACACTGCGTCGCTGGGATGACAACGGCACGCTTGTCGCTGAGCGTGACGACAGAAGCAACTACCGTGTTTATCACAAGTCACAATTGGAAATTTTCGATCAAGCGCAACAACTGTTCAGCAACAGTTGGGAAGCAGAATTAGCGACGAAACCTGCACGACCATTTCGCTTAGTCGAGCTTTTTGCGGGTGCGGGTGGCTTGGCGATTGGGATGGAGAGAGCCGGTTTTGAGTCGGTAATGCTTAACGAAATTGACAAACACGCCTGCAACACGCTGCGTAAAAATCGTCCGAGTTGGAATGTCGTTCATGGCGATATTTCAAAGTTAGATTTCTCCACGTATCGAGACAAAATTGATGTCTTGTCCGGCGGATTTCCGTGCCAGTCATTTTCTTACGCGGGCAAAAGTTTAGGCTTTGAAGATACGCGTGGCACTTTGTTTTTTGAATTCGCTAGAGCCGTAAAAGAAAGCAACCCGAGAGTTTTGCTCGCCGAAAATGTACGCGGTTTGCTCAATCACGATGGAGGCGCAACGCTCCACGCGATTCGTGATGTGATCAAAGAACTCGGCTATACCTTGGTCGAGCCGGTACTCAAGGCAATGTTTTATCGCGTGCCGCAAAAGCGCGAACGATTGTTTTTGGTCGGTATTCGCAATGACCTAGCAAACGCCGCCACATTCAATTGGCCGTCGCCTTTCAGGCGCATTATGACGATGGCGGATGCGTTGAAAGCCGGTGAACTGTTTTCCTTGCAATGTGCCGAAGTCAATTGTCCAGACATACCCGCCGAACAAAGCCAAAGTGCTGTCGCTGGTTCCACCGGGCGGATATTGGCGCGATTTGCCCGACAAGTTGCAGCGCGAATATATGATGAAGAGTTATTTTCTTGGCGGCGGGAAGACCGGCATGGCGCGGCGCTTGGCATGGGATGAACCCAGCCTCACCCTCACCTGCGCGCCAGCGCAAAAACAAACCGAACGATGCCACCCGGACGAGACTCGGCCACTTACAGTGCGCGAATATGCACGTATTCAGACATTCCCCGACGACTGGGAATTCACCGGACCGATTTCCTCACAGTACAAACAAATCGGCAACGCGGTGCCGGTGAATTTGGCGCATGCAGTGGGGCGATCATTAGTGCGATTGCTCAACACATTGGATGCCGTCGCGATAAAAAGCAAATCACGAGCAAATGCCAAATCTGCCACATCGCCCGTGGTAAGGCCGAAGTTGCGTGAGCTTGCGATAGCGGAATAAGCTGTCGCTGAGGACTCTGTCGGTTTGCCATAAAACGCCAGTTGGTGCTGGTACTACGCTGATGTGAAGCGTTAATTTGGCGAATCAACATCGCAATGACACCTTCTGGATTTACAGCAGTTCGAAAATTTAATTTTCATGGAGCGCGAAGAGTTTTTTAGGCAG
>JADKHX010000017.1 GCA_016721505.1 Rhodocyclaceae bacterium | reverse complement strand
TTCTATCCTGTACATCCTGTTAATCCTGTCAAAAATATTTTTCTTGAAAAGGCAAAAAATGTCAACTTACAAAGCCCCGCTGCGGGATATGCGCTTTCTGATCAACGAAGTGCTCGACTACTCGTCGCACTACGCCAGTCTGTCGAACGGCAAAGATGCCACACCGGATATGGTCGAGGCGATTCTGGAAGGCGCGGCAACGCTGTGCGAGGGGAAGTGCTGGCACCGATCAATTTGTCCGGCGACGCGGAAGGCTGTACCTTTTCCAACGGCAACGTGGAAACGCCGGAAGGATTCAAAAGTTGCCTCAAAGCCTTTGTTGAAGGTGGCTGGCAAGGCTTGTCATCCCCGACTGAATACGGCGGCCAAGGCTTGCCGATGTCGGTCAATGTCTTCAAATCCGAAATGGCTGGAACGGCGAACTGGTCGTTCAATATGCATCCGGGATTGTCGATCGGCGCATCAACACGCTGATGCAATACGGCACGGACGGCAAAGAAATTGTTTTTGCCACCGCTCGTCGCTGGTGAATGGACCGACTAAATGTGTTGACCGAGGCGCAATGGGGACAGATTTGGCCAAGTCAAAACCCGCGCTGAACGCAACCCGACGGCACCTGCAAGCTCACCGGGACGAAGATATTCATCTCTCAGGTGAGCACGATCTGACCGACAACATCATTCACATCGTGCTGGCGCGTCTGCCCGGCCACCGGCATCTCAAAGGAATCTCACATTTGTTGTGCCAAGTAATCGTCGATGCAGACGGTAAATCAGGCGCGCGCAACGCAGTAAATTGCGACTCCATCGGACAAAATGGGCATCCGTGCATCCTCCACTGGTGCTCAATTTCGACGACGCGACCGGCTACATAATCGCCGAGCCGAACAGAGTCTGGAGGCGATGTTCACCTTCATGAACACCGCACGCATCGGCACGGCGGTACAAGGCGTGGCACAGGCGCGAGGCTTCGTTTCAGGCGCGCTGGCCTACGCTAAAGAGCGCCGCTCGATGGCGCACTGAGGGGAATGAATTCGCCGCTGACGCGCTCATTTGGCATCCGGATGTGCGTCGCATGTTGCTTACGCAAAAGCGTTCGCAGAAGGTGGGCCGCGATGATTTACAGTGCCGCGCAAATCGCCGACAACATGTTTAACGCAGTGGTTGAAGGCGATACCAAAAATATGAGGACTACGACAGTCGCTTAGGTTTTTATACGCCGATCCTTAAAGGCTTCCTCACCGAAATGGGATTGAGGCGGCGAACCTCCTCAGTAAGTTTTCGGCGGCCACGGCTACATTCATGAACATGGCATGGAACACATCGCCCTCGACGCGCGGATCAGCACACTTTACGAAGGCACTACTGGAATTCAAGCGCTGGATTTTTGGGTCGCAAAGTACTATTCGGCACACGCGGAAAATGCGTGCGCGACTTCACTGGCCTCATGTGGAAATTTTCCAAATTACATTTGTTCGCCTCAGTTCTGTCGGCAGCATGGCGCGAGAACTGACCAAACGTTCGGTGCAGTGGAACATCCTGACCACCCGCATCATGAGCCTGCGCGCGCCCGGCGACAAAGAGTCCGTCGGCGCGGCGAGTTTGATTTCCTGATGTATTCCGGCTATGTCATGCTGGCCTACTTTTGGGCGCTACAAGCGGGCAAGGCGCAGGAACTTTTGGCGTCTGGAAAGGCAGGAATCAGCAGATTTCTACCGCGCCAAAATCCAAAACCGCCGAGTTCTATTTCGCCCGTCGTTCTGCCACGCGCCGACGGCCATCGCAAAATGCATTGGCATCGATGAAATCGGTGATGCAATGGACAAGGAGCATTTCGCGTTTTCGTGAAGTAATGTAAAACCGCCAGTTGGTGCTGGCCATAGCCGCTATCGACTGGAGGCACACCACAAGAGGAAAAATGATGACACGCAATATCCTGCACGTGTTTGCTGTGATTTTTCTTGATATCCGCCTGCAACAAAGACGCTCCAACTCCAACATCGTCAAGTGAAGCGACTGCAACGACGGTAACCAGCAACACCGCCTTAGCCAAATCATTAAACCTCGCCGGGGGCAGCAAGGCTTTGAAGATGCCAAGCGTGGCCTGATCGCCAAACCAACGGGCAAGGTTTTGGCTGCCGATGGTTCAACCGTGTGGGACTACGCGACCGCTTTTCATTCAAGGCGATGCGCCGCCCACGGTGAATCAGTTTGTGGCGGCACGCGACATTGAACAATAGTGGGTTTGTTCAAAGGTAGCCGAGGGAAAACCCATTCGTCAAATGCAGCGGTTTGTTGCCAAAACATCGTTTGATTACATGGCAAGACCGTCAGGAGCCTGGTGCCCGCATCCGCTAACCACGCGAGGAAACGGCGGCGGCGATTGCTTTGCGCGCAAAACATTTGGGTAACAAGCCGATCTCCGGCGATGATCTTTACCCATAGCCATGTCGATCATTTTGTACGCCTTGGGCATCGTTTCCGGCGAAAATGCGGCCAAGCAGAAGCTGCCGATCATCGCGCCCAAAGGCTTTATGGAGGAATCGACCAGCGAGAATATTTTGGTCGGGCCGGCCATGGGGCGGCGGGCGACCTGGCAGTTTGGCAACACGCTGCCGGCATCAAAAACCGGCTTGGTGAATTCGGGATTGGGGCAGTCCATCGCCTTTGGACGCATCGGGATTTTGCCGCCCAACATCGAAGGTCGGTCACCCACACGCCGCAAGAAAAGATGATTGATGGCGTGCGCTTTATTTTTCAAAACGCGCCTGGCTCAGGTAAGCGCCGGCCGAGTTGGCGTTCTATTTGCCGGACATGAAGGCTTGTGGGGGGCTGAAATCATGGGCCTACTTTGCATAATCTTTACACCTTGCGCGGTGTAAGGTGCGCGATTCATTGCGCTGGTCGGGCTATCGCGATGCCCTGGTGCGCTTTGGCGATGCGGAGGTTTTCTTTGCCAGCCATTTGTGGCCGATGTGGGGGCAACGCCAACATCACGCAATTTATGAAGCAGCAGCGCGATGCTTATAAATTCATTCACGATCAAACCGTGCGCATGATTAACAAAGGCATGAAACCGAACGAGGTTGCCGAGGAAATAAAATTTCCGAAATCTCGAAAGCAATTTTGCAGTGCATGGCGTTATTACGGCACGCTCAAACATGATGCCGCGCCGTGTATCAGCATTACATCGGCTGGTTCGACGGCAATCTGGCGAATCTTGATTTGTTACCACGCATCGACGGGCCAAGCGTTATGTGGAACTGATGGGCGGCGCAGATAAGCAGTGGCCGCCGCACAAATTGCGTACGACAAAGGCGAATATCGCTGGACATCGGAATTGCTCAACCACGTGGTGTTCGCGCAGCCTGACCACAAAGCGGCGAAGAATTGCAAGCCAAGAGTTTGGAACAAATGGGTTTCATGGCTGAATCAGCGATCTGGCGAAATTTTTATTTGACCGGCGGCCGAGCTACCGCAACGGAAAACTCGGACTGGCATCGTCGCCCACCATAGCCGGCCACCGATATGTTGGCGTGGACTGACGTGCCGAGCTTTTAAGCCTGGGCGGCGAGCCTCAATGGTGTGAAAGCCGAAGGCAAGAATTTAAAATTAATCTCAGTTTACCGGACATCAATGAATCCTATGTGCTGTGGATAGAAAATTCCGTACTGCATTTCCGTCAAGCACCAGCGGCGAGTGATGCCAATGCCAGCCTTGCGATGACTAGGGATTTTTCTCAAGATGATTTTATAAGACCGCAGGCATATCGGAAATGCTAACCAGTGATGGCTGAAAATCAGTGGTAGCAGGCTCGACTTGATTAGTTTTTTGGGCTGCTGGAAAACCGCCCACCACGTTCCCGATTGTTTCGCCTTAGTGGAGTCGGGCCATAAAAAGCAATGCTTTGGACAGGATTAACAGGATGAACAGGATGAAAGTCAAATGCCAGCCGAACCGTTTTCCGACCTTGCTTCTATCCTGTTCATCCTGTTAGTCCTGTCAAAATTCGCCTTTCGCTTTAGATGTCAATCCTACCCAACCAATGAACGCTTTTGAGCAGTTCAAAGTCCAATACCCGGAGTACGCACTCACCAGCGCGCTCGACGAGCTGCGCGCAAGCGAGTACCACCGGCTGGATACGCAGGATCAGGTTTATCTGGATTACACAGGTGCAGGGCTGCACGCGGCGAGTCAAATCCGCCAACATGCGGACTTGTTGAGCGAGCAAATTCTTGGCAATCCGCACTCGCCAACCCCGAGTTCGACCGAAGCTACGCGAGGTGTGGAGCAGGCGCCCACGCGGTGCTCGAACATTTCAATGCGGCTGGTGAATACACCGCGATCTTTACCTAGAACGCTTCGGCGGCGTTGAAACTGGTGGGTGAGTCATTTCCGTTTTCGCCGCAGGGGAGATTGCTGCTGACCGCCGACAATCACAATTCGGTGAACGGTATCCGCGAGTTCGCACTGGCTAAACGTGCTGCAGTGGCCTATGCGCCGCTCACGCGCCCAGACTTGCGCATCGACCTGAAGACCATGGACGAAATGCTGGCGCAAGCCGATCCGCGCAGCAAAACTTGTTGGCTTTCCCCGCGCAGTCAAATTTTTCCGGCGTCAAACATCCGCTTGCGTTAATTGATAAGGCGCGGGGATTAGGTTGGTGCTGCTTGATGCAGCGGCGTTTGTGCCGACCAATCGCCTTGATCTGCGAACCGCCTCGCCCGACTTTGTGACTGTTTCGTTTTACAAAATGTTTGGTTACCCGACCGGCGTTGGCTGCCTGCTGGTGCGCAACGAAACGCTGGAAAAATTGCAGCGTCCATGGTTCGGCGGAGGCACAGTCAACTTTGCTACGGTGCAGGGGCAGATGCATGTGCTGTCGAAAGGTGAAGCGGGATTTGAAGACGGCACGCTCAATTACATGAGCATTCCGGCGGTGGGGATTGGTCTGCGGCATCTGGAAAAAATTGGCGTCGACACCATTCAACGCCGTGTTAAATGTCTAACCGACTGGCTTCTCACTTGCTTGTTGGAAATGAAACACAGCAACGGGAAAGCCATGGTTAGGCTCTACGGCCCGGCCAACACAACGATGCGCGGCGGCACGGTAACGATGAATTTCTACGATCCGCACGGCCATTTGATCGACTATCGCCGGATTGAGGAACTTGCCGGCGAAGCGCGGATTTCGCTACGCACCGGATGCTTTTGCAACCCCGGTGCAGGCGAGACAGCGGAGGATTTAAGCGCAGGACGACATGCGCGCCGGAATCAGTGAGCTCGGCACACAAGTGAATTTGCAGCGCTTCCTTCATGTGATGCAAGATCGCGGCGGAAAGAGTGCTGGTGCGATCCGTGTGTCGACGGGGATTGCTAGTAACTTTGCCGACGTCGAACGGTTTCTAAACTTCGTGAATGGTTTTCGTGATCAAACCGTGCTGACGATCGGCAAAGTCATATTCGATATTGAATCCTGTCGCGTGGTTCGCGACGGCAGTTAGTTTTCGTCAGTTGGTGCTGATAAAACAAATACAACACCAAAAACTACCAGCGACAAGGCGGTCGGGCACAAGACGCCCTCTTCGCCGTCGCGTGTGGTGATACGCTGTTAAGTAATGCCCTCGCAACGCCGCCACTGGAGTGCTTGGGCTTAGAGCCATTTGGGCCGCATCGAGCAAGAAATAACTACCCCGGCTGTGGCCTCGTTGCTGCCGATTTGCCGATGCTAAACTCCAGACAGAACAATTCATTCGTGTCGCTAGGACGATACGAAGACAACCGGAGAGAGGCATGACAAGAAGCACGCGGAAACTTTTCTTTATCCATTTGGGTTCGTCCTCGCTTTGATGTTGGCGAGTACAGCGCATGCCAAACTAAGCGCGGCCGATGCGGAGCGACTGGGTAAAGATCTAACGCCGGTCGGTGCGGAAAAGGCCGGCAATGCTGCAGGGAGTATTCCAGCCTGGTCCGGTGGGATGACCAAAGCACCGCCAGGGTGGAATCGGGAGGAAGGCTACGCCAATCCATTCGCCGACGAAAAACCGCGCTTCACGATTACCGCGCAAAACATAGAGCAGTATCGCGACGGCCTCGCGCCGGGTGTGACAGCGCTACTTAAACGCAACCCAAATTTCCGCATGCCGGTTTATCCCACGCACCGTACCGCAGCGATGCCAAAAGAAGTCACCGATCTGGCGCGGACTCAAGCCACGCAAGTTGATCTGCAGGGTTTCGGCGTCATGAATTTAGGCGGTTCAAATGTTCCCTTCCCGATTCCCAAGAATGGTTTGGAGGCGATGTGGAATCACTTGTTGCGGTTCACTGGTGGAGGCGTTGAGCGTGAAGGACATTCGTTTCCTGTACGACCAAATGGCGACACTTTCAGAATCGGATTTCGGGCCTTCCGGATATACGATCAGAACATGGATGTGCAGACACCGAATCGTCTGTACAGCGCGATGGGTTCCTTCATCGAACCACCGAGTCTGAAAGGCACTACTTTTCTGGTTCATGAACCAATTGATCAAGTTGCAGAGAAGCGCTCGGCATGGATTTATAACGCTGGCGCCCGGCGAGTGCGACGAGCGCCGGATCTCGGTTACGACGGGATTAACGACGGGTCGGAAGGCCTCATCACCACTGATCAGGTAGATGGTTACAACGGCGCACCGGATCGCTACGATTGGAAGTTGGTCGGTAAGCGTGAGCTATTTGTGCCCTATAACACCTATGAAATTGGCAACAAGAAACTCAAGTACACCGATATCGTCATGAAGGGTACGGTGAATCCAACCTACATGCGTTATGAACTGCATCGTGTTTGGATTGTCGAAGGTGCACTGAAACCCGGACAGTCGCACATTTACGCGAAAAGAACCTTTTATCTTGACGAAGACAGCTGGGCGGTTTTGATGGAAGAAACCTATACCGGCCGCGGTGACTTATGGCGCGTTGCGCTGCATGGTCAGGTGCAATACTACGATGTACCGTTCCCAGGCTATCGGTTTGGCATGGTGCACGATCTGGATAGCGGTGGTTACATCGTTGGCGGATTGGACAACGAGCTAAAGTCGGTTGTCAAATTCAACGTCAAGGGCAAGGTTGCCGATTTTCAGCCCGACGCGTTGCGTCGGCCAAAGCACTCAAATAGCACTTGCTGGTTGCCCCTAATTACCTGCAGTCGCCAGCACTGCAGCCATCCGCTTTTCAATCTCCGGCAACGGAATGTAGCCTCCCGCACGTTCGCCATTGCCGAAGAATATCGCTGGCGTGCCGTTGATCCGCATCTTCTGCCCGGTCTCGGTAGATTTTTCCAGTCCGGCAAGGTCACATTTTTCAGCGGCTGCGGGCGTTGGTTTGCCATTAAGCATCCAGTCATTCCATGCCTTGGCCTTGTCGGCCGCGCACCAAATTGCCTTCGACTTTTCGACCGAGTCATCGCCTAGCACTGGATAGAGAAAGGTGTAGATCGTCACATTTTTTACGTTTTGCAAGTCCTTTGCCAACTTCTTGCAATAACCGCAATTGGGGTCCTCAAATGTCACCAGCGTCTGCTTGCCATTGCCGCGCACTTGCTTCACTGCAGCTTCGAGCGGCAACATTGAAAACAGACGTTCATTGGTTAGATTCTTGCCGCTCTTGCCCTCGATCAAGCTGCCAAACAAAATGTACTTACCGGCGTCATCGGCGTAAAAAACTTGGCCATCGGCACTGATTTCCCAAATACCCGCGATTTGCGATTTAACAACGCGTTCAATCTTGCCGACTTTGCCATCCATCATTTTGCGCACAGCGGCTTCATCTGCAGTAGCCATGGAAGGAATCAAACTCGCGGCAATCAAGGTGGCAATGGTGGAACCGAGGAATCTATTCATGAAATCTCGAAAATAATTAAGCAGCCAAATTTAGCATCCGCTACGCCGCCAGCGCATAGCGAACCAAAGCAGCCTTTATGACTGGCATTTGGTTGGTAAAGTTCAATCCAAAATTTCTCAAACGTTTGAGTGGCGCTTGCGATGCGCCAAACAGGTGATGCAAACCATCGGTCACGCTCTGCAACGCTAACACTTCTTCGGCACGCGAACGCTCAAAAGCACGTAGCAAGCGCAAGTTGCCGCAATCAATGTGCTCGGCCTTTGTGCAAAGTTGATTTGCCAGCGCCGCAGCATCTTGAAAACCCAAATTGATCCCGTGACCCGACAGCGGATGTATGGTGTGTGCCGCATCGCCGATCAGAGCCAGCCGTGGCTGTACCATTTTGGTGCGCGCATCAGACGTAAGGGGGAAACCAGCGGGCGTGCCAAAGATTTCCAATTCACCCAAACGGAACCCCGGCCTCGGCTACCGTGCGCGCCATTTCATCGGCTGGCAGTGCCAACAGTTCTTTGGCATGCGCCACACCGGTGGACCAAACCATTGATATCCGGTTGTCCGGCAGCGGCAACCAGGCCAAAACGCCATCTTCCCAACCATTGATAAGCCGTGCCACGATGCGCCTCCTGGCAGGAAAAATTTGCCACCACACCAAGTTGATCGTAGGGATAAAGTCCACCGCAATTCCGGCCGCTGTACGCGTCCAGGAATCCGCACCATCAGCAGCGACGACCAATTTTGAATTGATCACGCGACCATCTTCCAGGGTTATCCGCGCCACATCGGCTTCAATTTCAAGCTTGTTTGGACGCGAGGGGCAGAGCAAGGTCAAATTCGGTTGGCGCTGTGCCGATAACCATAATTCATTTTGCAGCAAGGAAGATTCGACAATCCATGCCAACTCTCCCACACCACTGTCGTATGCCGAAAATGCAATTCGCTGCTTGCATCACCAAAAATTTCCATCGCCTGGACATCGCACCGACGCTCCAGCGGCAAATGCTGCCACACGCCGATCGAGTCCAGAAAACGCGCATTGGCTGGACTTAGCGCATAAATGCGGCTATCCCACCCGCATCGCTTCGCGGGCGAACCGGCGCGCGACCTTCAATCAAGGCGACATTCAAGCGCGCATTGCGCAAAGCGACCGCCAAGCTCAAGCCCGCCAAACCGCCGCCAACAATCGTGATATCGACATCCATCCCGCCATTCTCGCCCAGCACGGTGCGCCTTGACAAGGAAACCTCCCGCCGACGATAATTCCGCCCCTTCTCAAGGGTGATGTAGCTCAGTCGGTTAGAGCATCGGATTCATAATCCGGGGGTCGGTGGTTCAAGTCCACTCATCACCACCAATCGCACCAATGCATTCACGGTTTTTTGTCGCTGTCGCGTGAATGTACTATGCCCAAATCCTGCCCAAAGGGGCGGAGTTTGTTTGCATATCCGGCAAGGTGGCTTTGTGCAAGATGCGCGTAGCGTTGCACCATCTGTGGGCTTGCCCACGCGCCCAATTCTTGAAGGACGTTAATCGGCGTTCCGCCCATCGCGTGCCAGCTTGCCCACGTGTGCCGTAGATCATGCCATCTAAAGTCGGGAATCCCTGCCCGGATGCGCGCTCTATCCCATGCTGCTCCGATGGTGTGTATTCGCTTGCCTTGCCACGTGAACACGAATCGCGCATCGATACCCTTCCGCCCTTCTAATACCGCCATTGCCTCATCGTTGAGCGGTATTTGAATCGCTTTGCCAGCCTTAGCTTGGTCTGGGTGAATCCACGCCTGCCGTGTTTCCATATTGACCTGTTCCCATTCGAGACCCAAAACGTTTGCCGCCCGTAGCCCCGTGGTTACGGCGAATGTCGCCATTTCGGCCAAGTGTTGCGGTAGTTCGGCGATCAGTATTACTAGCTGCTCTCGCGTGAGATAAGCAACGCGCTTTTTCTGTTCGGGTAGTTTGCGGATTCTTGGTGCGGTGTCGAGCCAGCCATAGTCGACGGCGGCGCGCAGTATTGTCGATAGCGCGGCAAGGTAGCGGTTGACTGTGCTGTTGGCGATCTTGCGCTTGTGATGTTCTTTCTTTCCGGAGAATGTTGGCTCATCGAGACGCGCGCTTATTAGAGCTTCCACAGTGTCTCTGGTGATCGACCGCAAAGTCTTACCGCTTAGGCGCGAAGTAAGCCACCGGAGGCGGTCTTTGTCGTCAGTGATGCTCTTCTTGTGGCCATGTTCGGAGAGCCAGCGCTTTACAGCATCATTCCATGTCTGTGAAGATTCACCTAGCCTTGATTCGCGCCATAGAGCGGCTTTCAGGTTGTCATGGACTTCTTGTGCTTGAGCTTTGCTGGCCGTGCCAGTAGTGCGTCTAATTCGGTGTCCGTTGTGCCGAATGTCGAGCCACCAATACGGGGAATTGTCAGGCTTGAAGACTGGCATGGTTTTGCCTCATCGCGGTATTGTGACCGTAGCCAATCGGCCAAATCATTTTCGATAAATACCCACGACTTTCCCGGCTTGGCAGACGGAATCAGGCCACGGCGCGCGCGGCGTTGCACAGTGTCCGGGTGCATTTTGAGAAATGCGGCGGCTTGGTGCAGATCAAGGGTATTCATAGGTAAGAGAGAGAAGGTTGCGCTAGCGCTTCGACAGCTTGCCAGTCATCAAACGACGATAGTTCCGCACGCGCACCCCGCTACCTTTTTGTGTCGATGCAGGACAGTTGTAGCGCGTTCGTAGGTAGTAGCGCAAACGCAGAACAATTGCATTCGGTTTGAATAACGTTGCGTCAAAATTGTCCGCGAATTCGTGTGTTCTCATTTCGTTTTTTCCTATAAATAGTTCAACTTTCCCACGGCACGCCGTAGGGACTTAACGTTAGTGAGTGAGCGACCGCGTAAATCAATGCCTCTTGGTCTTTTGTTGATTCGAGTTCCAGCACAAGCACCGCGCAAAAATCGCCTATCGCTTTTTTCAATGGTTGACCGGATGCATGCTGGTAATGCCGCACCATCCAAGCGGCGTTGTAGATGCGACGAAATTTCGTCATCCGCGCTGACAATGCAGCCGCACGCTGCCGAGACGATGCACCCATGACCGGTAAATTCGTGGTTACTACGTGGTCGACCATTCCTAGCGCGTTCAAGCGCTCGGCAATCTTTGCACTCATCGAGCAGCTTCGTGGCTTCGTCAAAAAGGGCGAGGCTGGCTGAGAGGTTCGCTGGTTGTTCTCGCTGTGAGAGCGCGAGTGCTGTGGATTGCTCTCGCTCAGATGGTAGCACCGTGAATGACGGTGTGCGATCGACCGCAACCGGCGCAAGAATTTTCTTGCGCGGTTTTTTAATGCTGGTACGCTTCTCGGTGTCCTGTTGTTCCATGGTCACCCCCGAGTCAGTTCGTCGCGGTTCTCGGCTCGGGGGTTTATTGTTTTCATCACCCCGGCCAATTGCGCATTAGCACTTGAGCAGGGCGGCTGATATACCTGCCCCACTTTTGACCATTCCGCGAACCACCTCAACCCATCGCCGAAGGCGAAAAGCACATTTTTGTCCATCGCCGATAGCTCCTCAACCTTCGGAGCGACGAACGGCAAACTATCATTAGCAGGACTCCACAAATATTCCTTTGAAATCAAGCTGCGCGGAGTTATTGAATCGAGTCCAAGTAAAGCAAAACCTCGTTTTTTTGACTCTACGCGCCTCGCAATAGTCCATATATCAAATCGCGTTTGAAGCATTTCAGCGCCGTTTATTTTTACGCCACATACCCGCTTCACTATCTCGCCCGAATAGCGCGTGCTCTCTTTCACTGGTTGCGTTTCCTAGGCGCGTATCGGTCGCTTTTAGCCCCGCAAGGTATCCGCCGTAGTCCTTGGCCTTCAACGCCCGGTGAGCCTCGCGCCAGAGCCTGTTCCAAGGCTTCTGGAATATGGCTGAGTCGGTAGAGTTCGCGCGCTGGTGTGATTGCACCCACACCAAAGAATTGGAATTGACGAATGCCCCACACGCGCCCACACGACTGCACGCGGCGCAGTGACCACGGCGGGTTGATCTACTTCGTTGTCGTTGCCAACGCCATGGCCGTCAATATTTTTCGATACATATGCTGCGACGTATTGCGCTGCACTGCCTTTGCCGGGTCTATAAGCTTTGCGTCAAACCGCTTTGTTTGCGCGCCCGGCTCATTTGGGCAGTCGTGTAGCGCGTACTCACGAAGCGTTGCCAGCAATGCGCTTGCGTGAGTTGGGTCAACGAATATGACGACATGCCAATGTGGCGTTGCGTCGTGATGCGGTTCGACTGTGCGAATGCCCATGCATGTGATTCCGTCACGCTTGAGCTTTCGCATGCCGCTGTTCCACACTCTCCCTAAGTAGCACTGAGCCTTTCGAGGCGACGTGCCGTCATAGTTCTCGACCGGTCGCCCACTTTTCTTGTGGTACGCATGCATGCGACTAGGACACGTCAATGTGACAAAGTAGCCAACGTATCCCAAGCTTTCTGCATAGCTCTCCATGCCGCGAATTTGAACCATGACAGCGGCTCGGCGGTTTGCTGGATTTGCAAGACTGCCCTCAACGATTTTTGAAAGCTGAATTGTTTCGCCTGTTGTTTGGTTCGTCGCGTCCATCGACTCCATTAACTTTGCGGTGCGCTTGGCGTGGTGCTGGTAGCGGCACAAAGCCTCATCGGTAACGTATGGAGAATTTCCTCGTACGAACCCAGCGCGTATTGCTGCATGCTCGACGTGTCGAAATCGCTTTCGTAGTGCTCTGCGCCACCATGCGGGTTCGACCATTCGCGCTGATATTCCCTGATCGGTTTTGCAGACTGGCATAGCAACGCGATAGCTTCGCGCCAGCCGACCTAACGCGGTCAGCATGGTTTCTTTAGTCGGACTCAGGACGCACTTACAAGCACGCACAGCGGCGCGCTCTGCGGCTTCGATGATGTCTGAGTCCGATGCCTGAAACGGTAGTGCCGTATCGGCAAATAGTTCGGGGAGAATTTCATTCTTCAAACTCAGCGCGTAAAGGTTTGCAGAGCGCCGCCCCGAGGAGGCCAATCGATGCTCATACTCTCGCAGGAATTCGTGACAAAACCGCGTAGGGATTTGCGCGAAAATTTCAGCGAGAAACCGCTGGTCGTAAATGTCAGCAGCCGATTTGCAGATACGCGAGAAACCGACGGTGCTAGGGCAATGTCGCTCATTGCAGTTGTCCGTAATGCGTTCGGATGACCGGCCTAAGACCGTGGCATCGCATGACTTGTTCAGCGATCTTGGTTGCGTGGTCGCCGTCATAGACAGCGGCATGCATTGGCTGGTCGCTGGTGTCCAGTGTGGCCTTCATTCGTCCGTTGAGGACTTGAACAGCAAGGCTCTTGATGTATGCGCCCCGTTCTGGAAGCCATACGATGCATCGCTCTTTATGTAGGCAATGCGGGATATTTTTTGATGTTGTGGTCGAAGTTCGACCGGCGCTGCTTGCGCTGTTGTTTTCGCGGTTCATGGTTTCCTCGCTCTATCGGGTTGTGGAGGTTTGCCGGGCTTTGGCCTGCTGCGCTAGCCATGCAGCTATGATCAGTCCAGCGACTAGCAGCGCGGCGCTGTTACCTTTCCCGACAAGCATCGACACCGGGGCGGTGATATTCATGCTTCCTCCTCATCGGCAACTGGTGTGGAATCAGTTGCGTTGCCGTTCACCAATGGCGTGAGGCCGGAGCTTTTTACCCACGCGTTAAGTAAGTCTTGCTGGGTTCGCTTCTCACCAGTCCTGACCGCGCCAGCCGCAATGGAGCGACCTTGCAACGCACGGAACAACAAATAGTTAGCCGCCATCAAGCCGAATAATTCACGTTGCAACGCTTCGGTGGATTCGTCATAGTCAGACATAAAACCAGCCTTCGCCGGTTCAGCAAGAACTTGGTCAATGCGTTCGTCATTGCTTTCCATTTGCTCAAGTAGGGCATCGACCTGGTCAAACGGCACAGCGATTCGGAAGGCCATGCCAGAAAGGGGTTGCAGCTTGTCGGACATTGGTTTGACGGCGGCAGCGTTCACCGGTGTCAAGCCTTCTCCTTCTGTGAGATCAGATAGATCGATGTCTTTGGCTTACTTCATGTCCGGAATCAGTCGCCCGGTTTCAAAGCCTTTGAGCTTGTGACCCGGAGCCCGGAATCTTGGATTACGTTTGCTTGCGTCAATCCTAGTTGGTAGCGCGCCGCCTTCGATTGCAGCGGCGTAATGGGTAGGTTTTGCGGAATGTTCATTGAGGTCTCCTGTCTAAGTTCGCATATAAGGTCAAATGACCAAATAAGAGAATGTTTCGAATAATACATCGTTCGACTTAGTTGTCAACTGTCCATATAACGGAATTTTGAGGGCAAAAAAAAGCCCGACTCGAGGCCGGGCTTTCTTCCTGTTGCTATCAGGTTTACGGTGATGGAGCTTCCTTAAATCGATTTTGACAGTGCGATCAACGGCTCATGTCCAAGCCTGGAAAGAATCACCCCAACCCAAGGCAAAAAGAACGCCGAAAACGCTAGCGCTTGCGTTGGTTGTTCCCTAGCCATTCGTACCAGCGCAACTAACACGCCGCCAGCCTTGACAGATAAATCATCTGTGCCTAGAAGGAGGCGATTCGGGGTGACTTCCAAAACTTGGCACAGCTTCAAGAGTTCCTTTGCCCCGGGCTTTGAACGACCTGATTCATAGCCGTGGAGCGAGGTTCTCGAGATACCCGTTAACCGATTGAGGTCTGAGAGAGTGAGAGCTTTATGCTCTCGCGCCTGTCTCAATTCAACAGCAAGTGAATCCGTACCATCAATACCGGCGCGACCGATAGAACGATCTGTTGAGTCAATTGACGCATGGCTGCTAATTTGGTCGGAAGCTTTGTTATTCACCTTCGAGCGCTTGGTTGAACCGCTTGAACCACCAGATTTTCTGTTCGCTACCATTAGTTCAACCACCCCGACTGCCCCGTGGTTGCTGGTGATTCGTCAGTTGCGGCGGCGATATCGCCAGCGTCAATGGGAGGTCTATACATGGGGTCAGATGATAGCCTGCCAGTCGGGAATGTGTCCAATCCCCGCGTTACCCACCGACCCGCTTCCGCCAGCCATAGAGGCGCTGGCAGCTACCGTGGATAACGCTCCGCTTGGTTGGCCAAAACGCCCAGTCACGCAGTGGATGTGTGCCGGGTCAATATTGATATGGCGTACGCACGGATCCTATCGCTATCAATGACGATGGATGCCGGTGTAAGGCCAAAACCTGCCCACGCTGAAACTCGAACAACAGTATTTCAAGCCTTGCGCCGCCTGTTAGTCTGAAAGCAGAGCAGCCTAAGTCTTTGAATTGCCTCGCTTGCTTACATAGTTTTGGCTTTTCATAATCCGTGGGTCGGTGGTTCAAGTCCACTATCACCACTAATCCAAAAACCCAACCCTTATCGGTTGGGTTTTTTCTTGCGCGTCGCGCCAGTACTGGCGCGGCCTTCAGCGGGGTCTGGTGTTTCGCCATCGGCCTGTCAGTGCAGAATTCCGCCCCATGGTCTTTGAAACCCTCTCTTTTCTCCATTTGACCTGTGGCTGACCGCCGCTCGACCACTCGATTTCATGCGGGTTTCGGGCCGATGGTTGTGCGGCAACTGCGCTGACCAGAACCATTGCAAACCTGTCTTACGCGTCAAACACATCAAATATCGCGTGCTGAACATCCCAGTCCGGCGGCAACAAATTGTTTTTCAGCCAGTTGATGCTCAAGCGTCCTCGGCTGGCGGCCATCGAGGATGCTGCGTACCACTGCCGGTGAGGAGCAGCGCCAGTCGCAGCAGTTCATTGACGGTCGTCTGATGCAACCCCTCTGGCGCGCGATGTCTGATCCGCTCTTCACGACGCCCTCGTCGATCAGACGCTGCCAATGGAATGCGCGCGCCAATGCTTTGAGGATCGGCGCATCGTGTTCTGGCATTTTGTCGGTCGCGTTCGCCGCCGGCACCACCACTTTCCGCCCACCGCGCCGCTTGATGCGCACAGGAATGAATGTCGTCAGCTTCGCACCCGGCCGCTGGACAGCCGCACCCGTTTGGATAATCCGTGTCATGCCATTACCTCCTGCTGCTGTTCCATTTTCAGTAATTCACCGCCAATCGTCCCCGGCTGCATCTCACCGGCCAGCATGTGCCAGCCCACCTCTCGCCACACAATCTCAATACCCTCCTCGCGTAGCGTCACCCGCTCGATCAGCAATTTCACGATGCGCTGGCGCTCGGCCGGAAACAATTGCTCCCAGACCTGCCCGAGTTGGCGCAACGGCAGCACCACCTCGGGCTCGGTGATCTCCGGATACTCGTCTCTGACCACATCCCACACCGACTGCACCATCTCCGGCGACATCAAGGCGGCATGAATTTGCGCCAGTACCATCTGCTCGATAGGTTCTGCCGGCACCCGTCCTGCCGGACTGGCGTCAGCACCGAAGCGCACTTTGCGGTTCGGCACGTAGTAGCGATAGCGCTTGCCGTTTGGCTTGCACGTGAAAGCCGGATGGAATTTCTCGCCGTCTGCCGTGTAGAACAACCCGAGCAGCAATGCCTCCGCCTGACGACGCTGCCACGTCTCGGAGGTGCGTTGTCGGTTGTTCTCCGCGAGAACTGCGTGGGCTGCATCCCACAGATCCTGATCAATGATCGCTTGGTGCGCACCGGGGTAGCTCTTTCCCTTGTGGGGAATCTCGCCGAGGTAGACCCGGTTGTGCATCAGCTTGTAGAGCATCTGCTTGCTGAACGGCTTGCCCTGCTTGTTGGTTTTGCCGTCGGCGGCCAGTTGGCGTACCAGATCGGTGGTCGACCGGCAGGCCACAAAGTCCTTGAAGATGCGCTTGACCAGATCCGCTTCGACGTCCATCACGATGAGTCGCCGATCTTCGATGCGATACCCCAGTGGCGGGTAACCGCCCATCCACATCCCCTTGGCCTTGCTGGCGGCGATCTTGTCGCGGATGCGCTCGCCGGTGACTTCGCGCTCGAACTGCGCGAAGGACAGCAGGACGTTCAGCATCAGCCGGCCCATGCTGGTCGTGGTGTTGAATTGCTGCGTGACCGAAACGAACGACACCTTGTGCCGCTCAAAGACTTCGATCAGCCGGGAGAAGTCACCGAGACTGCGCGTTAAGCGATCAATCTTGTAGACCACCACGATGTCGATCTTGCCGCCCTCGATGTCGACCATCAGGCGTTTGAGTCCGGGCCGATCCATATTGCCGCCGGTGAAGCCGGGATCGATGTAATCGTCGGGGACGGCAATCCAGCCTTCAGAGCGCTGGCTGGCGACGTAGGCCAGTCCAGCTTCCTTCTGGGCATCGAGGGAGTTGAAGGATTGATCGAGACGCTCGTCAGTTGATACCCGGCAATAGACGGCGCATCGTTTGGGGACGACGATGTTCATTTGCGACCTCCCTTCACGCCGAAGAATGCCGGGCCTGACCATTGCGTGCCGGTGATCGCCCGCGCTGCCGCCGAAAGGCTTGTGTAACGCTGCCCATTCAACTCGTACAGACCATCAGGCAATACCGTGACACGGTATTCATGGCGATCCCATTCGCGGATCAATGTCGTGCCCGGCAACAGGCGCACCTCCGCCCCGACCACCTTTTTGATCTTGGAATGTTTTTCACCGCAGTCGGCAAGATAGGCTTTGACGTCGGCGGTAATCCGCCCAGCGCCTTTTCTTGCAGACGATAGGCCAGGCGCCCTTCCAGATAGTGGCGAACGACACGCATCGGGCGCCGGGGAAAGTGCTGATCCCACAGCGCCCACAGTTCGTGCATCGGCAGATTGGGCAACGCCGCCAACTGCGCGGCGATGCTGCTTTTGTTTTTCCATGAATCGGTCATAACGAAATTCCCGTGAGTTGAGACAGGTACATGAACGCTCTGTGGCAGGCAGAAGCCAAGTCAAACCGCGCTCTGACCGGCATCGGCTGGTCGCAGCATCGGCACGTTCGCCCAGCAAGGCCTGTGACCGCCCGGTGTGCTTGTCCTGCACGCCGAGGATGTACACCTCGCCGTTCCAAACGCCGCAAGCCACGTCGGTATCGATGGCATCGGCAGGCAGCAACCAGCCGGTGATGCCTCTGGCAACCCAGTAAGTCCTCCGGGCGGTAGATGGGCCAGCGCATCGCCTCCGGATGTTGATCGGCAAACTGCAAGATTTGCGGCGGGACGTCCGGGAAGTTCTCCTGACTGAGAATGGGAATCCAGACCAGCAACTGCCCGCTGGTGAGCCACTGCTGAACGCGCTGCTCAACTGCCGCGTCGTAGTAGGCCAGCGGCTGGCTGGGGATAGGGGTGGTACCGCTGTTGATCGTCATGGTGTTCATTTCATCTCCTTAAATGCTGGTAACCCGGCACATCGCCGGGTGGTAACCGGTAACCTGGGTGGTAACCTCATTTCGCTGGCTGTCGGTAGCGCATCAGCGGGCTCGCGCCCCCCGCATGGCTTTGCGGCGAGGAAGGACCCGTCGAATCATCTGGCGCTGCAACTTGTTGAACTGCTTCATCTGCTGCTTGGCCGACTTGCGCATGATTCGGGTCAGGCTAATGCCGGCAACGATCCAGCGCCATTGCCACGGGATGGCGTTGACAATGCGACGCGGTCGGAGGACAGCGGTGGGGTAGCGTTGCTGCGCCACCGGCCCGCCATCCCACTCATCGACCTTGACCGTCACCATCGTCACGGCAGGCTCAGTCAGCGGCGAAGGCCGGTGCATTGGAATAGGCGGCAGCATTTCAGCCAGTAGTTGTTCGCGTTGTGCTGGCGGCATCTGACGCAGGACGGTCTCGACTTGATTCATCCGCTGCTGCATGGGTGCGAACGGATTGGTCATGTCGAATTGGGTGGGTTTGATTTCCATCGTTTTCTCCTGGTTGTTGGGGGTGCCGGCTTTCTGCGATGCCTTTCGCAGTCAGCACCGGCGGGCGTTACGCGGCATGGCGAGGATCGCTGACGACGTGAAGCACCTGCGTCAGCACGGATGGCGGCTATGCCGAGACTCGCCGCCATCCGCCATGGATCAGGTGGCTGGCACTTCGTTGGCCAGTGCGGCTTGCGCGATTTCCACCAGTTCGCGTGGAATCTCAATCTCGAACCGGGTTTCGTCGTGGCGGTAGTCGTTCTGCCGGCGAGCAGCGGACGCTCTGGCGAACAGGATCATGGCGGGCATCAATTGCTCGTACAGTTCGATCTCGACGACATCAGCGCGGCAACCAATAAACACACGCTCGGCCTCACGAATCGCCGTGGGCAATTCCCGCAACTCGGCAAGCAAGGCGTCTCGCTTTCCCTCCAGTTCGGCCAGCGACGATTTGCCAAGGCGCAATTCCGCTTCCAGCCGGGTCAGCGCTTCCGGCACACTGAATTCCCCGTCGGCATCGAGCATGCTCTGGGTCGCGGATTGGGTTTCGGTGACAATGCGCGCATCGGCATCAGCGACACGCTTGCTGACCTTGGCGATCAAGGCATTGGCCTCTCCAGTTCGCCGGTCGTCGCCAGTTTCTGCGCGACAAGAGCATCGAATGTCTGCTTGGCTCGGGCGAACCGGTCTGGCGCCAGAGCGATCCGCCGCAAGGGGCCAATCCGGCTTTCGAGTTGACCGATCTCGCCCTTGATGTGGCCGACGCGATTACTGGCCTCGCTTGCCGCGAACGATGCCTGCGACTGTTCACGCGTCGAGGAGTACATCGAGCCGTGCTGATCGAGTTCGAATTGCCGGCGGCGCTTGCGTTCGAAATCTGCTTCGGCCTCGTTGAGTTGATCTTTGGCGGCAGTCATCTCGCGGTCGAGTTTGTCGTACTCGGCCTTGACCTTGTCGTAGTAGGCGGTGGGCTTCTTGCTGAACGGATTCAGTTTCGCCGGGTGATCTCCTTATCGGATGGTGGGAGGGGAGCAGCTAGGCGGCTTGCGCGGCGCGCATCAGCGCATCGCCTGCATTCCTGGGATTGGCCTGTGGTTTGGTCGGTTGAATGGTCTGGAGTCCGAAATGGCGCTGCCAGATCGGGTGCAGATTCGGGGAAATGGACGGTGAGTTATTCACGGTGTGCTCCATAACGAATGCCACCCTCGACGCCGGGCGGCGTGGCGTGTGAATCAAATTGGCGATGCGGCACGAAAATGCGCCACAACGCCCCCTCGCGGCTGTGGCCGAGATGGGTGATCTCGATGCCCTTGGCGCGATAGGCCGGTGCGATGCGGCGCAACTGATCAGCCAAGCCCTTCGGCGAGCGCGGCCATGAACTGCGGTCAGGAACGTGCTGCGTGTTGAGCAGGTCGTAGAGTTGGCCGGCGGTCCCTTGCCAGTTCCACGGCGTGATGCGATCGTCGAACACTGTCGGGCGCCTGGGCGACGGCATTGCTTTCCAATGCGCGGTCGATGCCTGCGCGCACCAGCTCGGCGTACTCGCGCTGGAAGTCACCGGGCGCGAAACCAGGCGCCGTAACGCCTCGCCCAAGCGCTCGAAGTCGGCCATGCGTTGTTTGTGGGTCAGCTTCACGGATGGCAGGATTGCCAGCGCCGCTGAGAACAGATCGAGCAGTGCGCCGAACACCTTGGGTCGATCCCGTTCCCACGCGGCCGAGGTGTCGGCGTCATCCCTGCGCGCCTCGGCCAGAATCGTCGGCATATCAGCGTGGATGACCCGGTCGATCAGGTCGGGGCGGGTGGCGACGACCGCGATGCCATTCAGCACCACCGGGCGCTTGGTCTCCATGACGTGCTCTTCGCCGTTGGTGTAAAGCTGGCGCGAGGCAAAGCCGCCGCCGGTGGCCAGGGTGCAAAAGGCATCCTGCTGCTCGGGCGTGAGGCCGGAGAGGTTCTCGTAGCTGACCAGCCAGTTGTTGGCGGCGGCGACGAACACGTCCTCCACCGTCTTGGGCCGACCGCGCAGCATCACCTTGTTGGGATCGACCAGGCTGCGCAGCACGGCTTGCGTGGTGGACTGGCTGAGCCCTGCTCACCAACCAGTTCTAGCACCGGGAATGGGGTGTCAGGACGGAAGCTATCGAGCAGCCAGGTCAGCACCATTACCCGGCGATTGGCAGGAATGTTGGTATGCTGCCAGAGCAGTCCGATGTCAGCGCCACGTTCTGGTTCCGGCAAGGCGCGCATCGATTGGGTGCGGGTGAAATACACCGGGAGTGATCGAGCACTTGCCAGCCGTGGGCGCGATACGGACGGCGCGCCAGCGGTCATCGCACAGATCAATCAGGTAGCCGGATTCATCCTGAGCGGCACGGACGTGGATCTCGACTTCCTCGCCATCGTTGATTCCGGCAGCGGCAAGCGTGGCCAATGCCGCCTTCATGGAGGTATCGGCCACACCGGCTTCCTTGGTACGCCAGAAGGTGGAACGCAGCCATTCCTCGTAGCCGGTGGAATAGACGCGCCAGACTTCCTGCCGGCTTGGCATCGGGATGATGGCAATCGCGCTGCGGTCGGCGTCGCTTGAGTTGGCATTGGTTGCGGGC
>JADKHX010000016.1 GCA_016721505.1 Rhodocyclaceae bacterium | reverse complement strand
CGCTGCACAATGTGCAACGGCACACCATCAAGATGAATACGCGGACGACGAGGCATCGAGTAATGCTAGCAGAAACAATTCGAGCCTGGCCCCTTTAATTCGGCGATGATTTGGTGACTTTCAATAAAGTCTGCGGTCTGTGATTGCGTGAGCTTGGTATACAGTTTGTCGGTGGCGGAACCGGGAACCCAGTTGGTGTTGCCGCGCCGAAGCGCCTGCGAAAGCGACTCATCTCCCGCTATGAATAAATCCAAATAGCTCTCTGCCGCTATCTGGATTTTCGAGAACTCGTACCAATTGCGAATGTCTGCATTGTTCATTGCTTTCTCCGTTCAACGTGCGTGAGGTTTCAATACCTTGTGGATAAAGTCGCTAGGCAAGACCATTTTCGACCAACCGCATGGTGCAGCGGTTTCCCAGGATTCCTCACTAATGGCGTGTTGCTTGATTTTGCCGGTCTGCACGAAGTCACGTCGAAGCACGATGATTTCGTTTGACTGCGGGTCGACGATTGCAAACTCGCTGCCAGCAATGTTCATTTTCTCTGTCGCGTGGTCGCTGAATGCCACGCCATGTGAATCTCGAAATTCAGCGGTTACGTTCTTTGACCTCTTTCAACAACAGCCACATGGGACCTGAACGATTTTCCGTTCAAGACTGATGTAATGGTGCGCGCAGTGCTTGTGTCGAGTATCGATACGCGTGTACTATCGTGAGGAAAATTCCGCGGTCGACATCATAGGCGTCTCGGCAAATTCAAATTTGCCATGATTCGGCTGTACGAACTGACCTCAACGAGCTCCCAATGCTTCCATCAGTCTGAAAGATTCTCCAGCGGGAGGACGTGCATTCCACGGATCCTCAAGGACTACCGATCTTGAAATTCAAGATCTGCCAATCGATCTCAAACTCGGTCGGGTCTCGCCGTAAAACCATCTACGCTTTCAACGGCCTTGAAACAAACTCCCCGCCTCTGCTTTGCACAGCTTCTCCAAGTCTCATGTCAGTAACCCTCAAATGCTTTTTCTTCAGCTGCTCATAAACCGACGGTGTCGGCGGCTCCGGCCACTTCATCGGTGGGACATCTGGGTAAGGCCAGTATTCAGGTTGCTCAATTCGGCGCAACGCATAACGGTCGCACCCCATATCGTTGCGATAGCCGTCCTTCTTGCATTGCAAGTAACGCGCAGGGTCATAAAGCTCACCAAAATGCTCGCTTTGCGGGATCAAGCGGCAACAGTTCTCTTGCTCGCTGCTCGATGCACTCCGTTACTGACCAAGCGACAACGCATAACTGTTAACAGCCGTCCATCAACGATTTTCTCCAAGCCTGTGCGGCCTTAGTGTCGGCGGCATTCGCAGTCTCTGCGTCGCTCGTGAACCCTAAGCAAGCAAGCAATATGGCCGCAACTTGGAAGAAAAACAGAAATTTGGATTTGATTTTCTGTCGGCAATCCTCAAATTTGGAGTCATTCATGGTTCGGTCGGATTTAACGGCGTGTCGCCAGCACCAACTGACATGTCTGGATAGTTGCAACTTAGACGTTTCCAGCCCGGAATCCAAGATAGGTGTCGATTCTATGTGCATATCACCCACTCATTCTGACCGACAGTTTGCCCCATCTGCAAAGCGAAATGCCGTCTGCACGGTGTCGAATTCACCACGCAGGATCGATGCCCAGTCGCCGTTACCAAGAGTCAAGATTGAGCGCCGTCTTAGTGCCGCAATGCTCTGCAGAGACAATCATCCCGGCGCGCGTAAACCCCTCGCCAAAGCGCACGGTGTTTGGCGCCTTGCGAAGGTCGATGATCAGTGACCTTTCTCGCCGACGTTAAAGAGGTAAATGACATTGTCCGCGCCACCGCTGATGCGGTCATTTGCGCTCGCGCCCTCAAGCGATTCCTTCGCCGCGCTGCCGGTAATCTCTCGATGTCGTTCAACCAGATTGACACAGCAGTCGGCCTGCTGCCATCATCAAACGCGATGTGATCGAAGGGGCACGCAGTTCGAGCGGCTGGGTGTCATTTCTTGACCGAGCAATGGAATGGAATCATTGGCGTTTGCGCCCATCTCAATTTTTCAACGGCGTTTGCGGCGGCGAACGAGCCATTCCATCGTTAGCACCAATTGCCAATATCGGAGGACTTTCTGCTTACCTATTGTGCGGCGCTTAAGCAGTAACGAAGGCTTTCAAACTCATGCCGGAGTGCGACCACCATCAGCACCATTGAAAAGCCGATTTGAATATGTCGCTCGACGAGACGCGGCAAGTTTGCGACCAAGCAGCATGCCAATTCCGGTGGCTACAGCAAACAACGCGGTCATCATCAGCGGCAGATTTGCGCCGTGCGCCACAGCCGCAATCACGCCGCCACTGCCGACTAATGCAATTACCATCAGTGACGTAGCGACGATTCCGTGCATGGTCAAATCGGTGAAGCGGCGCAGTGCAGGAACAATCACAAAGCCGCCACCAACGCCGAGCAAACCGGTCATGAAGCCAGTGATTGCACCGATGCTGGCGAACAGCAATGCGATCGACCATGTCCAATGAAATCGACCGCTCGCTGCGTCCAAATGCGCCCAGGCTTTGTCGTTGCAAATTTCGCGCCGCGCGATTGCCGTAACAATCGCACCGGCGACGATCAACAACACGCCGGCAAATAATCCGAGCAGCCAAGCTTGCGGCAAGCCACTAGCGACGCGAATTCCGATTAGGAGGTAAACAGCGGCCGCCAGCACCATCACCGTTGCCGCTTTGTACCGTACCAGTCCTTTGCGCAGGCCATCCAGCGCACCAATTGCAGCGCCACCTGCGACCCGTCAGGGCCCACTGGCGCGGCTTGTTGCATCGTCAGCCCATGCCGACGATCAATGCCAGCACCGCCAAAATACCGCCGCCAGCGCCGGTCAGCCCGGTACGGCACCGACCAAACGCCGAGAACCAAAGAGATTTCCCACTATCGGGTATCAATGCGCCAAATCGTGGATTGTAGTAAAGCTTGTTCTAGGTTCCCGGCATTCCTAACCGAGCCAAGTCTAGTCGCCGCGCTTGGCGCCAAGCGATCGAACAATGTTCTCCATCGAGCACCAGCGTGTAAAGCCGCTTTGCAGCAAATTGGCGCCAACGAACGCGGTGGATCAGCCAATACTTACTGATGAATAGCGGACTTTCCGGAACGCCAAGCAGGAGCGAAAGTAGGACAAAACTGCCGCCGATGATACGAACCCATTGCCATGAAGTCATCGATGTTGCCTCCGTTAGTGAGATGATTGTGGTTTCGCCAGTTGGTGCTGGCGATACGCCGTTAGTGAGATTGGTGACTAGTCAGGCTCTCGAGATTGTTGCGATAAGCCATGTAATAAAGCAGGGGAATGACCAGCAGGGTGAGTAGGGTCGACACGAAGATTCCGAATATCAGCGATACTGCCAAGCCATTGAAGATCGGATCATCGAGAATGAAAAGGGCGCCAAGCGTGGCAGACAGGGCAGTCAGCAAAATTGGTTGCGCACGCGTGATGGCGGAATTCACTACCGCTTCCTTTAAATCAATACCACTGGCGACTTGCAGGTTGATAAAGTCAACCAACAAGATTGAATTGCGCACGATGATTCCTGCCAGCGCGATCATCCCTATCATTGACGTGGCAGTGAATTGTGCGCCAAGCAAAGCATGGCCGGGCATCACGCCGATAATCGTGAGCGGTATCGGTGCCATGATGACGAGCGGTGTCAGGTAAGAACCGAATTGCGCGACAACCAATAGATAAATCAATATCAAACCGACGGCGTAGGCCGCACCCATATCGCGAAATGTTTCGTAAGTAATCTGCCACTCGCCATCCCATTTGATGGCGAATTCACGTTCCGGATCGTTCGGCTGATTGATGAAATATTCACCTAGCAGGCCCCCACCCGGCACCTCGATTTTTTGGATCCCCGAGCGCATGGCAACAAGCCATACAGCGGACTGTCGGCGCCGCCGGCAAAATCGCCGGTGACATAGGTTACCGGCAGCAAATCCTTGTGATACAGCGCTTGCTCACGCAAAGTGTTTTCGACAGTGACGAGTTCCCGTATCGGGACAAGTTTGCCGCTATTACCGCGCACGCTGAGCTTAAGTAAATCATCAAGATCCCCGCGTGAGGAAACCGGCAGACGCAGGTTTGCCGCAACCGGATATTTACTTGCATCGTGCAGATAAGTGACGGCGTCACCCGCCGGGCCGACGGCCAAGGTATTGACGATATCGGCTTGTGCAATTCCGAGCAAAGCCGCCTTGCGAGTGTCAACCTTGAGCACCTGCTTTGGCGCGTTCGCGATGCTGCTGTCGTCGCTATCCACCACACCCGGCGTCGCGTCAAATATCCCGCGCACGGCCTTGGCGACTTGTAAACGCGTGGCATCGCCGGGGCCATAGACTTCGGCCACTAAGGGCGCCTGCACGGGCGGTCCGGGCGGTACTTCAACCACTTTGATGCGTGCACCAAATGGTGCGGCGATTTTCTCCAACGCCGGCCGAATACGCGCGGCAATGGCGTGGCTCTTTTCACTGCGATGATGCTTGTCGACGAGATTGACCTGAATGTCGCCAACTTCGCCGCCGCTACGCAGGTAGTACTGGCGTACCAAACCGTTGAACGTAATCGGTGCGCCAAGTCCGACGTAGGCTTGATAGCTGCTGGTTTCCGGCATTTTGGCGATCTGTCGCCCAATGCATGCAGCACCGCGCTGTGCGCTCGGGCGGTGTGCCAGCAGGCATATCGACCACCACTTGAAACTCGGATTTGTTGTCGAGCGGTAGCATCTTAGCACGACCAGTTGAAGCGCCGGCAACGCGAGCGATACAAAGATTAGGCCAAGCACACCGAGACCCAATTTTCGCCGGTTGCGTTGACCGCTAGCTTCGTCAAGGAAGGGCAAAAAAAGTCGGCGGAAATACGGTGCTGCCTTAGTGGCAAGTGTGTCGTCGTGGCCGGACGATTTGAGCCACAAGCTCGACAACCATGGGGTGATGACAAAAGCCACGGCAAGAGAAATCAACATTCCCATGCTCGCATTGATCGGTATTGGTGCCATATAAGGCCCCATAAGCCCGCTGACAAACGCCATCGGCATCAACGCGGCAATGACCGTGAACGTGGCAAGAATAGTTGGACTGCCGACCTCATCCACCGCTGCAGGAATGATCTCCTTGAGCGGCAGGTCAGGGTGTAATCCCATGTGACGGTGTATGTTTTCGACCACCACAATTGCGTCATCGACCAATATGCCAATGGAAAAAATTAAGGCAAACAAGGACACGCGATTGAGCGTAAAACCCCACACCCAGGAAGCGAACAGCGTAGCAATGAGTGTCAAAATTACCGCCGCGCCAACAATGGCCGCCTCGCGCCGCCCAAGCGCAAAGAACACAAGAAGCACCACCGCGCCGGTTGCGAAGATAAGTTTTTGGATAAGTTTGGTGGCCTTTTCACTGGCCGTGACGCCATAGTTACGCGTAACAACAATTTCGACGTCGGCGGGGATTACAAGGTTTTTTAGCGCATCGAGTTTCGCCACCACATTGTCAGCAACACTTACGGCGTTTTGCCCGGCCTTTTTAGTTACGGTCATTGTCAGCGCGGGATATTCGCCACCATCTTTGCCTGCAATCGTGTGCCAAATATAGCGATCTGGTGCGGGTGCGCCATCTCGAACCTCGGCAACATCATTCAGGTAAATTGGCCGGCCATTGCGGACGCCGACAATGAGTTCTGCTACCGCTTGCGCGTCGCGCAAGAAGGGGCCGGCCGCGATTTCAATCGCCGCGTTGTCGCTCACGATATTGCCGAGCAAACCGCCGGCGTTGGCTGCGCGTAACACGCGCTGCAGATCAGTAACCGCAATTCCTGCCGATTGCATGCGCGCGGCATCCAGCGCAATATTCACGACGCGTCCGGGACCGCCAAGCGTCGCAACTTCACGTGTACCCTTGACTTGCTTTAGCTCCACTTCGAGGCTATGGGCAATGCGTTCGAGTTCGAACGCGCCAATATTTGGCCGCTTGGAAAAGAGCGTTAATGACACGATCGGAACGTCTTCGATCCCCTTGGGTTTGACGATCGGCTCACCCACGCCAAGCGCAACTGGTAACCAGTCGTGGTTTGATTGAATCGTGTCATGCAGGCGCACCAGCGCTTCGGGCCGCGCCACCCCGACGTCATACTGAACAGTGATTATTGCCATCCCGGGACGTGATACCGACATCACATGCTTCACATCGGCGATTTGCGCGAGCACCTGTTCGGCTGGAATAGCCACCATCTGCTCGACATCTTTGGCCGACGCCCCGGAGAAGGGAATCATGACATCGGCCATGGTCACATTAATCTGTGGTTCCTCTTCGCGCGGTGTGATTAGTGCAGCGAACACGCCAAGCACGAAGGCCACAATGGCGATCAGCGGCGTCAGTCGCGACGCTAGAAAATAGCCTGCGATTCGGCCCGCAATACCGAGCTTTTGATGGGAACTCATATTACTCATGGACTCAGCGTTGCTTAGCCGCAGCGAGTGGATCAAGTGCCACCCTTTCACCTACATCTATGCCTGAAAGAACTTCAACGCGTTCGCCATAGCGTCGACCAAGTCGGACTTGGCGCAGGGACGCCGAGCCATCCGCATTGACGACATAGACGGCGGTTAATTCGCTACGGAACAACACGGCGCTTGAGGCGACAGTGACCCGATTCGCGCTGACAGAAGCTTCCATCGATAAATGCGCACGTGCAAACATGCCGGGACTCAAGCCCTTTATATTGGTCGGCAAATTGATCCGAACCTGCACCATGTGACTGATGGGATCGGCCGTAGGTAGCGCAACGATGTTGCCTGCCGCGATGTTCAGCGGTGACGCAGCGGCTCCCGTGACGTCGATGCTTGCGGCGGAGTTGCGCAAATTTGACAATTGACTCTGCGGGAGATTTACCGTGACGCGTAGCGCAGTGGGGTCATACATGACCAAAAGCGGTTTGCCCGGCATGACCATGTCGCCAAGTTCGACATTGCTTTCGGCAACGATACCCGCATAGGGCGCGGTGAGCGTCCGCAGGCTCGTCTGCAAACCTGCCGCACCTGCTTGTGCAATTTGCGCACGGGCTTGAGCGGCCGCGCTTTTGTAATCGGATTCCGCCCGATCCAAGGCCGCCTTGCTGAGAATTTTGTCCGTAGAGTTTTTGTTGGCGCTCGAAGTCGGCTTGCGCCGTCGCCAGCTGAGCCTGCGCTGCCGCAACTTGCGACTGGCTAGCTAGCGCTTGTTGAGCTGCCACGCGCTCATCAATTTTCGCTAGCACTTGACCCGATTGCACATGATCGCCAACCTTAACCAAGAGCGCGGTCAGGCGCCCGGACAATTCCGCGCCGATCGAGCTGCTACGCACCGCCTCCACCACACCTTCCGCTTGATAGAGGTTTCCGCCCGAACCCGGCTGCACTGTCTCGGTGACCAAGGTGTCTGCCCAAACGCCGCTTGCGCAAAGTGTAAGCAAACTCATCAGCGAAGCTGTTCGGCGAAAGCTTCTATGCAGGGAAATTGACATTGGCGATCTCGGCAGGGAGTTATAAATAAATAGTGACATTTGGATTTCTTTTTGCTACTATACAACCAATTCGTTAAATAAGCAATTAACTAATATGTTAAATAAGGAACAAAAACATGGAAGGTCTTGATCGAGCGGCGCTGGAGCAGGTAAGCGAATACTTCAAGTCACTGGCCGAACCGACGCGACTGTGCTTGATCAACGCATTGCGTGACGGCGAAATGTCGGTAAGTGATTTGGCTGAGGCAGTGGAATCGACGCCAGCCAATGTATCCAAACACTTGTCACTTTTGGCAAGCACCGGTTTTGTCGAACGTCGTACGCAGGGGACAAGCGTTTTGTATCGAATCGCCGACTCTGATATTTATGCACTGTGCGATTTGGTTTGTGGGCATATCGCCAAACGCATCGCAGCAAAAGTAATGTCCAGGCAATGATTCGTCGGGTCGCAAAGCGTGCTTAGCTGAAACTAGTAAATGAGTGCGCCAAGCCATCAAGACAAACGATTTTTAACTTAGGAGTAGGTGATGAAAACCAACGTCGGCAGCATTGATCGCGTTATTCGAATTGCAGTAGGGCTCGCATTGGTCGCCGGTGCCGTAAGTGGCGTAATCGGAATGTGGGGCTGGCTTGGTGTGATAGCGATTGCTACCGGAGTCTTCAGGTTCTGCCCTGCCTATATGCCGTTTGGCCTAAGTACGTGCAGAACCGAAACCAAGCGAAGCTAGTGCAATTGCAACTGCTCGTACGCTGAAAATGACTAGGAGAACGCTGTGAATGCAACAACGACAAGCTATCAAGCGCTAACGCAAACCGTCTCAAAAAACCTTGCAACTTTGCGCGCCGATTTACCCGAGGTGATGAAGGGATTCAACGATCTCGCCCGTGCGGCCACGCAAAACGGCGCGTTAGACAAGAAGACCAAAGAACTGATCGCGCTGGCGTTGGGTGTTGCAGCGCATTGCGATGCCTGTATCGGATTTCATGTGCAAGCACTGGTGAAGCTCGGCACCACCAAGCTTGAAGTCGAAGAAGCTTTGGGCATGGCGGTGTATATGGGCGGCGGACCATCGCTGATGTATTCGGCGAATGCTGTAGCGGCTTATGATGAGTTTGCAGCGCTCACCGCCAGCCCGGTGTAACTCACACGGCGCTTGGCCGGTGAACCGGCAGTGCTTAAGGTTTCGCCAGTTGGTGCTGATGGGACGCCGTTAATCCCGTTGCAACAACGCTGCCGCCTCCAGCGCGAAATAAGTCAGCACGCCATCCGCGCCTGCTCGTTTGAAAGCGAGTAAAGATTCCATCATCACTGCGTCGTTATCGAGCCAGCCATTTTGCGCAGCGGCTTTGAGCATTGCGTATTCGCCGCTGACTTGGTAGGCGTAGGTTGGCACACCAAATTCGTCCCTCACTCGGCGCACGATGTCCAGATATGGCATGCCAGGTTTGACCATCACCATGTCGGCGCCTTCGGCAATGTCGAGCGCCACTTCGCGCAAGGCTTCATTGCTATTGGCCGGATCCATTTGGTAGGTGTATTTATTGCCTCCACCCAAATTGCCAGCCGAACCGACAGCGTCACGGAACGGACCGTAAAAGCTCGACGCGTATTTTGCCGAATAGGCAAGAATGCGCGTGTGGATCAGTTGCTCCGCATCGAGGCTAGAGCGAATATGTCCGATCCGTCCATCCATCATGTCCGATGGCGCAACCACATCTGCACCAGCGCGGGCGTGACACAAGGCCTGCTTGCCAAGCGCCACCAGGGTTTCGTCATTCATCACATAGGCCGTTGGATCCGTCGGATCAATCAGTCCGTCTTGGCCGTGACTGGTGTAGGATCGAGCGCAACATCGGTGATGATGCCAAGCTCGGGGAACGCTTTCTTCAGGGCGGTGACCACGGTAGGCACCAGGCCGTCAGGGTTCCAAGCCTCGGCACCGTCTGCTGTTTTCTTGCTTTTGTCGATCAGTGGAAACAGCGCCAAGGCCGGCACGCCGAGCTTGAGTGCGCGCTCAGCCACTGGCATCAGCCGGTCAAGACTCATCCGCTCCACGCCGGGCATAGAGCTGACAGCTTCTGTGCGCCCATGTCCTTCGAGCACGAAAACCGGATATATCAAATCAGCGGCAGTAAGCACATGCTCACGCATCAAGCGTCGCGAAAACTCATCGCGGCGCATGCGGCGCATCCGCGTTGCGGGAAAGGCGCTAGTTGTTTTCATGGATTGTTACAGTCTAGGAATTGAATTTATTCAAGGCCTGCATATCATAAGCCTTAGAGCCTGCACCTAGGTGCTAGGTCTCTCCCGCTTCACCTCCCTAAAGCGGGGTCTTGGGCAAATCGAAAGAAGTGCTCAGGCATTTGACCCTCGCCGGATTCATCTGCGCCGAGGGTCTTTCTTTTGTGCTGTGAGTTGGTGTCAGTTGGTGCTGATGACACGCCGTGCGGTATTGCGCCCAATTATCGATTACGACTAAAATGCCCATCTTTGGGCGATTTCATAAATCGTCAATTTGCTGTTTCCCCACCCTCGTCCTACCATGACTCCAAACGAACAAGTCCGCTTTCGGATTTTGCGCACCATTGAACAAGACGCGAATATCTCGCAGCGAGAGCTGTCGCGGCTGTTGGGGGTGAGCAAGGGCAAGACGCACTATCTGTTAGCGGCCTTGGTTGAGAAAGGCTTGCTCAAAATGGGCAACTTTGGGCGAACTGAAGGCAAGCTGGGTAAAGTTTCTTACCTGCTTACGCCTGAAGGGGTGAGAAGTCGGGCCGAACTAACTCGTAACTACTTGGCCCGAAAAGAGGCGGAATACGAAGCCTTGTGGGCAGAAATTAAAGCCTTGCGTCACGAGGGAGCTGACGTCGCTGTGAACGCAGCATTGCTTTCGGAGCAACCAGAAAAATGACCCTATCCAGTCAATTGAAAATTCAGCCAGTCATCCTTTGTGGCGGATCGGGCAGTCGGCTTTGGCCGCTCTCAAGAGCAGGCTTCCCCAAGCAGTTCCTTTGCCTCACAGGTAAAGAAAGTCTTTTTCAACAAGCCACGCTCCGACTAGCCGCGCTTGGTGCAGATGACATTGGCGTTGCCAGTCCGTACATTGTGAGTGGTGAAGAGCATCGCTTTCTTGCACTTGAGCAGTTGCGCGAAATTGGCGTTGAGTTGGGCGCGGCTTTGCTCGAACCAGTTGGCCGCAACACGGCACCCGCATTGACCCTCGCCGCGCTGGCTGCACTCGAAGGCGGGCAAGACCCCATCCTGGTGGTTACTCCGGCTGACCAAACTGTGGCCGATCAAGCGGCATTCACCCAAGCGCTGCAAGATGCCGTGCGCGAAGCTTCCACAGGAGCTATCGTAATTCTTGGTATCACACCTGATCGCCCCGAAACTGGCTACGGCTATATCAAAACTTCGGCGTCGGCAGAGCAAGTTTTGGATGTCGCAAGCTTTGTCGAAAAACCAAATGTAGAAACCGCGCAACGCTATCTCGCCGAAGGCAGTTACTACTGGAATGCAGGCATGTTTGTGCTCAAGGCTTCTGTCTGGATGGCTGCACTTCAACGCTTTGCTCCCAACATCGCCACTGCCACTCGCACCGCGTGGGAGCAACGTACCATCGACACGAGTGCGTTCTCCAACGCATCCTCCAAATTTGTTCGTCCCGGCAAAGCCGAATTCACTGCCATTGCTGCTGAGTCAGTCGACTATGCTGTGATGGAACATTGCCCAGGCAGTGAGTTCCCGATCAAGATGATTCCACTTGCCGCAGGTTGGTCTGATCTAGGTGCGTGGGATGCCGTGTGGAATGTGTTACCCAAAGACGAATCCGGCAACGCACATTTCGGCGATGTCATCACCACCGACAGCCGCAACACGCTGGTTCACGCGACCAGTCGTTTGGTAACTTTGGTCGGCGTTGAAAATATCGTTGTCATCGAGACCCCTGATGCAGTTCTTGTCGCTGACCGTAGCAGAAGCCAGGACGTCAAAGCCATCGTTAGCCAGCTACAAAATGAGGGTCGCGAAGAACACACGCTGCATCGCAAAGTTCACCGTCCGTGGGGTTGGTACGACAGCATCGACGAAGGTGGCCGCTTCAAAGTCAAACGCATACAGGTCAACCCCAAAGCCAGCTTGAGCCTGCAAAAACACCACCATCGCGCAGAGCACTGGATTGTCGTCACTGGCACCGCCGAGATCACCAATGGGGACAAAGTGTTGTTATTGTCTGAGAACCAATCGACCTACATTCCTTTGGGCGAAACACATCGCCTTGCGAACCCCGGAACTATCCCTCTGGAGATTATTGAAGTGCAATCCGGCAGCTATTTGGGTGAAGATGACATTGTGCGATTTGAAGACAACTACGGGCGCGGCGGCAAGTGAATACCAACCCCAAAATTTACGTTGCGGGCCATCGCGGCATGGTCGGCAGCGCCATCGTTCGCACACTGCAACAGCAAGGCCACACCAACATCGTGACACGCACACACGCTGAGCTGGATCTTTGCAATCAAGCTGCTGTGCAAGCTTTCTTCCAATCAGAAAACCCGATCAGGTTTATTTGGCGGCCGCCAAAGTCGGCGGCATCCATGCCAACAACACCTACCCGGCAGAATTCATCTATCAAAACCTGATGGTGCAAGCCAATGTAATTGATGCGGCCTTTCAGAACGGCGTGCAAAAACTTTTATTCCTTGGCTCTAGCTGTATCTATCCGAAGCTGGCCGCCCAGCCAATGACCGAGGCCGCACTCCTCACCGGCCCGTTGGAACCCACCAACGAGCCCTACGCGATTGCCAAAATTGCCGGCATCAAGCTGTGCGAAAGCTACAACCGCCAATACGGCGCCAGCCACGGCGTGGACTACCGTAGCGTGATGCCGACCAATCTGTATGGCCCCGGCGACAACTATCACCCGCAAAACAGCCACGTCATCCCTGCCCTCATTCGCCGTTTTCATGAAGCGAAAATCAACCAAGCCGCAAAAGTGACCATCTGGGGCAGCGGTACACCCAAGCGCGAATTTTTGTACGTCGACGACATGGCGGCAGCAAGCGTATTTGTGATGAACCTGCCCAAAGCCGTTTACGACCAACACACAATGCCGATGCAAAGCCAGATCAACGTCGGCTTTGGTTCAGACATCACCATCGCACAATTGGCTCACGAAGTCAGGCAAGCAGTTGGATATGCAGGCGAGATTGACTTTGACCCAACTCAGCCCGATGGCGCGCCACGCAAGTGGATGGACAGCCGCCCCCCTGGGGAAGGGTTGGCGGAAGGGCTGCAGGCGTACCCAGTCGCCACGACGCCAGTGTGACGGCAATCGACGGAACAAAGTAAATGGCTGATCCAACTGAGCAAACCACAGCGCCCCCCAGTCGCTTATCGGCCCGGATTTTGGCTGCGCGAACAGCGGGATGCTCGACGCCGATCTGGCTGAGCAATACGGTTCAGACCAAGGTGTTGGTGCAAGCGGTTAAGCGCAACATGACACGCCCACAAGACTTTATGTTCAGCTCTCAAGCGATGATTTCTTAGGTCACCAATCGCATCAGGCGCCGGGGCCAGCACCCTATGCGTTCACCGAGCAAGGCGTGGCCACAAAGTCAACTCAACAAGTTCATCCGCATGGTGGTGCAGGGCAATTGCATCAAACCGCACACCCACCTGGCGGAATTCATTCCACAACGAGCTATCAAATAAATGGACGCCCCCGACCCCAAAACGCCCTAACCACCGGCATCGCCGGCCAAGACGGCAGCTATCTTGCTGAATTTTTGCTCGAGAAAGGCTATGTCGTGCACGGCATCAAGCGTCGCGCAAGCTCGTTCAATACCCAGCGGGTAGATCACATCTATCAAGACCCGCATATCGACAACGCCAAGTTCAAGCTGCACTACGGCGATCTGACTGACACCAGCAACTTGGTTCGCATCATCCAAGAAACGCAGCCCGACGAAATCTACAACCTCGGCGCACAAAGCCACGTGGCGGTGAGCTTTGAAAGCCCCGAATACACGGCGGACGTAGATGGCATGGGCACGCTGCGCATTCTGGAAGCCATTCGCATCCTGGGGCTCGAAAAGAAAACCCGCTTTTACCAAGCCAGTACCAGCGAACTGTATGGCTTGGTGCAAGAAACGCCACAAACAGAAACCACGCCGTTCTACCCACGCAGCCCCTACGCCGTGGCCAAGATGTACGCCTATTGGATCACGGTGAATTACCGTGAGGCATACGGTATCTATGCCTGCAACGGAATCTTGTTCAATCACGAAAGCCCGCGCCGTGGCGAAACCTTTGTCACCCGCAAAATCACTCGCGGTCTGGCCAACATCAGCCAAGGACTGGAAGATTGCCTATACATGGGCAACATCGATGCCCTGCGCGACTGGGGCCATGCCAAAGACTATGTGCGGATGCAATGGCTGATGTTGCAACAAGAGCAAGCTGAGGACTTTGTGATCGCTACCGGCGTGCAATACAGCGTGCGGCAATTTATCGAATGGACGGCGGCTGAGTTAGGCATGCAATTGCGGTGGGAAGGGAAGGGAGTCGACGAAGTTGGATACTGGGAAAGCAAGCCAGTCATAAAAATTGATCCGCGCTACTTCCGCCCCACCGAAGTCGCCACCTTGCTCGGCGATCCAAGCAAGGCGAAACAAAAACTCGGTTGGGTACCCGAGATAACAGCGCAGGAAATGTGCGCCGAGATGGTCGCCTTTGACCTGGCGCAAGCCAAACAACATGCGCTGCTTAAACACCATGGTTACAAAGTCAATGTGAGCGTTGAGTGAAATCAATCGCCGGTCGCCATTAGTCTGCGGCCTTGTGCGAATCAGGTCTTCAAACACGCTGTAATTGACATTTATTCGCATATCATTTTAAATGCCGACGCCGTTCAAGCATTGAACGCAGCCTGTCATCATGCCAAACACCGTCAACCACCCGATCGAAGATACCCAACTACGCCTGCTTCGGTTGATTGAAGCCAAGCCCGAAATGAGCCAGCGCGATCTTGCGCTTGAATTGGGCACCAGCCTTGGCAAGATCAACTATTGCCTCAAGGCACTGGTCGACAAGGGGTTGGTCAAGGTGCGCAACTTTCGCAATAGTCAAAACAAGCTTGCCTACGCCTACCTGCTCACCCCGCATGGCATAGAAAGCAAAGCCGCCAGCACCGTGCAGTTCGTGCGCCGAGAGGTGGACGAATACGAAGCACTGAAGCGCGAAATTGAGCAATTGCAGCTCGACATCGCCAGCACAAGAGACCCTGGCACCCAATGAACACCTGGTACGCCGTCGTCTGCAAACCGCGCCGTGAAGCACGCGCCGAGTTCAATCTGGTTAATCAGGGTTACCAGGTCTTCCTGCCGCGTCTGGCGGAACAAACCCGCCGCAATGGCAAATGGGTAGGCAAGCTTGAGCCGCTGTCTTGCGCTATCTGTTTCTGGCCATCACTTATTCGCTGCGGGATCTATCGCGGGTCCGGTCTACCCTTGGCGAGAGTGACCTGGTCCGCGTTGGTGGCCTGACCGCAACGGTGCCGCATGAAATCATCGAGGCGCTGCAGACTGAAGCTGGACAAGCGACTTCACCCCTTGCAAATCAAAGTGGAGCAAAAACATGAACCTTCAGGAGATCAAGCTAGCCATCATCGGCCTGGGTTACGTTGGCCTTCCTCTAGCGGTTGAATTCGGAAAACATTACGATACGCTTGGTTTTGATATCAACGCATTGCGCGTTGACCAGTTGCGTAACGGACAAGACCGCACACTTGAAACCACTGCTGATGAACTAGCGTTGGCCACACGACTTAGGTTCAGCACTGACGCATCATCGCTTGCCGACTGCAACATATTCATTGTTACCGTCCCAACACCGATCGACAAGGCTAACCGGCCTGATCTGATGCCGCTTATCAAGGCTAGCGAAACCGTTGGCAAAGCACTCAAGCAGGGCGACATCGTTATCTATGAATCTACCGTCTACCCCGGGGCAACTGAAGAAGTGTGTGTGCCAGTGTTGGAAAAATTCTCCGGCAAAAAATTCAATGTAGATTTTTTTTGCGGTTATAGCCCGGAACGCATTAATCCTGGTGACAAGGTCAATACACTCACCAAAATTAAGAAAATCACTAGCGGCAGCACACCTGAAATTGCCGCCACGGTTGATACGCTTTACAACCGCATCATTACCGCAGGCACCTATAAAGCCACTAGTCTGAAGGTGGCGGAAGCCGCCAAAGTGATCGAAAACACTCAGCGCGACCTGAACATCGCTTTAGTTAATGAGCTCTCCGTGATCTTCGAGCGTTTGGGTATCGACACCCTTGAAGTTCTTGAGGCTGCCGGAAGCAAGTGGAATTTTTTACCGTTCAGGCCCGGATTTGTTGGTGGTCACTGCATCGGTGTAGATCCGTACTACCTTACCCATAAGGCCGAGGAAGTAGGTTACAACCCGCAAATCATCTTGGCAGGCCGACGAATCAACGACAACATGTCACGCTATGCGGCGCGCAACCTCATCAAGCGCATGTTGGTCAATGGCATTGATGTGGCCCGCAGCACGGTGGGGTTCTAGGTGTGACGTTTAGAAAATTGCCCCGATATTCGCAACAGCAAGGTCGTCGATTTGGTACGCGAGCTTCAGGCCTGGGGTGTCACCGTTGTTGTGGCCGATCCTTGGGCTGATACGGCCGAATTTGCCCACGAATACGGTTTGACCCTTGGCAACGTGGACGCTCAACATCCAGTTGATTCCTTAGTGGTTGCTGTGGGACATCACGAATACCGTGATTTGTCCCCGGGGCAATTGCGCCAGCTTTGCCGGGGTGATAAACCTGTGTTGGCCGATATCAAGAGCCTCTACAACCGCCACGACATTGTCAATGCTGGCTTTACAGTATTCCGTTTGTAAGACGTCCAACTATGCACAACTACGCCCCCATCACTGACCGCAAAATCCGCCTCGCCTTGGTCGGTTGCGGCCGCATTGCTAATAACCATTTTGGGCCATTGAAGGCCACGCTGAAAACGTCGAACTGGTTGATGTGTGCGACGTTAATGCCGTCTCTCTGGCACATGCCGTCAACCGTACCAAAGCCAGAGGCCACACCGATTTGGCCAGTCTGCTGAAAACCACCACCGCAGATATGGTTGTGCTGACTACCCCCAGTGGTCTGCACCCGGAGCAAGCCATTCAAGTTGCCGCCGCCGGTCGTCACGTCATGACGGAAAAGCCCATGGCGACTCGTTGGCACGATGGTGTCCGCATGGTCAAGGCCTGTGACGAAGCAGGTGTACGACTCTTCGTGGTCAAACAAAACCGCCGCAACGCTACCTTGCAGCTACTCAAGAAGGCGATCGAGCAAGGCCGCTTTGGCAAGATTTATTCGGTCGCCATGAATGTATTCTGGACTCGCCCGCAAGAGTATTACGACAGCGCGAAATGGCGTGGCACTTGGGAATTTGATGGCGGCGCATTCATGAACCAAGCCAGTCACTACATCGATCTTCTCCACTGGATGATCGGCCGGTTGAGAGCGTGATGGCCTATACCGCCACATTGGCGCGAACATCGAAGTTGAAGACAGTGGCGTTGCCGCCATTCGCTGGCGCAGCGGAGCAATGGGTACGCTGAACGTCACCATGCTCACCTATCCCAAAAATATGGAAGGCAGCATCACGATCCTGGGTGAAAAGGCACGGTACGTATTGGCGGTTGGCGGTCAATGAAATTCAGGCGTGGGAATTTGCCGATACCCGCCCTGAAGATGCTCAAATAGCTGCAAGCAACTACCAAACCACCTCGGTCTATGGGTTTGGCCACCCGCTTTACTACGCAAATGTGATTGATACCTCTGCGGCCAGCCGAGCCGGAAACCGATGGTCGCGAAGGGCTCATCACGCTGGAACTGCTAATCGCGATGTACCTACGTCCCGGACGGCAAGCGCGTTGCCTGCCGTTGGAATACTGAAATGAGCGCTATCCATTCACCCCACGGCGATCATTGACGAAGGCGCCCAAATTGGCGAATGGCAGCCGTGTTTGGCACTGGGTTCATATCAGCGGCGGTGCCAAAATTGGCCGCGATTGCTCCTTTGGTCAGAACGTCTTCGTGGGCAATAGGGTCGTAATCGGCAAACAATTGCAAGATTCAGAACAATGTCTCGGTGTATGATAACGTCACTTTGAGGACGATGTATTCTGCGGCCTAGCATGGTATTTACCAATGCGTACAACCCCCGCAGCGCAGTGAGCCGCAAAGACGAATACCGCAACACCTTGGTCAAGCGCGGTAACCCTCGGCGCCAACTGCACAGTAGTTTGCGGGGTCACCCTGGGCGAGTACGCATTCGTCGCCGCCGGTGCCGTCGTTAACCGCAATGTCAATCCCTACGCCCTCATGGCCGGCGTGCCCGCCAAGCAAATCGGCTGGATGAGCCAGCACGGCGACAAGCTTGACCTGCCCCTCACTGGCCAGGGGACCTCCACCTGTAGCGCCACGGGTTTGCAATATCAACTGCAAAATGACAAGCTAACCGTTCTGGAGAATCCAACATGCAAGTAGAAGCCATATACAACCGCGGAACTCTTGAGTTTGTTCATCCCATGAAACTTAAACACGACCATCTCCGCCTGGTAGTGAGGTGTTCGACGACGAGATCGTGACACCCAGCACGAACCCCTCAACCTGCGACCAGACGTGCTGGCCAAGGCCAAGGCCATGCTGGAGAAGTACGCAGCCATTCTCAACGCGCCATGCCACGCGACGACGAGTTGTCGGAACTGAGTCCAGAGTACCAAGAGCGGTTGAGGCCATCGAAATTCAGGCACAAATCCGCCAAGAACAGGGGACGACCCGTCTAATCAAACATGGACTTACTTATTGACGTCAATATCGTGCTCGATGTGTGCGCTTGCCGTATGCCTTTTGCACCGAGTTCGGCAGCGGCATTGCAACGCTGTCAAGATCAAGGCGCAAAGCTTTGGCTTTATGCAGGCAGTGTGCAAACTATGGAATTCAACATGGCGCGGGAAGTACAACGCAAAATTGAAAGTCAAGACGCACAGATAAGCAATAGGCAATGTGCGTTCCGTGCGCGCCAAGCCCTAAAAGCCTTCGCCGTGGACAAACACTGGCTAGCCGCCTTGGCCGAGGGAAGGCAATGTATTTGACAGCACAGACCCAGAAGATGAACAGCTCATTGTCGCATTGGGGCGATTTGCCCCAGGCAGCATCAAACTGCTGACCCGAGATGAACTCCTTTGCGAACGCCATCCGGCGCTAACCATCACTCCGTCGCAATACCTGCAAACATCGCTACAACCCAAAGCCATCGAGTTCTGCGACCTGGGCGCGCAACAAGACTGCATTCGCCCCCAACTTGAGCGCAACATCCACCGCGTACTCCATCATGGTCACTACATCATGGGGTCGGA
>JADKHX010000015.1 GCA_016721505.1 Rhodocyclaceae bacterium | reverse complement strand
GTTCCCGAGCGGCAGCAAGAATCCGCTTGCATGCCATCGAAGTGGAACTATCAGAGCAAGACGGCGCCGGGGGTTACGCTATTGGGGTGGAGGTTTTGAGTAATTCGAATTTCGAGAAAGAAAATTGCCCGCAATGACTCCTAACCCGGCAGTCGACCCCGTTCGCTTCGCTCTCTGGACGCTGTGCGATGAAGCCGCGCAGCGCTGGTCACTTCTACGTTAGACATGATTTGAATGCGTAATGTCGTGAAGGTTGTTCTTTTCTCCATGCTGGAGTTTCTATTTACTGTAACGCTAGGGACAGCCACCGCTGCAGGACTTCCGGCCATCGACAAAGCACTTGTAAAGCATTTCAAAGTAGCGACGACACTTGCATACGAATACGCTTTGGTAGACCTAGATGAAGACGGTCACTTGGATGCAGTCGTTCTAATCAAGGATAGAGATTATTGTGGTTCTGGTGGCTGTACCATGAGCATTCTGCATGGATCGGACGAGTCGTTTGCTTATGTATCTGGAAGTACAATTTCGAGAGAACCAATACGAGTTTTGCGAGAGTCACGCAAAGGTTGGAAAACCCTATCGGTTAGTGTTTCGGGTGGTGGGGCAACTCCGGGAGAGACTTTTATGCGTTTCGATGGCAGGCGGTACCCGCTAAATCCCAGCACGCAGCCTTACGCGACTGCAGCCGACTTAGTCGGTGCGACTCAATTACGGTTCGGAAAATGAGCCGATGGAGATTATGTCTAACTACTCAATGCAGCCGACCTCGCGCCTGCGGCGCTCGCCTGCTGATCGTGAACGTTGGGCATTACTTGGCTGGAGAGCGCCATGTGCCTTGACCTGTTAGAACGATTCCAAACATCACTCGTGGGAGTGCTTGGGTTTACTGGTGTCATCTTAACGATGGTCGTAAACGCGACCCAAAGAGAACCTTCAAGCCGCCCAACGGCACAAAGTTCGATCGCTTCGAACAGCACTATTGGTTGAGCTGAAAGAGAACGTGCAGATGTACGAAACTCGCATTAGTGATTTCTCAAAGGCAGATGGGACGCACCACGCACTAATACCAAACAGGTCGCAAGCCGCATTTATCAGTCCTCGCTTTCCGATATCGGCCTCCTTTCTGTAAATGAGGTCGAGTCAGTTCTTCGCGCGTACCTGTTGCTCGACGAGATGCCGTATCGGATACGTTTACTTGTTGGCACAGACAACGTAGGTGGATACAACGACGAATTCATCAGGATTGACGCAGGCAGGCAGCAAGATGCAATGAAAGTACACCAAGCACTGCTACCTACGCTTCGAGAAGCGGTTGCTGTTCTGGGGCGCAATGCATAACCCGCCGGTCGACCCCGTTCCTTCGGTCACTGGACGCTGCGCGATGAAGCCGCGCAGCGTCCCTCACTTCCACGTTAGACGTCAGAATGTTCGCTGTGCCAAGGCAAGCGCTGCTGAAGACCGTGATCGTTTGGGTCGCGATACTTCTGGTCGCGATCACCAACGGTGCGCTGCGCGATCTTGTCCTCGTGAATCTCCTCGGTCCCACCGTGGCCCGGTTTGTGAGCGGCATCGTTCTTTGCGCGGTAATCCTCGTAGCTGCTGCTCTGACTGCGCGTTGGTTTGGATCGCTTCCGCTCGCCTCGCGCTGGTACATCGGCGGTTTCTGGCTGGTGCTCACGCTTGGGTTTGAACTCTCTGTCGGATACGCGCAGCACCAGTCATGGCAGCGGCTACTTGACGCCTACACATTGCAGGGAGGTAACCTGTGGCCGCTCGTGCTGGTAACTACGTTCATCGCCCCCTGGGCCGGGGCTCGTATCCGCGGGGTTACATAAGAAATGCAGCTGACACCCAACAAGCGGATCAAGCCGACGCCGGTCTCGTCGCTTCGCTCCTCGCGGCTTATCCTTGTCGTTTGGCGTAGCAAGTAAGCTTATGAATTCCATTTCAATCGCAGTTGAGCACAGCCCTGATCAAGAGACGAAGAGCGCCGTGCAAGCGGGACTTTTCGAAGCAAATGTTCAGAGCACGGGCGATGGAAACTTCGACTTGGTCTTCGTTGCTGCACGTGACTCAAATTCAAAAATCATTGGCGGCGTTGTCGGCGAAGCCTACTGGGGTTGGGTCAACTTCACAACAGTTTGGGTTCATCCTGAGCATAGGAGGAAAGGTTTAGCCAGCCGAATGCTCAAAGTAGCTGAGAGTGAGGCTGCTCGAAAGGGATACACCCAAGCCTATCTCGACACTTTTTCGTTTCAATCTCCTGACTTCTACTTGCGTTTAGGATATGAGGTCTTTGGAAAACTGGATAATTTTCCGGCCGGCAGTACGCGAGTGTTCATGCGCAAGATAATCAGAGACCATGGTGCGAATCAAATACCAACGAACACGCCGGGTACAGAGGAAAACGCCTAACCCGGGGTTCGAGCGGCGTTGCGCAAACAGCCGCGCAGTCCGCTTGCCACTACGTAAAGCCGACCCAGCGTCGTCATTTGGATGCCAATAACTCAGGCAATACCTAAAGAACCTCAGGCAACGCCGTCATCTATCCCCAACTCCTGAATCTTGCGCGTAATCGTGTTGCGCCCTATGCCCAGAAGATTGGCTGCTTCGATGCGCCTGCCGCCGGTGGCTTTTAGTGCTTGGCGAATCAACGTGGTTTCAAAATCGCGATTGGCTAATTTGTAAACTTCGCCGGGCTTGGTGGCGATTAAGCGGTCGGCTTCTGCGGCCAAGGCATCTTGCCAGCCCTGTAGATTTTGACGTTGCGATGCGTCATGCATTTCGGGCGGCAGGTCGGATACATCGATGCTTTGTCCGGGTGCCATGACAGTCAGCCAATGACACATGTTTTCAAGCTGGCGGACGTTGCCGGGAAAATCAAAGCTCTGCAAATAGGTGATTGCTGCATCGGTCAGGCGTTTCGGATCGCCGCCTAATTCAAGCGCACTCTTGTGTAGAAAATGTCGCGCCAGCAGCGGGATGTCGTCGGCGCGTTCGCGTAGGGCGGGCAGGCGCAGGCGGATGACGTTGAGTCGATGAAATAAATCTTCGCGGAATAGTCCGGCTTTGACGCGGTCTTCGAGATGTTGGTGGGTGGCTGCGATTACGCGCACATTGGCACGCACCGGTTGGTGGCCGCCGACGCGGTAGTAGTGGCCGTCGGACAGGACGCGCAGTAATCGGGTTTGCAATTCGGCCGGCATGTCGCCGATTTCGTCGAGGAACAACGTGCCGCCTTCAGCTTGCTCAAAGCGCCCGCGCCGTGCGCTGGCTGCACCGGTGAAAGCACCTTTTTCATGGCCGAATAATTCGGATTCGAGCAAATCGCGTGGGATCGCGGCGGTGTTGATGGCGATGAAGGGCATGTTTTTGCGCGGGCTGTGACGATGCAGTGCATGGGCGACCAACTCTTTGCCGCTGCCGGATTCACCGTTGATGAGCACCGTGGCGTGCGATTGCGAGAGCCGCCCGATGGCGCGAAAAACTTCTTGCATGGCCGCACCTTGGCCGAGGATTTCCGGTACGGCGCTGACTTCTTCCAACTCGCCATTTTGGTGCAGCGATTGCGCGATGGCGCGGCGGACTAGTTCAATCGCTTGATCGACATCGAAAGGTTTGGGCAGGTATTCAAACGCGCCGCCTTGAAACGCAGCGACTGCCGAATCCAAATCTGAGTAGGCCGTCATGATGATGGCGGGCAACTCGGGGTGGCGCTCCTTCATCACCTTGAGTAGTGCCAGCCCGCTGGTACCCGGCATGCGAATATCGGACATCACGGCGCAGGGCAAATCACCCGCTTCGAGCGCCGCTAGCGCTTCGTCGGCCGAGGCAAAACTACGGCAGGCGATGCTCTCGCGACCCAAGGCTTTTTCCAGAACCCAGCGGATGCTGCGGTCATCGTCGATTATCCAAACTGGCTTCATGTATCGTTTCCATTTACAACATTAGCTGCGGTTGCTGCGCGCTCAGGATTGAGCGGCAAGCATATTGAGAAAGTGGTGTTGCCCGGACGCGAGCTGACATCGATCGTGCCGCCGTGTTGTTGCACAAAGCTTTGCGCCAAAGTCAGCCCCAGCCCACTACCATTTTCGCGCCCCGATACCAGCGGATAAAAAATCCGGTCTCGTATCGCGTCGGGAATGCCAGGGCCATTGTCGATGACTTGCAATTCGAGTGCCAGCCGGTAATGACGTTTGACTAACGTGACTTGACGCACGGCGCGCGTGCGAAAGGTGATTTCGCCGGTGCTTGGTGCGTCTTTGGTACTGCCAGAAATCGCTTGCGCCGCATTGCGCGCAATATTCAAAATCGCTTGAATCAACTGCTCGCGATCGCCAGTGATATCGGGCAACGAAGTATCGTAATCGCGTTGCACATGCACGCCAGGAAACTCCGCATGTATCAGCCGCCGCACGCGCTCGAGGATTTCGTGGATATTGACCTGTGCCGCTTGCATGGCGCGATGCGAGGAGAGTAAGCGCTGCATCAGGTCTTGTAAACGATCGACTTCCTTGATGATGACCTGGGTGTATTCGCGCAGCGGCGCGGAGGACAATTCGCGCTCGAGCAATTGCGCCGAGCCGCGAATACCACCTAGTGGGTTTTTGATTTCGTGGGCCAGATTTCGCACCAGTTCGCGGCTGACTTGTTGTTGCTGTGCCAGCTGTTCTTCGCGTGCAGCCTTGAGCTGTTGGTCAATCGGGCGAAACTCCAAAAGCAAACGCGCAGCACCGGCTTCAATCGGCGTCACCGTGCAATCGGCATGAAATGGCGCGCCTGCGTCGCTGCCCTTGAGCGCCAATTGGAGATTGTGCCCGGTGTAGCTCCAATTATTTTTCAGCGCGTTGTCTAGTGCCGGTGTCAGCTCTAACGGCTGCCCGACAAGGCTAGCGAGCGAGCGTCCGATAACGTGCCGTAAGCTAATCGAAAACAGATTCTCGGCCGCCGGATTGACATGCCGGATATGCAAATCGGCATCAACCAGCACCACCGCGCAAGAGAGTAAATCAAGTCCGTTAAAGTCAGAAAATGTGGGCTTAGCGTTCATCGTAGATTAGATGTGCAAGAAGCGCACCAAGGTGTCAAACACAGCCGAGCATCAGCGTAGTCGAGCGATTTCCTTATTGAGCGCTTCGATGTTGCGCTCGTGCAGGGCGATGCTGTCTTGCCAGGCCTTTTTGGTCTCTGGCGTGGCGGTTACCGCGGCAGTGGGTACGCGCAATTTTTCCAAATTTGCTTGTTCAAGCGCCAGTTCCCTATCCAAGATCGCGCGACGGTCGTTATCGCGCACTTTTTGGTCACCGCCTGAAACACGGGGAAAGTCGGTTGGCGTTGGCGTTTTCGTACCCGCACTGCCACCAGTTGGTGCTAGTAACACGCCGTTAGCAGAAACCCGATTGCTCGGAGGCGGCGGAACCTGCACCGAAAGCACGATACAGTTTTTATCTTTGGTTTTTTGGTTGGTGTACAGCGTCACACCGCTTTGATCCGTGCATTTGTACAAAACTTGCGTGGTATTCGCCGCCATAGACGCGGCAGAAGTGAGCGCTAGCCCAAGCGCCAGAGTGAGATGGGGAAATCTGATATCAGCTGTTTTCATGGTGCGGAGTCTAGCCCCAAGGGCATTTTTGTACCAAGAAAAAAGGACGGGCAGTGCCCGTCCTTTTTGGTTACCAAATGAATCGAGACCTAGACCGAGTAGTACATCTCAAATTCAACAGGCGTTGTCGTCATACGCATACGGTTCACATCTTCCATCTTCAAGCTGATGTAGGAAGCAATCCAATCTTCGCTGAACACACCACCGACTGTTAAGAAGGCGTGATCTTTCGCCAGATTGTCCAAGGCCTCTTCGAGGCTGGCACAAACGGTTGGAATCAATGCGTCTTCTTCTGGCGGCAAATCGTACAGGTTCTTGTCAGCAGGGCCGCCCGGGTGAATCTTGTTCGCTACACCGTCCAGACCGGCCATCATCAGTGCGGAAAAGCACAGGTAAGGATTTGCGCCTGGATCCGGGAAGCGAGCTTCAACGCGGCGGGCTTTATCGCTATGCACGAAAGGGATACGGATTGAAGCCGAGCGGTTCTTGGCCGAGTACGCCAGCTTAACCGGGGCTTCGTAATGCGGAACGAGGCGCTTATACGAATTGGTCAGCGGATTGGTAATAGCGTTCAGTGCCTTAGCGTGCTTGATGATGCCGCCGATGTAGTACAGGGCGAAATCAGACAAACCGGCATAGCCGTTACCAGCGAATAAGTTCTTGCCATCTTTCCAAATTGACTGATGTACGTGCATGCCGGAGCCGTTGTCACCAACGATGGGTTTAGGCATGAAAGTCGCTGTTTTGCCGTAGCTGTGCGCGACGTTGTGCACGATGTACTTGAGCACTTGCGTCCAGTCAGCGCGCTGCACCAATGAGCTGAACTTGGTGCCGATTTCGCATTGGCCGGCAGTCGCCACTTCATGATGATGCACTTCAACAGGCACGCCGCAAGCTTCCAGCGCAAGGCACATTTGTGCGCGAATGTCGTTTAGCGAATCAACCGGTGGGACCGGGAAATAGCCGCCTTTGACGCTTGGGCGATGGCCGATATTGCCGCCTTCGAACTTTTGATCCGACGACCACGCGCCTTCTTCCGAATTGATCTTGACGTAGGAGCCGGACATGTCGGTCTTCCACTCAACCGAGTCGAAGATGAAGAATTCTGGCTCTGGGCCAAAGTAAGCGGTATCGCCAATGCCAGAGGACTTCAAATAAGCTTCAGCGCGCTTGGCGATGGAGCGCGGATCACGGTCGTAACCTTTGCCGTCCGTTGGCTCGACGACATCGCAGGTCAAAACCAGGGTGGTCTCGTCCATGAAGGGATCAATGTAAGCGGTCGCTGGATCAGGCATCAATTGCATGTCGGAAGCTTGAATACCTTTCCAACCCGCGATGGATGAGCCGTCGAAGGCGTGGCCATCTTCAAATTTTTCCATCCCGAAGGCAGAAATCGGCACGCCAACGTGCTGCTCTTTGCCGCGCGTGTCGGTGAACCGGAAGTCGACAAATTTAACTTCCTTCTCTTGAACCATCTTAATAACGTCTTGAGCCTTCATGGAAAATCTCCTGAGAAAAAATAGTGAAGTGCAAAATCGAGAATGGGCGGTGAATGCCTCTCAACTTAACCGGAAATAAATAGCAGCTTGCATGCCAGCAATGAATCCACACCGCAGCAAATTGCGATGAGCGCTGCGAACACCAGCAGGGACACAGCCTGTCATGTGGAACAGCGGAATTTTGCCACAAGCGGCGCTGCGGCGGCACGGGGGTGGCGTCGAAAGAATAAATGAGGGTGGCACCAATCAGGGGCGATAAAAATCCAAATCGCACCAATTTTGTGCAATTAGAATTTTCCTTGAATTTGAGCTTATCGCCCGTGGCAGAACAAAGAATCGGCAAAGCACCTCTTTATCGGTGCCGAGATAGCTGACGGGTAATTGCGCAAGCAAACGCGAATGGTTCGCAAAGCTATACTTGCTGCATTGTCACCCCGGTGGCGTCGCTACATCGAATTTGAACCATGCAAACCGCAAAAATTTCTTTTGACCGATTCAATGCCCTAGCCGATCGTGATGCGGGTGAGCGTATTCGCGTTGCGCGTGAAAAGCTGGGCAAGGATGTTGTCCTGCTATGTCACCACTACCAGCGTGCCGATGTTTATCAGCACGCTGATATCACTGGCGATTCGCTCAAGCTTTCGCGTTTGGCATCGACCTTTGATGCGAAAAATATTGTGTTTTGCGGCGTGCATTTCATGGCCGAAGTCGCTGATATTTTGTCGCGGCCGGAGCAGATTTCTATCCTGCCGGATTTGGCGGCGGGTTGTTCGATGGCCGACATGGCGAACCTGGCCAAGGTCGAGCGTTGCTGGCGCGAACTGCGTTCAGTGCTGGAGCCGGACGAGAAAATTACGCCGGTCACTTACATCAATTCGGCGGCTGATCTGAAAGCTTTTTGCGGTGAGCACGGCGGCATTGTTTGCACTTCGTCCAACGCACCGAAGATTCTTGAATGGTCGTTTGCCCAGCGCGAGAAAGTATTGTTTTTCCCCGATCAGCACCTCGGTCGCTGGAGCGGATACAAGATGAATATTCCGCTCGACGAGATGGTGATTTGGAATCCGGATTTGGAACTTGGCGGTTTGACTCGCGAGCAAATTTCCAAGGCGAAAATTATTTTGTGGCACGGCTACTGTTCCGTGCATCAAATGTTTCAACCGCGCGACATCATCAAGTTCCGCAATCAGTATCCCGATGGCATCGTGATTTCGCATCCCGAATGCAGCTTTGAAGTTTGCAAACAGTCAGACTACATAGGCAGCACCGAGTACATTTTGCAAACGGTCAAAGCCGCGCCACCGAATACCCGCTGGCTGGTCGGTACGGAATTGAATTTGGTTAATCGCCTTGCTGAAGAAGTGAAGCACGAAGGCAAAATTGTCCAATTCATGGCCAGCACCATTTGCATGTGCTCGACCATGCAGCGCATCGATCCGCAGCACTTGGCTTGGACGCTGGAAAATCTGGCCGAAGGCAAAGTGGTGAATCAAATTTCTGTGCCCGAGCACGAAGCTGTACTGGCAAAGATCGCTCTCGAACGCATGTTGGCGGTATCGTGAATTAACGGCGTAGTATCAGCACCAACTCATAAATTCATGACTGCACAACGTACCTACCGCTATTACGATTTCGTCATGGCGGCATTCGTTTGCGTGTTGCTGTGCTCGAACTTAATTGGTGCGGCCAAAGCGGCGCAAATCAACTTGCCTATTTTCGGCGAAGTCAGCTTTTCAGCCGGCGTTTTGTTCTTTCCAATCTCTTATATCTTTGGTGACATCCTCACCGAAGTTTATGGCTATGGCCGTGACCGCCGCGTGGTCTGGGCCGGCTTTGGTGCGCTGGCATTTGCCGGCGTGATGGCAGCGGTGGTGGTCGCTTTGCCGCCAGTACCGGATGATTTCAATCGCACTTATCAATCGCACGTGGAAGGTGTCTTCGGCAACACCTGGCGCATCGTTGCAGGCTCAATGATCGCGTTTTGGTGCGGTAGTTTTGCCAATAGTTTTGTGATGGCAAAAATGAAAATCTGGAGCAGTGGCAAGCGACTTTGGCAGCGCACCATAGGATCGACTTTAGTCGGCGAAGCTGTCGATTCGAGCTTGTTCTATTTCATCGCGTTTTATGGCATCTGGCCTGATGCGCAAGTTGCAGCGATTGCGCTAGCGCAATACGTGCTTAAAACTAGTTGGGAAGTAGTGATGACACCAGTGACTTACCGTATCGTGGCGTTTCTCAAGCGCGCCGAGGACGAAGATTGGTACGACACCAACACCAATTTCACGCCGTTTCGCGTGTCGGTCTGACACGTCGCCATGCTTACGCTCGCAACTTGGAATATCCACAAAGGCTTCTCGCAATTTAATCGTCGAGTGGTGGTGCATGAGTTGCGCGAGCGCTTGCGACTACTCAATGCTGACATCGTTTTTTTGCAAGAAGTGCAAGGCCAACATCTCAAGCATCCGCATCGCCATCGCAATTGGCCGGACGCGCCGCAACATCACTTTTTAGCCGAGGAAACCTGGCCGCATCATGCTTACGGCCAGAATGTCGCATATGCGCACGGCCATCATGGCAACGCGATTTTGTCGCGCTTTCCTATCGTGCAGCAACACAACCAGGACATCACGCATTTTCGATTCGACCACCGTGGCCTTTTGCATTGCACGATCGCTGTACCGCATATGCCAACACCGGTGCATTGCGTCAGTGTGCATTTGTCGTTGTTTGGTGGCTCGCGCAAATATCAAATAGCGGCTTTGGTTGAGCGTATCGAAGCAGAGGTGCCTGCCGGTGCGGCCTTGGTTATTGCGGGCGATTTCAACGACTGGCGCAACCAGGCGGATTTGCTGCTCGCGCAACGCCTTGATCTGCGCGAAGCCTTTGCCGACGCGCCGGGCACGCGTCCTGCCAGAAGTTTTCCGGCGCGTCTGCCGATGTTTCGTCTCGACCGAATTTACCTGCGTGGTTTTACTGTCACCGAACGCAGCGTTCATCACGGCGGACCATGGGCGGGCATTTCCGATCACGCCGCGTTGTCGGCGCAAGTGCGTGCAATTTGACGGCGGCAAAGCAAGGATTTCGCAGGGCCGAGACTTCACACAGGCACCGACTGACCTAACGCGATGAAAGATTTCGTCCCCGGCAATCAGCTGCAACTGCTTTGCACTGGCGAAGAATATTTCCCTGCGCTGCTCGAACAAATCGCGCAGGCGAAGCATGAAATTCGCATGGAGACTTATATCTTCGAGGCCGACACGATCGGTCATCGGGTAGCCAACGCACTATGTGCGGCGGCCAAGCGTGGAGTAAAAGTGCATTTGCTGGTAGATGGTTTTGGTGCAGCAAAGTTGGACCATGGCCTGGCGCCGGAAATGCGTCAGTGCGGCGTCGAGATTCAGATCTATCGACCTGAAGTGGGTCGCGCGCAATGGCGTAATCCCTTCCGTCGTCATCGCCTGCGTCGCCTGCATCGCAAGCTGTCAGTGTTCGATAGTCGCATCGCGTTTATTGGCGGCATCAATATTGTCGACGACAGTGAAACGCAAAAAATTGCACCACGATTTGACTACGCCGTGCAAGTTGAAGGCCCGGTAGTCGCTGACATTCATGCTGCGATGACACATGTTTGGCAGATCGTGGCGTGGGCGGCATTGGGTATGCACCGGCACACAACACCTGCGCCGGCGATGAGCGATTTGATGCCCGAAGCGGCAGCAGCGGTACCAGTGGTCGCTGGCAATGTGGCGGCGGCATTGGTAATCCGTGACAACATGCGACATCGCCGCGATATTGAATTGGCCTATCTGCATGCCTTGCAAAACGCTCAACGTGAGGTACTGATTGCCAATGCCTATTTTCTTCCCGGCACACTGTTTCGCCGCGCGCTGGCCAACGCGTCTCGGCGTGGCGTAAAAGTAACGCTGTTGTTGCAAGGGCAGATCGAGTACCCCTTGCTGCACTACGCCACACAGGCGCTTTATGCCCGGCTGATGCGGGTCGGCATCCGCATTGTCGAGTATCGCCACAGCTTTCTGCATGCCAAAGTTGCTGTGATCGACGGCCACTGGGCAACGGTGGGTTCGTCAAACATTGATCCCTTCAGTTTGTTATTGTCACGTGAAGCAAATCTGGTGATCGACGACGTCGCGTTTGCGACGGAATTACAAAGTAGCCTTAACGCGGCAATGGAAACCGGCTCGGTCGAAATTCTTCCGCGACACCTGCATGCGCGTAGTTGGCTGGCGCGCACCGCGAGCCAGCTCGCCTACGGCATCGTGCGCATGGTTATCGGATTTACCGGCTACGGACGGCGCCGCCGCCGTTAATTTACGGCTCTATTTATTTAGCCAAATAGTTCATCAAATTCGTCGCGAATTTTCCATAAGGCGGGGCGAGGAATTTTGCGAAACTAAACGATGGTTGGTGGTACACCGGGCGTAATTTTGAGAAAGTAATGAAGCCCTCGCGACCGTGATAATGACCCATGCCGCTGGGACCAACGCCACCAAACGGCAAGTCGTGTTGCGCGACATGGAACAAAGCGTCATTGACCGACACGCCACCGGACATCACGCGATCAATAAGCATCTGAACGCGCTCGCTATCGTTAGAAAACGGATAGAAAGCCAAGGGACGCGGGCGGGCGTTAATGTAGTCAATGGTCTCTTCGAGTTTTTTATATCCACGCACCGGCAAAATCGGACCGAAAATTTCGCGCGTTGCCAGATCGCTACTTTCAGGCAAATTGAGCACCAGATGCGGCGCAATCTTGCGCGTTGCTGCATCCCATTTCGGCCCGGGAACCAGTTGCACCAGCGTTGCGCCTTGCGCTTCGGCTTGTTCCAGCGCACTAGTCAGGCGTTGGAAGGAGCGATCGTCAATGATCGAGGTGTAGTCGGTGGTTGAAATTTGCGGGTAGCGGGTGACGACGATTTCTTTCGCCATTTCAACGAATTCTGCAATCTTGTCTTCGGGCAAGAACAGGTAGTCGACATTGGTACAAATCTGACCGGCGTTAAAGCACTTAACAAACAAGGCTCGCTCGGCAGCTTTACGTAGCGGAAAGTCATCGCAGATCACCGCCGGTGATTTGCCACCCAGCTCCAGCGTTACCGGACAAAGATTCTGCGCGGCCGCTGTCATCACCGCGCGACCAGTAGCGCCAGATCCAGTAAATAAAATGTGATCAAACGGAAGTTTGGAAAACTCTATCCCCACGCCACCGGTTTCATCAAAAAAAGCCAACTTGTCTTTGGGGAAATAGGCAGGCATTTTGGCGATTAGGAACGCGGCCAGGTTGCGCGAGTTCTCCGACATCTTGACCATCGCACGATTGCCAGCGGCAAAAATACACACCATAGGCACAATGCTCAAATTGATCGGGAAGTTCCACGGCACGATCACGCCAACCACGCCAATTGGCTGCGGGATGACGCGATTTTTAGCACCGAAATACGTCGTCATATCCACATGACGTTTTTGTGGCTTCATCCATGACTTCAAATTCGAGATCGCATGATCGACGGCAGTAATTGCCCCGATGATTTCGGCAAACAAGGATTCGTGATGCGAGCGGTTGCCATAGTCCTTGCTAATCGCGGCAATGATTTCTTCTTTGTTCTCACGAATGAAACGCTGCAAGGTCAGCAGGTCGGCCTTGCGCTCCGCAAAAGTTGGCACCGGATGATTCAGATAAGCCTTGCGCTGCAATGCCAGCGTGCTTTGCAATTCTGCTACCGTGGTGGCAACAGCGGGGTTGGAATTGACCAAATTTTCTATCGGGTTAGCGCCCATGTTTTTCTCCTCGAATAACTTATATGTTGTCCCGCACAGCAAGCAAGGCTAGCGCTGTGGCGGTCGATTTTGTTCCAAAAAGCCTGAAATCTGTTGCCACGTTTTCCAACCAGTGTATGCCCGTTGGCTCCAGCGCAAAACCGCCTTCGGTTTCGCCACCACCAAGGTCACGGCGACTCCGATGATAACCTCCGGGTGTCGTTGCAACCAACGCACCCCGGCGACTCCTGCATCAGCGACTTGAAACGCTGGTTTGATGCCACGGCCGTTGCGACCAAATTCATTGCGTAGCTGTTCGCTTTTTATCAGCAAGCGCTGCTTTTTCAGTGCGATTTCCAGGTTATTCATCGCTTGTGTCTGTCGTGGTTTGTTAATTCAGCGGTTTTGATTGTCGGGACGCATGGCGTCACCGTCCTTGCGCAGTTCAGCCAGGCTGGCCGCGAACAGCTTGGAGCCCGCGCGGGCAAAGCCCAGAGTCATGCCCAGCGCGAGTAATCCACCGGCCAAAAACAATCCGCTGAAGACGCCCAAGGCCAACAAGCGGTTGGAATCCCACAACAGCACCGTAATGAACACGGACAGGAATACCAGTCCCGCCGCCAACAACAACAACGCCACCGCGCCATAAGTCACTAAGGACAATAGCCGACCCCGCTCTTCGACCAACTCGGTACCGAGCAAGTCCAGCCGATTGCCCAGCAGGGCCAGCGCGGTGACGCCCAAGCCGCGTACTGAGGAAAACAAACCGGCTGGCGTGCCGCGCAGTGGGTCGTTCATGAACAGCAACTAAATTCGGCGAAATGGTTTAGCGTAAAAATCTTAACGACGCCCAATCAACAGCCCGGCGACAAAACCAATACCGGCCGCAACACCCACCGCGCGCCAAGGATTGTCATGCACAAAATCATCTGTCGCACGACCAACTGCTTTTGCCTTATCAACCACCATCGTCTCAGCGTCGGCTAATTTGATTTTTGCGGCGGTCAAATGATCCTGTGCCTTCAAACGCAAATCGGCAATTTTGTCGCCCGCCTGCCCCGCCGTCGCGCGCAGTAATTCTTCGGTGTCCATGATCACCAATTTCAGATCGGTAATCAGTTTGTCCTTCGTCACTTCACTCATTTCACTCATAGATTCCTCCTAAAGATAATTACAGTTAAACGCAGCCATTTGGCAAAACCGCAAGCGTACCGGCTTTAGGCGTGCGGCGCAATGGCGATGACTAAGCCAACAGGCCAGCAAACAGCGCTGGAATAGCCGCTGGCGGCACACCGACCAGCAGTTGTTTGAGCATGGTCAGCGTATCAAAATAGATACGCTCACAGACCAGCGTTTCACCATCGAAAATGAAAAACGCCACCACTCTGACGCGAAATGCATTGCCAGTAGGCGGAATGCCTTTGAGCGGCCCTTTATGCGTACCGAGCAGCCAGAACTCAACAATCACCGCATCATCGGTATGGCGTAGTTGGATGATTTCATGACGCTGGTCAGGGAACGCGGCACGAGTTTCTGCATAGTATTTGCGAACATCAGGCTGACCGTCGAACAAATCGCCGGTCGCTATGACTTCGTAACGCGGATGCGGAAATGTCGCCAGCACTGCATCGAAATTCTGCTTGGTTTCGTCAGCAAAATGATCAAGCACTATCCGTTCGCGGCGGCTTTGAAGGCTATTAGTTGTATCCATGATCAGGCGCTCCTTAATCAATCAGTAACAGTTCGTTAGGCAGTATTAAACGGAAACGCGAATTTCACTCAGGTGATTAAAAAAATGCATCGCGTGCGCCAGAGCATAGTCGGATTTGCTCAGGGCACCATACGCGAAATGAGGCTTGAGTGCTCCTTCAAAAGCCTTGAAGGCGGCAATCGAGGCCAAAAATTTATCAATCGCCGCGTCTAGATTTCCACTATCGGAAATCTCATACGCACCCGGTATCGGCTCGGCGAGGCCATGATGCATCTCGCGCTTCGCAGCGAAAACAGCAAATGCCGGTTTGCCCAACAAGCTTTGAAACAGCGCACCTTTACTTTCCGGAAAGCCCGCCATCGAATAATCGATACTCTGCGCATTGTGGTTGAACACATGCGCCGGACTCCATTTGCCCGACGAAACCAGCGCCTTGCCGCGAAAACCATTCAGCCGTTCGGCTACCGCATCCATGGTCAAAACCTCATCACTCGCCGCTACGTTTAACCACACGCTACCAGCCACGGCGAGCGCGCCAGTCGTTGCGCCTGCCGTAATCAAGAAATTGCGTCGATTCATTGCAGTGCTCCAAAAATAATCAACGAGAAACAATATAGCGTCGACACTTCTAGCTAGTTATCGGGTTAACCCAGTTGGCTAGATCAAGCTGAGTCTGATTGACGGCGTATCGTCAGCACCAACTAGCGAATTGGGACGTCATTGGATAATTGCGATCAATCACGAGCACCGGAATAAATAATAGAGCCCGCAAACTTTCAGTACTCTCCATGCAAATAAAACCCAACAATCAACACCGCACACCCAAAGGCCAAGAGAACGAGTACGCGAACAAAACGCGTCCAGAACGGGTCGGTAGTCTTGTCCCGGTCAATTATTAACCGTTGAATCGGCTGAAATGCTAGCTCCCCCAATATCATCCCGACCAATCCGAGTCCGCCGTACATTAGCCATTCCATATCGATCACGCTTTCGTGTTGATGCGGGTTGTGCTCAAAATGGATTTAGGGCGACAGCAATGCGCCACGATTAACAACCACAGTTGCCCTAAGCCTTCATAACTTTCGTGCCGCTGTGAGTAGTAACCGTGATACGCGACCGATACAAAATGAATTCGCAAGATTCATCATCAGGTTTTCAGACCTCAATCGCAGTGTTCTCAACCTTGACCTTTGCTCGTTTCCCAGTAAGTAGAAATCCCGCCTTGTCTCCGACTCGCTCTGGTCGCTGTCCCAGAACTTGCTTACGCAGTTCAACAACGTTTAGTTTTTCGACATGATCGTCTACTCGCATCGTCGCCGGTGAATCCATCTCCCACTGAAGCACCATATCTCCTTTGTGGCCCGATGCGAACGGGACGTGGAAGCTACAACCGCAACCGCGTTCAATGTCGGACTCATTAAGCGGATTGATGGTTTGAGCAGCAAAAGCAAATGTCCCGGTGGAAAGCATCAGCAAGCCAAAGGAGTAACGCTTAAACATTTTGTGCATAACTTCTGAGCGAAGGATTACCGCGCGTCGTCATTTTTACTGCGCGCGCGGCTCGCCGTGAATTTGAATGACGCAACCCAGCCCCATGCGACGGCAACGAAACCCAAGGTAACGCCAGTAGCGGCTAGACCGAACGCGCCATAGGCAAGAGGATTGTCAGGACCATAGTCGACTAGGAATCCAAGTGTGACACCCACAGCTGCAACCGCGAACCCCACGAGGCCAAGGCGTAGCTGCTTCGCGACGGGATCAACAACTCTAGTTTGGGAACGGTCCATTAACAATCCATCCTGATTCGATTGATTTTAGGTCTTTGCACTGCCCAGCACCTTGGAAAGTAGTGACCAAACAAGACAAGCTTCTGCAACCCAAGTCATGAGCCAGGCGGCAATCGATGTGAAGAGAACCCAGTTCGACACTCCGGAGGCAGAGAGCAGTGTGTCAACGACCCCACTTTGCTGAGATGCAGAGTTTGGATGGAGAAAGAAATACAACCCTCCGTCAATCATCCCAAGCGCACAGAGAAAAATGAAAGCGTTGCGAAGTAACAAGAGCGCACCTCTAATAGTGATGATGTGAGGGGAATTCACCTGGGTGAAATGCACTAGTGCAACGCCGGCAAGAACTGCGGTAAGTGTGGCACTCGAAATGTTGTGGTTCGATTGTGGCGAGTGTACGAGAAGCACAGCATAGGCAGCAATCCCTATGAACGCGGTAGTCGACAAGGTGATTAGTGTGAGCAAGAACCAGCCGTGAGAGTGACGAGTGCGAACTGATTGGTGAAGCGTCGATCTGACCTCAGAACTACTTTGTGCATCGGTACTGAACACATTTAGACCGTGTTTGAACCAAGCCCACGAGCCAAATCCTCCATACGCTGCACCAAGTGACAAAAGCAAATACTCCCACCAAGCAAGATCTGATGAAAATATCAGGGAGGCAGTGGAGCCGATACACATTAGTGGTCCGAATATGTAGGGCGGAAGCCACTTTTCCCAAGGAAGAAAACCCATGCGTAGCTACTTCAGCCGATCAAAACGCATGCTTTCAAAACGCTCTTGTCCGGGCGCAATAAGTTTTTGTTGCCAAAGCACAGATACTGGCCATGCAGTCGGAATATCAATTTCATAATTCACGGTCCGCATTAGTGACACAGGATCTTTTGTTTTCGAGAAAACAGCAAGTTCTGTTGTGTCGGGTGTTTCAACTACTTCCAACACGAGAATGTTCGGCCGATCGGATCTCACAAGTGGGGTTATGCGATAAGTAGCAGGGATACCTTCCGCGAAAAAAGGGGTTTCGATTGCTGATGCGGTCTCTATCAGGACACCAGAGCTGTAAAGGCCGCCCATTGGAGAAAACAATATTTGTGCTTCCTTTGTAAGTACGAATAAAGCTTGCGCCTCATTCGTAAGTAGTTGCACAAAAATATTCTTGTAGAGTTCAACAGCTTTCCGCTTGCTCGGATTCATTAGCCCCGGTGAATCCAAATTACTTAAAAGCAGCTGAATTTTTGAACGAACTTCCCGCCAATTTTTAACTGCAACCACGCCCGCATCCGTATCGAGTTGGAGAACCAGAGTAAGCGACGAAAGGGCATGAAGCAATATCAAAGGAGCGTCGAATTCCTTTGTAATCTGTTCCAGTGGGTCAGTCTCTACAATCCAATTCTGGACAATCCCTTCGGTATTCACTTCTACTACGCTAACAGTGATTTTGTATCGGGAAATCATCTCTGATTTCCCGGCCCCAGACCTTTGTGTAGTTTTGATACGTTCAATTGCGTACGTAACTTGATCGCCAACCTTCCAGTGTGGGCGTAGGTCAATGGGCGCTGTCTGTTCCGCAGCAGTTGCTGCGACAGCAAGTGTAAAGACGGAACAGGCGGTCAGTAGAAATAGTCGGCGACAGGTGTGCTTAAAACGGCGCATGTGCAATTGTAAAAGGTCTAAAACAATCCAGCCGGGCGCCTTTAATCAGCAACCGAAACCGGGATGTAGGAACGTTCTAGGTTGGCGTAATAGCCAACCGTCAGACAAATATTCGTCCTGCAATCGAGTGCCGTGCTGCGTGTAGTGAAGTTCCGTTCCGACAGGAGCAGCCAGCTTTGGCAATTCTATGTGCAGCAGCGCAAGCGCTTCAGGGAGATTTTTCACGTTGATGTCAATTCCGCAAGCAGTGACCAAACGTTGTCCGTTTGGCATGACCTCACCTAATTGGGAACCCCCACCGGACACAGCGCCAAGCTTTGCCTCCGCGAGGCGGTCGTCTAGAGGATCTTCATATTTGGTGCCACGGTCGATTGGCATTATTGATTCTGGAATCTTGACGTAGATGAATAACTCTCGATCAAATGATGTGGTGGGTACAGTCTCCGGCGTCTTAGGAGGCAGAGCGTTCTTGAGCTTAGTAAATAATGACATTTGGATGCAGCCTGATTTAGAACGAAAGGTCGAGCCTGACTTTTCGATCAGCCTTGGTCATGCTCGTAACCCGCAGGCGAGGGACCATAGTGAAATGCAAAGCCAGAGTTATTTATGGCTACGGAAATCTTTGTGAGGAACACAATAGCTTCATCGTTTGGCCTGTACTTCAGCACTAGGTTTATCAATATCTCCCTCTCGCTAGCATAAGGATAAGTAGAGAAGATTTCTCCACTCTCAATAAATGCCAGATAAGCATTGAGCTTCTCTTGGAGTGTAATCATATGATCACGATTCCATTCCAAATGATCAGCTACTGTTAGGTGCACGGCACCTGTGGCATTGTCGATTCCAATTAAATCAATTTCTGTGGGTTGTTCAACTGTCATAGCAAGGAAACGAGATTGGCTCCATTAATTCATTAATTGCTCTAGTTAAATTTTAGGGTCTGGGCACCTTTCATGTCTTTAGGTATTGCCCGTACCTGAAGAGATGGATTAGACGGGTACGCGGCGCCATTAAACCGCATTAGCACTTGACCTGGCAGCGCGCCTCCACCCGCAACCAAGACCGACAAAGTACGCCATCCGTGTCGCACTTCCGGCAAAAGAAGAATCGGCTCGCGAGTAATCGTACTGGTCGATACAGGGCTAAATCCTTCGGTCGTGCCTTTGAGGATAATCATGCGACATCCACCAGAACCACAATAGACTGGATCACGAATCAGGATGACCGCATCGAGTACGGAGTCGCCATTCAGGTCCGCGAGCGTGTACACGTACATTGGCAATTTTTCTGGTGCTGCCCAAGTCGCCACTGCCTTGTCCAGGGCAGGCGTCCCTGCGACGAGGCTAGACGACACCAGTGTAATCATGCCTGCGAGAAGCACGCGCGTTTTACAGGTAAGCCTCGGCAGTATGTTCACGCGGTGGTTATCTTGTTATAGGGCGACAGTTTTGCGTGTTAGTTTTGGTACTTACCGGACGGTAGTATCAAAGACTCCACTCATAATCAATCACCAACGGCGCATGATCGGAAAAACGCTGGGCTTTGTAGACTTCTACTCGCCTTGCCGCCACCGCTATCCCCGGCGTGCCGATTTGGTAATCGATGCGCCAACCGACGTTGTTGGCCCATGCTTGGCCGCGATTGGACCACCAGGTGTAGGCCTCGCCTGTGGCCTCAGGGGCTAGCTTTCTATGGATGTCGATTAGACCGAGATTGTCGAATAAGCCGGACAACCAGGCGCGCTCTTCGGGCAGGAAGCCGGAATTTTTTTGGTTGGATTTCCAGTTTTTCAAATCCTGTTCGGTGTGGGCGATATTCCAGTCGCCGCAGATCAGCACTTCGCGGCCATCCTTTTTCGCCGCCTTGACCAGTTTTTTGACCGTGGGCAAGAATCGTTCAAGAAAGCGAAACTTGGCTTGTTGGCGCTCGTCGGAACTGGAACCGGAGGGCAAATACAGCGAGATGATGGAGAGCTTGCCGAAGTCGGCTTGGATGTAGCGGCCTTCGGCATCGAATTCGGCGTCGCCAAAGCCGTGGATGGTTTTGTCCGGCGTTTGCCGCGCGTAGATGCCGACACCGCTGTACCCTTTTTTCTCGGCGCAATGAAAGGCGCTCCATGGGTGAGTTGGTGCTGCGAAGTTGGCGCCATCGACGCCGTGGATATCTTCGTGCTGTGCCTTTAGTTCCTGCACACAAACGATGTCAGCCTGATGCGCTTCAAGAAATTCAAACGCACCTTTTTTGGCGGCAGAACGGATGCCATTGAAATTGAGCGAGACGACTCGCAAGGTCGTTGAATTGGGGCGTTGCATGTAGAATTCTCCGATTGAATAACGGGCAACAGGGGCGTTGAACTGCATGAATTCTAGCCACGAAATTCGCAATGACTTCATCAACGAATTTATTGACTTCGTTCGCGCCAAAGGCGTGTTGCGCTTCGGCCAATTCACCACCAAGGCGGGTCGTGTCTCGCCATATTTTTTCAATGCCGGATTGTTTAACGATGGCGATTCTCTGCGCCAACTGAGCGAGTTTTACGCCAAGGCGATAATTGCCTCGGGGCTCGGCTTTGACACCTTGTTTGGCCCGGCCTACAAAGGCATTCCGCTGGCTGCTGGCACGGCGATGGCTTTGTCTGGCATGGGTCGTAATACGCCATTTGCCTATAACCGCAAGGAAGCCAAGGATCATGGTGAAGGCGGCACGCTGGTTGGCGCGCCACTGACTGGCGCCGGCGGACGCGTGCTAATCATTGACGACGTAATTTCGGCGGGAACGTCGGTGCGTGAGTCGGTCGAGATGATCCGAGCCGCAGGCGCGACACCAGTCGGCGTGGTAATTGCGTTGGACCGACAAGAGCGCGGCACCGGTGCGCTGTCGGCGGTGCAGGAAGTGGAGAATAGCTATGGCATTCCGGTGATAAGCGTGGCAAAGCTCGCCGATGTCATCCGCTATCTTTCTGGCCAGTCGGAACTAGAATGCCACTTGGATGCCATTCGTGCCTACCGTGAGCAATACGGTGCGCCGCTTGGAATTAACTGATTTTCGGGAGACTGCAATGCGCCGCTACTCGCTACTTCCTCTTAGCTTAATCTCCGCTGCCGCGCTATTTGCGTCGCCAGTGTTTGCGCAAGAAGCACGAATTTATTGCTGCGACGATGCCAACGGGCGCAAGGTCTGCGGCGATTTCGTGCCCAAAGAATGCGAACGCCGCGCCTATGAAGAGCGCGACAACAAAGGCTATGTGATCAACAAAGTCGAGGCACCGCTAACGCCGGAACAACAGGCACGGCGCGCCGCTGAAACTGAGCGCAAGCTCGTTGAAGAAAAGGCCAAAGCTGAAGAGCGTCGGCGAAATCTGGCGCTGCTGTCGACCTATGCTTCTGAGGCTGACATCGATGCAGCACGTGATCGCTCGCTACGTGAAGTCGACAAGCTGATTAAAGAAGCCGAGCAAGCGGTAGTTAATGCCGAAAAGAATCTCGCCAAAACCAGCGCCGAAAAAGAGTTCTATAAAGGCAAAGAATTGCCATCCGACCTGAAATCAAAAATCCGTGATTTGGAAGCCGCTACCGCAGCCAAGCGTGTGGTGCTGGATACCCGAAAGCGTGACATAGGTTTGGTCACTGCCAAATTTGCTGATGAGCGTAAGAAATTCCGTGAGCTCAAAGGCATCACTGCTCCTAGCCCGACCCCCGCTAAACCGGCAGAAGCAAAACCCGCGGTTGCGGCACCCGCACCGGTCGAAGCCAAGAAGCCGTAGGCGTCGTCGTTACGCGCTGAGTTTTTTGCGCAGTAAGTCGGTGACTTGCTGCGGATTGGCCTTACCTTTGGTAGCCTTCATTGCCTGACCGACTAGTGCATTGAAGGCTTTTTCTTTTCCAGCGCGGAATTCTTCAACGGATTTTTGATTGGCGGCGAGCACTTCTTCGACGAGTGCTTCAATCGCGCCGACATCAGAAATTTGCCGCAAGCCGCGCGCGTCAATGACGGTATCGGCATCTGCGCCTTCACCTTGCCACAGCGCGTCGAAGATTTCCTTGGCGATTTTGTTGGAAATGGTTTGATCGGCGATGCGGCGCACGATGCTGGCCAACATCAGAGGTGAAACCGGCGACTGCGCAATGTCGGTTTCATCGCGGCTCAAACGTGCCGACAGTTCTCCCATCACCCAATTGGCGCAGATTTTTGCTTGTGCGATGCCAGCTTCTCGCACTGTGTTCTCATAATATGCAGCGAGTTCAGGGCTTGCCGTCAAGCAAGCTGCGTCGTAAGCCGACAGTTCGTGTTGCGCACAAAATCGCGCTTGCATCGCTTGCGGCAACTCCGGCATTTGCGCACCAATTTCCGCTACCCATTCAGGCGAAATATCCAGCGGCAATAAATCGGGATCGGGGAAATATCGGTAATCGTGCGCGTCTTCTTTGCTGCGCATAGAGCGCGTCTCGCCGGTGTCGGGATCGAACAGCACGGTGGCTTGAGTAATTTTGCGACCGTCTTCAATTTCGGCAATCTGCCAAGCGATTTCGTAGTCGATCGCTTGCTGCATGAAGCGAAACGAGTTCAAGTTTTTGATCTCGCGCCGGGTGCCAAATTCAGCTTGGCCAAAAGGACGCACCGACACATTGGCATCACAGCGAAACGAGCCTTCGGCCATATTGCCATCGCAAATGCCGATCCAGCGCACCAACGCATGCAAGGCTTTGGCATAGGCTACCGCCTCCGCTGTTGAGCGCATATCCGGCTCGGTAACGATTTCCAACAGTGGTGTCCCGGCACGATTCAAATCTATGCCGGTCTTGCCGTGGAAGTCTTCGTGCAGGGACTTGCCGGCATCTTCTTCGAGGTGAGCGCGGGTTAGTCGGATATGTTTAGACGGCGGCGGAACGGGGGTTTCGCGAAGTACTGCTTCGCGCCTGTGTAGCGGCTCGGCTGTACTAAGCCGAGACTCCGCACCAGCACCAACTGACACGTCGAGCGAGCCGCCAACTACCACCGGCAATTCAAACTGACTAATCTGATAGGCCTTGGGTAAGTCCGGATAAAAATAATTTTTGCGCGCAAAAATCGAGCGCGGCGCAACTGTTCCGCCAACAGCCAAACCAAACTTGATCGCACACACCACAGCTTCGCGGTTGAGCACCGGTAACACACCTGGCAACGCGATATCTACCGCACTGGCCTGCGCGTTAGGCGCGGCACCAAAGGCGATGCTGCTGCCGGAGAAAATCTTCGATTGCGTGCGTAATTGTGCGTGAGTTTCCAGCCCAATCACGACTTCCCATTTCGCAAAGTTAGCAACTGAGTTCATCGTGCCATCTCCGGCAATCGCGTGTGCCAATCACTGGCTTGCTGATACTGATGTGCAACGTTTAGCATTTTTGATTCGGAAAACCACGGTCCGATAATTTGCAAGCCCACCGGCATATCGTGTTGCCCGACGCCGCAAGGAATCGACATCGCCGGCAAGCCCGCAAGGTTGCTCGATATCGTATAAATGTCGGCCAAATACATCTGCACCGGGTCGTCGGTCTTGTCACCCAAGGGAAAGGCGACTGTCGGTGTAGTCGGGCCGACAATCACGTCGCACTGTTCAAATGCGGCACGAAAATCGTTAGCAATCAATCGACGAATTTTTTGCGCCTTCAAGTAAAACGCATCGTAGTAGCCATGCGACAAAACATACGTACCCATCAAAATCCGCCGCTTCACTTCCTCACCAAAACCTTGCGCGCGAGTCTTGGCGTACATGTCGTTCAAGTCCTTGTACTCCGGCGCACGGTAGCCATAACGCACGCCATCAAAACGCGACAAATTCGAGCTGGCTTCGGCCGGTGCGATCACGTAATACGCAGGCAAGGAAAGCGCCGCGTTGGGCAAAGTTACCTCGACAGTGATTGCGCCCAGCGCACGCAATTCCGTGAGCGCCGATTCAATTGCCAGCCGCACATCATCGTCCAATCCGTCGGCGAAATATTCGCGCGGCAAACCAATTCGCAGACCTTTAAGTGGCTCATTCAAGCGCGCCGAAAAATCCTCAGTCTCGCGTTGCAAAGAAGTCGAATCGCGTGCATCAAAACCGGTCATCGCGGTGAGCAACAGCGCGCAATCTTCCGCCGACTTCGCCATCGGGCTGGCTTGATCAAGGCTGGAGGCGTAAGCCACCATGCCGTAGCGCGAAACTCGTCCGTAAGTCGGTTTCAGTCCGGTTAATCCACAAAATGCGGCGGGCTGGCGTATTGAACCGCCGGTGTCGGTGCCCAACGCTACCGGCGCCAGTCGCGCTGCTACCACGGCCGCTGTGCCACCGGATGAACCACCCGGCACGCGCGACAAATCCCAAGGATTTTTCACCGCGCCGTAGTATGAATTTTCATTCGACGAACCCATCGCGAATTCATCCATGTTGAGCTTACCCAACGTCACCATGCCGGCCGCATTGAGTTGCGCGACCACATGCGCATCGTAGGGTGCGACAAAATTTTCCAATATTCGTGAGCCGCAAGTGGCGCGCCAACCATCGACACAAAACAAATCCTTGTAAGCCACCGGAATGCCGGTGAGTGCGCCGGCTTCGCCACGCGCAATTCGTTCATCCGCCGCGCGCGCCATCGCCAAAGTTTTATCCGCGTCGGTGCTGATAAACGCGTTCAAATCGCCATCGAATTTTTCCGTGCGCGATAAAAAAAACTGCGCCAATTCGACCGCAGAAAATTGTTTGGCATGTAGCGCTGCGGACAACTCGGCAAGTGATGCCGTATGCATTTGTTTCATTCCATCACCTTCGGCACCAAATACAAACCACCTTCGGTGTCCGGCGCAATCGCTTGAAATTTCTCGCGCTGATTGGTTTCGGTGACCACATCATCGCGCAAACGTTGCGAGAGCTCGACCGCGTGCGACATTGGCGCTATGCCATCGGTCGGTGCGGCACGCAGTTGCTCGATAAAGCCAAAAATATGGTTGAGTTGAGCGCAAGTCGGCTCAATTTCGGCGGAAGGCAGGTCAATTCGAGCAAGTTGGGCGATGCGAATCAGCTCGGCTGGGCTTAGAGACATGATAATAAGTGATGAATCAGACGTGAATTAAGGGGCTAAGAGCAGCATTTTCGCCGATTTTGCACGGCGCGATGGTTTATCATAGCGGGTGATTTTCAATCCGCACACGCCTTGTTTTATCGCGGTTTGAGCAGCTTTACCCAAACAAATCCGCCCCGCCCTTATTTAACCCGCTCTCCCTTTTACTGGAATATCGATGTTCGGCTTTTTACGCTCCTATTTTTCAAACGATTTAGCGATTGACCTTGGCACTGCCAATACTCTGATTTACATGCGTGGCAAAGGTGTCGTGCTCGACGAGCCGTCGATGGTCGCAATACGCACCGAGGGCGGTCCTAACGCCAAGAAAACTATTCAAGCCGTCGGGCGTGAAGCCAAGATCATGCTGGGTCGCAATCCGAAAGAAATTCAAGTCATCCGCCCGCTCAAAGATGGCGTGATTGCGGATTTCACAGTGACCGAGCAAATGCTCAAACAGTTCATCAAGCGCGTGCATGAATCGCGACTTTTTTCACCATCGCCGCGCATCATTATTTGCGTGCCCTCCGGCTCTACTCAAGTTGAGCGCCGCGCCATTCGCGAGTCGGCGTTGGGTGCCGGTGCTTCGCAGGTGTATTTGATCGAAGAGCCGATGGCCGCTGCGATTGGCGCTGGTTTGCCGGTATCGGATGCGACCGGTTCGATGGTGGTCGACATTGGCGGTGGCACCACCGAAGTCGGCGTGATCTCGCTCGGCGGCATGGTTTACGCCAGCTCGGTGCGAGTTGGCGGTGATAAGTTTGACGAAGCCATCATCTCCTACATCAGCCGCAACTACGGCATGCAAATTGGCGATAACACAGCCGAGAACATCAAGAAAACCATCGGCTCGGCCTTCCCGGGATCAGAAGTGAAAGAGATGGAAGTTTCGGGCAACAATCGCGCCGAAGGCATTCCACGCAAATTTACGATTTCATCCAACGAAGTTTTAGAAGCGCTCTCCGAGCCGCTTAATCAAGTGGTTAAAGCGGTCAAAGACGCACTAGAAAAGACGCCACCGGAATTGGGCGCAGACATAGCGGAGCGTGGCTTGGTACTCACTGGCGGTGGCGCATTGCTTAACGATTTGGATCGTTTGCTGACTGAAGAGACAGGCTTGCCGGTGATTGTCGCTGACGACCCGCTGACCTGCGTCGCCCGTGGCTCCGGTATCGCACTGGAAAAGATGGACAAACTCGGCAGTATCTTCGCTAACGAATAAGCCCTGGCTGAAGTAGTTTGTCATGATGGCGCAAAGCCTTGCGCCGCGTAGTTAGCCGAGTTGTTCGCCTAAGGGGTTAGTCCTTTGATGTCTGTTGCTGGTCACGCGCCACCGCCATTTTTCCGTCGAGGATTGGCACCGGTTGCGCGACTAATTTTCTTCATTGCTTTATCGCTCGCGCTGCTGATTACGGACTTGCGTTTTCGCACGCTTGAATGGGTGCGCCTGGCCGTCGCCACTGCCGCATGGCCTTTGCAACGAGTGGCCTATTTACCAATTGATGCCGGTGGCGATGTAAGCAATTATTTCAGCCGTTTGTCGTCGCTAATCGGGGAGAACGAACGACTGCGCCAGCAACAGCTCAATACCGCAAATTTGTTGTTGCGACAAAAGCATCTCGAAGATGAAAATCGCCGGTTGCGCGTGCTGATGGAAATGAAAGAACGTCATCCGGTTGAGGGTCGCATCGCCGAAATTTTGTACGCCGCGCGTGATCCATTTGCGCGCCGCGTGATTATCGACAAGGGAGCGCAGCAAGGCATCGAAGCTGGTCAAGCGGTGGTTGATGAAATCGGGGTGATTGGTCAAGTGGTGCGCGTTTTTCCGCTGACCAGCGAAGTGTCTTTGCTAACCGATAAAGAGCAAGCAATTCCGATTCAAGTACAGCGCAATGGTCTGCGCGCCGTGCTCGAAGGTGCGGGCGCGGGCGTGATGGAATTGCGCTTTCTCGCTACCAACGCTGAAGTGGAAATCGGCGATGTGCTCATCACATCGGGACTTGATGGCGTGTATTTGCCGGGCTTGCCGGTGGCCAAAGTCATCGAAATTGATCGCAGCAATTCCGGTTCTTTTTCGCGCATCCGCTGCGCGCCACTGGCGGGCGTTGAGCGCCGTGGTTTGGTGCTGGTGATGGGTTCGCGTACGGGCTTGCCGGAGCGTCCTGAAGAACCGGAAACCGACGCAAAAACTAAACGCAGCGTGACCAGCATCAAGGCAGAAAGGCGTCGCAGATGAATGCTAATAAGCTAAACGTCAGGCAAGGGAAAAGATCATGAGTGGATCGCAAGCCAGCAACGCATCCAATCGGATTTTGCGCCCCGTCAGCGTGGCCTTTATTGTGCTGACCTTGTTCGCCTCCATGTTGGCGAACCTGATTCCATTTGGGCGCTTTCCCGGTATCCCCGATTGGGTCGCTCTGACCTTAGTGTTTTGGTGCATTCACCAGCCGTTGCGTGTTGGTATGGGTGCCGCCTTTGTTTTAGGCTTGGTGATGGATGTCGCCGATGCCAGTGTGATGGGCCAGCATTCACTGGCCTATGTGGTTCTGGCGTTCACTGCGGCGACGCTATCAAGACGGATTTTGTGGTTTCCTTTGGCGCAACAAGCGATACATGTTTTACCGATGCTGCTGGCGACGCAGCTCATCATGGTTATTGCACGGATGGTGGCGGGTGCCGAGTTCCCCGGCCTGTGGTGGTTCCTCTCCAGCTTTACGGCAACGGCGCTATGGCATCCGCTGACGCATGTACTTCTGTTGCCGCAATTCCAGCCAGAAGATAAAGACGTACACCGGCCCATCTAACGCTCATGGCTCCGATGAACCTCCTCGAATCATGAAATTTGGCGTCTTCTTATTTCCGACGGTGCTATGGGCGGGTAAATCGATCCCCCCACCCCATCCCGCCCCGGGGCGGGCTTCTGATTGGCTCGCTGCGCCCGATATTTGCAGCGCTCGGTCTGGTTGTCCCACCTAAAGCTTTTGACTCACGATGGAATTTAAAAATCCGCGCGAAGAACTTGAGCGCTTTCGTGCTCGTCTTACCGTTGCTGGTGGCTTTGTGTTGCTTTGTTTTGCCGCGCTGTTAATGCGCTTTATCTGGCTGCAAATCATCCAAAACAATTACTACACTACGCGCGCCGAGGACAATCGGATTTCGCTGGTGCCCATCGTTCCCAATCGTGGGCTGATACTTGATCGCAACGGCGTGGTGCTGGCGCGCAGTTACGCCGCCTACACGCTGGAAATTACGCCCTCGAAAGCCAAAAATCTGGATCAAATGATTGATGCTTTAGGGCAAATCATCGAGGTGCAGCCAAAGGATAGAAAGCGTTTTAAGAAGTTGCTTGAAGAAAGCCGTAACTTTGAATCCTTACCTATCCGTACCCGCTTGACCGATGCCGAAGTGGCGATATTCACCGCGCAGCGTTATCGCTTTCCCGGTATTGAAATCAAAGCGCGCTTGTTCCGCCAATACCCGGGCGGCGCATTCGCTTCGCATATCGTCGGTTACATCGGCCGTGTGACTGATCACGATATTGACAAAATCGAGAAACAGGAACAAGAGGCCAACTATCGCGGGACAGAGCATTTTGGCAAATCAGGTCTGGAACAAAAGTACGAATTCGCGCTGCACGGCATCGCCGGATTTGAACAAGTTGAAGTGGACGCTGGTGGTCACGCGGTGCACACTTTGGCGCGCACCGCACCGATTGCCGGTAACAATCTGACGCTAACGATTGACGCCGAATTGCAGCGCATTGCCGAGACAGCGTTTGGCGATCGCAAAGGTGCGCTGGTCGCTATCGAACCATCGACCGGCGGGTTGTTGGCGCTGGTATCGACGCCGACTTACGATCCAAACCTATTCGTCGACGGCATCGATAGTGCCAATTGGCGTGAGCTTAACGACTCTCCCGACAAGCCGATGGTTAATCGTGCGCTCAACGGCGCCTATCCGCCGGGCTCAACCTTTAAGCCGTTCATGGCCTTGGCGGCGCTGACGGTGGGCAAGCGGCGTGCCGAGCAAGTCATTTACGATCCGGGATTTTTTAACTTCGGCGGTCACACTTTTCGCGACGACAAAAAAGGCGGCCACGGTTCGGTGGATATGTACAAGTCCATCGTTCAATCTTGCGACACGTATTACTACGCGCTGGCCAATGATATGGGCATCGACAATATTTCCAACTTCATGGCACAGCTAGGATTTGGTCAGCGCACCGGTATTGATATTGAAGGCGAGTCGGAAGGCATACTGCCATCGCAAGAATGGAAGAAAAAGCGCTTCCGAAAACCCGAGCAACAAAAGTGGTACGCCGGTGAAACGGTATCGATAGGTATTGGTCAAGGCTACAACGCTTACACCCCGATCCAGCTCGCGCAGGCGACAGCGGTGATTGCAAATCGAGGGGTAATGTTTCGCCCACACCTAGTCAATTACATTACCGATACGGTAACTGGTGAGCGGACCAAAATTGAACCTACACCTCTGCGCACATTGGATCTAAAGCCTGAGCATTTGGATGTCATTCGCGACGCGATGATAGGTGTGAACAAAGAAGGTACCGGCGCCCGTGCGTTTGCCGGCGCCCAATACATCGCCGCTGGAAAAACTGGTACCGCGCAAGTGTTTTCACTAAAAGGCGCAGACTACAAAGCGCTGGGCGTAAAAAAAGAATTGCGCGATCACGCCTTGTTCATCGCTTTTGCACCTGCCGACGAGCCAAAAATAGCGCTCGCCATATTGGTTGAAAATGGCGGATTTGGAGCAGCGGCAGCAGCACCGATTGCGCGCTTGGTGCTCGATTACTATTTGTTAGGCAAACGCCCGCCGGGTCCCGCGAAAGAAGATGAAGCTGCATCGGAGGACAGTCCATGAACGGATTTAATTTCTCCATTGTGCGCAAATACTGGGAGCGGTTGATTGCTCCTATCGATGGTCCCTTGATGCTGATCACCACCCTGTTGCTGTTGCTCGCCACCGGCATCATGGGCAGCGCTTCACCGGAACGCCTCGGCGCTCAACTGCTGAATGTCTGTGTGGCACTAACGATGATGCGTTTCTTGGCGCAAGTGCCGCCGCAACGATTGATGCATTTTGCGATTCCGATTTATGTGCTGGGCATTTTGTTGTTGATTGCTGTCGCGCTTTTTGGCGATGTGGCCAAAGGTGCGCGACGGTGGTTGAATTTGGGCGTGATGCGGGCGCAACCGTCGGAACTAATGAAGATTGCCATGCCGTTGATGTTGGCGTGGTTTTTCCAGCGCCACGAAGCGATGTTGCGCATGCGCGATTTCGCGGTCGCGGCGATTTTGCTGCTGCTGCCGGTAGCACTCATTGCCCGGCAGCCGGATTTGGGTACGGCGATTTTGGTGCTTGCCGCCGGTTTCTATGTCATCTTTTTTGCCGGTCTGCCATGGAAAATTCTGGCCGCAATGGCCGTCTCAGCGGTGGCCGCTGCACCGGTGGCGTGGACCTTATTACACGACTATCAGCGCGCCAGAATTTTGACTTTGCTCGACCCCGAAAAAGACCCACTAGGCAAAGGCTTTCACATCATTCAATCGACCATCGCCATTGGCTCCGGCGGCTTGCTGGGCAAGGGTTGGCGCGAAGGTACGCAAGCGCAATTGGATTTCCTGCCTGAGCGACATACGGATTTTGTTTTCGCCGTGTTCTCCGAGGAGTTTGGTCTGCTCGGCAATCTAGTGCTACTCACGCTGTATGCCTTGCTGATTGGCCGCATGCTGATGATCGCCGCCAACGCCGCGACACTTTTTTCGCGGCTGTTGGCCGGCGCAATCACCATGATTTTCTTCACCTATGCGTTTGTGAATATGGGCATGGTGTCGGGTATCTTGCCGGTGGTCGGCGTGCCGCTGCCACTGATTAGCTATGGCGGTACGGCGTTGGTGACATTGCTTTCAGGCATCGGAATTTTGATGTCGATACACAAGAATCGCATGTTGGTGCAAAAGTGATGCGGCAGATTTATTTGGTTGCCTTGACTCTCCTGTTGGGTGCTTGCGGCAGCCAGCCACCAAAGCCTGTTGATGTGCGCAGCACAGCGCCAGTGGTTGTCGCGCCGACTGACGCCAACAACGGCGTACTACCAGCACCAACTGGCAAACCTGCACCGCGCAAACCCGCCGTGGTGACCAAGCGTGGCGGTGGCTATTACCAGGACGACGGCCCTGGTGCCAATGCGCCGAACGACCTGGATGCGATTCCCGATGCGACACCAAAAGCCGAACCACTGCATCGCTTTGCCAATAATCCCTATTCCGTGTTGGGTCGCGATTACACCCCGATGAAATCCGCCGACGGCTACCAAGCGCGCGGTGTCGCGAGTTGGTACGGACGAAAATTTCACGGCCAAAAAACCTCTAGTGGCGAGCCATACGACATGTACGGCATGAGCGCCGCACACCCCACTTTGCCGATTCCGTCCTATGTTCGCGTTACCAATCCGGCGAATGGAAAATCAGTGATTGTGCGCATCAATGATCGCGGCCCGTTTCACGCCGGTCGTCTCATTGATTTGTCCTACACTGCTGCGTGGAAGCTCGACTACATCGGCGAAGGTAGCACGCCGGTGATTGTTGAAACTGTGCGACCCGGCGGCACTGCAACACCTCCCGTCACCACACTGACTGAGGTTCCACCGAAACCCGTAGCAAGCGCGCCAGCGATACCTTTACCCACCATCACCGTAGCTGGTGGACAATATATTCAGCTGGGCGCCTTTAGCAACCTCACCAACGCCCAAGCGTTGCAGGCTCACTTGGCGCGCGAGCTTGGCGAGATGGGTGACAAATTGATCATAAAAAGCTCGGGTGACTTACATCGGCTGCAGCTTGGCCCTTGGCCCGATATTGCTTCCGCCCGCCGCGCCGCACAGGTGCTCACCGATACCTTTGGGGTAAAGACAGCACTGGCCATTAGCTCGCCTCCAAGTTCACCTCAGTAACAATTTTCTCAACTCTTAGCGGTTTATGCGCCGCCCAATTACCATGCGTTTTTTCTTTGTTCTGTTGTTTGTCTTTGTTTCAAGTTTTAGCTCAGCCGCGAACGCCCAAGCGCTTCCTGTTCCAACTCTCACCGCGCGTGCCTGGGTAGTGATGGACTACCAGACCGGTCAGATTTTGGCCTCGCAAGAAGCAGATCTAAAACTCGAACCGGCTTCGCTCACCAAAGTGATGACGACTTATTTAGTTGCCTCTGCACTGAAAAATAAATCGCTGTTGCCGGATCAAAAAGTTGTCATCTCCGAGCGCGCCTGGCGCACTTATGGGTCGCGCAGCTTCTTGCAAGTCGGCAGCATGAGCACGGTTGAAGACTTGCTCAAAGGCATGGTGATTCAATCCGGTAACGACGCCTCTGTCGCACTTGCCGAGGCGGCGGCAGGGAGTGAAGAGGCTTTCGCTGAGCGAATGAATAGTGAAGCCAAGCGCCTCGGTTTGAACGACACCCACTTTTTGAATTCAAGTGGATTTTTTGACAACGCCGAACCACGCCATTACTCAACCGCCCGTGACTTGGCCAAGCTCGCCGCCGCGTTGGTGCGTGATCATCCGGAAACCCATGCCATTCATGCAATCAAGGAATATCGCTCGCAAGGTATCTTGCAACACAACCGGAATCGCTTGTTATGGCTAGACCCGTCAGTGGATGGTTTGAAGACCGGACATTCAAATGCAGCGGGCTATTGCCTGATTTCCACTGCGCTGCGTGGCTCGCAAAGACTGATTGCGGTGGTACTTGCCACGCCATCTGACGCCGCGCGCGCCGATGACTCGATCAAGTTATTGAACTGGGCATACCTCGCCTTTGAGTCAGTTCAATTGTTTCAGAAAAGTCAGACCGTCGCCGAGATTGAAGTATTCAAAGGCGCCGCTCAAAGTGTCAAAGTCGGCTTCACCGATAACTTCACTATTTCGGTGCCACGAGGATCGACGTCGAAAATCACCCAGCAACTCGACCAGCGTCCGCCACTCATAGCGCCCGTTGCGGCCGGTACTGAACTCGCTACGCTAACGCTGAGTGTCGATGGCAAACCATGGGGCAGCTACCCGGTGGTGGCATTGGAAGCGGTCGAAGAAGGCAATATCTTCCGCCGCTTCTGGGACTGGTTGCGCCTGTTGTTCCGCTAGGCCAATGCGCGCAAGATTCGACTCATGACACCACAAGTTACCTTAATCTATCTCAACGGCGAATGGATAGCTCCAGCCGAGGCAAAAGTCTCAGTCATGGATCGCGGATTTTTGTTTGGCGATGGCGTGTATGAAGTCATCCCTGTGTATTCGCGAAAGCCGTTTCGCCTTGATGAACATCTCGCCCGATTGCAACACAGTCTCGATGGTGTGGCACTGGCCAATCCCCATTCGCCAGCCCAATGGAGTGCCTTGATTTTGAAACTTGCCACCGATGCCGAGTGGGAAGATCAATCCATCTATATTCAAGTCACCCGTGGGCCTATGGCCGTGCGCAATCATGCCTTCCCCGCAGTGATACAGCCGACGGTGATGTTGATGGCCGAACCGCTGACCACGCCGCCAGCCGTGATGATAGAAAAAGGTATCGCAACGGTGAGCACTATCGACACGCGCTGGTCGCGTTGCGATTTGAAAACCACCTCACTACTTGCCAATTGTTTGCTGCGCCAACACGCAGTCGCACTAGGCTGTGTCGAGACCATTTTGTTCCGCGATGGTTTGCTCACCGAAGGTTCAGCATCCAGCATTTTTGTGATCAAAGAAGGCGTGTTATTCGCACCACCAAAAGACCATCGAATCCTGCCCGGCATCACCTACGATATCGTGCTGGAACTTGCCTCCACTCACGGCTTGCCAGTCATCGTGCGCGACATCAGCGAAGCCGAAACACGCAATGCCGATGAGCTCTGGATGGCGTCTTCGACCAAAGAAATTTTGCCGATTGCAACGCTGGATGGAAAGGACATTGGAGTGAACTTGCCAGTTGGTGCTGACGACACGCCGTTTCTTTCCCCCTCTCCCCCTGCGGGAGAGGGCCGGGGGAGGGGATACAACCAACGCCCATCACGCTGGCCCATCCACAGCAAAATGCTGGCCTGGTATCAAACCTACAAACACGAGGTAATGCGCCATGGATAGACCGACCTTAATCGAATTCCCTTCCGATTTTCCGCTAAAAATTATGGGTGATGCCGCGCCGGATTTCGCGCAGCAAGTGCTCGCCGTGGTGCTCCGCCATGCGCCGGATTTTGATCCGGCGAGCATGGAAATGCGCCCATCCAGTGGCGCAAAATATCTCTCGCTCACCTGTACTGTGCGCGCCACTTCGCAAGCGCAACTCGACGCGCTCTACACCGATCTAAGCGCGCATCATATGGTCAGAGTCGTGTTGTAATTTTTGTCGTGGACGCCCCGTTAATTTTTCGCCAGCTCGGCCGCGTAGAATACGCGCCGACCTTCGCCGCGATGCAAGATTTCACTGCCACGCGCGACGAAAATACGCCCGACGAAATCTGGTTTTGCGAACACCTGCCAGTATTCACTCAAGGGCTTTCCGGCAAGCCCGAACACTTAATCGCGGAGACAAAAATCCCCGTCGCGCAAGTTGATCGCGGCGGCCAAATCACCTACCACGGCCCCGGTCAAATCGTCGCCTATTTGATGCTCGACCTGCGTCGCCGCAATCTTAAAGTGCGCGAATTTGTCCATCAAATCGAACAAGCCATCATCGACACATTGGCCGAATTCAACATCGCCGGCGAGCGCTTGGCAGGCGCCCCCGGTGTTTATGTGCGCGGCGCAAAAATTGCCGCACTCGGCTTGCGCATCAAGCGTGGATGCAGCTATCACGGGCTATCAATTAACGTCGATATGGACTTGCAACCCTACACAGCGATCAATCCCTGCGGCTACGCAGGCATGGCCGTGACGCAAGTGTCCGCGCTGTCGGCCAATGCAAGCGTTGTCGCCGTCGTTAAGGCGCTGACCGGGCAACTTCAAGCCCAGTTTTCATAATCGTTTCACCGCTTGCCTTGTCGTTTTGCGGTGTGTATTATGGGTAATACATTTGCCGAAAGGAATCGCAAAATGACCACCACCGTCCGATTGCCGCACCGCGTTGAACAAGCCTTGGCGACTTATTGCGTCGATACGAAACGCACCAAATCCGATGTGATTGTCTCCCTGCTCGAACAACATTTGTTGAGTACAGACACCGAACGCGCACCGTATGAGACCGCCAGCGCAGCAGGTTTCATCGGCTGCGTCGAAGGCAAAGCCGACATGTCAGTCAACGTTGCAGCCAACGCCAAAAAACTCGTCAAGCAAAAAATCCGTGCCAAGCATCCTCGTTGACACCGGCCCGCTGGTCGCGCTCGCCAGTCGCCGTGACAACTGGCACGCACGCTGCGTGAAATTCTTAAGCGCATTTCGTGGCGACTTGATAACTACATGGCCAGTGCTCACCGAGTTCTCTCACTTGGTCGACTCGCCCGCCGCTATTCATCAGCTACAAGGCTGGGCCGCGCGTGGTGGTCTGCAAATTCATACCATGGGGCACGACGAATTGAAAGCCGTGGCAGACTGGATGAGCCGCTACGCAGACCGCCCCATGGATTTAGCCGACGCGTCCCTCGTCCACGTTGCTTGCGTCACCGGCGTGCACCACGTTTGGACCATCGACCGCGCCGATTTTGAAACCTACCGCCTGCCCAATCGCAAGCGCTTCCGGATTGTGGGCGGGGAATAAGCGCGTTACACCGTAACCATCGCTCCCTTGCATCACCCCAAGTCCGCAAGCGATACTGCATCTTTCGTAACGCACTCGAACAATTAATTCGGCCATCAAAATGACACTCAGTACATCGCCCGCCGCGATTGGCGAAAAGCAAAAAGGTGCGGCCAAGACTGCGCGCATTCCGATAAAGATTGTGCCGGTTACCGAGGTGCTCAAGAAGCCTTCGTGGATACGCGTCAAGGCGGGCAATAACGCCACCCGCTTTGGCGAAATCAAACAGATTTTGCGCGACAACAATTTGCACACCGTGTGCGAAGAAGCGACCTGCCCCAATATCGGAGAATGCTTTGGCAAAGGCACCGCGACCTTCATGATCTTGGGCGATTTATGCACACGGCGTTGCCCGTTTTGCGATGTCGGCCACGGTAAACCTTTGCCGCCGGATGTGGACGAGCCGGAAAAACTCGCGCGCTCGATTGCCGCGATGCGGCTCAAATACGTGGTCATCACCAGTGTCGATCGCGATGATTTACGCGACGGTGGCGCGCAGCATTTCGTTGATTGCATCGCCCGCATTCGTGCGCTATCCCCCGCGACGACAATCGAAGTTTTAGTGCCGGATTTTCGCGGACGACTGGATTTAGCGCTGCAAGTTATCAGCGCTAACGCGCCGGACGTGATGAACCACAATCTGGAAACCGTGCCGCGCTTATACAAACAAGCCCGCCCTGGTTCGGACTACGTGCATTCGCTCAAGCTCTTGCAAGCCTTCAAAGCGCAGCACCCACATCTGCCGACCAAATCTGGATTGATGTTGGGTCTTGGCGAAACTGATGAAGAGATTTTGCAAGTGATGAAGGACCTGCGCGCGCACGATGTGAACATGCTGACCATCGGCCAATATCTTTCACCCTCCGCGCACCATTTGCCAGTATTGCGTTACGCGCATCCCGACGTGTTTGCGATGTTCGAGCGCGAAGCTATGGCGATGGGTTTTTCGCACGCCGCCTGCGGCCCGATGGTGCGCTCAAGCTATCACGCCGACCAACAAGCGCATGAGGCTGGCGTGACTTAGGAAAAAGCGATGCGATGATCTATTGCTTGTAGGTCAGTAATTCTTTACAATTCCGTACTCCAAGGACGGATTTGCAAAATAATGATAATTCCCCGCTTAGCTGAATCCAGCTTGCATCGCCTACTCGCCGGTTTCCCCGTCGTGACGGTGACTGGACCACGTCAATCCGGCAAAACCACGCTGGTGCGGGCAGCGCTGTCGAGCAAACCTTATCTATCGTTAGAGTCGCCTGGCGAACGAGAGTTCGCACAAAGCGCACCGCAGGACTTCTTGCGCCGTTTTCCCGATGGCGCGGTGATTGACGAAGCTCAGCGCGCCCCAGCATTGCTGTCCGAATTGCAAACCATGGTTGATGCTGATGGTCGAATGGGATTATTCGTGCTGACCGGCTCACACAATCTTTCGCTGCTCGAAGGGGTAACGCAAAGTTTGGCTGGGCGCAACGGCATCCTCGAATTACTTCCGCTTTCGCTTGCCGAATTGCGCGCGGAAAAATTGTTGCCGACGCAGATCGACGAGGTGCTTTTGCGTGGTTTTTACCCGGCCTTGTACGTGCGCCCAGTAACCGCCTACGACTGGCTGCAAAGCTACATCGTCACCTATGCCGAACGCGATGCGCGGCAGCTTCGGGCTATCGAAGATTTGAACAGCTTTCAGCGCTTCTTGCGCCTGACCGCGACACGCACCGGGCAGTTGCTTAACATCGCCAGTCTCGCTAGTGATAGCGGCATCGCCGAGCGCACAGCGCGTGAATGGTTGTCGATTTTGGAAACCTGTTATCTGATTCACTACGTCCGTCCGCACTTCAAGAATTTTGGCAAACGCCTTATCAAAATGCCGAAACTCTATTTTCAGGATGTTGGTCTAGCTGCTGCGTTGCTCGGCATTCAAACCGTCGAGCAAGTCGCCGCACATCCGTTGAGAGGCGCATTGTTTGAAACAATGGTGGTGAATGAATTCCTTAAAGCGCGCCGCAACGCCGGGAGGCGTGATCAGCTTTATTTCTGGCGCGACAACATTGGCACCGAGATTGATCTGGTGTTGGAACAAGGCCAAGCGCTAGCCGCCGTCGAAATCAAATCCGGCACGCGCGTCGCCAGTGATGCCACTGTGTCATTGCGCAAATGGGAGAAATATGCCGGCGCAATGCAAACAAATCTCGGGGTGGTTTATGGCGGCACAGAAGCCTATGAACGCGAAGGCGTTGCGATGCTGCCATGGCTGGACTTGTAGGTGTTGCGTCCGTTGGTGTGTCCGCTAATGCGTCTGTTGTATTGTCAGTTGGTGCTGGTGACACGCCGTGGTTCGTGTCGTTGCGTTCAATGAATCTTAACGAAGCCCAACGCGAAGCCGTGAATTACATAGATGGGCCACTGCTGGTGCTCGCCGGTGCAGGCTCAGGCAAGACCGGTGTGATCACTCACAAAATCGCGCATCTGGTCGGCAATTTGGGTATTGCGCCGAATCGTATCGCGGCGATTACCTTTACCAACAAGGCGGCTAAAGAGATGCAGGAGCGGATCGCCAAGGCGATTGGCAGTCGTGCCGAAGGTGTCATCATCAGCACATTTCATTCGCTCGGCGTGCGCATTTTGCGCCAGGAATGTCGAGCGCTGAAGCTCAAGCCGGGCTTCTCGATTCTGGATGCAACCGACACCACAGCGCTGTTTCAGGAGCTGGCGGGCAGCGTCGACAAAGCGCGTTTGCGGATGATGCAAACGCGAATTTCGTTGTGGAAAAATTCGCTACTTGATTCGTCTGTGGCCTTGCGTGTTGCCGAGGGCGAACTCGAACACGCCGCAGCCGCGCTGTATGTGGATTACGAGCGCAGCTTGAACGCCTATCAGGCAGTGGATTTTGATGATTTGATTCGCTTGCCGGTGAAGCTTTTTGCTGATGACGATGCTGCTGCTGAGCGTTGGCGAGCGCGGCTGTGGCATTTGCTGGTCGATGAATATCAGGACACCAATCGCTGTCAATATCGTCTAGTGCAATTGCTCACGCAGGGGCGCGATTCATTCACGGCGGTGGGCGACGACGATCAATCCATCTACGCCTGGCGAGGCGCGGACGCGGCAAATTTGCAAGCGCTCAAAGTGGATTATCCAGCGCTGAAAGTCATCAAGCTGGAACAAAATTACCGTTCGACGACCCGGATTTTGCGGGCCGCGAATGCATTGATTGCGCACAATCCAAAAACCTTCGAAAAGCGGCTGTGGTCCGAACACGGCTTGGGCGATCCGATCCGCGTGCGAGTTTGCAAAGACGGCGACGAAGAAGCCGAAGCGGTGGTGACGCAACTCGCGGCACACAAATTTTCTAGTGGTAGTCGCTTTGATGACTATGCAATTTTGTATCGTGGCAATTTTCAGGCGCGGGTGTTCGAGCAACAGTTGCGCGCCCAACGCGTGCCCTATGTGATCTCCGGTGGCCAGTCATTTTTTGAACGCACGGAAATTAAGGACATCACTTCGTATCTTCGTTTGCTGGCCAATGAGAATGATGATCCGGCATTTATTCGTGCGGTGACCACGCCCAAACGAGGCATCGGCAGCACCACGCTCGAAGCGCTTGGTCGTGCCGCTGGACGAAGGCAGCAGAGTTTGTTGGCGACGGTTTTCACGCCAGGACTAGATGCGGATTTGAGCTTGAAGCAACACACCGCGCTGCGCCAATTCGGCGACTTTATTCGGCGCATGGAACATCGCGCCAAAGCAGAGGATGCGGGCTTGGTGCTCAGAGATTTGATCAACGCCATTGGCTACGAAGCCGCGCTGTTTGCGAACGTTGAGCCACAGGAAGCACGCACGCGGATGGAGAATGTACGCGATTTTGTCGAGTGGATTGCTGACAAAGGTGTGGCGGAAAACAAAACCTTATTGGAACTCGCACAATCCATTGCGCTGCTGGCGATGTTGGACAAAAACGCCGAGTCGACCGACGCCGTGCAATTGGCCACGTTGCATGCGTCAAAGGGTTTGGAGTTTCGTCACGTATATTTGGTCGGTATCGAAGAGGGTAGCTTGCCGCATCGTGATTCGCAAACTGCCGAGAAGATTGAAGAAGAACGTCGCTTGATGTACGTCGGCATCACCCGCGCGCGCAACACGCTCAATGTGACTTGGTGTGAGCGCCGCAAAATCGCGCGTGACTGGGTGCCGCGTGAGCCATCGCGCTTTATAACCGAAATGGGCGAATCGCCGAAAAGCCGCGAAGGCGAAAAAGTGCCGGACGCACAAACCGCGCGCAGTCGCGCGGCGGATTTGTTGGCGAAATTCAGTGCGAAATAGCTGGACTCGTCAGTTGGTGCTGGTAGCACGCCGCTAAATAAGGACAGTACCCCGCGTAAAAAAAGGAGCCTCGGCTCCTTTTTTCTATTAAAGCCGTCAAGTATCAGGGCGCTTTGAACTTTCCACCTGATGCATTCGCCAAATGCACAATCGCTCTGGCAAGCTCGGTATCGCTCGCATCCGAGCCGCCTTTGGGTGGCATGGCACCCTTGCCTTTGATTGCAGATTTCAACAAGCCATCAAGACCCAAGGCGAGTCGTGGCTTCCACGCAGCGGCATCGCCAATTTTCGGTGCACCGGCTGCGCCGCTGCCATGGCAGGCTACGCAAGCTGCCGTATAAAGCTGCTCACCCGTTCGTTCAGCTGCGCCCGCTACTTTGACGGCGGCGACTTCCAGTTTGGCCACCGGGGCGATGCGTGCAACTGCCGATGCGTCCTCTTGCGGGTTGCTGCTATGCGCAACTGACGATGCAATCGCAATTACGCCAGCAACTGTCAGCGCACTGATTAGTAAAATGACTGTGCCATATATCGTGATGTTCTTAACGTTGAGTTCTGAATTTGGCTGGGGAGCATGGGAAGAAGACATTGGCACACCTCGATAAAAGAAAATGACGCAGAAAACCCGCAACAAACGAGAGGCAGTTTATAGCGAATTGCCCCTCGGCGCATAGCCGCAAAACCCAAGTGTAAAATGCCCTTTGCACCAAGGGCGCGCGTAGCTCAATGGATAGAGTACTGGCCTCCGAAGCCAGGGGTTGTGGGTTCGATCCCCGCCGCGCGCACCAAAAACGATGGGTCTGCAAAAGCATAGACTGGCAGTCTTGGAAACAATAGCAATTCAGGAGGTGTGGGTGCTATCCCCGCCGCGCGCACCAAAGTTGGAAAAATCTGAATAAGCAGTATCTCTGCACTTGTTATGGCCTTGTTTGGCGATATCGACGATTTGGTGATGCGCAATTTATTCCTGGAGCTCTTTCGTCAACATAAGGAATATTGATGGACTTTACGGTGACGAAGCTGCGTGTCGGCGATGCGCCAATTTATGGGTGTTCGAGCCATGCTTGATCGAGTTCGAGAGCGCATGGCGAGTCTGTCGCCTTCTGAGCAACGGGTCGCCAATGTGGTGTTAAAGCATCCCGAAGAAGTGCTGCACGCGCCAATCTCGCAAATCGCCAAAATGGCAGGCGTATCGCAACCGACTATCGTGCGATTTTGCCGTTCTATGGCTTGTACTGGCTTAAGTGATTTCAAACTACGCATGGCCCGCAGCGCCGCCAGCGGCACGCCATTTGTGCATAACGAAGTCACACCAAAGGACGCCACCGGTGATATCGCGGCCAAGGTTTTTGACAACGCGATTTCGAGTTTGATTCGTTCGCGAAATCGCCTGAACCGAGATGCGATTGAGCGCGCCGCGATGCTTCTAAGCAAGGCCAGACGCGTCGAGTTTTACGGTCTTGGCAACAGCGGCATCACGGCACAAGACGCGCAGCATAAATTTTTCCGGCTGGGGATTTCCTGCGTCGCCTATAACGATTCCCATGTACAAGGCATGGCTGCGACATTGCTGGAAGCTAAAGACGTGTTACTGGCGATTTCGGCTAGTGGTCGAACCATCGATTTGATTAACGCTGCGCAAGTTGCGAAAGCAGGTGGCGCCAAAGTAATCGTAATTACCCGCGCTGATTCACCGCTGGCCGAAGTCGCCGATGTGGTGATTGATGCCGACACACTTGAAGATCCAGATGTTTATTCATCAATGACAACGCGCATTATTCATCTCGTGTTCATCGATATTTTGGCCGTAACAGTCGCTGTACGTGGTGGGGAAAAAATGTCGGCCAAGTTGGCAGGGGTCAAGCGTACTTTGCAAAAACGCAGATTGCCTGCGCCATCTTGAGGTGCTGCTGCAAAGGCTCGTAGTCAGCAAACACTTTTTTCCGCATGCCAATCGTTAATCCCCAACCGCCAAATGTCACTGGCCTAGTTCTGGCTGGTGGTCGTGGCATCCGCATGGGCAAAGTCGACAAAGGCTTGCAGGTTTTTGGCGACCAGACGATGGTCGAAGCAGTGTTGCGAAGGTTTGAGCCACAGGTGGCAACGCTGATGATTAACGCCAATCAAAATATTGCTACTTATGCGGGCTTTGGTCACCCGGTTTGGCCCGATGAATTGACCGGCTTTGCCGGACCGCTCGCAGGCTTGCAGGTAGGTCTCACGCATTGCGTCACACCATGGTTGGTTATGGTGCCTTGCGATAGTCCATTTTTGCCGCTGGATTTGGTTCAAGGTTTGCACGCTGCGCAACAGCAAAATGACTTTGACATAGCGGTCGCGGTTACTGGGCGTCGCGAGCAGCGTCAAGTGCATCCGGTGTTTTGTCTCGTTCGGGTGAGTCTATTGCCACATCTTGATGCCTATCTTGCCAATGGCGGAAGAAAAATTCGCGAGTGGTACAGCAGCTTGCGGGTGGTGGAAGTGCCGTTTGAAAACGGCGAAGCGTTTCGTAACATTAATACACAAGACGAATTGCGTTTGTGCACACTGCGGGAGATTGGCAATCAAACATAGCAACACCTATCACTATTGGTAAGATAGTGCGTCATTTCATTTGGAAAACGCCACCATGAAAAGTCACGCCAAATCATTTTTGTTTATTTGTGTGTCGGCACTCTCATTGCATTTCTCCACCGCGGCTTGCGCTACCGGGCTTGACGCAATCAGTACCAAGGATGCCAGCGCTGGCATCAAGGAAGCGCTGATCAAAGGGGCAGACTATGCCGTCGATTCACTGGGTAAAGAAAACGGTTTCTTGGGTAATGCACAAGTAAAAATCCCACTGCCAGATTCGCTTAAGAAGGCCGAGAAAGCGATGCGCATGGTCGGCATGGGCAAGCAGGCGGATGAACTGGTCGAGACCATGAATCACGCCGCCGAGGCGGCAGTCGCTGGTGCCAAGCCGATCCTGATGGAATCAATCAAGAAGATGACGGTAACTGATGCCAAGGATATTCTGACCAGTGGCAATGCCAGTGTGACCAACTATTTCATTCGCACTACCAGTGAGCCATTGACCAAGAAATTTCTGCCTATTGTGAGCGGCGCCACCAAGAAAGTGAAACTCGGCGCGCAGTATGACAAGTTTGCCGGCAAAGCCGTCAAGCTTGGGTTGATTGAGGAAAAGGATGCCAACCTCGACAATTACGTGACACAAAAAGCCTTGGAAGGTCTCTACGCGATGATCGCCGAAAAAGAAAAGAGCTTCCGTGCGAATCCTGTCGAAGCCGGTAGCACGCTACTCAAGAAGATCTTCGGCGCACTCTAGAACGTAGGCGATTTCGTCGGCTTCGCAGCCGAATGAGATGGCTTGCTTGGCACTTGCGGGCGTGAAGCCGAGGCGTTTAAGCAATCCCGATGAGCGGAAATTTTCCCGCTTGAGTACTGCGGAAAAATATTGTGCCTGATGATGCGTTGCCAGTTCGGTAATCATTGCCTGCACCGAACGACGCGCCAGCCCGTGCCCCCAATGCGCACTGTTCAAAATGTAGGCAATCGCGGCGCGACCATCGGCATACACAGTGGCTTGCACATAGCCAATCAGCGCGTGATTGGGTAAGCGAATGACCCAATTGAGCCAAGCTTCATTGCCATCTGCCGATCGCCGCGATTCGAGCCGCACAAAGCGATTACGCAGCCAAGCGAGCGATTCGGGTGGCGTGTTTTCGTATTCATAAATCGCCGGATCGCTAAGCACGACGAACATTTCGTCGGCGTGGAAATTCGTTTGTGGCTCTAGTCGCAAACCCGGAATTTTGACAACACGCATCGACAGCTCAAACCGTTTTGAACAGCGGAAGCATCGACAACACCAACAAACTCGCCATGCTGTAATTGAACAACAACAGGTAGCGTCGCACTTGTAAGTAGCGGCGCATGCGTGCGCCGAACAAAGCCCATAGGCTAACGCTAGGTGCGTTAACGACAACAAACAATACGGCGATTCCGATGATGACAGAGACGCTGCTTGTCGTCGGTGCGTAGGTACTAATCGCACCAATTGCCATCACCCATGCTTTTGGATTGACCCATTGAAATGCAGCGGCGCCAATAAAACTCATCGGCTTTGCGGCGATGGATTCTCCATCGCTGGACTGATCACCCGGTGGACTCGAATGCGCGATATTCCAAGCCAAGTACAAAAGATAGATGGCGCCCATCCATTTCAGTATTTCATAGGCCTGCGGAAATCGAGAAAAGACTTCGCCGAGGCCAAAACCAACTGCCAACACGAGCACTAGAAAGCCAGAACTGATTCCAACAATGTGTGGCACGGTCTTACGAAAACCGAAGTTAACCCCGGATGACAAAAGCATCAAATTGTTCGGTCCCGGCGTGACTGAAGTCACAAAGGCGAACAAAGAAAAAGCGAGGATGGTTTCAAATGACATGGCGCTTTTGGCAAGAACTCAAGCCGGAATCTTACCTTGCGTGCAAGCTTGACTAGGTTGAGTGTGGGGGCGAGTTTCGTTCGGCAATTTCGCGCGCAAGGCAAGGCGGACAAAAACAAGCGCTGGCTTCGGCATCCAGCGGCATCAGCTTGGGCAAATCTTCGCACCAACAATGCGCCTCGCCGGCGACCATGCCACAAGAAAATGTCGCGCCACATTTTGCGCAGATAGATTCCATCGGCTAACGGCGTGTGGCCAGCACCAACTGGCGAAATTACTGCGCGCTCTGCCAGCGTTGCTTGAGCAGATGATCGAGCGACCAACGTCCTGGCCCGTGCAAGAGCGTGACCAGCAGCAACATGCCCCACAGCAAATGATCTTGCTTGCCTACATCGGACAAATCCGGATAAGACAACACCGCAACCAAATTGACCACAAACAAACCTGCCGCGCCAAAACGGGTGAATAGACCCGCGACCAATAAAATTGGCAAACTCAATTCACCCGCCGCGCCCATCGCTGCGGCGAGCGCCGGCGGTAAAAGTGGCACGTGGTATTCATATTGAAATAGCGCCACTGTGGATTCCCAGTCCGACAATTTTTGCCAACCGGAACTAAAAAACACGTTGGCGACATAGAGTCGCAAAGCCAAATCAAAAGTCGGGGTCAGCCAAATTTGCGCCAGTTCAATCGCAGTTTGCGTCAGTGTTACCACTTTGCGTACTAAGGGATTTTCAAACACAGCATCAACAAAAGTAGTCATCAATTAACTCCGTTCCAAATTCGAAAACGCGCCGCGCAAAACGCCCGCCGCAATCCATCGCTGCAAACAAGCACCGAGATCGAAATCGGTAGCTTGTTCCAGCGCCAATTCAACTGCACCGGCCAATGCGCGGCCGGCCAGCAATTCATCAAGTAGCGCAGCTTCGGCTTTGCTCAACGCTGACAACTGTGCGCCATGCGCTGTTCGCCACAACAACAACTGACAAGATTGCGTGAAATCGACTTGCATATCGCCGGCAAAATCAGCTTGGTTGACGCGCCAAATTTCGTCCAACGGCCAGGTTGAATTCATCCTCATTGCTGCGCTGTCGCACTCAAAAAAAAGCGCGTCGTAACGATCTGGCGGCGTGGTAGCCAGCGCTGCGAATGGCGCAGCACCTGTTGTTGCCAAATCCTTTACATCAGCAGCCAGTGCAAGCACTTGAAGTTGCCATTCGAGCCGCGCCACATCGGCCAAATACGGTAGCTCGGCCGCATGCGGATAGCCTTCAATGAAGTTCGCAAAATTCGCCCCGTAGTCATTCAAATCACCGCTGCGACTGGGTTCGAGCGAAGCATACAAACGCGCCGCTTCACGAAAGAAAGTGTCGCCGACAATGCGTTGTGTTACTGGATAAGTCAGCGCCAAAGCCGTACAAAGATTGACCGTTACATTGCGCCGGTAAGCCGCAATGCGACGCGCATTTTTGTCGGTCTGACCTTGCAGCAGATCTTCAAGCGCTGACTCGCTTTGCGGCAGCATCATTGCCGCATAAAAACGCGACTGAATTTCAGGCAGCGCGTGCATGTTGGACTGGCGTCAGGGCGTCGAGAATCTGCTGCGCTTTGTCGGCTTCGTTCAGCAAAATATCCAGTGTCGGCAAATCGCTGTCCCATTCAATCAGCGTCGGACGTGGGCCAAAACGCTGCACAGCTCTGGCATAAAGCGACCACACTTCATCACATACAGGTCGCGAATGGGTGTCGATGAGAAAGCTATCACTTTCATCTTCCGCGACATCTGATTCGTGACCCGCCAAGTGAATTTCGGCCACCCGTGCAGGCACAATGGCGGCGAGATATTGCTGCGCATCGAAACCGTGATTTACGGAACTTACGTAAATATTATTGACGTCAAGCAAGATGTCGCAATCGCAACGGCGGGCAACTTCTGCGAGAAAGTCCCATTCGTTCAAAGCCTCATCGCCAAAACGGATATAGCTTGAAACATTTTCAATTAGCAAGCGGCGACCAAGAAATTCCTGCGCCTGTTGGATGTTGCGGCAAACAACATCGAGTGCCTCTTCGCTATAGGGCAACGGCAACAAATCGTTGAGAAATCGCCCGCCAATCGAAGACCAGCAAAGATGCTCGGACACGCTATGTGGCGCTATGCGCGAGATGAGCCCTTTGAGCTTGCTCAAGTGACTGAGATTGAGTGGGTCGGTCGAACCCAGAGAAAGTCCGACACCATGCAAACTCAGCGCGTAGTCGGCACGGACTTGGTCTAACTGGCGCAGTGCCGGTCCGCCGCTGCCAAAGTAATTCTCGCTATGAACTTCAAGCCAGTCCAGCGCCGGTTTGGTCGCTAAAAGTTCGGCAATGTGTGGCCCGCGCAGACCGATTCCGGCCCGCGCGGGGAGCTTATTCGAATCCACGCGCACTCATTTTCTTGAATTTCTCAAACAGCTAGCTATCGAGAACGCGGGCAAAGCTTAGTGGATTACTTTTTCGCGGCTGTTGTTGCCGCCCATCTTTTCGCAGCTGCCCTTGGCGACATACTTCCACTCAACCGGATCCTTGTCAGTTTTGGACTGACCGGCGCAAGCATGTTTTGCGGTGCTGCAATCATTTTTGCCAGCGGCAGCAACGCCGTAGCACTTTTCCTTTTCTGCATCGGCAGCAAAGGCCGAAGTTGCCGTAGTCGCCAGGCCCAAAGCCAGCAAACCGGCAATTGAAGTCGAGATGGTGTTTTGAATCAAGGTGCGTGATGCTGTCATGTTGATCTCCTGAAGTGGCTTTTGAGGGTGAATGCATGACCCAGCTGGGTCTGCTTACTTGGTCGCACGCGGTGCGAATTCCTTACAGCACTAGTTACAACGATTTACAGGCGGTCTTGTTGACCGGACTTGATATTCTGTCTAAATCGTTGGCCAACAAGGCGCAGCGTGGCGAACTGCGCCGAGACTTGCTTGCAGTCTTTGCAAATCATCAAATGGTAGCGAAGCCGCATCTGTTGATGCCACGGCAAACGCTGATCCAGCGCTTCCGATAGCAGTCGCGAAACTTCTTTGCACTTCAACTTCACGCCATTTCCTTTTCGCCAAACCAACGCTGTGACAAACACTCGCGCAGACCCATGCGCGCTCGATGTAGCAGTACCCAGCAGTTGGACGTACTGATGTTCAGTTCCTTACAGATATCGTCGGTTTCCATGCCGAGTAATTCCCGCATTCCAAAGACCCGCGCACAGCGCTCAGGCAAACCGCTAATGCAGGCGTCGAACACATCCCAAAAGCGCTTTTGTTCGAGCGACGCGTGCGGATCGCTCCATTGACTGACAGGCGAAATCCAGTGATCGGTGTTATCAAACTGATCATTGATATGCGCGGCGAGCATTTCGTCGTCGCTGTCGTCAGTCACCGGCTGCCGCGCGCGGCGACGAAATTCGTCAATGATCTTATTTTTTAGAATAGCGAAGAGCCAAGTCGCCACTGCTGCCGAACCTTCGAAGCGGGAGATATTTTCGACAGCGGCAAGCATCGCCTCTTGCACTGCATCTTCGGCAGCCGCGTCATTGCGCATTTGCAAGCGCGCGAAGCGTATCAGCCGAGGTCGGATTAGCTTGAGTGAGGCGTGAAATTCGGTGGTGTTCATTGCGTTTACATCTTATTCCGAAATCGTTGGCATTTTCGTATTCAGCGGCGACGCACTTGGTGGTCTCGCCGTTACAATAACCGAAGTGATTACTTGCCCTTGCCCCGATACCCTGAATTCCAAAATCGCATGATCGAAAAACTCTCCCCCGCCGCCAAAGCCAGCGTGCTTGCCGAAGCGCTGCCCTATATCAAGCGTTTTCATGGGCGCACCATCGTCGTCAAATACGGCGGCAACGCAATGACCGACGAGCACCTCAAACAATGCTTTGCGCGCGACGTGGTGCTGCTCAAACTGGTTGGCATGGATGTCGTGGTTGTCCACGGCGGCGGCCCGCAAATTGAACAGATGCTGACTCGAGTTGGCAAGACGGGAGAATTTATACAAGGCATGCGCGTGACCGATGCCGAGACCATGCAAGTGGTCGAAATGGTGCTCGGCGGGCAGGTCAATAAGGACATCGTCAATTTGATCAACCAACAAGGCGGCAAAGCGGTTGGCTTGACCGGCAAAGACGGCAACTTCATCCGCGCCAAAAAGTTGCTGATGGAGGATGCCAGCAAACCGGGCGAATTGATTGATCTCGGCCAAGTTGGCGATATCGTCTCCATCGACCCGGCGCTGATTACCTTGCTCGATTCCGGCGATTTCATCCCTGTGATCGCGCCGGTGGGTGTCGGCGAACATGGCGAGACTTACAACATCAATGCCGACGTGGTGGCTGGAAAAATCGCCGAAGTGTTGAGGGCGGAAAAATTGGTGATGCTAACCAACACACCCGGCGTGCTCGACAAAGCAGGAAATTTACTTACCGGCGTGACACCTAAACAAATCGACGACATGGTGGCCGACGGCACGCTCTCAGGCGGTATGTTGCCAAAAATCAGTTCGGCGCTCGATGCCGCACGCAGCGGCGTGCGCGGTGTGCACATTATTGACGGCCGCGTCGAACATGCTTTGCTGCTGGAAATCCTGACCGAAGAAGGCGTCGGTACATTGATTAAATCAAAATGAAATCCGGCAGCCGCAGTCTGCAGCCTAGGTTAATTGGGAGAAATAAATGAACGAAGTGCGTGCCGCCAAAGCAGGCGAAAAAAAACTGCAAATTTTGCGCACCATTGCCGAAATGTTGGAGCGTCCCGAAGGCGTCAAAGTCACCACAGCGCTGCTGGCCAAACAACTTGATGTCTCTGAGGCCGCCCTGTATCGCCACTTCGCCAGCAAAGCGCAAATGTACGAAGGCCTGATTGAATTCATCGAGAGCGGAATGTTCTCGGTGATCAGCCAAATCGAAAGCAAAGAAACCACCGGCTTGAAACAAGCTGAAGCCATCGTCGGCTCGCTGCTGCGCTTCGCGCAAAAAAATCGCGGCCTGACGCGCGTGCTGGTCGGCGATGCACTGGTGCACGAAAATCCACGCCTGCAGTTGCGCATCAATCAGCTGCTGGATCGCATCGGCGCGACACTCAAGCAATGCCTCAAACATGCCGCCGTACAGGGTGCGTTACCAGCGACGCACGACTTTGCTGCGCAGGCAGATTTGTTGGTGTGCTACACGCTGGGGCGTTGGCAGCGGTTTGTAAAAAGCAATTTCAAAGATGACCCAATGGCGCATTGGGCGGTGCAATCGGTGATGCTGCTGAAGTAGTTGCATGACGGCGTATGGCCAGCACCAAAGGCGAGATCGCAAACTCTCAAGAGTTAGCAAATTGATAGCTAACGCGCTGCAGTCGTGACCACACCAGAACGAACTGGGCAAAAGTCATCAACATGTTGGCTGATGTCAGCAGCAACATGGTTTGCAAAATTACGGGGATTCGAGGAAGGTTTGTTGTCATTGACGGCTCAAATTAGAGACTACATCCAATATTCCGCGATTACGGAGGACAACGCTTCTTGATACGATCCCAGCAAGGTGATTTCGCCCAATGCAGGAGGAGTAAATGCAGCCATTGCCTGAGTCAGATTTTCCACATCATCGTCAAACAATGTTTTGTTGTCCGCCGTCCTGAACAGTTCCACGTGATAGCTGTCCCCCAGATACCAATCTTTAATCACTAACTTGTCGCCAGTACCAATCACGCTAACCTCCAGATTGTTACCGACATGGCGCAGCCAAATCTGATCGCTGGTGATTCCGGCAAGAAATTGAATCGCATCCGCGTTGCCGACAGTGGCATCATTTTCTTTGATCGTATCGGAACCATCACCCCTTGCAAACACGTAGGTATCGTTACCGATACCACCTGACAAAGTGTCGTTGCCTTTTCCGCCGACAATGATGTCATTGAGTGAATAGCCCGTGACGTTAAGAACTGCACCATTGGGCAGTGCACCGCTTGCCTTTAGCTGGACGTAATACGCCTCCATGTCGGCAATCTGAGCGAAGGCAAAGCCATCGTTATTGATTTCCAGGTCAGCGCCAAATGCATCGCGTTCTTTATCACCGCCAACACTTTGAACTTTGTATTCGGTGGAACGAAATGACAGCGTGTATTCGTCGATGCCTCCGACATTTTCTTTCGTGAGCGTTGCGGAAAAGCCGCTGGCGGTGTTGGCTTGGTGGGCGATGATTTGATTCTGATTAACGAAATCCGTGGCCTGCGATGACGTGAGTTTGGTGTAGAGTTTTTCGGTGTCAGCGTTGGGAGTCCAGTTGGTGTTGCCTCGCATCAGATCATCTTGTCAACGTGTCCGTATTTGTCCATCGTTCCATTCGGTCAATGTAAGACTCGGCAGCAAATTGCTTAATCGCGAATTTGTACCAGAGTGAAATGTTGTTCATTGCGATCTTCCTCCGTGATTTTGTTTTGCCGGTTTCAAGACCTTCGTTAAGAAATCGCGCACTCGAAATGTGTCATTGCTGTCCTGCGGACAAATCTGGCTGGCAGCCCAGTGAGCGCGTGTGTTAGTTCTAAACTTAAATGATCGCTTGACGGCGAGAACCTCAGCCGTCCGCAGATTGACGATACTTAACTCACCCCCAGCGATGCCATGTTCCCGATCAGCTTGGCGTGTTATGCCACGCCACGTAAAGCCAAAGTCACTTAAGTAGTTGGTCGGCAGACTTCTTCGTTGAGGCGAGTGTTGCGTCGCCATCCGTTTTAAAGAATCGGGAAAAAGCGCTCCTCGTGTTTTGGCGATGTCTTCATTGAAGGGTCAAACGAATTTGAGCCTTTGCATACCGAACAAGTCCATCCTGTTGTGACGACACTTCAAAGTAGCGGTAGCCAGTTAGCGAGTTCGCAAGGGTTCCTGCAGGTGCGGAGTCCCAAACCTCCAAGAAGTAAGGCGCTTCGATCACATACGGGTCTGTTTGCCGATGATTGGAAAACTCGCCAGATCGCGGGACGTATCTGATAAATCGCTTCCACATTTTCCACCGTCCGATAAACAAACTCCCCCGCCTCCGCTTTACACAGCGCTTCAAAGTAGTCCTTGGCAGTCACTAGCAATTGCTTCTTTTTCAGCTGTTCATACACCGACGGTGTTGGCGCCTCCGGCCATTTCATCGGCGGCACATCGGGATACGGCCAATACTCTGGCTGCTCTAACCGTCGCAGCGCATGCAGTTCGCAATCCTTGCCTTGGCGAAAACCATCCTTCTTGCATTGCAAGAACTTCGCTGGGTCGTATTGCTCGCCGAAGTGCTCACGCCGCGCAGGATCAAGCGGCGGCAATTCGCGCGCCCGCTGCTCGTTGCAGGCCATGTACTGCGAACGCGTCAACGCGTAGTCGTTGCAGCCGTCTTCAACCGCCTTCCGATACCTAATGGCAGCCTTGGATTCCTTGGTTGGTTGCGTCAGGGTGCCAACCGGGCCTGGCGACTCTGCGGCGATCACGTTTCCGTGGCACACAATCACGGACGCGATCAAAACGCTCATGTTCTGCGCGAGAGATTTGAATTGACTTTTCTTCATGCGGCAATCCTCCAATGTGCGACAAATGGGGTCAGCGTGACATTCCACTCCATTCTCCAAGCGCAACGTCGCGGTATCACCGGCGCGTGGCCAGTGGACGAGCCAATCCGTCACCAGCACCAAAGGCATGGTGACGACTACTTATGCGACGACCAATGCAAGTGGCTAATTTTCCATGTGCCTTCGTCGCCCTGTGAATTAAAGAGAATTAAAGGGGTCAGGTTCGAATTACTCAACGCATTAAAACCAATTCACCCTGCATGCCTTCAATTCCTGAATTACCATCCTTCGAACCGCGCGGTCGGCCTCGGGGTTTGGCTTCGCGGCGTTGGCCGGTGGCGGCTTCAATAGCGGCGTAGAACCGCGAATTACCCAGCGGCTGACTTTGGTTCAGTGCCAGTCGAATGTCGTTTAGCGCGTCCTGATCCAGCTCAGCCCTAAATAGATCGCGATAGCTGGCTTGTCGCGCCGCACCCTTATCTGCGATGGCGAGGTAACAAGCGTGTGGCGTGAGATAAGGATTGACCTGACCGAGTGCGTGATGACGATAGCTCGTCCAGCGGTAATGCGCAGGATCATTGACCATTCCGGCACGCACCGGATTGAGTTCAATGTAGCGCTGGCAAGCTAGAAGATAGTTCTCTGCCTGAATCAGCGATGACTTATAGCGACTATCCCATAGCGTCCCCGTGCGCCGATGGCTGACGTTGAAATACTGCACATACCGCCGCCCCAGCGCGATGATCAACCGAGGAATCGCCTCAGCCCGTTCAGGTGTGACCAGCAAATGCACATGATTTGTCATCAAGGCATAGGCATGTAGCGCACAGCACTCCTTCGCCAGTGCTTCCCCCAGCCAATACAAATAAGCCTGATAGTCTTCCTCGCCAAGGAAACAAGGCTGACGATTATGCCCACGCTGCACAATGTGCAACGGCACACCATCAAGATGAATACGCGGACGACGAGGCATCGAGTAATGCTAGCAGAAACAATTCGAGCCTTTCGGCTTTAATTCCTGGATGTCTGGTTTCAGTACCTTGGTGAGAAATTCATGGACGCGAAAGGTGTCATTGCTGTCTTGCGGACAAATCTTGCTGGCAGCCCAGTGAGCCTGCGTGTTAGTTCTAAACTTGAATGAACGTTTGACCGCCAGAATTTCCGCAGTCTTGAGGTCAACGATCGCCAATTCGCCTCCTGCGATACCATTTTTTCGATCATCTTGTCGGCTGATGCCACGCCACGTAAATCCATAGTGACTTATTAGTTGGTCGGTGTGAACTTTTCTAGTTGAAGCGAGAGTTTTGTCGCCATCCGTCGAAGAAAATCTGGAAAAACGCTCAGCGTTAGATGGCTCTGTCTTCAACGACGAATGGAATTGACGGTACTTTCGATACTGCACAAGCCCATCCCGTTGAGACGTAACCTCAAAGTAGCGATAACCGAGCAATGAGTTCGCGAGAGTCCCAGCAGGAGCATCGTCCCACACCTCCAGAAAATATGGCGCTTCGATCACGTATGGATCCGTTTGCCGATAGTTGGAAAACTCCTCAGATCGCGGACGAATCTGGTAGATCGATTCAACCCCCTCAACCACCCGATAGATGAACTCGCCCGCTTCGGCTTTACAAAGCTCGTCAAAGTAGTCTTTCGCCGTGACCAGTAATTGCTTTTTCTGGAGCTGCTCATATACGGATGGCTTTGGTGCCTCCGGCCATTTCATCGGCGGCACATCGGTATACGGCCAATATTCGGGTTGTTCCAATCGCCGTAGCGCATATCGTTCGCAGCCCATATCATTGCGATAGCCGTCCTTCTTGCATTGCAAGTAACGCGCAGGGTCATAAAGCTCACCAAAATGCTCGCGCTTTGCGGGATCAAGCGGCGGCAGTTCTCTTGCTCGCTGCTCGATGCACTCCGTGTACTGACCAAGCGACAACGCATAACTGTTACAGCCGTCATCAACAATTTTTCTCCAAGCCTGCGCGGCCTTAGTGTCGGCGGCATTCGAAGTCTCTGCGCCGCTCGCGAACCCGACGAAAGCAAGCACTGTGGCCGCTAGCACCCCGCAGGAAAAACTTAGAAATTTAAATTTGAGTTGCTTCATGCGGCAATCCTCCAATTTGAGTCATTCATGGTTCGGTCAGATTCAACGGCGTGTCGCCAGCACCAACTGACATGTCTGGATAGTTGCAACGACGTTCCCAGCGGAATCCAAGATGGTGTCGATTCTATGTGCATATCACCGCTCATCCTGACCGACAGTTTTGCCCCATCTGCAAAGCGAAACGTCTGCACGGTGTCGAATTCACCACGCAGGATCGATGCCCAGTCGCCGTTACCAAAGTCAAGATTGAGCGCCGTCTTAGTGCCCGCAATGCTCTGCGAGACAATCATCCCGGCGCGCGTAAAACCCTCGCCAAAGCGCACGGTGTTGGCGCCTTGCGAGTCGATGATTGTGTCAGCATCATCGCCGACGTTAAAGAGGTAAATGACATTGCCCGCGCCACCGCTGATGCGGTCATTTGCGCTCGCGCCCTCAAGCGATTCAGCCGCCGCGCTGCCGGTAATCTCGATGTCTCGTTCAATCAGATCGACACAGCTCAGCCTGCTGCCATCATCAAACGCGATGTGATCGAAGGGGCGCAGTTCGAGCAGCTGGGTGTGATTTCGACCGAGCAATTGAATGGAATCATTGGCGTTTGCGCCAATCTCAATTTGTAACGGCGTTTGGCCGGCGAACGGGCCATTCCATCGTTAGCACCAATTGCCAATATCGGAGGACTTTCTACTTACCTATTGTGCGGCGCTTAAGCAGTAACGAAGGCTTTCAAACTCATGCCGAGTGCGACCACTATCAGCACCATTGAAAAGCCGATTTGAATATGTCGCTCGACCAGACGCGCGGCAAGTTTGCGACCAAGCAGCATGCCAATTCCGGTGGCCAAAGCAAACAGTGCGGTCATCATCAGCGGCAGATTTGCGCCGTGCGCCACAGCCGCAATCACGCCACCACTGCCGACTAACGCAATTACCATCAACGAAGTTGCGACGATTCCGTGCATGGTCAAATCGGTGAAGCGGCGCAGTGCAGGAACAATCACAAAGCCGCCACCAACGCCGAGCAAACCGGTCATGAAGCCAGTGATTGCACCGATGCTCGCGAACAGCAATGCGATAGACCATGTCCAGTGAAATCGACCGCTCGCTGCGTCCAAATGCGCCCAGGCCTTGTCGGTGCAAATTTCCGCGCCGCGCGATTGCCGTAACAATCGCACCGCGACGATCAACAACACGCCGGCAAATAATCCGAGCAGCCAAGCTTGCGGCAATCCGCTGGCGACGCTAATCCCGATTGAGGTAAACGGCAGCCCGGCCAGCACCATCAACGTTGCCGCTTTGTACCGTACCAGTCCTTTGCGCAGGCCATCAAGCGCACCAATTGCAGCGCCACCTGCGACCGCAATCAGGGCCACTGGCGCGGCTTGTTGCATCGTCCAGCCCATGCCGACGATCAATGCCGGCACCGCCAAAATGCCGCCGCCAGCGCCGGTCAGCCCGAGTACGGCACCGACCAAAACGCCGAGAACCAAAGAGATTTCCACTATCGGGTATCCAATGCGCTAAATCGTGGATTGTAGTGAAGCTTGTTCTAGGTTCCTGGCATTCCTAACCGAGCCAAGTCTAGTCGCCGCGCTTGGCGCCAAGCGATCGAACAATGTTCTCCATCAGGCACCAGCGGGTAAAGCCGCTTTGCAGCAAATTGGCGCCAACGAACGCGGTGAACCATAGCCAATACTTACTGATGAATAGCGGACTTTCCGGAACGCCAAGCAGGAGCGAAAGTAGGACAAAACTGCCGCCGATGATACGAACCCATTGCCATGAAGTCATGATGTTGCCTCCGTTAGTGAGATGATTGTGGTTTCGCCAGTTGGTGCTGGCGATACGCCGTTAGTGAGATTGGTGACTAGTCAGGCTCTCGAGATTGTTGCGATAAGCCATGTAATAAAGCAGGGAATGACCAGCAGGGTGAGTAGGGTCGACACGAAGATCCCGAAGATCAGCGATACCGCCAAGCCATTGAAGATCGGATCATCGAGGATGAAAAGGGCGCCAAGCGTGGCAGATAGCGCGGTCAGCAAAATTGGTTGCGCACGGGTGATGGCGGAATTCACTACCGCTTCCTTTAAATCAATACCGGTGGCGACTTGCAGGTTGATAAAGTCAACCAACAAGATTGAATTGCGCACGATGATTCCTGCCAGCGCGATCATCCCTATCATTGACGTGGCAGTGAATTGTGCGCCAAGCAAAGCATGGCCGGGCATCACGCCGATAATCGTGAGCGGTATCGGTGCCATGATGACGAGCGGTGTCAGGTAAGAACCGAATTGCGCGACAACCAATAGATAAATCAATATCAAACCGACGGCGTAGGCCGCACCCATATCGCGAAATGTCTCGTAGGTAATCTGCCACTCGCCATCCCATTTGATGGCGAATTCACGCTGCGGATCGTTCGGCTGATTGATGAAATATTCACCTAGCAGGCCGCCACCCGGCACCTCGATTTTTTGGATGGCGGAGCGCATGGCAAACAAGCCATACAGCGGGCTGTCGGCGCCGCCGGCAAAATCGCCGGTGACATAGGTTACCGGCAGCAAATCCTTGTGATACAGCGCTTGCTCACGCAAAGTGTTTTCGACTGTGACGAGCTCCCGTATCGGGACAAGTTTGCCGCTATCACCGCGCACGCTGAGCTTAAGCAAATCATCAAGATCCCCGCGTGAGGAAACCGGCAGACGCAGGTTTGCCGCCACCGGATATTTACTTGCATCGTGCAGATAAGTGACGGCGTCACCCGCCAGGCCGACGGCCAAGGTATTGACGATATCGGCTTGTGCAATTCCGAGCAACGCCGCTTTGCGAGTGTCAACCTTGAGCACCTGCTTTGGCGCGTTCGCTATGCTGCTGTCGTCGCTATCCACCACACCGGGCGTCGCGTCAAATATCCCGCGTACTGCCTTGGCGACTTGTAAGCGTGTGGCATCGCCGGGGCCATAGACTTCGGCCACCAAGGGCGCCTGCACGGGCGGTCCGGGCGGCACTTCAACCACTTTGATGCGTGCGCCAAATGGTGCGGCGATTTTCTCCAACGCCGGCCGAATACGCGCGGCAATGGCGTGGCTCTTTTCACTGCGATGATGCTTGTCGACGAGATTGACCTGAATGTCGCCAACTTCGCCGCCGCTACGCAGGTAGTACTGGCGTACCAAACCGTTGAACGTAATCGGTGCGCCAAGTCCGACGTAGGCTTGATAGCTGCTGGTTTCCGGCATTTTGGCGATCTCGTCGCCCAATGCATGCAGCACACGCGCTGTGCGCTCGGGCGGTGTGCCAGCTGGCATATCGACCACCACTTGAAACTCGGATTTGTTGTCGAGCGGTAGCATCTTTAGCACGACCAGTTGAAGCGCTGGCAACGCGAGCGATACAAAGATTAGGCCGAGCACACCGAGACTCAATTTTCGCCGATTGCGTTGGCCGGCAGCTTCGTCAAGGAAGGGCAAAAAAAGTCGGCGGAAATACGGTGCTGCCTTAGTGGCTAGTGTGTCGTCGTGGCCAGACGATTTGAGCCACAAGCTCGACAACCATGGGGTGATGACAAAAGCCACGGCAAGAGAAATCAACATTCCCATGCTCGCATTGATCGGTATTGGTGCCATATAAGGCCTATAAGCCCGCTGACAAACGCCATCGGCATCAACGCGGCAATGACCAGAACGTGGCAAGGATAGTTGGACTGCCGACCTCATCCACCGCTGCGGGAATGATCTCCTTGAGCGGCAGGTCAGGGTGTAATCCCATGTGACGGTGTATGTTTTCGACCACCACAATCGCATCATCGACCAATATGCCAATGGAAAAATTAAGGCAAACAAGGACACGCGATTGAGCGTAAAACCCCACACCCAGGAAGCGAACAGCGTAGCAGTGAGCGTCAAAATTACCGCCGCGCCAACAATGGCCGCCTCGCGCCGCCCAAGCGCAAAGAACACAAGAAGCACCACCGCGCCGGTTGCGAAGAAAAGTTTTTGGATTAGTTTGGTGGCCTTTTCACTGGCCGTGACGCCATAGTTACGCGTAACAACAATTTCGACGTCGGCGGGGATTACAAGGTTTTTTAGCGCATCGAGTTTCGCGACCACATTGTCAGCAACACTTACGGCGTTTTGCCCGGCCTTTTTAGTTACGGTCATCGTCAGTGCGGGATATTCGCCACCATCTTTGCCTGCAATCGTGTGCCAAATATAGCGATCTGGTGCGGGTGCGCCATCTCGAACCTCGGCAACATCATTCAGGTAAATTGGCCGGCCATTGCGGACGCCGACAATGAGTTCTGCTACCGCTTGCGCGTCGCGCAAGAAGGGGCCGGCCGCGATTTCAATCGCCGCGTTGTCGCTCACGATATTGCCGAGCAAACCGCCGGCGTTGGCTGCGCGTAACACGCGCTGCAGATCAGTAACCGCAATTCCTGCCGATTGCATGCGCGCGGCATCCAGCGCAATATTCACGACGCGTCCGGGACCGCCAAGCGTAGCAACTTCACGGGTACCCTTGACTTGCTTTAACTCCACTTCGAGGCTATGCGCAATGCGCTCGAGTTCAAACGCACCAATGTTTGGCCGCTTGGAAAAGAGCGTTAAAGAGACGATGGGAACGTCCTCGATCCCCTTGGGTTTGACGACAGGCTCACCCACGCCAAGCGCAACTGGTAACCAGTCGCGGTTTGATTGAATCGTGTCATGCAGGCGCACCAGCGCTTCGGTCCGCGCCACCCCGACGTCATACTGAACAGTGATTATTGCCATCCCGGGACGTGATACCGACATCACATGCTTCACATCGGCGATTTGCGCGAGCACCTGTTCGGCTGGAATAGCCACCATCTGCTCGACATCTTTGGCCGACGCCCCGGGGAAGGGAATCATGACATCGGCCATGGTCACATTAATCTGTGGTTCCTCTTCGCGCGGTGTGATTAGTGCAGCGAACACGCCAAGCACGAAGGCCATAATGGCGATCAGCGGAGTCAATCGCGACGCTAAAAAATAGCCTGCGATTCGGCCCGCAATACCGAGCTTTTGATGGGAACTTATATTACTCATGGACTCAGCGTTGCTTTGCCGCAGCGAGTGGATCAAGTGCCACCCTTTCACCTACATCTATGCCTGAAAGAACTTCAACGCGTTCGCCATAGCGTCGACCAAGTCGGACTTGGCGCAGGGACGCCGAGCCATCCGCATTGACGACATAGACGGCGGTTAGTTCGCTACGGAACAACACGGCGCTTGAGGCGACAGTGACCCGATTCGCGCTGACAGAACCTTCCATCGATAAATGCGCACGTGCAAACATGCCGGGACTCAAGCCCTTTATATTGGTCGGCAAATTGATCCGAACCTGCACCATGTGACTGATGGGATCTGCCGTAGGCAGCGCAACGATGTTGCCTGCCGCGATGTTCAGCGGTGACGCAGCGGCTCCAGTGACGTCGATGCTTGCGGCGGAGTTGCGCAAATTTGACAATTGACTCTGCGGGAGATTTACCGTGACGCGTAGCGCAGTGGGGTCATACATGACCAAAAGCGGTTTGCCCGGCATGACCATGTCGCCAAGTTCGACATTGCTTTCGGCAACGATACCCGCATAGGGCGCGGTGAGCGTCCGCAGGCTCGTCTGCAAACCTGCCGCACCTGCTTGTGCAATTTGCGCACGGGCTTGAGCGGCCGCGCTTTTGTAATCGGATTCCGCCCGATCCAAGGCCGCCTTGCTGAGAAATTTTTGTCCGTAGAGTTTTTGTTGGCGCTCGAAGTCGGCTTGCGCCGTCGCCAGCTGAGCCTGTGCTGCCGCAACTTGCGACTGGCTAGCTAGCGCTTGTTGAGCTGCCACGCGCTCATCAATTTTCGCTAGCACCTGACCCGATTGCACATGATCGCCAACCTTAACCAAGAGCGCGGTCAGGCGCCCGGACAATTCCGCGCCGATCGAGCTGCTACGCACCGCCTCCACCACACCTTCAGCTTGATAGAGGTTTCCGCCCGAACCCGGCTGCACTGTCTCGGTGACCAAGGTGTCTGCCCAAACGCCGCTTGCGCAAAGTGTAAGCAAACTCATCAGCGAAGCTGTTCGGCGAAAGCTTCTATGCAGGGAAATTGACATTGGCGATCTCGGCAGGAAGTTATAAATAAATAGTGACATTTGGATTTCTTTTGCTACTATACAACCAATTCGTTAAATAAGCAATTAACTAATATGTTAAATAAGGAACAAAAACATGGAAGGTCTTGATCGAGCGGCGCTGGAGCAGGTAAGCGAATACTTCAAGTCACTGGCCGAACCGACGCGACTGTGCTTGATCAACGCATTGCGTGACGGCGAAATGTCGGTAAGTGATTTGGCTGAGGCAGTGGAATCGACGCCAGCCAATGTATCCAAACACTTGTCACTTTTGGCAAGCACCGGTTTTGTCGAACGTCGTACGCAGGGGACAAGCGTTTTGTATCGAATCGCCGACTCTGATATTTATGCACTGTGCGATTTGGTTTGTGGGCATATCGCCAAACGCATCGCAGCAAAAAGTAATGTCCAGGCAATGATTCGTCGGGTCGCAAAGCGTGCTTAGCTGAAACTAGTAAATGAGTGCGCCAAGCAATCAAGACAAACGATTTTTAACTTAGGAGTAGGTGATGAAAACCAACGTGGGCAGTATTGATCGTGTCATTCGAATTGCATTAGGGCTGGCGCTGGTTGCCGGTGCCGTAAGCGGCGTAATCGGAATGTGGGGCTGGCTTGGCGTGATAGCGATTGCTACGGGAGTCTTCAGGTTCTGCCCTGCCTATATGCCGTTTGGCCTAAGTACGTGCAGAACCGAAACCAAGCAAAGCTAGTGCAATTGCAACTGCTCGTACGCGGAAAATGACTAGGAGAACGCTGTGAATGCAACAACGACTAGCTATCAAGCGCTAACGCAAACCGTCTCAAAAAACCTTGCAACTTTGCGCGCCGATTTGCCTGAGGTGATGAAGGGATTCAACGATCTCGCCCGTGCGGCCACTCAAAACGGCGCGTTAGACAAGAAGACCAAAGAACTGATCGCGCTGGCGTTGGGCGTTGCCGCGCATTGCGATGCCTGTATCGGATTTCATGTGCAAGCACTGGTGAAGCTCGGCACAACCAAGCTTGAAGTGGAAGAAGCATTGGGCATGGCGGTGTATATGGGCGGCGGACCATCGCTGATGTATTCGGCGAATGCCGTAGCGGCTTATGATGAGTTTGCAGCGCTCACCGCCAGCCCGGTGTAACTCACACCGCGCTTGGCGGGTGAACCGGCAGTGCTTAAGGTTTCGCCAGTTGGTGCTGATGGGACGCCGTTAATCCCGCTGCAACAACGCTGCCGCCTCCAGCGCGAAATAAGTCAGCACGCCATCCGCGCCTGCTCGTTTGAAAGCGAGTAAAGATTCCATCATCACTGCGTCGTTATCGAGCCAGCCATTTTGCGCAGCGGCTTTGAGCATTGCGTATTCGCCGCTGACTTGGTAGGCGTACGTTGGCACACCAAATTCGTCCTTCACTCGGCGCACGATATCCAGATATGGCATGCCAGGTTTGACCATCACCATGTCGGCGCCTTCGGCAATGTCGAGCGCCACTTCGCGCAAGGCTTCATTGCTATTGGCCGGATCCATTTGGTAGGTGTATTTATTACCTCCACCCAAATTGCCAGCCGAACCGACAGCGTCGCGAAACGGACCGTAAAAGCTCGACGCGTATTTTGCCGAATAGGCAAGAATGCGCGTGTGGATCAGTTGCTCCGCATCGAGGCTAGAGCGAATATGGCCGATCCGTCCATCCATCATGTCCGATGGCGCAACCACATCTGCACCAGCGCGCGCGTGACACAAGGCCTGCTTGCCAAGCGCCACCAGGGTTTCGTCATTCATCACATAAGCCGTTGGATCCGTCGGATCAATTAGTCCGTCTTGGCCGTGACTGGTGTAAGGATCGAGCGCAACATCGGTGATGATGCCAAGCTCGGGGAATGCTTTCTTCAGGGCGGTGACCACGGTAGGCACCAGGCCGTCAGGGTTCCAAGCCTCGGCACCGTCTGCTGTTTTCTTGTTTTTGTCGATCAGTGGAAACAGCGCCAAGGCCGGCACGCCGAGCTTGAGTGCGCGCTCAGCCACTGGCATCAGCCGGTCAAGACTCATCCGCTCCACGCCGGGCATAGAGCTGACAGCTTCTGTGCGCCCATGTCCTTCGAGCACAAAAACCGGATAGATTAAATCAGCAGCAGTAAGCACATGCTCACGCATCAAGCGTCGCGAAAACTCATCGCGGCGCATACGGCGCATCCGCGTTGCGGGGAAAGCGCTAGTTGTTTTCATGGATTGTTACAGTCTAGGAATTGAATTTATTCAAGGCCTGCATATCATAAGCCTTAGAGCCTGCACCTAGGTGCTAGGTCTCTCCCGCTTAACCTCCCTAAAGCGGGGTCTTGGGCAAATCGAAAGAAGTGCTCAGGCATTTGACCCTCGCCGGATTCATCTGCGCCGAGGGTTTTTCTTTTGTGCTGTGAGTTGGTGTCAGTTGGTGCTGATGACACGCCGTGCGGTATTGCACTCGATTATCGATTACGACTAAAATGCCCATCTTTGGGCGCTCTGATAAATCGTCAATGCGCTATTCCCCGATTCTCGGCCAACATGACCCCAACCGAACAAGTCCGCTTTCGTATTCTGTGCGCCATTGAAAAAGACCCAAATGTCTCGCAGCGAGAGCTGTCGCGGCTGTTGGGGTGAGCAAGGGCAAGACGCACTATCTGTTGGCGGCCTTGGTTGAAAAAGGCTTGCTCAAAATGGGCAACTTTGGGCGGACTGAAGGCAAGCTGGGTAAGGTTTCTTACCTGCTTACGCCTGAAGGGGTGAGAAGTCGAGCAGAACTAACGCGGAACTACTTGGCTCGAAAAGAGGCGGAATACGAAGCCTTGTGGGCAGAAATTAAAGCCTTGCGTCACGAGGGAGCTGGCGTCGCTGGATGGATCGGGCAGTCGGCTTTGGCCGCTGTCTCGCGCCGGATTCCCCAAACAGTTTCTTTGCCTGACGGGTAAAGAAAGTCTGTTTCAGCAAGCCGCGCTCCGACTAGCCGCGCTCGGCGCAGATGACATTGGCGTTGCCAGTCCGTACATTGTGAGTGGTGAAGAACATCGCTTCCTTGCCCTTGAACAGTTGCGCGAAATTGGCGTTGAGTTGGGCGCAGCCTTGCTTGAACCCATTGGCCGCAATACGGCACCAGCATTGACGCTCGCCGCGCTAGCTGCACTCGAAGGCGGGCAAGACCCCATTCTGGTGGTTACTCCGGCTGACCAAACCGTGGCCGATCAAGCGGCATTTACCCAAGCGCTGCAAGACGCCGTGCGCGAAGCTTCAAAAGGCGCTATCGTAATTCTTGGTATCACACCTGATCGCCCCGAAACTGGCTACGGGTACATCAAAACTTCGGCATCAGCCGAGCATGCATTTGATGTTGAAAGCTTTGTCGAAAAACCAAATGTAGAAACCGCGCAAAGCTATCTCGCCGAAGGCAGTTACTACTGGAATGCGGGCATGTTTGTGCTCAAGGCTTCTGTCTGGATGGCGGCACTGCAACGCTTTGCTCCCAACATTGCCACTGCCACCCGCACCGCGTGGGCGCACCGCACCACTGACACGAGTGCGTTCTCCAACGCACCCTCCACCTTCGTTCGCCCCGACAAAGCTGAATTCGCTGCGATACCCGCCGAATCGGTTGACTACGCGGTGATGGAGCATTGCCCTGGTAGCGCGTTCGCCATCAAAATGGTTCCACTAGACGCAGGCTGGTCTGATCTTGGTGCATGGGATGCCGTGTGGAATGTGTTACCCAAAGATGGAGCCGGCAATGCACATTTCGGCGATGTCATCACCACCGACAGTCGCAACACGCTGGTTCATGCGACGAGCCGTTTGGTGACTTTGGTCGGTGTTGAAAACCTCGTTGTCATCGAAACCCCTGATGCGGTTCTGGTCGCTGATCGCAGCCGCAGCCAGGACGTTAAAGCCATCGTTAGTCAGCTACAAAATGATGGCCGCGAAGAGCACGCTTTGCATCGCAAGGTGCACCGTCCGTGGGGTTGGTACGACAGCATCGACGAAGGTGGCCGCTTCAAAGTCAAACGCATACAGGTCAACCCCAAAGCCAGCTTGAGCCTGCAAAAACATCACCATCGTGCCGAGCACTGGATCGTCGTCACCGGCACTGCCGAGATCACCAATGGGGACAAAGTGCTGCTGCTGTCCGAGAACCAGTCGACCTACATTCCGCTGGGCGAAACACATCGCCTTGCAAACCCCGGAACTATCCCGCTTGAGATTATTGAAGTGCAATCCGGCAGTTATTTGGGTGAAGACGACATCGTGCGATTTGAAGACAACTACGGGCGTGGTGGCAAGTGAATATCAACCCCAAAATCTATGTTGCAGGCCATCGCGGCATGGTCGGCAGCGCCATCGTTCGCACACTGCAACAGCTAGGCCACACCAACATCGTGACACGCACACACGCTGAGCTGGATCTTTGCAATCAAGCCGCCGTGCAAGCTTTTTTCAAATCAGAAAAACCCGATCAGGTCTATCTGGCGGCCGCCAAAGTCGGCGGCATCCACGCCAACAACACCTACCCCGCAGAATTTATCTACCAAAACTTGATGGTGCAGGCCAATGTGATTGATGCAGCCTTTCAGAACGGCGTGCAAAACTTTTATTCCTTGGCTCTAGTTGTATTTATCCGAAGCTGGCGGCCCAGCCAATGACCGAGGCCGCCCTGCTCACCGGCCCGCTGGAGCCGACCAACGAGCCCTACGCGATTGCCAAAATTGCCGGCATCAAGCTGTGCGAAAGTTACAACCGCCAATACGGTGCCAGCCACGGCGTGGACTACCGCAGCGTGATGCCGACCAACCTGTATGGCCCTGGCGACAACTATCACCCGCAAAACAGTCACGTCATCCCTGCCCTCATTCGCCGTTTCCATGAAGCGAAAATCAACCAAGCCGCAAAAGTGACCATCTGGGGCAGCGGTACACCCAAGCGCGAATTTTTGTACGTCGACGACATGGCGGCAGCAAGCGTATTTGTTATGGATCTACCCAAAGCCGTTTACGACCAACACACGATGCCAATGCAAAGCCAAATCAACGTGGGCTTTGGTTCAGACATCACCATCGCGCAATTGGCGCACGAAGTCAGGCAGGCCGTTGGATATGCAGGCGAGATTGACTTTGACCCAACTCAGCCCGATGGCGCGCCACGTAAGTGGATGGACAGTAGCCGCCTCAACGCGCTAGGCTGGCAAGCGAAAGTCGGCTTGGCGGAAGGGCTGGTCAGGGCGTACCAAGATTTTCTCGATTCATCATTGCGCCAGCACGGCGACGACGCCAGTGTGACGGTCAATCAGACAGGAAAAAAAGTCAATGGCTGATCCAACTGAGCAAACCACAGCGCCGCTGCAGTCGCTAATCGGCGCCCGGATTTTGGTGCTGCGCGAACAGCGGGTGATGCTCGACGCCGATCTGGCTGAGTTGTACGGCGTTCAGACCAAGGTGTTGGTGCAAGCGGTTAAGCGCAACATGACACGCTTTCCACAAGACTTTATGTTTCAGCTCTCAAGCGATGAATTTCTGGTTTTGAGGTCACAAACTGTGACCTCAAACATGGGGCGCGGTGGCCGCCGTACAGCACCCTATGCGTTCACCGAGCAAGGCGTGGCGATGTTGTCGTCGGTTTTGGGTAGCCCACGCGCCATTGGCGTCAACATTGAGATCATGCGCACATTCGTACGCGTGCGCCAATTGGCCGCTACACACAGCGAGCTGGCCCAGCGGCTAAGCGACCTGGAAGAAAAGACCGGTTTGCTCTCCATGCAGCATGACACCTTCAGCCGCAATACGCGCAATCATCTTAAACAGGTCTTCGACGCTCTGCGTGACCTCATGACACCGCCCGCCTCACCCAAACGACCAATAGGGTTTGTCACGCCCAAAGAGAAACCTTAGCTGTCATTATGAACGTACCGCGGCAATCCATATTTTCCAAATCCTACACACTACCATGACCCCAAAAACCGCCCTAATCACCGGCATTACCGGCCAGGATGGCAGCTACCTAGCTGAATTTCTGCTGGACAAAGTCTACATCGTGCATGGCATCAAGCGCCGCGCGAGTTCATTTAATACGCAGCGGGTAGATCACATCTATCAAGACCCGCACATCGACAACGCCAAGTTCAAGCTGCACTGCGGCGACCTGACCGACACCAGCAACCTGGTGCGGATCATTCAGGAAACACAACCCGACGAAATCTACAACCTTGGCGTGCAAAGCCATGGACTATCACGAATAAGCGCCTTGCTATGAACTACCTTCGGTCGCCGCCAGTGCCGACTTCCGTCTATTCGCCTTCAGCCCAAGCAACTAACCCATGAGTGACAGTCTCAAAATCGCCGAATACCGCGTGCTGCTCACCGAGCTCAAAACGCGCATCCACGCCGCCCAATACGCGGCGCTGCGTGCCGTCAATAAAGAATTGCTGGCGCTCTACTGGGACATCGGCAAACTGATCGAAGATCGTCAGGAGTCCGAAGGCTGGGGTAAGGCCGTAGTCGAAAGACTCTCTGCCGATCTGCGAGCTGAGTTTGGCGAGAAAAGCGGGTTTTCGGTACAAAACCTTGGTACATGCGAAAGTTTTACCGTGAATACAAAGAGGTACCAAATCTCCAGCCACTGGCTGGAGAAATCGCCTGGACTAAAAATACCCTCATCCTCGACCGCTGCCAAAACCCGTTACAACGCGAGTTCTACCTGCGGGCCACCGCTCGTTTTGGCTGGACACGCCGGGTGCTCGAACACCAGATTGACAACCAAACCTACGAAAAATACCTGCTCAACCAAACCAGCTTCGACAGCGCCCTGCCGCAAGCCGTTGCCGCGCAAGCCAAGTTGGCCGTCAAAGACCACTACACCTTCGACTTCCTCGAACTCTCCGACGCCCATGAAGAGCGCGAGCTTGAAGCCGCACTGCTGGCGAATGTCCAGCGCTTCCTCGCCGAAATGGGGCCGCATTTCACCTTTGTCGGCAGCCAATACCGACTCGTTGTCGAAGGCAACGACTACTACATCGACCTGTTGCTCTACCACCGGACACTCAAAAGCCTGATCGCCATAGAGCTAAAAATTGGTGAATTCCAACCCGAACACAAAGGCAAAATGGAGTTTTACCTCGTCGCACTCAATGAACAGGTCAAGCTGCCCGACGAATGCGACGCCATCGGCATCATCATCTGCAAGAGCAAGAAAAAGACGATCGTCGAATACGCCCTAAAAACCGCCACCCAGCCTATCGGCGTCGCCACCTACAGCCTCACCCCGCATCTTCCCGCCGCCTATCAGCACTTGCGCCGAATGAAGATGAAATTAGAGACCGATTACAAGGATGGAGCGAACATGACACTAACTAATCACCGGCTCGCCTTCGGGTCGTCTGTATCTGGCCCGTTAGCATCTGCCGCGTTTCTCCTAACCCCTAGCACTTACCCCGTAGCACTTATTGCTTGACCGCCGTCCCACAGCGACTGACTTTCTAATAACCACCTTCCCGTGAATACCCTTTCATCACCGGCGGCGACTGTGCATCGCAATGCACCTATAAATGCACCTTTATCCAGTTTGCAGGTACAGCTACTCAAGCTTGTACAGTCAGATCCCAGTGTCTCATATGATCAATTGTCGTCGCTGACGCAAAAAGACCGCACCACCATCATGCGCAATATGGCAAAACTAAAGGCAGCAGGTAGAGTGCAGCGCGTCGGTGCAAAGAAGTCTGGCCACTGACAGGTTACTGAATGAATTCCGCCGCTAACCCTCATTTATCATGCCTGAGCAAAACCTAACGAATACCTGTAGGTCGGAATTTATTCCGACATTACTGTAAGCAGCTATCAAAATAAATGGACGTAAATCTCACCATGACCCCCAAAACCGCACTAATCACCGGCATCACCGGCCAAGATGGCAGCTACCTTGCTGAATTTCTGCTGGAGAAAGGCTACATCGTGCACGGCATTAAGCGCCGCGCGAGCTCGTTCAATACCCAGCGGGTGGATCACATCTACCAAGACCCGCACATCGACAACGCCAAGTTCAAGCTGCACTACGGCGACCTGACCGATACCAGCAACTTGGTGCGCATCATCCAGGAAACCCAGCCCGACGAAATCTACAACCTTGGCGCGCAAAGCCATGTGGCTGTAAGCTTTGAAAGCCCCGAATACACCGCCGACGTCGACGGCATGGGCACGCTGCGCATTCTGGAAGCCATTCGCATTCTGGGCCTGGAGAAAAAAACCCGCTTTTACCAAGCCAGCACCAGCGAACTGTATGGCCTGGTGCAAGAAACCCCGCAACGCGAAACCACCCCGTTCTACCCACGCAGCCCCTACGCCGTGGCCAAGATGTATGCGTATTGGATCACCGTGAACTACCGCGAGGCTTACGGCATCTATGCCTGCAACGGAATCTTGTTCAACCACGAAAGCCCACGCCGGGGCGAAACCTTTGTCACCCGCAAAATCACCCGTGGCCTGGCCAACATCAGCCAAGGCCTGGAAGACTGCCTGTACATGGGCAACATCGACGCCCTGCGCGACTGGGGCCATGCCAAAGACTATGTGCGCATGCAGTGGCTGATGCTGCAGCAAGACCAGGCCAGAAGATTTTGTGATTGCCACTGGTGTGCAATACAGCGTGCGCCAGTTCATCGAATGGACAGCCACCGCGCTGGGCATGCAGCTCCGCTGGGAAGGGACGGAGTCAACGAAGCTGGATCTTGGGCCGCAAGACAAGCCAGTCGTAAACATTGACCCCCGCTACTTCCGCCCCACCGAAGTCGAGACCCTGCTCGGCGCCCCGACCAAAGCCAAACAAAAGCTCGGTTGGGTGCCCGAGATCACCGCGCAAGAAATGTGTGCCGAGATGGTTGCCTTTGACTTAGCGCAAGCCAGCAACACGCCTTGCTTCAGCACCACGGTTACAAAGTCAATGTAAGCGTCGAATGAAATCAGCCCCAATGACTCATCTACTTTCTCCAACAGTTTTCATCACTGGCGGTGCCGGTTTTATTGGCTCCGCGTTGATTCGCTTACTCGTGAACGAGAGCGACTGGAAAATCGTCAATATTGACAAATTGACGTATGCGGGGAATCTCGAATCGCTTACTGGGGTAACGAGCAACCCCCGATATATTTTTTCACACACCGATATTTGTGATCGCCCCGCGCTTGACCGCCTGTTTGCTTTGCACAAGCCCACTGGCGTAATTCACCTTGCGGCAGAGTCCCATGTCGATCGTTCTATTCACGGCCCGGAGATTTATTCAGACTAACATCAGTGGAACTTTCAGCTTGCTG
>JADKHX010000014.1 GCA_016721505.1 Rhodocyclaceae bacterium | reverse complement strand
GTTTCAGCTTCTTTCCTGATCTGGTTGTTGCCATCACAAGAGGGCTTTGACACTTGGGGCATTTTTCATCGAGAGTCTGTGTGTTTCATCCATAACAGTCATAGTACCAGTTGGAGCAGAAAAGTCAACAATTAAAATTTGAACCCTAAGAGATCTACGCCTTTTTTAAGCGTCTCACCCGCACATTCCGTTGCGAGGTATCGCAGAGCTTCTGGCGTATTAAAGTCGTCAAGCAGAAGTCCTTCAAATATATTCCAATCTCCTTTGGACGGTTCTCTCAGCTTATTCTCTATTTCCAAAACTCGTGAACCACAACTTTCCAGTTCATCAACTTCATACTCCCACGGATGTCGATAATGATGCGAAAGGAGTAACCAACGAATCTGGTTGAGGAGTAGGTTTCCAGCAGATCCTCAACAAGGATTAAATTTCCAATGACTTGACATCTTCTCTCCTTCAAACATGACCATGCCAATATGAAGCCAGAACTGAGCATAAGGACTTTGCCGGTTACACCTTTCCGACTGGGCTATCTCTGCTTTCATGATGGGGGAAGATGAGATCTCGTCCTCCGCCATGAATGTCGATTTGATCGCCAAGAGTCTCCCGTACCATCGTCGAACATTCGATATGCCAACCAGGTCGGCCCTTTCCCCAGGGAGAGTCCCAGTGAGGTTCGTCCTTCTTCGCCACCCAGAGAATAAAATCAAGGGGATTCTTTTTATTTGGATCTGCAGGGTCATTACCTCGATCTTGTGAAATCATCAACATCTGAGATTTTGAGAACTTCGATAGTGAACCATATCCTGAAAAAGCACCAATATCGAAATACACGTTGCCATTTTTCACGTAGGCAAAACCTTTATCAATGAGCTCCTGATTCATGGAAACTACCTGCGGGATGACACTCGTTGCCATGATGTATTTGGTCGGTCGCACTACGTTGAGGGAATCCATCTGTCGATGAAAGTGAGTAACCCAATGTTGCGCAATCTCCTCCCACGTTTTTCCCGCCTCTACCGCCTGCTTAATGACATCATCGCCGTCATTAATATCTGTCGCGTTCTGGACGTACTGGATGTGCATACCTTTATAAGAGAGGAACCGATTCAAAGCGTCGAAGGACACATAGGTAAAGGCATGACCAAGATGAGTGGCATTGTTTGGCGTGATACCACAGACGTAGATTTTTATACTGTCTTTAGTAAGAGGAATGAATTCTTTCTTTTTTCGAGATAAAGAATCGTATAAAATCATACTATTAAATGCTTATTGTACCTTAATGCAATGAGCGAAGTTATAAATAGCGTACCCCCACACAAGAAAAACGTTGATTCGATTCCCAACCATTCACTTAACATCCCCATTAGTATAGCGCCTAGGGACCCAACACCCACAAGCATCATTGAGTAGACTCCCATAACCCTACCCCTAAATTCATCTTCTACATGCATTTGCACTGTTGCATTTAACATCGAAAAATGTTAACACCATACTTAAAACCCGTTAAGAAAAGAATGGAGAACGCCAAAGGCGATATTGTTCGCAAAGGATAATGACAATATAGAAAGACCTGCAAGAACCATTCCTACAAATACGAATCTGGTTGTACCGAATCTTACCGAAAAAGTTGACGTAATAAGAGAGCCTACGACCGCTCCTAATCCAGCGCTGCTATAAAGGTAGCCAAGTCCAGAGGCTCCTTGACCAAGCACGTCCTTAGCAAAAACTGGCAGAAGAGTTGAATATGGCCAACCAAATATTGAACACATTGCGGTAAGAAATATCATTGGTTTAATCATTGAGTGATTTAGGACATAGCTTAGTCCTTTCTGTATTGCATTAACAGGATGAGCTTTCTGCATTTTAGGAGACTCTGATATTCGCATTGAATAAATTGCGATGACTACCGCAAAAAAACTTAATGAATTGATGATTAGTATTCCTGTAATTCCGACCCAAATCAAAGCGATACCAGCAATTGCCGGTCCGACTACACGAGCCATGTTAAAAGCGGTTCCATTTAGAGCGATGGCTGATGGCAATAACTCTTCCCCTACCATTTTTATGACATAAGATTGTCGTGCTGGCAGATCGAAAGTTTCAGTAATTCCCAAACAGTGCGGCAACAAGCGCTATAACCCAAGGATTCATAAAACCTATACTATGGAAAACTGCAAAAATTGCCACAATTAATCCTTGCAGAGACTGTGTAAATAATATAAATTTCTTCTTATTGATTCTATCTACCAGTGCTCCCGCATATAAAGATAAAAAAAGTGATGGAGCAAAGGACGCAGCTCCAATAGCACCCACCCAAATTGCCGACCTGGTAACATCGTAGATCAAATACCCAAACACAACTCTATAAATCCAGGTTCCAGTAAATGAAATTAAATTTGCTAGAAAATACCGTCTATAGTGGGAAGATGTTAGCGCAGGAAGAATTTTTTGACCAGCTTCATAACTAATTATACAGTCCAAAGTGATAGAATAGAGCTTATGAAACGAGTCCTTTGTATTTTTGGCACACCCTGATGATGAGTCGTTTGGACCATCGGGGACCATCCACCTCTCCTCACAAAAACTCATGAGGTATTTCTTATCTGTCTCACAAATGGTGATGCCGGCAAAAACTCGCACAAAACGTCTAAGTTACCGCTGGCGAAAATACGCCAACGAGAACTTCGTGCATCATCTAAATTTTTGGGAACTAAAAAAGTTTTTTTCTTAAACTATGCGGACGGATCTCTGAATAATCTTCAGTACCATGATATTGCCAAGAAGATAAAAAAGATTAGCGACCGACTGAAACCGGAAATCTTTATCACCTTTGAACCACGCGGAGTATCTGGACATCTGGATCATATTGCAGCATCCATGATAACGAGCTATGTATATGAACGATCGCCCTATGTCAAAAAGATACTGCAGTACTGTTTGAGCGAGGATCAAACAAGTTCAATGGGTGAGTATTTTATATATCGGCCGAATGGGTACAATGCCAAAGAAATCGATGAAGTGATTGATATCTCAGCGGTTCGGGAACTAAAGACCGCCTCAATGTATCTTCATAAATCACAAATTCATGATGCACAGCGAATCATTAAGCTATTCGGAAACTTCACCAAGGAACATTTTCTCATTACGAATAGGGATTAAACTAAGAGTATAATAGCCCTATGCCAGGTAAACCAGAACAAGGAGCCTTTGATCTTAATGACGTAAAACGTCCTGATCCTTCCACAGACCCCGATACGTACGACGGTGTAAGACGAACAATTGCGGGCGGTCGTCATGGCGTAAAACCTAATCCTACCGACCCTTTACTCAAAGGGACTACTGAGTTACGAGAAGAACCAGCAAGAAAAGAGATACCTCCATATACACACACTGTTCCAAAAGGACGCGAGGTATGGTGTTTTGATGGTGATCCAGGAAGAGCGCCTTTTGCAACGAGAACAACAGAAACGCTCCGACTTGCAGCAACTGGTCAGACGCGTTTAGTTGCTTTACGAGGTCGTAAGCCTGAATTCACCGCGGTTGAACCATTCGCCACTCACCTCGAATGAAATAGAATTTTTGATCACTTAGCGGGAACGGTCGTCGTCACTCCGTATGCCAAACCACGGAAACCGAAAGGAATGCGTCAATCTCCCTCATCTCCGTTAATTTGATATCATATCTCATGCTACAAACAGAAATTGAGTCGCTACTGTCCGCTGCACTGGAGCAAACTACATCTGAGCAACGAGAATGTTTCGCCCCGCTCATACTGCAGATGCAAAGCATGGTGACTACACTTCTAGTGTTGCGCTCAAACTCGCTAACCATCTGAAGACAATTCTTATGGAGCTTGCTCAAAAAATTGCTGGTGCATTTCCCTCGAGCGAACTTGTTGATAGGGTAGAGGTTCTGAAACCGGGATTTATTAACATTCACCTATCCTCAACTCTCCTCCTAAAACAATTGCAACGCTTTTCAGATAAAAATTTCGTACTGTCTTCTTCTTCCCAAAGAGCAATAAGGTCGTGATCGTTGAGTATTCATCTCCAAACATTGCCAAGCCATTCACCATCGGTCATCTTCGATCAACTATTATCGGCGATGTGATCGCAAATATGCTGCAGGTTACCGGTCACGATGTGAAGCGAGATAACCATGTCGGAGACTGGGGAACTCAGTTCGGAAAACTAATTTATGCAATACAGGAGTGGGGGAGTCTTGAAGAAATAGAGAGCTCTCCCCGACCAGTCAAAGTTTTAGTCGAACTCTATGTGCAGTTTCATGAAGCGGCAGATAAAAACCCCGAACTTGAAAACCATGCGAGAGAGAAGTTCAAATTACTAGAGTCTGGGGACGAGGATACTCGAGCTCTCTGGAATAAATGTGTCGACTGGTCCTGGAAGGAATTTGGCTATATCTATTCTAAACTCGGTATCACCTTCACCGAAAATAATGGACGAGGATATGGTGAATCATTCTTCGAGAAGAATCTTCAGACAGTATTGGAAGAACTTAGCTCAAAGAATTTACTAAAGCAAAGTGAAGGTGCTCAGATTGTTGAATTCGAAGATGAGAAGTATCCCCCGCTCATGATTGCAAAAAGTGATGGTGCCTCCCTCTATGCAACCAGAGATCTTGCAACCGACAAATTCAGACTTTCAACCTATGGAAATGATATATCCATAATCAATGAAGTTGGATCAGAACAAACGCTTTACTTTAGGCAGCTCTATGAAGTTGAACGACTACTGGGGTGGTTCCAGCCCACTCAGCGCACGCATGTAGGTCATGGTCTCTACCGATTTAAAGACCAGAAAATGTCAACTCGTAAGGGAAATACTATCTGGCTTGAAGATGTTATAGCAGAGGCCGAAGCTCGCGCCTCGAAACTAGGAAATGATACTTCCGCTGCTTCACAAATTGCGATTGCATCTCTTAAGTGGAACGATCTGAAACATTCACCACAACAAGATGTCATTTTTGATTGGGACCAAATTCTAAACATGGAAGGGAACTCTGGCCCCTATATGCTTTATACGGTGGTTCGCGCGAACAGTGTCCTCGCTAAGGCAGGGGAGACTCAGTCTCAAAATGGGGGAGCGGCTCCCCTATCTGGTGAAGATCGAGACCTAGTGCGATTCATTTCAAAGTTTCCAGAAGTTGTACTTCAGGCTACGAATCAGTATCTGCCTTCCACCCTTACCACCTATCTCTTCCAGCTTGCTCAGCAGTATAACGTCTTTTATCAGAGCTCCCCTATTTTGAAGGCCGATGAGAACACAAAAATACTACGTGTTATGATTACGGCAGCAACGGCACAGGTACTTAAATCGGGGCTCAAACTTCTTGGAATACAAACCGTTGAGAAGATGTAACTTATGTCTTACTTTATCTGTACAAGTTGTGGCTATGGATCGGGTTCATGGATCGGTAAGTGTCCCGACTGTAATGAATGGAATACACTGAAAGAGCATAAAGATGACGAAAAGCAGGACAAAAATCTACAGGACTTCACTAGCACCAAGTTTAGTGACATCTCCATAACCGATAAACAGCGAAAGAAACAGGTATTTTGAGTTTGATCGAGTCCTGGGAGGCGGCGTGGTACCCGGTGAGGTTATTATGCTTACTGGCGAACCAGGAATTGGAAAGTCTACACTCTTGGTAAGCACTGCAAAAACTTTCAACGGTCTACGTCTCGGGTGAGGAGTCAGCAGAACAGGTAAAGGATCGAGCACTTCGACTGAAGATTCCTCTCACCAAGCTACAGTTTTCTGATGTTCTCCAGATTGAGTCGGTAATCAAGGGAGTCCAGAATATTGCCAAATCCTCTTCGGTAGAGCTTCTTGTCATCGACTCCATTCAGACCATCTACTCACGAGAAATTCCTGCTACTGCGGGGAGTATTATACAACTGAAAGAAACCACCAGAAGCTGGCTTAGTTTGCAAAAAATCAAATATTCCCGTGATCATAGTTGGTCACGTAACAAAAGATGGAGATATTGTTGGCCTAAGATGCTCGACATCTTGTCGACTGCGTACTCTTATTTGAAGGAGAAAAGGTTTCACATCACCGTGTTTTACGTTCCCTAAAGAATCGTTTTGGATCAACTGATGAGATTGGTATTTTTGAGATGGATGAGAAAGGTCTCAAGGAAATAGACAATCCCCTTGCCTTTCTTGAAAATCAACAAACTGAATTGGTACCGGGTAAGGCAATCGTAGGAGTCGCTGAAGGTAAGAGACCATTATTTTTTGAGATTCAGACCTTAACCGTTCCCACCACCCTCAACTTTCCACGGCGAATAGTGAATGGTGTCGACTACAACAAGGCACTTCTTCTCCTTGCGGTAATACGAAAACATCTTAATATTTCCCTTGATAGTCTCGATGTATATATTAATGTCGTTGGAGGTGTGCAGGTTAAGTCCCCTGCGGTAGATCTTGGCATAGTAGCTGCGCTTATTTCATCGATATCAAACCTTCCGATTCCTAAGAAGACGGTGTTTTTTGGAGAGGTAGGATTATTAGGTGAAATTCGAACGGTATCATTTCAAGATAAGATCGGTCAAGAAGCAACAAGACTCAAATTTAATACCATTATATCTTCGAAGAATCTCAAGAATATTAAGGATCTAAAACGTATTCTCTTTCCACGATAGTATTCTTCCCGTTTGCACCCTGAATTTTAACGACTAATTTATTTCTGCCTTGTTTCAGAGGAAAATCGTAATGAAAGTTTCCCGATTCATCTTGGAAAACTCTCGATCCAAAGATGGTAATAACCGCCTCCTTCTCCGTTTTCCCTACGATAGTTACCTTATCTGCCCGTCTGAAAACAGTCTCAATCGGTTCAGATATTTTGAGAGATGGGGGCATGAGATATCGATACATTTGATATCCAAAGTAGCTAAAGAATAACACCGCCACTATGGAAAGTCCGATTACCGTTGACCGTCTTCGCTCTGAGATAAGAAGTTTCGTGGAAAGCTTTTCCTTGAAGTTTGCATCCTCCTCACGCTTTTCATACTCTCTTCGAAAGAATGCGAGCGCTCTATTCGAATCAATTCCAAGGAAACTTTGCGTAGTTTTAAATTATTCCACTAATGTAGACATTTGAGGTGAATAGCGACCAGTCATTCTTTTCTCGATCGCTGATAAAAACTTTGATCGTACTCGAATCTTCTTTTCGACATCTTGTACCGTGAGACCTTTTTTTTCTCGAGCAGTTTTCAGAATTTCACCTACGGTTAACATGATTATTGCTTAACCCTCTCAACATACAGACCGGTTTCAGCACTTACTGACACTACGTCTCCTTTTTTGACAAAGAGTGGGACCATTACGGTAACACCAGTTTCGAGTGTTGCTGATTTCTTGGCTCCTGATACAGTATCGCCTTTGACCGCCTCTTCGGTGCTCACAACCTCAAGATGAACGTTCGCAGGTGGTCTGACTGATAATGGATCTTCACCATGCATTACGACAAAGTATTTATTTCCTTCCTTGAGATAATCAACAAAGTCGACAGTTTCTAGGGGTACTGCTATCTGTAGATAGGTTCGTTCGTTCATGAAGTATAAAGATTCATTATCCTTGTAGAGATACTGCATCTCGATGGTATCAACATCTGCGGTTTCCAAAGTGACCGTCGTCTTATAGTTAAGCTCGAGCGTCTTCGCATTGGTAACGCTCTTCATACGAATGCGAATATTTGCCTGCCCTCGGCCTTGATAATTAAACTCAGTTTTGAGTACTTGCCAGATATCTTCTTGCTGGTTTAAAAAATCTCCTTTTTTTACGCTACCTGCCTCTATCTTCATATTTGTTAATTTTATTTTATATTGTCTGGTTCCGAGTTAAACGAGGAACTCAGTGAAGCTAAGTCAGACTTAAGTAAGTGCTTTCCAGATCCTTCGACTACGCTCAGGATGACCCTTTGGACAGTTTTTTGTAATTCCTCTAACATTTTTTGCTTTTGCAGAAACCTTTATCGGGAACCGTGATCTTATAAAATTATGTATAGATTTTTGGATACTGTTTGGATAGGGCACTCCTCTCCTTTTAATCTTACTAGTGTACCAGAGACCGTGCCTTTTCGGACCTTGAGTGTTACCTTTCCTTCGAGGGTTGAGACTTCGATTGTTCCTCCTAAAACCGCGGTTGGATAGGATAAACTTTTCTCTAAATACAGATCTTGGCCTTCTCGTCGGAAAACAGGATCTGGACTAACCGCAACAAGCAAATCAAACTCATTAAATCGAATTCTGTTCCCATCGTTAACACCAGCTGGCACCTTTACACTTCGTCTTTTTCCATCGATTGAAACTTCCTTGTCAATACCGTGTACTGCTTCTCGAAAGCTTAACTTAATACTGTAAACCGGACGTCGCCTGCGCTATCCACCTCCAAAACTGAAAATTTGCTCAAAAATCTCGAATGGATCCGTTCTCCAAACTGTGATGGATCGAAACCTCCAAATGGATTTCCCCGAGGAGCTATATGAATAACTAAAGGGACCTTGCTGGTAGCTTTGACCTCCTGCCTGATTTGCGGTCGGAACCGAATCCTCCGCGTTCAAACCCTTCGTGACCCACCTGATCATAAGTGCAAGAACAGAGCTTTTTCTTCGGATCTGACAGAACCTCGTACTTTGTTAATCTCCAAAACTTACTGGTCGCACCCGAGTCTTTATTCCTGTCTGGATGCCACTTGAGAGCAAGCTTGCGGTATGCGGACTTAATTTCGGCTGCCGACGCTGATTTGTTTACTCCAAGTACGCTGTAAAAATCCATATATATCTTTATTTAAAAAAACAAATCACGCCCCGATCAAAAAATCGGGACGCGACTTTATTAACGGTTCAGTTCCGCAATTAATTAACGACTTCGCCTTCTTCAGCCTTTTTCTCATCAGCTTTTCCAGCTTCATCAGCAGCATGGTCGTCGAGTTTTTCCTCGCCGTCCTGCTTCGCCTCTTCGGTCTGAGCTTGACTGTAGGCTTGTTGGCCAATCTTCATCATCGAGTCATTGAGATTTTTACTCTTTTCTTCAATTTCTTGAGCATCTCCTTTTTCAAGAACCTCTTTGAGCTCCTTGACTTTTGACTCTACCTCATCTTTCACTTCTTGAGGTAATTTCTCTCCCGCATCCTTGACCGATTTCTCGGCTACATACACAAGGTTCTCTCCCTTGTTCTTTGCTTCAATGCGGTCCTTTTCTTTTTGATCTTCTTCCGCATGCGCTTCGGCATCGGTCTTCATCTTCTCAATCTCATCTTTGGTAAGACCAGTTGAGCCGGTGATCTTTATGCTCTGCGTTTTGCCGGAAGCTTTATCCTTCGCGGTTACGTGTAAAATTCCACTCGCATCGATATCAAAGGTGACCTCAATCTGAGGCACTCCTCGTGGTGCTGGTGGGATTCCATCAAGTGCGAATCGACCAAGAGATTTATTATCTTTTGCCAAAGGTCTCTCACCCTGCAAAATATGAATCTCTACCTGCGTCTGATTGTCAGCAGCTGTTGAGAAAACCTCCGACTTTGAGGATGGGATCGTGGTGTTTCGTGTAATTAATGGTGTCGTTACTCCACCTAAGGTCTCAAGACCTAGGGTAAGAGGAGTAACGTCCAAGAGAACCACGTCCTTCGTCTCACCGGTAAGTACTCCTGCCTGAATTGCTGCTCCAACGGCAACTACCTCATCTGGATTTACCGATTTGTTCGGTTCTTTACCAAAGAACTCCTTTACCTGTTCGGTAATCTTTGGCATTCGAGTCATTCCTCCGACCATAACCACTTCGTTGACCGACTTTACATCTACCTTTGCATCCTTAAGAGCGGCTTTCACTGGCCCCAAGGTTTTGGCGATCAAACCTTCCACAAGTGACTCAAGCTTAGCTCGTGTCAACTTCATGACAAGGTGCAATGGCTGACCATCCTTTACGGTAACGAATGGTAAATTGATCTCTGCCTCAAGCGATGAGGAAAGTTCAATCTTAGCCTTCTCAGCGGCATCACGCAGTCTCTGAAGAGCCTGTGGATCCTTTTTGAGATCTATGCCGTTCTCTTTATTAAACTCATCCGCGAGATGATTGAGAATTACCTGATCGAAGTCGTCTCCGCCCAGGTGAGTATCGCCGTTCGTGGCCTTTACCTCAAAACTCCGTCTCCTAATTCGAGAATAGTAATATCGAAGGTTCCTCCTCCAAGATCATAGACCGCAATGGTCTGTGCTTGTTTTTTATCTAAGCCGTATGCGAGTGCCGCTGCTGTTGGTTCGTTGATAATTCGTACGACCTCAAGTCCCGCAACCTCTCCTGCCTGCTTCGTTGCCTGTCTTTGCGCGTCATCAAAATATGCAGGTACGGTAATAACTGCTTTTTCTACCTTTTCTCCCAGATATGCTTCTGCATCTTCTTTGATCTTTTTGAGAGTCATGGCAGAGATTTCTTGTGGGTAAAGGTTTTTCCATTTACCTCAACAACTGCCATTCCGTCTCGTCCCGACTTAATGGCATAGGGTAACCACTTAATATCTCTGCTAACCGACTCGTCGGTAAATCGATGACCCATCAGTCTCTTTACAGAAAAGATGGTATTTTTTGGGTTGATGACGATCTGGCGCTTAGCCACATCTCCCACCACACGCTTGATAGGATCAACGACTGAAGGAACAGTGTTTCTTCCTTCCTTAGAATGAATAACTTTTGGTTTGCCGCCCTCCATTACAGCGACACATGAGTTTGTTGTACCGAGATCGATACCGAGTATTTTAGACATAGTTTGTAATTAATATAATTTATAATTTTTAACTAACTTTTTTAGACACCTTTACCTGTGCAGGTCGGACTATTTGACCGTTAAACTCGTATCCATTTCGTACGACCTCAACCATCACATTGTCCTTTTCCCCTTCTACTAAATCGACCGCTTCCGCAACATGCATGTCGTAATCTTTATTAAGCACATCGATTCTTTTCAAACCTTCTTTTTCAAGAAGCTCAAGAAATGATGCCTTCACAATCTCAAGTCCTTTATCTTTGACAAAAACCTCTGCCTGCTCCAAGTTATCTAGAAACGGCAAGATGCGTAAAATAAAGTTCTGAACTGCGCGCCTTCCGAATTCCTGTCTCTCATCGGCGACTCTCTTTTCTAAGTTGTGATAATCGGCGAGTGCCCTGAGTAACTTATTCTTATACTCATCTCGTTCAAGCTCAACCTGCGACGTAGCCTCTTCTACTTCGTCCATTATGGGGTCGAGTTGAACTTCCATATCTTCTACTTTCTGTTTCATCTTTGTTTTCATAGTTATCCTTTTTCGTTAATAATGCTCTCAATTAAATGTGCAAAATACTTCACCTGAGGAGCGACCGATTCATAGTACATTCGTTTTGGTCCAAGGACACCGATGAATCCCTTCATCTTGTCGGTATTAATGTCTCCAAGAATGCTTGCGCAAGTTTCATACACCGGATCGCTAAAGTCGTCTTCACCAAGCATGATGTATACATCATCTTGATCGGACTGAACTTTGGATAAGATCTTTCCCCAGTACTGTAGCTCATCGAGCTTTTTAAACAGTGCTCGAGAAACATCAAGATTAAAAAACTCAGGAATGCTTAATAAGTTACCTACTCCTGCGTAATAGACCTCTCCGGTGCTTGTAACCGCGATAGAAAGTAATCCCGTCTTCTGTGCCAAAACCTTGGTGGCATGGGATAACATTTTCTGATCATCTGCACGCTCGTCCCAAATACCATTTTTATAAGCAACCTCCTCGCCGGTTGAAAGATCCTTCTCCTTCATGAGGTGCTTTATGTAAAAACGGAATCCTTTTGCGGATGGTATTCGCCCAGAAGAAAAATAATCTTTCTTGATATATCCCTTCTTTGCCAGCTCAACCATCTCGCTTCTGATGGTTGCAGGAGACACACCTAGTTTGTACTTTTTCTCAAGAATCTCCGATCCGACGGCTAAACCACTTTCGGTATACTCTCGAATCAAAGCTCGGAGCACATCTGTTTGTCTATTGGTAAGATCGTCCATAGGTATTCCCTTTTTACTTAAAAAATTAAGGGTTAGCAATAGTATAGTAACTCTGCTAAAAGATGTCAACCCTGGATTTTATTGAATATCGAATATCGATGGAATCGGAAATGAGAGTTGGAGTGTATAATGAATAAATTATGCATCGTATAGGAGCTCATGTATCTATTGCGGGAGGCCATATCAAAGCCATCGACAGAGCATTAGAGATAGGATGCAATGCGGTACAAATCTTCTGTGCCTCACCCCGCGGATGGAACTTCGCAAAAATTCCTGAGTCGGACTCTGACGCGTTTGCGAAATACGCAAAAAATAAAGATGTAACTCCGGTGTACTTTCATGCATCGTATCTTATTAACCTAGCCGATACAGGTCGTATCGGAACGCTTTCTAAACAACTCCTTACACATGAACTCAAGATCGCATCGGCAATGGGCGTAAGAGGAAGTATCGTTCATCTTGGGTCATATAAGGACAATGGCAAGAATCATAAGCATCTCTGCGACCATATATCAATGATTCTTGAGAAGATGCCGGAAGACGTTGAGTTTATTATCGAAAATGCTGGAAATAGAAAAATTGGAAAAGACATAGATGAAATCGCCGAGATTATTGAGGAAGTGAAAGATAAACGACTCAAGGTGTGTTTAGATACCTGTCACCTTCACGCCGCCGGATATGATCTTACCACTGAAAAGTCCTATGAAGACTTCGTTACCGTGTTTGACGAAAAGATCGGGCTTGAGCGGTTGTCGGTCTGGCATCTCAACGATAGTAGGGATCCATTTGGATCGCTTAGGGATCGTCATGACAATCTAGGAGAAGGACTCGTAGGGATGGATGTATTTAAGCATCTTCTGAACCATCCCAAGACCAAACACATTCCCGTCATTCTTGAGGTACCTGGTTTTAAGGGTGAGGGTCCGGATAAACAGAATGTTGATATTGTAAAGTCTCTTCTCGTATGACCTCTCCGATTGTCCTCGCCTTTGAAGATGCGAAGAAGAATATTGCTCTCGATCCAGAAACGATCGAAACTTTTCAAAACCGACTGAAGAAAAATACAACCTACCTCAAGTCAGATGGGGCGACCGATCATTTTTGCGTTGGCGTTCTTGTTGTAAACAAAAAGCATAAGAAAATATTTATTGGACACCACATCAAGTCAGATCACTGGATGGGAGCAGGAGGCCATATAGAGGAGGGAGAATCTCCATTGCAGACCGTAATTCGAGAATGTAAAGAAGAGCTTGGACTCGAGGTAACCGATGCTACCCTCTTTGGACTTACCCACTTCGACGATGTAAATCGACTCAAATGCTCAGAACACTTTGACTTTTTCTATCGTGTAGATCTTGACTCGCTCCCGAACCTTACCGCAGACAAAGGAGAGTTTCATGAAGCCGGATGGTACTCCTTTGACGAAGTACTGAAAAACAAGCTTTTGCCGAAATATCGATCATCGCTCCTGAAGGTTTTTAAGGATATTGAAGAGGGACGTTAAACTTCGTATCGATCGTGATAGGCCTTCTTATCTCCATAATCTATGTACCCCTTATGATCCACAAGCTCGACATATCCAGGAAAGTTTTTATGCTTGATACCACACCAGTATTTTTCCGTTTCAAGACCGATTGCCGTCGCATAATGGAGAAATCCATTTGCATAACTACAGTAAAGGCAGGATAACTTTTCGATCGTTGTGATGTATGACAGTTGCGCACGATCAAACACGATGTAATTACTTCGTTTTACATAGGGAATTCCACAGAGGGGAAAACAGACTCGGTGATAAATCTCAAGAATGATGTCCGTGAGAAGTATGGGAAAGAGGGGAAGCCAGATAAATGGAACTACCACGATCCGAGAAAGGATATCGATGAGTCGTTTATGTTTTTTATATAGCATGAAGGTATTCTAGTATAATGAACCAATGAAGCAACTACCAGCCGAGATTCGCCGATTTATGGACATCTTCTCCGACAAGGGATATCGAATCTATGTGGTTGGCGGAGCTGTTCGCAACCTTCTCCTTGGTCTGGATGTAATTAACTGGGACTTCACGACCAACGCAAAACCAGAAGAACTCAAAGCCCTTTTCCCCGATAGTTTTTACAACAACACCTTTGGAACGGTTGGTATTAAATTCGAAGGCCATATCCTCGAGGTAACTACCCATCGTAAGGAGAGCGACTACACCGACTCTCGACACCCTGACACGATTGAATGGGCGGAAACTATCGAAGAAGACCTTGCACGACGCGACTTTACGATTAATGCCATCGCATTTCACTTTGTTGATGGGGAGATTGCTATCGTTGACCCCTATGCGGGACAAAGCGATCTTGAAAAGAAACGCATAGTTACCGTTGGCGATCCTGACAAACGATTTGCCGAGGATGCGTTGAGACTCATGCGAGCAGTTCGACTCACTGCCGAACTTGGATTTCTTCTGGATGACGCTACGAGAGACTCGATGAGGAAGAATGCTATGTTGATCAATAAAGTATCGGGTGAAAGAATTCGCGATGAACTTTTACGTATTATTTCGAGTGATAATCCCGCTGAGGGCATTCTTTTTTTAAGAAGTACGGGAATACTCGAACAAATACTTCCCGAACTAGACGCCTGTTTTACCATCGAACAAAAAGCCCCAAGCGCCATCATCTTTATGATGTGGGAACTCACTTAGTTATGTCGCTCAAACACTGTCCATCCGTCGATCCTATTACGCGGCTTGCCACGCTTCTACATGACATCGGAAAGGTCGAGACCTACCATAAGGACGAGATGGGATTGATCACCTTTCATAATCATGAGGTTGTAGGAGAAAAGATGGTGCAACGGATCGCCGATCGTCTGAAACTTTCAAATAAGCAAATGGATAAACTCGTCCTTCTGGTAAAACATCATCAGTTTACCGTACAAGAAGACCAGACCGATAAAGCGGTGAGGAGATTTATTCGCGACGTTACTAAAGAATATCTTCAGGATATGCTCGACCTGCGTACCGGCGATCGTATAGGATCAGGGGCAACACCAACCTCATGGAGACTTGATCTTTTCAAGAAGCGTCTTGAGGAAGTACAAAAACATGTGTTTTCCATTGCAGACCTGAAGATTGACGGAAACGATGTGATGAAGGAACTCAATCTGAAACCGGGAAAACAGGTGGGAGAAATTCTCAGCAAATTATTTGTCGAAGTTGAGGAGGGAAAACTGAAAAATGAAAAGGAACTTCTTCTTGCCGAACTAAAGAAGCTGAGCTAAACTCCTCCGTTCATCTCCAAGTGTGGTCGGATCTCCATGACCTGGGTACACCAAAGTCTCTTCAGGAAATACTTCGATTAATCGGCTAATTGAGTCAAGTAGTTCCTTCTTATTTGAGTAGGAAAAATCGTAGCGACCAATACCGTCTTTGAAAATCGTGTCTCCTGTAAATAAAATTCCTTCTTCTTTATCATAGATACATACACTTCCTGGAGTGTGGCCTGGACTATGAATAATTTTTAGTTCTAAGCTTTTAATTCTTAATATTTCTGGAATATTGACCGTATCCGATATTGGAATAACTACCGGCATGTGGCCAAGAAAGTACTTTGCGGTCTCCTCGACCCTATCGAGTAAGAACCTATCCTTGGATGATATGTAGACTGGTACGTTCAGAGACATCTTGAGCTCTCCGATAGCCATCACGTGATCGAAGTGTCCATGAGTTGCAATAATCGCCTTCACCTGAAGATTATTCCTCGATACTTCTTCGAGTATAAAATCAGCTGAGTCCCCGGGATCTATGATTACACAGTCTTTATCCTGCACCAGAAAATAGCAGTTTGCCTGTAGCTCTCCAAGAGGATATGTGAGCACCTTCATAGATTATCGTTTTCGCTTCTCCAACAAAACGAGCATCGGGGTTGCAATAAACGGTGAGGAGTAAGTCCCGGTTATGGTTCCGATCAAGAGGGCGATAATAAAAAATCGTATCGTTGATCCGCCAAATAAGATGAGGGCGAGCAACATAAACATGATAGTCATCGAGTTGTTAAGCGATCGAATCAGTGTCTCGGTAAGAGCACGATTCGCACTAATCTGAACATCCTCAACTCTTGATCTGCGGTACTCGCGGATCTTATCGAATATGATGATGGTGTCATGAACCGAAAAGGACAGGGTGGTTAATAAAGCAGTTACAAAAAGAGTATTGAGTTCTGCTCCGTAAAAATGGGAGATAATTGAATATCCTCCCACCATGACTAATAGATCGTGGGCAAGTGCTACAATCGCAGCAACAGCGAAGTTAAAACTCTTAAAAGCAAAGGTCATGTATAGGAGAATTCCAAGAATTGCTACCAATGCGGCAATTAAGGTTTTATTGATTGTTTCCTTTCCGAGAGTGGCGCCTACCGTCTCCGAACGAAGAATGGTAACCGAACTTTTTGAAGCCTTTTTCACCTGCTCTAACACTACTTTTTCATCGGCTACACTCAACGGCGCAAAGCGCATCGACAACTTATTCCCCTTTTGCTCCTGCAATAGAACTTTAAACTTTTGACTCTGTAATAGAGAATCAAGCCGCTTCATATCTGTCTGTTTTCCGGTTTGATACTCGAGAATCGTTCCACCGCTGAAATCAATTGAGGTTCGGAATCCGAAGGTAAAGATCGAGATAAGTCCTGATAGTATCACTATCGTAGAAATGCCAAAGTATATAAACCGAAACTTAAAAAAATTAATCATATTATCTACTGAGCTTTGGCTTTATAAAAAATATTAATGAGACGCTTGGTGATAACGACTCCCGTAAACAAACTCACCACTACGCCAATAGCGAGGGTGAGAGCAAAGCCTTTGATCAGGCCGAGCTGTGGGAAAAATTCCCAGTTCAGCGGATTATATAAAATAAAGGCTACGAGTAATGTAGTAGTGTTGGCGTCTTTAATAGCATCAATCGCACGTCCAAATCCTAACTGAATTGCGGCAAGATGACTTCGTCCTTTACGCTTCTCCTCTTTGATTCTCTCGAAGATGAGAATGTTTGAGTCAACCGCCATTCCGATGGATAGAATAAATCCTGCTACGCCTGACAACGTCAACGTAACCGAGAAAAGACGGAAGAGACCAAAGGAAATAAGTCCATAGATAATGAGCCCTACACAGGCGATGAAACCAAGCCCTCCATAGTTTAAGACCATGAAAAGAGCGACAGCGGTCAGCCCTATTCCTCCTGCGATAACACTCTTTTGGATCTCTTCTGCCCCGAGTGATGGCCCAATCGTTCTCTGCTCAATAAGCTTAATCGGAACGGGAAGAGCTCCGGAATTAATCGCCATTGCAAGTTGTCTAGTTTGATCAAGGGTATATTGAGTAGTGATAACTCCGTTTCCGTCAAGAATCGGTTGTTGCACTACAGGAGCAACAAGCACCTGATCGTCAAGGAAAATACCAATTTGCTTACCTACATTTTTCGTGGTGAGCTCTCCAAATATCTTTGCTCCCTTATCGGAGAAGGAAAGCGCAACCTGTGGTTTACCGGTATTTTGATCGAAGGTGACCGTAGCTTTTTTAATATCAGCTCCCTTCAGTTTTGAGTCAGGGTTAAAGTAGATTCTCCCTGCCGTTTCAGTTCCAACGTTGGGAATATTTAACTGAAGTTCTTCGCGAAAATTAAGGTTTGCAGTTCTTCCAATAGATGCAACCGCCTCCGCAGTGTCTTTGATACCTGGTAACTCAACAATAATTCTGTGTTTGTCACCTGCCTTGATTGTCTGTACAAGCGGTTCTGAAGCTCAAAAAAATTAATTCTTCTTTCAATGATGTCCTTACTCGAGTTAAGCGCGTCCTGGATATCGGTTGAGAGAAGTTTCGAGGTGTCTGTCTCAAAAACAAGATGGCTTCCCTCCTTTAAGGTCGAGCCCGTACTTCGTAGTGAAGTCTTTCTTTATCTTAAAGCCATAGATATTTGAGTCTATCGATAGTGGATTTAAAACAAAATCAACACTTCGATTTCCGAGTGTAAAATGGACGCGATAGTTCTCAGGAAGATCGATCCATACAAGAAGAATGAAAAGACAGGTTAGTGCTACATACCAAAGATATCTCATCTGTAGATGCTATTTTAACAGCTCATCCTCTGAGCCGACAAGCATTACTTTTGGCTGACGAAGAAATCTCCATAAAAATGGATCGGTGTTTCTCTTTCGGAAGGTAAACTCATCTTCATTCATGACCGTAAAGTTAATCTCTCGCCCAAAGGCCTTCTCTGCCTCGGAGATCAATAACTCAATCTCTGGAACTACAATGAGACCCACAAAGATAACGTATACCTCATCCTCCTTGATTGGTAGGCGCTTGGAGTACTTCAGTGATAACGCAATAAACTTCACTCTTCCCAGCTTCGGGAGGGTGTGCATAATTGCCTGCGCAAAAGGATCGCTCTTCGTGAAGATTCGGAGGAACTCATCATAAAACTCGTACTGCTTATTCAGTGCAAAGAAGACTTTGTTGAGTCGCTTTTCCTTCGTTACCAACTTCTCCTCAACAAGGATATCGAACTCTCGCTTGACGGCGTTCACCTCTTCATCTATCTCTCGTACCACGCGACGCAGGTAGTAGTTTTCAGTTGGATTATGAAACAACAACTGAAGAACTTTGATTCGCGTTCGCGAAGGAATAATGTGTCTTAACATACATACTGAGTCGTTCTGTAAAACCCCAATGGTTAATAACTAACCTCATTCCCCGTCGGGAGAATCTCGACAAAGACCTGTCCACGTACAAGCTGGATCTCAGCGCCTGTTTTGTCATAAAAACGCATCATCTCTTCCTCGGAAGGCTTCTTCCAAGAGATCTTGGTCACCTTACCGTTGTTAAAAAGAGTACCGGTACCCTGTCCTACAATACCGTAAAGTAGGTGTCCACCTTCATACCCATCATCAGCCGATCTTTCGGTTGCAAAGACAACGACTACATTTTTTGTTCGTAAAGGCTTATTCGTAATCTTATCAAGATGGGACGTGCCTCCATTTGATCGTGCATAGGTATTAGTTACCGGATCATACGCCCATGTCACCGCATAATTATCTGAGTCAAACTTAGACCAGAACCCGAAGCTAATCTTTCCCGCTGCCCCACGTTCTCCAGACTTTGCCTCATCGGTGAACTTCCAAGACTTCCACCCCTTGTCCCAAGCAACACCATCCTCATCTTTATCAGATAACTTACGATTATTTTTTGCATACTCCCACAGCTTCTGAGTTGAGGAATACATCGTGCTCTGTTGCACGATCAGGTAGTCTCTCGTAATCACGATAGTAGTATGGGAACGGAACCGCAAACTGATTCATATCGTTGTATCCATCCCATCCAATATCTCGAATCTCTCCAAGAGCGTCTGCTGGACCTGGAGTATTTGCTCCTCCAACATGTGCATAGAGTGGTGAGTTTCCGTATCCTTGAAGTAGCTTCAAAAAGTAAATTCGTGCTGATCGGACCGGACCGATTGGTTTCGCATCCTGACAGTAAAACATTGCTAAAAATCGTGTAATACCACCCTCGGCAACTGCCTCGTACACCACGTCTGCTTTCGAGAGACCGGACTGTGGTCGTGCTTCAAGATGGTTTTCGATCGCTACGCCAAGAGGTCTTCGCGTCTCCCAAAGTTGCTTTCTTGCTTTTGAGAATAACTCGCCATTGAGAGGGCATTCCTCTGTTTTGGGTGCGGTATCAACAACTTCTTCCTCACCCGCTGCATTCTTAACCGTGGTGAGAGGAGCATTACTGCCATCCTTGCCAAAGCCACTTGAGAAGTAAAAGTACGAAATCGAACCGACAACGAGGAACATTATGATTGAGAGAAAAATACTGTGTTTTGTTGGCATATGAAATTACATTATATATAACTTATTTGAAACTTTGTTCAATAGCATGTTCTTCCTCCGGTGTCAGCGGGTATTCTTTCCCTTTTCCCAGATGCACATGCTTGCTATAGACGCGAACGCCTTCATGAGTATATACGAAATTTATAACAACTCCGCTGTTATGTCTATCTAATAAAGAAAGAACGAAGCTTTGATCAGCTCCATTGGGTTTTCCAAACGGATTAAATCGAGTAATGCCTACCTTCTGCATATGTGTAGAGACGTCCTTCTCAAGATTCATAAGTGCTTCCTTGAGAAGCTTTGAGTCAGACATGAGCGTCTCATCATGTGCAAGAAGTCGCTCCAAGACCTCATCGATGTGTTGATTTTTTGTGTCCTTAACGAGGTGTTGGTAATGCTTCTTTGTCTTATATACAACTATAGTGAGCGTTGTGAGCCAGCCAAAAAGAAGGGCGAATACGATATAAAAGAACATTGATTTACATTCTAAACACTTTACAAAATAGTGTCAATATGTTAAAACCTTGTACATGCCACAACGCACGAAAGAACAAAAAATAAAGGCTAAACTTAAAAAAAGCCGGGAACAGAAGTCTTATCAGGACGGCCCATCTCACGAGGATACGGTGCTCCACGCATACTTTCGCACAGATATTACGAAAACCCTCATAATAATTTTAGCCATAATTGCGCTTGAATTCGTTCTTTATTATGGTACGATGAATAATCATCTTAGCCTCATTATGAAGCTAGGAAAATGAACAAAGGAGGTGAAAATATAATATGACATCATCAATGTATTGCGTTAAGTGTAGAGCAAAAAGAGATTGTGAAGATCCAGAGAAAGTTACACTTAAAAACGGAAAGCCAGCTTTGAAGGGTAAATGCCCAACTTGTGGAACAGGAATGTTCAAAATCGGAGCTGCTTAATTCTTTGAATAAAGAGCAAACTCTTTTACGGTTTCGTAACGAAGTTTGTTATTCTCAATAACGCTGTTTAACAGCGTTATTTGAGTTATATCGATCTGGAAGTCCATGTTATAGCCTGCGCACTTCTTCTTTATAAGTAAATACTGTTGTTTCGAGGGTATCTTGTATCTCGCTACCGGAAGATGCGGAAAAAAGATAAGATCGTCGACAATCTTGAACGACTCCTTTAGTTGTTTCACCAAACGTTCCATCGGTTTACTCGTCAGGAACCCCACATAGAACGTGAGATTATTTTCATCATCATGTGAAGATGCTCTGAGTAAAGAGTGAAGGCAGGCATATCGAAGACCCCTCGCTCAATCATTTCGCTTAATGCCTCCACCTTTGATTCGTCGACTTTGCCGAAATTGAAGAGTTCTATATTGTATTCTTCAGTAGGAAACCACTGAAACACTCTGTACTCGTCGTTTAACGGCTTTAGCTGTTCTACGATGGATCGTTTTATTTCGTCTGGAATCTTAATCGCTAGTGATAGTTGCATGTTTATGAATGATAGTTGATGAAATATTGGGAATTAACGGGACGATCTTAATCTCTGCGCCGATTTCCTGCGCATGCTTTGTTTTATTTTCAAGTTGGGAGTCTCCCTCGGTCAATGACATTATGGAAGGTTGCACCTTTTGAACCATCTCGAAATAATCGTGAAAGCTGGTTAGTAAGGGTAGTATAACAACTAAGTCCACGCATTCCAACTCAGCAAGTAGCGCCGCCCTCTTTTGTACGTCGTGAAATGGTTCGTGATGTTTGAATTTGCGAATAAACTCATCTGACTCAAGGGCAATGATGAGCGTCTCGCCAAACTTCTTCGATTTTTTAGGAAATCAAGATGGCCAAAGTGAAAAATGTCAAAACATCCCCCTACGAGAACTCTGCTTTTCATGGACATAATTAGCTCTGGGCTTAGATCTTGAAGTGAGATAATTTTGGAGTTATTCATCGCTACATTATACAATAAAGGTATGGCTCGACATGTTTCTGAAATCGTGCGATCAAACGAACGCATCCTCATCGTCAACAAGAACGCTCCTACTCTCATGCGGTTATTGAGTAACCGTCTGGAACAGTACGATGTTGCTATTCAAAAAGCCGAGTCTCTCCCTCCATCCTACGCCCGTTTCCAAAGAATTTTTTTCCTCGACATGAAGCCATCCGCAGATCTCCCCATTCCTTCTTCAGTTAAAACAACCGTAATTCTCATCAAACCATATGGGAAGGCGGTAAAAATTCAAGTAACCCATAAGAATATTAAATATATACTTCTCTCTTCTCAGAACATTACCGATGACGAGCTAGCCCAGATCCTTTTGGTTTTCAATGTCGCCAAGCACTGAGTCCACGCTCGACCTACGGAACTCGCGGTTTCGACAAGCAGATACTAAGTCTGTTTCATCACACCGCTCTCCGGTTCCCATTCGTCAGAGACTCACCAACTTAGTAGTCGCCGTTCTCTTCGCTATTTGTTTCGGATATGTTATACCTCTTGTTCCAGTAACATTTCTTCATCTGTCGATGTTAAACACCTCGATGAAAAACAACATAGCTCCTGTTGAGCAACTCAGACCTGTTACTCGTACCTTGACGACCATCTCAAACGCACTTTTCATCCCCGCTCGACCACTTTATTCGCTTTTTTCTGTTTCATTATTTCCCGAGTCATATATCCGGTTCAATATCTATACAGAAAGTTATTTCGACGCAACCCAGAAGCTTGCGCGGTCTGAACAACAACTTATGCAGGTTCTGACTTCTCCCTCATCTGACAGCGCGCTCAATGGAAAGCAGTTAATTGATCAGGTTGGTGTTTCAAATTCACAGGTACACGACTATCTCGAACGAATAAACGCAAACCTTCCCGGAGTGTCATCGGCCGAAACGCTTCGTAAAGGCTTGAAAAACAAAGCGCTTATCTCCGATAGGGTTACGAAGGCGTTACCAATCATGTCGGCCTTTGTAGATAGCCCCCCAAATCAAACGCTCATGCTGCTCGTTGTAAACAATACCCGAGTTCGAGGTTCGGGAGGAATCGTTGACAGCGTTGGAGTTATAAAGATTCGAAATCGTCGTATCACTTCATCTCAGTTTTTCTCTGCAAAACAACTTGATCCTAAGGACTTCGATCTGGAGACTGTAGCCCCCATTCTCATCACCTACACTCCAGCAGAAATTAATATGCTAAATGATGCGACAACCTCCGTCGATCTCTACGATACTCAGAACAAAATTGTGGGAAATATGTCCTCAATCCTTGGTGGTCAGAGACCAACAACCACGATTCTTATTACTACTACCGCGCTCCAAAATATTCTATCGGTCTTCCCGGCCTTACAGCTCAATGATAATCGAGATATCATCACTTCGGAGAATATTTCGATAAAACAACAGCTCTACGGATCCGAGCCCGTCTTCTTTCCTGCTGTCTTGGACAGAATCTCCCAGACACTTGGCACAGTGGATCCAAACGCGTTTCTTTCTGCCATCATCTCCTCCTTCAATGAAAAACAGCTAGCGATACTTACCACCGACACGACCATTCAAAAAATGCTGGATGGGTTGTACTGGTCAGGAAAAACAATCACGCCCAAATGTGTCTCTGCCACGAGGTGTATAAACGACTATCTCTTTTCGGTAGATCAAGACCTCTCATCAAGAACAGGCCCCGCATATGTCCAAAAATCACAGTCCAAGTCGGTTCGTTTCCTCGACGAAACTACGCTCGAGAGTACCGTTCATATATCCTGGAAGAATGAGTCGCCACTACCCGCCACACAAGGGGGCACCTATCAACTCTATACACAGCTTCTCCTCCCCCCAACGAGCAAGATCACTCAGGTAACTAAAAATAACGTTCTCGTTGAGGAGATGGATAGCTTGTCAGGTCAGTACAACATTCTCGGCCTCTACCTCGAGGTTGCACCCAGACGCTCTACAGAACTAACCATCACCTATACCATGCCCGCTCGGCTTCGTGATATCACCAACTACCAGCTCATTACTCAGAAACAGCTTGGAAGCTTCACAAACAACTTTTCCTTTGACCTTATGATTCCAAATTCTTACAAGCTCAACTCCACAAACGTAGACGCGGTTGTAAACGGTCAAAGAATTTCATATAATGACATCTTGAACACAGACAAGCTTTTCTTTGTAGTGCTCAACAAGAAAAAATAATATGAAAACCGACAAAGTTCAAAAACTTCATTTGGCCGTAACTCCAAGAGAACAGTTTGGAAAGAATCTCAAAAAAATGAGACATCAAGGTTTAATTCCTTCAAACGTCTTTGGACCTGGATTTAAGTCTGTCTCTATCACCACGCAACTCAAGGACTTCTCAAAAGCATATAAAACAGCACGTGAGACAGGAGTCGTCTACCTCGACCTCAACAAAGAAGAGATCCCAACGCTTATTGGACAGGTACAACATCATCCAGTATCCAATGCAATCATTCACGTAGACTTTAGAAAAATCGATCTGAAACAGAAGATCGAGACAACCGTACCTGTGAAGACCGTAAATGACTCCCCCGCAATTGCTCAAGGTGGAGTTCTTCTTACGCAGTCTGATCATGTATTAGTCGAGGCTCTTCCAGAGGAGATCCCACAGGAAATCGAGATCGATTTGTCAAAGTTGCTCGAGATTGGTGCAGAGGTCCGCGTAAAGGATCTACCCGCATCCTCATCGTATGTAGTTAAGGAAGATCCTGAGAAGATCCTTCTCTCTATCATTGCCCATAAGGAAGAAAGCGTAACTCCAGAAACAACCGTTGCCACACCTGAAGTCCTTACTGAGAAAGAAGGAGAAGCTTCAGCAGAAGGTGCGACCGAAGGCGCAGCTCCCGCAGATGATAAAAAATCTGCAGAGCCAAAAGAAAAAGCTCCTGAGAAAAAAGACTAAGCTCCATCCTCTAGGTTCGGAACAACTTCTGACAGTAATTCCTCTCAAAACCAATGGCTAAACGTTGATCTCTATGATACAATTTAGCTATGAGTATTATTAAGAGTGAGTTTGCCTTGGCTCTAAACCAAGTAGCAACCGAACGCGGAATTTCAGCAGATGAAGTTATTCATCTAGGGTTTAGGAAAAAGCTTTGGTCGCGAGCATCGTTCTCCGTTGTTTTGCCTCGGCTGACGAAGCGCGCGGCACTAGGAGCGGCTGGATTTGCCCTGGCCGTGATGTCCGATATTCAGCCGGCACCTGCGGGTGGCAATTACTAAGGGCGGTCACGGCCCGCCATTCCGGGCGCCGCCCGTTACCATCTCGTCGGGGCCTACTCCAGGATTTGGATTCGGGGCCGTGGGGTTTCGATGGCGGCGCGTTGAATACCTGGCCGGACACTTTCGATGTCGATCAAGCGGTTAACTAGTCCGCAGCGCCATCGCGCACTCGCTGCACCCAAATGGTGAGTTGGAAGAAGTCAGCGCCGTACCGGAAATCCTCGGCCGAAGTGCGGCCATGCAAGAAGTTTCGCGCCCATCGGGCGGCTCGCAATCGCACGCCACGGTGCTCATCAACGGTGAATCGCAGCGGCAAAGAGTTGGTCACAGCATGCACTGCTGCATCGTCATAGAGCCCGCGCAAAAACATGCCTTTCATCGCCATCAACACCGCACGATCCCACGCGATTTGCTCGAATCCGAAATTTATTCCGGCCAGGTGAAAAAGGTGTTACCGGCGCGGCCAAAGTGATAGCGGCGCGCGCTTTGAGCAAGCTGGAGGCGGCACTTTGTTCCTCGACGAAATCGGCGACATGCCGGCTGAATTGCAAACCCGATTACGGTGCGTCTCGTCCGACGGCCACTACTATCGCGTCGGCGGCTTTACCAACCGGTGCGTTACCAATGCGCGCGTAATCGCAGCCACCCACCAACATCTCGAAGACCGCGTCAAAGCAGGACTATTCCGCGAAGATTTATTTCATCGACTCAACGTCATCCGCCTGCCTGCGCCTGCCCTACGCGAACGCGCCGACGACATCCGCTGCTGGCGCGACATTTTCTACACAAGCGCGCACGGAATTAGGTGGCAGTCCGAAACGCCTGACCGATGCAGCAATCACCTATTTGCAGAGCTTTGCTTTTCCCGGCAACGTCCGCCAGCTTGAAAACATGTGTCATTGGCTGACTGTCATGGCACCTGGACAAAGCATCGATGTATCCGACCTGCCGCCCGAAATGCATGACGCATCGCAACGTCAAAATCAACGGGGCTGGCAAGATTCGCTGGCCGCAGAAGCCGACCGCTTAATCGCCACAAGCCGGCGAGTTTAAATTAGCCAATCGCGATTTTCGAAACCACGTTGATTCGCCAAGCACTAAAGCCACCGGCGGCAGGCGCATCGAAGCAGCCAATCTTCTGGGCATAGGGCGCAACACGATTACGCGCAAGATTCAGGAATTGGGGATAGATGACGGCGTGCCGTCAGCACCAACTGGCGAAATCAGGAAATAAGCCATCACCGCGATTCGCCCAAGCCTAGCATTATCGACGTCCTGTCATTTCTAAACGGTCGTTGGGGGAAGCTTAAAGTAAAATAGAAATAGAAATAGAAATTTCCTTAAGCATCAGTTCGGTAGCTGGGTCAACTAGATTGACAACCTTTCTAAGTCGGACATTCTCATTTCTAATCTTCAGCCGTTTTCAGTGTCCACGGCGAGTATCGGCGGCTTCCATTATTTTGAATCAAGCCCTCATGAACAAGCTGCGAGAGCAGGTTCTTTATCCGATTTAGCTTTTGTTCCTTGCTCAATATTTCCGGCAGTTTATCCAGCAACAATTTGTCAATATCTCCACGCGCCACAGGCTGGTGTTTGCGCACTAACTTCTGCAGCGACAATCAAATTGGGATATCTGCCTGCTACCGATCTCGCAGCCTTGAGTCGCTTGTGCTCTTCACCGGTGATGCGCAGACGTTTGTGTACGCGGTCCAGAACGATGATCGTTTCTTAATGCCCCCAATTGCTTGCAGCGAGATCAATTGCTAACACCTTGCTAACAGTTGACTTCAATAGTAATGCTTATAAAACAGTCAGTTAAAGCGCTAACTCGGTTGCCTCGCGCCAAATCAGCCATTGCTTAATCCGTGTTTATACCGGAATCTTTCTCGGGGAGTACCGTCGGTTCTGTGCGTGCCCATCGGGCGCCAGAAATGCTTCTGGCCCGTTAGACCACTTCTTCAGGTAACGAGAAACTTCAACCTTTGCCGATTGTGATTCGCCTAAACCCAGCAACTCGCGGCATTCCTGCGGGCTGATCGAGCCGTGATCCTGCAAATAGGTCTTGACCATCTCGGCATAGCGAATTGGATTCAAGCCACGCGATTTGGTATAGGCGGCTTTTCCCAGCAGGTCTTTCGCTATCCCCTTCGCCAAATGAAAGCTCGCGGCTTTGGTATGTCCTCGCCGCTCAAGAATACCTGTTCTCGGCAAAGCCAACTGTTCCAAGGTTTCGCGTGGGCAATGGAAAGCTGCAACAAATCCGCTGCTGCTCCGCTATCGATGTAATGGAACTGGCGCAGGTGGGAGTCTACCAGTGCGGCTGGGTCGGATCGCGTTTCAGGTCTTCATCTGTTACCAACTTATCCAGACACTCAAATAAACCACCATTCAGGAACGGCACTTTGCGAAAAAGATCAATCGCTTTGTCGGGTTCTTTGAATTCTTTCTTGTAGCGATAGACGGTGTGGATTAGATACTTGTCCAACCGCTTCGGGCCAGACTCCTCGCGCCAAACGCGTTGCTTGTTGCCGTCTTCGTCCTCGGCAGCGGTCTCCGTGTTCAGGGTGGCAAAGAACAGGTTTTGCAGTACCGCCTTGTAATAGTTGCCTTCGCGCTGTTGTTGGTTCGGGGAAATACGCAAAGCTTCGCAAGTACTTTCTCGTCAAAGTTCGCCCAGTATATTTCTTTGGTAACCAGAAACGAAAATCAGCCGGGTAAGCAGGCGGATCATTGCCAGAGGGGCGGTCATTCGTAGCCGGGTCGTGAGAATCATCCAGCGGCTGGCCGTTAGGAAAGCGCACCCCGGTTTCCTTTTGCAGCGCCGGTAGTACCAGTCAGCCAACTCCTTATAGAACTTCTCGTTCAAGCTTTGACGTCCAGCACAATCATCCACGCTTCGTAGAGCTGGTTAAAACTGGAAGGCACGTAGTTCGTGCTGACTTGTGTTAACGCCATGCTCTCCAAAATTCGGACGTGCGCAGCATGCGGCGAGCGAAGATCGATGTCCTTGATGATGGAAATCTTGCCATCAGTACGTCGCGCCGGAATCACGTTTATTAGCGCGCCGATTGATCACAGCGAGTGAAAGCAAAGGGTTTGGTCGTGCCCGTGATGCCGATACAGCATGATCACGGGCATGGGGAACAGCCGGTTAACTTCACGGGTGACGCGAGCCAGACGCGTGCGCGACCAGTTACCGGCTTTGAGATCGACCGCCAGAAAGATGAAGCTTTCGATCTGCCATGGTTGTACGCCGGTGTCACTGAAAAAACTCGTTTGCCCAGCAGCAAGTGAAGGAAGTTCGTCGTTGGTGAGCTGGAACAGGAAGGCCACGCTCGACCAGTCTGCGAGGCAGATCGCTTCGGCATTCAGCCGATTGCTGCCGCCCAGCAGAGCTTCAAGCTCGTGGGCAAAAGCTTGGGGCTGGGTGGGCCAGTCCAAGGTTTTGTTGCTGGCGTAACCGAGAGTCGAAAGCAGTTCAAGGGCACTTGCGCGCAAGTCGCCATTGGTGGCTGACTTCAGGACATCCTCGATACGTGCGCGTAACTTTATATCGCTCATTGAGCGTAGACCGGTTGCCTGTTTGATGACCAGCCAAGTGATGAGCTCAAAGTCACCCACTGACTTCACTTGTTTGCCGGAATCGGTAAGTTTGCCTCCACGACCGGAAAAAGGTTGCCCGCATTCTTGCGCTCGAATTGCTCGGCGATAGCGGCAACGGCCTTGTCCACCAAGGCACTGTAGCGGCTCATGTCTTCACCGTCTTTTGTTTCGGAATCGAAGATTTCGCACAGCTTGGTATACGGTTCGGTCTTGCCCTGGCTCACCGCGCGAAAGATTTCGAGTATCTGTTTCGGGCTGGTGAAGTTGTAGCGCACTTCACCGTCGTCGCGGATAGGCTGCAAGTCTTGCGCTTTTGAGTCACGCAACTTTTGAAACTGGCCGATACGTGCCTCGAGGTCTTCAAGTTTCTTGACGGTACGATCCATAGTGATGGCGAAAGAGCGCACGGAGCTTTCCAGACGCTTGAGGAAGTTGACTTTCCATCATGCCAATCAGGAAACGCTCACGGGTTTCCTGACTGAAGTTCTTGATCGCCCTTCACCCGCATAAAATGCTTGAACTGCGGCAGTACATAGGCAGATGGTTTGAATTGCGACAGTTGATATTTTCGATTTCCTCATTCAGCCGGTCATAGGTTGGGAAGCGATGCTTGTTATCTATGTCGGCGTAGATTGACTGCGGCTTGGCGCGCTTTGGAAACTGCCCAATCACAGCCAACGAAGCGCGGTAGTAGCGCTGAATATGTTTGCGTGAGCGGGCAATGGTGAGCTCGTCGAGAAGAGTGAAAAAGCCTGCGGGCAGACGATCCATTAACTCTTTGGAATCCTTCTCGCCAGCACGCTTGGCCCATTCCATAAAGGTTCTTTGGGCGGTAGAAAGGGTGTCCTTGATGCTGTGGATGCCCAGACTTTGCGAGAACACCGCATCACGCCCTCAGTGACAAAATAAATCTGGTTGCGTAAGTCCTTTAGGGTCGTTATTCACCGGCGTGGCAGGGAGCAGCATCACTTTGGTTTTTGACACCGGACTGAATTATGTCTTCCATCAAGCGCTCGTAACGGCTCTTCTTGATGATGTTGCCGTCTTCGTCGCGCTTGCCTTTGACGTTGTTGCGGAAGTTGTGCGACTCGTCGATCACAATCAGGTCGTAATTTCCCCAGTTCAGCGCGGCGAGATCGACACCGTCCACTTTGCCGATTTCTCGCGACAGGTCGGTGTGCGAAAGCACTGTGTAGGCGAACCGATCTTTGAGGAAGGGGTTCAGCTCGCTGTTGTTCTGGGCTGAAATACAGTCCAGTTGTCGCGCAGTTTTTCGGACAGAGCACAAGGACGCGAAGGTTGCGCAGTTCGTAATACTTATGACTGCTAGTGCGGTATAAGTTTGCCTAGGCCGACGCTGTCGGCGAGGATGCAGCCATTGTGTGCGTTGATCTTGTGAATCGCACCTTTCGCGCCATCTTTCTGGAAATCGAACAGCGCCTTCCAAATGTCGGTATCGACAATCGCAGTTCCGTCAAAAACAGTTGTGCATCGTCTGCTTGACCAGACAGGAAACGCTCGAAGACGTGGAACAAAGTCTTGAAGTAGATGAACTCTGGCGCGTGATTGACGTATAGCTGCGCAGGTAACGCAGCACCTCGTCTTTGACATCTGCCACCAGTTTTTCGTCGGACCAGATTTGATCAAACCACTTTAAGTTCAAGTCGATCACGGTCGCTATCAACGATCAGGTTGAGCTCAATGTTGGTGTTGCTGATCGACCAAGCCCGCGCATGGTGAAGTTGGAACTGCCAAGAATTGCGTGTTCGCGATGGCCATCGTGATGTGATAAAGCTTGCCATGCAGCAGATTCGATTCTCGGATAGAGCGAATCTCAACCTTGCTCGCTCAACCATTTGGCGCACCGACGGGCAACATCTTTCCTGTTGCAAACGATTGGACAACTCTGGGCCTTCGTCTTCAATCTTGAAAGCCTTCTTATCGGTCTTGTCTGGGTCAAGCGATGCAATAAATCGAGGTTCCCGAACAGAAACCGCATGTTGCCGATTTCATTGAGCTCGACTGAAAGAGCTTCGTAAGCGTAAATCGTGAAGTAGGCTGACACGACTGACAGTGTGCTTCGGCGCTCTTTTTTCCGGGCCAAAAACCCGGCCCCCCCGCCCCCCGGGGAGATTTCCCCCGTTCCCCCCCCCCTTCCCCCCCCCCCCCCCCCCCCCCCCCCCCAACCCCCACCCCCCCCCTGGAAAAAACCCGCATTGCTCTCCCCCCCCCTTTTAACGGGCGCCGCACGACACCAACCCCAACCCAGGCCCCCCCGGTTGCCCGGTAGCGGTTTTTGCATCGGAGGCCCGGGGGCCCCCCCCCCCCCGCCCCGGGGGCCCCCTGAAACTGCTGGCATTAGCGTGAATGTTGAACATAAATATACTTCAACGGCGTGTGGCCAGCACCAACTGACTTGTTACTTCCATTCCCCGCGCAACGCAGTCACCTCCATCTGCAATCGCTCCGGTGTCGCCTCATTTGCAGCGACCACTTTGCCGCTCACCAATTCGATTTTGGTAAAAATCCCTCGGCGGAAAAATTTCTTCATCGCGGCGCCTTCGACGCGCGAGAAAAAGCTGCCCCATAGGCCGCGTAATGCCATCGGTACGACAGGAACCGGGTTGCGCGCCAGGATGCGGGTGATGCCCGGGCGGAAGGGATTGATATTGCCGTCGTAGGTGATTTTTCCTTCGGGGAAGATGGCGATTAAGTCGCCTGCGTCCAGCGCTAGCGCGATTTCGGCGAAGGCTTTTTCCATTAGCTCGGGGTCGGCTTTGGCTGAGGCTATCGGGATGGCTTTGCTGGATCTAAAAACAAAACTGAGTATCGGCCAGCGGAAAATATCTTTGTCCATTACGAAGCGAATCGGCCGTGGCGAGGCAGCCAGCACGACTAGTGCATCGACGAAGCTGACGTGATTGCAAACGATGACTGCGGCGCCTTGTTCGGGGATGTCGTCGAGCTTGACTACGCGCAGTCGATAGACGGTGTGAATGAGCATCCAGATGATGAAGCGCAACAGGAATTCGGGGATTAGTTTGTAGATGAAAATAGCCACAACGGCATTGCATACGGCGACCACGCCAAACAGCATGGGGATGGTCAAACCCGCCGAGAGCATGCCCGCCGCTGCGCCAGCGCCGACTACCATGAAGAGCGCGTTGACGATGTTGTTGGCGGCGATGATGCGCGCACCAAATTCAGGGTCGGAACGTTGCTGCACTAATGCGTAGAGCGGCACGATAAAAAAGCCGCCGAAGATTCCTATCATGGCCAGATCGAACAATACGTGCCAAGTGGAAGCCAGCCCCAATAGCGCGATTGCGCCCATCGCCTCGTGGCTAATTGCGGCGGGCGAAGCAAAAGCAAGGTCGAGTGCGAACAGCGTCAGGCCGATGGAGCCAAAGGGTACCAGCCCGATTTCCACCCGTCCGGCGGACATTTTTTCGCACAACAGCGAACCGATGCCAATACCGAAAGTAAAGGTGGCCAGCAGCAAGGTGACGGCAGTTTCGCTGCCGCCTAAAACACCTTTGGTGTAGGAGGGAAACTGGCCGAGAAAAATTGAGCCGAATAGCCAAAACCACGAGATACCCATGATGGAAAGAAAAATGGTTTGGTCAGTGCGGGCAAATTGAATATTGCGCCAGGTCTCGACGGCGATGTTGGCGCTGATTTTCAAATCCGGCGCGGGCGCGGGTGCAGTGGGGATTTTTCGCGCCGAAAAATAGCCGACCACGGCGATGCAAAAGCCAACGCCGGTGATCCAATTGGTGCCACCCTCGGCACCCGCCAATAGCCCGCCAAGCAGGGTGCCGCCGAGGATGGCGATAAAGGTGCCAGCTTCAATTAGCGCATTACCGCCGATAAGTTCATCTGACTTCAGATGCTGCGGCAAGATCGCATATTTGACCGGGCCAAACAAAGTTGAATGCACGCCAAGCAGAAAAATACTGACGAACAAGATGTCGATATTGTGTGTTGCAAATCCAGTTCCAGCGACACAGACAATCGCGATTTCGAGCAACTTGACGATTTGTGCGAGCTTGGCTTTGTCGTATTTATCCGCCAATTGTCCGGCGGTGGCGGAAAACAAAAAGAACGGAAAAATGAAAATTCCACCGGCCAAAATTCCTAATAGTTCCGGCTTGATGGTGGTCCAGGTGGTGGCTTGAAATGTGAGCAACACCACCATCGCGTTCTTGAGCACGTTGTCATTGAGCGCGCCTAGTAGTTGTGTGATGAACAAAGGCAGAAAACGACGCGTGCCGAGTAAATGCGATTGAGAACTCATGCTGAATCCTTGGCGTGTTAGCGATGGGTATATTCAAACACGGCAACGCGATAAATGCCCAATGAGTTTTCCTAGCCGCAGCATAAAATTGAGTTTTACACAGGTTGCGACTATGCCGCCACGCCTTGAACTCAATCTTGTCGCTTTGGTTGCCGCACTCGGCCAGCGCGCCTGCCATTTCGATATCGATTTGCTTGAGCAATGCGATTCGACTAATTCGGTGTTGCTGGCGCGCGCAGAAACCGGCGCGGCAAGCGGCTCGGTGGTGGTGGCGCGAGCGCAAAATGCGGGGCGTGGGCGGCGCGGGCGGGCGTGGATTTCGGCGGTCGGCGACAGCTTGACGTTTTCCTTGCTGTGGCGCTTGCCGCACGGTGTGCAGCCGGCTGGTTTGTCGCTGGCGGCGGGGTTGGCGGTGGCGCGTGCGCTTGAGAAAGTATCGTCAGTTGGTGCTGGCGACACGCCGTCCTTTATGCCAGCCCAGCTCAAGTGGCCGAACGATATTTTGTTGGATGGACGCAAGCTCGGCGGAATTTTGGTGGAGCTATTACCGGGTGCGACCCATGGCAGCAATGTCGCCGTGATCGGCTGCGGAATCAATCTGCGCTTGCCGGCGGCGATGCCTGATGAATTACGTGCACAATCAGCGGCGGTGAGTGATGTGGGGTTAATGCGTGATACTGAAGTTGACCCGAATACGGTGCTGGCCGCCTTGCTGATCGCGCTACGCGACACGCTGGAACAATTCACCCGTGGCGGCTTTGCCAGCTTGCAAGCGCAATGGATGGCGCACGATGCGTATGCCGATAAAGCCGTGCGCATACTCTCGGAATTCGCTGCGCCGCTTGACGGGATTTGTCGTGGCGTGAATACGGACGGCGCGTTACGCTTGGAAGTCGATGGAAAAATTCAACACTTGCTTTCCGGCGAAGTTTCACTAAGACCAATAAGATAAGCGCCATGATGCTTTGTCTTGATGCCGGAAATTCGCGCTTGAAATACGGACTGTTTGGCGACGGTCAATGGCTGGTTCAGGGTGCATTGAATTACGCTGAGCTTAAGCAATTGCGCGCACTGTTGCCGCAGCCGCCGCAGCGAATCATCATTTGCAATGTCGCTGGGCCGCAGGTCGCTGCAACGCTCAATGATTTTGCCAAGGAACTGGGACTAACGCCGCATTGGTTTGCCAGCACAGCGTCAGCTTGCGGTGTGCAAAATGGCTACGCTCAGCCAACGCAATTGGGCGTCGACCGCTGGGCGGCGCTGATCGGCGCGCGTGGGCTACACACGGGCAACGCCGTGGTGGTAATGAGCGGCACCGCGACGACGATCGACACGCTTGACGCTAACGGTAATTTTTGCGGCGGCGTGATTTTGCCCGGCCTTGACCTGATGCGCGCCGCGCTGGCCAAGGGCACGGCAGGTTTGCCACTAGCGGCGGGCAACTTCGCCGCTTTGCCACGCAACACTGACGACGCGATAAGTAGTGGCGCAATACAGGCGACACTGGGCGCGATTGAACGCATCGCGACTCAAGCTTTTGTCGGCTCGCCCGATGGCAATAATTTGTGTTTGGTGTCGGGCGGCGCGGCGGATGTTTTGCTGCCGCATTTGAAAGCGCCGAGTCGCCAGGTTGGCAACTTGGTGCTCGAAGGTTTGGCGCGCTATGGCCACTTCGGTGCAACGTTAAACTAATGGCACATAGAAAAACGTACAAGTGAAAGATAAAGCCATGGAAATTTTGCGCACGCCCGATGAGCGATTTGAAAACCTGCCCGGCTTTCCATTTGCGCCGCATTACATCGACGATTTGCCGGGCTTCGACGGATTGCGCTTGCACTATCTTGATGAAGGCGCGGCTGATGCCGAACAAGTTTTTTTGTGTCTGCATGGTCAGCCGACGTGGAGCTATTTGTATCGCAAAATGATTCCGAAATTTATCGCTACCGGCAGCCGGGTTATCGCACCGGATGTGTTTGGTTTTGGTCGCTCTGACAAACCGGTGGATGAAAGTTTTTACAGCTTCACCCAGCATCGCGAAACGCTCTTGGCCTTCGTTGAAAAATTGGATTTGCGCAATATCACTTTGGTAGTACAGGACTGGGGCGGCTTGCTTGGATTGACTTTGCCGATGGCTGCACCGCGGCGTTATGCGCGGCTGTTGGTGATGAACACTGGCCTTGGTACAGGTGATGTTTCGCTCGGCGAGGGCTTTTTACAATGGCGCGCTTATGCCAATAGCCAGCCGGATTTGGATGTGGCGAAATTGATGGGGCGTAGCTGTCCGCAGCTGAGTGCTGCAGAGGCTGCTGCGTATGGCGCGCCGTATCCCGATGTGCGTTACAAAGCCGGCGTGCGACGTTTTCCCAATCTGGTTCCCGATAACGTGGATGCCGATGGCGCGGCGATCTCGCGCGCGGCGCGCGACTGGTGGCGCAATGAATGGCGCGGGCAAAGTTTCATGGCCATTGGCGCGACCGATCCGGTGCTCGGTCTGCCGGTGATGCATTATTTACGCACCTTGATTAAGAATTGCCCCGAGCCGTTTATCCACCCGGTCGCGGGGCATTTTGTGCAGGAATGGGGTGATGAGATTGCCGACGCCGCGCTTGCCGCATTTGCGAAAACGACCTCCATTTAAGCTTGCCCCTTATGCGAACTATTTTTCTGTTTCTGTTGATGGCCAACTTGGTCGCGCTGGCTTGGACATTGGGCTATTTTGGAGAAGCGCAGAGCGGTCGCGAGCCGCAACGAATGAGCAGTCAATTGCACCCTGAAGCGATCCAACTGCTGCGCGAACCACCGCCGCCACCCATCAGCGTGACCTGTCAGCGCATCAGCGGATTTGCCAGCCCGCTGGCTGCCGAGGCACTGAAGATTGAACTGGACGCGGCGCTCGGTGGCAAGAGTGATTGGAAAGTGGCGTTGACCACCATCGAAGCGGCAACTGAATATTGGGTGGGCATTCCGGCGCTGGCAACGACCGCGCAGGCCGACAAGAAAAAGGCCGAATTGATCGCGGCGAAATATACCGATTTGAAGTTAATCGAGGATACCAGTAGCGGCCCGACCGGCGGGCCGTTTGTGATTCTGATTGCGAAGTTCGCCGATGAAGCAGCAGCCAAAAAATATCTCGCCACGCAAAGCAAAACCCTACGCACGGCGCGCGTGTTGCCGCGTGAGCGTGAGGCGAAATCACTGCTCGATATTAGCGGCCCGGCCAAGGATTTTGAATCGCGTACTAAGGATTTGCTTGCACCCCATGCGCTGACAGCTGCGGCCTGCGAAGCCGGTAACGGCACGCCGTGAGCATCGAATCGCCTACGCCAGCCGCGCCGGTGATTGGTCTGACTGGCGGCATCGGCAGTGGCAAGAGCGCTGCTGCGGATTGCTTTGCCGCGCTGGGTGTCACGGTGGTCGACACTGATGCTATTTCGCATGAATTAACAGCCGCAGGCGGCGCGGCGATGCCGGCGATATTGGCGACCTTTGGTTCCGCCATGCTGACCGCGGAAGGCGCGTTGAATCGCATCGCTATGCGCCAACGGGTATTCACCGAGCCTGCCGCACGGCTGCAACTTGAAGCCATTTTGCATCCGTTGATACGCGAAACCAGCCAGCGCCGAGTTGAGCTCGCGCGACAGCGTATGGTCAGCACCAACTCGCTCGACTCGTCAGTTGGTGCTGATGAAACAACTACAAAAACAAAAACAACCATGCAACAAGGCGGTCGCGCAAAAGACGCGCTCTGCGCCGTTGCGTGTGATGACACGCCGTATGTGGTTCTGGTTGTGCCCTTGTTAGTCGAATCAAAAAACTATCGCGAGCGAGTTAACCGGGTACTGGTAATTGACTGCCCGGAAGAAACCCAAATCACTCGCACCATGGCTCGTAGTGCGATGTCGCGTGACGAAGTATTGCGCGTGCTAGCGAGCCAGGCAACGCGCGCGCAACGTCTCGCGGCGGCGGACGATGTGATTGATAACGATGGAAGCTTAGCGCAGCTACAACAGCGCGTAGCGGCGCTGGACGCGACATATCGTGCGAATAGAGGGAGTTTCCCGACAAAAGATTGAGCTTTGGCCATGCATGGGTGACAATTCCAAAAATTTAGCTCAGGCCGACGTGTGATTACTTACGAATATCCTCTCAGCGAACGTGTGCGCACCCTTTTGCGCCTGGAGGATCTGTTCGACAAAGTCACCTACTTCGCCAACCAAGAGCATCCCATGGAGCACCATGTGGCGCTCAACATCTTGTTCGAGATTTTGGAAGTCGCCAGTCGCGCCGACTTGAAATTTGATCTGGTGCAAGAGCTCGAACGCCAGCGTCAAATCCTTTTGTCGTTTCGCAACAATCCGGATATTTCTGAAGATGCGCTCAACGGGGCGCTTTACGAAATTGAACAAGCTTCAACCGTATTGCTTTCAATGCACGGCAAGATCGGCCATTACTTGCGTGAAAACGAATGGCTGATGGCGATAAAAAATCGTGCCGGAATACCTGGCGGGGTTTGTGAATTTGATCTACCTGGTTATCACCACTGGCTGCACAAAGACTCGGTGCTGCGCCGCCACGACATTGATGTTTGGCTCAAACCCATGCTCTCGATACGCGCCGCCTTGGCCATCGTCCTGCGCCTACTGCGCGCTTCGGGTCGCCCCGAGCGATTGAACGCCAGCAAGGGCGCTTTTCAGCTCATGCTCGGCGGCCGCAACGCGCAATTGGTGCGCTTGCGCTTGGATGCCAGCGATTCAGTGGTGCCCGAAATTTCCGCTGGCAAATTTGCCATCAATATCCGTTTTCTTGCCGCCGATATGGAACAGCGACCCAAGCAAGTCGACGCGGAAATTGCGTTTGAAATGACCTTGTGTAATTTGTAGCTTGGTGGGCTAGCCTTGGCGTCGCTTAGTACGCCGCTCTTCCATGTAATACGCGCCAAGCTTGTTACCATCCAAATCACGAAAATAATTGATGTAGAAACGCGCATTGTGATCGCGTTGGCCTTCATCTATCGCGCCCAGGCTTATCGCCTTGGCATAAAAATCATCGACATGTTTTTTGCTCAGCATGGCCAGTGCAACCATGCTGCCATTGCAGTTGGTCGCTGGTTTGCCGTCGAACGGAATGAACACGCCAAAGCCCGGCGAAATACGCGACAAGCTCCACACCACGCCTTGTGGTGAGGCAAACACCCGCTTGCCGCTAATGGTGGCAAATAACGCGTCATAGAAGGTCGTAGCACGCGCCAAATCGTTGGTGCCAACAGTTACATAGCCGATCATTCGTAGTCCACCGCGAGCCATTCGTTGATATAGGGAATATCCGCAATCGGATCATCGTTAAAAGTTAGCCACGGTGGGCGAATTTTTTTTGTAAAGGGATAGACAAAACCTTGCGCGTTGACTGTCCAATGGGCGGCGATTGCACCAATGATCGGGCTCTCCGACCACATTTTTTCACGCATCGCTATGTAGCCGGCATTGCCAGTGATACGGTTGTCCGCGAAATAGACAAACATCACCAGCGCAACAATTGCAGCGGCGGTGACGCGGTTATTGTTGGTAATCACTTCGTTGGCCAGCGGTGAATCTGCGGAATCAATTCGATTGAAGGTCAGGCGGTGAAAGTAGGCCGTAATCGTTACCAGCAACTTGAATACGTGAATGAAGGCACCGGCCATTGAGAACAGCAGCGCCAATATCGGCGCCCAGTAGACGCGCGCGGCACGTTCGCCATAACGACCGGATTCAAAGCTCTTTGGATCGGCAAGGGTTTCCACCGCTTGCTTGACGTTGTGTGCCTGAGTCCATTTGAATATCTCTCGCCCGAAACTTTCACGATTCATGCCCATTACCAACTCGCAGTCAAAGCAACCCATGCCGTTACGTAAATGTCTGCTGACGCTTGGATGTTTTTGAAACGCAGCAAAACTTAACCCGGCAGTAATCAGGCGACCATCAAGTTGGTAAGCCGACTTACCAGCGGCATATGGGCCGTCATAAATCGCCTTTAGCTCGGCTTCGAGGTCGGTGTAACCCGCAAACGAAGTGGCGCCGTAATCTCGCTGCCAATCGGAATACATAAATTCGGCCACCAAGCGCGAACGATCATTGGCAAATCGTTCTTGATCAAGTACGCGGCCAAATACTGGAAACAAGGCCAAGTAAGCCTTGCCTTCTGGGCTGAGCAGGGCACGGTTATCGTGTTCAGTATCATCAAGTTGGTAGGCATCACTGACCAGCGCGCGACGAATCACCGTGAGTGTTGCCGTCGCTTGACGCTCGGTGCCCAAGACCGCGATGGCGGTTTCGCTCTTGCCCTTGAGCAACAAATTCTGACCGATACCTATCGCCAAAATCGCCATTACACCGACTGATAACCAGATGTAGCGACCACGCTGAGTTTCGGTGGCGTAGCGCAACCACAAACGAAATAAAACATAACCGATAGCCAAGGTGCCAAACAGTAGAGCCAGCGCCATAGGGATTTGCTCACGCGAACGCTGGACATAGAAATCCAGCACTTTGCCCTGTGCCCACCAGGCCACAATGACCGAAAACACGATGATGCCAAAACCGACCGACAGCGCCACCGGCCAACCGATCACCTGCTTTTCGCACTGGCGCACCCAGCTCGACAGCAGTAGCAAGGCCACCGCTGCGCCGGAAATCAAACGCCCCCAATGCTCAATCGCACTGGAATCGTTGAGCACGATTGCACCACTCATTGCATCCAGTAGGCGCACACCAAAAGCCAATTCAAACCAAAGATAAATTGGCGTCAGTACGATTACAAACAATAAGTGGTGATAGCGAAAACCGTCTTTCCGATTTCCTGGAATGGAATTATCTTGCGTCAGCAGATGCAGTGAAACGCTGGGTATCACGGTGTACTATCCTCGCCAATTGCGTGCCGCATATTAACAGGCAAGCGCGAAATTTCGCTGCCTCGACTAGGGTACTTCGGCCGAATTCATACGTCCCAAAATCAACTCTACGCGTCCATTTATGTAGGGTGAGTTCGGGTTTTTCTCAAAGCGCCTGGGCGCTGGCAACATTACCGCCAGTCGCGCTGATTGCTCAGCGTTTAGTTGCGTAGCGCTGATGCCGAAATAGCGCTGGGCAGCTGCATCAGCACCGAATATTCCACTACCCCACTCGACGACATTCAAATACACCTCGAGAATTCGCCGCTTGTCCCACAGTAATTCCAACCACAGCGTGATGCTGGCTTCTTCAACTTTGCGCAACACGGTTTTGTTTGGCGAGAGCAGTAAATTTTTTGCCAGTTGTTGCGAAATGGTCGAACCGCCGGCAACAACTTTGCCCTTCTTCTGATTTTTCTCAATCGCTTTTTGTATACCTTCCCAATCGAAGCCTTCGTGGTCAACAAATTTATCGTCTTCGGAAGCAATCACTGCTCGCTTGAGCTGAGTCGAAATTTTGGCGTAGGGCAACCATTGTTTCTTGAGCACGGCATTTGGAATTTTTTCCTTTAACTCTTCCAGGCGTTGACTTTGAAAGCTGGTGATTTGGGGATCGAACCATTTCCACCACAATACCCATCCGACATACCAGCTTTGCCACAGTGTCACCGACACCACCATCGCCAGCAAAGTTAGTTTGAGCCAACGCGGAGCGGGGTGTTTCATTGCTGCTGGTGATTCAGTTCAGTACGGATCGCAGCCAACACCGGCGCGGTGTCTGGCCGCACTTCACGCCATACATAGAAGGCTTCGGCCGCTTGCTCAACCAACATGCCCAGACCATCAGCGACGCGCGCACCGCTGGCACGCGCATGGCGCATGAAGGCAGTCTCGCGACCGTACATCATGTCGTAGAAGAACTCGCCAGTTGGTGCTGGCGACACGCTGTCGAAAGGCGAAGCATCGACAGCGCCGAGGCCGCTCGAAGTGGCATTGATGATGACATCAAACGAATGACCGGCGAGCGCCTCCAAACTGCTTGCTTCGATGCACGTAGCTGAGTTTTTGGCCGCAACAGCCAACAGTTGCGCCTTGTGCAGCGTGCGATTGGCGATAAACAACAACGCCGGCGATTGGTCGAGCAGTGGTTCCAACACCCCGCGCGCCGCGCCACCTGCGCCGAGTAACAATATGCGTCGCGCCTTTAATTCACAGTGGTGGTTTTGTGTCAGGTCACGTACCAAGCCTAAGCCATCGGTGTTGTCACCCAAGATCGTGTTGCCATCAAAGCTTAAGGTGTTCACCGCACCTGCTGCCTGCGCTCGGGCAGTTAGTTGCGTGGCCAGTGCATGCGCTTCCAGCTTGAACGGCACTGTGACATTGGCGCCTCTTCCGCCGTTAACAATGAAATCGTGTAGCGCGGCGGCAAATCCATCAAGCGGGGCGAGACGCGCTTGGTAGTCCAAGACCTGCCCCGTTTGCGCGGCGAACATCGCGTGAATGCGTGGCGAACGGCTGTGCGCGATGGGGTTGCCGAACACCGCGTAGTGATCCGTCATTTTTTTCACCTGATTTTTGCGCGTAGTTTGCTGACACCAGTGACTAGTGCCCAGCAAATCAAGCCTGCGACGACGCCAGCCAAAGTATTGAGCAACAGTGGTACCAGAAACTCCAGCAGGCCACCGAATGACCAGGTAGCAACCACGCTAGCCGCCGCTTCAATAGCGTGATGCAGTACGGAAATGCCGTGGGTCAAAATCCCGCCGCCGACCATAAACATGGCCGCCGTACCGACCACGGTGAGAAATTTCATCAACATCGGTGCACCAAGCAAACAAGCGCGGCCAAGCAAGTGTTGAAATTTCAGGCGCGGTGTCGTGGCCGGGTTGCGGCACAAATAGAAACCCAAATCGTCGAGCTTGACGATGCAGGCGACAAAGCCATACACGCCAACTGTCATCATTACTGCCACGCCCGCAACGACTGTCGCCTGGGTCACAAACGCCGCATCGGTGACAGTTCCCAACGCGATCACAATAATCTCGGCTGACAAAACAAAATCGGTGCGTATCGCGCCTTTGATTTTGTCGGCTTCAAAAGCCATCAAATCCAGCTCGGAGCTTGCGGCGGCTGCAGACAACTCAGCGTGATTGTGTCTGTCTTCGACATCACTATGGAGCCAAGGATGCGCAATTTTCTCGAAACCTTCGAGACACAAATAAGCGCCACCGAGCATTAATAGTGGGGTAATGAGCCAAGGCAATAAGGCACTGGCCAAAAGCGCTGCGGGCACCAAAATCAATTTGTTTTTGAAGGAACCTTTGGCCACCGCCCAGACCACGGGAATCTCTCGCTCGGCGCGCACGCCCGCGACTTGCTGCGAGTTGAGTGCCAAATCGTCGCCTAAAACACCGGCAGTTTTCTGCGCTGCAACTTTGGTCAGCAAGGCGACATCGTCGAGCACCGCTGCGATGTCGTCGAGCAAAACTAAGAGGCTGGCTCCGGCCATGGCGGGTGATTCCAAAAGAGTGTTGTCTGCAATTGTATCGGGCAGCACGAAACCCCGGTAACGCCGCCCTCCGCCACCTAAGATTTATTGCTGCGACGATATTCTCGCAATTGCCCTGACTGAGGTAGGATGCCTGCGTAGACGATTTATTGGTATAGCCAAGTTCTAAAGCGCACCGTGAGCAACCCAAATCAACTTGAACAATTCAGTGCTAGTTACGATTCAGTTCAGGATCGGCTGTTGTTACGCGTACGCACCACAGACGATGCCGAATTTCGCTTTTGGGTAACGCGGCGCTACCTTGAGTTGCTGTGGCCCCTCCTGATGAAAATCGCGGATGTGTTTAATTCACGCAAGGCGCTGGATAACCCTATGGTGCGCGACGTTTTAGCCGAGATGGCTCATGGCGAAGCCGTGGGTGGGGCAAATTTCACCAGTCAATATCAAAACGGTACGCAGTTCCCTTTGGGCGAAGACCCGATCTTGCTAGCCAAGATTTCGGTGCGCGCCAAGGAGGGCAACACCCAAACTTTGACCTTGTTACCGAACGAAGGCCAGGGCTTGAACTTGGAATTGGACGAAAAGCTCGTGCATGTCATCGCGCGGCTATTGCAGGAAGCCGCCAATGGGGCGGAATGGGGGCTCAAGCTCCAAGTGGTCACCAACAGCGGAAACGCGCTGGAATCCACTGCACAAGGCGCGCAAAAGCTATTGCATTAGCTGCGTTGCTCTCGCGCTTAGATGTCGATATTTTTGGCGTAAAGCGCGTTGCTCTCGATAAACGCGCGACGTGGTTCAACATCGTCGCCCATCAAAGTGGTGAAGATTTCATCAGCAGTAATTGCGTCTTCAATCTGCACCCGCAACAGACGGCGCACTGCCGGATCCATAGTGGTTTCCCAAAGTTGGCTGGGATTCATCTCACCAAGACCCTTGTAGCGCTGTTTCGATAAACCTCTCTCTACTTCGCTAAGCAGCCATGTGATTGCATCAGCGAAACGCTTGACGGTGAGCGATTTTTCACCGCGACGAATTACTGCATCGTCACCAATCACTCCAGCGATGAGCTGGGCGGTACGGCGAATCTGTTGGTAATCACCAGAGCGTAAAAAGTCTTCGTCCAATCGCGCCACGCGGAGATTTCCATGATGCTGACGCTCTACCGCGAGCATCCAGGATTCATGAGTAGCATCGAATCTGGCATGGATTTGTACACTGTCATTCAAGTGTGATTTGATGGTTGCTGCGCTATTACGCGCCGCCGTTTCATCAGCGAGACTTACTTCAATATTTTGCGAGAGCAAAACTTGCAAAACTTCGGCATCAATAAAATCACCGACGCGGCGGATGACAGCTTCAGCGAGCAAATAAGACTTGGCCAACTCACCTAACGCATCACCTTCAATCGGCGTCAATCCGGTCGCTGATACAAGTTGCGCGCCTTCGAGTGCAATGCGTAACAAATGTTGATTGAGCTCGTGGTCGTCCTTAATGTAGGTCTCGTGCTTGCCATGTTTGATTTTGTACAAAGGTGGCTGGGCGATATAAACATGTCCACGCTCAACTAGTTGCGGCATTTGGCGATACAACAGTGTTAACAACAGTGTGCGAATGTGTGCGCCATCCACGTCGGCATCGGTCATGATGATGATGCGGTGATAGCGTAGTTTGTCTATGTTGAAATCCTGTGTGCCGATGCCGCAACCTAGCGCGGTAACCAGCGTCACAATTTGTTCGGATGCCAAAAGCTTTTCGTAACGGGCTTTTTCAACATTAAGCACCTTGCCGCGCAAGGGCAGGATGGCTTGAAATTTACGGTCTCGGCCTTGTTTGGCTGAACCACCCGCCGAATCACCCTCCACGATGTAAACCTCGCATAGTGCCGGATCTTTTTCCTGACAATCAGCGAGCTTACCTGGCAGGCCCAGACCATCAAGCACACCTTTACGTCGCGTCATCTCGCGCGCTTTGCGCGCTGCATCACGGGCTCGCGCCGCCTCGACTATTTTGCCGCAGATGATTTTGGCATCGAGTGGACGCTCAAGTAAAAAATCAGCCAGTTTCTGCGCGACGACTTCCTCAACGGCTGGTCTTGCCTCAGACGACACTAATTTCATTTTCGTTTGTGAGGAGAATTTCGGATCGGGCATTTTTACCGACAACACACAAGCCAAACCCTCGCGCATATCGTCGCCGGTAATTTCCACTTTGGCTTTTTTGGCGATTTCATTTTCATCAATATATTTATTGATGACACGTGTCATCGCCGCGCGCAAGCCCGTTAAATGGGTGCCACCATCGGACTGCGGAATGTTATTGGTGAAGCACAACACTTGTTCGGTGTAAGCATCGTTCCATTGCATAGCGACTTCGACGGAAATGGTTACCCCATTCAAGATGGCATCGCCGGCTGCATGAAAAACCACTGGATGCAAAACCGATTTGGTTCGATTGATGTACTCGACAAAACCCTTTACGCCGCCTGAGAAAGCAAAGTCTTCATCTTTGTTGTTACGTTGATCAGTAAGCCGAATCTTGACGCCGTTATTGAGAAATGAAAGTTCGCGGAGGCGCTTGGCTATGATGTCGTAATGAAACTCGACCGGTCCAAATATTTCTTCGTCAGCTAGAAAATGTACTTCCGTGCCTCGCTTTTCGGTAGTTCCGCTGACTCGTAGTGGTGAGACTTCAACACCATTTTGAATTTCAACCAAGCGATTTATCGCGTGGCCACGATTGAATTCCAATAGATATTTCTTTCCATCACGCCGAATAGTGAGGCGCAACCAAAGCGAAAGTGCGTTGACGCAAGACACACCGACGCCATGCAATCCTCCGGAAACTTTGTAGGAATTTTGGTTAAATTTTCCACCCGCATGAAGCACACACATCACAATCTCAGCGGCAGATCGTTTTGGCTCGTGCTTGTCGTCAAACTTGATGCCGGTCGGAATCCCTCGCCCGTTATCGGCAACAGAAATTGAATTATCAGTGTGAATCACGATGACAATATCGTCGCAATGACCGGCTAAAGCCTCATCGATTGCGTTATCCACTACTTCAAATACCATGTGGTGCAAACCTGTGCCATCGGACGTGTCGCCGATATACATTCCCGGTCGTTTTCTAACCGCTTCAAGCCCTTCTAACTGCTGAATACTTGACTCATCGTAGTCGTTAGGTGCATCACTCACAGCCATAAAATTCCATTTCAATATGAAGCAAAAACTACGATTTAAATACGCATCGGCATGACGACGTATTTGAAGTTTGAGTTATCTGGAAGTAAAAATAGTGCACTCGAATTTGAATCAGCCAAGCGCAACTCTACGGTTTCGGTGCTTACGTTATTCAATACATCGAGTAAATAAGTAACATTAAATCCAACATCAAGCGCTTCTCCGGCGTAGCTAATCTCAATCTCTTCTTGCGCATCTTCTTGCTCAGAATTGGTTGAAAGAATTTTTAAACTATCGGGAGCTAAAACCAAACGCACACCACGGAATTTCTCGTTGGTCAGAATCGCCACGCGTTGTAAAGATTGAAGTAGTTGATTGCGATTAAGCTTGATTGACTTTGTATGGTTCTGCGGGATGACGCGCTCGTAATCAGGGAACTTGCCATCTATTAATTTCGAGATAAGTTCAATATTGCTAAATGCGAACGAGGCTTGTGTTGGAGTGAGGGTGATAGTCAATATATCGTCACTATCATTAAGCTGCCGTGATAATTCGATGATGGTTTTGCGGGGGAGAATCACTTCGATCGGGGTAAGATTTTCGGCAAGTGATTCGCTGGTAAATGCCAAGCGATGACCATCGGTAGCGACGACGATCAAATCACTACCTTTAGCCACAAGTAATAAACCATTAAGGTAGTAGCGAATATCTTGCTGCGCCATTGCGTATTGGACATAGGCGAGCAAACGTCGCATTTGCCTTTGGGTGATTTTAAGTTGCGTAGTTTGTCCTACTGCGGTAGCGATTCGCGGGAAGTCATCAGCCGGTAGTGTTTGTAAATTAAATCGACTCTTACCCGCTTTAAGCTGCAATCGTTTGTCCTCAAACATTAAACTAATTTCAGCCGCTTCAGGCAAAGAGCGAAGGATGTCTTGAAGTTTACGTGCCGCTACGGTTAGTGATTGTTTGTCAGCACCACTAGTCGTGGTGTTGGTGGTGATCTGAACTTCAATGTCGGTTGCTAGTAAGGTGAGTGTTTCACCATTCTTTTCCAATAGCACGTTGGACAAAATTGGTAAGGTATGTCGTTTTTCAACGATGCCACAGACTGCTTGAAGTGGGGCGAGTAGTTGATCGCGTGAACCTTTAAATAAAAGCATATATAAAACCTCTTGATGATGATGAGGGGAGATGTTTTCTGTGGAAAATATGGTTTTAGAGTTTAGTTTGAACGAGTTAGCTTGTTAGTTAGTTGGTGTAGAAGCTTATATTTGTCTTGTGTAGTGATGTTGATAACTTATTTTTATATCTACTTTTATTATTAACTATGAACTTACTAACAGTGTAATAGGCTTTTTACACACAGTTTGTTAGGGATAATTTTTATCGAGCTTATTCTCTAATTGTTTGCGTTAGTACATGAAGGTCATTGTTAATTACTGGATCTTTAAATCGTAGATCACCAACAGTTCGGCATGCATGGAGTACGGTGGTGTGATCCCGACCGAAAGCGTCACCAATTTCCGGCAAACTACGATCTGTAAGTTCGCGGGTTAGCCACATCGCTACCTGGCGTGGTCGAGCTATCGTACGGGTGCGGGTTTTTGAATACATTTCCGAAACCTTTATACGGTAATAATCGGCGACGGTTTTCTGTATCAATTCCATAGTGATATGTCGGTTGGTGGCACCTAAGATATCGCGCAACGCTTCCTTGGCAACTTCCAAACTAATTTCACGCCCATGAAAGCGCGCATAAGCCATTACCCGGTTAAGTGCGCCTTCTAATTCACGTACGTTTGAACGTAAATTTTTAGCAATTAGGAATGCTACTTCATCGCTCAGTGTTATTCGCTCAGCGCTGGCTTTTTTCTTAAGAATTGCGACGCGCATTTCCAGTTCTGGCGGCTCGATAGCAACAGTTAAACCCCAGTCAAAACGAGAGATCAGTCGGTCTTCCAATCCTTGAATATCTTTAGGGTAGGTGTCACAGGTAATAATAATTTGCTTTTTTGCCTCAACCAAAGCATTGAAGGCATAGAAGAACTCTTCTTGGGTTCGTTCCTTTTTATTGAAAAACTGAATGTCGTCTATTAGCAATAAATCGAGTGACCGATAGTAGTGTTTGAATTTATCAAACGATTTTTGTTGAAACGCTCTAACCACATCTGAGAAGTAGTCTTCCGCGTGTACGTAGCGAATTTCTAGATCTGGATGCTCTGTAAAGATGGCGTTCCCGATAGCGTGTATGAGATGCGTTTTGCCCAGTCCAACACCTCCATAAATGAATAGCGGGTTGTAGGAAATTCCAGGATTGAGGGCAACCTGTTGTGCCGCCGCACGAGCTAAATCGTTTGCTCTACCAGTGACCAGATTGTCAAAAGTAAATTCCCGGTTCAAACGGCTTTTCTCAAAGATTTGGTCGCTACCTTTACCATTGCGATTGATCGCCGTGTGCTTTTTGATAGGAGTTTGCAAATCGTTCGCTGGGACGATTGCCTCTGGGGCTTCGTCTGTCAATTCAATTTCATTTTTGGTTTCAACTACGAGGTCAATAGAAATTGGTGAGCTGAAGTACTCCAGCCCAATAGCTTCAATTTGCGCAAGGCAGCGCTCCCGAACCCAATTCATTACCCAACGGTTTGGTGCAACCAAAATAAAATTGAAGGGATTTTGGCTTGGACACGGCTCTAGGCGAAGGGTACGAACCCATGTGTTGAACTGCTGCGCGGGCAGGTCTTGCTCGAAACGCAGCAGACAGGCGGACCAAAAATCATTCATGACTAGATACAGTGGGTGCTGGGGGTCGGGTATTAGTTGTTTATTATTGAATTCAAGCGCTAAGCGATATCTGGCGGCGCTGGATAAGCGCGTTTTCGCTATAGGAGAGGGATTCTAACGGTTTGAAAAAAAGTTATCCACAGCAACGTGTTGTACTCACCAGTCGGTGCTAAGTACTTGACAAATTGCAGCAAAACCGATGTAATCCAAGGTTTACTTTTTCATCTTTGGGAACCGCCATGAAACGCACTTATCAACCTTCCGTGGTACGCCGCAAACGTACACATGGCTTTCTTGTGCGCATGCGTACTCGCGGCGGACGAGCCGTTATTCGCGCTCGTCGTGCCAAAGGTCGTCATCGCCTAAGCGTCTGAGTACTCGCTTTACCTCGCTGCAACGCTTGCACAATGCACGAGAATTTTCAGCCGTTTTAAGTTCGCGACTATCTAAACGGGGGGATGTCTTTTCCTTACACCAAGCGCCTTCGCCGAACGGGGTTGCTAGGCTTGGTTTGGTTCTCCCCAAGCGCATCGCTAAACAGGCGGTGACGCGAAATTTAATTCGTCGGCAAGCTCGAGAAGCGTTTCGGCATAATGCGTCGGTGCTGCCAGCACTTGACGTGGTGCTGCGGCTCACGCGGTCGCTCAATGAGCTCAAGCTGGGACGCGCGGCTCAAAAAAAGAAATATCGTGCTGAGATTGAAGCATTACTTCAAAAGATATTTGCTGCCCAGGATGTCAAATCGTCTGGCGCGAGTTTGTAAGTGAAGCTTAGTACATTAGTTGCCTTACCGGTAGTAATGGTAATTCGGGTCTATCAGTACGCAATTAGCCCGTGGTTGGGTCCTAAATGTCGGTTTTCACCGAGTTGTTCCAGTTATGCCGTTGAAGCCCTTCAGACTTATGGATTGATTCGCGGTGGGTGGTTAGCGTCGCGACGTGTGCTGCGTTGTAATCCATGGCATTCAGGTGGCTATGATCCTGTTCCTTGATAATTTTTGTAGATAGAGTGATGGATAATCGACGACTGATCTTATTGCTGGTGTTTAGCTTTTCTTTGGTGATGCTGTGGGACGCCTGGCAAAAACAGGCTTTACCACCAAGCGTCCCTGCGACGGCCAATGCCGCTGATGGTACTAAGGGCCAAAATGGCGCATTGCCGACTCCAACTGCTGCAGCGGTTGGGGCTGCTGCTGTTCCTGTTGCGACCGCCGAAGCGGCGAAGAGCTCGACACCTAATCTTAAGGTGGTTACAGATTTGTTCATTGCCGAAATATCGGCAAAAGGCGGGGATTTGGTTCGCCTAGAATTGATCAGACACCCGGATACGGATGACAAAACCAAAGGATTTGTTTTGTTCTCGGAAACGGGAAAAAATGTCTACCTTGCCCAATCAGGTGCGATTGGCGAAGGCTTGCCCAACCACAAAACAGCCTGGATTTTCGCGGGCACCGAGCAGGCACTGAAACCCGGCAGTGACGAGCTAGCAGTTCGATTGACGCCTGCTGTAAAGGGGTCTGGCGAGGTAGTAAAGACTTACATATTCCGTCGCAATAGCTATCAAATTGAAGTGAGATATGAAGGATTGCCGGTGGGTGGGTTCGCCTACTATCAGATAACCAGAGACGGCAAGCCGGCAGAGAGTCCGGGCGGCGGAATGATGATGGGGGTCTCTACCTTCACTGGTCCAGCGGTGTATACCGACGCGGAAAAGTATCAAAAGTTGGAGTTTTCGGATATTGCAAAGGGAAAGGCAAAGTTTGCGACAAAGGCAAATAATGGTTGGCTGGCAATGGTTCAGCATTATTTCGTTTCTGCTTGGTTGCCTGCGGCGGGCGTGGAGCGGGAGTTTTATGTCCGCAAGGTAGCAGATGACCTTTATTCGGCCGGCGTGATTGTTCCTGTGGCGACCGACGGAAAGAGTTCGGTCACTCTCTACGCCGGACCACAGTTGCAGAGTCAATTGGAGAAAATTGCCCCAGGCCTAGATTTGGTTGTGGATTATGGCTGGCTGACCGTGATTGCCGCGCCGTTGTTTTGGGTGCTAGGTGCTATTCATTCGCTACTCGGCAATTGGGGGTGGGCGATTATTGGTTTAACAGTTTTGATTAAATTGGCGTTTTTCCCTCTGTCTGCGGCAAGTTACAAATCCATGGCGAAGATGCGTGTCCTTACGCCGAAGCTGACCAAGCTCAAAGAGACTTTTGGTGACGACAAGCAACGCTTAAACCAAGCAATGATGGAGATGTACAAAAAGGAAAAAGTGAATCCGCTGGGTGGGTGTTTACCCGTGCTGATCCAAATTCCCGTATTCATAGCCTTGTATTGGGTTTTGCTCGGTACCGTCGAAATGCGTAACGCGCCGTGGCTGGGCTGGATAACTGACTTGTCGGTGAAAGATCCTTATTATGTTTTGCCGCTAATAATGGGCGTGACCATGCTGGTGCAAACTCGATTGAATCCAGCGCCGGCCGATCCGATTCAGGCAAAAATTATGTGGATGATGCCGATAGTGTTCACTGGAATGTTCCTGTTTTTTCCGTCTGGTTTGGTTCTGTACTGGGTCGTTAATAATCTTTTGTCGATTGGCCAGCAGTGGCAGATCACGCGCATGATTGAGGGTTCGGCGAAAAAGTAGCGTCATCGCATAGGGCTTGGTGATGCAATGCCTAAAACTTTGGATTCAATGGTGTCGCCTTCAAGTGATGTAATCGCGGCGATCGCGACAGCTCCTGGCGTTGGTGGCATTGGGGTTGTCCGTATATCCGGGCCGACGCTGGCAAACCTTGCTGAGCAGTTGGCCGGCAAATTGACGCTACCACGGCGTGTCACCAGCACAAACTGGCGGGCCGTCGATGGATCAGTCATTGATCAAGGACTGATGATTTATTTTCCGGCACCACAATCATTTACTGGCGAGGATGTCCTCGAGTTACATGGTCACGGTGGTCCGGTAGTGATGCAAATGTTGCTAGCGCGCGTAGTCGAATTGGGCGCACGACTAGCCGAGCCGGGCGAGTTCACCCGCCGTGCGTTTCTTAACGACAAGTTAGATCTTGCACAAGCCGAAGCGGTTGCCGACCTTATTTCGGCAACAACGACGGCCGCGGCTCGCTCGGCTGTTCGGTCACTATCGGGTGAATTTTCGGCATCCATTCACGCACTCACCAAGCAGGTGATTGAGTTGCGTATGTTGATTGAGGCGACACTCGATTTCCCTGATGAAGAAATCGATGTCATTACTGATACCAATGCAGTGCAGCGCTTGGCAGAAGCGCAGGAAAATTTGAATCGTCTTTTGTTGCGCGCGAAACAGGGCAGTATATTGCGCTCGGGGTTGCGTGTAGTGCTGGTTGGGCTTCCCAACGTAGGCAAGTCCTCACTTCTAAATTGTCTGGCCGGAGAGGATCGGGCGCTGGTGACGGCGATTGCTGGAACTACTCGCGATGCAATTAAGGAGACCATAGAGGTTCAGGGCATTCCTTTGCACATAATAGATACTGCGGGTTTGCGCCAAAGTGACGACCCGGTTGAGCAGCTTGGCATTGCTCGTACATGGCGGGAGATTGAAAATGCTGACGTTATATTGCAAATGGTTGACGCTCGCCACGGCTTGACGATTGCCGATGAGGAAGTCGCACAGCGACTACCGGCGATGATCGAAAGAATTATTGTGGCCAACAAGGTGGACTTGACTGAGCATTTGCCGCGAAGAAATGAAATGGCGGGGCAAGTTCATCTATGGATGTCAGCGCAGACGGGCGCAGGTCTCAAGCTGTTACATGATGAATTGTTGCGCGTAGCCGGTTGGGTTGGCCATGGTGAAGATGTAATCCTGGCGCGTGAGCGGCATCTAATCGATCTAAAGCTTGCTGCTGAGAAATTAGCCTGTGCAGAACAAAAGCTGGGACAGCTTGAGTTTTGTGCCGAGGAACTGCGGCTAGCGCAAGCAGCGTTATCGGATATTACCGGTGAGTTTTCTGCCGATGATCTGTTGGGCGAGATTTTTTCCCGATTCTGTATAGGCAAGTAGTCGGTGTTAGACAACATTGATTTTGTCTTACTTTCGCTAGCGGCTTTGTTAGCTGGTTTTGTTGATGCAGTTGCTGGTGGTGGTGGGTTGATACAAGTGCCAGCACTTTTTACCGCATTGCCAGCGCAGACGCCGGCGACACTATTTGGTACTAACAAGCTGGCTAGTATTTTCGGCACGGCCAGCGCAGCGTTGCGTTACGCCAGGCAGGTCGAAATCTGCTGGCGCATTGCGATTCCGGCATCGTTGGCGGCAATTGTATTTTCATTCGCAGGGGCAGCGGCGGTGGCATGGTTGCCACGCGAAACGGTTCGGCCGTTAGTTTTTGGTTTGTTGCTTTTGGTTATTATTTACACTTTAGCGCGGCCAAGACTGGGGCAAAGTAGGGGAGCTGAAATGAGCCCGCAACGAGAGCGACACGGGGCGTTGGCACTAGGCGCAGTGCTTGGGTTTTACGATGGATTCTTTGGCCCAGGGATGGGCAGCTTTCTTATTTTCTTGCTGGTTCGATTTTTCGCAATGGATTTCTTGCGTGCCTCAGCGGTCGCAAAAGTCATTAATTTGGCAACGAACGCGGCAGCATTGGCGTATTTCATTCCACATGGGCAGGTATTGTGGGCGCTTGGTCTGGTGATGGCTGTTGCGAATATCACGGGGGCTCAAATTGGTAGCCACCTTGCGATTCGGCATGGCAGTGGATTTGTGCGTTGGATCTTCCTCACTTCTGCGGTTTTTTTGCTTGCGAAGTTTGGCTGGGACATATTCGCACCAAGTTTCACGTGAAACAATTCCTCAGCCATTGTTCAATAGCTCATTGTTTCACGTGAAACATCAGTATGTTTTCCAAATTCACTAGCGTATCATTGCGCCTCTTTTCCAAGCGAGAAATTTAGTGCAATTTCCAACGCGTTTTGATGTCATCGTCATTGGCGGCGGCCACGCCGGCACAGAGGCTGCGCTAGCTTCAGCGCGTGCCGGTGCGCGTACTTTGCTGCTAACCCACAGCATCGAGACGCTCGGTGCGATGTCCTGCAATCCTTCGATCGGCGGGGTAGGCAAAGGACATTTGGTTAAGGAAATTGACGCGCTCGGTGGTGCAATGGCAATGGCAACCGATGTAGCGGGAATACAATTTAGAATTTTGAACGCCTCAAAAGGTCCTGCCGTGCGCGCAACGCGGGCGCAGGCTGATCGCGCTTTGTATAAGCAAGCGATTCGTTCGATGCTCGAGAATGTGCCGAGTCTCACGATATTTCAGCAAGCCGCTGACGATTTAACGTTGATCGGTGATCGTGTTTCCGGAGTTGTCACGCAACTTGGCATTCGTTTTGAAGCGGCGCAAGTCGTTTTGACCGCTGGGACATTTCTAAATGGTTTGGTTCATGTCGGCTTGGCAAATTACCGCGCAGGGCGCTTCGGCGATCCAGCCTCTATTTCGTTGGCGGAGCGTTTGCGTGAACTCAAGCTGCCAATTGGCCGTTTAAAAACCGGCACGCCACCACGCATCGATGGAAGAAGTATTGATTACTCAGTGATGCAATGTCAGCCTGGGGATGATCCCGTGCCGGTGTTTTCGTTTATGGGCAAATCGGCCCAACATCCCCGTCAAGTCCCATGCTGGATTACTCACACCAATCTAGCGACGCACGAAATCATTCGGCGTGGTCTTGATCGCTCGCCAATGTTCACCGGCGTAATTGAAGGTATTGGGCCACGCTACTGTCCGTCAATAGAAGACAAAATTCACCGTTTTGCCGGCAAAGACAGTCATCAGGTGTTCATTGAACCCGAAGGACTGGACACGCACGAGGTCTATCCACAAGGTATCTCCACCAGCTTGCCATTCGACGTTCAGCTTGAGTTGGTACGTTCAATGCGCGGTTGTGAAAACGCCCATATCACGCGGCCCGGATACGCAATTGAATACGACTACTTTGATCCACGCAACCTCAAGGCTAGTTTGGAGACGAAATCAATCGCGGGTTTGTACTTCGCGGGACAAATTAATGGCACCACCGGATATGAAGAAGCTGCGGCACAGGGTCTGTTGGCTGGGCTAAACGCAGCACGCTCAGCGTTGGGCAAGGAGTCTTGGTCGCCTCGCCGTGATCAAGCTTATCTTGGCGTTCTGGTTGATGATCTAGTAACGCGCGGGGTCTCCGAGCCATATCGAATGTTCACTAGTCGCGCTGAATATCGCCTAAGTTTGCGTGAGGACAACGCTGATTTGCGGCTCACCGAAATTGGCCGAGAGATGAATTTGGTTGATGACGCACGGTGGGATACTTTCAATCGCAAACGCGATGCGGTGGCACAAGAGTCGGAGCGGTTGAAATCGGTCTGGGTTAATCCACGAATTGTTAGCGCCGAGGATATTCAGCGCGTGCTTGGTACCAGCATTGAGCGCGAATATAGTTTGTTTGATTTGTTGCGTCGCCCCGAGGTGAGCTATGCCAATCTAATGAGCTTGCCCAATGCTGGAACTGCAATCGCTAACAGCGAGGTGATCGCACAAGTAGAGATTCAGGCGAAATATCAGGGTTACATTGATCGTCAACAAGACGAAATTGACAAAAGCCTAGCCCACGAGGAAATGACCATACCAGCTGATATGGACTATGCCGCAGTGCACGCTTTGTCCATGGAGGTGCGGCAAAAGCTCGCGCAGGTTCGCCCCGAAACCCTGGGTCAAGCAGCGCGTGTTCAGGGCGTGACGCCAGCGGCGATTTCACTCCTGCTGGTGCATTTGAAACGGCGCCGCGCGGCGTGAGTTCGGCCACGCAATTGACGGCCGGGTTAGCCGCAATCGACTTTGCTTTTCCCGAGCGAATGCAGTCCCAACTCCTGTCCTTTTTAGATTTACTGAGCAAGTGGAATCGCACTTACAATTTGACCGCGATACGCGATCCGGCTGCCATGGTAACGCAGCATCTTATTGATTCTTTGGTGGTTTTGCCAAATATTTGTCAGTTGGTGCTGACCACGCGCCGTCAAAACAGTGAGGTTTCGTTTCGACTGGCCGACGTTGGCAGTGGTGCAGGGTTGCCCGGAATTCCGCTAGCGCTCGCATGTCCAGAGTGGAAAGTTTCTCTGATTGAAACGGTCGATAAAAAATCCGCATTTCAACGGCAGGTCAAAGCAGAGTTGAAACTCGATAACCTCACTGTGCTGAACACGCGCGTAGAGCAAGTTGCGGCGGCGAGTTTCGATGCGGTAATCTCGCGCGCTTTCGCTGATTTAGCTGACTTTGTAAATCTAGCCGGGCATCTCATCACGCAAAATGGCTATTTGTTGGCCATGAAAGGCGCACTGCCTCACCAAGAAATTGCTCGTTTGCCAGCGGCTTGGCAGGTCGAAGCAAGCATTCCAATCGCTGTTCCGGGTCTCGATGCGCAACGTCATTTAGTGGTTCTACGAAAAGTCTAAGGAAAAAATCTAGCATGCATATTTTTGCAATCGCCAATCAAAAAGGCGGTGTTGGCAAGACGACAACAGCGGTTAATCTTGCCGCCGCTTTGGTCGCCAATGGCCAACGCACTTTGCTCGTTGACCTCGATCCGCAAGGCAATGCCACCATGGGCAGCGGCGTGGATAAGCGCGCTTTGCCGCGTTCGGTGTATCACATGCTGCTCTCAACTGCCTCCCTTGCCGATGTGCGTGCGGCATCGCCAAGCGGAAAATTTGATGTGCTGCCAGCCAATCGCGAACTCGCTGGTGCAGAAGTTGAGATGGTTGATTTGGAGCGACGCGAAAAACGTCTGAAAGAAGCACTGAATCAGCATACAGACGAATATGACTTTGTTCTAATCGATTGCCCGCCATCCTTGTCGATGCTGACACTCAACGGTTTGTGCGCGGCTGATGGCGTAATTATTCCTATGCAGTGTGAATATTACGCCTTGGAAGGATTGTCGGATTTGGTCAACACGATCAAAAAAGTCCATGCCAATTTCAATCCAGATCTAAAAATAATTGGGCTGTTACGGGTGATGTTTGACACCCGTTCAACCCTATCAAATCAAGTCTCAGCACAACTTGAACAGCATTTTGGCGACAAAGTATTCAGGACTCTAGTGCCACGTAATGTTCGTTTAGCGGAGGCGCCGAGTTTCGGCGTGCCCGGTGTGCTATTCGACAAAAATGCTAAAGGTGCGCAAGCGTATTTAGCTTTCGCGATCGAAATGATAGAACGCGTAAAAAACTGGAAAGAATGATATGAATGCAACTCGCATGAAAGGTCTTGGACGCGGCTTGGAAGCGCTGCTTGGTTCGAACACAGCGCCCGAAGGTCAGCGTCAGGCATCGTTGGCGATAGAGGCACTACAACCCGGAAAATATCAACCACGCACACGTATGGATCCGGGCTCACTCGAAGAGCTTGCCGATTCAATTCGCGCCCAAGGCTTAATGCAACCGATATCCGTGCGTCCGGTGGGCAAGGATCGCTACGAAATCATTGCTGGAGAGCGGCGTTGGCGTGCTGCGCAAATCGCAGGTTTGGCACAAGTGCCAGTCATCATCCGCGAGGTCCCGGATGATGCGGCCCTGGCGATGTCACTGATCGAAAATATCCAACGTGAGAATCTCAATCCACTGGAAGAAGCGGCGGGGATACAGCGCTTGCTCGATGAGTTCAAGATGAGTCACCAACAAGCCGCAGAGGCGCTTGGCCGCTCGCGCTCAACCGCAACAAATCTTTTGCGCCTATTGCAACTCGCACCGCCCGTGCAAGAAATGTTGATGGTCGGCGACATTGAAATGGGTCACGCGCGGGCGCTTTTGCCCTTGTCTAAAGCCGAACAAGTGCGCATGGCATCACTCGTCGCCGATAAGGGTTTTTCGGTACGTGAAACCGAAAAAATGGTGACCAAATCACTTGCGCCATCGACCACTGCTGGTGGCACCAAAGCAGCCAAGGCCAACAATCGCGACCTGCAACGTCTTGAAGACGAGCTCGCCGATAGTCTCGGTGCAACTGTAAAGATCGTCGCAAACCGCAAGGGCGTTGGCACCGTGACGGTTCGTTTTGGCAGCTTGGATCAGCTTGACGGTTTAATCACCCGTTTAGCCCCAGTGGTGAAGGCTTGACGGCGTGTTACCAGCACCAACTGGCTTGTGTGGGCTGTCACAAGCGTAACAAAATGTTTGACTGCAACAGCTCAAACGCTTATATTTCCGGCCTCTTGTGAGGGTCGTGTGAGCTTCATGCGCGGGTCGATGTTCAACGCTGTATTACATCAATGCGTGGCAACGATAATCGCCGCCGCACTTGCAGGAATCTGGTTGGGACAGCATGGCGCGGTTTCCGTGGGTTTAGGCGGCGCAGCGATTGTGATTCCAAACGCGATGTTTGCGCTCAAGTTGATACTCGCAGCGCGCAGCGGAACAGCCAGCGCATCAGGTTTTTTGGTTGGTGAGTTTTTCAAAATCATCGCAACGCTGATGTTGCTGGTGATTGCAGTGGGGGCGTATCAACAGTTGCATTGGCTAGCTTTTTTGGCTGGCATGGTGATAGCGCTAAAAGCGAATTTGTTTGTGATTTTGATTAAGGCCTAAACATGTCAGCCGAGCACGCACCAAACGCATCGGAATACATCGTTCATCATCTGACCCACTTAAACAGTTTGGGTCATAAACAATCATCATTGGTCGACTGGTCGGTGTTCCATTTGGACACCATGTTCTGGTCGATTTCGCTTGGCATGTTGGCGATTTTTGTGTTGTCAAGAGCCGCGCTCAAAGCGACATCTGGCGTTCCAACTCGATTCCAAGCTGCCGTCGAAATTTTGGTTGAAATGGTTGAGGATCAGTCGAAATCAATCGTGCACGGTGATCGTTCATTCATAGCGCCATTGGCACTTACTGTGTTCGTGTGGATTTTCGCCATGAATGCGATGGATCTGCTGCCACTGGACGCGCTTCCAAGACTTTGGGCGATCATCTACGGCAGTGCCGGACACGACCCTGAGCATGCTTATCTGCGCATCGTGCCAACCGCTGACCTGAATGCTACGCTCGGCATGGCCGTTGGTGTGTTACTACTGTGTATCTACTACAGCATCAAAATCAAAGGGTTGGGCGGCTGGATTCACGAGTTGTTTACTGCGCCGTTTGGCAATCATCCGGTGTTGTATCCGTTCAATTTCGCGATGCAGATGATTGAGTTCGTTGCCAAGACTTTATCGCATGGCATGCGACTTTACGGCAACATGTATGCAGGTGAGTTGATATTCATGCTGATTGCCTTGATGGGTGCAGCCTTGGCGGCGAGCTTCTCTGGCGTGTTGCTCTGGGTAGGCGGAATTTTCGCCGGCACGATCTGGGCTATTTTTCATATTTTGATCATCACCCTGCAAGCTTTTATTTTCATGATGCTGACCTTGGTCTACATCGGTCAAGCACACGAAACGCACTAGTCGAATCATTTTCAAGCTGTTTTTTTAATCGTTCATTTGTCATTAGTTAATTAAGGAGTTGTCATGGATCCAGTCGTTGGTTTTGTTGCTCTTGCTGCCGGTCTTATCATCGGTCTTGGCGCTGCAGGCGCGTGTATCGGCATCGGCATCATGGGTAGCCGTTTTCTGGAAGCATCGGCTCGTCAGCCTGAACTGATGAACACGCTGCAAACCAAAATGTTCCTACTCGTTGGTCTGATCGACGCTTCCTTCATTATCGGAACGGGTATTGCACTGTGGTACACAACGGCTAATCCGTTCAAGTAATTCATCGTTCAATTAGCAAAGGAGCAATACCTTGAACCTGAACGGAACATTACTTCAACAGGTCATCGTGTTCTTCATTCTTGGCTGGTTCACGATGAAATTCGTGTGGCCGCCGATCATGAAGGCACTCGATGAGCGCCGTAGTCAAATCGCTGACGGCCTCGCTGCCGCCGATAAAGCCAAGGCTGACTCGTCACTTGCCGAAAAACGCATCGCCGATGAATTGCGCAAGGCACGCGAATCCGCAGCTGAGTTTCGCAGCGTTGCAGAGCGTCAAGTAGCGCAGCTGATTGAGGATGCCCGCAACGAAAGTGCGCGTATCGTCAAAGCCGCTCGCGAAGCTGCCGAAACCGAAGCAGGGCTGGCATCACAACGTGCCAAAGAAGCGCTGCGTGAGCAAGTCGCTACATTGGCAGTCGCCGGTGCTGAGCGAATTCTGCGCAAAGAAATCAACGCCCAAGCGCATGCTGAGCTGCTCTCGCAGTTGAAGTCGGAGCTGTAATCAACCATGGCTGAAAACCTAACGCTGGCGCGCCCCTATGCTGAAGCCGCTTTTCAGCTGGCCAAAGGCGCCAACAGTTTGCCTGCGTGGTCGGCTTCACTGGCGAATTTGGCTGCAGTGACGGCGAATGAGCAGATGGTCGAGTCGATCGGCAATCCGCGCATGAGTCCCGCGCAGCTGACCGAATTGTGCATACAAGTTGCCTCAGGAAACGCCGAGCTTTCGACCGAACAGCAGAGCTTTGTTCGTGTCTTGGTGGACAACCAGCGCTTGAGTGTGCTCACCGAAATCAGCACGCTGTTTGAACAACTAAAGCATGCGCATGAAGGCGTAAAAGATGCAGAAATTACTTCGGCTTTTGCGCTGGATGACAACACCCTGAAGACTTTGGTTGCCGATTTGGAGCGCAAGTTTGGTTGCCGCATTCAAGTCAGTGTCAAAGTTGATGCAGCACTCATTGGTGGCGTACGTATCGCCGTCGGTGATGAAGTTATAGACGCTTCGGTCCGCGGCAAGCTCGCGGCCATGGCCACCGCATTGAAGAACTAGGAGTTTTCCATGAACTTGAACCCGTCAGAAATCAGCGAACTGATTAAGACCAAAATCCAAAACATGCAGCTTGCGGCCACCGCAAGTAACGAAGGCACAGTTGTTTCCGTGACCGACGGAATTTGCCGCATCCACGGTCTGGCCGATGTGATGCAAGGCGAAATGCTGGAGTTCCCCGGCAATACCTTTGGTCTCGCCCTCAATTTAGAGCGCGATTCAGTCGGCGCGGTGGTTTTGGGTGATTACGAGCATATATCCGAAGGCGACACGGTTAAATGTACCGGTCGTATTCTGGAAGTGCCAGTTGGTCCCGAGTTGCTTGGCCGCGTGGTCAATGCCTTGGGCGAGCCAATCGATGGCAAGGGCCCGATCAACGCCAAAGAAACCGACAAGATCGAGAAAGTTGCGCCGGGCGTTATTTGGCGTAAATCAGTATCTCAGCCAGTGCAGTCCGGCTTGAAAGCCATTGACTCTATGGTCCCCGTCGGACGTGGTCAGCGCGAACTTATTATTGGTGACCGCCAAACTGGTAAGACTGCTGTGGCGATTGATACCATCATCAATCAAAAAGGTCAGAACATGTTCTGTATCTACGTCGCTATTGGTCAAAAAGCATCGACCATTGCTAACGTAGTGCGAAAACTAGAAGAACATGGCGCGATGGGATACACCATCGTCGTTGCGGCAACCGCTTCCGACTCCGCCGCAAGCCAGTTCATCGCGCCCTACACCGGTTGCACGATGGGTGAGTACTTCCGTGATCGCGGTATGGATGCGCTGATTGTTTATGACGATTTGACCAAACAAGCTTGGGCCTATCGCCAAATCTCCCTGTTGCTACGCCGCCCGCCAGGTCGCGAAGCTTATCCCGGCGACGTGTTCTATTTGCACTCACGCTTGCTTGAGCGTGCAGCGCGCGTATCCGAAGCATGGGTTGAGAAGCTGACCAACGGTGCCGTTAAAGGCAAAACTGGGTCACTCACCGCATTGCCAGTGATCGAAACGCAAGCGGGTGACGTGTCTGCCTTCGTGCCGACCAACGTGATTTCAATTACCGATGGCCAAATTTTCTTGGAAACCGACTTGTTCAACGCCGGTATTCGTCCTGCCATGAACGCCGGTATTTCGGTGTCTCGCGTCGGCGGTGCAGCCCAGACTAAAGTGATCAAGAAGCTCGGTGGCGGCGTGCGTCTGTCGCTTGCTCAATATCGAGAATTGGCCGCGTTTGCACAGTTCGCTTCGGATTTGGATGAAGCCACACGCAAGCAGCTTGAGCGCGGTCGTCGGGTGACTGAGTTGATGAAGCAACTCCAATACGCACCGCTGTCGGTGGCCGATATGGCGATTACGCTTTACGCATCGAACGAAGGCTTTATGGACGACATAGAAGTCCCGCGCATTCTGCCCTTCGAGGCGGCATTGCATCAGTTCATGCATCAGCAACATGCCGCACTGGTGGCCAAAATCGCCGCAACGACAGAACTTGATAAGGACTCGGAAGTCGAACTCAAAGCCGCCGTGACCACCTTCAAGAAGTCGTGGGCTTAATTGCCCGTTTTGATCGTCAATTCGCATAACGCTTAATTAAGGGCAATCATGCCAGGCAGCAAAGAGATACGCACCAAGATCAAGAGCGTGCAAAACACGCGCAAGATCACCAAAGCGATGGAAATGGTCGCCGCGTCCAAAATGCGCAAAGCGCAGGAGCGGATGCGCGCCGCGCGCCCTTACAGCGAAAAAATCCGCCGTCTGGCCGCCAATCTTTCACAAGCTTTGGTTACTGAATATCGCCATCCCTTCCTGACCAAGGCCACGGCGCATAAGCGCATTGGTCTGATTGTTGTCACTTCCGACAAAGGGCTGTGCGGCGGGTTGAACACCAACGTGCTGCGTTTGTGCATGAACACCATGCGCGAGTGGGAGACGAAGGGCGTGACAGAAATGCGCGTCACCGCGATTGGTAACAAGGGTTTGGGTTTCATGCAGCGCTTGGGCGCCAAAGTGGTTTCCAGCATTACGCATCTGGGCGACACACCGCATATGGAAAAGCTCATCGGACCGGTCAAGGTCATGATTGATGCCTTCCAAAATGGTGAGCTAGACGCGGTTTATGTTTCCTATACGCGCTTTGTCAATACGATGAAACAAGAGCCGGTGTTAGAGCCGCTATTGCCATTGTCGGGCGAGCGCATGGGTACGCCGGAGCGAAGCTGGGATTACATCTATGAGCCGGATGCGCAAGCAGTGATTGACGAGCTGTTGCTGCGCTATGTCGAGGCTTTGATTTATCAAGGGCTTGCCGAAAATATGGCCTCTGAGCAATCTGCACGTATGGTCGCGATGAAGGCTGCGACCGACAATGCAGGCAGCGTTATCAAGGAATTGCAGTTGGTGTACAACAAAGCGCGCCAAGCGGCGATTACCAAAGAAATCTCCGAGATCGTCGGCGGCGCAGCGGCTATTGCAGGCTAAGTCGTCGTCAGTCAACACAACAAATTTGAAACGAATTTCGCAACTAAGAGAATCACATTAAGGAAACGACCATGAGCAGCGGAAATATTGTTCAGTGCATTGGAGCCGTGGTGGACGTAAAGTTCCCCCGCGAATCACTTCCCAAAGTGTTTGAAGCCTTGGTGCTTGACGAAGCCAATTCTGGCAACGCCGAGTCCGGCCTGACCTTTGAAGTCCAACAACAATTGGGTGACGGCATTGTTCGCACCATCGCCCTCGGCTCGTCCGATGGCTTGCGTCGCGGAATGAAAGTCAAAGGTACGGGCGCAGCGATTTCGGTTCCCGTCGGAACCGGTACGCTGGGTCGCATCATGGATGTGCTCGGTCGTCCAATTGACGAAGCCGGCCCGATTAAATATGACGAATTGCGCCCGATTCACGCCAAAGCACCAAAATTTGACGAATTGTCGCCCTCTGTCGACTTGCTACCCACGGGTATCAAGGTTATCGATTTGATTTGCCCGTTTGCCAAAGGCGGCAAAGTTGGCCTGTTCGGCGGCGCTGGCGTGGGCAAGACGGTGAACATGATGGAACTCATCAATAACATCGCCAAATCCTACGGTGGTTACTCAGTGTTCGCTGGCGTGGGCGAGCGCACGCGTGAGGGCAATGACTTCTATCACGAGATGGAAGAGTCCAAAGTTTTGGACAAAGTTGCGATGGTTTTCGGACAAATGAACGAGCCACCAGGTAATCGTTTGCGCGTGGCGCTCACTGGTTTGACGATGGCTGAAAAATTCCGCGACGAAGGCCGTGACATTCTGTTCTTCGTCGATAACATTTATCGCTACACCTTGGCCGGAACCGAAGTGTCCGCGCTGTTAGGTCGTATGCCTTCCGCTGTGGGTTATCAGCCTACGCTAGCCGACGAAATGGGTCGTCTGCAAGAGCGCATTACCTCAACCAAAGTTGGCTCAATTACTTCGATTCAGGCTGTGTATGTGCCAGCCGACGACTTGACCGATCCTTCACCAGCGACCACGTTCCAGCATTTGGACGCAACGGTGGTGCTCTCGCGCGACATCGCTTCATTGGGTATTTATCCCGCAGTTGATCCGCTCGATTCAACCTCGCGTCAGCTCGATCCATTGGTGGTTGGTGAGGAGCATTACAGCGTTGCTCGCCGTGTGCAAGCCAACTTGCAGCGCTACAAAGAATTGCGCGACATCATTGCAATTTTGGGTATGGACGAACTAGCGCCCGAAGACAAATTGGCCGTGACGCGCGCGCGCAAAATTCAGCGTTTCTTGTCCCAGCCGTTTAACGTTGCTGAAGTGTTCACCGGTTCCCCCGGAAAAATCGTGCCCTTGGCCGACACCATCAAAGGCTTCAAGATGATTGTCGACGGCGAGTGCGATTCGATTCCAGAACAAGCGTTTTACATGGTTGGCGCAATTGAAGAAGTGTTTGAAAAAGCTAAGACACTCAACTAAGACCTGACGGAAAAACTTCATGGCAATGACCATTCATGTTGATGTCGTAAGTGCCGAAGCCTCAATCTTTTCTGGCTTGGCAGAGTTCGTGGTGCTGCCGGGCGAATCGGGTGAGCTAGGAATCATGCCCGGTCATGTGCCATTAATGACGCGCATTAAGCCCGGTGCAGTTCGCATCAAGCTACCGGACAGCTCGGAAGAGTTGATTTTTGTTGCTGGCGGTTTGCTTGAAGTGCAACCCGGCTTAATCACTGTTTTGGCTGACACTGCGATTCGCGGTGGCGATTTAGATGAGGCGAAAGCGCTCGAAGCAAAACGTATGGCCGAAGAAGCGATGGTCAATCGCGCAGCCACTTTGGATTACGCCAGAGCGCAGGCCGAATTGGCTGAAGCTGTAGCGCAGTTGGCGGCAATTGATCGGCTGCGTAAGCGTGGCCATTAGCATTAAATAGGCGCGACGCATCAAGAAAAAAAGGACAGCCACGGTTGTCCTTTTTTCATTTTTGACTGCGCATCAATCAACACGATGACACTTAACGGCGTGTCACCAGCACCAACTGACAAATTCACTACTCGGAGTTTTCATGGCCTACGAACACTTGCTCAAACCACTTGACCTCGGCTTTACCACACTAAAAAACCGCGTCCTGATGGGCTCGATGCATACCGGCCTAGAGGATATTGCTGGTGCGCATGGCCGTATGGCAGCGTTTTATGCAGCACGTGCCAAAGGTGGCGTTGGGCTAATCGTGACCGGCGGATTCGCGCCGAACGAAGACAGCATAGTGATGCAAGGCGGTTCGATTTTTAACAACGAGGCCGAAGCCGAACGCCATCGCGTAATTACCGATGCGGTGCACGAGCACGGCGCGAAAATCTGCGTGCAGATTTTGCACACGGGGCGCTATGCCTACGCGAAAAAGCCAGTTGCGCCCTCCGCCATCAAAGCGCCCATCAATCCATTCACGCCGCGCGCATTGACCGAAGAAGAAATCCTGCAAACGATTGCTGACTACGCGCAATGCGCTGCAATGAGCCAACACGGCGGCTACGATGGCGTCGAAATCATGGGCTCGGAAGGCTATCTCATCAACCAATTCATCGCCCCGCACACCAATCATCGGGACGACCGCTGGGGTGGTGAATTTGAAAACCGTATTCGTTTTGGTCTTGAAGTCATCCGCGCCGTGCGCGCACGCACCGGGACTAACTTCATCATCATTTTCCGCCTCTCCATGCTCGATTTGGTTGAAGGCGGTAGCACGTGGGACGAAGTCGTAGCGCTGGCCAAGGAGGTAGAAAAAGCCGGAGCGACGATTATCAACACCGGTATCGGCTGGCACGAAGCGCGGATTCCGACTATTGCCACCATGGTGCCGCGCGCTGCCTATGCAGGCGTGACCGGACGCATGATGGGACACGTGAAAATTCCACTTATCGCGACCAATCGCATCAACGATCCGCAAGTCGCCAATGACATCATCGCCCGTGGCGATGCCGACATGGTTTCCATGGCCCGACCTTTCCTCGCCGATCCGGAATTCGTGAACAAAGCCGCGCAAGGACGAGCCGATGCAATCAACACGTGCATTGGTTGTAACCAGGCTTGTCTTGATCACATTTTCACCATGCAGTTTTGCTCTTGTTTGGTTAATCCCTATGCTTGCCACGAAACCGATGTCGTTGTAGAGCAGGCAGGGACGAAGCGCAAGATTGCGGTGGTTGGTGCAGGGCCGGCCGGTATGGCAGCCGCGACGCAACTTGCCGAGCGCGGTCACCTCGTCACGCTATTTGATGGCGCAAGCGAAATCGGCGGCCAATTCAATCTCGCGCGCAAGATTCCGGGTAAGGAAGAATTTGCTGAAACCTTACGTTATTTCCGCACGCGCCTGCGCGAACTCAAAGTCGATGTACAACTTCAACGACGTATATCCGTTGAAAACTGCGGCACCAACTTCCAAGGTTTTGATCACGTTGTTGTTGCCACTGGTGTCACCCCCCGCGCATTGACAATCCCCGGCATTGATCACACCAAAGTCGTTAGCTACATCGACGTGATCGAAGGTCGTGCAAAAGTTGGCAAGCGTGTTGCCATTATCGGCGCCGGTGGTATTGGCTTTGACGTCGCAGAATTGCTTACTCACACCGGCGAGCACGGTTTCACTCACGGCAACAAAGTTGCCACACCCGAAGCTATTGCCGCGTATCACCACGAATGGGGTGTCGATACAAATTACGGAAGCAATCGCGGCGGCCTGACCGTGCCGCAGATGCCCGCGCCATTACGCGAGCTGTGGTTGCTCCAACGCAAATCTAGCAAGGTCGGCGATGGTCTAGCTAAAACCACTGGCTGGTCGCGTCGTTTGCTGTTGCAAAAACGCGGCGTGCATATGCTTAACAGTGTTGAGTATGTAAAGATTGACGACGAAGGTCTGCACATCAACAGCAACGAAAAACCACAAGTGCTGTCCGTCGATACCATCGTCATTTGCGCCGGCCAAGAGCCACAACGCGAACTCGTCGCTGGTCTGACCGCAGCCGGCATCGAACACACCTTAATTGGTGGCGCCGATGTCGCCGCCGAGCTTGATGCCAAACGTGCGATTTGGCAGGCGACCGAAGTGGCGTTAGAGTTGTGAGCTAACGGCGTACGGTCAGCACCAACTCACCATCGGAGCAAGCAGACGTGACTTCATCGCACAAAATGCTCTCGGCACAAGATCTTGCCCCACTGCTCGAAGTCACGCGCCGACTCGCCGAGCCATTCGATTTGATGACGATGTTGGCCGAAGTTATCAAAGCCGCTAAGCTAGTGCTCGATGCCGAGCGCGGCACGGTCTGGCTGTATGACCAAGGAGCCGACGAACTAGTGCTGCAAGTCGCCACCGACATTGCGCCGGTGCGCGTTCCGGCAACCACCGGCATCGTTGGTAGCTGTGCGAACAATCGCCAACTCATCAACGTCTCTGACTGCTACGCCGACCCGCGCTTTAACGCCGAGCTTGACCGGCAATCGAGCTACCGCACACGCTGCATGCTGACCTTGCCGCTGGTTGATCATAAAAATGCGTTAGTGGGCGTGCTGCAAGTGCTGAACAAACGCGACGGTGTTTTCGATGCCGATGATGAAGCGCTCGCCACTTCGCTCGCCGCCCAATGCGCTGTGGCGATACAACGCGTGCAAATGACCAAGGCGCTAATCGAGAGCGAAAAAATGCGCCAGGAATTGGAGATGGCGCGCGCTGTACAACAGAGCACTTTGCCCGAAGTCATGCCCAATTTCGCCGGCTATGAAGTCTATGGCGAATCCAATCCTGCCGATCTCACGGGCGGCGACACCTTCGACGTGGCCGTGATCGATGATCAGCTATTACTTGTCCTAGGTGATGCCACTGGCCATGGCCTTGCGCCGGCGCTGCAAGTTACCCAAATGCAAGCCATGTTGCGCATGGCGTTTCGTCTCGGCACGGCGCTCGACACCGCCTATATGCAGCTAAACAACCAGCTGTGTTTGATGCTCGAAGATGATAAATTCATCACCGCATTTATCGGACTAGTAGACCCAAGAAACCATACGGTGCGCTATCACAGCGGAGGGCAAGCGCCGATTCTTCACTATGATGCGACCAACAAAAAATGGCATCGGCACAACCCAACCTGTTTTCCGCTAGCCGCCATGCCGATCACCAAAGAGCGAACCGCCGCGCAGTTGATTTTTGGTGCGGGCGATCTGTTGGTGTTGATCTCCGACGGCGTGTTTGAGTACCACAACGCCAGCGGCGAAATGTTTGGCGAGCAGCGTTTAACCGACACAATCGATACCTGTCAAAAAAACTCGCTTCAGGAAATTGCAGCGCAGATCATGCAATCAGTCAGAGCTTTTGCCGACGGTGCGCCGCAAGAAGACGACATCACGATATTGCTGCTACGCCGTTCGTCAGACACTATCCAACGCAAATCCTTCCGCCGATCTTTCGACGCGCTGGCAGATATCTTCACCTTCACCGCAGCGACCGCCGCGCAGTTCCGTGTTGGCAAAGATGCGCTTGGCGCGATTGACTTCACCATCGAGGAGCTGTTCACCAACATGGTGAAATACAGCACCATGAGTCATGCCGACGTTGATATCGAACTCAGCGCCATTACCGATGGAATGAAAGTCGTTTTGATTGATTACGACGTTGACAAATTCGATGTGACTGAAGCGCCAGAAGTCGATGTCACGCGGCCGATCGACGAGCGACACCCCGGCGGTCTTGGACTACATTTGATTCGTCGCCTCGTCAATTCGATTGAATACGATTACCATGCAGCATCTCGCGTTAGTCGAACGACATTCCACAAAACCAATACGCCAAAAGCATAATCACAAAGGAAACCAGTGTTTTCAATCGAAGCTAATGCCGAAGGCAAAGTCATCCTAACAGGACGTTTGGACGCATCGCAAAGCCCTACCGCGCAAGCCGCGTTTGACAATTGCCAAGGCTTAGTCGCGGCCGATTGCACGCATCTGGAATACATCTCCAGCGCCGGTTTGGGTGTGCTGCTCAAGACTCAAAAAAGATTGATGGCCAGCGGCGGCAAGCTGCGCTTGGTTGGTGTGACACGCCACATCAAAGATATCTTCCAGTATTCCGGTTTCGATTTGATCGTCGAAATCGAGGCGCTGGCTGAATAAAGTTGTCAACTCGCTAGCCAACTAAGTTACCAACTTTCCGTGGCCTCAAACGTAATTGGAACAGATGAGCAAGATCAGGCGTTGCTAAGCCGCTATCGTGGCGGTGATGTCGGCGCTTTTTCCAGCATCGTGCTCAAGTACCAAAAGCCCGTTTATAACGCCGCCTTCAGAGTGCTTGGAAATGTTGATGACGCCACCGATATCGCCCAAATTGTTTTCCTGCGTGTCTTCGAGCGCTTGGAGAACTATGACTCGCAATACCGATTTTTTAGTTGGCTGTATCGCATCGCCATCAATGAAGCCATCGACTTTTTGCGTCGCACCAGTCGCGAAGACGAGCTTGATGAAGACAACGACTACGCTGCGCCAGAAGCCGCAAACCCTGAACATCGTTATGCCGCGAAGGAGCTATCGGTTTGCGTCCAAGCGGCATTGATGAAACTAAACACGAACGAAAGAATTGTGATTACCTTGCGCCATTTCAACGATTGCAGTTACTCGGAAATCGCCGAAATTTTGGCGCTCGACGAGAAGACTGTGAAGTCACGCTTGTTTGAAGCGCGACGTCGGCTAGGTGGATTGCTAAAAAATTTATCATGATGAACGACACCCAAAATCTTATACAAAAAGTCATCGACGATTTGGCCACGGCGGAAGAGCGCCAAGCGCTTGCCAAAATCGTTCGTGAGGACGAAACTGCGGCAATCGAGTTCGAGCGGTTCAAGCAATTGTCCGCTACGCTCGCCGGTGTTTCTTCACTCGCTGCACCGCCAGCATTGCACGCCGCAGTGATGTTGCAAATCGAAAATAGAAATTCTTCCCAACTTATTTCCAAGCCAACCGTATTTGTCGCATTAGCAACACGAACTCAGTATCAAAACTCCCCTGCTTCAACCTCGCAGACAATTTTTTCAAGAATGGAGACAGTAATGAGCGAAATCAAAAAAGGTTTTTTCAGTAGCACGATGAATAAAGTTCTCGTCGGTGGTGGCGTAGCTGCTGCAGCGGTAATTGCTATTACCGCTGGCGGTAACTTCCCAGCAAGCAATCAAGACACCGTCGGCACCATTGCCCCGGCACAGCGTTACCGCTCTGACCAAAGCGTGACTGCAAACGTTCAGCCAAGCGCAAACGGTGGCGCCGGCAGCGCACAAGTTTCTGTCAATACCGACAATGCCGCTGCCAACTCCGCGAGCAATGCGGCTGATAGATCAGCAGCCAAAGGCGCACTAAGTTCGGCCGACAAGGCCGCTTTGGATGCGGCTGATAGGTCCGCCGCTAAAGGCGCGTTGAGTTCGGCTGACAAAGCGGCGATGGACGCAGCCGACAAATCGGCAGCAAAAGGCGCGTTGAGTTCAGCCGACAAAGCTGCGATGGATGCCGCCGATAAGGCCGCTGCTAAGGCAGCAGACAAGTCAGCCGCTAAAGGCGCGCTGAATTCTGCAGACAAGGCCGCGATGGATGCAGCAGACAAAGCCGCCGCCAAAGCGGCCGATAAATCAGCAGCAAAAGGTGCTTTGAATTCAGCCGACAAAGCTGCAATGGATGCTGCCGATAAGGCCGCTGCCAAAGCAGCAGACAAGTCAGCCGCTAAAGGCGCGCTGAATTCTGCAGACAAGGCCGCGATGGATGCAGCGGACAAAGCCGCCGCCAAAGCAGCCGATAAATCAGCAGCAAAAGGTGCTTTGAATTCAGCCGACAAAGCTGCAATGGATGCTGCCGACAAGGCCGCTGCCAAAGCAGCAGACAAGTCAGCCGCTAAAGGCGCGTTGAATTCTGCAGACAAGGCCGCGATGGATGCAGCTGACAAAGCCGCCGCAAAGGCTGCTAGCAAGGCTGCAAACTAAGCAAGCGACATTAGCTTTCGCAGTCACTGCCCGCCTTGTGCGGGCAGTTTGCGTTTACCACTTGAGGTTTTGAAGCATGTTGTCGAAACACGAATGAACCACTCCAATGATGTCAGTTGGTGCTGGCCACACGCCGCCGTAGTTTGAATTTCAGCAAGGCCGCGCTATCCTTCGATCGGTTGTCACTTTGGGAGCGGCCCCAATGTCTTCAAGATGGTTATTGCTTTTGTTGGCGGGTTTGTCTTTTTCAGCTTCGGCTGAAAATAATCCACTCGGCATGTCTTGGGTGCAAACACCGGCGGCCAAATTTATCTATTTTGATCGACTGGAATTTCTCGCGCCGCACGCAGTGCAGACCTTCACCAATGCTTACGAATGGCAGAAAAAACGTTTCGGCTGGGAGCCTTCGGAACCGGTGACTTTGTTGTTGATGGATTCGGCGGATTACGGCAATGCCCACGTCACCGCATCGCCACACAATCGACTTTTGTTTGATGTGGCACCCGAGTCGCATGCGTTTGAAACTAGCACCGCGAGCGAGCGTTTTTACTCGACCATGAATCATGAACTGGTGCATATAGTGCAAGGCGATATTGCTTCTGCGCAGGACAAGCGCTGGCGCAGTTTTTTCAGTGGCAAAGTCTCGCCGCAGGCACAAAATCCCGAATCTCTGCTGTACAACTATTTGACCGTGCCGCGCTTTACTGCGCCGCGTTGGTATATCGAAGGCTCGGCCGTTTTCATGGAAACCTGGATGAGCGGCGGGCTCGGTCGCGCACAGGGCGGCTACGATGAAATGGTTTTCCGCGCGATGGTACGTGACGACGCACCGTTCTTTGATCCGCTGGGTTTGGTCTCGAAAGGTGTGCGCTCGGATTTTCAAGTCGGTGCTAACGCCTACCTATACGGCACGCGCTTTATGACCTGGTTGGCACACCAATACGGGCCGGAGAAAGTGATTGCATGGATACGGCGCGACGAAGGCAGCGCACGCTATTACTCCGATCAATTCGAGTTGGTTTTCGGTTTGCCGGTGGAAGATGCATGGCAAAAATGGATCGTCTTTGAGCGCACTTTTCAGCATAACAATTTAGCCGAAGTGCGCAAGTTTCCGATCACTCCGCATAAGGCTCTGGTCAACCAGCAAGGTGATGCGATCGGTTCCATTTCGCGCATGTTTTACGACGAAACAAAATCACAAATTCTCGCTGGATTTCGTTACCCGGGCACGGTCGATCACGTTGGTACGCTAAGTCTTAAAGACGGCAGCGTGACAAATCTAGCCGAAATAAAACGCGCCATGTTGTATCGCGTCACCTCAATGGCGTTCGACAAATCTAGCCGCACTGCATTTTTCACCAACGACAATTTGAAGCATCGTGATTTGATGCAAGTAAATGTCGATACGGGTGAATCGAGAATGCTGCTGGAAGACGCGCGCATCGGCGAGATGGTGGTGAATCCGATCGATAAATCTCTAATTGGTGTGCAGCACGCGCGCGGTATTGCAACACTAGTACGCATTCCTTTTCCTTATGACGATTGGGAAAATATTCACGAGTTTCCTTACGAGCATGTACCCTACGATTTGGATATTTCGCCCGACGGAAAATTACTTTCCGCCTCTATGGGCGAATTAAGCGGCGATCAATTCGTGCGCGTATGGGAGTTGGCCAAGGTCTTGGACGGCGATATGAAACCCTTGAGCGAATTCAAATTCGGCCAGTCGGTCCCCGAAAGTTTTGTGTTCTCGCCGGACTCACGCTACCTTTATGGCAGTAGTTATTACACTGGCGTGTCGAACATTTTTCGCTATGAAGTCGCCAACGGCGATGTCGTGGCAATGTCCAACGCCGAGGCCGGTTTCTTTCGTCCGGTGCCACTGGCAGACGGAAAATTATTGGTGCTGACTTACACCGGCGCAGGGTTTGTGCCCGCGACTATCGATGCGAAACCGATCACCGATCTAAGTGCAATTAAATTTTTGGGTGCTGAAGTCGCGGCCAAACATCCGGTCGTTACGAAATGGCAAGTGCCACCCGCCAATGCGGTCGATGCTGAGAAAGAAATCATCGCGCGCGGCCATTTTGATCCACCCAACAGCATGACATTGGAAAATGCTTACCCAGTGTTGCAGGGCTACAAAGAGGCCGTTGGCTTGGGTTATCACGTCAACTACGCCGACACGCTGGGCTTTGCCAGAATGGGATTAACAGTCGCCTACACACCCAACGCCAATGTCCCTGGCAACGAGCGTAGCCACATTGAATTGACCGGCGAATATCTCGGCTGGCGCGGCTCGCTGTCACAAAACCGTTCCGATTTCTATGACTTGTTCGGCCCGACCAAACGCAGTCGCAAAGGTACCGCTTTCAAGTTCGGCTATGACGATTTGGTGATCTATGACGATCCGCGTGCGCTCACGCTTAAATACGACATGGAAGTATTGGATGGCATCGACACGCTGCCCGACGCACAAAACGTCGGTGCCGGATTCACGCGCCTTTTTGGCGGTGAAGTCGGTTTGTATTACAGCAATTTGCGGCGTTCTTCCGGCGCGGTCGATGACGAAACTGGTGTGGTTGGTTCGATTGCGGTCGCTGCCACTCGTGTCGGCAGCCACACCATCCCGCAGTGGGTGGGTGAGTTTGCTGCGGGAACGCCGTTGCCTCTCAAACACACATCTATCTGGTTGCGCGGCGCGGCGGGGCAAGCTAACGGCAATCCGAATAATTCCGTGGCGAATTTTTATTTTGGCGGCTTTGGTAACAACACAGTGGACAACCGCGAAATCAAGCGCTTTCACAAAACCAGCGCGCTACCCGGTTTTGAAATTAACGAAATCAACGCGCAACGATTTCTCAAAACCACTTTGGAGGTCAATCTGCCGCCATTGATTTTTGAAAATGCAGGCTTACCGGTGCTGCATGCAACGTGGCTAAGACCCTCGGTTTTTGCGAGCAAGTTATGGGCCGATCCCGATCATTCGTCAGTTGGTCGCCAGCGTTTTAGTAGCGTGGGCATACAGGCCGACATGCGCATCAGTGTTTTACATTGGAGCAACGTCACGCTCTCTGCAGGCTTCGCAGCGGGCTTTCAAGACAAGCGTCACGTAAGCAACGAGTTAATGTTCTCATTGAAGATTTTGTAGGCTTAGCTTGTCAGCGACGTATTTCATTTCGCCACTGGTTGGTCTCTTGCCGGTAATCGCTTTTTTGGCGGTGCTGGTCTATTTCGACAGCTATAAATTGGTCAAATTGCGGGTCGTTGTAGCGACCATCGTGGGCGGCGGAATTGTTGCCGGCGTGAGTTACTTTCTCAACGGCGCGTTGATCGAAGTTCTCAACATTGAGCCTGCCACACTTTCGGGATACGTCGCCCCGCTGGCAGAAGAACTGCTCAAAGCCTCAATCGTTTTCGCTCTGATACAGCGCCGCCGCATTGGCTTCTTGATCGATGCGGCGATCTTCGGTTTTGCTGTTGGCGCGGGTTTCGCGGTGGTCGAAAACAGCTACTATTTTCTTGCCCGTTTGTCGGCAGATGTTGGCGTTGGTACGTGGATTATTCGTGGCTTTGGCACCGCCATCATGCACGGCGGCACTACGGCGATATTTGGCATGATGAGCTTGCGCCGTATCGAGCAGCGCGACGCAGGCATTGGCCTTGCACTCGTCCCCGGTCTTAGCCTAGCGGTGCTGATACACGCGGCCTACAACCATTCATTGTTGCCGCCGATCTACACCACGCTCGTCGTCATGTTCGCCTTACCCGTGTTGCTCCACATCGTGTTTCAGCGCAACGAAAAATCTATCGGCGATTGGCTAGGTACCGGCTTCGATGCCGATGCACAAATGTTGGAACTGATTAACTCCGGCCAGCTTAGCGACTCACCGCTGGGTAAATATTTATCTACGCTGAAGGCAAAATTCCAAGGCGTGGTGGTGGCCGATATTCTTTGCTACGTTCGCTTGCACACCGAGCTGGCTATGCGCGCCAAAGGAATGCTGATGATGCGCGAAAACGGCTTCGACGTGCCAATAGACGAAGCCACCAAAGACAGCTTCGAGGAATTGCACTACTTGGAAAAAAGCATAGGCAAAACCGGCCAACTCGCCATCGCCCCGATGCTGCATTTGTCGCACAAGGATTTGTGGCAGCTTTACATCCTGGCGAAATGAACCAAGGATTATCCGGCCAGCATTTTCGACAGCTCGCCGCTTTCAATCAGCTTCTGCAAATCATCCGCACCGCCGACCAGCGTGCCTTTGACAAACACCATAGGAAATGTCGGCCAGCCGGTCCACATCTTCAGCGCATTGCGTTTGCGCCATAAGCTTAGGTAACTGCCATAGCTCAAATATTCATGTGCGACACCGGCAGCGGTTAGCGATTTGCGCGCCTTTCTCGGTGCCGGATTTTGCGCCATGCCGACAACCACCACGGCATGTTTGGTAATCGCGGCTTGCACTTCCGCAACGATATCGGCGTTGTTGTCGGTGATGGCTTGGCGTATCGCCGGATGGATATGGGATTCGTCAAGAATTTGGCGGGTCATGGGGTTTCCTAATTGATAGTAAAGGCGCGATGATAAGCGCTGGCAGTATCCAACGGCGTGTCACCAGCACCAACTGACACTTTCATTGTCTCCAACCCCAATAAATCAGCGACTTATCGTCGTACGCCCAGTAGAATGCTGGCCTCGCTGCTTTATCTGGTTTCGCTGTCATGCTCATCGCTTCAAACATCACGGTTCAGTTCGGTGCCAAGCCGCTTTTCGACAATGTATCGGTCAAATTTGGCGATGGCAATCGCTACGGTTTGATTGGTGCCAACGGCGCGGGCAAATCGACCTTTATGAAAATTCTGGCGGGCGAATTGGAGTCGTCTGCAGGCAACGTCTCGCTCGACACCGGTGAGCGCATGGCGTATTTGCGCCAGGACCAATTTGCTTTTGAAGACAAGCGCGTGCTCGATGTGGTGATGATGGGCCACACCGAAATGTGGGCTTGCATGTCCGAGCGCGACGCGATTTATGCCAATCCTGACGCTGACGACGCCGACTACATGCGCGCGGCGGAACTCGAATCGCATTTCGCCGAGTTCGATGGTTACACGGCCGAGGCGCGGGCAGGTGAGTTGTTACTCGGCGCGGGCATTCCGATTGATAAGCACAGCGGGCCGATGAGCGAGGTCGCGCCGGGCTGGAAGTTGCGCGTGTTGTTGGTGCAGGCGCTGTTTGCCGATCCACATATTTTGTTGCTCGACGAACCGACCAACAATTTGGATATCAACACGATACGTTGGCTGGAAGATATTTTGAATCAGCGCGAATCGACCATGATCATCATTTCGCATGATCGCCATTTCTTGAATCAAGTCTGCACCCACATGGCCGATTTGGACTACGGCACGATCAAGGTTTATGGCGGCAACTACGATGATTTCATGGAAGCTTCGAGTGTCGCGCGCGAACGCCAGGTTTCGGCCAACAGCAAGGCCAAGGAGCGCATCGCCGATTTGCAAGGCTTCGTGCGGCGATTTTCGGCCAACAAATCCAAGGCGCGCCAAGCCACCAGTCGCCTCAAACTCATTGAGAAAATCCGGCCCGAGGACATCAAGCCTTCATCGCGTCAATATCCGTGGATACGCTTTGACTACGACGAGAAAGAAAAGCTGCATCGCTTGGCCTGCGAGATTGAGAATTTGCGCTTCGGTTATGACCCCAAAACGCCCGTCATCAAAGGCCTATCGACCAGCATCGAAGCAGGCGACAAGGTCGCCATCATCGGTGAAAACGGTGTCGGCAAAACCACGCTGTTACGTTTGCTCGCGGGCGGCACCGGCAACCCGAAATTGAACGGATTAACGCCGCAAGGCGGCCATGTGAAATGGGCTGAGAAAGCCCGCCCGGGCGTGTTCGCGCAGGACCACGCAGCCGATTTCGCGTCGACCACACCGCTCACCGAATGGATAGTCCAATGGGTACGCGAAGGCGGCTACGAAGGCGGCGATGTCGAGACCTTGATACGCGGCACACTTGGGCGTTTGTTGTTCTCCGGTGATGATGCAAAAAAGCCGGTGAATGTGGTCTCGGGCGGCGAACAGGCGCGCATGCTCTTCGGCAAACTGATGTTGCTGCGGAACAATGTGTTGCTGATGGACGAACCGACCAACCATCTTGATATGGAGTCGATTGAATCACTCAATACCGCCGTCGAGAAATTCGCCGGGACTTTGCTTTTTGTCTCTCATGATCGTGAATTTGTCTCATCACTGGCCACGCGCATTATTGATATCCGAACGGATGGAACCATCATCGACTATCGCGGCACTTACGAGGAATATCTCGCCAGTCAGGGTTTGGGTTAATCGTGGATACGCATCCGACGGTATTGCGCATGGCGTCAGCAATTGATGCCGTGGCGATTGCCGAATTGGCGGTGCAACTGGGCTATCCGGTAACGGCAATTGAAATCGCCAAGCGCCTCGAGTTGCTACCTGGAAACACCGAAGCCGTGGTGGTTGCGACCATCGCTGACGAAGTGCGAGCCTGGATGCAAGTTGGTGTTGCACTATCGATCGAGTCAGCGCCATTCGTCGAGATTCGCGGGTTGGTGGTTGATGCCAAGCTGCGGTCCACAGGAGTGGGCACAAAATTGGTGGCGTTCGCACAAGAGTGGGCGCTAACTAAAGGCGTTGCAAGCCTGCGTGTGCGGAGTAATACCGTGCGGCTAGCAACGCATAAGTTTTACCAAAAGCGTGGATTCACACTGAGCAAAGAGCAAAAAGTGTTTTCACTCCGCTTACCCGGCAGTGCGGAGGATGTGTCATGAAACTGCTCCAAGTCTTATCACGCATGATCTTGCGTTTGTTCGGCTGGACCTTGCTCGACGTTGCTCAGCGTCCCGCGAAGTCGGTGGTGATTGCTTACCCGCATACTTCAAATTGGGATTTCCCCTTGATGTTGTTGGCGGTGGCCGGTCTGCCGTTTCAAGCGCAATGGGTCGCCAAAGACACGATGTTTCGTTGGCCCTTTGCGGGGTTTCTGCGCTTACTCGGTGGTGTTGCAGTGAATCGCCGCGAGCGGACCGGGTTTGTTGATCTCATCGTCAGGGAATTTGACGCGCGTAACGAATTTCACTTGATGATTGCCACCGAAGGTACTCGTTCCCGCCAGGAAGGCTGGAAGTCAGGGTTTTACCGCATGGCGGCAGCCGCAAACGTCCCGTTGTTGTTGAGCGTCGTCGACTATTCGCGTCGCGAACTGGGTCTACTCGCGATCATTCATCTCAGTGGTGATGAAACCGCAGATATGGCAAGAATCGCCGAGGTCTATGCCGGCCGCAAAGGTCATCGCCATGAAAACGCCTCACCGATTCGATTGATTTAGGCTGTTCAGGCTGGCGGTGGCTGTCTGGATATCGCTGATCAGATATTTCGCGGAACACATGGCATTTGCCATGACGCACAATTTTGTTGGATTTTTCCCCTTAGCACACCATGATTCTCTTACGCAATTTAGGTTTTTCCCGCAACGGTGACGCACTCGTTACCGGCGCCACCATGCAACTGCACCCGGGCTGGAAAGTCGGCCTCACCGGCGCCAACGGCTGCGGCAAATCTTCTTTTCTCGCTCTGTTGCGCGGCGAGCTGCACGCAGATCGCGGTGACTTAGAACGCCCCGGTGTGTGGACGATGGCGCATGTGGCGCAAGACACACCGGCGTTACCTGACGCCGCGCTGGAATTCGTGCTCGATGGCGATACCGAATTGCGTCAGATTGAACGCGACTTGGCGGAAGCGGAAGCGCATCATGACGACCTTCACGCCGGCGAACAGATCGGCTTGCTGCATATGCGCTTGGGTGAGATTGATGGCTATGCCGCGCCATCGCGCGCCGCTGCGCTGATGCACGGTTTGGGTTTCAAAGATGAAGACTTCGCACGTCCAGTCGCTGAGTTTTCCGGCGGATGGCGCGTACGATTAAATCTCGCTCGCGCACTGATGTGTCGCTCGGATTTACTGCTGCTCGACGAGCCAACCAATCACCTCGATCTCGATGCGATTTTGTGGCTGGAAGTCTGGCTGAAAGCCTATCAAGGCACGCTGATTTTGATCTCACATGATCGCGATTTTCTCGACGCGATTACCAGCCACATCGTGCTTATAGAACAAGGCAAGATGCAACTATTCACCGGCACCTATTCCTCGTGCGAGCGTGCACGCGCCGAGCGTCTGGCGAATGATTTGGCGATGGCAGAAAAAATGCGCCGCCAAGCCGCACATTTACAAAGCTACATCGATCGCTTCCGTGCCAAAGCCAGCAAAGCGCGCCAAGCGCAAAGCCGCATCAAACAACTGGCGCGTATGGGTGACATTGCCGCCGCGCACATCGATACACCATTTACTTTTTCTTTCCCCACACCTTCGTCGTTTTCCGATCCGCTATTGGTAATTGACAGAGCCAAACTCGGGTATGGCCCAAACGCGGCGACCAATCCGATACTCGATAAGCTCACGTTCAGTTTGCGTCCCGACAGCCGTATCGGTTTGCTGGGGCGAAACGGCGCAGGTAAATCGACGCTGATGAAATTACTGGCCGGCGCGATTACGCCAGTGAGTGGCACGCGCGAAGAAGGCCGCAATCTCAAGATGGGCTATTTCGCCCAGCATCAACTCGAACAATTGCGCCCCGACGAATCACCGCTGCAACACATGATTCGCCAGGAAGGCCGCACCCGCGAGCAGGATTTGCGCAGCTATTTAGGCGGCTTCGATTTTCGTGGCGATATGGTCGACGCGCCCTGCGGCCGATTTTCCGGCGGCGAAAAATCGCGTCTCGCACTGGCATTGATGATACGTACCGCGCCGAATTTGCTGCTGCTCGACGAGCCGACCAATCACTTGGATCTGGAAATGCGCGAAGCGCTGACCATGGCCTTGCAAGAAGCCGAAGCTGGTGTCGTTGTCGTCTCGCACGACCGCCATTTGCTACGTGCCTGTTGCGACGAATTGTGGCTGGTCGCCAACGGAAAAGTGGTTCCTTTCGATGGCGATTTGGACGACTACGCTGAGTGGTTGGCGAAAGAGCGTAGCGAAGATAAACGCGCAGTTCAAGATAAGGCCAGCGCAAAGAAGGATGATGAACTTCAGCAGTTGATGCTGGCGACACAGGGAGGCCGTCAGGCCGGAAGTGACCCGCAGAGGTTACGCCGTCAAAACGATGCGCAAGTGCCGCGCAAATCGCCCTGCAAAAGGATGCCGACAAACTGGAAAAAAAGCTGGCCGCGTATCAGGGTGAAGCAAATCTGGTCGCCCAACAACTCGCCGCCCCCGCGCTCTACGCCACCCCAAACCCTCGCCTGTTAGCGCTCACTCAGCGGCAAAGTCAGTTAAAGAGGCAAATCGAAGAAACCGAGGCCTTGTGGATGGAAGTGCAGGAATTGATCGAAGCGGGAAATTAGCCAGTCCCGCCCAATCCGATAAACCGCCAGGCTTCCCAAGAAATTTGCTTCTTCATCCACCAGCGAACCCGCCTCATCGAGCACTTGGCGTTCGCGGATAGCTATGCCGAGGTGCTCGCACACTGATTCAAAATCGAGCAGGGTGAAGAAGCGCAGGTTGGGGGTGTTGAACCATTCGAATGGCAAATCTTCGCTGACTGGCATGCGGCCATTCATCACCGCCAGGCGGTTTTTCCAGTAGGCGAAATTGGGGAAGGACACCACGGCTTCGGTGCCGACACGGAGCATTTCTTTGAGCACATTTTCGGTATGCAAAACAGTTTGCAGCGTACGCGAAAGCACGACGTGATCGAAGGTGCCATCGCCAAATCCAGCGAGACCTTGTTCCAAATCGGTTTGGATGACGTTGATGCCGTTTTCCAAAGCACACAGCATTGCTGCGTTTTCCAGCTCGATGCCGTAGCCGCGCGCGCCGCGTTCGTCTATTAATCGGCGCAGCAATGCGCCATCACCGCAGCCGAGATCGAGCACCCGTTCGCCGGGTTTGATCCAACTTGCGATGACATTGAAATCGCCGCGATTGTGCTGGGTGTTCATGTGCCGACCCGTTTCAAAAATGAACGGACGACTGCGTGGTAGTGCGCATCGTCCATCAGGAACGAATCGTGGCCGTGGGCGCATTCGATTTCTGAATAGACAACCGGTTGGCCGTTCTTCACCAAAGCATTGACCATCTCGCGCGACCGAGCGGGAGGGAAGCGCCAGTCGGTGGTGAATGAAACAATGAGAAATTGCGCTGTGGCACGAGCGAGCGCGGCAGCGAGATCGTCATCGAATTCGGCGGCGGGGTCGAAATAATCGAGCGCCTTAGTCATCCGCAAATAAGTATTCGCGTCGAAGACACCAGCGAATTTATCGCCTTGATGGCGCAAGTAAGATTCGACTTCAAACTCCACGTCGAAGCCATAACTACCTGCGCCTGCGCGCGTGCGACGACCGAATTTTTCGGCCATTTGGTCGTCGGACAAATAGGTGATGTGGCCCAACATGCGCGCCAACCTAAGTCCGCGCAGCGGTACGACATTGTGCGCGTAATAGTGCCCGCCGTGAAAATCCGGGTCGGTCAAAATCGCTTGGCGGGCGACATCGTTGAAGGCGATATTTTCTGCAGATAATTTCGGTGCAGCGGCGATCACCAATGCGCCACGCACGCGCTGCGGGAAATCCAATGTCCATTGCAACGCTTGCATACCACCCAAACTGCCGCCGATCACTGCTGCCCATGCGTCGATGCCAAAAGTATCGGCGAGTCGCGCTTGTGCGGCGACCCAATCGCTCACCGTGACGACGGGGAAGTCTGCGCCCCAGGGTTTGCCGCTTGCTGCGTTGATACTCGATGGCCCGCTGGAGCCATGACAGCCGCCCAAATTGTTCAGCCCGACGATGAAATATTTGTCGGTATCGAGCGGTCGCCCAGCGCCAACAATGTTGTCCCACCAGCCGATGTCGTTAGCGTTGTCTGCCCGAAAACCGGCGACGTGTTGATGGCCGGAGAGCGCATGACAAACCAGTATCGCGTTGGATTTCGCAGCGTTTAGTGTGCCGTAAGTTTCGACGGCGAGATCAAAGGCGGGCAAGATCGCGCCGCTTTGCAATTGCAGCGGCGCGCTGAATTGGACGCGTTTCGAAGCGACTGCACCAACATTGTTGTTTAACGGCGTGTCATCAGCACCAACTGGCGAACTCACAGCTTCTCCACCAATTCGCGCACACGATCCGTCTCGTCAATCTTCAACACGCGCGCGACTTTCGCAGTGAGTTGTTCGGTATCCGCCATCACCACTTCCTGCCGCACTTCGAGCAATTGCGCCGGATGCATGGAGAATTGGCGCAAGCCCATGCCGAGCAACAGCCGTGTAAATGCAGGGTCGCCAGCCATTTCGCCGCAGACGGAAATCGGGCGTTCATGCCGATGCGCCAGCTGTATCGTCTGCGACACAAGTCGCAGCACGGCAGGGTGTAGCGGGTCATAAAGGTGCGCGACTGCGCCGTCGGTACGGTCAATTGCCAGCGTGTATTGAATCAAATCATTCGTGCCTATCGACAGAAAATCCAAACGTCGCAAAAATGGGCCGAGCATTAATGCGGCCGCAGGAATCTCTATCATGCCACCGACTTCGATGTTCTCGTCGAAGCGATGGCGGCTGCTACGCAGTTGCGCCTTGGCTTGTTCTATCATCAATAGCGTTTGCTCAATCTCATGCGCGTGCGCCATCATCGGCACTAACAAACGCACATAGCCATGATGCGAGGCTCGCAAAATCGCGCGCAACTGCATCAAGAAAATTTGCGGCTCGGCTAGGCAATATCGAATCGCACGCAGGCCCAGCGCAGGGTTCGCCGCGCTGCGTTCCACGCCGCGCGTCGATAGCGCCTCGACTTCTTTATCCGCACCAATATCCAAGCTGCGTATCGTGACCGGTTTGCCATTCATCGCGCGGGCGACGTTGCGATAGGCCTCAAACTGCTCATCTTCGCTGGGCAATTCATCGCGATTCATAAACAAAAATTCGGTGCGAAAAAGCCCGATGCCATCCGCGCCGACGGCTTTGGCTTGCTCCACGTCTTGCGGCAATTCGATGTTGGCGTAAAGCGAAATTTCCTGTTCGTCGAGCGTTGTCGAACGCGCCCGCGCCAAGCGTTGCAACTTGGACCTCTCCAGCGCCAAGCTTGATCGGCGCAGTCGATATTCTTCCAACACCCGCTCGTCCGGCTCGACAATCAACACGCCGCGTGTGCCATCGACGATCAATAAATCATCATCCAAAATCAACGGCCGCGCACGCTGCATGCCGACCACCGCAGGGATGCCGAGGCTACGCGCAACGATGGTGGTGTGTGAAGTCGCGCCGCCCAAATCGGTGACAAATCCGGCGATGTGCATGTTCTTGAAAGCCAGCGTATCAGCGGGCGACAAATCATGCGCGACGATAATCAGCTCATCGTCCGGCCCCGTCGCCGCCTTGCGCCGCGTCAGTTTGCGCGGCTTACCGAGCAGCGCCTTGATCAGTCGTTCCGACACTTGAATGACATCGTGCTTGCGTTCGCGCAAGTAGGCATCTTCAAATTCATCAAACTGCGCGACCAAAATTTCCATCTGCTGCACCAGCGCCCATTCGGCGTTGCACCAGCGTTCGCTAATCAAATCGCGCGCTGCTTCGACCAGCGCCGGATCTTCCAAAATCATCGCATGCAAATCGACAAACGCCGCGACTTCGGAGAGCGCACCGGGCAAGCTAGCTTCTTCGCGTAGCGATTCCAATTCCGCGCTCACCACGCGAATCGCTGCATCCAGTCGCGCCAATTCGCTGGCCACATCGCGCTCGTTTAATTGCTGGTGTGAGACTTCCAAAGTCGCATGCGAAATCAAATGCGCACGACCAATCGCAATGCCGCCCGAGACCGCGAGACCGTGCAGGCTAAAGCTCATGGAGCTACGCTCCACGAGCATAAGCAAGTCCTATCCCCCCAGCCCCCTTTCCAAGAAAGGGGGTGACAATATTTGAGTCGGCCGTTGGCCGACGGCCAAAAGTGAGCGGCATCATTTAACCGCATTCCGCTCATTCGCCTTCACCAAACCTGTCCGCAATCAACGCCAGCAGCGCAGTCGCTGCTTCGTCTTCGCCATCGCCGCTGGTGTCGATGATGACCTTGCTGCCCATGCCGGCCGCCAACATCATCACGCCCATGATGCTTTTGGCATTGATGCGCCGCTTGCCGCGTTCCATCCAGACCTCACATTTGAACGAACCCGCGAGTTGCGTCAGCTTGGCCGAGGCACGTGCGTGCAGACCAAGTTTATTAACAATTTCAGTTTCGATTCTGGGCATGATTTCTAGTATTTGCTCATGTTAACAACGCCATCGCGCCCGCCGCTAATCGCGCGGGTGACCAATGTTTCCATATCCTTGTCGCGGTAAGTCAGCGCGCGCAAAAGCATCGGTAAATTCACGCCAGCGACAGCTTCCACGCGTCCAGGGATCAGCAGTTTCATCGCCATATTGGCCGGCGAAGCACCAAAAACATCGGTCATGATGAGCGCGCCATCGCCAGTGTCGACCAGCTTCAACATATTGTGCGCCAAGGGCAGCGAATCCAATGGATCGTCCTGCGCCGAAATGCCCAACTGAACAATTTGCGGCGGCCGATGATTGAGCACATGGCAAGCGCATTGAATCAGCGATTCGCCATAGCTGCTGTGGGTGATCAGGAATATGCCTATCATGCTTCTGATTGTATCGGATGCAGTCGCATACGCTGTGCTTTGACAGTGCAGATACGCGTCAATCAGCGTTACTTGCGAACACCCACCTTTAGGTCCGGTACTTCAATTGTCAGACGAGAGTTCATCGCTGCTGTCGTCGACAGCGTGTTGTCAGCACCAACTCGCAAAACGGCATCAACACCCAATCGCTGCCCCATTTCGTACCACTTGTCCGCCGCGATGAAAATCGGTTTCGACAAGGCATCTGAGCGCATGCCTGCGTTCGGTCCGGGGGGAATCACTATCGTCACCGATTGGGTGCCGACGGTCGGCCGTCCGGTGCGGGGGTCTATCAGGTGGCAATAACGCTGACCATTCAATTCAAAAAAACGATGGTAATCGCCCGAAGTGCCAATTGCTTCCCCGTCGCGCAAGTCCAGTGAAGCCAAGGGCAATCCGCCGTGTTGCTCGGCGCGCGGATGTTGGATGCCAACCCGCCAGGCTTTGCCGCCTTCCACGCCATCGCGGTTGCCCAGCGCCATTACATTGCCACCGATGTTGATCAGCGCATGGCGCACACCGCGTACACGTAATTTGCTGGCGGCAATGTCCAGCGCTACGCCTTTGAGATAGCCGCCAAAATCCAGCGCGACGGCGCGATTACTGCTGCTGACGATGCCATCCTTGATGGACATGTTTGCTATCGACGGATACTGAGTAAGCAGGGAATTTATTTGTGCCGGATCCGGCAGGCGTGCGACGATTTCATCGCTTTGAAACCCCCACAGCGCGACCATTTTGCCAATGCCCGGATCGAACAAATAATCGCCACTCGCGGCAATTTTTTGCGCCTCGGTTATCAATGCGGCAAGCTCGACGGAAACTTGCAACGGCCGACCTTCTGCAATCGCCGTGTTCAACAAACTTAGCTCCGAGGGTTGCCACGCGTGATAGCTGCGATGCAAGCGCTCGAATTCTTGCAGTACTTCGGCCATCGCCGCATTGGCGCTTTTTTCGTCTATGCCGTCACTGCGCTGAACCAGAATTTCGACCCGGGTGCCGAACACGTAAGCTTCGCGCCGCCAAGGCTCTTGCCGCCCGCAAGCGGCCAGCGTCAGGACAAGTGACAGCGTTAGGACGAGCGCAAAGCTGTTGCGGACGCGGCGCATTCGCGCTCCAAAACATCCATCACCATCGCCGCCACATCGTATCCGGTTTGTTCAAAAATCTCGACGAAACAAGTCGGACTAGTGACGTTAATTTCTGTCAAGCAATCGCCAATCGCATCCAGGCCGACGATCAACAATCCGCGCGACCAAAGTATCGGCGCGAGGGTGTTGGCGATTTCCGCATCACGTGCTGACAATGCCTGCGCCACGCCGGTGCCACCCGCCGCCAGGTTGCCGCGTAATTCGCCGGCTTTGGGAATTCGCGCCAGGGCAAAAGGTACTGGTACGCCGCCGATGATCAAAATGCGTTTATCGCCGTCGAGTATCTGCGGTAAATAACGTTGCGCCATGATGCTGCGGCGGCCATTGTCAGTGATGGTTTCCAAAATCGCGTTGCGGTTCGGATCGTCATGGCGCACTCGAAAAATCCCACTGCCGCCCATGCCATCCAGCGGCTTGACCACCACATCTTTTAGTTCGTCGATGAACGCTTGCAACGTGGCGATATCACCGGCAATCAAAGTCGTCGGCGCGAACTCAAAGAACTCCGCCAACGCCACTTTTTCGGAATGATCGCGAATCGCCGAAGGCCGATTCCAGATCCGCGCGCCCTCGGCTTCAGCACGATCAAGCAACCAAGTCGCCGCCACATATTCGGCATCAAACGGTGGATCCTGACGCATCAACACCGCATCAAATTCCGTCAAGCGGCAGACTGCTTCGCGCTCCACCGTATACCAAGGCGCGTCATCCGCCGACGGCCTAATGTGCAGCGCTCGCGCGGCGACATGTCCGTCACGCCAAAACATTTCCGGCCGCTGAATCGTCCAGACTTCGTGGCCGCGACCAGCCGCCGTGCGCATCATCGCGATGCTCGAATCCTTGTAGGCCTTGAGGCCATCCAGCGGGTCGACAATAAAGGCGAACTTCATGATTCAGTACTCTGGCGCAGCACGACAAAGCTTGCGTTGCGGGCTGACAAAAGCGGTGGTGAGGTAAGTGCGCATGAGCAAACGTTTCTATGTTCTGGAACGCCGAGCTTACACCAGCGTCCGGTGCGCGAATTCCAGAAAGCACTCCGGCAATAAAGAATGCGCCAAACTGCGCTGGGCGAACAGATAACGGCCATCACAAACGAAGCCCAGTTCGTGCCAATCAACATCGTTCAGCATCTCGGTGAGCCGTTTGAATTGGGCTGATGAAAGCTCACTACGGTGCGGAAACAGCGCTAGAACAGAGCCGTCGTAGTTGTTGCAGGTGTGGCGAAAAAACGGCTGAGTGTTGCGCGTTTTCTGATTGACATAAATCCGTGGCGCATTGCTAACGAAATGACGCCGGCCCCACTTCCACCAGTTACTTTCGTCAAATTTGGTCACCCGGCGCGCTAACAGACGCTCTTTAAACCCTTCCAAATAAGCAATTGGTCCTTCGCGGTCTAGATAAATCATCGGTCGCGTTGTGCCGCTGGTCGCCGTGTGTGAGCACACAAAATCAGTGTTGGCAAATTCCGGCTCAGAAAAAATCTCGTCGGCACCCGATACCGCGCCGACCCTCACATCAAATACATCCCGCAGCGGGACGTTATAAATTCCCCGCGCAAACATCAATTGCCCGCCCGACTGCGTCATCCGCCGACCATCATTTAATTTGTGCGTCAGATCGCCCTTTTCGTAACGCCAAATTGCACAATTTGGTGTTGCACCGTCAAATATCTTGGCATCGCCCAAGTCTTCAAAATCCGTAATCGTGCCGTGATCGAACAGCCAAGTATTTAGCTTTTTTGCGCCGGTGGCTTTGAGGAAATCGCGTGGTGTGATGAAGATAAGTTCGCCACCGTCTTCAAGCTGGCGCACACATTTTTCGATGAAATGCAGATACAAATTGGCGTGCCCGTCGAGCAGGCGGGAACGCACATGGCTTCTGGTGGCAGGCAAAATGTCGCGGGCTTTAACGTAGGGCGGATTGCCAATAATAGTGTTGAATTTTTGCGCTTCCGGATAGGCAAAAAAGTCGATGTTCTTTGCCGTGCGCGGACAATGCGCCGGATCGAGTTCTATCGCCACACAGCCGGGGATTTGCTTGGAAAATGCACCATCGCCACACGCTGGGTCAAGCACGCGGCCGGTGTTTTTGCGCAATGCCAGCATGCGTGCGACGATGGCAGGCGGCGTGAAAACCTGGCCGAGGCCGGCAACGTTTAGTTCAGCCATTGTTTGTCAGTTGGAGTGATGTGCATTGGTGGCTTTGCATAGCCGACCCAATGCGTAGGCGCGAAGCAGTGCTTCGCGAAATCCCCGCTTCGCCACCGTTCAAAACGTTCCAATAACCCACATCGGCACGCGTATATGCGCAGCATCTGCCGTGTCTTTGGGTGCCCAGTTGCCGTCGCCCTTTTCGTCGACTAAGTAATACGGCACCCCGTGGTTTGGCGTGACCTTCATCATATACAGCTTGCCATTGACCCGGTGCTCTTCGACCTGGTCATTGCCACGCTTGGTGATGGTGATTTGCGGTTCCAGATCGTCGGCAATCATTCCCGGTGGTGGCGGTGGAATGGCCGGTATCGGAATCAAATTGGCTGGTCGCTCTTGCGCTGTGGCCTGGAAACTCAACAAGCTAGCAGTGAGCAAGAATGCCAGACTGGCTGAACGAAAATACAAATTATTGGTGCGCATGGCGTGTCCTAAAAGTGGCGTGCAAGGAAGGAGGCAACAATGGAGTTTACAGGTTCAGCAACAGTTCATGTTCTTCCGGCAGTCGCGAAAAACCGCGCATTTGATAATGATCAAATATCGTGGCGACAATTTGTTCGGGTGAGTCAATTATCTGGAGCAAATCCAAGTCGGTGGCGTCAATCATTCCATCAACCACCAATCGTGTTTTAAGCCAGACAATCAGGCCGCTCCAAAATTCACTGCCGACCAGGATCAATGGAATTCGTGGAGATTTTTTGGTCTGAATCAAAGTCAGCGCTTCAAGCAATTCGTCAAGCGTGCCAAAGCCGCCGGGCATCACCACATAAGCCGATGCGAGTTTGACAAACATGTATTTTCTAGTGAAGAAATGTCGAAAGGTTTGCGACACGTCCTGATAAGGGTTCGAGGTTTGTTCATGTGGTAATTGAATGTTCAAGCCAACCGACAAACTTTTGCCAGCAAAGGCACCCTTGTTGGCGGCTTCCATGACTCCAGGGCCACCGCCGGAGATGACTGCAAAGCCGGAATCAGAAAGTTGTTTGGCAATCGTTTCGGTGAGCACGTAGTAAGGTGAATCCCTGGCGATACGCGCGCTGCCAAAGATAGTCACGGCCGGTCGAACAACGCTTAAACGATCGGTGGCTTCGACGAACTCTGACATAATTCCAAACACACGCCAAGCCTCGCGGGCGTTGTTTTCCGGACGTGTTTCAGCCTTGGTTGTAATGTATTCCCTAGGTATCTTTTCCGCTTTGCTCACGCCAAATCTCCATGCCGACATTACTTCTGGTTGATGGCTCTAGCTATCTGTATCGAGCCTTCCATGCGCTACCTGATTTGCGCAATTCCGCCAATCATCCGACCGGCGCAATTCGCGGCGTGCTCTCGATGTTGCGCACGCTAGAAGCTGACTATAAGGCGGATTTCAAAGCTGTGGTTTTTGACGCCAAAGGCAAAACCTTTCGCGACGATTGGTATCCGCAATACAAAGCCAATCGTCCGCACATGCCGGAGGATTTGGCCGCCCAAATCGCGCCGCTACACGAATGCATTCGTGCCAGTGGCTGGCCATTGTTGATGGTCGATGGCGTCGAAGCCGACGATGTGATCGGCACGCTGTCCACACAAGCCGCCGCCGCTGGAATGCATTGCGTGATTTCGACTGGCGATAAAGACATGGCGCAATTGGTCGAGCCACTGGTGAAACTGGTCAACACCATGAACAATGAAGTGCTAGACGAAGCTGGCGTACTGGCGAAGTTTGGCGTGAAACCGACACAGATTGTCGATTATTTAACACTGGTCGGCGACACGGTAGATAACGTGCCGGGTGTAGAAAAAGTCGGGCCGAAGACGGCGGTGAAGTGGCTGACGCAATTTGAATCGCTTGATGCGGTTATCGCTAACGCCAATGACATTGGCGGCGCGGTGGGGGCGAATTTGGTCAAGCATTTGGACTTCTTGCCGCTGGGAAAAAAGCTGGTCACCATCGTGCGTGATGTGCCTTTGGAATTCGCGCCGGATCAGCTAGTGGCGCGTGAGCAGGACAAGGCGAAACTCACTGAGCTTTTTTCTCAATTTGAATTCAAAGGCTGGTTGCGTGAATTGAAGGATGGCAAACCGCTCATTAACGGCGTCGCGTTTGCCAACCCCGCAGCACCAACTGGCGAAGCTGAAACCAGAGCAGAAGCCTTACCAGCCACAATAGTGCTCGACCGCAGCAACTACGAATGCATTTTGAGCGACGAAAAGCTCGGCGAATGGTTAATGCGATTGACCGATGCCGATGTCGTGTCGCTCGACACTGAAACCACTGGCCTGGATCCAATGACGGCGCAGCTTGTTGGTATCTCATTCGCCGTTGCCATTGCGGATAGCGAACAAGTTCACGCAGCCTATTTGCCGTTGATGCATTCCTACGCTGGTGCGCCAACGCAATTGCCGTTTGCTGAAACACTAGAAAAACTCAAGCCTTGGCTCGAATCAACGACGCACAAAAAACTCGGCCAAAACCTCAAATACGATCGACATATTTTTGCCAATCACGGCATCGCGTTGGCGGGAATTGTTGATGACACGTTGTTGCAATCCTACGTTTTTGAATCCGACAAATCGCACGATCTAGGCGCACTTGCCGCGCGGCATTGCGGGCTTAAAACAATTAGCTATGACGACGTCACCGGCAAAGGTGCGGCGCGTATTTCCTTTAGCCAAGTCGATGTCGAGCACGCTGCCAGTTACGCCGCCGAAGACGCCGATTGCACCTTGCGGGTGTTTCAAGTTTTGCAAGCGAATTTGGCAAAAGAGACCGCGCTACAAGTGCTTTACCGCGATTTGGAACTACCCATCGCGCAAGTTCTATTTCGCATCGAACGCAATGGCGTGTTGATTGATGCCGCTGCGCTGGCGCAACAAAGTAACGAGATCGGCGTCAAATTGATGGCCTTGGAAGACGAAGCCTACGCGCTCGCCGGCCAACCATTTAATTTGAATTCACCCAAACAATTGGGTGAGATTTTGTTCGTCAAACAAGGTTTGCCAGTCGTCAAAAAGACACCTTCGGGCGGCGCGTCGACTGACGAAGAAGTGTTGGAGAAATTGGCCGAAGATTATCCGTTACCAAAAGCGCTGCTCACTTATCGCAGCCTCGCCAAACTCAAGGGCACTTACACCGACAAGTTGCCGAAAACCATCAACCCCAACACCGGCCGTGTGCATACCAGTTTCGGCCAAGCCACGGCCATCACCGGGCGCTTGTCGTCCAACGATCCGAATCTGCAAAACATTCCAATCCGCACCGCAGAAGGTCGGCGTATTCGTTCCGCATTTATCGCCGCCGCGGGGAACAAAATCGTTAGCGCTGATTACTCGCAGATCGAACTACGCATCATGGCGCATTTGTCCGACGACCCGCGCCTGCTCGATGCCTTTGCACAAGGCGAAGATGTGCATCGCGCGACCGCATCCGAGGTGTTTGGCATACCGCTAAACGAAGTCGCCGCCGAACAGCGGCGCGCCGCGAAGGCTATTAACTTCGGCTTGATCTACGGCATGAGTGCTTTCGGTCTGGCCAAGCAAATCAATGTCGATCGCAGTGCCGCGCAGTCCTATATGGATCGTTACTTTGCCCGTTATACCGGGGTGGCAAGATACATGGAAGAAACACGCGCACTGGCGCGCAGCAACGGCTATGTCGAAACAGTTTTTGGTCGTCGCTTGTGGCTGCCCGAAATCAAAAGTTCGAACGTCGGCCGTCGCCAAGGCGCCGAACGTGCCGCCATCAATGCGCCAATGCAAGGCACCGCAGCCGACCTGATCAAGCGTGCGATGTTGGCGGTACAAGACTGGCTCGATGCGCAGAAATTGCAATCACTATTGATTTTGCAAGTGCATGACGAACTGGTGCTCGAAGTGCCGGAAGTGGAGCTTGATGTCGTCAAAGCAGCTTTGCCCAAGCTAATGGGCGGTGTCGCGGATTTGAAAGTTCCGTTATTGGTAGAAGTCGGTGTAGGTGGGGACTGGGACACGGCTCACTGAGCCGTGGAGCTTTTGTTGTTGCCTTCAAGGCTCACTGAGCCGTGGAGCTTTTGTTGTTGCCTTCAAGGCTCACTGAGCGGTGGCGGGTTTGGTTTGGACTTTCCGCTCACTGAACCATGGCGAGTCTGGTTTGGATTTTCCAGCATCTCAAAACCGGACATCTATCGCATAAACTGCAAAGACCCGACAGGAAAGCCAAATGAAGTACAGCGTCGTCATCCCCGTTCTGAATCAACTCAAATACACGCGCCAGTGCGTTGATTCGCTGCTGGCCGTTGGTGTGCCGGTGGAATCAATGTTGGTTATCGATAATGGCAGCACCGACGAAACCGCGCAGTATCTCGTTGCCAATCCGCAAATCCCTTCGATTAGCAATGCGGTGAATTTGGGTTGCGGCGGGGCATGGACTCAAGGTGCATTGGCGAGCAAAAGCGAATGGGTGGTACTACTCAATAACGATGTGGTGCTGGGTCACAACGCGATTGACGCGGGGATACGTGCGGCAGAAAAACTCGGTCTTGGTGTTGTTAGCCCAGCCTTGATGGAAGGCGAATTGGATTATGACGTAGCGGAATTTGCACACAAATTTGTCGCTGAAATGGGCGATGTGACGCGTGACAATTGGTTTCACGGCGTGTGCTTCACCGTGCATCGCGATGTGTTTCACAAAATCGGATTTCTCGACACCGACCGTCTGTTGTTTGGTCGCGAAGATGCGGAATTTCTGGCCCGCTGCAAGCGCGGAAATATCAAGGTCGCGACTGTAGGCGCGTCAGTGCTGCACCACTTCGGATCGATTACGCAAAGCGCAATGAAGCGCGAACAGGGCATCAAGGAGTTTGGCGATCATCGTTATGCCTATCGACGGTTTGGGATGAATTGGTGGGATAGACAAACCAATAAATTGAATCGCAAACGCAATGAAGCGAACTGGCGCGCAGCGGAGCTAGCCGCGCATGGCATGACGCTACACATGGACCGGCGTGGTGGAGCGTGGAGTTATCGATGAGTGCAATGGGTGCGATCGGTGATATCACACGCCATCTCGACATCGGTTGTGGCAGCACACCGCGCAATCCGTATCAACAAACGGAGGCGCACGGTGTCGATATTGCACCGGCGTCAGCGGAAGGTGAATTTTTCCGTGTGGCGAATTTGAGCCTCGTGCCGATTCCGCATCCAGACTCCAGTTTTGATTCCATCTCGGCTTTCGATTTTCTGGAGCATGTGCCCCGTGTGTTGCCCACCGCCGACGGCAAATCAACACGCTTTCCGTTCATTGAATTGATGAACGAAATATCGCGTGTGCTCAAACCCGGCGGAAGGTTTTACGCCGTCACACCTGCATTTCCCCATCCCACCGCGTTTCACGATCCGACCCACGTGAACATCATCACCATTGGCACTTGGGAATATTTTTGTGGCGATAACGCGTTGGCGCGAATGTACGGTTTCAGCGGCCAATTCGATTTGTTGCGCAACGAATGGGCGCTTCATCCGGAGTGTTTTAAGGCTGCGCCGCTTACCGGGTGGTCGGCTAAATGGAAACGCTATCGCCGTACTTTGCGCGGTACAAATTCTCATGTGTTGTGGGAATTTGTTTGCACCAAGAAAGCCTAAAGATGGCCTTGCCGCTACGCCATACTCGTCGCGCATTGAAAGAAAAGCTACCCTTCGTTCGCCGTCGTGAATACGATATTCTTGCCGGCAAATATGCAAGATTGATTGCTGATTTGGGCTGGCATGCACCGCTCGCCACGGCGGCGAAGATCGCCGTTCGCAAAGCCGTTGGTGGCGATCTGTCGGGTGATATTTGTTTTTTCGTAACGCATGCCGACACCGCCGCGCTCAAAGTCAATGTGATCCATCATGTCGAGCAATTGTTAGCGCAAAACATCTTGGTGGTGCTGATCGTTAATACTGATCTGCCGTTCGAATCCGTCCTCATTGACGAAAAATTTGCGGCGAAATTAAGTGGAATTTTCATTCGCGAAAATCTCGGTTTTGATTTTGCCGCGTGGGCACATGCTTATGCACTTTGTCCGCCAACTGCGCAATGGACGCGCTTGTTCTTGGTGAACGACAGCATGATCGGCCCGTTGAACACGGACGATTTTTCGCGCACCATTGCTCGCCTGCGTGCCGCATCGGCCGACATGATAGGACTGGTACAAAACACGACACCGTTGTTGCATCTACAGAGCTTTTTTCTCGCCTTCACACAAACCGCGTTGATGCATCCGATGTTCAAAAACTGGATGACCAATGTGCGCTGCTTGAAGGAGAAAATTCACGTGATTGATGTCTACGAAACCCGCCTGACGCAAATGATGGCGGACGTCGGCTTGCGAACCGAAGCTCTATTTAACTCGTCCGGCGGGGGCGATGACACCATCGCGGGATGGGAAAATTTAATTGATGCGGGTTTTCCTTATGTCAAAGTCAGCGTCACAAAACAATTTCCAAATCATCCGCGACTATCGTCAGTTGGTGCTGGCGATATGCCGTCATAAAACGCCATGAACGACTTAGAAAAATTTTTCAACACCTACGACGAAAAAGACGGCAGCCGCCTGATTCACAAGTGGGATCACTACTTTGAGATTTACGACCGCCACTTTTCCCGCTTTCGTGGCAAGCCTATCAATATCGTTGAATTCGGTGTGTCGCAAGGTGGCTCGATACAAATGTGGCAGGACTATTTTGGCGCGGACGCGCAAATTTTCGGCGTGGACATCAATCCAAATTGCCAACGATTTGCCTCTGACAAAGTGAAGATTTTTATCGGCGACCAGGGTGATCGCGAATTCCTGCACACGCTAGCGGCAGAACTACCGAGCATAGACATTTTGATAGACGATGGTGGTCACACTATGGCTCAGCAAATAGCGACTTACGAGGTGCTGTTCTCCAAAGTCGCCGCCGATGGTGTCTATCTTTGCGAGGATGTGCATACTTCGTATTGGCGGCGGTTTGGTGGTGGCTACCGGCGTAAAGCCAGCTTCATTGAATACAGCAAAAACTTCATCGACAAGATCAATGCCTGGCATTCAAAATCACCGCATCTGGTTGTCGATGATTTCACTCGCAGCGCGCATTCAGTGCATTTTTATGACAGTGTAGTGGTGGTAGAAAAGCGCACTATGCAGGCGCCAACCCATCGCCGTGTGGGCAAGCAATTGTTCCCGGACTATGAAGCGCCACGAGTTGGCGCGGTCGGTTGGTTACAAGACAAAGCGCGCAAGCTGCGGGGAAAATAGTCGAATGTGGTCGTCCATCACCAGTGCGTTTTCCGCGCGCATCGAAAAGCTGCGTAACTCGTACATCAAGCGCACACAAATTAAAAAGTTGCTGGCATCGGTCAAAACTGATGCCTTGATATTGGAAATCGGTGGCGGTTTCAACCCGCGTTTTTTCAAGGCGACCTATCCCAATGTGCGCCACCTTGATCATTGCAGCACCGAAGAATTGCGCAAGAAATATTCCGACCCCAGCCTGGGTGTCGCCCATCGTGCGAGCAATATTCAGGAAGTTGATTTTGTGTTCAGCGGCGGGCCGATAGAAGATCTAGTGCCGCCCGACATGCGCTTTGATTTGATTTACGGCTCGCATGTTTTGGAGCATCAAGTGGATCTGATTACGCACTTGCAATCGCTGGAAAAGCTGATCGCAGTGGACGGCCGCATCATCGAAGTGATCCCGGATTTGCGCGCGTGTTTTGATGCGTTACGTTTTCCTACAGTGACTTCCGATGTGCTGGTGGTGCATTTGAACAAGCCGACCATACATCAAGGCAAACAGGTCTTCGATTACCTCGCTCGCATGGTCAATGCCGATCGCGGATATCGTATGAGTGAAGGCGATTTTGATGGTTTGCGGTTTGAACACAGCCTCGCCGAGGCGCAAGAAAAAATGCTGGCAATGGAAGAAAGCGGAGCGACCTATTTCGATTCGCATGCCTGGGCTTTTACCCCGACGTCATTTCAATTGCTGATGCTGGAATTGCGCCTGCTCGGCCTGACCAACTTGAGTCCAAGTTATGTGTCGCCACAATACGGCAACCAATTTTGTGTTGAATTGGCGCGCGTGCCGGCGGTCGACACGCTATCGCCACAAGCCATCAGGACACTGAACGCGCAACGCTTCACGCTATCGCGGCAAATGCGGATTCGCTAGGATTTTGCTCAGCGCGGTGACCACCTCGCCCGGCGAAATATTCTGCACACAACGCATGCGATAGGTATCACCCTTCACACAGGTTTCTGGCGACGCGCAATTGACGCAGGGAATTGGTGGCGACAATAGACCGTGTCCTTCGCCAAGTGGTGCAAACACAACTGAACCTTGTGCGCCAAATAAGGCCACTACCGGCGTACCGACTGCAGAGGCCACATGCATGGGGCCACTATCGTGACATAGCAAAACATCGAACTGCGCGAGCAAAGCGGCTAATTGCGGCACGCTCAAACTGTCGTCAATCCGCGCCACAGCCTGCGTCATTCCTTGTGCAATCGCATCGACCAAATGCCGCTCGTTCGAGCCAGCAATCAGGGTCACACTGGCAATGTTTTGAGCAACGATGGTATCCAAAACCGAGGCGAAATTCTCCGCCGGCCATAAGCGAAATTCGCTGCGGCTACCCGGATGCACCAGGAGGCGCGGACGTCCATCCGGTAAAGTCAAAATTGCCGGTAGTTGTGACATCGCTTCAACGTCGTCGGCTTTCGGCTTCAAATCCGTGAAGCCCGTTAAAACGGGGACATTAGCAACTTGCAATAACCGACTGAAGTAAGTTGTCACGTGTCGGCCAATAAGAAAATTCACCGGCACTAATTCGATAGTCGAATACGCCCAGCCCCATGTCGCGCGCACGCCGTTATGCAAAGCAAAGCGTTGCGCAGCGCGACTCGCCCAAGTAATCAACGCAGTTTTTTCGCGATTGTCGAAATCGAAAACGTGAGTGAATTTCGCTGCGCGTAGTTTTCGCCAAAGCGCCCACCAATCGCCAATACTGTGCGGGAAATGCGAGGTTTCATCGACATCGGGATTGATCGCCAAAACACCCGCATAACTGGCTTCGGTCAGCACCGTAATGTGCGCGTGTGGCCAATGCGTACGCAGGCTGTGTAGTACCGGCCCAAGCAAGACCAGATCACCCAAATAGCGACGACGAATGACCAGGATGCGCGGCACGGATTCGCTCATGCGCTACCTATGCCTTACAGCCAGTCGACATTCGCACCACGGCCAAAATCAATCTCGGCAAACCCATCGCCCAGTGGCAACACATCGCTCCCCGTGCGCCCCGCAGCACGCCAGCGCGGCAGGCGCGCGCCGTGAATTCGAACTAGTCCGCGCAAGGGGTTTTCCAATGTTGCTCCGGGCAAAGGCACGATGCAATCGGTAGCCGCACCCAGCGCATTTGCTGCCCAATGCGAATAACCGGAAATTGGTGTCGCCAACATCACCGGGCAACAGGCGAGGGCAAAAATATCGGCGACCGGATTGACCAATGAATCGTGGTCCTCACCTTTGTAAGCGTAGTGCGAAGGCGCGTCGAGACTGATGACCTCCAAACCTTCATAGAGGTGCGCGAAAGCTGCCGGATTACCTGTTGAGGAAATGAAAAATACGACATCCGGTTGCACGCGCTTGATCGCGTGCATGGTGGCGGCGTACCACCAAAATGGCACCGCCGGCCATTCGATATCGGTGCGATAAGTATGCTCGTCAGTGAGCTTGAAATCGCCATGCCGCACATGCACACCGACCACGGGGCGACCTTTTACGGCGGCAAATGCACGCTGAATTTTTCGCGCAAAGGCGCTGCCAATTTCACTCGTCGAGCAGTTTCCAAATAAATCGGATCAAGCAATTCACCCGGGCCATCGAGTGAGCGCAATATCATTTTGCGATTGGCCAATGTATCAAACAAAGCGCGATCGCAATGTCGCACGCGTAGAGCACCAATACGGGCTAACAGACGCACCGTGCCGCGCGTTGTGCCTTCAACTGAAAACGAATCCAGCTCGTGCCAGTCGAGAATGATTTGATGGCCGTAGGCTTTTTGTATGGCAAAGGCTAACGGCAAAGTTTCGAGTCGGTTGGAGATGCCGACGAATTCGTCGATGAATAGTTTGGGTGGGCTCATGCCCCGCCTTCATCAGTTTTGATTTGTTGAATTTGATACAGCCGCGCATACACGCCTTGCCGCGCGAGCAATTCTTGATGCGTGCCTTCTTCAACTTTGCGACCATTGGCCAACACCAATATTTTGCTGGCGCGTTCAATGGTCGACAAGCGATGGGCAATGATCAAGGTGGCGCGACCTATCATCAATCGGTCGAGCGCGGCTTGCACCAAACTTTCCGATTCGGTATCGAGCGCCGAGGTGGCTTCATCCAAAATCAGTATCGGAGCGTTCTTCAATAGCGCACGGGCAATGGCGATACGTTGGCGCTGGCCGCCGGACAATTTCACACCTTTTTCGCCGACCAAAGTGTCAAATCCCTGTGGCAATTTTTCAATGAACTCCAATGCCTGCGCAGCTTGCGCGGCTTGCACAATTTCTTCATGCGGACGCGGCGCACCGTAGGCGATGTTGGCCGAAATCGTGTCGTTGAACAGCACCACTTCCTGACTCACGAAGGCAATATTGGCACGCAAGCTTTCCAGACGAATGTCATTGAGGGCAATGCCATCGACACGAATTTCGCCACTGTTCACCGCATAAAAGCGCGGCAATAAATTCGCTGCCGTGGTCTTGCCGCTACCTGAGGGGCCGACCAGCGCAACGCTGGTTCCCGGTTCTATCGAGAAGCTCAGATTGCGTAGCGCGGGATGTTCCGCGCCGGGATAGCTGAAGCTGACATCGGCGAATTCGACATGACCATTAGCGGCTTGCAAATCATGTGTGCCGTTGTCGATTTCCACCGCCTCATCAATCATCGAGAACACGCTTTCGGCTGCAGCCAAGCCGCGCTGTATCGGCGCGTTGATGTCGGTCAAGCGTTTGAGTGGTGCCATCAACATTAACATCGCGGTCATGAAGGAAACGAAACTGCCGACGGTGGTTTCATTATTTGCGGCTTGAGTAAGTGCTACCCCCATGATGATGGCCAGCGCCGCTGCCGCGAAAAATTGAACGATGGGGCCTTGCGCTGCCGAGGCGATGGTGTTGCGCATCGCAAGGCCGCGTTGTTCTTTCACTGCCACTGAAAAACGCGTCGATTCGTAGTTTTGCCCGCCAAAAATTTTCACCACCTTTTGACCTTCAATCGCTTCTTGCAAGACCTGAGAAATCGTTCCTTGCGATTCCTGTATGCCGCGCGAAATGCGCCGCAAGCGCCCACCAAAACTTTTCACCACCACCGCGATCATCGGAATAATCGCCAGCGTGATCAGCGTCAATTGCCAATTCAAATACAGCAACCAAATCAGCAAACCAACAACCGACAAACTGTCTTTCACCAGCGATGTCAGCGCACTCGTGGCCGCTACCGCCACGCCATTCACATCGTAGGCAATCTTCGACATCAATCGTCCCGACTGCGCTTCACCGTAGTAGTTGCTCGGCAGTTTGAGCAAACGCTCGAACATCGCGGTGCGCAATTCGGCGATGACATTATTGGAAACCCAACTCATCGCATAGTCGCCAACAAAACCCAGCATGGCGCGGAACATAAACACCGCCAGAATTCCCAAGGGATAAATCAACCAATCCATCGCGCCTTGATTTTTGGCAAAACCGTCGTCTAACAATATCTTCATCAGGGCCGGAAATGCCGGCTCGATAAGTGACGACAAACCCATGCAGGCCAAAGCCGCAACAAAGGCGCGCGAATACGGGCGAACGTAAGTCAGCAAGCGCAGGTAGAGTTGGCGGCTATTGTCGAATGATTCAGTGCTCATGATTTCGGGAATGATTTGCCAGTTGGTGCTGGTGATACGCCGTCAGATCGCGGCAGGCAGATACGTGGAGGTTTGCGAATTGCATGGTGGTATTGTGCCAGACCACCAAGGTGTCGCGTTGCTTTGCAACAATCATGAACCTGCTACTCTGCCGGTTCCGGATACGGAAAATTATAGTCAGGCATCATTTTTCGTATCCGCAATCAATGGCTAAGTTTTGCAGCAGGAGAACCCCGTGAAACTAATTTTTGTTCTGGCAGTAGCGATGCTACTGGGCGCTTGTCATTCGATCACCACCGAGCCGGGGAGCGAAACCGTCATCGTTGATAACCCATGGCTGATTGGTCATGGCGGGGTCAGGGACGAAACGCAAAAGCCTGGTTTGTCGTGGTACTGGTTGTCCACTAAAGGTGTTGACGTGGTGATGACGCCAACCAAATACGACGAACCGCTAGATCATCTGGCAACTGCCGACAACAATTTCATCAACTACAACAGCTATCTGGTGCTGCAGTGGAAGGATCCGGCCTATCACGTGACCAATTTCGGTTACACGAAATGGTACGAGAACAATCTCAAGGAGCAGTACCGGACCATCGTTAGAGATGTCACCAAGAAGCATCAGATGACGGCCATCATGATTGACCCACCGACCTTGCAGAGCATCGAAGGCGAAATTGCCGCTCAGTTTCGCAAACACATTGAGGCCACCAAGCTCCATGTGTCGCTGATCAACGTGAATATGGGCAAGGCGCTGCCGGACAAACCGGTGGTGGATGAAATGAACAATACGGCCGCCCAACAACAGCGGCGGAAAACGGAGATTCAACGAAAGTTGGCAGAAGATTCACGACTCCAAGCCCAGCAAAGCCGCGCCAGTGCAGACAATGCCTATCGGCTGGAAATGAAACTCGATGCTGCGCAGTTTGTACAGTTGGAGTCCATTAAGCGTTATTCCGAGGCTTGCAAAGAGTCCAAGAATTGCGTGATTGTTCAAGGCAATACACCGGTGATGGTGGGAAAGTGAGAGTGCAACATGAAGAATGCTAGACGACGGACAGGTTGGCTGGCAGGCATCACCGTCAAGTGCGTCGTGGTCTTCGCTACCCTCGTCCTAAGCGCCGCATCCTCATTGTCTGCCACTTTGTGTGCTGTGACATCTGGCGATGCTTACACTGATCCACCGGTGAACTCACCGCCGCTTGAACCGCCGGCCGCGCAGCTTGTCGCCGGATCAATGTACACGCTCCTCGGCAGTAAGGCGCAATGGGTGCAAGTTCCGATTGGCGGCAGAGGTATGTGGGTCAATCGCTCATTGTTTGGATCGACATCTACATGTTCGACAGCTAAGCTTCCCGACAAGTCACGAGTAATGAACAGGACAACGATCAATATTAGTGGTGCTGGTTCTGGTCCGGGACTTTCAATTACGGACGAAACCACCAGCTCGACATTGGCTGTTTCTGACTGTTTGTGCGACTCCGGGAAGGTTTGTACCGGGCCTAAAGGTGGTCGCTATTGCATCACAAGTGCAGGCAAAAAACGCTATGGTTATTAGAGCAACCCGCACTTCGTGAAATACAATTTTTCCAGCCGCAATTAGCAGCATGAAAATACGACGCTTTAAAATCGGTGATGAGCCAGCGCTTCATTGTGTCTTCTTCTCCGCTATTCACGATATTGCTGTTCACGACTACACGCCAGAACAAATTGACGCATGGGCACCCGCCAATATTGATGCGGAAAAGTGGGCGGACCGGATGCGTGGCATCAATCCCTTCGTCGCCGAAATGGATGGCGAAATTGTGGGTTATGCCGATGTTCAATCTAGTGGCTTGATTGACCACTTTTTTGTCTCTGGTGCGCATCCACGACGTGGGGTTGGTCGAATGTTGATGGCTGCAATTCACATGGAAGCAGAGCGTTTGCACTTGACTGAACTTGTTTCCGAAGTGAGTCGAACAGCGCAAGGATTTTTCACGCATTTTGGATTTCATATCGTCGCGCAACAATCAAAAGTGATTCGCGGCGTTGTCGTGCCGAACGCGCGCATGCAGAAGGTTTTATCGCAGCTTTGACTTGAGAGTCTGGTGACCGGGTTTGATGCACTTGGCTGGGACAAGTGCAAAACGCCGCAGACGCACTATGCATATGGTGTGGGAAAATCCACAGTCTCATGCGACCTAGTCTCATTCTCATTCTTCTCTGCCTACTTACCGCTCTTGCTGCTGTCGGCGCCTTGGCCGTTGGTAGCAACGGTGTGGATTTCGGCGGCATGTTTAGCGCATTGCTTGGCCAGAGCGACGCAACCAATCGCGAAATTATTTTCGATTTGCGCCTGCCCCGTGCGCTCAATGCGTTTGGTTGCGGGGCTTTGTTGGCCTTGGCTGGTGCCTTGTTGCAAGCTTTGCTGCGTAACCCTTTGGCCGACCCATTCGTGCTTGGTATTTCCAGCGGCGCAGGGGCGTTGTCCTTGATCGCGATGCTGTTTGGCGCAGGTGCGGCGCTCACGGCGGCGGCTGGATTTGGCGGCGCATTGGCATCGACGGGGATACTTTTTTTGTTGGCGTGGCGCGGTGGTTTGTTGCCGATACGACTGCTCTTGGCGGGGGTAATTTTGTCGGCAGCATGGGGTGCGCTGATAACGCTGTTGCTGGCGTTGGCGCCTGATGCACCATTGCGTGGCATGGTGTTTTGGTTGATGGGCGATTTGGCGCAAGCGGATTCCGGGCGTGCTTGGCTAGCACCCGTCGCGGCGTTTGTCTCTTTGGCCTTGGCCTTTCCGCTGGCGCGTTCGCTCGATGCGCTTGGCCAGGGTGAACTATCGGCGGCAGCACTGGGCGTTGCTGTGGGTCGCTTGCGTGCGTTGGCGTTGCTCCTCGCAGCGCTCATCACTGCATTGGTCGTGGTGATCGCCGGCAGCATTGGTTTTGTCGGTTTGGTCACACCTCACTTGATGCGTTTGGCCGGGCTACGTCGGCATCGTGAGTTGCTGCCGGCTTGTGTGTTCGCTGGCGGCACTTTGTTATTACTCGCTGACGTGATTTCGCGCAGTGTTGTCGCACCATTGCAATTACCTGTTGGTGCGGTGACGGCGGCACTGGGCGCACCAATGTTCTTGTGGCTGCTCTCACGCAGCGCGAAACGGTAACGACAGCGTGTTGTCAGCACCAACTCGCAAAGTGGAAGTGATTTTGCGCACCAGCAATCTCGGTGTTGAAGTCGGCGGCAAAACAATTTGCCAAGACTTCAATCTGAACATTGAACGTGGCTCGCGTTGGGCGATCCTTGGCATCAACGGTGCAGGGAAGACGACGCTGATCTCGACACTCGCCGGGATACGCGCACCAGAGACAGGATCAATCACGCTTAACGACCGACCCCTCGGCGAATTCGCGCCGCGCGAGCGTGCAATGCGCATCGGCCTGATGGTACAAGACGATCACGATGAAGCAGAAACGACGGTGCTCGACATCGCCTTGCTCGGTCGTCTGCCATATTTGGAGTGGTGGCAGATGGAGAGCGCTGCCGACGAGGCGATTGCGATAGATGCCCTTAACGCAGTCGGTCTCAAGGGCATGGAGGTACGACGCGCCGCAACCCTTTCCGGTGGTGAGCGCCGCCGTCTCGCCATCGCCGCATTGATCACACAACAAGCGCCGTTATTAATGCTCGACGAACCGAATTCGCATTTGGACTTGCATCAGCAAATTGCCTTGCTCGATCTGCTCTGCTCGCTGCCGGACCGCACCTTGGTGATGAGTCTGCACGATGTGAATCTCGCCGCACGCTATTGCACCCATGCTTTGTTGCTGTTTGCCGGTGAAGGCGAGGGTGACGGGATGGGCAAGGGTGGTGCCTGTGCCGGGCCAATTGCAGAGATGTTGGACCCGGGCGTGCTGTCCAAGCTTTATCGACATCCCGTGACAGCCCACGACACCGCTGCGGGGCGAGTGTTTCTGCCGACCTAGGCGTATTAGACGTACCGTCAAATTTGTCCGAATTTGCCACTTGGTGCTGGTGAGCTCTGCATGCCTTGGATTCCGCTTCGCGGGGTGGCAACGCCGTTGTATGCGACCAAGCGTTTCACTCCCACATAAACACCGTTCGTCGCAGAAAAGTTGCCAGCCCAGGCGCTTGCGGCTAACTTGCATGTTTTCTACTAGCGCTTGCACAAGGAACTCCCATGCTCACCATCAAATCGCTTAACAAAACCTATTCCAACGGCGTGCAAGCGTTGCAAAATGTCAGCCTCGAAGTTCCCAATGGACTATTCGGCTTGCTCGGGCCCAACGGCGCGGGCAAATCGTCGCTGATGCGCACAATCGCGACGCTGCAAGAACCTGATAGTGGCAGCATTCGTTTTGATCAAATTGATGTCATCGAAAACAAATTGGCATTGCGCGAACAGCTCGGTTATTTGCCGCAAGATTTTGGTGTGTATCCGAAAGTCAGCGCAGAAGAGTTGCTCAATCACTTTGCCATATTGAAAGGACTGAGCAACAAAGCCGAGCGCAAAGAAATGGTTGACGGCCTGCTGCGGCAGACCAATTTATGGGACGCGCGCAAGCGAAAATTGGGTACCTATTCGGGCGGTATGCGTCAGCGCTTTGGTATCGCACAAGCCCTGCTCGGCGCGCCACGGCTGGTCATTGTCGACGAACCGACGGCTGGGTTGGATCCCGACGAGCGCAATCGTTTCTTGAATTTATTGGCAGAAATTGGCGAACAAGTGGTGGTGATTTTGTCCACCCACATCGTTGCCGATGTCACCGATTTGTGTCCGCGCATGGCCATCATTGTGCAAGGCGAAGTGCTCGCGCAAGGCGAGCCGCAGGCGGCGATTGACTTGCTGCGCAATAAAGTTTGGCGACGACGAGTGAGCAAAGCGGCGCTGCCCGAATATCAAAAAAACTTCACGGTGTTGTCGTCGCGTCTGGTCGGTGGTTTGCCGCAAATCAATGTGCATTCCGAAAGTCAGCCGGATGAAGGTTTTGTACAAGTCGAAGCGGATTTGGAAGATGTCTATTTTCTGCAAATCCATAGCGCGCAGATGACAGCCAAAGCAGCGAATGCTGCATCAGTAGTCTGAGGTGCGCGCCATGTGGCTGGAATTTTTTCGCTTTGATCTACGTTATCAATTGCGCCAACCCTTGCTATGGGTATGCGGAATAATTTTTGGATTGCTGGCCTTTGGCGCATCAAGTAGCGATGCGGTGGTGGTTGGCGGCGCAGTGGGCAATGTGTATCGCAACGCACCAATGGTGATCGCGCAATTCCTCGGCGTATTCACCGTGCTGGCGATGTTCATCGTCACCATCTTCATTGCCGGAGCGGTGCTACGCGACACTGAAGTCGGCATCTCGGACATGATTTTTGCGACACCGATGCGCAAGCGTGATTACTTAGTCGGGCGATTTTTGGCGGGGCTGGTCGCTTGTCTTTCGATCTTCGTTTTGATTTCCATTGGCATGTTTGTCGGAGTGCAAATGCCCTGGGTGGATGTCGCGCGAGTCGGGCCAGTGTCACTCACGCCATTCTTTTGGGGCTTCGCGGTTTTCGTGATTCCGAACCTGCTGATCATCGGCAGTTTTTTGATCTTGCTGGCCGCCACTACACGTTCAATGCTGCTGGTCTATGTCGGGGTGATTGCGTTTTTTGTGCTGTGGACGGTGGCCGGTGTGTTCGCGCGCGACATCAGCAATGAATGGATCGCCGTCCTTACCGACCCGTTTGGCATCCGCGCATTCGGCCGCATGACACGCTATTTTTCGGCCAGTGAAGCCAACAGCGGCCTACCTGAATTCAGCGGGTTTTTGCTGGCCAATCGCGCCCTGTGGGTAACGGCTAGCATTGCTCTATTTGGGTTAACGCTGGCGCTTTTCAAACCGCAGCGTGCCGATACCGGGCGCGGATTTTTTGGCCGCACGAAGACTGCGAAATTAACCGCACTAACGTCTGTTGTCGAACTCACACCGGAAACTTATCGCCGCATTGTGCCGACTTTACGCAGCTCTACCGCGTGGCACCAGTGTTGGGAAATTTTCCGCTTCGATGCCATTGGTGTACTCAAAAGCGTGCCGTATTTAGTCATGCTGCTGTTCGCGGTGGCCAATTTCATCGGCGGCGCAACGCTGGGCGGCCAGATGTACGGCACCAAGGTTTATCCAGTGACGCGGATGATGTTGGAAACGATGTCCGGCAGCTTCACTTTTATGCTGGTAATCGTCGTCACGTTTTATGCCGGTGAATTAATTTTCAAAGAACGGCAATTCAAAACTGCCGATGTGGTGGATGCAATGCCGATGCCAAATTGGGCACCATTGCTGGCAAAGTGCCTTGCGCTAGTTGGCGTGATATATGGCTTCATGGCAGTCGGCGTAATCGCCGCGATGTGCTTTCAGTTGATTAAAGGTGGCGCGCCACTCGAACCCGGGTTGTATGTCACGGGCGTGCTGGTCAGTTCTGCCGAATTTGTGCTGATCGGTTTGTTGGCCGTCAGTTTGCAAGTTTTCACCAACAACAAATTCATCGGCTATTTGATGATTATTTTGGTCCTGGTGTGGGAGGTGGTGGCCGGAGTTTTGCACTTGGATCACAGTCTTTACAACCTCACCAATTTGCCGCGCATGCAGTATTCGGATATGAATGGCTATGGCCATTTCTGGCGCGGGTGGTTGTGGTTTTTGGCTTACTGGAGTTTGTTTATCGGCGCACTGATGATTTTGTCGCAGGCGTTTTGGGTGCGCGGATTGTCACAAGAACGGCGAGCCAGATTCAGCTTGGCAAAGCAGCGTTTGACCGGCGGTGCGGGCTTGGCCTTGGGTGTTTTGCTGGCAGGATTTGTGGCTTGCGGCGGGTGGATTTTCTACAACACCAATGTACTTAATGAATACGTCGCGGGCGATGTGGTGAATGACAGACGCGCCAATCACGAGAAGCTGTACCGCCAATATAAATCCGTGCCGCAACTGCGTATGACGGCGGTCAAAGCCGACGTGGATATTTTCCCGAGTGAGCGTCGTGTAGCCATCAAAGGGAGCTACGTGTTGGTCAACAAACTGCAAGTGCCGGTCGATACCTTGTATTTTGAAACCGAACCGACCACTACCACCGTGTTGCAAGATTTGCCCGCGCATAAGGTGCTGGTGGATGACAAAGTTTTAGGCACGCGGATTTTCAAACTCGCCCAAGCCTTGCCGCCGGGTGCTTCGCTGACGATGCGTTTCGACGTTGATGTGAGTAACAAAGGCTTCACCAACGATGGCAAAGCGGACAGTATCAATCTCAATGGCACTTTCTTCAATAACGCCCAATTTTTCCCCTGGCTGGGCTATGCCAATGGTGATTTGACCGACCGCAACGAACGCCGCAAGCGCGACTTAGGCGAACCACATCGTATGCCTAAATTGGAAGACGAAGCGGCGCGGCGCAACCATCAACTTGACAGTGAATCGGACTGGATCGATTTTGAGACCACCGTGTCAACCAGCAGCGATCAAGTAGTGCTCGCACCGGGATATTTGCAAAAGACTTGGGAGCAAGACGGACGGCGCTACTTTCACTACAAAATGGATAGACCGATGCTGCCGTTCTTCGCCTACTTATCGGCCAATTGGGCAGTAAAAAAGGGCGATTGGAAAGGTCTGCCGATCGAGATTTATCACGACCCAAAACACGCGTACAACGTCGACCGGATGATCTACGGCGTACAAAAGTCGCTGGACTATTTTTCGGTAAATTTCACACCCTATCAACACAAACAAGTGCGCATTCTTGAGTTCCCGCGCTACGCCGCTTTTGCACAGTCTTTCGCTAACACGATTCCCTATTCAGAAGCCATCGGCTTTATCGCTGACCTGCGCGATAAAAACAACGTCGACTACGTTTTCTATGTCACTGCACACGAGATGGCGCATCAATGGTGGGCGCATCAAGTTGTCGGCGCAAACGTCCAAGGCAGCACCATGCTGACTGAATCGCTGGCGCAATATTCGGCATTGATGGTGATGGAAAAGGAATACGGCCGCGAACACATGAGGCGCTTTTTCAAAGATGAACTCGACAACTATTTGCGTTCGCGTCGAGGCGAACAAATCGAAGAACTGCCGCTGTTCCGCGTCGAAAATCAGCCCTACATTCACTACCGTAAAGGCGCACTGGTGTTCTATCGTCTGCGCGAAGAAATCGGCGAAGAAAACCTCAACCGCGCATTGCAAAAATTTCTACACGACAAGGCCTATCAAGCGCCACCTTACACCACCACCCGCGAACTTCTCACCTACATCCGCGCTGAAGCACCTGCCAACAAACAGGACCTCATCACCGATTTGTTCGAGCGCATCGTGTTCTACGACAATCGCGTCATAGAAGCCAAGGCCAATGCGCTTGCCGATGGAAAATGGCAAGTGACAATGAAGTTACACCTCGCCAAAATGGAAGCAGATGGCAAAGGCAAAGAAACTGCCCGCGAGTTCGACGAACCGGTAGAAATCGCTATTTTCTCGCGCCCCCAAGGTGGTAAGGAAGCTGATGAAAAAGTGCTATTCGGCGAGAAGCGATTGTTGCAAGGCAAAGAGCCGGAAATCACCATCATCGTGAGTGAAAAGCCGTTTGAAGCCGGCGTTGATCCCTACAACAAGATGATTGATCGGGTGTCGACGGACAATCGGAAACAGGTGACGATCGAGTGAGGCTTGCCAGTTGGTGCTGGTGATACGCCGTCGATACCCGTTAAATTTTCAGCAGTTGAGATACTTCCAATTTCTTACCTTGCCTTCGGCCATCCATTCAACGCTTTGAGCGAGGCGTTTATCGCGCGTGACATCGGTCTTCGCCTCGGTGACCCATTCCACATATTCCCTTTTCTTTGATGGCGTGAATCCATCAAACGTTGCTAATGCCTTCTTGTTTTTCTTTACTGCGGCAAGGAAATAGTCGGGGATGACGAGGTCCTTCTTTTCAGCGGGCTTGGCTCGGGTGGGTGATTTCACGCCATCATCATGCAGCTTCATCGCGGCCTGAATGGCGAAAGCAATATCGTTGTTCGTGGGTAAATCGGCGAGCGAGGTGATGCGGCCGAATTGCCCCATTGCTGTGCTTTGCTTCCCTTCTATTTCAAGTTGTTTGCCGTGCCAAAAACCAAACGCGCAGTGTGCTTTGAACGCCGCCATGTGACACAAGATCTTTCCCTTGTATTCAAAGAACGGCATGCTCCATTTGATGGTTTCAGTAACCTCAGGACAATTGGCATGCACTTGTTTGCGCAGGTGCAAGAGAATTGGCTTGGCGAATGCGCCGGATTCACTGATGAATTGATCGACACGCGGATCTTTGCTTCCCATGTTGGCTCCCTGTGCTCGCTTACGGTGGATTGACGCGGACTGCAAGTTGATGCGGCCAAACCCGAAAAATTACCAAGCGATTCTAAATAGAGTTTCAGCATTCGCACAACGACAGCTTCGTCGATGTGTTCGTTGAAATGGCGCGATGCATTGCTTTGAATACTCGAGTACCGTTAAGGCGGTGTGCGCACTACGGGCGGGTAAAGCCGCGCCTTTTCCAAAGCCTCACAAACCAGCGTCGCGCCTTCCAACAAGCGCGGCGTGTGGCGCTGAATCAAGTCGGGCGGAATGTTGAAAAGATTGCCGTTGGCGGCGGCCGGAATGCGCGGCCAGCGTCGCCAATCGTCAAGCCACTGCGGGCGTGTGGCATCTGAGCCGCTGCCGAGTATGGCTTGCGGCTGGGCTTTCAGCACGGCTTCTACATCCACCGTCGGGGCGAGTTGCCCAAGCTGGGCAAAGACATTGATACCACCGCACAGTGTTAGTACGCTGCTGATGATGTGTTGGCCATTCACGGTCATCAACGGGCGATCCCAAATTTCGTAAAACACGCTGACAGGCTTTCGGCGCGCATATTGTGCGCGCAAGTTAGCGATGCCGAGGTCGAAATCGTCGGCGCTAATTTTTGCGGCTTCAGTGTTGCCGGTGAGTTGTCCAAATCGTCGGAGCGAACTGCTGACATCGCTCAATTGACGCGGTTCGCTAATAAAAATATTTAGTCCGAGTTTTCGCAATTGAGTGACTTGCGCAGAGGAATTGCCGCTGCCCCAGCCGATGACCAAATCAGGCTTGAGGGCGACGATGCGCTCCAAATCCAGCGCACCTGCGCGGCCTATGCGCGGGAGCTTTTTAGCGGCAACAGGAAAATCGGAAAATTCATCGGCACCAACGATTTGGCCGCCTGCGCCGATGGCAAAAAGTAGTTCAGTGACGTGGGGTGCGAGGCTGACGATGCGGCTGCTTGGCCGGCTCAGACTAAGCAAGTTTCCCGCATCGTCGGTGGCGCGAATTTCGGCAACAGCCGACGACGCACACACAGCGAACAAATTCAGCATTACCAGCTGTGCCAAAAATGTTCGCCCTATTTTCATCGCGGTCTTTCTCTCAAAACGCCCATTGCGCGGAGGCTGTCACGCGCCGTCCGGCTTCGGGATAGGCGTTGTAGCCACTTGCGCCAGGCGCGGCAATCAAGCCGTAGCTGATGTAATTTTTGTCGAACACATTATCGACACTCAGCGCCAACGTCCAAGCACCAAAGCGTTGTGCGACCCGCAAGTCGGCGACGGTGTAGGAATCCATTTTTGGATTCACATTGACTTGGTCGTTGTCGAACCTTTGCTCGCCGACAAAGCGCGCGCTGGCATTGATGCTCAAGCCCGACGCGCCGGTCCGCGACAAGCCGAGCGAGGCGCGATGGGTTGGCACCAGCGGGATGTCCTTGCCGGCAACATTGAAGCCCGAAAACACGCCGGAGCGATAACGCGCTTGGGTGTAGCGGTAGTTGGCGTTGACTTCCAATTCCTTGCTCAGCGGCAGACGCAATTCGGTTTCGACACCGCGATGACGCGTCGGTGGCAAGTTGTCATTCGCGCCGTTGAAAAATCCAAACGACGGCGTGGCGAGGAAATGAATTTCATTGGTCACTCGTGACTCAAATGCGGCAGCGCGAACTTGCGCAGCGGATGTTTTGAACTCTGCGGCAATTTCCGTATCGTGCGATGTCTGCGGTTTCAACAGCGCACCACTTGCCGTGAAACCGTTGTCATCCACGTTGGCCATGCGAAAACTTTGTCCCCAGCGCACACTCGAAGCCCACTCATTGCTGAACGCATGGCGCAGACCAATTTCAAACGCATTCACTTTGTTAGTTTGACGCTGCACTGGCGAAGGAAAGCTGCGCTCTTGCATATCGATGTCGGTGCTCTGCCAACGCACGCCGGTAAGCAGGTGCGTGGTTGGCATCAGCGCGACGCGGTTTTGCACAAACACGGCTTGATCTTGTTGGCTGGCGACGATATTGCTGCCGAAAAAAAACAGCGGCAAATTTAAATTGCGTTGGTAATCCCAATCAGCGATTTGCCCGCCGACCACCAACACCGCCGGGCGGTCGAACAGCGAATAGGTCACCCGCAAGCGCGGATTGATGGAATCGGTATTGACGCGGGTGGCGTTAGTCGCGCCGCCAGCGAAGGATGGCGCCAGCGAATCGAAATCGCGATCACGGGTGCTGACATCCAGTGCAAATTCGGCTTGGCCAAATGTCATGCGACCACCAGCGCCGAGCGTTGAATTTTTTGCCGTCATCTTGTCTAGCGGATTAGTCGTCTGGCGCGGATTGGCGGCGATTTGCAGGTTGGACAATGGCCCTGGCAAACCGGCATCAGTCTTGCCGGAAGCGAAGCTCGCCCATATCTCCCCGGCGCCGATTTGCAGCGTAGCTTTGCCCGAAACATTTTGCTCATCGACGGCATTGTTGTGTCGGTAATTGTCGGTTTTGGAATCCGATGCGGCAAGATTGATACCGAATAGCTCACCACCAAAATCCACGCTGGCGCTGCCGGTACGAGTGTCGAAACTACCACCGCTCAGCGCGACACGACCATGCAACCCGGATTTCACACCGCTAGTTTTGGTGATCACGTTAATCACGCCGCCCGTCGCACCGCTACCAAATTGCACCGCGCCACCACCGGCCAGTATCTCAATACGCTCAACGGCGGCCAGCGGCATACTGGAAAGTCGTGCGCTAGTTTGTTCGTGCTCAGACAAGCGCTGGCCGTCAATCAGAACTAAGGAATTTTGGTCACCGGTGGCGCCAAAGCCGCGCAAGTCGATTTGCACATTGCCGTCACCGGCAGAATTGCGTGTGTAAACCCCCGCGCTCTTGGCCAACAAATCGGCGACGCTGGTGGCGCCGGAATTTTCAATATCGCTGGCTGAAATTACTCGAATGCCAATCGGCAATGCGTCTATTGGTTCGGCAAACCGTGTGGCCGAAACGACCACGGTGGGGCTTTGGGCAAGTGCAGAGAAGCTGCTGAAAAACGCAGCAGAAATCAGGGAAAGTTTTGCGGTGCGAAGTGCAAAGTTTGCATGTGTGTTCATGGAATTCTCCTTCTTCGACCCACGTCCCCGTAGGCCGATGCGTGCATCGAAATAGGAAAACGCGTGAAGGAGATTTGTCGACATCGTCGCCAGCAAGACCGGCGAACAATGTCCGCACGCCGCCCCTCGCAACGTTTTCAACGGTTGTTCGTGGCCGGTCTCCGGGCTCAAAAGTTTTGCTGCATCGCCTTCCCAGAGAGTTCGTCTCCAGTGGCAAAAAGATGCAGCCACACTTCCTTACCGTTGCGGGGGCAGCACAGGCATGGCGAATCGTTCTACCGACAAATCACGCACCTGTTTCCCGTTTCACCTCTGGAGAATTTCTCCCCTCGGGCACCGCGAACAATGGCACGATTTTAGCACCGTCGATTTTCGGCGATACTCGCACGCCCAATCAGACCTATCCGCTCGCCGCTAGTGATGCAAACGAAATCTCAGATCAGCAACGAAACCAAAGGCATGCTGCTGGGCCTGCTCGGTGTCATGGCATTCAGCTTGACCTTGCCCGCCACGCGCGTGGCGGTTGAGTTTTTGCATCCACTTTTTATCAGTTCCGGTCGAGTCGTGGTCGCCGCAATCCTGGCCGGAATCTTCCTCGTGGTTGGTCGCCATCGGCGCCCGACGCGCGAGGAATTCAAGTCGCTGGTCGCGGTGGCCTTATGCGTCGCGGCCGGTTTCCCGATACTCACTGCGGTGGCGATGCAATATGTCGACGCATCGCACGGCGGGGTCATGCTCGGGATATTGCCGCTATCAACCGCAGCAGCTGGTTTTGCTTTCGCCCACGAAAGGCCGTCGCGACGGTTCTGGGTACTGGCACTCATTGGCAGTGCAGCCGTCGTCAGTTTTTCGTTGTTAAAAAGTGGCGGTGCGCCGCATATAGCAGACCTCGCCTTGATCGGCGCGGTGGTGATAACTTCAATGGGCTACGCCATCGGCGCACGACTAACGCGAACGTTAGGTGGCTTGCAGGTGATCTCATGGGCGCTGGTGCTGATTGCGCCCTTGATGATATTGCCGGCAATCATCACTGCGCCGGATTTTGCCGTGATACCGCTTCGGGCATGGGTGGCATTTGCCTATGTCGCAGTGATCAGTCAGTTCCTCGGATTCTTGCCTTGGTATCAGGGTTTGTCACTCGGTGGTGTCGCCAAAGTTGGCCAGACGCAACTATTGCAGCCCTTTTTCACTTTCGCTGCGGCGGCATGGCTGCTCGGCGAGACTATTGATCTGATCACCGTAGCATTTGCCCTGATTGTCGTTGGCGTTGTCGCCGCTGGCCGTGGCTCGGCGGTGGTGCGGCGAGCTTGAGCGGTCTATCGCAAACGCTCAGTCTGACTGCATCCGCTCGACGTAACGTGCGATCAGGTCGACTTCCAGATTCACCGCCGCACCGACTACCAAGTGTTTCAGTGTGGTGACCTGCCAAGTGTGTGGAATCAAATTGATGGAGAACTTGCGCCCATCGACCGAGTTGGTGGTGAGCGCAACACCATCGACGGTGATTGAGCCTTTTCTGGCAATGTACTTTGCCAATTCCTTCGGTGCCTTGATGACCAACTGATAAGACTCGCCGAGGCGCACCAGCTTGGTTACCTCGCCGACGCCATCAACGTGCCCCGAAACCAAGTGGCCGCCCAAGCGGTCAGCCAGCCGCAAGGCCTTTTCCAGATTGACCTGGCCATGACCAGTAGCAGCCAATCCAGTGGTGCAGTTCAAAGTTTCCAGTGACACATCGACTTCGTAACCGGCCTTGCGCTTCTTGATCACCGTCAGGCAGACGCCATTGTGGGCAATCGAATCACCGAGTTTGATGTCGGACAAATCCAATCCGCCGGCGTCAATGCTGAGCCGAACGCCTTGCTCCAGGGGTTGGCGTTTGGAAATACGACCGATGGCGGCAACGATTCCGGTGAACATAAATTATCAGCGCAGTGCGTGCTCCAAAGTTGGCAAGAATTTGTCCGCAGCGACGAAACCGACTACCCGCAACTCGGGAATCTCGCGCCCGTTGGCATCGAAAAATATGATTCCCGGCGGGCCGAATAGTTCAAATCGCTTGAGCAACGCTGCATCCGCTTCGGTGTTGTCGGTGACATCGGCTTGCAACAAGCGCATCTTTCCCATCGCCGCCGCGACCGCAGGATCGGCAAAGGTGAAGCGCTCCATTTCTTTGCAGCTGACGCACCAGTCGGCGTAGAAGTCCAGCATCACCGGCCGTTTCGCCGTCGCGAGTTCCTGATCCAGCGCAGCGGAAGTCGCAACCCGGCCGAACACGGGTGCACTGTGCGTTGCAGCGCTACTGGCGCGTAAGAAATTCAAGGGTTGCAGTGGGTCGCGCGCACCGCCAAGGAGACCAAGCAGTATGGCGGTGCCAACCAACAGCAACATAACGCCGATGCCCTTGCCAAACCGTTGCCAGCTATGCGCGTTGGCCGGCAGCGATTCGAGCGCGTGCAGGTAAATCGCCGGGACGATAAGCAGGGAGGCCCAGCTCAACATCACCAGCCAGGCGGGCAAGACTGGCGAAACCATCCAAAGTGCCGTTGCCAACATCACCACACCGAAAAACTTCTTCACGCCTTCCATCCATGGTCCGCTTTTGGGCAACAAGGAACGCGAAAATGCGCCTACCAGAAGCAGGGGCGCGCCCATGCCCAAAGCCATCACGAACAACGCCGCACCGCCAAGTGCAGCGTCGCCGGTCTTGGCGATATATAGCAAGGCGCCAGCCAAAGGTGCCGCGACACAAGGCCCCACAATCAAGGCGGAGAGCGCGCCCATCATGGCAATCGCAGGCAGCGACCCGCCTTGACGGTTGGCCGTGCCGCTCAAGCGGCTTTGCAAGGCACTGGGTAATTGCAATTCGTAAAAGCCGAACATCGAAAGCGAGAGCACTACAAAAATTAGCGCAAACGAACTGAGCACCCAAGCATTTTGCAGTGCCGCTGAAAGCATGGTGCCGGACAAACCTGCTGCGATGCCAACGAGCGCATAGGTAATTGCCATTCCCAACACATACGCGCAGGACAGGATGAAAGCGCGGACATGAGTGACGGCGTGGCCGTGATTGACGATGATGCCGGAAAGAATCGGTACCATCGGAAACACGCAGGGGGTGAGTGACAACAATAGGCCGAAGCCAAAAAAACTCAGCAGCACGAGGCCAAGACTGGAGTCTTTGAACAGTCCGGCGACACGGCTGGTTTCATCCTGCACCGGGGGCATCGCTGCTACTCGCGGGATATCGCCAGTTGGTGCTGGTAACACGCTGTTGGTAGAAGGGGTAACGGTTGCCGCCGGTAGTTCCAGCAGCGCCTGTTGGGCTAACGGTGGATAACAGATTCCCCCGTCCCAACATCCCTGTGACACCGTGTTGAGCGTCAATTTTCCAGCGACCTCGTTGGTCGCCGTAGAAATCGGCAAGCGAACAATCACTTCCTTGCGGAAAGTTTCGACCTTGCCAAAGGTTTCATCCTCTTTGACTTTGCCGCGTGGCAAGGACACGGTGCCAAGCGCCGCTCCGTCCAAGGTAAATTTAAATTTGTCGCGGTACATGTAGTAACCGTCGACGATTTTCCAGCGCGCCTCAATCGTTGTGCCGTCAATCACCCGAGCGCTAAAGCGGAACGCTTGATCCGGCGGCAGCGGTTCTTCGGCGCGCGCGCCGCCGCATAGGGTCAGTAGCAACAAGACTTGAAATAGGATGGCGCGAATCATGAGGCGATACCAAAGTTACATTTTTGCCACACTACGCCGAACAAATAGACGACAAATGAGCATGCGCAGTGAGTGAAGTGAGTCGACGAAAGACGGACCGACAAGTCCCTTTGGATATTGTACCTGCGCGCCAGAATCGCTTGCGCTACCCCTCTAACAAGCGCGTTATACACAAAGATATAGACCAAGAAATTGGCAAAAACCAGCACTCATTATCTTGTCGATTTAGACGGAAAGGATTACATTGTAGAAACCCATGACGGCGATATTTGAAATATGGCGCTTTGGCGCTCGCTGTGCGGTTCTGTCACGTTGCTTAATGCGAAATGGAAAAGCCATGAAATTCAAATTACTCTCTGCTGTACTCGCTGCCGGATTTTTCGTCGCTGCCACTCCCGGGCAGGCTCAGGAAGAACGCTTCGACATCAGTCGATTCGACATCAAAGGCAACACGATTTTGCGGCAAGCCGATCTCGATGCATTGGTCGCGCCATTTATCGGCTTGAAACGAAATTACGGTGATATCCAGAAAGCTCTGGAAGCCATCGAAGCTGCGTATCGCGCACGCGGGTTTGGCACAGTTAATGTCTATGTGCCCGAACAAGAGCTGACCTCGGGTGCCGTGCGAATCGAAGTAACGGAAGCCGTGGTGGGAAAAGTCAGCGTCACCGGCAATAAGTTTTTTGATGCGAAAAATGTAAGGGAATCATTACCGCTGCTGGTTGAAGGCAAAGTCCCGAATTTGCGCGACGTGTCGGAAAGCGTGCAGTTGGCCAACGAAAATCCAGCCAAACAAGTAGACGTCACGCTTGGCGTCTCCGAAGACCCGAACAAAGTCGATGCGACAGTCACCGTGGTCGATAGCAATCCGAGCAAATTCATTTTGAGCGTGGATAACACCGGATCAAATACGTCGGGTGATGTGCGCACCGGTCTGGCTTATCAGCACGCTAATTTGTTGGGTGGCGATGAAGTATTGACGGCAGCCTACACAACCTCCCCCGACAAACCTAAAGGCACTCAAGTCGATGTATATAGCATCGCTTATCGGCAACCGCTTTACGCATGGGGCGATAGCATCGATGTGATCTACGGCAATTCCAATGTCAGCACGCCGACACCCCAAGCGACCGGCTTTGGTGCCGCTTTTGGCATCGCGGGTAAAGGTGAAGTAATTTCAGTGCGTTGGAATCATATTTTTGCCCGCAAAGGCGAATACACATCGCGCATGGTGGTAGGGCTGGATCATAAATATTTCAACACCCGTTGCCCGCTTGCCGGGGTTGCCACCTCATACGACCCGCCAAACGCACCGGGCGCTGTGCCGAGCTGCATTCCGCATTCGGATAAACCTGTCTCGCTTAATTATCTCGGACAGTGGCAAGGCCTCGGCTTTGCTGCCGATTACAACATCGGCGCGGCGATGAATTTGCCGTTGGGAACGAAATACACCAACCCGGCTGGTACCGGCGTTGATCGATATAGCTACATTTCAAATCGCACGGTTCCTGATGACTTTCTGATCTATCGTTACGGCGGCAGCTACACCAAAGGATTCGGTGATTGGCAATTACGCGGCGCGCTGAGCGGTCAATACACTTCTGACGGACTGCTTGCCGGTGAACAATTTGGGTTAGCGGGGTCGTCTGCAGTTCGCGGATTTAACGAGCGCGCGGTGGCGGCTGATCGGGGTCATGTGGTAAATCTTGAAGGCTACACCCCAGAATTTGGCACGCGATTCGGTATTCCCGGAAGCTTGCGCGCATTGGCATTTTTTGACTTCGCACGGGGTGACAACATCGGACTAGCCGCATTGAGTCCGATATCGGCAACCGAAGGCATCGCCGCCGCTGGTTTGGGTCTGCGTTATAGCAAAGATAAAGATCTGTCGTTAAAACTAGACTTCGCCGTTGTTACTCAACCTGGACCGGCAGGGACAGAAAGTCGCGGCGATGTGCGTGGCCATTTGAATCTAAGTATCGGGTTCTAGTTAGCACAGAACGCCGAAATGCACTAAAGCAGGAGACGAATTTTTCGATCTATGCCTGCCGCCTTGTTAAGTAATGAAGGGAAGCAATCATGACGCAGCAACGTAAATCGTCCATCGGCAACCGTAGGCCGTTTAGAGCACAGACCCGTTTTCTTGTTGCGGCCATCTCTGGTTGCTTCGTTTCTGGCGCAATCGCTGATCCGGCATCATTCACTGTCGTCAATGGCACGGCAGTTGCGGTGCAAGCTGGCAAAGTTTTGACCATTACCAATAGCGCCGGGGCGATCCTTAACTGGAACAAGTTTGGCGTCGCAGTGGGCGATACCACGCATTTTCAACAAACATCTGCATCATCAGCAGTGCTCAATCGCGTGCTGGCCGGCGCGCCGATTTCGGAAATCTACGGCACCTTAAGCTCCAACGGCAGAGTTTGGCTGATTAACCCATCAGGCATTTTGGTGGGTGCGAGTGGCCGTGTCGATACAGCGGGATTTGTCGCCAGTACCTTGGGCGTAACTAACTCAGATTTCCTCGCCGGTCGCCTCAGCTTTGGCAGCAGCGAGGGCAACCCGGCAGGCGTTGGCAACGTCGTCAATCAAGGCGCGATCACAACGTCGTCAGGTGGTTCCGTCTACCTTATTGCTCCCAATGTCACCAACCAAGGCATCATCACCACGCCACAAGGCGAAACGATTCTGGCTGCCGGGCAAACCGTACAGTTGATTGACACCGCCACACCAGGTGTGAAAGTTGAGATTACTGGCGCCGAAGGCAATGCCACCAACCTTGGCGATATCGTCGCCGACGCCGGGCGCATCGGCATTGCCGGCGTCATGGTACGAAATTCGGGCACACTCAACGCCAGCAGCGTGGTTAGCGAAGGCGGCCGCGTATTCCTCAAAGCCAGTCAGGATGCCTATGTCGATGGTGCCGGACGCATCGTCACCACCGGTACCAAAGGCGGCAGCGTTGAAGTGCTCGGCAATCGCGTGGCGGTAATGGACAGCGCCAGCATCGACGCCAGCGGTACCAATGGCGGCGGCAGCATCAAAGTCGGCGGTGACTATCAGGGCAAGAATCCCGACGTTCAGAATTCCATGACCACCTACTTTGGCCAGGATGCCAGTCTGAGAGTCGATGCGACCTCAGTTGGTGCTGGTGGTACGGTGATCGTATGGTCGAACGATACGACCCAAGCGCATGGTTCGATTTCTGCACAGGGTGGCGCAAACGGTGGGGACGGCGGACTAGTCGAGACCTCTGGTCATAACTTGGATGTCAATGGAGTTCGCGTCAATGCAGGGGCGACCGGCGGTCGCGCCGGAACGTGGCTACTGGATCCGAGTGACATCACCATTGTTACTGGTACGGCTGGTTTGAATCAGATTGATCAAGCCACAATCAATACAGGTTTGTTGACAAACAATGTCACCGTTGAAACCAACAGCGGCTCGGGCGGACTCGGCGACATCACCGTCAATTCAGGTGTGGTCATCGGGCCGGGTACTAATACCAACAGTCCCATACTCACATTGGATGCCGCTCGCGATATCAAAATAGGTGATGGAACTGGTTTTGTTCGAATCGGTGGTACCAATACTAATAAACTCGGCATCACTCTGACGGCGACCGGGAACATCGACATCAAGCAAGCGGTGCTGGAGACCAACGGCGCTAATCTGACTTTCGCCAGCACGACAGGGAACATCACGCTCACGTCTAGTACCGGAAATGGCGCTATCGTGAGTACTGCGGGATGTGCTTTGATGGCTGGAAATGTTTGCCGGAATCAAAGTTTCAATTTCGTTCAAGGTGGACTTCAGACTCTTACTGCCAATAACGGCACAATCAAAATAGAAGCGCCTGTTGCCGGAGGCTTCGGCGTGGCCTTGTTCTCCGGTGGTGGCCAAACGATCACGGCCAACAATGTTGAAGTTCGGGGCGGCTTGATGAGCAATGCGGGCTATGGCGGCAACGACGCTTGGATTACCAACCGTTCGAGCAGTGCCGGACAGACGATCAGTGCCCACACCATTTTGTTGCAAGCGGGTGGGCAGAATTCCACACTTTCAACTGACCGTGATAATGATGCCGGAATTTACTCAAGCGCAGGTCTTCAAACGATCAACATTACGGGAACTGGCGGCTCGCTAACGCTCAACGGTGGTGCTGGTGGCCACAACAATGCTGCTGCGATCTATGCCAACAGCGGCGGACAGGTGCTGAATGTTCATGGCGCTGTGTCGATAAACGGTGGCAACGCCGACGGCACTTATCAGAATTTCGCCGAAATATCGAGCTCTGCCGACCAGACCATCAATATTTACGATGGCGGGTCGATCACCATCAATGGTGGTGCAGGAGACGGTTATGGGCTGGATCAATTCTTCAATACAACGACACAACAGTATGAAAGTGTCCCTAACACAGAGAAAAGCAGCAACTTCGCGCGTATTCAGCAAAAAGGCGGATCGTCGAATAGTCAAACGATCAACTTTGTCAATGGCGGCGCACTTTTCGTAATCGGCGGGAGCAACGGCAACGACAATTCAGCTGAGGTCAGCGCCGCATACGGGCAGACGATTAACGGCAACCCGACTGTCCTCATACGTGGCGGTGCTTCTGGCGGCGCGGCGCGCTTAGCGGAATCTCCGAACGACAATATCCAAGGTCACGAGCGCAGCAATTTTGCCGGGATATTCGCGGGTGAAGAGGATAGCGCCAACACATCTTGGAGCACCATGACCTTGAGTAGCCTGACCATTGAAGGAGGTGGCAACACAGCTTCCTTTGGCGGCGCAGGGGTTGAAGGCAACAACCTTAATTTGACTGTTCACGGCGATGTCACCTTAACTGGCGGCAACAGTTTCACCACGGATTCCGGCGACAACGTACCCAATTCAACCAGTGCCGCGCATCTCGGTGTGGGTGACAACGGCGGTCGTCATTTGATCATGCAGGTTGATGGCGACCTGATATTGAACGGTGGGCAGGGGTCGAGTGGTTTGGCGTTCGTCGGCACTGGCGGCAGCGCTATTTTGAATTTGAAAGTTGATGGCAACCTGACCCTTGATGCGACCCATAACGGCTCTAACGCGATCGTTGGCATAGGCAGCTTATTTGGTCAGGCAACGGGAGCGATTCTCGTCGGTGAGACGGCAAACGTAACTGCGAATTACGGCGGAATCGCGGTGATAGGCTCAAATCTAGGCCCGATGTTAGGCATTCCGCATCCGCCGGACATCACGCCACCACCAGTACTGAGTGGCGGCGACATCGCGATAACGGGTGGTCTTGCCATTGATGCTGGGGCAGCTAGTGGTTCCGCCGTGAGTCTGAACGCAAGAAGTGGCAAGATCAGCCTCAGTGGCGCGCGCGTGGGCGGCAGCGCGGCCTATGGTTTCGAGATAAATCTCCACGCGGCAGGCGATATCCTGATTACGAATTCAACGCTGGAGACCAATGGTGCCGACATGACTATCGACACCGGCAGTAATTTCACCTTGACGGCGACGACCGGAAATGGAAGCATTGCCAGCACTGCGGGGTGCGCTTTCGTGCCCACTACCAGTTGCCGACCCACAGACCCACCCTTCAGTTACGTTGAGGGCGGAGTACAGACAATAAACGCCACAGGCACGGTGAAAGTTGAAGCAAATGCCAACGGCGGTTTTGGTGTCGCTTTGTTTTCCGGCGGCGGTCAATCGATCACCGCCGATCGCGTCGAAGTTCTTGGTGGCGTAAGCGGTCCGAACAACGACGCCTACATCACCAATCGTTCGCCTTATAACCAGGAAATTACTGCTCATACCATTGTTCTGAAGGCTGGCGGCACGGCAAATACAGATGAGAACAACGACGCAGTGATTTACTCGTCTGCTGGTGCGCAATTCATTACCGTTACCGGGTCGGTTGGTAATCTCGGCTCGCTGGCAATTTACGGTGGTGCCGCCGGGCATGGCAACACGGCTGGAATTGTTTCCACGAGCGGCGCACAAAATCTTGATGTGGTTGGCAACATATTGGTTCAAGGTGGTGGCAACGCGGCGAGCTATCAAAACTTCGCGGGCATCGAAAACAATGCCAGTCAGACGATCAATGTTTATTACGGCGGTTCAGTAGTTCTGCGCGGTGGCGCCGGTGGCGGCATTATCAGTGCGACAGGCACATCGGACAACTATGCCTCGATCAAAACGACTTCGGGCAATCAAACCATAGACTTTGATGATGGCGGACGGCTCGATTTGTTTGGCGGGAGTCTGGGCAACGCTAACTACGCCCGCATCTGGAACAGCGGCGCCGGTCAGCAAACGATAGCCGGTAATTCGGCGATCACGATGACGGGCGGCGATAGTGGCGGTATGGGCCTCGCTGCAGGCGCCACCGATCCATTCAGTTCGGGTGGTTTTGCCCCGGCGCGCGGCAACAACGCGATGATTGCGGCTGGTCAGGCTTTCATTAACCCTGATCCTGATGGTGCTGGCCCGCTTTTTTCGGATAACCAAGTGAATCCGGTTGGCTGGGTCAAAGGAACTCAGGATATTTCTGCTAGTTCGATCACTATCAATGGCTCGTCGCGAGCTGCAACCGCCACAGGCAATGGTGCTGCCGGACTGTTTTCGGCCTATGGCCAAACCGTGAATGTGGTTGGCGCCGTGCAGCTGTTGGGCGGCAATGCTACCAATGTCGCGACTCCCAATGCCTCAGCGAGTCGCACAAGGTTGTGGAGCATGGGCGGCATACAAAGTATCACCGCCAAACAGCTACATGTAATTGGTGCAGCGACTGGTACCAATAACATTGCCACCGTTGGGTCTTGGGGAAATCAAATCATCACGCTTGGCGCCAATGGCACTGAGGGCCCGGCGTTGTTGTTACAAACCAACGGATCTGGTTCAACGAATGTACTGAACAACAGCCTCAGTGGCACCCAGACAATCAACTTCACCGGTCAGCAAGCTGTGCTACGAGTCGAAGGATCATTTGCCAGTTTGGGAACAAATTCGAATGTTGCCAACACTGCTCACGCGAAACAGGTCATCTCGTTCTCGCCTGCGTCTGGCGGCAGTATTGAAGTGATCGGAGTCGGTCGGCCTCTCCAAGACATTAACGGTAATGGGTTCATCGACGATGGCGAAATTCCGCGCGCAAATATTCAAAGTAGCGGCGATCAGACAATCACCGGCGCGACATCAATTACGCTTACCGCGAGTAATTCATCAAACGGCCGGGCGCTGATCATTGCGCAGGGCGATCAGCATATTGAAACCAACCAGTTATCACTCACTGGTGGTGGTGGCAACGCTTCCGATAGCTATGCTGCGATCGAACATGGCGTTAAGGATAACCAGGGTATGGTGACTGGTTGGGGCGAACAGCACATCGTTCTCACCGGAGCGAATGCTGCGGTCACCTTGCGTGGCGGCAGTGGCAATGGGTTCAACACCAACAGCCAAGAATCTGGCAATTTTGCTGAAATAAAAAATCGAGTTGATGATCCGAACACGGATTTTGATCAGCACATTGAGTTCCTCCAGGCCGGCGGCAAGATTTCAATTTACGGCGGAAGTGTTGGTAGCAGCAACGGCGCCGGTATTGGCTCAAACTACGGGCAAAAGATCAGCGGCGACCCGATTGTTTTACTTCAGGGCGCAGCGTCAGGCGGGGCAGCAGATTTGGTCAATCAGTACGGCGGCAACGAACGCAGCAACGATGCTGGAATATTTGGCGGCGACGATGAAGACACCGACCACTCCGTCAGCAATTTGAGCTTTGCCAGTCTGACCATTATTGGTGGCGCAGGCACAAACACTTTCTCCAAAGCGGGCGTTGGTGGTGACGATGTCACCTTGACGGTTCATGGCAATGTCATGCTTACTGGTGGTCAAGGCACACTGACCGATCCCAATAACGATGTACCTAATTCGGTCACGGGCGCATTCATCTACCATGACGACCACGGCTCGCTAAACGTGACCATTGATGGCAATCTGGCGATCAACGGCGGTAGCGGTAGCAGCGGCATCGCGCTGATTGGTGCTGGCGGTGCTGCAAATGTTAACCTGAAAGTAGGTGGCGATTTGACCGCTACTGCTGGCGCTGGCGCGGTGACCATAGGTTCGCTTGCAGGGCAATCGGATCCGATCGCGTTTCCCAAGGCGGTTGCCTATGGCGGTGGCACCAGCGTTTCGGTTGCTGCCAACAGCATTACGCTTAACGCCGGTCTCGCAGGCAGCGGTGGCGTGGTGGTAGGTAGTGGCAATAATCAAATTTTGTTTAATGGTGACGGTGGCAACCATATGCCGATGGATATCGGCACTGGCCCCGTGGATGTCGAACTGATTGCGGCCAGAAACCTGACGATCAATGGCCAAACCAGCGGCGTGGTGATCGGCACGAAAGTCCTGGGCACTCCAGCATCCAGCGTGCCGATCTTTGAATTGGACGAATTTGGCAATCCGACTTCAACTCAAACTTATTTCCCACCTGCCGACCCAGGAAGCCAGGTCAATTTAGTCGCCGGCGCTCGTTTTGCCTCTGGTGGTGACCGCCAGCTTGTAGCGTCCCTTTACGGTGGCAACATCAGCACATTGGGTGCGGTGACTATCCGCACCGATAACTTTAGTCCTTCAGCAGAAATCCATCTGACTGCCATCACCAGCAATACCAACACATCGGGGGATGTTTCTCTGGGCAATGGCACGCTACTGGATGGTGATGTTGTCCATGTGAATTCGGCGGGTGATTTCAGCTTGTCTGGGCAGTCCACAGGAACTCAAGAATTCGCAGCCCGTGCAGGATGGAATGCGCTTTCGGGACAGCAAAGCGCACGTGGCGGCAATATTTCCATCAACTATGTTGGCGAAGGCACCGCGATTTACGATGTCATCGGCATTGAGTTGAAAGCCTTTGCTGGGACGGTAGACTCAAGCAAGGGCAACATCAATATTGGCGGCCCGCTAAGGACAGGATCGGTTGGTGGTGTCGGCGTTTATGCTGATCGCGACCTCACCCTGTCCAGCAGAATTGACAACTACGGCGAAGAGCGCACGGTGCATTTGCAGGCAGGTTTGGTGGACAACAGTTCGCATGGCGGCAACGTTGCGATCCTCTATGGCGGCGCAGTCAACGTGTTTAACGGCGGCTCATTACACGTGGTTGCGCGTGGCAATGGTGATCCCGCGAAAGGAAAAATCAGCTTCGATGCTGGGAGCACTGTCTATTCGTCGAACGAAGTGGCGCTTACTGCCGACACAAAGGTCACGCTAAATGGCTTTGTGGAGACTGAGAACTTGTTCCATGTTTCAGCCGGTAGTGACATCGCAATGGGCACTAGCGGGGAAATTTCCTCGGGCGACGCCGAGTTGTATGCCAACGGCAATATCCAAATCGATGGCCTGATCAATGCGTCAGATAGTATAGAAATTGAGACGGGAGATGTTGGCGCCTCGCAAGGCAACATCACCTTGGGTGAAAGCAGTCGGCTTTATAGCGATAGGGTGACGATCAGAGCAGAAGGCGATCTGACGGCTAGTGGCTGGATCGAAAATGGCAGTGGCTTCGATACCTATGTGCATCTTTCAGCCGGTGACGGCGGCGAAGGCGCAAGTGCGCGCGGCGGTAAGGTATGGTTGACGCAAACCAGTAAAACGCACGCCTATGGCGGCATTACCATTTCGGCAAACGCTGGCTCGGTCGCCGGCAGCGGAACGGTCACCCACGATGGTGAAATGTCCAGTGAGTACTACAGCGAAGGCTTCGTCAGTATCTATGCCGATCGAAACATAAACATTAATGGCAAGATTACCGATGAGTCGGATCAGTACGATCGTGGTATTCGTTTGCAAGCGGGTAGTGACAAGACGGCATCGCTGGGCGGCAACATCGTGTTGGGAATCGGTGCTGATCTAGTTGCGAATTATATTTACGCGGATGCGCTTGCTGGTAGCGAGGCCTCAACCGGCAACATTTCTCAAGCTGGCGGCAAAATTGACGCTAACCAATTTGTTTCGATAACTGCTGATCGGGACGTGACACTCAATGGCAGCGTTGGCCATGTCGGCTCCTACGGTTATTCCAACACTGATGTCCAGATTACTGCCGGCGTTAGCCGTTGGCGGGGAGGCATTCATTCCGAAACCAGTCTCGGCGGCAATATCCTGCTAGAGGCCAACAGCAGTATTACTGGCGCTGATGTTGACCTGCGGACAAATCGCCCGACTGGCGCAGCGACATTTACCAGCGGCAACGTTACCCAAGTGCTCGGTGGGGAAATCGCGGTAACGTATGTGACGAGTTTGCATGTTCAGGCGGCCGGCAATGTCGACCTACTTGGGTCACTTGACGTGCCGAACTCCGGTGTCTACATCTACGCTGGCTACAACAATACTTGTAGCGAGTGCACCAATGCTCAGGTATACGAGGGCAAGCACATTACGATCAGCGACCTCAATTCTCAAAACACGAGTGTGACGCTCAGCGCGACCGGCCCGATCACAGCGGCTATCGACGGTGCCAACCAGGTGACGGCATCGATTGAAAATAGTTCGACGGGCGGCATCAGTATTACATCAAGTGGTGAGAACACTCCCAACCTGACATTGGTTGATCACGCTACCGCGAATCGCTCTGTGACTTATACCCGTGCCGAAGGCGATCTCGTTGTAACTGACAGGCTTCACCTCGACGCCGGCAGTACCGGCACGGTTGGTTTCGTCGCGCACGATGGCGATCTCAATTGGAACGCGACCAACGTCTACGGTGGCAGCCTGAGCCTGGGAGCAAGTGGGGCGATTACGCAAGCAACGCTGATTAATGTCGCATCACTTTCCACTTCATCTGGTAGCGGCACAGATTTGACCGATGACAATGTTGTAAGTAAGTACTCGGGCAGCAACAGCGGAACAGGTGCAATTTCTGTTGTTTCTGGTAACTCTCTGGAGTTGGGCAATATTAACAACGCCCAATCTGTAACCATCGCGTCCCTCGGTGCAATTTCTCAGACTGGAATAATCACTGCGGATTCGTTAGCCACAGCTTCACAGACCGGAACAACACTGACTGCCAACAATATGGTGGCAAAGTATTCTGGTGCCAACAGCGGCACCGGCAATATCGCCTTCAACAGTGCGAACGGTGGTGGCTTACGCTTGGTCGAGCTGATATTGCAGAATCAGGCGCTTGGCGGTGCGGTGCAAAACGCCGCCGCCGCTGGCGACATCAATATCACCTCGACGGGCGGTGGAAATTTGTCGCTTGATGCAGCTGTCGTCAGCAGCCATGCGGTTAATTTGAACTCCGCTGGTGGCATTGTCCAGACTGCGGCGATCACCAGCCCAACGCTCTCGACCACATCAGTTAGCGGCACCGAACTGACGCAAAGCAACCTTGTTGGGACCTTCACCGGCAATAACAGCGCGGCTGGTAACGTGAACTTCAAGAGCGCAAGCGCTAGCGGACTGGTGGTGGCTGGCGTCAGCAATACGGCGGCAGCGGCTGGCAATGTGAGTATCACGTCGGCTGGCCCGCTTACGATTAGCGGCAATGCCAGCAGTGCGCACAATCTCTCGCTGGCGTCGACAGGAGCAATCGCCGCGACGGCGAATTTGACCGCACTCGGGCTAAGTTCGACCTCAGCTGGCGGTGCCGCATTCACCGGGGCAAACCAAGTCAAGACGATTAACACGCTGAACAATACCGGCTCGGGTAACGTCGTGTTCAACAACACGGCAGCACCGCTGACCATCGCGCAACTCAATAACTCTGGTGGCAATGTGACGGTCTCAAATACCGGCGGCATTGTCATTTCCGGGGCGATGAATGCGCTCGGCAAAGTAGATGTGACGGCGCACAGCCCAATCACGGTTACCAACACTGGCGCAGTGACGGCTGGTACAGGCATTTTTCTGATGGCGTCAGCAGCAACGCCAACGTCGTCGGGCGATTCCTTGGTGGTTTCCGGTTCCTTGTCTTCTACCGGCGGCATTATTGAGCTGGTTGGCGGCACGGTGATATTGGGTGCTACGAGCCAAGTCAGCGCCACCAACGGGGGTTCGGTTGAAGTGGCGGCCATAGGCGCGCAAGGCGATATTTTCCAACACGGCGGCACGATTTCTTCCAGTTCTGATGTCAGCTTGATTGCAGATCGCAACGTGAGCTTGAACGGCCAAACCAACGCTGGCGGTCTGCTGGGTGTGTTTGCCGGGCTCAATAGTGTTGGCACCACCGGCGGCAACATTTCAGTTGGTGCCGCCGGCAATGTGGTCGCCGACGATATCTTCATGATTGCCAATCGCGATACGGGCACGGGCAGCTTCACCACCGGCAATGTCTCGCAGCAGGTCGGCAGCAGTATGCAAACCGGAAACGATTTCCTGATCCATGCGTCGGGCAATATCGACATGCTAGGTACCGTGGTTGGTAACGCGGCAGGGCGCACCAACCTACTGGCTGGTTACAACAACAACGGGAACGGTACTGAGCAGGCCTTTACCGGGGCGCGAGTCACGGCGAATAACTTGCAAGCCAATGGTGGCAGTGTCAGCATTCAAGCCACTGCCGGTATCAATGCCGTGGTTCAATCTGCTGGCGTGGTTGGTGCAAATATCAACAACAGTGCAGCTGGTGGGCTGAGTCTAACCAGCTACGGCGCGAGCGCTTTGGTGCTGGTTGATAACTCGGTGGCTAATAGTGCGGTAAATCTGGATTATCGCAATGCCCCACTGACGCTGGGAGCCAATTCGGCCTTGGTAACAGGCAGCGGCGCAGGTAAGGTCAATGTAACAGCCAACGGCGGTAACCTGATTTACAGCGGCGCAAATATCTCCGCCAATGGAGTGCGCTTTAGCTCGACCGGCAACATCAGCCAGACCGCACCAATCACCACCAATGTGCTTTACACCTCCTCTTACGGTGGCACGGCGCTGAGTCTGGATAATGTCGTAGGCACATACTCTGGCATGAACAGTGGCAGTGGCAACCTCGTCTTCAAGAGCATCAAAGCCGGTGGTTTGACGCTGGCAGGCGCGACCTCGGTTGCAGTTCAAAACCTTGCTGCGACAGGTGATATCAATATCACATCGACAAGCAGCGGCCCACTGACAATTAGTGGTGGGGTAAGTGGTTTGGGCAATATTTCGCTTAGTTCGGCAGGAGCAATTTCCGCGCTGGCGAATTTGACGGCAGTCGGGCTAAATTCAGTATCGGTCGGTGGCGCCAACTATAGCGGCGCAAATCATTTCACAAATGTCACCAGTTTGACCAATACGGGTTCGGGCAATGTCGTGTTCAACAACACCGCAGCGCCGCTGACGATTGCCAAGATGACCAATACCGGTGGCAACATCACCGTGGATAACGTCGGCAAGGTCGTGATTAGCGGTGAAATGAATGCCACTGGAACCTTGTCAGTCACCGCCCACAGTCCGCTTACTGTCGCATCAACAGGATCGGTAACCGCTGCGGGCAATTTGAGTTTGGTCGCCGCCTCAACATCTGCGGCCTCGACCATTGATCTGCTGACCATTGATGGACCGGTGTTATCAAGCGCTGGCAATATCGCGTTGTTTGGTGGTTCGGGCATTGTTGTTACCAAGGCCGTCACGGCAACTACTGGTAACGCCAAGGCCGAATCGCCATATGGCGACATTACTCAGACGCCGGATAAATTGATTACCGCGCCGAGAGGGACGGTTGAAGTGAGCGCCTTTGGCTCGCGACCGAAGGATCCAGTGGTTATTCCGTCGGATACTATTCCTGATCCGGATCCGGTAAAGGATCTTCCAAAGGTTGAAGTCATCACATCGCTGGTAACCACCACTGGTTCGACAAACAGCAATCTTGGCGGCGATTCGACCGGTGGCACGGCTGGAACATTTGGCGGTGCAGCCAGTGGTGATGAGAAGAAGGAAGAAGAGAAGAAAGACGCGAATGGTAAAACCACCAGCGGCGAAGAAAAACCGGCGGCACAGCGTAGTGTCGGAACCTGTACTTAAGAAAGGGAACACCATGAAGGCACTATCAGGATTTTTGATCTTAGGCTGTTTGCTGGTGGCGGGCAGTGCCACTGCCGGGGTTGGCACGGTGACACACTTGTCCGGCATATTGTCGGCCAAGGGTTCTGCGGGCGCGAGCAAAGTGCTTTCGGTGAAATCTGAAGTCAATGAAGGTGATTTGCTGACCACAGAAACTGAGACCTACGCCCGCGTCAAATTTGTTGATGGTGCCGAAATTGTGCTGCGTCCTGGCACGCAGCTTCGCGTCGCGGCCTACTCGTTTCAAGAGGCCAAGCCACAAAACGACAGTGCGTTTTTCAGCCTGATCAAAGGTGGTTTGCGCGCGGTTACGGGATTGCTCGGAAAGCGTAGTCAAGACAAAGTCGGCTTCACCACTAACACTGCGACCATCGGTATTCGCGGCACACACTTTGGCGCGTTGCTGTGTAGCGGCGATTGCACCAATGTGCCGACGGCAAGTGGCAACGCACCTCCGGATGGGTTGCATGTTGACGTCTCCTCAGGCGCAGTTGTCGTCACTAACGCTGCCGGCAATGCGGTGATTGGTGCCGGGCAGTTTGGTTTTGTGCCTAACGCTAATACGATTCCAGCGGTCGTGCCACCCAGCCAAGGGATTCAAGTCACCATGCCACCAAACATTGCCCAGAACAAGGGCGGCGGTGGCGGTGTGGGTAAAGGCGATGGCAGCGAATGCAAGTTGTAAATGTCGCAATAATCAAGCGAAAACAAAATGCTCCGCGAGGAGCATTTTTGTTTTGCGGTTTGTCAGCGCCGACCTAACAGCGTGTGGCCACACGCGACGGCGCAGAGCTGCCACCCCGCGAAGCGGAGTCAAAGGCATGCAGAGCCGTCTTTTGCGCGACCGCCTTGTCGCTGGTAGTTTTTTGTTTTGTATTTGTTTCATCAGCACCAACTAATGAATTAGCAATTTAGGGGAATCGTCGTGAACCAGAGCCAACTTGAATCAGAATTGTCCAGCTTGCATCCGGTCGAAACTTTTAACCGACGCAGCTTTCTTGTCACCAGTCTTGGCGTGGGTTTTGCGCTCGCCACACAACCGATTGCCGCCCAATCGGTTATCACCACAGATAGCGAAGGGATGATAGCGGGCGAAATCAAAGTGCCGGTGGCTGACGGCGAGATGGTCGCCTATCGCGCCGCGCCGGTGAATGCCAAAAATACTTCTGTCGTGCTCGTCGTATCCGAAATTTTCGGCGCGCACGAATACATTCGTGATGTGTGCCGTCGCTTCGCCAAGCTCGGCTATATCGCCATCGCGCCGGAACTTTTTGCGCGCTACGGCGACCCGCGCAGTTACACCAGCATTCCAGATTTGTTTGCCAACGTGGTTTCCAAAGCCGATGATGCGGTGGTGATGAGCGATCTCGATGCTTGCGTCGCATGGGCTGGCAAAAACGGGGGCGACACGGCGAAATTGGCCATCACCGGCTTTTGCTGGGGCGGGCGTATCACGTGGTTGTATACGGCGCACAACCCAAAAGTCGCCGCCGCCGTGGCTTGGTATGGCAAGCTCGACGGCAATCCGACCAAGCTACAACCAGCCTACCCAATCGATCTGGTCGCCAAGATAAAAACGCCCGTTCTCGGCCTCTACGGCGCGGCTGACCAAGGTATCCCTTTGAGCGATGTCGATGCCATGCGTCAGGCGCTGGAAAAGCAGGGTAGCAAATCACAGATACATGTTTATGACGGGGTCGGCCATGCCTTTCATGCCGATTACCGACCGAGTTATCGCAAGACTGAAGCGATTGACGGCTGGCAGCGATTGCTGGCTTGGTTCAAAAACAATGGCGTGTGATATGTGGTCGCTAGACCACGTTGCGTCTCAGCGATTGGTGCTCGCCAAGCGCGCTAACGCGGCACGGCCAGACAGCAAATGATCATGCATGCGTTGCCCGGCAAGGTTTTCGTCGCGCGCTTCGATAGCAGCCAAAATATCCCGGTGCTCGGCCAGAGATTGGGTGATACGGCCTGACAAGCGCAAGGAATCGCGGCGGGTGAGTTTGAGTAGCTTGCGCGCGTCGTCGATCAGTTGCGCCAGATAACGATTGCCCGCGATGTCCTTGAGCGCCGCGTGAAAGCGCTGATTGGCATCGAAAAACCCATCGGCGTTATTGGCCGCAGCGGTTTGCTCCAATTCGTCGTGGATGGCGCATAGATTTCGCCAGTTGGTGCTGGTGATACGCTGTGTCGCCGCTTGCGCGACCATGCCTTCGAGCATCGCCATGACGGGAAATACATCGTCCAGATCTTGTTCGGAAAGCTCGGTGACATAACAGCCGCGACGCGGTTTCAAGACCACCAGACCTTCGGCAGCCAGTACCTTCAAGGCTTCGCGCAAAGGCGTGCGACTGATGCCGTAATCAGCAGCCAGCGTTTGTTCGTCCAGCCACGCACCGGGCTTGAGTTCATGGGCAAAAATCTTGCTGCGCAATTGCTCCGCCACCTGTTCGTAAAGCGCGGGTTGAGCCAGTGACAGTGTAGGCGTTCTTGCATTCATAATTATGGATGCAGTATTATATGGACATTCTTGCTTGTCAATACTTTCAATGCGGCGCATCGTCATGCTGGAGGCGATACGGCACAGTGCAAGCACCAATTGAGCAAAAAGGCGTTCTATGACTATCGAAAAACCAACCCAACCAACACTTGCCGACTGGCAAAAGTCCGCTGCCAAATCCGCCCCCGACGGGAATGTGGCCAGGCTTGACTGGCAAACACCGGAAGGCATCACGGTCAAAGCGCTGTACACCAAAGCCGATACCGACGATCTGAAAAACGCCGACACCTTACCCGGCTTCGCACCCTACGTGCGCGGCCCGCAAGCGACCATGTACGCGGTGCGGCCTTGGACTATCCGGCAGTACGCTGGCTTCTCCACCGCCGAAGCTTCCAACGCCTTTTATCGACAAGCCCTCGCTGCTGGTGCGCAAGGCGTGTCGGTGGCTTTCGACTTGGCCACTCATCGTGGCTACGATTCCGATCATCCGCGGGTCACTGGCGACGTCGGTAAGGCTGGCGTGGCGATTGATTCGGTCGAGGATATGAAGATTTTGTTCGACGCAATTCCGCTCGACAAAGTGTCAGTATCGATGACCATGAATGGTGCGGTATTGCCGATTTTGGCCGGTTATATAGTCGCCGCCGAGGAGCAAGGTGTAGCGCAAGCACAGCTTTCCGGCACCATACAAAACGACATCCTCAAAGAATTCATGGTGCGCAATACCTACATTTATCCGCCCGAACCATCGATGCGGATTGTGTCCGATATCATCGGTTACACGGCACAGCACATGCCGAAATTCAATTCAATTTCGATCTCCGGTTATCACATTCAGGAGGCCGGCGCGACCCAAGCACTAGAGCTGGCTTTTACTTTGGCCGATGGTCGCGAGTATGTGAAAACGGCAATCGCCAGCGGCATGAACGTCGACGAATTCGCCGGGCGCTTAAGTTTCTTCTTTGCTATCGGGATGAATTTCTATCTCGAAATCGCCAAGCTGCGCGCCGCACGCTTGCTCTGGTTTCGCATCATGAGCGAGTTCGCGCCGAACAATCCAAAGTCCTCGATGTTACGCACGCACTGCCAAACATCTGGTTGGAGTTTGACCGAGCAAGACCCCTACAACAACGTGGTACGTACCACGGTAGAAGCAATGGCGGCGGTGTTCGGCGGCACACAAAGTCTGCACACCAATTCGCTCGACGAAGCTATCGCTTTGCCGACCGAATTTTCGTCACGTATTGCGCGCAACACGCAGCTCATCATCCAGGAAGAAACGCATATCCCCAATGTCATCGACCCGTGGGCCGGCAGTTACATGATGGAAAAGCTCACCCAGGATATGGCCGATGCGGCCTGGAAAATCATCAACGAGGTCGATGCGCTGGGCGGTATGACGCAAGCGGTGCAAAGCGGTTGGGCCAAGCTGCAAATCGAAAAATGCGCCGCCGAAAAGCAAGCGCGAATCGACTCGGGTAAAGATGTCATTGTTGGCGTGAATAAATATCGACTCAAAACTGAAGCGTCGATAGAAACCCTTGATGTCGATAACCACGCCGTGCGCGATGGACAGATCGCACGGCTCAAAACCTTGCGCGCCAAACGTGACGACAACGCTGTCATGGCGGCATTAAACGACCTCAACGCAGCCGCCAACGACCGCAGTAAAAATTTGCTCGACCTAGCCATTAAAGCCGTGCGTCTGCGCGCCACGGTGGGGGAAATTTCCGATGCCTTGGAGTCCGCCTGGAGTCGGCATCGGGCGACAAACCAAACGGTTTCCGGTGTTTATAGTGCTGCTTTTGGTAATGGCGATGAGGACAAAACCATGATCGCGATTCGCGCGGAGATCGACGCATTTGCACGAGACTATGGTCGCCGCCCGCGACTGATGATCGCTAAGCTCGGCCAGGACGGACACGATCGCGGCGCGAAGGTGGTCGCCACTGCATTTGCTGATTTAGGCTTCGATGTCGATGTCGGCCCGCTGTTCCAAACTCCCGCCGAGGCAGCGCGCCAAGCGGTGGAAAATGACGTGCATGCGATAGGTGTTTCGACGCTCGCCGCTGGTCATAAAACCTTGGTGCCGGAACTGGTTAGCGCATTGAAGGCGCAAGGCGCCAACGATATTGTGGTGTTCGTCGGCGGCGTGATTCCGGCGCAAGATTACGCAGAATTAACCGCAGCAGGTGCTGCCGCAATCTTCGGCCCAGGCACACCAATACCGGATTCCGCGCGCGCCGTGCTCGCTGCAATTCGGGCTAAGATTGCCGGCCATTCCTAGATGCAAATCGATGTAGAAAGCGCGAGCGACGCACAGTTGTTAGTTGCTGTGCGCAAGGGCGAACGCCGTGCACTGGCAAAGGCGATTACGCTGGTTGAATCGACGTTGCCAGCGCATGCCAAACGTGCGCAAAAACTCATCGCGGAAATTATCGTATCGGCAGACTCGTCAGTTGGTGCTGGCCACACGCTGTCAAAAACATCTGCACTCAGAATAGGCATCTCCGGAGTGCCCGGCGTAGGCAAATCCACTTTCATTGAAGCGCTAGGTTTGTATCTGATTGCAGCGGGACACAAAGTCGCCGTACTTGCCGTCGACCCTTCATCATCACTCACTGGTGGCTCGATACTCGGTGACAAAACGCGAATGGAGCATCTGTCTCTGGCGGATGCCGCCTTCATCCGTCCTTCGCCATCGTCAGGCGCGCTGGGCGGCGTGACCGATCACACGCGCGAAGCGATTTTGCTCTGTGAGGCAGCGGGATACGACATCATCATTGTTGAAACCGTAGGCGTTGGGCAATCCGAAATCGCAGTCGCGGCGATGACCGACTTGTTCGTGCTGATGCAATTACCCAATGCGGGCGACGATTTGCAGGCGATCAAGAAGGGCATCATGGAGCTCGCTGATTTTGTCGTGTTCAACAAAGCGGATATTGATTTGATCGCCGCGCAACGCGCCGTGGCGCAAATGCGTCTGGCCCTGTCCATGCTGCGCCCCAGCTCAAAATTTTGGACACCGCATGTGATGTGCTTGTCGGCGTTCAAGCAAGATGGGCTGGCGGATTTTTGGCAGCAGGTCGTCGATTTCCGACTTAAGATGCAAGCCAGCGGTGAGTTTTTAAGCAAACGCCAACATCAAGCATTGGCGTGGATGAATCAACAAATCGACTCAGCTTTGCGACAACAATTTCGTCAGCATCCGGCAGTGGCGGCAGCACTGCCGGCATTGTCCGTCGCTGTCGAAAACGGGAGCGTCACGCCTGCGGCAGCAGCGCAGCAATTGTTGGCGTTGGTAAATTGAGCAACCTGAAAAGCAAGAGCTTTTGGACAGGATTTACAGGATGAACAGGATGAAAGCCAGGCAAAACAGGGCGTAGTTTTTTTATCCTGTTCATCCTGTAAATCCTGTCAAAGTTTTTAGGATTCTTGGAGACTTCACATGCATGAAATCATCGATCAACTAAACGAAAAGCGTCATCGTGCGGCACTCGGCGGTGGCGAAAAACGCATCGCGTCGCAGCATGCCAAAGGCAAACTCACCGCCAGAGAACGCATCGATTTACTGCTCGACGACGGCAGCTTTGAAGAGTGGGACATGTTCAAGGAACATCGTTGTGTTGATTTCGGTATGGATCAAAGCCACATCCCCGGCGACGGCGTGGTGATTGGTTATGGCACGATCAACGGTCGCATGGTGTTTGTCTATTCGCAAGATTTCACCGTGTTTGGCGGTGCGCTTTCAGAGACTCATGCCGAGAAGATTTGCAAGGTGATGGACCATGCAATGAAAGTCGGCGCGCCGGTGATCGGGCTTAATGATTCTGGCGGCGCACGGATACAAGAAGGCGTTGCGGCACTCGGTGGTTATGCCGACGTATTTCAGCGCAACGTGATGGCCTCGGGAGTGATTCCACAAATCTCGCTGATCATGGGGCCATGCGCTGGTGGCGCGGTTTATTCGCCGGCGATTACCGATTTTATTTTCATGGTCAAAAACACTTCCTACATGTTCGTCACCGGCCCGGAAGTAGTCAAGACGGTGACCCATGAAGATGTGACCGCCGAAGAACTTGGTGGCGCACTGACCCACACCACTAAATCCGGCGTGGCCGATTTGGCTTTTGATAATGATGTGCAAGCACTAATGATGTTGCGCCGTTTCTTTGATTTTCTACCCTTGAACAATCGCGAGAAACCGCCGACCAAACCGACCAAAGATCCCGCTGACCGACTCGACTATTCACTCGACACTTTGGTGCCGGACAACCCGAACAAGCCGTACGACATTAAAGAACTCATTCAAAAGATGGTCGATGACACCGAGTTCTTCGAGTTGCAAGCCAACTACGCCAAAAACATCGTTATCGGTTTCGCCCGTATGGAAGGCCAAACGGTCGGCATCGTTGCCAATCAACCGATGGTGTTGGCTGGATGTCTAGATATCAAATCGGCGATCAAGGCCGGACGTTTCGTGCGCTTTTGCGACGCCTTCAATATTCCCATCATCACCTTGGTTGATGTGCCGGGATTCATGCCCGGCACTTCGCAAGAGTACAGCGGCATCATCAAGCACGGCGCAAAGTTGCTCTACGCCTACGCCGAATGCACGGTACCGAAAGTTACGCTCATCACGCGCAAAGCCTACGGCGGTGCTTACGACGTGATGGCTTCGAAGCATCTGCGCGGTGATGTGAATTTCGCTTGGCCATCGGCCGAGATTGCGGTGATGGGACCAAAGGGCGCGGTGGAAATTATTTTCCGCGAAGAGAAAGGCGATCCGGTGAAAGTAGCCGAGCGCGAAGCCGAGTACAAAGCCAAATTCGCTAACCCATTTGTGGCCGGTGCGCGCGGCTTTATCGACGATGTCATCATGCCCAACGAGACGCGCAAACGCGTGTGCCGTAGCCTCGCCATGCTGCGTGGCAAGACCATCCAGAATCCGTGGCGCAAGCATGGGAATATTCCACTGTGAAGCAAACGTATTCGCTGCCAGTTGGTGCTGTTAACACGCCGTGAAGATAGAACAAAAAGGAATCAAATAATGTTCAAAAAAATACTCATCGCCAACCGTGGTGAAATTGCCTGTCGAGTGATTAAGACCGCAAAAAAAATGGGCATCGCGACGGTGGCGGTTTACTCCGAAGCTGACCGCGATGCGCGCCATGTCGAGCTTGCCGACGAAGCGGTGTGCATCGGTCCTGCCGCCTCAAAAGAATCCTATCTGGTGATGGAAAAGATCATTGCCGCGTGTCAGGCAACTGGCGCGGAAGCCGTTCATCCGGGTTACGGTTTTCTTTCCGAAAACGCTGAATTTTCGCGACGACTGGAAGAAGCGGGAATTATTTTTATCGGCCCGAAACATCATTCAATCGCCGCGATGGGTGACAAGATTGCATCGAAAAAATTAGCCAACGCGGCGAAGGTCAATTGCATTCCCGGTCACAACGACGCAATTGATACCCCCGAACAAGCCGTAGAGATTGCCAAAAAAATTGGCTATCCGGTAATGATTAAAGCCTCGGCCGGTGGCGGCGGCAAAGGCTTGCGCGTGGCCTACTCTGACAAGGAAGCGCACGAAGGTTTCGCCTCATGCAAAACCGAAGCTCTGAACGCTTTTGGCGATGATCGCGTGTTCATCGAAAAATTTGTCGAAGAACCTCGGCATATAGAAATCCAAGTGCTAGGCGACGCACATGGCAACACCGTGTATTTGCACGAGCGCGAATGCTCTATCCAACGTCGTCATCAAAAGGTGATTGAGGAAGCACCCTCCCCATTTCTTGATTCAGCAACGCGCAAAGCCATGGGCGAGCAGGCGGTAGCGTTGGCCAAAGCAGTGCAATACCAGAGCGCTGGAACTGTGGAATTCGTGGTCGGCAAGGACAAGAGTTTTTACTTTCTTGAAATGAACACGCGCTTGCAAGTCGAGCATCCGGTGACTGAGTTAATTACAGGAATTGATTTGGTCGAATGGATGATCCGAGTTGCTGCTGGTGACACGCTGTCATTCACGCAGGACGAAATTCAGTTGAACGGCTGGGCAATGGAATGCCGTATCAATGCCGAGGATCCTTTCCGTGGATTTTTACCATCCACTGGTCGACTGGTGAAATATTTGCCACCGCCGGAAGTGACCGGCGTGCGTGTCGACACCGGCGTGTATGAAGGCGGTGAGATTTCGATGTTTTACGATTCGATGATTGCCAAATTGATTGTGCATATGCCGACACGTGGCGAAGCGATTTTGCGCATGCGTGAGGCACTCAACGAATTTGTGATTCGGGGTGTTTCGTCCAACATCGCTTTTCAGGCGGCGCTGATGCAACACCCGCGCTTTGTGAGTGGCGATTTCAACACCGGATTGATTGCCGAAGAATATCCAAAAGGATTTGACGCGTCTTGTGTGCCGCACGACGATCCGATGATTTTGGTGGTTGTGGCAGCGGCGATTCACGGCCGGTTTTTACACAAGAACGCAGCGATCAGTGGCCAAATGCCTGGTCATGAATATCACCCCAGTAATGACTACGTGGTGCTGTTTAACGGCGCACGCTATCCGGTCACAGTGCACCCGGAACACGGCGGATGGGTCATAACGGCGGCGGACAAAACCTACGCGATTCGTTCCAAATGGCAACCTGGTGATTTGCTCGCCCACGGCACCCTCAACGGGCAGGCGATGTGCATGCAAGTCGAGCGCGTCGGTTTGAACTACCGGCTATTCCATTGGGGCGTACAAGCCGATCTGCAAGTGATGTCGGCACGCGCGGCAGATTTGATGGCCTTGATGCCAGTTGTCGTAGCGCCCGATATGTCAAAATTTTTACTCTCGCCGATGCCAGGTTTGCTGACGCAAGTTGCCGTGGTGGCGGGGCAAGAAGTCAAAGCCGGTGAAGTCTTGGCCAAAATCGAGGCCATGAAAATGGAAAATATCCTCAAGGCCGAGCGCGATTGCGTGGTGGAGAAAGTGCTGGTGCAAGCCGGAGAAAGTCTCGCCGTGGATCAGATAATCATTGCCTTTCGCTGAGCGATTTTGCGGGAATGCGTTAACGTGAAACAACGCAATTTGATGCCGCATTTCGCGTATTTCATTATCCGTTGGTGGCGCTCATGAACATGCGCGTTAGGCACTTGCGGGGCTAGAATGCAACGATTCAGCGCTCGGGGGAGTCCCACGAATGCATTTGAGCCGTTCTCTGATTTTGTTGCTTGCGGTTGTGCTGCCGACATTGGCGAGCATGGCCAGCGCGATGACGAATGTTCCAGTGAGTTTGCGCCCGGATCAGTCTTCAATTGCGCTGAATGCAAGCGTTGGTGTGCTTGAAGACCCGCGTGGCGAATTGACGCTTGAAGATATCAAGAGTCGAACCGAGCAGTTTCGTGCTCCCGCCATTGAATCTGAATCAGGCCTGAATTTCGGCTATTCGCGATCGGTATGGTGGATCAAAATTGATCTTCAACGACCGCTCGCCGGCACACCGGATTGGTTGCTGGAAATTGCTTTTCCACAACTAGATCGGATTGATTTTTTTGGTGCCGACGGTGAACATTTTGCAGCCGGGGATACGCTTCCCGCTGCTTCGCGGCAGATCATGCATCGGCATTTTGTATTTCCAGTTTTTACTCCCCGCGCAGTTGCTGCAAGCCAGCCCGCTGGCGATGTCTCGGCGTCGACCGACACTGCGAATGGCGCCAATGCAACCATCTATTTGCGGGTCGCCTCTAATGGCATCCTGGTTGTGCCGCTGACGCTCTGGCATAGCGCGGCATTTCATGCCGAGACGCAAACCAGCTATGTCATGTTGACTCTGTTGTACGGCGTGATTTTGATGCTGGGTTTATTCAACCTTATCTTGTTCAAAGATTTCGGTGACAAGGTTTATTTGAACTTTGCGCTCTATGCATTCGCCATCGTGTTTGCGCAATTTTCGGTCAATGGTTTTGCCGCCGAATTGCTCTGGCCGCGCTTGCCGGAATGGGGGAACATTGCCCCCTTGGTTGGCGCGGCGATCTGTGGTTGTTTTGGTATGTTATTCACACGCCGCTTTCTAAATACTGCGCGCACGGCACATATCTTTGATGGCGCAATTCTGGCGTTTGCCGGATTGTTTGCGCTTAGCATATTCACTCCATTGTTTCTTTCTGCACCCCTAGTGTCGATACAGCTTTCATTTGTGGCCACCGGTGGCTTGCTGGTGACTTTGTTAGCGGCGATCCAAGGGATGCGACAGGGCGCAAACAGTGCCCGCTGGTTTCTACTGGCAAGCCTCCCCTTGTTCATTGCGGTAACAGCTACGGTGTTGCGAAACATCAATATCCTGCCGGTCAGTTTTTTAACCTTGCACGGGGTGCGGATCAGCATTGAGTTGCATGTGCTTATCCTCTCATACGCCCTGGCACAAAGAATTAGCGCAACGCAACACGAACGGGATGCGCTGCAATTCGAGGCGATCAAAACGCGACAGGAATTGGTCGACGTATTGCGACAATCCGAACAACAATTGGAATCGCGAGTTACTGAACGCACCGATGCGCTTGAGCAAGCCAACGCTCGACTGCGAGAAAATGAACGCCAACTCAAAGATGCTGCGCACTCCGATCCACTTACCGGGCTAGCCAATCGTTTGCTGCTAGATGTGCATTTGCAGCATGCGATAAAAACCGCGCGGCGCGACAAGAGCAGCTTTGCATTGCTGCTTATCGATCTCGACAAATTCAAACCAGTGAACGACACCTACGGCCATGCGATCGGTGATGATGTACTGCGCGCCGTGGCGCAACGACTGCGAAACACCGTTCGTGAAATGGATACCGTCGCACGATTGGGCGGTGACGAATTTGTCATTGTGTTGCGCTCAGTTGGTAATCACCACGATGTCGAATTGGTTGCTACGAAAATCACGCTAGCCATCGCGCAGCCAATCAAGGTTTTGGGCGTACCTATCGAAATCGGCGCTAGCGTCGGCATCGCGCTATTTGAACCCGGCCTAAACGTCCTCGGCGACCTGTTGCGGCGCGCCGACTCGGCGATGTATGAGGTCAAAAAATCAGGCGGCAGCGGACATCGGTTTTACGCCGCTAAACCAACAGTACGCGCGGAACCTGAGGCTAAACTCGATCAAGGAAATAGGGCTGCCTGAATACTTTTTGGCACCACCACCGTTACATATCACCGCGTCAACGCCACAATCACCTCAGCCGGGGCTTGCACCAACTCAATCAACACGCCTTCTCCGGCAATCGGAAATTGTTCATTCGCTTTGGGATGCAAAAAAGTGATGTCATAACCCGCGGCGCCTTTGCGTATGCCACCTGGGGCAAAACGCACACCTTGCGCCGTGAGCCATTCCACGGCGCGGGGCAAATCGTCTATCCAAAGGCCAATGTGATTGAGTGGCGGTTCGGCGACAAAAGGTTTTTTGTTGGCATCGAGCGGCTGCATTAAATCGACTTCAACTTTGAAAGCGCCATGACCAATCGCAGCGATGTCTTCGTCGACGTTCTCACGTTCGGAGACGAAATTGCTGCTCACTTCAAGACCGAGCATGTCGACCCAAAGTGCGCGCAGGCGGTCTTTGGATAAGCCACCAATGGCAATTTGTTGCAGGCCGAGCACCTTGAACGGACGGGTGCCATTGTTGTTTGCGTTGCTTGCACCGACCACGAACTATTCCTTTTGCGCTTTGGCGTATTGCGCAATCGTTGCCAGCAACTCTTCTTCGTCGTAGGGTTTGCCCATGTAATGATTGACGCCGATTTCCTCTGCGTGATTGCGGTGTTTATCGGCACTACGCGATGTAATCATGATGATAGGAATTGTCTTGAGCAGTCCGTCGGCGCGGATATTGCGCGAGAGTTCAAAGCCATCCATGCGCGGCATTTCGATATCGACCAGCATTACATCGGGACGTAGCTCAGTCAGTTGCTCCAGCGCATCAACGCCGTCTTTGGCGGTGACGACCGTGTAGCCCTGCCGCGCCAGCAAGCGGCCAGTAATCTTGCGCACGGTAAGCGAATCATCAACCACCATGACCGTTCCGGTTGGAACACGCCGTCCCATGCCGACTTGGGTAGTGCTGGTGGGCTTCGCACTTAAAGTCAGTTCGTCACTGGCTTTGCTCGTCGCAATTCGGGTGGACAGTGCAATGGGATTGAGAATGAGCGCAATCTCACCACCACCGAGCACCGTTGCACCAGCCATGCCGGGCACCCTTGCCATTTGTGCGCCTAGAGTTTTGACAATAATTTCTTGATTTGAAATCAGCCCATCGATTTCAAGCGCAATTCGCTCACTGCCGCCTTTGACCAGCAACATCCAATGGCGCCGAGCGGGTGCGGGCTGAGCGCCGCGCTCACCGAGCAGACGAGCAAGATAATGGTAGGGATAGGACTGGCCTAAATAATCGAAATTGTTGGCCGCGCGGATTTTGATGATGGCCTCTGGTTTTAGCTCGCTCGCCAACTCGATCATTGAAGATGGCACAGCGAAATAACGGGTACCAGATTGAATAATCAAAGCCTGACTAACCGCTAAGGTCAGTGGCAAATACAGTCTGAATGTGCTGCCTTGACCACGCGTGCTACTGATTTCAATGCGCCCGCCAAGACCCTCAGTTTCGTTCTTGACGACATCCATGCCGACACCGCGACCGGCCAGCGTGCTGACGACATCGGCGGTTGAAAAACCTGGTTCCATGATCAGATTGGCCAGTGTCTTTTCAGTCGCGATACCGCCTTCTGGCAACAGCCCACGCTCGACGCCACGCGCACGTATCCGCTCATAGTCCAAACCGGCACCGTCGTCGCTCAAGTTGATAACAGCATCATTGCCTTCTTGCGCCAGCGACAGCGTGATTTCACCCTGTATTGCTTTACCTGCAGCTTCGCGATCCGCCGGCGATTCGATGCCATGCGCGACCGCATTGCGCAGCAAGTGCTCAAGTGGGCTGGCAATGGTTTCCAAAACCGAGCGATCAATACCGGTTTGACCACCACGTATATCAAGGTTGGCACGCTTACCGGTTTCTTTGGCGGCCAAGCGCACGACCCGATGCAAGCGTTCGGCAAGACTTTCAAATGGCATCATGCGCACGCTCATCAAGCGTTGCGACAGCTCGCTATTAAGGCGCGCTTGCGCTGCTAGCGCAGCATCGGCGCCATCCAAACTTTTCAACAAAGTGTGTTGCACTGTAGACACGTCATTGACGCTCTCAGCCATCATCCGGGTCAATTCCTGGAAGCGCGTGAAGCGGTCAAATTCAAGTGGGTCGAACTGCACATCACGCACCGTGTGTGCTTGTTGCGATGCCATTTGGCTCTCGGCCTGAATCTCGATTTCGCGGACTTGATTGCGCAGACGGATCACGTTTTCGGTGAGTTCCAGCAGCGACACTTTAATCGCCCGCATTTCGCCTTCGATACGCGCACGGGCAATCGCCACTTCACCAGTTTCGTTCACCAATTTATCGACTAAGTCTGCGCGCACCCGCAGATGCACTTGTGTGCCAGGAACTCCTGGCGTACCACCCACGGTCGGTGCCGCACTAGCAGTTGGCGCTGCGCTTTTAGCTTGGTTAAAGACCGGTGTGGTCGCATCGCCATCATCGGCGGCAGCGGCAAGCGGCACAACGCTACTATCGACAGAGACCATCGCTTCGACCACTGGCGCGGCAGGTAGCGCACTCGCGCTTTCGCCACGACTCAGACGCTCAATTATGTAAGTGCCCCGGTCGACAGAGACGTCGAGACCGTCGAGCATTTCAGTGGTGATCGCACGCATCGCCAGCGCGTGATCGATACGCGACTCCATTGAATGGAACAACTCACCGCAACCCATTGCGCCAACCATTCGTGCGCTGCCTTTGATGGTATGCAAATCCCGTTGCAATCGGCGTGGCAAATCGGCATTCGACGGATCGCGCCGCCAATTACGCACGCCCTCGCTGATCGAGCGCATCAAATCAACGCTCTCTTCAAGGAAGATTGGCAGCAATTGCGGATCAATCTCATCTTCAATCCGTTGCGCGCGGCGCTCTTCCAGTGTGTCTGGTGCTTCAGCGGCAGCAGTAATCGGAGTCACCGCGACAGGGCTGTCGGCCAGGCTGTCCGCCGGGCTGTCCGTCATCGCCTCGCTTGCTGCTGGCGCGGTGTCTTGGCTTTGATCAGCCAAGTCGCTCTGTAGGCCTAAATCAGTGCTTTGCGAATCAGTTGCGGTTTGCTCAACTAGCGCTGCAGACAAAGGTACCGGCACTAGCTCAGCAAGCGCTGCGGCAAGTTCGGTTTCGGCATTGGGTAAACGACGCTCAGAGATTGCGCCGAGCATGCCTTCCAAAGCCCCGGCAGTGCGCGCAAAAACAAAGCGTTGTTGGTCAGTCGGTGCGGCTTCAACTTTAACCATGCGATCAAGCGCCAACTCAAACGCGCGCGCCAATTGTTGAATCGCCTCTATGCCAGTCGTGCCAGAAATACCTGCCAGCGTGTGGGCTGCGCGAACTAGATCGTCCGGTGGAATTCTGACTTCGCCAATCTCGCGTTGAATAGTCGCCAAATGATCACCGGCTTCGCCGACATAAAGCGAATACATGGTCTGACTTAACGAGATATTGCCAATTTGAATTTGTGGCGGCGTCGGGAAGCTATGCACTTCCGCGCTTGCCGGCGTTTCATCAATAGAGACAGGCAGCTCAGTTGGCAACTCCATCGGTAATTCCGGTGGCGACTCAGGCGGCACTTCTGTAATTGGCGCGATAAACCCTGGGGCATTTGAGAGAGACGCACTTGCCATGATTTCAGCGGCTTCCAACTCAGCTGCAGCCAAAGCAGCTTCGTCACTGGCCTGCTCGCGTGCTTCCAGTTCGGCAACCAAATCAGCGGCAGATGGTTCAACAGTAGTGAGTGACTCAACCAACGGTTCATCGGCAATGATCGGCAATTCAAGCGTATCGACAGATGGCAATTCCAGGCTGGTAGCGCCGGTTCGACCACGCTCGCTTCCACGACCAATGGCTCGACGACTTCAGCCTCAACCACTGCTGGCGCTGTTTCACCCGCCTGTAAGCGCACACATCGGGCTACCAGCGCGCTCGCGTCTTTGTCGTGCCCGCCATGCGCGGAGAGTTGGTCCACCCATGCGCTAAATAGTGCCGCCGCATCATCGAGCATGGCAATTAGTTCAGGTGTGGCGGCGCGATGGTCGTGTAGCCAATCGTTGAGTACTTGCTCGACACTCCAACCGGCTTCGCCAAGTGCAGTTAAGCCGACCATGCGACCGCTGCCTTTGAGCGTATGGAAATTGCGCCGCAGTGTAGTCAGTGGCGGCAATTGCGTCGGATTGCTGTGCAAGCGCGGCAATTCAGCGCTGATACTCTCCAATACTTCACGAGCTTCTTCGAGGAATATCTGCAACATATCCTCGTCGTCATCTTGCGCCGCAATCGCCGGTGTTGGCGGTGGCGTTGGTATCGAGGGTATCGAGGGTAACGATAATGCTTGCGGAACAACAATTTCGGCGACAGATGGTAGTTCAAGTGCCGGCAGCTCCATTGGCTTGGGAATCTCACCAGTTGGTGCTGACGATACGCTGTGCTTTTGATTTGGTGCAATCGACATGGTCGAACGCGGCGGTTCGAGCAGCGCATCAAGATCAGGGTTGGCACCGCTTTCGAGTTGTTCAACAAAAAAGCCTAAGGCCGAAAGTTTCTTAGCCAGATCTTCAAAATCACCCGTGGTGAATTCGCCGCTTGACGATAGCAAGGCGATGCGCTGCTCACATTCGCGCACCACCGTTACCGCGCGATCCTGCCCCAGCATGATCAGCGCGCCTTCGACTTGTTTTAGTGGTTTGGACAGCGCACCCAAAGTACCTTGTTTGCTTTGATCACGGAAATAACCATCAAGTGTTTGCTCAACACTATTGAGATTGTTGGTGATTTCGCGAGCGACGGTGGCGAGCAATAAACGCTCTTGCGCGCGATGCGAAATCGCGTCGAGTTGCGGGATTTCAAAAGGCTCCAGTTGGTCGCCGCGCAACAGTGCCGCTAAGCGCCCGGCGATCACTTGCCCTTGTTGGTTGAAATCAGCGTCAAGCCGGTGGAAATTTTCAAGTGCCGAATCGGTCAGCAAGAGTGAGGTGGCAACTTCAATCGCCATCGATTCGGTGTGCCGCGTAGGATCACGCCGTAGTTCGTCGGCTAGCTTTGCAAGCGCCACTGCCAGTGCATCAATCGCGGCGTTGCCTAGTTCGGAGCTTTGAGCGGCAAACGAACTGGCTTTTTCGTGGAACGGTGGCAAGGCAGCTACACTTCCCGCGCAGAGCTTGTTCCAGTCGTCCTTGGCGCCAGCCAAAATTTCACGCAGGCGACGCACTTGCGGTCGCAGCGACTCAGCTTCTGCGGCTCCGGCGGCTGGAATCAGCTCGTTAGTCCGATACGCCGCGCGCACTACTTGCAGGTGCGATTGCGCGAGCGCATGAGTATCCTCAAAGGTGGCGGTGGCAACCAGATAAAGCGCTTCGGCAAACAAACGGTCAGCAACGTGGGTATGACCCTCAGTCAATTTCTTGATTTGTGCACCAGTTTGCATAGCAAACTTTTTTGCCAATTTCGCATCAACCACACCACCGTTGCCAAGCGCTTCGAAAACACCAAGTGCAACCCACCAAAAAGCCCGGTCGGCTGGCGCGCTTTGCGCTGTTTCTATCATCATCGTCGCAGTTTTCATTTCTGCGACACCGCGGACTTCACCTTTCAGAAATTTGAGCAAACCGCGCTCAAAACTCATGCGCGCCATTTTGTAGCGCGCGGCCAACTTCTCTTCATCGAGCGGTGCCGGTTCGACATCACGCTTGGGTGGACGCTGAGTAAGGTCGGGGAAGAACAACGCAGCGGGTTCAGGCGCAGCCAAGCCGCGTGCGAGCAACAAGGACTGAAACGCAGGTAAAAGTTTGAGTGGCTGATTGGGTTCGCCACCCATCAGGCCATCGAGGTAGCCACGCAAAGTAGACAGACCAAGCTGTACTGTCGCAGCAGCTTCCTCAGTCCATGGGGTATTGCCTTCCGCCAGTGAAATTACCAGTTGCTCAATGCTGTCGCAAAATTCAGAAATTCCAGCCAAGCCGACAATTGCCAGTGCGCCGTTGGCTTGATGCAAATGCCCCCGCGCATCAGCCAGCTCTTTGCCACCGGGATTAGCCAAATGGGCAACCAAAGCTGCACTGGTGCGTTCCAGGGCAAGATCGATTTCACTCTTGACCCAAGACAATGGGCCGATATCGAGATCCAGACTCATAGAAGAATTGGCATCCTGCTTTGTTGTTTGGCGTTAATCACAAAGCTCACAATCATCAAACTCGGAAGCCAGAGACCGAGCCTTTGAGTTCTACCGCCAGCGCCGAGAGCTCACCAATCGAAACGGCGGTCTGCTGTGTGCCGGTAGTCGTTTGGTCGGTCACATGCAAAATTCCTTCCATTGAATGCGCTACACCAGAGGCAACCACTGACTGTTCTTGAGTGGCCTTGGAAATTGTTTCGATAAGTTGCGCGAGCTTTTGTGTCACGGTAGAAATCTCGGTCAAAGCCTGCCCTGCCGCGTCAGACCGCTTGGCTCCTTCAACCACGTTTTGGGTCGAATTTTCCATAGCGGCAACCGCATCGTGGGTGTCGGTTTGAATCGTCTTGACCAAAGCTGCAATTTGTTTGGTGGCCTCGCCAGAACGCTCAGCCAATCGTTGCACCTCTTCAGCAACCACTGAGAAGCCGCGTCCTGCTTCACCGGCCGATGCGGCCTGGATAGCAGCGTTCAAAGCCAAGACGTTGGTTTGCTCGGTAATGTCGGAAATCAGTTCGACGATTTCACCAATCTCCTGCGAGGACTCACCAAGTCGCTTAATCCGTTTGGCGGTTTCCTGAATCTGACCACGAATTTCGTTCATACCGGTAATCGACTCTGCCACCGCGCTGGAGCCTTTTTGCGCCACATCGAGCGAGAGTCGCGCCACATGTGCAGACTCTAAAGCGCTATTGGAAACTTCAGTCATGGATTTTGCCATCGTACCGATACGCTCACCAGCCACCTGAATTTCACGCGCCTGTGTTTCGGTCGCGGCGAGTAGTTCGCCTGATGTTAGTTGTGCTGAGTCAGTCGCCGTGGTCACCCGGGCAGCGGCATTGTTGATCCGACCGACCAACACGCTGAGCTCTTCAATCGTGAAATTCACCGAGTCGGCAATAGCCCCCGTGATGTCCTCGGACACTGTTGCGCGCACGGTCAAATCGCCGTCGGCCAAGTCGCCCATTTCATTCATCAAGCGCAAAATAGCGGCCTGCGTTGCATCTTTGTCGGCTTCAGCCACACGTTGCATACGCAAGGCATCTGCACTACGTCGATTGGCATCATCGCGAAACACTTTGACAATGCCGATCAGCATCAAGAAAGAAAACGATCCGGCAATTGCCGCTATCACTGCGGTCAAACTTTGCTGTGACACCTCGGCCTGATAGGCCTGAACCAAGGCATCAGTACTCTCACCGAGTTTTTTCGCATTGGCATTGAGTTGGATGCCAATACCACGTGCCTTCGTCAGCGGGACAATGTCTTTGGGCAAATCTTCCCAGGCGCGCAGCATCAGTTTCAAGGCTGTTTGGTAACTCACTGTCGCAAACTTTTCGACTTTGGTTTGCGTTTCAAGAGTTTCGATGAGTTCTTTGAGGTCAGCACCTAAATTGGCATAGGTATCCTCATCAAAACCTGGTACCCAGCCAAGCTCAATCGACTTGCGCATAATGGTTTCGTTACGATAGGAAACATCGCCACCATATCTCTGGGCACCCATCTCCAATTTCAGGCTCTGGCGCTGGGCTTCTGCTGCCATGTCAGCCAGCTGACTCAGGCCTTTTTCCTGCCCCAACAACAGAGTCAAATCCTTGTCCTGCTCTGCCCAGGATTTGCGCAATTGGTCTAGCGCTGGCCGAGAGGCAGGGGAGGTCGGGGGCAAAATAATGCCTTCGACGTCGCCGCCATTGGTCAGCTTTTCAATCAGTTCGTTAAAGTTTGCGCGCGCGGTTCGAAGCTCAAAGAAACCAGCCTTTTGCCCATTCAGTGCGACTGATGCTGCCTTAGGAATTTGTTGCGCCAGCGGAAGAATTTGGCCAGTAACGATCAAGTAGCCAGTAGCCAGCGTTGCAGTTCGATTCTGTAACCACAAGCCTGTCAAAGCCACCATCAGCATGCCGACAAATAGCGCACCAAGAATCTGGTATTGGACAGGAAGCGATAAGTGACCAATCAAGGGCAAAGGTTTACCCACGGGTGCCGGTCCACCACCGGGCGCACCAGCAACGGAAGTCGGGGCATTTTTTTGCAATTTGGCGAGCAAGTTTTTAATCATGGACATGGCAGATACCTTCCGGTAACAAGTTCAGCAACAGGTAGTGAGGCAAATGGAATTCGCAGTAGTCAATTGCACGGTACTTCATGCGCTAACTCCACTATTTTTTGTCGCCGTTTCGGCAACATCCAAAAATGCTGGATCGGCTAGCAACGCCGGAATACGTAGTCGCGTCCATTTCGTGCCAGCGCTATCGATATATCGCTTGCCGCGCCATGCGGCGTCGGCCGTTGGAATTTTCTGACTGCTAGCATCAGTGAGCGTTAGTGTATCCGGCGCAAATAGTCCAAGCGTACGATTGACTAACAAGGCACTATTGATACCGTGCCGGGTACCGATTAGGAGTAAGCGGGCTTCGGCATTGAGCGGTGTTGCTTCGCCGCCACGCAAGGCTGAAAAATCAACCACGCTATAAAGTGCGCCGCGAATATTTACCAAACCGGCAAACCAATGTTTGGTTAGTGGTGCAGGTGTCAAAGTGGTCAGCGGTGCGACTTCACCTGAATCGGCCAAATCGAACAACCATAGCGAATCCTCACCCTGCCCCGAGGCGACGCCTAACAGCGCACGCGAGTTTTCACCACGTTGGGCAGAGCCCAGACGCATTGAAAGGTTTTGCTGAAATTCGCGAAGGCTGATACGTTTGGCCATGAGTGCGGGCAGTCCCTATTGAGCGCGATAGTCTGTTGAGTGGCTTAAGGTATCGCCGCGATTTTGGCAATCAGCGCAGCGGGATCGACAGGCTTGGTCAAATAATCCATCGCACCCTGGCGCATGCCCCAGACCTTATCGGTTTCCTGATCTTTGGTGGTGCAAAGGATTACCGGAATGTGTTTTGTCGCCTCATCGCGAGTCAGCGCACGGGTAGCCTGAAAACCATTGGTGCCAGGCATAACCACGTCCATCAAAATCAAATCGGGTGTTACTTCCTTGGCTTTTGCAACACCTTCGTCGCCACTTTCAGACGTAAATATTTGATAGCCGTGTTTGTGCAGCAACTCGGTGAGCGCTTGGCGTTCGGTGGGTGAATCATCAACAATCAGAATTTTTTTGACAGGCATGATTTTTCCTTTCAGAGTGATGTACCTAATCGTTACGGCATTAGCTCGCCCTTGGCACCGCATGCGTGGCAACCGTGGCAAGCAAACTATCTTTGGTAAAAGGTTTGGTCAGGTACTCATCCGAGCCAACCATGCGCCCGCGCGCCCGGTCGAACAAACCGTCCTTTGACGAAAGCATAATTACCGGCGTGGTGGAAAACTTCGGATTTTTCTTAATCAGCGCGCAAGTTTGATAGCCGTCCAGGCGCGGCATCAAAATGTCGCAAAACACGACATTGGGCAAGTGATCATTAATTTTGGCCAGTGCATCGAACCCATCTTCAGCCAGGACCACCACAGCACCGGCCTGCTTAAGAAAAATTTCCGCACTTTTACGTATGGTGTTGGAGTCATCAATGACCATAACCTTGATGCCGGCAAGTTGTGAAATCTCACTCACGTTATAAGGATCTCCTGAACACCATTCACAGCTGCATGATAACTATATTTGCAGCATTTCAAAATCTTCCTTTCGGGCGCCACATTCCTGGCAAGTCCAATTCGGTGGAACGTCACTCCACTTTGTTCCTGGCGCAATGCCTTCATCGGGGCAGCCCGCAGCTTCGTCGTAAATCCATCCGCAGATCAGACACATCCATTTTTTATTCGCCACGCCGGCCGCCACGTTAGTAGTCATGAAAAAACGCTGAGTTAGAATCGACCCCTATCTTAACGCCCTTCTGTGGCTATGTCCGCCGCCAATTTTTCTACTCCGGCCACGCCGCCCGTCGTTCTATGTTTTTCCGCCGCTGATCCCACCGGTGGCGCTGGCATGCAGGCTGACCTTTTGACACTTGCCAGCCTCGGCTGTCACCCGCTGTCCGTGCTGACTGCACTGACGGTGCAAGACACCGCCGGTGTTGAAGCGGTATTGCCAATTGATGCCGGTTGGATTGCCGATCAAGCACGTGCGCTGCTCGAAGACATTCCGGTAGCCGCATTCAAGTTAGGCATGCTTGGTAGCGTTGAAGCAATCGCGGTAATTGCCGAAATTATTTCTGATTACCCCGATATCCCGCTGGTGCTCGACCCTGTGTTGGCTTCTGGCCGTGGTGATCAATTCGCCGGTGAAGAAATGATCGACGCAATGGTTAGCTTGTTGCTGCCGCAAACCACCATTCTCACGCCCAACAGCTTGGAAGCGCGACGGCTGGCGCAAGAGACCGGCGAAGACGATAGTGGCGGCAGTCCCAACCTCATCGAGTGCGCGCGGCGTTTGGTATTGGCTGGATGTGAATACGTGTTGATTACCGGCACCCATGAAGCAACACCACAAGTCATCAACACTTTGTACGGTTCCCACGGCGTGGTGCGTAGCGACAAGTGGGAACGTCTAGCCGGAAGTTTCCATGGCTCGGGCTGCACACTAGCCTCGGCAATTGCCGCACATTTGGCCACTGGCACCGACATTCCCGATGCAGTGCAAGGTGCGCAGGAATACACCTGGCGCACACTGCAGGCGGGCTTTCGTCCAGGCATGGGACAGTTCATTCCCGACCGATTATTTTGGTCGCGTGATGACGATGAGGATGACGAAGACATCGCCGCAATTGAGGACAGGGCTGCGCCGCTTTAACAGCGTGTTACCAGCACCAACTGACGCAATCAATCAAGTGCAGCCAACATTACGCGGGCTATATGCCATTACCCCCGACCAAGCATCAACCTCACTTTTGGTGGCGATGGTGCAGGCTGCAGTTACCGGTGGCGCGGCACTGGTGCAGTACCGCAACAAGTTGGCACCGAAGCCATTGCGCCGCGAACAAATCGCGGCGCTGCTGCCGATCTGCCATGCGGCATGCGCAAAACTTATCGTTAATGACGACCTTGACCTAGCCATCGAACTTGATGCTGATGGTCTGCATGTTGGCCGCGACGATGCGGGCGGTTCTTTGGCTCTTGTACGCCAGGCGCTCGGTCCAACTCGACTGCTAGGTGTGTCCTGTTACAACGATTTGTCCTTAGCAAAAAGCGCCGCCGCAAGTGGCGCAAATTATCTTGCTTTCGGCAGCATGTTCGCCTCCAGCACCAAACCGGCGGCAGTTAAAGCTAGCCTTGCATTGCTTGGCGAGGCAAGACGTTTTGGTCTGCCGGTAGCGGCGATTGGCGGCATTACACTGGCAAACGCTCCCAGCGTCATCGCCGCAGGAGCCGATTTGCTTGCCGTAATCACCGACCTATTCACCGCCGAAGATATCCAATTACAGGCAAAAAATTACGCGTCATTTTTTACACAACCGGTAGGAGCGACACCATCGTGAGCAACAACGAAACTCTATTTTCCCGCGCTCAAAAAACCATTCCCGGCGGCGTCAATTCTCCGGTGCGTGCTTTCCGTTCGGTCGGCGGCACGCCACTGTTTTTTGCCCGTGGTGAAGGCGCTTATGTCTGGGATGCTGACGGCAAACGCTACATCGACTACGTTGGCTCGTGGGGCCCGCTAGTGCTCGGCCACGCCGATGCCGACACGGTGTATGCAGTGCAGGAGGCAGCGGCCAAAGGCTTGTCATTTGGCGCGCCCACCGAAGGCGAGGTTGAACTGGCCGAACTGTTAGTCAAACGCGTACCCAGTATGGATATGGTGCGTCTGGTCTCCTCCGGCACCGAAGCCACCATGAGCGCGATTCGTTTAGCACGCGGCTACACTGGGCGCGACGCAATTATTAAGTTCGAAGGCTGCTATCACGGTCACGCCGACAGCTTGTTGGTCAAGGCCGGCTCCGGCTTGCTCACCTTCGGTAATCCCTCCTCAGCAGGCGTACCGTCAGACTTCACCAAACACACCTTGGTGCTCGATTACAACGACGCGCAACAATTGCACGACGCCTTCAAAACCCATGGCGACAAAATAGCCGCCGTGATTGTCGAGCCAGTGGCCGGCAACATGAATTTGATCGCGCCTAAACCGGAATTTCTCGCAGCCATGCGTGCGCTGTGCTCGCAACATGGTGCAGTGCTGATATTCGATGAAGTGATGACCGGGTTCCGTGTCGGTCCGAATTCAGCGCAAGGCTTGTACGGCATCACACCGGATCTATCGACCTTTGGCAAAATCATCGGCGGCGGCATGCCGCTGGGCGCCTTCGGTGGCCGCCGCGAGATCATGGAAAAAATCGCGCCGCTGGGGCCGGTATATCAAGCCGGTACCTTATCGGGCAATCCGCTGTCGGTTGCTGCCGGTTTGGTTACGCTTAAAAAAATCGCCGCGCCGGGATTTTATGAAGCGCTCACCAGCAAAACACTGGCGCTGGTCAATGCGCTCAACGCCTGCGCCCGAGCGCGCAACATCACCTTTTGCGCGCAATCCGTTGGCGGCATGTTCGGAGTTTATTTCGCCGCAACACTGCCAACGTCCTACGCCGAAGTCATGCGCTGCGACAAAGATGCTTTCAATCATTTTTTCCACGGCATGCTCGATCGCGGCATCTATCTCGCACCGGCGGCGTTCGAGGCCGGATTTGTTTCAGCGGCACACAGCTACGAAGACATCGCCGCCACGGTCGCTGCAGCAGATGAGATTTTTGTTGCTACCTAAATGTGTCAGTTTGTGCTGGCCACACGCCGTCAAGCTGAATGCGACGCGCTCATATTGCAATCAATCCTCACATTCATGATTTGGATCAAAGGATTCGCCGACAAAATATCTAAGCTACGCCTTTCGCAATAGCAGACAAGCGGCAAGTCTGAACCATTGAAAGGAGTAGGCAATGGCAATGTTCGAGGTCCGCATACACGGACGCGGCGGGCAGGGCGTGGTGACGGCGGCCGAAATGTTGTCGATCGCCGCCTTTGAAGAAGGCCGCCACGCACAGGCTTTTCCCAGCTTCGGTTCCGAACGCACCGGCGCGCCGGTGGTGGCGTTTTGCCGGATCGCCGACGCCGAGATTCGTCTGCGCGAACCGGTCATGCAGCCTGATGCGCTGATCATTCAGGACCCGACTCTGTTGCATCAGGTCGATGTCTTCGCCGGACTCAAACCCGGTGGCTACATCCTGATCAATACCAATAAGAGTTTCGTCGAGCTCGGCCTGGGCGACTTGATCAAAGACTGGCCGCCTGAGCGCTTATGCACTGTCTCGGCTACCGAGTTGGGGCAAAAGCATGTTGGCCGGCCGATGCCGAACGTCCCCTTGCTCGGCGGCTTTGCCGCAGTGTCGGGGGTCATTCAGCTGGCCTCGGTGATCAAGGCAATCAACGCCAAGTTCTCCGGCAAGGTTGCCAGCGGCAATATCGCCGGCGCGACCGAGGCCTTCAATATTGTGCGGGCCGAGATGGAAGAAGCGAAACACAAGGAGGCGACTCATGCTTAAGCAAACCGAAGGCTCACACGCCGTTGCCGAAGCGGTGGCCTTGTGCCGACCGGAAGTGATTTGTGCCTACCCGATTTCGCCGCAAACGCACATCGTTGAAGGCATCGGCGAGATGGTCAAGTCCGGTGAACTCAAAGATTGCGAGTTCATCAACGTCGAATCCGAATTCGCCGCCATGAGCGTCGCCATCGGCTCCTCGGCCACCGGCGCGCGGACCTACACGGCGACTGCCTCGCAAGGCTTGCTGTTCATGGCCGAAGCGGTGTTCAACGCCTCGGGCCTGGGCTTGCCGATCGTGATGACGGTGGCCAATCGTGCCATCGGCTCGCCGATCAACATCTGGAACGATCATTCCGATTCACTCTCGCAGCGCGATTGCGGCTGGATGCAACTCTTCGCCGAGACCAATCAGGAAGCGCTCGATCTGCACATCCAAGCCTTCAAGCTGGCCGAAGAACTCAGCCTGCCGGTGATGGTGTGCATGGACGGCTTCATCCTCACTCACGCCTACGAGCGCGTCGATATGCCAACGCAAGCGCAAGTCGATGCATTTCTGCCCCCCTATGTGCCGCGTCAGGTGCTCGATCCATCCGATCCGGTGTCCATCGGCGCGATGGTCGGGCCCGAGGCTTTCATGGAAGTCCGCTATCTGGCGCATGCCAAACAAATGCAGGCGCTGGAGCGCATCCCCGAACTGGCGGCCGAGTTCAAGGCGATCTTCGGTCGCGAGACCGGCGGCCTCACGCACACCTATCGCAGCGAGGATGCCGAAACCATGATCGTCGCCATGGGCTCGGTGCTCGGCACGATCAAAGACACGGTCGATGAAATGCGCGATGCCGGTGTCAAGATCGGTGTGCTCGGCATCACCTCCTATCGCCCGTTTCCGCTCAAGAATGTGCGCGAAGCCTTGAAGAACGCCAAGCGCGTGGTGGTGCTGGAGAAAAGTCTGGCAGTCGGCAAAGGCGGCATTGTCTCCTCCGATGTGCGCATGGCACTTTCCGGCATACAACTGCATGGCTACACCGTCATCGCCGGTCTTGGCGGCCGCGCGATCACCAAGAAGTCGCTGCACGCGCTGTTCGACAAAGCCGGGCGCGACGAACTGGAACCGCTGACCTTTCTCGATCTGGATTGGACAACGGTCAATAAGCAGCTCGAACGCGAACGCAGCAAACGCCGCTCAGGCCCGGCCGCTGAAAACATCCTGCGCGATCTCGGCACCGTCGCCTCACGAATTGCGTAAATGCGTTCGCCGATTACTCAACCCTCTGATGATGAAAATACAAAAACACTGTAAATGGGCCCGCCCCTCCCATCCTCCCCTCGCGGGGAGGCTTTTGGTTGGCTCGCTTCGCTCGACTATCACGCGGCACTCCGAACAAGTTATTTCAAGCTAAGAATAGAGAGGACTCATCATGTCCATGCAACCCGTGAAGTTTTATCAAACCGGCACCTTCACTGTCGGCAATCGTTTGCTGGCGCCGGAAGAGCGCAGCGTGCAGTCCAACATGGAGCGCACCAATTCGCTCAACTCCGGACACCGTGCCTGTCAGGGTTGCGGCGAAGCACTCGGTGCGCGCTATGCGATAGACGCGGCGATGAAAGCCACCAACCGGCAATTGATTGCGGCGAACGCCACCGGCTGCCTTGAAGTCTTTTCCACGCCTTACCCGGAAAGCTCCTGGCAAATCCCGTGGATTCATTCGCTGTTTGGCAATACCGCTGCGGTCGCCACCGGCATCGCGGCGGCGATCAAGGTCAAGAAGGCAAAGGGCCAGGGTGGTCAGCATGGCGATATCCGCGTCGTCGCTCAAGGCGGCGATGGCGGCACCACCGACATTGGTTTTGGCTGCCTCTCCGGCATGTTCGAGCGCAACGACGATGTGCTCTACATCTGCTACGACAACGAAGCCTATATGAACACCGGCGTCCAGCGCAGTTCGGCCACGCCACCGGCGGCGCGCACGGCGACCACCATGCCGGTCGGCGAACACCCCGGCAACAGTTTCGGTCAAGGCAAATTTGTCCCCGCCATCGCCATGGCCCACGGCATTCCCTACGTTGCCACGGCGACCGTCGCCGATCTGCGCGATCTCGAATACAAGGTCACCAAGGCCATGAGTTTTCACGGCGCCCGCTACCTGCACATTCTGGTTCCTTGTCCGCTCGGTTGGGGCACCGCATCGCACGACACCATCCGCATGGCGCGCCTCGCCAAAGAGACCGGGCTGTTCCCGGTGTTCGAGGCCGAATACGGTGAACTCAGTTCGTCCTCTCCAATCCGTCATCGGCTACCGGTAGAGGAATATCTGCGCCCGCAAAAGCGCTTTGCTCATCTATTCGGCAAATCACCGGCATACGCCACCATCGCCCGCATCCAGGGCATGGCCGACAAAAACATCCGCAAATACGGCTTGCGCTTCACAGGAGGAGCCTGACATGGAAAAACCCTTTGCCATCACGCTCAATCCGGGCTCCTCGCTGGCCAATCACACCGGCTCGTGGCGCACCGAGCGCCCGGTCTATGTCGACCGCCTGCCGCCCTGCAACCAGCAATGCCCGGCTGGTGAAGACATCCAAGGCTGGCTGTTCCACGCCGAATCCGGCGACTACGAAACCGCCTGGCGTCACCTGACGCGCGACAATCCCTTCCCCGCCATCATGGGCCGCGTTTGCTATCACACCTGCGAAGGCGCCTGTAATCGCGGCAAGATCGATTCGCCAGTCGGCATCAATTCGGTCGAACGTTTTCTCGGCGACGAAGCGCTAAAACAAGGCTGGGCTTTTGCCCCCGTCAGCGTCGATTCCGGCAAGCGGATTTTGGTTGTCGGTGCTGGGCCATCGGGCATGTCGGCCGCCTACCATCTGCGCCGCCTCGGTCACCACGTCACCGTGCAAGACGCCGGCCCCTTCCTCGGCGGCATGATGCGTTTCGGTATCCCCAAATACCGCCTGCCGCGCGAAGTGCTGGAAGCCGAAATGCAGCGCATCGTTGCCCTCGGCGTCGAGGTCAAACTC
>JADKHX010000013.1 GCA_016721505.1 Rhodocyclaceae bacterium | reverse complement strand
CCGCCACTGGATTCAATGGTCGCGCCTTGAGCGAATATTCCCGCCCAAAAACCTTGGGATCCAGATTCACCGATAACTTCCAAGCTACCTGTGTCGGTGGTTAGTTTGCTGCCGGAGGCGAGCTGGACGCCGGCTGAATAACCGCCGCCGTAGCCGGTGATGGACATGTTGCCAGCACCAAATACGTCAATAGAGTGGGCGATGCCATCGTTCCAAATGAACACGCCGTCGTTACCGCTGTCGTCAGAAGTACCGCCGGTTCCGACCAGCGTCAGACTGCCACCACTACTGGTTAGCAAGTCGGCCCTATAAATTGAAATACCCTTCGACCCACCGCCAGTCCCAGTACTTGCTGTTCCGGTCAGGGTGAGATTACCGCCGCCGTTGCTATATAAAAAGGCGCCTGTGGAAAGCGAAATGCCATGGCTGTGCGGACTATCGCCATGTCCAGTGCCGGTCAGTGTCAGGTCGCCAGCTACCGTTGAGATTAGCGAATCGTCGATATAAATGCCGGTATTGCCTTCCAGGCTACCCGAACTCCCTGCACTGAGGCCACCGCGCCGGTAATGTCTATCGTTGCGGCATTGTCCGCCACGAGCGCCGACGAGTTCTTAATAAACACGCCATGATTGCCCACTCCGGCAGTGTTGTTGCTGGTTCCGTCCACAGCAATACTTCCGGTACTGGTCGTAACTGACGCACCCAACAAACGTAACGCCGTGATTATTACCAGTGGAAGAATTTGCACCGCTACCGCCAGTTAGGCTAATTGCCCCCGAACTGGTGGAAAGGCTTGCGCCGTCAATATTGATACCGTCACCTTGACCGGCCGAGGTGCCGGTGCCAACGATAGTGATGCCGCCGCCAGAAGTATCAATACTGGTGGTTGCGCCAGTCAGATACACACCGTGACTAAGCCATCCATTTCCGCTGCCGGTGCCGGTTATTGAGATTAGGCCAGCACCGGTGGTCAGTGTAGCGTTGGCCGACATCGCCACGCCATCGTTGCCGAAGCTGCTAGTGCCAATGCTGGTGCCAACGATGGTAATGGTGCCGCCGGTATTGAAGTCGGTACCAATCAACTCGACACCAACGACTTGAGATCCGGTGCCGCTAGTTCCCGTCAGCGAAATATTGCCGCTAGTTGAGCCGAGGTCACTGGAGCCGCCATCGATTTTGATACCCGCGCCACTAGCACCGCCAAAGCCAAGCAGGGTGATGCTGCCACTCGCTGTGCCGATATTTCCGGTGCCCGAGGCGCCAACCACGACGCCGTGATTGCCAGTTCCACTGCCGCCGCCCTGACCAGTAATGCTAATTGTTCCAAGTCCCGTGGTGTCAACAATTGAGCCGTTGTCAATAGACACGCCATGGGCATCGTTGCCAGTGGCTCTGCCCTGACCGATTATGGTGATGTTGCCACCAGTAGCGTGGAATTGCCCGCGCCGCTCAGGGCAATACCGGCCTGTTGCATCGAATTGCCGACGGCATAGGTTTCGCCAGCTCCACCTGCCAGCAAAACGTTGCCACCGTTGGTGTTAATCGTCGCACCCGGCGACAGCGTAATGCACCGTCGCCGTTGTATGCGCATTTTGCAAGAGTTGACATCGAGCTTGGTGGTGGTGGAGGAGATCGAACTGCCCGCCCCCATGACAATATTGCGCTCGGCATGCAGGCTCAACGCACGGTCATTGGTAAGGTCAGCATTGACAATGCTGGCCAGGGCTTCGATGGTGATGTCGCCAGAGCCAGCCTCGGCACTTGCCGTGGTAATCGTGATGTCGCTGGTCAAGGACGCGAAGTGAGGAGCGCCGCTGGAATTGTGGCCGTTGTGCCAGTGAAGTTATCGAATATTCCAGTCACGATGTCAAAGTCGCCACCAACCGCAACGCCTGGGTTGGCCAAAATTGTTACATCCGTCGGATCAAGCAGCCAATTACCCGCTGATCCATCTGCCGCGCGGGTGTCGACGCGAATTCCTGTGACATCCAAACCGCGTTTGCTCGAGGTTTCAACCAAACCGCCTTGTCCGCTGGTCGAACCGCCACGCGCTTCAAATTTGCCAAATGCGCGCGTCGTGTCGTCTGACCAAACTATCACCGTACCACCAGCACCAACTGAGCCCGCATTAGCTTTGATTTCAGTATCTCTGCCGACGTAAGTGATTTGTGAATTCGTTACGTCCGTATCCTTGCCTTGATAGCCACCGCCAATGCGAACTTTGCCGCCATCACCGGCCGTGCCGCTGGCATCAATGCTGGCGTTGTCCATCACCGCCACGCGATTGCCCAGCACATCGACGCTGCCGCCTTTGGTGCCGGTGGTGACGATGCGACCCGCGCCATCGACGTAAGCATCCTGACTAGCTTTGAGGAATACGCGGCCGCCTTCGCTGACTACGCTCGATGCATTGAGATTGCCTGAGTTTCGCGCGATGACGCCAGCAATGCCGATGCGTCCGGCTTCGGCGGCGATCTCGCCAAGGTTGGTGGCATTGCCTTCAGCGCCGGTAATTTCAACTCGCACGCCCGGTGTTGCCGAGTCGACCAGATGTACGGTCGCGCCGGCCGCCAGAATGGTTTCGCCTTGCGGCGTGGTGATCACGCCATTGTTCAGGACGTTGGCGCCGATCAGATAAACGCTCCCGCCAGAAGGGGAAGTGATGCTGCCGTTATTGACCACATCGCCCGCGCCGGGAGTCGCCGTCATGTTGATGCGACCGGCGAGGAAATCTTGTTGGCTGACGCCTAAGGTGCTGGCAACAAAACCGGCAGTATCAACTTTACCGCTTGCGCCAACCAAAATGCCCGCTGGGTTAATCAGCCAAACTTTGCCGTTGGAAGTCAGTTGACCATAAATCAAACTTGGGTCAGCGCTGAGGACTTTGTTCATCACCGCGCTTGATGCGGTGGGTTGGATAAATCGGGTGGTCTCTCCCTGAGCGATGCTAAACGTCTGCCAGTTGATCGTCGCCCCATTGCTATTGGTGACGTTTAGCACCTTGCCCAACGGTTGATTAATGGCGGTGCCACTGACCACTGCGCCGCCGGTGGGATTGGCGATCGCGTAGTTCGCTGCGAAGCAGGCCGATATCGCTGTGGCGAGCAAGCGGTGCGGGCATTGAAACGTCTTGAGCGACCGCCAAAGGAAGGGAACCGGGAGCGTAGCTTGCGTGATTTCATAACGAGTCCTTGGGCGGCTGATGGCTATGTGTTAAGGATAGTCGATTTTGACCAACAGATTTCAAGAAAAACACCTGTTTTTCCTTAATCCAATTACACGACATTTATTGGGAAAACTTTAATTGTTGGTGCGCACCCAAACGAACCTTGTGCTTGCGCGCTTCCAGTGCTTGTAACAGACGCTGCTGTCATTGCTGTGGTTGGCGGTCGAATATTCATGGCATGTGCAATTTGAAAGTAATGCGGGCAAATTTTCTAAATGGGAAAATATTTTGAGCGAAAAAACATTTCATTTCATCAGCGGCTTGCCACGTTCCGGTTCGACACTGCTATCGGCTATTTTGAAGCAGAACCCACGCTTCCATGCCGGCATTTCCAGCCCGATTGCGGCTTTGTTTAGCGGCATGTTGGGGCAGGTGAGTGCTGGTAGTGAATGGGCCACTCAGGTCAGCGTGTCGCAACGCCGGGCGCTATTGCGAGGGCTGTTCGACAGTTACTACGCCGAGACGACGCAGGAGGTGGTGTTTGACACCAATCGCGTGTGGACCGCGCGAATGCCCGCTTTGCTTGATCTTTATCCCAACGCGAAGGTCATTGCGTGCGTGCGTAATGTGGGTTGGGTGATGGACAGCATAGAGCGCTTGTATCGCGCCAACCCCTTTGAAAATTCCTTGTTGTTTGCCAATGAAGCGGAGCGGGGCACTGTCTTCGCCCGGGTAGAAACTCTGGCACAACGCACACGCCTAGTCGGGCTGGCGTGGTCAGCGTTAAAGGAGGCGTTTTATAGCGAGCAGGGTAAGTCGATGCTCGTGGTGGATTACGATTTGCTTTCGCAACGCCCGCATGACGTGATTCCGCTGATTTACAAATTCATCGGCGAACCGGCGTTCAAGCATGACTTCAATGCGGTGAGCATGGATACCCCGGCGTTTGACGAAGGACTTGGCCTCACAGGATTGCACAAGGTTCGTTCGAAGGTTCAGTTCATGCCGAGGTCGTCGATTTTGCCGCCGGATTTATTTGAAAAGTACGCCGCGCTGACGTTTTGGCGTGATACGGTGGTAGTCGCGCCAACGTTTTGATGGTCAGTCCTGAGGACACTAAGCCGCCCGCTGCAGCGTCACCTGTGGCGGATCAGACTGCAGCGGCAAAGGCTCGCCGCTAATGATTTCTACTGATTTGAGAACTTGCCGAAGTTGCAAATTCGGCATAGCAGGGAAGGGCGGCGAGACAATTGCAGACGACCATGAGTAAGCCCAGATTTCCAGGTACGCCCTTTACATCGCAAATGCCGAATTGTGCCTGGCCCGCAATACCGAGCGACGTCGGTGCTCAAGCGTTGGCGTTGCAATTCCAACTGGAGCGCAGTCAGTGGATGTCGCCGGATGAGATTCGGGTTGCGCAGCTTAGGCAACTGCAATTGGTCCTGGATGAAGCTTTTCGAACGATTAGCCACTGGGCGGATGCGCTGAAGCAGATAGATTTCCAGCCGGGTAATCGATTGTCATTTGAGCAGTTCACGGCATTGCCCGTATTAACCCGGACTGACCTTCAGCGTTTGAGTAACTCTCTGCTCAACCAGAACGTAGCAGCGCTGCACGGCAAGGTTTCGCAAGCTAGCACGTCCGGATCCACGGGTACGCCGGTGACTTTTTATCAAACTGAATTAACCGGTCATTTTTGGCGCGCGCTGACGCTTCGCGAACATTTCTGGCAGCACCGCGACTTCATGGGCAGCTTGGCGGCGATTCGATCCAATGTCGAGAGCGGTCAAGCTGCAAATTGGGGTCTCTCGACCGCCAGCGTGATCGCCACCGGCCCGGTGTTTGTGATGAATATTCGTGCGGACATCGGCGACCAATTGAATTGGCTGGTTGAAAATAATCCAGACTATCTGATTACGCACCCTTCTAACCTCAATGCCCTTGTAAAACTGGCGATGCAGCGCGGTACCGCTTTGCCGAATCTAAAGCAATTACGCACATTCGGCGAGGTCTTAACAAAGGAAACACGGCAGCTGTGCAGAAGCGTCTGGGGCAGTGAAATCGCCGACGTTTATTCTTCGGAAGAGGCGGGCTATATCGCGCTCCAGTGTGATCACGGCGCCTACCATATCCAATCAGAGAATCTCCTGGTAGAAATCGTTGACGATGCAGGTCAGCCTACAAAGCCTGGTGAGACAGGCCGCGTGCTGATTACGACTTTGCACAATTTTGCCATGCCGCTCATCCGCTACGACATTGGAGATTATGCGCGGAGCGGGAACGATTGTCCTTGTGGCAGAGGGTTGCCAGTCATTGAGCGGATCATGGGCCGGCAGAGGAATATGTTGAAATTGCCCGATGGCACCGCGCACTGGCCGAGTTTTCCCGAAGATCGTTGGGTTGGCATCGCGCCAATTCAACAACTACAAGTCATTCAGCGTAGGCTTGATGAGGTCGTTCTGAAAATCAAGGCGGAGAGGGCGCTCACGCGGGAAGAGATGCTGCGTCTGATAGAAACATTTAAGGCGACGCTAGGGTTTCCTCATAACATTTCAATCGATCAAGTGGCTTCAATTCCACGTGGCAAGAACGCAAAATTTGAGGATTTCATCAGCGAGTTGCTGTGAATAGTACTAACTTAAGCTGGTGAGCGAAGCTTTTCAGCCACTGCGTGGGTCAATTGCTGGAGCAGCAATTTTCCGTTTTCAGTGCGCGGTAGTTTTTCCAGAATAATTATTCGCCGTGGATACCGAGAACCCAGCCGCTGAAAGGCGAATTCCAGGAGCTCCTTTTCAGTAACTTTTACCTTCGGATAAAGAGCGACCGCACACACGGGTATGTCTTGATGCAAAGGTGAATGTAACGGGAGTGCCACTTGATCGCATACGGCAGGGTGCCGTGCAATCGTGGATTCAATTTCAGCGGGGTAAATGTTGATTCCGTCCATTATCATCATCTGATCAGATCGCCCCATGAAGATTAGCTGGCCATCCGATGTGAATTTGCCAACATCTCCGGGCATAAACCAACCATTCTTAAAAGCTCGCTCGTTCGCCGCCGTGTCGTTTTGATAGTGGTCAATAATTCCAGCACTTCGAAGACGAATTTGTCCAATTTCGCCGGTCGGCAATGGCTTTCCTTCCGAGTCAACAATCTCTAGTTGCACACCCGACGAAGGGCGACCTACAGTACCGGCAACGCTAAGAACTTCCCCTGGTACCGCTATTGTTATTGGTCCTGTTTCGTTTGTTCCGTATCGGACGTAGAGATTGGGCGTAAGCATTACTAAAATTCGCTTTCGCAGATCATCGTTAACAATGGATCCTACTGGCACCAAAGCTCGCAACGATCCGAGTGCGTTTTTTGACTCACTTTGAAGCTGGTTTATCAATTGTTCAACGTGAACAATTGCGGAGTATAAAACCGTAACTTTTTTGTTCCGACACAGCTCGATCGGGTTTGTGTTACCTCTGTCAAACAAACAAATCGATGCGCCAGAAAAGATTGCATGCAAATGCCAATACTTGGCAGTTGGGAAATCTGAATGGATCAATGAAGCCACTCGATCACTGGAGCTTGGTGGAATTTGGTCACTGTAAAGTGCCATCCTTGCTTGAAAGAGCGAGTGACTAACTGGGATTTGTTTCGGTCGTCCCGTTGAGCCTGAACCCATAGAAATTAACCACGGTGCATGTGGATTTCCGTCTCTGAGACTCTTATCGATTGGTATTGATTCCCTGAAAAGTGCTTCGATATCTAGCAACAAAGTGACCAGACCCTCAAGGTTTGTCCCAACTATGTCGGTGGCCATATATTTGGCGTTTACCAAAAGGAGCATTTCTGACTGCTGGATAGCTGGTGTAGCTCGCGGTACTGAAAAGGCGGTTGCACCTATCCTTGCCGTTGCCAACATTGCGACGATTAGCGTTAGTTCATTAATAAAGGTAAGTGCAACGACGTCCCCAGGCTGGATACTTTGCCCATGCAAGAACATTGCTGTTCTCCAGACCAGATTTTCCATCTGGCGAAAGGTCACAACTCTTGTCGGGAGATGCACTGCGGTTGCATCGGGACGCAATAGCGCTTGCTGGCTGAGTCCGTCTGCCAGATTTCCTTGGGATTCATTGATCAGCATGGGATTCAGTGTGGAGCGATTGGCATCATGACATATTTATTAGTTGACATAATATAAATTATGCGAAGTCACCTAACGTGATTCTTTCGATCGTACTGCTGATGACTTGCCAACCTCTTTCAAAATAACCTCGGCTGTTTTCCCATCGTAATCAACTAGATCGGCGTCTGCACCGGCGCGCCTTAGTACTAACGACACGTCTGCATGGTCGTTTTGGGCGGCTAACATTAACGCGGTCCTACCGTTGGGCGCGCGCGTATCAAGTAATGCACCTTTGGCAACCAAAAGCTCGACGACTTCAGCGAAACCCCCATAGGCCGCGTAATGCAATGGTGTCCAACCGCTGGTATTGACTTCAGCGCCGGCAGCCAACAAAAGCGTCAGGCAGGCAGTACTTCCTTTGCTGGCAGCCAGATGCAATGCGGTATCGCCGAAACGATTAGACTTTCCTACCTTGGCTCGGTTTTTCAACAAATATTCGACCAGCACGGGATTGTCGCCGCGCGTAGCGATTAACAAAAGTGTCGAGCCGTCGGCATCGGTGGTATTTATGTCCATTCCGCGCGCGACCAAATCCTGTACAACGCTGGTGTGGCCATTTTCGGCGGCATTCAAAATAGTCTCGTAGACGCCGGCAAACACCGACGAATTGCTCAGCGACAGAACGCTGACTGCAAGCCACAGGGCTAAGCGTCTCCATACGCCAGTTGGTGCTGGTAACACGCCGTTAGCCCTCGGCTGCTGACAACTACCCACGATTCGCGCTCGCAAACAATCGGAAAAAATTGTCCGTCGTTGCCACGGCAAGCGCATCAAAAGACATATCACGCAATCGCGCGACTTCCTCGGCTACGTGCTTTACCCAAGCTGGCTGATTTTGTTTGCCGCGAAACGGCACCGGCGCGAGATAGGGTGAATCGGTCTCGACTAACAACCGGTCAATTGGCACAATCTTAGCTACTTCTTTGATTTGAAGTGCATTTTTAAAAGTCACGATGCCTGACATGGAAATATGAAAGCCCAAATCCAGAGCTGCCTCGGCCACCGCAATAGTCTCGGTAAAGCAATGGAATACTCCGCCAACGGCACTTGCACCCTCCTCCCTAAGGATGCGCAAAGTATCGTCAGCGGCTTCTCTAGTGTGAATAATCAATGGCTTGCCAGTGGCCAAGGCGGCACGGATATGGACTCGAAAGCGCTCGCGCTGCCATTCTAGGTCGCCTTTGAGACGGTAATAATCAAGGCCGGTTTCGCCAATCGCCACGACTTTGGGATGATTTGCCAGGGCGATTAGTGTCTGTAAATCGGGCTCTTGCGCTGCGTCATCTTCACCTTCGGTGTCCGGATGAACGCCTACGGCAGCAAATATAGGCGCGTAAGTCTCGGCCAATAGTCGCACTGCCGGAAATCGCTCTAACGTGACACCGGCGATTAGTGCCCAACCGATGTCATTTCTTCTCATCTCGGCCAATAACTCGATTTCCCGCCCGACAAAATCCGGGAAATCAAGGTGGCAGTGCGAATCGACCAGCAATGGAGCACTCATGCTGCGACCTGTCCTGGAGAGGCCATTATGCCGGTCGCACGCAGCGCATGATTGGCCAATTCTTCCAGAAAAAGCAATTGATTCAACGGATGATTGGCCGCTCGCCGAGACTGCAATAGCCCACGCCAGCCGGTAAATGTGGCGGAATTAAGGCGCGTATTTGAAGCCAAGGCCTGGTCGACGACCCAGCGCTGAACTGCCTCGACAAGAAACTCCATTTTCAATTGATCATCCTTTTTCAACAAATCATCCCAACGGGCGGCTAATGCGAGCGGGTTATTACCGGGTTGCTGGAAGGTTTTTAGCAACGCTTTTAGACCGTCAATCTTCTGAGCTTGATGCCAGCGTTGAACTTGCAAAGGCGCCCCGCCAGCCAAAGAAAGCAGCGCTTCACTTCCCTTTGGCACCCCCAGTTCGCGCAAAGTAAGGGTGGCCACTGCTAACGATGGGCGAGCAAAAGCCAGCTGACGGCAGCGACTGCGTAGTGTCGGCAACAGTCGATCCTTGTTTGAAGTTATCAATATAAAATAAACAGTTGCAGGTGGTTCTTCAAGTATTTTTAGAAGTGCATTTGTCGCGATATTGTTCATCGCATCGGCATCGGTAATCAAAATCACACGACGGCCTTGGCGGTGGCTACCGACAAAAACGAAGTCTTCCAATTCGCGAATTGCGCCGACTTTGATGCTGGCTCGAGTGCGTTTTTTGGCCTTGGCTTTCGCCGTGGGCGACACAGCTTTTTCCGGCGATTTCTCGGTGGCCGAAGCGCCATCCGAGTCATCATCGTCGGAGTCATCGCTTTCCGGACTGACGTAACGAATGTCGGGGTGAGAATCGGCGCTTAGCCATCGGCATCCTGGACATTCACCACAACTGGTAGGCGTGGCGTTCGTTGCGTCAATTCGCTCACACAACAGCAAATTCGCCAACTGCTCGGCGAATTGGCGCTTACCAAGTCCCGGCGCGCCGGTGAGTAGCAGCGCATGCGGCAGACGCACCAAGCCCAATCGCAAGAGCGCTTGCCATTGCGATTTATGAATAACTAATTTATTATTATCAATAGCTTGCAATTATATTCTCAAGTGTCACTTGAATTTCTAAAAGCGACAATCTGGCATCGATTACCCGTACACGATGTGGTTCGGCTGCGGCAATTTCCAGATAAGTCGCACGCACCCGCTCGAAAAACTCAGCCTGCTCGCGCTCAAATCGGTCCGGGTTTGGTGTTGCCGCGCGTAGGCGCTTCAGCGCTAATTCCACCGGAAGATCAAACAAAAAGGTCAAATCAGGTCGCAGATCGCCCAACGTCCATTGCGCCAAGTCGCGCAGTCGCACCGCACTCAGGCCTCGCCCGCCACCTTGATACGCCATCGACGCATCGACAAAGCGATCACATACCACCCATGCGCCACGCGCCAAGGCAGGTCGGATCACTGATTCGACATGTTCACGGCGCGCCGCAAACATCAGCAGTGCCTCGGTATCGAGGTGCATGGTCTCGGCCAGCAGCAGGGCGCGCAGCTTCTCGCCTAGCGGCGTGCCGCCAGGTTCGCGGGTGGCAACGACTTCCCTGCCCTGCGCGTTTAAACGATCAACCAGCCATTGGTGTTGCGTACTTTTGCCAGCGCCGTCAATGCCTTCAAAGCTAATGAACCGTCCGCGGATGCCATTCGTCATTTTTGATATTTGGCCACGGCGCGGTTGTGCTCTTCGAGTGTGGTGGAAAACTCGCTGGAGCCATCACCCCGAGCTACGAAATACAGGTAATCGCTTGGTGGCGGACGGCTGACGGCCATTAGTGAGGCCATGCCGGGCATCGCAATTGGCGTTATCGGCAAGCCAGTGCGGGTATAGGTGTTCCAGGGCGAATCGGTCATCAAATCAAGGCGGCGCAAATTGCCATCGAACTTGGCACCCATGCCATAAATGACCGTGGGGTCGGATTGCAGCGGCATTCCTTTGCGCAAACGATTAGCGAAGACGGCAGCGATTTGAGGTCTATCCGCAGCCAGTCCGGTTTCTTTTTCAACGACAGAAGCAAGCGTGAGCAAGGCATAAGGGTCGGCGAGTTTGACCAAGGTATCGCGTGCAGCCCACGCATTGCCGAGATTCACAGCCATCGCAGCGCGAGCACGACGCAAGACTTCCAGATCGCTACTGCCCTTATCGACCAAATAGGTATCCGGGAAAAATATGCCTTCAGGATTACTCTCCGGCGCGCCAATACGCTTCAGAATTGCTTCATCGCTTAGCTTTAACGAGTCGTGAGCAAGATCAGGGTGTTCATTTAGCGTTGCGCGCCACTGGGCAAAAGTTTTACCTTCCACCAGCAGCACATCAGCCATCGTTACTTCGCCTCGGGTGAGCTTGTTGATCAGCTCAATAGCTGTAATACCCCGCTCGATCTCATAACTGCCGGCTTTAATGGTTGACGCGCGACCCATGACGCGCCCAAACCAAGTGAGCTGCCATGCGGGCATTTCAACGCCCGCCGACTCCATTCGCTGCGCTGCCGATTGCAGGCTTGCACCGGCCGGAATGGTAAAGCTGACTCTGGCCGAGTTGAGCGGCAAATCGTGGGTAAAAAACCGCGTCGTGATCCAGATGGCTGCCGTAAAAAATAACAGGATGAGCAGAAAAATAATCTTGAGAGTTTTCATAGCGGTCACTTGGCAGGACAAACTCTGCGCGGATTGAGGACAGGTGGAAATGATAGCATTCTGTCTCTCTCAACCGGAACGCACCTATGAACATGCAGTGGATAAATTTCCTGACTGAACAAGGTATCAGCGCCAGTCATGATGACTTTGGCGCCGCAGCCCAAGAACTGCACGCTGCACAAAATGGAATGGTCATTGCACCATTGCTCGATTGCGGACTGATTCGTGCCAGCGGCGTAGATGCAGGCGTGTTTTTGCACAATTTATTGACCAACGACATTAACGGAATTGATGCAGTGACGGCTCGTTTTGCCGGCATGTGCACACCCAAAGGGCGCTTGTTGGCGACCATGTTGATATGGCGCGATGGTGATGATTTTTTGTTGATGCTACCCAACGATGTGCTGCCGGGAATCCTCAAAAAGCTCTCGATGTACGTGCTGCGCTCAAAAGTAAAGCTCGCCGAGGTGACGGATGAATTGGCGCTTATCGGCGTTTCCAAGTCGATTGGGGTGATTGACTTGAACGCTGATGCCGCAGCGCATACCGTTTTTGCTATCGATGGCGGTAAAGCGATTCGACTGGATGCGACACGTTGGCTGTTGTCGGTGACACCCACGGCCGCAATTGCCCGCTGGACAGCGCTGCGCGCAACGGCCAGTGTGGTCGGCACACAAGCTTGGCAATGGCTGGAAATTCAAGCAGGACAGCCACGTGTGGTGGCGGCGACCCAGGAAGCATTTGTACCGCAAATGCTCAATATGGAGTTGCCCGCGGTGGCCGGCGTGAGCTTCACCAAAGGCTGTTATCCGGGTCAGGAAATTGTTGCGCGCACACAATATTTGGGCAAGATTAAGCGTCGAATGTTTGGTGTGCATTTCGATCACACAGCAACATTACCAGCTGGAGCACCAGTGTTTTCTGCCCAAACTGGCGAGCAACAATGCGGTTTAGTGGTGAGCTGCACCCCAGCGCCACAGAGCGGATTTGATGCGCTGATCTGTGTGCAAAGCAGTGCGATGGAAACCGGCGAAATCAATCTTGGAACGCCAACGGGGCCACGCCCACTAGCTAAAGCCTTGCCCTACTCGCTGAGCGTTGATGACAGCATGTCACCAGCACCAACTGGCGAGTAACTCGCTCGCCATCGCTAGATAAAAAACGCATGTGCCTAATTATTTTCGCGTGGCGAGTTCATCCGCGCTATCCCTTGGTGGTCGCGGCCAATAGAGATGAATTTTTCCGCCGACCGACCGCTGCTGCAAAGTTTTGGGATGATGCGCCAACAGTTTTGGCGGGCAAAGATATCGAAGCAGGCGGGACTTGGATGGGCGTGACAGTGGACGGTCGCTTTGCCGCGCTAACCAATTTTCGCGATCCAGCACAAATGCAAAATGATCGACCGTCACGCGGGAAATTAGTCGCGGATTTCCTGACTGGAACGGAATCACCCGGCGACTATTTAGCGCGCAGCGCTCCCTATGGCCGACAATGCAACGGCTATAACCTGCTCGTCGGTGACGGCGTTTCCTTGTGGTGCTCGTCCAATGTGAATGGTGAAACGCGCGCACTCGAACCGGGGATTTACGGACTCTCGAATCATCTGCTCAATAGCGCATGGCCTAAAGTTGGTGCTGGCAGGGCAGCCTTAGAATCCGCATTAACGGCTTTGCCCAATGATCAGAAGATGTTTGATTTGCTGGTCGATGCGACCGTTCATACCGATGAAGCCTTGCCGCAAACTGGTATTTCTCTGGAGTGGGAGCGGTTGCTATCGGCTGCATTTATTCGAATGCCACCTATCTCTCCGATCTACGGCACCCGCTCATCTACGGTGCTCACCGTGGCGGACGATGGAACGATTCGCTACGATGAAATTAGCTGGGCAACGGATACCAGCATGGCGCGGATTGCTAGCCGGAATCGCTACAGCATCAAGGTCATGCCGCGCTCGGTGTGCTAATGTCCGCCCCTGCATTTTCAACATCTCCACCATGCCATGACAGAAATCCTTGCTGAACCTGAATCATCGACCAAACCGCGCACCACCCGCTTCATACTGTTGGGTGTCGTGGTTTTTATCGCCGCATGGCTGGGATGGAAATGGTGGTGGGCGTTGTCGCACGTCAGCACTGATAACGCGCAAATCGAAAGCCACATTGTTCCGGTGCTGCCCAAAGTCGGCGGTTTTATTGCCGAGATTACCGTGCGTGAGCATCAAAGCGTCAAAGCCGGTGACTTGCTCATCCGCATCGATGATCGCGACTACAAAGTGCGTTTGGCGCAAGCCGAAGCCGATTTAGCATTGGCGCTCGCCACGGCTGGCAGCGCTGGTTCGGGCGGGCATCAGGGTAAAGCGGCGGTACAAATCAGCGGCCAAGCCGGTGCGCAAGTAGCTGCGGCAGTGGCTTCAGCAGCGGCGGCTCGGTCTACCGTTGATCAAACTTTGGCCAATGCCGACAAAGCGCAAAAGGACTTGGAGCGCGTGCGTGAATTGGTAATGAAGAAAATGGTCTCGCCGCAGTCGCTTGATGCCGCCGAAGCCACCGCGCGAGCGGCACAAGCGCAAGTCAAAGCCAGTCGTGAAACCGCTATCTCGGCGGGTGAACAAGTCACTGCCACGAGTGCGGGATTGCGCGCCGCATTGGCAAAAGTCGATGCCGCACGCGCGGCGCGTGACTTAATTGCTAATCAACTTGCGGATACCCGTATTGTTGCGCCAACTACCGGCGTGGTCGCTGCTAAAAACGTCGAAGCCGGGCAATTGGTGCAGCCGGGGCAACTACTACTATCGGTCGTGCCACTGGAAAATATTTGGGTGGTGGCAAACCTGAAGGAAACTGATTTACGCGATATCAAAGCCGGTGACGCAGCGGATATCGAGATCGATGCCTATCCCAATGTGCATATTGCGGGCGAGGTCGAATCGGTCAGCCCGGCTACCGGGGCGCGATTCGCACTGTTGCCGCCGGACAATGCCACCGGTAATTTCACTAAAGTCGTGCAGCGCGTTCCGGTTCGTATTCGCGTCAAGCAAAACGCAGACGGACAAAAGCTGCTACGACCCGGTATGAGCGTGTTTGTGACTATCACCACCCGCTAGAAAAAGCGCCAGGATGCGACCAATATTGCCGGGCCTGCGCCGCGCCAAAACGGCGGAGGAGCGTTACGCCGCCCGCTACATCATCGCCATGACCGTGACGCTGGGCGCCGTGTTGGAGCTGGTCGACACCAGTATTGTCAATGTAGCAATTCCGCACATGATGGGTTCGCTCGGTGCGACATTAGATGAAGTGGCCTGGGTCTCCACCGGTTACGTGGTGGCCAATGTCATCGTGCTGCCGATATCCAGCTGGTTAGCAAATTATGTTGGCAGGCGCAATTACATCGCCATGTCGATCATGTTGTTCACCTTTGCCTCATTGATGTGCGGCAACGCGACCAGCCTTGGCAGTCTGGTGTTTTGGCGGATCGTGCAAGGCTTGGGTGGTGGCGGCCTGATTTCCACCGCACAGGCTACGCTGTATGAGACTTTTCCTGCCAAAGAACAAGGCACGGGAATGGCTATTTTTGGGCTTGGCATTATGGTCGGGCCGATGCTCGGGCCGACTTTGGGTGGGTACATCACCGATGCGTCATCTTGGCCGTGGATTTTTTATATCAATTTGCCGCTGGGTGCTTTGGCGCTATTGTTAGCGCTGATGTACGTACCGGATTCCGAATATGGGGAACGCGCCGAACAGGTTGATGGACTCGGTTTGCTACTGTTGGCACTCAGCATCGGCTGCTTGCAAACCTTGTTGGAGCGCGGTGAGAAGCTCGACTGGTGGAGTTCCCGCGAGATTATCGCGCTGTCCCTGACCAGTGCTACCGCCGCAGTGTTGTTCGTGTTTCAGGAGTTACGCCATCCGCACCCGGTGGTTGAGCTCAGAATCCTGAAAGATGCGCAATTCGCCGTATCACTGCTGTTTGGTTTTCTGGTCGGCGCGGGGCTTTACAGCACAATTTTTCTATTTCCGGTTTACGCTCAAACTATTGTCGGGTTCACAGCATGGGAAACCGGCTTGGTGATATTACCGGGAGCCATCGCCTCGGGCGTGACAATGGGAATTATGGGGCGTATGACAGCAAAAACTACGCTGGACTTACGTATCTTTGTGGTTATTGGCGCTTTGATTTTTGGCTACTCAATGTGGCAACACTCGCTATTCACCGCACAATCCGGCGCTGACGATTTCCTCTGGCCGATGATTTTTCGCGGCATAGGTCTCGGGATGGTTTTTATCCCGCTCAATAACCTTGCACTGGGTAATTTGCCGCCTCAGCAGATCGCTCCGGGCAGTGGCTTGTATAGTTTGACCCGGCAACTTGGCGGTTCAGTCGGCATCGCCGTGGGTGCGACGCTGCTAGTTCATTTTCAGCATAGTAATCGTGCCGAGTTGCTGCGCCACGTCGGACAAGCGTCGGATGCCACGGTGATACGCTTGGCACAACTCAAGGCACTGGTGATGGCGCACGGAACCAGTGAATATCTCGCGCCGACAAAAGCGTTGTGGCTGCTTGATGGAATAATCCGCAAAGAAGCGGCGATGCTAGCCTTTGAACGACTGTTTCTAGGTCTTGGTCTGACACTACTCGCCGCCCTACCCTTACTGTTGTTGATGCAACGTGGTCATTTTTTCCGGCAGACCGACGGCTTGGATCACTAAATTGATTTCACCATTTCGCAATGCGCGATACCGGCTTCGATGAACTCCCCGCCGACTTGCGCAAATCCAAACTGCTGATAAAAATTGGCTGCATGGGTTTGCGCGTTCAGCCGTAACTCGCGATAGTCACGGACTCGGGCTTCATCCATCAGATGCAACAGCAGCGCGCGACCTACGCCCTGCCCTCGCCACTCTGCGGTCACAGCCATTCGTCCAATGTGCCCATCGGGTAGCAAGCGACCTGTGCCGATTGCTTGGCCCGCAGCGTCAAATGCAACCGCGTGATGACTGACGGCATCAAATTCATCCATTTCCAATTCGGCCGGCACATTCTGCTCGATCACGAAAATCTGTGCACGTAATGGCATTGCATCCGCTTGCATGCTTAGCCAGTCACCAGAAACAACGCGAAAATCGTCAATATCGACCCGGGTGTAAGCGGCAACCAAATCGAATAAATCGATGATGTCGGCGTTTCGCATACGCACGCAACCAATCGAGCCGGGAACCCCCATGACGGCGGTATCCGGGCTGCCATGTAAATACACATAGCGGCGCATGGTGTCACAACTGCCTAGGCGATTGCGTCCCGGTTGCGTGCCCGATAGCCACAAGATTCTGGTCAGCATCCAATCGCGTCCGGGAAACTGCGCCGCGAGTTCTGGCGACCAAATTTCGCCGCTAGGTCGTCGCCCGACAAAGACCGTGTTCGCGGCAGCGTCGGCACCGATTTTGGCGCGAATAATGTGCTGTCCGCGCGGTGTGCAAAAGCTGCCATTGGCTTCGCCCGCGCCTTTTATGGCGGTCGATACGGAATAGTGGCGCAACAAAGCACAAGTATCATCATGGACGAGTAGTGTTTGCGCTGGCAAGCTGATAGTTATACGCATCAGACGAGTACCGTGCGTTGTCTGCGCGCCACAAAAAAATTGCTTAGTAGCGTGCCGCATTCTTGTGCCATCACGCCACCGCTAGCCTCCGTGTGGTGATTCAATCGAGTTTCCGCAAACACATTCATCACACTTCCCGCCGCGCCGGTTTTGGGGTCGCTAGCACCAAACACCAGTCGCGCCATCCGTGCATGCAAGATCGCGCCGCAGCACATCAAGCAAGGCTCCAGCGTGACGTAGAGGGTGCAGCCGGGCAAACGATAGTTGCCCAAATGCTGTGCTGCATCGCGCAATGCCATGACTTCAGCGTGCGCCGTCGGGTCGTGGCGACCAATCGGCTGGTTGTAGCCGCGGCCGACAATTTGCCCGCCCTTTACCACGACTGCACCGACCGGAACCTCGTCGGCACTCGCGGCTTGGCGGGCAAGTTCAAGCGCAACCTGCATGAAAAGTGTATCGTCCATTGCTGGATTATCTCATTGACCGATTTAGACGCGCGCAGATATGCGCTAATCATTCGTGAAATGCGTTAAATTGCTGCCAACACTTATTTATTAGACGGCCACAATTATGGACATCGTCGCGAAACGTCGAGCACGTGAATTTACCTTGCTAATGTTGGTCAGTGGCATGGCACTTATTGCCAATTTGCCAGACCGCGTTTTGTTGTTAGCGCACCTTGATCGCGGCATCGTCATGGCGGTATTGGGCTTGGTGATTCTGCTGGCAGTGTTTCTTTATGTGCGGATGTTCTTTTTCCTGCTCTATTTGTTGCTCGCCATCGGCGCGAATTTGCCTGATCAATGGGCGACTGCGCTCAATATCACGCAAGGTCCATTGCTGGCGGCGCTGATTACGATGGTTGCAGTATCACTAGTGAATTACTCGGCCAAAGTACTGCCCACCGGCTTGGAGCAGCGCCAAAAGCGCGCAAATCCTGAGGCATTGAACGCGCTGATGAATGCGATTGATCGTGGTAATCCAACACATGTTCGCGCAGTGTTAAGTTTGGAGTTCGACATCGAAGGTACTGGCGCCGGCGGCCTCACGCCTTTGATGCGCGCGGTGCAGCACGGCAATTCGGAAATTGTGATGCTGTTGATCGGACATGGCGCAAACGAGCGGCGTAAAGGTCCAGACGGCACGCTGGTCGAGATTGCGACCAAAGCGGGTCATCACGAACTGGCTGCTCAATTATCTGCACGGCTTAGCAAGCAAACGCAACCAGTCGCCGAGTCCGCGGTCATCGACTAGAGCCGCGCGGTAGCCGTCGGCAAACTCGGTCGTGTCAATCGCCGCGCGGTATCGCGAGATTTATCGCTCCGCGCTTGGCGCGGCGGCAATCGCATTGAGTATTTGTGCGTTTGCAGCGGAGGCGCCAAGTTCAACTGACGAGAATACAGTGGTTGTCATCAGCGCCACCCGCACCAAGCAACTGGCCAGCGACCTGCCGGTATCTATCGATCGTATTTCCGATGACACTTTGCGCGACGGGAAATTACAGGTCAACTTGTCCGAAGCGATTTCGCGGGTGCCCGGCATCAACGCCGAAAACCGTCAAAACTATGCTCAGGATTTGCAAGTCTCCTCGCGCGGATTCGGCGCCCGAGCGAGTTTTGGTGTGCGTGGAATTCGCCTGTATGCCGATGGGATTCCGGCGACCATGCCAGATGGACAAGGTCAAGTCGCACATTTCGATTTGAGTTCAGCAGAGAGTCTGGAAATAATGCGTGGGCCATTTTCGGTGTTGTACGGCAACGCAGCGGGTGGCGTTATTAGTTTGATGACTGAAAATGGCGGGCCAGATACGGCGCTTGATGCGTCGATTGCCTTTGGTAGTTTTGGCACTACAAGAGTCGCTGCAAAAATGTCTGGTATCACGCCAGCGTTCAACTACGTGGCCAGCGGTTCGCGTTTTCGCAGCGACGGATATCGCGATCACAGCTCGGCCGAGCGCGAAACGCTGAACGTCAAACTCAGCGCAACGCCATGGCAGGGCTCGAATCTCATCTTGGTGGCTAACGATCTTGCGATGCCAAACGCCGAAGATCCGCTGGGTTTGACGCGCTCGCAAATGGAAAGTAATCCAACACAGGCAGGTAACAACGCCCTGCTCTACAACGCACGAAAATCGGTGAAACAACAACAAGGTGGATTTACCCTGAGTGCGCCAGTTGGTGCTGATGACACGCCGTCGGTGGCAGTTTATTTTGGTAAGCGCGATGCCATTCAATTTCAGTCTATCGCCGCCGCCGCACAAAGCGCGACCACGCATCCGGGTGGAGTAATCGATTTGTCACGCGATTACAGCGGCGTGGATTTGCGCTGGTCACACCAATCTGCACAACTGCCGTTAAGCGCGACCTTTGGTGTCAGCCAAGATGATCTGAACGAGACGCGGCGTGGCTATCAAAACTTCATTGGCGGCGTGCTCGGCATTCAGGGCGCATTGCGTCGCGATGAAGAAAATAACGTCACGGCACGTGATGCCTACGCGCAAGTTCAGTGGAAATCATTGTCTGGCTTCAACATCTTTGGCGGAATCCGTTACAGCCGAATCCTGATTGACTCCAACGATCACTACATCGTCGCCGGTAACGGCAACGACAGCGGATCGACTGCGTTTTCGGCGACCACGCCGGTACTTGGAATTAACTATCGCGCTACGCCAGAAATCAATCTCTATCTCAGCAGCGGACGCGGTTTTGAGACGCCAACGTTAAACGAATTGTCCTATCAACCGAGTGGCGCAGCGGGACTAAATTTCGCGCTACAAGCCGCGCGTAGTCGTCATTTGGAGAGCGGCATAAAATGGCGGCCGAACGGTGCAATGTCGCTCAATCTGGCGGTGTTTCAAGTTGACACTGACAACGAAATTGCCATCGCTACCAACGCTGCCGGACGTAGCAGTTTTCGCAATGTAGGGCGCACCGAGCGCTCAGGCGTCGAGCTCGCGGCACAAGCGCGCTTGGCCAATGGCTTTGGCGCGGCGCTAGCCTACACGCATTTGAGCGCCCGCTACCTTGACGCTGCCACAGGTGTTTCGCCTGCCACGGCAATTGTCATCGGTAATCAAATGCCCGGCATTCCGTCCACCAGTGCGTACGCCGAAATCACCTGGCGACATGCGGCTAGCGGCTTCAATGCTGCAATTGAAGCACGCCACGTTGGTCGAGTTTTTGTCAACGATGGCAATACGGATGCGACGAGCGCCTACGGTATTGCCAACCTGCGTTGCGGTTTTGAACAACGTACCGGACGCTTGCTGTTCAAAGAGTTTTTCCGAATCGACAACCTCAACAATCGTCGATATGTTGCCACCGTGATCGTCAATGAAAGCCTCGGTCGCTACTTTGAACCAGCACCCGGCAGAAATTATTTAATTGGAGCCAGCGCACGCTATGTCTTTTGAATTCCCCGACCACCCGAACTATTTAAGCCACGAACATATCGCGTTCCGCGATAGTTTGCGCGCATTTGTCGCGAGCGAAATTACCCCCAACGTCGAAGCTTGGGATGAAGCGGGTAGATTTCCCCGCGAACTCTATGCGCGGGCAGCTAACGTCGGTTTGTTGGGGATGGGCTACCCGGAAATTTACGGCGGAACGCCCTGTGATGAATTCTTCAAAATTGTTGCCAATGAGGAAATTTCGCGTGCCGGTTGTGGCGGACTGTCGGCCTCATTAATGTCGCACGGCATCGCCCTACCGCCGATAGTCGCGAGGGGTAACGCTGAACTTAAGCAGCGTGTAATTCCTGCCGTTTTGGCTGGCGACAAAATTGCCGCACTTTGCATCACCGAACCCTCGGGCGGGTCCGATGTGGCGAATTTGCGCACGACGGCGGTACGCGATGGAAATCACTATCTGGTGAACGGTGAAAAGACCTTTATCACTTCAGGCATGCGCGCAGACTTCTTAACTGTCGCCGTGCGGACTAGTCCAGAAAACAAAGGTGCCGGTGGAATTTCTCTGCTGCTGATCGAAGGCAACACGCCGGGTCTGACGCGTACCGAACTAAAGAAAATGGGCTGGTGGGCGTCCGATACCGCGCAACTGCATTTCGACAATTGTCGCGTGCCAGTCGAGAACCTCATAGGTCAGGAGAATCAAGGTTTCAAAGCCATCATGAGCAATTTCAACAGTGAACGATTAGGCATGGCGGTGATGGCGTATAGCTATGCAAAAGTATGCTTGGATGAGGCACTCGATTGGGCGCGCGAACGCAAAACCTTTGGCATGGCATTGAGTGAACGTCAAGTAATTCGCCACAAACTAGTCGATATGGCGATGCGAATTGATGCCTCGCGCACCCTTGCCTACGAGTTGGCCTTTTGCGTTGAGAACAAGATCGGGGATCCAAACCAATTGGTCGCTCGTCTGTGCATGTTGAAAAATCTCGCAACACAAACTATGCAGTTTTGCGCCGACCAAAGCGTGCAGATTTTGGGCGGTATGGGGTTCATGCGTGGCACTAAGTCCGAGCGTATCTACCGTGAAGTTAAAGTCATGATGATAGGTGGCGGCGCGGAGGAAATCATGAAGGATCTTGCCGCGCGGCAGTTGGGGATATAACCTAGAAACCTAAGTTGACCGCTTGTTTTCGATCTGAACTCCTTATGTTTACTGACTTCCGCGTTGTTGGGGTCGCTCACCTTTCGGGTGAGTACGCTACACACCCGATTGCACGACTGGCGCGACGCCTGACTGCGTTACTCGTCGTAGCAGGGGTGGAGCCTGCGTCCTCCTCGTGCCTTGCCAGTCGCCCCGCCAGTCGCACACTCGGGCGCGTCCAACTGAGGTTTCTAGGTTTAAGCGGCAAGCGCCCCGGTTAGCAGCTTTAGCATTAATGCATTGATACCACCTTCATGCGTCGCGCCTTTTTCCTGCAGTTGCTTGACCAGCGCCGAGGGCAATTTGCAAGCGAATGGCATCAAACCCAAAGCACGGTCTTGTTCGCGTTGCTCGCGCTTGTCGCCCAAACCCGCCGCGCTGCCATATCGGCTGGGGATTCCGGCAGCGCCAAGGCGGCTGCTGATTTTGAGTCCTAGTTGTTTTTGTAGATCGGTTGATTTCATTGTCATAAAGATTCTCGTCAGATTGGTTTCATCGATATAGTCGATAGTGTCGACTCCATGCCCGATTATCGTCGCTTGCTACACTCTGCCACTAACTTTCAGGAACCCCTCAATGGCCAGGAAAATTGTTGATCTTTCGATCTATCTCGAAAACGATGTAGTGAGTGACCCGCCCGCCGTGGCGCCAAAGATCCAATATTTCGATCACCAGTCCTCGTTCGGGCAGATTGCGCCGTTTTTCCCCGGCCTCAAACAAGACGATCTGCCCGACAGCGAAGGCTGGGCAATTGAATTGGTGAGTTTATGCACGCACAACGGCACGCATCTGGATGCGCCCTACCATTTTCATAGCACTATGAACAAAGCCCTGGGCCACAAAGAAGCGTCGACCACCATCGACCAAGTGCCGCTGGATTGGTGCTTTCAACCCGGCGTTAAGCTGGATTTTCGGCACTTCGCCGATGGCTATGTGGTCACCGCGGAGGATGTTGAAAACGAATTGGCGCGCATCAAGCACACGCTTGCACCACTGGAAATTGTCATCATCAATACCAGCGCTGGCAGCCGCTATGGCGCGGCAGATTACGTGTCAGCGGGATGCGGCATGGGTTACGCGGCAACTATGTATCTGCTCGAACGCGGTGTCCGACTTACCGGCACCGACGCGTGGAGTTGGGACGCGCCGTTTGTGCACACGGCAAAAAAATATCAAGAAACCGCTGACGCATCGCTTATTTGGGAAGGCCATAAAGCCGGTCGCGACATCGGCTATTGTCATTTGGAAAAAATGCACAACCTTGAAGTTCTGCCTGCCGATGGCTTCTTCATTTCATGTTTTCCTCACAAAATTCGCGGTGCCTCGGCTGGCTGGACACGGGCAGTTGCTATCTTTGACGACCGACTTTCGGGCGCCGCGCCATGAACAATGAAGAAATTGTGCGCAGTGGGACTACTGCCCGTTGGTCTGATACGGTGGCGTGGAACGGCTTACTTTTTTTATGCGAAGTGCCCGAAAAATTAGATGCCGACATTGCCGCACAAGCCAGGGAAATGCTGGGAATGCTGGCTAAACGATTAGCCGACAACGATAGCTCGCCCGAACGCTTACTCAGTGTGACCATCTATTTGCCACAGGCCCAGGATTTAGCCCGCTTCAATGAGATTTGGGAAGCTTGGCTACCCGCCAGCTGCGCACCGGTGAGAGCCTGTATCCATGCCGCGTTGACCAACCCGCTGATGCGCGTTGAGATACAGGCGATGGCGGCGCGCAGGCACTCAGCACATTAGAAAATATCGCAATGACATCGCTGTACCTGCCAACACTGCTGTTTCTCGCCGGGGTAGGCGGCTATGCAGCGCTCAATCACGCCTTGCTTGGCTTGCGCAAACCGATAAATCGCGACCATTTGTTACTGGCGGGAACCTGCCTTGCCTGCGTAATCTATGGCTTATCGACGATTGCAACTCTGGCCACTACAGACGTCACACACTATTTGAATTTCACTCGAGTTTTGCACAGCTCTTTCGGTATTTCTTGCGTATTGATGATCGTTTTTGTTCAGTCCTACACGGGCTCCAAAAATCGGGTCATTGTTTGGGTGGCGGTTGCGGACATGGTTTTCGTGACCTTAATGGCCTTGTTTTCGCCCTATACCGTTCAGTTTGATAACCCCCCTCTGTTGCATCAGTACCATACCTCATGGGGAGAGTCGATCACCGTTTCCATCCCTGCTGATGGCCGCTGGATGAAGCTGGTTTCGCTCACCGCAATGGGCCTGAATATTTCGGCGGTCGTGATGCTGCTTCGCCACTACTGGAAGGTGCGCAACCTCAACACCTTGGTGATCGCATCGTCTATCGTCGCCTTTGTCGGGTTTTCGTCGCAGGGTTTTCTGGTGCGGTTGGGAATGATCGCCGAGACTTTGCCACTTGGACCCATCGGTATTGCGATTATCCCGATTGCGATGAGCATGGCGCTGAGCCGGGAAATGCGCGAAAGTGACCGGCGCTTGCTGGATATTCTCGATCATGTGCCCGCTGCGGTTGCGCTAAAGGATGATAACGGTCGCTTCTTGATGGTCAATCAGTACTACAAAGATTTGTTTCGCAGTGCCGATACGGCAATTATCGGCAAGACCTTTGAACAGTTGTTACCGCCCGACTTAGCCAAGCAATTAGGCGCAAGTGATCGCGAGGTGTTGTTGAGCGGCAAAGCAGCGGAGTATGTCGAGCATATTGAGTGGTTTGGCGAGAAGCGAACCTTTCTGAGCATCAAATTTCCGCTGTTCGGCGATGGCAAAAGGCCGGTTTCGGTGTGCAACGTCTCCACCGACATCACCCAACGGGAACAAACTGCACGCGATCTGGAAGTCTATCGAGGGCGTCTTGAAGAACTGGTTGCCGCGCGCACCGCGGCTTTGGATCGCAGCACGGCCGAACTCCAGCAGGCCATGGGCCAGCTTATCCATAGTGAAAAATTGGCTGCGCTGGGCGGATTGGTGGCTGGAGTCGCACACGAATTGAATACTCCTGTCGGCAACGCGTATACCGTTGTGACAACCTTGCAGGCCGGTCTGGACGGATTACGCCAGGGGGTCGCTGGCAACACATTGAAGCGCTCGGAGCTGGATGCCTTCGTCAGTACGAGCAGCAACGCCTGCGATTTGATCGAACGCAATATTCGTCGTGCGGCGGAATTGGTATCGAGCTTCAAGCAAGTGGCGGTCGATCAGACCAGCATGAGTCGCCGGCGCTTTGATCTTGCCAGCCTGGTCGCTGAAACGCTGGTATCGGTGTCGCCTTTGTACAAGAATCAGCCGGTAAAGCCGCGTGTAAATATTCCCTCCGGTATAGAGCTTGACACTTACCCCGGGGCAATTGAACAGGTGCTGACCAACTTGGTCAGCAATGCCGTCGTGCATGCGCTGGTCGCCGGTAAGGATCTCGTGATTGAACTATCAGCGACCGTGGACGCCAACACTCTCCCTCACACAGTGCTGTTGGTGGTATCCGACAATGGCAAAGGCATGGCGGAAGATATCGTTAAGCGCGCATTTGATCCCTTCTTCACCACGCGTCTGGGTCAGGGTGGCTCGGGGCTTGGCCTGTATCTGGTGCATAACCTTATAACGGGGGCACTTGGGGGTACACTCAAGCTGACTTCCGCACCTGGCGAGGGAACCCGATTCAGTATCACACTGCCAACGATCGCACCGGATTCGGCAATTGCCGGTGTTGGATAAGCTTGCTGGGGATCCCAGCAGTTGTCCCGTTTTTCGCTTAGCTTTGCGACGAAGTTCTCCGCGCCGCAGGGCATGCGTTAGCTTAAAGCGTAGCGTCCGTTGTTCCCCTCTATCACCAGTTGGTGCTGGTGACACGCCGTTGCGCAGTTCGCTACTACCGCATTAACGCAAGCCGAGTCATCACCGCTTGCGGAAATTGCAAACCCTCAATGCACGCCCGGTCGCTGCATCTCCAGCACGCGATCAACGATCCCGCCGCGCTTAAGTCGCTCGAACCTTTTTTGCCGGCTGTCCTTCATCAGGTCGCCGAGGAAGGTCAAGTTTCGGTTGATTGATTCGGTGTAAAAATTTCTTTCTTCACCGATGGTTTGGGCGAAGTGATGTGGCAGATACATTGATAAGCCGGTGAGATCGTGATCGAGGCGATTTTTTGTCAGACGATAGAAGCTTATGGTCTTTTCTAACAAATCGTGAATATCGGTGAAGCCGCCGAGTTTGGCTTCTTCAAACTCAAAATACAAATACAACAGGCGTTCTATATATTCGCGATTCGCCATCTGTCCAATCAAGTCGGCAGTAGCAGTGGCGTAGGCGGCAAGCTGTTGCTGCGGGTTATCAAATTTGACCCAATCAGGATGTTGTCGATGATCGGTAACTTGAATCACTTTGACAGTGGCAGCAAGCGTTGATGGTGAAATATGCACCAAGTGTTTTTTGGCGAATTCAACACCGCGATTGACGTGCGAGGTCGTGAATTGCGCACCGGTGCCGCTGGCTTCTTCGTTGGTCATTAAATAGCCGATGTCGTGCATCAAGGCGCCGACAATTGCCGCGTCTATGTGCTCGCTATCCAATCCGCGCCCGCCCTGCGCCAAGCCATGCAACATACGTGCGGAGCAAAGTACAACTTCATTCGTATGTGAATTGTTGTGATACAGCGTTTTGAGCGGTTGATAGCCTGGCAGTTCTCCGGCAAAAGCGGTACGCAACAACCCGAAGGCGGTTTCTATCTGGTTTAAGTCATGCCCCGGCGCAAATCGTTTGACCGTTGCCAACACCTGTGCCTCAACCTCTTCGGTATCAGTAACGTTGCCCAGCGCGGCGGAGGGTCGATCTATGCTCATTGTGCTTAGTGCGGCTTAGTTAAATTCAGCGGGGTCGATGAGACAACACTATCGGCAAACTCAGGTGAATCCAAATGCGCGACCAACGCCGCAAGTACGTGACTATCAAATTTGTTTCCGCTTTCGTTTTCTAGCGCTGCTAGCGCTGCCGCCAGCGGCATAGGCGCTCGATAGGGGCGCGGTGCCAGCATCGCCGTATACGCATCGGCGACGGCAATAATACGGCTCATAAATGGGATTTCTGCACTGACCATTCCACGAGGATATCCTTTTCCGTCAGGTGTCTCATGGTGCGATGCAGCGATTAACGGTACTTGCCGATATTTGCGGGTGAATTGCACGCGATGCAGCAGTTCTTCCGTCAAGCTTGCATGGGATTTGATTTTGTCAAATTCGCTATCCGTCAGCTTCCCATTTTTCATCAGCAACGCAGCGTCCATGGCCACCATCCCAAAGTCATGCAGCATAGAGGCGACTTCGAGCAGATCGAGTTCCTCGCGTGACAAACCCAAGCGATGGCCAATTGCCAGCGCGATTTTCGTGGTACGCACGGCATGCCCCGCCATGGCTGGAAAGGCCGCATCATATGAGTCTGCAATTGCTCCCAGCAATGTTCGGAACTGGCGTTCGTAATCAGAGAAAAGCAACGCGCTCTCTACCGCGATAGCCACCACACCAGCCACGGCCTCGAGCGTCGTCAAATCTTCAGCAGTAAAGTCGCCGTCAGAGCGATTGATGGCTTGCACAACGCCGACAGTTTGCCCGGTTCCATTTTTTAGCGGAACACACAGCATGGAGCGGGTTCGATAGCCGGTGCGTTGATCGACGCTACGATCAAACCGTGGATCGTTCCAGGCATCTTCAATGAGTACGCTCTTACCCGTCACTGCGACCATCCCCGCAATGCCAAGTTTCATATTCAAGGAAAGTGTTCTACCGTTGCCCCCATCGGCGTAAATGGAAACTAAACGCCCGGTGCGCGCCTCAAGGCCAAAAACCGTGCCGCGATCGCACCGAATTTGATTGCGTATATCGACGATTTCGGCTTCCACACCGGCCGGATAGGTGCTGCCACTTTCTATCCAACGCCCAATACGCGCGGCTGCTGCGACCAAAATAGCTTCGTCATCAGCGGTAAAACGTCCGCTCAATTTGTTAATCAGTTCGACCCCACCAAGCACACGTCCATCGCTGGAAATCATCGGCGCAACAAGCAAACTATCGGTGGTGTAGCCAAGCGATGCGTCAATTTCAGAATTGAAAAATGGATGCCGATATGCACCGGCGACGTTTGTTACTTCCCGGCGCAAAATTGCTGTGCCGACGATGCCCATGCGCAAAGGCACTACCAATGAGCGATCCATACCTTCCGCGGCGTGGGTGCGCAATTCCATCGCCTCCCAGTCGAACAAAAACAAGGTGCTGCGTTCAGCATCGAACATCGCCGTAATTTCTTGCATCACACGCTTGGACAATAAATTCAAATCACGTTCCGCGCTGATGCGCCGTTGAATTTCCAATAGGTGCAACAACCTCGACGTATCGCTTGAAAGATGATTGCTGGCGATGTTGGACGCATTCATTTCAAGAGGTTCGCTGCGCGACTAAAAGAGGAAATTTGAATCATGAACGTAAAGGTAACACGATGCTAGATTTTTAGCTCAATAACCGAGTGAAAGTCTAGTACGATAGCGCGTGGTCGGCGAACAAGCCATTCCACCGCCAGCACCAACTGGCAATCACCGACTGCAAAAATAACCACCGCAAGTATTGAGGAAATATTGATGAAAATATTGGCCACATTGTTGTTCGCATTGGTATGCAACGTAGCTAACGCATTGTCAATATCTATTACCGACGTAAATGGCAAACCGATTCCAGTTGTTATGGTTAGTCGTGTCCCGGACACGCCGGCAAAAGTCGATGTCTCAGATGATGGTTACGCTGCTTCCGGCAAGCTGCAGCAAGGCTCAGTTGAGGTTCATCGCTTCACCGATACCGCCGGTTCAACAGAGATTTCGCCGGCTGATTTTCCATGGCATTTGGTCATCAAGAAACCTGGATTTCGCACCGTAAAAGTCGAAGCTAGTGCGCTTACTAAGAAAGCAATTGTGCTTGAGCGCGAAACGGATGCGATGGAGTTGGCAGCGCAGAAGCCTTCTAATGCATGGACTTCGACAATAGATTTTGGCGATGTCAATTTGAAAAAAGAATTTTTGTTGCAGTGTGGCTTTTGCCATCAACAAGGTTCAGCATTTTTACGTCGTGAGCGCACCGCAGACGAATGGCGCGACGCGATCAAACGCATGGTGCGTTATGGGTCCCGCTTGTCATCCGCAGGGCAAGAGAAAATCCCCGATTTATTGGTCGCGCATTGGAAGAAAATCAATGCCAATCCCAGCTTAGTGCCTGAGGCCACGCCGTGGCCAGCTGAGCTTGCCAAAGCCACCGTACGCGAATTGCCGATAGGCGACAGCATGTCGCAGATGCATGATTTTTTGTTTCATGCTAATGGGCTGCTGTACGTCGGCGACAATTTGCAGGACAGGCTCTACGAAATCGAGCCAAAAACCGGGAAATACACGGTCTATAAAATTCCACCAATGCCGGGTGATGTATTGGGCGGATTGTTGGCCGGACGCTTGAAAGAGTTTCCTAAACACGGCGTCTTCCAAGGAATCCATTCGCTGGCCGAATCGCCCAAGGACGGACACATTTTCATTACACCATCGCACCAACGTCGACTCATTGAGTTTGATCCAAAAACCAAGGCGATTACGTATCACAGTTTCGATAGCGGGTTTTATCCCCATACCTTGCGTTTTGATCAAAAAGATCGCGTTTGGTTTACGTTGGCGCTATCGAATCAGGTGGCAATGTTTGATCGAATCAGCAAAAAATTTACCCACTACGATTTACCATTTCGAAGCTTCGGTGAACGCATCACAGTTGCGATGATCCCTATCAATTTCAAGCTAATGTCATGGGGAATCCCCATGGCTAATTGGGTGACTATCGATCATGCCGCAACCGGCACGCCGCTCCCATACGGCATTGACGTAACGCCCGACGGCAAAGTTTGGTTCGCCCGTCTGTATGCCGACGATATTGGCATGATTGATCCCGCGAGCGGAAACGTAACGATGATTCCAACCCCCTTCAAAGCCCCGCGCCGTCTGCGTACTGACCGCGACGGAAATTTGTGGATCGCTGCGTTTAACGAATCGCAAATCGCGCGCTATGAACCAGCGACGGGAAAATTTACGCGCTTTGACATGCCGGTTTTACCCAAAGGCAGCGATACCGCGTATTCACTTAACGTCGATAAACCACGCCACCAAGTATGGGTGAACGGCACCAATTCGGATTCGGTTTATCGCTTCGATATCGCCAGCAAAGCGTGGACATTTTTTCCGATGTCACGCCGCGCCACATTTACTCGCGATGTGGAGTTTTCACCCGACGGAAAAGTTTATCTGACTGGCGCATCGTTTCCCTCATGGCACATTGAAGATACGCAACCAACGATGATGGAATTGACACCACAGTGAGGCTCGCCCTGGCTATTTTCTATTCCGTCCTAATTGATCGTGGCTACTGACCCAGTCGCCATTGAGCACCGCGCCGGTGAGTGAGGTGTCACCGGCGAGCACCGTCGCGGCACAAATTTCGGCGAACTTATTGGCGCCACCGGTGCCGTAACAGCCCAACATTTCCAAGCATTCCCGTTGAGTAGGTAGCCCGGTGCCACCGCCATAAGTGGCTACGATCAGAGAAGTGAGCGTGATTGACCAGTAGTAATCGCCATTGTCTAGCAGCTGGCAATAAGTCACACCGGCGTGTGACTCAGCAATATTCGCGACATCTTGTCCGCAAGCGATGAACAGCGCAGTCAAGCCATTTGCCGCATGTGCGCCATTGTTCGCCGCGCCGGCGAGAAAAGAACCGGCCTGTGATACCTGACGCATCCAAAATAGGTCTTTGGTGTCAACACCCATGATGGACTTGATTACCTCTTTCTTGATCGTCGCCTCTGCCACCACGCGTTTGCCGCGCGTTTGCAGCATGTTCATGCGTGAATGCTTTTTGTCGGTATCAGTGGCACCAGACAAGATATAGCGCGCACCGCCCGGATAGTTTTTACTAATCCATTCGCAAGCCGCGAGCGTTGCTTTACCAGTCATGTTCTGCCCTGCCGCATCTCCGGTCGAATAATTGAAGCGCAAATGGCGCATCGGTCCAACCGCCAACTGGCCAATGTTTTCGAGCTTGCCGGTCTTGGTCGTGGTTTCCGCGGCTTGCTTGATTGCGGCAAAGTTATCGACTATCCACTCGCCCAGATTGCGCGCTTGCAAAGCATCGTCCATGACAAATGCAGGCGCACGTTGCATAAACTGCTCGACCACGGTGGTCTTTACACCGCCGCATTCTCCTAACATATACATGCCACGGTTATAGCTTGCCACCAAGGTGCCCTCAGTGGTGGCCATCGGAATATAGAAATCACCGCGCGCATGTTCGCCGTTAATACGCAAAGGGCCAGCAACCCCCATCGGCACTTGCGCTACGCCTATAAAATTTTCGATATTGCCGGGCAATACGGAAGGCTCAAACGAATATTTGCTGACGTGCGAAAGTTCCGTGCCGGTGTGTTCGGCAACGAATTCGCGCCGCCGCGTGGCGTTGGCATGGGTGTAATCGTTGTCACGATCGCGCGGGATTTTTGCGGCTTTAGTTATTGAATCGCTCATGCTTGCCTCCTCAATTTGCCAGTAGGTGCTGGCCGCACGCTGTCATCGTAAAACAACGTAATCTTATGCTACATCGAACTCCGAGCGTAGCGAGCCAACTGACATCCTCCCCGTAAGGGGTTGAGACGGGGTTGCGCCGCGCAGCGGATGGCACGGGCGGGCGTTTTATGCCGCATTTCGCCTGTTTCATAATCTTTTGGTGACATTCATGAACATGCACCTTATTTGATACCGATTTATTCAAGTCAACTTTAACGGTAACTTGCGCAAACGCACGCCCGTCGCGGCCGCAATCGCGTTGGAAAGTGCAGGTGCAAAAGGTGGCACACCGGGTTCACCAACACCCGTGGGCGGTTTCATTGAGGGCATTATGTGTACCTCGACTTTGGGCATTTCGGCGATATTGATCAGGCGATAGTCATGAAAATTCGATTGATCGACGATGCCATTATTGAGCGTAATCGCGCCATATTTTGCAGCCGACATTGCGAATCCGATGCTGCCTTCCATTTGCGCATTGACGTTGTCAGGATTAATGGCGATGCCACAATCTACAACGCAGACAACGCGATCCACGCGGTAAGTTTTATCTGCCTTGACAGTCACTTCCACCACCTGGGCAACCACCGAACCGAATGATTCGTGTACGGCAATGCCACGTCCGCGTTTCTCGCCGGGCTTACCGGCGGCCAAGCGATTGTTCCAGCCCGCTTTAGTAGCGGCATGATTGAGCACTGCTGCATGGCGTGGGTTCTTGTTCAGCATTTCCAAGCGAAATTTCACCGGATCGACCTTAGCCGCAAAAGCCAATTCGTCAATCATTACTTCGGTCGAAAAGGCAGTATGCGTCGAACCTACCGAGCGCCACCATAGCACCGGTACGCCGATAGTTGGCGAATGCAAATCAACCAGTAAGTTATCGATTTGATAAGGTAAATTTTGCGCGCCTTCGACCGAGGAATGATCGACACCGTTTTGCACCATCATCGATTCCATTGCAGTACCGGCAAAAATCGACTGGCCGACTAAACGATGTTTCCATGCAATGACTTTGCCTTTGGCATTCAATCCAGCTTTGATGGTGTGAAAAAACATCGGCCGATAGTAGCCCGCGCGCATATCATCTTCGCGCGTCCACACCAATTTTACTGGCGCACGGCCATTGATCTTTTGCGCAATGCGAGCCGCTTCCAGCACATAGTCCGCCACTGGGTTGGCACGTCGACCAAAACTGCCACCGGCGAATAGCATATTGAGCTTCACCTTATCCGGTGCGATGCCAAGCAATTGCGCAACCGCTGCTTGGTCCCCGGTTTGAAATTGTTCGCCGTTCCAAATCTCGCATTCGCCGCGTCCGAGGCGGACGACGCAATTCATCGGCTCCATCGCCGCATGTGCAAGGTAGGGGAACTCGAACGCTGCATCGACAACTTTGCTGGCTTTGCTCAAGGCGACATCGGCATCACCGTCTTTACGTGCCACTGCACCGGGGTCGCGCGCCAGCATCTTGAACTGCGCCATAACTTCGGCTGAGTCATGCTTGAAAGCATTGGCCTCGCCCCACTTCACAGTGAGTGCATCACGACCTTTTTTTGCACTCCAAAAATCGTTGGCCAACACCGCAACGCCGCTGCCAATTGAGACGACATCGACTACACCGGGAATTTTGAGCACGGCATCGGCATCAAAACTTTTCACCGTCGAACCAAACCGTGGCGGATGCGCAACGACCGCCGTGAGCATGCCAGGCAGACGAATATCCTGAGTGTAAATTGCCGTGCCGTTGGATTTGGCTCGAGCATCTTTACGTGGCGCATGTTTGCCGATCAGCACAAATTGTTTCGGGTCTTTGAGCGTAACGTCGGTAGGTACCGGCATTTCAGCCGCTCGCGTCGCAAGTTCGCCAAAGCTCGCACTGCGCTTGCTGGCTAGATGCGTCACTCGCCCTTTACTCACGCTGATACTCGCCGTTCCGACACCCCACTGCGCCGCTGCCGCACTAATCAGCATAGCGCGGGCTGTGGCTCCGGCACGCCGCATTTGTTCAAACGAATTTGCCATCGCGGTGCTGCCACCGGTCAGCTGCACCGGTCCCATCAGCAAATTGTTATAGCGCTTGGCATCCGCCGGTGCAGCTTCGATGACAATTTGCTCCCAGTCGGCGTCCAGTTCCTCCGCCAACAAAGTGGCCAAGCCGGTGTGCGCACCCTGCCCCATCTCCAAGTGTTTGACGATAACGATGACTTTGTTGTCACTGCCGATGCGCACAAAGGCGTTTGGTTCTAAGTTCGCAGCGTTGCTCGCTTGCGCTTGCGCAACCAAGCCAGCACGCGCATTCGGGAGATAAAGCGCCAGCGTCAGCGCGCTGGTTTGTTGCAAAAATGCCCGGCGTGGCAATGTGGTTTTGCTCGATGGCGTTGTGCTCATGATCTCGTCCTAAGCTAGTGATTTCGCTGCGTCTTTAACCGCCGCACGGATTCGCACGTAGGTGGCGCAGCGACACAAATTGCCGGCTAGCGCAGCATCGATGTCCGCGTCAGAAGGATTTTTTTTCCTTCGCAATAAAGCGCTCGCCGAAATCAATTGACCGGACTGACAATAGCCGCATTGCGACACATCGAGTTTGCGCCAAGCGGTTTGAAGTGCTTGACCGACCTTGTCGTCCAAGCCTTCAATGGTGGTGATTTTTCCGCTACCGACTGCGGATAATGGTGTCGAACAAGAGCGTATCGAAGTACCGTTGAGCAATACGCTACACGCACCGCAAAGCCCCATACCGTAACCATATTTATTGTTGGTCAAACCTGCGGTATCACGCAGCGCCCAAAGCAGCGGTGTATCGGGAGGAAGATCAAAATCCAGCGCCTTGCCATTAACGTTGATTCGTATCATTTCGCAGCTCCAATGAAGAAGGACTCACACTGAAGGAAAGTATCCTATGCGCGCTGATATCTGACAATAGTGCGTGCTCGATTTGTTTTTCCTAGCCCAGAATGATCAGCGTAGCTCAAACTATTGCATGGCGTTGGCCTCGCAATTAAATGCATTTCCACTCTGCCATAATCGAAGCCATTCATGAAAAATGTAATCGATATCGCCGCATGAGTAATTCGTTTCAGTAGCGTTGTGCGATCCAATGTGCCTACCAACGAGTGCACGCACGTATTGCATACGACATAGGAATCATAAAAAATGACCCAACCGATACAACTCTTTGATGCCGCTTCCAGCACTTTCACCTACGTGCTGGTGTGTGAGGAAACCCACAACGCTGTCATCATTGATCCCGTAGACAGCCAGCTCGAACGTGATCTGGCACTGTTGCGAGACAAAAAATTGACGTTGATTTACACGATAGAAACCCACGCTCACGCCGACCATATCACGAGCGCCGGATTGCTCGCCGAACATGCCGGTGCCCGCACCGCCGCGCCTGCAGGTTGTGGCATTGTTACTGCCTCAGTGCAAATTCAGGATGGCGATGTATTGGTGTTTGGTAAGCAACAACTACGCGCATTGCATACACCAGGACACACCACCGGCAGCATGAGTTTTTTGTGGCAAGACCATGTTTTTACAGGTGACACACTACTTATTAATGGCTGCGGGCGAACTGATTTTCAGTCAGGTAGCCCCGAGTTGATGTATCACAGCTTGACTAAAATTTTGTTTGTGCTACCCGATGCCACTGTAGTCTGGCCCGGGCACGATTATCAGGGGCGAACACAGTCCACTATCGGCATTGAGCGCGCAAGCAATGCGCGCGTTGCGGGGAAAAGCATGGCGGAATTCGTCGCCATCATGGCCAGTTTGAATCTGCCACGACCAGCGCGTATGGACGAAGCGGTGCCCGCCAATCTTAGTTCAGGGATTCGTCACGATGCCGGATCGCAAAACGTCGAGTCTGTTGATACACAAGGTGTGCGCGCCGCCGAGGGCTATGCCGGTGACATATCGCCGCAGTTAGCTTGCCAATGGTGGCAGGCTGGCGACGCGGTGCTAATCGATGTGCGCACCGATGCTGAGCGTGAATGGGTAGGCTTTGTGCCTGGAGCCCTTCCGCTGGCGTGGAAGCAGTGGCCGGGCATGATGATGAATGACAATTTTGACGCGGGGCTGATACAAGCCGCGTCAAGTGGGAAAAAGTTACTGCTGCTTTGTCGCAGCGGCGTGCGTTCCATTGCGGCCGCCAAACGTGCCACCAGCTTAGGTCTGACTGCATACAACATTCTGGAGGGCTTCGAGGGAGATCCGGATATGTCTGCACAGCGCGGCAAAAGAAATGGCTGGCGCCACATCGGTTTGCCATGGCGACAAAATTAGCGCAAAGGCAAGGTACTTAAATGCATCATCTCAATGGCGCTTTATAGTTGTTGTGCTGGATCGATTGAAGGCTGCATCGCTCACCGACCTTGCCAATGCGCTTACGACATTTAAGGGTGTATTCGTTTTCGTTGGCGCATGCGCAGAACTGAGCATACGCCACGGCGGCGGAGCAGGGAATTCGCAAAGCATCGCTTTGCGCCTGTGCAGCGGGTCGGCTGTGCAAAGCTGACACTGCACAACCAGCACCAACTGACGAAATCACCTCACCCCAGCCCACGCAACTCCCGCAGCACCACCGACAGCATCGCCAAATCCACTGCACCGGATTTGAAATCGTTGACCATGTCAGCGATGCGCGACAGCGCAAGGGTGTGAGATTGTTCCCATCCGGCAATCATTTGCTCGGCATCCGTGTCGGTCGCTGAACGGCTGACTACAGCCAAGGTCAGTTGGCGTTGTTGGTTCGATAGATCATCGCGCATCGCATTGCGCGCCAGTGCTTGCCAATGTGTATCGGTGGGTAAGGCGGTGATCTGTTTGGCAAACCAACGAATCTCCAACTTTCCGACCAGGCTGAAATAAACCTGTGCCACAAGGTCAACGCTCTTTCCGCTTTTCCCGGCCACTTTGACGATGTCCAGCGCGGCATACGCGGCATCCAATCCGGCGACGATGTCCGCAGTTTGTGCCGGAACTCCCAACTCGATCAAGGCTTGCTGGCGGGCTAGCAAGGCAAGCAAATCAGCGGCGGTGAGCAAGGACGGCAGCATGCTGCGAACTTGTTCGACGCCGGGTTGGAAATTTGCGACTACCGTTTGCATATCAGTCGCGTCCTGGTGCTCGCGCAAGAACCACAGCACGGCGCGTAACATTAAGCGACCGGCATCAATCAGCATCTCGTTTTGAACTTGCGCGGAGACTTTTCTATCCAGCGATTCGATTGCCGTCCATAGTGGATTAAAGCCAAAAATATCCCGCACCAGCATGTAGGCTTTGACCACATCGTGCGCCGCTGCACCAGTTTCCTCGACCATCCGAAAAGCAAAAATACTGCCGGTGTGATTGATCATGGTGTTCGCCACAACGGTGGCAATGATCTCGCGCTTAAGCGGGTGCCGTTGCATCACTGACGCGTAACGCTGACGCAGCGCTGCCGGGAAATATTCGATCAAGGCGTCACCGACATACGCATCGTCAATCAATTTGGAAGCGATCAATTGATCAAACAACACCATCTTGCTGTATGCCAGCAGCACTGCGCCTTCTGGCGAAGTCAGACCGATTCCGGCAGCACGACGTTCATCGATTTCTTCATCACTTGGCAAAAATTCCACCGCACGATTCAAGCGACCGATTTTCTCCAAATGACGAATAAATCTGGCCTGTGCATCCAGCGCTTTGTCGCCACGCACTCCACTAACGCTGAGTGATTGTGTTTGGTAGTAATTGTCTTGCAGCACTAACAGCCCGACTTCATCGGTCATTTCGGCGAGCAATTTGTTGCGCTGCTTTTCGGTGAGTTCGCCCTCGGCTTCTACGATACCGAGCAAAATTTTGATATTCACTTCGTGATCAGAACAATCCACGCCAGCAGAGTTGTCAATGGCATCGGTGTTGATGCGACCACCGTGCAAAGCGTATTCGATGCGGCCCAGTTGGGTGCAACCGAGATTGCCACCTTCGGCCACGACTTTACAGCGCAGCTCATTCCCATTGACACGTAATGCATCGGTGGCGCGGTCGCCAACTTCGGCGTGACGTTGGGTGCTGGCCTTGACGTAAGTGCCAATCCCTCCGTTATAAAACAAATCCACTTTGGCTTTCAATATCGCCCGCATCAAATCGGTAGGGCTGAGCGAGTCTTCCTCAACGTCCAGAATCTGTTTGACTTCAGGTGTTAGAGCAATAGTTTTTGCGCTACGTGGATACACCCCGCCACCCACAGAAATCAAGGATTTGTCATAGTCGTCCCACGACGAGCGTGGCAGCGAAAACATTCGCTCGCGCTCTTTGAAGCTAATTTCTGTATCGGGATTAGGGTCTAAAAAAATGTGCCGATGATCAAATGCAGCGAGCAGTTTGATATGACGCGAGAGCAGCATGCCATTGCCAAACACATCGCCCGACATATCACCCACGCCAACCACCGTGAATGCGGTGGTTTGTGTATCGACACCGATTTCAAGGAAGTGCCGCTTGACTGATTCCCAAGCACCGCGCGCGGTGATACCCATTTTTTTGTGGTCGTAACCGACCGAGCCGCCGGAGGCAAACGCATCGCCCAACCAGTGGCCATATTCAGCGCTAACGGCGTTGGCGTAGTCCGAAAAACTGGCGGTGCCTTTGTCGGCGGCGACGACTAAATAAGGATCATCGGCATCGTGGCGCACCACGTCTTTTGGCGCTACCAATTGATTGGCAACAAGGTTATCGGTGATATCTAGCAATCCGCGCAAGAAGGTTTTGTAACACTCAATACCTTCTTTCAGGTAAGCATCGCGGTCGCTCGCGGGCGGTGGGTTCTTGACCACAAATCCACCTTTGGAGCCGACTGGCACAATCACGGCATTCTTGACTTGCTGCGCTTTGACTAGGCCCAAAACTTCAGTACGAAAATCTTCCATCCGATCTGACCAGCGCAAACCGCCACGTGCGACTTTGCCGAAACGCAAATGTATGCCTTCGATGCGCGGCGAATAAACCCAGATTTCATATAACGGTTTTGGTTCGGGAAGCTCAGGTACTTTGGCCGATTCAATCTTGAAAGAAATATAGGGCTTGCGCTGTGAAATGCCATCGGCGTCTTTGGTCGACTGATAAAAATTCGTGCGAATAACGGCTTGAATTAACGCGAGGAAGCGGCGCAATATTCTGTCTTCGTCGGCATTCGCTACTGCGTCAAGCGCTTGACGAATGCTACCAATCACGGCACTTTGCGCCGCCGCTCGATCACCAGTCGCTGCAGGATTGAAGCGGGCATGAAACAGCGCTACAAGTTGCCGCGCAATCACTGCGTTGTCACCCAGCGTTTGCTCAATGTAGGCTTGACTAAAGGTAAAACCAGTCTGCTTGAGATATTTAGCAAGGGCGCGAAGTATCAAGACTTCCTCACTAGCCAAACCCGCTACCAACACCAGTCGATTAAAGCCATCGCTCTCTGTAACGCGATGCCAGGTTTTGCCAAACGCGGCTTCAAATAGAGGTTTGACGGCAGAAATATCGCTAATCGCGGTTTTGGCTTTGAGCCCGAAATCATGAATATGTACGACATGATTTTCATCAACATTGAGCACAAAAGATTGCTCGTCTTGAACCGCAACGCCCATGTGTTCGAGCATCGGCAAACTCTCCGACAAAGCCAGCGACTGCCCCAATCGATAAACGCGCAAACGCAGTGTCATAGAGTCCGCTTCGACCGGTCGATACAAGCTCATGCGGATGCCTTGCTGCGCGGATAGTCCATCAATCATGTCGATGTCATGCACCGCTGCGCGTGCGCTGACGCTGCTGGTGTAGGCAGCAGGAAAAGCATTCGCAAAGCGTCTCATTGACAAATTGCCTGCTTCTTCGCCCTGTGCTTCTATCAGCGCGAGCTTGAGATCGTCAGACCAATCGCGCAAGGCCAAGGTGATTTCGGTTTCAATGGCGCGCGCATCGGGGAGCACATCATCGGAAGGTGCTGTGCGTATCAGCATGTGAATTCGTGCCAGCAAAGCGTCCGACAATTGCACAGTGAATTCGACACTTTGACCGCGCAATGTTCGTTTCAAAATCTCCTGAATTTTGGTGCGCGATTCGGTATTGAATTGATCGCGTGGCAGGAAAATCAAACAGGAATAGAACCGCCCATAAACATCGCGCCGAACGAACACGCGTAGCTTGCGTCGATCGCCCAAACGCAAAATCCCCATCGCCGTTTCGAGCAAGGCATCCTGGTCGATTTGAAACAACTCGTCGCGCGGAAAAGTCTCAAGTATGGTGACCAGATTTTTGCCCATATGACTATTCGACGCGAAGCCCGCTTGCGTCAAAACTGCACTGGCTTTGTTACGCACGATGGGTATGGTATCGAGCCTATCTTGATACGCCGATGAGGTGTACAAGCCGACAAAACGTCGCTCGCCCACCACTTCGCCGTGCGCGTTAAAGCGTTTTATGCCGATGTAGTCAAGATAGCCCGGGCGATGAACGGTCGAGCGTGAGGTGGCTTTGGTCAGTACCAATAATTTCGCCTCCCGCGCTAGACGGCGTATCGCCAGCGGCAACTCAGCAAAACTGGTGGAAGTACCTGTGAGCGGGTTCTCGTGCAAGATGCCCAAGCCTCGCTCGTTGGTCAGCGTTAGTTGATCAGAGCCTTCGATTGGCGTTAAGTCGTATTCGCGATAACCCAGGAAGGTGAAATGATTGTCCAGTGCCCATTCCAAAAACGCGCGACCTTCGTCAACTTCTGCCGCGCTTAGGCCAACGGAAGTCTTGCTCAACCCAGCAATCACTTCCGCCATGCGAGTGCGCATTGCCTGCCAATCGACCACTGCCGCACGCACGTCATCAAGCACGGCGGCCAAACCTTGTTCAAGTTCGTGCAAACGCGCTGGATCGGTTTCGCGGTTGATCTCGATATGGATAAACGACTCTTGTTGCGCGTTGCTGGCACCTTCGTCTGCCATCGCGGTCTGCAGTTGCTGGCTGGCATCGCGTTGGGTGCGAAACATTGGATGAATGAGTTGCGCCAGTCGATAGCCAAGGCGATTAACTTCCATAGTGACTGAATCAACTAGGAAGGGCATATCATCATTGATGATTTCGACCACCGTGGAAGTTGACTCCCAGCCATGCGCTTCCAGCTTGGGGTTGTAGACACGCAGCTTGGCCGTACCTCTCGAGAAACTACGCGCAAAAGAATAGTGGGCCAACGCCGCGCCATACAAATCTTCAGCACTTTTGGTGATGATGTCTTCGGCATCGACCTGACTGAAATAATGCAGCACAAATTTCTGTAATTCACCCTGCTCCGCTGTCGACACGCGTACAGCGAGCAACTTGACTACTTCATCGAGCACTTGTTGTTTTTGTTCTTCTAGCTTAGTCGTCATCATCACTCCAATCATTTATCTCAGCGAGACATTTACCGATGATACCTAGGCTTGCTGCGCCTGCAAAATTTCACTTCGCGCCGCGCCAACGGGGCCACAACAAATTGACGGCTAGTCCTGATATCACCAGCGACGCAGCGCTTAGTTTCCACGCCGGTAGTGATTCTGCCAGCCACCAACTTGATGCGCTCATGCCAAACACCGGCACCATCAGGGCCATCGGTGTAATTGTCGCTGCGGGATAGCGCGCCAATAGCGCACCCCATGCGGCGTAGCCGAAAAGTGTGTTACCGAAGGATTGCCAGGCCACGGCTAACCAAGTAGTTGCACTAGCCACGCTGAGGCCATGAACAATTGCCTCAGGGCCTTCAAAAATCAGAGAAAGCAACAACAAGGGAGGTACCGCATAGATACTTGACCACACCACATAAGCCAGCATGTTGATGCCCACAGCGCGTTTGGCGGTCATATTGGCGGCTGCCCATGACATCGCCGCAAACAGTATCAGCATCAGTCCGCCAACAGTGGTTGTGCCATCGGTATGCAGGACAATCACCACGATACCGCTGGCTGCCAACAATAGCGCAAACCACTGAAACGGTTTAACTGTTTCGCCAGCGATTTTCATCGACATGGCGATAGTGAAAAACACCTGTGTTTGTATCACTAAAGAAGCAAGCCCCGGCGTGATATGGCCGCTCATAGCAACATATAGAACACCAAACTGTCCTACTCCAATCAACACCCCATAGAGCGCCAAATTACGCCAATCGACACGCGGCCGACGCAAGAAAAATGCAGCTGGAGCAAATGCAATAGCAAAGCGCAGTGCGGCAAACAATAGCGGCGGCAAGTCTGCCAGCGCATATTTGATCACTACAAAATTACTGCCCCAAATCGCAACGACAACCAGCGCCAACAAAAAATGCCGCAATGGCAATGAGCTTTGCATAAAGGATGAAAAGGTAAAGAGTGATAGATGTGAAGTATGTCTGAACGGGTGAAGCATAAGTAACAAGATTTTCACACCGATAGGTCAAGTGTTTTTGCTAAGGTATTGTGGTGCTTAGCCAACAGTCAAATCCTTACAGGCACATCACCCTGCGCTAATATGGCAGCCATGCAAAAATCACTCATGCACTCAAGCCTTCAGCGAAGTAGTTACGGATGAATTTACGCGCCACCTTTGTCGTTATTGCGATTGTCAGTGTGCTTGCATCGCCATTGGCGGCGGCTATCGGGCTCGGTGGCTCAATTGGAAGTCCTGTTCTGTTGCAGTCTTTGCATATAGAAATTCCATTGTTATTGAGTGCTGAAGAGTCACCACCGAAACTCGACTGTATCCGAATCACACCGGCGTCCGAGGGCACGGACACGCAATTTTTTCCAAAGAACGCCAAACTCGCACTGGACCTTTCTACTTCTCCGCGAATCATTCTTACCTCAGCGCAAACCGTTCGCGAACCGTTTTATGAATTCCGCATTGCGCTTGGGTGCAACGGTGAAATCTCCCGTGATTACCTTGTTTTAACGCGCCTCGCGGAGCCAAAAGACAGTCTAGAGCCATCGACCAATCCTTCCGTAGGTACTGCAGCAACCTTTTCAGCACCAGCAAACAATTCCGCAATACCAAGTGTTGGAACCCAGCCGGGAAGCAAATCGGTACCATCGGCAGCGCCCGCTGTGAGTCAATCGCGAATTGGTGGTGGCGAGCGCACCTTAACGCTCAAGCGCGATACCACGCTAAATCAATTGGCTCGCGGCCGCTATCCGAACAATCAAGATACCCGCGATGAATATCGTCGGCTGATGTCACTCGCCAATCCAGCGTATTTTTCCAATGCCACACCAGTCGGCTCGGTTCCCTTGCCAGCTGGTACGGTGCTGACAATACCTTCAAACTTGCCACCGCCGGAGCGCGCATCGCCTAATTCCGCTAGTACGCCGGTCGCTGCGCCGGTTAATCAAACCAATTCGAAAATTGACATTGTTGCAAAGCCATTGACGAAGACCGGCATACCAAACAGTGCGGCGCAGGATCGCCTAGTGATAGGCGGTGAAGCGGGGAGCAAGCCAACGCGACCCATGTCTGCTAAGGAGGCTACGGCCACAATAGAGCGACTCGAACTCATGCTGCTCGCGCAAGCGACCGAAGAACGCGAAGTCACCGAAAAACTAAGATCTTTGGAAGCACTATTTTCCGACACCAAAGTTCAGCTTCAATTCTTAGAAGCCAAGAGTAAGCAGCAAGCAGCAGATCAACGTCAGCTACAAGCCAAATTTGATGCGCAGCCAGAACCGCGGGCTTTTGGTGTATTGGAGTTGTTAGCGTTGATAGTTGTTGGCGGAGCAGTCGGTGCCATGTTGCTGACAATGCATCATCGTCAACTGCTTCGGCGCGAAGCGAACGCGAATTCACTTGCGGCCGCGAGGCAGCAAACTAATATCCAACCGCACGAAATATTTACGCCGACCGACCCAGTGCAAAGCGATGCGCCGGAAGAATTCATTTTGCCGATTTCCCATTCCGCTGCGCCTCCAGCAACAAGTTTTGGCAAGAAACGGCGAACAGATTTGAGATCAGCGTTTACCGCGTCGACATCCGGACGAAGCGCGTCACCCGCGACATCACCCGCTGCGCTGCACAGGACGGCAAACAAGGTGATGCCAGAACAAAAATCTCCCACACCGGCGGTTGTCGCCACCGCTCACGATGTCGAAACGACACCTGCGGCGACATCCACACCAGTGCCTGACATCCTTGCACCGGTAAAAAGAGAAGCTGTTATTGATCACGGCATTGCGTTTAGCTTGCCGGCAACATTCACAACACCTGCGGCAACGCAGAACACTGATAGCACCGCGGAAAGCACTGCTTTGCCTGCAATAAATTTTGCGCTTGATTTGGAAAGCACGCCACGAGTAAGTGGCGTCGTTACTTCGCTGCTGGATGTCGATATTGTCCGCAAAATTGCGGCTTCGGAAATCCCGGCGCCCTTGCATCAAGTCGGCGACCCTGCAACCGAGGGTACCGAGGTTGTATTCAGTTTGGCGCCACGCACCCATGCAGAAATCGAAGCTGCAATGGCCATCGAGCGTGAGATTGCCGCAAAACCACAGGCAACGGTTACCGAGGCGGCGCCATCAGAATCTGCAGAAGATCCGGCGGTCGAACTTGCCAACATAATGATTTCGATGGGTATGGGAGATCATGCCGAGCAGACCTTGATCGATTACATCCTCGAGGATCCAAAGCGTGACCTCGGTCCTTGGCTTAAAACATTGGAAATTTATCGGAAATCTGGTCGCCGTGCCGAGTTTGAAGAGCTGGCAATTTCGCTGCGTAAAAATCTCAATGTAGCGCCCGATGCATGGGACGCGGCGGCTACCGCTATACGCCCGACACTCGAGGGATTTCCTCGCGTTAGCGAGACCGTGCAGCGACTCTGGCCGAGTCCTGAAACATCCGACTACTTAGCATCCTTGCTGGGTGATAACCGTGACGGCAGTCGGGCTGGATTTCCGCAAGCAGTCGCCGAGGAAATTCTGTGGTTAATGCGGATGCTTAAAGTTTATCGCGAGCTTGAATAGACCTCAGGTGAATATCAGCGCTTGGCAACGCCTTACTTTGTGATGGTTTCGCCGGTCGGTGCTGTAAAGCCGACCCCAAGTAGCACTCCAACCGGCGGTGCTGTGCTTATCCCGCAGGCTTCATCTCCGCCAAGCGTTTTTTTGCGTCGTCCGCGGCTTTGCCGGCAGATGTATAGCTCAAAAATTGCTGCAACGCTGCCACTGCCTTAGGTTTGTCGCCCTTTTGCTGATAGGCAATTCCGAGCCGGTAGTGAGCGTTTAGTTTACTGTCCATTTTCAGTGCCCGCTCCATCGACGCAATTGCCTGGTCCAGCGAATTCGCTTCGAGATGGGCGCGACCCAGACCAAAATGCAGTGCCGCGTTATTCGGCTCTGCAGCAACCAAGCGCTCAAACAGCGCCTGCGCCTTAGCCACTTGCTTGTCACCAATCAACCCAAAGCCGACTGTAATCCATGCTTGGGTCAAACTTGCCACTTGCTCGTCACCAATCGGTTTGATGCCATTTAACAGCGCCTGAGCCTGGTCGAATTCCTTTTCGTAGCTATGCACATCCGCACGGAGTAGCTTACCCGCTACTGGATTGAGCTTACCCATTTCATCGGCGTTGTTGATGGCCTTACGTACACTGCCGCCTGCAATACCCGGCGCTTGCAAGTAATACTGATTGAGATCACGCCGTGCGTCAAAATTGCTCGGGTCCAACTCAACGGCCAGTAAAAACTCATCTTTGATCCGCGATGCGTATTTCATCATATCAAGCGGACCTGAAGACATCGCTGCTGCGCCATACAGTCTGCCTACGGCGTGGTGGCATTTGGCGGATTTAGGCAGTGCGGCGGTGCAAGCCTCGGCTTTGACCATTGCCGCTTCACGCTTTGATTTATCACTACTGCTCACACTAACCAGATACCAGATTGCGGTTTCATCATTGGCATTTTTTGCAATGCGTGTATTGGCCAGCGTCTCGACTTCTTGATACTTGCGTTCCTTGAGCAGCGATTGAAAATCCGTATCAGTAGACTGAGCGCTAGCCAGCGAAGGAACTGCCGCAAATAGCAAGATGAGTGTAGGTAGTTTCATTTGGTTTTCCATTGGATGGCAAAGGTTTGCTTGCATATAACGAAGCAAATCAGCTTTGGTTGTCAGTGATTTTAGTTCGATAGCGCCTTGTCCATCACGCATCATCGAATTCAAATCTCGCGAGCGCGATCGATTTAACGCTACCGAATACTCAAGTATGAGCGGCTACTTTCAGTCCGCCGCCCGCCGATAAAGCATGTCAACCCCCTGGCCCACTTTAGCGCATGCCGGTTGTGTGAAATTTTGCTCGCTTAAGCTTTTAATTAAGACCGTAAATCGGTGCCATCCCACTGTTTTTCTTTCGATTTTTTGGTATAAAAACCTACTACATGTAGTAGCTCCAAATCGATGCACCACTACGAAAAATCGTAAGTCATTGTTTTTCATTAATAAATATATTTTACTTTCAATCCAAGGCTTGGCACAGTAAAGTTCGCCCTCGCCGCAACAGTTTGCAACAGTACTGCAGGGCATTATTTTGTTAGTTCCAGCCATGTTTCACCATCATCTTCGGACACCAATATGACAAACACAACAGAGACAACCGAGGAATCAACTACTGAGATTCACACCGGACAAATGGATTTGCCACTCCCGCAAGAAATCTGCGGCGAAGTGTTAGTAGAGAAATATGCCAAGGGAAATGAGCGTGATGTGCATGATGTGCGCGCACGTGTTGCCCGCGCGTTAGCCGCTGTCGAAGTTGAAGGCAAACGTGCGTTTTGGGAAGCGCGCTTTTTAGAAGCGCAAGAAAACGGATTCGTTCCCGCAGGCCGAATCAATTCGGCCGCCGGTACCGATTTATGCGCTACCTTGATCAATTGCTTCGTGCAGCCGGTTGGCGACTCGATTTCAGACATTGTCGATGGTCGGCCAGGGATTTACACCGGCCTATTGCAAGCCGCTGAAACCATGCGACGTGGCGGCGGCGTTGGCTATGATTTCTCGTCGATTCGACCGCTAGGCGCGCACGTTAAAGGTACACAATCCCGCGCTTCAGGCCCGGTTTCCTACATGCGAGTGTTTGACCGCTCTTGCGAAACGGTCGAATCGGCCGGTAGCCGCCGTGGCGCGCAAATGGGTGTGATGCGTTGCGATCATCCCGATATCGAAGAGTTCATCCATGCCAAGGACAAAGGTGATTTGTCCAATTTCAACATTTCCATCGGCGTAACCGATCCTTTCATGCAAGCGGTCGAAGTCGATGGCGACATCGAATTAGCCCATCGCGCAACGCCATCCAATGACCTTCGCGCCGCCGGAGCCTACCAGCGTGAAGACGGCCTATGGGTATATCGTAAAGTCCGCGCTCGTGACCTGTGGGAACAAGTTATGCGCTCGACTTACGATCATGCCGAGCCGGGGATTTTGTTCCTCGACCGGATGAATAAAGATAATAACCTTTACTACTGCGAAACCATCGAAGCAACCAACCCCTGCGCCGAACAGCCACTGCCGCCTTACGGCTGCTGCTGCCTTGGCTCGATCAATTTGACCTTGTTCGTGCGCGACGCATTTTCCGATACCGCCAGCTTTGATTACGAAGCCTTCGGCAAGGTAATCGACGTATCAACCCGCATGCTCGACAACGTGCTTGATGCCACGCATTGGCCTTTGCAACAACAGCAGGACGAGGCCAACGCCAAGCGCCGCGTCGGCCTCGGCTTTACCGGTCTGGGCGACACGCTAATTATGCTTTGCCAAAAGTACGACAGTGCCTTGGCGCTGGAAACCGGGCGCAAAATTTCTGAGTACATGCGCGATCGTTCGTACTTGTATTCCGTTGAACTTGCCAAAGAGCGCGGGGCTTTTCCGCTCTTCAATCGCGATATGTATTTGTCTGGCGGCAATTTCGCTTCGCGTTTGCCCACCGAAGTCAAAGACGCGATTCGCAAGCACGGCATCCGCAATTCGCATCTGCTCTCCATCGCGCCGACTGGCACCATCAGTCTGGCTTTTGCCGACAACGCCAGCAACGGTATCGAACCACCATTTTCTTGGACCTATACGCGCAAAAAACGCATGATGGATGGCACGCTCAAAGAATATCGCGTTGAAGACTACGCTTGGCGGCTTTATAAGCACCAAGGCGGTGATATGACCAAGCTGCCCGACTACTTTGTCACCGCGCTGGATATCTCCGCTGAAGCACATAAAGACATGGTCGCCGCCGTCGCCCCTTACATCGATACGTCGATTTCCAAAACCGTCAACGTGCCAGTCGACTATCCCTACACCGAATTTGAAAATCTCTACATGAGCGCTTGGAAAGCTGGCCTTAAAGGGCTAGCGACCTATCGCCCCAACAGCGTGTTGGGCAGCGTGCTATCGGTCGAATCTGGCACCCCTGGAGCCCCGGCTACCGCAGCACCTCACGCACAGTCGCCAAGCGCCCAAATGCAACCGCAAGATGTCACCATCGATCATCGCAATCGTCGCATGTCCATCGGTGCCCTGCCCGCGCCGGTGCTGGCCAGTTTGCGCTGGCCCGGCCGTCCGCGCATGTCCGATGGCAATTCTTCATGGACCTACATGATCGAAGCGCCGCACGGCGAGTTCGCCATCTTCGTCGGTCAGATTGAAAACGACATGGGTCGTGCGGTGCCCTTTGAAGTGTGGGTCAATGGTGCCGAGCAACCACGCGGCATCGGCGCAGTCGCCAAAACGCTGTCGATGGATATGCGGGTCAATGACAAAGCCTGGCTAAAACTCAAACTCGACGCGCTGGCCAAAACCCAGGACGACGATGCTTTTGACTTGCCGCTGCCACCCAATGGCGAGAAAAAGCGCGTACCCGGCGTGGTCTCTGCACTTGCCCAGGTGATTCGCTATCGCTGCGAAAAACTCGGCGCGCTCGAAGGTAACGAAGCCACCCCGGTGATCGATTGCATGTTCAGCCGCGATGAACCGAAAACCGGTACCGACGGCACACTGTCATGGACGGTTGATGTACTCAATCCCGCCTCAGGCGAAGAATTCGTGCTTGGCCTCAAGGAAATCACCCTGCCCGATGGCGTTACACGTCCTTACTCGGTATGGCTATCCGGCCACTATCCGCGCGCCCTTGACGGTTTAACGCGGCTGCTCTCACTCGACATGCGCGTTGTCGACCCTGCATGGATAGGCATGAAGCTGCGCAAATTGCTCAACTACGCTGAGCCTTTGGGCGATTTTATGGCACGCGTACCAGGCGGCACCAAGCAACAAAGCTGGCCATCGACGGTCGCCTACATTGCTCGCCTGATCATGCATCGCTACACCATGCTCGGCATCCTCGACGAACATGGCTACCCAACTCGCGAAATGGGCATTCTTGATGTGCCAAATACAAAGACCGGCGGCATCAAGGTTATGCAGGGTTCGCTGTGCGCCGAATGCGGCAACATGACAGTGATCCGCAAAGATGGCTGCGATTTCTGCTCTGCTTGTGGGGCGGTGGGGAGTTGCGGATAAGTCGTTTAGCTTTATCCAGGCAAAGCAAAAAAGCCCAGCAAATGCTGGGCTTTTTGTTTCAAGAACGATCAACGGCGTATGGCCAGCACCAACTGGCAATTACGCTGTCAAAAACTATGCGTTCTTTTTCAACTGATCCAATATCCCCGGATTTTCCAGCGTCGATACGTCCTGGGTAATATCTTCGTTTTTGGCCAAAGAGCGCAACAAACGCCGCATTATTTTTCCTGAACGGGTCTTGGGCAGGTTTTCCCCGAAGCGTATGTCTTTCGGCTTAGCAATCGGGCCGATTTCCTTGGCCACCCATGCCCGCAATTCGTTGGCAATTCGCGCGGCGTCAGCATCAGACGGTTTGGTCTGTTTCAGCACCACAAAGGCGCAGATCGCCTCGCCGGTCAAATCGTCTGGCCGACCTACTACGGCGGCTTCGGCGACCAGTGGATTGGCCACTAATGCGGATTCAACTTCCATGGTGCCTAGGCGGTGGCCCGAAACGTTTAGCACGTCGTCGATACGGCCCATGATGGTGAAATAGCCGGTTTTGGCATCGCGCATGGCACCGTCGCCGGCGAGATAAAGCTTGCCGGAAAAATCTGCCGGGAAATAGGATTTAACGAAGCGATCAGGGTCACCGTAAATCGTTCGTATCATCGATGGCCAAGGTTTTTTGACCACCAAAAATCCGCCTTTGCCCCACTCCACATCATTGCCGGTCTCATCTACGATGGCGGCTTGTATGCCGGGGAACGGCAGCGTGCACGAACCTGGTACCAATGGCGTCACGCCCGGTAGTGGAGTAATCATATGGCCGCCGGTTTCGGTTTGCCAGAAGGTATCGACAATCGGGCAGCGCGCGCCGCCGACATTGTTGTAGTACCACATCCAGGCTTCAGGATTGATAGGTTCGCCGACCGAGCCAAGCAAGCGCAAGCTGGATAAATCAAAATTGCGCGGATGGGTTTCGGGAGCGTTTTCGCCGGACTTGATCAGCGAGCGAATCGCTGTCGGTGCGGTATAAAAAATACTCACTTTGTGTTTTTGGATGGTCTTCCAGAAACGTCCGGAATCCGGAAAACTTGGCACGCCTTCAAATACGATTTCTGTCGCGCCACAGGCCAGTGGGCCGTAGGTAATGTAAGTGTGCCCAGTGACCCAGCCGATATCTGCCGTGCACCAAAAAACATCGTTTGGTTTGATGTCAAAAGTCCATTTCATGGTCAAAATTGCGTGCAGCAAATAGCCACCAGTGCTGTGTTGCACGCCTTTAGGTTTTCCAGTTGAACCGGAGGTGTAGAGCAAAAAAAGTGGATGTTCGGCGCCTACCCATTCCGGCTCGCATACATCCGATTGGTTTGCAGTCAATTCATGCCACCACAAATCGCGACCGGCAGTCATAGAACACGCACCGCCAGTACGCTGAAACACAATGACCGATTTAATCGACTCGCAACCGCCCATCGCGATGCCTTCATCGACCGCCGGTTTGAGCGGAATATTTTTGCCACCACGACATTGTTCATCGGCGGTAATCACGCAGCAGGCGCCGGCATCTTGGATTCGCTCCTGCAAAGACTTGGCCGAGAAGCCGCCAAACACCACCGAATGAATCGCACCGATGCGTGCGCAGGCTTGCATGGCGACCACGCCTTCGATCGACATTGGCATGTAGATCAAAACGCGATCACCTTTTTTAATGCCCTGCGCTTTGAGCGCATTGGCAAACTTCGCCACCTTTGCCAGTAGTTCGTGGTAGCTAACCTTTGTGACATCGCCGCCATCGGCTTCAAAAATAATAGCGACCTTGTCGCCTAGTCCAGCTTCGACATTGCGATCCAAGCAGTTGTAGGAAACATTCAATTTGCCATCAGCAAACCATTCATAAAATGGTGCTTTGCTTTCATCAAGTGATTTTGTAAATGGCGTTTTCCAGCTCACATGTTCGCGCGCCAATCGTGCCCAGTAGCCGGAATAATCTTGCTCGGCTTCCGCGCATAACGCATCGTAGGCAGCGCGGCCAGAGATGGTCGCGGATTTCATTACAGCCTCGGAAGGCGGGAAAATTCTGTGTTCGGTCACTACCGATTCAATGCTCGTTGTCATGATTTATTCCTCGAATTTTGAATAATTTATGCAGCTATATCCACTGCAAGTCATTGGATTTAAGAAGCTTACACTTACACACCGCTTACGCGTTCGGCATCCTTTAAAATTCTGCCTTCGCCGTTGCTAATTCGCGCATCGTTGATTTAATTTCTATCCACTCATGTCTAATTTTCCTGCCCCTAGCATCTTTATCACCGGCGGTGCCGGCTTTATCGGCTCGGCCTTGATTCGTCTTTTAATTGGTCAAGGAAAATGGCACATCGTCAATATCGATAAGCTGACTTACGCAGGGAATCTTGAATCTCTCGCGTCAGTAGCCGACCATCCAAACTACCGTTTTACTCAAATTGATATCTGCAATCGCGCTGCGCTCGATAAGCTATTTGCCGAGCATTCGCCGGCTGGCGTAATTCATTTGGCGGCCGAATCGCATGTGGATCGCTCCATCCACGGCCCTGGAGATTTCATACAGACCAACATCAACGGTACTTTTACCTTGCTAGAAGCAGCACGCGCGTATTGGTTGAATTTAACCGGCTCGGCAAAAGACAATTTCCGATTTCATCATGTGTCGACCGACGAAGTATTTGGTTCGCTGGGTGACACCGGTCTATTCACTGAAGAAAATTCTTACCAACCCAACTCACCTTATTCGGCCTCCAAAGCCGCATCCGACCACCTCGTTCGGGCGTGGCACCACACTTATGGGCTGCCGACCGTGATGACCAATTGCTCAAACAATTACGGCCCGTTTCAGTTTCCCGAAAAACTGATTCCGCTGATGATTCACAATGCCATCAGCGGTAAATCATTGCCTATCTATGGGCTTGGCGACAATGTGCGTGACTGGCTTGAGGTCGACGACCACGCCCGCGCGCTGCAGTTGGTTTTTGAACAAAGCGCTGTAGGCGAGACGTGGAACATTGGCGGTAACAACGAAAAAACCAATTTGCAAGTCGTCGATACGCTGTGTGCATTGCTCGACAAGCTACAACCTCGCACCGACGGTTTGAGCTACACCACGCAAAAAATTAATGTCGCCGATCGCCCCGGACACGACAAACGTTACGCCATCGATGCCAGCAAAATTCAGCGCGAATTGGGCTGGAAGCCGGTGGAAACTTTTGCCACTGGTTTGGAAAAAACCGTGCGTTGGTATCTGGAAAATTCGCAATGGGTGAGCAACGTCATCTCGGGTGAATATCGACATTGGGTCAGCAAGAATTACGGAGAACGATCATGAGCACCATGAGCACCACAAGCAGGAAGGGCATCATCCTCGCTGGTGGCTCCGGCACACGCCTGCATCCGGTCACGCTTGCTGTATCCAAGCAACTGTTGCCGGTGTATGACAAGCCGATGATTTATTACCCATTGACGACTTTGATGCTGGCCGGCATACGCGAAATTTTGTTGATCTCGACACCTCAAGACACACCAAGGTTTGAGCAACTTTTGGGTGACGGTTCGCAATGGGGAATCTCTATCAGCTACGCTGTGCAACCCAGTCCGGACGGGCTTGCGCAAGCCTTTATCATCGGCCGCGATTTCATCGGCGATTCGCCCAGCGCCTTAGTTCTAGGCGACAACTTGTTTTACGGTCACGAGTTCTCGCAACAACTCCAGCGCTCCACCTCAGTTGGTGCTGGCGCTACGGTGTTCGCCTACGCGGTGAGCGATCCCGAACGCTATGGTGTGGTCGAATTCGATGCTTCTGGTCGTGCGGTGAGCATTGAAGAAAAACCCGCCAAACCAAAGTCGCGTTACGCGGTAACGGGGCTGTATTTTTATGACAACCAAGTCTGTGATATCGCCGCCACGATGAAGCCCTCGGCGCGCGGCGAGCTGGAAATCACCGATGTGAATCGGATTTATCTTGAACGCAATCAACTCCAAGTCGAAATCATGGGGCGCGGCATGGCGTGGCTCGATACCGGTACGCACGAGTCGCTGCTCGAAGCTGGACAATTCATCGCAGTGATAGAAAAGCGCCAAGGATTGAAAGTTGCCTGCCCGGAAGAAATCGCCTGGCGCAAACAATGGATTACCGACGCGCAACTTGCCGAATTGGCAGTACCGCTGGGCAAAAGCGGCTATGGCGAATATCTCAAAAGCCTATTGCAACATGAGGTATTCAATTGAGACGCATAGAAACTTCGTTGCCCGGTGTGGTCTTGCTGGAACCCAAAGTGTTCGGTGATGCACGCGGATTTTTCATGGAAAGTTGGAACCAACGCACGCTGACGGCGCTCGGGATTGACGTCGAATTTGTGCAGGACAATCATTCCAAATCGCAACAAGGCGTATTGCGCGGCTTGCACTATCAACTCACACAGCCGCAGGGAAAATTGGTGCGCGTTATTGCCGGTGAGGTATTCGATGTCGCAGTCGACATGCGCGCCTCGTCGCCACATTTTGGTAAATCGGTAGGTTTTATTTTGAGTGCCGAAAATCAAAAGATCGCATGGATTCCACCTGGCTTTGCGCATGGGTTTTATGTAACTTCGGCAAGCGCTGAGTTCGTATACAAGACCACGGATTACTACTCACCAGCCCATGAATGCACCCTGCTATGGAATGATCCGGCGCTGCATATTCAGTGGCCGCTAGTGGGCGAACCATTGTTGGCAGCGAAAGATGCCGCTGGCAAATTGCTGGCCGATGCATCTCGGTTTGCGTAGCAGCTTGATATGAAAATCCTCCTCACCGGTAGCGGTGGCCAACTCGGCCAAGAATTGCAGCGCTCGCTTGCGCCACTAGGCGAACTTGTGGCTTGCAATCACGCGCGTCTCGATCTTGCCGACGCCGATGCCGTGCGCGCCATGGTGCGTATTGAAAAGCCCGACATCATCATTAACGCTGCGGCTTGGACAGCGGTTGACCAAGCTGAAACGCATGAAACTGAAGCAACAAAAATCAACGCCGAAGCACCTCGGATATTGGCCGAGGAAACCGCTCTATTGGGCGCGCGCTTGATACACTTTTCGACCGACTATGTGTTTGACGGAAGCAAACCAGCACCTTATGTCGAGAGCGACGAATGCGCCCCGCTATCGGTTTATGGCCGCAGCAAGCGCGCAGGTGAATTGAACATTCTTTCCAGCGGAGCTGATGCAATTACTTTGCGCACCAGCTGGGTCTATGGCGCACACGGTGCGAACTTCATGAAGACCATGCTGCGCCTGGCCAATGAGCGCGATGAAATCAGCGTGGTCGACGATCAGTTCGGCGCGCCTACATGGACGCGACATCTGGCCGACGCGACAGCCTCGCTCATCAGCGATCACCCAAATGCCAGTGGCATTTATCATCTGACGGCGGCTGGTGAAACCAGTTGGTACGAATACGCCGAAACAATTTTTGCGGAAGCTTTGCGCCTTGGTCTGATCAGAAAAATCCCTCTGCAACGGCGTGTCGCCAGCACCAACTGGCCAACGCCGGCCAAGCGTCCAAACAATTCACGGCTCGATTGCGCTGCGCTAAGGCGCGACACGGGCATCGCCCTCCCCGACTGGCGCAGTGGGCTTTTCGCCTGCCTCGCCGAAATGCAATCCTGAACCCACACGATATATGGCCACACAATCCAGTTACGACGAATCCTCATTCCGTGTTCTGAAAGGTTTAGAACCGGTGCGCGAGCGACCGGGCATGTACACCCGCACCGACTCGCCCGCCCACATCATTCAGGAAGTCATCGACAACGCGGCCGATGAAGCACTCGGTGGCTTTGCCAAACGCATTGACGTGGCGCTGCATCTGGATGGCTCCATCACCATCGCCGACGACGGACGCGGCATTCCGGTCGGCGAGCATCCCGACGAGAAAATTCCGGTTGTAGTGCTGGCGTTCACCCGCCTGCATGCGGGTGGAAAATTTAATAAAAAATCCGGCAACTCGGCCTATGCGTTTTCGGGCGGCCTGCATGGCGTCGGTGTGGCCGTGACCAATGCGCTGTCTTTGCGCGTGGCGGTCGAAGTCCGTCGCGAAGGCACGATTTGGGGAGTGGAGTTTTCTGGCGGCGGCGAAGTCGTTAGCGCCTTGATGAACCTCGGCACTTGCGGGCGGCAAAGCGGCACGCGGGTGCGAGTCTGGCCTGATGCCAAATATTTCGACACGCCAAAAGTTCCGCTGCACGAACTCGAACGTCTGCTGCGCTCCAAAGCCGTGTTGCTGCCCGGCGTGCAAGTCACGCTGAACATTGATCAGCCCGATGGCAGCGTACAAACCAAAACATGGACTTATCCGCAAGGCTTGGCGGGTTACTTGAACGAATCCGCCGCGACAGATCCCGTTGCGCCACTCTACGCCGCTGAAAAATACGCCGATGCTGATCATGCCGACTTCGCGCCAGGTGAAGGCGCGAGTTGGGCGCTGGGATGGTATGCCGAAGGTGTCAATTCCGAATCCTATGTCAATCTGATTCCAACGGTCGCCGGTGGTACCCACGAATCCGGTTTGCGCGCTGGCGTGTTCGAGGCGGTCAAAGCCTTCATCGAGCAGCGTGCATTGCTGCCCCGTGGCGTAAAACTGCAACAAGATGACGTCTGTTCGCGCATGGCATTCGTGCTCTCGGCGCGAATTCTTGATCCGCAGTTTCAAGGTCAAGTCAAAGAGAAACTCAACTCGCGCGAAGCGGTGAAGCTGGTCTCCAGCATGGTGCGCGATCCCTTGGATTTTTGGCTCAACCAAAATGTCGACGCCGGCAAAGCGATTGCTGAACTATCCATCAAGCAAGCATTGACGAGACAAAAAAATTCGCAGAAAGTCGAGAAGCGTAAGCAATCCGGTGTGGCGGTTCTGCCCGGAAAACTGTCGGACTGCGAGTCGACCGATTTGGCTGAAAACGAATTGTTTTTGGTCGAAGGTGATTCGGCCGGTGGCTCAGCAAAAATGGCACGCAACAAAGAAACTCAAGCAATTTTGCCGCTGCGTGGCAAGGTGCTCAACAGCTGGGAAATAGAAGCCGGACGGCTATTTGCCAATGCCGAAATTCACGACATCGCCGTCGCACTCGGCATCGACCCGCACACCAGCGAACAGTCCGCCAGTCTTGATTTGAGCGGCTTGCGTTACGGCAAGTTAATCATCATGTCCGATGCCGACGTCGACGGTGCGCACATACAGACACTGTTATTGACGCTGTTTTATCGCCACTTCCCGGCGCTTATCACCCGTGGCCACATCTACATCGCGCAGCCGCCGCTATATCGAGTGGATGTTCCAGCATCGGGTAAGAAACGTCCGGCCCGGCGCTTGTATGCGCTTGATGAAGGGGAATTATTCGCCATCAAAGATCGCCTAATCAAAGAAGGAATTTCCGAGACGGCGATTGAGGTTGGTCGCTTCAAAGGCCTGGGCGAAATGAACCCCGATCAACTCCGCGAAACCGCAATGGCCCCGGCCACACGGCGCGTGCTGCCGATTACCGATAGCACTGACGCAAGCGATGTGATCAATAAATTATTCAATCTCCTAATGGGCAAAGGTGAAGCCTCCGGCCGCCGTGCTTGGATGGAATTGAATGGGCATTTGGTAGAGGCAGATTTGTGATGATCATTGATAACGAAACTCCTGATTTATTTGACACCGTAGCACCGCCACCACCGCCGCCTAACAGCGTGTCACCAGCACCAACTGGTGCGCCTATGGGCGATGGTGATTCCTTGCCGCTCGCTGCTTATGCAGAGCGCGCTTATTTGGCTTATGCGATGAGTGTGGTGCGCGCCCGTGCCTTGCCGCAAGTCGAAGATGGACTCAAGCCGGTGCAGCGGCGGATTTTGTACGCGATGAACGAGATGCGTTTGTCGGCATCGTCCAAGCATGTCAAAAGTGCCCGCGTGGTCGGTGATGTGATTGGTAAATATCACCCGCATGGCGACACCAGTATTTATGACGCGATGGTGCGGGTGGCGCAGGATTTCACTTTGCGTTATCCGCTGGTCGACGGCCAAGGCAATTTCGGCTCACGCGACGGCGACGGCGCGGCGGCGATGCGTTATACCGAGTGCCGTTTGACGCCGATTGCCGAATTGTTGTTGGGCGAAATTGATAAAGGCACGATTGATTTTTTGCCAAATTACGATGGCTCGATGACCGAGCCGCAACTGCTTCCTGCACGCCTGCCAGTAGTGTTACTCAATGGCGCGTCGGGTATTGCGGTGGGTATGGCGACCGAGATTCCGCCACACAATTTGCGCGAAGTTGCTGAAGCTACGCGTCTGCTGATTAAGCGCCCGAACGCGACACTGGCCGAAGTGATGGAAGTATTGCCCGGACCAGATTTCCCCGGCGGTGGTCAGTTGATTACGGCGAGCAAGGACATCGTCGATATCTACACCAATGGTCGGGGCAGTTTGCGCATGCGAGCGCGTTGGCATGTGGAAGAACTGGCGCGCGGGCAATGGCGCATTGTGATTGACGAACTGCCGCATGGCGTGTCAGTCGCGCAGGTGCTTTCGGAAATCGAAGCGTTGTCCAATCCGCAGCCGCGCATGGGCAAAAAAGATGTAACGCAGGAGCAGAAAAATCTTAAAGCCCTGGTGCTCGGCGTGCTTGACAGCGTGCGCGACGAATCAAGCGACCAGCAAGCGGTGCGCATCATGCTAGAGCCGAAAAGTTCGCGCTTGAGCCAGGACGAATTCATGGCGGTACTACTCGCCCACACCAGTTTGGAGGCCAGTGTTTCGGTCAATCTGACGATGGTTGGGCGGCTTGCGGAAATCGAAGGTAACGCAGGTGGCAAACTCGGTGGCAGGCCGCAACAAAAAGGGCTGATACAAATATTGCACGAGTGGATCGCGTTTCGATTCGCGACGGTGGAACGGCGCACGCGCCATCGCTTGAACGAAGTTTTGCGCCGGATTCATATACTCGAAGGCCGCATGATGGTGTTTTTGCGGATTGAAGAGGTTATCCGCTGCATTCGTGAATCGGACGAACCCAAGCCCGCGTTGATTGCCGAGTTTGCCCTGAGCGAAACGCAAGCCGAAGATATTTTGGAAATCCGTTTGCGCCAGCTCGCCCGACTTGAAGGCATACGCATAGAAAAAGAATTGGGCGAATTGCGTCTTGAACAAGGCCAGCTCAACACCTTGCTCGATGATAAAAAGGAATTAACCAAGCTCATCCTCAAAGAAATCGCCGAAGACGCGAAAAAATTTGGTGACGACCGACGCACCTTGATGGAGGCTGTCGCGCCGGTAATGTCGAGCGAAATCGCCGTGCCGGATGAACCTGTCACGCTGATTATTTCCAAAAACGGCTGGGTGCGCTCGCGTCAAGGACATGGTGTCGATCCATCGACCATCACCTACAAAGCCGGCGATTTTCCGTTCGCAGTTATAGAGTCGCGCACCATTTGGCCGCTGGTTGTCATCGACAGCAAGGGCCGCGCCTATTCGATCAAAGTGTCCGATTTACCTGGCGGTCGCGGCGATGGTTTGCCGATTTCAACGCTGGTCGATTTCCAGGACGATGGCAAATTGGCGCAAATACTCAGCGCCGATTTGGCCGCGCAATTCTTGGTCGCTGGCAGTGGCGGCTATGGCTTCATCGCCAGTGTTGCTGACATGGTTGGGCGCAACAAAGCTGGCAAGGGATTTATTTCACTCGACAAAGACGAGCGTCCATTACCCGTCGCGCCAGTTGGTGCTGGTGTGGAGTCTCGCCTTAGTACAGTCGAGCCGCTGCACGGGCGCAAAGCAGTGCTTTGCGAAACCCCCGCTCCGCCGCCGTTAGCACAGGCCGCAGTACTAACAAAAACCGGTCGCCTGCTGATGTTTCCGCTAAGCGAACTTAAAGTCATGGCCAAAGGCAAAGGCCTGATGTTGATTGATTTGGCAAAAGCGGATGAAGTGGTGGGCGTCGCCGTGGCCAAAGGCGAAAAGTTATTAGTCAGCGGCAGCGGACGTGGTGGCAAGCTCAGCGAGCAAAGTTTAAGCGTCCGCGAACAGGCCGCATTTAAGGGCGTGCGCGCGCGTCGTGGTCAAGAAATTCCATTCAAGCTCAAACCGCTAGCCATTGCCGTGATTACTGATAGTTGATGTTAGAATCTAGCGTAGAAATCGCGAAAACTGCGTCTATTTAGTGGCTTATTGACGCCAATCCGCAGCAAAATGCAACTGACCTAAGACATTCGGAGACCGTCATGCTTTTTATTCTTTACTACCTGATTGCCATTGTCGTTCTCATCATGCATTTCACTGGATTTTTGGCCCGACATAATGCCGAATGGCTGGTCTTGGTGCTTGCCGTTACGGTCTTTCCGGCGGTCATTTATCTCTGACGCTTTTGGCAACAGCTCAAATCAGCACGGCGACCCTATCTAGTTAGCTAGCGCGTCGCCGCAGTAGTCGCAAGGTGCCCCACACCGAAAGCGCAATCAGTGGAATCGATATCGCGGTGGCATATTCCGGCACTACCGCAATCCCCGCCACCATCGCACCAACGCTCAAGTAATGCACAAGTTGCGAGCCGTAGTAGCTGATCGCCACTACCGACAGGCCTTCCACGGTTTCTTGTAAATGTAATTGCTGCCGTGCGCGCTGGTTCATTTGCACCAACAATTCCTGATTTTGCTGTTCCAACGCGATCTCGATTCGCGTCCGTAGTAGCTGGGAATTGCGCGCCACGCGGCTGGACAATTCACTCTGCCGCATCGCCATTGCTGCGCAAGTGTTCATTGATGGCGCCAAACGCCTATCCATGAACTCCTTGAGTGTCGGGAAACCAGTAATCCGCTCTTCGCGCAACTCGCCAATCCGCTGCATTACGATGCTCGCATAAGCCCGCGCGGCGCCAAATCGGAACGCAGTTCGCGCCACCGAATTTTCAACTTCAGCCGCAAGATTCGACAGCGTCACCAGTGCCGTATTCTCATCAATGGTCGAGCGCGCATCGCCAATCTTGTCAGTCAGCGCGGCAAGCTTTAGTTCCGATTCGCGCAGCCAAGTACCGATTTTTTTGGCTACCGGCAAACCCAGCAGCGCCATCAGTCGATAGGTTTCAATCTCCCACAACCGCTGCGCCGTGCGTCCGGCTTGGCGTTGCGTCATACCCGCATCGATCAGCAGAAAATTCACTTCGCCTTCAACGAATTGAAAATCAGTAAACACCCAAGCCTTGCCATCAACAATCCGCGACACCACCATTTGCTGGGTCGAAGGATAAATCGCGGCCATCACCGTATCAGGCGCCAGGTCTTTGGCATCGCGATGATCAATTCGCAAACTGACAATCGCTTCGCCCGGCATCTCGGCCATCCAGCGCTGCAAGGCGCGTGCATCAAGGGCAGATTTCGCAGTGCCGTTGGCATCAAGCGGTTCGAGCAAAGTAAAACTGGAAAATTCTGTGTGCAGTTCCCAACGGACTTTCACGTCGCCATGACCGACCACGCAATAGGAGTCCGATTGCTCTGTGATTGCCCAGTCGGCTTCGGTGAGCAGGCGGTCAAGGTAGGCGCGCTGAGAAACAGATTCGGCGGCATCGGGCAAAAACGCCAAATGTCGAATGCGCGTTGATCCAGTCAGCGGCAGCGGTGGTCGCGCGTGAAACTCAGCGTTGAGTTGATGACGCAACAAATGCTCACTCACCGACAGTGCTCCACAATAAATGCTTTCACTTTTTGTGCGTCGGCATCCATCACAGAAACATGCTGCGGCAATTTTTCGATGCCGTTGAGCGGCGCTGGTCGCAACGGTTGGTGATTGATAGCTTCGTTTATCGTCTCGGCGAATTTCGCCGCTTGAGCCGTTTCCAGCACGACCATCGGTACATTCAATTGGCGAATTTTTTGCGCGACGTGTATGCCATCGGCGGTGTGCGGATCAACCATCAGTTCGTGCGTTTGCCAAATCGAACGAATCACTTCGAGGCGATTAGCGTGCGTGCTGCTAGCCGAACTAAACCCATACTGGGCAAGCTTGGCTAGGTAGGGCGTAGCGTTTAAATCGAACTGCCCGATGGCGGGCGAGTCAAGCTGATTCCACAACGCACGCACTGCAGTTGCATCTCGCCCGACCAAATCAAAAACAAAGCGCTCGAAATTCGAGGCTTTAGAAATATCCATCGACGGGCTGGAAGTCACCGATGTTTGTGCGGCAGTTCGTGGGCGATAAATACCACTGCGGAAAAATTCATCGAGCACATTATTTTCGTTGGTTGCCAACACTAGGCGCGAAATCGGCAGTCCCATTTGGCGAGCGACATGCCCGGCGCAAATGTTGCCGAAATTGCCGGATGGCACGCAAAAATCTACCTGCTCCTCATTCGATTTGCTAGCCGCAAAATAGCCTTTGAAGTAGTACACCACTTGCGCCATCACGCGCGCCCAGTTAATCGAATTGACCGCACCGATTTTGTATTTGGCCTTGAATGCTGCATCGTTCGACACCAGTTTGACCACGTCCTGTGCATCATCAAACATGCCACGCACGGCGATGTTGAAGATATTTGCATCGCTCAAGGAATACATCTGTGCGCGCTGAAATGCGCTCATCTTGCCTTGCGGTGAGAGCATGAAAACCCGCACCCCGTGCTTTCCACGCATTGCGTACTCGGCCGCCGAGCCAGTGTCACCCGAAGTTGCGCCGAGAATATTGATGCTCTCGCCACGTTTAGCCAGCGTGTATTCAAACAAATTGCCGAGCAATTGCATCGCCATGTCTTTGAAAGCCAGCGTCGGCCCATTGGACAGTTCGAGCAGATGGAAATTTGGTGCGATGGTAGTCAACGGAACAATGTCGTTTGCATTTTTTCCGGCGCGGCACCACGGATAATTTTCGGCGGTGTAGGTTTTATCGCACAGCGCGCGCAAATCGTCGGCGGGAATATCATCGACGTACAAACTGAAAATCTCAAACGCCAACTCAGCGTAACTCAATCCTCGCCATGCCTCGAGTTTGTCGACAATTTGTGGATAACTTTGCGGCATAAACAAGCCGCCATCGGCCGCCAATCCGCCAAGCAGAATGTCGCTGAATTGCTGTGGTTCAACCGATCCTCGTGTCGAAATATATTTCATATCAGCGTCGGCCTAACCGAGTTCTTCCATCCGCAAGCGCACGACTTTTTGCGTCACGACACTCAGCGCTTCAATTTTCGTAATCGCTGCATCAACGAATTTTTCTTGCGTGACATGAGTCAGCATGATGATGTCGGTTTGCGATTCACCTTCGCCGGGTTCGCGCTGAATCATCGCGTCTATGGAAATTTGCTGATCGGCAAGGATGCGGGTGATGTCGGCCAGCACGCCACGTTTGTCTTCGACGCGCAGCCGCAAGTAGTAGCCGCTTTCAATATCCGCCATCGGCATCACCGAAGTGTCCTTAACTGCATCGGGCTGGAAGGCCAACGAGGGTACGCGATGCTCAGGCGACGCTGTATGAAGGCGCGCCACGTCAACCAGATCGGCAATCACCGCCGACGCCGTCGGCTCAGCACCAGCACCCTTGCCGTAGTACATGGTCGAACCAACCGCATCGGCTTGCACCAGAATCGCATTCATTGCACCCTCGACATTGGCGATTAAACGGCGCGCTGGGATCAAGGTGGGATGCACGCGCAACTCAACACCACCTACGCGCCATTTGGCGATACCCAAAAGTTTGATTCGATAGCCAAGCTGTTCCGCATATTTGATATCGGCGGCTTCAAGCTTGCTGATACCTTCCACATGCGCGCGATTGAACTGCATCGGAATACCAAACGCCAGCGCCGACAAAATCGTAATCTTGTGTGCGGCGTCGATACCTTCGATATCGAAAGTCGGATCAGCTTCGGCATAGCCAAGCAGCTGCGCTTCCTTTAACGCGACATCAAAAGAAATTCCCTTATCGCGCATTTCCGAAAGGATGAAATTCGTCGTACCGTTGATGATGCCGGCAATCCACTGAATCCGATTCGCCGTCAGCCCTTCGCGCAAGGCTTTGATAATCGGAATACCACCGGCAACCGCGGCTTCAAAAGCCACAATCACGCCACGCGCGCGCGCCGCTGCAAAAATTTCGTTGCCATGCACCGCCAGCAATGCTTTGTTGGCGGTGACCACATGCTTGCCATTGTTGATCGCCGCCAATACCAATTCTTTGGCCACGCCGTAGCCACCGATTAACTCAACCACCACGTCAATCGCCGGATTGGCAACCAAGGCGAAGGCATCATCAGTCAACTCAACTTTGCCGCCAGTGACTTCGCGCGCCAAGGCGAGATTTTTATCGGCTACTTGGACGATGCGAATCGGCCGCCCGGCACGCCGCGAGATCAATGCCGCATTGCGTGTCAGCACATTAAACGTGCCGCCACCGACCGTACCTATTCCCAATAGACCTACATTCAACGACTTCATTAGTTCAGCTTCTCCAGAATTTATCGCAACAATTTCGCCAGTTGGTGCTGGCCACACGCCGTTCCGAGCTCCGCCACAGGCGCGGCCCCCTTCCCTCTCCCCTCGCGGGAGAGGGATCGAGGGAGAGGGGGTTTCCGCGACCCTTAGGTTCCATGCCGCTTCCGATACCCGTCCAAAAACCGAGCAACGCGGCCAATTGCTTCGCGCAAATCATCTTCGTGCGGTAAAAATACCAAACGAAAGTGGTCGGTGTGTGGCCAATTAAAGCCGGTTCCCTGCACCAACAACACGCGTTCAGCTTCTAACAATTCGGCGATAAATTTTTGATCATCGGCAATCGGATAGACCTTGGGATCAAGGCGCGGAAACATATACAGCGCCGCTTTCGGCTTGATACAAGTCACGCCCGGAATCGCGGTAATGAGTTCGTGCGCAATCTCACGCTGACGATAAATTCGCCCACCGGGTGATACCAAATCGTTGATGCTTTGATAGCCACCAAGCGCCGTCTGTATCGCCCACTGCCCCGGCGCGTTCGCACACAAACGCATCGAAGCAAGGATGTCCAGACCTTCGATGTAATCGCGCGCATGCAACTTGTCGCCAGAGATAATCAACCAACCGGCACGATAACCGCAAGAGCGGTAATTTTTTGACAGACCATTGAAAGTCAGGGTCAATACGTCGTCAGACAAGGACGCAATCGAGGTGTGCTTTTCGCCATCAAATAAAACTTTGTCATACACCTCGTCGGCACAAATGATCAACTCGTGCTCGCGCGCAATTTGCACAATCTCGCGCAGCAGATCATCGGGATACAAAGCACCGGTCGGATTATTCGGATTAATCACCACAATCGCCCGCGTGTTGGGCGTGATCTTGGCGCGGATGTCGTTGAGGTCAGGCAGCCAGCCGGAACCTTCGTCGCACAGATAATGCTTAGGCGTGCCGCCAGACAGGCTCACCGCCGCCGTCCACAGCGGGTAATCAGGCGCTGGCACTAGCACTTCATCGCCGGTATTGAGTAGCGCGTTCATTGCCATCACGATCAGTTCCGACACCCCATTGCCAAGATAAATATCTTCAATGGTGACGCCTTTGATGTGCTTTTCTTGTGTGTAATGCATCACGGCTTTGCGCGCCGAAAATATGCCTTTGGAATCGGTGTAGCCGGAGGCATTAGGCAAATTGCGAATCATGTCCTGCTGAATTTCTTCCGGCGCATCAAAACCAAAAGCGCCGAGATTGCCGATATTCAGTTTGATGATTTTGTGACCCTCGTCTTCCATTTGCTTGGCGCGCGCAAGCACCGGCCCGCGAATGTCATAACAAACGTTGTTGAGTTTCGATGATTTGGTCACGGCTTGCATTTGCAATCGTCCTTTCAAAACCTGCGGTAGCCCGAGTTGGCTTGGGATGGCGAGGAATTACGCCGAAAACGTATAATATTAACCAAGCAAATGCTGCACCGCAATCAATGCATCGCTTGGTGTTGATTATTCGGCGACCAAAGCGTGCGAATTGCTTACCAAGTGCATGAAAATTGATAATCACCTATGAAACTTCTCTCGACTGCCGAAGCCGGAACTCATGCTGTAACGGCCTACGGTGCAGGCTATGTCACGGTTGATGGCCGCCGACTGGTGCAAAGTTTCATCCTGACCTCGACCCAACTCATCGCCGACTGGAAAGTGCGGCAAATTAGTGACATTGCTGACTTCGGTCTCGACGAATTAGCGAATCTCAATTGCGATATCGTTATCCTCGGCACCGGCAATACTCAACGTTTTCCGGCACCAAAGCTTTTGCAGCCCCTGTTGGCACGCCGAGTTGGGGTTGAAGTCATGGATAACTTTGCGGCCTGCCGTACCTACAATATTTTGTTGGCCGAAGGTCGCGCCGTTGCGTTGGCCGTGATTATGGAATCCGCCTCATGAATCTGGTTAGCTTCTCGCTCATCATCACTGGCGTTGTGCTCAACGCTGCCGCGCAACTCTTGCTCAAGGCCGGTACCAACGCCGTCGGACATTTTGAGTTTCAGTCGCAGAACATTATTCCGGTGGGTATGCAGCTGGCTTTTCAGCCGTTCATCTTAGGCGGCATGGCCTGTTACGCGATTAGCCTCGTGGTTTGGATCATGGCCTTGTCGCGGGTACCGGTGTCCATTGCCTATCCGATGCTGGCCATCGGCTATTTGATTAACGCACTGGTGGCTTGGCAATGGTTAGGCGAGGCGCTTAGCGCGCAAAAATTGCTCGGCATCAGCTTCATCATCATCGGCGTTGTGCTGATTACCAAATCATGAAAATTGCACTAAGAATTTGCGCTGAAAGTTATCGTTCAACGCGCGAAGGCGTGCCGCGTTTGGTGGAAATTCTGCAGCAGCACAATGTCGGCGCGACGTTTCTATTTTCGCTCGGACCCGATCAAACCGGGCGTGCTGTTCGTCAGGGCTTCAGTCATCAAGCGATGCGGCGCGCCGAGCACGAGTCAGCTATCGAGCGCTACGGTTTTCCGACACTGCTGTATGGGACAGTCTTGCCTGCACCCGACATCAGCCATCGCTGCACCAGCATCTTGACTGAGACCAAATCAGCGGGATTCGAGACCGCAGTTCACGGTTGGAATCCACAGCAATGGCTAGGTCAAATCAACTCGGCAAATGCGATTTGGACTGCCACACAAATGCAGCGCGCGCATCAGCGCTACAAGGAAATATTCGGCGACGATGCTGGCGGTCACGGTGCGGCCAAATGGCAGATGAATATTCATGCCCTGCGCCTGACGCAGCGCCTTGGCTACCGCTGGGCATCGGATTGTCGCGGTACGCATCCCTTCGTACCAGTTTGGAATGGCGAGCCAATTCATTGCGCGCAATTGCCGACCAGTTTGCCGACCTTTGACGAGCTAATTGGCAGGGATGGTCACACCGCCGAAAACGTGCACCAACAACTATTGAAAATGACTGCCAGCACCCAATCTACCGAACATGTATTTTCCTTGACCGCCGACTTTGCGCGGATGAAATTGAATTCAACATTGAATAGTTTGCTGGTGGGTTGGGCAGAGCAAGGTCACGAAATATGCTCGCTCGACACGCTTCGCAATAGCCTGGATTTCGCCACCCTGCCGCGTCACGAATTAATTTTTCGGACAGTCGCCGGGCGTGCGGGTTTGTTGCTCACTCAGGGAGATGAGTTTCTCTCGACATGGAAGGAAGCTGCATGAATACCGATGGAAATACTGCGTCAGCAATTGGCCTTGTGGTTCCCGACTTTACCGCTGTTTCAACTAGCGAACCGCTGGGCGAGCCATTCTCGCTTTTGGCTCAGCGTGGGCATCCGGTCATCATTTATTTTTACCCAAAAGACAGCACGCCCGGCTGCACCACTGAAGCAATGCAGTTCCGCGATTTGCACGATAAATTTAGCGCACGTGGGGCAAAGATTTTTGGTGTGTCACGCGATTCGATTAAATCTCACCAAAAATTCAAAAGCAATCTTGGATTGCCCTTTGATCTGCTAGCGGATACCGACGAAGCCGTGTGCCGACTGTTTGATGTGATCAAACTGAAAAACATGTACGGCAAAACCGTACTGGGCATCGAGCGTAGCACTTTCCTGATCGATTCGACCGGCACACTGCGCCAGGAATGGCGCAAGGTCAAAGCGGACGGACATGCCGAAGCGGTTTTGGCAGCGCTGCTGGCGCTCTAAGCGTTGTCCATTGCGCGGCTTTTGCGCTTAAGCGTCAAACAGAAGCTCATTCATTAGCCTCATTGCACGCTCTCGGGCGCGTGCGAAAGCTATCGTTGTCGGGCAGGCGCATTGATCTATTGGTTACTTCCAACAACCCAAATCAAATCCCACCGACAAACCATTGAGGTACTCATGACCACCAAGCGTACCAAAGCTGCAAAGACCGCCACCCCCTCCCCAAGCACGAAAATTTTCGTACTCGACACCAACGTGCTGATGCACGACCCATTGAGTCTTTATCGTTTTGAAGAGCACGATCTCTACGTGCCGATGATGACGCTGGAAGAGTTGGATTCAAACAAGAAAGGCATGTCGGAAGTTGCCCGCAACGCCCGCCAAGCCAGCCGCATGATGGATGAGATCATCAGCGGACTCGAAGACGGTATCAAGCACGGTATCGATTTGAGCCTCGCCTCACGTGGACTTGCCACCGGTCGGCTGTATCTGCAAACCGAAGCCATCAACGGCGTTTTGCCATCCTCGTTGCCGACCGCCAAAGCCGACAATCAAATCCTCGCCGTGGTGATGTTCCTCGGCCAGAAATTCCCCAAACGCCATGTCATTTTGGTGTCCAAAGACATCAATATGCGCATCAAGGCGCGTGCGCTGGATTTGGAAGCACAGGATTATTTCAACGACAAGGTGCTCGAAGACACCGATCTGCTTTACACCGGCACGCGCGAACTTCCCGCAAATTTTTGGGATACGCACGGCAAAGGGCTGGAGTCGTGGAAAAAAGATAGCCGCACCTACTACCGCATCAAAGGCCCGCTTTGTCCGGAATTGATGGTTAACGAATTCGTCTGGCAGGATGGCACGCAGCCTTTGCAGGCATTGGTGAAAGTAGGTTCGGGGAAAACAGCCGAACTAGAAACACTGATAGATTATTCGCATCAAAAAAATGCCGTATGGGGCATCACGGCAAGGAATCGCGAGCAAAATTTCGCGCTCAATTTGTTGATGAATCCTGACATTGATTTCGTCACGCTATTAGGTCAAGCCGGTACCGGAAAAACTTTGTTGACCTTGGCTTCGGCACTTACCCAAACGCTGGAAACCAAACGCTTCGCCGAAATCATCATCACCCGCGTCACTGTCCCGGTAGGCGAAGACATTGGCTTCCTGCCCGGCACCGAAGAGGAAAAAATGACCCCGTGGATGGGCGCGCTGGAAGACAATCTCGACGTGCTCAACAAACCCGCCGAACAATCCGCCACCGGCCAAGGCGGCCAAGCCGCCAACTACGGCGGCGATTGGGGTCGCGCCGCGACCATGGATTTGATCCGCAACCGCATCAAAATCAAATCGCTCAACTTCATGCGCGGCCGTACCTTCATGAATAAGTTTTTGATTATTGATGAAGCGCAAAACCTCACGCCCAAGCAGATGAAAACCTTGATCACCCGCGCCGGGCCTGGCACCAAAGTCGTCTGCCTCGGCAACATCGCGCAGATAGATACGCCGTATTTGACCGAGGGTAGTTCGGGTCTAACCTACGTCGTAGATCGCTTCAAAGGCTGGGCACACTCGGGGCATGTCACCTTGCAACGCGGCGAGCGTTCGCGCTTGGCGGATCATGCGGGGGAAGTGCTGTAGCAACGGCGTGTGGCCAGCACCAACTGGCAAAACCAAGCTACCTTAATATCCACCACCCGCGTGATTCTGGAACTTGGTGTACTCGCCAAGGAAGGTCAGACGCACCGTGCCGGTCGGGCCGTTACGGTGTTTGCCGATGATGACTTCGGCGCTGCCTTTGTCTTGGGTTTCTTTGTTGTAGTACTCCTCGCGGTACATCATCATGATGATGTCGGCGTCTTGTTCGATGGCGCCGGATTCGCGTAGGTCGCTCATCAAAGGGCGCTTGTCGTTGCGCTCCTCGACTTTTCGTGAGAGCTGCGAAAGCGCGATGATCGGCACTTGCAATTCTTTCGCCAGCGCTTTCACCGAGCGCGAAATTTCGGACAATTCTGTGGCGCGATTTTCGACATTGCGACCAGTGCTCATCAACTGCAAATAGTCGATCACGATCAAACCGAGTTTGCCGCATTGTCGATGCAAGCGCCTAGCACGGGCGCGAAGTTCAGTGGGATTGATAGCACCGGTTTCGTCGATGTGTATCGGCGCGTCATGCAATTTGCCTAACGCATGGGTGAGCCGATCCCAATCGTCATCAGTGAGTTTACCGTTGCGCAATTTGCCTTGATCGATACGGCCAACCGACGACAAAAAGCGCGAGGCTAATTGCGGGCCGGACATTTCCAGACTGAAAATTGCCACTGGCAAACGTAAATCGACGCCGACGTGTTCGGCGATGTTGAGCGCGAATGCGGTCTTGCCCATTGATGGACGGCCAGCAACGACAATCATGTCGCCGGGCTGCAAACCGGAGGTGAGTTTATCGAGATCTGCAAAGCCAGTCGGTAAGCCGGTGATATCGGTTTGGCTATCGCGGGCGAGCAACATTTCTATCTGCGATACGACTTCGCCAACCAGCGGTTGAATCGGCACAAAGCCTTGCTGGCTCAGCGCGCCAGCTTCGGCAATTTCGAATATGCGACGTTCGGCATCATCGAGCAAATCTCTGACATCGCGTCCCGCAGGATTGAGCGCCTGCCCCGCGATTTCGTCGCCCACGGTAACCAGTTTGCGCAGGATCGAGCGCTCGCGCACGATCTCGGCATAACGCCGGATATTCGCGGCGGTCGGGGTGGAATGGGCGATCTCGGCTAGGTAAGCCAAACCGCCGGTCTGATCAACTTCGTTGGACTTTTCTATTGATTCATAGACGGTGACGACGTCAGCAGGTTTGGCTAACTGGCAGAGCTTGCCAATGTGCCGAAAAATCCGGCGATGGTCATCGCGATAAAAATCACCTTCGCGCACTGCATCGGCAATCCGGTCCCACGCCGAGTTGTCGAGCAGCAATCCACCAATCAAAGCTTGCTCGGCCTCGATGGAATGTGGCGGCAAGCGCAGCGCAGAGAGTTGTTGATCAGCGGACTGCGCCGAGGGTGCATTGCGAACTTGAACCATAGTTAACTTCCATCTGGACGACGAAAGTTTAATCGTGGAAATTGTGGATGCCTTTGCATAAGCTGTGCATGAATTCTGTATAAGTTGTGCAAATCGAAATTTTTTTGCGTTGACAAATATGAAATTCCAAAGCTCCTAAAGCACTTGCTCAGTGAAAATTTCGACTCGTTGTTTGCAATTCACCCAGCCAGTTTGAAAGATTGACCAGCCTGCCGGCGATCAGGTGCACCACCTCACCTTCTCTTTGCAATTGGCCGAAAACACCAAGTAGCTTGCTGCTCAACAGCTCGCGGCGTTGGCGTTCGGCCAGGTGGCCGTGCACGATGACATTGGTCATGCCGGATTCGTCTTCGAGGGTGACGAAGACTACTCCGCTGGCGGTGCCGGGGCGTTGGCGACAGGTGACGATGCCGGCGGCGCGAATGAGTTGGCGGTCGCTGGCGTGCTGTAAATCGGCGGCGCTGACGAAGCGCGCGGCGCTTAGGCGTTTGCGCAACAAAGCGAGTGGATGGCGGCGCAGCGATAAACCCTGCGTGATGTAGTCGGCGGCGATGTCCTGGCCTTCACGCGGTGCGGGCAGTTGGTTTGGCGCCTCGGCAATGTGGATGCCGCTGAGCAAATCGAGCTGCACCGGTGCAGCGGCGGCTTCCCAGGCGGCTTGGCGGCGATGTCCGGCAAGCCCGCGCAAGGCATCGGCGGCGGCGAGGCAATCCAGTTCGGCGCGCGATAAAGCGGCGCGGGCAGCGAAGTCGGTGATGTCGAGAAACGGGCCACTTTGGCGGGCGGTAACGATCCGCTCAGCGACGGCTTTCGGGAAGCCACGGATGGTGGATAGGCCGAGGCGAACTGACGGCGGCGAAACAGGGATTTCGCGAAGCACTGCTTCGCGCCTGTGTAGCGGCTCGGCTGTACTAAGCCGAGACTCCACACCAGCACCAACTGGCGAATCCGACAAGTCATCTAAACGCGCATCTACGTCACTACTTTGCACATCCACCGGCAACACCTCGACGCCACTGCGTTTGGCGTCTTGTACCAATTGCGATGGCGTGTAAAAACCCATCGGCTGGCTGTTGAGCAGTGCGCACAAAAAAGCTGCCGGGGCGTGGCATTTGAGCCATGCCGAGGCGTACACCAATAGCGCAAAACTCGCGGCATGGGATTCGGGGAAGCCGTATTCGCCGAAGCCGCGAATTTGCGCGACGATGCGCTGGGCGAACTCGTCGGCATAGCCGCGTGCTTGCATTCCGTCTTTTAGTTTTTGCTCGAACGGCCCGAGATTACCTTCGCGCCGCCACGCGGCCATCGAGCGGCGCAGTTGATCGGCTTCGCCCGCCGTAAAGCCTGCGGCGACGATCGCCAATTGCATCACCTGTTCTTGAAAAATCGGCACGCCCAAGGTGCGCTCAAGCACGCTGCGCACGGCTTCGCTCGGGTAGGTCACCGCCTCTTGCCCACGACGGCGGCGCAAGTAGGGATGCACCATATCGCCTTGTATCGGGCCGGGGCGAACTAGTGCGACTTCGATCACCAAATCATAAAAATTCTGCGGTTTGAGGCGCGGCAACATCGACATTTGTGCGCGCGATTCGATCTGAAATACGCCGACGGTTTCGGCCCGGCAAATCATTTCGTAGACTTTTGGATCTTCCGCCGGAACATCGGCCAAACCGAATGGCTGCCCGCGCTGCTTTGCGACCAAGGCCAGCGCGCGGCGGATGGCGGAGAGCATACCCAGCGCCAGCACATCGACTTTCAGCAGCCCCAAGGTATCGAGATCGTCCTTGTCCCACTGAATCACACTGCGATCGACCATCGCCGCGTTTTCAATCGGCACCAAGCGTGACAATGCTCCGCGCGAGATGACAAAGCCGCCCACATGCTGCGATAAATGACGCGGGAAACCACGCAGCGCATCGGTCAGCGCCAACCATTTGGCGACGCGCGGCGCGGCCGGATCAAGGCCAACACTTTTTAGCCGTTCGGGCAGCTTTTCGCGCTGATCCCACCACGCCATGCTTGATGCCAGCGCGTCGATCTGCGCTCGACCAAAACCCAGCACACGGCCAACATCGCGCAAGGCGCCACGAGTGTGCCAGGTGTTCAGCGCCGCAGTGAGCGCGGCGCGATCGCGGCCATACTTGGTATAGAGATATTGAATCACCTCCTCACGCCGTTCGTGTTCAAAATCGACGTCGATATCGGGCGGCTCGCCACGTTCGCGGGAGATAAATCGCTCGAATAGAAGCTGCGAGCGCGCAGGGTCAACTTCGGTAATGCCGAGGGCGTAGCACACCGCGGAATTGGCCGCCGAGCCTCGCCCCTGACACAAAATTTCGCGGCTGCGGGCAAAGCAAACAATGTCGTAAACGGTCAGGAAATACGCTTCGTAGTTCAGTTCAACAATCAACGTCATCTCGTGTTCGATGCGTTCCCGCACAGAATCCGGCAGTGACTTCGGATAGCGCTTGCGCAGACCACGCTCGACTTCTTCGCGCAAGAACGCGGCCATGGTTTGGCCGTGTGGTGCGATATCGTTGGGGTATTCATAGCGCAATTCATCAAGCGAAAAATCGCAACGGTTGGCGATGTTGATGGATTCTTCCAGCAGCGCCGGTGGATACAAGCGCGAGAGCCGCAGGCGGCTACGCAAGTGCCGCTCACCGTTGGGGAAAAGCTGATGTCCGGCTTTGAAAACTGTGGTCTTGAGACGGATGGCGGTAAGCGTGTCCTGCAAGGCGCGACGGCCACGTGCATGCATGTGCGCATCGCCGCTGGCGACAGCGGGCAAGTCGCAAGCATGCGCCAGCACCAGCAACTGCTGCAAACGCGCGCGGTCGTCATTTGCGCCTGCGGCGTGGAGTTCGACGGCCAACCAGAGGCGATTAGGGAAGCGAGCAGCGAGCCACTGGCCGATTCTGCTATTCAACGGCGTATCACCAGCACCAACTGACGGAGCGAGGTTTGGCAGCCACAGCGCCAAACAATCCGGCACCGCGCCCGATGGTGCAGTGAGTGATGGCAACACATCGATATCTCCGCGCGTTAAGCGGTACTGACCTTTTTCCGAGCGTCGCCGGGCAAGGGTAATCAACGCGGCCAGATTGCCGTAACCGGCGCGGTTCTGCGCCAGCAGGACAAGTTTCAGGCCATCATCAAAGACGAACTCACTACCGATGATGAGTTTGAAATTCGCCGCTTTGGCTGCTTTGTACGCGCGCACCACACCAGCGAACGAACACTCGTCGGTCAGTGCCAATGCACTGTAACCCAAAGCCTTTGCACGTTCGATCAACTCGGATGGTTTGGATGCGCCGCGCAGAAAGCTGAAATTGGAAAGGCAATGCAGTTCGGCGTAATTGGGCAGGTTCATGCAAACACTCCATGCAAAAACCATCCTGTCTCCGCACGAAAAATCCACAACCATTCTTGTCGCGTTGAACGGGCAACAAAGTAGTCGCGCTGCACATCGCCCACCGCGTCTTGCTCGTCCGCGTCCCACCAGCCGCTTTCAATGCGCTCCGGGCCATTCATCAATTCCAGCGGACCGTATCGCTGCGGTCTGCCGCTGATTTCTTTCAGCGCTTCGGGTTTGGGCAACAGCCACAATGGGCGCGGCGCGGCGTTTATTTCAATCATCTTGACGGATTCATCAACCGCCGACCAAGGCACCAATCGCGAAGCGCATTCGGGACGATGGTCGGCGATCTGTTCCAGCCGCATCACATTGCCCTCGCCCAGCCGCGCTTCTAAGCGCTCGACCAATGCACCGATTGAACCTGACTCAGCGCTACCACCCGCAGCGCCGCTACTTGCGCGAGTAAAAAGCTGCCCATCACGACCGGGCAAGGTTTCTGCGCTGGCGGCCTCCAGACGCATGATCAGCACCGAGGACGGTAAGCGTAATCGCTCCAGTCGCTCGCGCAACACGCGCGTTATCCTATTTGCATCACGCGTCGGCTCGGCAAACCGCAGCTCGATGCGGGTCGCCGATTCGGCTTTGTCGCGTCCGCGTTCATGTTCCAGCCACAGCAGACAAGTCGCGACCCCACTGGCGCGGTTGGCCAGCCAGCCGCACAGCGCTGCGACCAAGCGCTGCCCGGCGTAGAGCAAGGCACCGGCATGTTCGATGCGCGCTGGCAACTCCAGCGTTTCACAAAACTGATCAGGAAAAATAAATCGTTGGCGTAAATCCGGCAGCTCACCGAGTGCCTTTGACAAAGCCAGCAGTGGTGCTGCGCCAACCCGGCGCATTAAGGCGGCGCGCGGTAAAGCCATCAAATCGCCAATCCGCTGCAAACCAAAGGCCTGAATTCGCGCCGCAACGTCGGGGCTGCTGGCCAGTACAGCGACCGGCAGATTCGCCACCGCGAGCCGCAGTTGGTCAGCGTCAAAGCAATGCGTTTCCGGCACCACAAGCGCAAACCAACTTGCCGCCATTGGCGTTGGTGCCAAAGCATGACGTACGGTAAAACCTTGCGCCGTCAAACCATCAAGTATTTGTTTCAGCAAGACATCCAAGCCGCCGAAAAGTCGTAGGCAGCCTTCGATCTCCAACAGCAAACTGGATTCATCGCGGATACAAACATCGGGCGTAAAGCCTCCCGCCCAACAGGCTAAACGCTTCAATGCCGCCGCTTCAAGGTCGCTCCGGCGTTCCAGCACGGTGAGCAGCGGTTGCCGCGCCCACGCCGCCGCCAAACGCATCCCCGCCAACACGCCCGCCTCACGCGCGGCGGCATCGGCAACCAAAATATGTTCGTTCTCGATGACTGCCCGCGTGATCGCCACCGAACCCGATTGCAAAGCCGGATCTCCCGCCAGCACTTCAAGCGGGAATTGCGGAAATAGCAGACTCAACCACAACATGGGGATTCACCTGCGGCAACAACTCCGGAACCGCATAAGATTGCCGCCGTGGTCGCGGCACGCTCAAATACAGCGGTGCCGCTCGCCCTGCCCCGCGCCGTTTGATCAGGTGCACGGTGAGCGTTGTTATTCGATCTCCGGTCGCAGGCGCTGAGATACCCCCCTCTCCCTCGATCCCTCTCCCGCGAGGGGGAAGATATTCGCGTCTTCGACGAGGTTTCGGATGCTGCTAGCTGACGGAATTCAGGGCAACGATTTTGCCCCCTCTCCCTTTGCGGGAGAGGGCTGGGGAGAGGGGGTTGGAACCGCGCAATCTTGTCAGTTGGTGCTGGTGATACGCCGGCAAAATAACCACTCGCTTCCAGCATCAAACGCAATGGCGCCGGCGACGACTGCGTGGCGCACGCACATGGCCGGAACACAAAGACCAAAGCTTCGCTGCGCTCCGCCAGCAGTTGCAAACGCCGGATGGTCGCTGCTCGGCTATCGGGAAGCCACGCCAGCACCGTGCCCACACCCTCGGTATCCAGCGCCCGCGCACACGCCCACGCTGCATCGTCGCCACGCGCACGAATCACCATCAGCCGCTGCAAGGCAATCGATCCCCAGCCCGGTGCCCAACCGGGTGCAAATGGCAGCAACGGCGGCGCGACACAAATCGTCCAACTCGAATTTTCGACACCATTGCCGGAAAACTGCGCCGCCAACGCCGGCATCAGCAAAGCCATTTCACCAATCCCGCTGTGCCGAGACATCAATTCCACCACCGCCCCGCGCGGCCAGCCCCCGCCAGGCAACTCGGCATCCAGCGCTGCAAACCCGGTTGAAACGCCGGGCCGGGGTGCGGTCGCCAAGGCATCGCCGCGCCAAATATCTGGTCGTGCCAGCACCTCGGCCAGCGTGGTCGCCGCGCCTGCTGCCAAGACAGACGCCACCTTGCCTGATGAATACGAGTTGTTTTGAGAGTGAAGCCGCATGGTTTGCCTTATTTCGAATAACTGTATTTTTATACAGCTATTCGAAGATTGCAAGTAAATGCATTCACTCGGTCAGTGAGGTCCGAGGCAATAAAAAAGCCCCTACCGGCTACAGGTAGGGGCTTTTGGCTAAACGCCGCAAATCAACTTTAGAACAAATCTGCTTCCAGCGCCAACAACACACCAGAACCCGAGCGCGCCTGTCGTACCAGCATCGCGATCTCTGGTAACAACCGTGCGAAATAGAAACGCGTAGTAGCCAGTTTGGCCTTGTAGAAGGTATCGCCGGAATCCTGCTTGGCGAGCGCAATCTTGGCCATGCGGGCGAAGAAGTAGGAATACACCATGTGTCCAACGACGCGGAGATATGGCACGGCGGCGGCACCGACTTCGTCGGGATTCTGGAAGGCTTTCATGCCGATCTCCATGGTCAGCTTGCCCACTTTTTCGGCCACATCGGCCAGTGGTTCGATGAATTCCTTCATCGCTTCATCAGCGGCGTTTTCCTTGATGAAGGCTTCGACCAGCGCGCCGAACTTCTTCAGTTTCGCGCCATTGTCGGGAAGAATTTTTCGGCCCAGCAAATCCAGCGACTGAATCGCGTTGGTGCCTTCATAGATCATGTTGATCCGCGCATCGCGAACATATTGCTCCATGCCCCATTCCGAAATGTAGCCGTGGCCGCCGAAAACCTGCATGGCTTCCGAGGTACCAATCCAGCCGTTCTCAGTCACAAACGCTTTGACGATCGGGGTCAGCAGCGCAACCAAATCTCCCGCGTCTTTGCGTACTGCCGGATCGGGATGCCCCAACTCCAGATCAATCTGCAACGCGATGAAATAAGTGAAGGCGCGACCACACTCGGCATAGGCCTTGTTCGACAACAGCATGCGCCGCACATCGGGATGCACGATGATCGGATCGGCTTCTTTGTCCGGCGCTTTTGGCCCAGATAGGCTGCGCATTTGCAAGCGGTCCTTGGCATACGCCACAGCGTTTTGATACGCCACCTCGGTCAGACCCAAGGACTGCATGCCGACACCCAAGCGTGCAGCATTCATCATCACGAACATGGCGTTGAGACCTTTGCCGCCTTCGCCTATCAGCCAGCCGGTAGCTTCGTCCAAATTCATCTGGCAAGTCGAGTTGCCATGGATGCCCATCTTTTCTTCAATCGCGCCACAGGTAATGGTGTTACGCGCGCCGACCGAACCATCGGCATTCGGGATAAATTTTGGCACGATGAATAGCGAAATCCCTTTGGTGCCCTTAGGCGCGCCGGGCAAGCGCGCGAGCACCAAATGGACGATGTTGCTGCTCATTTCATGCTCGCCGGCGGAGATAAAAATCTTGCCACCGGTAAGTTTGTAGGAGCCGTCGGCTTGCGGCTCAGCTTTGGTACGTAGCAGTCCCAAGTCGGTACCACAATGCGATTCAGTCAGGCACATGGTGCCGGTCCATTCACCAGAGGTCAGCGGCGGCAGATACATCGCCTTTTGCTCCGGCGTGCCGTGGGCGTGAATGCACTCGTAGGCGCCGTGCGAGAGGCCGGGATACATGGTCCAAGCCTGATTCGCCGAGTTCATCAACTCATAGATGCAGTTATTGACGAATACCGGCAAACCTTGGCCACCGAAATCAGGATCACAAGCCAGCGCGCCCCAGCCACCATCGACAAACTGACGGTAGGCCTCGGCAAAGCCGGTCGGCGTGGTGACTTTATGTGTGGCTGTATCCAAGTGGCAGCCTTCGCGGTCGCCACTTTGGTTCAGCGGGAAAAGCACCTTGGAGGCAAATTTTCCGCCCTCTTCCACCACCTGATTAATCGTGTCCGCATCGATGTCGGCATAGCGTGGAATTTGTTTCAGCACGTTTTCTGCGTCGAGCAATTCATGCATCACAAACTGAATGTCGCGTAGCGGCGCGGTGTATTGACCCATGGGATTCTCCTGATTTTTGGAATGGCTGACGGTCTGCGGGAGCAATACCGGTTTGGTAGGTTTAATAGCTTATATATGATACCGCAGCGATTGCGCGTCACCGGAAATTACCTGCGCGATAAGCTGGCCGAGTGACACAACAATGACGCAACAATGACGCAACATCGGCCGAATGCTATCCTTACCCGGCACCGAAGAATTAAGGAGAACTCAAATGAGTCAAGCCATTTCCAGCGCATCGCGATTTGCATCTGTGGGGCGTAAGATTTTGATTGGCATTGGTATTTTGATTGCAGCATTGATACTCGGAGGACAAATGGGATTACTCACTGGCAAACGCCCGGTTGGCTTAGGCGTGCAAGATGGCAAACTTAAACCGGCACCAAGTTCGCCGAACTGTGTGAGCAGTCAGGCGACCACGGAATATCACCAGATCGCGCCACTGACCTATACAGGCGATGGACAGGCAGCGTTTGCCAAACTCAAAGGTATTGTCAGTGGCATGCAGACCGCCGTGGTGATTGATAGCAAACCGGGGTATTTGTACGCCGAATACACCTCGAAATTACTTGGCTTTGTCGATGATGTAGAGTTTTATCTCGACGAAAAAGCTGGCGTGATTCATGTGCGCTCGGCATCGCGCTTGGGGCATAAGGACTTTGGTGTGAACCGAGGGCGAATCGAAGCGGTGCGCGCAGCCTTCGGGGCATAGATTTTTCAAGGCGGCGGAACAGGGAATTCGCAAAGTACTGCTTTGCGCCTGTGTAGCCGCTCGGCTGGATTGAGCCGACATTCCACGCCCGCACCAATTGCGCCAATTCGCAGCAGAGGCGCTTAGCAGACTGCTGCGAATATGTTCATCAACCACACACTAGCAAGGAATAATTGCATGAGTATCAATACGCTTGATTGTTGGCATCAATTATTGGCGACACAAAACGCTAAAGGCCTCGAGACCTTGATTGCCGACGAGGCCGTTTTTCATTCACCTGTCGTGCATGCACCGCAGGTAGGCAAAGCCCTAACGACGTTGTATCTCGGTGCCGCGTTTCAGGTGTTTTACAACGACACTTTTCATTATGTGCGTGAGCTAGTCAGCTCGAATGACGCCATCCTGGAATTTGAAGTTGAAATCGACGGGATCAAAGTCAATGGTGTTGACATGATGAAATGGAATGCCGATGGTCAGATCGTCGATTTCAAAGTCATGCTGCGCCCGCTCAAAGCCGTCAATTTGATTCACCAAAAAATGGCAGCAATGCTTCAGGCATTTGCAAACAAGTAGGCTAAACGCATGAGCAATTATGAATTGGCGCAATTAAATATTGCCCTGATGAAAGCGCCGCTGGATTCACCGCTCTTGGCCGATTTTGTGGCCAATCTTGATCGCATCAACGCCTTAGCCGAAGCCGCGCCGGGCTTTATCTGGCGCTTGCAAACCGCCGAAGGCGATGCCACGACGCTACGCCCGATGGGCGATGACGTGCTGATCAACATTTCGGTATGGACGGACGTCGCCGCGCTGCGCGACTACGCCTATGGCGCGGGGCATGTCGAAATCATGCAGCGGCGCAAGGAATGGTTCGACAAAATGCGCGAAGCGCATCTGGTGCTGTGGTGGGTGCCGACTGGCCATCGGCCGACCGAAGCAGAAGCCATCGCGCGACTTGAATGCCTGCGCCGTGATGGACCAAACGCGGCAGCATTTACCATACGTGATACTTTTCCTGCGCCAATTTAATCGTCACCAACGCCCAGCCAATCAAAACTTTTGCGCCTGATTTCCGCGCGTAACAATTAAGTCCCGAACCATGACCAAGCGACCGCTAAAACACTACCAGGGCAGTTGCCATTGCGGCGCTGTTCGGTTTGAAATCGAGACGGATTTTCCTGAACTCACCATGTGCGATTGCTCGATTTGCAAACGCAAAAATGCCTTAATGGTCAAAGTGCCAGAAGCGCAATTCAAATTAATTGCCGGTGCCGAGTCGCTCACCGAGTATCAATTTCATACCAAAACTGCGCGACATTTTTTCTGCAAAATTTGCGGCATTTATCCCTTCCACCGTAAGCGCGTTACGCCGGATACTTTTGGCATCAACGTGCATTGCCTGCACGATTTTGATCCAATCGGAATACCCGTAAGGCAGGCGATTGGCGCAGCGATGAAGTAGATGACAGCGTGCCACCAGCACCAACTGGCAAATTTGGTGAGTGACTAGCGCCCTTGCTTGTGCGCCAACCAAGCATCAAAGCCACCTTTCAGTGGTTTCACATGGTGATAGCCCATGGCCATAATCGTTTGTGCAGCCATCACAGCTGTTGCGTCCTGCGGGCAGGCGCAAAGGGTGACAACCAGTGAGTTTTTCGGCCAGTGACTTACCGCAACCGCGAGTTGGCTTTGCTCAGTCACCGTCGCACCAGCAATCAACACGCCCTCGCTTGCCATAACTGCACCGCGTAAATCGAGCACCAATGGTGGCGTGTCGGATTGCATCAAATGCGCTAACTCCTCAACCGAAATACGCGGAACTGCCGCGAGCTTGTCAAAGCGGTATTTTTGCCAGAATTTCCACAATATCCAGACTCCGATGATGCTGGCGGCGACCGCAATAAAACTGGTGCCGTTGCCATTGAAGAAATTCACCAAGCGCAACAATTCGTCGCGTGCCAACCAGCCTGCAGTCAGCGCCAGACCAGCCCACAACGCAGCACCAATGCCGGATGCCAATAGAAAACTAGCGATCGGCATCTTTAACGATCCAGCAATTGGCGGTGCAACGGTCGAGAAGCCGGGAATGAATTTGGCGATGACCAATGACCAAACGCCCCAACGCACAAAGCGGGATTCGGTTTGCGTCACGCAAGAACCGGGATTGATCGACAGACGGCATAGGCCATTGAGCAAGCGATAGCCAAACACGCGACCAGCGCCGTACCAAAGTGCGTCGGCGATTACCGACGCAGCAACCGCAGCGGCAAGGGCAAGTAGTACCGTCGAGGGCATCACCGCGAGACTGCCGATCACCATCAAAGTGGGCACAGCAGGAACCGGCAAACCGAGTTGTTGCAGCAGCACATTGAAAAATGCGACCAAAGCTGCATCGGTTTGGATGGCGCGGCTGATGTCAGAAAATTCCATTGGTTACTTATGCTTTGGAGCGACGTGGCAGACGTAAATGTGGGCGTTCGTGCAGAAATCAAGCAAGGCTTGCTCATTAAGCGAATTTACAGCGGTGGCGCAGGGGTTTCGCAAAGCACTGCTTTGCGCTGGCAGCGCGGGTCGGCTGTGCAAAGCCGACACTGCGCACCAGAACCAAGGTCTAATAACAAAACCGCCCGCTCATTTCCTCAAGATTCAACATCTGCAAAATTGCCTGGCTGCGTTCGCGTGCGTTGCCGCGCGGCGCACCTGCGCGGCGGGCGATGATGAGTTCGTTTTTCATCGAATGTTCCCAGCCGGTGAGCTCGGTGACGGTGATTTTGTAGCCGTGCATTTCGAGTAGCAGACAACGCAAGGCGTTGGTTACCTGGCTGCCGAATTCGCGGGTGTGTATCGGATGCCGCCAGATTTCTGAAAGTGCGGTGCGGGCGAAGGATTCGTTTTTGTTTTTGCGTAACACCGCAGCGACTTCGGCTTGACAGCATGGCACCAGCACGATGAAACGTGCATCTTTTTCGAGGGCAAAACGTATCGCGTCATCGGTCGCGGTATCGCAGGCGTGTAATGCAGTGACGACATCAATGCTGTCCGGCAATGAAGTATCGCGCGTCGATTCGGCAACCGACAGATTGAGAAAACTCATGCGCGAAAATTCCAATCGTTGCGCCAGTTCGCGGGATTTATCGACCAAATCGCTGCGTGTTTCGATGCCGTAAATTTGCCCGACAGTTTTACTTTTCAGAAACAAGTCATAAAGAATAAAGCCGAGATAGGACTTGCCTGCGCCGTGATCGGCAAGCTTGACATCACCTTGATCGGCAAGCACTTCGGCCAGCAAAGGCTCGATGAATTGATAGAGGTGATAAACCTGTTTGAGCTTGCGCCGCGAGTCTTGATTGAGTTTGCCGTCGCGGGTCAGGATGTGCAATTCTTTGAGCAACTCGACCGACTGCTCGGGTCGGATTCCGGGAATCAACGTCATGCTTATGCGCTCATTCTTCTGCCGGTAAGCGAATCAAATACTGGCCGGATTTTTCATCCCGTTCGACTTCCAACAGCTTGCGTTTTTTGGCGTCTTCGAGCAGATCACGAAACGAACGATAACCGTAGTAGGACTCGGTAAAACCTGGCTTGCGGCGCTGCAAAGTCGGCTTGACCATCGAGCCCCAAATTTTCTCTTCGCCGCGTTCGGCAATCATCGCCTCGACCGTTTCGACCAGCATATCGAGTGCTTCTTCGCGCGCGCCTTCACGCTTCGGTATTTCCGGTTTTTCATCACCAGATTTCGCTTCAGTCACTTTTTTCGGTTCGCTTTTCGCCGGTATTTTCTTGGCGATGCGCTTGGATTTGGCTTCCAATTCGCGGACCAAGTCGTCGTAAAAAATGAACTCATCGCAATTTGCCGAGAGCAAATCCGAGGTGGCCGCTTTCACGCCGACACCAATCACCCGTTTATTGTTTTCGCGTAGTTTGGAAACCAGTGGCGAGAAATCCGAATCGCCGCTGATGATGACAAAGGTATCGACGTGCGCTTTGGTATAGCAAAGGTCGAGCGCATCCACCACCATGCGGATATCGGCGGAATTTTTACCCGATTGGCGCACATGCGGAATCTCGATCAACTCAAATGCGGCCTCATGCATCGGCGCTTTGAAATCTTTGTAGCGCGCCCAATCGCAATAAGCCTTTTTAACCACAATGCTGCCTTTGAGCAGCAAGCGTTCGAGCACTTTGTTGATATCGAACTGTGCGTACTTGGCATCACGCACGCCGAGCGCGATATTTTCAAAATCGCAGAACAGCGCCATATTCGTAATTTCAGGATTTCCAGCCATGAGATTCAACACAGTAAAGGTAAGGTCTGTAGTGTCTCACGCACAAGGCCGGGTTACCAGCACCAACGGTGAATTTTTGGTCGCGCAGTGTCGCCCGCCCGGCGCCAAGCCATAACTGTATTTGGCGTTTGTCACCTGTCCCTCGCACATTACCCAAACAGACTCGCCGGGATGGCATTCACGCATAATGCGAGACCTAAATTTCCTCGCACAGAAAGTCATTGCGTATGCGCTACATAGTTCGAGCGTCATTAGTATTTGTTGCCACGATTCTTGTCATTGTGATCGGTGTGCTAGTTGCATTCTGGGCACCCGATGTCCCTGTCGAGGCGCTAAAAGCACGCTGGGCCACGCCGCCATCAAGCTTCATTGCCGTAAATGGCATGCAGGTCCATATTCGTGACGAAGGCCCGAAAAACGACCTGACACCCATAGTGCTGCTGCACGGTACTTCGGCAAGTTTGCATACTTGGGACGGCTGGGTTGGTGTGTTGGCCAAAGAGCGCCGCGTAATACGCTTTGATTTGCCCGGATTTGGCCTCACTGGCCCCGCGCCAGACGATGACTATCAACTCAGCAGCTACAGCAAATTCGTTGCCGCGACGCTCGATGCGATTGGCGTGAAGACCTTTATTCTGGTGGGAAATTCATTAGGCGGCAATATTGCCTGGGCAAGCGCGGCCAGCTATCCCGAGCGTGTTGAGCGTTTGATCTTGGTTGATGCCGGTGGCTATGCATTTCAGTTCGAATCTCGTTCCGCTCGGATTTCGAATCGCGAAGATTTCCGGTGTTAATCGGTTGATGTCGAATGTTCTACCGCGTAGCTTGATTGAAGGCAGCCTGACAAATGTTTATGGCGATCCGTCCAAGGTATCGCCGGCGCTGGTTGACCGCTACTATGACCTGGCGCGACGCGAGGGCAATCGACGCGCGCTCGGCTTGCGTTTTACACAAACAAAACGGGGAGACAAAGCGGATTTGATTCCCCAATTGAAGATGCCGACATTAATTTTGTGGGGGCAAGGATCGCTTGATCCCTGTCGAAAAGCGCATCGATTTCATCGTGAAATTGTCGGCAGCCAGCTGGTGATTTTCGATCAACTTGGGCATGTGCCGCAGGAGGAAGACCCTGTCCAAACAGTCGCAGTGGCGAGCAAATTTATTACCGCACCAAACTAAAGACACGATTCTGTCGATACCGAAGCGCAGCACTTTATTAGCGTGTTTTTGCAGAACACATCCGTTTCAATTAACAAAATTTTAAGCAGCTCTGATTGACCTGATGGTGTCGTGAGCGGATACTTGCAGTGTCGTTTCGCTTGCCAATAAGGGGAAGAAGAAATGAAATTCAAATCCAAGCTTATTCTGCTCGCCGCGTTGTTGAACTTCGCCTGTAGCACGACGCCACCTGCACTGCAGCTGTCAGCCCAAAAACTTTGGCACGACCGGATTTTCGATTACAAAGCGAGCGATGTGATCGAAACCAAGGAAATGCTGTTCGCACTTGACCCTGAGCTGCATGCCTTGCTGACGGAACGACGCCACAACAATCCATCCACTGACCGTCGACTTGAATACCTTGCGGGACTGCTGTTTAGCGCTGATGGCATTCGAATTAGCTACTCGGCGGGCCATTCGACCGGTGCAGCTGAAACCTGGCGCAAAAAACGCGGGGATTGCATGTCGCTGACACTGCTGACCTACGCCGTAGCGCAAGCCTTGGGTATTGACGCGTCGATGCAGGAGGTCCGGGTACCGGTGGCCGTTGATCGGCGCGGCGGCGTAGATTTTGTCAGCGGACATGTGAACGTCGCAGTTCACAATTCCTCTGCCCTGATGATCAATGGCCGCAGCTACTCAGCGGGCGGCGTGGTCATTGACTTCGAACCGCAAGTCGGATCGCGTCAACTTGGCACACGGCTTTCCGACGATGAGATCGTGGCACGCTTTTACAATAACCGCGCATCAGAGTATCTAGCAAAAAGCGGGATGACGCCAAGGCTTATGCGTACTACAAGGCGGCGTTGACTGCCGACCCTCGTTTTGCCCCCGCGTACAGCAACCTTGCTCAGATCTACAGCCGACATGGACTGGACAAGGCTGCGGAGGGAATGTTGAATTACGCTATTGCATTGAACGAAACCGCCGATGCACCACTGCGAACTTTGTATAAGTTGCTGGTGGAGCAAGGGCGCGCAGCCGAAGCCGCGATCGTCGCCGCTAAATTGCGCCGACATGATGATGATGATCCCTATTACTGGGTCGGCATTGGGCTTGACCATCTAAAACAGAATCGCTTTGGCAAGGCAATTGACGCACTTGAACGAGCAGAGCAACTGACAACAGGCTTTGAAGAGATTCACCGGTATCTGGCAATTGCCTACTGGCGCAATGGCCAGAAAAAGTTGGCGGACAAGGAACTGGCAACCTTGTTCGCCATGCGGAGCGACGATCCGACGGTCAAAGCGCTAAGCCGAAAACTTGATCGTTCGCCGCGAGAGATTTCCGTGCAGTAAGCAAACGAAATCAGAACTCCTCGCGCACTCGCCAAAAACGTGGGAATCGCGGAATGCCCCTCGCGGTTAATTCTTGATAACGATACGTCACGAGGCTGCCTATCGGCGGCGGATTCGCGCGATCAGCATCACTTAAGCCACTGCCAATTCGAAAGCGCTTGCCATCGCTCATTTCAACTTCGAGTGCGCCGACCAGGCCGACAAATTTTCCTTTGCCCGGCACATAAGCGATCACCCTCGCCTCGGCATCCGGCAGCGGTTTTAGCTTGAGCAATACATCGGACCGCCCCGTCACATAAGGCGAATCAGAGCGATGCAACATCAGCCCCTCGGCACCGCCCTTGACGTAATGTTTGAATAATTTCATTAGGGCGGCAGTGTTAGCGACGGGAAATTGATCAACGGCTTGCAGCCACGGTACTTTGAGCTCATTAACCATGATTTTGATGCGCTGCGCGCGTTCGCTGAAAGTTCCTGTTGCGTTGGGCAACTCAAAAATCATGTAGCGCACTTGTCGCCATTCGTCGTCGATCGGCTGTGCACGACGGATGATTTTGGCAAGCTCGCTGAACTTGCCACGCGCCAACCACAATTCGCCATCCAAAGGTGTGGGCGGCAAACTCGCCACAAACCAAGCCGGCGCACTGATTAAATTGCCGCTGCGATGGCGCAAAGTCTTGCCATCCCAAATCCCGCGCACGCCATCGTATTTTTCGCTGACTAAATACTGCGTTACATCGATGCCTTGGCGATAAACCTCGGCCAGCACAATCGCCGACGGCGCAATACGATCAGCCGCGAACAGCACAGGCATCGACAAGCAGCAGATTAGCGCGAGTAATTGTCGTAGGCTGTGCATTTGTACTCCCCTATTCGCTCTATTTGCGCCGATTCTAGCGCTGCATAATGGCGACCTTGCTCGCCTCTCTACGCATTCGAAATGTCCGCTCCCACGCCGCTTTCCGTTCTCAGCAAAGTCTTTGGCTACCCATCGTTTCGCGGTCCTCAAGCCGCGATCATTGATCACCTAGTCGCGGGCGGCGATGCACTGGTGTTAATGCCAACCGGCGGTGGCAAATCGCTGTGCTATCAAATTCCGGCGCTGCTAAGACACGGTGTGGGCGTGGTGATTTCACCATTGATTGCCTTAATGCAAGACCAAGTCGATGCCATGTTGCAAGTCGGCGTGCGCGCTGCGTTTTTGAATTCTTCGCTGGATTGGAAAACCGCTAGCGATACCGAACGACGCTTGATGAACGGCGAATTGGATTTGATTTACGTCGCGCCTGAGCGCTTGATGACTGATCGTTTTTTGGATTTGCTTGATGATCTCAGTGCAGTAAATCGCATCGCACTATTTGCGATTGACGAGGCGCATTGTGTGTCGCAATGGGGCCATGATTTCCGGCCGGAATACATTCAACTTTCCATGCTGCATCAGCGTTTCCCGCAAGTACCGCGGATCGCACTCACGGCGACAGCCGATGAACTGACGCGGCAAGAAATCATCACCCGTTTGGGTCTGGATGCGGCCAGCATTTTCATTTCAAGTTTTGATCGCCCGAACATTTGCTACACCGTGGTCGAGCGCGACAATCCGCGTAAGCAGTTGTTGGATTTTTTGCAAAACCATCGCGGCGAAGCGGGAATCGTATATTGCCTGTCGCGTAAGAAAGTCGATGAAACTGCCATCTGGCTTGGCCTGCAAGGCATCAACGCCCTACCCTATCACGCCGGTTTGGATGCACAAACACGGCAAACACATCAGCAACGTTTCCTGCGCGAAGATGCGGTTGTGATGGTCGCCACCATCGCTTTTGGGATGGGCATCGACAAACCGGATGTGCGCTTTGTTGCGCACCTCGATTTGCCAAAAAGTCTGGAAGCCTATTACCAGGAAACCGGCCGCGCAGGTCGCGATGGCGAGCCCGCCGAGGCGTGGATGACCTATGGCTTGAATGACGTAGTGATACATCGGCAGCGCATCGACGAATCGATTTCCGGCGAAGAACAAAAACGGGTTGAACGCGGCAAACTCGATGCGCTGTTGGCGTGGTGCGAAACAGCCAATTGTCGCCGCACACTGCTGCTCAAATATTTCAGTGAAGACGGTGCGCCGTGTGGGAACTGCGATACCTGCCTAGAGCCACCAGAGTTGTGGGATGGCACCGTCGCAGCGCAAAAAGCACTGTCAGCGGTCTTTCGTTCAGGGCAACGCTTTGGCGCCGGTCATTTGATTGATCTACTACGCGGCAAACGCACTGACAAAATCGAACAAAACGCGCACGAACATTTATCCACTTTCGGGATTGGCATCGACATGGACGAAACGGCCTGGCGCGGCGTGTTTCGTCAGCTGTTAGCCGGCGGATATTTGCACGCTGATGCGGCAAATTTTGGTGGACTGCGCCTGACCGATGCGGCGCGACCGGTGCTCAAAGGTGAAGCGACTTTATCAATGCGTCGCCCGGCGCTAAAGACCAATGACAAATCACGCCGCGACAAAGCGCGCCAGTTGGTGCTGGCGACACGCCGTCAAAAAGACACGAGTCGCGCATTCGCTGCCGCCGAGTTACTCGCTGAATCACCACAAGCAATCGCGCTGGTCGATGCATTGCGACAGTGGCGCAGCGAGCGGGCACGTGAGCAAGGCGTGCCTGCATTTGTAATTTTGCATGACAAAACCTTGTACGAATTGGCTGCACGGATGCCGCAAAGTACCGGCGAATTACTCGCCGTGCCAGGCATCGGCCAAGCTAAAGCCGAGCGCTACGGTGATGCGATCCTTGAAATCGTCACGGCGCAAGTCGATGTGGGTCCGGCCAATGTGGCACTGGTTAACGACTAAATTGCGGCTCTGACAAAGGCCCGGAGACATTCAGGTTTCCTCGCACAGAAACCTGTGCTGATTTGAGTTCGACCGCAAACTTACCACTCAACTTTTTCTCTGCCGACAATTCAGCATTACCGTTGGCCGTCAATATTGCTGCGCCAAGTTTGACGTCGCGCGCCAAGGTCTTGCCCTCAGTGTAAAAATAACGGCCGCTCAGCGTCGCAAATGGTGTCTTGCCGCTGCTGCCACCGCCTTGCAATATTTTGCCTAGATCGACGCGGCGCAGCTCGCCACGTTCAATCAAAAAATTGCCATCAAGACGAACGGATTTTTCTAACGATGTAGCGTCTGCCCCGTTCATGCTGAATGTACTCTTGGTGCTCAAGATGCCATTTTCAAATAAGGTCGGTGCGATCACTGATGCCCCAATACGTTTGCCTTCAAGTTCGCCGCTGACCCGCAATTCATCAGACCAGGTAATGTTGGCTTTACCCTCAACTATGCCTTCAAGCACGCCGCCGGTAAACGATGAAAGTGATAGTTGCGAGCTAGTGAGTGTGCCGCTCGCGCGGAAATCGGTCAGGCTAGTTTGTGACGCCTTGCCAACGGCCTCAGATGTCAAACCTAGTGGCGGTGCAAAGCCTGCCGCATCAAGTTTGAATTGCATCCCTTCCGCGCCGGCCTCAAATTCGGTGAGGAACCGTTTATCAGCAGATTGCGCGACAATTTTTTTCCACGAACCATCCGCCGTCATTTCGAGATTCACTTCGACAACCGGTATTTGCAATTGGTTGGAATTGAACTTCACGTTTTTTGCAGTGATCTTTGAAATCGACACAGCCGTCGTACTGGGTTTCCCAAACAACAGCATACCCAAGCCTTTGTCAGTAAAAGTCACCGTATCGAGTTCCAGCGAACCAACTGCTCCACTCGAACCAAGCAAGCCACTAATGGTAGTTCCTGCTTTAAGCGACTCAATTCTTACCTGTCCGCCATCGCCAACACTAATACCTTCCAAACTCCAATGCGGTTGTGGCACCAGCGCCGCATGCAATGAACTGATCGTCACTTTTTGACCGAGCTGCTCGCTAGCAAGCTTTTCGAAAACCGCCTTTTGACCATTGAACGGCATCACATGAATTAGCCCAAGGCCCACAATGGCAACAAAAATCAACGCGAAAACAATTCGTTTACCCCAACTGCCTGAACGACGCGAGCGCGGTCTTTCGATTTCGTTACGACTTTGCACTTCGACATGTTCTAGCCGTATATGTTCCTTTTCAAGCTGCATTTCAGCTTCGCGGCGCTCCTTTTCTTCGGCACGCCATTTCGCTTCCTCTGCATCACGCTTGGCACGCTCCTCGGCCTCACGCTGCGCCTGCTCTTGGACTTGTACGCGAGCGTGCTCCGCTTCGGCAAGACGGGCCTTTTCTTCCGCGGAGCGAAGTGCATTGGCTTCAGCTTCAACGCGCAGCTTCTCTGCCTCCGCTTTCGCTGCACGCTCATCCGCTTCACGCTTGGCTATTGCCTCTGCCTCAGCGCGCAACTTCGCTTCGGCCTCGTGTTTTAGTTTTGCTTCGGCATCACGTTTGGCATTCTCTTCGGCCTCGCGACGTGCTTGCGCTTCAGCTTCAATTTTTGCTTTGGCCTCAGCTTCGACGCGAATGCGCTCGGCAGCTTCATGCTTCGCTTTCTCTTCGGCATCCCGACGCATTTTTTCTTGCGCCTCAAGCTCAGCTTTCGCGGCGGCAGCAATGCGCTGCGCCTCTGCCACCTCGGCTGCCAGGCGCTCGGCTTCTTCGCGACGAGCCTTTTCTGCCGCTTCCAGCTTGGCTTTTTCTTCCGCTTCGAGTGCGGCGCGCGCGGCGTTTTCAATGCGTTGTCGTTCGACTTCAGCGCGCAAGCGCTCAGTTTCGAGGCGCAAACGCTCTACTTCTTCGCGTTGCGCCTGCTCTTCGGCTTCGCGCTGAGCCTTTTCTTCGGCCAGTCGGCGTGCCTTTTCTTCATAAGCCTGCTTGGCTTTGGCACCAGCCTCTAAGCGCAACCGCTCAGCGGCTTCGCGTTTCTCGCGCTCTTCGGTTTCACGACGCACGATTTCCGCCGCCTCACGACGAACTTTTTCCTCTGCTGCCAAACGTGCGGCGGTAGCCGCAGCTGCTGCAGCCGCTGCAGCGTCAGCCTCTGCGCGTTTGCGTGCTTGTAGCTCACGTTCGGCTTTCTCGGCTTGCTCGATTTTTTCTTGCGCGGCACGTTTTGCAGCTTCTTCAGCATCGCGCTTTTGAGCAGCAACAGCAGCGGCAGCGTCAGCGCGTTGACGTTCAGCCGCTGCCAACTTGGCCTTTTCTTCCGCTTCGCGCTTGGCTTTCTCGTCTGCCTCACGTCGCACCTTGGCTTCCGCCGCTGCGCGTTGTTCCGCCAACTTTGCTTGTTCGGCCTGTTGCAATTTCTCTTGTGCCGCAGCACGGGCTTTTTCTTCCGCCTCAGCGGCCGCACGCTTTGCCGCGTGCACTTCTTGATCGTTCGGCAGCGCAGGTTTGGTTGCTGGCGCTGGCGTCGCAGCTACCGGAGCAGCAAAAAAATCAAGATCGCCGCCATCTTGCTCTTCCACCGCCGTCGGCGCAGGAGGTGCCTTAGGTGGTATTTTTGCAACTGGCGGTGGCGCGCTTGATGCCAACTCGACATGCTCGACGACGTGTATGTAGTCTTCTTCAACCAAACTCACAATGCACGGCTCTAAAGCATCTTGATCGTCATCGTCGAGTTGTGCACGCAACTCTTCAAGTGTTGCTTTGCCATTGACTAATTTAAGTAAGGTGCGCAATTCATTGGAAAGATTTTTGGTCTTACCGGATGCCTCGCGCATGCCCTTTGCTGTTTTGGAGTAAATAGTCATTATCTTGTGCCAAAAAATTCGTTTTTGTCACGCGCCAAACCACCCATTAAGGTGAGAACAACTGGCGCAAACTCAATTGCCTACGATACCAGAAAACGCCTTGCATGCGTGATTACCCCAGTCATCAAACACCTCGCCTACTCAATTACTTGCCAAAAATTATTGATAACTGCGTCTCGCGTTTGAAACATCGGCGGACGATAATAGCCATGGAAACATAATTGCATCAAAATGCATCGAGCTGCACCCACTGGAGTTTGAAGATGAAGCGTGTTGATGATTTCCGCTTGAAATTTGGAAATAAAGAATTAGTCCCAATTATGGTCGGCGGTATGGGCGTTGATATTTCCACCGCCGAGCTGGCGCTGGTCGCTGCACGCCTAGGCGGTATCGGCCACATTTCGGACGCAATGGTGCCGGTGGTATCCGACAGCCGGTTCGACACCAAATTTGTCAAAGACAAAATGCGTGAATTCAAATTCAATGTCGCCAACACCGACAAGTCGATGGTCAAGTTCAAGCTTGATGTGCTGGCCGACGCAACCGCCCGCCATGTCGGCGCGACCATGAGTGCCAAGCGCGGCGATGGCATGATTTTCATCAACTGTATGGAAAAGCTGACCATGAACGGACCCAAGGAAACCTTGCGCGTTCGCATGCGTACGGCAATGGATGCCGGCATTGATGGAATCACCTTGGCCGCCGGTTTGCATCTGGGCACTTTCGCACTGATTGAAGATCATCCGCGCTTTCACGATGTGAAATTGGGCATCATCGTTTCGTCCTTGCGCGCGCTGCAGCTATTCCTCAAGAAAAGCGCACGCACCGGACGCCTGCCGGACTACATCACCATAGAAGGACCGCTCGCCGGTGGCCATTTGGGCTTTGGCATGGATTGGGCGGAGTATGACTTGATGACCATCTTCAAGGAAATCCGCGACTGGATGATCGCCGAAAAATTGGATATCCCGCTGATTCCCGCCGGTGGTGTGTTCACTGGCTCGGATGCCGTTGCTTTCCTAGAAATCGGCGCGTCAGCAGTTCAAGTCGCCACCCGTTTTACCGTAACCAACGAATGCGGTCTGCCGGAAAAAGTGCGGCAGGAGTATTTCAAAACCAGCGAGGAAAATATTGAAGTCAATCAAATTTCCCCGACCGGTTATCCCATGCGTATGCTCAAAAACAGCCCGGCCATAGGCGACGGTATTCGTCCCAACTGCGAGGCCTTCGGCTACCTGCTGGATGCAAAAGGCAACTGCCAATACATCGATGCCTATAACGCCGAAGTGGCACGCAATCCGGACGCCAAGAAAATCCACGTGATGGCGAAGACTTGTCTATGCACACAAATGCGAAATTTTGACTGCTGGACCTGTGGCCAAAATGCCTATCGCCTGAAGGACACTTCGCACAAAAATGCCGATGGCAGCTATCAATTGCTGAGCGCCGAGCATGTGTTCAAGGATTATCAGTTCAGCGTTGATGGCCAAGTAAGTTTGCCTGCGATAGCGGCAACGTCGGTCTAGGACGGCGGCGAAGCAGGAGTTTCGAGAAGCACTACTTCGAAATGTCCGCGTCGGAATAAATTCCGACCTACCAAACCCGTGAATTCGCTGAGCGTTCGTAGGTCGGAATTTATTCCGACATAACGCACCTCAGGCTGGGAAAACCCCCGTCGTCAAATACCGATCACCCCGATCACAAATGATGCTGACGATAACGGCATTCTCTACTTGCTCGGCGATTCTGAGCGCCACGCAAACGCCCCCGCCTGATGATATTCCGGCGAAGATGCCTTCTTCTTTCGCCAGTCTACGGGTCATTTCTTCGGCGGCGGACTGGCCGACATATTCGATTTGATCGACGCCTGCGCCGTCATAAATTTTCGGCAAATAGGCTTCTGCCCATTTGCGTATGCCGGGAATTTGCGAGCCTTCTTCGGGCTGGCAACCAATGATGCGAATCGCCGGATTAACTTCCTTGAAGTAACGCGAGCAGCCCATGATGGTGCCCGTGGTGCCCATGCTGGAAACAAAATGTGTAATGCCACCTTGCGTATCGCGCCAGATTTCGGGGCCAGTGCCTTCGTAATGCGCCAGCGGGTTGTCAGGGTTGCCAAATTGATCGAGCATCACGCCTTTGCCATCGGCGGCCATTCGCACCGCGAGATCACGCGCCGCCTCCATGCCGCCGGCCTTGGGCGTCAAGATGAGTTCCGCGCCGAAAGCCTTCATGGTTTGGCAACGTTCCACACTTTGATTTTCCGGCATGATCAAAATCATCCGAAATCCGCGCATCGCCGCCGCCATGGCCAGCGCGATGCCGGTGTTGCCAGAGGTCGCTTCGACTAAGGTGTCGCCGGGTTTAATCCTGCCGCGCTCCTCAGCACGCCGGACCATCGACAATGCTGGTCTGTCCTTGACTGAACCGGCCGGATTATTGCCTTCGAGCTTGGCCAAAATCACATTGTTGCGACGCGCATTTTCGGCACCCGGAATGCGCTGCAGGCGAACTAGCGGCGTGTTGCCAACGAAGTGCTCAAGACTTGGATAATTCATTGCGCTAGCCATTTCACATAGCTCGCCACGCCCTGCTCCACCGTCGCAAATTCATTGGCGTAGCCTGCACCGCGTAAGTTACTCAAATCGGCTTGGGTGAAGCTTTGATATTTGCCCTTTAATGCATCGGGAAACGGGATGTATTCGATGATGCCTGCGCTGACCAATTCGCTCAGCGGCATTGCGGATTTACCTTCAAGTGCACGGCAAGCATTGACAGTGGCTGCCGCGAGTTCATTGAAACTTTGCGCACGCCCGGTGCCCAAATTAAATATGCCGGATTTGCCACTTTCCAAAAACGCCAAATTGGTTTTGACCACATCATCAACAAAAACAAAATCGCGTCGTTGCTCGCCATTGGCATAACCATCAGCACCTTCAAACAGCCGGACTTTGCCGCTCTCGCGATATTGATTGAAATGATGGAACGCCACCGAGGCCATGCGGCCTTTGTGCTGCTCGCGCGGACCATAGACATTGAAATAACGAAAGCCGACGACTTGCGAGTGACCGCCCGTGTCATCGAGCACACGACGACGTACGACTTGGTCGAACAAAAATTTTGAGTAGCCATAAATATTCAGCGGCGCTTCAAACTCACGCTGCTCTTTGAACACACCGCCACCGCCATACACCGATGCCGATGAGGCATACAAGAACGCGACATCCTGATCGAGGCAGTAATCGAGCAACTCCATTGAGTAGCGATAGTTATTCGCCATCATGTATTTGCCGTCAGTTTCCATGGTGTCCGAGCAAGCGCCTTCGTGAAAGATCGCTGCGAGCGCGCCATCAAGTTGGCCATCTTGTATCACCGAAAGAAAATCTTCCTTGTCGATGTAGTCGGCAATTTCACAATCAGTCAAATTGCGGAACTTGTCCGGCTTGCTCAAGTTGTCCACGGCGATGATATTGTCGACGCCGCGATTATTGAGTGCCTTGACGATGTTGGAACCAACAAACCCACAAGCTCCGGTGACGACGTAATACGCTGACATGTTTAGCTACCTACGTAAATGCATTGGGGTTGATTGTAAAGCCGCGCAGGATTGCGATTTCGCCAGTTTGTGCTGGCCACACGCCGTCGCCACTCAACTCGCCGCACGCAAAGTCGGCAGTGCCGGCTGACGCAAAATTCCCGCCGCGCCTAGCCAGCCTGCTACGCTCACCAAGACCACGCCGACCGCCATCCCGATGACCCATAGCGTCGGATTAGGTAAGTAGTCCAGGCGAAAGACAAAGCGCGCCAAGCTCCAACCTATCAGGCTCGCGCCGACGCCGGCAAGCAGTCCGGCTAGCGCGCCTAGCGTAGCGAACTCAGCGAACAAGGCTCGGTTCAACTGACGTTGTTGTGCGCCGAGCGCGCGCAGCACCGCCAGTTCATGCCGTCTCTCATCGCCACTGGCTTGCAATGCCGCGTACAGCACGGCGATACCCGCCAGCACAGCGAAGCCAAAGACCAATTGCACGGCTTGCGAAATTTGATCGAGGGTGGCTTGAACTTGGGCGACCAGCGCTTCGACATCCACCAAAGTCAGATTCGGGAAAGCACGTACCAATTCCACCGCTACCCCACGTTTTTCGTGTGGCAAGTGAAAACTGGTGATGTAACTGGCGGGAAATTTTTCCAGTTCACCGTTCGCGGCGAGTACGAAAAAATTCACCCGCATCGAATCCCAATCGAGCTTGCGCAAGCTGGTGACCATGCCTTCAAATCGCCGTCCGGCAATGTCGTAGGAAAGCTTGTCATTCAACTTCAAATTTAAAGTTTCGGCCAAGCCCTGCTCGACCGAAAGTTCAGTGCCTGCTTTTTCGCCGTGAAAGGCACCGCCAGTGACGATATTCCCACTAGGCAGTTGATCGCTCCACGATAGATTGAATTCACGATCAACCAGTCGTTGCGCGCGCTCATCGGCGAAAGTTTCCGGCCCGATTTTCTTATCATTCACTGCCACCAAACGCCCACGCACCATGGGTTCCAGCAATGGCGTGGGCAGTTGTTGTGTGTGAAAAAAATCGATAATCGCTGCGCGCTGCTCCGGTTGAATATTGATGACAAAGCGATTTGGCCCGTCGGCAGGCGATTTGTTGCGCCAGTTGGCTAGCAAATCGCCGCGCGCCACGGTAAGCAAAAGCAATGCGGTCAAGCCCAGGCCGAGCGCTGCACTTTGTATCAAAGTCGCGCGATGATGTCGCCGCAAATTAGCCAGACCATGCCGCCAACCATAGCCGCCACCGGCGGGACGCAACAAGCCAACCACCACCAGCAAGCCTTGCGCTGCAAGCACATAAATCCCCAGTGCCGCCGCAAAACCAGCGATCACCACCAAACCCAATCGCCATTCACCGGCGATCCAAATCATCAGCCCCGACAATGCTAGTGCGCCTGTCGCGTAAGCCGCAAACGACGAGGCGGAAGCTTCGTCGTATTCACGACGCAATACTCGTATGGTCGGCACGGATTTCAATCGCATGAGCGGTGGCAGGGCAAAGCCTGCCACCAGTACCAAGCCGACCAACAATCCATGCAGCCAAGGCAGCATCGATGGCGCAGGCAAATGTGGAAACAGCAAACCGGCCAACATCGCAATCATCAATTCCTGCACCGCAAAACCCAGCGCACCGCCGGCCAAAGTTGCCAGCAAACCGAACAACATGAATTCGCCGCCGTGTATCGCTAAAAGCTGCGCCTCGCTCGCCCCCATGCAACGCATCACCGCGCAGCCATCCAAATGCCGTCGTAAATACCGCTCGGCCGCTAGTGCCACCGCGACACCCGCTAACACCACAGCTAGCAAGGCCGCCAAGCGCAAGAAGCGTTGCGCGCGCTCTATCATCGAACGCACTTCGGGGCGCGCGTTGTCCAGACTTTCGATTTTCTCGCCACGCCCGAGCTGCTCGGTCGCCCAGGTTTCAAACGCCACCACATCAGCGCGCTCGCCCGCCACATGCAGTCGATACACCACGCGACTACCTGGCTGTATCAATCCGGTCTTAGGTACGTCGGCCAAGTTGATTAACAGGCGTGGCGCGAGCGCAAACACGTTCATCCCGCGATCCGGTTCCAGCGTCAACACCGGACCGGTCAATGGTCGCAAATTCCCTAATTCGAGTGCCGCGCCAGGTTGCAAATTCAGCGCCGTCGCCAAGCGTTCATCCGGCCACGCTTCGCCTGGTTGCGGCACCCGCGACGCCAGCGCATCCGGCGAATTAAGCTGCGGTGCAACACGTAAATTGCCGCGTAAGGGATAGCCTTCCGACACCGCTTTGATATCCGCCAGCTGCGCCGCGCCGCCCAGCATCACCATGCTTGGAAAGCTCAGGCTTTCGGCCAACTGCAACCCGCGCGAGGCGGCCTCGGCGCGATATTTTTGCGCCCAAGGATGATCGGCGGTCAGCAATACATCCCCGCCGAGCAAACGATTCGATTCAAGCTTCAAAGCCTGCTCAACCCGGTCGGTCAAAAAGCCAACGCTGGTCAGCGAAGCGACCGCCAAAACCAGCGCAAGGCCAAGCACAGTCAGTTCGCCAGCGCGCCAGTCACGGCGCAGCATACGCAGGGTGAGGCGGAAGGTGGACGCGATGTTCATGAGATTCTCTTTAGACGAAATACAAATTCGACTTTTTCCAAGCCTCCATCAATGGCTTGTGCTAGGTCGTCATACGGGCGCTAAGCACAAGCTCCGATAGTCACCATTTGCGACCGAACTTGGTGAATTCACGTTCATCAAAATACGGTACATCTTTGAGCTTCTTTCGGGCTTCAATGCGAACGCGGCTATTTGGCCGGGGCCTGGGAATTAAAGCCCGGCCCGTCCACCTCGCCTGCCTCAACTGCCAAAATGAACTTGGACAATTCGTTTCTAAGCTGATTTATCGGTACAGTCTGCAAAAGGCTTCTCCTTGGCCGTCACCTATAACTAGCCATCAAATATAGCGCAAGGATTCTGTGAGTTGGTGCTGGTAACACGCCGTCAAAGTGCGGCTTTGCTAGCACGCTTGATTTTTGTTGGCTTGGTCGGCGGCAACAAACTGGTGAGCTGTTGATAGAGGCCGAACAGAAAAGCAACGCGGGCGGCATCAGTGGCCGCGGCTTTGTAGCCGTAGGCGGCGTCGACGGCTTTGTCGAGCACCTGATGCGCCTTGGTCAGATTCGGTGGCATGGTCAGCGGATCGTAAAGATCGGCCAGCGTGGCGCCGGGATGTGCGGCACGAGCATCGAGAATGCCTTGCGCGGCGGCTTCGATGGCGGCGCGTTGCTTGTCAGTGGATTGGGCCAGGGAAGTTGTTGGAGTGTGCGGAGTGGGTATCTTTCAACGACCGCAAACAGCACGCATCCACGCGTTGTGCATGGTGGAGGTGAGGATGCCGAAATGGAAAATCGTGGAATTGGGAATCGCAAAGTTTGCGTTGCCACAAATTACGTCCGGTCGCATATAGCCAATCGGGATGAATGCGCGATTCTCCGATGTATGCGCTGGCACAAGCAAATAGTCACCCTGAATTTCCGCAGATGGCGGGTGCTTTTCGGCTGGCGCCTGCTACACGTCCCGGCTTACCGCGCGCTCCACACCTTTGGCAAGACGCAGTTCGGGGCAATCAACAAGCCAAAGACTACGCTATCAGAATCGTCCCATTCAAGACGGCTTCATCAGCTGGCTCGAAATAGCGCTTCCCTACAGTCCCCGTCTGTGCTTCCAACCATGCCGCAACATCACAAATTGGATTGCGCGCGAAATCACATCCATACCAATGGATGATGTCCCTCACGCTGCGCTGCGATGTTCTCGTATTCAAAGATCGTTTTCCGGCGACATCGTGTAAGCCGAAGCCGATGATCACGCAATGCACGGCGGCCTCTGGCTTCGTGCATGAGAACGTGCGATGGGCGAGAATTTTGCCCGCCCAGCACCAGCCCCACAGAGCACCCGCGGGTAAGCTGTGGGGACACGAAAGCGGCACGAGCCATGACGTTGGCGCTCAAGTAACGCACTGCCTTGACGTACCACGCGGCGACGAAATCGAGCACACCAGCGCCGTGAATGTCATGCATTACCACCGCCATATCGGCCTTCTGGTTTGCGTCCTGATTCGACTTGCCCACAAACGGCGGATTGCCCAACACAAAACTGCATCGCTCGGCTGGCAGCACGTCATTCCACTCAACGCGCAGTGCATTGCCATGAGCAATGGTCGCCGAATGCTTGAGCGGGATGCGGACAAAGTAGGCGCCGAATTCCTCACTCACCTTGAGGTTCATCTGATGATCGACCAGCCATAGCGCGACTTGCGCGATCTGCGCTGGAAACTCCTCGATCTCGATACCGTAAAACTGATCGACATCGACGGCGACCAGTTGATGAATGTCGAGCATTTGCTGGCCATCCACATGAGCGGCGCGCAGGACATCCAGCTCCAGCAAACGCAGCTCGCGGTAGGTGATGGCGAGAAAATTTCCGCAGCCGCAGGCCGGATCGAAAAATGTCAGCGTCGCCTTTTGAAACTCAAACAGCGTGCGATTGATTTTCAAACTCGGCGCGCAGGCCATCGAGGAACAGCGGCTTGATCAGCTTCTGAATATTTTCTTCCGAGGTGTAATGCGCGCCAAGGTTGCGCCGCTCCACATCGTCCATGATGCTTTGGAACAGGCTGCCGAAAATCGCCGGAGAAATCAGGCTCCAGTCCAGTCCGCACAAATCCAGCAAGGTCTCGCGCATTCGGCTATCAAAGCCAGCGGGTGGCAATTGCTCGGCGAACAGGCTGCCATTGATGTAGGGGAAGGCGGCGAGTTGTTCGTCAAGATTCGACAGGCGCTTGTCGTGCGGCGTGTTGAGGACATGGAACAAGGTTGCCAGTCGGTCGGCCAAATCGCTGCCATCTTCGGCGGTGCGTTGTTCGAGGAAGTCCTGAATTTGGCGCTTTTCACAGATGCCGGTGTCTTCGCTGAACAGACAAAACAGCAAGCGAACCAGATAAATTTCCAGCGGCCTGCCGACATAGCCGACCGCCTTCATCTGGTCGTGCAGTTTGCCCATGCGCTCGGCAGCGCGAATGTTGATCGGGTCTTGCGGCTTGATGACTTGCGTCTGATAACCGGCGATGAAACCAAACAGGCGCACGTTGTAGAAATCTGCCAGCGCAAATTCGCTGGTCGTGCCCTCGGTGAGGTCGTACAAAACGAAATGTGCAAAATCGCAGACCAAGACATAGCGTGGCAAATCGCGCTCTTTGATGCCTGGGAAATAATCGATGGCTTGCGAATAAGCGCGAGTCAGATTTTTGCCTGTGGATTTCATCTCCACCAACAAAATGCCTGGCCAGAACGCATCGACAAATCCCTGCCCACCGCCGTATTTCTTAACCGAATGTTCGAAGCTGGCAAAACGCTTGTCGGTAATGCCGAAGACTTCAAAAAACGCGATCAGAAATGGCTTGGCTTGAGCATTTTCGTTAGCCGCGTCCGCCCAATGCTTGGAAAGTCAGGCAGAGCGGAGTTCGGAGGGCTTAATTTCGTCTGGTGCTGGATGCGCAATCAAATATTGGTCCGTTGGCCACAGATCCCTGCTCTCTAGGTTTTCCATCCTTCAACTCTGGGCCAGTGCCCATCTTTCAGTCATTCAGGCGTTTCATTCCCAGCTGAGCCAACTTGGATGATGTCAGTTTGTCCGAAGGCTCCTCCGCGTCCGCCTTGCCTTCCTTTCATTGGGCGGTAGATCATTGGATGCGGCTTCCTATGTTGTACAACTCGACATCATCGCTTCGCCGAATCAACACGCCCATTTCATTATTGTTAACTTGGCTAAATTCGTAGAGATTCAGGCTCGTAATGATGCAGAGAGATTCATTGAGATAGCACTTGGCATGGAGGTTCTTGCAAAAGCTTGTGCGGATATAAGTGAGTTCCTTAAGCCAATTAATTTCCTCCGGTTGCAATTCACTCTTGCCATAAACAATCCGCACATCAATTTTTAGCCGATTCTTGTCGGCGAGCAACTCTTTCATCCTGTCATTGAGCTTCAAGAAGGGGCTAATCAATATCAGCCGATCCTTTGCGTCCTTGATTAACTCTTCAAGAAAATAATTGGTCGCGCTGGTGTTCAGGAATTTTGCCATGCTGGATTCTCATATTGAATTTTCACGAAGCCGCATTATGGCTGTATCACGCGCATCCGCTCGCGCCGGATTCCGGAAAAGCGAAAGTTACCCTTCAGGGTCTGGGCGACCCGCCATGACTTACCAACTCCGCAGCTGCTCCATCGCCTGTTCGATGCGATCAAGCGCAATCACTTCAATACCCTTGATTGGCAATTTCGGCGCGTTAGCTTTCGGCACGATGGCCAGCGTGAAGCCGAGCTTGGCAGCTTCCTTGAGTCGCTCTTGGCCGCGCGGCGCGGGGCGAATTTCACCTGCCAGACCGACCTCACCAAAGACCACCAATTTATGTGGCAAAGGTTTGTTGCGCAGCGAGGAAACGATGGCGAGTAGCACCGCTAAATCAGCGGCCGGTTCGGCAATTTTCACACCGCCAACGGCATTGACGAATACATCTTGATCGGAGCAAACCACACCGGCATGCCGGTGCAACACCGCCAATAACATGGCAAGTCGATTTTGTTCAAGTCCGACCGTCAGCCGCCGTGGGTTGGGCGCTTGTGAGCTGTCGACCAGCGCTTGGATTTCGACTAGCAATGGCCGTGTGCCTTCTTGCGTCACCATCACGCAGGAGCCAGAGACGTCCTGCGCGTGTTGCGATAAAAACAAGGCAGACGGATTGGCGACGCCACGCAGGCCTTTGTCGGTCATCGCGAAAACGCCGATTTCATTGACCGCGCCAAAGCGATTTTGACTGCCCGCACCAAACGAAAACTCGAATGGGTGTCGCCCTCGAAATACAGCACCGTATCAACAATGTGTTCGAGCACGCGCGGCCCGGCCAGTGCGCCTTCTTTGGTCACATGGCCGACGAGAAAAATGCAGGTGCCGCTTTGCTTGGCGAAGCGCGTGAGTTGCGCCGCGCATTCGCGCACTTGCGCCACCGACCCCGGTGCGGATTGCAGCGCGTCGGACCAAAGTGTTTGTATCGAGTCGATCACCGCTACCGCAGGACGGGTCTGGCTCAAGGTATCAAGAATTTTTTCCAGATTGATCTCGGCCAACAATTGCATACCGCCGACATCCAGTTGCAAACGCTGTGCGCGCAGGGCAACTTGCTCGCCGGATTCCTCACCGGAAACGTAGAGCACGCTCTCGCCGGTTTGGGCCAGCCGCCCCAAGGCTTGCAGCAACAAAGTCGATTTGCCAATGCCTGGATCGCCGCCGATCAGCACCACGCCGCCAGCGACCAAGCCGCCGCCGAGGACACGATCAAACTCTTCGACGCCAGTAGGTTGGCGCGGCACATCACGGGGGCGAATGTCGACCAGCGCTTGCAATTTGCTCGCCCCACCTAAAGCCGCAAAGCTGCGTCCGGCGGGGGTTGCCGATTCCATCAAGGATTCGACTAGCGTGTTCCATTGCCCGCAACCCGGGCATTGGCCTTGCCATTTTTGGGCGCTAGCGCCGCATTCGGTACAGGCGTAATGCGATTTATTTTTAGCTTTTGAGGTGACCATCAATCAACTATTTCGACCGCCACGCGCGATGCCAGGGCACAAAACATTTCATAGGAAATAGTACCCGCTGCTGCCGCCACTTCGTCGGCCGAAAGTAGTCCCGTGGCCTCATCGCCACCCCACATCAACGCCGTGTCACCAGCACCAACTGAGGGCAAGTCGGTTAGATCGACGCAGATTTTGTCCATCGAGACACGACCCAGCGTTCTTGTGCGCTTGCCCGCGATCAATATCGGCGTGCCGGTTGGCGCATGACGTGGATAACCATCGCCATAACCGCAGGCCACCACGCCGATACGCATGGCGCTACGAGCGACGAAATTTCCACCATAGCCTACCCCATCGCCCGGGCGCAGATCACGCACGGCAATCACCTCTGAAGTTAATGTCATCACCGGTTTGAGTTCAAGTTCAGCCGCAGTTTTGATCGCCGGAAATGGTGATGAGCCATACAGCATGATGCCCGGCCTTGCCCAGTTTTGATTGGCAGCCAGTGGCCCACAAGACAAGGCTTCAGGAAAGCGCAATAAAGCCGCCGAGTTGCAAATCGAAATCGGCATATTCAAGCCGTCGGTGATTTTCTTAAAGCGCGCCAGCTGCACCGCTATGCCATGCGGTTCATCGGCATCGGCGAAATGCGTCATCAAAGTGACTTTGCCCACGGCTTGCGAAATCTCCAACTTCTTCAAACAGGTGGCCAGAGAATACGAGGCGATACCCAGGCGATGCATGCCCGAATCAATCTTCAAATAAATCGGCATCCGTACTGGCAAACGCGCCGCAATCAGTGCGTCAATTTGCCCTTCGCTATGCACCACTGGTGTGAGCTGATATTCGGCAAACAGCGGCAGCTCGTTGGAACGGTAATAGCCCTCAAGAATCAGCATAGGATGATTAAATCCTTGCTCGCGCAGCTGAATCGCCATCTCCATCTCAATCAGCGCGAAGCCATCAGCGACATCTCGCAAACCTTGCGCGATTTCAAGCACTCCGTGACCGTAGGCATTGGCCTTAATCACACTCCACAACGAAACATCTCCCGCGTGCTTCCTTGCCACGGCATGATTGTGGCGCAACGCAGCTAAATCGATACGTGCATGAATGGGGCGGCGCATGATGTTTTTTTTGGCTACATCCAAAAATACTTGGAGCAGACATTCAAACATAAATGTGGCACTGAGGATAGTTCTACGGGTACGCCGCGTAAGTCCGTTCTAATTGCTATAGCGAACACGAAATCTCGCATCAAGCGCGGCGAAAAAAAATCCTTTCGTGCTATAAACCCTCACCTGTTTGACTTCTCTCCACGATGACCAAAGGCTTTTACATCATCATGGCGGCGCAATTTTTTTCAGCGCTTGCCGACAACGCCCTCCTGATTGCAGCGATTGCAATTTTGGTGGACATGAAGGCGCCGCCTGAGTACGCGCCGTTGCTGAAAACCTTCTTCACTGTTTCTTATGTGGCGCTTGCCGCCTTTGTTGGCGCATTCGCCGACTCAATGCCGAAATGGCGAGTGATGTTCATCAGCAATAGCATCAAAATATTCGGCTGTACCCTGATGTTCTTTGATGTGCATCCATTGATTGCTTATGCCGTCGTCGGGCTTGGTGCCGCGGCCTACTCGCCCGCCAAATATGGAATCCTGACCGAGTACCTGCCGCCGCGCTTGCTGGTGGTTGCCAATGGCTGGATCGAAGGACTGACAGTTGGTGCGATTATTCTTGGCGTGGTATTGGGTGGCGCGCTGATCAATCGCGACATTGCCAGCCAGATGTTGGCATTTGATTTTCCGTTGATCGACACCGGTGTCGATACAGTTGCCGAAATGGCGCTATTAGTGGTTGGAGCGCTTTACATCATCGCCGCACTTTTTAATCTCTATGTGCCCGACACCGGCGTTGATCACAAACCACTAAAGCGCAGCCCAATTTATTTGACGCTTGAGTTTGCGCATTGCGTCAAATTGCTCTGGCGTGACAAGCTTGGGCAAATCTCGTTGGCCGTCACCACGCTGTTCTGGGGCGCTGGCGCAACCCTGCAATTCATCGTCCTAGATTGGGCAAGAGCTGCGCTCGGTTATGAGCTTTCAAAGGCCAGCTTACTGCAAGGAGTTGTGGCGATTGGCGTTGCGGTGGGCGCTGTTTTGGCCGCCAAATTCATCACCTTGCGCAAGGCCGTGCGAGTGATCCCGCTCGGCATTGTGATGGGCATCGGTGTGATGTTGATGATGGGCGTAAGTCAAATGTGGCAAGCGACTATCGTGTTACTGGTGGTCGGGCTGGCTTCGGGATTTTTCGTGGTTCCGATGAATGCGTTGTTGCAACACCGTGGCCATATTTTGATGGGTGCGGGGCATTCAATCGCAGTGCAAAACTTTAACGAGAATCTCTCGATTTTGGTGATGACCACGGTGTATTCAATGCTGGTCATGTGGCAACTTTCGATCTACTGGATCATCTCGATGTTTGGCCTGTTCGTCGCCGGGACGATGTATTTGATCTATCAACGTCACCTCGCCAATCAACGCGAGCATGATGACGTTGCACTTTTGGACGATTCCCGGCACTAGTCATTGCTTGGCAGCACCAAGACTGGCGCAGAAAGTTTTCTCAGCTTTCGCGGTCGCTGTTAGAGTTCACTCAGAACGCCCCGTCAAGGCGTCACTTAATCGAGGAGCCACCAATGAAACTCAAACTTCTGAGTTTGGCCATTGCCGCAATCGCTGCAATCACAACCCAAAACCAGGCCAGCGCCGCTACCGATGCGTATTCGCCAAATGTCGCTGCGAATATTGGCAAAGGTGCGCCAAAGAAATTGCTCTGGGGAGACACTCATCAACACTCCGGTTGGTCCGGCGATGCCGGCGCATTTGGAGCCAAACTCAGCCCTGAGGATGCGGTGCGTTTTGCCCGTGGCGAGGAAGTTGTTTCTTCTAGCGGCCAAGCGGCGCGATTAGATCGACCGCTTGATTTCATCGTCGTCGCCGACCATTCGGACGGCATGGGCTTAATACAAGAAATGCGCGCCGGAAACCCTATCGTCATGAACGATCCAACCGGCAAGCGTTGGGCCGAGATGATGAAAGCTGGCGGCAAACAAGGCATGGCGGCGGCAATGGAGATGATCGATGCGCAATCGAACAACCGATTGCCGGACTATGTCAAAAACAAGGAAATGGGCTTGGCGGTCTGGCAGAAAAACACCGCGATTCAAGAAAAGTACAACGAGCCTGGGCGCTTCACTACCTTGATTGGTTATGAGTGGACCAGCAACTACGGTGGTGGTGACAATTTGCACCGCAACGTAATTTTCCGCGACGGCAAAGACAAAGCCGATGCAATGGTGCCCTACACCACCTTTGACAGCGAGAACCCTGAGGATTTGTGGAAATGGATGCAAGCGTGGGAGGAAAAGACCGGCGGCAAAGTCTTGGCGATTCCGCATAACGGCAACCTTTCCAATGGCCGCATGTTTGCACTCACCGATTTGTTGGGCAACCCGATGACTCGCGCCTATGCTGAAGCTCGCGCGAGGTGGGAGCCGCTGTATGAAGCGTCGCAAATCAAGGGCGATTCCGAGACACACTCAGCACTCTCGCCGAATGATGAATTTGCCAACTTTGAACGCTGGGACAGAGCGAACTTAAATGGCGTCGCGAAGAAACCCGAACAGCTCCAGTACGAGCACGCACGGCAAGCCCTGAAAAATGGCTTGCTGATGGAATCCAAACTTGGTGCCAACCCGTTCAAATATGGCTTGATTGCATCAACCGACAGCCACACTGGATTGACCACACCGGCCGAGAACAATTTCTTCTCGAAGCACGCCCAAGTCGAACCCAAAGCCAGCCGCTGGAACGAAAGCAAAAATCTCTCGTTGGGCTGGCAGTATCAAGCCTCGGGCTACGCTGCGGTTTGGGCACAAGACAATACTCGCGGCGCTATCTGGGACGCACTCAAAGCCAAGGAAGTTTATGGCACCACCGGTTCGCGCATTGCGGTACGGGTTTTTGGCGGGTTTGATTTTGCCGCGAACGACGTTCACCGCGCCGACTTCGCCGACTTTGGTTACGCCAAGGGTGTACCCATGGGTGGCGAACTGAAAGCTGCGATAAAAGGCAAGACGCCAACGCTGATGATACAAGCGGCGAAAGATCCTGTTGGGCGGCAACCTGGATCGTGTGCAGGTCATCAAAGGTTGGCTCGATGCCAAAGGCACAGTACAGGAAAAAGTCTATGACGTTGCCTGGTCTGGAAAACGCAAGGCCGGCAAGGATGGCAAGCTGCCATCGGTTGGCAATACGGTGAATGTCAAAGAAGCGACGTGGAGCAATAGCATTGGTGCACCCGCACTCGACGCCGTCTGGCGCGACCCCAGCTTCGACCCTGCTTTAAAGGCGTTCTACTACGTCCGTGTGATCGAAATTCCGACCCCACGCTGGACTGCGTACGACGCCAAGCGCTATGGCGTCACCATGTCGGCGGAAGTCCCGATGATAGTGACCGAACGCGCTTACACCTCACCGATTTGGTACAACCCGTAATAGCCAGATTTTGACGGCGTGTGGCCAGCACCAACTGGCGAACTCGCGATGCGGATGAAGGCTCAGCAATCGGAAGACGAAAACATGAGTGAACTAAGATTAGCAGCCAACGCAAGACCGAATTTCTTGGCGCTTGCAACCGTCGTGGCTTTTTCAGGCGCAGTCAGCGCAGCGCCACCCAACCCTGAAAACAATGTCTACTTCGGTGCGGTTCACGTCCACACCAGTTGGTCGTTCGACGGATTCACTAACGGCTCAAAAACCACACCACTTGATGCTTATGCGTGGGCTCAAGGAAAACCAATCACTGGCAGTGGCGGTCCCGATATTCAAATAAAGACTCCACTCGACTTCTACATGGTGTCAGAGCACGCTGAGTTCATGGGCGTCTTCAACCAGATGGCGAACCCGGACAGCCCGCTAAGCAAGAACGAACTTGCCAAAGGCGTTACCTCACCGGATCCTGCCACCCGGATGGCGACATTCACCAACATCCTGCGCGACATGAGTGCTGGCAAACGCGACCCGCAACTTACCAATCCTGTGCTCGGTCGCGCTGTCTGGGCCGAAATAGTGAAGGCGGCGGATGCCAATTATGTCCCCGGAAAATTCACCACCTTTGCAGGATTTGAATGGACGTCGAATCCCAAAAAACGCAACTTGCATCGCGTGGTAGTTTTTCGCGACACCAAGCACCTGCCCGATTTGGTGCTCTCAGCGCTTGATTCGGATGACCCGGAAACCCTATGGAAATGGATGGACGATTTGCGCAGCACTGGCGCCACCTTGCTCGCTATCCCTCACAACGCCAATGCCAGCGATGGCCGCATGTTTGAATTGACCAAATTCGATGGCTCACCGATCGATGCTGCCTACAATAAAAAGCGGGCTGCGAATGAACCTTTGTACGAGATTACTCAAATCAAAGGCACATCGGAAACCCATCCGGTGCTTTCACCGACCGACGAATTCGCCAACTTTGAGCAGTGGGATTACACCTTATCTGCCGATGCCGAACGCCCGACTCAGCGCAAGGGGAGTTTTGCCCGGCAGGCGTTGCTCGACGGCATGAGTCAAGCGGCTGGCGGTGCCGGCAACCCGTTTAAGTATGGTTTCATTGGCGACTCAGACACTCACAATGCTGCAGGAACCGTTGAAGAATTCAACTATACGGGGAAATTTGGATTTGAGAATGATGCCCGCAGCCGTTTGACTGGCTTTCCCGGACAACCGGCGAAACAAATCCAACAGGTGCAGGAATTCAGCTCAGGCGGCTTAGCCGGTGTTTGGGCACCCGAAAATACGCGCGAAGCGATCTTCGACGCGATGATGCGCAAAGAAACTTTCGGCACTTCCGGACCGATGATAAAAGTGCGATTTTTTGGTAGTTTCGACTATGCAAAGGGCGACATTAAACGAGCCGACTTCGTCAAGACTGCCTATGCCAAGGGTGTGGCGATGGGTAGCGATCTCAAACCCGGCGCGGGCAAGTCGCCGACTTTCCTTGTCATGGCGGCCAAAGATCCCAAGAGCGGCAATCTCGATCGCGTGCAAATCGTCAAGGGTTGGCTCGACGCCACCGGCAAGCAGCAAGAGAAAATCTATAACGTGGCTTGGTCGGGTGAGCGCAAACTCGATAGCAAAGGAAATCTGCCGGCAGTCGGCAATACCGTCGATTTGAATACCGCCACCTACACCGACAAGATCGGCGCAGTACAGCTAGCCGCCGCCTGGACCGATCCGGCATTCAAGAAAAACGAACGCGCCTTCTACTACGCCCGCGTGCTTGAAATTCCAACACCACGTTGGAATACCTATGACGCCGTCAGGCAAAAGATGGCACCATTGACGACTGTCGTAGCGACCATTCAAGAACGTGCCTGGAGTTCTCCAATTTGGTACGCGCCTCACTGACGCTCGATCACGGTGATGGCATGACCTGCGCGCCATCGGCTAGCTAAGGTCTCGTGATATTTTTCAGCATGGCTTAGCCGGAACAATCCGCCAAGTCAGAGCGACAAACATCGCGAGTCGCTATACACTCGCTACAAATTCACACTCATGCAGAAGGATCGATCAAATGAAACAACTTAGCGGAACCGACAACTCGTTTCTGGTTTCCGAACGGAAAAATGTCTACAACCATGTCGCCAGTTTGTGCATCTACGACGTCAGTACAGCGCCCGGCGGCAAGGTTCGCTACAAAGACATCCTCAAGCACTTCGAAGATCGCATGCACCTCAGCCCGATTTTCCGTAGCCGCTTGGCAGAGGTACCGTTCGGAATTGACCGGCCTTATTGGGTCGAGCAAGCGGATGTGGATATGGAGTTTCACATTCGCCATATCGCCCTGCCCGCGCCAGGAGATTGGCGTCAGTTGATGATTCAAGTCGCCCGCCTGCATTCGCGCCCGCTGGATCGTACCCGCCCGATGTGGGAGGTGTATGTGATTGAAGGTCTCGACAATATTCCGAAGTTGCCGCCTGGATCCTTCGCCTTGTTTTCCAAATTTCATCATGCTGCAATAGATGGGATGGCTGGCGCACACCTTGCGCTCCAACTGCATTCAAACTCACCAGACGGTGCTGTTGCCGCAGATGAAAAGCATGCCATTTATGTTGACCGTGACCCTTCAACAATTGAGTACGCCGCACGCGCGGTTGCCAATGGTGTTGGTCGTGCGCTTGAATTGAGCAAACTGTCGGCGCAGGTGGCGGGCAAAATCGCTGAATTCGGACGCACGCAGTTGACGCAAAAAATGAGTGGAGAGTCGCACCCGGTGAGTGAAGAGGACAAACCGGCGCTCGGCAAAGCACCGCATACGCGCTTCAACACCGTGGTATCGCCGAACCGCGTGGTCGATGGCTTCGGCATGCCGCTCTCGCGCATCAAGCGGATTCGCACCAAGGTTCCCGGCGCATCACTGAACGATATTTTTCTGGCCGTTTCCGGCGGCGGTGTGCGCAAATATTTGATGAGCAAACACGAGCTCCCATCGCAGTCGTTGACCGCGCTGATGCCGATGTCGCTACGCAGTGACGCTTCCGCTGGCGGCAACGCGGTCGGGGCTGCCACCGTGCGGGTGCGCTCGGATATCGCCGACCCGCTTGAGCGGCTCAAGGTGGCACACCACGAGTCGCAAATCGGCAAACAGATGGCCGAAAAATTGGGCGCCGATCTGCTCGAAAAATTGCTCAGCGCATTGCCGTCAGCTCTGGGCAGATTAGTCGTCACCAAGGGACTGATTCCGACCCTCAACATGACAGTCTCAAACGTCCGTGGCTCCGACAAACCGCTCTACGTCGCCGGCGCCAAAGCCATGTGTTTTTATCCGGTCAGCATTCCAATGGACGGTCTTGGTTTGAACGTGACTGGCGTCAGCTACAACGGTGTGATGTGGGTATCGGTCGTTTCCTGCCGCAACATGCTGCCCGATCCCGCCTTCTTCACGCAGTGCCTGAAGGAGGCGTGGGAGGAGCTATTGGCCGCTGCCGACGCACTGCCGGATCCAGCCGCTGCTGCCGTAGTGAAGAAGCCCGCGGCGGTGGTGACCAAGGCAGCCGTGGCGAAAAAGCCGGCACCGAAAGCAGCTACCGTCAAGAAGCCGGTGGCGAAAAAAGCGCCTGCCAAAGTAGTGGCGGCGAAACCCGCTGCGGCAAAAAAACCGGCCGCGAAAACTGCCAAGAAAGCCTAGCCTGAGATTGGCTCGGCGAATTCGTTTCTCGGCGGAGCAATATGAAAACTGACAGCATCGCGCACCTACCCATGCTTGGTCTTTGGCCGCAGCGGCGCTCGTCAAGCGCGTGATGCGCTGCTTGGTGTCACGCTATTCGCTCGCCGGTCTCGCGACAACCGCATTGCTGTGCATGCCGGTAGCGCCTGGCTTGGCCTGTGGTTACGAAGACCCACAATCGATCGCGATAGGTGCGCTGAATCTTGCCTTCCCTGATTCATTGCATCTGCGCACGGCGATTTGGCAAGCACAGGTGGATGGCGTCTTGCCGAAGGATCCGCCCTCGCCCGCCGCTAGTACGTCTGTCGCCATGACGCCGGCATTTGCGACACCGATTGCGCCGGATGTTTCAACGAATAACAGAGCGCCAAACCACGCCCAAACGATTGCCTTGATGGACGCTTTGCGAGTGATCGAACAAGTGCGATTGCGGCTCGCCACATCGGCTGACTTGAGTCGCAAACCACCATTCTCAATGGTGTACTCAGACAAAATGCTGTGGACACGTTTTGTACCCAGCACGCAAGGAGTAGCCACGCAAAACCACGCTGCCGGGCCTGAATCAAACGATGTTGTACTGATCACGGAAGCAGTTGTAATGAATGCGCTAGTCGTTGGCTCGCTTAGCCCCGAAGTCGCCTTGCGGCGCAATCTTGTTCGCGTTTATGGCGACGATAGTTCGAGTGCAGCAGTCCGCGATTGGTTGCTGACATTGGCACCAACCGCAGCCATTTTATTTACCAAGGAGTAGCGTGTTTTGAATCAACCATCTGTCACAGCATGGTGGCGCGAGCCTTTAGTTCACTTCCTAGTTCTCGGCGCATTGTTGTTTGTCGTGAATTCATTTTGGGACCAGTGGTTTCCTTCGCAAGGAAACATCGTTGTCAATGAAGGACGTGTGCGAATGTTGGCCGAGAATTTTCGGCGAACCTGGCAGCGTCCGCCGACTTCACCTGAACTCGATGGTCTCATCGAGGAACACATTCGCGATGAAATCCTGACCCACGAAGCGCAACGCCTTGGGCTGGATCGGGACGACACCGTAATCCGTCGCCGATTGCGGCAGAAATTGGAAATTATTACAGAAGAAGCTGCGGCTTCAGCGCAAGCAACTGATGCGCAGTTGCAGGACTATCTGACAAAACATGCCGATGATTTCCGTGGCGAATCGCGGGTGGCGTTCTCGCAGATTTTCCTTGATCCGACCAAGCGCGGCGCGCGAATTGATGCTGATCTGAAGGCATTGCTGGAACAAGCGCAACGGCGTGTCACCAGCACCAACTGGCAAAAACTCGGCGACCAACTCTTTGTGCTCAAACCCGACTACGCGCTAAGCGGTGAACGCGAAGTCGCCACCATTTTCGGCGCCGATTTTGCAAGCGCCCTGCTCGACCTCAAGCCAGGAGAATGGAGCGGTCCGGTGCGCTCCGGCTATGGGGTGCATTTGGTGAAAGTGAATCAAGTTGAAGCGGCGCGACCAGTCACCTTGGCCGATGTACGTCCCTTGGTCGAGCGAGAGTGGCGCAACGCCCAACGCAAGGCTGGCACGGAGGCACAGTATCAACAGCTCCGCGCCGGCTACCAGATCGTCGTTAAGCGCCCGCAGCCGACTGCCCCGTGAACCGCCTTTTGAACTTTCGTCGTGCCGTCGTTGGCCTGTGCCAATTGTGCGTGCTAGCCCTGCTCCCCTATGTGGCAATGGCGCACGAGTTGCAGCCCGGGTTTTTGCAACTCATAGAAACAACTCCACATCAGTACGATGTACTTTGGAAACAACCCACTTCACTCGGTAATCCGCTGCGTCTCACGCCTGTATTCCCCGCCGGTTGTCAGGCCGCAAATGCCGCGCAAAGCGAAGTCCTGCCGCAATCCTGGGTCTGGCGTATGCGGCTTTCCTGCCCCAAGGGACTGGCCGGACAAATGCTCTCGATTGAAGGGCTGGAAGCCTTCGCCACCGATGTATTGATTCGGATCGAACACGGTGACGGGCGGGTTGAAACGCATTTGCTCAAGCCGGTTGATCCTAGTGTCACGCTAAACGAAGTCGCACAAAGTCGCGGGCGTTGGACCTATCTCACGCTGGGTGTTGAGCACATTGCGCTCGGTGTCGATCATCTGCTTTTCGTGTTTGGTTTGTTGTTGATCGTACGCAATCGCTGGATGCTGATCAAGACCATCACCAGTTTTACGCTCGCCCACAGCATCACCCTGGCCATCGCTACCCTTGGCAGCATTCAACTGCCGACGGCGCCGCTGGAAGCGCTGATTGCCCTGTCGATCTTGTTTTTGGCGCCGGAAGCAATCCGAGTGATGCGCGGCGGGGTTGAAAATAACTCCAGTTTGACCATAAGTTACCCTTGGCTGGTGGCGTTTACCTTCGGGCTCCTGCACGGGTTTGCATTTGCCAGCGGACTCGCCACTTTGGGTGTGCCACAAGACGACATCGCACCCGCACTGCTGTTGTTCAATCTCGGCGTCGAGCTCGGCCAATTGAGCTTTGTTTTGCTGTTCATTGCCGTCGAACGTGGGATTCATTTACTCAAGATCCATTGGCCACGTTGGGTCGAAATGATCCCCGTCTACACGCTCGGCACGCTCGGCGCGTTCTGGACAATTCAACGCGTTGCCGTCGTCTTTCTGCGCTAGCCAGCGTCGCTTTAGCTTGTCAGTGCCTTGCGCACGATGCCATCGCTGAT
>JADKHX010000012.1 GCA_016721505.1 Rhodocyclaceae bacterium | reverse complement strand
CAGGCGAGGCGAGAGCTGACGCCAAGAGCACCCCTTATCGGAAAAACTTCCACTGATGTCGAGCCGACTGCGCTAGCGTGTATCAGCATCGTGCTTGAGTAACCCGCAGTGATTTTGCATCCCGCGTCGTTTCAAATAGGCGGGTGAAGCGCAAATCACCCGCCGGACTTGCCCGACGCGAATCGCCTGCGCATTGACGAGTCTGGCAGATCGCCGATTCGCACCGCGACATCCATGCCCTCGTCCATCACGTTCCACCACGCGATCCAGAAAGAAACAACTGGCACTGACTTCCGGGTGGCGCTGTAAATATTCCGCGACCACCGGCGTTCAATAATGCCCGAACAACACCGGCGCCGTCAACGCCAGGCGTCCGCGTGGCAACCATGCAGTCCGGTGACCGATTCGTCGGCTTCGCTTAGTTCGGCCAAAATCCGCCGACAATCCTCCACATGGCGCGGCTCGGCCTGGACCAGCACCACGCGGGTAGTCCGGGTGAGCAAGCGCACATCCAACTCATTTTCCAGCTCGTTGATCGCTCGCGTTACGACCGGTGGCGACACCTTTGAGCTTGCGTGCGGCACCGGCCAAAGCCATTGCAATCCACCACCGACAAAATTTTCATCTTCTGAAGCTTGCATCCATATCATTTCCCTGTTGATGCAAGAGTTCAACGTATTTTCCACTGATTAAGTTTCTCCAACGAAATAAATGCAGCAACCACTCAATCAGAATTTGGCGCCGCAAATCCAAAGGCAAAACAACTGTTTCCAAACGATCCGACCGACTGACGTATCATTTGCAAAACCGCTTTTCGACAGCACCAGCACACAGATGAACTTAGTTGCTCACCGCAAGTCGCTTGCCCCTATCTGCGATCATCTGCGCAGTACTAGTGCCTGCGGCGGTGGTGGTGGTGGCAGCAGCGGCAGTGGTTGTTGCGCTACCGGTGGTGACGCCAACACCACGGCAATCCAGCCTTCAACTCAATTTCAGGGGAACGTTGGCGAATACGGCGCCAGGTGCAGGTCCTGTTGCTAGCGCGATTGGTTACCTGCGTACCTGCACTGACCAGCGGCAAAGAACTGGGAATTTCGCTCTTGGCTCAATGAACAATACCTGTTCTACCTCGACGCACCCTCTGCTCAGCATTAACCCAGACACTTATACCGGCTCGGTCGAAAATCTTTCCTGGACTACACCGTGCGCGGCGTGCTGGCCAAAGACAAGTTCAGCTTTGTGATCACGCAGGCCGCTGCCGACGCAACGTTTCAGAGCGGCACGACAACCTCGGTTGGTTTCATACGCGACGCGATGCCAGCAACGGCGATATTCTTCGTATTGCCTACGTCCATCCAAGCACATGGCTGCCGCAGCAGGTTTTGTTCGTGGCATGACACTGGCAACCGTCGACGGCGTGGATACTTTGCACAACCTGCCAACGGCTCAATCAAACAAATTATTTGCCAGTCCTGCGGGCACTAATTCTGTTGTCGGCGTGCAAGACATCGTCGGCGGATCGATCCGCACCATCAATGTTACGACAGCGCTGTTCAGTGTCAGCCCGGTGATTGTTGAGCGGATGCTTCCTGGCACCAGCATCGCCTATCTGGCGTACACCAGTTTCGACACCCATTGGTGAAGTGCAACTCGCCGATGCGTTTAAGCGCTTTGCGGCAGCTGGCGCGACTGATTTGGTCATCGATCTGCGTTACAACGGCGGTGGCTTTCTGATATTTCGGCGCAGCTCGGCTATTTGGGGCTGGCGCAACACGAAGTGCTGGCAAGACCTTGAGACCTGACCTACAACAATAAGCGCAGCGCAGAAAATGTTGTCATCGCTTTTCGCAACGCAATCACTTCTTTCTTTGGTAACAATGCGCGCGCAGGCGAGCCTCTTGTCGCGCTCAACCTGCCGCGTGTTTTATCATCACCACCGGCAGTACCTGCTCGGCGAGCGAATCATTAATCGGCGGTCTGCAAGGGGTCGATGTGCAGGTCATTTTGGTCGGTGGTACTACCTGCGGCAAGCCTGCTGGATTTACCCAAGGAGAATAACTGTACGCTGGCTTTTTCGGTATCGAATTCGAAGGCCGCAAACCATAAGGGGCGGTAACGCCGGTCACTGGTATAACGCCTACCTGCGGCGTCAGTGACGACTTTGATCGACAACTGGGCGACCCGGCCGAACGAATGTTGGCCGCCGCCCTAACGTGGCAACGAACCGGCGCCTGCCCTGCATTTGCCTCAGGGTTTACGCCACTAATGCAAGTACGTTCGACCAGCGACACGGTCAATGTCGATATGGAATTTATGACCGACTCGCTTGAAACACTCAAAATAATTAGGCTGCCAAAATGAGTTCAAGCAGACCGATTTTTTTATCGCTAGTGGTGGCGTCCGCTTGCGGCTTTGCATCATTGCCGGCATCTGCGGTGTCACCAATGCAACCGGCATTGCTTCTGCAACTACAGATGCCGTCTGCCGTGCTGAAATTTCAAGCGCTTCGAGTCGCTTAACTGGTCGTTCGATAAGCCTTGCAGCCGATGCGTTTATACGCAACGATAGCGTGCCGCTGACCAGCGTCGGTGAAGCGGCCGATGGCAGGAGGCTCCGACAAGCGCCAGTGTTGCAGCTAGGAAGTGACGCAGAGGGCTGCAAACTCGGGCTTGCGGGTCGGGAAAACTGGACAGCGGTTAAAAGTTGCGGCTGTCAAACTGCCGCCACGTTGCTCTTTAAACCTAGAAACCTCAATTGACCGATTGTTTTCAATCGGGATCCTTCATGTTCACTGACCTTCGAGCAATCAAAGCCGCTCAACTATTGGGTGAGCACGACTACAGAACAGCAAAGATTTCATCTGGCGACGAATCGTACTAGTCGAACACGGCAAATTCTTGCCAGTTGGTGCTGACCACACGCTGTTGCAAACCACTACTTTGTGCATGAATTTTCGGCAAGCACTTTTCCGGTTATGCTGGGTATTCGTTTTCGCCGAGATGTGTTCATGCCTGCCATTCACGCCACACAAATCCCATCAAATCTAGCCTCCTCGTTCGGGCTGTTTCGACATTCACGCGGTGGTTTGAGCGATCCAACGCAAATGCCGCGTATCGAACGCTCGCTCGCAACAGCAACGATAGATGCAGAGTGGCTGCGGGCTTATTGTGAGTGTGTGGGATTGCAGGGCAACGAACACGCCTTGCCACCTTTGGCCTTACAAATCGCTGTGGCGCCTTTGCATCTGTACATCCTCGCCGATGCACAGTTTCCGTTTCGTGCGTTGGGGCTGGTGCACCTCTCACAGCAGGTCGAGCAGACCTGCGCATTCCGCCCACGGCGAGTATCGATTTGCTCGCCTACACCACCGACGCTCGGTGGGAAAACGTGGCATGAGTTTTGGTTTGGTCACTGAGGCGCGGGTTGATGGCAAGCTGTGTTGGCAGGCAACTACGCGCGCGCTGGCGTTGAGGAAATCACCTTTGGCTTCAACCGCGGCATCGCATAGTGTCGATGACGACTCCACACCGCCACGCTTGGAACAAGTAATTGACGTGCCCGAAAACTGTGGCCGACGTTACGCGAAAATCGCTGGCGATTTGAATCCGATTCACCAACATGCGCTCGCCAAACCCCTTTGGCTTCAAGCGCGCGATTGTGCGTGGCATGGACACTAGCGCGCGCCCTAGCGATCGCCCGATTGCCACAGCGAGTGCTTCAAATTCAACGCGAACTTCGCCGACCAGTTGAATTGCCATCGCGAATTTTGGTTCGAGCTTTCGGTGACGCATTCGGTGATATTGATTCATCGCAACAACGCATCGTGGTTCAAAACCCCATCGACGCGACCACCCTTTGCGCATCGAATTTGAAACGCCTGCGGTATGAATCAGGATCAACAAAACGCGCCGCAAGATTTGCGCCCGGGGATATACCGCCACTACAAAGGCAATCTCTATGAAGTCATTGGCAGCGTTCATCACAGCGAGACGCGCGAAGTGCTCACGCTTTATCGAGCACTGTATGGCGAACGTGGCTTGTGGGTGCGGCCGACCGCGATGTTTAGCGAAGACGTGATGGTAAATGGCATACTTCAGCCGCGTTTTGCGTGGGTTGGCGAAAAAGATTGAGCAACATTCGACCTTGGTTCTGCTTAGAGACTGGCCTCACACGTCATTAGCCCGCAATAAACCCTCAGAATAGGTTCGCATCCCACTAGAATCCGGCGTCTCCCGAATTTTGGTCACCCGATGATTTCCAATCTGCGTCTTGCGTTTTCATATGGTCTGACGATCTTTCTCAGTGCCTTCCTGCTGTTTCAAGTACAGCCGATTATTGCCAAGATGATCTTGCCCTGGTTTGCGGTTCGGCATCGGTGGTGGACGGCCTGCATGTTGTTTTTCAGATGCTGCTGCTGTTGTTATTTGTATTCGCATTGGGTAGTACGATTTTTATCGCCGCGCCATCGGAGTTATTTGCATATGGCATTGCTGGCGGCCAGTTTGCTGCTGTTGCCGCTGAGTCCCAGTGCGGATTGGCAGCCGGTGGGTGGTGAAGATCCGACCTTGCGGATTCTGGATGAACAAACTTGACACCAGCCCATGGGTACACGCCGAATTGCAGCCTTTGAAAGAATAGTGATTTTCCGTAAGTGTCGGCATACAGGCGCATACATAAACAGAGTCAGCAAATTTTCTACTATGCAATTGAGTTGCAACCTCGGAAAGCACATAAATTTTCTTTATGATCTCCCCATGACTCATTTCCGCCAATTGAAGCTGCTCGCATTTTTTTTAGCTGGCATTGTTTTGTCGACGGAAGCCGCGTCAGGTGATAAGAGTTTGCCCGACGAAGTCTGGTGGTATTGGGATAGACCGGCGGTGCAGCTACCGTTGCCAGCAAAAGGCGTTGGTGCTGCAGTGGTCACGACACACATATTTTTCTCTGGCGATCACTTTTCGCGTCAGTCCCGCCGTAGCGCCCTGCGACTACCCGACGAGGTCGCAATAGTGCCGGTGATTCATGTCGAAGTCGACCCGGCGCATCGTTTCGCTGGTAACACGGTGCAGCGTGATGCTCTTCGCGATGCAGTGGTCGACGTTGCGCGGCGCGGAGGTTCGATCGGATGGGTGCAGCTCGACTTCGAAGCGCGACAGTCGCAGCGCGAGTTCTGGCGAGCAGGGGTCGAATCGATTAAAGCTGCGCTGCCCACTGGCGTTCGACTCTCGGTCACTGCACTGGCCAGTTGGTGCTACGGCGACCGTTGGCTAAGTGATATTCCCGTCGATGAAGTCGTGCCGATGTATTTTCGCTTGGGTCGGTCGCGTCCAGACTACGTGTTGCGCAGTGCCGAAGGCACTACCGAACCGCGCTGCGCGCTTGCGCATGGCGTCGCTGACGACGAGTCGCCCTGGCCGGTGGCGTTGTCTGGCCGCCGCTACGTCTTTCTCGGCCATCGAACTCGGCGACCGACCAACAACCCTAACAATTAGGCTGAACCATGATCAAATCCCCTTCTTCGTTTCTCCTTATCCTGCTGACTGCGATCTGGCTGTCGATTGGATCTTCGCCTGTCGTCGCGTCGGGCGGTGATGGAGGCGAACCGACTCCGGAATTTAACTCTCCCTGGGGACCGACTCGGCCGCTAACCGAACTACTCTCCGGAAGTCTTGGCGTAGTTGAGGCGTCTTGGTGGCGCAAACCGCTATTGCTCGCGTGGTATCGCCTTAACGACCTAGAGTTGCCGGCTGGTGCGCAGGATGCTTTCAGCTACGCAGAGGTTCAAGGGAGCGCTAACAATAGCCCACCCACCGTCATCTTGTGGGGTGAAGAAGCTAAGGTGGCAGCACCAGAACTTATGCCCGACTTCAGCGGTCATACAGAAAGCGGCCTACTTTATGGCAACAATTGGGATACCTTCGAGAACTGCCCGAGCGATGCGTGGAGTCAGGCTCGCAAGACGTATGCCGAGCGTTTGCGGCTTTGGGGCACCAATAGCGCCGCGCTACGAGATTGGCTCGTGGGTCAGCATCGGGTCTTCGCGCGCTGTGCGCTGGGGCCAAGCTACTATCGTACCGATCTGCCAAACGGTCGGCGCATCAACCCAGTGTACGCAAAGCAATTTGTTCTTCCGGACATGTCGCTCCCGGACCCACCGCCGGACGCTCCCAAACTGCTAGTCAAAGATCGTGCATATCAGCGCGCGTCCGCCTTTTTTTATGAAGGTCACTACGAAGAAGCCGAGAGCGCGTTCTTTGAAATAGCGAAGGACACCAGCTCACCATGGCGTGGGTTTGGAAGCTACCTTGCCCTGCGAGCAAGATTGCGCGCGATTGAGATTACTCCGGCAGTACAGCCATCTCGATATGACAGTAGTTGTAAATCGGACGAGTGCGAACAAAGACGTGCCGACTTTCGCAGCTATCGAAACACCGAAGCGATTCGCCTGCGTACCGATGTGAAACTGTCCATAGCGATGGCGAATAAGTCTGGTAATGCCGAAGAAGTTCGGCGACTCACGAATCTCGATTCGCTGATTGGTGCGCGGCTCGATCCGGCAAAGCAATTTCGCGAACTGGCGACGGAGTTAATGCGCCCGGGTATCGATGCTGTTGCGTTTAGGCGTGTCGCCACCGACTACTTGCACCTGCACCGGCAGTTTCCACCCAGCGAGCCGTTGGGTGAGTGGCTGAGCGGGCTGATTGACGGGCGTGATCCGACCGGCGCGCCGTGCGCTTCGGCGTCAACGCCGACTAAGACCGTTAGTGACTCGCCATTGCCGGAGGAAGCCCGATGCCTGCGCCAACAGTGGAGCGAAAAATCACTGACGCGCTTCCTTAAGCAGCCAACGCAGTACGCCTGGCTTTTCAGCGCGGCGGCGCTGGCTGAGCGCGACGATCCTCATCTTGCATTGCTGCTGAAAACGCTGGCTGCAGTACCTGATAAGCAGGCGGGTGCAACTAGTTTCTTACTACACCGTTTGCGGCTGGGTGGCCGCGATGAGGGACAGCCGCTGGCAACGGCGCTCTTAAAGCGACCTGACGTTCGAGCCGACTACTCGGCACGCAATCGTGTCCGAGAATATCGCATGTGGTACGCCGAAGATTTACAGGAATTCTGGGCAGATAGCCCTCGTGAGATTGGAACGGCGTTTGACCGCGACACACTGCTCACGTCCGCGCCACCCAACGCGACCGACGCACCACGATTCGGGTCGGACTACGATACCCACTGGATACTCAATTACGAACTACCGCACGCGGCGCTACTTGAAACTGCAAGGCGTTCCGGCTGGCCGGAGTCGCAGCGCGGTGCTATCGCCCGTATGGCTTGGGCGCGTGCAGTACTTCGAAAGGACGCGACTGCGGCGCGCGAGGCACTGGCCGTTGTTGCCGACATCAGTCAAAAAGAGCTGCTGCCCAATATTGAAAGTCTGCGTGAGATCAAAGACGAAAAAACTTTCTTGATTGAAGGCGGGCTAATTGCAATTGGCTCAGCAATCAGCGCTGACTGCCACCTCAACGCGCCGAAAGTAGGTGAATACACACCGGTTTACGCTGAGTCGACGGGCGAACTCAAGCGGTATTTCGGCCGTTTCGCCAAACGCCTATTGACTCCAGATGCCTACGCTGACTGGCAGCACGAGCGCTTGGATCTGGAAGCGCTGCCAGACCTTGACTCGGCGTGGATGCAAAACGTGATCAATTTCGCGACCACTTTTCCGGAAGATGCAAGGGCGCCTAGTCTCCTTCGCGAAGCTGTCTATAAGACGCGCATGAATTGGTGCGCTGAGCCGTCGGCCGGCAAGTTATCGAAGACAGCCTTCGATCTGCTAAAGCGCAGTTACCCCAAGTCAAAGGAAGCACGTACAACGAAGTACTGGTTCAAACCCCGGATGTAATTCTCATAAAAATATAGGGGGCAACCCATGACGGTATTTCATCGCGCTCCCCGGTCCGTCATGCCGCAAAAATATTTTCAATCCCTTGCCGGTTTTTACCGTCTTGGTTGTGCCAGTGTGGGAGCAAAAATCAAATCCAGGGAATCAAATGGGACAGGGTCGAGTTCCCATATGACTCAAGGTGAATTTTCGCCAGTTGGTGCTGGTGACACGCCGTTGAAACTCTTCCGGCCACACGCCGTTGGATGCTGAATCACCTATTTTTTATCCGCCAGAGTCACAAACCCGATTGGGCGTTTAGGTGGGTCGGCAGGCACCGCCATCATCTGGCGCATCGCTTCAAAAGTTGTTTCAATTGCGCACGGGTGCTTCCAGCAAACGATTCCTGTTGCAGCGACATCAATTCTGTTTTGTGCGCTAGCGCATCAAGTTTGGCGGCCAAATCGCGATTGGAACTGAGCACTTCTCGTTGGCGCACGAAGGCACGCCCATTTCCACGGCTTGTGGCGAACCCAGCATGTTGGATGCCTGAATTGCGACATGCTCGGTAAAGACGAAAGGCAGTGACTTGGAAAATTTCAGCTTTGCGAGGTGGTCGCAATTTGCGACCACCTCGGCTTTTTCGACTGCGTTTAGTTGAAACATGAAATCAGCCGGGAAGCGTTCCACATTGCGACGGACTTGAAGTCACAGATTGTCACCTCAAGATGGCAATGTCTTGTTTTTCAAGCTGAAATATTAAATCTTCAGGAAATCGTCCGAGGTTGCGCTTGACCGCTTGGACGAGTGCTTTAGTCGGCACACCATAAAGCTCAGCGAGATCGGAATCGAGCATAAAGCTCTGACTCACCAGTTGGTGCTGACGACCCGCCATCGCCCATCAAAAAAACCTGGGCTCGCGCCCGCATCCCACTAGAATCCGGCGTCCCCTGAATTTTGGTCAGTCGATGAGTTCCAATTTGCGTCTTGCGTTTTCATATGGTCTGACGATCTTTCTCAGTGCCTTCCTGCTGTTTCAAGTACAGCCGATTATTGCCAAGATGATCTTGCCCTGGTTTGGTGGTTCGGCATCGGTGTGGACGGCCTGCATGTTGTTTTTTCAGATGCTGCTGCTGTTGGGTTATTTGTATTCGCATTGGGTAGTGCGATTTTTATCGCCGCGCCATCAGAGTTATTTGCATATGGCATTGCTGGCGGCCAGTTTGCTGCTGTTGCCGTTGAGTCCCAGTGCGGATTGGCGGCCTGTCGGTGGCGAAGACCCAACCTTAAGAATTCTCGGCTTGCTGACGATGACGATCGGTTTGCCCTATGTCGTGTTATCGACCACCGGCCCCTTGATTCAGGCTTGGTTCGCACGCGAGCGCCCCGGCGTGTTGCCGTATCGCTTGTTCGCGCTGTCCAATTTCGGCTCGCTGTTGGCGTTGCTGGCCTATCCCGTGTTGGTTGAGCCGGTGCTGCCGACGCGCTGGCAATCCTTGGTTTGGTCGGGTTTGTTCGTGGTGTTCGCGGCCTTATGCGCAATGCTGGCGTGGCGCGGGCGCACGGGTGTGGTCAGCGCGACAAAGGCCGCTGAATCTAGCATTGCAACGCCGTTCTCATTGCGCTTGAAATGGATTGCATTAGCCGGCTGTCCGTCAATTTTGATGATCGCCGACACCAGCTTTCTGACTGAAAACATCGCGCCGATTCCACTGCTGTGGGTGATACCTTTGGCGCTGTATTTGCTCTCATTTATTTTGTGTTTTGAGCGCGTGGGCTGGTATCGGCGCGTAGTGTTTTTACCATTGCTGGCACTCGGCCTAGGTGCGATGGCGTATCTGCCGAGCTTGGGAGTTTCTGCTTTGCCGGTGTATTTGGCGATGGGTATTAATCTGTCTGCCTTCTTTGTGGCTTGCATGGTTTGCCACGGCGAATTGGCCGCGATCAAACCGCATCCTTCGCAGCTCACCACTTATTTTCTGATGCTCGCCACCGGCGGCGCGCTCGGTGGATTGTTCGTCGGCATCGTCGCGCCATATTGCTTCAACAGCAATTTTGAATTGTCGATAGGTCTAGTGCTCACTGCGCTGGTCATCACGTTGGTGGTCTTGCGAGGGCACGAATTTTCAACCCCGACTCGCCGCGCAATCGCATGGGCAACTGCGATGTCCATCGTCGCCGCGATTGCCTATGTGCGTATCGACGATCATCTCTACGAACTGACCGATGCCAAAGTCACTGCGCGCAATTTTTACGGCACGCTACGCGTCTTCAATGGTGGCGAAGGTGTCGATGCGCGACGTACTTTGATGCATGGACAAATCGTCCATGGTCGGCAATTTGCGACACCCGCACGGGAGGATTTGCCGACCGCGTATTACAGTGAAGAATCCGGTGTCGGGCGTGCGCTGTTGGCCAAGACAGCGCAGTTCTCAAACAGCCCTTTGCATGTTGGTGTGGTCGGTGTGGGCATCGGCACTTTGCTGACTTATGGCCGCGCGGGTGATCTGTATCGGCTGTATGACATCGACCCTTTGGTGATTCATTTAGCGCGCACAGAATTTACCTTTTTCGCCCACGCCAAAGCAAGCACCGAGGTGGTCATTGCCGATGCACGCTTGGCACTGGAACGCGAAGCGGCGCAACAGTTTGACGTGCTGGTGGTGGATGCGTTTTCTGGCGATGCGGTGCCAATACACCTGTTGACCAAAGAAGCTTTCGCCGAGTATTTCAAACATCTCAAACCTGATGGCGTGTTGGCTGTGCATGTGACCAATCGTTTTCTTGACCTGATTCCGGTAGTGAAAGCCGCAGCGGATAATTTTGGCAGGCAAGCGCGGCTGGTAAGTTTTGAAGGCGATAGCGATCGCTTGATTTTCCGTTCCAACTGGGTGCTGATCCACGCCAATGGAGATTTCTTTGCCCGGCCAGAATTCAAAGATGTCGCACACGCCGTCACGGCGCGTGCTGATTTTCGGATATGGGACGACAACTACAGCAGCGTGTTGGCCGTGCTCAAGTAGTGTTCGCTGGAATTTTTTAAGTGCTGCGTAATTTGCCGACGATGCCTGCCGGAAAACAGTAAACCGACACGACAAACATGACGCCCAGCCACAGCATCCAGCGGTCGGGGTGCAGCGCTTCGGCGAGAAACGGCACGCCGACCAAGGCCGACGAAGCCTGCAACATCAGGGTTTTCAGATAATTTTGGGCGAGCATGAACAAGGCGGCGCCGACCACCGCGCCATACATTGTGCCCATGCCGCCGATTACGACAATTAGCAAAATATCGGTCATCACTTCAAAACCGAGCATGGTTTTGGGGCCGACATAACGCAACCACAATGCCATCAGCGCACCGGCCAAGGCCGCGACCAGCGCCGCCAGACAATTGGCTGCGATACGGTAATAGATCGTTTGATAGCCAAGCGCCTCAGCACGGAACTCGTTTTCACGGATGGCCTGCAGCACTCTGCCAAAAGGTGAATTGACTACCCGCAGTAAAAACAAAAAAAGCATCAGCGCGACACCGAACACCAGATAGTAGGTGATGACTTTGCCATCAATGATGCGGCCAAAGACTTCGTTCTCGAACAGATGGAAACTTGGCGAGAGTAGCGCCGGTACCGAGAAGGTTTTGCCATCTTCGCCACCGGTCAGATCGGATAACTGCGAGGCGAGTACTGCAAACGATGAGGCCACTGCCAGCGTGATCATCGCGTAAAAAATCGCGCGCACGCGCAAGGCGAAAAGTCCGACGATGAGCGCCAGCAAGATGGTCAGTAACAATGCGCACAGCAGACCGCTGAAGGCGATCCACCAGAACGGGCCGGCGCTTGCCAGCCCGAGACCGATGCCATAGGCACCAATGCCGAAGAACATGGTGTGGGCGAAAGAGACGATACCGGTGTAGCCCAGCAATAGATCATAGGAAGCCACCAGCACGATATAGACGCAAATGGTGGCTGCGGTGTTGAGCGGCCTGGCACCGCTGGTAATGAAGGGGGCGAACGCCAACCCAAACAAAATCAGTACGAGCAGCACGGTGAGAAACCGGCTACGTGGCAAATCATCAGAAAGCAAATGTTTCAGCATCATCGTGCCTCGGGTTTGCGTTAGTGCTGGGCAACTGGATAGAGACCGGCCGGTCGCCATAACAGCACAGTAATCATCAGCAAAATATTCGAGACCAGCGCCAGCTTCGGTGCCAGAAAGCCGGCGTAATTGACCACCAACGCCATCAGCAAAGAGCCGATGAAACAACCGCCGACTGAGCCGAGGCCGCCAATGATGATGACAATAAATATCATGACCATGGTTTCTCCGCCCATCGCGGCAGTCAAGGTTTCTTTGTACAGACCCCACATCACTCCGCCCAATCCGGCCAGCGCCGAACCTGCTGCAAACACCAGCACAAACAAGCGGCGGATGCGGTAGCCGAGCGCCTCGACCATTTCCCGATTCTCCACACCGGCGCGTATCAACAAGCCAATCTTGGTGCGGTTAAGTACCAGAAACATTACTGCAAAAACAGTCAAGCCAACGATCACCGCAATCAAACGATATTTTTCAATCGCCGCATCGCCCAACAAGAATGCGCCGCGAAAACTTGCTGGCAAGGGCAAAGGAATCTGCTCGGCGCCCCAGATCACATTGATTAACTGTTCAGCCACTATCATGCCGCCGGTGGTAATCAGAATTTGCTTGAGGTGCTGGCCATAAACCGGCTGGATGATGACGCGTTCAAACGCCCAGCCGAGAATTCCCGTTACCAGCATCGCCAACAGAATGGCAAGACCAAGTACGCCTAGGTTAAGCAACAGCGAATCAACTTCCAGCCAGCCGCGCAAAGGCAAGAATACCAACGTTGCAGTGAATGCGCCGACCGAGACGAATGCGCCGTGACCGAAATTAAGCACACCCATCAAACCGAAAATCAGTGTCAGCCCGCTTGCCATGATGAAGATCATCATGCCCATCGCTAGTCCAGCCACCGTCAACGTAATCCAGATCGGTAGGCTACCCACTAGCGGCAACATCAGTAAGGCCAACAGCGGCACCAACAGCAGCGGCGCAATATCGTGTGGCACTTGAGGCAGAGCATCGGGTGCAGTGGCTGTCACGGGTGTCGCGGTGGTGGCGGATGGGTGCATGTTGATACGTCCTATTGATGGCTGTCGAGAGACAGACCGAGCAGGCGTTGCTGCAATTTCTGATCTTCGGCCAAATCGCGCATCGCACCAGCATGCACTATGCGTCCGTCATCCATTACGGCGACATGATCAGCCAGAGCGCTGACAAAACTGAAATTTTGTTCGACCAGAAGAATCGTCGTGTCGGTCGTCTTGAGTTCACGAAACGCGGCAATCAGATTGTGCACAATGGCCGGAGCCAGACCTTTGGTTGGCTCGTCGATTAGCAGTAATTTGCGTGGCTCAACAATCGCACGTGCAATCGCCACCATTTGCTTTTGTCCGCCGGAAAGATTCCCTGCTGGATAATTCCAGAATTTCTTCAACGCCGGAAAAAAGCCGAAAATCCATTCCAAGCGGACGCTATCCATCTCGCCTTCACGTGCGGCGAGATAGAGGTTTTCCTTGACCGTTAACGCCGAAAAAATCGCCATACTTTCCGGCACGTAGGCGATGCCCGATTGCGCAATCGCCGGCGTGGTCAGTTTGCCAATTTCCTTACCATCGAAACGGATGCTGCCTTGACTGGCCGGCCACAATCCCATAATGGTACGCAAGGTAGTGGTTTTGCCCGCGCCATTGCGCCCGAGCAAAGCCGAGACGCCTCCACGCGGCACCACCATATCGACGCCCTGCAAGATATGAAACTGCCCGATGTGGGTATGCATCGCATTGAGTGTGAGCAGAGGTTCAGACATCGGCGGTTGCGCCTGTACCAAGGTAAGCTTCCTGAACTATTGGCGAGGCGATTACAGCGGCAGGCTCGCCGTCGGCGACCAGTTGACCGTTGTGCAAAACGATGATGCGATCCGCCAAAGAGCGAACCACATCCATCTTGTGTTCGACCAGCAAGATGGTCAAATTTCGCTCGACTTTGACCTGATGAATTAGCTCCAACACTACCGGTACCTCATCGACGCTCATGCCCGCTGTCGGTTCGTCGAACATCAGAATTTTTGGTTCCAGTGCCAGCAAAATAGCGACTTCGAGCTTGCGCTTGTCGCCATGAGACAGCGCCGCGACTGTCGAGGCGCGACGGTCCATCAACGCCACGCGCTCGAGAAAATGTTCTGCACGATCCAACAGTCCGGTATGCGCGGACCATAACGAAAACATATTCATACCGATACCGGCGCGGCTCTGCACCGCGAGGCGCACGTTTTCCAATACGGTCAGATTGGGAAACAGATTGGTCAATTGAAATGCGCGTCCGATACCCAGACGAGTTCGCTTGGCAGCCCCCAGGCGGGTGATGTCGTTACCGAACAAGCGCACCGTGCCGGTGGTCGCTGCCAACTGACCGGAGATTAAATTGAAATAAGTAGTCTTTCCGGCGCCGTTGGGGCCGACGATTACTGTCAGTGTTCCGGGATAAAAATCAGCGCTGACCTGATTGACCGCGACATGACCGCCAAAGCGTATGGTCAGTTCATGAGTGGACAGCGACGGACTCGCCACAGTGTCGGTCGCGGTCATGCTCAACGTTGATTTCTTATCGGCAAGGGCATCTCGCTGGCCGGAATTTCACGCACCAGTTCAAGCAAATCCCATTCGCTTTTCTGTTCTTTTTTAATGCGGAAGTGATACATCGCTTGCAGTGCTTGATGGTCTTCTTTACGGAAAGTCATTTTGCCCTTCGGTGTCTCGAATTCCATCCCCTCCATGGCGCTGATTAGTTTCTCAGTGTCGGTCGATTTCGCCTTGCTGATTGCCGTGATCACCGCGCTGGCGGCCGCAAAGCCACCGGCAGTGAAGAAATCCGGCGGCGTCTTGAAGCGCTTGAGATGTTCGGCAACCAACCAGTCATTCATCTTGTTTTTTGGAAAGCCATAGTAGTAGTAAATCGCCCCTTCGGTTCCCGCATAAATCTTCCAGGTTTTCAACACCGGCAAAATATTTCCTCCCGGTGCCAGCGCAATGCCGTACCGCTCCGGCTTCATGTCGGCGATCTTGCTCATCGGGCTTTGACCTGCCCAAATGATGCCCAATACCCGTGGAGCCGGCTTGTCCTTCAGTACTTCAAAAATACGCTGTGCCGGCGCGGTGAAATCAGATGTGCTGAGCGCTGCATATTCTTCGTGTACTACTTTGGCCTTGCTGCCAACTAGTGCCAAAGCTTCCTTGCCGGCCTTGACTGCATCACGACCAAAAGCGTAGTCCTGCGCGAGGAAGGCGATACTGCCGCCGCTTTTTATCGTACCTGCTGCGGCCAATCCGTCCTGCATGGAATTGCGGCTGGTGCGGAAGATATATCGATTCCATTTGTCGCCGGTGATCGCGTCGGCCACCGCGGGTTCAACGATCAAGATTTTTTTGTATTCTTCGGCGACCGGCAGCATGGCAATTGCTGCACCGGAGGACGAAGTACCGACGGCAATATCCACTTTGTCGTCGCCGTAAGCTTCGGCCAATAAAGTACGACTGAGATCCGGTTTGCTTTGGTCATCTTTGTGAATGACTGTGATCTTGCGGCCATTGAGCGTCATCTTTCCGCCGGTCAGATATTCCAGACCCATCATGAAGCCCGTCTCGGTATCTTTGGCATAGGCTTCAAACACCCCGGTTCGGCCAGAGATGAGCGCTATCTTGAGTTCCTGGGCAGCGACAACGCCTGAAGTCAAGGTGGCGACAGCACCCGCAAGCATCCACAGCGACTTCCATCCGGTAGCTAAATTCATACAAACTTCTCCTCTCAGCATATGCGTAGCTTGCAGCAAAATCTATTCAACACGTGATCAGCATCAGCGAGTGAGCAACCAGCGCCGGTTTTTCTTCTCCGTCGATTTCGACGTAGCAATCAAGATCAATCAAGTATCGCCCATCAGGCTTGTCGGTGATAGCCGCGAGACTGATTCGACACCGCAGGCTTTTGCCACAGCGAACCGGAGCAATGAAGCGTGCATGTTCGACACCATAGTTGAGTACTTGCTTGCCGCCTAAAACACGTAACACTGCATCAAGACAGCTTGGTGCGAGTAACGATAGGCTAAGAAAGCCGTGGGCGATGGTAGTGCCGTAGGCTCCTTCCTTGTGACTTCGATCGACATCGGTGTGGATCCAATAATGATCGCCGGTGGCGTCAGCAAAAGTGTTGATTCGAGCTTGGTCGATAAGGATCCAATCCGAGACGGAAAGCACTTCGCCAATGCGGTGATGAAGCTGCTCAGCGATAGTACCGGGGGAGGCAAGCATATTGTTGTCGCGCTCCGACTAACGCTGGATTGCCTAGGCAACCTGAGCCAAAAAGGCGCGAATCGCTGCTTGCGCTTCGGCTTCCATTAGCATCGGCGCGTGGCCGACCTTTGGCACTTCGGCGTATTGCATCGTCGGCGCAGCGGCGCGCATGTAAGTGGCTTGCTCTGGTTCAATAATGTCAGACAATGCACCACGAATCAGCAAAGTGGGACGATTACGTGCCAGACGCCGGAAAGCCAGTTTGGCGAGCAAGGAAGTGGCTTTTAACTTGCCGGTTTGGAGCGGACGGGCAATATTCGGGTCGTAGCGCAACACCAATTGTCCTTGAATGTTTTCTGCAAAGGTACGACGCGCCCACACACCCCAATCGTCCATGGTGTTTTCCGGGAAAGCCGCTTGATTGATATCTCTGATGTAGTTGGCTGCTTCACTCCATGAATCCACCGGTTTTCCCTTGCCGGCATATCCGGCAATTCGAGTCAAACCGGCCTGCGAAATTACCGGACCGACGTCGTTCAGAATTGCACCGGCAATCAGGCTCAGGCGCTTCACCGCCAGGGTCATGGTGATGATGCCACCCATCGATGTGCCGATGAATACGGCGCGTGAAATGCCAAGATCAGTGGTCAGTTTGATTACATCTTGGGCGTATATCGCCGGATTGTAATTCGCAGGTTCTGCATCGTAAGTGGAATGCCCGCGTCCGCGCACATCTACCGCGAGCACGCGGCGACCCTGTGCGGCAATCCATGGCGCGACATCTTCAAAGTCGGAGGAATTGCGCGTCAGACCGTGTATGCAAATCACCGGGCAATGCGCGTCGCCACCGCTAGGCGCATAGTCCCGCGCGAAAAGTTTTAGCCCGTCGTGACTTTGCCACCAGCGCTCAACATAGGATTGCATCTCAAGTTCCATTGTCTGTGAAATCAGGCGCAGCAATTAACGCACCTAAGCCGCACCAGCTGACGCATCAGCTGAGTTGGTGCTGGTGACACGCCGTTAATGGCCCGTGCCTCCAGCACCCATGGTGCGTGATTAGAATTTCTGACTTACGGTCAGCTTGACAGTACGCGGGTCACCGTAGAACGCAGTGATCGTATTGAAGAAACCGGCGAACGGATAGCCAGCAACTTTGTAGCGTTTGTCAGTCAGGTTGCGTCCATTGAGCGCGACCTGCGTCTTGCGGTCGCTACTGCTCCAGACGAGACCGGCATCCCACAATGTATAAGCATCCTGTGCCAGCATATTGGCCTGCGTCACATTGATGTTGCCAGCTCCGTCCCATGACGCGATACCTGATGTGCGTGCGGCTTCTGACTGATACACCTTGCTCTTGTAGGACACACTGTTGCTTAGCGCCAAGCTGCCGGACTTGCCGAACATCGCTACCGGCCATTCGTAGGTTGCGGTTAGGTTTGCCGCGTCCTTTGGTGTGTTCTGGAACTCGGCACTGCTGGCGACGTTGACGAGGGCAAGGGCGGCGCCCGCCAAACCGTTGGAAATAATCCACTCCTTGTACTTGGCGTCGATGTGACTGTACATGCCGCTGACACTAAAGGAATCCGTGAGCCGGGCCACAACTTCGAGTTCGAGGCCGTTGATCTTGGCCTTGCCGGCGTTGGTCAGCGATCCGGCAAATCCCGTAACTGTCACGCCATCAGCTGCAAAAGTCGGTATCGAGCCCGGAATTTGTACATTGTTGTAGTCGGTAAAAAACACCGCTGCATTGGTTTGGACGCGCCCACCATTGAATGACGACTTCAGTCCTAGCTCGTAAGTGCTGACTTGTTCGGGTTCAACTCCCTTGCGTTTGATCAGTGAGGTAGCGCTGCCTGGAACTCCACCTAAGTCCATACGAGGATCAAACATGCCGCCCTTGAACCCCTCCGAATATGACCCGTAGACATTTTGTCCAGGAGCGAGTTTCCAACCAAAGCCAATTTTTGGCGTGAGTTTGTTGTCAGTCCGATTCAAATCAGTCGCAGTCATATCCGTATTGACAACGGCGCTACCAACTGCAGCCGGGTTGCCAAGCGTCGGCGATCCGGCAAGCCCAAAGTACGTTCGCTTGTATATGGCTGCCCTGACCGTATCTTCCGTGTAGCGCAGGCCAAGGTTGACGTCAAACGCGTCACTAATTTTGTAGTTGGCATCGGCATATACCGCCCACGTCTTGCTGTCGATGTTGTCGCGAGTGTAGAGCGATAAACCGCCTAAGGCGTTGTACAAGACATCGAATTCATTAAATGCGTTTGACTTCATATAAAACACACCAGCTACACCTTGCAACTTTTCTCCTGTGTAGGTCAGTTGAAACTCCTGACTGGTTTGCTCGTCGGTATAAATTGCCGGTGCTTCGAAAAGGGCAGTGCTGAGCGAGTCGAAATCGATCGGTGCAAACGACTCCGAACCGCGCGATGCGGTGATCGACTTGAATGACAGCGTAGGATTGATTTGATAGTCGATCAGCAGTGATTCTCCATGCGATACCACTTCCTGGTCCTGGCCGAGAACCTTATACAGGTTCGCCCGTGTGTCGTAGTAACCACCAAGCACCGGCTCGTTGGTTGGTGCCGGGCCAGCAGTCAAGCGATAACCTTGTTTGGGCAGCGAGTCATCGATCGTTCTGTCAGCCGCCAAGCGGATGAACAGGGAGCTGGTCGGCATCATCTCGATGCTGACGCGACCGGCCTTCACATCCTTGTTGTAGTTGTCGTTGCCGTTCACCACGTTTTTGCCAAAGCCGTCGCGGTCGAATGATGCAAAGCTGGCGCCGATACGGAAGGTGTCAGACAAGGGCGCGCTGGCCTTTACCACCAGGTCGCGCTCGTTATATTCTCCGTAAGTCGCTTTGACACTCATCTCTGTCTTGGCTGGGAGCTTGCGAGTGACGTATTTGACCGCGCCACCGATAGTATTTCGCCCGTAGAGCGTTCCCTGCGGGCCGCGTAGCACTTCGATGCGGTCAAGATCGTATATATCTGCCAGCGCGCCTTGAGGGCGTGCCATGTACACATCATCCAAATAAATGCCGACACCTTGTTGATATCCGGCTACAGGATCCTGTTGGCCGATACCGCGAATGAATGCAGTCAGCGTTGAGTTGGTTGCCCGGGATGCCTTGAGTGTCGTATTTGGAATCAGGTCGGCGAGGCCGGTAATGTCAGGAATGCCGGCCTTTTCAAGCGACGCACCGGAAAACACGCTGACCGAGCCCGGTACATCCTGCAGTAACTCTTCACGACGACGTGCGGTGACGACAATTTGTTCGGTACCACCGGTGGCAGCTTGATCACTGGTACTTTGCGCGTACGCAACGCCAGTTGTCATGGTGGGCATGGCTAAGAGCGCAGCAATAGAGCGGTGCAAGATCGTGCGTTGGGTTTTTGAAAAGCGCATTTCAGTCTCCTTTTGTGTTGTTTTCTTGCGCGTGCAGTGAAACACGCATGGTGTCCAGTTTGTACCCTTGTGCAGATGATAGAAAGGCACAAGTTCGCGCCCCCTTTGTGCATATTTGCACAATGTAAATATCGCCGGTAATCCAAGGCAGCGGTTGGGTTTTACCGCGGCCGCGGTCGCGCTGTGGATGCAGGTAAATACTCAAATCAGTCTTTCCCGACCGGCCCAGTGCGGATCACGTAACTCGCGCTTTAGTATTTTTCCTGCCGCGTTGCGTGGGAAATTTACAACAATACTGACTGCGCTGACCTGTTGATAACGCGCTGCGACGCGCGCATTGATCCAACTGCGCAACTCATCAGCATTTGCCGCGCTACCGTCAGCGCGCGGTCTAAGTTGTACCGCTGCCAGCGGGGTCTCGCCCCATTTTTCGTGCGGCACACCAAAAACCACGGCTTCGGCGACATCCGGGTGACGCGCCATAATTTCCTCAATATCGCGCGGATAAATCTTGACCCCGCCGGAATCGATCATGTCTTTTTTTCTATCAACCAAAAACAAGTAGCCGTCGTCATCGACGTAGCCGAGGTCGCCGGTAAATAGCCAGCCATCACGTATGGTCTGTGCGGTGAGCTCAGGGCGACGATAGTAGCCAGGCATCAACAGCGGGCTGCGTCCGGCAATCTCTCCAATCTCGCTTGCGTTGGCATCGGTGCCGTCTTCACGCACGATACGCAGACTGGAAAATGGCGGCGGCACACCGACGGATCCACGCTTGCGCAGGGCATCCTGCCGATCAAGGATGGTTACAAAGCCTTCTGTGAGTCCGTAAAGCTCGTAAAAGCGTCCGGGTAGATGGGTCTCCAGTCTTTCCTTTTGTGCCACCGGTAATGGCGCACCTAGCGACACCAGCATTTGTAGCGATGCAAGACGACCTGCGTCGAACGAGGGCGAATCGAGAATCGCAGCGATTTGCGAAGGAACCAGCATCGTGTGCGTCACCGCTTCGCGTTCTACCGTTTCGATAAAGCTGATCGGGTCAAACTGAGCTTGCAACACAAAGCGACAACCCACGAGCAAGGCCGGCATCATGGTCACGAAGGCGCCGTTGAATACCAAGGCACCACTGTGTAGGACTACCGATTGCGCGTCCATGCGCCAGGCATTAGCCATCAAGGTCGCGTAGTGGGCGCGAATGCGGTGAGTCAGCGCGATCCCCTTGGGCAAGCCGGTAGTACCACTGGTGTACATGATGTTAAAGAGATCATCGGGAACCACCGCGGCATGAATTTTTTCCGTCGGCCGGTCACCCATAAACGCATCAAAACTAATGTCGTCGTTTGATTTGTCGTCAGGGTTACGCTCGCCGACCAATATCTGCAGCGTTGTACTCGCCAACCGAGTCTTGGCCTCGGTACAAAGGCCTTGCGTCGCGGCAGAAACAAATATTATTTTTGGCTCGGCATCGGCTAGCAAAGTTTGCAGCCCGCCACTCATCAGCAGTGGCGACAGTGGTACCGCCACCGCACCCAGACGGGCGCAAGCCCAGTAGATGTAAATCAGTTCGACGCTATTGGCCAGCACCGTAACCACGCGATCGCCGTGCCCAACTCCTGCCACGCGCAGTGCATGTGCCAAATGGTTGCTTCGTTGTTCAAGTTGATGCCAGCTAAGACGCTGATTGCCAAAAACCACTGCGCTGTCATTTGGCCGATAGTGCGCGTGATGCGAGACCAGCCCACTGATATTCAATGCGTCCATATGCTCCTCATTTTTTATTTTTGTACTCTGTTGCGCAATATTTGCAACGAGTATGTGTTGGGATTGTGGACGGCAAAGTGGTGATGGGGAACGAGGATTATTGCCATCTGGTTGTGCGTTGTTGCACAATGGCTAGATGAACACCCTGCCTGAATGGACAGATCTGCGCTTCTTCCTCGAGGTCGCACGTGCCGGTACCTTGTCCGGCGCGTCACGACGTTTAGTGGTGGAACATACGACCGTTGCCCGTCGGATTGACCGACTTGAGACGCAGTTGGGCACCACGCTATTTGATCGCAGTCGTGGCGGGTATCAGCTCACAGAGATGGGCGAAACCTTGTTGCCGCACGCCGAAGCAATGGAGGCTGCGGCGCTAACGGCACAGGAACAGTTGGGTGGTAGTCAGGTATCGGCACATGGCGTCGTGCGTCTTGGTATGCCCGAGGTTTTCGGTACTCGCATCGTTGCGCCGTTGCTGGTCGACCTGTTGCAGTCGCATCCGGATTTAAGTGTCGAAATGCTGCTACTCCCGCGTTTTGCCAACCTTGCTAATCGAGAAGCGGATCTCGGTGTGATGCTCGATCCGCCGGATACCGGGCGTTACACCGTTGCGCGCTTGGCTAACTTCCGCTACTACCTGTATGGCGCACCCGAATACCTCGCCCGCCATCCACCGATACGCGAAAAGGCCGATCTAGCTCAGCATGATTTCGTTGATTATGTGCAAGACAGATTATTGAGCAGAGACCTGAATTACCTTGATGAACTTGGTTTTAAACCGCGCCGCCGCCTATGCAGCACTGGCATGTTGGCGCAATGTGAAGCCGCAGCACTTGGTCTGGGTTTGGTGATGGCGCCACCCTATGCGGTTCCCAATGATGGCCGTTTGGTCACCGTCCTCCAAGATAGTTTCTATGCGGCGCGAACCATGTGGCTGGTGGCGCCTACCGATCTGTTTCGGCTACAACGTGTTCGCGTGGTTTGGGATTTATTGCGCGAATTCGTTGAGCAGCGACCATGGCTGTTTCAGCACATCAAGGAACCGAATAAACCAGCATCGAGAGGGAAGACGAAATGAGTCTTTCTGCACGACCAAACCAGACTCACGATCTGGCCACTGTCGAACTCTCGGTGGCAGGAATGACCTGCGCCAACTGCGCGGCGCGAATAGAAAAGCAGCTTAACGCGATGCCCAATGTCGAGGCAGTAGTGAACTTTGCTGCCGAGCGCGCGCATGTGCGTTATACCGAAGACGTTGCTGTCGACGACTTGCTGGCGACGGTGACCAAAGCCGGTTATCGGGCGCATTTGTCGACCACTGACACGCGCGCTGCTGAGACCCAGCGCAAGATAATTGCGAACGCCGAAGAGTTGCGGCGATTCAAAATTTCCGCCGCGTTGACGCTACCCTTGCTGGCGCAAATGTTTGTCATGTTTGGCCAAAATTCGCATGACGACTTGCTGCCGCGCTGGTTGCAAATGGCCTTCGCGACGCCGGTTCAGTTCTGGATCGGTTGGCGTTTTTATGTCGGCGGCTTGAACGCGCTGCGTGGTGGTTCGGGCAACATGGATGTATTGGTGGCACTTGGTACCAGTATGGCGTGGCTGCTCTCTGCCGTAGTCACCGTATTTGGTCTACATCATCAGCACGTTTATTTTGAAGCCTCGGCGACAGTGATTACCTTGGTGTTGCTAGGCAAGATTTTGGAGTCACGTGCCAAAGCAAAAACCACCGCCGCGATTGAATCCTTGATTGGTTTGCAGCCGCAAACCGCGCGCATTGAGCGGAATGGGGAGCTGCACGATGTACCGGTAGCGAGCCTGATTCCGGGTGATGTTTTTGTCGTCCGAGGCGGCGAAGCGGTGCCGGTGGATGGCGTGATTGTCGAAGGTCGCTCTGCGCTCAATGAAGCCATGCTGACCGGCGAAAGTTTGCCGCTGAGCAAAACCATAGGCGATAAAGTCTTCGCCGCGACGCTCAACGGCGACGGCCTGTTGCGTTGCCGCGCAACCGGTGTCGGTGCGCACACATTACTGGCCGGTATCATCCGTTTGGTCGAAGCCGCGCAAGGCTCGCGTGCACCAGTGCAGCGCCTCACCGATAAAGTCGCGGCGATATTTGTGCCGGTAGTGGTATTCGTTTCGCTACTCACTTTGGGCGTTGGCTGGTGGTGGCTGGCAGATTTTTCCACCGCATTGGTCAACGCCGTGGCGGTCTTGGTCATCGCCTGTCCCTGCGCATTGGGTCTGGCAACGCCCACCGCCATCATGGTTGGCAGCGGCCAAGGCGCCCGCGCTGGCATATTGATCCGCAACGCCGAAGCGCTGGAACTGGCGCAGAAAATTACAGTGTTGGCGGTGGATAAAACCGGCACGCTAACCGAAGGAAAACCGGTTGTTACAGACGTGATTGCCTTGCGCGATAAAGGCTTGCCAGTTGGTGCTGATGAAACGCCCATCCGAGGTCTCGCCGCAAGCGCAAATAACTTCCCTCTCCCCACTGCGGGAGAGGGACCGAGGGAGAGGGGGAGAGGAAACATGCCAGTTGGTGCTGGTGACACGCCGTCTGTTAATCATTCCACGCACCAAACCCACCTCCTCCACCTCGCCGCCTGCTTGGAACAAAGCGCCACTCATCCACTCGCCGCCGCCATCACTACGCGAGCGCGAGCGGAAAATATTTCGCTGACCATCCCGAGCAAAACCATCAACCACCCGGGCCTTGGTATCGAAGGTGAAATCGACGGGCATAGCGTGCGCGTCGGGTCATTGAAATGGCTGACCGAACAAGGGATCAATGCGCCACCAGGCACAATTTTGCCGACCATCAATGGCAGCGTGATTGCAGTCGCTCAAGGCGACGAATTGCTCGGGCTAATCGCCGTCGCCGATGCAATCCGCCCAAGCTCCGCTGCAGCGGTGGCGCGGCTCCAAGCGATGAATATCGAGGTGGTGATGCTGACCGGCGACAACGCTGCCACTGCGCGTGGTGTGGCAGATGTCGTCGGCATCAAGCGCGTCGAAGCTGGTGTTTTACCCGGCGACAAATCCGCTACCGTAGCGCGACTGAAAGCCAATGGTGCTGTGGTCGGGATGGTAGGCGATGGTATCAACGATGCGCCTGCCTTGGCGGCAGCGGACGTGAGTTTCGCGATGGGCGCAGGCGCTGATGTGGCCTTGCAAGCAGCCGATGTGACCTTGATGAAAAATGATCTAAATGCGGTCGCCGATGCGATCGCCTTATCAGCCGCGACGCTGGCAAAAATTCGTCAGAATTTATTCTTCGCTTTCATTTTTAACATTGTCGGCATTCCGGCTGCGGCGTTTGGTCTACTCAATCCAGTGATCGCCGGTGCGGCGATGGCGTTAAGCTCGGTGACGGTGGTAAGTAACTCGCTATTGCTGCGGCGTTTCAGGTTTGGCAAATAATTTTTTTACCTATTAAACAATTGGAGCACATCGTGATACTCGATCAAGCAAGTTTGGCCACACTATTCACCGACGCGCGCACGCAGAACGGCTGGCTCGATACGCCGGTCAGCGAAGCGCAATTGCAGCAGATTTACGACTTGATGAAGTGGGGGCCGACCTCGGCCAATTGCTCGCCCGCGCGTATCGTATTTGTTAAAGGCGGCGAGGCGAAGGAAAAATTGTTGGCCTGCATGGGTGCAGGCAACTTGGAAAAAGTACGCAGCGCGCCAGTCACCGCGATTATCGGTATGGACATGGCGTTCTACGAGAAATTGCCCGCCTTGTTCCCGCACGCTGATGCGCGTTCATGGTTCGTCGGCAATCAAGCGCTGATTGACGCTACCGCATTCAGAAACTCATCGCTGCAAGGTGCCTACTTCATGCTCGCCGCACGCGCACTGGGCCTGGGCTGCGGGCCGATGTCGGGCTTCGATGGCGACAAAATTAACGCCGCATTTTTTTCCGATACCACGGTCAAAGTGAATTTCGTTTGCAGCATCGGCTACGGTGATGCTACAAAAGTTTTCGGGCGCTCGCCACGTCTGAGCTTCGACGAGGCTTGCAAAATTCTGTAAGCCGATTTACTGCCTTTGAGGATTCACCATGAGCACAAAAGTCACACGCAAATTTGATGTCGTCATTTTTGGCGCTACAGGATTCACCGGCGGCTTGACTGCCGAATATTTGGCGCGCTGGGGTGGTGAAAATTTGCGCTGGGCCTTGGCTGGCCGCAATCTGGACAAGCTCGCCGCCGTGCGGCAGCGTTTGGTGAAAATCAATCCTGCATGTAGCGCGTTGGAACTTTTGCAAGCTGACGTAGCCGACGCCGCTGCGATTTTGCGCGTCGCCGAATCGGCCAAAGTCGTCATCACCACCGTCGGCCCGTATTTGAATTTTGGCGAGCCTTTGGTGGCTGCGTGTGCGGCAGCAGGCACTGATTATGTCGACTTGACTGGTGAGCCCGAATTCGTCGACAGCATGTGGTTGAAGTATCACGCACAGGCCGTGAAAAGCGGCGCGCGGATTGTAAATTGCTGTGGCTTCGATAGCATTCCGCATGATCTCGGCGTGCTGTTTACGGTGCAGCAATTGCCCGAGAATGTGCCGCTGAAAATCGAAGGATATGTCCGCGCCGGTGGCAAATTTTCCGGCGGTACTTTTCATTCGGCAATTACTGCGATGTCACGCATGAGGGAAGGTTCAAAAATCGCCAAGCAACGCCGTGAACTTGATCAATTGCCAATCGGGCGCAAGATTGCATCCACCCGCGAAAAAATTCACTACGATAGTTATTTCAAGTCTTGGGCAGTACCGATGCCGACCATCGATCCACAAATTGTGCGGCGCTCGGCAGCGGCGAATGATCGCTACGGCCCCGATTTTCGCTACGGCCACTTCATGCTGCTCAAGCACTTGCCACAAGTCGGTGGACTGCTCGCAGCGGTCAGCGGGATGTTTGTTGGCGCGCAATTTTCGCTGACGCGCAATCGTCTGCTGGCGATGATTTCGCCGGGCGAAGGTCCTGACGAAGCGCGCCGTGCGAAAAGCTGGTTCAAGGTGCGCTTTATTGGTGAGGGTGGTGGCCAACGGGTGGTGACCGAAGTCGCTGGCGGTGATCCAGGTTATGGCGAAACTTCAAAAATGCTGGCCGAATCGGCCTTGTGTTTAGCCTTTGATTCCCTACCCAAACACGGAGGTGTGCTGACTCCCGCGCAAGCGATGGGCGATAAGCTACTGGCGCGCTTGCAAGCCAAAGATATTAGTTTCAGTGTGATTAGCGAGTGAGGACTGAGAAATGGAATTCGGCACTACCGAACAAATTCTGGATGAAATAGTTGCCCGCACTGGCGGGCATATCGTGCTGGCAATTCCCATGGGTATCGGCAAACCGAATCGGTTGGTGAATGCTCTTTATCAACGAGTAAAAAGTGACGCCACGCTGTCACTAAAAATTTTCACCGCGCTGTCCTTGGAGCGACCCGTTGCCCACAGCCCGCTTGAGCAAAACTTTCTCGGCCCGATTGTTGAGCGGGTGTTTGGCGATTATCCCGATCTGGATTATTTGAAAGATTCACGCGCTGGTACTTTGCCAACCAACATCGCGGTGTATGAATTTTTCTACAAGACCGGCGACTATCTGGGCAATTCGCCTGCGCAACAACATTTCATTTATTCAAATTATTCTCACGCCGCCCGCGACATGTTGATACAAGGCGTAAATGTCTTGATGCAGACGATTGCTGTCGAAGATATCTCATCGACGCCGCGCTATTCGTGGTCAAGCAATCCTGATGTCAGCATGGATTTAATACGCATGCTGAAGGCCAGCAATGCCGCACCCGTGCTAGCCATTGGTGTAGTGAATCGCAAACTACCGTTTATGCCCAACGACGCAGAAGTCGGCGCGGATCTATTCGATCTGCTGCTCGACGACGAAACCTCGACGCATGATTTGTTCGCACCACCAAACATGAAAGTCGATGCGCAGGACTATGCCATTTCGCTCTGGGCGAGCACCTTGGTACCCGACGGCGGTACTTTGCAGATTGGGATAGGTTCGCTGGGCGATGGCATCGCGCAAGCCTTAATTGTGCGCGATCAATGCAATGCCGAATACCAAAAAATGCTTGTCAATTTGCAAGCGGGTAGTGGCGGAAAACTACTCGCCAGCAGCGAAACTGGACGCTTCGAGCGCGGCCTTTATGGCTGCTCAGAAATGTTCGTGAATGGATTTTTGTGGCTGATACGCGCCGGCATTGTGCGCATCGAAGTGTATGACGACGTGGTCTTGCAGCGCTTGGTACGCAAGGGTTCGATTGATAAACATGTCACCGCACAAAGCCTTCGTGCGCTACTCGACAGCGGCAGAATTCACGCCACACTGACCGAAGCTGACGTGGAATTTTTGCAGCGTTTCGGGTTCTTTCGTGACGACGTTCGTTGGGTCGACGGGCAAATCATTGTGGCGGGCAAAACACTGCCGCCAACGCTTGCGGATGCAACAATGTTTGAGCAAATTTGTGCGCATTGTCTGGGCAATGAGTTGTGTGGCGGCTACATCATGCATGGCGGATTCTTTCTCGGCCCACGCGACTTTTATCAAGCGCTGCGCGACATGCCGAAAGCAGAACTGCAACGCATCAATATGACGCGCATTCTCTACATCAATGAACTGCTAGGCCACGAAGAATTAGCTCGATTGCAACGCCGCAACGCACGCTTTATCAACACCACCATGATGGTCACTATGCTCGGCGCAGCGGTCTCCGATGGCCTTGACTCGGGACAAATGGTCAGCGGTGTCGGCGGGCAATATAACTTTGTCGCGATGGGCCACGCACTGCCCGATGCGCGTTCGATTTTGCTGATGCGCGCGTGGCGAACGAAGAACGGAAAAGCGATGTCCAACGTGGTCTGGAACTACGGTCACGTCACCATCCCGCGCCATCTGCGCGACATTGTGGTAACCGAATACGGCGTAGCAGATCTACGCGGCCAAGCTGACGATGAGGTCATCAAACGTCTGTTGGCAATCGCTGATTCACGCTTTCAAGAAGAGTTACTCAAAATCGCCAAGGCCAACGGAAAAATTGATGCCGCGTATCAAATTCCAGCGCATCAACGCAACAATTTGCCAACCATGATCGAAACCGCACTGCGCGATGGGAAACAAAGTGATTTGCTTCCAGACTATCCATTTGGTACCGATTTCACCGAAGACGAATTAGTCATCGCCCGCGCATTGGTGCGACTCAAGGGCTTGCTGGCGCACCCGCTTGCGCTGATTGGCGCATTGTTTGGCTTGGCAAGTAGCAAATTGACTGAAAAAACCATAGATCATCAGCGCTATCTGGCACGTATGGGGATGACCGAAGCGCACACACTCAAAGACAAACTTATACGAGCGTTGTTTGTGCGGAATTTGTGAAATACTTGATGCGATGGAACGCGTTATCGACGGCGTGTGGCCGATTAACGGGCCAGTCCCTCGCCAGCACCAACTGGCGAGAATTAGCCTTGGTTGATAGCTTCGGCTGATAAGATACCAACCACAAAAAGTGATAAATGGATATCCAAATGACGGTTGAGCATTTTGATGTGTTGGTGGTCGGTGCAGGGCTTTCTGGCATTGGTGCGGGCTACCATTTACAGGCCAATTGCCCCGACAAGTCCTACGCGATTTTGGAAAGCACTGATGCTATCGGTGGCACCTGGAATCTATTTCGCTATCCGGGCATACGCTCCGATTCGGACATGTTCACTTTGGGTTATGCCTTTCGGCCATGGGTAGAAGCCAAGGTCATCGCCGATGGTCCGTCGATTTTGAAATACGTACGCGACACGGCGACGGAAGCTGAGATTGACAAAAAAATTCGCTTTGGTCATCGCGTGCTGCAAGCGTCTTGGGATAGCACAGACGCCAAATGGACAGTTGAAATTGAGCGCAAAGATTTCACTACTGGACAGCTTGATACGACCCATCTCAGCTGCAAATTTTTGTTCATGTGCAGCGGTTATTTCAATCACGAAAAAGGCTACACGCCTGAATTTCCCGGCGTGGAACGCTTCACCGGACGCCTCGTGCATCCGCAAAAATGGACCGAGGATATTGACTACACCAACAAGCGCGTCGTCATCATTGGCAGTGGTGCCACGGCGGTAACGCTGTTGCCTGAGATTGCCAAAAAAGCCTCGCACGTGACCATGCTGCAACGTTCACCGACTTACATGGTCTCGCGCCCTTCCGAAGATCCTCTGGCTAATTGGTTGCGCCGCGTGTTGCCAGCTAAGGTGGCTTACGCAATCAATCGTTGGTGGCGCGTGCTATTCACGATGTATATTTTTAGCCTGTGTCGACGCAAACCTGAAGTCGCCAAGAAAGCTATTTTTGGTGAATTGCAAAAAGTCATGGGGCCGGATTACAACCTCGCGCCACACTTCACACCGCACTACAAACCGTGGGAGCAACGCATGTGCTTGGTGCCGGATGCGGATTTGTTCACCGCACTGAAAAACGGCAGCGCTTCGATTGCCACCGATACGATAGATACTTTTACCGAGACCGGGATCAACTTGAAATCCGGCGTGCATTTGCCAGCCGACTTGATCGTCAGCGCGACGGGACTAAATTTGGTGGTGCTTGGCGGCATGCGGATTGTGGTCGATGGGGTGACGATAGACATGTCCAAAACCACCGGTTACAAAGGCATGATGTATAGCGGTGTGCCGAATCTTGCCTCGGCCTTTGGCTACACCAATGCGTCGTGGACCTTGAAAGTCGATTTGATTTGCGACTATGTATGTCGTTTGATAAAACATATGGACAAGACCGGCACGCGGCAGTGCACGCCGCGCTTCAATGACCCGACCGTGTTACCCGAACCGTGGGTGGATTTTTCGTCGGGCTATTTTCAGCGCGCCATGGACAAATTTCCAAAGCAGGGATCAAAGCGGCCATGGAAGCTCTATCAAAACTATCCGCTGGACATTCTGTCGCTAAAGTTTGGTTCGGTTGAGGACAGTGCGATGGAGTTTGCTAAATAGAACAACAGCGGCACATTATTTGAGAGAGGTTCACATGCGTCAGCTTAGTGGTCACGATGCCAGCTTTTTGTATTCCGATTCAACCCACGCCAACTCCAACGTCACACTGATCCAAATTTATGATCAGTCGACCGCACCAGGTGGCATCGTGCGTTTCAAAAGCATCATGGCGCATATTGAAAGTCGACTGGATCGTTCGCCAATTTTTCGCAGCAAATTACTTCATGCACCGCTCGAACTCGACTACCCGTATTGGATAGAAGACGAGAATTTCGATTTGGAATACCACGTCCGTCATGTCGCACTGCCCAAGCCCGGCGATTGGCGGCAATTTTGCATTCAGGCTTCCCGAATCCACGCCCGTCCGCTTGATATGAATCGCCCGCTGTGGGAGATTTACGTGATGGAAGGGCTGGATAGTTTTATCGATTTGCCCGCCGGTAGTTTCGCGCTGATCATAAAAATTCATCATGCCGCGATTGATGTCGAACACGGCAGCGAAATCTCGATGTTGTTGCACGACTTGTCGCCCATTCCGCCAGCGGTCGAGCCGCCTAAGCCGTGGTTCCCCGAATCGCCGCCGGGCATTCTGTCCTTGCTGATGCACGGCATATCCAAGTCCATACATTCACCGTTTGAAATGGGTCGGCCATTTAATCGCGCCTTAAGCCGCCTCGCGCCGGTCGCACTGAATTTCGTCAAGGATATGGTGCTCAAACCAGAGTTCATGACTTCGACGCGATTCAATTCCGTGGTCTCGCCGTATCGCGTGTTCGACACGCGGCGCTTCATGGTCAGCGAGTTCAAGGCCGTCACCCATCTGGTTCCGCACGCGACGATTAACGATGCAGTGTTGGCCGTTTGCGGCGGTGCTTTGCGTCGCTATTTGGCCTTGCACGATGAATTGCCGGCCAACAGTTTGAATGCCGTCGCGCCGGTTTATGTGCGCGCTGCTGACAAAGCCGCAAATGCTCGACCCGATGTGTCGTGGCTGCGCGTAAGCCTGGCGACCGACGTTGACGACCCTGTCGATCGGCTGAGAATAATTCAACATCGAACTTCGTCATCTGACGTAATGGCGCAAGCGATTGAGGCAAGCGAATTGACCGACATTGCACGGCACGCACCATCGGCGACGCTGGCGTTGGCCAGCAAGATGTTGGCGCGCGCCGCTACCGAAGGTGGCGTACGCATGCCTTTGGCCAATTGCACTATTACCAATGTGCCAGGGTCGGCCAAGCCGGTGTATTTGAATGGTGCGCGGATGACTTATTTCTCGGCCATCATGCCGATACACGACGGCATGGGTTTAGTGATGGCGGTTACCAGTTATGACGGACGCATTGTGATCTCGCCAACGTCGGATCGTTATTTAATGCCCGACCCGGAAGTGTTCAGCCAATGTATTCGCGATAGTTTCCAGGAATATTTGGCCTTGGCGACCATGCCAGCCGCGAAACGCCCGAAGGCGCCCCGGCCCGCCAAGAAGGCGAAGCCGGCGCAAGCTCCTAAACTGGCAGTAGCTCGTGCGTTAGTGTCCGGTATACGAAAGCCGAGACGCCTGACGGCTCGAATGGCCGCCACTGCCCTTCGGCTTGTGCAAGGCGGTCGGCGACAATCCACATCACCATCGGATTGAAGCCCATGCCAAGGTGACTGGCCGGCACGCGAATATTTTCGTGCAGCGTAGGGTTGCCATCGATGGTTGCCTCCTGGGGTGGAACGACGCCATCGCCGATGCCATAGAGACACGATAAGGGCGTCGTCAATGTTGCACCGCGCGTCAGCAACTTTCCTTCCGGCCGGTTTTGATGCACCATTGTTCCCATCGGATGGGCGACCAATCTGTACATCGCTTTCAAGAATCGTGGAACGTTACGTTCGCCTGAAGCGTCAGTACTGACCGGGCTGCCGAGGGTAATGACACTACGCACGCATTCCGGTGCCTGATGCGCCCCATACAAGGAAAAAACGCCACCGAGACTCCAACCAACGAGACTGACTTTCTTGCCGGTCTTGTAATGCATGTAGCGAATTTTCTGCTCCAGTGCTTTGGCGTGCTTGGGCTGGAAGCCAATGTTGCGGCCAAATCCCCATGTTGAAACGTCATAGCCACGATTGCGCAGGAAAATTTCCAGCGCGATCATCGAGACATCACCGGCCATAAAGCCGGGCAGTAACAGCACCGGATGGCCATCGCCACGCGGGGCTCGTAGCAGCCATGGCAGCGCCCACGGTAGCGACATGGCCTCAAAAAATGCACGAAATTCAATCGCGGTATGCGCCCCATGCGGGCGGCCGGTGTGAGTATGTCGAGTGGTCATTAGGTTTTGCTCCGCTGCGTTCGTGGATTAGTCACATCATGATTCAATGAGCGCAATTTTAAGCTGCAATTTGAGGCGGGATAGCACGCAAATCTTGCCAGTTGGTGCTGGTGGTACGCCGTTGATAGATGTTTTTTCCGATGTGACTAGTTGATCGTTCGACGTCCGAGTCGGGACTCGGCCCGACAGCCGAGTTCTTTCTTGCTGCGCGGCAAGAATAGAACCAAAGAAACGCGCCCCCTTCCCCGGCCCTGCGGGCTACCCGAGTTCCACAGCCTTGTCCCGGCCAGTCGCTAAACTCGCGATGAAACCCGCTCGGACAACGCGACTGGAATTCCCGGGACAAGCCTACGAAACTCGGCGGCTCAGAGGGGAAGCGGGTCTTGCTCAACACGCTGTACATCAAAATGCGATTGGGTATGCGAAGACTGATATGATTTCTGCGTAACGTGGGTCGGTTGTAGGGACTCAAGCTCATCGCATCCATTGCCGGTAGTCACTGTCTGGTTTCGGGTGCGCTAGATTTAGCTAACCTCTGATAAGACTTATGCTTTCACTTGCGAGCATTTTTTGTGCAGAAGTATTGACGCGTCAGCGAAACAATAGGGGACAGACAACGGTTTACCTATGAAGTAAGCGCGACCTCAAATCTCACCAGTTGGTGCTGACAACACGCCGTCACCTAGTTGTCTAATTCAGCACGCTCGCCCACATTCCAATATTTACACCGTTTTTACATCGCGCATAGGAAACTTCTCCCATCGGTTGAAGGTAACGAATGTCGATGATGAACAAAATGCTCTCCCACAAATCGCAAGGCACGCGCTTTTCGCTGGCTGTTGCGCTGTGCGTGGTGACAACGCTGATTGCGCTGCCGGTGCGGGATCAGCTTGATGTGGCCAACATCGTGATGTTGTTTTTGCTCGCGGTATTTGTGACTGCTGTCACCTTGGGTCGCGGGCCGGCCATTCTTGCGGCGTTTCTTAATGTGGCTTTGTTCGACTTTTTCTTTGTCTTGCCACATCTGTCTTTCGCGGTTGCTGATGTGCAATATTTGGTGACTTTCGCGGTGATGTTGGTGGTCGGGCTGATCACTTCGCATTTGGTCGCGCGTGTGGCCGAGCGCACGCAGGCGGCGCAGATGCGGGAGCGGCAAACGTTTGCGCTGTATGACTTGGCGCGCGATCTTGGCGCGAGTTTGACGATGGAGCAAGTCACCGCCACGGCGGAAACTTTTCTTCACGATATTGACTTTGATGTCACCTTGTTGGTTGCTGACACTAGTGTGACTGGCAACGCCGAGACCACTTTTCACGAATACGGCAAGCATCATTTGGGCCGCATGGAACAGAGCTTCGCGCACTCGGCTTTTGCGCAACAAATGATTGTCGAGACCGATACTCTGGCCGGTATGGGTGTGGCGATCATCTTTTTGCCACTGGCTGCGCCAACGCACGAATTTGTGAAAGTTCATGGCGTGCTTGCAGTGACACCACAGACCAGCGATGTCGACGCTATCCGTATGCATCGACCATTGCTCGAAGCTGTCGCGTCCTTGGTGGCGATGACTGTCGAGCGCCTTCATCACGCCGAAGCTGCCCACCAGAGTGCGCTTCAGGTGGCCGCCGAGCGCTTGCGAAATTCGATTTTGTCATCGCTCTCGCACGATTTACGCACGCCACTCACCACGCTGGTTGGCCTTGCCGATACGCTGGTGCAAAGCTCACCGTCATTGGATGATGCGGCCTCGGAAACAGCTACCATCATCCGCGATCAAGCGCATGCGATGCACAGGCTTTTGTCGAATCTGCTGGAGATGGCGCGGCTGAAAAACGGACAGGTGAAGCTCAATCGGCAATGGCAACCGTTTGAAGAAATCATCGGTTCAAGCACCCGTTTGCTGGCTGGTCTGCTGGCCAATCGCGCCTTGACAATAGAGCTGCCGCGCGATTTGCCCTTGCTCAATTTTGATGCCGTGTTGATGGAACGCGTGGTCTGCAATCTGCTCGAAAACGCCGTGAAATATTCCGCGACCGGTGCCAGGATTCATTTGTCGGCGCGTACCCAAGATGGGTTTTTGGAAGTCAGCGTGTGCAATGATGGCGTCGGCTTTCCGCCTGATCGACTCGATGAAGTATTTGAACTTTTTGTTCGCGGTGAACACAACTCGTCAGTGAGCGGCACCGGCATGGGACTGGCGATTTGCAAGGCAGTAGTACTGGCGCATGAAGGCACTATCGTTGCCGAGAATTGCGCCGAGGGTGGGTGTAACCGTGCGTGCGTGCGCTTCACGCTACCACTTGGTGTGCCACCGGCAATTTCGGAAGAGGCCAGTGTATGAGTGCCAAGAGTACGACTACGGCACACGTATTGGTGATCGAAGACGAGCCGCAGATACGGCGCTTCGTTTGCGATGCGCTACGCCGCGAGGCTTGTGTGTGCAGCGAATCCGCCAACGCAGTCGACGGGCTACGGCAGGTGGCGAGCGAAGAAGTCGACTTGGTGTTGCTCGATTTGGGCTTGCCCGACATGAGCGGCATCGACTTTATTCGCGAGCTGCGCACCTGGTCCAAAGTGCCGGTGCTGATACTCTCGGCGCGCAGCGGTGAAGACGACAAAATCGGCGCGCTGGATGCCGGTGCGGATGATTATTTGTCCAAACCATTTGGTATCGGTGAATTGCTCGCCCGCGTGCGCGCCCTGCTCCGCCGCCACGGGCAAGGCTTTGACGCGACCCCGTGTTATGAATTCGGCGACGTTCATGTCGACCTTTCGCGTCGCATTGTCCACCGCGATGGCGTTGAAATTCATCTGACCAAAATCGAATATCGCCTGCTCGCCGTGATGCTCGCCAGCAACGGCAAAGTGCTGACGCATAGTCATTTGATGCGAGAAGTATGGGGCGCAGGCTACGCCGAGCAAGGCCACTACTTGCGCATTTATCTCGGTCGGCTGCGACAAAAACTAGAGGCCGATCCGACCCAGCCAAAATATTTTCTGACTGAAACCGGTGTCGGCTATCGCTTTCAGTCGTGAATCACAATTTACAAATCTTCACTCCACACTATGTCCACTCCCACCAGCAATAAAAATTTAGCCGTGCTTTCCTTGGCGGCGCTCGGCGTTGTCTATGGCGACATCGGCACTAGTCCTTTGTATGCGCTCAAAGAAGTTTTCGGTGGCGCGCACCATCCGGTGCCGATTACGCCAGACAATGTGTTCGGCATACTTTCATTTTTCTTCTGGTCACTGATGCTGGTGGTCAGTCTCAAATATGTGAGCTTTATGACGCGCGCCGATAACAAAGGTGAAGGCGGCATCATGGCCTTGATGGCGATGGCCTTACGACCGATGACGCAAGGCTCACCCAAGCGCACGACTATTATGATGTTGGGTTTGTTCGGTGCGGCACTTTTTTATGGCGACGGCGTGATTACACCGGCGATTTCTGTGCTCTCGGCAGTCGAAGGATTGGAAGTGGCGACACCCACTTTCAAGCCCTATGTGTTGCCGATTTCCATCGTGATTTTGGTCTTGCTGTTCGCAGTGCAACGCCACGGCACAGCAGCGGTTGGTAAATTTTTTGGGCCGATAGTCGTGGCCTGGTTCTTGACCATAGGCGTGCTCGGCATCAATAGCATTACAGCCAGTCCCGACATCTTGCGCGCGCTCGATCCGTCATATGCGCTGCACTTTTTTGAGACCAATCGACTGCTAGGATTTTTTGCGCTCGGCGCTGCCGTACTGGCGCTGACCGGTGCCGAAGCGCTGTATGCCGACATGGGGCATTTTGGCCGCAAGCCGATTCAAATCGGTTGGTTTATGCTGGCCTTGCCGTCGCTGCTACTGAATTATTTTGGCCAAGGTGCGCTGTTACTGCGCGAACCCAGCGCTATTTCAAATCCCTTCTATCTGCTTGCGCCCGATTGGTTTTTGTACCCCATGGTCTTACTCGCCACTGCGGCCACGGTGATCGCCTCGCAAGCTGTTATCACCGGCGCATTCTCGATTACGCAGCAAGCGATACAGCTTGGTTTCGCGCCACGCATGGCGATTAGCCATACGTCGGATAAACAGATTGGGCAAATTTATTTGCCGGGTATCAATTGGTTTTTGCTGGTGGCGGTGATTGCCCTGGTGGTTGGTTTTGGTAGCTCGACCAACCTCGCGGCGGCCTATGGCATCGCCGTTACCGGCACCATGCTGATCACCGACTTACTGGCATTTTTCGTTGCCCGCTACGTGTGGGGCTGGCCGCTGTGGCGTGCGCTGTTGGGTTGCACGGCGTTCGTCATTATTGATATCGCATTCTTCGCCGCCAACACTGTCAAGATTCAAGATGGCGGTTGGTTCCCGCTGGTTTTTGGTATCGGCGTATTCCTCTTACTGACCACCTGGAAGCGCGGCCGCGACATGCTAAGCCAGCGCCAAGCCGCCGATGCGGTGGATATCAACAGCTTCATCAAAGGTGTGGAAGACGTGCCGCGCACACCCGGCACGGCGATTTTCTTGACATCAAATCCCGATAAAGTTCCGCATGCCATGCTGCATAGTTTGAAGCACTTCAAAGCACTGCACGAACGCGTGGTGCTGGTCGCGGTGAATATTCTCGATACGCCGCGCCTGACCGATTCACACCGTGTGTTGGTGACTAGCCTGGCCGATGGATTCTGGCAAGTCAAAGTTTTCTACGGCTTCATGGAAACGATCAATCTGCCCGACGCGCTCGAATGGTGCTGCGAGGACGGTCTGAGTTTCGAAGTGATGGACACTTCCTATTTCATAGGCCGCGAGACCTTGATTCCGAGCATGGATTCGGCGATGTCATTCTGGCGACAAAAGATTTTCGTCGGCATGTTCAGAAATGCCGGCAGCGTGGTTAGCTACTTCGGTCTCCCCGCAAATCGCGTGGTGGAACTGGGTGGGCAGGTGGTGCTTTGAGCTTGGGTTAAATGAACATTCGCCAGTTGGTGCTGGCCACACGCCGTCGAGCAAGGCTTCCTCACTACGCTGCGACTAAGATGTCGTCTGTCATGTCACGTAACCAACAAAACCTATGTTTCTCACGTCGCTAAAACACCCCGGCATCTTCGCTGCGCTTGGCGCGGCCTTGTTGTTTGGGGCTGCGACACCCTTGGCAAAACGCTTGCTTGAATCGGTCGACGCGTGGATGTTGGCGGGTTTGTTGTATTTGGGTTCGGGCCTGGGATTGGCAATTTATCGACGCATTACCCACGCCGCGCCGGTCACTTTGCCGCGCAATGAGCGCCTCTGGTTTCTGGGCGCAGTGCTATCCGGTGGGGTGGTCGGCCCGGTTTTGTTGATGTTCGGACTGAGCGCAAGCACGGCCTCGGCGACCGCATTGCTGCTCAATATGGAAGGTGTTTTTACCGCGCTATTGGCCTGGTTTGTGTTCAAGGAAAACTTCGACAGGCGCATTGCATTGGGCATGGCTGCCATAGTTGTCGGCGCGGCCTTGCTGACGTGGCCAAGTGAAATGCGAATTGACGCACTGTGGCCGTCGCTGGCGATTCTTGGTGCCTGCCTCGCTTGGGCAATTGACAACAACTTGACGCGCAAAGTGTCCTTGAACGATGCCAGCTGGATTGCTTCGACCAAGGGTTTGGTTGCTGGATCTATCAATTTCCTAGTCGCCATTTCCCTTGGTGCGACGCTGCCAACACCTGCCGACACAGTGGTCGCGTTGGTTATCGGTATGTTTGCCTATGGCATCAGTCTCGTGCTGTTCGTGCTTGGACTGCGCCACTTGGGAACCGCCAGAACCGGTGCGTATTTTTCTGTCGCACCACTGTTTGGAGCGCTGTTAGCAATCCTGATGGGAGAGCCGGTGACGCTTTTACTATTACTTGCCGGCGGCTTTATGGCCTGTGGTATTTGGCTGCACCTGAGCGAAGCGCATGAACATTCGCACACACATGATGTGCTTGAGCACGATCATGAGCATGAGCACGATGCACATCATCAGCACAGCCACGACGCATTCTGCGCTGACGCAATTCGCCATTCACATCGGCATTCCCACGAGGCCACAAAGCATACTCATCAGCACTACCCCGATGCGCATCATAGGCATCTACATTGACCTGGCATCAACGAGCTAGGGTCGGATCGGAGCGACCTGCGTTGTTTTGTAGGTCGGAATTTATTCCGACACGGAGGTGATTGACTTTGAAAACGTCGGAATAAATTCCGACCTACAAAGTTGTTTTATTTCCCTGCACTAACCCGCCAAACAATATTCCCCACATCGTCAGCCACCAACAACGCGCCGCGTGTGTCGATCGCCACGCCAACCGGACGGCCTTGGGCTTGGCCGTTGGCATCGAGAAAACCAGTCAGCACGTCGACCGGCATGCCGTTGGGCACACCGTTGGTGAAGGGTACGAAAATGACTTTGTAGCCGCTGACCGGGCGGCGATTCCATGAGCCGTGTTGGCCGATGAAGGCGCCGTTGCGATAGATTTCTGGCAGCGCATCGCCGCGTGAAAAAACTAAACCGAGTGATGCAGTGTGGGTGCCAAGCGCATAGTCGGGCGGAACCGCTTTGGCGACTAAATCGGGTTGTGGTGGCTTGACGCGAGTGTCAACATGTTGGCCGTAGTAGCTATACGGCCAGCCGTAAAACGCGCCATCTTTGACTGAGGTCATGTAGTCGGGCACTAGGTCGCTGCCGATTTCGTCGCGCTCATTCACAGCCGTCCACAGCGCTCCAGTTTGTGCTTGCCAGTCCATACCGTTTGGATTACGCAAACCTGAAGCAAAAATTCGCGTTTGCCTAGTGATTGGATTGACCTCCAAAATTGCAGCGCGATTTGCTTCGACTTCCATGCCGTGTTCGGCGACGTTACTGTTCGAACCAACCGTCACATAAAGCCGCAGTGCTTCGCCGCTGGCTTGATTGGCAATTAAATTTTTCGTCCAATGATGATTGATCGTGCCAGCTGGCAGATCGACGATTTTTACGCCTTTGTCGGTAACACTGGTTTGGCCGTCGATGTACTTGTAGCGCATAACGGCGTCGGTATTAGCGACGTAAAAATCGTTGCCGACCAGCGCCATGCCGATGGGCGAATTGAGATTCTGTAAAAACACCGTGCGCGTCTCGGCAACTCCATCGCCATCGGCATCACGCAATAGCGTGATTCGATTGGCGCTGGGCACTCCTGCCCCGGCACGATTCATTACAAATTTTGCGATCATGCCGACCGGGCCAGAATATTCGTCGGGCCGATCAGCTGGTGCATTGGATTCGGCCACCAACACATCACCGTTGGGCAGCACATAGACCCAGCGCGGGTGATCCAGCCCGCTGGCGAATGCCTTTACCAACAGACCTGCCGCCGCCACGGGCATAACACCGGCAGGCCAACCGGTGGCTTTGGCGATTTTTATCGTGGGCAATGCACCAGACGATGGTTCAGGCAAAGTTGGCTTGGGTCCAAAACTGGCTTGTGGCGGGAGCTTTGAGCTATCGCCACAAGCGCCAAGCAGGCAAAGGCAAAAAAACAAAGTCGAGATTCGGGCAGCGGTGTACTTTTTGGTGAGTTGCATAGCTTGCCTGGCGTCGAATTAAGGTGCAGCTGAATTTGATACTGATTTGGCTTCGGCTAGCAGGTGCGGTGCGCTTGTGCGAATATCTATCTCATCGCTAAGAATACGTGCCGCTTCGGAGAGCAATATGTCATCAGCGTTTTTGTCGGCCTTTTCTTCCGCTAATTGGGCTTGAATGCTGCGCTCATCGGCTTGCAGACCATCATCACGGGTTTGTGGCTTCTTTGCAGCGGTAGGCTTTTCAGAGGCGCCTTCAACGATCACATCTTTGCGCACCCGTTTGTCGGCATTGCGCTTTGCTTCACGAGCAGCCTCTCTGGACTCTTGAGTTTTTTGCTCGTTACGGCGCTCAGTTTGATTCAGTGATATCCGATTTTTTTCACGGATAGCTTTGAACTCAGCGACATCCTCATTGAGGAATTGAAACTCTTTATCAACTTTGGTTCGCGCTGCAGAGCGCTTAAGCAACTCAGGCAACACCAATTTCACGTCACCGGCCGGCGAGTAGATTGCTGGTTTAACTTCGACCCACGGTAGTGCATTGGTGTAGCTTACTTCACCAAAATTATCAGGATCAGTCACACTCGGAAACACGATGTCGGGTATCACACCGCGCAGCTGTGTGGTGCCACCATTGATGCGGAAAAACTGCGCCACGGTAAGTTTCAATTCGCCAAATTTTGCTTTATCGTTTCGCGCAATACGATCAAGATCTATAACACCTTGCACTGTGCCTTTGCCGAAACTTTGCATACCGATGACCAAACCACGCCCATAGTCTTGAATCGCGGCTGCAAAAATTTCAGATGCTGATGCTGATCCTTGATTGACCAACACTCCCATAGGACCGCTCCACACGGCAGCAGTCTTGACGTTTTTGCCGACCATCAGTTCGCCTTTGGCATCCCGCTGTTGCACCACCGGGCCGGCACCAATAAACAAACCAGTAAGCTCAATCGCTTCGTTTAAAGAGCCGCCGCCGTTGTTGCGCAGATCAAGCAATACGCTATCGACATTTTCCTTTTTTAACTCACCGAGCAAGCGGGCGACATCGCGAGTGGCGCTTTTGTAATTTGGGTCGCCTTTTTGCCGCGCAGCAAAATCCTCATAGAAACCGGGCAAGGAGATCACGCCGATGCGCCGCGTGCTTCCGCCGTCTTTCACCGCAAGTATTTTTTTCTTGGCAGATTGATCTTCCAGCGTAATTTTTTTACGCACCAATGACACTATCTTGCTCTTGCCCTCGGCACCGACATCTGCCGGCAAAATTTCCAGCCGCACTACAGTATCCAATGGGCCGCGAATCAAGGCCACGGCATCGTCCTGGCGCCAGCCGCGAATATCTACCATAGCACCATTCTCGCCTTGGCCGACCGCCACAATTCGATCGCCGATTTTGAGCTTGCCCGATAATGCGGCCGGTCCGCCAGTGCTCAAATCCCGTATCGTCGTGTAGTCATCACGCTCAGTGAGTGTGGCGCCGATACCAGTCAATGAGAGCCGCATCGAAATATCAAACTCCTCGGCACGACGTGGCCCCATATAGTTGGTATGCGGCTCTATCGCCGTGGTGTAGGCGTTCATAAAGGTCTGAAAAGCGTCTTCACTTTTCAGCCGCGCAATACGCTTTAGCGTAGTTTCATAACGCTTATCCAGTGTGGCGGCAATACTTTTGTCGTCCTTACCTGCAAGCTTAATTCGCAGCCAATCGTTTTTTACCCGCTTGCGCCAAAGGTCTTGCACCTCAAGCTCGGATTTCGGCCATGCTGCGTTGCGCCGAGTAAATTGAAAAGCCTCGTCCTGATCAAAATCAAACTTGCTTTTGAGCAAACTACGCGCATAAGTAAAACGCTCCACCGCGCGCTCCGAATAACGGTTGTAAATACTGAACGGCACGGTCAAATTTTCAGTCAGCACAGCGTCATCCAGACTCTTTCGGTTGATGGAAAGTTGATCGACATCCGCCTGTACAAAAAACATTTTCTCGGGATCCAATGCTTTGAGATATTTGTCAAAAATTTTCTCTGACATCGCATCGTCCAGCGGCATGGCTTTGTAGTGATAGCGCGTCAATACCTCTGCCGCCAAGCGCGCCGCTTGTGTCTGCTGCGGGATGGGTTCGAGTTGCGTCGGGCGTTGCGTTCCGGCATCCAACGCAAACGTTGCGCTGGATAGCAGCGCAAATGCCAATGTAGTGACTAAGAATTTGAACGATGATTTAAGTTTCATCTTTGCCTCATTAAGTTTCACGGACGGATCTGAAACCGTCTTTGGTGCTGGTGAAAAATAACAAACAAAACTACCAGCCGGTCAAAACGTTGTTCTGAGCAGGTGTGTGAACGCCCAACCTACATGCCAACGCGACCGATTTTAGTTCCACTGGATTCTCAATTTACGCCTGACTGTAAGGCGATGTAATCGGTAATTCGTGGTTTTACGTCGTTTTGGCCAGCCGTGCCCACAGGTGCGCGGCGGTGAGCGAGCGCCACGGTGAAAACTGAGCCAGCCATTGTTCGGCCTGCGGGATGGAAACTTTGTCGGCTTGCTGCAATATTTCTTGCAAGGAATTGCGTACCGCGACATCGCCATGCAGCGAGCCGTCCGCCCAGCCAAAGCCGCGCAGCAATGTGTAGTTGGCAGTCCATGGCCCGATGCCGCGTATCGCTAATAGTTGTGCATTAATGCGTTCTGCGTTGCGTTCTGCATTGATTGGTTCACGTTGCCATTGATCGAGCGGCAATTCACCGGTGCAAACCATCTGGCTGACGGTGAGTATGGTCTGGGTTTTGGCGCGTGAAAATTTCGCTTGCCCAAGCTGGTCGGCGGTGAGTTTGGCGACGGCTTGCGCATCGGGATGGCAAGCGACTCCCGATGAATGTTGCAGCCCGGTCAGTGCGATTAATCGGCGGCGCAATTGCAGCGCCACACCGAGATTGATTTGCTGGCCGGTGACAGCCCAGATGAGCGCTTCAAAAGCAGTCGCCGCCATCGGCAAACGCAGCCCCGTTTGCGCACGTATCGTTGGCCCTAGTTCTGGATGCGATTGCATCGCTTGCTCAAAGCTATCGGCATCAATCACCAGCCCGAGTAAACGGCGCATCAGCGCTTTGCAGGTACGCGAATCAAGTTCGACGACAGCATCAAACGCCAATGTACAGCGCGCTTTTTTCTTGCCAAGCTCTATCGTGGCCAGCGTCGGCACGCCATCAAACACCAGGCCCTTTCTAATTACCGTGTCGCGCACGATTTCTGAAAAACCGGTGACATCGCGGGCGTGAAATTTCAACGCGTCAGCAGGGCGATAGTTGCTTGGCAGCGTGATCTCGCAATTGATTTGATGCGTCATATTTCGGCCATACTTGCAGTCGGGTTAACACAGGAATTACATGCCATGGAAACAAAAATCGCCACACGCCAGATTACCGCGCAAGACTACGCCGCATGGAAGCCGCTATGGGATGGCTACAACGCATTCTATGGTCGCCACGGCGACACCTCACTGGCCGATGAAATCACCCGCGCAACATGGGCGAGATTTTTGGATCCCAACGAACCAATGGTTGCCATCGTCGCCGAGATTGACGGCGAAATCGTCGGCATCACGCACTGCATTTTTCACCGTAGCACCTCGCGCATGGCGCTGGTTTGTTATTTGCAAGATTTGTTCACGCAACCCTCACTACGTGGCCGTGGCGTCGGTCGCGCACTGATTGAGGCAGTGAAAGACACTGCTCGTGCAGCGGGAATTGGCCGGGTGTATTGGCTCACGCATGAGACCAATGCGGCTGGCCGACTGCTCTACGACAAAGTGGCGGCTAACGCTGGGTTTATTCAATATGCTTGCGATGTTTAAGCGAGCGGCAGGGTAAAAAACACCGTTTTGCCAGTTGGTGCTGGTGACACGCCGTCATAAAGACTTGTCCGGTTTAAACCCAGCAAAACTATATGAATCCATCACAGCGATGATGTCATCCGCAGTTCAAAGCAAGTGCCATTGCTCCCTGATTCGGCATGAATTTCTCCACCATGAGCCTGGATTATTGAACGAGTAATGGCCAGACCTAAGCCGGCACCATCGCTAATGTTGTGTCGTGACTGATCGACGCGATAAAAGCGATCAAAGAGTCTCAGTAGCTGTTCTGGAGCAATCGTATCACCACTGTTTTCAATGCTTAGCGCGACTCCAACAGCGGTTTTCTTGATATCGATCTTGATGCTACCGTGGGCAGGGGTGTGGCGTATCGCGTTGGCCAAGAGGTTGGCTACGGCCCGGCGCAACATAAGTTTGTCACCAAGAATTGTTCCGCTACCGGTCAGCGAAAGATGGAGCGCTTTGTCGGCGGCCAGCGCGTCGAAGAACTCGAACAAGGCGCTGACCTCTGCAGCCAGATCAACCGGTTCGCGATTCGGGACAATCAGGCCATTGTCAGCTTGCGCCAAGAACAACATGTCGCCAATCATTCGTGCCAAGCGATCAAATTCCTCGGCGTTCGAAGCGAGTATTTCGCGGTATTCGTCAGTGGTGCGCGCTTTGACCAAGGCCACTTGGGTTTGCGTCATCAAATTGGTGACCGGTGTGCGAAGTTCGTGGGCCAGATCGGCAGAAAAATCCTTCAAACGCTGAAATGACGCTTCAAGCCGCGCGAGCATATCGTTCATGGTCGCTACCAGGTCGACTAGTTCGACGGGTACAGCGTCCACCGCCAATCGATAGTCGAGCCGGCTTGCGGTCACCGCTGCTGCTGCCTCGCCGATGGCGTGCAGCGGGGCCAGACCACGCCGCACTACTGCCCAGCCAAGGATGCCCGCCAAGACCGCTGCGACACTGACAAATAGCCACAGTGTGCGCTTGAACGAGGCCATGAACACCTGATGGTGGGTGATGTCGACCGCCACGGCAACCAGCAAGGGTTGCATGCCCTGGATGCCAACCGGCAGCAGTGCGGCGATGCCGCGCATCGGTATCGGTCCATCGGGAAACGGATATTTCCATGTTTGCGAAACGGGTGGGTTCTTGATCCTGGCGCGATCGAGCAAGCCTACGGGAAACTCGGCGTCCGTGGTAGCAAAGCGCCTTTGATTGTCCGCCCCGAGCACCAGGATGGTTAGTCCGTGGTGGCCGACGAGTGAGTCGTCAAGCTGCGTCGGCAAGGCATCAAGATCGGCAGGCGTTTGCAACCGCTCCAGCAAATGGCCAACGAGACGCAATTTTCCGCTCATCAGATCCATGTCCTGCTCAACGAAGTGTTGCTCCACCTCGTACCCAATCAACAGGCCAAGCATCAACAACACGACCGTTGATGTCGTGGCAAAGAGCGCCGTTAATCGAATGGCTATGGATGCGCGCGGAAACTTCATCCGACCTAGTCGATCAGGCAAAGTTGCGCCGACCTGTACTCGTCATTTGGATTTGCGGGAGGACCAATGCACATGAACAATGGACCATGCATCACCAGTCTTTTGCAGCAAGGTGGTTTCAGTACCAAATATCGTGACTTGCTTTCCTTTGAGCGTTGCTTTGGTTTCGGTTTCTTCCCAAATGACGGCCAGGTTTCCATCTTTGCGCTCAGTGTGCTGCAACACGCGTCGGGTCGATTTCTTGGCGAAGGCGATGTCTTCGGGCAGGTGATGCCCGGCATATTCGGCACGCGAACGCTCAACATAGCCGGATTCGTAAATCGTGATATCCGGTGCCAGTAGCCCACTCGCGGCAGCGGCATCGCCCTTGACCAATGCGGCGTGAAACGCATTGGTAACTTCGCTAGGTTCGTTGGCGTAGCTGAGCGTGGACAGCACACTCAGCGTTAACGCCATCAACAGAGATTTTCGGTTTGGTTTCTTCATTGCGTTATAGCTCCTAATAGAAATAATTGATCGCCAATTAGCGCCCTGGCGCGTCTTCCAACACATAGCCCATGCCCCGCACGGTATGGATCAGCTTCGGTTCGAAGTCATCGTCCATTTTGGCACGCAGCCGCCGCACGGCAACCTCAATCACATTAGTATCGCTGTCGAAGTTCATGTCCCATATCTGTGAAGCAATCAGCGAGCGCGGCAGTACTTCACCTTGATGGCGCAGGAGTAATTCCAGCAACAAGAATTCCTTGGCGGTGAGGTCAATCCGGCAATTGCCACGGGTGACGCGACGACGCAGCAGATCGAGCTCCAGATCGGCAATCCGCATTAATTCTGGTTCCTTGCTGCGGCTACCGCGACGCAGCAAGGTGCGGACCCGTGCCAGTAGTTCAGCGAAGGCAAAGGGCTTTACCAAGTAATCGTCGGCACCGAGTTCCAAGCCCTTGACCCGATCTTCAATTTGATCGCGCGCAGTCAGGAATAGCGCCGGCATGTCCTTTCCGGCCTTGCGGATCCCTTGCAGCACTTGCCAGCCATCGATGCCGGGCAGCATTACATCAAGGATGGCCAAGTCGTAAGCTTCGATCAATGCGAGGTGAAGCCCATCCACGCCGTTTCGCGCCAGATCGACAACGAAGCCAGCCTCTGCCAGTCCCTGCTTTAGGTAGTCCCCAGTCTTGACTTCATCTTCGACGACTAGAATTTTCATGATGTGATCCACATGGCTAGCTTGAGTCATTCTCGCCCGATGTCACCGAGGACGGCGAAAATTACAGAAATGTAATCTCTCAGTCAGCGTGCTGCAATGATGCCGTTTACAAAATGCGGTACCGTATCATCGCGGCGCGCGGGGGATGATTTATGGATTTATCAAGGTATCGATGGGCAGTGCTGAGATCAGCTTGCTGGAGCACTTTTGTTTGGCTGGCATTGAGTGCCTCTGTAAGTTCGGCTCAAAGTATTTCGGAAACGTCTACACCAGCCACCAGTTCCATTCTCAAACCTAATGCCATGGTCTCGGCGCTATTTCAGTATCGTTCTGTATTCGCTCAGTACCAAGGATATAGCGAGCAGCCGCTCACCGCTTGGTCGGATACCAACGATGTCGTCCAAAAAATTGGTGGTTGGCGGGTGTATGCCAGAGAGGCGAGACTTCCGGATGCTGTCGAGAAAGCCTCAGCTACGCCCAGTAAGACCGAAATGCACGGTGAGCATGAGAGGAAGCCATGAGCAATTCGACTCTTCTTCCCAGTTGTCGTTCTGGGAATAGCTCTGGTAAGCAAACGGCGCTGGTCGTGGTCACATTGTTGGTTCTTTCCGGCTGCGCCACTGTTGATTTCGACAAATCCGTTGCCAATACCAACGAGCAAGCTGCCAGCTTTACCAATGGCCAGCTTGCGCTGGTGCGCAGCGATGATCAACGCGCCGAAATGGATGAGATCGCTGGCGAGATTCTGAGTAAACCAGTCGGACAGAGCGATGCAGTTCGGCTGACACTGGTCAATAGTCCGGCATTGCAAGCCTTGCTGGCGCAAAACTGGGCTGATGCGACGAACGCAGCGCAAACCGGACGAATCGCAAATCCCGTCTTTGGGTTTCAGCGTCTGCGTTTTGCCGATGAACTTGAGTTGGAGCGATTGCTGGCATTTGGCTTGCTTGACCTGCTGACCCTGCCGCAACGCTACAAAATGGCGGAGGCTCAGATTGCCCACCAACAGCTGCGTCTTACCAACACCGTCATCGACCAAGTTACGATGGTGCGCCAGGCCTGGGTTAGAGCGGTTGCTGCTCAGCAAAGTCTGGTTTACGCAAAGCAAGTCAACGATGCTGCTCAGGCAAGCAGCGAGTTGGCACGTCGGATGCAAGCCGTAGGCAATTTCAGCAAACTGCAGCGGGCGCGGCAACAGGCGTTTTACGCCGATGCGGCTACGCAATGGGCGGTTGCACAACATGTGAGTGTCGCTACCCGGGAAGAACTCACACGATTGCTGGGCTTGACAGAATCTCAGGCGGAAAGTCTGGTGTTGCCCGATAGATTGCCGGACCTGCCCGCGGGTCCACGATCAGCCGAAGACGTCAGCAAATCGGTCAGCAAAGAGCGCCTGGACATCCAACTCGCGCGAGCGGAGTTGGATGCACAGGCCAAGGCGCAAGGCTTGAACCTGGTGACCAGTTTCACTGACATTGAGCTCGGCGTGCGCCGCGACACCGTGTTTGACAACGCGGCAGGAACATCAACGTCCAGACGCGGCTACGAAGTCAGTCTACGCTTGCCGATTTTTGACTGGGGCGACAACCAGCGCGACGCCATGAACGCACAAACCTTGGCGGCGGCTAATCGCTTGGAAGCGACAGTCCGCGCTGGCGGCTCCAGTTTGCGTGAAAGCTATTCGGCCTACCGGACGGCCTTTGACGTGTCGAAACACTACCGCGACGAAGTGGTGCCACTGCGCAAACTGATTTCAGAGGAAAACGTATTGCGCTACAACGGCATGTTGATCGGCGTATTTGAGTTACTTGCCGATACCCGCGATCAAGTTAGCAGTGTCATCGCGGCAATCGCCGCAGAACAGCAGTTCTGGCTTACCGACGCCGCACTGCAAGCTGCCATTATTGGTAAGCCCACGATGGCGACGGTCGGAGCAATGGCGTCCGGCAGAAATGGGGATGCAGCGCATTGATCCGCTAGGAAGGCTGCAATGACCTACCCAATATATCCAAGGAATTAACGATGAACTCGAGAAGACAGTTCTTTAGAACAGCAGGTATCGCTGGCGGCGCGCTTGCCGCATCCGCCGTGAATCGAGTTGCCATGGCCGCGCTGCCAGAACCGGTGGTGCAGAGCAAGCCGGACACCATGCCGCCGCTGCTGCCGAATAGCGGTCGCCCGTACAACCCGGTGGTCACACTCAATGGATGGACGCTGCCTTGGCGGATGAACCAGGGTGTGAAGGAATTCCATTTGGTGGCGGAACCGGTGGTGCGCGAAATGGCACCAGGGATGAAGGCGCATTTGTGGGGTTACAACGGGCAGAGTCCCGGCCCGACTATTGAAGTGGTTGAAGGTGACCGTGTCCGTATTTTTGTGACCAATAAATTGCCGGAACATACAAGTGTGCATTGGCATGGACAACGGCTGCCCAATGGCATGGATGGCGTTTCTGGCTTGACCCAGCCTGCCATACAGCCCGGCAAGACTTATGTCTATGAGTTCGTCGCCCGTCGCCCCGGTACCTTTATGTACCACCCGCATGCTGATGAGATGACACAAATGGCGATGGGGATGATGGGATTTTGGGTGACCCACCCGAAAACCAAAAACCCGCTGATTGATGAGGTACAACGCGACTTTTGCTTTTTGCTGAATGCTTACGACATTGATCCGGGTAGCTACACGCCCAAAATCATGACGATGACAGACTTCAATTTGTGGTCGTGGAACAGCCGCATCTTTCCGGGAATTGACAGCCTCAATGTGCGTTTAAACGACAAGGTGCGCATCCGTATCGGCAATTTGACGATGACCAATCATCCGATACATTTGCATGGCCATGAATTTTTGGTGACCGGGACAGATGGCGGGCCGACGCCAAAGAGTACCCGGTGGTATGAGGTAACGACCGATGTGGCCGTGGGCCAAATGCGGCAAATTGAGTTTGTCGCAGATGAACCAGGGGACTGGGCTTTTCACTGCCACAAGAGCCACCACACCATGAATGCGATGGGCCATGAGGTACCGACCATGATCGGCGTTGATCATCGCGGCGTGGCGAAGAAAATTACCAACTTGATTCCCGATTACATGGTGATGGGCGAACGTGGCATGGCCGATATGGCAGAAATGGAAATGCCGCTACCTGACAACACGATTCCGATGATGACCGGACAAGGCCCTTTCGGTGGCGTGGAAATGGGCGGCATGTTCTCCGTGCTCAAGGTACGCAAGGAGCAGAAGCCGGGCGATTACAAAGACCCCGGTTGGTACCAGCACCCACCGGGCGAAGTCGCCTTTGAGTGGGCAGGAGCGATGACAGAACCAGCACGCTTCAAAGCCGAAGGAGGGCAATCCATGCATCGCATGTTCAAACCAAAGCAAGAGTTCGAAGTTCAGATTCGCAAACCTCAGAGTACGTCGGGGCACTCAAACCATTGAGCAGCCGTCACTTTTATCACCTCAATCCAAAGGAAATATCATGCAATTGAATACTCTCGTTACCGTGCTATCAGTTACGTTCTTGGCATCAACCGCCTTTGCTAGTGGCGATCACGCAGGTGGTCATCACAGTGACGCAGGTGCCATAGGTCAACTAGGCAATGCCGCCAAGGTAACGCGCACGATCACCGTTGTTATGACGGATACCATGCGCTTTTCACCGGCAGAGATCACTGCCAAACAAGGTGAGACCATTAAGTTCGTGGTCAAGAATTCAGGAAAGATCAAACACGAAATGGTCTTGGGCACGGAAAAGCAGCTGAAGGAACATAACGAAGTGATGAAAAAGAATCCGGAGATGGAACACGCTGACGACAACATGGTGACCGTGCTGCCCGGCAATACCGGCGAAATAATTTGGCAATTCACCAAATCTGGAAGGGTAAATTTTGCCTGCCTGCAACCGGGACACTACGAGGCCGGGATGAAGGGTGCGGTAATCGTCGGTGGAAAAACCATGGCCGCCGTCCCGGCAACTGATGCTGTTCCAGAAAAGCCTGTGGCCGCGCCGGTCGCATCGGTAGCCTCGGCATCTATTGCGATGACCGAAGGTGAAATCCGCAAGATTGACAAAGACAACAAGAAAATCACCATCAAACACGGTGAGATCAAAAATCTCGATATGCCTGGAATGACCATGGTGTTTCAAGTCAAAGATCCTGCGATGCTGGAAGCACTTAAGGCCGGTGACAAGGTAATGTTCTCGGCCGAAAAATCGGCGGGCGCTATTGTGGTCACAGCAATTCAGCCGAGCAAATAACTTGGCTTCCCGCTTACCTGCCGACTATGTCCCGGCCTTGCGTTTCTCCGCATTGACGAAGTATTACGATGCCGTAGTCGGCAGCACCACGCGTGAAAACACCTTCAAACAAGCATTGATTGCGCAAGCCCGCATTACGGCGAATCACGATGTGCTCGATCTGGCCTGTGGCACCGCGACGCTCGCATTGATGGCCAAGCAACAGCACCCTTTGGCCAAGCTCACCGGTATCGATGGAGACCCGGCCATACTGCGGATTGCGGCTGCTAAAGCACATGATGCAAATATCGCAATTACATTCGATCAAGGTTATTCGTATGCGCTGCCGTACGCGAGTGCAAGTTTTGATCGCGTGCTCTCAAGCCTGTTCTTCCATCACCTGCCGATGACCGATAAGCGGCGGACGGCTAGCGAGGTGTTTCGGATACTTAAGCCGGGCGGGGAGTTTCATATCGCCGACTGGGGACGTCCGTCCAACCTCGTGATGCGCGGCCTGTTTTTTATGATCCAGCTACTTGATGGTTTCGAGAATACTCAAGACAACGTGAGCGGTCGGCTGCCCGAAGTGTTCGAGCAAGCCGGATTCAAGGACGTGGCCGAGCAGCAGAGCTTTAGCACAATTTTTGGCACGCTAAGTCTTTATCGTGCGACCAAAGGCACAGCTTAGGTTGACGCTCGACGAAAAACAGTAGTAACCACGAAATTATGTGATTCGGTCTGTGCTGGCTTTTTCGGCAGATGTCCATTGGCAGACGGTAATAGGAATGGCGTCGGCGCGGTCGTACACTTTTTCGATGAGCCTGTGCCAATTGCTGCCGTTGGAAACTGACACAAATGTAATTCCCTCGTCATGACGGTGTAAGCGCTCCGACACTAAAGTTCAAAGCGTTGTTCCGATTGATGCGAATTGAGAGAGATGGAAATGAAAACGATTAAGAACCTTTTGTTGGCGGTCGCAATGAGTACGATTGCGGTTTCCGCAATCGCAAGCGATGCCGCTCGCGCCGAAGCGAAGCAGATGATTGAAATGAAAGACGGTTCAACGCTTTACATCTTCGCGGACGGTAAGATGGCGATGGAAGATAAGTTCGGTCGGGTCGCGCACATGAAGCAAAAAGTTGTCATGGAAGGGAAGGACGGTAAAAAGTACATCATGATTGGTAATGAGGTCGCGTGGCTTAACTCGCTGCTAATTACGGGACACGGGAACTAGCAGAAGCGATCAGTCTTGGCAGCAGACTGGAGGCGCTGGAAGACAGCGCTTTCGTTTTTTCACTCTGGCGAAACTGTTCGTCAAGGACACCGCATATCCACGATACATCTATGAACTGGGCTGAGGATGCAGAATCATGGCGGTTCATTTTGTTCCGCTATCTACCGCGCTTGGCGGTGGCCAGCTTGGTCTGGGAGATCGCACAACTTCCGCTCTACACGCTTTGGCAAAATCCGCATCTTGAACAGATCGCCTTCGCAGTCGCTCACTGCACCTTGGGTGATGTGCTAATCGGTGCTGGCGCAATCGTCAGCGCTTTGGTTCTGAGCCGCGCGCCGCGGCGGAAAGATTGGCCGGCGAGCCGAATTGTTACGATTACGATCAGCCTCGCTCTGACCTACACCGCCCTGAGTGAAAGGATCAATCTGGCGCTGGAAAACTGGGCCTACGCTGCGGCCATGCCAATCGTGCCGGGGCTTGAGGTCGGATTGGCACCCCTACTGCAATGGTTTGTCGCTCCACTAGTTGCATGGCATTGGGCCACTCAACGAACGCCATTCGCCACAGCGCACGAAAGCTGACGCGAATGTAATCCCCGCGTCATCACGGCGTAAGCGCCGCGACACTAAAGTTCTCCACGTAGGTTCGATCAACGTGAAATGAAGGAGAACGAAAATGAAAATGCTTAAAACGCTTTTGGTGGCAACCGCCATGACGATGGTGACGGCTTCCGCAATCGCCAGTGATGCCGCTCGTGCCGCTGCCAAAGATGTCATTGAACTCAAGGATGGTGTGACGCTCTATGTGTTCAAGGACGGAAAGATGGCTATGGAAGACAAGAATGGCCGTGCTGTCCGCATGCAAGAGGGAACTTCGATGGAAACCAAGGACGGCAAGAAGTTCATTATGAATAGTGACGAAGTCGCACGCATGAGTGGATTGCTCAAAGAGGGGCACAAGGGCGGTCACTAGACGAAGGGAGGGCGAAGAGTGAACGCGACTCCTACGGGGGTCGCGTTGCATTTGAGTCATCGAATAACTTTTCAGCCCGATCCCAGAAATGGCAATTTCAGCGCATTCAACGCAAGACGCCGATACGTATTGCGGGCCGGAACCACAGAAAAGCTCAGCTGAACGATGTCAGGCCGCGCCTTCGACTCCCCCAGTGTCGGTGCTCATTGCAGACCTTGATCGCCACGCGTTGGCAGCGAACCCTTTGCAGGACGAGGGTGGCGTTTCGCTAGCGAGAACGTGATCCAGTCAGTTGCCTGAATCACGATTCAAGATCAGTGATCACCCGCCAGGAACGCGAGCTAATTCGCGATGCGCCTTTTCCAAGCTTCGAGCTTCCTGTGCGGATTCGACAAATTTCCTCTGCAAGGAATTGCAGTGCGATGCCATTGCATTTCCCTGCCCCTTCGATGAGCTGTTGTACGAATACGCCATCTTTTTGTGCGTACTTGCCTCAGCGTCGTAACTTGCGGCCTTCTGCGCATAATAGTCAGCGATCTGGAGATGCTCGGTTGGCGTGTTTGCTGTGGCAACCACCTCCGGTATGTCCCTCGCTGGTGGCGCAGTGGTGCATGCAGTAACGCTCAACAGAGCGATTCCTGCCACAATTGATGTGAATGCGATTCTCATGATGATCTCCTTGAACTGATTGGGATGGCTTGATTTTGCAGCGCCGATGCTGACTGCAACATGGCCTGAAGATTACAAATTCGTCACGATCTTCTTGTGTGTTTTTCATTCGTCGCGCGCAGCCGCCTTGACGAAATCACGGACACCTGCTTGAAGTTACACGAGCGCCTTGAAGTGATTGGCAGTGAGGGTGGTATGCGATGCATAAGAAAAGCTTACGTAAATGTAATCATCACGTCATGTTTCGGTCAGCGTTCCGAGGCTAGAGTCCAACTCGTTGGTTCCATTTCATTTATGCAGACAGAAATGTGCGCAAGCCCACAAACAGCACTATGAAATTGGCCTAGCTTTGTCCCACGTCAAGAATAGGGATTTTTTCCACAACTACACTGATTTTGGGCAGTTTGTCTTACTAACCTGATTGCCTCAGGGCCGCAACTAGCAACCAATAGGAGAATCACCATGAAAAAACTAGCCATGACAATCATTGCGGCATCGCTCGCGTTCGCCAACCCGGTACTCGCCGTGGATGCCCACCATCCGGACAAGGCTCCAAGCGCTGCCGCCAAACCTGCTGCACCGGTGAAGCAGATGCAGGACAACGTCAAGAAAATGCAATCACAACTCGAGCGTATCGGCAAGACCACGGACGACGCCGAACGGCAGAAACTGGTGGCCGAACACATGAAGACCATGCACGAGAACATGCAGGCCGCCAAAGGCATGATGGGCGACGGCATGGGCTGCTCGATGATGAAGGACGGTATGGACATGGGCATGATGCAAAAAGGCGGTGGATCGGATGCTGAGCCGATGATGCAGCGCATGCAGGGTATGGAAAAGCGCATGGACATGATGCAGATGATGATGGAGCAGATGGCTAAACCAGCAGCTAAGTAAGGGAATCAACACCATGAACCATGACCACCCAGGGCATGCGACTCCACCGAGTTTTTGGGGTTCCCGCTATTCGATTGGATTGTTGGTGTTCGGAGCCGCCGCAGCTTATTTTCTGCTGACCGAACATTGGGCGCATTTCTTCAGCGCCTTGCCATTTCTGATTTTGCTCGCCTGTCCGCTGATGCATATGTTCATGCATCACGGGCATGGTGGTCATGGCAGCCACAGCAGCACTGTCGAGCCGGGGAAACCCGATCAAACCAAGCCGGGAGCATCCTCATGAGCCACGACGGGTCGGCCTATGGCTTATGGGTGCTGGTGATTTTCAACTCGGCAATTTTCATCATGTTCGCGTTCAGTTTCTTCAAACCAGCAACGCCACGAGACTGGCGAACATTTAGCGCATTCTCAGCATTCATCGTCGCGCTGTTTGCCGAGATGTATGGCTTTCCCTTGACCATCTACCTGCTGTCGGGCTGGTTGCAAACCCGATATCCGAATCTGGACATCCTGTCGCACAACTCCGGGCATTTATGGTCGACGCTCTCGGGTGAAACAGGTGATCCGCATTTTGGCGTTATGCATATCGCCAGCTATATCTTCCTTGGCTACGGCTTCTATTTGCTATCGAGTGCGTGGAATGTCCTGTATCACGCACAACGCAATCGTCTGCTTGCCACTACCGGCCCTTATGCACGAATACGGCATCCGCAATATGTGGCGTTTGTGCTGATCCTGTTTGGCTTCTTGTTGCAGTGGCCGACCCTGCTTACTTTGATCATGTTTCCGGCCTTGCTGTATATGTACGGACGCTTGGCGATTACGGAAGAGACGGAAATGCGTGCGCAATTCGGTGATAGCTATGAAAGCTACTTCCAGCAAACCCCCAGGTTCTTTCCGCGCTTTGACAAGGCGGCCGACGCTGACACAACACATCAAGCAAGCGGCTGAGGCGAGAGGTTTGTCCATGTCTGCTGCATTCGACACATGGCGAACGATACCGTACGACATTTCAATTCGAAATTTAAACCAAACATTGCCGGATGACTACTAAACCGATCATGACCCCACATACGCACACAGAACATAGTAGTGAACACGGCGTGTCGCCAGCACCAACTGGCAATATCAAACCGGCAATGGTAGATGAACCGCAAGCGCTGAAGGATCCGGTGTGCGGTATGAAGGTCACGGCGCAGTCGGAACACAAGCACGAGCATGCCGGACAGTCGTATTATTTTTGCAGCGCAAAGTGCAAGGCAAAGTTCAGCGCCAACCCTGGTCAGTTTGTGAACCCCGCAACAGCCACAGAACAAGCGCAAACAGCACCTGCTGGCGCAATCTATACCTGTCCGATGCACCCGGAAATTCGTCAGGATCATCCTGGCAACTGCCCGAAATGTGGCATGACGCTGGAACCTGAGTTGCCCAGTCTGGATGACGACGACAACCCGGAATTGCGCGATTTTCAGCGCCGCTTCTGGTGGACGCTGCCGCTGACAGTGATGGCCTTCGTCCTCGCCATGTTTGGCCATCGACTGCAGTGGATGGCGATGGGCGTGCAAAGTTGGGTCGAGCTAATCATTTCAATACCCATTGTGCTCTGGGCCGGCTGGCCGTTCTTCACCCGTGGCTGGCAGTCGGTGATCAATCACAGTCCGAACATGTGGACCTTGATTGGTCTCGGCACCGGTGCGGCATTCGCCTACAGCGTGGTGGCAACCATCGCACCGCAGGTGTTTCCCGACTCTTTCGTCGTCATGGGGCGCGTCGCCGTTTATTTCGAGGCGGCGGCGGTAATTATCTCGCTGACGCTGCTGGGTCAGGTGCTGGAGCTAAAGGCGCGCTCGCAGACTTCAGCGGCGATCAAATCCCTGCTCGGCCTCGCGCCCAAGACCGCGCGCCGCATCAAGGCGGATGGCAGCGAGGAAGACGTGCCTTTGAGCAACGTGCATGTTGGCGACCTGTTGCGGGTGCGACCGGGCGAGAAGGTGCCTGTGGACGGTGTGGTGGTTGAAGGCAGCAGTGCAGTCGACGAATCCATGCTCACTGGCGAACCGATGCCGGTCAGCAAGCGCGCCGACGACAAAGTGATTGGCGCGACACTTAACACCAGCGGCGCACTGGTGATGCGCTCGGAAAAAGTCGGCTCAGCCACGGTGCTGGCGCAGATCGTGCAAATGGTCGCGCAAGCCCAGCGCTCGCGCGCTCCTATGCAACGCATGGCCGACGTCGTGGCGGGCTATTTTGTGATCTCGGTGGTTGGCATCGCCCTACTGACCTTCTTCGGCTGGGGATTTTTCGGCCCGGAGCCAAGCTGGGTCTATGGCCTGATCAATGCGGTCGCGGTGCTGATCATCGCCTGTCCCTGCGCGCTAGGTCTGGCCACGCCGATGTCCATCATGGTGGCGACGGGGCGCGGCGCAACGCAGGGCGTGCTGTTCCGCGACGCGGCGGCAATCGAAAAACTGCGCAAAATTGATACACTAATCGTCGACAAGACCGGCACCTTGACCGAAGGCCGCCCCAGCTTCAACCGCGCTGTGGCGAGTGCAGAATTCACCGAAGCTGAAGTGTTGCGGCTGGCCGCGAGTCTGGATCAAGGCAGCGAACACCCGCTTGCCGATGCGATCGTGCGCGCCGCACGAGATCAAGGTATGACGCTGGACAAACCGGATAACTTTGAGTCAGCTTCCGGCATCGGTGTGCAGGGGCAAGTTGCGGGACGACAACTAGCGCTTGGCAATACCGCATTGATGCAGCAGCTCGGGATTTCGGTCGACGGCCTCGTGACCGAAGCCGAAGCACTGCGTGCAGAAGGCGCTAGCGTGATGCACCTGGCCGTTGATGGCCAACTTGCAGGATTGTTGGCGGTCTCTGATCCGATTAAAAGTACCACGCTCGAGGCGTTGGCGGCACTCAAGGACGCAGGCCTGCGCATTGTGATGGCGACTGGCGATGGGTTGACGACAGCCCAGGCCGTCGGCGCTCGCTTAGGTATCGACGAAGTCCACGGTGAAGTTAAGCCAGCCGACAAACTGGCCCTCGTTGCACGATTGCAAGGCGAAGGTCGGGTGGTGGCGATGGCCGGCGATGGCATCAACGATGCGCCGGCATTGGCCAAGGCAGATGTCGGTATCGCGATGGGTACCGGCACGGATGTGGCAATGAACAGTGCGCAGGTGACCTTGGTCAAGGGCGACCTTCGCGGTATCGCCGTGGCACGGAATCTATCCGAAGACACCGTTGCCAACATGAAGCAAAACTTGATGTTTGCCTTTCTCTACAACGCGCTGGGGATTCCGGTTGCTGCCGGTGTGCTTTACCCGTTAACCGGCTGGTTGTTGTCGCCGCTGATTGCCGCGCTGGCGATGAGCTTCAGCTCAGTGTCGGTTATTGGTAACGCATTGCGTTTGCGGCGTCGATCCGATTAGAAGTGGGCGTTGATACCATGCAGAAACAGAGCGCAGCAGAAGGATTGGCCGTAGCTGCAATCTTCCGCCGTGTTGACTTGGCGCAAAGACTTGCGCGTTGCGCGCCATAAAATCGTTTTACCATGCGCTTTATGCGAATTTTCATCCTCTACCTGGCGGCACTATTGCTACCCGTTCATGCGGTTGCTGCGGTAGCTATGCCCGTACCGCAAATGATGTCATGCTGCGCTGAAATGCTGCTGGTGGACGGACACGCGTTCGATCAGTCAGATTGCGCCGAAGCAAATGAGGAGCAAGCGCCATGCGGGGAACATTCGTGCAGCTCTTGCGGCGATTGTCATCTTGCCGCCTCGCTCATGATCCCGCCATCGTCGCTTGACAACGACGCACAGCCGGTGACCGCAAATCACGGCGTGTCACCAGCACCAACTGAGGTGAGCTTCATCACCAAGCCGCTGCAGCGACCACCCCGCCACTGCTGATCCGGGCCGTGGCATTTGCCCCGGTTCGTTATTCGACTAAATAACAGCAGGAGGTTTCCGATGAAGTTTTCACACAGCGTTCGCGCGCTGGCATGGTCAAGTCAATTGCCGTTGGCGATGGCGTTTGCCTGCGGCATTGCCACCGCGCAAGAGACCACCCCCGGCAATTCGCTGCAAAGTTTGCTGGCTTACGCGCGCCAGCACAATCCTGAATTCGCCGCAATGCGCCACGATGCCGAGGCGGTTTCGCAGCGCATTGAACCAGCCGGAGCATTGCCTGATCCGATGCTGCGGATTGAGCTGGAAAACATTAACAACTACAGCGTTGATATGAACGGCACTGCAAGCAGCACGTCGCCGAGCATTCTCCCGGCGCGCGTTGGCGAGACCAAATACAGCGTGATTCAAGCTATTCCGTTCTGGGGCAAACGTGACTTAAAACGCGAAGTCGCCGAGGCAGACGCGGAGTTTGCCAATAGTGGAGCAGCGAAAACATGGAGCGATTTGGCAGCCAAGATCAAGGCGGCCTACGCCCAGTATTACTACGTCGCCGGAAACATCGCCTTGACCAGTGAGTTACTCGATCTGATGACGCAGCTTGAGGCAGTGGCACGATCGCGCTACGCCGGTGGCTTGGCCTTGCAGCAGGACGTGATTCGCGCTCAGATTGACCAAACCGGGATGCGTGGCGAGCTGATCGGTTTGAACAACGAGAAACGCCAACTGCAGGCGCGCCTGAATGCCCTGCTCGCGCGCAAAGCCACAGCGCCCTTGGCCGAGCCGCAAGCGTTGCGACCGCTGCCGCTGCCGGCAGCTCTGGACTATTCGGCACTTGAACCGCGCGTGCTGGAACGCAATCCGCAATTGCAGGGCGACAACGCACGCCTGCGCGGCGCCGACAAGTCCCGCGAGCTGACCTATCGCAACCGCTATCCGGATTTTGCCGTTGGGGTGACGCCACGACAGATGGGCAACCGGGTGGAGTCTTGGAACCTGATGTTGGAAATGAATATCCCACTACAGCAGGGCTCGCGCCGGGCACAAGAGCGCGAGGCGGAGGCGATGCTGTCAGCCGCCCAAGCCCGCCAGCAGGCCACGGCCAATCAACTACTGGCCGACCTGTCGGAGAACCTTGCCGGTATCGAGGCGGCAAGACAAATGGAGCAACTGATCAAAGCCAGTTATCTGCCACAAGCCGAAGCAGGTTTTCAGTCGGCACTTGCCGCGTATGAAAACGGCCGCGCTGATTTTGCGACGCTGCTCGATGCCCAGCGACAAATTCGCAAGGCGCGGCAGGACACTCTCAAGGCACAAACGGAGGCGCGAATCCGCCTTGCTGAAATTGAACGCTTGGTAGGGGAAGAACTATGAATTCAAAAACGACAATACTGATTGCGCTTGGCGTGGCCACGGCCGCTGGGCTCGGCTATTGGGGCGGCCAGCGTTCTCACACGGCGGCTGCAGGCACAGCGACAACACCTACCGCACAGGTCGCAGCCAGGAAGCCGCTGTTTTATCGCAATCCTATGGGTCTTGCCGACACTTCGCCGGTGCCCAAAAAAGACCCAATGGGAATGGACTACGTCGCGGTCTTTGAGGGCGAGAAGGACACAACGCCAACACCGGTCAACCAGATCAAGATCAGTGCCGACAAAGTTCAAAAGCTTGGCGTCCGCACCGAGGTGGCCATTTTGCGCACACTCGACCGGACCGCACGTGCCGCTGGCCGCATTGAACCAGACGAGCGCCGCAGCTACACCATTTCACCGAAGTTTGAAGGTTACATCGAGCGCCTTCAGGTCAGCGCGACCGGCCAGGCGGTCAGCAAGGGGCAGCCGCTGTTCGAGGTGTACAGCCCCGAACTGGTTTCGGCCCAGCGCGAATACGCGATTGCCGCACAGGGGGTGCGTTCGCTTAAGGATGCGGGCGGGGATGCCGGCAGCGAAGCCCGCGCCGGCATGCAGCGCTTGGCTGATTCGAGCTTGATGCGCCTGAAGAACTGGGACATTTCCGAGGAACAGATCACTGCGCTTGGCAAGTCTGGCGAGACCAAGCGCACACTGACTTTTCGCTCTCCTGTCAGCGGCATCGTCACGGAGAAAAAGGCCGTGCAAGGGATGCGCTTTATGCCCGGCGAAACGCTTTACCAAATTACTGATTTGTCGACGGTATGGGTTTTGGCCGACGTGTTCGAGCAGGATATTGGTCAAGTGAAAGTCGGCACCAGCGCCACGGTGAAAATCAATGCCTATCCGGGCAAAGATTTCAAAGGCAGCATCGCCTATATCTACCCGACGCTGACCGCCGAAACGCGCACGGTTCCGGTTCGTCTGGAACTGGCGAATCCGGGTGCGCTGCTGAAGCCGGGCATGTTTGCCGAGATTGAACTGGCGGTGGGTGACAACACCAAGGTGATCACCGTACCGACCTCTGCCGTGATCGACAGCGGCACACGGCGCATCGTGCTGATACAGGTAGGAGAAGGTCGTTTCGAGCCGCGCGAGGTCAAGCTCGGCGCACGCACCGATACCTATGTGGCGATCACTCAGGGCGTGACGGAGGGCGAACTGGTAGTGGTTGCGGCCAACTTCCTGATTGATGCGGAAAGCAATCTCAAAGCGGCCGTGGGCGGTTTTGGTCAGGCGACCGCCGCGAAACCCGGCGCGACCGGCGCACCGGCCGCTGTTGCTCCGGCCGCGCACAGCGGCCACTGAAGCGGGGAACCCTATGCTCAGCCACATCATCGACTGGTCGGCGAGAAACCGGTTTCTGGTTTTGCTCGCCACGCTGTTCATCACCCTGTGGGGAATTTTTGCCGTCCTCAGAACGCCGATTGACGCGTTGCCCGATCTATCGGATGTGCAGGTCATCGTGTACACCGAATACCCCGGCCAGGCACCGCAAGTTGTGGAGGATCAAGTTACCTATCCACTGACCACGGCCATGTTGTCGGTGCCGAAATCCAAGGTGGTACGCGGCTTTTCTTTCTTTGGCGCGTCCTTCGTGTACATCATTTTTGAGGACAACACGGATATCTACTGGGCCCGTTCTCGCGTGCTTGAGTACCTCAACTTTGCCTCCGGTCGGATGCCCAAAGGCGTGACGCCACAGATTGGCCCGGACGCCACGGGCGTCGGTTGGGTCTATCAATACGCGCTACTGGCGAAGGATAAAACGCTGGCCGAGTTGCGCACGATTCAGGATTGGTACGTTCGCTATCAACTGACCAAAGCCCACGGCGTCGCCGAAGTCGCGTCCATCGGTGGCTTCGTCCAGACCTATCAGGTCACCGTCGACCCGACCAAGCTACGCGCCTATGGCATTCCGCTGATGAAGGTCGCACAGGTAATCCGCGATTCCAACCGCGATGTCGGCGGCCGTGTGGTCGAAATGGCCGAGACCGAATACATGGTGCGCGGCAAAGGCTATCTGCGCGGCAAGAGCGACATCGAAATGCTGGTGGTCAAGAGTGAAAAAGGCACGCCGGTGTTGATTCGTGACATTGCCCGGGTTGAGCTGGTACCCGACGAGCGGCGCGGCCTGACCGAGCTCAACGGTGAGGGCGAGGTGGTATCCGGTATCGCCATGGCACGCTACGGCCAAAACGCGCTGGAAGTGATCCATAACCTGAAAGCCAAGATTGCCGAGATTGGTCCCGGCTTGCCCGAAGGGGTGACGATCGAAGCGGTCTATGACCGTTCCGAACTGATTCATCGCGCGATCGAGAATCTGAAGCGAACCTTGCTGGAAGAGTCAGTCATCGTTGCCTTGGTCTGCATGGTCTTTCTGCTCCACGTGCGCAGCGCCTTGGTCGCGATTCTGATGCTGCCGGTTGGCATCCTGATCGCCTTTATCGCGATGCGCTCACTAGGAATGAATTCCAATCTGATGAGTCTTGGCGGTATCGCCATCGCCATCGGCGCGATGATCGACGCGGCAATTGTGATGATCGAAAACGCGCATAAACACTTGGAGCATCTACCCGACGGGCATTCAAGCAGTGATCGTATCGAAGCCATGATCGCAGCGTGCAAGGAAGTCGGCCCGGCGCTGTTCTTTTCGTTATTGATCATCACCGTTTCCTTTCTGCCGGTATTTGTTTTGGAAGGCCAGGAAGGCAGATTGTTTTCGCCGCTGGCCTACACCAAGACCTTTTCCATGGCCGGCGCGGCTTTGCTGTCGGTCACGCTGGTACCAGTGCTGATGATGTTGTTCATTCGCGGCAAAATCATGCCGGAAGCTAGAAATCCGGTGAACCGCTTTTTGATCTGGGCGTATCGACCGATCATCGCCGGCGTCATGCGCTGGAAGAAAACGACCATCGTCGTCGCTCTGGTGCTGTTGGCAGTATCAATCTACCCGGCATCCCGGCTTGGCTCGGAGTTCATGCCGACGCTCAATGAAGGCACGCTGCTTTATATGCCGGCATCACTACCGGGGATGTCAATCACCAAAGCCGCCGAGTTATTGCAGACGCAAAACAAAATCATCAAGAGTTTTCCCGAAGTGGCTTCTGTGTATGGCAAGGCCGGTCGCGCCAATACGGCAACCGATCCGGCGCCGACAGAGATGTTCGAGACCGTGATCAACCTCAAGCCGGAATCCGAATGGCGAGCCGGCATGACCACCGACAAGTTGATTGCCGAACTGGACAAGGCACTTCAGTTCCCTGGCGTGGCGAACTCCTGGACCATGCCGATCAAGGCGCGCATTGACATGCTGGCGACAGGCATCCGCACCCCGATCGGGATCAAGGTGTTTGGCAAAGATTTGAACGAGATGGAGAAGCTGGCCAAGGAAATCGAGGCAGTGGTGAAGACCGTGCCCGGCACCACCAGCGCCTTTGCTGAGCGGATCACCGGCGGTTTTTACCTCAACATCGAACCGGATCGTGAGCAGTTGGCGCGCTACGGTTTGGCGGTCGGTGACTTGCAGGATGTCATCGGCACAGCACTCGGTGGCGAAATGGTCACCACCACGGTCGAAGGGCGGGAGCGGTTCGGCGTAACGGTTCGCTATCCACGCGAATTGCGCTCCGATCCCCAGCAGATTTCCCGTGAAGTGCTGATCCCGACCATGAGCGGCGCGATGATTCCCCTGGGCCAACTGGCCAAGGTCGAGATCGCCAAGGGTACGCCTGGGATACGCACCGAGAATGCGCTGCTCTCCGCCTATATTTTCGTCGACATCCGCGATCGCGACATTGGTGGCTATGTAGCCGATGCAAAACAGGCAGTCGCCGCACAGATCAAATTTCCGCCCGGCTATTACGTGACCTGGAGCGGTCAATTCGAATACATGGAGCGTGCAATTGAGAAAATGAAGATCGTGATTCCGGTCACGTTACTGTCCATTTTCTTGTTGCTGTACCTGAATTTCAAACGGCTGACCGAAACCCTGATCGTGATGCTGTCCGTGCCCTTTGCGTTGGTCGGGGGAATTTGGCTGATGTGGTTGCTCAACTACAACCTGTCGGTGGCGGTCGTCGTTGGCTTTATCGCACTGGCAGGGGTCGCTGCGGAAACCGGGGTGATTATGTTGATTTATCTGGATCACGCGTGGGCAGCGGTCAAAACAAAGTGCCGCGCAGATGGGCGCGAACCGGGCGTCGACGACCTTTATCAAGCGGTGATGGACGGCGCGGTTGGACGGGTGCGGCCGAAGATGATGACAGTGGTGGCGATCATGGCCGGTCTGTTGCCGATTATGTGGGGTAGCGGCACGGGTTCGGAAGTGATGAGCCGCATCGCGGCACCGATGATCGGCGGGATGATTTCTTCGACCGTGCTCACCTTGGCCGTGATTCCAGCGATTTATGCCGTGGTCAAAAAGTGGCAAATATCATCGGCTGCATGACGGTTGATTTGTCTGCTGATAGACGGTTCGTTTCAGCTTCGGCAGCAGCTGGCGAGTCATCACTCAGCTGTCGCCGAAAATCCCGCGTCTTCGATGATGCGCAATATATCTTCGGCACCGATGAAACGACCGAATTCGACGCTCGCTTCGCCACGTTCCAGCGAGATATCGAGTTGCCCGATATGTGGCAAATCCTGAATCGCGTTGGCGACGGTGCGCACGTCGTCCTCGTCTTTCATGCCGGTGATTTTGATCAGAATGGTTTCCATTTTTGACTTTCTATGAGCTACACGAAAGCGCCGAACATCCCGCTTTGTGCCTAGCCCATTCGGGGCGGCGGGCGGCAAGTTCGTCGTGTTCCGGTTGATCGTCGTAGGGTTTTTGCAGCACGCTGACGAGCCGATTGATGACTGACGAATCCCCTGCTACCAGCGCATCAATGGCAAGCTGCGCGAGGTAATTTCTGGCGACGTATTTTGGATTGGCGCGGTTCATTCGTTCGCGTCGCGTCACTGGGTTTTCAGCATCGCGCTGCGCCCGCACCACATAGCGATGCAGCCATGGGCTGAGATGTTTGCCAGCGTCATCGCTCTCGACATAAAACGCACGTCGCAGCGGCGCGATTAGTGCGCTGTCGTCTTGCGTTTTTTCATCAATGGGCACAATCGGTACATTAGCCAGCAAACGGAAAAACAAAGTCATATCAGTTTCTTGTTCTTGCAGTGTCGTCATCAAATCTTCGATCAAAGCCTCATCGTTGTCATCCAAGTTGAGCAAACCGAGCTTGTCGCCCATGGCCATGCGTGTGTGTTCGGCATAGACATTGCCAAAGCTGCGAATGCCACGTTCGAGATCAGTCCGATCAGGAATCAATGGCGAGAGTGCACCGGCCAATCGCAACAAATTCCATTGCGCGATTTCAGGCTGGCGCCCAAAGCAATAGCGCCGACCTTCGGCATCCGTGGTGTTGGGCGTCCAGCCCAAATCGTAACCCTCCAACCAGCCATACGGACCATAGTCGATAGTGAGGCCAAGGATGGACATGTTGTCGGTGTTCATCACCCCATGCACGAAACCGACCCGCATCCATTCGGCGACCATGATTGCTGTACGTCGGCAAATTTCCTCGAACCACTTGGCATAGACCTCAGATGACGGCGCACCAAGCTCAGGAAAATGCGTGGTGATGGTGTAGTCGGCGAGTTTTTTCAATTCGTCCAGCTCATCGCTCCAAGTGAGAATTTCAAAATTGCCGAAGCGGATGAAGGACGGCGCAACACGGCAGACAATCGCGCCGGGTTCGGCGGCCGCGTTGCCGTCGTAAAACATGTCGCGCACCACCGCGTCACCAGTCGCGACTAGGCTTAGCGCACGCGTGGTCGGAACGCCCAAATGGTGCATGGCTTCGCTGCACAGAAATTCACGTACGCTTGATCGCAACACCGCACGGCCATCTGCCGTGCGTGAATACGGTGTACGCCCCGCCCCTTTGAGTTGCAAGTCGTAACGTTGATTTTGCGCGCCGATGATTTCAGTCAGCGTCATCGCGCGACCGTCACCCAACTGCCCCGCCCAATTGCCAAATTGATGTCCGCCATAGCGTGCGGCGTAGGGCTGCATGCCGGGCAAAATTTTATTGCCGCCAAACACGTCGGCGGCGCAACCAGTCGCCGACTCAGGCCGACGAATTCCGAGTTCATCGCCCAGCGCATCGGTCCAGGCTAAAAGTCGCGGCGAGGCCACCGACGTAGGTTGAACGTGGCTGAAACAGACGTTGCGAACCTGCCTGGGAAAGTCGTGGCGCAAGGGATCAGCAGGTAAGGTGCGGACGAAACTGTTGTCGAAATTCGCGCCAAGTTTTTCATCGCAAAGATCGAGTGCAGCAAGCGATTTTGTATTCATAGTAAGCGGAGTTTACAGTGCCAGTTTCATCAGTTGGTGCTGGCAACACGCCGTTAAGCCATGGGCGTGTTTCGCTCACGCAGTGCCAACAACTCATTTACCGCCAAAGCACCCAACACCAAGGCACCGCCTATCAGTGTATTGCGTGAAGGCGACTCCCCGGCACCCAACCAGGCCCAGGTCACGCCGAAAATAACTTCGAGCAATCCCAATAGCGAGATTTCGGTGGCGGATAGTTGCCGCGTCAGTCGCACCATCAGCAGACAAGGCAGCGCGAGTTGCGCGACGCCTAGTAGTGCTAGCAATCGAACATCATGCGCATTAGCTTGCAATGGCCACGCCAGCGGCAGGCTGACCAGTGCGCTAATTGCTGCGCCTATCAATATCGCCGGCAGCATGTCATGGGTGATTTCACCTTCCTTGTCATGACTCACGTGTTGCATGATGACGAAATTGATCGATGCGGCAAGCGGTATCGCCAGCGCGATCAAGCTACCGGTGAAGGAGCCGCCCTGGCTGGCTTCCATGCCAAACATCCAGACGATACCAAGACCCGCGACACCGATAGCAGACCAAGCTCGTAGCGGCAAACGGTGATGCAAAAACATCCGCGACATCAGCGCCGTGAGTAGCGGACCGATGGCCATAGTGACCAATACATTGGCTACTGTGGTCAAGGTCAATGCGACCATAAACGCCGTGAACATGATCGCCCAACACAGACCGGCAAACCACATCAAGGGCGGTGATTGCCACACTGTGCGCCATAGCGTCGGGCCGCGCAAAATTCTCAAGATGACGAGCAAAGTGAGACCATTAAAAAAACTACGCCAAAAGGTCAGTTCAAAACTTGCCGCCGCGTCAAGATGGCGCGTGACCACACCAGCCATACTCCAAAGCAGCGTGACAACGATCATTAAGGCAACAGCACGGGTATGCGACATAGGCTGGACTGAGTCTGAGGCGGTAACGGGGAGCGCAGTCTAAACCGCATTGTGTCGTTAGCCAGTGGCGTCGACGCGCGAGAACCGCTATTGTTCGCGTATTGAAAACCTGAATAACACTGAGTGCAGGGAAAATGAGCGAACCCATCAACCATTCGATCTATGGAAATTCCACCATGGATGACCCACGTTTCGATGCCAGTCGCGAAATCCGTGCGCCGCGCGGCAACGCGCGCGTGTGTAAAAGCTGGCTGACCGAAGCGGCTTACCGGATGCTGCAAAACAATCTGGATCCCGATGTCGCCGAGAATCCGAAGCATTTGGTGGTGTATGGCGGCATCGGTCGCGCGGCGCGCAATTGGGCTTGTTTCGACAAGCTGCTGGAAATTTTGCGCGAGCTGAACGATGACGAAACTTTGTTGGTGCAGTCGGGTAAACCGGTGGGTGTGTTCAAAACCCATACTGACGCGCCGCGAGTATTGATCGCCAATTCAAATCTCGTTCCGAAGTGGGCGAATTGGGAGCATTTCAACGAGTTGGATCGCAAAGGCTTGTTCATGTTTGGTCAGATGACTGCAGGCAGTTGGATTTACATCGGCAGCCAAGGCATCGTGCAGGGGACTTACGAAACTTTTGCCGAAGCGGCGCGTCAGCACTTTGGCGGCACGCTGGCGGGGCGCTGGATACTTACCGCCGGACTAGGCGGCATGGGTGGCGCGCAGCCACTGGCGGCGACCATGGCCGGTGCGGTGTCGCTGACTATCGAGTGCCAGCAAAGCAGCATAGATTTTCGTTTGCGTACCCGCTATCTCGACAAACAAGCGAAGAACATCGACGATGCGTTTGCACTGATTCGTCATCACACTTCGCTTGGCGAAGCGGTATCGATCGGCCTGCTCGGCAACGCGGCCGAGTTGTTGCCGGAATTCGTCAGGCGCGGCAAGGCTGGTGAGCCATTGCCTGATTTGGTAACTGACCAAACTTCTGCGCACGATCTAATCAATGGTTATCTGCCTATCGGCTGGAGTGTCGATGAATGGAAGGCGGCGCAGCAGTCGCCCGCGCGCCATGCCGAACTGACGCAAGCCGCAGCGAAGTCCTGCGCCGTGCATGTGCAAGCAATGCTGGACTTTCATGCGCTGGGCATCAAGACGGTGGACTACGGCAACAACATACGCCAAGTCGCTTTTGATCAAGGAGTCAAAAACGCTTTCGATTTTCCGGGCTTTGTGCCGGCCTACATTCGCCCGCAGTTTTGTGAAGGACGTGGGCCTTTTCGTTGGGTGGCGCTCTCGGGCGACCCGGAAGATATTTACAAAACCGACGCCAAAATCAAGCAACTTTTTCCGCAAGATCAGCGCGTGCATCGCTGGCTGGATATGGCGCGCGAACGGATTGCGTTTCAGGGCTTGCCGGCACGCATCTGCTGGTTGGGTTTGGGCGAGCGGCATTTGGCCGGATTGGCATTTAACGAAATGGTCGCCTCGGGCGAATTGAAAGCGCCGATAGTGATAGGCCGCGATCACCTCGACACCGGCTCGGTAGCCAGCCCGAATCGCGAAACCGAAAGCATGCTTGATGGCACCGATGCGGTGTCCGATTGGCCGTTGCTGAATGCCTTGCTCAATACTGCGGGCGGCGCTACCTGGGTGTCGTTGCATCACGGCGGCGGCGTCGGCATGGGCTACTCGCAACATGCCGGTGTGGTTATCGTGGCCGACGGGACGCCAGAAGCGGCGAAGCGCTTGTCGCGTGTCCTATTCAACGACCCGGCATCCGGTGTGATGCGGCATGCGGATGCAGGTTATGAGAGTGCGATAGATTGTGCGCGACGCAACAATTTGAATTTGCCGATGATCAGATGAACACGAGAATTAATTTTGTTTTGAACCCCGGCGAACTAAGCTTGGCTGAATTGCGCCAGATTTGGTCTGGTGAAAAGATTTCATACGGCTACCAGTTGAACGCCAATGCCTATGCCGCAATCGAGACCTCGGCGAACACCGTACGAGAAATTCTGGCGCGTGGCAATGCAGCCTACGGCATCAACACCGGCTTTGGTTTGCTGGCGAAAACGCGCATCGCCGACGATCAGCTTGAACGTTTGCAGCGCAATTTAATTTTGTCGCACTCGGTGGGCACTGGCGAATTGCTGAGCGACGAAATCGTGCGCTTGATTTTGGTGATGAAAATCGCGTCTTTGGCGCGTGGTTATTCCGGCGTCCGGGCGGCGGTTGTCGACACGCTGATCGCATTGCTCAATGCCGGTATCTCGCCTTGCATTCCGGCCAAAGGTTCGGTCGGCGCGTCGGGCGATTTGGCACCGCTTTCGCACATGACGCTGGCATTGATGGGGGTTGGCAATGTGCGCGTTGCGGGAAAAATTTTGCCCGCTAAGGATGCCTTGAAGCATGCCAACATCACACCGCTGGTGCTCGCAGCAAAAGAAGGCCTCGCGTTGATTAACGGTACACAAGTGTCCACGGCATTGGCACTGCATGGACTATTCTTGACCGAGCGGCTCTGCGAGGCAGCGCTGGTAACCGGTGCGCTGGCGGTTGATGCCGCCAAAGGTAGCGATGCGCCTTTCGATGCGCGTGTGCATGCGGTGCGCGGGCAACCCGGCCAAATCGCCGCAGCGAAGGTGATACGCGAGTTGCTTAAAGGTAGCGAAATCCGCGCCTCGCATCTGGAACATGACGATAGAGTCCAAGACCCCTACAGTTTGCGTTGCCAGCCACAGGTGATGGGCGCGTGTATGGATTTGATTGCCAATGTCTCACGCACCTTGTTGATTGAGGCCAATGCTGTCACCGACAATCCGCTGATATTTTCAGACGATGGCGACATCATTTCGGGCGGCAATTTTCATGCTGAGCCGGTGGCATTTGCGGCCGATACACTGGCCTTGGCGATTGCCGAAATCGGCGCGCTGTCTGAACGTCGCATCGCCTTGTTGATTGATGCGACGCTGTCCGGATTGCCACCATTTTTGGTCCCCGAGCCGGGCATAAATTCCGGCTTCATGATTGCGCATGTCACTGCAGCGGCCTTGGCTTCGGAAAATAAATCGATGGCACACCCAGCCAGTGTGGATAGTTTGCCGACTTCGGCCAATCAGGAAGATCACGTCAGCATGGCGACATTTGCGGCAAGGCGGCTGCATGAAATGGCGCACAACACCGCAACCATTGTCGGCATTGAATTGCTGGCGGCAGCGCAAGGTATAGATTTTCATCGCCCGCTGAGCACTTCGCCGAGCTTGGCCTTGGCTCACGCAACCTTGCGTGAGCAGGTTGATTTTTATGCCGAGGATAGATTTTTCGCGCCGGATATTGAGGCAGCAAAAACCTTGGTTTTGAACGGTGATTTGTCGCAGGCTTGTACAGCGGTATTGTCCGGCGTCTTGCATAACTTGACTGGGCAACCGTGACACAAGCGAACGCACTGTCTTCCGTCTGGCATGGGCGTGTCGACGCGGCGGAAGGTGCCGGCGGTCTGCGCTGGCATCAAATTATTCAAGCGTTTGCGACTGGCACGGCACAGCCATCGGTTGCGCTGCTTGGCTTTCAATGCGACGCCGGTGTGGCCCGCAACGGCGGACGGATTGGCGCTGCCGAAGGTCCGGCGGTCATTCGCGAGAGCTTGCGCAACCTGCCGGTGCATCGCCTTCGTTCGGTGCTTGATGCAGGCGATGTGGCCTGCATCGACGATGAGCTTGAAGCCGCACAATCCCAACTGGCGACACGAGTTTCCGATCTGCTTGACGCCAGGCATTTCCCCATCGTGCTCGGCGGTGGACACGAAATGGCTTACGGCACTTTTTGTGGATTGGAACGCAATATCGTCGCAGAGCACGACGTACAACTCGCCCCGCGAATCGGCATCGTCAATCTCGATGCGCATTTTGATTTGCGCTTGAGCGAGCGAGGAAATTCCGGCACGCCATTTCGCCAAATTGCCGAACGTTGTGCCGAGCGTGGCTGGCCGTTCAACTATTGTTGTTTGGGGGTGAGCAAGTTTTCGAATACGCAATCGCTGTTTGATCGTGCTACTGAGCTGGGTGCGACATGGCGACTGGATGAAGACATGGGTGTGGCGCAGCTGAATGAAAGTCTGGCCACGTTAGCGGCGTTTTTGGCTGATGTTGATGTGGTTTATTTGACCATTTGCCTTGACGTATTGCCCGCTGCGGTTGCCCCCGGTGTGAGTGCCCCAGCGGCACGTGGCGTGGTGCTGGAAGTGATAGAGCCGCTGATTGATTTGGTCACCAGCAGTGGGAAACTTCGCTTGGCCGACATCGCTGAATTGAATCCAAAATTCGATATCGACCAGCGCACCGCACGTGTCGCGGCACGACTGGTGGCGCGCATTGCCGAGGCGATGAGTTCGTGAAGACGGGCATCATTCGCCAGTTGGTGCTGGTGAAACAAATGCAAACAAAAACAACCAGCGACAAGGCGGTCGCGCAAAAAACGCGCTCTGCGCCGTCGCGTGTGGTGAGACGCCGTTGAAACCATCAGCAGATCATTGCGAAGCCTTGTGGCTGAACGTCAATCTAGCCACGCTTAGTGCTCAGTCTGGTTACGGCGAAATTCTCGACGGCGCACTGGCTATCACCGACGGAAAAATCAGTTGGCTAGGACCCCGTGTTGACCTGCCAAAAAATCTGAATGCGAAGATTACTCACGATGGCCAAGGACATTGGCTGACGCCGGGATTGATCGACTGCCACACCCACATTGTGTATGCCGGCAATCGCAGCAATGAATTTGAAGCGCGGCTAGGTGGTGCATCCTACGAAGACATCGCACACGCAGGTGGCGGAATTGCAGCGACCGTTGCGGCGACGCGAGCATGTAGCGAGGATGAATTATTTGAACAGAGCACCATCCGGGTAAAACGATTGTTGTCTGAGGGCGTGACCACACTTGAAATCAAATCTGGCTATGGTTTAGACATTGAATCCGAGGCGAAAATTTTGCGTGTCGCGCGGCGAATTGGCGTCCAATTTCCGCTCGATATACAAACTACTTTTCTTGGCGCACACGCGGTTCCAACGGAATATCGTGGTCGCGCTGACGATTACATCGCCATGGTTTGCGACCAGATGCTGCCAGCCTTGCATGCCCAAGGTTTGATCGATGCGGTGGATGCATTTTGCGAAAATATCGGCTTCACTTTGACGCAAACCGAGCGCGTTTTTTCTGCCACCAAAGCTCTAGGTTTGCCGGTCAAATTGCATGCGGAGCAGCTATCCGATTCGTCAGGCGCTGCGCTAGTCGCGCGTTACAACGGATTGTCGGCGGATCATTTGGAATATTTATCTCCAGCGGGAATTGCCGCAATGGCCAAGCATGGCACCGCTGCCGTGTTGCTTCCGGGCGCGTTCTATTTCCTGCGCGAAACCAAAGTGCCGCCGGTTGAAGCGCTTCGTGCCGCAAAAATTCCTATGGCTGTCGCCACCGATTGCAATCCGGGAACTTCACCAATGACCTCGATTTTGCTGGCCATGAATATGGCGTGCACGCTGTTTCGCCTAACGCCGTGCGAGGCGCTGCAAGGCACCACCATTCATGCCGCGCGAGCGCTAGGTATTGCAGACACGCATGGTAGTTTGACACCCGGCAAATCGGCTGATTTGGCACTGTGGGCGATCGATAGACCAAGCGATTTGAGCTACGCCATCGGCGCGAATCCCTGCATGGCTGTGGTCAAAGCAGGAGAGATTTCAAATCCTTACTTCGACAGAAAATTTGCCGGTTGATTCGGCTCCACCGTTAGCGGCGCTGTTGGCAACAACCCGAACATCGCCATTGTGATGTTGGGCAATTTTTTTCACCAGTGACAAGCCTAATCCGGTACCGGCTGTGCGCGCACCTTGCACACGATTGAACGGCTCAAACATGTTGGCGATGGCGTCGGCCGGGACGCCATCGCCATGGTCAGTAACGCACAACAGCGCATGACCGTTTTCTTTTTGCACGGTGATTTCCACTGGCGGTTTGCCGTGACGCATCGCATTGTCCACAAGGTTGCGAATTAGGCGGCGCAACAAGGCAGCATCGCCGCGCACCACGACAGGTTCGCCACTGACATCAATTTCGTGGGACGAAAATCGCGCGCACTCCTCGGCCGCCAGCGCCAGCATATCAAAATCATCGAAGGTCTGAGATTGCGTTGAGGCGTCGAGCCGACTGCTTAGAAGTATGCCTTCTATCATCGCATCCAATTCTTGGATATCTTGTTCCAGCGCGGCGAGGCGTGCGGAATCGAAATCCTTTTTTTGCAGCTCAATCGCCAGCCGGATTCGCGTTAGCGGCGTGCGAAGTTCATGCGAAGTATTCGCCAAGAGCAGACGATGCGCGGTGACCAAGGCTTCGATGCGCGTCGCAGCGCGATTAAAACTTGTCGCCAACGCAGCAACTTCATCGTGACCTTGCACGGCGACACGAGCCTTCAAATCGCCACGCCCCAATGCGTCGACCCCTTGTTGCAATTTTTCCAACCGCCGGGTGATTCTGCGCGCGATGGGATGTGCGGCAAAGCCCACAACCAGCAACAACAGCAATAAGGCACTAACGAAAGCCATACCTTCGAACGGTGGCCGATGACCGTGTGACATGTCAGGCTCAGTCGGTCGCGCGCGCAACCAGCGTCCGTCAGGCAGCTCCATTGTCCAAATGGGCGAAGGGCGAAATTGAGCAGAAATGCTCACGCCGTTTTCAGTCGCCTCTGGTGGCGGCAAAGTTTGGCCAACGCTGGCCAACAAAGTGCGGTCGGCAGCGAACAAACTCAAATCAACATGCATGTTGCGAGTGATCTCGCCAAGCGCTAGTTGTTGCCAACTCGCGCTCGCAGATGCGGGTGGTAAAACATTTTGCGCAGCTTGCAACAGCATTTGCGTGCTGTGCTTGCGATAAGTTGTCTCACCGATATTGCGCCAAAGTATGCCAACTGCAAAAGCAAATACGAGCAAACTGCCCAGCACCGCGAGGTAAATACGAAAGTACAAACGCGGCAGCATCAGTGACAAATCGCTTAACGTGAAACAACGTGATTTGATGCCACATCGAACTTCGAGCGTAGCGAGCCAACTGCTAGCCTCCCCGTGAGGGGGCGAGGCGGGGTTGCGCACCGCATGCGGTGCGCCGCCGCAGCCGGCTGTCTGTGCAAAGCCAGCCGTGGGCCGCGCAGCGGATGGGAGGGGCAGGCGTTTATGCCGCATTTCAACTGTTTCATCATCTGCGGATGGCACTCATGAACATGCACGTCAGTTTTGTTGCCGGGCGAAAACGTAGCCCGCACCGCGCACAGTGATTATCCGGCGCGGTTGTTTTGGATCATCCTCTATCGTCGCGCGAACGCGTGACACGTGTACATCAATCGAGCGGTCAAATGCTTCCAGAGATTCTCCAGTCGCCGATTCCATCAGAAATTCGCGTGACAACACACGGCCGGCATTTTCTGCCAGCGTGCGTAGCAGAACAAACTGATGACTGGTGAGATCGCAAAGTTGACCATCAAGTCTTACTTCGCGCGCGCCGCGATCAATTTCAAGACGACCAAATCGCAATATATCAACGAGCGTCTCTGACTCGTTTCGGCCCTTGGCATCGCGTTCGGCGTTCGCTGCGCTGGATCCTGTGCGACGCAAAATGGCTCTCAGGCGGGCAAGCAATTCGCGCGGCTCAAATGGTTTTGGCAGATAGTCGTCGGCGCCCATTTCCAACCCGACCACACGATCCGTTGCGTCACCGCGCGCAGTCAGCATCAGTATCGGTAAGGCCTTAGCTTCATTAACCCGCAAACGGCGGCAGACTTCAAGACCATCTATATCGGGCAGCATCAAATCCAATATCAAAGCATCAAATTTGCTCAAACTCGCCGCTTGCAATCCCATGGTTGCAGTCGCCGCCGTGGTTACCTCAAAGCCTGACTCTGCAAGGTATTCGACGACCAGCGCGCTGAGGCGCGGGTCGTCTTCTATCATCAATATGCGTTGCCGCACGAGCGTCAATTGTGAGGCAACGTTGGCCTGAACTTACTTACCGCCATGTCCGCCCATGCCACCCATGCCGCCCATGCCGCCACCTTCATGCATACCTCTGTGCATACCGCCGCGCATACCTTTATGCCCACCCATTTTTTTCATGTGCTCGGCAAGCTTTTGACGCTGTGCTGGCGTAAGCACTTCCGCCAAATCCGCTAATGATTGAGCAAAGCGTTTGGAATTGCTATCCATCATCGCGATCTGCTCAACGCGAAGTTTTTCAAGCGCTACACGATCAATTTTTTCGGCACCAAGAATCGCGATTCCCCGTTGATGCGCCTCATGCAATTTCATACGTATCGGGGCGAGATCTTTCGCTGCACTCTTCGCAATCGCGATCATTTTTTCCTGCTGCTCAGGCGTTGCATCAAGTTCAACAGCCAAGTGCTTGACCATGCGCGTGACATGCTGATCCATACGCCCAGATCTGTCAGCATCACTCATCATTGGTTTGTGTTCTTGTGCATACGCCTTGCTGACAAAACCCCCGGCGAATCCCGCCGCAACCGTCAGTGCAACCACCATCACAGCGCGTCCAAAACGGTGGCTGTGTCGATGATGTTGATGCCCATGGGCGCAGTGCGACGAAGCACTTGAATCCTGGTTTGAATCATTGCTTGCTGGTGAAGTGATTGCATTCATGATCTTTTCCCTTGTAGTGCAGACCGGTTGTCTGATGATGCAACTTTAAGGTGAAGCTGTTTCTGAGTCATATCCGGCAGGTAAAGTATTGTGAAGAATGTCTCTTGTCAGAAATCATCACTTCGTCGTCAATGCTTTCACTTCCGCACTCACCACCACCGTACTGCGCTTTTTGTCTTTGGTTTCGACTGTTAAGGTCAGCGGCAACCAGGCACCTTGCTGCATTGGTCGTTTGAGATCCATCACCATCAAATGGTAGCCGCCTGGCTTAAGTTCAATCGCTTTGCCTTTTGGTAGCGCAAGACCATCCGGCAAGGCACGCATTTGCATGACATTATTTTCCATCGCCATCTGATGAATTTCTACCATGCCGGCTTGTGGTGAGCTAACGGCGACCAAACGCAAATCGGCCGCCGCGGTAAGCGTCATAAACGCGCCAGTGACTTGTTGCGCGGGCACGGTAGCACGTACCCAAGGATTGCTAACCGTCAGTATTTCGGCGCTGCTGGCGATTGAAATCGTGGCCATTTGCAAGCTGAGGATCGTTAGGAAATTGCGCAGAATTGGTTTCATAAATAAATGCTCCGGAAAATTTGACAAGATGTTAAATCCTATCAGCCTTGATCGATTGGCAAGGTGATCAATTGTAGGCCGCTCGCGGTGATGCACTGTTGGTTTATTGGCCTGTGGTTTCGCGTACTATGCGGCAGGAATCTTTGACCAACAGGAGGAATTATGCACAGCGATATTTTGCAACCGGTGGTGGCTTTGTTGGTGTGGACGTTTGTCATGTGGGCGTGGATGTACGCGACGCGCTTGCCCGCGATTTCCAAATACAAAATACCGCTTGATTCAGATGTGCCGCCGCGTGAATTGATGAACAAGCTGCCACCCAATGTTCGCTGGAAAGCCGATAACTACAATCACTTGATGGAGGCGCCGACTTTGTTTTATGCCGTGGCGATGACCCTTGCGGTAACCGGTGCCGGTAGTGGCGTGATAGCGACTATCGCTTGGGCTTATGTCGCGCTACGTGTCTTACACAGCTTGGTTCAAGCCACCACGAATCACATCCCAACGCGGTTCGCTTTGTTTTTTCTGTCGAGCTTGGTATTGGCCGCTTTGGTAATTAAGGCGGCTATTGTGGTGTTCTAGGTCATTGATGCTACCAAAGCGCTTTTTTTGACAACCGATTGCGATGACCAAAGATTGAAAATTTCTGAATGACAGCGAACAACAACGACCTCACCGAGCCCGATGCGATAAAAGAGCCCCGCCTCTGGCGCAACAATGGCTGGACTGCACGCGTCATCAAGAATGAAGATGACGAGGGTTGGGCGGTTGAAATGCTCATCGATGGAGAGTCCGAGCCAGCCTTGGTGGGGCCGTGGACGATGGGTCGAGACAAGAAAAATCCTAAGCCACTGGATACTTCCGCGTTCAATACCCTGGTCAAAACGGCCAGTGAATTTCGTCAGCGTCAGGTGCAACAAACCCGCGCGACGATGCATCAAGTCATTACCATTAATAGCAGCTCTGGACGTATCGCCGTGACGCTTGATTTGATAGCCGATGAAGATGACCCGCATGCATTGCTTGCGGCGCACGATGCCGCTGATAACCGCTTGGCGCAGGTACGGGTGAGCGCCGGATTTAAGCTGAACAAAGCTAGCGCCAATGCTTGGATTGAGAGTGAGTTTCGGCGGCCCGATTAGCTTTCCTGCGATGCTCCACTTAGTGGCTGGATCGCTAGGTGATCAAATATTTCGCTGACCACAACACCCCCATCCCCACAATAAATGGCAGCCAAGCGTTTTGCCAGCGGGTGGCAACGATAAATACAGCAATCGCGGCGAGCAGTTTGGGATTCGTTAGTTGCGTTTCGCCGCCAACTAGCAATACATCCGGCATGACCAATGCCGCAAGCGCCGCGGCGGGTGCATAGCGCAAGGCGCGCTGAAGGCCGGCGGGTAATTTTGCGCGGCTTCCGGCGACGATGAAACTGCCGCGCGGAATGTGTGTGGCAAGTCCGGCCAGAACAAACGCTAACCATAACCACCACCCGGAATGCATCAGCGAATCGCTCATGATGCGGCGTCCGCATTCATATTTTCGGTAGCCCAACGCTCAGCTAAGAATCCAGCGCCAATGCCAACAAAGATTGCCGCAATCAGGCCGAGTTTGAGTGGCAAATCGTGTAGTAGCACCGCCGTCGCCCCAGCCGCCAAGGCAGCCACAAGCATTGGCCGCGACGAAACAATCGGTACCAGCAAGACCATCAGCGCGATGCTGGCCATGAAATCCAAAGACCAATTGGTCGGCAAAACACTCGCCCCCAACACCCCGATCAAAGTAAGAATTTGCCACAAGGCCCAACACCAGACTGAAGGCGCCAGGTAAAAGCCCAAACGCCAATCTTTGTCGGTGGATGCCAACATGCGTGGCGAACAACTGGCGAAAACGCCATCGGTGAGCAAGTAACCGCTGATAATTCTGCGCCATCGAGAAACGCCTTCGAAAGCTGGCGCAATTGCAGCAGAGAAAATTACGAAACGTAAATTGAGCGCGAGTGCGGTGGCCAAAATCATCCACATCGGTGCGCCGATCACAATCAGCGGCAATGTGCCCAATTGCGCGGTTCCGGCGAACACGATGATATTCATGCCCATCGCTTCGAACACCGAAAATCCGGCACCGCGCATCGCCACGCCGGTCACCAGCGCCCAAGGAATTAGCCCGATAGAGAGCGGCAAATAGTGGAAGAATCCTTCGCGTGCGCCTCGCCGGAATGCGTCATTCATAGAAATAAATTTACTTGGATATCAGCGAACTCGTCAGTTGGTGCTGGTAAGGGACTGGCCCGTTCATCGGCCACACGCTGTTAAGTCACCTTCACCCGTAGTGCATGACTGACCCACAACAAAGTTGCCATGACCACCATCGATCCCGCTTGATGGCTGGCACCGAGCGCTACAGGCACTGCGTTAAGCACGGTGAGTATGCCCAAAGTAATTTGACCAGCAATCGCCAACAGCATTACGTTAGCAGCCAGTCGCGTCTGGGCAGAAATTTCAGCGGCAACAGACTTCGCGCGCAGCTTTAACCAGAACCACGGCGCAAGAAATGCTATTACCCACGCACCCAAGCGATGGTCAAATTGCACGGTCGCCATATTGTTAAAGAAGTTCAAATACCACGGCTGAATGTCGAATATTTCAGGCGGCACAAAATTCCCGTTCATCAAAGGGAACGTGTTGTAAGCCTTGCCCGCTCGTATCCCAGCGACAAAGCCGCCACTGACGATCATGTAGGCCAATAGAAAAATCATCGCCAATGCGGTCTTTTGCAGACTACGCACGGCCGCGCTAAAACCACCAACCGAGCGCGGATTTAATAGATCAAGCGCAACCCACATTTGTGCGATGAAAATCAAAAACGCCAGCGACAAGTGCGCAGTCAATCGATATTGGCTGACACGTGGATCGTCAACCAAGCCGCTTTTGACCATGTACCAACCCATCGCGCCTTGCATGCCGCCGAGGATAAAGATGCCCATCAATTTTTTTGCCAGCGGCCAGTCCAGCGCGCGTCGCCACGCAAAATAGCAGAACGGAATAAAGAATGCCGCGCCGATGAGTCGCCCCAGAATGCGATGCCAGTATTCCCAATAGAAAATGCCTTTGAATTCATCAAGCGACATATGCTGATTGACTTGTTGATACTCCGGCGTCAATTTGTATTTGTCAAAGGTCGCGTCCCATTCTGCTTGATTCAATGGCGGGATCGTGCCGACAATGGGCTGCCATTCAACGATGGACAAACCTGAATGCGTCAAGCGCGTGACACCACCAACAATCAATGTGGCGAACACCATAGCGCTACAAATGAACAGCCAAATCGCAATCTGGCGACGATAAACGGTAAGCATTTTGGGAAATCTCAATCAAGCAAAAATCAAACCGAGATTTTCGCGCAGAATTCGCAACTCCGCGCTAAATAAATCGGTGATATAAGGCCGTCAGCCACACGCCACTGCAAAGCAAAAGTGACAGCAGCACCGCCGCACTGCCCAAATCCTTGGCGAGCTTTGAAAGCTCGTGATACTCCAAACCGATACGATTAATCGCCACTTCAATCCCGGTGTTAAGCAATTCGACGATGAGCACGATGACCACCGTAGTGACCAACAGCGAGACCTCGATCCAAGTGCCGCCAAGCCAAAATGCTGTCGGTAACATCACCATCGCCAACAACAATTCCTGCCGAAACGCGGTCTCGTACCACGCGGCATGCAAGCCGGCTGCCGAGTAGGTGGTGGCGTACCAAATTCGTGTAAGACCGGTGCGGGCTTTTTGAGGGTTCACCGGATCGGTGGCTGACGAGGGCAGCTTGGGCAACATGAATGAGACTCCGAAACAGGGAAAAAGCTTAGTACAAGTTGGCATGATAAGCCGCACGACAAATAAGCTAGAGTTTGCAACTCCACTTAATTCGATGCGGACTATCTCATGCTGACACTATTTTCAAACGGATTCTCGCCTTTCGCTCGCAAAGTGGCGATGGCATTGGAATACAAGGAGCTGGTCTTTGAGACCGTCGACGCACTCAGCCACGATCAACACCAACGCTTGCTTGCAGTAAATCCTCGCGCAGAAGTACCGGTATTGCTCGATGATGATATTTGCGTCGTGAATTCGAGTGACATCCTCGCATTTCTTGATCAAAAATACCCCGCGCGACCAATTTATCCCGCTGAGTTGAAGGCCCGCGTTGAAGCACGTGCGCTCGAGCGACTCGCTGATGTGCGCATGGATGCAATCTTGTTGGATTGTTCGATCTGGACTTGGGCCGAGCGTGACGATGCGCCGTTACCGGGGCTAAAAGAAGCTGGGCAGAAGGATTTGGAACAACTATTCGCGCGCATCGAAGCGGTGCTATCCAACTATTCAGCGCCCCTGCCGTTTGGCCACAACACGATTGCTGAATTCGCTTTGTGGCCACATTTGGCTGCGTTGCGACCGATGGGATTTGTACTCGACGCGACAAAATATCCGCGACTCACTGAGTGGCTTTTGGCGATGCGCCGTGATCCGGTTTTTGTCGCCGACTTGCGACGCACTGCCGATTTTATGAAGACCATAGGCACGACATCGAATTTCGAACGGCGCAAAATATTTTGGCGCGGTGACCGTATTGAATGGCTACTTGCTCGGGGTTTTCACCAGTGGTTTTTTGATGAAATACAAGCCGGCCGAGTGCTCTGGCCAGAATAACGATACTGCTTTGCTCCACTTTTGAGGGAACCGCTAATGTCGAATCAAGTCGAAAAAGCGCTACGTTTCCGCGCATTGCACACCGCTGACAATTCTTTCATCATGCCCAATCCGTGGGACATCGGAACCGCTCGATTGCTGGCTGATATCGGCTTTGAGGCACTCGCCACGACTAGCGCGGGCTATGCGTTTTCGCGCGGCTTGGCCGACAACTGCGTTGGCCGCGAACTCGTGATAGCTCACGTCGCGGAAATTGCAGCTGCCACTGATTTGCCCATCAATGCCGATCTAGAAAATGGCTTTGGTGACGCACCAGAAGTCGTCGCTGAAACCATACGAATGGCAGCGCAAGCAGGTGCGGTCGGCGGCTCGATAGAAGATTCGACGAATCGCGCGGGTGATCCGATTTACCCCTTTGAACTGGCTGTTGAGCGCGTGCGCGCCGCCGTTGAAGCGGCGCGTGGTTTAGCTTTCAAATTCACCTTGACCGCCCGCTGCGAAAATTATTTTCTTGGCAAGCCGGATTTGACCGACACCATCAAACGCCTGCAAGCCTATCAAGAAGTCGGTGCTGATGTGTTGTTTGCACCTGGCTTGAAAACGCGCGCCGACCTCGAAGTGTTAATGCGCTCGGTCGACCGTCCGGTCAATGTGATGATGGCGATACAAGGTAGCGACTTGGGGCAATCTCAGCTCGCTGCTATGGGAGTCAAGCGGCTTAGTGTCGGCGGTTCTTTGGCACTGGCAGCTTTCGGTGCGTTTATGCGTGCCGCACTGGAACTCAAAAATAGTGGAACGTTTGAATACGTCAACCACGGCGCACTAAGCCGTGAGATGAATCAGATTTTTCGGCGCTTGAACTCTCTGTAAAGAATCTAATTAACTTTTACAGGATGCACAGGATTTATCAGATAAATTTGAAATCAGTTTTAGCTATTCTTCCCGGGCATTTTGTTAATTTCGTCAAGGTCATTTGGTTTTCACGGCGCATGGCCGATGCACGCAACAGCGTCTTGCCAGCACCAACTCATGCTTGGCGATTTATATCCTCGGCACTGCGAAGCAGCAAGAAGGTGAGTGCGCTTGATGCAGCGCACAGTGCCCAAAAAGCAAAGAAGCCAATCGAATATGTCGCCAATGGTGAATAGGTGACTGGGTGTCCAAATAAGTAAAGCTCTTGCGGATTGATGACGGTAAAAAATAGACCCTCCGCAATGCCACCGACCAAAAATGCGGGCCACAACACAACAGAAATCATGCGCATGATTTACTCCTTTTGTTGGCGTTCGTTTTGACCTGAATATCCAATCACTGTTGCACCTGCGCTGGGCAAAACGACGTTGCCCATCAACCGCCAGGTTTGCGCTTCATCGCTTACCAGTACCAGCCAATGCCCCGCCGCCGGCAGTTGATACGCTGCCGAATAACTTCCATCGATCAGCGCCATGGTGCGTGATTGGTCTAGTCCCGCGCGCGTCGGATGTGAGACGGTTACCACCAATTTGCCTGGCAACAGAAAGCTTGATTCACGTGCGCTCAAATCAACTTTCATTTGTTGCGAATCGACATAAATGCGCGCCGTCAAGCCAAGCTTTATTGCTACATCGCTTTGGCTGACAGTCTGGTTGGCGGCTAAGCCGCGCTTGTAATAATCTTCAGTAACCAAGCCATCGTTGCTCACCACCGCTAAATAAGCCGTGAATAGTCCCGCGACAATGACAATAAATGGGCCGCTCATCAACGCCCACGGCCATGGCTCGCGATACCACGGGCCGCTATCAGCGGCGCGCAAAAGTGGGTTGTTCATGGTGTCCTCACGGCTGTATGAAACTCGCCTTTTCATGCACTTTGATGCGTTCGTCGGCGATAGATTTGACATCGAAATAAATGACATGTGCGCCGCGTTTTCCGTCAGCAGGTGCGCGGACGCGCAAGGTGGTCGACTGTGCGGAAGTGGCAGGTACTTCAATAATATGTTCGCCAACAAATTCTATGCCGCTCAGTCCGCTCACGCTAACTGCATATCGCCGCGTCACTTCGGACACATTCATTACATGCAATCGATACACGTTTTCAATCAGCCCACCCTCGACCTCGCGTGCCAAAGATGCGCGATCCCGGCTCACGTCCACTCGCAGTGCTGGTTTGCTGGCCAGACCCCAAATGAACGCTGAGCCCACCAAGACGAGCAAAGTGCTGTAAATCAGGATGCGTGGGCGAACAATGTGTCTGACGATATCCCCAAGCTGCCAGTGTTTTGCCAAGGCATTTTGTGTCGAGTAACGAATCAATCCTTTCGGATATTCCATTTTTTCCATCACCTGATCGCAAGCATCAATGCACGCGCCGCAACCGATGCACTCGTATTGCAAGCCATTGCGAATGTCGATACCGGTCGGACAAACTTGTACGCAAATGCTGCAATCAACACAATCACCCATGCCGGAGGCGCTAGCGATATCGCGATTGACGAGACCCTTCTTACGTCCGCCACGCGCCTCACCACGCTCGGTGTCGTAGGTGATGACCAAAGTGTCCGCATCGAACATCACGCTTTGAAACCGCGCGTAAGGGCACATGTATTTGCACACTTGCTCGCGCAATACGCCGGCACCCATATAGGTTGAGCCGCCATAGAACAATATCCAGAACAGCTCCCACGGCCCGACTTGCCAATTCAACACACTATCAACCAGTTCGTTCATCGGCGAAAAATAGCCAACGAAGGTAAAGCCTGTCCATAGTGATATTGCTGCCCAAGTGAAATATTTGGCGAAGCGTCGCGCCGCATTTTCCGGCTTCCAGCGCGCAGCGTCACGGCGCATGCGCTGCGCTCGATCGCCTTGGAAAAATTTCTCGACCCACAAAAATATTTCGGTGTAAACGGTTTGTGGGCAAGCATAACCACACCACAATCGACCGGCGACGGCGGTGAAAAGAAACAGTGAAAATGCCGAAATAATTAATAGCACGGCCAAGAAAAATACATCTTGCGGCCACAACACCATGCCGAAGATGTAAAACTTTCGCTCGACCAAATGGAACAGCACGGCCTGCCGACCATTCCACGGCATCCAGCACATGCCGTAGTAAAGAATCTGCGTGAACCACACCAAGGTCCAGCGCCATCTGGCAAACGTACCAGTGACTGCGCGCGGATAAACTTTCCGGCGAACTTCGTAGAGACTATCTTCTGCCACCTCGACGATAGGAATAACTCGTCGAGGCGCTGCGTTATTACTCATAAACCGGCCAGATTATTTTCCTGCCGCTGCCTCCGCTGGTGCCGCAGATGGTGCGGCGGCGGTGTCAGTTGGTGCTGGCGACACGCTGTTATCTGCCATCGCGCCCCCCAAACTCACGACATAAGCGGTGAGCAAATGCACTTTGGCTTCACCCAAAAATTCACCAAATGCGGGCATGCGATTGCTGCGACCCTTGGTGATAGTTTCGACAATGGACGATTCCGCGCTGCCATACAGCCAACTGCCATCAGATAAATTTGGCGCCAAACCAACCGTGCCTTTGCCTTCCGGGCCGTGACACGCAGCGCATGCGGTGGTGAATAGCTCTTTGCCGCGCTTTGCCCGAGTTGCGTCATTGGCAAGCCCTGATAGCGAGCGCACGTGGTTGGCCAAATCAGTAATTTGCTCACCATTTAAGTCTGGTTTCAAACCTTTGGCCGGCATCATCGCATCGCGTCCGAGCGCGACCGACTCTTTGATTTGCGCTGCGGTACCGCCCCACAGCCAGTCTTTGTCGGTCAAATTCGGAAAACCATTGGCACCACGCGCGTCCGAGCCATGACACTGCGCGCAATAGGTCATGAACAAGCGCTGCCCCATTTCCTTGCCTTCGGTACTGGCCGCTACTGCATGAATATCCATTGCGCGATACTTTTCAAATATTGGACCGTAGTCACGTTCGGCTTGTTTTTGCTCAGCGTCATATGCGTTGGTCGATGTCCATCCGAAGCTGCCTTTATACGAACCCAAACCGGGATAGACGGCGAGGTAGACCAGTGAATAAATTACCGTGAGATAGAACAACCAGCGCCACCAGTTTGGCATCGGATTGCTGTATTCCTCGAGATCCTCGTCCCACACGTGTCCAGTGGTTTGTACACCACCCGTCGACTTATGTGTGCTCTGCGACCACAACAACAGTACGCAAAACAATATGCTAATCAGACTGATTGCGGTGATGTAAATATTCCAAAACCCGCTGACAAAATCACTCATGAAAATTTCCCTTTTTCGCTACCTGTAATCTCCTGCCCGCTTAATGGCAAATCATCATCAAGTGGAATCCTCGCCGCTTCATCAAAGGCGGCGCTTCGTCTATCTGAATATGCCCACCAGACAATCCCCGCAAAAAGCGTCATGGCCAGCACGGTAAAAACTGAACGGATGTCATTGATGTCCATGGCTTTCTCCTAGCGCGTTTGCTTGAGCGCGGTGCCCATGCCTTGCAAGTAGGCAATCAGCGCATCCATCTCGGTGACACCGTCAAGCGTTTTCCGCGCGCCGGCGATTTCTTCGTTAGTGTAGGGAACGCCGACCGCGCGTAAGGCGCGCATTTTTTCTTCAATCGAATCGGCATCCTTGATCGGGCGATCCAAAACGCATAGCCAGGCATATTTGATTCAGGCACCACATCGCGCGGATTGGTCAAATGCGTACGATGCCATAAATCTGAATAGCGTCCGCCAACCCTTGCTAAATCAGGGCCGGTGCGCTTCGAACCCCATTGAAATGGATGGTCGTAAACAAACTCTCCAGCCACCGAATAATGTCCGTAGCGCTCGGTTTCTGCGCGGAACGGCCGAATCATTTGCGAGTGACAGTTGTAGCAACCTTCGCGCAGATAAACATCGCGACCCGATAATCGCACCGGATCGTAAGGCTTAACCAAACCAGTGGTGACTAGTTCGCTATCAACGGTAGTGGATTTCTGGAAAAACAGTGGAACAATTTCAACCAAGCCACCGAAGCTGATTGCCACAATAATCAGCGCCATTAGCCAGCCGACATTTTTTTCGATTGTTTCATGCGTCAACATGTTGAGAAGCTCCTAGCCAGAATTATTAGTGTGCCGCTGCCATCGCGGGTGCCAACACCGGCGCGTTGTAGGCGCGACCACCGACGATAGTTTTATAGCTGTTGTAGGCCATCAGCAACATGCCCGAGAGAAACAATGAGCCGCCAAGCAAGCGCACCATGTAGAACGGATAGGTCGCCTTTACCGATTCAACGAATGCGTAGGTCAAAGTGCCATCGGCATTGGTCGCGCGCCACATCAATCCCTGCATGACGCCGGCAATCCACATCGAGGCGATATACAAAACAACGCCGATAGTCGCTACCCAAAAGTGAATATTCACTAGTCGCATCGAATGCATTTCTTGTTTGCCATACAGGCGCGGCAACATGTAGTAGGTGCAACCAATTGCCACCATCGCCACCCAACCTAAGGCACCGGAATGCACATGACCAACGGTCCAATCGGTGTAGTGCGACAAGGCATTGACTGTTTTGATCGCCATCATCGGGCCTTCAAAGGTCGACATGCCATAAAACGACAACGAGGTAATCATGAATTTCAAAATTGGATCGTCGCGCAATTTATGCCATGCGCCTGACATCGTCATCACCCCGTTAATCATCCCACCCCAGCTTGGCGCCAGCAGAATCAGTGAGAAAATCATCCCTAAAGATTGCGTCCAATCCGGCAATGCGGTGTAGTGCAAATGATGCGGACCAGCCCACATATAGGTAAAAATCAGCGCCCAAAAATGCACCACCGATAGCCGATACGAATACACCGGTCGACCCGCTTGTTTGGGCACAAAGTAATACATCATGCCAAGGAACCCGGCAGTTAGAAAAAATCCGACCGCGTTGTGCCCGTACCACCATTGCACCATCGCGTCTTGCACACCGGCATAGGCGGAATAGGATTTCCAGATCGGCGATGAGAACACCGGCATTGCGGCGCTATTGACCAAATGCAACACGGCAACAGTCAAAATAAATGCACCGAAAAACCAATTGGCGACATAAATATGCGGTGTTTTCCGCTTTATCAGCGTACCGAAAAAGACTACCGCGTAGGACACCCAGACCAGGGTAATCAAAATATCGATAGGCCATTCCAGCTCGGCATACTCTTTACCTTGAGTCATGCCCATAGGTAGCGTGATCGCCGCCAACACGATGACCAATTGCCAACCCCAAAAGGTAAATGCGGCAAGCCCCGGCGCAAACAACGGGGTATGGCATGTGCGTTGCACTGCGTAGTACGACGTGGCAAAAAGGGAGCAACCACCAAAGGCGAAAATCACCGCATTGGTATGCAATGGACGCAAACGACCATAGCTTAAATATTCACTCAGATTGAGTTCCGGCCAAATCAACTGGGCGGCGATGATGACGCCGACCAGCATCCCGACAATGCCCCAAACCACCGTCATGACAGTGAATTGGCGCACGACTTGATAGTTATACGTCGCTGACACTTGCATATTTATTTCTCCCAGAAAACCTGTGGCGATGATAGAAATTATCATCCCGCCGCCGCTTGATCTATGTCAACTAACAGACATCAAACGCGACGAATTGAAGATTATTTTATTGCAACGCACCAAATGTTAGTTAAGTTGATCTAAATCAAGTGGTGACAGTGTTGAGTGTTTAGCATCTGCGGCTTCCGTGTCTCAATTTTCTTAATAATTTGAAAGGAAGCATGATGAAGCTCGTTAAATTTGCGCTTGCTACCGCAATCGCTCTAGGTTCAACCGCCACTATGGCACAGCAAAGTGAAGGCAACTGGATGATGCGTGTGCGTGCAGTGCATATCGACACCGACAATAAGTCTGAGGCGATTGCAGCAGCGGCTATCCCAACCGATGGCATACACGTCAGCAACAAAACAATTCCAGAAGTTGATTTCACCTATTTCTTGAACAAAAATCTAGCGGCGGAGTTGATTCTGACTTATCCGCAGCGCCACGACGTCAACATCACGGCCAGCGCAGCTGGCGCATTCAAGGCCGGTACTTTTAAACATTTGCCACCCACTTTGACGCTTCAATACCACTTCGCGCCGGATGCACAGCTGCGTCCTTATGTCGGTGCGGGCATCAATTACACGCGAATTTCCAACGTCAGCCTTGGTCCTTTGGATGCGGTGACCCGCACGCTTGGTGGTGGCAATACGGGCAGCAACTACCTTGACAAAAATAGTTGGGGCGGCGCATTGCAAGTCGGCTTTGATGTCAAAGTCGGTAGTAATTCCTACCTGAATTTCGACATCAAAAAAGTTTATATCCAAACGAATTTGAGTAACACCGTGTTTGGCAAACTTAGCACGGTGAAAGTCGATCCAGTCTTGGTCGGTGTTGGCTACGGCTTTAAATTCTGATTGCTCTGTGCAGCATTGAACCGGCCGTCATTCCCGTTTGCGTGGGATTGACGGCCGGTTTAGTCAGCAGCAGATATTTTTGGTTTAGCGTCTTCTGGCGGACGATCGTCGTCCATCACCACGCTGTGTCCCGGTCCATCGAGATCTTCAAACTGGCCGCTTTTTAGCGACCACCAAAAAATCACCGCAATCACGAACACCAACAGCAGCGATAGCGGTATCAACAAATACAGAATGTCCATTAGCGCTTGTCTCCTTGCAGACGAAGCGCATTAAGCACGACCAGCAACGAACTCGATGACATTCCAATACCGGCCATCCACGGCGTGACCCAACCAACCACCGCGAGTGGAATCGCCAAAAAGTTATAGGCGAAAGACCACGCTAAATTCTGCCGCACGATGCGCATCGTATGCCGCGCCAGCAACAATGCGTCAGTGACTGCCTCCAGGCGACTCCCAAGCAACACAATGTCACTATTCAAGCGTGCCAAATCCGCTCCGCCGCTCATGGCCATCGACACTTGCGCTTGTGCCAACACCGGTGCGTCGTTGACGCCATCACCGACCATGCAAACGATCGCGCCTTTAGCTTGTAAGGCTCTAACCGCAGCCAACTTGTCCTGCGGCAGCATATTGCCGCGCGCATCTTGAATGCCAAGTTGCTCACCAACCCGCGCGGCGACGGTGGGTAAATCACCACTGAAAATCGACAAACTGAGTCCCATGGCTTTAAGTGCCGCGATGGTTTGTGCAGCATCAGTACGAACCGTGTCGCGCAAGGCAATTGCTGCAACATATCCGCTAGCGTTGCCTAGATATAACAGCGTGTCACTAGCACCAACTGGCGAAATGCTTTGCGCGGGTATGGCAATGCCATGCAAAGCACCGACAAATTCCGCCCGCCCCAATCGCCACATCACGCCGTCGATTTCGCCCGCTACGCCTTCGCCGGAAATTGATTTTGCATTGGTGAGGATCAACGACAAATCGTCATCAGCGTGCAAGGCCTGCGCAATCGGATGCTTCGATCCGCGCTCCAGCGCTGCTGCAATTTTTCGCGCCTGTGTCGCATTGCCAACATAGCTAACTACTTCGACTATTGCCATACGACCCTCAGTTAGGGTGCCGGTTTTGTCGAACACAAAATGCGTCGCGCGCGCTAGTGCTTCGATGGCGTGGCCACGTGTCACCAGCACGCCACGCGCGGCCATCGCGCCGGTCGCAACAGTAAGCGCGGCGGGAGTCGCCAGCGATAACGCACAGGGACAACTCACCACCAACACCGCGACAAAAATCCACAGTGCGCGTGCTGGTTCCAGCCACCACCAAAACACGCCGCTCGCTATTGCGAGCAACAGCAAAGCCACAACAAAACGTCCGGCAATTCGATCAGCCAGCAACACCACCTTGGGCTTTTCCGTGGCCGCACGTTCCATCAAGCGGGTAATCGCTGCCAGACGTGTGCCTTCACCCAATTGTTCGACTCGCATCACCAAGGGACTATCAATATTGATGCTGCCGCCGACCAACAAATCCGCACAATTCTTTTTCACTGGAATGCTTTCGCCAGTAAGTAAAGATTCATCCGCGCTGCTTTGCCCATCTATCACCACGCCATCTGCGGGCACCGTGTCACCGGGCGCAACACGCACCAAGTCGCCGATGCACAAATCCGCCACCGCGACACGCTCGAAATTGCTCCCATTCATGCGCTCGGCAAAGCTGGGGACCGCCCGCGCCATCACTTCCACACTGCGCGCAGATTTTTGTCGGGCCAGCATTTCCAAAAAGCGGCCGGACAGCAAAAAGAAAACGAACATCGTCACCGAATCAAAATACACCGCGCCGCTGCCGCTAAGCGTCGCCCAAACACTGGCCAGAAAAGCCGCGCCAACGCCCAGCGCCACCGGCACATCCATACCCATTCGGCGCCGCATCAAGTCGCGTCGCGCACTAATAAAAAACGGTGCAGCTGAATACAAAACCACCGGCAGCGTCAAAATCAAACTTGCCCAACGCATAAGTTGTTCGACGCCGACACTCATGTCGCCGCCCACCCCGACATCGGCCAAATAAACCGGCACGGCGTACATCATCACCTGCATCATGCCGAATCCGGCAACAAATAAACCCCACAGCGCGCGTTTGCGCTCGGCCCGCGCCAAAGCTTCGGCGCGCGCGATGTCGTACGGATGCGCGCGATAACCAATCGCCGCCACCGCGGCGAGAATGTTCGAAAGTTTGGTCAGTCGTGCATCCCACTGCACGCGGGCACGACGCGTTGAATAGTTGACGCTGACCGCCGTCACGCCTGACTGCTGGCGCAACTGCGCTTCATTGAGCCACACGCAGGCAGCGCAAGTGATGCCTTCGAGCAATAAATTCGCTTCGCACTGATTTTCATCATCATCCACGCGATGAACAAAATTCTTTTGCAAGCTCGGATGATCGAATAGACCAAGTTCTTGCAAGGCTGCAGGCACCGCCTCGCGCGGACTTTCCGGCAGTGCATCACGATGCGCGTAATAGCGCGTCAGGCCATTGTCGACAATCGCCTGCGCGACCGCCTGACAACCCGCACAGCACATGGCTTGTGGCGTGTCGTTGATGCGCACAGAAAAATCTGCAGCAGGCGGAATCGGCAAACCGCAGTGGTAGCAACTCACGGACATGGTTTTAACAGCGGCGAAGTAGGGATTTCGCAAAGCACTGCTTTGCGCCTGCGCAGCGGGTCGGCTGTACTAAGCCGACACCGCACACCAGCACCAACCGGCATGTTGGCGCATCGTCAATTTACTTCGGCGCCATCCGTATTGCCCCGTCAAGTCGTATCACTTCGCCGTTCAACATTTCATTTTCGATAATGTGCTGCGCCAACGCCGCGAACTCCACAGGCCACCCGAGGCGCGGCGGAAACGGCACCATCTTGCCCAATGAATCCTGTGCTTCCTGTGGCAATCCCAACAACATCGGTGTCTCGAAAATCCCCGGTGCAATCGTCATGACGCGGATACCAAATCGCGCCAACTCGCGCGCTATCGGCAGCGTCATCGCCACCACTGCACCTTTAGATGCCGAATATCCAGCCTGCCCGATTTGTCCATCAAATGCTGCTACCGATGCGGTGTTGATAATCACCCCACGCTCGCCGGTAGTGCCGGCATCTTGCGCGCTCATCGCTTCGGCGGCGAGGCGCAGCATATTGAAAGTACCGATTACGTTGATGTTGATAGTGCGTGAAAACGATGCCAGTGCATGCACGCCGTTTTTGCCTAGAACTTTTTCTGCAGGGCCAACGCCGGCGCAATTCACCAAGCCATGCAAACCACCAAAACGACTCAACGCCAGTGCCACACAGGCCTGCGCGCTCGCTTCGTCGGATACGTTGGTCAACGAAAAAACCGCATTCGCGCCAAGCTCGGTCGCCAGTGCGTCGCCCGCCGCTTGGTTCAAATCTGCCATCACAACTTTGCCACCCGCTTCCAACAATCGCCGTGCCGTCGCCGCACCCAAACCCGATGCACCGCCAGTAATGATGAACACCTTATTTGCAATTTGCATTTTCCTGCTCCTAGATGGATTTTCTAATGAACAAATTATTTACCTATCACTGCAATTCTAGTCGTCAGCTCTTAAATTTTGAATCAACCTCGGCCCCTCGACTGCGCTAAGCTGGAGTCCACTCCACAGAGAAAGGTCCAATCATGAACATCGACGTCATTCGCGATCTCACTCAGCCCATGCGACATATCGTCCATGTCCGCAATCATCTGCTTGCCGCCGATGGCTCGGTCGAAGAAGGTGGTAACGACAGCGGACCATCGCCGCATGACCTATACGATACCGCGCTAGGCAGTTGTAAAGCGTTGACGCTGGTCTGGTACGCGCGACGCAAGAATATTGCACTGACCGACATAAGGGTCAGCGTTGGTCGTGACGCTAGCGACGAACGCCGGGGGGTGTATCGACTGACCGCCACGTTATATCTGGAGGGCGATCTGACCGAGGTGCAGCGCACCGAATTGCTCGCCATCGCTGACAAATGCCCGGTGCACAAACTGATGACAACGGTGAATACTGAAATCACCACGGTGCTGGGATGAGCATCGGCGCCCTGCTCCAGTCACCGGTCAAGGAACGTTCTACGGGCTTCATCGGCAATAGCCTAGTCAGACCAAGCACAAAATTTAAAGGGGTAAATCCATGAACGAAATCATTTTGCATCACTATCCCGCATCACCGTTTTCAGAAAAAGTTCGCTTGGTGTTCGGCTACAAAAAGCTGGCCTGGAAGTCGGTGATCATCCCGTCCATCATGCCAAAACCGGATGTGGTCGCACTCACCGGCGGCTATCGCAAAACACCTTGCATGCAGATCGGTGCCGACATTTATTGCGACAGCGCATTGATTTGCGATCAACTGGAACAACTCCAACCGAGTCCGACCCTATATCCAGCCGACTCGGAGGGCAATGCGCGCATCGTCGCGCAGTGGGCGGACACCACGCTGTTCTGGGCAGCGATGGCCTACAACCTTGGCCCCAAAGGTGCCGCACAAGCCTTCGCTAACGCACCACCGGAAGCGCGAATGGCGTTTGGCGAGGATCGCGCCAAGATGAGTGGCGGCATGACCCGCCTGCGCCCCGCGGATTCTTCAGCAGCTTGCAAAAGCTATTTGCTACGCTTGGAAGCAATGCTGGCGCAAAGCGCATTTTTGCTTGGCCCTGCACCAAGCATTGCCGACTTCGCGGCCTACCACTCGCTGTGGTTCACCCGTGTCTGCGTGCCGGTAATGGCGGATATTTTTCAAGTCGCACCGCGGGTTCTGAAATGGATGGACAGCATGGCCGCCTTTGGGCATGGCGAGCAAGAAAAACTGAGCGCGACGGACGCAATTGCATTGGCTGCAAACTCCATTCCTGCACCGGTAGAGTCGGCAATTTTTCAGGACGAACACGGCATCGCGCTTGGCACTCCCGTCAGCATTGCCGCTGAAAGTTTTGGTGCTGAAACAACCGAGGGTGAATTGATCGCGGCTGCCGTCACGCAATACACTTTGCGTCGCCACGACGAACGCGCCGGCACCGTGCATGTGCATTTCCCGCGAATCGGATATGTCTTGAAAGTGGCTGGATAATTTTGCCAATTGGTGCTGGTAATACGCTGTTCCCCGTTGCTTTATTCCGCCAAAGAGGAATCACTATGATCCGCCTCCTGCTCTACATCGCACTGATAGCTGCCGTCACCGTAACGCATGCTGAAGATGCAGCCAATCCATTTGTGCTGTTCCATGAACCGGTTCTGGCGCTCACCCACGCGCAAGTCATCGATGGCACCGGCGCGGGCATTCGCGACAATCAAACCATCATCATCCGCGGCGAAAACATCGCTGATATCGGCGATGAAAAGCGCATACGCATCCCCGCCGACGCGACGGTGAAAGACCTCAAGGGCGCGCTGGTGACACCCGGTTTTGTTTTGCTGCACGAACATTTTTTCTACACACTGAAAGGCGGCAATTACGGCGCCTTATTTCGCAGCTTCCCCGCGCTATATCTGGCCGGTGGCGTGACCACATTGCGCACGGGCGGCAGCATGAGTCCCTATGCCGATTTAAACGTTCGCCGCGACATCGCAGCCGGCAAGACCATAGGGCCGGACGTTGACGTAACTGCCCCGTTTATCAATGGCAGTTTCCCCTTGGCGTTTGGGATGCAGATGCAGCGTTTGAATACGTCTGCCGATGTCGAGCGCATGATCGGCTATTGGGCTGACGAAGGCGCCAACTCTTTCAAGGGCTACATCAATCTGACCCGCGATCAACTCGAAGCGATGGTGCGCACCGCTCATGCGCGAAATACGAAAGTCACCGCCCATTTATGCTCGGTAACTTATCGCGAAGCTGCAGAGCGCGGCATCGATAATTTGGAACACGGGTTTCTGGCTGCCAGCGATTTCGTCGACAACAAAATGCCCGATGAATGCCCCGCCGGCAAAGCCGTGGAAATTGGGCTGGATGGGCTGGCAATCAACGATCCGCGTATGAAGGAGTTGCAGCAGTACCTGATTCAACGCAAGGTTGCGATCACTTCAACGCTAACGATTTTTGAGACCTTCACCGCTGGTCGCCCGATGGCCCCGCAAGCGGCGCTGGATTTGCTGATTCCGGAACTGCGCGAAGCCTATGTCAATCGCTACACTTTGATTGCCCGCGATGCCGCTGCGCGCTGGACCAGTCTGCTACGAAAAAACATGGCCTGGGAAAAGCAATTTCACGATACTGGTGGTCTGCTAGTAGCAGGCACCGACCCTACCGGCTACGGCGGCGTGATCGCTGGATTTTCAGCCACGCGGCAAGTCGAATTGCTGATTGAAGCGGGCTTCTCCCTGCCCGATGCAGTGCGCGTTGCCAGCCTGAATGGTGCCAAATATCTAGGCCGCGAAACCAATGTCGGCAGCCTCGTAGTCGGGAAGCGCGCCGACCTTGTTGCGTTCAGCGCAGGAGTGAAAAGCGACGCGACGCAATTGCCTGCGATTGCTTGGTCGATGAAAGGTGGGACGGCCTATGACCGTGGTCGGATTTTGGAAATGTGGAAGGGTCAAGTAGGGTTGCAGTAGGGGGCTCAATTGCTTCCAATCATGCAAAAGGGTCGCTCAACAATCGCGCTCGTGCTCGGCATCCTGCCGCTGCTTTCGAGTTGCGCCGCGGTCGGGCTCGGCTACGGTGGCGATAACGCCTACAACGCGGCGTTCCGAATCAAGATTGAAGATACCACCATGCTCACGCCGGAGGAACAAGTCAGACTGAACCAAATCAAAATCATCGAATCGGTGGAAGGTCTGAACAGCGTTCCGCATGGGGAAATCGTCGGTTTGTCGTGCAAGCTAAAGTCGCCTTGTTGGTTTTCAAGTGGACTTGGCGGCCAGTACTCAACGAATTAAATGGCCTGACGCCCGAAGCGGCGGCTCTAACGCAATTGCGACTCAAAGCCTTGAAAAAAGGTGCAAATGCAGTTGCCGCACCGGTTTGTACGCACAATGTCGGCATCGACTGGGGCAATAATTGCTTTGAATCATGGGTGTGCACTGGTCAGGCAGTATTGGTACCCTGAATTTCCCGCGCCATTCGGTAACATGGTTGGCATGTTCATTTCCGACCTTTGGTGCTGACGGTACGCCGTGGCAACACAAAAAATATGAAAACGAAACACTTCCCCTACCGTCTCGACAAACGCTGGAGCGTGCTTTTTTTCGCGCTCGGAGTCACAGAAAAGGACGGCGTGACGATCACCAGCAAAGGCGAATTGATTGCAAGCTTCGGTCGATTCCGTGTCAAAACTACACTTTCCAATATCGATCACACGGTCGTCGACGGCCCGCATCGTTGGTACACCGCTGTGGGTCTGCGGCTTAGCATGACTGATGATGGGGTGACCTTTGGCACCAACCATTACAAAGGCCTGAGCATTGCGTTTGTGAAAAGAATTCCGCGCGTGATCGGCTTCAGGAAACATTCGCTGTTGTGGGTCAGCGTTGCCGACCCGGAAGGGCTGGCGGCGGCAATTGGGAAATAGTCAGCGCAAATTCGCGTAGATGTGGCCAAAAGAGGTATAGCTAAATGACTGACAATTCCAAGAACAACGGCAATCTTAGCTTGGGCAAACGCCACTCAAAAGTGATCTCGGCCATGGACCGACGGTTGGGACCGACTGAGAATATCTATTGTTTTCTCGACAAGCTGTATTGCCTGAACTTTGTGTGTTTTGCTGAAATCAGTGGTTCGCTTACCCTCGACCGCATCAACGAAGCCTTGCATGTAGTGCAGCAAGAGCAACCGCTACTTCGCGCTCGTCTTGAGTTGATGGATGACCGATACTGGTTTAAGCCGGTCAAGAGCAAGGACTTCCCGCTGCGTGCCGAGGTAGCGGCGTTTAAGGATTGGCGCAAGGCGATTGCGGCACAACTCGATACCCCATTTTCGGGCAATGCCCCGCTGGCACGCTTTTTCCTGTTCGGCGGTCGCGGCAAAAAATCCGTCGCTGCGATGGTGTTTCATCACGCAATCGCCGACGGTAAATCCGGTGCGAACATACTGCTGGAAATATTGCGTCGTGCAGGCGGCGAAGAAATGCCTATGCGCTATCAGCGCGCGCATCCGTCGGCACAGGATCTCGATCTGATCAAGAGCAAATCCCCTTTACTGGGTTCATTGCAGAAACTCAGGTACTGGCTTAATCAGGGCAAAAGTGCGCTTAAGTTTGTCAAGCAACTGCCCGGCTTTGATATGCGGGTACGACCGTCGCGAGATATTCACATGATTCCGTTTGAAGTATCGGCCAAGACCTCGTCGGCAATCCTGACAGCCTGTCGCGCCCATGGCACTACCGTGCATGGCGCTCTCGGCGCGGCGCAAGTGCTGGCAATCAACGACGAATTTGAGACAAGGGCCGAGCGCAATCTAGCGCTCAACTCACTGGCGGATTTGCGCGGTGTTCTCACCGACAACTTAACGGAATTCGATCTTGGCTTGTATGTAGCGACATTGACCACGGTGCATGAAATTGCGACTGAGCCGGATTTCTGGTCTTTGGCAATCGATATTCGCGCCCAGCTCAAAGGCATTTTGCAAAGTGGTGACGGCAACCTAGTGCATGGGGTTTATAGCGAAACGAGGCCATTCCCACCAACTAAACGCGGCGCGCAAATGCTGCACGCGGTCACCGCAATGGCACCGTCGGCATCTATGTTGACCAATATCGGAAAAGTTGATGCGTTGACGCTTGCCGATGGTACGCAAATTGATTCCGTGGCGTTTGCTGTCACCGGCCCGACACTTCATCCCATCTGTGTCACTGCAACGACCTATGCCAATCGTATGTATGTCAACGTGGTCTACGATCGGTTAAAGCTTACAGAAAATCAAGCGCTGCGCATCACCAAGTCCATACGCCGGTGGCTTGATTACGCCGCCAAAGGATAACAGCCTGCAGCAACGGCTATATAAAGCAACGAGTCCATCCCAATTCGCGCAAACAATTCTTTACATTCAAACAGTCAACATAGACGCCCCATAGGCGTTATTTCCACATCTGGATTACCTGCCAGACTTATCTGACTAAGGAGAATCAAATGTTGAACCGTTCGAAAAATGCGCTTGTGAGTTCTGTTTTTGCAATTTCTCTGGTCGGAATGGCAACCGGCGCGGTGGCGCAAGAGGCAGCGCCGGCGCGTACGCCAAACCCGGTGATCCATGCAGATAAGGCGCAGAAACGGGCGGATCATGCGACTACCCGTGCTGATCGTCGGCAAAAACACGCGGATGTCGCCGAACTTCGGGCAGACAAGCAGACCGGCAATACGGCTGAAATACCGGCTGACAAAGCCGCAATTAAAGGCGATCAGCAAACGCTGAAAGCCGACCACGCGACCACCAAAGCTGACCGCGCGAAATTGCGCGAAGATAGACGTGCGGCACGCGCAGCAAACGCAGCTAAGCCTTAAACTGTTGTTCCCAAAGACGGCAACGTCGCAGGCTATTGCGCGTTAGTCATCCAGAAAAAAAGGCCTCCATCGCTGGAGGCCTTAGGGTTCTGGTGCTGTTGGCCGGAATCGAACTGGCGACCTACTGATTACGAATCAGTTGCTCTACCAACTGAGCTACAACAGCGTGCGTTTGGGTTTTTTGCAGCCCGTTTGCAGGGCGCGAATTATAACGAGATTGATGCAGCTTAGGGCTTACGCACCAGGTTCACTTTGCGTGCAAGTTCTTGTAGCTCGGCGGCACTCTTCTCAACCTGAGTGCGATCCTTGAGCATTAACCAAAGTAAAGCGCCGTTAATCAGAATGAGCGCGATTTCCAGATACAAAATCGGGGCAACGATTTGTCGATGGGAATTGTCACCAAAAACGAAGAAAAACCCTTCCAGCGACGGTATGGTTGCCTTGGTGATGGCTAGCGAATTCTCAAACGGTGGGAACAACAACATGATGATGAGATTGAATGAGACTGCAGCCAACAAGTAGCGCTGATTGCGATTGCCGCCGATAGCGACCGACTTACCTGAAAGCGTGCGCGATACGAGCAAAGCAATGCTGGCGTTGATAAGCACGACAATGATTTCAAGATTCAGAAAATTCTTGTTTAGCACGAGATTTTCGTGTGCGGAAAAGTAAAAATGAAAGCCGCTAAAGGTCGCAACGCCATCACGTGCCAGCGCCACGTAATCGTAAGGTGGGAAAAGCAAGAGCACGGCCAGATTGATAGCCGTGATTAACATCGCTAGTTGTTGTTTGCGGTTCATTCCAATTTGATCCTCTGTCCAGATGACCTAGACATATGCCAATAGTCTAAGCTTACGAGAGATGCCGAACTGACGCAATGCTGTGTAAACTTGAGTTGTCGCTACTCAATTTGGACATGCCATGAAAAAACTACTTTTGCTGCTCTGTTCGCTTCTCGCCACGACAGCCGGAGCGCAGGAAATTGTCTTGCGGCACGCGCTGGATGGCGGCAAGCTCGACGCGCTGGCGACTATCGTGCTGCGTTTTAACGATGCGCAAAAAGGCAAAGGTAAAGTCATTTTGCAAGCCGCATCGACAGACAACGAGCAACACGGGCGAGTGCATTTGGGCTTCCTTGATGTGGCCGATAGCATGGCATTTTTTGGCACGCTACCGCGCTTTATTCCGCTGCATCAGATGATGAAGGAAAACGGCCAAACTCTCAGCGCCGCAGAGTTCTTGCCGCAAGTCGCCGATGCGGTCGATGACGCTAGCGGACGACTACAAGCCTTGCCACTGGGCTTAAGTTTTCCGGTACTGTTTTTGAATCGAGCAGCGCTCACCAAGGCGGGTAAAGCGGCAAACACTGAACCGCATAGTTGGGCCGAATTACAGGAATTGGCAGGTGATATTCGCACTAGCGGCAGTACGTGTCCGCTGACTAGTTCAAATTTCAGCTGGATTCACGTTGAGAACCTCGCCGCGCAACACGGGCAGCCGATTTTGCCAACACCAATGAACAAACGCGACGCGGCAATGTTCCGCGTAAACGGTTTGGTGAACGTAAAACATCTGGCGCTACTGGCGACCTGGCAACGCAGCAAATATTTTGTTTATGCCGGCGCGGGACGGGAAGCTGACACGCGGTTTTTGAGTGGCGAATGCGCCATGCTGACCGGCGAATCATCCCTATACGGTGAAATGCTACGCCGTGGTGTTGATGCTGCGGTAGTGCCATTGCCGACTTACGATGACATGAGTGAAGCCAGGGCAAGCGATGTGTTACCGGACGGTAACGCATTGTGGGTTTTGGCAGGCGGCAAGAAGCCCGAATATCAACTGATGGCTCGCTTCGTGCGATTTTTAATGCAGCCGGACGTACAACGCGAATGGGTCAAAGGCACCACATTTTTACCGATGGGTGTGGCCGGTTTAAAGGTTTTGCAAGAGACTAACAACCTTCCCGCATCACAAAAGGAAGCTTTGATAAAGCGCTTATCGGCGCCTAAAAAAGCCAGCGAGCGTCTGCGCGCGGGTAGCACTCGCGAGAATTTGCGCGCTGTTTTTCGGGAAATGGTTCAGTTTGTCTGGAGCGAAAAATATCCCGCCAAGCAAGCACTGGATGAGACCTCACAACGCGCCAATGCGGCGGTGGTGTCAAATCCAGCGCAAAAGAGCAAGCAGTGAGTGGCAACATGCGCTATCCACGCATCATCGCGCACCGTTGCGGCGGAGCGCTGGCGCCGGAAAACTCGCTCGCCGGCCTCGGCATTGCAGCACGCTTGGGTTGTCGCGGCGTGGAGTTCGATGTAATGCTTTCCCGCGATGGCGTACCGTTTTTGATACATGACGAGACGCTGGAGCGTACGACCAACGGAAGTGGCCGCGTGGCTGATTTGAGTATTGCGGAGATTCAGCGATTTGATACCGGTGGCAAGTTTCACAAAGCCTTTGGTATCCTTGACGGCGTGTCACCAGCACCAACTCTCGAGGCAACAATGGCGCAAATTGCGCGACTTGGCTTGTGGGCTAATATCGAAATCAAACCTGCCAGTGGTCACGAACTCGCCACTGGCCGGGTCGTCGGACAATGGCTAGCCAAACATTGGAATGGCAACGGGGTTATTTCCTCTTTCGCCCACAACGCGCTGCAAGCGGCGATGCATGAAACGCAAAGCCTGCGGCCGGAATTTACCTACGCGGCGCTGTTTGAAAAACTTCCCGACGACTGGTCATCGATACTCGCTCGCACTGGCGCAAATGCGGTGCATATGGCGGCACGCCACGTCAGTGCGGCGCAAGCTGACACACTGAACACGTTGGCTGTGCCGTGGGCATGCTATACCGTGAATTCGATCGCGGAAGCGTCACGTCTTTTCGCTCTGGGCTGCGCCGCAATATTTACCGACCGCCCCGATTTGTGGGCGGAGGATGAAATGTAGCTTGCTTAGAAGTTAGTTGACCTGGTTTGGTAAGCCCGCCAGCGTTGAATTGACGGGCTTTTTTCGTCCGGCGCGAACGTGCCATAGGTCGTGCATCGCGTAAAATCAAACGATTGATTTACAAATTTATTGCCCTCAGCATGACTAAAACCAGCGCCCAAATTCGCCAAGCCTTCCTTGATTTTTTTGCCTCCAAAGGACATCAAATCGTCGCCTCCAGCTCGCTCGTGCCGCACGACGATCCGACGCTGTTGTTTACTAACGCGGGGATGAATCAATTTAAGGACGTGTTTCTCGGCTTTGATAAACGGAGCTACAACCGCGCAACCACATCGCAAAAATGTGTACGCGCGGGCGGCAAGCACAACGATTTGGAAAATGTCGGCTACACCGCGCGGCACCATACGTTTTTCGAAATGCTGGGCAACTTTTCCTTCGGTGATTATTTCAAAAAAGACGCGCTGCATTACGCTTGGGAATTGCTCACCGACGTATTCAAATTACCGAAAGAAAAACTCTGGGTCACGGTCTACGCCGAAGACGACGAAGCCTATGACATCTGGACCCAGCAAATCGGTGTGCCGCCCGAGCGCGTGATACGCATCGGCGACAACAAAGGCGCGCGCTACGCTTCCGATAATTTCTGGATGATGGGCGACACGGGTCCATGCGGGCCTTGCAGTGAAATTTTTTACGATCACGGTGAAGACATTCCTGGCGGCCCGCCCGGCTCGCCGAACGAAGACGGTGACCGCTATATCGAAATCTGGAACAACGTGTTCATGCAGTTCAATCGTGATGAAGCCGGTGTGATGCATCGGCTACCCAAGCCGTCGGTCGACACCGGCATGGGATTGGAACGCATCTCGGCGGTGTTGCAGCACGTGCATGCCAACTACGAAATTGATTTATTCCAAACGCTGATTGCGGCGGCGGCGCGCGAAACTTCCGCCGCTGACATGAGCAGTCCATCGCTACGCGTGCTCGCCGATCACATCCGCGCCTGTTCATTCTTGCTTGCCGATGGTGTGATTCCGGGCAACGAAGGGCGCGGCTTTGTCCTGCGGCGGATTATTCGCCGTGCGATTCGTCATGGTTACAAGCTCGGCACACGCAGCGCATTTTTTCACCGCATGGTGCCGGATTTAGTCGCCGAAATGGGCGCAGCTTATCCTGAACTGGTTGCCACGCAAGCGCGCGTGATGGCGACGCTCAAGCAAGAAGAAGATCGTTTTTTTGCGACGATCGAACACGGCATGGCGATACTCGATGCCGAGTTGGCTGCCATGAGCGCCGCGAATATCGCCTTATTCAGCGGCGAAACCGCGTTCAAGCTGCACGACACTTACGGCTTCCCGCTTGATCTCACCGCTGACATTTGTCGCGAGCGAAATTTCTCGGTCGACAGCACCGCATTTGACATCGCGATGGCGCGCCAAAAAGACCAAGCCCGTGCTGCCGGAAAATTCAAAGTCGCAGCGAACTTAGATTACAGCGGCGAAGCGACGCAATTTGATGGCTACGACACGCTGCAAAGCAACGCAAAAATTTTGGCGTTGTACAAGGATGGCGCAACTGTCGATGTGCTCAACGAAGGTGAAATCGGCATTGTGGTGTTGGACGCCACGCCGTTTTATGCCGAGTCCGGTGGACAGGTCGGCGACCGTGGGCAACTGCGCTTTGGCGGTGGGATTTTCGCGGTGGAAGACACGCAAAAAATTCAAGCTAAAGTGTTTGGTCATCACGGTGTCGTCAGCACCGGCCGCTTGTCAGTTGGTGCTGGTGGTACGGCGTTGGTTGATGTCAAAGCACGCGCGCGCACCATGCGCCATCACTCGGCCACGCACCTGATGCACAAGGCCTTGCGCGATGTGCTGGGCGATCACGTGCAGCAAAAAGGTTCGCAAGTCGACGACAGCAAAACGCGTTTTGACTTCGCGCATACGCAGCCAGTGAGCACCGCACAGATTTTGCAAATTGAGCGCCTGGTCAACGACGAAATCATTGCCAATGCCGCCACTTCGGCAAGAGTAATGGCGATTGAAGACGCGCAAAAAACCGGCGCGATGATGCTTTTCGGCGAAAAATATGGCGACGAAGTTCGCGTCCTCGATATTGGAAATAGCCGCGAACTTTGTGGCGGTACTCACGTCACCCGCACCGGCGATATCGGCCTGTTCAAAATCACCGGCGAATCCGGCGTCGCGGCGGGTGTGCGGCGCGTGGAAGCGGTGTGCGGCGATGTGGCGGTGAGTTTGATGCAACAACAAGCTACTTTGCTTGCTGATGCTGCAGAACTCATCAAGGCGCAACCCGCTGAAGTCGCTAGTCGCATTACGCAAATTCTCGATCACGTCAAAGTGCTGGAAAAGGAAACCGCACGACTCAAAGCCAAACTTGCTGCATCGCAAGGCGACGATTTGTTAGCCCAGGCCGTGCAAGTGAACGGCATCAAGGTTCTCGCCGCCGTGCTTGAAGGTGCAGACGCGACGGCTTTGCGTGAGACCTTGGACAAGCTCAAAGACAGACTTAAATCAGCGGCCATCGTATTAGCCAGTAGCAGCGACGGCAAAGTTGCACTGATAGCCGGCGTGACCAGCGATTTGGTCAGCAAAATCAAAGCCGGCGAATTGGTCAATCATGTCGCACAACAAGTGGGCGGTAAAGGCGGCGGACGACCCGATATGGCGATGGCTGGGGGCAACCAACCCGAACACCTCGCCACCGCACTGGCCAGCGTTGCCGCGTGGATTTCTGAGCGCGCATAAAGAAAACGAGAAAACGGGTAGGATTCAAATCTTCATCATCAACTTGGGAGTGCGCCATGACAGTTTGTCCCATCGCCATCGCGGTTGGTTGTAAAAAGTGTCCGATGTTCTCTATCTGTCCAGCCAAATCCATTCTCGGCGATCAAGCACCATCGTCGGCAAAGCCGGATGAAAAGCCAGCCGATCAGTCCGCAAATAAATCCCACTGAGCGAGGAACAATGATGCCCTACACACCAGAACTCATCGAAGAACTCAACACCCTGACACGCTTTGATTTGGCAACCAGCCAACAAGGGATCAAGGTGCATAAAACCGCCAGCGCGGCGGTTATATCGGCTACCCAACGCTTGCATGCCAAAGGCTTGCTCACTCAAGCTGATGGCGGTTATTTGACCGGCCTCGGGCGCGATGCGGCAGAACATGCGCAGGCGGTATTGGCGATCCTGAGTACGGAAAGCAAAACTGACGCGATGGTGTAGTACGACGGCATCAAGGACGAATCAAGTGGCTTCCGCAAGACGATCGCCGCCTGAATGCATTTCCACGACACTCCAATTCAAGGACGGCTATGACAACCAATTCCGATTCCGTTAAAGCACCCGGGTTGCGTCTGCTGGCGATGGAAATGCGCGCGCCAATGGAGATGCTTAGCACCTTGGCACTGTGGCCGCTGTTGACCGCAATGCCACGCGGTGACGGGCATCCGGTACTGGTTTTTCCGGGTCTAGCGGCGAGTGGTCAATCGACAGTGATTTTGCGTCGCTTCCTCAAAACGCACGGCTTTTCAGTGCATTGTTGGAAATTGGGCCGCAATCTCGGGCCACAGCCCGGCGTGATTGATGCGTGTCTCCAGCGTATCGACGAATTGCGTGCACGGCACGATCAAAAAGTTAGCTTGGTCGGTTGGAGTTTGGGTGGACTATTTGCGCGTGAGCTCGCCAAATTGCGACCTGACGATGTGCGTATCGTTGTGTCGCTCGGTAGCCCTTTTGCTGGTAACGAAGGCGCGAGCAATGCTAGTGGTTTGTACCGCCGCTTTAACCCAAAGGACAATGTCGAGACAGTTCGCTTTCCCGATTTGAAAGTTGCGCCGCCGGTACCAACGACTTCAATCTACAGCCGCAGCGACGGGATTGTGGCCTGGCCATGCAGCATTCAGGACAACAGCCCGTTCACCGAAAATATTGAAGTCGACGCTAGCCACATCGGCATGGGTGCGAATCCGGCTGTGCTGCGCATCCTCGCTGATCGACTGGCGCAACCGGAAGGCAGTTGGCGGCCGCATCGAAACTCAGATAAATCGGCTCGACGCGACTGCTCGTTCGGTGGTAGCCGAAGTTTTGCAAACTAAACTGCGCATCGGCGAGTCAATCGCCTACCTGTAGGGGTTTTGCCCCTGCGTCTAGTTGGCCTTTGCTAACCTCGTCGTAAATCTGCGAAAGAAAGAAACAATGTTCGGCTTGATCGACCATGGCTTTAGTGCGGCGGATCTGGATCGTTTTCGCCAGCATCAGCGTGTTGCCTTTGACGTGCTCGAAGTGGTTGGTGCTTCACTCAAGGCCGGTGAAACTGAAAAACAAGTGGCGCGGCGAATTCACAAGCATATGAAGATTGCTGGCGCACAAAATTTCTTTCATGTGCCGGTCGCCTTGTTCGGTGATCGCACCGCCTATCCAGGGGACTTTGGTCAGCTTGGCGCCCTGCCGACCGACCGCGTGTTGAAACCCAACGACCCCGTGATTCTGGATTGCGCGCCGATTTTTGATGGCTACACCGTCGACACCTCCTTCGCGATGCGCTTTGGTAACGGTGGCGTACCCGCGGAACTGGATCGCGCTTTAGAAGAATTGCGCGGCGATGTTTTGGCCGACGTGAAAGCCGGTTTGACGATGCGCGGAATCGCCCAGCGCGTTAACGAAAAAGTTAAGCGCAAGGGTTTGGAAAACTGTCACCGAAAGCATATCGGGTTGGTGCTTGGGCATCGGGTGACGATGGAGAGTAATGCCTTGCTGCGCGGTAAAAGCGTGTGGGGCTTAGCGCCACGGCAGTCAGCGTACTTCGCAGTTAAAAGTTTGCGCGCTTCGCGCGGCAAGCCATTGGAAACCCCAAATTGGAATCACACACGACAAAGCGATTGTCCGCCGCAAGATGGTTTGTGGGCGATAGAACCGCACGTCGCCAAGGATGGTTTCGGCGCGAAATTTGAAGACCTGCTGGTGATTCAAAACGGCGAAGCGTATTACCTTGACAACGATTTGCCGCACACGCGACGTTGGGCCATGCTTGCTACCAAACGCGTGGCGGCCAAATAGGTCTCAATAGGTCTATTGGATCCTTCGCGCTAAGCGACTAGCGGCGATTCCATTGATCGAGATGCAGTTCGCTAACGCGCTGCGCCCGACTTTGCGCTTCGGCTGAATTCATCGCCGAGACGCTACGACCAAACGCCGTGCGCTCCGCTTCGCTAATTCTGGTGGCTTCGATGCTACGCAGGCAACGCCAGCGTGTACCAGTTTTAGTGGTGATTTGGCGTGTCTCGCCGGCGGGATGATGAACACGGCAGTGATAGCAATATCGGGTTTCTGCGCTCATCGGTGAACTCCAATCGTATGAAGGAAAAGCATTGATCGAAAAATAGTGCTATTTTTTTGCTGGCGCTTCGCTGCCACCCGTCACTGCCTTGACGCCCGAACCGACGACTGATGCAGTCGTACTAATCACCGTTCCGGCAACTGATACAGTTGTCGAGACCACTGCATCTGCAACCGCTATCACTGCGCAACCAGACGCGGCGCTGCATAAGGCGAGGACTAGGACGCGAATTAGAGGGTGCGGTGAGATCATGGGCAAACATGATTGGGAGCAGTAAAGATGATCTCCCAATCAGACGAGCGGTGAACGCCAAATCAGGCGCGCAAAATTCGTTCAAATCCACCGCATAAAAATATCAATATCAGGCATCTGCGCAGCGCCTCAAACGCAGACCAAGCGCATCATGCGAGCCTGAGTGGCTCAAAAATTGATCGCGATACCGGGCCACGCCAGCTTAAGTGCGATGCGAAATTCCTTTTGAATCCGGCGCAAAGCGGAAGGCGAATCAGCCTCAAAACGCAGCACGACGACCGGCGTGGTGTTGGAAGCCCGAGCCAAACCAAAGCCATCTTTGTATTCGGCGCGAACGCCATCGATGGTGACGATTTTGGTTGCACTAGGGAACTTCCCTTCGCGGTGCAATTTACTGATCAAGGCATGCGGCTCGCCTTCGTTCATTGGCAAATTGAGTTCAGGCGTAGATAGGGCATTGGGCAAATTTTTCAACGGCCAGCTGGCATCTTTCCAGCGCGAGACGATTTCCAGCAAACGCGCGGCGGCGTACATCGCGTCGTCGAATCCATACCATCGGTCAGCAAAAAACATATGCCCGCTCATCTCGCCTGCTAATGGCGCGCCGGTTTCCTTGAGCTTGGTTTTAATCAGTGCATGGCCAGTGTTCCACATTAGTGGTTGGCCGCCTTGAAAACGCACCGACTCGGCTACCCAACGCGAACATTTCACGTCATAAATAATTTGTGCGCCGGGGTTACGGCTCAATACGTCAGCGGCAAAAAGCATCAGCAGACGGTCCGAAAAAATGATTTCGCCATCTTTGGTGACCACCCCAATCCGGTCGCCATCACCATCAAAGGCTAAGCCCAATTCCGCATCGGTTTCCCTTAACACGCGTTGCAAATCCCGTAAATTTTCCGGCTTTGACGGGTCGGGATGATGATTCGGAAAGCGCCCATCGACCTCGCAAAAAAGCTCTATCACTTCGCAGCCCATACGCCTGAACAACTCTGGTGCAATACCACCGGCAACGCCGTTGCCACAATCAATCACCAACTTCATCGGTCGCGCAACTTTGACATCGGAACAGATCCGCTCAAGATATGCTTCATTAACCTTGGCATGGCGCACACGGCCATTACCTTCACACAAATTATTGGTGACAATTCGTCGTCGCAAGTCTTGAATCATGTCGCCGTAGAGCGTTTGCCCAGCCAGAACAATCTTGAGCCCGTTGTAGTTCGATGGATTGTGGCTTCCAGTTACCGAGATGCAACTTTCAGTACCAAGGTGATGAGCGGCAAAATAAGCCAATGGCGTTGGTACGCGACCAATATCAATGACATCGACGCCAGCGCCAGTAATCCCAAGCGTCAACGCGCCGGTAAGCTCAGGGCCAGAAAGCCTTCCATCACGGCCCACTGCAATGGAAGTGACACCACGCGCCAAGGCTTCGCTGCCAATTGCCTGGCCAATCATGCGAACAGTATCTGCCGTCAAAGTTTCGCCAACAATGCCACGAATGTCGTAGGCTTTAAATATTTGCGCTGATGGGCTCGGCAAACGCGCTAAACGGCGCCGCTCCGAGGCTGTGGTCGATCTGCGTGCAACACGCCGGCGGTCAGAAGTGGAAGTAGTCATACAAAAAGTTCAATAGTGTCGCAAAAGTGGTTTTGGATTATGGCACGCCGAAATTGCCCGTAAGCGGATGCACATGCGCATCAAAATGCCTCAACAATCGATGTGGCAACCACGCAATATTTCCCGGCGGCCCAGCACTGACAAATCCGACGTGGCCGCCATGCACGGGAATTTCGAGTTGCACCGCGCTGGAGACGTCGCTCGCGTTAGGCAGCGCCGATGCGGGTAAAAAAGGATCATTGGCGGCATTAAGCACCAGCGTAGGCACTTGTATGAAACCAAGCAAGCACTTTGAGCTGCTTTTCGCGTAGTAGTCGTTTGCATCCGCAAAACCATGCACCGGCGCGATCACCGCGTCGTCAAAATCGGCCAAGCTGCGCGCCGCTTTGAGCCGAGACGCATCAATGACGCCGGAGAAACGTTGATGTTTGGCCAGCGCACGAGGAATCAAGGTCATGAGAAAATTCTTGGTGTAAACCCGATTGAATCCTGTCGCCAAGCTGCGACTTGCGGCGGCCAAATCCAGCGGCGCCGAAATCGCCGCTGCTGCTTCAATAATGCCCGTCGCGGCGTGCCCTTGTTCACCTAACCACTTGAGTAAAGCGTTGCCGCCGAGCGATACGCCAGCGACGAAAATCGGGGCCGCAGAACAAATTGCGCTAGCCTTTAGTCGCCGCAAAATCCAATCGATTTCATTCGAATCGCCTGAATGGTAACTGCGTAGCAATTTGTTCGGCTCGCCCGAGCATCCACGAAAATGCACCACCACACCACGCCAGCGCCGTGCGGCAACGGCCCGCATCAGCGCTCGCGCGTAGTGACTGGCCGAGCTGCCTTCCAGCCCATGAAATAAGACGACTGTCGGCACTGTAGTGTCGGTTGGTAATGCGTCAACCCAGTCGAGATCGATGAAATCATCGTCAGGGGTTTGCCAACGTTCTCGTCGATAGGCGGGCGTCTGGCCTTTGATTGCCAATGGCCACAGTGTTTGCGCATTGCCGCCGGGCAACCAAAAGGGCGCGCGGTAGGGGCAATGCAGGTCAGTAGCAAACTCAGCGTGCATAGCGATATTCGACACCGCGTTAATGCAAAACTTTAGGAGCTTCGCTCTTTGTTTCAGTCGGCAGTGGCGGTACCGGCGAAGCGTGATGACTGACCATGCGCCAGCCCATCGCGCCACGCACGTATAGATTCGTGGCGGTTACCGGGGCCATTAAATCGGCTTTGGAGCGAAGGCGAATTTCTTCCAATACGCTATGCATGACAGCAAATGGTGTCGTGACTTTGCTCAATTGCGAAATATGTATATCAAAGAGATTGCCATTTTCGAAAATTCGCCGCCACGCGTCACGGATTGCCACGTAGCCGATCAGTCGCGGGCCACCTGGATGCACACAAACGATTTCTTCGTCGTCGGCCCAAATCGACATCATTAGTTCAAGGTCGGCACGTTCCAAGGCTTCGTAGAAAGCGTTTTCGACATCCTGAGCGCTGGCAAGTATTTTTGTTTTTGGCATCACGAACTTAGTGAAAGACAACCACGGTTTGCGCCGCCGTTTCAACCTCAACGGGCAACAATTCATTTAAACAAGCAAAATGCCCGAGCGGGCATTCTCGTTGGAAACACGGACTGCAATCCAGATTGTGGCTAATAATTTTCGCCGTAGGCGACAAGGGTGGTGTGTAGTCCGGGCTCGACGAACCATAGAGCGCCAACAGCGGCCTATCCAACGCGGCAGCGACGTGCATCAGGCCCGAATCGTTGCTCACCACCAAGCTGCTGGCGGCGATTAAATCTATCGCTTGCTCTAGCGTGGTGCGACCGCACATGTTGGAAACGACGCCACCGGAAAGTTGGACGATTTCCTCTGCGACGGAAACGTCTTTGCTTGAACCCAATAGCAAAATTTCGCACTTGCCGCTCATTTTCTGTGCATACAATCGCTTCGCCAATTCGGCAAAATGGCGCGCTGGCCAACGCTTGGCCGGACCGAATTCGGCACCCGGGCAAAACACTACCGACTGCGCGTCAAACGGCAAACCCAAAGCCGCTCGTGCCGTCGTTTGTTGTTCAGGCGACGACTGCAAACGAGGACGCGGCGTGGGTTCAGCAGTAGCATAGCCAGCCAATGCAGCGTAGCGATCTACCAAACGCGGCAAGGCTTTTTCGTCGCATCGATGGCGTTGGTTGAGCAAGAAAAAGCGCGCTTCACCGTGGTAACCAATCCGTTCAGGAATCCCCGCGAAATAGGGCACCAGCGCGGACTTCCACGAATTCGGTAAGACGTAGGCTTTTTGCCAGTTGGTGCTGGCGATACGCTGTCCCAATGCGCGTCGCGCGGACAAATTCAATTCACCGTGGGCGAAGGGATTGCTAATCACCGCATCGACTTCCGACATTCGCGCCAGCAACGGTGCTGACCAATCAGGTGCCAGCACGGTGATATGAACGCCCGCTTCGTGTTGTTTGAGCAGCGTCAACAAGGGCTGCATCATGATGCTGTCGCCGATCCACGACGGCGCAACGACGAGCACCTTCATATGCGCATTAATGATGGCCGCTGGGACGCTCGCCGGTGAAGCGATAGCGCGTGCCGCAATACGGACATGCGGCCTCGCCGGTTTCGCTTCTGAGCACATCGATGAACACCCTTGGGTGTCTTGCCCACAGCGGTGCGCCGGGGCGCGGACAGGCCAAAGGTAGGTCGTGCGCTGTCACCGCGACTTCACTAACCGTCTCATTTGGTGGCGCAGTGTTGGTTGTAGTTGTGCTCATTATTCACCTCAAACAGCAGTTAGCCAATCGGCATGTGCAGCTACTTTACCGCCGACCACATCAAAAAACAGGCTCTGAATTTTTTGTGTAATCGGGCCACGCTTGCCAGCACCAATGACACGATTGTCGAGTTCGCGGATTGGTGTGACTTCGGCGGCCGTACCGGTGAAGAAAGCTTCATCGGCAATATAAATATCATCACGCGTCATCCGCCGCGTGCGAACTTCCAACCCCAAATCTTTGGCCAAAGTGTGTACCGTGGCGCGCGTGATTCCCGCCAAGGCGGAAGCAATCTCCGGTTCAAAAATCACGCCATCGCGAACGACGAACAAATTTTCGCCTGCACCTTCGGCCACAAAACCGTCTGTATCAAGCAGCAGCGCTTCGTCATAGCCATCAGTGATCGCTTCCAGATTGGCCAAAATTGAATTGGCATAAGTGCTGGCAACTTTGGCGCGCGGCATGGTCACATTGACATGATGTCGCGCAAAACTCGCGGTCTTGACGCGGATGCCTTTCTCTAGCCCGTCTTCGCCGAGATACGCGCCCCACTCCCACGCCGCAATTGCCACATGCACTTGCGCGCCTTTGGGCGACACGCCCATTTTTTCGGAACCATAAAACGCAATCGGTCGCAGGTAAGCCGATTTCAGATTGTTCGCCCGCACCACTTCGCGCTGCGCGTCCATCACCGTCGCTTTGTCATACGGCATTTTCATCATATAAATGTGCGCCGAATTGAACAGTCGATCCGTATGTTCCTTCAAGCGAAAAATCGATGTGCCATTGACGGTATCGTAAGCGCGTACGCCTTCGAAAACCGACAAGCCGTAATGCAGCGAATGCGTCAGCACATGCGTCGTCGCATCGCGCCACGGCACCAGTTTTCCGTCATACCAAATAAAACCATCTCGGTCGGACATCGACATGTGATTCTCCAGCTAAACATTGAAGGCTTAGATTCTAGCGGAAGGCATTGCCACTGGAAAATTGTAGCTGTGCGGGCACATCACCGCGGCGGAATGGGGGCTTCGTGAAGCATTGCTTCGCGCCGGTTTGGCGGCGCGGCTGTGCAAAGCCACGACTCCACGCCAGCACCAAAGCCAAATTTTCAACGGTTAAAATTCGGGCATGAATACGATCTGGAAACCCAACACCACTGTTGCAGCCGTCATTGAGCGTGAGGGGAAATTCTTGCTGGTGGAAGAGGACACCGACGATGGTGTGCGTCTTAATCAACCGGCGGGGCATCTTGATGAAGGGGAATCCTTGTTTGCAGCTTGCACGCGCGAAACCTTGGAAGAAACCGCGTGGCATTTTGTGCCGGAGAATTTACTCGGAATTTATCAATGGCGACGGCCGCAAAGTGATGTGACTTATTTGCGCTTTGCGTTTTCCGGCGTGCTGGGTGCGCATGAAGCGGATCGAAAACTCGACCATGGCATTCGTCGCGCACTATGGCTTAGCATCGATGAAATTATTATTTCGCAAGCCATACATCGCAGCCCTTTGGTCATGCAATGCGTCAACGATTATTTAGCCAAACGGCGATTTCCATTGGACCTAATTCGGCATTACCACTGATGTCAAAACCTCGCGTAATCGTTGGACTTTCTGGCGGTGTCGATTCTGCTGTTGCGGCTTTGTTGTTGAAGCAACAAGGTTATGAAGTTATCGGCATTTTCATGAAAAATTGGGAAGGCGATGACGATGATGAATATTGCGCGTCACGTCAGGATTTGGTTGATGCTGCGGCGGTCGCAGATGTCATCGGGATTGATTTCGAGGCGGTGAATTTCGCTGAAGAATATCGCCAGCGTGTGTTTGCTGATTTCTTGCACGAATACCAAGCTGGACGCACGCCGAACCCGGATGTACTGTGCAATTCCGAGATTAAATTCAAAGCCTTTTTGGATCACGCATTGCGCATGGGTGCGCAGAAAATCGCCACAGGACATTACGCGCAAGTGCGCGAATTCACCGGCGCGCTGGGCAGCGAATGGCAATTGCTGCGCGGCGAAGATGGTAACAAGGATCAAAGTTATTTCTTGCATCGGCTGAACCAAACCCAACTATCTAAAACACTCTTTCCGATTGGGCATTTGTACAAACGCGAGGTACGGCAAATTGCGCTGGACGCGGGTTTGCCCAATCATGCGCGTAAAGATTCGACCGGAATTTGTTTTATCGGCGAGCGGCCGTTCCGCGAGTTTCTCGCGCAATACCTGCCGCGCAATCCGGGCGAAATTCGCCAGCTTGGCAGTGACAAAGTTATTGGCAAGCACGATGGACTGGCTTACTACACACTCGGTCAGCGCGAAGGTTTGGGCATTGGCGGTGTCAAAGGTGCAACCGAAGAACCGTGGTTTGTTGCTGCAAAAGACATGCTCAATAATCGTCTGATCGTTGTGCAAGGACACGATCACGCGGCGCTGTTTTCGATGTCGCTCAAAGCTACAAACCTGTCTTGGATATCGCCGCGCGAACCTCGTCGGCACTGGGTTTATGCGGCCAAGAGCCGTTATCGCCAAGCCGATGGCGCATGTCAAATTGAACAGATTGATGCAGATCAATGCGAAGTCGTTTTTGCTGCACCACAATGGGCCGTGACTCCCGGGCAATCGGTGGTCGTATATGAGTCACGGGTTTGTTTGGGTGGTGGCATTATTGAGTCGACCAACTAGTTGCTCTCGCAATTTTCTCAAAAAGTGCTTGCAAGCCCCTGTGTAATGGGGTTTAGAATCAGATTCATGCGGATTGTCCGCTACCAAATTGGAGGAAACAACTTATGAACAAAGCTGAATTGATTGAAGCGATCGTCAAGGCCGCCGACATTACCAAAGCCCAAGCTGCCAAAGCAATTGATGGCGTAACTGCCGCGATTGTCAAAGCCGTGTCCAAGGGCGACCCAGTAACTCTGGTTGGCTTCGGTACCTTTAAGCCCGCCAAACGCGCAGCACGTACTGGCAAGAACCCCAAGACGGGCGAGGCGCTAAAGATTGCCGCCACGACCGTGCCTAAATTTTCGGCTGGTAGCGGATTCAAACAAGCGGTTTCTGGCAAGAAAAAGGCCGCCGCGAAAAAATAGTAACTGCAAAGCTGTACCCGCTTCATATTCGAGCCCGCCGAGCAAACGCAGCGGGCTCGTTGTTTTTCTGGCGGAATTCTCAATGACTATGCTGAAAAAAAGGAAACGCCATGATTACGATAGATCACCGCAATCAACTAGTCACCATCGCAACCTTGGGTGAATTCACCTTGGCAGATTTCAAGGAATTTGAGGAATTGGTGTTGTACAAAATCCAATTCGCCGGACCTGTTCGCCTGCTCATGGATTTGCGCGAGATGTTGGATTTCACTGTCGATATGGCGTGGGAAGAAGTACAGTTTTCGCGTCAACACGCCGGTGATTTTGATCGCATCGCGGTGGTGACCAATAGCCAATGGGTGGCGTGGAGCGCATGGTTGCAACAACTTTTTGTGAATGCCGATTTGCGCGTGTTCAGCGATATCGCCGAAGCGCAAGCTTGGGTGGATGACAACTAAATGACCGGTCTGTTAGTCAGCGCAGCACAAGTTGCGGCAAATCCAAATTGGCGAATTTTCGATTGCCGTCATGATTTGATGAATCCCAATGCGGGACGTGCAGCTTACGATATCGGCCACATCCCGCACGCAATTCATCTGCATTTAGATCACGATTTGTCTGCTGCGATGACCGGACGCAACGGCCGTCATCCGCTGCCGGATGCCGAAGTTTTCGCGACGCGTATGGCCGCGCTTGGGGTGGATTCGCAAACGCAAGTGGTGGCGTACGACGGGCAAGGTGGCGTCTATGCATCACGGCTTTGGTGGATGCTGCGCTGGATCGGTCATGACAAAGTCGCCGTGTTGGATGGCGGCATCGGTGCTTGGCAAAAAGCCGGATTTGCGCTGGTTACCGATGTGCCAAAACCGACCGCTGGCGATCTGCGTGTAATTCTTTCGAGCTACCCAACACCTGTTGATACCGCCGCCGTACTGGCCAATATTCAAACTATGCAATTCCAGGTGGTTGACGCACGTAGCGCCGAGCGTTTTGCTGGTCGCAATGAAACGATAGATCCCGTTGCCGGACATATTCCTGGCGCGAACAATCGTTTTTTCCAAAATAACCTGGACTCAGCAAGCGGCTGCTTCAAATCCGTCGACGCTTTGCGTGTGGAGTTTTCAGCGCTCCTTGGTGATACCAAGTCAGGCAACGTCGTGCATCAATGCGGTTCCGGCGTGACGGCTTGTCACAACTTGCTGGCAATGGAAATTGCAGGGCTGACAGGCTCGCGGCTCTACCCCGGATCGTGGAGTGAATGGTGCAGCGATTCGTCGCGTCCTATCGCCACTGGTAACCCGTCAACGCCGTGACGCGCCAGCGCCCACGCGACATGCTCGCGCACTAGCTCCGACGGAAAGTCGGCGCGTGATTTCAATGCTGCGATGGCCGCGACACTAGCTTCGCTATCCGCCGGCACATTACCCAAAGCCACCGCGATATTTCTTAGCCAGCGCACGTAACCGATCCGGCGTATCGCCGAACCAGCGAGGCGTGATTCAAATTCCACTTCGCTCCAGCCGAACAGTTCGGCCAAAGAACAATTGTCCAGCGCATTTCTCACCGCGAAATCCGCTTCGCGCGTGTCGGGCGCAAAACGATTCCACGGACACACGGATTGGCAATCATCGCAGCCGTACATTCGATTGCCCATCGCAGCGCGAAATTCCAGCGGAATTTCTTCCTTGTTTTCTATCGTCAAATACGAAACACAGCGCCGCGCATCGAGCTTGTAGGCCGAATCAAACGCCTGTGTCGGGCACGCATCCAGGCAGGCGGTGCAGGTGCCGCAATGATCCGTCACCAGAGCATCCGGCACAAATGCCTCGGAACAATAAATCTCGCCAATAAAAAACCACGAGCCGGCATTGCGATCCAACAACAAAGTATTTTTTCCACGCCAGCCGATCCCACTTTGCACCGCCAAATCGACTTCCATCACCGGTGCTGAATCAGTGAAAACACGATAGCTAAAAGTCGGCACCGCGGCCTCGATACGTGTCGCCAATTTTTGCAATCGCCCGCGCAGCAAGCTGTGGTAATCGCGCCCCAAGGCGTAGCGAGCGATCTGGGCTTTATCGGCATCTGTGTTTGGCATGATGGCGCTGTCGCCGTAATTCATCCGTGCCGTAATCACGCTGCGCGTGCCTTCGACCAACTCACTCGGGCGGGTTCGTTTGCTGCCATGCGCGGCCATATAATTCATTGTCCCATGCGCACCCGCCGCAAGCCACGCGGCGAGATTATTTTCAGCGGCGGGCAAATCAACTCCAGCAAATCCAATCGCATCAAAGCCGAGCGCCATCCCCCATTCACGGATTTTTTCTTTTAGCGCAGTCAGTTCATTTGTATGCATGACAAACATCTTACCGAGCTTGCCGAGCGTAGAACACTAAACCTCGATAGCGAAGCGGCTACACAAAGTCTCGGCGCGGCCTTGAGCGCGCAGCTCACGCCCGGCATGGTGATTTGGTTGGAAGGCGATCTCGGTGCCGGCAAGACCACGCTGGTGCGCGCGATGCTCAAAAGTGCGGGCGAAACCGGCTCGGTAAAGAGTCCGACCTATACCTTGGTTGAAGTTCACCCGATTTCTGGATTAAACTTCTATCACTTTGATTTTTATAGATTCATAGCGCCGGAAGAATACCTCGATGCGGGATTGGATGAATACTTCGATGGCAATGGAATCTGTTTGGTCGAATGGCCGGACAAAGCTGCGCCCTATATTCCCGCAGCAGATTTGCAAATCTCTTTATCAGTCGACACCGATGGCAACAATGTTGATGATTCAAAACGAATTGCGCAATTTGTCGCCCACACTGCGCGTGGCAAGCTATGTTTGAAAGCGATTTTTCCGCCGACCGCCGCACCGCACTCAAGTTCGCCGCCGCCAGTCTGACCTTACTGGTTTCGCCAGTTGGTGCTGGCAACACGCCGTCAACCGGGAGTATTTTGGCCGTGCGCGTCTGGCCCGCACCCGATTACACCCGCGTCACGTTAGAGCACGATTTGCCGCTTCAATTCACCCAACTGTTGGTCAAAGATCCGTGGCGACTTGTGGTGGACATCGAAGGCATCGAATTTAATTCAGTGCTGCAAAGTCTACCCTCAAAAATTATTGAGGCAGATCCGTATATCAAATTGATTCGCGCCGGACGCAATAAGCCTGGCGTAGTGCGCTTGGTAATTGAGCTAAAGAGCGAAGTGAAACCGCAAGTCTTTTCGCTCAAACCAATAGGCGAGTACGGTCATCGTTTGGTACTGGATTTGTACCCGCTGGTGCCAATTGATCCGCTGATGGCGTTGCTGGAAAAATCTGGTGAGCAACATACGGAACATCGCCCCGAAACGCCACCAAAGAATGTCGAAAAGCCCGGCGAAGTTTCGCGCCTGTTGACCGTTGTGCTCGACCCCGGTCATGGTGGCGAAGACCCTGGCGCAGTTGGGCGTGGCGGCAGTTATGAGAAAAACGTGACGCTAGAAGTGGCACGTCGCCTAAAAGCAAAAATTGACGAACTACCAAACATGCGGACAGTGCTGACGCGCGATGGTGATTTCTTTATTCCGTTGCATGAGCGAGTCAGGAAAGCGCGCGGCGTGCAAGCCGATTTATTCGTCTCCGTGCACGCCGACGCATTCATCAAACCCAGCGCACGCGGCTCGTCGGTATTCGTCTTGTCAGAAAACGGTGCCTCATCCTCAGCCGCGCGCTGGCTGGCGACCAAAGAAAACGCGGCCGACTTAATCGGCGGCGTGAATCTTTCGGTCAAGGATCGCTACCTCGCGCGCACCTTGCTCGACCTCTCGCAAACCGCCACCATCAATGACAGCCTAAAACTCGGCAACGCCGTGCTGGGCGAAATCGGGCGCATCAACACCTTGCACAAAGGCCAGGTAGAACAAGCCGGATTCGCCGTATTGAAAGCGCCGGACATTCCGTCCATCCTCGTCGAGACGGCATTCATCTCAAACCCCGAAGAAGAAAAGCGACTGAACGATGACGCATATCAAGATCAACTTGCCGAAGCGATCATGAAAGGGATACGGCGGTATTTTGCAAAGAATCCGGCGTTGGCGAAGCCGAGGGTGACGTAAGCAGGATAGATTAACGGATCGTTACCTCAAACCCCAGCAACGACAAGGCTTGCCGTGGCTTTGGCTGTTACAATGTGCACCCTCTCGCAGCAATATTTCCCATCATTCCATGCAGTTTTTTCGCGGCGTTCCGGCGCATAGCCAGATGTCATCTGTGCTCACGATTGGCAATTTCGATGGTGTCCATTTAGGCCATCGCGCGTTGCTACGCCGTCTGGTAGACAAGGCGCGCGAAGTAGCGCTGCCTGCTACGGTGCTGATTTTTGAGCCGCATCCAAGGGAATTTTTCGCAGCGGATACTGCACCGCCGCGGCTATCGAATTTGCGTGAAAAGCTTGCGCTGCTTGCCGACTGTGGCGTCGATTGCGTCTATGTAGCGCGTTTTAATCGGGCGTTTTCCAGCTTGAGCGCCAAGGACTTCATCGAACAAATTTTGGTGCGTGGCTTGTCGATTCGACATTTGCTGATCGGCGACGATTTTCGTTTTGGTCAGGGTCGAATGGGTGATTTTGCTTTGCTCCAGCGCGCTGGTGGCGAGCATCGATTTGGTGTCGAAGCAATGAATACCGTCGCTCAAAACAACACCCGCGTTTCCAGCTCTGCGGTGCGCAATGCCTTGCAGGCGGGCGATATGGCACATGCGGCACTTTTGCTCGGTCAGCCCTACCGCATCAGCGGGCGCGTGATGCATGGCAAAAAACTTGGTCGCACTTTGGGATTTCCGACATTAAATCTTGCCATCAAGCATGCGCGCCTGAGCTTAAGTGGCGTGTTCGCGGTCACCGTTGCCGGTCTGGGTGACAGCGAAATTCACGGTGCAGCGAGTCTCGGTGTGCGTCCTACGGTGGGCGATGGCTTGAAGCCGGTGTTAGAGATTCATCTGCTTGATTTTGACCGGAACGTATACGGCGAGCGAGTGACGGTCAGCTTCTTAAATAAACTGCGCGATGAAGAAAAATATGCGACGCTTGATTTGCTGAAGGCACAAATTGCCCGTGATGTTGAAAATGTGCGCAAGTTCTTTTCTATGACTTCCGCTGCAAAGATAAATACTTAAGCTGCCGGATTCCGGTCATCACCGGAATGACGCGAGTGAAAATGGAAATGCGAGTGAAATTTTATGACTGAACAAAAAACCGATTACCGGAAAACGCTGAACATGCCCGACACGCCTTTCCCCATGCGTGGCGATTTGGCCAAGCGCGAGCCGGGCTGGGTGGCGGCCTGGCAGCAAAAAAATCTCTACCAAAAAATTCGCGAAGCCAGCAAAGGTCGTCCGCGATTTGTTTTGCACGATGGCCCACCCTATGCCAATGGCGATATTCATTTGGGACACGCGGTTAATAAAATTCTCAAAGATATTGTCGTGCGCTCGAAAACTTTGGCTGGTTTTGATGCGCCATACGTTCCAGGCTGGGATTGCCACGGCTTGCCGATTGAACACAAGATTGAAGTACTGCACGGAAAAAATTTGCCCGCCGACAAAGTGCGGGCGCTATCACGCGCTTTCGCCGCTGAGCAAGTTGAGATTCAGAAAAAGGGTTTTATCCGCTTGGGCGTTTTAGGCGATTGGGATAGACCGTATCTGACGATGGATTTCGCCAACGAAGCGGGCGAGATTCGTGCGCTGGCAGAAATGGTCAAGCAGGGTTGGGTGTTCAAAGGCTTGAAGCCAGTCAATTGGTGTTTCGATTGCGGCTCGTCGCTGGCCGAAGCAGAAGTTGAATACGCCGACAAACAAAGCCCGGCGATTGATGTTGGCCTGCCATGCACTGACCCTAAGGAGCAGAAAGAATTGGCAGCCGCTTTTGGTTTGCCAGTCTTGTCAAAGCAGGCTTATGCGGTGATCTGGACAACCACCCCGTGGACGATTCCGGCCAACCAAGCGATCAATGTGCATCCAGAATTTGATTACGCGCTGGTCGAAACATCGCGCGGATTGTTGGTCTTAGCCAATGATTTGGTTGCCAGCTGCCTCACGCGCTATGCGCTGGAAGGCAATGTGATTGCGACCTGCAAAGGTGCAGCGCTTGCCGGTATCGCTTTCCATCATCCGTTTTATGACCGGCGATCGCCAGTGTTGTGCGCGGAATACGTCGCGCTCGACGCAGGCACCGGAATCGTGCATTCCTCTCCGGCGTATGGCGTGGATGACTTTATTTCTTGTACCAAAAATGGCTTTACTGTTGACGACATTTTGAATCCTGTGCAATCCAACGGCGTGTATGCCAGCGACCTGCCCTTCTTCGGTGGCATGCATATCTGGAAAGCTAATCCGCATATTGTCGAAAAGCTCAGCGAAGTCGGCGCACTGTTTGCCCACGAAAAAATCAACCACAGCTACATGCATTGCTGGCGGCATCGCACGCCGATTATTTATCGAGCGACACCGCAGTGGTTCGTGGGTATGGATGTTGTCGGCAAATCACTCCCCCACCCCCCATCCCCCGCCCGGGCGGGGGCTACTAGTGAGCTTCCGCAAGCGGAAGCAAATGGAGGTGCGACGCTACGTGAGCTAGCGTTGGCAGGCATCGACACCACCGCCTTCTATCCAGGCTGGGGTCAAGCGCGCCTGCGCGCTATGATTGCCAATCGCCCCGACTGGTGCATTTCGCGCCAGCGCAATTGGGGCGTGCCAATTCCATTTTTCTTGCATAAAGCCACCGGCGAATTGCATCCGCGCACGGTTGAATTGATGGAACTCGTCGCGCAGCGCGTCGAGCAATCCGGAATCGAAGCTTGGTTCGCCACCGATGCAGCCGAATTTCTCGGTGACGATGCGGCTGACTACGAGAAAATCAACGACACGCTCGATGTCTGGTTTGATTCCGGCACCACGCATTGGCATGTGCTGCGCGGCTCGCATCCCGACACGCACGCGACATCTGGGCGGCATGCGGATATGTATCTCGAAGGATCGGATCAACATCGCGGTTGGTTTCATTCTTCTTTGCTCACCGGCTGCGCAATTGACGGCGTACCACCCTACAGTTCGCTGCTGACGCACGGCTTCACGGTCGATGCACAAGGCCGCAAGATGAGTAAATCGCTTGGCAACGGCATTGAGCCGCAGGAAGTCGGTAACACGCTGGGGGTAGAAATTCTGCGGCTGTGGCTGGCTGCATCCGATTATTCCAGCGAGTTTTCTATCTCCAAGGAAATCCTCGCGCGGGTGGTCGAGGTGTATCGCCGCTTGCGTAATACCTTGCGCTTTTTGCTCGCCAACACGGCAGATTTTGATGCGGAAAAAGATTTGCTGCCGCCCGAGCAATGGTTGGAAATTGATCGCTACGCACTGGCCATCACGCGTCAATTGCAAACCCAGTGTGATGATGATTACGCGAGCTTCGAATTTCACAAAATCATCCAAGCTTTGCAAAATTTTTGTAGCGAAGATTTGGGCTCGTTCTATCTCGACATTCTGAAAGACAGGCTGTATACCACCGCCGAAAATTCGGTTCCGCGCCGTGCTGCGCAAAGTGCGCTGTGGCATATTGTGCAAACCCTCACCCGCTTGATGGCACCAGTGTTGTCATTCACCGCCGAGGAAATTTGGGCGATTGCGGGCAATGAAGAAAATGCGCGTGAGAGCGTCATGTTAGCCACGCCGCATATACTACCTGCCGCTGCCGATGAGGCCACCTTGATTGCCCATTGGCAGGCGATACGCGAATTCAAAAGCGAGACAACTAAGGTGTTGGAAGGATTGCGTGAGGCCGGAAAAATCGGCTCATCGTTGCAAGCCGAAGTTGTGGTGCAGGCAAGCGGTGCAAGATACGATGCACTCGCTGCACTCGGAGATGATTTGCGTTTTGTGTTGGTCTGTTCCAAAACGACATTGACCCGCGTTGACGACGAGAGTCAGCAATGCATCGCCGCCGCGCCTAGCGCGCAGACCAAATGCACGCGCTGCTGGCATTGGCGTAGTGACGTCGGGCACGACACAGCACATCCCGAATTGTGTGGCCGCTGCACGACGAATTTGTTTGGCGCGGGCGAGGCGCGCATTTCAGCATGATTCGCGGCTTGATGTTCCGCTGGTTATCTCTATCCGCCGCCATCGTCCTCGCCGATCAACTCAGCAAGGCGTGGATTACTGCACGCTATCAATTGTTTGACAGCGAGCCGATGACATCGTTTTTCAATCTGGTATTTGTCATGAACAGCGGCGCAGCGTTTAGTTTTCTTGCCGGCGCAGGTGGTTGGCAGAAGTGGTTTTTCGTTGTATTGGCGATCAGCGTTTGCACTTGGTTGATTTTCATGTTGCGCCAACACACTGCCGAGCGATTGATGTCAGCCGCACTGGCGCTCATTTTGGGTGGTGCGGCAGGCAATTTGATTGACCGCTTGCGCTTCGATGCGGTGGTCGACTTCCTTGATTTCCATTACGCCGGGTATCATTTTCCTGCCTTCAATGTCGCCGATTCTTCCATTACGATCGGCGTTGCGTTGATGTTGTTGTACGAATTTCGTCGCCCAAAAAATGTCACCGTATGAACGCTGAAATCATCACTGCCAATAGTCTCATCACGCTGCACTACCGCGTCACCAATAGCGACGGCTTTGAGTTCATCAGTACTTTCGATCACCGTCCAGCGACTTTGCAACTGGGCACCGGCGAACTTGCGCCACCCTTCGAGCAATGCCTCATCGGCCTACCGACTGACACCTGCCGCAGTTTCGATTTGCCGCCCGATGTCGCATTCGGCGCGCACAATCCTGATCTTGTGCAACGTATTCGGCGTAGCGATCTGCCGGATGACGCAATGCCCGAAATACTCGCTAACATCACCATGCAAAACGCTGCTGGACAGCAATTTACCGGCATCGTGCGTGAGCGTGATGATGATGGGCTACTGGTAGACTTCAACCATCCACTGGCCGGCAAGTCGCTGCGCTTTGAGGTGGATATCAAGGGGATTTTGTAATGCAAACTCCGGTCAACACAAAAGCCAAAGCGCCTATGCAAATACTCCTCGCCAATCCCCGCGGTTTCTGCGCTGGTGTCGAACGCGCTATCACCATTGTTGAACGCGCACTCGAAAAATTCGGCGCGCCAATTTATGTGCGCCACGAAGTGGTGCACAACAAATATGTGGTTGATGATCTCAAAGCCAAAGGCGCAATCTTCATCGAAGAGTTGCAAGATGTGCCCGACAACGCCACGCTAATTTTCAGTGCGCACGGCGTGCCGCAATCGGTGCGCATTGAAGCCGCGCGACGCGGTTTGAATATTTTCGATGCGACTTGCCCGCTGGTAACCAAGGTTCACATCGAAGTTTCGCGCCTCGCCAAGCAAGGTTACGAGATCATCATGATCGGCCACAAAGGTCACCCGGAGGTCGAAGGCACCATGGGGCAGACAGACGGCAAAATGTATTTGGTGGAAGATGCAGAAGATGTCGCGAAACTGTCAGTTGGAAGTGGTGCGGAGTCTCGGCTTAGTACAGCCGAGCCGCTACACGGGCGCAAAGCAGTGCTTTGCGAAACCCCCGTTTCGCCGCAGTTAAATGTGAAATTAGCCTACGTCACTCAAACCACCCTCTCGGTCGACGACGCAGCCACCATCATCAAAGCACTCAAAGCCCGCTTTCCCAATATCGTCGGTCCGAAAAAAGACGACATCTGTTACGCCACTCAAAATCGCCAGGACGCTGTCAAAGCCATGGCCGGCAAAGTTGATTTGATGATCGTCGTCGGCTCAAAAAATAGCAGCAACTCGAACCGGCTGCGCGAAGTCGCAGCCAAAGACGGCGCCAACGCTTATCTCGTCGATGGTGCAGACCAAATTGACCCGGCTTGGCTCGCTGGCAACCCGAGAATCGGCATCAGCGCCGGTGCCTCAGCGCCAGAAATATTGGTCAGTGGTGTTGTCGCACGACTCAAAGCCCTCGGCGCCAGCAACGTCACCACGCTTGACGGTGTTGAAGAAAACGTGAACTTCCCCTTGCCCAAAGAACTACTCGCACACTAGGCTTGGACATTCAGCGCCAAGCATTGCCAATGCTAGCGCTTCCCCCTATAATCCGCGCCTCGTTGGAACAGCAAGAGCATCCAAAGACAATGCGCCCGTAGCTCATCTGGATAGAGTACTTGGCTACGAACCAAGGGGTAGGGAGTTCGAATCTCTCCGGGCGCACCAAAATACCAAGGGGTTAGCGAAAGCTAGCCCCTTTTTATTTTGCCGCATTCGTTTCAAAGCACAGCGCTTGTATGTGTGCCATCTACGTGCACTACGGCTAAACAGTCACCAGTAAGAAGTTACGCATCAGCCTCGATACGTTCGGAAGTGCCGATGGGCAACATCGTCTTAGGGCTGTCAATCGGTGTGGCGATCAAGTCGTGCTCAAGTCGTGGCACCATCAGCGACGCGAACGCTTCAACCTGCTGCCATTCCGGGTCCAACCATGCATCAAAATGTGCCGGCTGTAACATCAGCGGCAGGCTCTTTTCATGAATGTGCTTTACCCGTGGATGGGGTGGCAAGGTGATGATGGAATAAGCTGGAATCAAGTCATTGCCGAACCGATAGAGTTGATACAAGCCGCCAAAGGCGATCGCCTCGTTGGCCGGACTAAGTTGATAGCATTGTTTGCCTATCCATTCATGCCAACCTGTTGCTGGAATGATCGCTCTTTGCGTGTAGTACAGCCGCTTCCAAAGTGGGCTCGACACGAGGCGGTCACTACGCGCATTAAATGTTTTGAATTTTGGGTTCGGACGAAAACCACTGCCATCAGGCTTTTGTTCAATGAGCGCTGACCATATCCCGGTGATGATCTGTCGCTGACCATCAGCTTCCATCACAAATTGGCCTTGCGCACCTGGTGCGATATTTTGACTGGAGGTGGGATATAGCTTTATCCCGAGCAAGTCGCACAAGGCGCGGACTTGACGGCTATCGGTGATGTTGTAGCGCCCACACATGAAAATAGTTTAGCCGTAAGTTAGTTCGCTGCTTTGACGCGCATCTGCGGTATTAGTGGGACTAATTGCACCACCAATATCGCCACCAAAATCATCACGCCGCCTAGCCATTGCATGGCGCTCAATTTCTCACCCAAATACACAGCGCCAGCGATTGCCGCGACCAGCATTTCACCGCTCATCAAAATGGCCGCATCGGACGGTGGCGTATAGCGCTGGGCGACAACTTGCAAGGTAAATGCGATACCCACCGAAAGCACACCGGAATAGGCGATCGGTCCGACCGCCGTGAGTGCCTTTGTCAGTTCAAACGGCTCAGTCGCCAGCCCCCACGCGCAGCCCAATAGACCGCACACAATGAACTGCATACAAGCGACCACTAGTGGTGCTGTTTTGCGATCCGCCGCACGGCCTATCACCAAAATATGAGCCGCCCAAAACAGAGTGCCAACCATCACCCATACATCGCCGCTGTTAAATTTGGATAGCTCACCACCGCCAAGCAACCAAGTGCCGCCCATAGATAATGCGACTCCTAGCCACAACGACCCATGCGGCCGTTTGGCGTGAAATATCCAAACTAGCGCAGGCACTAAAGGTACATACAGCGCAGTGAGAAATCCTGCGTTGCTCACGCTCGTTGTCACCATTCCAGTTTGTTGGCACAGAGCCCCGAAAAAAAGTATGCCGCCTAGCCCGAGCCCGATGAACAAATCTGTGCGATCAAAATGAATATTTTGTTGTTTAAGCCGTCGCCATTCGGCAAGCGCAAATGGCAGCACGACCAAAGCGCCAACGAGGAAACGAATCCCCGTAAACATCGCCGGCCCCATCGCTGCCATCGCCAGATTTTGGGCGACGAAAGTGGTGCCCCAGATGAACGTGACAATAACGAATAGGAGATCGGCTTGAAGGCGGGTCATGGTTCTTGTGTGTTTGACAGCGTGTCATCAGCACCAACTGGCGAGGCCGACGCTACCCCTCGCCCCGATCCTCTCCCACAAGGGGAGAGGGGGAAAAACGCCTATTTCAACTGCCCCGACAGGAACTGCTGCAATCGCTCGCAGCTAGGATTTTTCAACACTTCTCGCGGATTACCCTGCTCCTCAATCAAGCCCTTGTGCAGAAAAATAACGTGGTTTGACACTTCGCGGGCAAAGCCCATTTCGTGCGTGACGACAACCATGGTGCGTCCTTCTTCGGCGAGTTGGCGCATGACTTTTAACACCTCACCAACCAACTCAGGATCAAGCGCCGAAGTCGGCTCGTCGAATAACAACACATCCGGCTCCATCGCCAGCGCACGGGCAATCGCCACACGCTGCTGCTGGCCACCAGAGAGGTGCGCGGGATAGCTGTCCTTATGTGACCAGATGCCCACGCACTCCAGATGCCTTTGTGCGCGCTCCATCGCTTCGGCTCGCGTGAGTTTTAACACGCTCATCGGCGCCTCAATCACGTTTTGCAGCACCGTCATGTGCGCCCACAAATTGAAATGTTGAAACACCATCGCCAAACGCGTGCGTACCAGTTGCAATTGTTTGGCTTCCGGAACCAATGCGCCGTGTCCGTCGGAACGCAATTTGAGTTCTTCGCCGTGCACAAAGATTCGCCCCGCGTTGGGATGCTCGAGGAAATTTATGCAACGCAAAAAAGTGCTTTTGCCCGAACCCGACGAACCTATCAAGCTAATCACGTCACCAGCTTCGGCGCGCAATGAAACGCCTTTAAGCACTTCATTTGCGCCGTAACATTTGTGCAAATCTTGAACTTCAAGCTGAGTCATCAAATTTCCAATCTTGGGCGGAATCGCAATGGGTTGACCGTCTAGCTACGCGGTCGCAGATGCGCCAGCCAACGCAGTTCGGCGAAGCGGAAAATGCCAACCAAAAAAAATGTCAGCACCATATAAATAATGCCGGCGAAAATGAACGCTTCAAATGGCGCGAAGTGGCGTGAATACACATAGCGCGCGGCGCCGGTCAAATCCACCAGGGTCACCGCACTGGCGATCGCCGATCCTTGCAGCATCAAAATCACTTCATTGCTATAAGTCGGAATCGCACGACGCAAACCGGCCGGAATAACGATCCTTCGCAACAAGGTGAAATGCGTCATGCCGGCCGCACGTCCGGCTTCGATTTCACCTAGCGGGGTGTTCTTGAAAACGCCCGCAAAAATCTCGGTGGTGTAAGCCGTGGTGTTGAGCGCAAACGCCAGCCATGCACAAAAAAACGGCTCACGAAAAAGCAGCAAGACAACGTTGCCTTCTTCCCAACCACGCTGCATCCATTCGAATTGCGACAGGCCGTAGTAGATTAGAAGCAGCTGTACCAGCATCGGTGTGCCACGAAAAATGTAAGTGTAGAAACCAACCGATCGACTTAGTAAAACGGATGAAGAACTGCGTGCCACTGCCAACGGCAGCGCAGCGATGAAGCCAGCCAACAAGGACAGCGCCATCAATTGCAAACTCAACAAGGTTCCGCGCGCAAAATCGGGCAGGCTGTCAATGATAATGGCGAAATCGAGCATGGCGGTTTTGGGTAGCTGGTTTACAGCGTCGCGCGTCGCACGCCCACTGAATAATGGCGTTCGAGACGAACAATGCCCCAGCCTGAGACCGCAGTGAAAATCAGATAAATCGCCGCGACGATGGAATAAAAGATAAACGGCTGATGCGTGGTGCGACCGGCCTGGTCGGCCAGCAAGGTCATGTCGGTTAGCCCGATCATCGAGACAATTGCCGTGCTCTTTAGCAAGACTTGCCAATTGTTGCCTATTCCTGGCAAAGCATGGCGCAACATTTGCGGAAAAAGTATGCGTTGAAAAACTTGCCAGCGATTCATTCCATAGGCACGCGCAGCTTCCATTTGCCCGCTCGGCACCGCCATGAAAGCACCGCGAAAAGTCTCGGTGAAGTAAGCACCGAAAATAAACCCGATGGTGCTCACACCAGCGACAAACGGGTCAAGATCAAAAGGCTCGATCTCGAATCGATCAGCGATGTCATTGATGATGAGTTGCCCGCCATAAAACACCAACAGCATCAAAACCAAATCCGGCATGCCGCGAATCAAGGTGGTGTAAGTCACCGCCGGAAAACGCAGCCAGCGCGTAGTGGAAAGGCGCGCCGCTGCACCAGTCAGCCCCAGTAAAACCGCCAACACCAAAGACAGCAAGGCGACCTTTAGTGTCAGCAAAGAACCTTGAAGAATGGCAGGAAAGTATTCGACGATTTCACTCATGCCGAAACGCTTAAACGAAAAAGAACTGCCGCCGCTTGCGAGCTACACAGGCGGCGGCAGAACTAATCTGAATGTGAGCGAGCAACAAAAAATTATTCGCCGTAAATATCCGTGGTCGGGAAATATTTTTTGCGAATGGTGTCGTATTTGCCACTCGCACGCAACGCAGCCAGCGCCTTGTTCATCTGCTCTTTTAAGTCAGTATCTTTCTTGCGGATTGCAATGCCGATACCTTCGCCGATAACCGCTTTTTCTTCAGCGGTCTTGCCGAACAAACGCTCACCCGCAAAAGCATAACCCTTGCCCGCCGGCGTATCGATATAGCCACCGAGTGCCTCAAGATAGTCAGCAAATGCCGCATCGAGGCGTCCTGCTTTCAAATCAGCGTAAGCCTCGTCCTGCTTGGCATAGCGAACAATCTTCACACCCTGCTTTTCCCAATATTTGGTCGCGAAGTTATCTGCGATTACGCCGCGCTGCACGCCGATCTTTTTGCCCGCCAATGCAGCAGCTTCCGGCTTTAGCGTCGAGCCAGCTTTGGCAACCAAGGCCAGTGGTGACGAGTAATATTTATCGGTGAAATCGACCTTGGCTTTGCGTTCTGCAGTGATCGACATCGAAGCCACAATCGCATCAAATTTGCGCGCCATCAGCGCCGGAATCATGCCGTCCCAATCTTGCTTGACCCAGGTGCATTTGGCCTTCATCTCGGCGCAAATCGCGTTGCCGATATCGATATCAAAACCATTTAGCGAACCATCAGCAGCAAGACCGTTAAACGGTGGATAGGCACCTTCGCTGGAAAGCCGAACCGTAGTCCAATCCTTGGCTTGTACACCAGTCATAACCAAAGCCAGCAATGCGCCGGCAGCAATTAGTTTTTTCATAAACACCTCGCGAGAAAGGGAAATTGAATATGGAGCATCGCGCCGTCGAAACTGTGCGCTGTTAAAACCACTAGCGACGATGACTCTGACTACACGTTTGATTGTACATGCAGGAAGCGCATGACGGCATCCACGAAACCGATTCCACAGGTAAACTCTTCGCTTCGCGTTATGGCCGACCTAGACATGGATTTCTCCGTGGCATCGGGCCACCACGCAACGTAAGGTAACTTGAGCTCATGTTTAGCGCATTCTCGAAAAAGGACAGTCCTCTCATCACTGGAAGCTCGACCTCGCTTGCTCCGGTCGTGCTCGACTGGGAAACACGACTCGAGGCTGCCCGCGTCAGCGACGAAGCACTGCTGGCTCTCTTGGCAGAAAATCCTCCCATCGAAGTCAAACTCGCCGCTGTCCAGGCGCTTCGTGGCGAAGAGGCACTGAGGCTCGCTGAACGCGAATTTCGCACGCACGACAGACGCGTGCACACGGTCGCCAAACAGGCTTATGAAAGAAGCGTTACACAGCGCAAGATGCGTGCTCGGGCCGATGAGTTGATCGCGGAGGCCACTGCGGTCAGCGGTGAATTGATGATTCCAGCCAATCGCTTGGTTGATTTGGATCAGGCATGGCGAACGCTTGACACAGCACTACTACACCCAGATCAGCGCACAAAATTCGTCGAGCTGCAAGACGCCTTGGTAAAACATGTGCGTGATCTGGGCGAGCGCCAACGAGACATCAGTCGCTGGTGTGCGGATGCACGGAAAACTCTCACGGCGATCGCTGAAGCGCACGCGCAATTGAGCGATACAGCGTGTGGACTGCCCGAGCTGCGGTCGGCGCTCGGCCATGTCGCTGCTGATGCTAAATCCCGGCTCGATCAAATCGGCGCCTTGTTGCCGGTGGTTGGACCGGATGCGAGGAATGCGAGCATGCTCGCCGGTCAGCTTACTGTCGCCTTGAACGATGCCAGTTTGATAGCAGCGCGGTTGGAAATACTGCTCGAGATCGAGAAAACAATTTCATCAATCAGGCCCAGCGACCAGAGCAATGTAAAGGCTATCGACAAAGCCGTACAAGCTCGATGGGAGTCGGTCGCGGAAATTTCCGTGCCGTCCGTCGCCGAGGCACTGGCGGCTCGTTTCGCTGCTTTCATTCAAAGCGGAGACGAAGCCCGACGCGAGGCGATAGAAGCCAAGCGGCAGCGAACCCATGAAAAGCGCGATGCCGCACATCAACTGCAGATGCAGGCATTGGGTGAGCTCATCGCCGTAACCAACACGGCGCTTGCGGACGGCCGGGTGTCGGAAGCCATCAAGCAGTTACCAGCGCTGCAATCTGCGCTTGATCGCGGCAATGCCGCTGCCGAACTTCAGCAACAACTCGGCGCTCTCCACAGTGAGCTACTGGTCCTCAAACAATGGCAGCACTGGGGCGGTGGCCAGGTGCGCGCCGATCTTGTTGAAGAGGCCGAGACGCTAGCGCGATCAGTTGTGTCTGCCGAACAAAAGCAATCCACCAAGACGCCGGTGGCGCAACTGGAAAAATATATCGAACAGCTGCGCGGCCGCTGGAAAGAACTGGATCGGCTGGGCGGTGCAACTGGCAAGCCGATGTGGCAACGCTTCGATACCGCACTGAAGTCAGCTGAAGCGCCGATCGCCGCGCACAAAGCGCGATTGGCTGAGGCTCGCGTGGCGAACCTTGCTGCGCGAGAAGGTCTTCTAGCGACATTGGAAGCACTGATTGTTGCCAGCGATGATTCTGGTCATTCGCCCGACTGGAAAGCCAATGCGGCGGCGCTTAGTCGATTCCAAACCGAATGGCGGAAACTAGGCCCGCTCGAACACACTGTCCCGCATAAAAAATTGGCCGCCTTGACGAAACGGATGCGAAACAGCGTTAGTCGCGTCGAGACCCCGCTAAAAGCAAGGATCAGCGCCGCCATCACCGAACGTGAAGCAATCGTCGCACGCGCAAACTTGCTTGGTGCTCGTGCGCAGGATCGCGACCTGATGAACAGACTTCGCGATCTACAAAGCCAATGGCAAGCGCATTCGAAGTCGATGCCGCTGCCGCAGCCCGTTGAACGAAAGCTGTGGGCCGCATTTAAAACGGCAACGGACGCAGTGATGAACCAACGCCATGCCGCTAGCAATGCCCGCGATGCTGAATTCAAGGTGGCACAACAAGCTCGTGAGGCACTGATCGTACGGCTCAAAGATATCGGGCCAGATACCCCATCGGCGGAGATCAAGCGTGTCGTCACCGAGGTCAATGGTGCATGGCGCGAATGTGGCGATCCGGGCAAAGACAAGAGTGCCAAACTCGAAGCCCGCTTCCGTGAAGCGCTCGATCTGGCGCGGCAGCATCTGGCCGGCAGCGCGAGGAGAAAGTGGCTGGCGACCTGTGATGGCCTAATGGCCAAGCTGCTGCTATGTGACGTGCTTGATGCCAACGAGCCGATTGCCGAGACCGAAATTTTGGCTATTGAAGCCCGTTGGGCGAGCCTTGCTGCGCAAAGCTCACCGTGGGATGTGGTACTTCAATCACGATATGAACGTGGCATCGCGCAGCATCGTCAAGCGACTCCAGCCGTTGCCAATCCGAAGCACGCGAAAAGTGAAACGCTTGATGACGTGTTGCTCAAACTCGAATTGGAGCTTGGAATCGCTTCACCAGCATCGGCCGAAGGCGCGCGGCGCGCCTTAAAGCTCTTGGCGATGAAAAATGCGCTCGAAGGTAACAAGTCGACGGTTCCAGCGCCAGCAAACTTTTCAAAGCTGACTGCCGATGCATTTGGTTGGCGATGGACCAATGCCGATCAAAAGCGAAGATTGGAAGCGGTCGTTGCTGCACTTAGACTTGCTGACCCTGATCGGCTGCAAAAATAAAACCAAAGCACTGTCATACCCGAAATGTGGGGCAATGATTTCATGGTACGAGCGCCGAAATAAAAAAGGCTCCGGAAGTCGCATTGGCTTACGGAGCCTTAGTGTTTCTGGAGGCGCGGGCCGGAGTCGAACCGACCTACTCGGATTTGCAGTCCGGTGCATAACCGCTTTGCTACCGCGCCATTTCCATTGGCCGCAAATCTACAGGCTCAATCGAAAAAGGGAAAGCAGATTTGCTTTCCCTAGAAGACTGGAGCGGGAGAAGAGTCTCGAACTCTCGACCTCAACCTTGGCAAGGTTGCGCTCTACCAACTGAGCTACTCCCGCAGAACAGGGGCGCATTATAGCGACGAGCGATTGCCTGTCAACGACTATGCGCAGTAAGTTCCGGCATGGCTTTTCTCACGTAATAAATCATCGACCACAACGTCAACACGACAGCAATCCACAGCATCCATGTGCCAAGCAATTGAGTGTCGATTTGCCATCCTGTTGGGCCTAGCGGGTCGTGGTAGAGCAGCAGCGGGATAGAAACCAATTGTGCGGTGGTTTTTAGTTTCCCGATGAACGATACGGCGATACCTTTTCTGGCGCCGATGTTGGCCATCCATTCACGCAAGGCGGAAATCGCGATTTCGCGACCGACAATGATAAAGGCGAGGATGGCGTCAACGCGTCCGAGTTTGACCAGCATGACCAGCGCTGCGGCGACCATGAGTTTGTCGGCGACTGGATCAAGGAACGCTCCAAAAGCGGACGTTTGACCCAATTTGCGCGCCAACCAACCGTCGAACCAATCGGTGACCGCCGCGATCACAAATGCGGTGGTGGCAAAGAAATTCATTTCGGCGACTGAAATCGGCAAATAGTACACGCCGACTACAACGGGAATTAGAACAATGCGCGCCCATGTCAGCAGCGTCGGGATGTTGACCGGCATCATAATAAGGTTCAATGAAGTTGTTGATGAATCGCTGTGGCGAGGCGCAGCGAGATCCCATCGACGCGGCACAGGTCTTCCACCGTCGCCGCCTTCACGCCGTCCAACCCGCCAAACTGGGCGAGTAAGCGTCGGCGCCGCTCAGGCCCGATGCCGGCAACATCTTCGAGCTTGGAGCGGCCACGTACTTTGGCGCGACGTGCGCGATGACCGACGATGGCAAAACGATGTGCTTCATCGCGTATTTCCTGTATCAAGTGAAAGCCCGGATGATCCATGGCCAATTGTAGCGGCACATCTTGCCTTCCATCCTGGCCATGCACAAACAAGGTCTCCAAGCCGTGTTTACGTCCTTCGCCTTTAGCCACGCCAACGCTGAACAAGTGACCTAATCCGAGCTCGGTGAACACCTCACGCGCGATGCCATGTTGACCTTTGCCACCATCAATCAAAATCAAATCAGGTGCCGGGATTTCGCCAGTCGCGACACGCTCGTAGCGCCTTGTCAGCGCTTGACGCATCGCGGCGTAGTCGTCCCCGGGCGTGATGCCTTCGATATTGAAGCGCCGGTAATCAGAATTTTTCATCGCGCCATCAACGCACACCACGCAGGACGCGACCGTGCCTTCGCCCATAGTGTGGCTGATGTCAAAACACTCAATTCGGTGTGGCAATTCAGCCATGTCGAGCGCGACACGCAAGGATTCCAACCGACCACCCGTGCGCGCTTTGGATTGCCGCCGTGCGGTCAGTGCGAGCTGAGCGTTGTTTTGTGCCATCTGCGCCCAAGCACGCTCCATCTCGTTTTTTGCAGTGCCGATGTTGAGATGTTCGACGGCTTCGAGCAACGGCCACGGCTCAACAATGATGCGTGGCGGTGCAGATTGAGTGACGTAATGCTGCTCGATAAACGCACTCAAACCATCTTGCGCGGTGAGTTCGGAACCGCTGGCAATTTGCGGAAAATGCGCGCGATCACCGAGATGTAAACCACCACGTATCATCGCCAGATTGACACACAAATCGCCACGATCGACCACTGCCGCGATGATGTCGACATCGTGATCGTGTGTCGAACTCACATATTGCCGATGCAATACGGCCTGCAAGGAGCGTAGTTGATCGCGCAGCAAAGCGGCGTTTTCAAATTGCAATGCGTCCGCCGCTTGTGCCATTTGCGCGCTGAGTTTTTCTATGACTTCGGTCTGCCGCCCCTTGAGCAGCAAAGTCGCCAATCGCACATCTGCGCTGTATTCCTCATTGGATACCAACCCAACGCAAGGCGCTTTGCAGCGTTTGATTTGGTGCATCAAGCAAGGCCGCGAGCGATGCGCGAACACTGCTTCTTCGCAAGTGCGCAGCAGAAAAGTGCGCTGAATTAGATCGATGCTCTCTCGCGCAGCCAAGCCGCTGGGAAACGGGCCGAAATATTGCGACTTCTTTTCAAAGTTGCCACGGTGATAAAACAGTCGCGGAAATGCGCCGCCGGAAAGTGCGATGTAGGGGTAGGACTTGTCATCGCGAAACAAAATGTTGTACTTGGGCGCGAGTTTTTTGATCAGGGTATTTTCAAGTATTAGCGCCTCGGCTTCTGAGCGCGTGGCGGTGACTTCCATGTTGGCCACTTGCTGCAACATTAGACCGATACGTGGACTGCTGACAGTTTTTTGGAAGTACGAGGCGACACGTTTCTTTAAATTTTTGGCTTTACCGACGTAGAGCACCGCACCATCGGCCGCGAGCATGCGATACACGCCCGGCTCCTCGGTTAAGGTGAGCAGAAAATGCTTGGCATCGAATGCGCCAGTTGGTGCTGACGCGGAGTCTCGGCTTAGTACAGCCGAGCCGCCATACGGGCGCAAAGCGGTGCTTTGCGAAACCCCCGTTCCGCCGCCTTCGTTTTGGTGCCTGAGTGGAGAATCGTTCATTCGTAATAGCATACCGACTCTATGCGCCCTCGCCCTATCCGTTGCGATATTTTCTGCACTGTCATCGACAATTTCGGCGATGTTGGCGTCTGCTGGCGGCTAGCACAGCAGTTGGCGACTGAGTTTGCCTGGCAAGTACGTTTGTTGATAGACGATGCATCTGCCCTGGAATGGCTTGCCACGCCGTCGCAACATGCCGCGGTGAGGATCAGCGATTTTCACGGTGCCGAATATGAAAATGCAGAAGTAGTGATAGAAGCCTTTGCCTGTGAAATTCCGCCGGCGTTCCAGGCCGCAATGGCTGCGCGCAAAGTACCGTTGGTGTGGCTGAATCTCGAATATTTATCAGCGGAAAACTGGGTTGCAACTTCGCACGGCCTGGCCTCGAAACACCCGCACCTGCCGCTGACCAAATATTTTTTCTTCCCCGGATTTGACGCAGCAAGCGGTGGACTAATTCGTGAGCGCGACTACGACACCCGGCGTTTGGATTTTGACGCGACAGCCTTTCGCCAGCGTCATGGTCTGCCGGTCGCGAGGCAAAAAGAGACGGTGATTTCTCTGTTCTCCTACCCCAACGCGCCACGCGACGCGCTTTATGCGGCGTGGGCGGCCTCGGCCACACCGATACTGGCGGTACTTCCCGGCAACACTGATGCACCATGGCAACGCGACAATTTGCGCGTGCTTCCCTTGCCATTTTTATCGCAACACGAATACGATGAATTGCTCTGGCTGTGCGACCTAAATTTCGTCCGCGGCGAAGATTCGTTCGTCCGCGCGCAATGGGCCGAGAGAGCAATGGTGTGGCAAATTTATCCACAGGAAAATGACACGCATTTGGTGAAGCTCAAAAGTTTCCTCACTCGATATTTGCCAGTTGGTGCTGGTGACACGCTGTATGCATTGTTTATGCAAGCATGGAATACCCAAGGCACGCCAGATTGGCCAGCCTTTGCTAGCCAGCTACCGCAACTCAACACCCACGCCAAACACTGGGCCGATGCGTTACGCCAACACCCTGATTTAGCGACAAATTTGGTGGATTTTTGCCTGACGCGGCTGAAAATCGACTAAAATAGCGGGCTTTCCAAAATCCGCTTCGCACTCAAAACGCCCCCCCGAGAACTCACTATGAAAATCGCACAAGAACTTCGCGCTGGCAACGTCATCATGGTCGGCAACGATCCCTTGGTCGTGGTCAAAGCCGAATACAACAAATCCGGTCGCAACTCGGCCGTGGTCAAATTCAAATTCAAAAATTTGCTTTCCGGCGCCGCCTCCGAAGGCATCTACAAGGCCGACGACAAATTCGACCAAGTCGTTCCCGACCGCAAAGAATGCACCTATTCCTATTTCGCCGATCCGCTCTATGTGTTCATGGACGAGGAGTATCACCAGTACGAAGTCGAAGGCGACAACCTGGGCGATGCGCTCAATTACCTTGAAGACGGCATGACGCTCGATGTAATTTTTTACGAAGGCAAAGCCATCTCAGTCGAAATGCCGAACAGTGTCGTGCGCGAAGTGATTTATACCGAACCAGCCGTCAAAGGTGACACTTCCGGCAAGGTGATGAAGCCCGCCAAAATCAGCACCGGTTTTCAATTGCCAGTACCAATGTTTGTTGATATCGGCGACAAAATCGAGATCGACACACGCACCGCCGAGTACAAAAATCGCGTCAAATAATTCTGGCAAAACTTGGTTTAATTGGGGCAGCTAAGGCTGCCCTTTATTTTTCCTTGTCGGCCAACGAGTGAACGCAAAGCATTGAACGCAATTCATGCGAATTAACGACATCAAACTGCCACTTGATCACCACGCTGATGCGCTACGCTTGGCCATTGTCGCTAAGCTCGCGACGGTAGGAATTGCGTCCGATGCCCTGATCAGTTTCAATGTTTTCCGGCGCAGCCACGATGCGCGCAAGTCATCGGCGATATTGCTGATTTATAGCGTCGATGTGATCTTGAAGAATGAAACCCAAGCGCGCCAGCGCCTGCAAGCTGATAAGCAGGTCCGCGACACGCCGGATATGGAATACAAGTTCGTGACGATGGCAAATGCCGCTCGTACGAAGCAACGTCCCATCGTGATCGGCACTGGGCCATGTGGGCTGTTCGCCGGTTTGATACTCGCGCAAATGGGTTTGCGTCCCATTATTTTGGAGCGCGGCAAGGCGGTGCGCGAGCGCACCAAAGACACATGGGCGCTCTGGCGCGGGGGACAACTCAATCCCGAATCGAACGTGCAATTCGGCGAGGGCGGCGCGGGAACTTTTTCCGATGGCAAGCTGTATAGCCAAATCAAAGATCCGCAATATCGTGGCCGAAAAGTGCTGACAGAATTTGTCAAAGCGGGCGCGCCGGAAGAAATTTTGTATGTCGCCAAACCGCACATCGGTACCTTTCGTTTGGTGACCATGGTGGAAAACATGCGTGCGCAAATTCACGCTTTGGGCGGCGAAATTCGCTTTCAAAATAAGGTCGAGAAAATCCTTACCGAGTCCGGGCAAGTATGTGGCTTGCAATTGGCTGATGGTACGCAAATCGATTGCGATCATGTCGTCCTCGCCGTCGGCCATAGCGCGCGCGACACGTTTCAAATGTTGTTTGACTGCGGCATTCACGTCGAAGCCAAAGCATTCTCGATCGGCGTGCGCGTCGAGCATCCACAGTCGCTCATCGACACTGCCCGCTTTGGCAAAAACGCCGGCCACGCCCTCCTCGGCGCGGCCGACTACAGCTTGGTGCATCACTGTGGCAACAATCGCTCGGCTTACAGTTTTTGCATGTGCCCAGGCGGCACGGTGGTTGCTGCTGCCTCAGAACCGGGCCGCGTGGTAACCAACGGCATGAGCCAATATTCACGCAACGAACGCAACGCCAACAGCGCCTTGGTCGTCGGCATCACGCCCACCGACTACCCGGGTAATGCCTTGGCCGGAATCGAATTTCAACGACATTGGGAAGCCCGCGCATTCGTTGCGGGCGGCAGCGACTACCGCGCGCCGGCACAACTGGTCGGCGACTTCATTGCGGGGCGCGCCTCTACCGCATTGGGGTCAGTGGTTCCGTCCTACACGCCCGGAATTAAGCTCACCGATTTGTCGCAATGCTTGCCCGATTTTGTGGTCGCCGCATTGCGCGAAGCCCTGCCCGCGTTTGGCAAACAGATACGCGGTTTCGACATGAACGACGCACTACTCACCGGTGTGGAAACCCGCACTTCATCGCCGGTTCGCGTGACCCGTGGCGAAAATTTTCAGAGTATTAACACGCGCGGTTTGTACCCGGCGGGAGAAGGCGCGGGCTACGCTGGCGGGATTTTTTCTGCGGCGATAGACGGGATTAAAGTCGCTGAAGCGTTGGCCTTGGATTTAGCCAAATAATCTGAATATGCCAGCTGGTGCTGGCGTGGAGTCTCGGCTTTGCACAGCCGAGCAGCTACGCAGACGCAAAGCGGTGCTCTGCGAAACCTCTGCTTCGCCGCCGTCGCAGCTAGGCGGCTCCCGTCACAATCTTCAGAGCCCCACCCACCCCTGCCCATTGCGCGGCTTCGTCATTCAGCGCTGCTGCTGTCAGAGGTGCGGCGCTCAAACGCTCGGCGTCGAGTTCCAACATAAAGCCGCTGCCGAAAAACGAGACGGCGATTTTTGGCGGTGGTGAGGCGTCGTGCGAGCGATGGAGTAGCACGGCAATACGCAGGCAAAAAATCAATGTCCATTCCGAGGCTTCGCCTTTGAGTGGTTGCGCACGCTCCAGCTTGCCACGATGCGCCAGCACCATGCGTGCCAATCTTGCTTGGTCGCGTTTGGAAAAACCCGGCATGTCGGCATGCGAGAGAATGTAGGCGCTGTGTTTGTGATAGCTCGAATGCGCCACCGATACACCGATTTCATGCAGCTTGGCGGCCCAGGTCAGGAATTGCCGATCTTGATGATCTTCATCCGCCGTCGCAGGAACGAGTTGGCGCAGTAAATCGACGGCGGTACGTTCAACGCGCAAAGCTTGCGCGGAATCAACCTGATAACGCTGCATGAAATGAGTCACAGTGGCAGCACGCAAATCTTCGTGGTGATAGCGACCGAGCAAGTCGTACAACACGCCCAACCGCAGCGCGCCTTCGGAGAATTCCATCTGCTGCAGGTCCAATTCCTTGAACACCGCCAACATAATCGCCAGCCCGCCGGGCAAAACAGGAATTCGGTCGCTGCGTAAACCTTCAAGTTTTACTTTAGCCAAATTGCCGGCATCACATAAACAATCGCGCAGTTTTTCCAGCCCTTCGCGGGTGATACCGTGTTTACAAAAGCCATTGAGTTCGAGCAGATCTATCAGCGCCTTTGCTGTGCCTGATGAGCCGATGGTCTCATCCCAGCCCAGCTCACGAAAAGGATGCACCATCGCTTGCAACTCGCGTCGCGCCGCCAGTTCGGCCTCTTTGAAAGATTTTCGGTCGACGCGACCATCGGGGAAAAATTTCAGTGTGTAGCTCACGCAACCCATGTAGAGCGACTCGAGCACCAAGGGATGCATGTCGCGACCGATGATGCATTCCGTGGAACCACCGCCAATATCCACTACCAATTGTTGGCGCGATGGATTGGGCAAGGTGTGTGCGACGCCAAGATAAATCAACCGTGCTTCTTCGCGTCCAGCAATTACCTCAATCGGGAAACCCAAAAAGTGTTCAGCTTGCTCAAGGAATTCCGGCGCATTTTTCGCCACCCGCAAAGTGTTGGTGGCCACCGCGCGCACTGCATCCGGGGCGAAACCGCGCAAGCGTTCACCGAAACGTGAGAGTGCATCCAGCCCGCGCTTTTGCGCCGCGTCATCGAGGCGTTTGTGCTCGTTCAAGCCAGCGGCAAGCCGTACCGACTCTTTCAATCCGTCAAGCGGATATATTTGATTGCCTTCCACGCGTCCGACTTGCAGGCGGAAACTATTGGAACCCAAGTCGACAGCAGCAATTAGTTCGGATTTCATAGGAGGATTCTAACCAGAGCCATGCGCCGCAATGCATCTGTAATAAATCTGCCACATAATTACCGCATCGTGCGGTCTTGCACACCCACCTAATTATTTTTGTTCATGAACCCACCATCAACATCCGTCACCAAGAATCGTCAGTATGGCGCTGAACATTTTCTGAATCGCGAGCTTTCCCTCCTCGCCTTTAATCGCCGCGTCTTGGCCCAGGCTGCTGACGACACCGTGCCATTACTTGAACGGCTGCGTTTTCTATGCATCGTCTCATCAAATCTTGACGAGTTTTTTGAGATTCGGGTTGCCGGACTCAAAGAACAAATCAAGCTCGCTGCGCGCTCGGTCGGACCGGACGGTTTGCTGCCCAAGGAAGTATTTCGTCGCGTGGTGCGCGAGGCGCACGAACTAATCGCTGAACAATACGTGCTGCTCAACGACGTGATTTTGCCTGCGCTGGCCACTGAAGGAATTTGCTTCTTGCGCCGCAATACTTGGACGCCCGAACAAGCGGCGTGGATACGTGAATTCTTTTTTCGTGAAGTCATGCCGGTGCTCACCCCCATCGGACTTGACCCGTCGCATCCGTTCCCACGCGTACTCAACAAAAGCTTGAATTTCGCTGTCGAACTGGAAGGTACTGATGCCTTTGGTCGAAATTCCGGTACCGCCATCGTGCAAGCACCGCGCGCCCTACCACGAGTGATTCGCTTGCCATCGGAACTCACTGGCATTGAGTACGGTCACGTCTTTTTGTCATCGATATTGCACCAGCATGTTGGCGAACTTTTTGCCGGCATGAACGTGTTGGGTTGTTATCAATTCCGCGTTACGCGTAATTCTGATTTGTTCGTCGACGATGAGGAAGTCAAAAATCTTCGCACCGCGCTGCAGGGTGAATTGCCGCAGCGACATCTGGGTGATGCGGTGCGATTGGAAGTCGCCGACAACTGCTCGCCACCGATGACCGATTTTCTGATGACCCAATTTGGCCTCGCCCGGGATGATCTTTATCGTGCGCCAGGCATCGTCAATTTGGTACGCTTGATCGCCGTGCCTGACGCGGTGGATCGACCCGATTTAAAGTTCGCGCCGTTCCAGCCTGGCTTACCGAAATCGCTGACCAAACGCTTCGATATTTTTGCCAGCATACGCAAGCAGGATATCTTGCTGCATCACCCATTCCAATCATTTGATCCCGTTATAGAACTGCTAAAGCAATCGGCTGACGATCCCAAAGTGGTAGCAATCCGCATGACGGTGTATCGCACCGGCACAGATTCGGTGCTGATGGAACACCTGCTCCGCGCTGCGCAAAAGGGCAAAGAAGTCACCGTAATCGTCGAGCTGATGGCGCGTTTTGACGAGGAAGCCAATCTTTCCATCGCGGCCAAGCTAGAAGAAGTCGGCGCGCACGTGGTGTATGGCGTAGTCGGCTACAAAACCCACGCAAAAATGCTGATGGTTTTGCGCCGCGAAGCCGGTATGTTTCGGCATTACATTCACCTCGGCACCGGCAATTACCACCCACGCACCACGCGCTTCTATACCGACTTTGGCTTACTTACGTGCAACCCCGAAATCGGCGCCGACGTCGCGGAAGTTTTTAAACAACTCACGGGGCTGGGAAAGGCCGGAACGCTCAAGCACATTTGGCAGGCGCCGTTTTTTTTACACAAACGAATGATGGCCGCAATTCACAAGGAAACAGAGGCGGCACGCGCTGGTCGCAAAGGCCGCATCATCGCCAAAATGAATTCGCTACTCGAGCCGGAAATCATCGCCGCGCTCTACCAAGCCAGCGCTGCCGGTGTGAAAATTGATCTCATCGTGCGCGGCGTTTGCGCCTTACGCCCCGGCGTGCCCGGCTTGTCGGACAACATCAAAGTGCGCTCCATCATTGGCCGCTTTCTTGAACATCACCGCATATTTTATTTCTACGCCGACGGCGAAGAAGCAGTGTATTTATCAAGCGCCGATTGGATGGAACGCAATTTTTTCCGCCGCATTGAAATCGGTTTTCCGATACTCGACGCCCGCACCAAGCGCCGCGTACTAAAGGAAGGCTTGCGCGCCTATCTGGCCGACACCAGCCAAGCTTGGGAAATGGATGCCACTGGCCACTACGCCTTGAAAGCCAGCACGCGCCGCGTTTGCGCGCAAGACATGTTGCTGGCGGATATGCAGGCAGCGGGGTAAGGCTGGTCAATGCGCCAGTTGGTGCTGGCCATGGAATGGCCCGTTCACCGGCCACACGCCGTTGAAGTTGAGTATTTCAACAAAAGTCTTCCCGAGCATGAAGTTCGCGCTCCCCCGCAACGCTAAATTGATTGTCTAATTGTTGTTCATGGCCGCTCAATCTTGATCGGCCGCAGATCAGTGATTGAGGACAGGCGTGGCGAGTGTGCTTCTTCCGACTAGCGTTGATGAATTGCAGCGCGGGATGTATCTACGGGCGAAGCAGAATCCGGACGGGCGCTTTCAGGACTTCTACGATGCGATTTGCCGCGAAGACGTCTTGCAGCACGCCTATATGGTCTGCCGCGCACGCAACACACATGCCCCGGGCGTAGATGGCCAGAGCTTGGCCGATATCGCCAGCTACGGCGCGCGCAAGTGGCTTAAGGAACTCGCAGCGGATTTGAGCACTCAAAACTATCGCCCGGCGGCCTTGCTGCGGGTGACTGTCCCGCAGCCGAATCAACTATCCCGCAGCAAGGATATTGCGACGCTTCGTGATGAAGTGTGTATGACTGCAGCGATGCTGATCATGGAGCCGCTGATCGCTGCGTGGCTGATTACCAATCCCGAGACAAAGCTTTCTATTGACCACAAACAGCTTGACGAAATGCCCGGTTGGCCGGCTTATCTCGCCGCTGTTTCGCACGCTGAATTAGCCCAGCGCTTGGCCTTACTAATTACCGACCGCAGCGTGCTTAATTTATTCACGCAGTGGCTGGCATGTCCGATAACAGAGCGCGTTGCCGAGAACGTGGCGCAGACCGACGTCAAAGTCGCTAGTCAAGGCCAGGGAATTTCCCGCGATCTGCCTATTTCGCCCTTGCTGACTTACCTTGTCGCACCTGATTTTTTGCTAGCACAGCAGGACAAAGCAACTGCGCCAATCAAGCAAAAAGCCGAGTTCGTTAATGCCGGCCTACCCGTTTCAAAATCGCTGATCACAGCACTCGATTCACCGCGCAAAAATTCCGTACGAACCGTACTTCGCGAAACCCAACTTGGCCAAGCCCTATTACTCAGTCTGTTGTTTCATTTGGCGCTGCTGGCCTTGGAGTTTGGTGAACCGGGATCCGGATTGCCCTTTTTTGGCTCGCAAGGCGAGAGTCGTCCGGCAAGTATTCCGCTACTGCAGGCGACCTTGCTAAAGCTGCCGCCACCGGAAGCCGCTGTGCCCGTAGTACCCGCAGTGCCCGCAGTGTCCATGGCCAGCGCAATCAAGGAAAAAAAGAAAAAACGGAAAACGAAAAAAGCCACCAATCCGATTCAGCCGCCTAAAGCACAAGCTGTCATCGTCGCCACCCCAACAACCAAGGGTTTCAAGGCCGCAGTGGTAGCGACGAAAGCACCAGACCCAACGCCGGTTGAACCACCAACGCCGGTACCGAAACCACCAAAAGTTGATCGGCCGGTGGTTGACGTGCTCAGCACAAATTCTGCGAGCGCCTGGAGCAGACCTGTCGCCGAACCGGTACCCGAAGTCGCGGCGATCGTCCTTGCCGATCAAGTTGTCGACACCAAGCTCAGCGAGGAACGCATCGAAAAAGATCGCGTCCTAGCGCTGGAACAAATCGAAGCCGAAAAGGCGCAACAAGCCGCCGCTGCCAAAGCACAGCAAGACGCGCAGGCACGACAAGCTGCTGACGACTTGGCGCGTGACGACGCCGAAAAATTAAAGCAAGCCGCTGCGGCCAAGGCTAAAGTAGAGGAACAGGCACGCGCCGAGGCCGAGCGGCAACGACAGGTGGCGATTGCCAGCGCCAATGAAGAAGCTCTGGCACAACAACGCGCCACCAATGAAGAAGCGCTGGCGCGGATAGCTGCGGAGAAGGCCAAGCAAGCCTTAGAGGCCAAGGCAGCAGCGGAACGCATAGCCAAAAAGGCGCTTGCAGAGGCGGAAACATTGGCGCGTGAGCGCGCGGCCAAAGAAGAGGCACTGGCACGGCAACGCGCAGAAGAGTTGGCACGCATTGAAGCCGAAAAACTACGACTAGCCGCTGCCAAGGCCAAGCAAGAAGAGCAGGCGCGCGCCGAGCTAGAAAAACAGCAACAGGCGGCAATTGCTCGCGCCAAAGAAGAAGCGCTAGCGCGCCAGCGTGCGGATGAATTGGCACGCATCGAAGCGGAAAAGGCCAAGCAAGCACTGGAGGCCAAGCTGGCGGCAGAGCAGATTGCCAAACGCGCCGCTGCAGAGGCCGAGGCGTTGGCGCGTGATCGCGCAAGCGAAGCGGCTGCACAAGCGAAAAAACTCGAAACAGAAAAGGCGCTGGCGGCCGAACAAGCAAGAGCGGCGCAAATCGCGGCGACTGCTGCGGCAGCGAGTTCACAATCGGCTCCCGCAGCTGGTTCGGGACAGTCGCTAGGCAGCGGCAAGGGTCGTGACGATGCTGCCGGACAAGGGACAGGAGCAGGGCGTGATCTCGCCAGTCGCGCGCTGGATGCCGCGCGAATTTTGCCGTCGGGCCTGTTGCCAGTGAGCCCGGTGGAAATACCATCACCGCGACGTGCCAGCATCTTGGGGCGGGACCCCAAAGACATTCAACTGGCTTTCTACGGCGAAGGATGGCGACAGAAAGTCGAGCGCATCGGGGCGATGAATTTCCCAAAACTATCCAAATTTCTGGTCTACGATCCTATCGTCGTGACAGTCAGTATCAACAGCGACGGCACGCTTGCCGGTGTACGCATTGTCAAAAGTAGTGGTCATCAAGATCTCGACAACGCGGTACGCCGTATCATCGAAATAAGCGCGCCGTTTTCTGCCTTCCCGCCGGATATGAAGCGCATGTTTGATGTCGTCGACATCACCCGCAGTATGGTATTTGTCGGCGACCGCCCGCAGATCACTAGAGACTGATTCGCCTTATAGATGTCTGGAGAAAATATGCCTAACCTCAGTGAACAATTTCTAGGCACTTGGCAGCTGGTGTCGTTTGAGATGGAATTACAAAACTCAGCGCAACGATTCAAACCCTGGGGCGACGACCCCAATGGTCATGTGGTGTTGGCAGCGGACGGCCGAATGATTGCTTTGTTAACCGCAGGTACGCGCAAGCCGGGCGAGACCGATAGCGACATGGCAAATCTATTTCGAACCATGGTTGCCTACACGGGAATCTATCGAATCGATGGTGAGCGTCTGATTACCAAAGTCGATGGCTCATGGAATGAAGCGTGGAATGGAACTGAGCAAGAACGTTTCTACCATTTCGATGGTGATCGCCTTGTGCTGACCACCGCATGGGCACTGACCCCATTTTTACCGGGTACGCCCATGGCAAGAGGCGTGCTTGCATGGAAGCGAGCGCAGTAAAACTAGTGGCGGTTAGCGTCGACGCACCTTCCAAAAACACAAAAGCCACCCCGAAGGATGGCCACTAAACACAAGAACTACGAGTTAAGGTCTGATTGTTGGGCGAAACAACTTGCAGGCAATAATTCCTAACCTCGGCGGTAGCCAAAAATCGTGGCGGGAAGTAACAAAATCGCGCGAAGAAACTCAAACACACCTTCTACCGCGATGCCAACCAGACGAAACGGCAGCGAGATTAACCAGACCAAAGGATAAAGCACGAGAGCAAGTAGCGCCAATGGCCAGCAAAAGACAAACAAGAGCAGCCAGAGCAAAAATTTGATCATGAGACACTCCTCGTCGGGAAGCAGGAAACGGCTGCCAACAGAAATAAGCGACTAATTTCTAGGCAGCCGGAACGAACACTGCGCGGTGCTGGCTGATAACGAAACGCCCCATCACCTCAGCCGGTGCGACGAACTTCACCGTGTTCGGCGTAACTTCGAAGCGTCCCATTTCTTGCGCTTGAGTCGTCGTCTGGTTAACCAGGGCTGCCTCACAGCTTGTTGAATCTTTGGTGATCGCCACTGCTGCACCCGCTGATAGGACTAGCGTACCAACGATGGCTGCGGCGATAACTCGGCTGCTTTTGTAAAGTGTTTTCATGATTTCTGCTCCAATGTGTGTTGCGATGAATGCAGATTAGTGATCACCCGTTCAGCGATCTAGTGGAATGCGATGGACTGCAGGATTTTGGGAGCCAGCGGTGTCTAATGCCGATGTAACTATGCCAAGACTTCTAAAAAATCCGCTGCTGCACGTCGTTTTCGCCCTGCTGACAGGGTGCGTCTATCTACCCAATACCACCACGACCTATGACGAGACCTGTCAAAGCCACAAGCGGCACATGCGCTTGGAAGTACAACAAGTGGGAACGCTGATGGGCTGCCAGGGTGATGCCTGCGTCGCCGCGCTGGTAGCTTTCGGGGCGGTCACCGCCGCCACCGCCATCGTCTCGGGCAGCATCGCTATGGTGGGCAACGTGGTCTATTGGCTGGAGGAACAAGGACAATGCCCTGGCGCCTCCAATAGGGTCACACCGAAAGCCACATCGCGATGAACTACCTCGCCCACGCCTTGCTGGCTGGACAATCCCCTGCCCTGGTCGTCGGCGGTGTCATCGGCGACTTTATCAAAGGCCCGCTGCCGGGGCTGCTGCCGCACGATTTGGCCCGTGGTGTCGCGCTGCATAGAGCGATTGATACGTTCGCAGAAACCAACGCGGCGTTTTGCGCCAGTCGAAATCGAGTGTCACCTGCACGTCGTCGTTATGCTGGCATTCTGGTCGATATCTTTTACGATCACCTGCTCGCGCGCGATTGGGCGCAAATTCATCACCTGCCGTTAAACGACTATTCGGCGTCGGTGTACAAAACCATTGCGGGTCGGCTGGACGACATTTCGACGCCCGCACATTTCGCCCTGCAATTAATGGCTGAGGAAGACTGGCTATCAAGCTACGCCGGCATAGCTGGCATCAGCGATGTGCTGGCACGTATGTCACGCCGCGCCAGGCAGCCGAATCCACTGGCAGGCGGTGAGCAGGAATTTCTCACCGACCCTGCCGGATTTGCTGCTGACTTTGGTGATTGGTTAATCGATGCAAGGCAATTTGCCGAACAATGGGTGGCGCGCAATGCCAGCGACTAAGTAGGTTGCGGCGCAAACAAATTTATCGAAGCACATCCTTTTTGACCAACTGTTTCAAAAAAGCAGCCTCGCTTTTCGTGATACGCGCTACTTTTTGTGGACCCATCGAATCAACCAGCTGCACGAACTCATCGAGAGATAACGCCAGCGAAAGTTCTTGGTCGGTTTCATCCAGCCGCTCATACAATTTGATCAAGCCGTTGCCGGTGAGCGCCATCACGTAATGGCGACCATCGCTTCTGGCGTTGAGTCGGGATATTGCAGCGGTTGCACGGGTGGTACGCATGGTGGCATTGTGCTCCTTTAGTCAGTGTGCCACCTGGCCGAGCGGGCCGAGCGTATCAACGGCACGTATCCCGCGGTCGAGGCGGCACTCAAGGCGGCCGGCGTACCGTTCGAGATAGATACCTACTCGGGCACACAGCACGGCTTCCACAACAACTCAACACCTAGATGCAGCGAAAGCGCAGCGAAACTATCGGGGGAGCGAACCATTGCGCATTTCAGGAAGCACCTTGCTTAGCCAGCAAAGGCTTTTGTGAATACGATCTGTGCACTATCCATCGTCGCCGAAGAATTACTACGCCGTGAGCTGCTGACATCGGGCAAGACGAATAAGGAGGTCACCGACCTTAAGGCCAATACTCCCAGCTTGGGCAACCGCTGTCACTTCTGTAATGTCGCATCCTCAATGAGCACCTTGTAGGAATAACCTGCACCGAGATCCTTGTCGGTTCGTACGACGCCTTTTACGGTAATGACATTGCCGACCTGCGTCTCGCTTGACGTGGTCACAATAATGTCGTTGGTGTTGTCTGCGCTGGAGCCTGAGCCGTCGCGCAGATGAATCCAGTTTTTACCCAATATCCCGGGGTTGAACTTGACAACCTTGCCGCTGACGACGACGGGTTTATCCTTCAGTTCGGCGGTCTTGGTCAGAATTTCCGCCACTGTCCGGGCATTGGCACCGCTCGCCTTCGGAACAACAACGTTCTGCGTATCCGATGGTTTGGCAATGCTTGGATGAGGTTTGCCCATCGCACCGCCATTTGATTGAGCGCTAGCCCCGGAGCCTGCCAAATTACCAAACATGATTGTCGGAAAAGTCTTCTTCAGCGATTTGCTCTCGAAGTTGCTCATGACCGTGACGTTTTCAATGGTGACCTTTGCGCCAGTCTTGACCTTAGCCTTGCCAACGGCGGCCCACGTTTCTCCGTCTTTGGTCTTAAGGCGGAGATAGGTATAGCTCTCGACCTCCTTGACCTCAAGCACCTCACCGCTGACGATATTGGTTACCGGTGTGGTGGCGGCAGAAATTTCACTTGCCCAGAAAGATGCGGCGGTGATGATGGTGAGGATAGATAGTGCAGTCTTCATGGCCCGATTCCTCGGTGGGTAAAGTGGGTCAGTGAATTCCTGCGCAACGGGTCACTATTCAACCAGCCCGTACTTGCAAGCTTGCAGAATCACAATCAGCTGAGACAGAAATGACATTTTGACCGGCACGTCCGAGAATCATTTTCAAGCGTACCAAGTCGCAGATTTGAATATATCGCTTCTGTACCCGAATCAGACCTCGCTCCTGAAATTGCGAGAAAATTCGGCTTACCGTTTCAAACGTCAGTCCCAGATGCGAGCCAATTTCCTCGCGAGTCATCCGCAAATGAAATTCGGTCGATGAGTAGCCACGTGCTTGCAGGCGCTGCGACAGATCGAGCAGGAAAGCGGCCAATCGTTCTTCGGCCGAAAGTTTCCCGAGCAGCAATGCCATGCGATGCGCGCGCGCAAGTTGTTGCCCGCTCGTCTCAGTGACAAAGCGACGCAAACTCGAGACCCGGATCGACTGTGTATTCAGATTGTCAATCGAGATCGGACAAACCACACTGTCTTCAAGTGCAATCGCATTGCAAAAACGGATGCCGACGCCAATACCGTCATATCCGATAAATTCGCCCGCCATGTAGAACCCCGTGATTTGCTCCCGACCGTCTTCGCTCATCACGCTGACTTTGAAATATCCGCTCATCACTGCGAAGATATCTTGAACCGAATCACCAGACCGGTAAAGGTAATCGCCGCGCCGAACTTTGCGCTCAGTGTCGATCAGCGTGGCGATGCGCCCTTCCTCGCTGTCGGGCATCCAACTGGGCAGGCAATGCTCACGCACTTTGCAGTGCCCACAGCGAAATCGCTCATACTGATGTTCGATTGCATTGGCATAAAACTTTGTCTTGGTAAGCATTTGGAACCTCTTGCCCCAGAAGCTACGCTGCTTACGCAAACAGAATATTGATTCTGGTCAAACCTTATGTAGGTAAATGCCTTAATTTGTGCGACGTGCGATGCCGAGAATTTATTGCTTACCCGGCACTCTGTTCCATTTTGCGTGGAAAGGCACTGAGTTTGCGCAGCGCGACTATGGACAGTGCAAACGGGAGCAGCGTGCACACAAATGCCAAAGCTAACAGCCAAGCCAGATCGTTTTGCGTTGGCCAACTGAAGTCAACACCGAAGAGTGGCCAGAATGGAATCATCAAACCAAGCAAAACGGCGCCTGTTGTCATTTCGACGGCGGTAAGGGCGAGCGCGTGGGCTCTCATGGCCAACTGCTTATTAACAAGGCTGAATAGCGCTACCAGGAACGCGGCAAGAGCGCCTACCGCAAAGCCGCTCATCATGTCGGCGGGAATGCCACCGACAACGAGAATGACGCCAGGAATAGAAAGCACCGCGACGAGTAATTCTCGTAGGACAAATCCTTGCCGTGCAAATAATGGCTGCAAAATTGACAGGAAGGCCGGTGCCAGCGCGATGCTAGTCGCAGCCACCGAAGCATTTGCCAGCTTGATAGACCCGTAAAAACAAACCCAATGGAGTGTTACCAGCGTCCCTGCGACGAAACACAGCATCCAATCATGTCGTGTGAGCCGGGTGAGATGCCGCCACAAAGGCAGCCAAAATAGGAGACTCACTGCAACGAACAACACACGCCAGAAAACCAGAGGCAAGGCTTGAAGCGTGATCAGCTTGCCAATAATCGCTGTGAAGCCCCACAACAGAACGCAAAATTGCATCTGCAAGTTGGGGTTGTTCCAAAGGCGTGATGTATCTATATTCAATTTCGTTTTTTACAGAGCGGCGTATAGCGGTAATAGTTTCCAATACAGCACCGCAGGGCAGTCAGTATGCCTGTACCGCCACGCCACTGACCTGACTGGCAAATCTGATCTAGAGATAATGGCTCCGTCGCCCTGCCCACTTCCACCCCCGGACTTTCGGTTAACCGATCACGTGGTAATGCCAAAAAAATACAAAAGTCACCTAAAAGGATTGCCGTTAGCGCAAGTAAATTCAATGCCGTGACGCAATACGTCCAGCGTTTCACCAGCCTGCGCGCCGTGGTTCCTGGTCAGGGATTCCCATGCCTTCGGCTGCGTTGCTTGCACCCAAGCCAGAACATCCGCCGGAAACGGCGCCCGCGCCCGTTCGTAGTTCATCGCATCGCCCTCGGCGTATAGCCAGCCGTGGGCGGCAAGGTGCTGGCAAATCTCGGTCTCGAAGCTGATTTCCTTGTGGATGCTCATGATTTCAAAGTCAGTTGAACCACCAATTCGGAGTATTGATTTAGCACGCTATCGGTCGTCAGCAAATAGGCCGGCAGGGATTGCGCCTGCGCGACCAGCAAACGATCAAACGGATCGCGATGATGCCAAGGCAAATTCGCAATCGGGTAACAATCTTCGCCCTTAACCGGCAACTCGGTAAAGCCCGTCGCCAATGCCAGCCGATGAATATCCTCGGGTGCAAAATCAAAATCCGCCCGATTTAAGGAACGCTTGATAGCAATCTCCCAGATACTCGCCGCGCTGAAATACACCGCATTAGACGCATCCGCTAAACCCGCCGCTACCTCTGGCGGCAGGCGTTCGGGGGCCAGCAATGCGGCCAGCAGCACATTGGTGTCGAGCAAATACGCATGCGCGGCCATTTATTTGCCTGACGCAAACATCTCGACTATGTCGCCGGCGTTCAAGCGATCGAACTGTTCGGGGAAGGTAAAACTTTTCTTACCCAAACCCAGCTTGCGCGGCTTGCTCACCACGCTTGCCAAGGCAACCAAACGCGCCACCGGCTTGCCTGCACGGGCAATCACAATCTCCTCGCCCGCTTCGGCTTGATCGACAAAACGGGAGAATTGAGTTTTGGCTTCATGAATGTTGACGGTTTGCATGACGTACCTCGTTCCGACTAGATGGACTAATCTTAGTCCGAATTAGATTATCCAACAAGTGGCCGTCGTCACTTGATCAGTGTGAGTGGTGAGCTTTCTCGCCAGTTGGTGCTGGTGTGGAGTCTCGACTTTGCACAGCCGAGCCGCTACACAGGCGCAAAGCGGTGCATTGCGAAACCCCTGTTTCGCCGCCGTTGATATCGAACAAATCCGAAGGAAAAGGTTCGCCGGAGTGAGCACTAGTTGCGTTTTAGCTTTTTCTCAGTCACGCCCGGCGTTCCTTTCCTGCCACGCGGCGAATTCCAATGGGCGCAGGCCGAAGCGAATGGCATTGCCGGCGTGGATGGTGTTGAACTCTTCCAGCACAAGCGCAATGAATCGTTCGCGGTCGCTAGCAACCACAGTTTCGGGCACACCTGCGCGGATCGTCGCCTCGTCGGCATCGGCACCAGCGCGCACGATGGCGGCGACCAAACTGGAAAGCTGGGTGCGATAGCGCAGGCGCGTGGCATCCGGCGGAACCAGCTGCTGACGCACAGCCACGTACTGCTGGCAGGAGCGCTCGTAGGCCCGTACAAAAACGTCACGCAGCAATTCGACTCGATTGAGTTCGTAGACACCGAGCAGACCATCGATATAGTCTTGTTGCGCGACGTCGATGAAGGACAGTGGCGAAAGATTGTGGCGGATGAACGGGATATTGGCGGCCAAGCGCGAGACGCGCTTGTTGACGTCTTCGAAGGGTTGCAAGTAAGGCAGATGCACCATCAGGAAAAACGATTGCTCGAACGGGTCCTTGATTTCGGCAGCGATCTCCAGAACGACGGCGAACAACTCGCCGATCCGCTGCGGCATGGCGATGGGCATGTAAACGCTACCGCCAATCTCCACCGCACGATTGCGTAGTCGACCACAGGCGCTGGGGTCGGGCATGAGACCGTCGGACAAAAACGCGTGCAACGCAACCACAGTCTCGGGATTAACGCCGATGTTCCCGGTGTCTTGCACGAGGTATTCGATGGCGGTTTTGTGGTTGAGGATCATCTGGGTTTCCAGCGCATCCTTGCCAGCAGCGGCTTGGCCAAATTCGATCAGTCGCGCTGTATCGAGACGGGTGTAGGTGTTGCCTTCTAGATGAGAAGACGCCCACGAGAGATCGATCAGCAGACGATTGAGAATGTCGCGGGCGAAAGTACCGGCGGGGGCGTTCGCGATGGGAGAGCGTCCGAGTGCGTGCAGTTGAGCGCGCACAGATTCCGGCAAATAGGCCGTGCTGTTAGGCGTGTAGGCCTCCAGAAAGGACTGTTGGTAACTTACTGGCGTGCGCTGTTGGCGCGCTTGGCGGACGTAAGCTCTGATCTCCTCACCTTCGGGCGAGATGGGTAGGTAGACGTCGCCAATACCCTGAACCGTAGATGAGCCTTGTGCGCTTCCAACTGCGCCGACGATGGTTGGCACCAGTCGGTATTTGAGCGCACGCCCTTCACCTTCCGAGAAGATTCGTTTTTGCTCGATCAATGATGCCAGGCGGCGCTGCAAGGTGCGGCGTGGCAAGCCGACACCAAGCGCTTGGGCGAGTTCTTCGACGCCAATACCAAGTGGATATTGGCCGATCAGGCCGACAATCTGGTCGAGCTGTTGAGGTGAGACAATCTTTGGCATATCGATAAACTTTGTGGCGCAGTATGCAGTATCGCGCCATTTTATATGGCGCGAAACAAAAATTAGCGCCACATAAATATTTTATATGGCACGAATAGCCAAAATCGCGCCATATCTCTGTCACTTTTCCAGTCTGACGAGGGTTTCGGCCAAAACATCCACGATCTAATCTTCATAGCAGATGCGCGACCGTACGGCTGATGCAGAACTCCGCAGCGATGCGGCCGGAGACGTCAGCAAACCTCTTGATCATGAACTCGTAGGCATTACCAAGCCCGTCCTCGGGCACATTGGCAACCGACAGCGTTTGAGCGCAAGGCGGATTGCTGGCGCACATGCGGACGGCGTGGTGATGTAAGTCGATTTGCCAGTTGGTGCTGGTGACACGCTGTTAGTATTGATGAAACCGAATAAAAGCGTCATCGCAATCAACGGGGAAAAGACATGCACTATCCAGCACGATTTGTAGCAGCACCAGAGGGCGGTTTTGTCGTGACCTTCCGAGATATTCCAGAAGCGATTACGCAGGGCGACAGCCTGGAAGAAGCCACCGCAATGGCGACCGACGTGCTCATCTCAGCGATGGATTTTTATTTTGAAGATCGCCGCGCGGTACCGGCACCCAGCGCTGCAAAGCGCGGCGAACGCTTGGTTGAGTTACCACCATCCATCGCTGCCAAAGTGTTGCTGCTCAATGAGTTGGTGACATCCGGCACAACGAATAAAGAACTCGCCGACCGCATGGGCACGCGGCCACAGGAGGTGCAGCGTATCGTCAATCTCAAGCATCCCACGAAGATCGACACCATCGCCGCTGCGCTAGCCGCTCTTGGAAAGCGGCTTGATGTCAGCGTGGCTTGATTTGGTGGGGTGATAGTTGCTACGTTTCGTAACATGAACAATCCATGTGCACTACTCACCAAATCAGATTGTGCCGATAAATTAGGTCACGTCAAAATTCCGGCGGCGTGTCACCAGCACCAACTGGCTAGCTTCGGCTCATGAAAATTCAATGCGATGCCGACCCGATTGATTCCGCCCCATGCCTGATTCAGATTCACATCTTGATCGCAAACGCTTTCTCAATCAGCAGCTTCGCTTCTGCGCTATCCCAATCCTTGGCCCCAATGTGTTTGCTCAAAACCCGTCCTTGACGATCAACCAAGATCGTCAGGGGAAGACGGTCGGCACCGAGCATATTTTCCATTAACAGTTTTCTATCAATGTAATTGTCGAAAGAAGTACCTGACTTCTCCAAGAAAAGATAAGCCGCTTCGATGTCGTCATCAGTAGAGATGCCAATTACATTGAATTGTTTTCTCCCATAACGTCGCGCAAGTCGATCCAATGATCCCATCTCCTGACGACATGGAGCACACCAGCTAGCCCAAACGTTGATGATCAAGGGCCTGCCACGGTAGGCTGACAACATTTTTGACGGCACGGTCAGACCGTTCAACTGTGCGTCGCCGAGCCTGCTACCGACATTGACTTCGCCAGGGGTCTTCGCCGATGAGGAAGGCGCAAAGGCTGCATAGCAACTCAGCACAACTAACAAGAATACCGATTTCATCATTTGGTGCGCAGCCATGCTCATGGATTCCATATCAGCATAATGTATCTCACCATCAGATTTCTGACCAAGCATTACCGCGTATCGACGCAAGGCTCGTGATCAATCCACTGATTTGGAATGAGATATGAGCGCTGGGTTGATGCCGATTCGCGTATCAGGGGCGCCTATACGGCACCGCCGGACTTTCGGTATACCGATCCCGCCACCGCCCCCAAAAACACAAAAGCCACCCCGAAGGATGGCTACGAAGTGCAAGTGAAGTAACAGAGATTTGAGGGCGGTGGAATGATGTTGGTCGACTTGCCAGTTGGTGCTGGTGATACGCCGTTGATATCGCACAAACACAGCACGGGTATTCCAGTAGAGTAGCGGGCTTGCCGCTCTGCTCGGAATAATCGCCCTCCATGTTTGAACAAGCCTTCAAAAATATCGACGCCGACCTGCGCAACGAAGCCGGTTGCACCACCGAACTCGACTACACGGAACAGACTTCCTGGCTGTTGTTCCTCAAGTATCTCGACGGGCTGGAGCAGGACAAGGCGATGGAGGCGGAACTGGAAGGAAGGAAATACAGCTTCATCCTCGACCCAGCCTACCGTTGGTCAGCGTGGGCGGCGCCCAGGAGCAAAGACGGCAAACCAGATCACAACAAAGGCACTCACCGGCGACGACCTGCGTGAGTTTGTGGATCGCAAGCTGTTCCCTTACCTGCATGGGTTCAAGCTCCAGGCCACCGGCCCGAACACCATCGAATACAAAATCGGGGAGATATTCGGCGAGATCAAGAACAAGATACAGAGCGGCTACACCTTGCGCGAGATCATCGACCACATCGACGAACTGCGCTTCCGCTCGCAGGCCGAGAAGCATGAACTCTCGCACCTCTACGAAGCCAAGATCCGGAACATGGGCAACGCCGGGCGCAACGGTGGCGAGTA
>JADKHX010000011.1 GCA_016721505.1 Rhodocyclaceae bacterium | reverse complement strand
TCGACTCTCTCCTCTTGCCAATACCCTCCATGAAATGGCTGTTCGGAAAATAATGCAGCGACGCATGACCTTTTGCCCAGGAGCACAATTGAAGCGTCCATTGCCTCGTTTTTGCCTCGATAACAGACCGCACCATCATCATCGTCGTAGGCGACTTCGATTGTTTGATCGGATAGACGAACGACGTAACCCCCGTCGTTGGTTATTGCCGCCGTATCATCGTAAAAAAGAATATCTGCAGTGCAGTTTTTCCAAGTAGTCATTGTTTTCTCTCACTGATTGATAATTTTGATTTCAAACGTCGATTCACGTTGGAAGATAAATCATCAAACGCCAATTCGTAGAGGTCGATACTCATATCTGCAAATCATCACGACCCGCAAAAATCTGCCACATCCGAACCATCGCATAAGTATCTAGGCAACAATAGTCGAGCAATTGTTGTTCGATCTGCGCCTTTCTGGCCGCCGTCGTATCCGGCGATATCGCCTCTGAAATGCCGTCATTGCCATTCCGCCATCCTTCCACCATCAAGGTCGTAATAGCAAAGGTCTGGGGCAATGGCGGGTAGGGACTTTCTTGATGCTCCAACTGCCTTGCTGGCTGGGATGGTAGTAGCGCTGCTCAGCGATTTTGAGCAGATCGACGATCCGCTCGTTGATGGCGAGCAGTGATTGCTTTAGCCGCGGGAAGCGTTCGGCCAGCGCTTTGATACGTGCCTTCTCAAAGCTGGCGTTATAGACAAATACCGGACCGCTTACACCGCAAGCAGTCACCAAGGCTTCGGCGAAAGCCTTGGTTGGATCTTTGCCGGAAAGATCAAGAAAAGATTGATGCTCGAGTGTTCCATTTCGCGCGAGGCGATGTACGCTGAACTGAAAGGCAATCTGCTCGTAGGGGCGTGTTCCCTTCCAAATCGGTACAGCCAAATTGATGGTTTCAAAGTCGATGAAATAGGCAGGCAGCTTGTGGGGCGCGAGATCGGCAGCGGCCCCTGTCGCATCGAAGTAGACCTGATTGGAAAGCGTATGCGTTTTGACGCAACGCTGACGCTCGTTGAGAAGCGAATCCGGAACATCGCCCATCTCTGTCACGCCCTTCGTCGCAATAAGCGCCTTGAGTGCCGCCGTTTGGATGCGCGGTAGCCATGTAACGGAAAACTTGGCCTGTGGTTCATTGCTCTGACAGTGCGCAATGAAGCCGCATTCGTAAGGCGTGTTGCAATGTCCACCAGTGGCAATCTTTGGCTCGTTGCGCTTGTTAGCGATGGCCTGCGCTTCGGCGATCCAGGCTTTGACTTCGGCCGCCCGTGCGAACGCCTCGGTAGTCAGGTCGTTCTCGACCAGTAAGCCTTCGTAGTTGTCGCCACCGGGATAGACCCAAGTGCTGTCGATGTGGGCGAGCGCAATGCCGATCAATGGGACGCTGGCCTTTCTGGCGACGTAGGCTTGAATGGCGACATCGTCCCGATAGTAGTCCTTGACGCTTGTTGATGACTTCACCTCAATCATTCGCCAAACCCGCTGTCCGCCCTTACGCATTGGCAACATCACATCGGCAAAGGCCAGTGCGCCGGACGCGGTGAACCCAGCTTCAAAAATTGGTCGCGTTCCCTCAAGCAATTCCGCCGTCTGCGCGAACGCCGCATCGTAGCCCTCGGCTTGGGCGTCGATCAACTGTCCCTTTCCGGTCGGGTCGTAGAGTTGACGTGCAATATCGCCCACCTGATTTCCAACCGCATAACTCGCTTGCGTTGCCGCCGAATCCTGCTTGAGACTTGGTTGATGAATTTCCAGCCACAGGCGTTTCGGACATTGCCGATAAGCCATCAGCTTTGATTTTGACAAGTTAGGCATAGGTGCTTTCTTGATTTTGAACGGTCAATTGCTGCGCCATAGCGAATACTGAGGTATTTGTTGATCGATACGCTCGTCCGCCCAGTAATGGTTGCGCTGGTAAAAGGAATCTTTCTTAGAGCGACGTCGCCAAATTACTCAAGGTCTCTCGCCTTTCTCTCTCGACATAGCCACTCAATCGCTTCATCATAGTCTGGCAAGACCGCTTGCATGATGATGTCTTTGATGACCATCGATTCGTCTTCCGCCGCCGCCAGAAGTTTCGATATCTCTGCGCTCCGTTGTGTGTGGGTCGCCTGTATATCGATCAACCATGCTTGCATGGCTGGTGAGTCGATTTTTGCCACTACTTGCTCAAGCATCGCAGTGCATGCAGGCGATGGAACCTCGTCCATCATGCCGCGATGCTGAATTACTTTGGCTTGCCAGTAACGCTGTTCGGACATTTCCAGAACGATCTCGGCCGTCGACAGACTGATTCCAGCTTCATCGCGTATCGAAATAATGTGGCTAGTACCGGCTACGCAGGAGTTGGCATACATTCCTACGCAATGACTCAGCCGCGCGCCCTCGACAATAAGATCGTTGGCGCACACCAATGAAATCGCCCGCAGTCCGTTTGCCTCAAGCGAATCTTGCAGCAATGGCGGCCACGAACTAAGCGGACTCTTCTCATTTGGCTCATCCTTTTCTACGTTCTCACTTCCGTGCTTAACGATTTCCACATGCCATTTCTCTGATTGCCGAATCAGTTCGCTCAAGGAATAGCGCATCAAGAATGCGGGCGATAGTTTCGGCACAGTAAAACTGTACTTCTCTCGCATTGAAAAACAGTTAGCCCAGCCACTAACAAAGTCAAAATAATCACGCGCATTGAAGATTACATTTTTGTTCCCGCCAGTCATTTCATTCAGTCGCGCCGCCGCTCGCTTGGAGTAGCCATTGCGGCACAGTTGCGAAAATACGTAGTCGCGGATGAATACCGGCATCATTCGCGGTCCTAAATATAGGTCGCCATAGGTCGTGCCATCTTGATCAGCCAGATCCCAGAATGCGCGCATTTGTGTCCATTCGTTTGCTGATTTGGGTCGCGCACACTCCGGCAAAATATTGACTGCCCTAAGGACTGCCATGGCCGACGTCATCCACTCGAATCCGACATCGCTTGGGTGCTGATGTGCCAAAAACTTTACGCTTGCCGGACGAACGTGGGCGACGCGCGCCACTGTTTCTATCAACGGATTGCCGCGATCAATTGATATTTCAATATCCCGCACCCAAAGCGCTTCCTTTAGAAGATGGTGAGAAAAGATCGGCACAAGTATTGGGAAGCTATCTAACAACTGACCCCGATTTCTCCGGAAGACTGGGTCGGAATGGTTAACCCAAACCCAGATTGCATGCGGATCGAAACCGAGCATCCGATACGTTTCAATTCGATCATCGCCTTTGGTTATAAATCGTGTTGCCTTGACCACGCGCAGAGGTCCGAAAACAGCCACCATGCAATCATCGTTGGCCGCTGAATCACGATTTGTGATCATGCATTCGTGTGCCATTGGCTTACGCGATCAGTGATGGCTGAGGAGATGCCAAGCGATGCCAGCTTGTGCGCTGTGGGTTCCCGAAGCCGGACAAGCCCCATAGTTGTCGTGCCATGCCGATCTCCTTTTGACAGAGATCATTTTCCATAGCAATGCGACAATTGGTGTCGCTTATGACTCGGGGCGATTTTCTGGATCAGATCGCCAATCAACCAGAACTATTCGGTGTAATAGCCGTGAAGATTTTGCGCCATCGCTTGAAACTCCCGACGCAATGAAACGGGCTTGAGCACTTCAACTTCGTCGCCAAAACTCTTTAGCCAAAACCTGAGCTCCAGGGTATCGGCTACCGTGGCACGCAACAACACATTATCCTCATCGACTTCGGTAATTGTCTGCGAGTCAGTAATCGGTGATTCGCGCAAATGAATTGCCACATGCTTGAGAAACTCAGCTTCAAGTTTGATTGGCTTTGGATTGAGTGGGATACCGAACTCGCCTTCGGCGATGTATTCATCGATTGAGAATCCCTTTGGTCGATCTGCTGAAATCTCCAATTGGTCAGCGGCCGACATTCGATGCAAAGCGAGCTGGCGCGGTTGGCTGTGTCCGTCATAAATGCAGACCAAATACACAACGCCATCTCGAACGACAAGCGCCAAGGGGGAGACGATGGAGGTGAGCGGTTTCGCTGGTGCAACGCCGTCGATGTTTTTGTTATAGGCGATACGCAATTTCTGATCCTGAAGGAGAGCTTGATAGACGACGGCTTGTACGTTTTGATCAATCGTCGGCATTCTCGTCGGCATGCCCCGTGGCAATACACGGATTTTGGTCGGCCATTTTGCGAGACCGTTGCCGTTGGCATCCAACACCGCGTTGGCCGTGTCGAACCATGGTTTGATCATGTCTAATGTGCTTGTTGGCAGGACACCACGCAGGTACGTCTCGGCCATGTGAAACGCCAATGCGGCCTGAGGCTCAAGGCCGGGAATATCAAACTGTCTTGCATTTGGCAAATAGCTCCATCCCTGCGGCTTTTGGCCATCACCGGCAAGCTGGAGTACTGAGCTAAGCTGATTCAGATCGCGCTGAATCGTTCGCGCGCTAACCTGAAAGCCTTCGTTCGCAAGGCGTAAGGCCAAGTCGCGGGCACTAATCCGCTTCGGCGACCTCGGGATCAGCATTAGCATCAACCATTGTCGTTGCAGTGTGCTCGCTGATTCAAGGTTATTTTTTCGCGGCATAGCAATGTGATCTCCCAGACGGGCCTCACTGTACGCCCGTATGCGACATTTGATGTCGCGTAGTTTAAATGGTTACACGGTGTGGCCGCTGCAGTAGGTGATTGTTGGCGCTGACGCCTACGGTAAGGACGTATCATGATTGACAATAGTGCAGTCAAAATCAGCGCTTGGGACAATTTGGCATAAGCGTCGACCACGTAGAAGCCAGCACGAAATGCGGTTGCCCAGCTATAGGAATTGTGAAATTTGGCTACCAGAGAGCAGACATTGGCGGATATCCGCTTCTGCTGCATTGCTGCCACACAAGACATCGTCCAACGCCGGCCATCCGCTGAACCAGCAATCTCAAAACGCCATTAAGTTTTCGAGAATTCTGCGAGAGAAAGCAATGGTGTTAAAGCGTTCCAACATGAGTGGCATAGCAGCATGCCCAAACAAAAATCCCAGCACAGAAAACACTATCAATGCTCATGCCCATGCGCACCATGCACGTGACCATGGCTGATTTCCTCGGCGCTTGCTGCGCGCACATCCAATACGGTGACGGTCACGCGCAATTTCATGCCGGCGTAGGGGTGATTGGCATCTAACAAAACTTTGTCGCCCTTTATCTTTACCACCGTGAATTCGACCGCAGTGCCGTTTTCATCCCGGCCTTCAAGTTGCCCACCAACTTTCACTCCGGGCGGGAATTGGCTCTTTGGAATCGTTTGCACCAGCGCTTCATCCCGCAAGCCGAATGCGTCTTCGGCAGCCAGCTCCATGGTTATTTTGAACCCGACCTCTTGGCCCTCCAGGGCTGCTTCGAGTTTCGGGAAAATGTTGTCGTAGTCGCCGTGAAGATAGGCCATCGGCTGAGTATTGCTAGCGAGCGATTTGCCGTTTGCATCCTGCAATTTGAGTTGCATGGTGACCGCGGTGTTTTTTTCGATTTTCATTTTTTACTCACAAAAGAATTGCGCAGAAGCCTCTCTCCGCAAACATTAAATTTGACTCAGTTGCAGCGCGCGCTTAACGCACTGCAGCGATGACCATGGCTGTCGCCGCAGTGATTTTTTTCGCATAGGGTACGTGGAGGAATTCATTCGGTCCATGGGCATTTGATTTAGGACCGAGTACGCCGGTAACGAGCATTTGCGCTTGTGGGAATTTCACGCCAAGCATACCCATGAACGGAATCGTTCCGCCCTCCCCCAAGTAAGCCGCATCGCGTCCAAACAAAGTCTGCGAGGCGTTATCAAGCGCCGTCGTTAGCCAAGGCGCGAACACTGGTGCATTCCAACCGGTGGCGGCGGAGTCATATTCGAAACTAACTTTGGCGGAATAGGGCGGATCAGACACAAGCAGCGTTTTCAGTGTCGCGGCGGCTTGCGGCGCGTCGACCAATGGCGGGACTCGCAGTGAAAGTTTGAGCGTTGTATTTGGACGCTGCACGTTGCCCGCGCTGGCTACCGGCGGCAAACCGTCCGCGCCAATCACTGCCAAGGCCGCGCGCCAAGTGCGATTCAAAATAAGTTCGACGGGATCTTTGGTGATCGGTTGCGCGTGCAGCGCCGCCGTTTCGCCGTCATCGCAACAGCTTGCCCACGGAAATCGCTGCCACACGGAATCACCGAGGATGCCGGCGGCGAGCTTCGCCTGCTGCAAACGATCGGAGGGAATGACGCAATTGAATTCCGTCGGCTTGACTACACCGGTACCAGAGTCATCAATGCGATCGAGTAGTTGGCGCGCGATCCTAAACGACGATGGCACCACCCCACCGGCATCACCAGAATGCACGCCCTCAGTCAGAACCTTTACGTCCAGCGTGCCATTGATAAGGCCCCGCAAAGAAGTTGTAGCCCAAATTTGGTCATAATTGCCAGCGCCTGAATCGAGTGCGATTACCAGTTGAACCTCATGCAGACGCGGTGCCAGAAAATCCAGATAAGCCGGTAAGTCATAACTGCCGCTTTCCTCGCAAGTCTCGATCACACCGATGCAGTGCGCCCGCGGAATGCCCTGTTGATCTAGCGCTTTGATTGCGGCCAGCGCGGCGAACACCGCATAGCCATCGTCGCCGGCACCACGCCCGTAGAGTTTGCCGTCTTCATAAACCGGAATCCAAGGGCCAGTGCCCTCTCGCCATCCAGTCATTTCCGGTTGTTTGTCCAAGTGACCGTACAGTAAAACCGTGCGTTCCTGATCGAGCCCGCCAGTCGCCGGAATGTCGAAATACAGCACGGGCGTACGCACGCCTAAGCGAACGACTTCGAGAGTCAATCCCTCAATCGCTTGCGCCTCGACCCAGCGTTTTGCCTGTGCCATCGCCGCATCTAGAAAGCCATGCTTTGCCCAGTCTTTATCGAACGCCGGCGACTTGGCCGGAAGCTTCACGTACTCGATGAGTTCAGGAACAATTTCTCGATCCCAATGTGCAGAAATTTCAGTCAGCAATCTTGTCGAATCAATCGCGGCAGACGCGGCAGGGTGACGTGCATTCATCACAAACTCTCCTCGGAAATATGAAACTATTTTACTTGCAGAGCACCTTGGCAATCTCTGCATGCCGGGTTAATGAGTCAACAACATCGCACAGCTTGCCCGATGAGAGGCGGTGTTAAGCTGTGGTGAAAACTAGCGAATTCTGCGGCAAAACGAACTAGATCGGTCGAACACAATCGGGAGGAAAAATATGAACACAGTCAGCGCATGGGCCGCTTTGGCGGCAGGTGGCCAGTTACAGGCATACGAATTTGAGCAGGGCGATTTGCCGGCCGATCAGGTCGAGGTGGAGATCGATCACTGCGGGATTTGCCACTCGGATTTGTCGATGCTCGACAATGAATGGGGGATAGCACGCTACCCCTTGGTACCCGGACATGAAGCCGTGGGGCGCATCGTCGCATTGGGTGCAAATGCGCCGGGATTAAAAATTGGTCAGCGAGTTGGCATCGGCTGGAATTCCTCCAGCTGCATGCACTGCCACACTTGTCTGGGTGGCGATCAACATTTATGCGTGAGCGCCGGGCGAACCATCATCGGCCGTCATGGTGCATTTGCCAATCGTGTGCGGGTGCATTGGGTGTGGGCGATACCGGTGCCGGATGCTCTAGAGAGTAGCGCCGTTGGCCCGCTGCTTTGCGGCGGCATCACCGTGTTTTACCCGCTGCTGCATTTCGGTATCAAACCGACGCAAAGAGTCGGCGTGGTTGGTATTGGCGGGCTTGGCCACATTGCGCTCAAGTTTTTGCGCGCCTGGGGCTGCGAAGTGACGGCCTTCAGCTCCAGCGAATCCAAACATGCCGAGGCGCTTGAATTCGGCGCCCATCGGGTCGTTTCCAGTCGCGACAAGACGGCCATGCGCGCCATCAATGGATCGCTGGATTTAATCCTCAATACCGTCAGCGCACCCTTGGAATGGGATGCCCTATTGGCCACCTTGGCACCCAAGGGTCGCCTGCATTTTGTGGGTTCGGCGATCGAGCCGATGCCCTTGGTACCGCTCAAGCTGATTCAAAAACAGCTTGACGTATCCGGCTCACCTACAGGTCCGCGCAGTGCCATCGACCGCATGCTTGAGTTCGCCGCAAGGCACCAGATTTCACCCCAGATCGAGCGCTTCGCTATGAGTCGCGTCAACGACGCGATGGAGCATTTGCGCGCAGGCAAGGCGCGCTACCGGATTGTGCTCGACGCGGATTTCCGGAAATAGTTGGCGAGCGTGTGATCCAGCATTTAGGATGGGCCGCGCTCAAACTTAGGTAAGGCAGGATCCATACAGTCCCAGGGTAATGCGCTGGCTGTGAAAATATTCATAGCTGGCCTGAACCATGACGGATCGTCCAGACTAGCGCCATAGACCAAATAAACATCTGGAAACGCCTCAAGCATTGAGACTACGCGTGAGCCGCAGTTCGGACAAAATCCGCGGCTAACTTCGCGACCCTCGTCACCGAGTTTGTTGAAGTATTTGTATTCCCCCGACAGTTGTAGACTGCTCTTCGGCACTGCAAATGCCGATGCACAAACGCTGCCTGTAGCGCGCTGGCAGTCACGGCAGTGACAGCTAAAACTCAAAGCAGGATCAGCTTTGAAAGTGTAACGAACCTCGCCGCACAGACAACCGCCACTCTGTTCATTTTGCATAGTATTCACTCCCTTACCTGCTCAGAAGCAACGACAACCCGAGGCCGAACATGATGACACTGATCACGGAATCCAGCACGCGCCACGCAATTGGCCTTCTGAATAGCGGGCCGAGATAAGCTGCGCCGTAGCCGAGCGCGAAAAACCACACAAAACTGGAAATTGCCGCCCCGGAAAAAAATATCCAGCGCCCGCTTCCGTCCCGCTGGTTGGCTAACGATCCAAGCAGAATCACCGTATCCAGATACACATGTGGATTAAGTAGCGTGAAGGCGATGCAGGTGGTCATTGCGGCGCCCAACGATGAACCTACGGCTGCGTCAACCGTCAACTGGTGGGGATGCAATGCGCGTCTGGCGGCAACTATCCCGTAGGCGAACAAGAAAGTAGCGCCACCATAACGTGCAATATCGAGCACTGCGGGAACTGAATCAATCAACGCGCCTAGCCCGGCGACTCCTGCGACCATCAACAACGCATCGGATACTGAGCACACCAGCACGATCGGCAACACATGCTCGCGACGAATTCCTTGGCGCAAAACAAAGGAATTTTGGGCACCAATGGCGATGATCAAGGCGGCTCCAGACAAAAATCCGGCAATGAAATCGACAGTCATCAGTCTATGTTCTACGCGATCGACAGATCAGACTTACAGCCGCTGCACGAGAATCGGCAAACCGTCGCGCGGCTTGGCAATTGGCACCAGTTGATACGGCATGCGATAACCCTCGGGCACCGTAAAGCGAAAGCGCCGCAGCACCTGGTGCATCACGCTCTTGACTTCCATATCGGCAAAATGCTGACCGATGCACAGATGTGCGCCACCGCCGAACGGTAAATAGGCGTAGGGATGCTGCCGGTGCTCGGCCCGCGCAGGTGAAAACCGTTCCGGGTCGAAGTCGTCTGGCTTGGTCCACAGCGAGGGCAGGTGGTGAGTGTGAATCGGTGAGATGCCTACCTGCGTGCCTTTGGGAATCTGGAAGCCACCAAACTCGCAATCACGTGCGGCTTCGCGCGGTATCGCGGTCAAGGGCGGGTACATTCGCAGTGCCTCCTTCATCACCCATTCGGTAGCCTCGCAGGCGGCCAGATCCTGATAGCGCAATTGCACCTCCGGTAACGCCTGCGCGTCCTGCCGCAGTCTGTCCTGCCAGTCCGGGTGTCGCGCCAGGCAATAAAACATCGTGGTAAGCGCCGAGGTGGTGGTGTCGTGCGCCGCCATCATGAGAAAGATCATGTGGTTAACCACCTCGTCATCGCTGAAGCGCTCGCCATCCTCGCCGTGCGCGTGACATAGTTGGCTGAACAGATCCGGCCCTTCGCTGGCGCGCTTTTCGGCCAGCTTGGACTGCATCCTTCGCACCAAATAGCGCCGGGCTCGAACGCCGCGCCACATCGTCAGCGGTGGTAGCGGTTTTCGCACCAGCGCCAATGACGCAGCGACGGTGTCGACGAAAGCTTTATTCATCCGGTCGGCTTCCGGTCCCAGCGCCATACCCATGAACACCCGCGCAGCGATGTTGAGCGTGAGCGCTTTGATTTGCGGGAAGACAAGCATCGGTCGCTCGGTATCAGCCGGCCATTGATCGAGCACACCGGCGATCACTGGTCCCATGTCTTGCACATAGCGCTCCATTGCAGAGCGCTTGAAGGCACTTTGCATGATGCGACGATGATGCTTGTGCTGCGGATCATCCATCGCCATGATGGCGCCTGGAAACACTGCGTCGATAAAGTAAGCCCAGCCACCTCGACTGGAGAAATTCCCCTCGCGGTCGTGCAGCACAAACTGGTTGGCGTCAGGACCGAGCAGCGTGACATGCTCAAAAAAAGTTCGCGAACGCACCACATTACCGTGCAAAGCCAGCGACTGAACGTCGGCCAGCGGATCACGCAAATAGCTCAGCAGATTGCCGATCAAGGGTAGACCCTTGACCAGCGGAATGTTTTCGTAGGGGGCGACGCTCATAGGGTTAGCCAATGTGTGGTTACTGAAGCGGATTGGTATTGGGTGTGCCACGCGGCGGGGGTGATCATACCAATCGGGAATCGGTACTTTATTCTTTGGCTTGACGGCGTACTACCAGCACCAACTGACGAGCGTTGAGGCGCAATAGCGGTCAGTTGTCTACTCGTTGTTGCGGCAGAAACCGCCATCAACTCGCTTACAAAATTTCAAACAAATGGTACTCAACGCCTTCAGCACGCTGCAAACCGGCTCCGACAACGAGCATGTCGGTGAGCCAGCGGTAACGAGCATCACCCGTCTCAAATCGCGCAACTGTACGCAGTTGATACTCTTTGTCATCCAACCGTTCGCCCCGAGCGAAGCGCAGCATCACCTCTGGCGTGGCGCGAAAACTCCCTTGGTAAGCTAGGTAAATCAGCACATTGTCGTCGGTTTCCAAGGTCAGCCGCACATCCACAAGCATCACTCCATCAGCACGGTTGAGAACCCAATCCGCGCCGCCGGGGCGCACGATACCATTCAGACGTGTACCACTGAATTGACCGCCTGACACCGGCACAATGCGGCGGCGTCCTACCGGCGTGCTACCGATATCAATCATTTCTGCGAACGAAACGTTTAGCTTGAGCACCATCAAGGGTGTCGATTGCAAAGTTTGCATGGTTAATTTCCTGGTGAGGAGTTGATGCAATGGCTTAAAAAAATTCGATATTTACCACTCTGATACAACGGCGTGTTGCCAGCACCAACTGACGAGAATTGAGGAAAAACCATCGTCTGTCCGCAATTATTCCATGCGCCCGTGCGCCGAGGTGAGTGATGTTGACAAGCATATTGGATTGTAATTTTGCAACACCTAACTCTCCGCGCCTCTCTTGGGCAATTCGAAAAATTCCCGCAAACCGTAACCATATAGGTTACAGTCAGCCATGGGTCGTACATTCGCTCACAAAGGCTTGGAGTAATTTTTTCGCAAAGGGAATACCAAAGGAATTCAGGTGATACACGCTAAGCGCTTGCGACTAATTCTGGGTCTGCTTGAATCTGCTCTAGTAGTCGAGGATATGGCCGCCCCAAGTTTGGACTTGCACGCATTGAAGAGCGACAAAAAAGGGCTATGGGCGGTTACCGTGCAAGCAACTGGCGCGTCACGTTTCGGTTTGTCGATGGCGATGCTGAAGTCGTCAATTATTTGGATTATCACTAGGAGGAACTATGGGCAGAATGCACAACCCGCCTCATCCGGGCGAAGTGCTCGAACAGCTGTGGCTAGTGCCAGCAGGCGTCTCCGTTACGGCGGCAGCGCTGGCGCTTGGGAGTAGTCGCAAGCACATTTCAAGCATCGTCAATGGTCGTGCCGCAATCACGGCTGAAATGGCGCTGCGTTTGGCGGCATGGTTAAAGACAACGCCGGAATCATGGCTGACGATGCAAGCCGCGTGGGACTTGTGGCAGGCGGCGAAAATGGATAGACCGAAAATCAAGGCGCTTAAGTTAGCGGCTTAAGTGAAATGTGATTTTGTAAGATCTGACCCAGTGCCCCGCTTGTTGCTCGTCTTTGTTGACGGAGGAGGTTTATGGGTAACCCTGTGCCCTATTCTCAGTGCTCACCAAGCCGCCGTCGCGTGTGGCGACACGTTGATCGTCACCCGGTCAGTCGCTTATTGCGATCTGCCCTCGCCCGCTGTGCTTGGCTGCATACAGGGCGGCATCGGCGCGGTTCATCAGTTGCTCCAAGGTTTCGCCGGGGCGGCGTAACATCGCTAGTCCGCTGCTGAAATTCACGGCGCAAGGCAGCGTCGATGGCGCCATGTCGGTGAGCAGGCTACGTAATCGCTGGTCAAGATTTTGCGCGGCGGCCTGATCGGCCATTGGCAACAGCACGGCGAACTCCTCGCCGCCTAGGCGCGCCACGACGTCCGAACCGCGCCGGCCCTGAGACAGCACCCGACCCATCAACTGCAGCGCCTGATCGCCGACGCTATGGCCGTGGGCGTCGTTAATTTGCTTGAAGTGATCGAGATCAAGCATTAGCAAGGCCAGCGGTTGGTCCAGCCGATTGGTTTGGGCAATCAGCGGCGCAGCAACTTCATACCAGCCGCGTCGGTTGTGTACGCCCGTCAGTGGGTCGGTCACGGACAGCTGGCGCAGCGCCAATTCAGCTTCCTGTCGCCAGGCAATGAGCAGCGCGAAATTGAGCAGCAGCAGTGAGACGTTGGTGGAAATCATGGCCGCAATGTTCCAAGGGTGCGGGGTGAGGAAGCTCGGGTACAAATCGGTGAACGCGCCGAGGATGCCGCGTCCGATAGTAAAGATGCCGGCGCTGGCGCTGGCTAGGACCACGACCCAGCGCCAGTTGCGTGGCGCTTCGTGCGCTGGAAACACGGCGGCGCGGGCGATGATTAGCATCTGCGCGGCCAGCATGAAATTTGACCAGCCGACGCGCAAGGCGTAAGACGGGAACAACGCGGCATAGACGACAGGGATCAAAAACGTCAGCGCCAGCATGCTGCGAGCAAGCGGGCGCGGGCCGAGCCAACCGGCCACGCCACGGAAATAGAGCCAGTTGGAGACACTGTAACCAGTGACAGCGAAGGTCGAGAGCACGTGGTCTTGCCACTGTTCAGGCCAGTTGTTCGAGGCGATCATGCATATCCAGCCCAGCGCATTGACGATTAGCGCCAGACGCGCGGAGCGGGCCGCGATGCTGAGTTTCTGGCCCATCATCAGCGGTACCGTGAGCGCCAGCACCATGACGTTCACTACATTGACAATCAAAACCGTGTTGAGGTCGATATTCATGTCGGTGACTACCGTCTTGGATAAAAGTATCCGGAATCGAACTCGTATTCTGCCGCATCCGTGTTGCTAGCGACGGCTTTAACAGCGTGTCGCCAGCACCAACTGGCATGATTGACTTGTTCCATGCCACCGCCATGATGCGTGCGCGCCGCCAGAAATGCTGGTGTCAAGGCTGATGTCAAGTTTGAAAAGCGTTCCCTCTTGATTCCCGATGTGCTTCATTAGATCCTCACCAAGTATCAATCGGATGTGAGATTTGCTGCTTTACGTAACTGGATGCAAGCGACTTCGACAACCACTCTCGCGTCTCCGCCGGATCAATCACTGCATCGATTTCCAGCGTCGTCGCCACGTTAATCGCCTTGCCACGCTCGTATTCCTGATCAACCAATTTATTGAACAAGGCTTCGCGCTCATTCGTGTCGCTCACTGCGGCCAACTCTTTGGCAAAGCCCAAGCGCACCGCGCCTTCCAGTCCCATCGCGCCGAACTCGCCGCTGGGCCATGATACGGTGGCCAACGGAACATGAAAGCCGCCACCGGCCATGGCCATCGCCCCCAGACCATAGGCTTTGCGTAGCACGATGCAAAAAAACGGCACGCGCAAATGAGCCGCTTGAACAAACATCCGACTCACATGTCGCACTTGCGCTTTTTGCTCGATCTCGGGGCCAACCATAAATCCGGGCGTGTCCACCAGAGAAACCAAGGGCAAGCCGTGCGTATTGCACAGTTGCATGAAGCGCGAAGCTTTGTCCGCAGCGTCAGCATCGATAGCACCGCCAAGATGCGCCGGGTTGCTCGCGATGAGACCCACGGGGCATCCTTCAATCCGCGCCAGGGCGGTAAATATTCCAGCGCCGAAGCCGGCGCGCAGTTCGACTAAAGCGCCGTATTCAGTGTCAGCAACCAAGCGCAGCACTTCGCGCATGTCATAACTGCGCACGCGGTTTTCCGGCAACACATCGCGCAAGCGCAACGGGTCGGCGCCGGTCCAGTCACTGCGCCGGCCGTTGAAGAAGCCGAGATAGTGCTTGGCCGCATGAACGGCCTGCGCTTCATCGTCGACCAGAATATCAATCACACCATTGGCAAACTGCACGCTGCTCGGGCCAATCTGTTCTGGCGTGAACGCACCCAAGCCACCGCCTTCAACCATCGCCGGGCCACCCATGCCGATGTTGCTTGCGCGCGTGGCGATGATCACATCGCAACAACCCAGCAGCGCCGCATTGCCGGCAAAGCAGCGTCCGGCAACAATACCAACCACTGGCACTTGCCCACTTAGGCGGGCGAAGCTGGCAAAGGTCGCAATGTGTAATCCAGCCACCACATTAGTATCCACATCGCCCGGTCGCCCGCCGCCACCTTCGGCAAAGAGCACCACTGGCAGTTTTTGCTCGAGCGCGATGACGAGCATGCGATCAGTCTTCTGGTGATTGCGCATACCCTGCGTGCCAGCCAGTACCGTCGCGTCATAGGCCATCACCACACAGCGCACGCCATCAATGCTGCCGATCCCGGTCACCATGCCATCGGCCGGCGTGTTGCGGATCAAATCATCTTTGCTGCGCCGGCCCAACTGTGCGGCAAAGGTCAGCGCGCCGTATTCAATGAAGCTATCTGGGTCACAAAGGTCTGCGATGTTTTCACGGGCGGTGCGCAGGCCAAGCGCATGGCGTTTGGCCGCGGCTGCCGGTCTTGCGGCATCCAGAGTCAGCGCGTTGCGGTCGAATACTTCCTGGAGGTCACCGCGCAGCTTGTTGGATGTAGCTTCATCGATTTTCGCCGCGACGGATGGCGTGTTGTCAGCACCAACTGACGCGACAGATGTCAATCTGACAAGCACTTCGTCGGCCTCCACCAGATCGCCGAGTTGCACCAGCACGGCAGCCACCTCGGCATCTTGATCGGCGCGAATTTCGTGTTCCATCTTCATCGCTTCGATCACCAACAGCACCTGCCCGCTGCTTACTCTTTGGCCTACCTCAGCCAGCACATGCACCACGGAACCGGTCATCGGCGCGCAAATTTGACTCATAGCTTTGCCATTCGATTGCTCAGCATTTCTGCGGCGTGTTGCCGCGTGGTTTCGGTGATTTTTTCGCCGCCCAGCATGCGGGCGATTTCGCTCACGCGCGACTGGTCGTCCAGCACATGAACCAACGAAACGGTCGCGCCAGCTTTGGTTTCCTTGGCAATGGACCACTGCCAGTCGGCCTGCGCGGCGACTTGCGGCAAATGGGTAACGCAGAGGACTTGGCGAGTGTTGCCCAACTGGCGCAACATCCGACCGACGATCTCGGCAACGCGCCCGCCGATACCAACATCGACCTCGTCAAAAATCAGCGTGCCGGCCTGATTCGCCGCGCTGGCGATGACTTGCAAGGCCAAACCGATGCGCGACAACTCGCCACCAGACGCTACTTTAGCCAATGGACGCAGCGGCTGGCCAAGGTTTGCGGTGACCAGAAAATCCACATTCTCCAAACCAAACGCGGCACCTTCAGGCAAGGCGTTGAGCGCAATCTCGAAACGCCCGCCGACCATCGCCAGCTCTTGCATCCCCGCAGTCACAGCGGCAGATAAAACCTTGGCCGCTTTGATTCGCACGGCGGATAATTTTTTCGCTACCTCGAGATACGCCGCATGGCTTGCCCGCTCACGCGCGGCTAGCGCCGCCGGGTCGGCACGCACAGTTAGTTCGTCAAAACGCGTGCGCAGTCGTGCCAACAAAGCAGGCAGTTCGTCAGGCGTGACGCGATGTTTGCGCGCCATCTGCGTCACCGCGTCGATGCGTGCATCGAGTTCGCTCAAACGCGCTGGATCAAGTTCCAATCGATCCTGGTAACGGCGTATCACCAGCACCAACTCGCCAAGCTGTATCAGCGCGTCATCAAACAATTTCGCTGCGTCAGTTAATGCCGGATCAAATGCGGTCAGGTGACTTAACGCGGCGCTGGCGTGTTGCAACGCGGGCAGCGCGGCGGCATCGCCTTCATCAAGCGTTGCGAGAGCGGAATTCGCGCCATCAATCAAGGCTGCGGCATTAGCCAATCGACGATGTTCGGCATCCAAAGATTCCCATCCATCCGTATCAAAAGCCAGTGCCGTTAGTTCATGAACTTGCCATTCGAGCAACTCGCGCTCGCGCGCACTCGCTTCCACATCTTGCTCGGCGGCGACCAATGCTTCGCGCGCCAAACGCCAGGCCGTGTAGGCCGCGTTCACATCTCTCACCAAGACCGTCGCACCGGCGTGGGTGTCGATCAGCGCACGTTGCGCATCAGTACGAAGCAAAGAATGATGCGCATGCTGGCCATGGATATCGGCAAGAAAATCGCCGATCTCTCGCAACTGCCCGAGCGTGGCCGAGGTCCCGTTGATGTAGGCGCGCGAGCGTCCGCCGCTATCGACCACGCGGCGTAGTAAACATTCATGGCTATCGAAGTCGTGCTCACTCAGCCAGGTTTCCAACGCGCTACCGGCCACCACACTAAATTCGGCAGAAACTTCGGCGCGATCACAGCCGACTCGTACTACGCTCGCATCGGCGCGTTCGCCCAGGGCGAGTGCCAATGCGTCGACCATTATCGACTTCCCTGCCCCGGTTTCGCCGGTAAGCGCACCAAACCCGGCGCTGAATTCCAGCTCAAGCCGGTCGACAATAACGAAATCCCGAATCAATAAACGTATGAGCATGTGGCGCTTATGTAGGTCGGAATTTATTCCGACACTGATTGATCAAAAAAACGTCGGGATAAATCCCGACCTACAAAGTGATTGCTGTCCTTCCTAATGGCGCGGAAACGCGCTCCAGCTCAGCTTTTCGCGCAACATCGCGAAATAACTGTAACCGGGCGGATGCAACAAGGTAATGCTATGCGCCGTGCGGGCAACACGAACCGTATCGCCGGCGCGGGCATCGAAACGTTGCTGGCCGTCAAAATGCACGCCAGCCTCATAGCTTGGCAGCAGGCTAATCTCCACCAGGCTTTGGTCGCTAATGGTGATTGGTCTATGGGTGAGCGCATGCGGACACAGCGGTACGATGGCAATACCGGCCACCGAGGGGTGCAAGATCGGGCCGTTGGCAGACAGCGCATATGCAGTCGAGCCGGTCGGCGTACAAACGATCAAGCCATCGGCGCGCAAGACATGTATTAATTCGCCGTCGACTTTGACTTCCAACTCAATCATTCGGCCAACATCGCCTTTGTTAGTGACCACATCATTCAAGGCCTTCGCCTCAAACACTTTTACGCCATCGCGCCAGACTTCGGCGTTCAACATAAAGCGCTGCTCGCTGGTGTAATTTCCGTCAAGTACCGAAGCAACCCCTTCCAGCATGGTGCCACGCGCGATATCTGTCATGAAGCCGAGGCGCCCCTGATTCACGCCGAGTAAAGGCACGCCGAATTGCGCCAGACGACGCGCGGAATTGAGCATCGTGCCATCGCCACCGAGCACCACAGCAAGGTCGGCTCGGGTACCGATTTCATCGTAATTCGCGACCTCAAAATCGCCACTCGCCAGCGCGCCGGCGGTTTCCTCCTCGACCAATACCGACAGCCCACGCTGTCGCAAAAAGTCAGCCAAACTGACCACCGACTCGGCGACTTCAGGGCTTTGGTATTTACCAATGATGGCGATGGTGGCAAACGCAGACATGGAGGCATTATTTGATAGTGCGGACATAGCTGGTGATTTTGCCATAAACATATCCGCCAACCCGTTGGCGCAAGCGGCGTCTGAAATTGCATAATGTCACCTATGTCCGGACTAGACCCACGCGCCCAAACACTGATGAAAACCCTCGTCGAGCGATTTATCGCTGAGGGACAGCCAATCGGCTCGCGCACACTTTCCAAATATTCTGGGCTGGAGCTTTCCCCGGCGACCATTCGCAATGTGATGTCTGACCTCGAGGACATGGGTTTTATTGCCAGCCCGCACACTTCTGCCGGACGCGTGCCCACTGCGCTGGGCTATCGCCTGTTCGTTGACACCCTGCTCACCGTCAAGACGTTGGCAGGCAACGAACTGTCAGAAATCAAGGAGGCGATTCAGCCGGATCAACCGACGCGGGTGATTGCCCATGCATCACAGTTGCTCTCGCAACTCACTCAGTTCGCCGGCATCGTGGTGGTACCACGGCACAAACAAGCGCGAATCCGGCAGATAGAATTTTTGAATCTTTCTGACAAGCGCATCTTGTTGATCATCGTCACTGCCGATGGGGATGTGCAAAATCGTATCTTGTTCACCCAACGCAATTTTTCGTCCAGCGAGTTGATTGAAGCGGCCAATTATTTGAATCAACATTGTCTGGATTTGGACTTTGAGCAGGTCCGCAGTCGGGTGATGGAAGAGCTGCACCAGCTGCGCTCGGATATGACTGAACTGATGGCTACCGCGATGCGGGCAGGCAATCAGGCAGTTGCCGACACTTCGACGCAATACGTCATCAGCGGCGAACGCAATTTGCTCGGCGTTGAAGATTTCTCCTCCAACATGGGTCGCCTGCGTCGTGTCTTCGATTTGTTTGAACAAAAAACCGGTCTTGCTCAATTGCTCGAGCTCTCCAGCCGTGCCGAAGGCGTACAAGTTTTTATCGGTGGCGAGTCCGGCATCGCCCCGCTCGACGAGTGCAGCGTGGTGGCAGCCCCTTACGATGTTGACGGCCAGGTGGTCGGCACCATAGGCGTTATCGGCCCGACTCGGATGGCTTATGAACGGGTGATTCCAATTGTGGATATCACCGCAAGATTGCTCTCGTCTGCACTGGCTGCGCCCTAATATGTCACGCTACAAAAACGAACCGCCGCATACGCACGGCACCGCTTCCCATACTGCGGTTTTACTGGTGAACCTGGGTACGCCTGATGCACCAACGGCATCGGCCGTGCGGCGTTATCTCAAAGAATTTTTGTGGGATCCACGCGTGGTCGAAATTCCGCGGGCGATCTGGTGGTTCATTCTCAACGGCATCATTTTGACCGTCCGCCCGGCCAAGTCAGCTGCCAAATATGCGCAGATTTGGACTGCCGCTGGTTCACCGCTGAAGGTAAATACCGAGGCACAAGCAGTGCAGCTTCAAACGCATTTTGATGCCTGCGAAAGCAATGCAGTGAAAGTTGATTTCGCCATGCGTTACGGCTCGCCTGGCGTCGCCGATCAGCTCGACAAACTCAAAGCCAACGGCGCCAATCGCATCCTGATTTTGCCGCTCTATCCACAGTTCGCCGCTAGCACCACAGCGAGCGTGATGGATGCCGTTGCCGACTGGATCAAATGCACACGCAACCCACCCGAACTGCGTTTTGTGCGCAATTATCACGACGATGCGAGCTACATTAACGCGCTAGCCACCAGCGTTCGCGCACATTGGGCAACAAAGGGCAAACCGCAAACCCTGCTGATGAGTTTTCATGGGCTGCCAGAGCGCTCATTGGCGCTAGGCGATCCGTATTTTTGCGAGTGCCAGAAGACTGGCCGGCTGCTGGCCGAAGCGTTGCAGCTTACCGAAAGCGAGTACAAAATCACCTTTCAATCACGCTTCGGTCGCGCCAAATGGTTGCAACCGTATACGCAAGCCACGCTCGAACAAATGGGCCGCGACGGGCAGCAATCTGTTGATGTGATTTGCCCGGGCTTTACTTCCGACTGCTTGGAAACGCTCGAAGAAATCGCCCTCGAATGCAAGACCGCCTACCTTGCGGCAGGTGGCAAAGAATTTCGCTATATCCCTTGCCTCAATCAAAGTGCGGATTGGATCGCTGCGCTGGCTGGAATCGCCGAACGTCATTTGCTCGACTGGCCGCGCAACTCGATGCGTGACATCGACTCCGCAAGCCGTGCCAAACGACTCGGCGCCTCCGTTTAAAGCCGGGCATACGAAACAAGGATTTCACTTCATGGAATTAAAAATTCGCCACGCCGAGCCGAGTGATTTTGCCGCAATACAAGAAACTTTCGCGCAACCAAAAGCCACCAGCGGCACCTTGCAAATCCCCTATCCATCAGCCGAAATGTGGCGCGATCGGCTGACAAAAACGTCTACCGAATTTGTGCTTTTGGTGGCTTTGGTTGACGGCAAATTGGTGGGCAACGCCGGGCTCCATATGACTGCGCGCCGCCGTCGCGCGCATGCCGCTCACATCGGCATGGCCGTCCATGATCAGTATCACAACCTCGGCGTCGGTAGCGCACTAATGGCCGCGCTGATAGACCAAGCCGACAACTGGCTCAACTTGCTACGACTCGAACTCACCGTTTTCACCGACAACGAACCGGCGCAGCGTCTGTACAAAAAATTCGGCTTCGTTACCGAAGGCACACACGTCGCTTACGCACTACGCGATGGGGTGTACGCCGACGTCTTCGCAATGGCACGCCTGCATCCGAAGCAGCCTTCGCTGAAGCGACCCGAAGCGTAGTCATCAGTTGGTGCTGGCCACACGCCGTAAAACATCATCTAACCCTAAGCTGAGAGCCGACAATGAATTTAATCGTGACAAAAATGAAATGGATTATGGTGATAATTGGCGCACTGACCTGCACTATGTTTTATGCGACCATCGCTCCACAGGCTGCACTGCTACAAAACTTTGGTGCATCAATCAACGGCCCCGTGGCGGAAATCGTGGTGCGCAATTGGGGTGCGCTGATTGGTCTCATTGGTGTGTTGGTGATCTATGCAGCCTATGTGCCGATTTATCGTCGCTTGGTGCTTACGCTTGCTATCGTCAGTAAATCAATTTTCATTTCGCTGATACTAATTCACGGGCAAGCATTCCTGCCGGTTGCTGCGCCGGCCTTGGTATTCGATACCATCGCCATACTGATATTTGCGGCCTATCTTCTCGCGACACGCGAAAATTCCACGCTTTAAAAAAACACTTATATCAACTGCTAGTCATCGGAGATAAGCTCAAATGATTAAACAAGTTGGCGACACCAAAATCCTGCCTAAGCACCGTGCGACTTGCCACTGTGGTGCGGTGGAAATCGAGTTGGATTTGCCTGATGGGATTGTCGATCCTGGCCGCTGCAATTGTTCAATGTGCGCGCGGCGTGGCGCGATTGTGGCGCGGGTATTGCTCGCCGATCTGATGGTTGTTAAAGGGCAAGAAGTTTTGCGTTTGTACCAGTTCAACACGCGGACAGCGAAGCATTATTTTTGTTCGATTTGTGGCATCTATACCCATCATCAGCGGCGCTCAAATCCGCATCAATTTAGTTACAACGTGGCCTGTTTGGAAGGCGTTAATCCCTTCCTGCTGGGTGATGTGCCGACCGGTGATGGCATCAATCATTCGGCGGATCGGGTGGGGAAATAGTATTTCGCCAGTTGGTACTGGTGTGCAGTGTCGGCTTAGTACAGCCGACCCGCTGCACAGACGCAAAGCAGTGCTTTGCGAAACCCCTGCTCCGCCGCCATCAAAATGACCACACCAGAAGCGCGCCAAGATTTCGTAGTTACCTCGCAAGTGCTGGCGCCACTGGTGCGCCAAGTGCTTGCTGATGCGCATGCGGAATTGCTCGATTGGTCATACACGCGGTTGCCACTTTATGGCGTCAATCCTGTCACCAACGGCATATTTCGTTTCGCTGGCAAGGCGCGTAGCAACGGTGTGCTGAAGCCTTGGTCGCTGATCCTTAAGCAGATTCATTGGCTTGATCTTGGCGGTAATGGCAGGGGCTATGTGGATGCACCGAGTGATTGGAATTATTGGAAACGTGAAGCGCTTGCCTTTCAATCCGGCTTGCTTGATGGATCGTACGGTGGCTTGGTGCCGGCCAAATGTTATGCCGTGACCGAACCTGCGCCGACTGCCGTTTGGATATGGCTGCAAGACCTTGGCGACGACTCGCAGCAGACCTGGACTGTCGAGCGCCACCTCCTTGCCGCACGACATTTCGGTGAATTCAATGGTACGCACACGGGATATAAACCATCGCCGGATGAGGCGCGTTGGCTATCAACACAACACCTTAGAAAATGGCTTGCCTCGTTAAACGATTGGGGGATGAATAGCACCGCGTCCGACGCCAGCTTTTGGTCAACGCGATTTGTGCAAACGGCATTCCCGCCTGGCACCGACGCGCGTCTGCGGCACTTGCTCAAGCATGCCGATACACTTTGCGATTTGCTTGCGCAACAAACGCAAACCCTGAGTCATCAAGACAGTCATCGGGCGAATTTGTTCGCCGCGGTCGGCGCGCTCGGCGCAGCCAAAACCACCGCAATAGACTGGTCTTTCCTCGGACTCGCAGCGATTGGCGAAGACCTCGGTACTCAAGTCGGCGGCAATTTATTCAAACAGTATGTCGCCAGGAACGAGGCAAAGGATTATTGCGCCGCTGCTACCAATAGCTACCTCGATGCCTTGCGTCAAGCTGGCTGGCGCGGCAATGCTGACGGCGTTCGTTTTGCCTACGCTGCCGCAGCCTGTTTGCGTTACGCGCCATTTGGCGTGATGTGGTTACAAGGCTGCCTGCAAGCCAACGAACGCGGCGAAATCTCTGGCTTGGACAACTTGGCGCAGGTCAACGGACTGAGCACCGTCGATGCCTTACAGCGCTGGGGTGCAGCAATGAATTTATTGTTTGACTTGGGCGATGAAGCAATTCGACTGGCGGGTCGGCTTTAAAACTGCTCTCGTAAGAACTCGCCAAGCTCTGCAATTGACTCGTCGGCCTCGCGCATTTTTCCGCCAAGTGCTTGCCACACATGCCACATGCCATGCCAAACTTTCAACTGCGCAGCACCACCCGCTGCGTGCACCCGCTGTGCAAGCCAGATCGAATCATTTAGCAGGTTTCGTGTTCGCCAACGTGGATCAGCATTGGCGGAAATCCACTTAAGTCGGCATAGTGCGGCGAGATCATCGGATGGGTCAATGGTGTTGCACCGGCGTAGGCGCGCGCCGATGCCACCAGCCGCTCGGGCGTCGGAAAATACGGATCAACACTAGCTTTGGTCTGATGCGTCTCACTCGAATGGGTTAAATCAGTCCATGGCGACATCAGTGCCAGGGCAAGCGGCATGGCCAGCGCTTGATCTCGTAGGCGCTGTACCAACGCCAAGGCCAGCCCGCCGCCCGCCGAATCGCCGGCCAGTGCAAGCGGCGTTTTTCCGCTTTCGACCAGCGCTTGATACACCGCCAAGGCATCATCTAGCCCGGCAGGAAAAGGATGTTCAGGAGCCAAACGATAGTCAATAATCAGCGTTGCACGGCCGCTTGCAGCTGCGATGCGCGCCGCAATCGTCCGATGGGTTATGCAGGAGCCACTCGAATAAGCACCACCATGTAAATAAAGCACGACGCCCTCGCCCACCGGCTTGGTCGGTCGCAACCATTCGGCCTTGCATCCGGCGACTTGCGTGGCTTCGACGGTGACATTTGGCGGCAGTGTGAACAGTTTGGTGGCCGCAGACTCACGTGCCAAGCGGAATTCAGCGATCGGCAAATTTTGCCTTCTCAAGGCCGCCAATTGACGTTTGACCAAGTAGTAAAAGATTCGTGATTTAAGTGATTGCACCATGCAGATCCTCGCTCGAATCAGACATTGTGCCGTAAAAAGATGTTGCCGCTGGAGACCTTTGCGACGGCAACACACGCCACAAACTTCATCCCTCTTGATTTCGTCGCTGCCGGCTCAATCTCAGTGAGTATCCATTGAGGAATTGCCGTGAGCGAAAACCAAATCGTCGTCTGCCCGCATTGCCATGCGCCAAATCGCGTACCTAACGCGCGACTAGGCGAAAAGCCAACCTGCGGAAGCTGCAAAGGCACCTTATTTACCGGTGAGCCAGTGACACTTACTGCGGCCACGTTTGACCGGCATGTTGGTCGCTCAGACGTCCCGATAGTGGTTGATTTCTGGGCACCATGGTGCGGGCCGTGCAAAATGATGGCGCCTGCATTTGCGCAGGTTGCAAAAGATTTGCAACCGACTTACCGGCTTGCGAAGGTCAACACCGAAGACGAGCAAGCCTTGGCGGCGCGCTTCAATATCCGCTCTATCCCAACCATTGCACTATTTCGCGGTGGTCAAGAGATCGCACGCCAGGCTGGCGCGATGAATGCGGCTACGCTGACGCAGTGGATCAAACAGCAAAACTAAAGTGTCAAACCGGTAGCAAGTTCTGCGTAAACTAACTTGGCTCCAATTGCGGCAGATACTCGCTTGCCGCTTCGGTTGCTCTAACCGCAATTTTTTTACTCTCTGGGCTTGATACGCCAATAGTCACCCTGATATAGGCCGGGTTATTTGAGGAGCCATTCATGCAGGAAAACAATACTGGCGAGACTTTGCTCGCCGCAGACTTAATTGACGGCGCCCCGTCAGCACCAACTGGTGAGAACGGCGAAACTTTCACCGAACTCCAAGCCGACGTCATGCCCAGCCTTGAGGAAATGCTCAAGACGGCGGAACTCAAGGCGCAAGAACACCACGATGCGTGGCTGCGGGCAAAAGCCGAAACCGAAAACGTGCGCCGCCGCGCCGCCGAAGATATCGACAAAGCACGCAAATTTGCCGTGGAAAAATTCGCCAATGAATTGCTGCCGGTAAAAGACAGCCTGGAAGCGGCGCTGGCTAACGAAAACCAGTCCGCTGAAAATTTGAAAGCGGGTGTTGAACTCACCTTACGCCAACTCTCCAATGCGTTTGAAAAATCCCGGCTGGTTGAGATTTCCCCACTCGGCGAAAAATTCGACCCACACAAACACCAAGCCATCAGCCAAATCGAAGCACCCGATCCGGCAACAGAACCGAATACCGTGCTGACCGTGCTGCAAAAAGGCTACAGCCTGGCCGACCGCTTGCTGCGCTCGGCGATGGTAGTGGTTTCAAAAGCGAAGGCGGAATAGCTCACCACCGAGACAAACACGGGCAGGACTTGAACCCGCCACCCGCATCCCCATATACGCATCAAGCATTCATCACCAAATTTAGATAAAGGAAATCACCATGGGCAAAATTATCGGCATCGACTTGGGCACTACCAATAGCTGCGTTTCCATCATGGAAAACGGCAAACCAAAAGTCATCGAAAACTCCGAAGGCGCACGCACCACGCCATCTATCGTCGCCTACGCCGAAGATGGTGAAATCCTTTGCGGTGCCTCGGCCAAGCGCCAAGCAGTCACCAACCCCAAGAACACGCTCTACGCAGTCAAGCGCCTGATCGGTCGTCGCTTCGACGAAAAGGAAGTGCAAAAAGACATCAACATGATGCCTTTCAAAATAGTCAAAGCCGACAACGGCGACGCCTGGGTAGAAGCACGCGGTAACAAAATGGCTCCGCCCCAAGTCTCGGCCGAAGTGCTGCGCAAGATGAAAAAAACCGCTGAAGACTATCTCGGCGAAGAAGTCACCGAAGCAGTGATTACTGTCCCTGCGTATTTCAACGATAGCCAACGCCAAGCGACCAAAGATGCCGGTCGCATTGCCGGTCTCGAAGTCAAACGGATCATCAATGAGCCAACCGCTGCGGCACTGGCTTTCGGCATGGACAAGCAAGAAGGCGATCGCAAAATCGCCGTGTATGACTTGGGCGGCGGCACTTTCGACATCTCGATTATCGAAATCGCCGAGCTTGACGGCGAGCATCAATTTGAAGTGCTGTCCACCAATGGCGATACCTTCCTCGGCGGTGAAGACTTTGACCAGCGCCTGATCGATTACATCGTTGCTGAATTCAAAAAGGAGCAAGGCGTTGATCTGAAAAACGACGTGCTCGCACTGCAACGTCTCAAAGACGCGGCCGAAAAAGCCAAGATTGAATTGTCTTCAAGCCAGCAAACCGAGGTCAATCTGCCCTATATCACTGCAGATGCCACCGGTCCGAAGCACTTGACGCTGAAACTCACCCGCGCCAAATTTGAATCGCTGGTTGATGAGCTGATTGAGCGCACCATCGCCCCATGCCGCACCGCGATTAAGGATGCCGGCGTAAAAGTCAGCGACATCGCCGACGTGATTTTGGTTGGCGGTATGACGCGCATGCCTAAGGTGCAAGACAAGGTCAAAGAATTCTTCGGCAAGGAACCACGTCGTGACGTGAATCCTGATGAAGCGGTGGCCATTGGCGCCTCGATTCAAGGCGGGGTATTGCAAGGCGAAGTCAAAGACGTGTTGCTGCTTGACGTGTCACCATTGTCATTGGGTATCGAAACGCTGGGTGGCGTGATGACCAAACTCATCGCCAAAAACACTACGATTCCGACCAAGACCAGCCAGACTTTCTCGACCGCCGACGACAACCAAAGCGCCGTCACGATTCATGTGCTGCAGGGCGAGCGTGAAATGTCCAAAGGCAACAAGAGCCTCGGTCAGTTCAACCTCACCGACATCCCGCCTTCGCCACGCGGCATGCCGCAAATCGAAGTCACTTTTGATATCGATGCGAACGGCATCCTGCATGTGTCGGCCAAAGACAAAGGTACCGGTAAAGAAAACAAAATCACCATCAAGGCCAACTCCGGATTGAGCGAGGAAGAAATCAACCGCATGGTGCAAGACGCTGCTACCCACGCCGAAGAAGACAAACTCGCGCACGAAATGGTCGAGACCCGCAATAGTTGCGATGCGATGGTGCATTCGATCAAGAAGGCACTCGTCGAACATGGCGACAAGATTGACGCGGCAGAAAAAGAAGCGATTGAAGCGGCAATTAAAGATGCGGAAGACGCTCTGAAAGCCGAGAGCGACAAAGCCACCATCGAAGCCAAAACTCAGGCGCTGATGACGGCTTCGCAAAAACTCGGCGAGAAAATGTACGCCGCCGATCCAGCCGCAGCCGCAGCTGGTGCTGGCGCAGCACACGGCGAAGCAGCGCACGATGCCAAACACGACGACAATGTGGTCGACGCGGAATTTACGGACGTAAATGAGAAGAAGTCTGCATAAATACTTGCGCTTTTGAGCGATGAACGGGTGGAGAATCGGGTGCAATTCCTGATTCTTCGTTCGAACTTTTGCACGCCCTAAACCTTTTCAGTTTCCGCTCGACATCATGGCCAAAAAACGCGATTTCTACGAAGTACTCGGCATCAACCGCGACGCAAGCGACGAGGACATTAAAAAGTCCTATCGCAAGCTCGCGATGAAATATCACCCGGACCGCAACCCCGATAATCCCAAAGCAGAAGATCAATTCAAGGAGGCCAAAGAGGCTTACGAGATTTTGTCGGATGCAAGTAAACGCGCGGCTTATGACCAATATGGTCACGCTGGCGTCGACCCGCAAGCAGGCGCTGGTGGTGCCGGTATGGGCGGTTTCGCTGATGCTTTTGGCGATATCTTTGGTGACATATTCGGCCAGGGTCGTGGTGGCCAAGGCGGGCGCTCCAATGTGTTTCGCGGCTCGGATTTGCGCTACAACCTGGAAGTTAGTTTGGAAGATGCCGCCCGCGGAACCGAAACCAAAATTCGCATCCCGACCATGGCCGAATGTGAGCCTTGCAACGGTACCGGCGCGAAAAAAGGTAGCCAACCAAAGACCTGCCCCACCTGCGCCGGCCACGGCCAAGTGCGTATGCAACAAGGCTTTTTCTCGATCCAACAAACTTGCCCCAAATGTCACGGCACCGGCAAATACATCCCTGACCCCTGCACCAGCTGCCAAGGTTCGGGGCGCATCAAGCAACATCAAACTCACTCGATCAAAATCCCCTCAGGTATCGACGAAGGCGATCGTATACGCGTCACCGGTCAAGGCGAAGCCGGGGTCAATGGCGGCCCCAGCGGCGATTTGTATATCCAAGTCCACCTCAAACCGCACGGCGTGTTCAAGCGCGACCATGACGACCTGCATTGTGAAATGCCAATCAGTATATCCACCGCAGCGCTCGGCGGCGAAATCGAAATACCGACCTTGGATGGCGGCGCGCGGCTCAAGATTCCAGCCGAAACGCAAACCGGAAAAATCTTCCGCCTACGTGGCAAAGGCATCAAAGGCATACGCTCAGTCGGCCCTGGCGATTTGCACTGCCATGTTGTGGTTGAAACCCCTGTCAAGCTAACCACCCGGCAACGCGAACTGCTCGCTGAGTTTGAAGAAATCAGCAAAGGCGATGCGAAACTCCACAACCCTAAAGCGCAAGGCTGGATGGACAAGGTTAAGGATTTTTTTAGTAGCTAAATTATGACCGGCTGCGTGGCTTGCTGCGCCAACCCAAGCAGCAAAACCTGGTCAAATTTGCTTAGTGTTTGCTGCGACGCTGCTTCCAACAAGTAGAATACGGCTCCGCCTGCCACGGTGGAGAAATCGGTAAACTCAGCAGACTTAAAATCTGCCGGCCACCAGGCCTTGCGGGTTCAAGTCCCGCCCGTGGTACCAGCGCATTTCTGTGCGCTGGCGTTTCATGAAATCGGAAAATTATTTGGCGATTTCTAACAACTCAATTTCAAAAATTAAAGTTGAATTCGCCGGAATCAATCCGCCAATTTCTCTTGCACCGTAGGCTAATTCAGGCGGGCACACGATTCTGACTTTGCCGCCAGGCTTCATGGTTTGCAGTGTTTCCGTCCAGCAAGGAATTACCCGATTAAGCGGGAAACTCGTCGGCTCGTTGCGTTTGTAGGAGCTGTCGAACTCCTTGCCATTAGTAAGCGTGCCGCGATAGTGCGTCTTGACCGTATCGGTCGCTTTGGGACTTTCGCCTTTGCCTTCCTTTAAGGTGGTTATCACAATGCCGGACGCCGTTGTAACAACGACAGGCGCAGCAGGGATGGCGGGAATCTTAGTTGCCGCGTGCGCTGAGGCGAGTGACAAAAGTGCGATACCGAAGGCAAGATTTTTCATATTCTGTTCCTAGTAATAGTTAAGAAAAATTATCCAAAGCGCGAGTCAAATGTTCGACTGTACGTTCAACGTGATGAAGTTTGTCCAGGCCGAACAAACCAAGCCGAAACGTCTTGTAGTCTGCCGGTTCGTCGCATTGCAAAGGCACGCCCGCGGCCGATTGCAGCCCCTGGGCGATGAATTTTTTGCCCGACGAAATGTCCGCGTCATCGGTGTAATACACCGCCACGCCTGGTGCTTGAAAGCCTTCTGCGGCAACGCTTTGATAGCCTTTACTGGCGAGCAATTTACGCACTTTTGCACCCAGCTCTAGTTGTTCATCGCGCACTTTGGCAAAGCCATAGGCTTCGGTTTCCAGCATCACGTCGCGCACTTTTGCCAGCGCATCGGTGGGCATCGTTGCGTGGTAGGCGAAGCTACCGCCTTCGTAGGCTTCCATGATTTGTAGCCATTTTTTTAGATCGCAGGCAAAGCTGGTGCTGGAAGTCGCATCGATACGCGAACGCGCCAATTCACTCAAACAAACCATCGCACAACAAGGTGAGCCGCTCCAACCTTTTTGTGGTGCGCTGATCAGCACATCAACACCGCTGGCTTGCATGTCCACCCAGATAGTCCCTGAGGCGATGCAATCGAGTACAAACAGGCCGCCGACGGCATGCACGGCATCCGCCACTGCGCGTAAATAACTATCAGGCAGCATCATGCCGCTCGCCGTTTCAACATGCGGCGCGAATACGATGGCTGGTTTTTGCTCGTTGATGCAGGCGACAACTTCGGCTATTGGCGCTGGTGCAAACGGCGCTTGATGTTGCTCTACCGTGCGCCGCGCCTTCATCACAATCGATTCAGAAGCGATCATGCCCATGTCGAGAATTTGCGTCCAGCGATAGCTAAACCAGCCATTGCGAATGATCAGACATTTCTTGCCGGTGGCGAATTGGCGGGCGACTGCTTCCATACCAAAGGTGCCGCTACCCGGCACGATTACAGCTGATTTGGCGTTGTAGGTTTGTTTCAAAATTCGGCTGATGTCAGTCATTACCGTTTGAAATTTTTTCGACATGTGATTGAGTGCACGGTCGGTGTAAACCACCGAATACTCGAGCAGCCCATCAGGATCGACGTTAGCTAGAAGTGCTGACACATTGGCTCCGTAAAGAAATTTGAATGATTAGTAGATTGGCTTGCGCATCATGACTTCTGCATCTTCGGCGCCAACAACAAATACATCGCCGGTGTTACCAACCGCGCGAGGAAGGTTGACGACAGCAGGCCACCGATGATTACCCAGGCTAGCCCCGAATACAGCGGGCTTCCTTGCAATGCTAGTGGTAACAGGCCACCGATAGCTGTGAGTGAGGTAAGCAAAATCGGGAAGAAGCGGATTTCTCCGGCCTGTTGAATTGCGTCCAATAGCTCGACCCCTTGTTCACGCAATTGATGGGTGAAATCGACCAGCAAGATGGAGTTCTTTATTTCAATTCCGATCAGTGCAATAAATCCGACAGCACCCATAAACGAAATGGAATAGCCGGATAGAAATAATGCCAGCATGCCGCCGATGATGCCAAGTGGAATTACACCCGCCACAATGATGGTGCTGCGAAAATCGCCAAACTCCAAGATCAGCACGGCGAGAATCCCGAACACGGCGATCAGCGCTGCCGTCCCGAGCCCGGCAAAACTCGACTGCCGCGCTTCGCGTTCACCTGCAATCTGGTAGCGATAACCGAGCGGCAATTTTTCCTTGGCCAATAGGGTCATTACCTCACTGGTAAGTTTCTCGGTGTTGTAGCCACTGGCAACTTGGGCGGTGACGGTCACCGCGCGTTGGCGCTTGTAACGCGAAATCGAGTTAGGTGCAGTCTTAAGTTGCGGATCAATCAACTGCCGCAGCGGCAGGGCATCGCCTTGCAGCGAATTGACATAGATTTGGTCAAGCACGCCAAGATTTTGGTGACCATTGAGCAAAGGTGCGCGCAGGACAATGGGAAATTCATCCCCATTTGGCTCACGGAAATTTCCGATGGATTCCCCGGCCACCGCAAGGCGCACGGTTCGGTCTATGTTGATGGTTGGCACACCATACAGCGAGGCTTTGGTCGTATCGATATTCAGATCAAGATCGGTCCGGCTCAAGCGCAACGGATTGCTGACATCTCGTGTACCCTGAACTGATTTAATGATGTTTTCGGTGCGATTCGCCAGTTCAGACAGTACCTTGAGCTCGGGTCCGAGCAAACGAATGGCAATCGGCGCCGCTATCGGCGGTCCCGCTTCAAAGGGTTTAACAATGATTTTGGCATCCGGGTAGTCGGCAAATTCGCGTCGCAGTTCATCGTAGAACGCCGGTGTGGTGTGCGGATTGAATTTTTTGGCTTCGACGTACAACTCACCTGTGTTGGCTTTGGTTTCGCGACCGAAAACGTTGTAATAAACCCGTTGATTGCCACGTCCGGCATTACTAAACACGTACTTGATTTCCGGACGCGCCAGCAGTCGTTGCTCAACAAATTGCACGGCTTTGTCGGTTTGCGCGACGGTGCTGCCTTCGGCCGTTTCGACGGTAACTCGGAACTGCGGCACATCGGCTTCGGGGAATAGCGAGAAACCAATGAGTGGAATCAAGCCCAGTACCGCGACAAAAATTACCCCGGCAATCGTTACCGTAGTGCGGGGATAGCTTAGTGCGCCATGCAGCAAGGGGCGATAAAACCTTTGAATTCCGCCCATGATCGCTTGTAGTAAGCGATTGCCCTGCGTCTCGTGTTCCTTGAGCACGCGGCTGGCAAGAAAGGGGATCATGGTCAGTGCCACGAACAACGAGGCGACGATGGTGAAGGTGATCGACGCGGCCATCGAACGGATGAATTTCCCCGCGCCTTCAGGCAGCATGAACAAAGGCAGGAAGGCGAACAACAACGTCGCGGTGCACCCGAGTACGGCGTAATAGATTTGTTTGGTCGCGGCGATGGCGGCATCGACGCGCGAGTAGCCTTGACGTAAGAAACGTTCGATGTTCTCTGTCACCACAATCGAGTCATCGACCAACAAACCCAGCACCAATACGAATCCTGCGATCGACAACTGGTTTAGCGAAAAACCAGTGAAATACAGTAGCGCAATCCCGATAGCCATCGAAAGCGGAATAGACACCATTACCACGCCCGCCGCACGAAATCCCAACGGCAATAAAGTGATCAACACCAGACTTACGGCAATGGCGAAATCCATTGCCAGACTGGACAGACGTTTGTTGACGTTGCGCGACTGATCAAAACCGACTTCGAGCCGCATGTCAGGTGAGAGCGTCTCGCGGAAGGCGTCGACCTCTTTCATGGCCGCCTCGCGCACTTTAAAAATATTCATATCGTCTTTTTGTGTGACGCCGATGAATACTGCGCGCTGTCCGTTGAACCGGGTGATGTGGCGAGCTTCTTCGTAGTCCCAGCTAACCGTCGCCACATCTTTAAGGCGGACGATTTTGTTGCTTGTCCTCGCCCCGGCGCTACCCGCTACCACCGTATCGGCGATCTCGGCAAGCGACGAGTAATTGCCGGAAGTCCTGACGTTAAAGCGTCGCGTGCCACTTTCGATCGCGCCGCCCGGCACAATCGCGTTTTCGCCCTTCAAGGTATCGACCACCTGCGTCAAAGGGATACCGAATTTGGCTAGCTTGGCGAGGTCTATCGCCACGGCAATTTCGGCGCGTGGCAGACCGGTGACTTCGACCGCACGAACGCCGAAGACTTGTTCTATCCGGTCTTGCAAATCTTCTGCGGTGTCGCGTAGCGCGCGCGGACTACTGTTCGGACCGATCAATGCCATCTGTACGATATTGACCAGCCCCGGACTTGCCTTAGTAACGGTTACCGAAGCGACATTGGCGGGCAATTTTGCGCGGGCGGCGTTAATTTCGCGGAAGGCTTCGTCAAACTTTTTGTCGGCATCTTTGCTCCAGTCATATTCGACCGAAACGACGGCGAGGCCGTCACTGGCGGTACTGCGAATCTCTTTCACATCGCTGGTTTCATTCAACGCATCTTCCAACGGATCGACGATGAGGCGCTCCATGTCCTCCGGATCTGCACCCGGATAAACCACCACAATCGAGACGACCGGTATCGGAAAAATCGGGTCTTCGGCACGTGGGATGTTTTGCAGTGCGCTCCAACCGATCGCAATCAGCAACAGGAACATCACCAGTGTGAACTGGAAACGCTTTACGGAAAACTCTGTAATGCCCATTTGATAAGTAACCTGAATGGTTTAAGGCAATACGCGCACGGCATCGCCGTCGCTAAGCCAGGCCGCGCCTTCACTAACAATCATGGCATCGGCTGGCAGGCCTTCAAGAATTTCAATTCCATTGTCGAGCAAGCGCCCGGTATGCACCGAGAGTTGTTTGACCTTTTTCTTGCTCGCATCGAGGACAAAAACCTTGGCTCGCCCGCTGTTGCCTTCAAGTACGGCGGACAGCGGCAAAGACATTTGGCTGGCGGCAGCAGTTTGCTTGTTCGCTGCCCGGGCGAACTCAAGGCGTGCCACCATGCCTGAAACTAGACGCTCTTTTGTCGACGCCAGCGCAACTTCGACCTCAATTGAACCGGTGCGCGGGTCGCTTGCGCCGGCAACTCGTTTAACCTGTCCTTGTAGCGGTAGCGCTCCAAGGGCAGCAGTGTCGAGAAACACCTTTACCTTGTCCCCCAGATTGATTTTGACCGCTTCCTTGGCTGGCAACCCTGCACGCACTACCCAACCTTTGTCCAACCTACCAAACAGCACTACGGGCTGACCAGCAGCCACGGTTTCGCGGGCATCGGCGCGTTTGTCGAGAATGAGTCCGGCGCTAGGCGCGGTCAACACCGCTTGTTGGTAGTTGAAATTTGTCGCTGCGAGTGCGGCGCGTGCGATATCGCGTTGCGCCCGCACGTCTTGTTCTGCTTGTTGGGAAATCATCCCTTTGACGCGCAAGGATTCTGTGCGCGCCAGATCGCGTTCAGTCTTGGCAACCTGTTCCTGCGCTTGCGTGCGTTGAGCATCCAGGTCAGTCATGACTAGCGAAGCGAGCACCTGTCCGGCGCTCACCTGCTGACCGGCGTCGACACGCATCTCGGCAATGATGCCAGGCGTCTTGAACGAGAGCGGCGCCTCGACGGACACTCGAACCAGACCGGTAGCCGTCACTGCATCAAGCGGCCCTGCGTTGCCTATGCTGACGACCCGAACCGGTGGATCGAGTTGAGCAGTAGGCGCGACTTCACGGCTACAAGCACTCAGCAACAGAACAAAGAGTATCGGCACCAGCGCAGTACGTGGCGCGATTGATCGACAAAGCGTTTCCATTGATAGTCTCACGAAGATTTTGTGTGCTTATGCAAGCGTGGTAAGCACAACCGTGTCAAAGTAACCTACCCTTTAACACTATTTATCAGTATCCCCGAGCACGCGCTATTGGTCAATTCGTGGCACCGTAAAGTAATGTGACTTTTCTTGTACAAATTTGCACGGTCAAACGCAATCAGCGTTAGCATTGCTTCATGATCGTTTTGAATCTCTCATGTGACCAGGGCCACCACTTCGAAGGTTGGTTCACTTCGCGCGATGCCTTTGGCGAACAAGTGACGCGCGGAATGGTCAATTGCACCCACTGTCAATCGGTTGCGGTCACGGCACTACCCAGTGGTCCATATGTACATGCGATGCGCCGTGAACGCCATAGTCATGGTGGTGACCGCCATCACTCTGGTGAGAATGCTGGCGATGAAAGCCTCGTTCAAATGCCAACGCCGGATGTTGCAAAACAGCTATTCGCCAGCCTCGCCATGATGGCGCGCACGGCCGAAAACGTCGGCATAAATTTCCCTGAAGAAGCCCGCCGCATTCATTACAACGAAGCTCCCGCACGAACCATTCGCGGCATTGCCAGCGGCGATGAGACGCGAGAGTTACTCGAAGAAGGCATCATGGTGTTGCCGGCGCTGGTACCGCCGGAACGAGAGACGCATTAATCGTCGTCGGCACCGCTAGCGATGATGCGACGGCGTGTGGCCAGCACCAACTGGCAAAATCGCTACCCTAGTTTTTCGCCAACTTCGCCAACCCATAAAGCTTTTCCAGCGCCTCACGCGGGCTAAGCTCGTCAGGCTTTAGATCGCGCAAGGCATCGAGCGCGGGGTGTGGTGGCTCGGGTGGTGGCGGTGCTGAGGCGAACAAATCTGGTTGCGTGTGGCTGCCGACATCGCGGTTTTCCAGCAGGCTTAAACGGCGGCGGGCTTCGCGCACCACGGATTGCGGCATGCCGGCTAAAGCGGCGACTTGAATGCCGTAGCTTTGTGAGGCGGGACCTTCTTCGACGGCGTGCAAGAACACGACTTTGTGGCCATGTTCGACGGCATCGAGATGTACGTTGGCGCAGACTGCGTAGTCTTGTGCAAGTCGCGTAAGCTCAAAATAATGGGTCGAAAAAAGTGTGTAGGCACGATTTTTTTCGATCAGATGGCGGGCGATAGCGAAGGCCAATGCGACACCGTCGAAGGTCGACGTACCGCGCCCGATTTCGTCCATCAAGACTAAAGATTTTTCCGTTGCGCCATTCAAAATCGCCGCAGCTTCGGTCATTTCGACCATAAAGGTGGAACGCCCCGAAGCCAGATCGTCGGAGGCACCGATGCGGGTGTAGATGGCATCAAGCGGGCCGAGGCGGCAGCGCGTCGCGGGGACAAAGCTGCCGCAATGAGCGAGCAAAACGATGAGCGCGGCTTGGCGCATGTAGGTGGATTTGCCGCCCATATTCGGGCCGGTAATCAACAGCAAGTGGCGCGTTGAATTCAGTCGCACATCATTGGCGATAAAGTTTTCATTACTCAGGCGAACTTGCGCTTCGACCACCGGATGTCGCCCGCCTTCGATATCGATGATCGCATCTGTAGAAAATTCTGGCGCGTTGTAGTTGTGCCGCACGGCCGCAGTGGCGAAGGCGCAAAGGCCGTCAATCTCAGCAATGGCGCGGGCGATGCGCTGCAAGGTCGGAATGTGAATTGCCAGCGCTGCTAGCAGTTCGTCATACAAACGCTTTTCCAGCGCGAGTGCGCGGTCATTGGCTGAAAGCGCTTTGTCCTCGAAGGTTTTTAGCTCAGGCGTGATGTAGCGCTCGGCATTTTTCAGCGTTTGGCGGCGGCGGTAGTCGTCGGGAATTTTGTCGGTGTTGGTGTGCGTGACTTCGATGTAGAAACCATGAACTTTGTTGTACTCAACTTTGAGACTATTGATGCCGGTGCGCTCGCGTTCGCGGGTTTCCAGCGCGATCAAAAATGCGCCACAGTTATCTTGAATTGCACGCAGCTCGTCGAGCTCCGCGTGGTAGCCGGTAGCGATGACACCGCCGTCACGAATCAGTGCAGCGGGTTCGGTGATGATGGCTTGCAGCAATAAATCCAGGCAGGCTTGCGGCGTGTTTAGGGCGGCGGACAGTTGCGTCAGTAAGGAGCACAACAGCGTGTCACCAGCACCAACTGACAAACGTATTGCATCGAGCCGCGCCAAACTGTCACGCAAGCCAGAAAGATCGCGTGGCCGTGCGCTGGTCAAGGCAATGCGTGCGGTGATACGTTCGATGTCGGCGAAACCGTTCAACACTTTGGAAATCGCTGAAGATTTTTCCAGCAACGACCCGACAGCTTCATGGCGCGCAGCGGCGATTTGCCGGTCGGTGAGTGGGTGGTGCAGACAATGACGCAGCCAGCGTGAGCCCATGCTGGTGGCGCAAGTGTCGAGCAATGAAACCAGCGTTGGCGCTGCTTCGCCACGCAAAGTTTCGGAGATTTCCAGGTTGCGCCGCGTGGCGGCATCGAGTCGCAAATAGCTGCCTTCACGCTCTACCGTCAAGCGTGTGATATGGCTTAGCGTTTGCATTTGTGTGGCTTGGGTGTAGCGGTACAAAGCGCCAGCTGCCGCGAGTGCTAAATCAACGTCGCCGTCACTTGCAGATGCGCCAAACGCCGCCAAATCGCGCGTGCCGAAATGTTCGCATAAGGCATGGTTTGCGGCTTTCGCGTCAAAATGCCAATCGGGCAATCGTTGCACTACAGCGTCGTTGCCATCAAGTTCAGAGCGCAAGCCATCGGGCAATAAAAGTTCCGCCGGGCGCAAGCGTTCGAATTCGCCGCTGAGCGAATCCAAGGAAGATTCTGCAAGTCGAAAATCGCCGTTGGCGAGATTTAGCCAAGCTAATCCAACTCGCTGCCGATCGACGCACAAGGCCAGCAACAAGCTGTCTTGCCGGTCGTTAAGCAGACTTGCATCAGTCAGCGTGCCCGGTGTAACCACTCGCGCCACGGCACGTTCCACCGGCCCTTTGGCGGTGGCCGGGTCGCCGATTTGTTCGCAGATAGCGACCGACACACCGAGCTTCACCAGCTTGCCCAAATAGCCTTCGGCCGCGTGATAGGGAATACCCGCCATCGGAATCGGCTTGCCGGCGGATTGGCCGCGCGAGGTCAGCGTGATGTCGAGCAGGCGCGCGGCTTTTTCCGCGTCTTCATAAAACAATTCGTAGAAATCGCCCATGCGAAAGAACAGCAACTTGTCCGCGTGCTCGGCCTTGTGCCGCAGCCATTGCTGCATCACCGGCGTGTGTTGGGTGAGATCGAGAGATGGAGAAGAGGACATGTGGAGCGCAGGGTTGCTGCCGGTGCGAGGTGCTGCATTCTAAAAGATGCCACCGCGTGGGGACGCGACGAATCTTGAGCCTTGTGGGTCGGAATTTATTCCGACGTTTTTTCGTAGGTCACCAAAGCGTCGGAATAAATTCCGACCTACATTAACCTGCGCCACCCGATATGAGATCGGCATTACCACCTGCCGCCGCCGTGTTGATGGTCAGCGTGCGTTCCGAACAAAAGCGCAGCAAATAATTCGGCCCACCGGCTTTGAATCCGGTACCGGACAAGCCGCAACCGCCGAAGGGCTGCACGCCGACCACCGCGCCAATAGTGCTGCGATTGATATAGATATTGCCGACGCGGCAGCGTTGTTCCAATTCATCGGCGCGGCTGTCGATGCGGCTGTGCAAGCCTAGGGTGAGACCATAACCGAGTGCATTGATGTGCTGCGGCAAATCGTCCCACTGTGCAGCGGTGAAGCGGGCAAGTTGCAAAACCGGACCAAAAATTTCCTCTTTCACATTTTGCATCGCATCGATGTCACCGATATCCCAAAGGCTGGGGGCGATATGCGTGTTTTCAAATTCCGGCGGGCAAGGTGCGGCAGCAAGATATTTTGCGCGCGTGCCTAGCGCATCAATTTGGCGGCGCAACATGGCGTGTGCCGCGGCGTCAATCACCGGTCCCACATCGGTGGTGAAATCTTCGCCGGCGCCCAAATTCAGTTCGGCCATCGCGCCGCGCAGCAGCGCGATCAATGGCTCGGCCACGTCTTCTTGCACCAACACCAATCGCGTCGCGCTGCAGCGCTGGCCGGCCGAACGAAACGCGCCTTCAATCAAGGCATCGGTGGCTTGTTCGAGCAGTGCGGTGGAATCGACAATCATCACGTTGATGCCGCCAGTCTCGGCAATCAGCGGCGTGAGCGGACCAGATTTGGCGGCCAGTGCGCGCGCTAAATGATGCGCCGTGCGTACCGATCCAGTGAAGGCGACACCGGCGATTTCCGGCGCGGCGATCAGCGCTTCGCCGATCACTTCACGTGCGCCGGGCAGGCAATGCAATATATCTTTTGGCACGCCGCAACGATGCAACAGCGCGACCGCACGTGCGGCAATTTTGGGTGTTTGTTCGGCCGGTTTGGCAAATACTGGATTGCCACAAACCACCGCAGCGGCGACCTGGCCAATGAATATGGCGAGCGGAAAATTCCATGGGCTGATGCAGGCAATCGGCCCACGCGAAGTCAGCCGCAACATATTGGATTCGCCCGTTGGGCCAGGCAAAGAAACGGGTGCCAAGACACGTTCGGCCTCATTGGCGTAGTAGCGCAAAAAATCGACGGCTTCGCGCACTTCACTAATCGCATCGGGCCAGGATTTATGCGCTTCAAGCACCAAATCTGCCGCCCAATCATCAAGCTGATTTTCCATTTCGGCGGCGGCGCGGCGCAACATATTTGCGCGATCTGCAACTGGCGTGGCTTCCCATTTTGGCCATGCCACCATTGCACTAGCGCGCGCCGCAATTAACATTTCGGCGGTGGCATCCGCAACGGGCGTTGTGCGCTTTTTTGCCGCCTCAAACGCCTTGCTCAGGCCGTCGCGGCTTAGTTCTTCGTGCATATCGAGTCCTCGTGCGAGTGGTCGTTGTAGCTTGTTGTTTTCAAAGCCCAGCCAGCCAGTTGGTGCTGGTAGCACGCTGTTAGATGTCTTATCACCGACCGGCAAATTCAATAAATTTTCCACCGGCGTACTCGGATCAGCGAGCAACCGAACAAAGCTCGTGTTCGCGCCATTTTCCAGCAGTCGACGTACCAGATAGGCCAGCAAATTTTCATGCGCGCCAACTGGTGCGTAGATGCGCTTACGCAGTGTTGGCTGATCTTTGTCCAACACATCGAGCATGGTGTCAGCCATGCCATGCAAGCCTTGCCATTCCCAATCGCTAACGCCGTATTTGGTGGCGAGAAATTGCACCGCTGAAAGGCTCAATGGATTGTGCGTAGCGAATGCCGACTGAATCACGTCACTGGCAGCCAGCATGCGTTGAGCGCAAGCCAAATAGCAAAGATCGGTTTCGTGCTTTTGTGTGAACACCGGATAGGTCGCTAAGCCCAACTCTTGCGCACGTTTGATTTCGCTATCCCAATACGCGCCTTTGACCAGACGCACCATCAATCGCCGTTGGTGCTTGCGTGCCAGCGCGGCGACCGCATCGATCACTTCCGGCGCCCGGGTTTGATAGGCTTGCACGGCCAATCCAAGCCCTGTCCATGTGCGTGTTTCAGGAATACGACTCAAGCGTTCAAGCAAAGCATCAAGCACGTCGAGCGACAATTCCAGCCGCCAACTTTCTTCGGAATCGAGAGTCAAATGAATGTTGGCACGACAGGCTTCCAACGCCAAATCTTGCAACACCGGCAACAAGCGCCGCTGCAATTGTTCAGCGTGTGCGGGCTCGTAGCGCGGTTCGAGCGCCGAAAGCTTTATCGAAATTCCATCGCACTGCATCACCGACGAATCCGCATCACGCCGCAGTCGGAAAATCGCCGCGCGATAAGCGTCGGTATAACGAGTCGCATCGGCCATCGTCCGCGCACCTTCGCCGAGCATGTCAAACGAATGCCAGGTTTGCGCTTGCTTGCGTCCGCCGGCACGCTTCATCGCGCCGTCGATATCGTGGGCAAAAACAAACTGCGTGCCCATGTGTTCCAAGACTTTTGCCGCTACATCTGCGATTGGGAACGAAGTCCAACGCGCCAGCAAATTCCGGTCACGCGCGTTCAAGCATTTTTGTGCGAAGTCCAGTGCGTGCGACGACAATTTGCTGATGCCTTCGGCGCTCACCGCATGCAAATCGAAACGGCCGCGCGCCAATTGATCAGTCATGAAATCCAACGCCGTGGCACGATCAGGAATTCGCAACAACGCCTCGACCAAGCGCATCAGCGCACGACCCTCGTCGCCGGTCAGCGGGTAATCCACCATGATGCGTTGCACCGAACCGACTGGTGCAGGCTTCTCGCGCAAGGCCAGTAACCAGCGCTGCGCGGTGGCTTGAACGGCTGGCCAATTCGCAAACAAATCAGCGACTTCAGCGGTCAGATTGGTCAACAGCGCATCGTGCAGAATTTCGGGGGAACACAAACGAGGCATGAGTTTCCTGTGACAGTGAACTTGAAAGTGGCAAAGCCTAGCGCGAATCGCCGCTTCTCGCTAGAGACAGTAGATTTCTTCAGCCGCAAGTGACCTGACTGGCAATTTCCGAACCAAAGCGATCTACAGACATTAGCTCCTCAGATGTGTTTGGCAAAAACCGGACCTGACGAGAAGTTAGTTTCTCAGCGAACTTTCGCAGTGAAAGGAGTTTGCCACGGAGAAGATATTTTTCAGTGGCGCAGATAGTTGCGGTATTGAGGCATACGGAAATGGGCATTGCGGTGGGAAATCTGAAACGCAAGTATGGTGCCAGATTTGAAAGCATCTTTGCAGGCGCTTATTTCGAGCAATATTCAACGCTCTCATTCGCTTGTAGTCCAAACCTATCGCACCACAATACATTCCCCCTAAACTTCAACCTCACTCATTGGCCCTAGCAATAACGCACTAAGTGATTGTGAATACTCCGCCAGATCACCTTCCGGCCCACCAGATTGGCGCCACATAGTTCGCATTAGTTGCGCATCTTGTGCATGCGCACAATGCTGGCGTAGAGCAAGAATGTAGGTAAGGTCGGCGTCGCAAACCGGGGATTGGCATACAGCCTCGACTAGCATGTCGAGCCACTTTCTTGCCGGTAGCCATTGTTGACTTAGTGGATCAAAAAGATCGGCATCGAGGCCATCCCGACACGCCATAAAGCGACTGACACGTTCAGCTGTGGCTGGTGAGGATTGCGGCGGTAGCTTCAGCGCTCCCTGTAATGCCAGGCTCGCGCAAGCTCGAGTAAAGGCGGCCAGAGCGACCGCTTTATGCACGCACAATGGCGTATCAAAGACGCGCACTTCAATCGTACCGAATTCAGGCTTCGGGCGGACATCCCAATAGATATCCTTTAAGGAGTCGGCCAACCCGGTTGAAAATATTTCGCTCGCGGCATGTTCAAACGCGTCCCAACTTTCCAGTCTTGGCATAGGACCACCGTGTGGATACATCAACGGTTCCAGCGGACGGCAGGCGACAAAGCCGGTATCCGCCATCTGCAAGAACGGCGACGCTGCTGACATCGCAATAAACAGAGGAGACAACGCCTGTAGTACGTTGCCAAGGCGAATCGCATCATCAGCGCTCTCGACACCGATGTGCACATGCATACCATAAGTCGAAAATCGTTTAGGGAGAAAACCAAAACGCTCGGTCAGCTTTGCTGCTCGCGGCGTTGGTGCCATGCTGCGCTCGTTCCAAAACTGGGTCATTTGTGTGCCGCCGCCGCGAATCAATAGTTCCATTGGCAAGGCAATATCGCAAAGCGTTTGCGTTAATTCAGTTGCTTCCTTCATCATCGAATCCGCATCGTGATGGATCGACGTATTCAACTCCATGGTCGAGAGGGTCGCTTCGAGCGCGAAGCGGCTGATATCTGGATGCGGCGCTAATGCTTCCATAAAGGCGAGGCTGGATGGCGACAATATTCCAGTCTCGGCGTTGACGAGCTGAAACTCCAACTCCATGCCAAATGTCAATGCTGCCGATTTTGCAAAGTCCAACATAAGACAACTCCTTGCTTTACGGGATTAACCTTTTTTGCGATCGTGCGAACCGGAGAAAATCTTGCAGTACCGGATTGTCGTCAAAGGTTGCGTTGCAATTTTTTTGTCTGAACTCGGGATGCCACTGCACGCCAGCGACAAATCCGGGACCGGTGCGCCTTATCGCTTCAATCATTCCATCGTCTGGACATTGTGCTTCAACCACGAATCCAGGTGCCAATTTCTGTATGCCTTGGTGGTGAATGCTGTTAATCATGCCATTGCGAAGGTCGGGATAAAGCTCCGCCAAGTGCGTACCCTGAATGATTTCCACGCGATGCAGATTTCGCTCGTAAAGATCTTCCTTGACATGCTCAACCGCACCCGGGCATTGCGTTTTGATATCCTGCCAAAGCGTTCCACCAAAAGTCACATTGAGCATTTGCAATCCTCGACAAATGCCAAAAACCGGCTTGCCTGCTTCCAGAAAGGCATGAATGAGCGCAATTTCGTAGAGATCGCGCACTGAGTCGCCCGACCACGCGGGACTCAACGGGGACTCCCCATAAGTTTGTGGCGCAACGTCATTGCCGCCTTGCAATACCAAGCCATCCAATGCATCAGCATAGTGGCGCAAATTCAGATCATCGCGTTGAACCACACTCTGGGCGTCGACCGCTGGAATCATCACAGGAAGCGCGCCACCGCGCATCACCCACTGCGCGACCGACTGTTCAAGGTAGTGCAAGGTCTTGGTCCACACGCCACCCAAATCGAGAACCGGTCCGGATGGGTAATAGATTCGTGCCGACACTCCGATCAGCATGGTAGGAGAGTTAAACGGCATGGCCCATTTTTCTCATCATAAAGTTGATAGAGGTAGAGATTTGAACTTGATCGTTCCGAAGATGAGGAAGGCAACAGCATCCGAACCGATGTATGGTGAAAACCTGTGTCGCGCGTTCCCTCGCATAACCAACATACCGTAAAAATTCATTTACTGTCGATGCTTACCGATGATCAGCGGCCTATCCCAAAGTCTTTCCCAAAATCAACTTAATCGGTCGATCGGGGAAGCGTGCGGATAGCCACCGCTTTAGACGCTGAGTGTCAGCGCGATTGGGGATTGATTTGACTTGAACGGTTACGATGAGTTGCGATGTCAGTATGTCTGCAGTTTGGCTGTGCTCGGACCTGATCGCTACCACGACCTGCTGCATTCTCGGAAAATTGATGAGAATTTCTTGCTCCAAGCGAAGTGTCTCATCCAAGCTGATTGGATAAGTCTTGCGCACCATTTCCAACGCAGCGATTCGACGTTCCATCAAATCTCTGGCAATTTGCCCGACCCTAACCGCTTCCGCCTGCGCATCCAGCGTCGGTGACAAGGCGGCCACCTCATCGGCGGCGTCAGCGGCACGGCGAATCTTCAGCGATGCGCCGGCGAGGTCGAATTTAGCCATCTGGGTCTCAAGCGAGCGTCGCATTTCAACAATGTTGTCGTTACCGATAAGCGTCATAGTGATGGTTCGCGTTTTTGGGTCGATTTCTCGCCCTAACGTCACCAACGAATCATTGCCAGCCGCGACCGCACTGGTAAAACGGATTGACTCAGCAACAAACAACTCCTCACGCACTAACTTGGTCGCGAGGTAAACACTTGGTAGCAAAGTCGCCATTACGATGCCGATCACGAATCGGTGCCCTTGCTTGCGTGCCTGTTCGTCCGCAAGTGGGTGTGGCGGAAGCTTCAAGATGCGCGTAACTACTAGTGTCGCGAATGCAATGAATACGCCATTAATCAGGAAAAGGTAGGACGCACCCAGGAAGAACTTCAACTGACCTGTGGCTAGCCCGTAGCCTGCAGTGCACAGTGGTGGCATGAGCGCAGTAGCGATGGCGACCCCGGGCAGAAGTGTTGATTTTTCTTTACGCGTCAGACCAATCATGCCTGCAGCGCCACCAAAAAACGCAATCAGGACGTCCCAAATCGTAGGTGCCGTACGCGCCAACAATTCGGAATGCGCTTGCGTCAATGGGGTGACGAAAAAGTAAACGGTCGATGTAAAAAGGCTGATTCCGACAAAGATTCCAAGGTGTCTAATCGACCGCCGGATGAGCAGGAAGTCATCAATCCCAGCGCCATAACCAATGCCAATGATCGGACCCATGAGGGGTGAAATCAACATTGCGCCGATCACCACGGCGGTGGAGTTCACATTGAGGCCGACTGATGCGATGATGATCGCAAACATCAACACCCAAAGATTTGTGCCCCCGACCTCGGTTGCATTGCGGATTGTTGTATCAATGAGATCCGGAGATGCCTGATCCTGCCGCAGGCTAAAAAGTTTCTGCCATGGCAGGTGATCTAGTTTTTTGTTCATTGGCATTCCTTAAGTAAAAGTATGCGCTGGATCATATAGATAGCATCGCTCGGAATTTCAACAAAAACCTGCAAGGCCACTGATTATGTTGGACTGATCTGTGCAGGCCCGTGCCATATTCGAACCGAATTGAAGAAAAAAAAGGACGAAAATTTGCGTACCCATAAATTCGCTGACCGAGATTGATCAGTTGATTCAAAGCCGAACACAGATTGAAGTAACCCTTAATTTTTTCGAGAAAGCGAGTTTTCACCGCAGCTGGCATTGCGCCTGCTCAGTTGGTTGCACATTTGAATTCCGCTATCTGATGGTCCAGCACCTGTTGCATCTATTGATGCGGCGTTCAACAAGTATCAAGCCAACAATTTCTTCGTCAAATGCGGCGCGATGACTTGCAGCAACTGACTAAAGACTTTCGGGTTGCCGCCGACGATATTTCCTGTCGTCATGTAGGCCGACTCACCCGACAAGTCGCCAACCAGACCACCCGCTTCGCTCACTAGCAAAGCCCCGGCGGCCATGTCCCACGGCGCGAGGCCGAGTTCCCAAAAACCATCCATGCGGCCACACGCAACCCATGCCAGATCGAGTGATGCAGCACCCGGACGACGCATGCCAGCCGTTTTTTGCGCGATGTCTTTGAAGATCGCCAGATAGCTGTCGACGTGATCAAACATGCGATAGGGAAACCCCGTGCCGATTAGCGCCGCGTCTAGCCGAATGCGTTTGCTGACGCGGATGCGTTTCTCATTCATGAACGCACCACCGCCTTTGCTGGCGGTGAATAGCTCATTGCGGTTCGGATCAAACACCAAGCCATGCTGCATAACGCCTTTGTGTGCCAGCCCAATTGAAATCGCATATTGCGGAAAACCGTGTATGAAATTGGTCGTGCCGTCGAGCGGATCGATGATCCATTGATACTCGGCATCCGCTGCGGTGCCTGCGGTGCCGGACTCCTCTGCTAATATTCCATAAGCGGGATAGGCCTCTTGAAGTACTTCAATAATCGCCGCTTCGGCGGCTTTATCTACCTCGGTTACGAAATCACTTTGTTGCTTGACGGCGACCGTCAGCTTGTCAATATCCAAGCTAGCGCGGTTGATGATACTGGCGGCACGACGAGCCGCTTTGACGGCAATATTCAGGATGGGATGCATGGGATTTATGGAAAAGCGCGCCGATAACAACAGCACTGAGGACGCAATTCTAATATGAACACCGCCGTTTCTCATTCTTCTGACGGCGTGTCACTAGCACCAACTGGCGAGTCTATGGGTGAATTGCGGCCGCTATTTACACGAATTCGCATCGTGCTCTCACACACCAGTCATCCGGGCAACATCGGTGCCGCAGCGCGGGCGATGAAGACCATGGGACTGTCGCGTCTCGTGTTGGTCAATCCAAAAACTTTCCCCGATGTGCAAGCCGATGCGATGGCCGCAGGTGCGGATGACGTGTTGGCCAACGCGCAGGTGGTGGCGAGTTTGAACGAAGCGTTGGTCGGCACCACGCTCGCCATCGCGCTCACCGCGCGCCGCCGCGAGCTGGCCGCGCCACCAATGTGGGCGCGGGACGCTGCCGCTGGCGTAGTGGCGCATAGCGGCGAAATCGCCTTGGTGTTTGGCAATGAAACTTCCGGTTTGTCAAATGCCGAGCTCGCGCAATGCGGCGCGTGGGCAATGATTCCGGTCGACGCCGAATTCAGCTCATTGAACGTCGCCGCTGCGGTGCAAATCATGTGCTACGAGGTGCGCCAAGCCGCCATCGCGCCAGGCGAATTGCCGGTGATTTCCGGCGCCGGAATGCTTGCCACACATGATGATGTCGAACGTTTGCTGGCGCATTTTGAACAAGCCGCGCTGGGCAGCGGTTTTCTTGATCCGGCCTCACCCAAACGCCTGATGCTGCGCCTGCGCCGGATGTTTGGTCGCGCGCAATTGGAGCGCGAAGAAGTCGCCATATTGCGCGGCCTGCTCGCCTCGTTTGAAGATCAGCGGCGATAATCCTTGTTCATTGCTCCCAACAGGAATCAAAAAAATCATGAGCGCATTTTTCTTCCCACGACTTCGCGAGGACATCAATTGCGTATTTGAGCGCGACCCCGCTGCACGTTCGACTTGGGAAGTGCTCACCTGTTACCCGGGCTTACATGCGCTGATCATGCATCGTTTATCGCACTGGCTATGGGATCACCATCTGCGCTGGTTGGCGCGGTATTCGTCGCATATCACCCGTTGGGCAACCGGTATCGAAATCCACCCGGGCGCGACCATCGGCCGACGTGTGTTCATCGACCACGGCATGGGCATCGTGATTGGTGAAACAGCCGTCATCATGGATGACTGCACGCTCTACCACGGGGTGACTTTGGGCGGCACATCTTGGAGTGGAGGCAAGCGCCACCCGACGCTGGAAGTCGGCGTAGTGATAGGCGCCGGCGCAAAAATTTTAGGACCAATCACACTACACGCCGGTGCAAAGGTCGGCTCTAACGCCGTCGTCGTGCGCGACGTGCCAGCGGGTGCAACTGCAGTCGGTATCCCCGCGCGCATCATTGAAGCCGACAAAGATTTAGCCCGCGAAGAGAAGGCGGAAAAAATGGGCTTTTCCGCCTATGCGATTTCTCGAACCGAAGACGACCCTGTGGCACAAGCGATACATGGATTGCTTGATCACGCAGTTGAAACTGACCGGCGCATTGAATGCATGCTCAAGACCATGGCGGCAGCGGGCGTTAAGTTGCCTAGTGATGTGGAGAACTGCGATAAATTTGATGCGGGGTATTTGTCGAAGATTGTGGATTAGGGGGCCTTTGCACGTTCCCTGGACGGCACATTGTCATGTTTTAGATCCGCCACGAATTGCTCTAGGGTAGTCCTCTATCTCCAGTTTTGAAATATTGTCCAGTCCGTTTCTAGCTTTCAATCCTGCTAGTTGGTGTTGTGGAGCATTGGTTTTGCGCGATCAGCCCGCGACGAAAAACGCAAAGCAGTGCTTTGCGAACCCCCTACTTCACCGCCGTGAAATCACGCCATATTAGTTGACTAAATCTGTCGGGATAGCCTATAGTCGACTTAACTGGTCGGGTATTCTGACTGACCGCAAGCAGTGCCTTAGAATTTAATTTAAGCTACTGATTTTATTGAATATAACTTCGATTGACGAAGGAGACCGGCACAATGAGACTGACTACCAAAGGACGCTTCGCGGTGACTGCGATGATTGATCTTGGCTTGCATCAGCATGCCGGGCCGGTGACTTTGGCTGGTATCGGCGAGCGGCAGCGTATCTCCTTGTCCTATCTTGAGCAGCTTTTTGGCAAGTTGCGGCGGCATGAATTGGTCGCCAGCGTGCGTGGTCCGGGTGGTGGTTACACGGCGGCGCGCGGGTTGGAATCTATCACTGTGGCGCAGATTATTGCGGCGGTTGATGAGCCCATGGATGCGACGCAATGTGGTGGCAAAAGAAATTGTCATTCGGAGGACGACCACACCGAGAGCGTGTGTATGACGCATCATTTGTGGACCGGTTTGAACCAAAAAATGATGGCCTATTTGAATTCAATTTCATTGGCCGATTTGGTTAGTCAGCAGCGCGTTGGCAAGACGGCGGTGTTGCGCGACCAGCGCGTTTCGCGCGTCACCAATTCTGTGCCTGCGTCTGCCGGATGCAGTGTGGCGGCGGTCTAATTCCAAACTAATCGACACGCCATCATGTTTGCGCCCGTCTATTTTGATCACAACGCTTCGACGCCGATTGATGCGCGCGTGTTAGCGGGCATGTTGCCGTTTATGACTGATCACTTTGGCAATGCATCCAGCCGCCATGAATATGGCCGTGCAGCGCGGCGCGCGATTGATGAGGCACGGCAGCGAGTGGCATTTGCAGTGGGTGCGCATCCGACCGAAATTGTTTTTACCAGCGGCGGCTCGGAGGCGAATAATTTATTCATCAAAGGTGTCGCGGCGAACCTGCCAGTGGGCACCGTGGCGATCTCGGCGATTGAACATCCTTGCGTGCGCGAGCCGGCACAGCAATTGACCAGGGCTGGCTGGATGCTGGATGAAATTGGAGTTAATTTGAGTGGACAGGTGCTCCCTGCAGACATTCAACGGCGTGTCACCAGCACCAACTGGCGACCGTCAATCGTTTCAGTCATGTTGGCCAACAATGAAACCGGCGCGATTCAAGATGTCGCAGCGATTGCGCAAAGCATGAAAAGCTGCGGCGCGCTGATGCATACCGATGCCGTGCAGGCATTCGGGAAAATGACCATAGATTTTCGTGCACTCAATTCGGCTGGCGTGCATGGCATGACACTCTCGGCGCACAAAATCGGCGGGCCAAAAGGTGCAGGGACTTTGGTGCTCGACAAACGGACAGATTTGCAAGCGCAGATTGCTGGTGGCGGACACGAGCGTGGATTGCGTTCGGGAACTGAAAACGTGGCGGCGATTGTCGGCTTTGGCTTGGCGGCGGAAATCGCGGTGCGCGAGCTGGCGGCACGTCGTGCGGCGACTTTGCGACTTCGTGAAGCATTAGAGATTGGATTGCTGCGCGAGGGAGCGAAGATTTTTTCGCAAACTGCCGAGCGGTTGCCGAACACCAGCTATTTCGCTTTTGAAAATGTCGATGGCGAAACGCTGGTCGGCAAATTGGATCGCGCTGGTTTTGCAGTTGCCAGCGGCGCGGCTTGTTCGAGCGCAAACCCGCAAGCGTCGCGGGTGCTGTTGGCGATGAAAGTTCCCGCAGAACTTGCGCGCGGCGCGGTGCGAATTAGTTTTGGTGCTGACAACACATCGGCACAAGTCAATGATTTTTTACAAGCCTTGACCGCCACCTTGGCAGAACTTCGCGGCCTGGTGGCGATGGCCGAATGATTTTTTTGGAGATGCACTATGAGTAGCAGCGTGAGCAACAATTTAGGCAACAGCGAACGTCCGATCTATCTAGATTATTCCGCGACCACGCCAGTTGATCCGCGCGTCGCCGCGAAAATGATTCCATGGTTGACCGAGAACTTCGGCAATCCGGCGTCGCGCTCGCACCCCTACGGCTGGACAGCCGAGCATGCGGTAGAAGAAGCGCGCGCAGAAATTGCGGCGTTGGTCGGTGCGGATGCCAAAGACATCATTTTCACTTCCGGGGCGACCGAGTCAAACAACCTCGCAATTAAAGGTGCGGCGCATTTTTATGCAGCGACCAAAGGCCGTCACATTGTCACCGTGTCGACCGAACACAAAGCCGTGCTCGACACAGTCAAAGAACTGGAGCGCCAAGGCTTTGAAGCGACCTATCTGGTGCCGGACGAACATGGCTTGATCAGCGTCGAGCAGTTTCGCGCAGCGCTGCGGCCAGACACTGTGCTGGCGTCGGTGATGGCGGTAAATAATGAGATCGGCGTGATACAACCGATTGCGGCGATAGGCGAAATCTGCCGCGAGAAAGGCGTGATTTTTCACGTTGATGCAGCACAAGCAACGGGCAAAATGCCGATTGATTTGGCAGCGTTGAAGGTCGATTTGATGTCCTTCAGCGCGCACAAAACCTATGGCCCGAAGGGCATTGGTGCGCTGTATGTGCGTCGCAAACCGCGCATCCGTTTGGAAGCGCAAATGCACGGTGGTGGGCACGAGCGCGGCTTGCGTTCGGGCACACTGGCAACGCATCAAATTGTCGGCATGGGCGAAGCCTTCCGGCTCGCACGCGTGGAAATGGCGACCGAAAACGAGCGCATTCGAATGCTGCGCGATCGGCTGATGAAGGGCCTGATGGACATCGAAGAAACCTATGTCAATGGCGACTTGGAGCAGCGCGTGCCGCACAACCTAAACGTCAGTTTTAATTTCGTTGAAGGCGAATCCTTAATCATGGCGATTAAGGATATTGCTGTGTCGTCCGGCTCGGCCTGCACTTCGGCCAGCCTTGAGCCATCCTATGTGCTACGCGCATTGGGACGTTCCGACGAGCTCGCGCATAGCTCGATACGTTTCACGCTCGGTCGATTTACCACCGTTGAAGAAGTCGATTTCACGATTAAGTTGTTGCACGACAAGCTTGGAAAATTACGCGAACTCTCGCCGCTTTGGGAGATGTTCAAGGACGGCGTGGACTTGAATAGCGTCGTGTGGGCAGCACATTGAGTGAGCGAGCTCACCCAATGTGCTGCCCGTCGGGAAAAAATGCACTACCCACCCCCCAGCCCCCGCCCCGGGGGCGGGGGTGACTAGTTAGAAGGAGTATCAAAATGGCATATAGCGAAAAAGTTTTAGATCACTACGAGAATCCCCGCAACGTTGGATCGTTCGCCAAGGACGATGCGAGCGTGGCGACCGGGATGGTTGGCGCGCCGGCTTGCGGCGATGTGATGAAGTTGCAGATAAAAGTCGGCAAGGACGGCATCATCGAAGATGCGAAATTTAAAACTTATGGCTGTGGCTCAGCGATTGCGTCCTCGTCCTTGGTGACCGAATGGGTCAAGGGCAAGACCTTGGATCAAGCCTTGGAAATCAAAAACACGCAAATCGCTGAAGAGTTGGCGCTTCCGCCGGTGAAAATTCACTGTTCGATTTTGGCTGAAGACGCAATCAAAGCGGCCGTTGCCGACTACAAGCAAAGACAGGTGAGCTAATCATGCCAGTGACGCTTTCAGAACCAGCGGCAAAACACGTCGCCAACTTCATTGCCAAGCGCGGCAAGGGTGTCGGCGTTCGCCTCGGGGTCAAGACTTCGGGCTGCTCGGGTCTGGCTTACAAACTCGAATTTGCCGACGCATCGCTGCCCGAAGACATTGTGTTTGAAAGCCACGGCGTGAAGGTTTTGGTCGACCCGAAAAGCTTGCCGTATCTGGAAGGCACGCAATTGGATTACACCAAGGAAGGCTTGAACGAAGGCTTTAAATTCATCAACCCAAATGTCAAGGATGAGTGCGGTTGTGGTGAGTCGTTCAAGGTTTAATTCATGGATTTGCCAGCGCTGAACATCACTGCTGATTTTTTTAGCTTGCTCAATTTGCCGCAGCGGCAAGCGTTGGATAGTGTGCAGCTCGAAACTAATTTTCGCGAATTGCAAGCTCGTGTGCACCCTGACCGACATGTGCGCGCGTCTGACGCGGATCAGCGCTTGGCGATGCAGTGGGCAAGTCGCGTGAATGAAGCGTTTCAAACCTTGCGCGAGCCGCTGCGTCGCGCCAATTATTTGCTTGAGTTGAAGGGCCACGATAGCGGACTTGAGAGCAATACCGCGATGCCGGTGGAGTTTTTGATGGCGCAGATGGAATTGCGTGAAAGCGTAGCCGATGCGCGTGAATCCGGCAATGAAGCGGCACTCGATATATTCCGTGACGAGATTGCGGTCGAAATGAAATTCGAATATGCGCAACTCGAGGCATTGATTGATGAGCAAGCGGATTTTCCTAGTGCTACAAATTTGGTACGCCAATTGATGTTTCAACAAAAATTACTTTCGGAGATTGATGACGCCCTTGCGGCTGTTGTCGATTGAGCGTCATGGCCTTGATGCAGATTGCGGAGCCTGGCGAGTCCGCCGCTCCCCATCAACACCGACTCGCCGTTGGTATCGATTTAGGCACTACCAATTCATTGGTAGCTACAGTACGTAGCGGCGTCGCCTCAGTGTTGAACGATGAACATGGACGCTCGCTGCTGCCGTCAGTAGTACATTACTCCGCGCACAAAGCACCAGAAGTGGGCTTCGACGCGCAAGCCAAACAGGCGCAGGATCCAAAAAATACCGTGAGTTCGGTGAAGCGATTTATGGGCCGAGCGCGGCGCGATATTGCGCATGTGGAGTCGCTAGCTTACGATTTCATTGACTCCGCCGAACCTGTAAATACGGGCGGCGGGATGGTAAAAATTCGCACTGTGGCTGGCGTGAAAAGTCCGGTAGAAATCTCGTCAGAAATTCTCAAATCTTTGCGTCTGCGCGGCGAAGCATCACTTAGCGGCGAGTTGGTTGGTGCAGTAATTACTGTGCCGGCTTATTTCGATGACGCTCAACGCCAAGCCACCAAAGACGCGGCGCAGCTTGCCGGATTGCCGGTGCTGCGCCTGCTCAACGAACCCACCGCCGCCGCGATAGCTTACGGCCTTGATAACGCCAGCGAAGGCATCTATGCGGTGTTTGATTTGGGCGGCGGCACCTTTGATATTTCGATTTTGAAATTATCCAAAGGGGTGTTTGAAGTCTTGGCGACAGGCGGTGATTCGGCACTCGGCGGCGACGATTTTGATCATCGCGTTTCGTGTTGGGCGATCGAACAAGCCAAACTCAAACCGCTCTCGGCGCAGGACGCGACCTTGCTCATGGCGCGTTCGCGGGAAGCCAAAGAGCATTTATCACAACACGGCCAAGCGCCAATTACGGCGAAATTGAAAAGCGGTGAGTTTGTGGATTTGACTTTGACCACCGAAGTTTTTTGCGAGATAACGCGAACCTTGGTGCAAAAAACCTTGGGTCCGACCAAGAAAGCGCTGCGCGACGCAGGTCTTACCGTGGCCGACATCAAAGGTGTGGTGATGGTCGGTGGCGCAACGCGCATGCCGCAAGTTCAACACGCGGTTGGCGAATTTTTCAAGCAAGAGCCACTGAACAATCTTGACCCTGACAAAGTCGTCGCGCTAGGCGCGGCGATACAAGCAAATTTGCTGGCGGGCAATCGTGTTGGCGATGACGACTGGCTGCTGCTCGATGTGATTCCGCTTTCCTTGGGCTTGGAAACTATGGGCGGTTTGGTCGAAAAAATTATCCCGCGCAATTCCACGATTCCGATTGCCAAAGCACAGGAATTCACCACCTTCAAAGATGGCCAAACCGCGATGGCGGTGCACGTGGTGCAAGGCGAGCGCGAGTTGGTTTCTGACTGCCGCAGTCTTGCCCGTTTCGAACTTCGCGGGATTCCGCCGCTGGTCGCTGGGGCGGCGCGCATACAAGTGAGTTTTCAGGTTGATGCGGATGGGCTGCTCTCGGTCTCCGCGCGCGAGCAATCTACCGGTATTGTGGCCAGCATTGAAGTCAAACCATCCTATGGATTGAGTGATAACGAGATCGCCGCCATGCTCAAGGCTGGCATGGGCCATGCTGGCGACGATGCGAATCGCCGCGCGCTACGCGAGGCACAGGTAGACTCACAGCGTTTGCTCGAAGCAGTTCAGTCAGCTTTGCAGGCTGATGCAAATCTCTTGTCTGCTGCTGAACGCGGCGAAATCGATTCGGCAATAGGGCGATTGCAGGCACTGATATTGAGCGATGACCGTCGTGCGATTGACGACGCGAGCGCGAAGTTGTCGAAGTGTACCGACGAATTTGCTGCGCGACGAATGAACCGCAGCGTGAGCAAGGCTTTTTCCGGACAGAACATTGAAAAACTAAACATATGACCCAAATAATTGTCTTGCCGCATGTCGAGCTTTGTCCGGAGGGCGCTGTTATTGACGGCGAGCAAGGCTTATCGATTTGCCATGCCTTGTTGCAACACGACATCGAAATCGAACATGCTTGCGAGCAATCCTGCGGATGCACGACCTGCCACGTGATCGTGCGTGAAGGCTACAACTCGCTCGAAGCAGCCGATGAAATGGAAGATGATTTGCTCGACAAAGCTTGGGGGCTGGAGCCGAACTCGCGACTGTCATGTCAAGCGCTGGTCGGCACCACGCCACTGGTGATCGAGATTCCGAAGTACACCATCAACATGGTGAAAGAAGGCAAGCGATGAACTGGACAGACTCCCTCGATGTTGCAATAGCCTTGTCAGATGCGCATCCAGATGTTGACCCGAAGCGGATCAATTTTGTCGACCTGATGAAATGGGTGCTGGCGTTGCCCGGCTTTGCGGAGGACGAGCGGCATTGCGGTGAGAAGAAACTTGAGGCGATTCAGCAGGCGTGGATAGACGAATTGGAATAGTCCGTGATAGACACGCATTGCCACCTCGATGCTGTTGAGTTTGACGCTGATCGTGATGCAGTTTTTGCGTCGGCGATTGAGGCTGGCGTATCCCAGATTGTTGTCCCCAGTGTCGCGCGAGCAAATTTTGGTGCAGTCGCCTCGCTTTGCCGCGAGCATGTTCAATGTCGTGCCGCCTACGGAATTCATCCTATGTATGTGGATCGTGCAAGGGAATCCGACATGGAAGCGTTGCGCACGATGCTAAAAAATGAACCAGTAGTCGCAGTTGGAGAAATTGGTTTGGATCGCTTTGTGGAGCCACGCGACGAAATCAAGCAGCATTTTTATTTCGTCGAACAACTAAAAATCGCCAAGGAGTTTGATTTACCCGTTGTGCTTCATGTGCGTCGTGCGGTGGATGCGGTGCTCAAGGAATTACGTCGGATGAAATTGCGTGGCGGCATCGCGCATGCGTTCAATGGCAGCCGTCAACAAGCCGACGAATTTATCAAGCTAGGCTTTGTACTGGGCTTTGGCGGGGCACTGACCTTCAACCGCGCTTTACATATCCGTGAGTTGGCTGCGCAGCTACCGATAGAATCCATCGTACTGGAAACCGACGCACCGGATATTTCACCGCACTGGTTAAACGGCAGCAGAAACTCGCCAGATCAACTACCGCAGATTTCGCAAACACTGGCCGATTTGCGCGCTGTTGCTGTCACAGAAATAATTTCCGCGACGAATAAAAACGCAATTCGCGCGCTACCGCGTCTAGCGGCGCTACACTGATTTCTTTGTTATCAACTAAACCCAATAGGAGAGCACCATGAGCACGACAATTACCCTGCGCGGCACCCCAGTCAAAGTTGAGGGCAACTTACCGGCGGTCGGCACAGCTGCGCCAGATTTCAAATTGACCAGCGGCGATTTGGCTGAAGTCACGCTGAAAAATTTTGCTGGCAAGCGCAAAGTGCTCAACATTGTGCCCAGTCTAGACACGCCAACTTGCGCCTTGTCGACACGCAAATTCAACGAATCGGCCGGCACGCTAAACAACACTGCCGTATTGGTGGTTTCTGCCGATTTGCCCTTTGCGGCGAAACGCTTTTGCGCAGTCGAAGGCTTGGCCAACGTCGGACAACTTTCGACGTTTCGCAATCCGGATTTTCTTAAATCGTGGGGCGTGCTGATGTCAGACGGACCGCTCGCCGGGCTTACCGCACGCGCGGTGGTTGTGCTCGACGAAAACGACAAAGTGCTGCACAGTGAATTGGTGCCGGAGATTGCGCAAGAGCCAAATTACGAAGCAGCGCTGAAATCGCTGGCTTAACTGCTTACCTCTTAACGCAAATTGGGAGTGTCGGCATAGCGCTGGCGAACCTATGCCGCCGCAGGGTCGTGCTTTGCGAAAGTCCTGATTTGCCGCTAGTGAATACTCAACCGACTCGACCAAATGACGCCTTGGGCACCGCCTGACGCCACCATCTAACCAGCGCAAAAACTTGATGACAAAAATTCACGCCAATAAACCTCACCCAGGAATCAAACGCACTGCCCTGCGTCGAGGATTATCGGTGTCTCTTGCCGGTGCGCGTGCTGGCGGTGCTGTAGCGATCGATACGGCGCTGGGACGTGTGCTGCCAATGTGGAAAAGTCGCAGCAAAGTGATGGAAACTGAAGCGCGGCGTTTTGCACTCGAACTTGGCCGACTCAAAGGAACCTACGTCAAGGTTGGTCAAATGTGGGCTCTATTTGGTGAGCATTTTTTGCCACCGGCACTTACCGAGGCACTGCATGAATTGGAAGCTGGTACCGAGCCCTTGCCATGGACTGCCATAGAACCAACATTGCGCCGGAGCCTGGGAGCCGCTTACGACGAGTTGTTAATTGACACCACACCTCTCGCTGCGGCCTCCTTAGCCCAGGTTCACCGCGCCAGGATCATTGCCACTGGCGATGAAATATGCCTGAAAATTTTGTATCCCGGCGTGAAGGAAACCATAGACACGGATTTCAATGCTGTCGTGCGCATGCTCAAGCTAACCCGATGGCTTAAGGCGGGGAAGGAATTGGACGATTGGCTCGAAGACATGCGTACGCAATTGCATTTGGAAGTCGACTATGTGCGCGAGGCCCGAATGACTGAGCATATGGCAAAGCTGATTGCAGGCGATACGCGATATTGCGTACCGCGTGTCTATCGGAAATACAGCAGCGGTTCAGTACTAGCGCTCTCCTTTATTCAAGGTGAGCCGGTGACTAGCGAATACGTAAATAGACTGCCGCAAGCGCGACGCAATCAACTCGCGGTCGCCATGCTGGATTTATTTTTCCATGAAGTGTACGCGTGGGATGTGATGCAAACTGATCCAAATTTTGGCAACTACCGAATTCGGATTGGTGAAAGCGGAAGCCGCAGTGCGGATCAGCTTGTGCTGCTTGACTTTGGCGCGATGATTGAATGCTCCAAGGAATTTCTCAACGCGCTCGGGAATACCGTGGCAGCTGGTCAAGAAGGCGACACTGCGGGCGTGATTGAAGGTTTAACTGCACTTGGTTGTTTGTCGACGAAAAGTAACGAGCTTAGTCAACGCTCTTTCGCTGACTTTTGTATGTGCCTGCTCGAACCCCTGCGTGATACCAAAGATTTACCGTTCGAGATGCTCAATGAAAAGGGGGAATATCGCTGGAGCGCGTCCCAACTGATGAAGCGCGCCAGCGCGCAAGCTGCCGAGTCGGCGATGAGTCGAAACTTCACTACACCATCACGCGAATTCGCCTTTGTAGCGCGAAAATTGACTGGCGTGTTTACCTTCATTGCCGTACTTGAAGCTGAATTTAACGGCGCCAAATTACTCAAGCAGCATCTCGCGCGTTGGCGCTCGCGATGAGCAAAGAGGCAAAAGAAGCTAGGGTTCCGGCCGGTCGATTAAGCCGCTTTGCCAGTATGACGCGCATCGCAGCGGGTGTGGCTGGAGGCATGATGGCCGAGGGGGCACGGCAATTCAGGAACGGCAATCGACCACGCATTCAGGACCTATTTCTCACGCCACAAAACGCCAAACTTATAAGTACGGAGCTAGCCAAACTACGCGGCGCCGCAATGAAGTTAGGGCAAATGCTGTCGATGGATACTGGCGACTTAATTCCGAAAGAGTTGGCAGAAATATTATCCCGCCTGCGATCCGACGCACACACCATGCCGCGCGCACAATTAAATCGCGCATTGGTTAAAGCCTACGGAAAGACCTGGCGTGATCAATTTACAAGCTTTGAATACGAGCCAGTAGCCGCTGCGTCGATTGGCCAAGTGCATCGCGCAACGACGGCGGCCGGCAACGACATCGTGCTCAAGATTCAATACCCCGGTGTGCGTCGTAGCATCAATAGCGATATCGACAATGTGGCAACTTTGTTGCGAATGTCTGGTTTGATTCCAAAGAAAATGGATCTCGCACCACTACTGGCCGAGGCCAAAGTGCAACTGCACGATGAAGCAAATTATCTGACCGAGGCAGAATATTTGCGCGCTTTTGGCAAAGCATTGAGCAAAGACAAACGCTTCCTTGTGCCCCGTTTGCACCAGCACTTGACCACTGATTCGATTTTGGCAATGGACTATGCCGATGGTGATCCAATTGAGTCAATTGCCGAATTGCCACAAGCGGAGCGTGATCGTGTGGTCGGCGCGATGATTGAGTTGATGCTGCACGAATTGTTCACCTTGAACATGGTGCAGACCGATGCCAACTTCGCTAACTACCGATATCAACCTGCTACCGGGCGTATCGTGTTATTGGATTTCGGTGCGACTAGACGCTTCGCGCCAGAATTTGTGACAGCCTATCGCAAATTACTCAAGGCCATGCTAGCCGACGATCAAAGCGCCATGGTCATTGCCGCCGAGACAATTGGTTATGTTGTGAACGATGTTCATCCAACCTATCGGGCATTGTTAATCGATGTGTTTCAACTGGTCGGCGAAGTGTTCCGCGCCGATGCGCCCTACACCATAAAAGGCGCACGATTGTCTGCCCAAATGACAGAAAAAACCTTAGCGATGAAAGACTATCGGGACGACTGGCACGCGCCACCAATTGACGCAATTTTCTTTCATCGCAAACTGGGCGGAATGTTCTTACTCGCCAGTCGTGTGGATGCGCGCGTTTTTATGCGCCCGCTGCTCGAAGCAGTGCTTTAGCTTCGCCCCTTCAATCGGCTAGCCGGCGGCGGCTGTCTAGCCCCAGGACCTGCCTGAAATCCTTTGCAAATCGTGCTGCTGCTGCACATTCCGCTTGAGTATCTGTCACAATCCGTGTTAACAATCGAAACATGCAGTACCAACCTGCTTGCATGCATTTCGACGATCCACATTAAAGGAACCTATGAGCAGTCCGCGCTGGCTTTCAGGTGAGCGATTCCGCAAGCTGTGGCAATTTCTTGCCGTGACGGTGTTTGCCTTGCTGGTGGCGCTGGGCACTGAGCGAATGGGCTGGTTGCAAAACTACGAAAATATTTACTACGACTATTGGCACCAGTTCGCCGGGGTACGCAAAGAATCACAATATGCCGCGGTAGTCGCGGTAGATGATGAGACATTACTACTATATCGCGATGATCCCTTGGCCTTTTGGGCGCCGCATTTTGCCAAGGCAATGCAAACATTAAATGATGTCGGCACCAAATCCGTGGGATTAGATTTTATTTACGCGGTAAGTGCGGAAGCTTGGTTGCACAAGTTGAATTTGCCGGACAGTGATATTTCGCGCACCTACGACGCGCCGTTTCGTGAGCAATTGGCGCAGGGCAAAGTTATTTTGATTGCGCAACTAGTCGAAAATGCGCTCGGCGAGCCAGATGTAATGGGGCCGCCACAAGAGCATATATTGATGTTGCCCAATCTGGATTTCGATACCGGCATCGCCAATCTCTATCCGGACGATGACAAGCTGGTGCGTTCATTTTTACCGGTTGTGCGGCCGGAAGAAAATTTCCCCGGTGTAGGTTTTGCCCTGCAGCTCGTGCTGCGTGGTACTGGCGGCGACAGCAGGGCTCGATCGTGGAAATTTGGCAACACCGTATATACAAGTCAATTCGATCGTCGCAAAATCGGCTACGTTGGTCCGCCTGGCAGCATTCTCACCGTATCAATGAGCAAACTGCTCAAACCGGATGCGCTGTCAGACCCTGAAGTGCAAAAATTGAAAGGGCGCGTAGTAATTATTTCGCCCGCAGACATCGGTACGTCGGATCGACATTTCACTCCCTACTCGCGGTCGATATTTGGCTCGACCACCGAACCAATGTTAGGCGGTGAAGTTCACGCCAACGCCATCGAAACAATTTTGTCTGACCAATATCCGCGCCCAATGTCCTTGTGGGTAATGTGGCCGACACTATTGCTGGAACTGATCGCTTCGGTGATTATTTTTCAGCGGCTGCACCCGATGAAAGGTTTGGCATTTGGGCTTTTGCTCTCTTCATTGGTCTTGCTTGCGGCTTACACCTTGTTCCAGCGCGATGTGTTGCTCGCGGTCGGGCCGTTTCATTTGGCATTGGCAACGGCCTATTTAACGACCTTGGCGTTACGCTTGACTGGAGAAGAACGCGAGCGGGCGCATTTGAAATCCATGTTTGGCCAATATGTTTCTGATGTGGTGGTGGATAAACTGATTTCGGAAGGGCAGCGGCCAAATTTGGGTGGTGAGAAGCTGGAAGTTTCTGTGCTGTTTTCGGATATTCGCAACTTCACCACCATCTCGGAAAAACTCGATGCCGAAGAAGTTGTAGAAATGCTCAATGCTTATTTCGGTTTGACTTGTGAGCCAATTTTGGAACAAGGTGGAATGGTGAATAAATTTATCGGCGACGCGGTAATGGCCGTATTTGGTTCGCCGGTGCCCTACGCTGACCACGCGCGGCGAGCATTGTTGGCCGCGCAAGGCATGGCACGCGAGGCCGAGAAATTCAAGTTATGGATGGAACAACGCTTTCCAGATCGTGGCTTGCCACCTTTTGGCATCGGCATCGGTGTGCATAGCGGGATGGCGGTTATGGGTGATATCGGCTCGATCAAACGTCGCGAATTCACTGCCATCGGCGATACAGTCAATGCAGCGTCGCGCCTTGAAGGAGCGACCAAGGAAATGAAGTGTGTCATTTTGGCGAGCGAAGCAGCGATAAAGGCCGGCGGTGAAGACATACCTTTGGGGCGGAGCGATGAAATCGAAGTGAAAGGTAAAGCCATTAAGATTAAAGTTTTTGAAGTTTTGTTTGACTAAGATTGTTTAGACTCTATCCATGGAAAAACTTGGTTTCAGCTTCCGCGAAGCATATTTGACAGCGTGCTACCAGCACCAACTGGCAAACCTGCGTGCTTTGCTTGTGGTGCTCGGTGTTCCATTGTTTGTGCTGGTCGGTATGTGCGACAGTGCATTGGCCGCTGACGCACCAAAAAAAGAAGCTCGCGTAGCCTTGATTGTCGGCAACTCTGACTACAAATCCGCACCCTTGGAAAACCCGGCTAACGATGCCAGTGATCTCGCCAATGCATTGGAGAAAAAAGGCTTCAAAGTGTTGGTACGTGAAAACGTTGGCGAACGGGGACTCAAGGAAGCGGTCGATACCTTTGCCAAATATCTGCAAAAAGGCGGTATCGGCCTGTTCTTTTTCGCCGGCCACGGGATACAAGTGAAAGGCGAGAATTATTTGATGCCGGTCGACATTGGATTCGATAGCGAGACCGATATCGCTTACAAGGGTGTGAGCGCGGAATACGTGTTGTCGCGCATGGCCGAATCAGGTAATCGAGTCAATATCGTGATTCTCGACGCATGCCGCAACAACCCGTTTCAGGCCGCCAAAAAATCTAGCAAAGGCTTGGGGGTAATGAATGTCGGGCGCGCCGAGGTGGGTACCTTCATCGCTTACGCCACCTCGCCAGGCTCGGTCGCCAGAGACGGTACCGGACGCAATGGTATTTACACACGAAGTTTGCTGCGCGCACTCGATGCGCCCGATTCAGACATTGACAAAGTCTTTGGTCGTGTTCGAACCGGTGTGGTGCAAGAAACCGCTGGTGATCAAGTTCCTTGGACTTCGAGTTCAGTCGTCGGTAGCTTCGCTTTTGATGTGGCCGAGGATGCCATCGCGCAGAAAATAGCCGCTCAGACCAGACCCGCGTCAAATGTAAATGAGACCGTAGCGACCAACGTTGTTAGCGCACCTTTTGATCCGGTGCAAGAACAAGCCGCTTGGAATCGTATTAAAGACAGCCGGAATCCGGCCGACTTCATCGCCTATTTAGAGAAATTTTCTGGCGCTGCGCGTGCTGCGTTCGCGCGCTGGATTGTGCAGAAATACGGCGGCACTTTGCCTCCAAATTTGGGCAACTCGGCACCGATAGCCGCACCCGCTCCGGTGCGCACGCCTGTCCCGGTTGCGACATCATCGGCGCCAACTGTCGCCGAGCCGGTCATTCGAACCCAATCGTCGGCAGGCATAACGGAACCAGCTTCCAGCCATCGTGACTGCCCAAATTGTCCCGAACTGGTGACCGTGCAAGGTGGCGAATTCACTATGGGCAGTGGCAAGGAAGATAAGTTGCGCGAACCCGACGAAGAACCGGCGCATCGGGTGACGGTGAGTGGATCGCTGGACGTTGGCAAGTATGAGGTCACGCGCGGTCAATATGCCGAGTTTGCTAAGGAAACTAAGCGCGAACACAAAGGTGGTTGTAATTCAACTTTAGGTGGACGCTTTAACAAGAACCCTAGAGCTTTGTGGAGTAATCCCGGTTTTGCGCAAAAAGATGACGAACCGGTGGTCTGCGTAAGTTGGGATGATGCTCAGGCTTATGTGGCTTGGTTGAGCAAAAAAACTGGCAAAGTGTATCGATTGTTGTCCGAAGCAGAATGGGAATTTGTTGCCCGCGCTGGCACCACGGGTCGGCGCTATTGGCCCGAGACAGATGAGGCAGCGGCATGCAAGTTTGCCAGCGTGGCCGACATCTCATTTAAGCGCGTCTCCCTCGGTATGCCGATTTTTCCCTGTGATGACAATTTCGCCTACACCGCACCCGTGGGGCGCTTCCCGCCAAATGCACTTGGTCTATACGATCTGCTGGGCAATGTTTCGGAATGGATCGAAGACTGTTGGAACGGCGATTACACCAGTGGCCCGACGACTGGCGCTGCACGCACTAGCGGCTCGTGTACCGAGCGCGGCTTTCGCGGTGGCGCATGGAATGGAAAGCCCGCCACGGTGCGTGCCGCTTATCGCGACCGCGAATCGACAGAAGAGCGTCATGACAATCTCGGTTTTCGTGTGGTGCGAGTTGCCCAGTGAGTGGCACATTTGGCAAGCGCTCGTGCTCGTCAGTTGGTGCTGATGTGGAGCCTCGGCTTAGTACAGCCGAGTCGCTACGCGGGCACAAGGCTGTGCCTTGCGAAACCCCCGCTTCGCCGCTGTTGCAAAATGAAATGCGCCGCCGTCTGCTCCAAAGCGGTGCAGGATTGGCACTCGCCAGTTTGTGTTTACCCAATCACGCCTTAGCGCAAAACGCGAAGGAACCAGTGGTCGACGCCTATGTCCCACGTGAAAAATATGCACTGTTGATTGGCAATCGCGATTACCCAAATCGGAAAGAAATCGCCCCGGCGCATAAGAACGTGAGCGACATCAAAGACGTTCTCGAATATTACGAATTTAAGGTTAAGGATTATCGCGACCTTGATGCTGCTGGCATGAAGACCGCGCTCGGTGAATTCACCAGCATGATCCGCAGCGTCAGCGAAAGCGCTTTACCCGGCGGTGTTGCGGTGGTATTTTATTTTTGCGGGCACGGATTTCAAACGGCAGGTCGCAATTATCTAGTGCCTGCGCGCGTTGATCCCTCGTCAGAAAAAGCGCTGAGCGAATCGCTGCGCCTGACTGAAGACGTACTCTCGGCCTTTCCTCAGCACTATCCGGGCATCAGCGTGGCACTGATTGATGCGTGTCGTACCGACCCCGTAATCAAAAAAGGTGTGGACGACTTTAATCAAATCGCTGCACCCGAAGGCATGCTGGTGTTCTTCGCCACTCGCGCGGGGCGACCAGCACTGGCACCGATTAGTCCTGATCGAAATACGTTTTTCACCGGGGCCCTGGTTGATGTACTGCGTGATGCCAATGGGGTGACGCCTATTGATGACTTGTTCCAAATTGCCGCTAACGAATGTCAATCCCGCGTTAAGGCGGAATTCGACAAAGCCAAATTGAACATTCCACCGCAGTTTCCCGAGAGCACGACCAATCTTCGTGGTCGGTTTTTGATACGCAATCGACAACAGGAATTGAATCGTTCGGCACGGCGCAAACAGTCGACGATTGATGTTTTAAAACTCGAGGAACGCTGGCGTGTGATCGAATTGACCCTTCGCCCCAATAAGCTAATTCGACTGTGTGAAGACTTTGCTCGAGATTTTCCAAATAGTGAATTCGATCAGCAAGTCAAAGTCAGCATTGCAGGCGCGAAACAAGCTATCGATAGCCAACGCTCGGCAGGACTTTCCGGCGATTTGTTTGAAGAAGCGGCTGGCGACAAAGACTATCGCGACGATTTGACCAAGGCCTTACGCGGCGACAAGGACGCGGCACATCGGATCGCTATTTCTTACCGCACCGGCGGTGCCGGCGTGGTCGCCAATTTGCGTCGCACGGAGCAGTGGTTACGCTTTTCTGCTGAACTTGGAAATGGCATTGCGAGCTTTGAGCTATCCGAGTTGTACAATCAATCGGGTCAGGTGGGCGATGCGGCGCGCTTTGAGAAAAAAGCGCTCGACTTAGGTTATCGCCCGCCACCACGCTTGGGAACTAGAGGGTATTGATATGAACGAACGAAGCTTTAAGTTTGATATCAACGGAATATCCCGTACAACGGAGATTTCATCGCCAGTTCAGCCTAATTCGATCTGTGCCGTATCGCGCATGGTTCGACATACGGTCGCGCTGATTACCGCCACTTCAATAATAGTACTCAGCATGCCGAGCCATGCTGAGTCGGTGGAAACAGTTCCTGTGATCAAATCTACCGCGACTCAAAAACCTCGGGCAAAGGCAGTTCGACCTACGCCGAAAAGTGAGCAGCCAAACATGCAATCGCGTTGGCAGGACGTTCAGGTCGCTGTTGGACCAACAAAATTACTCAAACTGGCTGAACAGTTCGAGCGCGATTTTCCATTCAGCGCCGTCGATCAACAAAACCAAGCACTGCAGGTCTGCGCCAAAAAAACTTTGGACATCGCCCGTACGGCAGGATTATCAAGCGATTTTTTCGATGAAATGGTCGGCGATGCGAGCTATAAATCACGCCTGAAATCCGCCGTGCGCGGTGACAAAGAGGCTGCGTACCAACTCGCGCTGGCCTATCAAGCAGGCAGCGCTGGCGTTGCCAAGAATGCGCGTCGCGCTGAACAATGGCTGCGCTTCGCCGCTGATCTCGATCACGCCCATGCCAGTTGGCAACTCGCCGAAATTTACAATCACGAAGGCTTGATTGCTGATGCGGCCCGTTACGAGAAGAAAGCCGCCGATTTAGGCTATCCAGTTCCTCTGCGATTACCCAATCGCGGTTATTGACGCTCAACTAACGCTGCGTCCGTGAGCAAGCGAACTTCAGCGTTATCCGGCTGCCGCGCGCGCATTTCTTTGGCGACTATCTTCAAATCATCCAGCATTTGATATTCAAGAAACACTGCGTAAAGGAATAGTTCAGGAGTGATGTCGTTCGCAGTAGTCTTCGAGCGCATGTTTTCATAAACGATCATTGCTGCGGCAACATTGTCCAAATTCACAGGAGTCGGCGGTTTAACCGATCGAACAACCAAGCCACCCATGTGCGAAGTCTTCATCAGCTCTGCCACTTTGGCAAGTTTTTGCGGAACGCTGGACGGCAGTTGAGCTATCGTTGGTGCGCCGCCAGTGAGTTTTTCACCACCTGCGAGGGTGACCACAAAAGTTGCCGGCCCAGTCCAAGTTTCCTGGCGCGGGACAGTGGTATAGCTCAAACGAATGCTCGCCCCACTAGCCACCTTGATCGTGTCGCCATGCCGGATTCGCATATAAGCCTGCGCCGACTTCGCTGTTTCATCCTTGCTTTGATAACGCACCTCGCCGCTCAGGGCGGTGACAAATGCGATGTCTGTGGAAAGCGCCTGCGCTTGCGCGAAACTTGCCCCAAGAAATGCAGCAAACAAAGTAACTAAGCCCACGATGAGGTTTTTACGAGTTTTCATATAGCACCTGTAAGTTGATATGTGATCGAGGAGCGAGGCCAAAAAAACTACAAACTTGTACGCCAGTCTATTTATATACGGCAGCTTCTGACTATCCTAAAGCGAGCCCGCGTCATAAATCGACTATTTCTCCCGCTGTAGCAAGGCTTAGCGACAATTTCGTTTGCAATTAAGCGCTTTTTTAAGGATAATGCACGTCTTTGCTGGTTCACGCAGTCATCTGCAATGCGTCACGAACCGCGTTCACTAAGGAATGGAAATCAAATGAAAGACGGAATTCACCCAAACTACGTTGAAATCGCTGTCGCCTGCAGCTGCGGCAATAAATTCACCACGCGCTCGACCAGCGGCAAGCCGCTCAACATCGAGGTCTGCTCACTGTGCCATCCGTTCTATACCGGCAAGCAAAAGATTGTTGATACCGCCGGTCGCGTTGAACGCTTCCGTCAGAAATACGCAACCCGCGCGAGTGCTTAATTCGCGCACGTTAATGCCACTGTCGTCGAATCTGACGCGCGAATCAAGGCAGCCAATTGGCTGCCTTTTTTCATTTCGTGGCGCAATTCACTCGCTACACTGAGCCATGTTCGCGCGCCCTTGGCCTAAATCATTTCCCCTCCCGGGCAGCACCGTCATTGGTCTGTGCCTATGCGTGTTGCTGGTCGGCTTGATCGGGCACGACCCTTGGAAAACCGACGATGTCATCAGTCTCAATTTAGCCAAGAGCGTTGCCGACGGGCATTGGTTGATCCCGCAATTGGCTGGCGAGGCGTGGTTGCAATCGCCACCGCTGTATTACTGGTTGGCGGCGATATTTGGAACAGTATTCGGCACCTTACTCGAATGGCATGATGCCGCGCGACTAGCTTCTTTGTTGCTGGTGGCGATGGGGCTTACTGGCATCGCTTACGCCGCGCGCACGTTTTATGAACAAGAAGCCGGTCGTGTTGCACCGCTCTTGGTTATTGGCACCTTGGGCACTCTAGTGCCGTTTCACGATGCCCAGCCCGCATTGCTCACTTTTGCTGCGCTGGCGATGGTATTGGCCGCACTGGCGGCATGGCGCAAGCATCCATTGCCCGCTGGGCTAGGCTTGGGAGTTTCGCTGCCGGTCGCATTTCTTGGTGGTGGTTTGGATTCCCTGGCTTTGGTGCTGGCAATAGTCTTTGCCTGTGCGCTGCATTCACGCTGGCGGGATGCGAGTTTGCGCACCTGGTTGATCGCGATAGCCATCGCTCTCCCTTTGCTGATTATTTGGCCACTTTTGCTATGGCAGCACGACTTATCTGACTTCAATGTGTGGTGGACAAACGAAGTATTGAGTTTGCAAAACCCGCCCACAATCGATGGCAAGCGGATGGCGTTTCTGACTTGGAGTTTGTGGCCAGTGCTGCCTTTTGGGCTGTGGACACTTTGGTTACAACGCAAACAACTAACGCTCGCGTCCACCTATCTGCCGCTGGTCGCGACCTTTTTTAGTTTCGCTTTTTTCTTGCGCAGTACCGAGATGACGTCGGCCGTGTTGCCGGTCGTCGCAGCGATGGCACTGCTCGGTATGCAAGGCGCAAATCGGTTGCGACGTGGCGCTGCTGGCGCGTTTGATTGGTTTGGTGTCACTACACTGACTTTGTTTATCGTTTTGGCGTGGCTGGGCGGCATCGCGATTCTGACCAATTTGCCGGAAGCAATTGCCAAAAACTTTCGCATTCCCGCACCGGGCTTTGTGCCGCATTGGTCATGGTTCGCATTCAGTGTTGCAGTGCTGGCTACACTGGCATGGCTGCGTTTAATATTTAGTGCTCCACGCTCGCCGTGGCGACCAATTACCGGTTGGGCGTGTGGCGTTGCGGTGATGTGGATAGTGCTCGGTATGTTGGCGCTGCCATGGATTGATTACACCAAATCGTATCGCAAACCGAGCGCTGAATTGAAGGCGGCGATAGGTAGTTACAGCGGATGTATCGAGCGGCAAAATCTCGCACAAGTTCAGCGTGCATCGTTTGATTATTTCAACGGTATTCGCACCAAACCGGCTGCTAGCAATCAAGCCTGCGGTATGTTGATTGTGCAAACTGTCAATGGCGATGAGCAAGCCATTAAGGGCTGGCGGCTGGTACTGGAAACCGCACGACCCGGCGAAAAGCGCGAACGAATTCGGCTGTATCGGCGGACAAGTAAATCCTAAACGCAAATCCTAGAGCTTCAGGAAGTGCTCACGGTAATACTTCAGCTCTTCAATCGACTCATAAATATCCGCCAACGCCTCGTGCTTGCCATGTTTTTTCATGCCCTTGGCAAGCTCCGGTTTCCAGCGTTTGCACAATTCCTTAAGCGTCGATACATCCAGATTACGGTAGTGAAACCAATCTTCGAGTTTGGGCATATTCTTTGCCATGAAACGTCTGTCCTGACAAATCGAATTGCCGCACATGGGTGAGGCGAGACGTGGTACATGCAATTTCAAGAACTCCAAAGCTGCGGCTTCAACATCTTCTGCTGAGGTTGTCGCGGCCAAGACTCGGGCGGTCAGGCCGGATTTTCCATGCGTGCCCGTGTTCCACGAGTCCATGCCAGCCATCACTTCGGCCGACTGATGCACCACCCACACCGGTCCTTCGGCGACGACATTGAGATGAGTATCGGTAATCACCATCGCCAATTCAATCACCTTGTCGGTGTCAGGGTTCAGACCGGTCATCTCCATATCCAGCCAGACGAGATTATTTTGATCTTGTGCCATAATTTTCCTGCCAATTTTTAGCGAGCCAGTGGATATTCTCGCATAGCCTGTGTCGCTGCCGTTGCTTCACGTGTGAGCGCGTTTGCCACCCTAGTGCCCTCCTCCCCAATCAAAAATTCCCCATGACACCTGCCATATTCACCGCGATTTTTCTTGCCACTTTATTGGCCACCGTGGTCTTGCGGCTATGGTTGCTACATCGACATTTGAGTCACATTGCTGCACATCGCGACGTCGTGCCGATTGATTTTGCCAAGCAAATTACGCTGGCCGAACATCAAAAAGCGGCCGACTACGTCACCGCCAAAGGCAGACTTTCGCGGCTGGAGATTTTCCTGGATGTGGTGGTTTTGTTGGCCTTCACGCTGGGCGGCGTATTGCAATTTTTCGCGACGCAATTGCACGACTTCTTTGGCGCAGGATATTGGCATGGCGTCGCCTTGTTCGGTCTGGTGAGCGTCGTTGGATTTTTGCTCTCGCTGCCTTTTGATTTGTTTCGCACTTTTCGCATTGAAGCTAGTTTTGGTTTTAACAAAATCACGCCAAAACTTTGGTTGCTGGATATATTCAAAGGGACAGGCTTGGCGATTGCGATTGGCGTACCGCTGTTGCTCACCGTGTTTTGGCTGATGGATGTGATGGGCGAACGTTGGTGGATTTATGTGTGGCTGGTGTGGATGGGTTTTAATTTATTGGTATTGTTTTTGTTCCCCACGGTCATCGCACCGCTGTTCAACAAGTTCACGCCATTGCAAGATGAGGCGCTCAAAACGCGGATTGAAGCGCTGCTCACGCGCTGTGGTTTCACGACTTCTGGATTGTTCGTCATGGATGGCTCACGCCGTTCATCTCATGGCAATGCTTACTTCAGTGGCTTTGGTCGCGCCAAACGGATAGTGTTTTTCGACACTTTGCTAGAACGGCTTACGCCACCAGAAATTGACGCGGTGTTGGCGCATGAACTGGGACATTTTCGGCACAAGCACATTGTGAAACGCATCGTATTTATGGCCTTCGCTAGCTTGGCGCTGCTTTGGTTGCTGGCGCAATTGATGACGCAGCCTTGGTTTTTTATCGGGCTTGGCGTAACGCCAGTTGGTGCTGGCGACACGCCGTTGGCGCTCCTGCTTTTTTCTATGGTGATGCCGGTATTCATGTTCTTGCTCTCGCCGTTAAGCGCCGCAGTTTCACGACGACACGAATTCCAGGCCGATGCCTACGCCGCCAGCCATGCGGCGGCTAGTGAGTTGATTTCCGCGTTGGTCAAACTTTATCGCGATAATGCGTCGACCTTAACACCCGACCCTTTGCATTCCTTGTTCTACGATTCGCATCCACCCGCCGCGACGCGTATCGCTCATTTGCGGAGCCTGTAATCCGATATGGACAACATCACACCACTACAGAATCAGCGCTGCATCACCTGCACCAACGGCATGCCCGCGCTGTCCGACAGCGAGGCGCAGCGCTTACAAGCTGCGCTGCCAGAATGGCGACGCGAAGGTCAAACCATCGTCAGAACGTATCGCTTCAAAGACCACTATGAAACCCTCGCCTTCGTCAATGCCTTGGCGTGGATTTCGCATCGCACCGATCATCATCCCGACCTTGCCGTTGGCTACAACCAATGCCGCGTGAGCTATTGGACGCACGCCGCCAACGGACTGTCGATTAACGATTTCATCTGCGCGGCGAAAGTCGACGCCTTGTTGGCGATTTGAATTCCACGCGCCGAGGAACGGTAGTCGCGGCCTTTGGGCGGCATTACGAAATCGAGCTTGCTGATTCCACCACCGCCACCGGCTATCCATTAGGCAAGAAAAGTATCTATACCTGCGGCGACGAAATTGAACTATCCGACGACGGACAAATACTTAACCTGCACCCGCGCCGAACTTTGCTCTACCGCGCCGACGGGTTTCGCGAAAAACTGATTGCTGCAAATGTCACGCAGATAATCCTGGTCGTCGCCACCGATCCATCCTTCAGCGACGCGCTGCTGACCCGCGCGCTGGTGGCTGCCGAACACGAAGGCATGCAGGCGCTCATCGTGCTCAACAAATGCGATTTGCAAGACGGTCTTGCCGCCGCGCGCGCCCTACTCGCTCCTTATGTCGCGTTGGGCTATCGCGTAGTCGAAATATGCGCCAAGCAAGACGTGAGCGAATTGAAGCTGCTGCTGCAAAATCAAGTTTCGGTCCTTGTCGGACAATCCGGCATGGGCAAATCAACGCTCACCAACGCACTGATTCCCGGCGCCACTGCCGCTACCCGCGAGGTATCTGTGGCACTCGATTCAGGTAAGCACACCACCACGCACGCGCGACTCTATCGTCTGCCAATCGGCGCTGGTAACACGGCGTTGGACAACGCCGCCCTAATCGACTGTCCCGGACTGCAAGAATTCGGCCTCTCGCATCTCAACCCGGCACAAATCGGTCACGGCTTTTTGGAGTTTCGTGCGCTGCTCGGGCAGTGTAAATTTCGTGATTGCCAACATCGTAGCGAACCGGGATGTGCAATCAAAACGGCCATCGAGAGCGGTCAGGTTCATCCGCGTCGGCTTGAGCACTTCCATCAACTCGTTGCCGCCTTGGGCAAGGCTGAAAATGGATAGAACTGAACGCTTCTACAAAATCGATCAGATGATTCATGACCGTGGTGTGGTCAGTTTTGTACAACTAATGGACGCGCTGGAAGTTTCGCGCGCCACGCTCAAACGCGATTTGGAATACATGCGCAGCCGACTCAACGCGCCAATTGTTTGGGATCGCGATGCCAACGGTTATCGCTTTGACAACCAGCACGCCAATCAAAACGCGCAATACACACTTCCCGGACTGTGGTTCAACGCGGGTGAAGTACATGCCCTGCTGACCATGCAGCATTTGCTGACCAATCTTGATCCGGGCGGCATTCTCAATCCGCATATCAGTCCCCTACTGGCGCGACTCAATGGTCTGCTTGGTACCGCCGATAACAGCGCCGAAGAAGTGCGCCATCGGGTGATGATTCTTGGCTCGGCAAAACGCAGTTTGAAGCTTACCCATTTCGAGCGCGTTGGCTCGGCGCTGCTGCATCGCAAACGCCTGCACCTGACCTACTTTGCACGCGGCACCGGCGAGACCAGCGAGCGCGATGTATCGCCGCAACGCTTGGTGTATTACCGCGAAAATTGGTATCTCGACGCATGGTGTCATCTGCGCGATGGGCTGAGAAATTTCGCCATCGATTCAATTCAACGCGCCGAAATTCTCGAACAAAAAGCTCGCGATATTTCGCCGCGCAAGATGGACGAAACGCTGGGACCGGGGTACGGAATTTTTAGCGGAAAAAATATTCAGTGGGCTACGCTGCGTTTCTCCGCCGAGCGTGCGCGTTGGGTCGCGCAAGAATCATGGCATCCCGACCAACGTAGTGAAACTGATGCAGTAGGTCGTTACTTGCTCACCCTGCCCTACACCGATCATCGCGAACTGATTATGGATATTTTGAAATTCGGCAGCGACGTAGAAGTCCTCGCACCGAATGATTTGCGTCAGCGTGTCGCCACGGCGGCGCAGGATTTGGTCAAACTGTATTCGGCTTGATTTGCGTTTGCTGCATTTTCCCTATCGCGCGGTATTGCAGCAGCAATGCTAGGGCACCGAGCACGGCACAAAGTAGCCAAACAGCGTCACCGCCGAAACGGTCATAAACCGTATTGCCAAGTAGCGGCGCGAGCATGGTGCGGCCACCCCAGATGCCGTTGTAGAGCGCCAGATAATGCCCGGCGCGACCAGCATCGGCACGCTGCATCACCAGCGCCAATTGTGGAGGCATCAAGAGCATTTCGCCGGTGGTGTAAATCGCTGTCGACAGCATTGCCATCAGGATGCACGCCGTCTCACCCAGCCCTGCGCCCAGCGGCAGAATCGCAAATCCTAAAGTCAATGTTGCCGCACCCGCCATCATGGTCCAACGCTGCGGCCAAAATTCCGTGCGCAAGGTAAGCGGGATTTGCAACACCGCCACCATCAGACCATTGAGGGCAAATGTCGCTCCGATCCATTTTGGTGACAACGAAAAATACTCGCGCAAATAATTGGTCATCGTACTTTCCGACTGCGCATAAATCGTCGCCAGCAGCAGGCAGGCCAACATGAAAGTAATGAATGGCACATCGGAATACGGCCAGCGTTCATCAGCAATTTTTGCCGGCGTCGCTTGCACCGGCGCGCGCTCGTCGGCACGCGTAAACGCCCATTGCAGAAAAACGGCAGCGGCGATTGAAGTCGCTGCATCGGCGACAAATACGTAACGATAATCAAATTCGGCAAACCAGCCACCGACCAAACCACCCATGCCAAAACCAAGATTGACCGCCACCCGCTGCAAGGATTGCGCATGTATCCGCACCAATGGCTCACAGCTTTGCATCATTACCCGCTGCATCGCCGGACGATAACCACCATCTACCAGCCCGCCGAACAGCAGTGCGACAGCAAGTGTGGGGACTGTTGTCACGCCGCACAAAATTACCAGACCAAGCGCGCTGCCCAGCAAACTCCAGAGCATCAATTTGCGCGCCGAGAACCAGTCGGTGAGTACCGAAACAAGGAAGGAACCGGCCAGCAAACCGGCACCATAAATCGACAGCAATACGCCGACGGTGGCTAGATCCAATCCCAGCGCTTCGCGCAGATACAAAGCCATAAACAACTTAGCCGTACCGCCCATGCGATTGATAAAACTCGTCGCGGCGAGGCCGTAGGCGATCAGCGGAACATTGGCAAATCGGTGTTGGAGGCGGTCAAGCCATTTCATGGGGAGTTACCGGCGAAAAAATTTTCGCCCGCGTAAATCTCGCCAGTTGGTGCTGGCAACACGCCGTCGCAGCTACTTGATCGACGTGTCGCCTCTTTCAACGCTTACAGCCTTTCCCAAATCGTAGTAATCCCCTGCCCGCCGCCGATGCACATGGTTGCCAGTGCGTATTTCCCGCCGATGCGCTCCAATTCATACAGGGCTTTGGTGATGATCACGGCGCCGCTCGCGCCGACCGGATGGCCGAGGGAGATTGCGCCGCCGTTGACGTTGGTTTTGGACAAGTCCAGTCCCAGTCCTTTGGCAACGCCCAAGGATTGCGCGGCGAAGGCTTCGTTGGACTCTATGACATCCATCTGTGCCAGCGTTAGTCCGGCGCGTTGCAAGGCAAGCTTGGAGGCCGGTATCGGGCCTTCGCCCATCACTTCGTTGGGCACGCCTGCCACGGCATAGGCGACTAGCCTTGCCATCGCTTTGTGGCCGCCTGCGCGGGCGGCGGCGGCGTCGGCTAGCACCAAGAACGCTGCGCCATCGTTGATGCCGGAGGCGTTGCCGGCGGTGACGGTGCCGTCTTTCTTGAAGGCGGGTTTCATCTTGGCCAATGATTCCAACGAAGTGTTGGCCTTGACGTGTTCGTCGGTGTCGAACACGACATCGCCTTTGCGCGTTTGCATGGTGATCGGCACAATTTGCGATTTGAAATAGCCGGCGGCAATCGCGGCAGCGGCGCGTTGATGCGAGGCTAGCGCAAATGCGTCTTGCTCTTCGCGTGAGATGCCCCATTTTGCCGCCATGTTTTCTGCGGTGATTCCCATATGGCCAACACCGAATGGATCGGTCAAGGCGGCAACCATGGTGTCGATCAGTTTGGTGTCACCCATGCGCGCGCCGGAGCGCATTGCTGCAGACAAATAGCCGCCACGCGACATGACTTCAACACCACCACCGATTGCAAAATCTGCATCGCCCAACAAAATTGCCTGCGCCGAATTGATCACGGCTTGTTGCGCAGAACCACAGAGGCGATTCACTTGAAAGGCGACCGAATCCATGCTCATGCCGCCCTGAATCGAAGCCACGCGTGCGACATAGGGATAGCGCGACTCGGTCGGAATGACATTGCCGACCGTGGCGAAGGTGACTTGCTTGGGGTCAACGCCAGAACGGGCGATCGCCTCTTTGATGACCAATCCACCGAGCTCACAAGGCTCCATGCCGGACAATGCACCAGCAAAGGTTCCAACGGCCGAGCGTACGGCGCTTAAGGCTACAACTTCTCTTTTTTCCGACATGCTTTTCTCCTAAAAAAAATTAAAAATTTGTGAAATGTGCTCAGCCAAATTACCGCGAGCAATACGAGAATGAACAACAGGGTACGCCAAACCAGCGCTGCCGCGCGTTGCATGACATTTGAATCGGGCTCATCACCAAGACCAAATTCGACAACGCTCGCTTCATCACCCACAGGCGCAAAGGCAGTCGCGGTCGGCACGTTCAAGCGCACACTCAAAGCACCTGCACCAGCAGCGAGCACGATTTCTTGGTAGATCGTCGGCGATTGACCTAGCTGCGTGCGCCAGCACTGTGCGGCATCTTCAAAATCGCCCGCTAACGCCAGAGCGGCACCGGTGAGACGCGCGGGGATCCAATCGATGACAAAAAATGTCTGGTGTGTGAATTCGCCGAATCGACCTGGATCGGCATCAAGCGAACCTTGTACGCCGCCGCGATTTGCGCGCCAGCTTTGCCCCCAGCTTGCATCGAGCAATTGCGCAACGCGATACATTAACGCGCCAGCGGGCCCGAGCACGACAAACCAAAAAATCGGCGCGAACAGATATTGGTGTGTGTCAGATAGGCCGCGCGCAATGGCCTGACCGGCAACTTCGGTCGGCGTCAATCGGTCAGCAGATTGTTCTGTCCACTCTGCCAACAAACTACGCGCACGTTCGATTTCGGCAAACTGCAGGGCGTGCAAGAGGGCGGTGAATTGATTGCCAAAATGGCGCAAACCCATGGTGAAATAAAGCACACCAAAGCTCAAAGCAAACGCCCACCACGGAGAATTCCACCACAGCACCGTCGACGCGATAAGTACACAAATGCTCGGCAATGCGGCCAGCAGCAGCCATGCCAGCACGCCTTGTTGATATTCGCCGTCGTTGAATCGCTGCTTGAGCTTGGCACTCAAATCAATGAACCACGCACGCGCCAGCCTTCTCGCCGGGATAGCGTGAAATTGTTCGAGCAACAAGACCAACACAATGGCGAATAAGCTCATGGCGACGGATACAAAAAATCTCGAAAACTAATCAGCATGCCGGCGGTCGCACCCCAGATGTTGTAACCACCCCAGGGCATGGACCAATAGGCACGCATGATGCCCTTTGCCTCAACTTCGTGACGCACATGATTGCGTGCGTCGAGCAAAAATTCCAGCGGTGGTTCAAATGCATCAGCGACTTCAAAATCATCCAGCTTGAGGTTCAGCGGCGGACTCACCAAGCCCACCACCGGCACCACGTTAAAACTGGTGATGGTTCTGAAACTTGGCAAGCGACCAATAATCTCAACTTGCGCAGGCAACAAACCAACTTCCTCTTCGGCCTCACGCAAGGCGGTGGCTTCAAACGATCCATCCGTTGGCTCACAACGCCCGCCGGGGAAGCTGACTTGCCCGGCGTGATCACGCAAATGCGCCGTGCGTTGGGTGAGTAAGATCGTCAAGCCCGTTGCGCGCATCACTATCGGCACCAATACCGCAGCGGGTGTCAGTGGCCCTTTGATTAGATCAAGATCAGCACCCGTCGCTTGTGCCGTTGCCATTTGTGCACCACTTTCTGCAAAGCGTCGCCGCAGGAAAAGTAGCATTTCATCAGGCTTACCTGACAATAGACTTGCATTAGGGCTTGCAGGGACAGGATTCATTTTTTGTCGCTTGGATTGCAAGCTGCGGCACTTCGGTTACGGGATGCGCCACCTTGCCTAGTCGCGGAAATTTCCGTATTGCAATGGAAAATCAGTGATGGATTTTCGCACCAAGGCAATCGTATCTTGCAGCAGGTCGCGTTTGGCACCACTGACCCGCACAGCGTCGCCCTGAATGCTGGCTTGTACTTTGAGTTTGCTGTCTTTAATCATTTTGACGATTTTTTTCGCCAACTCGATTTCGATGCCGACTTTGATTTTGAGTTCCTGCTTGGATTTATTGCCGGATACGGTTTGCACATCTCCAGCATCCAGCCGCTTGGTGCTCTCGTGTTCTTTCTTTTCCATTTCGGGAAACAAAATGTCTTTGACTTGCGCGAGTTGAAACTCGGAATCACCGTAGATCATGATCGTCTTGTCTTTCTCGTTCAACTCGGCGCGCGCCGAAGTGCCTTTGAAATCGTAACGATTTCCAATGTGACGGCCAGCAATATCCACGGCGTTTTTGAGCGCCACCATGTCGGCTTCTGAAGTGATGTCAAAGGATGGCATAGGCTTTCTCGATGTAGTGATGACAGCGTGTGGCCGGTGATCGGGCCATTCCATCACCAGCAACAACTGGCGAATATCGGTCACGCAAAATGGCAAACATAGTGATACGGCTCGCCGCTGACTTCAATATCAAAGCTCGAATTTTCCGGAATTGAAAAACTTTCACCGCTTTGCGCGCTAACCCAGTTCCCCCCACTCAAGCGATAACGGCAGCTGCCAGCCACGGTTTCCATAATTTCCGCTGCGCCAGTGTTGAAAGTGAGTGTGGACGGAAGAATCACGCCCACGCTCTTGCGCGTTCCATCGGCCAGCATCACCGTGTGACTGACGCACTTTCCATCGAAATAGACGTTTGCCTTTTTCGCCACGGACACTTGATCAAACTGCGACATCAACACTCTCCTATTTTTTTGTGCGGGAACGATTCGCCGCAATTCGCATACGCAAGGCATTCAAGCGGATAAATCCGTGGGCATCTTTTTGGTTGTACGCGCCTTCGTCATCTTCAAAGGTCGCGATAGTGGAATCGAATAAGGAATCAGATTTGGAATCGCGGCTCACCACGCTGACGCTACCTTTGTAAAGCTTGACCCGCACCCAGCCATTCACGCTTTGCTGGGTGTGATCAATCAGCACCTGCAAAGCCTTACGCTCCGGGCTCCACCAATAGCCGTTGTAAATCATGCTGGCATAGCGCGGCATCAAATCGTCTTTCAAATGGGCGACTTCTCTGTCCAGACAAATCGACTCGATGGCACGATGTGCGCGCAGCAAAATCGCGCCGCCGGGTGTTTCGTAGCAACCACGTGACTTCATACCGACGTAACGATTCTCGACCAAATCCAGCCGCCCGACACCATGCTTGCCGCCGATTTGATTCAAGTGGGCAAGCAATTCATGCGCTTTCATCTTGACGTTGTTGATGGCAACCAAATCGCCTTGCTTAAACTCAAGATCCAAATACTCCGGCTTGGCCGGTGCCTTTTCCGGTGCGACCGTCCAGCGCCACATGGACTCCTCGGCTTCCGCCGCCGGGTTTTCCAGATGACGGCCTTCGTAGGAAATGTGCAGCAAGTTCGCGTCCATCGAATACGGCGAGCCACCTTTTTTGTGTTTCATTTCAATCGGGATTCCGTGCTGCGCGGCGTAGGTCAAAAGCTTTTCACGGGAGAGCAAATCCCACTCGCGCCACGGCGCAATGACTTTGATGTTCGGCATCAGCGCATAGGCGCCGAGTTCAAAGCGAACCTGATCGTTGCCCTTGCCGGTTGCACCGTGCGAGATGGCTTCTGCGCCAGTTTTGCGGGCGATATCGACCAAGCGCTTGGCAATCAAAGGGCGCGCAATAGAGGTGCCTAAAAGGTATTCACCCTCATACACCGTGTTGCAACGAAACATCGGAAATACAAAGTCGCGAACGAACTCTTCACGCAAATCGTCGATGAAAATATTCTTGGGTTTGATACCCATCTTCAACGCCTTGGTGCGCGCGGGTTCCAGCTCCTCACCCTGACCCAAGTCGGCAGTAAACGTCACCACTTCGCATTGGTAGTTGTCTTGCAACCATTTCAAAATCACCGAGGTATCCAAACCACCGGAATAGGCGAGGACTACTTTTTTTACTTCACTCATTTCATGCTTTCTAAAAATTACTGAATTCTTAACAGCGGCGAAGCAGGGAATTCGCAAAGCACTGCTTTGCGTGCGTAGGGGTCGCAAAGCCCCCTCACCAACTGACAAATCAACGCTTAATCATCAATCACGCCCATCAACAAAAATTCCATCAAGGCTTTTTGCGTGTGTAAGCGGTTTTCAGCTTCGTCCCAGACCACACTTTGCGGCCCGTCAATCACGCCGGCCGCAACCTCTTCACCGCGATGAGCTGGCAAGCAATGCATAAATAGCGCGTCATCGCGCGCACCGCGCATCATTGCCTCATCGACTTGCCAATCCGAAAAAGCGTGATGACGTTTTTCGTTTTCGGCTTCAAAGCCCATGGAAGTCCACACATCGGTGGTCACCAAATCGGCGCCGCGCGCGGCCTCGTGCGGATCGGCGAAATGCGCAAAATGCTTGCTATCAAGATTACCTGCGATTGCTGCATCGACTTCATAACCGGGAGGTGTCGAAACCTGCACTTTGAAATCCAGCACCTGTGCGGCTTGCAGCCACGTTTGACAGACGTTATTTGAATCACCAATCCACGCGACTGTTTTGCCTTGAATCGAGCCACGATGATCGATATAGGTGTAGATGTCAGCCAAGATCTGGCAAGGATGAAATTGATTGGTTAAGCCGTTGATCACCGGGACGCGCGAATGCCCGGCAAAGCGCTCCAGTATTTCTTGTTCGTAGGTGCGAATCATGACGATGTCGCTCATCCGCGAAATCACCTGCGCCGCATCCTCCACCGGCTCACCGCGACCCAACTGTGAATCTTTGGTATTCAGGTAGATGGCAGCACCGCCGAGCTGATGCATGCCGGCTTCAAATGACAGGCGCGTCCGCGTACTGGCTTTTTCAAAAATCATCACCAAGGTTCTGTCCTGCAATGGCCAGTAGCGTTGGTAAGATTTGAAGCGTTTTTTAATACGCCGAGTACGCTCGAACAAGTAGTCGAGTTCCTCGCGTGTGATGTCCTTGAACTGGAGAAAATGACGAAGTTCGAATGTCACGATGTGCTCGCTGCTTTCGGGGATGTGTCACACGCCAAAAATTGACTCGTCACGGAAACCAGAAGCGCCACCAACTCGTCAGCTTCAGCATCAGTCATGACCAGCGGGGGAAGTAAACGTATGACGTTATCGGCAGTGACGTTAATCACCAGTCCGGCAGCCAGCGCGAGTTTGACTAGTTCGCCGCAAGGCCGGTCAAGCTCCACGCCTATCATCAGGCCTTGGCCGCGAACTTCGACTACACCCCGGCTTTGTTTTAAACCATCTTTTAGGCCAGCACGAATTCGCTCGCCGACAAAGCTGGCACGAGCGAGCAAAGCATCCTCCTCCATGACTTCCAAGGTCGTCAGTGCGGCAACGCAGGCCAGCGGATTGCCGCCGAAGGTCGAGCCATGATTACCCGGCTTGAATACACCAGCGGCGCTGCCAGCGGCCAAACACGCACCAATCGGGACGCCCGAGGCCAAGCCCTTGGCCAGTGTCATCACATCTGGCCGAATCGCGGCATGTTGATGCGCGAACCATCGACCCGTGCGGCCAACGCCAGACTGAACTTCATCGAGCATCAGCAACCAATTGTTTTGATCGCAAACCGTGCGTACTTTTTGCAAAAAATCGATGGTCGCGGCACGTATTCCACCTTCACCTTGTATCGGTTCAAGCAATACAGCGACGACATTGGGATTGTGCAAAGCGACTTGTTCAATCGCCGCGATATTGCCAAACGGGACGCGTACGAAGCCACTGACCAATGGCTCAAAACCAGCCTGCACTTTACGGTTGCCGGTGGCCGACAAGGTCGCCAAGGTGCGCCCGTGAAAAGCTTTTTCCATCACAATGACGGCGGGATTCTCAATGCCGCGTTGATGCCCGTACAGACGTGCCAGCTTGATCGCCGCTTCGTTAGCTTCGCAGCCGGAATTGCACAAAAACACTTCATCCATTTTGGCCAAGGCGGCCAAGCGTTCGGCCAGTCGCTCGGCTTCGGGAATCTGGAAAAGATTCGAAACATGCATCAGCCGCGCACTTTGCTCGGCAATCGCTTTGACCAACTTTGGATGGGCGTGGCCGAGCGTGTTGACGGCAATTCCGGCCAGACCATCGAGATAAGTCTTTCCGGCGGTGTCAGTCAAGCGACAGCCGACTCCGTGGCTGAAGGCTATCGGCAAGCGATTGTAGGTATTCATCAAAAACGACATTGCACTGCTCCGCGAAAACGTGAGACCGAAAAGCAGACGGCGACCCCAATGTCTCAAGGCCGCCGCGCTTTCAGAGGAAGTAATCTTAAGTCAATTTCCAGGCGATGTATAGGCCAAATCGTGCAAACGGAGCCGCGATGAGATTGGCCGTATTCAACCAAAAAGGCGGTGTCGGAAAGACCACCACGACAATCAATATTGGCGCTGCGGCGGCGCGTCAAAGTCAAAGGGTGTTGATGATCGATCTCGACCCACAAGCGCATCTATCCTCAATACATCGTGAGGAGTCTAGCGGTGAGTCTCGGGACAGTATTTTTTCACACTACCGAGACAATCGGCCTTTGTCAGAACTAGTAAGTGAATGGCCTGGAATCGGGAACATCATCGCGGCTCACGCTGAGCTGATTAAAGTCGATTCGCTGTATGGCAAAGGGCCAGCAATTTTGAACAAACTCAATCTCGGTTTGCATGCCTTGGAACTCTCACACACGCATCAATTAACTGTGATTGATTGCTGCCCGTTTCTTGGCGTACTGTCCTTAAACGCTTTGTTTGCGGCCGATGGCCTACTCGTTCCGGTTGCTTCGGATTTTCTGTCAATGCGCGGCGCGCAACAGATTGATAAAACGCTCACCGCCTTGGAGCCGGTGCTCAAGCATCGGTTGGTACGGCGCTATGTCCTAACTCGATTTGATCGACGGCGCAAAATGTCTTTTGAGATTCAGGCGCGCATGATCGAGGCATTTGGTGAGGATGTTTGCAAAACAGTGATTTCGGAAAACGTCTCTGTCGCTGAAGCGCCATCCCACAATCGCGATATTTTTAGTTATGCCGCAACCAGTCGCGGCGCGGCGGACTATGCAGCGCTGTTCGACGAACTGCGCTGCTCAGGGTTTTTCGACGTATCGACGACCCGATCTAGCGAACAATCAAGCTAGCAACTTCTTCGAAGCTGGGGACGGGGACTCTGACACTGCCCCGGTGGCAGACGCAATCGACGATTTGGCAGCCAAGATACATCTGGCGCAATTTCTTTTGCGCTTCGATTTCGTCGCGACCATGAATCATCAAGTTCTCAACAATAGAACCGGTACGCGTGCGAATGCGGAATGAATACTTAACAAACGAATCGGAGAACATGAAAATTCCTTCCTGTTCAATGAGTTTGCGTGAGTATATGCAGTGATTTCTACAAAGACAACGTATTTCTCTAATTACGAAGGATAAAGTCAAAGCGGGGTTTCTGTGTCTGTAAACGCTATGCGACTGGAGTGTTAATGCTTGCATACCAAGTAAGTGAATTTTCTATGCCTTTTCCTTGTTGGTAGAATCGTCGCAATCAATTTATCTTCTTGCTGCGCGCGAGGCAAAACTCGCCACTTGCGCAACCCAATGGCGCAGTGACAGGCAACGGTAACAAAGTAATGTATTCACTCGAAGTGGAGAATTTCATCATCGTCGGCCTCACCACGTCCGGCAAACAATTCCGCCCGAGTGATTGGGCTGAACGCTTATGCGGGGTAATGTCGGCATTCGGTTCTGAACGTCGAATGGCGTATTCGCCCTATGCGCAACCGGGAACCCATGGCAACGCAAAATGCGTGTTCGTTGATGCCAGAATCCGCGATATTGAGCCTATGGCCTACACTTTTTTGGTCAATTTCGCCAAAGACAATCAACTAGTGGTTGCCCCGTGGTCAGAGAGAGAAACTGCCTCTAAATCACCTTAGTGGCGTGCTAGATGTCAACGAAAAAGCCGCCTAGGCGGCGGCTTTTTTGTGCAACAAAAATACGGCGAATTAAATGGCTTTAATCGCTGCGGCCAGACGGCTCTTGTGACGAGCGGCGGCGTTTTTGTGAATGATTTTTTTGTCAGCAATCGAATCAATTACACTTTGCGACTCTTTGAAAACGGCTTGAGCGGCGGTTTTGTCGCCCAGTCCAACTGCTTTGCGAACTTTTTTGATTGCAGTGCGCAGTGCTGAGCGGAGACTGACGTTGTGTGTGCGTTGTTTGTCAGCTTGACGTGCGCGCTTACGTGCTTGAACGGTATTGGCCATGTGAGAATCTACCAGCGAAATCGACGAAAGGCGGGATTATAGGCAATTCTGCTAGGGTTTGCAAGGTGTTCATCGACGCAATTACCGCTACTATGACCCCATGAATTTACTCAGAACCCTCGCCACGGTCAGCGGCATGACCTTGTTATCTCGCGTACTTGGCTTTGTCCGGGATTTTGTCATTGCTCATGGCTTTGGTGCGGGTATGGCGACCGATGCTTTCTTTGTTGCATTCCGCTTGCCTAACTTGTTGCGGCGGATGTTTGCTGAAGGCGCGTTTTCACAAGCCTTTGTCCCCATACTTGCCGAATATCGTAGTCAACGCGGTGATGAAGCGACCAAGACCTTGGTCGATCATGTTTCGGGGGTGCTGTTCCTCAGTCTGATTGCAATTACTGCGCTTGGCGTTTTGGGTGCCCCGGTACTAATCGCGATTACTGCACCAGGCTTTTCGGCGGATCCAGACAAGTTTGCGTTGACCGTTGAGCTCACGCGAATCACGTTTCCATACATCGTTTTCATGTCATTGGTGGCATTGTCAGCGGGCATTCTCAATACTTGGAGCCGCTTTGCGTTACCCGCTTTCACGCCAGTGATGTTGAATCTTTCATTTATCGGCCTTGCTCTGTTCGCCGCGCCATGGTTCGATCCACCGGTTTATGCGCTGGCTTGGGCAGTGGTTCTTGGTGGATTGCTGCAGTTGGCGATACAAATTCCTGCCTTGAAGCAAATTGGCATGTTGCCGCGTTTGCGCCCAGTCTGGCGTGATGAAGGCGTTCAACGAGTACTCAAGCTGATGGCACCGGCCGTAGTTGGTGTGTCAGCAGCACAAATAAGTTTGCTGATCAACACAATATTTGCCTCGTTTCTAGCACCGGGAAGCGTGTCCTGGCTCTATTTCGCCGATCGCCTGATGGAGTTCCCCGCCGGGTTGCTTGGTGCGGCGCTGGGCACCATTTTGCTGCCAAGTCTGTCGCGATCCCACGCGTCTGCAGATCCCGCCGAATTTTCAGCTTTGCTTGATTGGGGTTTGCGACTCACACTGCTGCTGACGCTACCGGCGTCACTTGCTCTGGCTGTATTGGGCGTGCCGCTTATATCGACGTTGTTTCAGCATGGTTTATTCAGCGCCAACGACGTACTCCAAACCCGTGATGCGCTGGCGGCCTATGCCATTGGTCTCACCGGATTGATCTTGGTGAAAGTGCTGGCGCCGGGGTTTTACGCACGGCAGGATATTCGCACGCCGGTACGAATCGCATTAGTCACATTAGCGCTAACTCAGTTGATGAATCTTGCATTCGTTGGCTGGCTCAAACACGCAGGTCTGGCGCTTTCCATCGGGCTAGCATCGTGCATCAATGCCGGACTGCTCTGGCATGGCTTAAGGAAGTCCAACACCTATAGACCGATGCCAGGATGGCCAATGTTTCTGCTCAAACTTGCCGTGGCGCTGCTCTGTCTTTTTATGCTGATGTATTTCGGCATGGGCGCCGAACAGCAATGGCTCACAATGGGTTTTACTGAGCGCATGTTGCGGCTAGTGGTACTGATGGTCGTTGGTTTGATGGGCTATTTTGGCGTGCTGTGGTTGACGGGCTTTCGCGTCAGCGATTTCCGGAAACGCACGCAGTAATCACCGGTTGGCCAGTTGGTGCTGCCGATACGCCGTCGGGAGGATCAGCTCGTGTCGGTCGCGCCAAAAAAAAAGGAACAGCCGAGGCTGTTCCTTTTTTTTAAAACGCTACCGAAAGAAATATCGGCAACGAGGATGCATCAGTTCAAACCATTAAGCGTGAGCTTTACCCCGCATCCGTTCGCCAACGAGGTAAGCCGCCAATGCGGGAAGCAACAAGATCGCGCCAAACATGTTAACCAAGAACATGAACGCAAGCAGCAGTCCCATATCGGCTTGGAATTTCAACGCCGAGCCCATCCAAGTTAACACTGAGATCGTCATCGTCACTGCGGTGAAAACTGATGCGGTTCCACGTTGCTTGAGTGCCGAAACAAATGCATCTCGCAGATTCAAACCTTCATCCGCGATTTCGTGTTTCATGCGCTCGAACAGATAAATACCATAGTCAACACCGACGCCGACACCCAGCGCCACTACAGGTAGCGTATTTACCTTCATACCGATACCCATTGTTGCCATTAGCGCGTTACAGAACACTGTCACCAATCCTAAGGGGAGGATGATGCATAAGGTCACCATGAAGGACCTGAACTCCAGCATACAGAGCACCGAAACTGAAAGGAATAATGCCAAATTCACCCACTTGTCAGCCGCATGAACGGCCTCGTTGGTTGCCGCCATCACACCGACATTGCCCAACGCCAAGCGGAACTTGAATTCATCCGTATCGTTTTCGGCTTTAAACAATTTAACTTGTTCAACCAAGTTGCTGATTGTGCTGGCGTCATGGTCAGTCAGGAAGATGCCGACGGGCAACAAGTTGCAGGTCGAATTCATGAACTCACCACCACCGCGCGAGGCCATCCCGACGCCTTGTGCGATTTGAGCAGTTTCCTCCGGCAGCATGCGCCACTTGATATTGGTCTCCGCATACGCTTGGGTAATATTGGAAACAAATCCTGGCAACGAACGAACGGTAGCCACTCCGTCAACCTGGCGCATGGCCATGTCAAAGGCTTCGACTTTCTCGATCACCTCGCGCTTGACGCACGGTGAGTCTTTGCTTTGATGTTCTGCAATTACCTGCAGCACATCAACGCCAAGCGCGAAGTTGGTGGTGATGACTTCGACGTCTTTGTTGTAACGAGAATCCGCGCGAAGCTCGGGGACGCCGCGGCCTTGATCGCCAATTTTTAGCTCTCGCGCCTTCATGCCTGCAACAACAAGCAGCACCAAACTGATCGCAATTGCGATACCACCGACTCTCTTGGTTGCCAATACGCCAAGCGCTTCCCATACCGAATTGCCAGCCGCTTCGTGTCCGCTTCGGCGCAAAGCATCCATATCGTCGAATTTGGTGTAGGAGAGCAAGATCGGCAGCAGCATCTTATTGGTGATGATCATTACCGATACACCAATGGTTGCTGTAACCGCCAACTCATGCACCATTTCGATTTCGACAAAGCCAATCACCATAAAGCCCAAGGCGTTAGCCACCAAGGCCATAGTTCCAGGAATAAACAGTTTTTGGAAACAGGCGGTTGATGCATCTAGTCCGTTCTTCCCAGCAAGTGTTTCAAGCTTCCACGCGCTAGTCATTTGCACTGCGTGGGAAACGCCTATCGAAAAAATCAGGAACGGAACCAGGATGGACATCGGGTCGATCCCTAGGCCGAAAATCGGCAGCAGACCAAGCAACCAGATCACAGGCGCGACGGCACAAACAATGCCAAGACCGGTGATTTTCCATGAACCACAGTACCACCGGAGCAAGAAGGTGGTAATCACGAAGGCCAATGCGAAAAACTTCAACACACCACCGGCACCCGCAGCGATATCACCTGCAGATTTTGCGAAGCCAATTATGTGCAACGTCACCTTGTCGCTTTCGTATTTCTGCCGAATTTCCTCGAGGCGTTTTGCAACGACCTGTACGTCAAGACGCTTGCCGGTCTCTTGATCAATATCTTGCAGGGTTGCCACCACCATTGCCGCGCCGTGGTCTTTGGCGACGATACGGCCAACCCAATCGGACTTGAGAACTTTCTCTTTGACAAAGGCGAGTTGTTCGGGCGTTCCGGCAAAATCTGAAGTCACCAGTACATCGCCTTTGAATCCATCCTCAACGACTTCGTTGTAGCGGACATTGGCACTGAACAGGGAAGTCACCGAACTGCGTTCTACACCCTTGATGTAAAAAACTTCCTCGTGAACCTTACGCAAGGTGTCCGTAAAATCCTTGTCGTAAATTTCACCGTTGGGTTGCCGCTTCAATGCCACCAATATTTTGTTGGCGCCACCGAACGTTTCCATGTATTGGATGAACGTCTGCATATATTCATGCTTAAGCGGGATCATTTTGGTGAACCCGGCCTGAATCGTCAGGAAACTCGCCATATAGCCGAGGCCGATGGTGATCGCTATAAACAGGACTAGCAACTGCTTCCGATATCGGAAGATCGGGTAGCACAGGGTGCCCACCCAATTGGAGTCAAAGTTGCTCCGTTGAAGTCCCGCCAAGTGAGCGTCGTCGGTGGTCAAGCTGTTTTCTTCGTTGGTCATTGTCTGCTCCTACCTGATCTTATTGATTTATGGTTTTGCTGGGACGTGCCAAGCATCGGCATCCACCATGCCAACGCCTGACTCACCAACGGCGAGTAACTCGTCTTTGCCAATCAGAATCGCCTGCGCCAAACCGCGGCCAGCCTTGGTCTTGGCCAGTGTAAAGGTCACGCCATTGTCACGACTCACGGCCACCAGACCGGAATTGCCAACCAGAATCAACGTGCCATCATCCAAGACCAAGCCGTTGTTAAAGCCGGTTTTGGTCGCTACCGGAACCTTAGTCCATTTAGCGCCGCTATCAGTGGATCGATAGACTGTTCCACGCATCCCAAAGATAACCACAGAACCGTCTTTGGCAGTGACGCCACCGAAATATGATCCTGGGTATTCTGACTTAATGGGCTCGTATGTCACCCCATTATCTGTCGAGCGTCCCAGGCTGCCGTTTTCAGCAACCACCACAACCGCGTTGGGAGCCTTTATGACCTTATAGATGTGTCGATCGAAACTCTCTACTTTTGACAGAATATGCGGTCGTGTCCAGGTCTTTCCCGCATCGTCGGAACGAATGTACATCCCAAATGCACCATAGGCGACGACGTCTTTGGCACCCAGCTTCGTTATACCCAACACCGAATCAAATCCGATCTCTGGAATTTTGACCTGCACCCAAGTTTTGCCGCCATCTTCTGTTCTCAGCACCGAGCCACCATGGCCCACCGCGATTCCGACTTTGTCATCGAAAAAAGTTACCGCGGTCAGTGTTCGCGTCACGGGCGCACGAACCGAAGTCCAGGTTTTGCCGTTGTCGTCCGAGAGCAACACGACGCCACGCTCCCCAACCGCAACAATGCGTTTTCCGGCCATTGCCACGTCGAGCAGAATGACCCGATCAGGCTTGATCGGCGCCGCCGTAACCGCTGATATATCGGTATTTGCCACAACGACATTCGTCGCAGTGATCAGGCCGATCACCAGCAGCCATGTAAATGCCAAAAACTTGCTTGGGTTTGCCCGGTTCACTTGAGTATCTCCTTTTGTATTTTCTTTTTTGCTAAACGCAATCACACCACAACGATCTGTCACCAAGCCGCAGGTACCACACTACATGATGTCGGTGTGCATATCAATCTGATCCGGAAGCGAACCGACCACTCCCGAATCACCCACGAAACAATATGACATCACAACGATCTAACCTGGCATCGGTGACATTATCTTCGCGCCGCAAACATCCGCAGGCACGCGAAATAGACCAGTGGCAAAAAAAGACGCGGGTGGATTTCTCCGCCCCGCGTCAATTCGTCTTTGGCTAACTAAAGACTCTGTCGCCGAGCCTTGGGAACCTTACTTGGTACCGGTTCGGCGCAGTGCGTCAGGCGTGAAGTCGTCAGCTTTGCCTTTCAGGTTGAACTTCGGGTTGCCATTAATGTCATTGTCCAATCCACCAACCAGGTAAGCGCCGTTGGTCAAGTCATGGAATGTGGTGAAACCGACCCATGGCACTCCAGCATCGTAGAACTGCTTGAAGCCGTGGACACCGACGCGCCACAGATCACCTCGGGTGTCATACGCATCTTCCCAAAGCACGACCCAGCTATCTTCATCCAGCAGGAAGGTACGCTTGCCGTAGCTATGCTTCTGCCCGGCTTTCAACGTTGCCTCAACCACCCACACGCGGTGCAATTCATAACGCATGAACTCCGGGTTCATATGGTTCTTGCTCAGCAACTGGTCGTACTTTGTGGTTTTTGCGCTGGCTTTGTAGACGTTATACGGAACGTACATTTCCTTCTTGCCTACAAGTTTCCAGTCGAAGCGATCAGGTGCACCGTTATAGCCGTCATACTGGTCGGTAAAGCGCAGACCTTCGGTACCGTCATTCACCGCATCATAGGCCAAGTCAGGTGCGCGACGAACGCGACGCTGACCAGCGTTATAGATCCATGCGGAACGCTCAGCTTCGGCCAGATTCATCGGCTCATGAACCAGAAACACCGTGCCAACCAAAGTTGCCGGTGCCTGGAACCAGGCTAGGAAGGAGAAACGACGATTCGGTTCCTGCTTGTCCATATTGGGCGAATAGACCCGACGCTCGGTGGCAGAAATCTTAAAGTAGTCGCCGCTGGCGCGGACCGGGAAAGTGTTGCCCGGACGCTCCAGACCGCCACCAATATAACGGTTGGTGGCGTTGAAGATCGCCTCAATGCCGTTTTTGGAATCGGGAACGGGTAGTACGCGGCGCCCAGACCCGCCACACCGACCTATTCCGGTTGACTTCGGTCTTCAAGGCAATGGTCTTTTTGTTTCGTCGGTGACTTCTTTGGGGATCGCGGCAGTGCGGTGCGTCGGATACACAGGCATGTTGAAGGTCGGGTACTTCTTCAGCATCGCCAGCGCACCTGGCGTCAAATTGGCCTTGTATTGCTCTGCATTGGCTGCATTGATGACAAACTTGGGCTTCTCTGATGCGTAAGGATCAGCGTAGCCTTTGCTGGCATCCCAACCTGCCGGCGGTGCCTTCAGGCCACCGTCATAGGCTGGAATGGTACCGTCCTTGTTGGCGGCCATTTCGCCACCAACAGGCGTTAGCGTCTTACCCAGAGTGTCAGCTTCTGCCGCCGTCATTTTCGCAGCGGCAGAACCAGCAAAGGTCACTAGTAGCGCGGTTGCGCAAGCTGAGGCAATAATTGATTTAGTAAATTTCATTGTTGTCTTCTCCTTGGTTTTTTCAATTAAAACGTGTAGCTGTAACTTGCGCTGTAGTTATCATGATCCCGGAATATATCCCACTTGCTCTTGAGGAAGTTTTGGTATCCGAGATTGATTTCATGCTGTTTGTTGAGGTTGAACTTCAGACCAACACCAAGCACTTTGCGGTCGTCGACAAACTGGCCGTCCATCGAGTTCTCAAGGTCGTGCGCCCATGAAAGGCTTGGCGTCATTACCCATCCACCAAAGGTTCCCGGGTAGTCCATCGCCAAACGCAAGCGATAACCCCATGAGAAATCGTTGACGTAACCGCCCTGACTACAGGCGACCTCGGCTTCAAGTTGCGGGTTGCCTGTGTTACAGACCGAGTTGTTATATGCCGGCACGCCAGCTTGCCCCGGTGTAGCCGCCGCGCCAAACGCTCCAACTGGGATAGACGCAGTCGGATTGGTGTTGAACAGGGCAGATGGACCCGCGCCGAACATTGCGGTACGACCGTAACGGATGTTATTGCCTGTGGACTCAGGCACATCGTTCCACTGGAAACCGACCTCGCCAACAAATACTCCCGACACTGCACCGAACAGGTCAGCCCAATCCGTTGGCAACGCCTTTACGCCATTGATCTGGAGCTGCTTTTTGGTGAACAAATCATATCCGGCCGCCAAACCGCCCAGACCCGCCGCCGCAACGCGGGCGCTCACCGGGCCACCGCGCGTATTCAGCCCGCCAGCACCAAATGTCCCAGCCCACATCGCCCGGACCGTCGCTTCAGCAGTTGCTGCCGGCACCGCTACGTTACCATTAAACGGCGTCAATCCAGCGGCTACGGTAGCAATGGTCGCGTGGTAGGCGACTAGCGCTGAAATGTAGTCAACAGAGTTGATGCTGACCGGGATGTCCTTTTGGTAGCTTGCCTCAACGCCAATCGACCATGAGGCAACATTGAATGCAGCGCTCAGACCGAAAATCTTCATGTCTTCAGGATAGGCGAGCTGAGCACTAAAGGCGCTTCCTGCGCCGATCGTTCGATATGACCCCGCCGTGTTAAAGGCGACGCCGCCAGGTGCCGCTGCTGCAAGGCCAACAGGTCCACCGGCACCTCCCGGCATGGTTGCTGCAATACCCCCACGCAGCGCAGCGGCCTGTACGTTAACTGCATCGATGTTAGCTGCTGTTCCCATGTTAACGATTGCCGTCGGAACGCGGGCATGAATGTTCATTGCGTAGATTCCAAACTCCGTATCAATCGCTTCGACCGGGAAGCGCAAGGAGATGCCGTATTGACCACTATCCTTCGGCTTGATAGTTGCAAGGAACTTCGGGTAGCCGTTAACTTGAACGCCTGGTGTCAGGGCCGCCAGTGCGCCGCCACCAACAACCGCGCCAGCAGCAGAAAGAAGCGTATTGTTGAACTGTGCTGGTGCAGACCCGGCGAACGCTGTGACCATGTCACAGTTCTGTACGCCACCGATACCGATGGTGGATTCGCTGTTGCCCCAGTAGGTGCCACAACTATCAACAATCGTGTTCTGCCACTTGATCTGGTAGAAGCCGCCAATATCCCAGCCACCGCCGAGGCCCACCGAGCCCGACACTGCCCAGATTGGCAGCAAGCCTTCCTTAAGCTCGGCACCCGCTTTACGCAATGCCGTAACGTCAAGCGGGGAAACCTGATTCACGCCCTGGATAAAGATGCTCTCGCCCCAGTTGATGGCTTGGTTACCAACGCGCACTTGCATGCTGCTGCCACCAATATCAAAGCTGGTATAAACATAAGCATCGAGTAAAGCAAGGCCATCAAAGCGGGCCAGATGATCGTTGCTTTCGTCAGATAGCGCTGCCGGAGGTGTCGTTCCTAATGGGTTCGCTCCGGTTCCGGGAACGGAACCACGGGCACCGCGATAGCGATTGCTTTGTGCGCCATAAGGGACGGTTTCGTCGTTTTGCGCCTGATCATACCAACCTTTTACACGGAATAGCGCACCGGTATCGCCCTTTTTCAATTCAAGATCAGTCACGAATTTCAGCAAGGTAGAAAAGCGATCACCTTTGTCATAGTTCAGATTGTGGGTGTCACCACGATTACCACCGGTGAAGCCGGCCGCCCGCGCTGCGTTTACCGCACCCGTCGCAGTCGCTGTCGGAGATGCCACGTTACCTTGCCCAAAACCAGCAGCAAAACCAGATCCACCCAAAGATGCAGGCGTAGCCAAGCCAAGCGCAAACGCGTCATTGTGTTGGATCAGCGCATTGTCGCGATCTTGCGCTCGCCAACTTGACGAGGCAACAACCTGCGTGGAGATGGTGCCGGTCCAGCCACCGTCGGTGGTGAATTCGTATGCCAGCGCGCCGCTGGTGCAGGCCGCCATGACGGCTGCTGCGGTGGCTTTCAGCACAAAGCGACTTTGCCCCGTTGATTGATGTTTTTTCATACTAACTCCCATGGTCTCATCCTCGTTGATGTTATGCGTCTGTTGTATTGAACTTTTACTGCGCCACTACCTTTTGCTTGCCTAGACAAATGCTGCAATGCACCACAAAACCGTTGCGCGCACTGCCTCAGTGCCCGACACACCCACTGACGGAAAATAACAGAGTCGGCGCAACTGGCGTAACACTTCTTTACGTTTGTCTTAGGCTAATTTTGCTTTTGTCTCGAATTTACAACAAGCAGAATTTCGCGTTATTAATGTTGGCACTAAGTGCACTACTGCAACGCCAGTTGGTGCTGGTAACACGCCGTTAAATTGACCATCTGAGCCACCCGGCTTTACTCAGGTAGGGGCCAATGGCCAACAACGATTTTGTCCGCCCACATCAATGCAGTAATGGTTTTTGCGTCGGTTATTTCGCCATCCCTGACAGCTAGCAAGGCATCAGCAATCGACATTTCAAGCATCTCCAAGTGCTCACCGACATCGCGCTGATGCCCAACATAGCTGAGTCCCTGCGCCCAGAAAATATCAATCCGTTCATCCGAATAGCCAATGCACGGATGCATGCTCCCCAGCTGGCGCCACGACCTGGCGACATAGCCGGTTTCTTCACGCAGCTCGCGCCGGGCCGTATCGAGCGGATGCTCGTTGGGCTCGATCTTTCCGGCTGGAAGCTCTATAAAAACTTGATGCAGGGGATACCGAAACTGCCGCTCGAAAATCAGGTGTCCGTTGTCGAGCAAGGCAATCACGACCACCGCGCCAGGATGAGCGATCCATTCTCTGATGGCTTCGGTTGCATCGGGAAGCCGAACCTGATCGCGACGCACTTTAAGCAGCGCGCCGTCAAACACCAGTTCTGTGCTCGTTGTGTGTTCAATCAGCGCACCGTCATCCATGGCTTTGACGTCTCACAATATATCTGGCGTTGGGTTTGGCGCGATTGTCATATCGACGCTCGTTGCTGCATCGTGGCTAGCGGTTCCGAGTCGTTGAATGACCGGCAATTCAACGCTGCTATCAGCCAATCAAGCTCAGCATCACTTCGTGGCAATAGACCATGACTGAATCGGGGAACATCCCCAGCCACGCCACTGCTATTCCGTTCGCGATCAGCACGATGCGTAGGTCAAGATTACAGCGTAGCGGCGCGGTATCCAGCGGGGCATCAAAGTACATCAGCTTCACCACCCGCAAATAATAAAACGCACCGACCAGCGAAAACATCACTGCGGCGATCGCAATGACAGTGTGACCGGCGAAAATCAGTGTCAGCAGAACCGAGAACTTAGCGAAGAAACCAATAAAGAAGGGGATTCCGGCCATCGAAAACATCAGCATCAACATCACTGCAGCAAACACCGGGCTGCGTTGATTTAGACCCTTGAAGTCCTCCAGATTCTCAGCTTCGTGACCATTGCGCGACAGCAGCAAAATCACGCCAAAAGCTCCCAAACTCATCAGCACATAGGCGACCATGTAATACAAGGATGCACTGTAGGCGCTGACGGCAACATAGGGATTAGCCGGCAGACTGAGGATGCCGGACGCAAGCCCGAGGACCATGAAGCCCATATGCGAGATGGCCGAATAGGCCAGCATCCGCTTGAGGTTGGTTTGCGCCACAGCGGCGAGATTGCCCAAGCCTATCGATATCACGGCCATGATCAACATCATTTTTTGCCACTCAATTGCTAGACCAAGCAGGCCGTATACCAGCAATCGAATAGTCATCGCGAACGCAGCAAATTTTGGCGCCGATCCAATCAATAGCGTAATCGGTGTCGGTGCGCCATGATAGACATCGGGAATCCACATGTGAAACGGTGCCAAGCCAAGCTTAAAGGCAATGCCGGCCACGGTGAAAACCAAGCCGAAAACCATGATGGCCTTTGGCGCTTGCATTTGCATGACGGCCTGCGCTACACCGTTAATTTCCAGAGTTCCGGTGGCGCCGTAGAGCATCGACATGCCATACAAAAGTAAGCCGGAAGCCATTGAGCCCAGCACAAAATATTTCATCGCCGCTTCGGTTGAACGCACTGAGTCGCGATCAATCGCTACCAGCGCATACAGGGATAACGAGAGCAATTCCAATCCCAGATACAAAGTTACGAAACTTGCTGCTGAGATCATGACCATCATGCCCAGCGTGGCGAAAAGTACCAACAAGTAATACTCGCCTTTGTCCAAGCCGCGCTCGGCCAAATAACCGCGGCCATAAATTATCACCATGATGACCGACAGATAGGTCAGCAATTTGAGAAAATCCGCGAGCGGGTCGTCAGCAAAGAGATTGCTAAATGTCAGCGTACTTTGTCCGTCGGCAGTCAATACGGTTATCACCGCCGCGCCGACCAAAGTAGCTACTGTAAGCGCACCAACTATCCAACGCCGTGCCTCACCAAACGCGAGGTCGACAAAGATCAACACCATCGCCATGGTGACGAGGAATAGCTCGGGGGCCGCCGGGTAGAGATCGGGGGTGACGAAGTTATCGAGCATCTGTTTTCTCGGTTTTTACGCTTTTTTGTTGCTGTCTAAAGCTTCGACTGCGCAACATGATTGAGAAGATTTTCCACTGTGGTGTGCATGACCTCAGTGAACGGAAACGGATATACACCCATCGCTAAAACAGCCACCGCGAGGATGCCAAGTATTAGAAATTCACGCGAGTTTATGTCCTGCATTTCGGCCACGTGATGATTGCCGATCTCTCCAAAAGCAACACGTTTGTACATCCACAGGGTGTAGGCGGCGCCCATTATCAAAGTGGTTGCGGCAGCAAAGCCAATCCAAAAATTGTACTTAACGGCGCCAAGTATCACCATAAACTCGCCGACAAATCCTGAGGTGGCAGGCAAACCCGCATTAGCCATCGAGAACAACAAAAAGAACGCGGCAAACTTGGGCATGGTATTGACTACACCGCCGTAATCGGCGATTTGTCGTGAATGCACGCGATCGTACATTACGCCGATACACAAAAACATCGCACCGGAGACAAAACCGTGCGAAATCATTTGCATCAGCGCACCTTCGATACCCAGCGTGTTGAACATGAAAAACCCAAGCGTGACAAATCCCATATGTGAGATTGACGAATACGCCACCAGCTTTTTCATGTCGCTCTGTGCGAGCGCCACAAAGCCGATATAGATAACCGCGATTAACGACAAAGTAATCATGAACGGTGCCATCGCGTGACTGGCATCAGGCACGATGGGTAGAGAGAATCTCAGAAACCCATAAGCGCCAAGTTTGAGCGCTATGGCCGCCAAAACTACTGAACCGCCGGTGGGAGCTTCGACGTGCGCATCCGGTAACCATGTATGCACCGGCCACATTGGCACTTTGACCGCAAACGAGAGCAAGAAGGCAATAAATATAAGGCTCTGCGCTGGCATACCCAAAGGCAATTGATGCCAGTCGAGAATATTGAAGCTACCGCCCGATTCGAGGAATAGCCAAATTAGCGCAACCAACATCAGCAGCGAACCAAGCAGGGTATAAAGGAAAAACTTAAGCGCTGCGTAAACTCGATTTGGCCCGCCCCACACGCCGATGATGAGGTACATCGGAATCAGCGATGCTTCAAAAAATACGTAAAACAACACGCCATCGAGCGCGCTAAAAATGCCATTCATCAAGCCCGACATGATCAAAAACGCACCCATGTATTGCGCTTGTTTTTGTTCAATCACATCCCATCCAGCGAGCACGACAAGTACCGTGATGAAGCTGTTGAGCAAAATGAACGGCATTGAAATTCCGTCAACGCCGAGATGATAGAAAATATTGAAGCGTGAAATCCAGGGCGCATGTTCGACGAACTGCATCGCGACTTCGCGGTTGTCGAAGCCGATGAACAAGGGCAGTGTCACAAGGAATCCGGCGATTGCGACGGCGAGCGCCATCCAACGCATCACAATGCGGCGCTGCGAGCCTAGCCAGAGCACCGGCATGGCACCGAGAATCGGCAGCCAGATCGCGAGGCTAAGCAGTTGAGAAGTAGATGACGAGCTCATTGAATTAGTGATAGTTCAAAAACGGTTAGGCCAAAACATCGCAAGCATCAGCAAAGCGAAAACGCCAAAAATCATCGCGAAGGCGTATTGATATATGTGCCCGGTTTGAAACAATCGCACTAGTGCCGCGAACCAGCCGACGACGCGAGCGGAACCATTGACCATCACACCATCAATCAGAACTTGGTCGCCACCTTTCCAAAGCCCTTTGCCGATCAAACGAGCGCCGCCGGCGAAGACAAAGTCGTTGAACTTATCGAAGTAGTACTTGTTATCGAGCAAGGTATAGATCGGCATGAAGCGTTGCTTAATCGCGGCCGGAATATCGGGACGCTTGAGATAGAAAAACCACGACAAGACTACGCCGCTCATGGCCAGCAGGAAAGGCAAAGACGCAATGCCATGCAGTGCCATGGCAATCGGGCCATGAAACTCATGCGCCAGTTCTTCCATCGCCGGATGTTTGGCGGCATCGATGAGGATGGATGTGCCAAACCATTCGTCAAACAGCATCGGTGAAACGGTGAAGTAGCCAATTAGGACTGATGGAATGGCCAGCATCACCAACGGCAAGGTCACGACCCAGGGCGACTCATGCGGTTTGTCGGCATGATGTCCATGATCATCGTGCGCCGTGTGATTGTCGTCGTGCGGCAATTGGTCGTAGCGTTCCTCGCCATGGAAGACCAAAAAATACATACGGAAGGAATAAAAAGCGGTGACAAAGACACCAAACATTACGGCGAAATACGCGAAGCTTGAACCGGCCAAATGCGAGGCGTGAACAGCCTCGATGATGGAGTCTTTGGAATAAAAGCCTGAGAAGAGTGGAAAGCCAATTAGCGCCAGCGAACCAAGTAATGATGTGATCCAAGTAATCGGCATATATTTGCGCAATCCACCCATGTAGCGGATATCTTGATTGTGATGACAACCCATAATCACCGAGCCAGCGCCGAGGAATAGCAGCGCTTTAAAGAACGCGTGAGTCATCAGGTGAAATACCGCCACTGAATAGGCCGATACGCCCAAAGCCACTGTCATGTAACCCAATTGTGAAAGTGTCGAATATGCCACTACGCGTTTTATATCGTTTTGGATGATGCCAAGGAAACCCATGAACAGCGCCGTCACTGCACCGACAATCAAAACAAACGATAGTGCCGTATCGGAAAGCTCGAACAACGGCGACATCCGCGTAACCATGAAAATACCAGCGGTCACCATCGTCGCAGCGTGAATTAGCGCCGAGATTGGGGTTGGGCCTTCCATCGAATCAGGCAACCAAACATGCAATGGCACTTGTGCAGATTTACCCATCGCGCCAATAAACAAACAAATGCAAATCGCAGTGATTAATGGCCAGCCGGTGGCGACCTCTGTCATCGTCGCCAAGTCAAGGCGCATAGCAAATACTTCTTTGTAATCGAGGCTGCCGGCGTAGGCTGCGATTAAGCCGATGCCAAGCAGGAAACCAAAGTCGCCTACGCGATTGACCAAAAAGGCTTTGAGGTTGGCGAAGATTGCGGTTGGTCGTTTGTACCAAAAACCGATTAGCAAGTAGGACACCAGTCCAACTGCTTCCCAACCAAAAAACAATTGAACGAAATTGTTGCTCATCACCAGCATCAACATTGAAAAAGTGAACAGCGCGATATAGCTGAAAAACCGCTGATAACCTGGATCGTCGGCCATGTAACCGATGGTGAAAATGTGCACCATCAAGGACACGAAAGTCACCACCAACATCATCATCACGGTGAGCGGATCAATCAAGAATCCAATCTCGAACTTTAAACCGCCCGCTTGCATCCACGTATAAACCGCGCCGTTGTATACGTGGCCAGATTGCACGTCGAAATAAATTACCACCGAGGCAACAAAGGCGATTGCCACACCGAGCACAGTCACGACATGCGCGCCAGCACGGCCAATTTGTTTGCCGAACAAGCCAGCGAGAATCGCCCCGCCCAACGGGGCTAGTGGCACCAGCAAATAAAGAGAAGTCATTTCCATTGCGCGCGACCCTTATCCCTTAAGGCTGTCGAGGTCGTCGACATGGATGGAAGAAAGATTGCGGAATAACACGACCAAAATGGCCAGACCGATACCGGCCTCGGCGGCGGCGACGACCAGAATAAAGAAAACAAAAATCTGACCATCGAGGTTGTTGAGGTAGTGCGAGAAGGCAATAAAATTTAGATTGACGGCAAGCAGCATAAGTTCGATGGCCATCATCAGCACAATAAGGTTTTTACGATTGAGAAATATTCCAACCACCGCAATCGAAAACAGCATGGCCGCGAGAATAAGGTAGTGCGAAAGCGACAGCATTTGCTCATTCTCCTTTCGGTGCAGTAACAACTGATTCGGTCGATACTGGCGCATCGGATTCAAATGGCATATTCACCATCCGCACTCGGTCATTTCGTTTGACTTTGATTTGATCGAGCGGATTGACTGCCTTGCTGTCGCCGCGCTTACGCAAGGTCAGCATCACGGCACCGATAATTCCGACCAGCAAAATCACCGAGGCAATTTCAAACGGCCACGCATATTTGGTGAACAACAGCCGCGCCAATTCTTTGGTGTTACTTGATCCTGCGGCGACATCTTGGCCGGGGAAATTCTCCGCGCCAAAATAGGTGCTGCCCAGAATCAAAGCCATTTCACCTGCCATAAGCAGTCCAATCATTCCACCCAATGGCAAGTAACTCCAAAAGCCTTGGCGTAAGCGTTCTAGGTTCACGTCAAGCATCATTACCACGAACAAGAAAAGCACCATCACCGCGCCAACATAAACCATGACCAGCGCAATGGCCAAAAACTCCGCTTGCAACAACATCCAGATTCCAGCCGCATTAAAAAACGCCAGGACCAAAAACAAAACTGCATGCACCGGATTGCGGGCGGTAATTACCCGCAACGCTGCGCCAATTAGCACAGTGGCGAAAACATAAAAAATGACGGCTTTGAATTCCATATCTGTGTTGGCTATCAATCGTGTTTAACGAAACGGCGCATCAGCGGCGCGGTCGGCGGCGATCTGCGCTTCATAGCGATCGCCATTGGCGAGCAGCATTTGTTTGGTGTAATAAAGGTCGCCCCGCTGTTCGCCGTGGTATTCAAATATCCGTGTTTCAACGATGGCATCCACCGGGCAAGCTTCCTCACAGAATCCGCAGAAAATACATTTGTTCAAATCAATGTCATAGCGCGTGGTGCGGCGACTGCCATCATCGCGTTGCTCGGATTCAATGGTGATGGCCAGCGCCGGGCAAACCGCTTCACACAATTTGCAGGCAATACAACGCTCTTCGCCATTGGGATAACGACGTAAGGCATGCAGGCCACGGAAGCGGTCGCTTTGCGGGGTCAATTCATCTGGGTACTGGATGGTAATTTTCCGCGCGAACATATAGCGTCCGGTCAAGGCCAAACCCTTGAATAGTTCCTTGAGGAACAGACTGCCAATGAAATCTTTAGCGCCCATGTCTCGTCCTCATTTCCAAATTGTCAGTGGAGACATCATCCACACACCGACAACCAAAATCCACACCAAGGTAATGGGCACAAATACCTTCCAGCCCAAACGCATAATTTGATCGTAACGGAACCTCGGGAAGGTAGCGCGTATCCAAAGGAACAGGAACAGCACACTGGCGATCTTGATCGCCAACCAGTAAAAACCGTTAGGCAAAAATCCAACCGGCGACAACCAGCCACCGAGAAAGAAAATCGATGTCATGGTTGATACCAAAATCATCGCGGCGTATTCGCCTAGGAAGAACAGCGCGAAGGCCATGCCGGAATATTCGACCATATGCCCGGCGACAATTTCGGATTCACCTTCCACCACATCAAATGGCGCACGGTTGGTTTCGGCAATGCCAGAAATCAGGTACACGCCAAACATCGGTAGCAGAGGCAGCCAGTTCCAGGAAAGAAAGCCCACTCCGGAATCAGCGAACAAACCTTTGGCTTGGCCGTTAACTATGGCGGTCAAATTCAAACTGCCAGAAACCATCAGCACCGTGATCAGCGCTAAGCCCATCGAAACTTCGTAAGACACCATTTGCGCTGCCGCGCGCATGCTGCCCAAAAACGCGTATTTGGAATTCGATGCCCAACCGGCGATGATGATTCCATACACGCCGACCGAAGTGATTGCCAGCAGGTAAAGCACACCAGCATCAATGTTCGCTAACACCCAACCTTCACTGAACGGAACAACTGCCCAAGCGGCAAGCGCCGGCGCCAGCGCCAGGATCGGTGCAATTACAAACAGCGGTTTGTCGGCTACCGTTGGGAAAATAATCTCTTTGAGGAACAACTTGATGCCATCGGCAATTGGTTGCAATAGCCCCCACGGCCCGACCCGATTCGGGCCAATACGCACTTGCATCCAGCCAATAACTTTGCGTTCCCAAAATGTAAGGTAAGCCACACAAAGCATCAATGGCGCGATGATCAGAACAATTTTTACCAATGCCCAGACCAGCGGAAACAGTGGCCCGAGCAGTGCCTGAGCGGGCGGCAGAATCATCTCTAATACCGCGTCCATCATGCTCTTTCCACCGCTTTTTCCACAGCTAGAGTGGCCGTCATTGCACCAAGTGCCTGGGTTAGTGGATGTGCCGCAGCGATGCGAATTGCATTGTCTGGCAAACCGGCATCAAGGTTCGCAGTAAGTTCAATTGACGGCGTGTCACCAGCACCAACTCGCACTTTTTCGCCATCGCCAATTCCGAGCCGACCCATGGTCGCCGCATTGATTCGCACGACGGGTGCAATGGCATCCTGGGTTTGCTGCAACGAAGGGGCCCGGCGCACCAAGGCGTCAGCAAAATGTATCGGCACGTCTGCCACTCGTTCCAGTGCCGTACCAGCGCTGGCTTCAATAGCGATTTCAACGCCGTCAATTCCATTGCCCAGACCGCTAACGAATTCAGCATCCACAACTATTACTTCAGCACGCACAGCTTCACTGCTGGTGTATTCAAACCCGGGCACATCGAGCAAATTGCCCAAAACCCGCAATACTTTCCAAGCGGGACGACTATCACCCAATGGTTTGGTGCTGGCGTGAAAACTTTGCACCCTGCCCTCGGCATTCACAAAGGTGCCTGAGGTTTCGCTAAACGGCGAGACTGGCAATATGACATCCGCGTAGGTCAGCATTGCTTCGGATTTGAACGGCGTAAGCATCACCACAGTCGCCGCCTGATTGAGCGCGGAGACGGCTGCGCTGCCATTGGCGCAATCCAAATCAGGCTCGGCGCCAAGCACTACATACGCTTTTCGCGGCTGTGCCAACATCGTTGCGGCGTTGAGTCCGCCGGCACCGGGAATAGCATTGGCGACATAGGCGCCGACGCTGTTGGCTGCTTCGCCGATAAATCCAAACGATGCGCCAAGGACTGTGCTGAGTTGATGCGCCAACTGATGCAACGTCGCCGCCGCAGCGTGTTGCTGAGCAAAATTGCCAAGCAAAATTCCGACATTACGCCCCGAGACCAAACTACCCGCAATCTTGCGCGCGTCATCTGACACAGGCAGCGAGGCGACATGTGCTGCGACGCTGACTCCCTTGAGTTCAGCACATGCTTTTACGATTTGCGCGAGCAATGATGGCAACTGCGACGGCACTGCCATAGCCTTGGCAAATACTTTGAGCAACAAATCATCATCGGCGCTGTGCACCACGCTAATTTGGCAACCACGTTTGGCGCGTTGGCGCAATCGCTGGGCAATCAGCGGATGATCTTTACGGAGGAATGAGCCGACCACAAGAACGCGATCCAGCTGCGAAATATCCGCAATCTTCATTCCCAGCCAAGGCGTGCCGGCACGTTTTCCGTCCGCAGAAAAATCGCTATGGCGCAATCGAGAATCAACATTCTCGCTACCCAAACCACGCAACAACTTCTGGCCTAGATAAAGTTCTTCCAAAGTCGCGTGCGGGCTGAACAAACCACCAATGGCCGAACCACCGTGGGTTTTGGCAATGTCTTTCAGCGCATGGCTTACGTAATCCAGCGCGACATTCCAGTCTACTTCGTTCCACTTACCATCTTGCTTAACCATCGGCCGTGTCACGCGATCAGCACTGTTCAAGCCTTCGTATGAGTATCTATCTTTGTCCGACAACCAGCATTCGTTAATCGCTTCGTTTTCCAATGGCAGCACGCGCAAAACTCGATCGTGCTTGGTTTGCACAATCAAGTTGCTGCCCAAACTATCGTGCGGACTCACTGATTTTCGGCGCGACAACTCCCATGTGCGTGCCGAAAAACGGAAAGGCTTCGAGGTCAATGCGCCGACCGGGCAAAGGTCGATGATGTTGCCGGATAGTTCTGAATTCACCGTCTCACCGACAAAGGCCATCACTTCGGCATGCTCACCACGGAAGGCTTGGCCTAGCTCCATCAAACCAGCAATCTCTTGCGTGAAGCGTATGCAGCGTGTGCAATTGATACAACGCGTCATGTCGGTCGACACCAGCGGCCCGAGATCTTTATTTGGTACAACACGCTTTTCTTCAGTGTAGTGCGACGCTGAATCACCGTAACCGACTGCCAAATCCTGTAATTGGCATTCGCCACCTTGATCACAAATCGGGCAATCCAGCGGATGGTTAATCAACAAAAATTCCATCACGCCTTTTTGCGCTTTCACTGCCAAATCGGAATGCGTAAACACCTTCATGCCATTTGTTACAGGTGTTGCGCAGGCGGGCATAGGCTTTGGTGCCTTTTCAATTTGCACCAAGCACATGCGGCAGTTTGCCGCGATAGTGAGCTTCTTGTGATAGCAAAAATGCGGGATGTAAGTACCAAGCTGATGCGCCGCTTCAATCACGGTGCTACCGTCTTCAACTTGCAACGTAGTGCCGTCGATTTCTATCTCTAGCATTACGCTGACTCCATCTTAAAAAATCCGCTTCCCGCGCGCTGAACTGCCGGATCAATCAAGCATTTTTTGTTTTCGATGTGGTACTCGAATTCGCTCTTGAAATGATTGATGAAGCTGCGCACCGGCAACGATGCGGCATCGCCGAGCGCGCATATCGTGCGCCCCATGATGTTGTCGGTGACGCGATTCAACTGATCCAAATCCTCTGGCCGCCCTTCGCCATGCTCGATGCGATGCACCACGCGATATAACCAACCAGTGCCTTCGCGGCATGGCGTGCACTGACCGCAAGATTCTTCAAAATAGAAATACGACAAGCGTTCCAAAGCCTTCACCATGCACACAGTTTCATCCATCACGATGACCGCACCGGAACCCAACATCGAGCCAGCTTTGGCAATCGAGTCGTAATCCATCGTGGTATTCATCATGATTTCTGCGGGTAATACCGGTGCAGACGAGCCACCGGGAATCACTGCTTTGAGTTTGCGTCCACCACGCATGCCGCCGGCCATGTCGAGCAAAGTCGAGAATGGCGTGCCCAGGGGGATTTCGTAATTGCCCGGACGATTGACGTGGCCGGAGACAGAAAATAATTTTGTACCGCCGTTGTTCGGCTTGCCCATGCCTAAAAATTTCTCGCCGCCGATCGCTAGTATGAAGGGAATAGCGGCAAAGGTTTCGGTATTGTTGATGGTCGTTGGCTTGCCGTACAAACCATAGCTGGCAGGGAAAGGTGGTTTGTAGCGCGGTTGGCCTTTTTTGCCTTCCAACGATTCGAGCAATCCGGTCTCTTCGCCGCAAATGTAAGCGCCATAACCGTGGTGCGCGAAAAGTTCAAAGCTAAATTCGGAGCCGAGAATTTTTTGGCCTAACAATCCAGCCGAACGCGCCTCGTCCAGTGCTTCTTCAAAGCGCTCATAGATATCGAAAATTTCGCCGTGGATGTAGTTGTAGCCGCGACCCGCACCCATCGCATAGCCAGCGATGATCATGCCCTCAATCACTGAGTGCGGATCAAAGCGCATCAGGTCACGATCCTTGAATGTGCCCGGTTCGCCCTCGTCGGAATTGCAAACCACATATTTGTCGCCGGGGAAAGCCCGTGGCATGAAACTCCATTTGAGACCGGTCGGGAAACCCGCACCACCGCGTCCGCGCAATACCGATTTTTTGACTTCGGCAATCAAATCATCCTGCGACACTTTGTCGTTGAGCAAACGACGCAACTGCACATAGCCACCACGCGCTTCGTAATCAGCGAGCCGCCAACCATCGTCGCCACGCGACCAACCGGTAGTGAGCAAAGGATTGAGTGCGGAAATCAGCGCCATGAATTACGCCCCTGCTTTGCCATGTCCGCACTCGGCGAGCAGGGCATCGATTTGTTCGGGATGCATGAAGCTACACATCCGTTTGTTGTTCAGGATCATCACTGGTGAATCACCGCAAGCACCGAGACATTCGCCTTCCTTCAAAGTAAATTTCCCATCGGCGGTGGTTTCGTTAAAAGTGATACCCAACTTGGTTTTGAGATAGTCCGCCGCATCCACACCGCCCGACAGCGCACATGGCAAATTGGTGCACACAGTGATTTTGAATTTTCCGACCGGGGCAAGGTCATACATGTTGTAGAAACTTGCTACCTCATAAGCTGCCACGGGTGCCATGCCGAGAATTTGTGCAACGGCGGCTATGGTGTCCTTTGCCAACCAACCAAGTTCGTCTTGCGCGATAGCCAATGCCGCCATGACCGCCGACTGACGCTGATCAACCGGATATTTTGCGCACTCGCGTTCAATACGCGTTAGTGCATCAGCGCTGAGCAAATTGTTGACCGTTGAACTCATCGATCAGTATCTCCAAGCACCAAATCTATCGTTCCGATAATCGCCGTGACATCGGCGATCATATGGCCGGTCATCATTTCATTAACCGCCGCCAAATGCGCGAAGCCCGGTGAGCGCAGCTTGATTCGATAGGGTTTATTGGCGCCATCGGACACCGCCCACACGCCAAATTCGCCCTTCGGATGTTCGATAGCCGCATAGGCTTCGCCAGCCGGAACGTGCATGCCTTCAGTGAATAATTTGAAGTGATGAATGAGTTCTTCCATATTCGACTTCATCGCTTCGCGCGATGGTGGTGCAACTTTGTGGTTATCTGTAATTACCGGACCGGGGTTGGCGCGCAACCACGCAATACATTGACGCACAATGCGGTTCGATTGACGCATTTCTTCGATTCGAACCAAATAACGGTCATAGCAATCACCATTGGTGCCAACCGGAATATCAAAATCAAGTTTGTCGTACACCTCGTACGGTTGCTTTTTACGCAAATCCCACTCGACGCCCGAACCGCGCAACATCGGACCAGTCATGCCCAGTTGCATCGCACGCTCCGGACTGACTACACCAATATCAACGGTACGCTGCTTCCAAATCCGGTTGTCCGTCAATAGCGTTTCGTAGTCGTCTACATAGCCGGGAAAGCGCTGAGTAAAGTCGTCCAGAAAATCGAGCAAGGAGCCGTCGCGAGCTTTGTTCAGTACTTTCAAATCATCGGCGGATTTGAATTTGTTGAGTTGATATTGCGGCATGCGATTTGGCAAATCGCGATAAACGCCTCCAGGGCGATAGTAAGCCGCGTGCATACGTGCGCCAGAAACCGCTTCATACACATCGAACAAGTCTTCGCGCTCACGGAAGGTGTAAAGCACCATCGTCATCGCGCCGATATCCAAAGCTTGCGCGCCGACGTTAAGCAAATGATTCAGGATGCGCGTAACTTCATCCATCATCACGCGGATGTACTGTGCACGAATCGGAACTTCCTGCCCGAGCAATTTTTCTATCGCCAGACAATAGGCGTGCTCGTTGCACATCATTGACATGTAGTCGAGCCGATCCATATACGGTACCGACTGCAACCAAGTACGCGTCTCGCAAAGCTTCTCGGTACCGCGATGCAACAGACCAATATGCGGATCGGCGCGCACTACGACTTCGCCGTCCAGCTCCAACACCAAACGCAACACGCCATGTGCGGCGGGATGCGCCGGGCCAAAATTAATGGTGTAATTTTTAATTTCAGCCACGACTGTTCGCCTTGCCGTACTGTGATTCACGCACGATGCGCGGCGTTACTTCACGCGGCTCTATCGTAACCGGCTGATAAATTACACGTTTTTGTCCAGCGTCATAGCGCATCTCGACATATCCGCTAATTGGAAAATCTTTGCGGAAGGGATGACCAATAAATCCATAGTCGGTCAGCATGCGGCGCAAGTCATTGTGGCCATCGAAATGAATGCCGTAGAGATCGAAGGCTTCGCGTTCGTACCAATTTGCGCCATTCCAAATGCTAGTTACCGACGGTAAAACCGGAAAGGTTTCATCTTCAGCAAAAACACGTACCCGGACACGCCAATTGTGGGTGAAGGAAATCAATTGAATGACTGCCGCGAAACGCTTGCCTTGCCAGTTTGTATGTTCCAAATAGTCGATACCACTCAAATCGACTAACTATTCAAATTTAAACGCCGGGTTATCGCGCAACTCCTGTGACACTGCCAAATAATTGAGTGCGTCAACTTCTATCGTTAGCTCGCCCAAACTCAACACCGGCTCGCCAATGCGCGCACCGAGGTGCTGTTTGAGTTGTAGGGCAAGATTCTCCAGTTTGGCGCTCATGGCATTTTTGTAGATTAAATTTAGCGCGCGATGGTGTTGGTACGCTTGATTTTGTTCTGCAGTTGTATGAACCCATAAAGCAAGGCTTCCGCTGTCGGCGGACAGCCAGGAACATAGATATCAACCGGAACAATACGATCACAACCACGCACCACGGAATACGAATAATGATAGTAACCGCCGCCGTTGGCGCAAGAACCCATAGAGATGACCCAGCGCGGTTCTGACATCTGGTCATACACTTTGCGCAGCGCCGGCGCCATTTTGTTGGTCAGCGTTCCAGCCACAATCATCACATCGGATTGACGGGGACTGGGGCGGAAAACAATACCGAAACGGTCAAGGTCGTAGCGCGCACAACCCGCGTGAATCATCTCTATCGCGCAGCAGGCCAAACCGAAAGTCATCGGCCACATCGATCCGGTACGTGTCCAATTGATCACCGTATCCATCGAGGTGGTGATGAAACCTTCGTTCAAGTGGCCTTCAATGCTCATTGTTGCGTCCTCATTCCCAATCTAGGGCGCCTTTGACCCACGCGTAAACGTAGCCAACGACTAGGATGCCCATGAACACAAACATTTCGATAAAACCAAACAGCTTGATCGATGGCGTGTTGACTATTTCCTGAAATATCGACGCCCAGGGAAACAAGAAAGCGATCTCCAAATCAAACAGAATGAAGATGATCGCGATGAGGTAGTAGCGAACGTCAAACTTCATTCGCGCGTCTTCGAATGGCTCGAAGCCGCATTCAAACGGAGAGAGTTTTTCGGCATCGGGACGATGCGGGGCGACAATTCGCCCCATCAAAATTGGCGCACAGCCAAAGGCTAGGCCAACAAGAATAAATATAAGTACAGGAAAGTAATTTTCTAACATCAGAGAATTTAGCAGTGGCGAAACACGTTGGCCCTAGTGTCCTAATTTCTGTTCGCCGAATCCTCGTAATAGGTCTTTCGGCGCCCCACTTCCCGTTTTTTTGCAACTAAATCAATCTACAAAACGAATTACAAAATACTTGATAAAACCGATTACAACTGGTGCCGACGGTGAGACTCGAACTCACACGACTTACGTCACTACCCCCTCAAGATAGCGTGTCTACCAATTTCACCACGTCGGCGCTGCGCCATCAGTAAAGCTCAGCGAATTATAACCACAAGGCGTTGCTGGGCAAGCGTTCTCGATGTATTCAATCCGACAAAACTTTGATATAGCTCAAGCTATCAACAGATGCTTGTCAAAAAAATATCAGTCAAACTTATTTTGGAATCTCGTTTGAACGCGAATCGGAAGGCGCTGGTGTGGTTGCGGCCGGTGGCGTAGCTGGCGTGGCTGTCGGCGCGGTTGCCGGAAGCGTCACTTTATCCATAACACTACCTGCTGTGCCCGGCTTATGCATCGCGAGATAGGCGAGACTCAAACTGGTAACAAAAAACACTGCGGCCAAGCCCGCGGTCAGGCGTGACATGAAATTGGCCGAGCCCGACGCGCCAAACAGGCTGCCGGAGGCGCCGCTGCCAAATGCCGCGCCCATATCTGCGCCTTTGCCGTGTTGCAAGAGCACCAACACAATTACGCCCATGCCAACGATAATATGAATGCTTAATACAAGCGAATACGAAAATCCCATTTTGTTCTCCGTTAAAGCCGTTTATGCGGCTTTTGCAATTGCTAAAAAATCTTCCGCCACTAGGGCAGCGCCACCAATTAAGCCTCCGTCAATATCTGACTGACACAAAAGCTCTGCCGCATTGCTGGGTTTCATGCTGCCGCCATACAAAATCTGTACATTTGCCGCGATTTCAATACTCTCAGTCGCAATTCGCGCGCGAATCTGCGCATGAACTTCCTGCGCTTGCGCTGGCGTAGCGGTCAGCCCAGTACCGATCGCCCATACTGGCTCATAGGCAACTACCGCCGCAGCCAAAGCAGCCACACCACTTTTTGCCAACACTGCATCAAGCTGGCGCGTTACGACTTGTAGCGTGGTTCCCGCTTCACGCTCGGCCAAGCTTTCACCCACACACAAAATCGGAACTAAGCCAGCTTTGCATGCTGCGTCAAATTTCGCCGCAACCACGGCATCGGTATCACCATAAAAGCTACGTCGCTCGGAATGGCCGACCAACACATAACGGCAACCAAAATCCATCAACATCGCCGCGCTCACTTCACCAGTGAACGCGCCCTTTTCATGCTCAGATACGTCTTGCGCACCCAAAGCAATCGTTGTTCCAGCCAAGGCCAGATTGGCTTGGGACAAATACGGATACGGTACGCAAACAGCAAGCTTGGCGTTAAACGACGCAACCGCACCGCTAGTCAAAGCAGACAGTAAATGGGCGTTGGAAGCCAGCGAACCGTTCATTTTCCAGTTGCCAGCGACAAGCTTTGTGCGCATGAATGTGACTTGTTGATTAAATTAGATCACCATTATAGCGGCTGTGGCGGGGCTATCCAAACTTGATGCTGCCTGTTGTTTGCGGATCATGTGCCGGTGAATTTTGCCGGTTGGTGCTGGTACTACGCTGTCGCAACGTAGAAAACCAAACCGCAAGATTCGGGTGGCACGACTTTGCTTCACGGACTAAATTGCTTTCCATGAACTCAAACCAAAACCCCAATCTGTTGCATTACCAACTGATCGAGACGGCGATCAATTATTTGCATGAGCATGCAAATAACCAGCCGACTCTGGAACAGCTTGCCTTGCATTTAGCGGTAAGTCCCTTCCATTTACAAAGAGTATTTTCTGATTGGGCGGGCATCTCGCCCAAACGCTTCCTCCAATTTTTAACCAAGCAACATGCCCACGATCTATTGCGTGCGCAAAACGATGTGTTGACCACTAGCATCACGGCTGGCTTGTCTGGACCCGGTCGATTGCATGATTTGATGGTGACTTGCGAGGCGATGACGCCGGGCGAAATTCGGGCGGGTGGCAAAGGTTTGACTATCCATGCCGGCTATGCGCCATCGCGGCTTGGCAAAGTATTTGCGGCGACCACGGAACGTGGTATTTGTCATTTGGAATTTGTCGATGATGCGCCTAGCGAAGCCATGGAGCGCTTGCGCGCACGCTGGCCGAATGCGGAAGTTCAGCATAACGATGCGCAAGCGGCGAGTATCGTCAGTGCGGCGATTGAGCATGTAGCCAACGCAGCAACGCCAGGTACTTCGCGGCCTTTGCATTTGTTGCTTAACGGCACCAATTTTCAGATTCAAGTGTGGCAGGCCTTGCTGAATATTCCGTATGGGGCAACTTCAACTTATGGACAAATTGGTGAAGCCTTGGGTCGGCCGAATAGTCAGCGCGCGATTGGTGGCGCGGTTGGTGCGAATGCGCTGGCGGTATTGATTCCTTGCCATCGGGTGATTCGTGGCGACGGTGATTTGTCGGGCTATCGCTGGGGGCGGGCGCGCAAGGCTGCATTGCTGGCGCTGGAGTCGGCGCGTGGTGAGCGCGCGGCGGCCTGAGGTACAGCCTAAAAACTGAACGGGGCTAGCGAACCTTTGCCGGCGCGTATTAGTTCTTGTTGACCGTCCGACAAATTGACGACAGTCGTCATTTCAGTTCCGCACGCGCCCGCATCGATGACCAAATCAATTTGCTTTTCGAGTCGGGCACGGATGCTATCGACATCGCTCAATGGCATTTCATCGCCGGGCAAAATTAGTGTCGAGGTGAGCAGCGGTTCATTTAACTCAGCCAGTAGCGCGAGCACAAAGGGATGGCTAGGCACACGCAGTCCAATGGTTTTACGCTTGGGATGCAGGACGCGACGCGGCAACTCTTTGCTGCCTTGAAGTATCAAGGTGTAGGCGCCCGGCGTAATTGCTTTGAGCAAACGATATTGACTGTTATCGACGCGCGCGTAAGTCGCAATTTCAGATAAGTCGCGGCACATCAAAGTGAAATGATGACGGTCATCAACATCGCGAATCCGCCGAATTCGATCAAGCAACGGCGCATATCCAGTAACGCCTGCCAACGAATACGCAGCGTCTGTAGGCATCGCGATCAAGCCGCCGCTGCGGGCGATTTCAGCGGCTTGTTTAATCAGACGCGGTTGCGGATGCTCAGGATGAAGCTGAAAAAGTTGCGCCACTTAGTTGCGACTCACTGCGCTAGCGTTTGACGTAATTCACTGCCAACAACCGGCGTCAAAACCGTCCATACCGGCGTGAGCTGCTCGGGCAAATCCGGCAGCTTGCCGAGATCGACGCGACTTTCGCCCACGCCATGAAAATCCGATGCGCGCGAGGCAAGGAATCCATATTCGGAGGCAATTCTTGCGTACTCACGCACTTCATCGTCGTGATGCGAGCCGGACAACACTTCTATCCCCTGCCCGCCCAGCGTTTTGAATTCGGTGAACAATGTACGTCGTTGATTGGTCGTTAATCGATAGCGGCCCGGATGCGCAATCACCGCCACACCACCTGCTCCAACTATCCAAGTCACCGCATCTTTGAGTGTCGCCCAAGTGTGTTCAACATAGCCCGGCTTGCCCTTGGCCAGCCAATAGTCGAATACGGACTTAACATCTTTGGCGTGGCCACTTTCGACGATGAAGCGGGCGAAATGGGAGCGACTGACCAGCGCCGGGTTGCCGACAAATTTCAGCGCGCCTTCATAAGCGTTGTGAATACCTGCTTTGTCCAACTCGGCGGCCATGCGCATGGCACGCGAATCACGACCGCTACGAACGCCTTGCAAACCCGCCAGCAATTCCGCGTTTTCTGGATCAATGCCGAGGCCGATGATGTGCACCGTTTGATCGTCGCCCCACGAAATTGAAATCTCTACGCCGTTTACAAACGGCACACCCAATTCGATAGCCATCGCCCGCGCCTCGGCCAATCCCCCCGTTTCGTCGTGGTCAGTTAGCGCCAGTAATTCAACGCCATTGGCATGGGCGCGGCGCACCACCTCGGCAGGTGCCATCAAGCCATCGGAGACCGTCGAGTGGCAGTGCAAATCTGCATTTAGCGCTCTCATCGCAACATGAACTCCTCAATCAATTGCGCCACGCGTTCGGGTTCATCGTGGTGCATATTGTGGCCGCTGTGTTCGAGCATGATTTCTTCGATGCCCTGAAAGCATTCGATGCGGCGACGATATTCCGGTGCGTCCTTGCCAAAAAACCGGCTGAACAAAAACGAATGTGCGCCGGTAATCATCAGCACCGGCGCGGTAATTTTTCGCCAGGTCGCCATGTATTCCTCTACCTTGTAGAGGTTCGGGCTATCCACGCGATGATGCACGTCCGCCGCCAGCCCTATCGTGCCGTCGGCTTTCACCTCACCTAGATTGGCAGCCATGAAATCAGCGCGTTCGTCGGTCAGGCGCGGGTTGTCGCGCTTCAGACGGGTGGCAAATTCTGCATAAGTAGCGTAGGACTTGAACCAGGGAAATTTGCCTTGATCCTGCTCACGTAGCGCATTCAACCAATTGGCCATGCGTGCCGGCGCCATCTCTGGCGGATGCGGTGGCAAACCAGTGCCCTCAAGGTTCACCAGGCGCGTCACCCGCTCGGGACGCACGCCGGCGTACAAGCTGACGAGGTTGCCACCCAAACTATGACCAACCAATTTCACTGGCGCATCGGGAGATAAATGTTCGAGCAGCGCATCCAAATCAGCGACGTAATCGGCAAACCAATAAGTACTGTTGTTGCCCTGCGACTGACCAAAGCCGCGCAAATCCGGCGCGACGATTCGCCATTCGTGTGCAAATTCGTCAATCACAAATTGCCATGTCGCCGCCACATCGCCCCATCCGTGTAGCATGACCAGCAAGGGAGCATCGGGTACGCCCCAAGTGCGCAAGTGATATCGGTAGCCGCGCAATGTGACAAATTCGGATTGGCTGGTTTTCATTCGTTCATTTTATCAGTTGGTGCTGAGCACCCGCCGTCGCAAAAGTGCCGCGATGCTAATCATCAGCAATCGTGTTCGCTATCGAATAGGCTGAAACGACAAAAACATTGCACTATGAAATGCGATGTGAGCTACCATCGCGCTGATGCGTTGCAGGTGCTTTGCGAATGCATGCTTAAAAAAAATAGCTGCTCTCACTACAACAAATTTTTGCGAGGACACCAAGGCACTATGGGCACACACATTTCCGCGCTGTATACAGGGCTCTGCGGTCTGCTGATTATTTTTTTGGCCGTCAACGTAACTAACTTTCGCAAGCGCGGCGTGCGTGAAGGTCATGCCGATTTCGCTGCGATGAATGTTGCCATTCGTGCACATGGCAATGCCGTCGAATACATTCCGATTGCTATGCTGTTGTTGTATTTGGCTGAGCAAAGCGGTACCTCGACGCTTTGGCTACACATTCTTGGCGCTGCGTTTGTGTTGAGTCGTGCGGGTCACGCGTGGGGATTTATCACCTCGAACGGCGGAACATCGAAAGGACGATTCCTCGGCACGGCGACCACGTTTTTGATCATCGCAATATTGGCTGTGCTGAACATCATCCGCTTTTTCACTGCGTAGTCAGGAGCACCCATCATGCTTGCCACCATCCTCATCGTTGCGGTCGCGTTGCTACATTTGTATTTTATGATTCTTGAAATGTTCTTGTGGGACAAACCCGCCGGACTCAAAGCATTCGCGCTGACGCCAGAGTTTGCAGCCGCATCAAAAACATTGGCCGCGAATCAAGGTTTGTACAACGGATTTTTGGTTGCTGGATTGATTTGGGGATTGTTGCTTGGCGCGGATGGCATTCAGATAAAAACCTTTTTTCTGGGCTGCGTTATCGTTGCTGGTGTGTATGGCGGGCTGACGGTAAAAATGAAAATTCTTTATGTACAAGCGCTGCCTGCGGCGATTGCACTAGTTTTGTTACTGGTCGGTTGAGCGAGAAGCTGTGATGGAAAAAACAGCCGAGAGAGCAACACCCGCAACCAAACGTGCATCACCGCTGGAAGCTGATATTCGCGGTTACAGCAAGCTTGCGGTTGACGCAACTTTAGGCGTAACCGGCATGGTGGAGAACCTCCATTCCAACATCACACGCAGCAAGGGGCTACTTGGCACACCAACTCTGCAACCCGCGCGCGGCGTCTCTGGTTTTGTCTATAGTAGCGTTCGCGGCACTACTCGTTTGGTCGGCACTGGCCTCGATGTTGTGCTGGCGGCATTGGCCCCCCTGCTGCCGCGGACCAACACATCCGGTCAACGTGAAGCGATACTTTCTGCGCTTAATGGCGTCGTTGGCGATCATCTTGTCGCCAGCAAAAATCCGCTGGCAATTGAAATGGAGTTGCGCCATAACGGCCAGAGTTTGGTGATGGATACGCCAGCGCTGAACGCCGCGCTGCCGGTCGCCAATGGCAAGTTACTAATCATGTTGCATGGCCTGTGCATGAACGACCGGCAATGGCGGCGCGTTGGGCACGACCACGGTGCGGTGCTGGCGCGCGAGGGATTTACACCGCTGTATTTGCGCTACAACTCGGGACTACATATTTCGACCAACGGTCGCGCCTTTGCCGAGCTACTTGAAGCACTGGTAAAAACCTGGCCAGTGCCGGTCGAACAAATTGTCTTGCTTGGTCACAGCATGGGCGGCTTGGTTTCGCGCAGCGCCTGTCACTACGGCAGTCAGGCGCGCCACAAATGGCCGCAGCTATTAAACAAAATATTCTTTTTGGGTACACCGCATCACGGCTCACCGGTCGAACGTGGTGGCAATCGCCTTGATCGGGTGCTCGGATTCAGCCCCTACACAGCAGCCTTTTCGCGACTCGGAAAAATTCGCAGCGCCGGCATCACCGATCTGCGTTTTGGATCGGTGATCGACGAAGATTGGGACGGTAAGGATCGATTCGCGCGCAGCAAATCGCCCGATGGGATATTGCCATTGCCAAGCACGGTCACCTGCTACGCCATTGCCGCAGCGCTGGGTGAAGACGGCACAGGTGGCGACGGACTGGTACAGGTTGATAGCGCGCTGGGGCAACATGCCGCACCGAATCGTCAGCTAAAAATCCCCGCGTCACGTCGATGGATAGTGCCAAATACTAATCACATGGAATTACTCAGTAGCGCGGCGACCTGCGACCAACTCAAACGATGGTTGGCTGAAACATAGTTGGCAACTTATCTGGCAAGGTAGTTGGCAACTTAGTCGCCGACAACGTCAGCGCCCTTCGGTGGCACGAATTGAAACGTTGTGCCCGTCAAACTTCGATTGACATCAAATCGACTAAACGCAATCTGGGTAATTTGGCCGAACTTATCATGCACTTCCATCTTCACCGGCACCCCGTCGACAAATCCTAAACTCATACGCTCGAAACTCGCGTCAGCACTTTTCGGTTTTGCCTCGACGTAGTCAATTCCATTTGTCGCAGTGCTCGGCGGCAAATCGGTAAGTTCGAAGTTCTGCTCCAGATCACGCCCCGCCAACAACGCCGCCGGACTGCCACCAAACGCCGCACCGAGTTTGCTCACAGCAACTTGATTCAGCTCAGGATCAAAACTCCACATCTTCACCCCATCGCTGACCAACAGTTGCCGATAAGGCTTTTCGTAAGTCCAGCGAAACTTACCCGGGCGCTGCATGGCAAATACGCCAGAAGATTTTTTCGGCTTCTTACCCGAAGCGCTCAATACGACTTGCTCAAACGCTCCGGTGGCGGTCGTGGTCGACGCAAGGAAACGATGTAGTTGGTCGATGCCACCGGCAAAGGCAGCAATGGGAAACAAAGAAATGAAGAGGAAAAATTTTCGCATGGGCGGATTATCACAGACGACGGCGTGTGGCCAGCACCAACTGACGAAGGCGAACTACTCGCCCCGATTTGGCCCCAGCAATTCCCTGCCGCCAGTCGCGTTCGCGGCCGACACCAATCCGGCTTTTTCCATCGCCTCTATCATTCTCGCGGCGCGGTTGTAGCCAATGCGCAAATGTCTTTGTACCAGAGAGATTGAAGGGCGACGATTCTTCAAAACGATCTCAACGGCTTGGTCGTACATGGCATCGCTCTCAGCATCTGCTGAGCCACCATTTAGGAGACCCGAATTTCCATCCTCCATGTCTTCACTGGCCGACGAGAGTATTCCCTCGATGTATTCCGGCGGTCCCATTTTCTTCAAGTGGTCGACCACGGCGTGTACTTCTTCGTCAGCCACAAACGCGCCGTGCACACGCACTGGCAATCCGGTACCGGGTGCAAGGTAGAGCATATCGCCCTGCCCTAGCAAAGCCTCCGCCCCCATCTGATCGAGAATGGTGCGCGAATCGATTTTGCTGGAAACCTGAAATGCAATTCGGGTCGGGATGTTGGCTTTGATTAGGCCAGTAATCACGTCGACGCTGGGGCGCTGCGTAGCGAGTATCAAATGGATACCAGCGGCGCGGGCCTTTTGTGCCAACCTTGCGATTAGCTCTTCGACCTTTTTGCCCACTACCATCATCAAATCAGCCAACTCGTCGATGACGACGACGATGTGCGGCATGGTGGTTAGTGGTTCCGGACCAATGTCGCTCTCCACACCTGGCGCATCGCTGATGCTGAGTGAAATTGGATTGGGAATAGTCTCGCCTAGTTTGGCAGCGTCGTTGATTTTGCTGTTGTAACCACCAAGGTTGCGCACCCCCATCATCGACATCAATTTGTAGCGGCGCTCCATTTCGCCGACACACCAATTGAGGGCGTTGGCGGCCTTGGTCATGTCGGTGACAACTGGCGCAAGCAAATGCGGAATGCCTTCGTAAATCGACAATTCGAGCATCTTCGGGTCAACCATGATCATGCGCACATCGCGCGGCTCGGATTTGTAAACCAGCGACAAAATCATCGCATTCACACCGACTGATTTACCCGAGCCGGTGGTGCCCGCGACCAGCAAATGCGGCATTTTGGCCAGATCAACGACGATGGGCTGACCGCCAATATCCTTACCCAGCGCCACCGACAGTGGCGAATGCATGCCGTGATACGCCTTAGAGCCGATGATTTCTGACAAACGCACGATTTGCCGTTTCGGATTCGGCAATTCCAAGGCCATGCAGGATTTGCCCGGCACGGTTTCGACCACGCGTATCGACACCAAAGAAAGCGCACGCGACAAATCTTTGGCTAGGCCAACGATTTGACTCCCTTTCACGCCGACCGCTGGCTCGATTTCGTAGCGCGTCACTACGGGTCCCGGATAGGCCGACAGTACTTTGACAACGACATTGAAATCGGCCAGTTTTCGTTCGATAAGTCGCGAAGTAAATTCCAGCGTTTCGATGGCCGGTAAATCATCGGGGTTGTGCGTCGGCACGGCCAACAAATGCAGCGGCGGCAATGCACCACCAACTGCATCGGGCGTGAAAAACAGTGGTTGTTGGCGTTCTTTGTCAGCGCGGAGAATTGCCTTGGGCGCAGCCGGAATGTCGATCTCAACTGGCTCAATACGCAGCGGCTCTGGATGCTCTTCAATCTTGCGTCGCACCGATTCGACCGCTACTTCACGGGCGCCAGCCACTTGCTTGCCGATGCGTCGATCTTGCCAGCGCTCCCACAACACGCCAGCGCCTTTCCAAGACGCCTCGAGCAGCGCGCCTATACCCTCGCTTAAGCGCATCCACGATAGGCCGGTGAATAAGCTTAGCCCAGCCATGAACACACCAATCAAAATCAATGTGCCGCCGGTAAAGCCCAACATCTGGGTGACGAAACTACCGACTTCGACGCCGAGCATACCGCCGGGTTGCAAGGGCAACGCCGCTTTGATGCTCCAAAAACGCATTGACTCTAAACCGCAAGCGGCAACAAAGCAGACTAAAAACCCGCTGAGCGCAATCAGTAGTGGCCGTTGGTCGCCACCAAAAACCCGCGTCACACGGTGATAGCCCCAAAGAATCAAAAACGCTGCCAGCGCGACAAATCCCCACGCTGACAAGCCAAAAAAATACAACAATAGGTCTGCCAACCATGCCCCGGCACGACCACCCGGATTGGCAACAGCTGACGACGCAGAGACATGCGACCAACCGGTATCGGCGCGATCAAATCCCCACAACACAAGACTCAAATAAATACCGAAGGCGCCAACCAGTAACCAACGCGCCTCGTGCATCAACAACGCAATCTTGTCGGGAAGTGCCTTGGCGGGTGGCTTGGGCGAGCGGGTAAAAACAGTGGCATTCATGGCATTTTTCCAACGTGGGTTCGTCAGCCGACGGATTTGGCTGATTATCCCGATTCCGCGATTCCTTTGCGCCTCGAACAACCAAAGCTTCGTGCGCCTTATTCCCTCTTTTTTTCTCTCAAATCGCCCCCACCTTATAATTTCCTGCTTTCTAAAGTCACTTTTGGACACGCATCATGCCTACTCCAGCCGCGCCACGTCATATTCGCCTGTTAATCCTTGGTTCCGGTCCTGCCGGATATAGCGCCGCCGTCTATGCCGCGCGAGCCAATCTCAAACCCGTATTGATTACCGGTATTGCCCAAGGCGGGCAGTTAATGACCACCACTGACGTAGACAATTGGCCAGCCGATGCCGACGGCGTGCAAGGACCGGATTTGATGGCGCGATTTGAAAAACATGCGGCGCGCTTTGAAACCGAGATGATTTTTGATCACATTCACACTGCGCATCTGCAAGAAAAGCCTGTTCGCTTGGTTGGTGACAATGGCGAATACACCTGCGATGCGCTGATTATCGCTACCGGCGCATCAGCGCAATATCTTGGCATTCCGTCCGAAGAAAAATTCTCCGGCAAAGGCGTTTCGGCTTGCGCGACTTGCGACGGTTTCTTTTACAAAAACCAGCCAGTCGCAGTCATCGGCGGCGGCAATACGGCAGTCGAAGAAGCACTTTACTTGTCCAACATTGCCAGCAAGGTCACCGTCGTCCACCGCCGCGACAAATTCCGTGGCGAGAAAATTCTGCAAGACAAATTATTCGAGCGCGAAAAGGCAGGCAAAGTTGAGATCCGCTGGAACACCACGCTCGATGAAGTGCTCGGCGACAAATCGGGCGTGACCGGCATGCGCGTTAAGCATGCACAAACCGGTGCGCTCGAAGAAATTGCTTTGCAGGGTGTGTTCATCGCCATTGGGCACAAACCCAACACTGATATTTTTGCCGGACAACTGGCAATGGAAGGCGGCTACATCATTACCAAATCCGGCAACAAAGGCGATGCAACGGCAACTTCAATCGCTGGCGTTTTTGCCGCAGGTGATGTGCAAGATCACATCTATCGCCAAGCCGTTACCAGCGCTGGCACCGGGTGTATGGCGGCGCTGGACGCAGAACGGTATTTGGATAGTCTTGGTCTCGCTGGATAAGCAATCCCATGGAAACCTTTAGCCATCAGTTCACCGCGTTGTTTCAACAACTGGGTTTGGCTAGTGATCCGATTGCCATCGCCCGATTCATCGCCAAGCACGCCCCTTTACCAACCACTGTGCGCTTGACTGAGGCGCCTTTTTGGACCAGCGCGCAGGCGCAGTTTTTGTGTGACGCTGTGCGTCTTGATGCCGACTGGGCGGCGGCGGTCGATGCGCTGGATGTGGCGCTAAGAATTTAGATCGCTGCTTCGTCGGTTTCGCCGGTACGAATACGAACCACTTGCTCGACTGAGCTAACGAAGATCTTTCCGTCGCCAATTTTTCCCGTGCGCGCCGCTTTGACGATAGCTTCGATGGCTGGTTCCACTGTGCTATCGGCGACGACGACTTCGATTTTGATTTTAGGCAGGAAATCGACCACGTACTCTGCGCCACGATACAACTCGGTGTGCCCTTTTTGCCGACCGAAGCCTTTGACTTCAGTCACGGTCAAGCCAGTCACGCCGACCTCGGACAAGGCCTCGCGTACTTCGTCAAGCTTGAATGGTTTTATTACTGCTTCAATTTTTTTCATGGCGCAATCTCCGTATTCCCACTGACAGTGTTCACAATTCGTTCAATATTCGTCCAAGTAACCCGATGTTATCGGATAGCGCCAGTCCTTGCCGAATCCGCGTTGGCTGACGCGGATACCGACGGGTGACTGGCGACGTTTGTATTCATTTTTCTTGAGCATACCGACAACTTTTTTCACATCGTCCGGCTTAAAACCACGGGCAATAATCTGCCGTGGCGACTCGTCCAACTCCATATAAGCTTCGATAATCGCATCGAGCACTTCGTAGGCAGGCAAGCTGTCCTGGTCGGTTTGGCCGGGCTTTAATTCTGCCGAAGGCGGACGGGTAATGATGTTTTGCGGAATGACTTCGGACAGCGCATTGCGATAGTGCGCCAATCGATAGACGAATGTTTTAAACACATCTTTAATCACCGCGAAACCACCCGCCATATCGCCGTAAAGTGTTGCGTAGCCGACTGCCATTTCGCTTTTGTTGCCGGTGGTGAGCACGATGCGCCCAGTACGATTTGACAGGGCCATCAAAAGCATCCCACGTATCCGCGCTTGCAAGTTTTCCTCTGTCGTATCCCATGCGGGTTTCGGCCCCAGCGCATTGAGAGTTGCCGCTAGCGACACGCCGTATAAATCCATCAGCGCGCCGATGGGAATTTCATCGTATTGCACACCCAGCCGCCGCACCATTTCACGCGAATCGTCGAGACTCATTTGCGCCGTGTAGGGCGAAGGCATCATGACGCAGCGGACTTTGTCAGTACCCAAGGCATCGACCGCGATTGCCAGTGTCAGCGCTGAATCCATGCCGCCGGACAAGCCGATGATGACCCCGGGGAAACCATTTTTGCCTACGTAATCACGCACACCTAATTGCAACGCCGAATAGACTTCGGCTTCGTCAGACAGGCCAGCTGCAATCGCGCCGTTTTGTAACTTTCCAGCGGCAAACTCCACCACCGCGATAGCTTCCGCGAACGCCGGCATTTGATGAGTCAGCTGCCCGTCTCCGTTGAGTGCAAATGACGCGCCATCGAATATCAACTCGTCTTGTCCGCCAACCAGGTTGGCAAACACTATCGGCATGCGGGTACTCAAGGCGCGTGCGCGCACGACCTCATAGCGCATGCCTTGTTTGTTCAAATGTAGCGGTGACGCGTTCAAAGTCAGTAGCAACTCAGCGCCCGCCGCCCGTGCCACTTCGGCCACGCCTGGATGCCAAATATCTTCACAAATCGCAATGCCGACACGAACACCTTTGATAGCAACCACCGTGCTGCCATCACCGCAGTCAAAATAGCGTTGCTCGTCAAAGACTTGGTAATTCGGCAGTTTTGTTTTGCGGCAAGTCGCGACGATACTCCCGCCGTCAAGCAAGGAGGCGGCGTTGTAGTGACGACCATCCTCCGCTAGCGGATACCCGACGATGGTCGGCAGTGGCAAGCGTTTCGCCAAATCATCGAGCTCGCGCGCGCAAGCGCGATAAAAATCTGCGCGCAACAACAGGTCTTCAGGTGGATAGCCACACAGCGCTAACTCCGGCGTGAGTAGCAAATCCGCGCCTAAAGCACGCGCCTCATCAGCTGCCGCCAAAATTCGTTTGGCATTGCCGGCCAAATCACCGACAGCAAGATTTATTTGAGCGATGGCGATGCGTAGGGTCATGATTTATTGCAGTCATTCCTGCGTGTGCCGGAATAGACACAAGTGCAGCTATCAATACGCCGGTTTATCTTTCGCATCCGCATAGCGCGCAACACCTTCCATCACCTCGGTTCGTGCGTGTTCGATGTCAAACCAGCCGTTCACTTTGACAAATTTCCCCGGCTCCAAATCTTTGTAATGCGCGAAGAAATGTGAAATTTGATCGAGCATGATTTGCGGCATGTCGGTGGGTTTGTGGATGTTTGAATACATCGGCGTGAGCTTATCCACTGGCACCGCCAAGAGCTTGGCATCGTCGCCGGCTTCATCAGTCATTTTGAGCACGCCGACAGGCCGGCAACGCACCACCACGCCAGGCGGCAAAGCGAATTGCGAAATCACCAGCACATCGACCGGATCGCCATCGCCGGCAATGGTGTGGGGTATGTAGCCGTAGTTGCACGGGTAATGCATCGCGGTAGACATGAAGCGATCAACGAAAATCGCGCCGGATTCCTTGTCGACTTCATATTTGATGGGGTCCGAATGCATGGGAATTTCAATCACCACGTTGAAATCATTGGGCAATGCCATGCCAGAGGGGACGCGATCAAGACCCATAGTGGGCTCCTCAAATTAATTCAGCGAAAAGTTGATTATAGCCAGCGGATTTTCGTCTCGCGTTAAGTCTTCTGGGGTCGAGACTGATATTCTTCGCGCATGAGCGATCTATTCCCAAGCACTGTCAAACATGCGCCGCTGGCCGAGCAAATGCGCCCGCGCGCGCTGTATGAAGTGATTGGCCAACGCCATTTGATCGGGCCGGGCAAACCGCTACGCATGGCGTTCGAATCAGGTACACCGCATTCGATGATTTTGTGGGGGCCACCGGGAGTCGGCAAGACCACCTTGGCGAGGCTGATGGCAGATAGTTTTGATGCCGAATTCATTGCACTCTCGGCGGTTTTTTCCGGTGTCAAAGATATCCGTGAGGCGATGCAACAGGCGCAAGTGATGGCCGAACAGGGACGACGGACGATATTGTTTGTGGATGAAGTGCACCGTTTCAACAAGGCGCAACAGGATGCCTTTCTGCCTTATGTCGAACGCGGTACCATTACCTTCATCGGCGCCACCACCGAGAACCCTTCGTTTGAAGTGAACTCGGCGCTTCTGTCTCGCGCGGCGGTGTATGTGCTCAATAGCCTCGATACTAACGAGCTGGGCGAACTATTCGAACGTGCTTGCCGTCAAGTCATGGCGGACACCGATTTTGAGCCGGATGCCAAAGCGCGCATGCTCGGCTACGCCGATGGCGATGCGCGGCGTTTGCTCAATGTCATAGAGACAGTCAAAACTGCAGTCGCGACATTGCCGATTGAGAATCAACGGCGTGTCATCAGCACCAACTGGCTAAATTCCACTTTGGCCTCCGATCTGCGTCGCTTCGACAAAGGCGGTGACGCGTTTTACGATCAAATCTCGGCGCTGCATAAATCAGTGCGTGGCTCGCATCCCGATGCCGCGCTGTATTGGCTGGTGCGCATGCTCGATGGCGGCGCCGACCCGCTCTATATGGCACGCCGCATCGTACGCATGGCGATTGAAGATATCGGCTTGGCCGATCCGCGCGCATGGGAAATCGCGCTCAATGCCGCAGCGACTTATGAACGTCTTGGCAGTCCCGAAGGCGAGTTGGCATTGGCCAATGCAGTGCTGTATTTGTCAGCCTGTCCTAAGTCGAACGCGGCCTACCTCGCCTATAATTCCGCACGTGCATTTGTAGCAAAAGATAACTCGCAAGCGGTGCCTGAACACTTGCGCAACGCACCTACGAAACTGATGAGAAACCTGGGCTACGGTGCGCAATACCGCTACGCCCATGATGAATCGGAAGGCTATGCTGCAGGTGAAACTTATTTGCCCGATGGCATGACCGAACCAAACTGGTATCAACCAACGACTCGCGGACTGGAACAGAAAATCGCCGATAAACTTGCGCATTTGAGGCAACTTGATGCCAAAGCGAAAACATCCAAATAGGTTTTCAAAATGCTAGATATACATCTCCTCCGTAACCAACTCCCCATGGTCGCCGAACGCTTGGCCACCCGTGGTGTCACGCTGGACACCGCGGCATTTGAAGCGCTTGAGGCGGAACGCAAATACCTGCAAACGCACACCCAGGATTTGCAGGCGCAGCGCAATAGCTTGTCCAAACGCGTGGGCGTTTTGAAAGCCAGAGGCGAGCCTGCTGCGGCAGTGTTTGCCGAAGTCTCCAAGCTGAGTGCCGAGTTAAAGGCCTCGGAAATCGCGCTGGCAGAATTGATGCCACGTTTCGATGCCTTTGTCGCGGTGATACCAAATCTGCCACATGAGAGTGTTCCGGTTGGCAAAGACGAAACCGGCAACGTAGAAGTGTTGCGCTGGGGCAGGCCGCGAGCATTTGATTTTGAGGTCAAAGATCACGTTGATCTGGGCAGCAATTTGGGTGGGCTGGATTTTGAAACGGCGGTGAAAATTTCCGCTAGTCGCTTTGCGCTGATGCGTGGCGGTATCGCACGTTTGCACCGCGTGCTGGCGCAATTTATGTTGGATTTGCATACCTCAAAACATGGCTACACTGAAGTCTCGGTGCCGTATTTAGTCAATCCGGAAAGCATGCACGGCACGGGGCAACTACCAAAATTTGAAGAGGATTTATTTCGCATAGTTCGTGGCGACGGCAGCGTGATGTATTTAATTCCGACTGCTGAAGTGCCGGTCACCAACATCGTCCGCAATGAAATCCTTGCAGCTGACAAACTACCCCTGAAATTTGTCTGCCATACGCCATGCTTTCGTTCCGAGGCTGGCAGTTATGGCCGCGACACGCGGGGGATGATTCGTCAACATCAGTTCGATAAAGTGGAACTGGTGCAAATCGTCCATCCCGATAAATCCTGGGCGGCGCTGGAAGAACTGACGGGGCATGCTGAAGCCGTATTGCAGGCGCTGGATCTACCCTATCGCAAAGTGAAATTGTGCACCGGCGACATGGGCTTTGGCGCGGCCAAAACTTACGATTTGGAAGTCTGGCTACCGGCACAGAACACCTATCGTGAAATCTCCTCCTGCTCGAATTACGAAGCCTTTCAAGCGCGGCGTATGCATGCGCGTTTTCGCAATGAAAAAAATAAGCCGGAATTGCTTCACACCTTGAACGGCTCCGGGCTGGCGATTGGTCGAACGCTCGTGGCGATTTTGGAAAACTACCAAAACGCCGATGGCAGCATTACGATTCCGGCCGTGCTGCGGGCTTATTTTGGTGGCGCAGAACGAATTACGGCTGGCGCTTGAGGAATTCGTGACGGCTTATCGTCAGCACCAACTGGCGGAATTTTTACGTTTAATTTCGCCGTCGGTGTAACACTCAAGGTCGGCACATGCGCTGGCTCCAGATGCGCCAGCAAACTGTAATAACTACGCACGTTTTCTACCAAAATCACCGCTTCACCGCCGCGTGCACGACCGCTTTTCAAACGCTCGTAATACGCCGGTTGTGACATTAAAGGCAAGACCGATTTCATGTCGAACCAGGAGTCGGGATTCTTATTCAACTTCAGCGCGATTGCACGCCCGCCGTTCATATGCCCCATGCCCAAATTGTAGGCGGCGAGCGCCAGCCAGAGCCGGTCCGGGGCGACCACGCTAGTCGGCAATTGATCCATCAGCTGTACCAAATATCGCGCGCCGCCTCGGATACTTTGCATCGCATCCAAACGATTATCCACATGCAGCGCATCGGCCGTGTCCTCAGTCAACATCATCATGCCACGCACATTGGTCATCGAGGTCGCCTGCGGATCCCACTTCGATTCCTGGTAGGCCAGTGCAGCAATCAAGCGCCAGTCCAAACCAGTGACTTCCTGTGCCAACTGAAACAGGTGCCGATAACGCGGCAAGACAGTTTTGGCATCGTCGATGAAATTCTGCAAGCCATCGGCATCGATGCGACGGACATAACCAAAATGACGATCGCGCAGCCTTGGTAGTACCCCATTTTTTTCCGATTCGATGATAAATTGGTTCGCCATCTCGAGCAAATCCTGACCATACACCGACGCGAACGCCCAGCGAAAATCTCGGCTACCAGGTAGGCGTACGACGGCTTCCAGCTCGGGATACAGATTCGCCGCCAAACGCAAATGAAGTTCATCTACCGCCGCCAGCGCGATGCGATCCTCGTTCAGCCAGCGCAAAATCTCCATCTCATTGTGATCACGAACTTCTATTACCTTCGGCTGCACATCCGGCGCCAAGGCCAACAACGCTTGAGTCGCCGTCGAACCAATCGGTGCATGAATTTCTCGCCCATCAAGTTCCGCCAATGATTGCGGCCCGACCAATTCGCTATGTTGCACCACCCACAATGGCCGAGTGCCTAAGGTTACTGAAAAGCTCAACTCCTTGGTCGCCGGCCCCGCATCAAGAAAAGCTGCTAAGTGCACGCGACCTTGCAAAGCCAACTCAGCCAACTCAGATGCATCGGCCGCGATATGAAAACGCACGGGCACGCCAAGTTTTTTGGCAAACAAACGGACGAAATCTTGCGTGAATCCATCGGCCTGAGTTCCGTCTGAGAGCTGATAGGACGGCTCAGCCACTAAAGCGACTACCAGCACACCTTCGCGATCAGGCGCTTCCAATCGCTGACACGCCGCCAGCGCGAGGCACAGCAAACCAATGACAAGTAAGTGTCGCGACAAATTCATAGGCCAATTCAAAAGTTTCTCTGGTCGAGTCGCACATAGAAGTTCGGATGGCATACGCAATGCATCTTATCGTGTCCAATAGGGAATGCCCCGCTATAATTCGCGCCCAGCGGAGGGGTGGCAGAGTGGTCGAATGTACCTGACTCGAAATCAGGCGTAGGTGCAAGCCTACCGTGGGTTCGAATCCCACCCCCTCCGCCAGTTTTTTTTCGTGCTTACGAAAAAAATGCGCCCGTAGCTCATTTGGATAGAGCACTTGGCTTCGAACCAAGGGGTAGGCAGTTCGAATCTGTCCGGGCGCACCAATAATTTGAGGCTAATGGCGAGGGCGCGCGCATTAACGGCGTGTGACCAGCACCAACTAGCAAAATCCTGCGCTGCTTGAACGTCACCTCAAAACAAAACCACACCACGTATCGACTCGCCACGCTTCATCAAATCAAACCCTTCGTTGATTTTTTCCAGCGGCATGGTGTGAGTGATTAGATCGTCGATATTGATTTTCCCTTCCATGTACCAGTCGACGATTTTTGGCACATCAGTTCGACCGCGTGCGCCGCCAAATGCCGAGCCTTCCCATTTGCGACCGGTGACTAATTGGAAGGGCCTGGTGCTGATTTCTGCACCAGCTTCAGCGACGCCGATGATGATGCTGCGGCCCCAGCCTTTGTGCGTGCACTCGAGCGCTTGGCGCATGACTTTGGTGTTGCCGATGCACTCAAAACTGTAGTCGGCACCGCCGTCGGTGAGCTGCACTATCGCGTCAATCAGGTTTTCGGTTTCGGTCGGATTGATGAAATGTGTCATGCCAAATTTGCGTGCGATGGCTTGTCTTGCAGGGTTGATATCGATGCCGATAATCTTGTTGGCACCGACCATTTTTGCGCCTTGAATCACGTTCAGGCCGATGCCGCCAAGACCGAATACAACCACGTTGGCACCGGCTTCTACTTTCGCCGTGAACAGCACCGCGCCGATGCCGGTGGTGACGCCGCAACCGATGTAGCAAACCTTGTCGAAGGGCGCGTCATCGCGGATTTTTGCCAGCGCGATTTCGGGAACGACGGTGAAATTACTGAAGGTTGAGGTGCCCATGTAATGCAAAATGGGTTGGCCGTCCATGCTGAATCGACTGCTGCCATCGGGCATCAATCCTTTGCCTTGGGTGCCGCGAATTTTTTGGCAGAGATTGGTTTTCCTGCTCAAACAAAATTTGCATTCGCGGCACTCCGGCGTGTACAGCGGAATGACATGATCGCCGACCTTAAGCGAGCTGACGCCTGAGCCGATTTCGACCACCACGCCAGCGCCTTCGTGGCCGAGTATCGCGGGGAAGATGCCTTCCGGATCCGCACCTGAGAGCGTGTAGTAATCGGTATGACATATGCCGGTGGCTTTGATTTCGACCAAAACTTCACCATGCTGCGGCGCAGCTAAATCGACAGTTTCGATGCTAAGTGGCGCACCTGATTTCCACGCGACGGCTGCTTTGGTTTTCATATTTGAGAGGCACTCATAAGGATGCAAAGGGCAAAAAAACTATACCCCATAATGGAAAAATCGATCTCGGCAAAACGTGGACGAAAAAATAGCGGGCATTCACCCGCTATTTCCATTTACAGAATCGCGTTGCGATTCAGCAAATAATTACTTCATTGCTTCAGCTTTGGCTTTAGCTTTTTTCTTGCCTTTTTTCTTGGCTGGCTTGGCAGCAGCTTCTGGTGCAGCGGCAGCAGGTGCAGCGGCAGCAGCCGCAGGCGCTGCTTTGGCTGGCGCAGCGGCAGCAGCAGCCGGAGCGGCGGCAGGCTTGGCAGCGTCAGCTGCGTAAATTGAAGTTGCAAACAAACCGGCGATCAGGACAGCTAGGACTTTGCTCATGGTATTTCCTCTATAAAAGTTAAGGACTTCGTTTTGACCACACTTGGACAATCCGCGCGTCACGGTCAATAACGCGACTGTTTGCGCTCGGTTGACAGCAATCTCACCAGACCCTAGCTCGCAGCAACACCCGTTCCATACACTAGTGTTCGCTTGTTCAGATGGCGCTGGCACGGGACTGGCCCGATCAGCGGCCACACGCCGTTAAATCGGTGCCGTTTTTTGGCTTATAATAACCAACGGTTCGTCAGCTACAGCGTCACCAACTTTGACACGAGGAGATTCAAAGATGAGGCTTAAAACTACTTTCAGCCGGTATTCGGCATTGCGCTGGCTGTTAGCCGCCGCCGCGATGATGCTGGCGTCGTTCGCACAAGCCGCGGGCAAGCCCAATATCTTGGTCATCATGGGCGACGATATCGGCATCACCAACATCAGCAAATACAGCCACGGGCAGATGGGCTATCAGACACCGAACATCGACCGGATTGCCAACGAGGGCATGATGTTCACTGATTTTTACGGCGAGCAAAGCTGTACCGCCGGACGTTCCGCCTTTATCACTGGCCAACATCCGATTCGTACCGGCCTGACCAAGGTTGGTATTCCAGGCGCTCCCATTGGTCTGCAAAAAGAAGACCCGACGCTCGCCGAATTGTTAAAGCCGTTAGGGTACACCAGCGGCCAATTCGGCAAAAACCACCTCGGTGATCGCGATGAGTTTTTGCCAACCAACCATGGTTTTGATGAATTCTTCGGCAACCTTTATCACCTGAATGCTGAGGAAGCACCGGAAGACATGGATTGGTCAAAAGACCCCATGGTCAATAAGCTGAGCCGTCCGCGCGGGGTGATCCACAGTACCGCCGATGGCAAAGTTGAAGATCTTGGTCCATTAACTAAGAAACGGATGGAGACCATTGACGAAGAATTTCTCAATGCCTCGCTGAGTTTCATTGACAAAGCGCACAAGGCCGACAAACCATTTTTTGTTTGGTTCAATTCATCGCGGATGCATTACTACACACATCTACGCAAGGAATCGGTCGGGCTTTCGGGGCAGGATTTTTACAATGACGGCATGGTCGAGCACGACGGACAGGTCGGCCAATTGCTCAAAAAATTGGATGATTTGGGAATCGCCAAGAACACGATTGTGATTTACACCACTGACAATGGTGTGCATTTCAATCAATGGCCGGACGGCGGCATTACGCCCTTCCGTGGCGAGAAAAATACCAATTGGGAAGGTGGCTTCCGCGTTCCCGCCGTCATGCGCTGGCCAGGCCATATCAAACCTAGCAGCATATCCAATGAAATCATGAGCCACCAAGATTGGGTTCCTACATTGATGTCCGCGGCCGGTGCGCCAGGCATCAAAGAAAAATTGCTTGCCGGTCACGTCGCCGAAGGAAAAACCTTCAAAGTCCATCTCGATGGATTTGATTTTGTTCCGTATTTGGAAGGCAAAACCAAGCAAGGCCCACGTGGTGAATTTTTCTATTTCAGCGACGATGGCAAGTTTTTGGCGATGCGTAACGGTGATTGGAAACTGGTGTTCTCCGAGCAGCGCTCTCATCGCTTTGACGTGTGGCGGGATCCGTTCGTTGAGTTACGTATCCCAAAGGTATTCAACTTACGCCGCGATCCGTTCGAAAAGGCTGACACAGACTCCAATAGCTATAACGCTTGGTGGGATCACAAAATTGCGTCCACTGCGCCACCTGCCTATTTGAAAATCATGGGGTTCCTGACGACATTCAAGAAGTTTCCACCTCGGCAGCGTCCGGGTTCCTTCACCATCGACGACAAGATGGTCGAAAAATTCATGACGCCATAGGCGGCTTAATGCATTGATTAAAAACGCCGACGAACTTCGTCGGCGTTTTTTTGGACAAACAAGTCGATGAACTAGTACAACAAATGTGGCTGACGTGTTTCGCACCACGCGCTTTCGTCAGCCTTCGCGAGAACATCAAGATCACCAGGTAAGGCCGTAGCATCGTCAACCCACTCGCGCAACAATTCACTACCATTGATTAAATCAATCGCCAGCCTATCTTGCTCATATTCATAAGCAAAATCTCGCCATAACAGATAGTCCGGTTGCAGCGCACGAATCGCTTTGAAAGCCAACGCCATCAACCGCCACGGTTGAAAAATGTGGTGCTCGTATTGCCCAGCGATGTCCACATGAATTTGTATCCCCTGACACAGCGCATGCGCATGTTTGTGAAACGTCGGCTCGAACCAGCAAGGGCGCAACACGCAACCGGTCAGCCAGTGCGGCGCTATTTTTTGCATGGTCGCGAGTACCGCTGTTGCATCGATATCGGGCGCGCCAAAAAGCTCAAGCGGTCGGGTTGTGCCACGCCCCTCCGAGAGTGTGGTGCCTTCTAACATCACTGTTCCGGCATAGCAACGCGCCATCGCAACATTCGGCGCATTCGGGCTGGGATTAACCCAACTACGTTCGCCACTCGGCCAACCGAAACCCGGCGCAGCATCGGCTTGCCAATCGTGCATGGCAATAATTTCGCAATCGACGACAAGTTTCAAATCGGCAATGAACCAGCGTGCTAACTCGCCCAACGTCAGCCCGTGACGCATAGGTATAGGTCCCGCGCCGACAAAACTTTGCCAACCGGCACGCAACGTCAGTCCTTCTACCGGACGGCCAGCGGGATTGGGGCGGTCGAGCACCCACACAGTTTTTCCAAGCGCGGCAGCGGCTTCCAACACATAGCGCAGCGTGGTGATGAAGGTGTAAATCCGACAACCCAAATCTTGCATATCGACCAACAAGACATCGAAGCTGTCCATCATTTGTGCCGTCGGTCGGCGCACTTCGCCGTACAAACTAAACACTGGAATTTTATGAACTGGGTCGATGAAATCCGGCGATTCCATCATGTTGTCTTGTTTGTCGCCACGCAGTCCATGTTGCGGGCCGAAGGCCGCCGTTAAGTTAATTCCCGGCAACGCAGCCAAGGCATCCAAGCCGTGGGTGAGCAATGGCGTGACCGATGCAGGATGCGCCAGATAGGCGACGCGTCGACCTTTTAATCGACGTTGTAACGCAGCATCAGCGAGCAAGCGATCAAGACCTGTTTGCATTATTTATCTCAAATTAGCGTCAGCACAAAGCCATCTCGATGATGAAAATCCGGTTTGGCGCAGGGGTGAAATGCTGCCCAATAACTCAGGTTGCCATACTCAGATTCCAATACCACACTGGCTCCAAATTGCGCAGAATCAGAATCCGGCAAATCTTTTGCATCAATCTGCACATCGATATAGCAACCGTCTTCAACGAACCCACAAGAGATTTTCGGTGCGACAACTTGAGCAAGGTCTGGGGCTGGGGTGCGGTAATCGACAAAATCATACGCCGCCCAATCACCACCAGCAGAAAAATTGAATTCGCGATAGGCCTTAGTGCCAGCGACGGCGACAAATAACTCCGCACAAGTATTTTTCCAGAGCCCATCGGCGCGGGCTGAAGCATCCACTTTGGGCAGCAACGGCAGACACAAACCGGAGGCAGGCAATACATAGCGAATGTTGAGCGCACCACTTCGACGCTCAAACGAAACGCTCACCTGCCATGAGGCAAGCACAACACACGAAGAATGTGGCAGCAGCGTTTGTTGAGTAGATGGCGAAACGAGAATCATGGTTGGCATGTTACGAGAGGACGGAGAAAATGTCTGCGCGGCGTAGCTGCCTTAAGCCCTAAACTGCGATGCCTTCCGTCATGGACGGTAGACTTTCGTTCCGCTGATCATCCATCGAATGCACAACACCATGTCCACCAATATCCTCAGCACCACGCTCACACTGCCCAACGGTCAGCAAATTCCCAATCGGATTGCCAAGGCGGCGATGACTGAAGGGCTGGCTGATTTGCGCGCATATCCTAGTCCCGAATTGAACCGACTGTATAAACACTGGGCGGGTAGCGGCTGCGGTGTTTTAATCACTGGCAATGTGCAAGTTGACCGCCTGCATTTGGAACGTCCGGGCAATGTGGTTATCGACTGTGAACCGGATGCGCAAATGCACGCTGCGCTAGCGGCTTGGGCCACGGCGGCCAAGGCTGAGGGAGCGAAAACCTGGATGCAAATCAGTCATGCCGGCCGACAAACGCAAGCGGTAGTGAACCCTCACCCGAAGGCGCCGTCGGCGATTGCGCTGGGCTTACCGGGTAAGACTTTCGGTGTGCCCGTGGCGCTCACCGAAGCAGAGATTTTTGATCTGATCGAGCGCTTTGCTGTCGCTTCCTTGGCAGCCAAAAATGCGGACTTCGACGGCGTTCAAATTCATGCCGCGCATGGCTATTTGCTGTCTTCATTCTTGAATCCGCGTGCCAATATTCGCGCCGACCAATGGGGCGGCAGTTTGGAAAACCGCGCACGCATGCTGCTGGCTGTGGTCGATGCAGTACGAGCCAAAACTGGTGCTGACTTTACCGTCACCGTCAAACTAAATTCTGCTGATTTTCAACAAGGCGGATTTTCATTTGCCGAATGCAAACAAGTCGTCAAATGGTTGGAAAAACATCGCGTTGACTTGATAGAAATTTCCGGCGGCAACTACGAACAAGCGCGGATGATGGACATGGACGGCATGGACGCGCCCGACATGGGCGAGCTCCGCCCGTCGACGGTTGCGCGCGAAGCCTACTTCGCGGATTTCGCTGCCGAGTTGCGCGAGGTGGTGACTGTCCCTTTAATGGTCACTGGTGGCTTTCGTTCGGCAACTGCGATGGCGCGAGCGATCAGTGATGATGGAATCTCCATGATCGGCATTGGGCGACCTTTGTGTGTTGACCAACACTGCATTGCCGAATTGCTCGCGGGCGGGCGACCGGTGCTTGGTCAGTACGAAAAAGTGCTGCGCCTTGGCCCAGGTGTTTTTGGCCCGCACTCACGTTTCAATATTTTCAAGATGCTTAACGGGTTTGGCGCAACGTACTGGTTTTATCAGCAATTCCGGCGCATCGGCGCGGGTCAGCCGATAGACATGAAACTCGGTGTATTCAGCGCGCTGATTATGGAAACACTAGCGCAGATCAAGTGGCTGCGAGCGGCGAAGAAAGCGGCGAATTAATCACGTCGCACTGCAATCACCCCAGCTACATCCGACAGCGAAGTAATGACGCGTTGCAAAGCTGTTTTGCCAGATAGCTCGATAGTCAACTGCATTAGCGCGTTACCGCCCTTGGACTGAGTTCTGGTCGCAGTCACATTGATTTTTTCGCGCATCAGAATCTCTGAAATATCGCGCAGCAGTCCCTGTCTGTCGCTCGCAGTCACCACCAGATCGGCCGCATAGACGCCACTTTCGTTGGCCTGCGCCTTCTCGGTGTTGGCGCCCCACCCCGCTTCAATCACCCGTTCCGGGTGACGATCGGCAATGATTCGAAAATCTCTGCAACCGATGCGATGAATTGAAATTCCACGTCCGCGCGTTACAAATCCAGCTATCGCGTCGGGCGGCATCGGTTTGCAGCAGCGACCCATTTGGGTGAGTAGCTTGTCCACTCCGACGATCAAAATATCGCCTTCTTTGGCACGGCTCTTTCGCGTCACAATTTGCGCATCAGTCGGCGGTGCTTCATTGGTACCACGCAGTGCAATCTGCAATGCACGCGGACCGATTTCACCTCGCGCCGCACTAACAAACATCGCTTCGGCGCTCTTCACGCCAAGTCGCGTGGCGAGTTCGTCAAGACTGACCGGCAAGTGTCCTTGGCTTTCGCGCTGCACTTCGCGCATGACGATAGCGCGTCCTTGCGTTAACTGTTCTGCCGTATCCGCTGCGGCAAACCATTGGCGGGCTTTTTGCCGCGCTCTTGCACTCGCCAGGTATCCGTTCTCTACACTCAGCCAGTCGCGCGAAGGGCCGCCACTTTTTGCTGCGATGATTTCAACCTGTTGGCCGTTTTGCAAAACCGTATTGAGCGGCACCATCGCGCCGTCGACCCGCGCACCACGACAGCGATGACCCAAGTCGGTATGCAGGCGATAAGCCACGTCCACCGGTGTCGCACCGCGTGTCATGTCAAGCACGCGACCCTGTGGTGTCAATACATAAATCGTGTCATCGAGCGCTGCACGTTTGAATTCGCGCGCCCAGTCTCCAGAATCGCTAATCTCGTCACGCCACGAAAGCAACTGTCGCAGCCAGGCAATTTTGTCGCCATAGGTATCGTTGCGGCCACCGCCATCGCTCGCGCCAAGCTCCTTATATCGCCAATGCGCAGCGACTCCCATCTCGGCGTGTTGATGCATTTCGCGGGTACGAATTTGCACCTCTAGTGAACGACCGTCGGCCAGCGTTACCGCTGTGTGCAATGACTGATAAAAATTCCCTTTCGGTTGCGAAATATAGTCGTCGAATTCACCGGCAATTGGACTCCAAATATGATGCACGACGCCGAGTGCGGCGTAACACGCATCGACATCATCAACCAAGACACGCAAGGCGCGCACGTCATACACCTGAGCAAAATCCAGGCGCTTGCCACGCATCTTGTTCCAGATGCTGTAAATATGTTTGGGGCGGCCATAGACTTCAGCTGCGACATGAATCGCGGCTAATTCCGTACTCAGTTGCGCTACGGCACGACGGATAAAATCTTCACGCTCTACACGTTTTTCATCGAGCAAACCGGCAATGCGTTTGTAAGTCTGTGGCTCAAGAAAACGGAATGACAAATCTTCCAATTCCCACTTGAGTTGCCATACGCCGAGACGATTGGCCAGTGGTGAGTAGATCGCCAGACTTTCCTTAGCCAGCTCTTCGCGTTCAAGACCCGGCGCATCAGCTAGATGACGCAGGGTCTGCACGCGGCTGGCAATCCGCAATAACACCACCCGAATATCGACCGACATTGCCAACAACATCTTGCGCAAGACTTCGGCCTGCGCATTCGCATCTTGCCCACTGCTCGCTGCACGCGTTAGCGGACGCAAGGATTTCAACCGCGCCAATGCGCCTACCAACTGCGCCACCGGCGAGCCAAAATCGCGCTCTAGCCGAGCAATACCCAGTTCAGGTGTCAAGTGATGGTCGGCCACTGAAAACAACAACGCGGCAGCGCGCGCATCGGCATCGAGCTCCAACCCGGCAACGGTCAGACACATCCCGATCGCGTGGTCTCTAGTAAGTTCGCCGGTGCCGAGCATCGCCTCACCATATAGCGACATGGCGTAGCTCAGTACATCGTCGAGCCAGCGGCCACGCTCGTCAGGCAGCCCGGCGACCAGTAAGGCGCGCGCCGCCGCGTCATCGCCGGCTTTGGTCAGAGAATGAGTTACAGAAACCATAGGGCAATTATCCCATCGGCACCTTAGCGCCCAAGGAGCGTTTCAGCGTGCCACTAAGTTCTTGTCAGCGCATGGGGCGAAAACAATTGCGCACTTCGTCCACAAATAGCATGGGTTGTTCCAGCGCAGCAAAGTGGCCACCTCTGTCGGGCTCGCTCCAATAGACCAGATTCTGAAACCGTTTTTCGGCCCAACGCCGTGAGCAACGGAAAATTTCCTTAGGGAACATACTAATCCCGGTCGGAATCATTACCGGATCACGGTTGATCGCATTTAAGCTCTCCCAGTAAATTCGCGCCGACGAAGCCGCGCAGTTGGTCAGCCAGTAGAGCATCACGTTATCAAGCATTTCATCGCGCGAAAGGACATTTTCCGGATGACCATTGCAATCCGTCCATGCCCAAAATTTTTCCAGGATCCACGCCGCTTGCCCGCTCGGTGAATCGGCCAATCCAAAGCCTAGGGTTTGCGGCCGCGTGGCTTGTTGTTTCGCATAGCCTGAGTCTAGATCGGTGTAGTGCTTCAAACCAGCCAGTGCCGATTTTTCGCCATCGGTCAAGTCACCCATTGTTGCAGGATCGGGCATCACGATAGGCATGTTCAAATGAATTCCAAGGCAGTTAGCCGTATCGTTAAGTCCGATTGCGGTTGTGACAATCGCTCCCCAATCACCGCCCTGCGCGACATACTTGGCATAGCCCAAGCGCTGCATCAACACACTCCATGCGCGGCCAATACGCTCGACATTCCAACCAGGCGCCACGGGCTTATCGGAGAAACAAAATCCCGGGAGCGAAGGACACACCACATGGAACGCATCGCTTGCGCTACCACCATGTTTGGTCGGATCGGTTAAAGCTTCGATCACTTTGTGGAACTCGACGATTGACCCTGGCCAACCGTGTGTCATCAACAGCGGTAACGCCTTTGGATGTGGCGAGCGCTGATGCACAAAGTGAATCCCGATGCCGTCTAGCATCGTTCGAAATTGTGCGAATCGATTCAAGTTTGCTTCGCGCGTTCGCCAATCATAATTTTCGATCCAATACGCGACGATTTCCTGCATGTACTTAAGCGGGATTCCTTGTGACCAATCGCCCGGTGTTTCTTTGTCCGGCCAGCGCGTTGCACGCAAGCGCCGCTTCAGGTCTTCGAGTTGTGTATCGTCAATCGCGATCTTGAACGGCGTGATGGCATCGGGCATGGCAATCCTCTCTCTGACTCACAATCTGAAATGAAAGTATTGTAGAACCCGAGATCGCCACGAATAATCTCATTGGACATGAGCCGGGTACCATAATTGCGATGCTTAAGCCGTTGTCCTTCACACTAAAACTCTGACAGGAGTAACACATGACACCACTACTTACACTGGTTGTTTATATGACACTATTGACCTTTGCCTCAATCATGATCGGCGCCACGTTGCGTAATCGTGAATGGACGCCAGAAGGATTGAAAGTTGGCTTTAGCAACCGCGAAAATTTACCGGAAGCCACAGCGCTAGGTGGTCGCGCCGAGCGTGCAGCCGCCAATACGAAAGAAAATTTCATCCTGTTTATCGCGCTGGCATTCGCGGCACAGGCGTCCGGAATGGCCGAGCAAGCCACCTTTGGCGCGACCGTGTTTTTCTGGGCGCGCGTGGTGTACTTACCGGTCTATTGGGCTGGAATTACCTACGTCCGCAGCGCCGTGTGGGGCGTGGGCTTAGTTGGTCTCTTGATGATGGTGCGAACAATGCTCTAGCTCCACTAGGGTGACAGTGCAAGGCTTGAACCGCATCGAATTCGCGTCAACCCAGGGACGAGACTGCAAGATAGTTTTCGCGGTAGGTTTCGAACGGTATGGTGTCGGCATTTTCAATTGCTGCCTGCCGTTCGACCGACTGCTTTGACATTTCGCAGAACATCGTTGCCTGTTCCTCAGTAAAAGCCAAATTGAGCAGCGCACTTTTAGTCTTCAATGACTCCGTCATGATGAAGCGAACGTGCGAGCCACCAAACTGGCTTTTCATCGCCGACAAGACGCGCGCCGAGGGGACGCTATCGGCATCATGGATGGCGGCCTTAGCAGCGGCTAGCGTCTCTGCATAAGCGTTGCCACCGTGCGCCTGATCAAGCGCGGCAGCAATCGCCGCAAACTCCTCAAGCACCTCAGCAGCCCAAGTCGTCAGCGGCACATCTTTGCCATCGCGATTAAGCACAAGACTCGGGTTGCGTCCGTGCCCAGCGACGAGGTGCTGGTTACGGCTTAGCGCGGCAATTTCGAGCAAGGTATCCGGCGGACTGTCCGCCAACAAACAATGCAACAGCAACATGTCGATGAAGCGCATGGTTGGCTCGTCAATACCCACCGGTAAGAATGGGTTGAGATCCATGCAACGCACTTCGACATATTCCACGCCACGCTCACGCAATGCGTGCAGCGGTCGTTCTCCAGAATTGATCACACGCTTCGGACGGATGGTGCCGTAAAACTCGTTTTCGATCTGCAACAAGCTGGTGGCTAACTGGTTGTAATCACCACCAAGGTTGCGCACGCCAATGGCAACATAAGGGGGATATGGCCGGGTCAAGGCCTCTTGCAGTGAGGCGGCGTAGCTCTCCAGGCTGTTATAGCTGACGGCCAACGAGCCTTGCGCATCGCTCTGGTAGCCAAGGCGCCCCATGCGCAGCGAAGTGCCATAGGGCATATGCAGGCAATGCTCATTCAAAGCTTGGAGTTCGTGCGTACGACCTTCGACAAAACTCGAACACACTGCGGGTGATGCGCCGAATAAATACAGCAATAGAAATGAGTGGCGGCGAAAGTTGCGGATTAGACCAAAGTAGTCAGAGGTACTTAAGCCGGGTAGCGACCAGTTGTAGTGAATGCCGGAAATCATTTGCATCCGCCGCCCATAACGATGCCCCAATCCCATGCGGTAAACGCTCTTGGCGCGACCCACATTCGAGCGGCCGTACATGCCTATAGGAATGGTTTCATCGGTCGGCAGCATGCACGGCATGCTGCTAGCCCAAAGCAATTCTTTGTCGATTGCATGGCAAACAAATTGGTGAATCTCAGTCAGCTCTTTGACGCAGGCCTCAATGCTCCCGTGTACGCTGGTAATCAACTCCAGCTGCGCCTCACTAAAGTCGGTGGTGACATGCGGATGCGTCAATGCTGAACCGAGTGGACGCGGATGTGGCGTCAACGCCAGATGCCCGGTCGTTTGCGCCCGAAGGCTTTCCTTTTCGACGCCACGGCGAATACTCTTCAGTGCTTCCGGTGACAGACCTGCTAAGCGTTTTTTCAAAGTCACTATTGAAATCCTCTTGGTTGTTATTGGCAGTGTACGTCATGCCAGCAAGTTGTCACTGACTTGACCTGTTTTGTCGAACCATTGCGATCCAATGGATACTAGCGGTTCTGTGCACGGCAAATAAGGGCGTCAATGTTAAAGAGTGAACGAAAAACACCTGACGAAATTCGTCAGGTGTTTGGTGTTTTTGGGGTGACCGATGGGGCTCGAACCCACGACAACGGGAATCACAATCCCGGACTCTACCAACTGAGCTACGGCCACCGCCGCTTTTGCAACATCGACGACAAAAAGCTTTTCTAGGAAAAACGTTAGGTCGACGGCAAAATTATAGCAGTCTTGACTAAATCGCTTCAAGATACAGGTCGCGCCGACATCGACTGGCGTCATATTCATTCAATACATTCCCTTCAAGAGGTAGAAAACAAATGGCAACGATTGCGTTTCTTGGTACGGGCTTGCTCGGCGGCGCGTTTGCTGAAGCCGCGGCGAAACGCGGTGATTCGGTCACCGCATGGAATCGCACAATGGACAAAGTCGCCGCGCTCGCTCAATTCGGCGTCAAGGCGGCAGCAACGCCTGCAGAAGCCGTTCGTGGCGCGTCGCGAGTGCATCTAATATTGAAAGATGATGTCGTGGTCAATGAAGTCATTGCTGCGGCACGCGCCGGATTATCGGCGGACGTGGTTTTGATCGATCACACCACTACCTTGCCAACGCTGACCGCCGAACGGGCCGCGCGCCTGCAGGCGGAAGGCATCAAATATTTGCACTGCCCTGTATTCATGGCACCGCTGCATGCGCGAAATGCGCAAGGCTCGATGATGGTGGCCGGATCTGCGGCGCTGTTTGAGTCAGTCAAGGAGGAACTCGCCAAGACGACGGGCACGCTCAGCTATTTGGGCGAACGCGCGGATTTTGCAGCGGCCAACAAACTGCTGGGCAACGCGATGTTGCTGGGTGTCTATGGCACATTGGCCGACGTGCTAACGCTGGCGCAAGCGAGCGATGTGAATGCGGAAGATGCCGTCAAGTTACTCAGCGTGTTTGATATGAACGGGATGATTGCCATGCGTGGTGCGAAAATGGCGAAGGGTAATTTTGATTTGAGTTTTGAATTGGCGATGGCGCGCAAAGATGTGCGACTGATGCTCGAAACAGCCGGCAATCGACCCTTGGCGGCGCTGCCTGCAGTGGCAGCGCGGATGGATCAACTGATTGCCGCCGGGCGTGGCGCTGAAGATGTCAGTGTGCTTGGTATCGATGCCTTGGCGCGACCGTCATGAGCGGATTGCCGGCCTGCCCGAAATGTAATTCCGAATTCACCTATGAAGATGGGGCGATGTTGGTCTGCCCCGAATGCGCGCATGAATGGTCGGCGCTGGCGGCGGCAGGCGAAAATATTGAAGTTACGCTGGAAGTCAAAGACGCTGTCGGCAATGTCTTGAAAGATGGTGACTCGGTGACGGTGATGAAGGATTTGAAAGTTAAAGGATCCTCATCGGTGGTCAAAGTCGGGACCAAGGTCAAAAATATCCGTCTGGTCGAGGGCGACCACAATATCGATTGCAAAATTGATGGCATTGGCGCAATGGGATTGAAATCCGAATTTGTAAAGAAAGCATAGGGAAAATGTTAATGGCAACTACTAAAGTGCAAACTGATTCACTGCTTTATTGGGAAGATTTTCCAGTCGGCAATGTGCAGGAATTTGGTGACATGTTGGTGACGGAAGCGGATATCGTGCGCTTTGCTACAGAGTTTGATCCACAACCCTTTCACGTTGATGCCGAAGCCGCGAAAAGCAGCTTGTTCAAGGGGCTGTGTGCCAGCGGTTGGCACACCTGTGCGATGGCTATGCGGATCATGTGTGACAACTATCTGCTCAAATCCCACAGCCTTGGATCACCGGGTATGGACAGCATCCGCTGGCTCAAACCGGTGCGACCGAACGATCGGCTGCGCATGCGCTTGACGGTGCTCGAAGCAAGGCCGCTGGAAAGTCGTCCGGGGGTTGGTCTGGTAAAGACCCGTTGGCAAATGTTTAACCAGGCTGGCGAGGAAGTTATTCTGATGGAAGGCAACGGCATGTTTCGCCGTCGGCCGGTGTGATTTCAACCAAATTGAGGAAAGTAGATGGACTTCAAAACTTTGCAAATTGAAACCAAGGAAGGCGTTGCCCGGGTCATGCTTAATCGCCCTGACAAAGCCAACGCGATGATCGAGGCGATGTGGCACGAACTACGCGACGCAATGCGTTGGGCTGACGAAACGAAAGATGTGCGCGTTGTGGTGATCGGCGGCAATGGCAAGCACTTTACTGCCGGCATCGATCTGAGCATGCTGATGAACCTGAACGCAAATTTGAAGGACGATTGCGTCGGCCGCGCGCGCGAAAAGCTGCGCCGATTCATTCTCGATTTGCAAGACACGCTGACATCGATAGAACGTTGCCGCAAACCGGTAATCGCCGAAATTCACGGTGCTTGCATCGGTGGCGGCATTGATTTGATTACCGCCTGCGATATGCGCTATTGCTCGACCGAGGCGTATTTTTGTGTCAAGGAAATTGATGTTGGGATGGCGGCTGACGTCGGCACTTTGCAGCGCTTGCCGCACGTGGTGGGCGATGGCATGACGCGCGAACTGGTTTATACCGGCCGCCGCGTCGATGGCGCTGAAGCGCAGAACATTCATTTGGTCAACCGCTGTTTTGAGAGCACCGAAGCGCTACGCCACGGCGTGCATGAGATTGCCAAAACTATCGCTGCCAAGTCACCGCTATCGATACGCGGCTGCAAGGAAATGATCACCTACGCACGCGAGCACAGCGTCGCCGATGGCTTGAACTACATCGCGACATGGAATGCGGCGATGCTGCAATCCAACGACATCACCGAAGCTATGCGCGCGACGATGGAAAAGCGCTCGCCGGTGTTTGCTGACTGATTTTTCGGCGCTGCCAAACTCAACAGCGTGTTGGCGCTCCGCGAAGCGGACATTCCGCCATGCAGAGCACCAGCACCAACTGGCAAAGTTCATCCCGCACAAGGAGAAATAAATGACTGATCTAGTTCGCACCACTGTCACCGACGGTGTGTATCAAATCGAAATGAATCGCCCCGAGAAGAAAAACGCGCTCACCGCCGAGATGTATTCGGCGATGGCAGATGGTCTGATCGAAGCCGAATCGAATCCTGCCGTGCGCGTAATTTTGATTCATGGCAGCGCGGGCAATTTCACCGCCGGCAACGATTTAAATGATTTTCTGCGAAATCCACCAGCCAGCGAAAATTCACCGGTGTTTCGTTTCATCAACGGATTTGCCACTTTACAAAAGCCCTTTGTCGCCGCCGTCGAAGGCATCGCGATTGGCGTTGGCACGACCATGTTGCTGCATTGTGACCTGGTCTACGCCGGAACCGGAGCGCGTTTTTGCATGCCATTTGCCAGCCTTGGGCTAACGCCAGAAGCGGGTTCCAGCTTGCTGCTGGCACAACGTGTCGGCCACGTGCGTGCTGCCGAAATGTTGATGTTTGGCGAGCAATATGATGCTGACTTTGGCCTCGCTTCAGGGTTGGTAAACGCGGTGATTCCTGACGGCCAAGTGATCGAACACGCGCTTGCACGCTGCCACAAACTGGCGGCACAACCGGCCGCATCAATCCGCCTGACCAAAGAGTTGATGGTACGGAATCAACGTCCACTCGTGCGTGAAATCATGGCGCGCGAAAGTCAAATCTTCGGACAACAATTGAGTTCGCCCGAAGCCAAGGAAGCCTTCTCGGCGTTCCTTGAAAAGCGCCGTCCCGATTTTTCGAAATTTGCTTGATGACAAAAATTGTTCTCGCCACCCTGAATGCCAAATACATTCACGCGTCACTCGGCCTGCGCTATTTGCTGGCCAATATGGCGCGTTACGGTGGCGAGGACTTGCGCACGCAATCGGTGTTGCGGGAATTCACGATTGGCAAAGCCACGGAAGAAATTGCGCAGGCATTGCTGAGCGAACTCGGCGAGGCGGATAGTGCGGATGGTGCGGACGGTGCGGAAGTACAAATCATCGGCCTCGGCGTTTATATCTGGAACGTCTCGGCGACAACCGAAGTCGTCCGTCACCTGAAGCGATTGCGACCATCAGTCGTAGTCATTCTCGGTGGGCCGGAAGTGAGTTACGAATATGTCGAACAGGAGATCGTCAGGCTCGCCGACTACTTAATTACCGGCTGGGGCGATGTGAGCTTTGCCAAACTGTGTCGTAGTTTGATTCACGGTCCAAGACCGCTGATGAAAGTCCATGTTGGCGAACAACCGGCGTTGAGTGAAATCGTCATGCCCTATGCCGAATACACCAGCGACGACTTAGCGCATCGCCTGCTTTACGTTGAAGCCTCCCGTGGCTGCCCGTTCAAGTGCGAGTTTTGTTTAAGTTCGCTGGACAAAACTGCATGGGCGTTTGATCTTGACCAGTTTCTCAATGAGCTTGACGGCTTGTACCACCGCGGCGCGCGCAATTTCAAATTTGTTGACCGCACGTTTAATTTAAAGATTGACGCATCGGCACGCATTCTGGAATTTTTCCTTAAACGTCTAAGTGCCGACCTAAGCCCCGAATTGTTCCTGCACTTTGAAGTTATTCCCGATCATTTGCCTGATCGATTGAAGGACTTGATTGCTCAATTCCCGGAAGCTGTCTTGCAGTTTGAAATCGGCATTCAAAGTTTCGACGAACAAGTGCAGCACACCATTTCGCGTCGCCAAGATAATGTAAAGACTGAAGCCAATGTACGTTGGCTGGTCGAACATAGTCATGCCCATTTGCATACCGATTTGATTTTCGGTTTGCCCGGTGAGACGTTGGAAAGTTTTGCACTCGGTTTTGACCGGCTGCATAAGCTCGCGCCACACGAAATTCAACTTGGGATATTGAAGCGTCTGCGCGGCACGCCTATCGTGCGCCACACTGAATCGTTTCAAATGAAGTACGAACCAGCACCGCCCTATTCCATCATTGAAACCAACACGATAAATGCCGATGCCATGCAAGCCTTCGTACGCCTTGCGCGCTACTGGGACTTGATTGCAAATTCAGGGCGATACAAAAACACATTGCCATTCTTACTGACTGGTCCATCCGCGTTCGCAGCATTTCAAAATTTCGCCAATTGGTTGTGGACTTCAACCAAAGCGACCAGCGGCTTGACGCCCGAACACCTCACCGATGCAATTTTTGATTACCTCTGCAGTGTGCTCGCCATTCCCGCAGCCGAGGCGACCGCGCCATTACTAATCGACTATCGCGCTAGTGGCGCGCGCGGCAATCCGCAGTGTCTGCGCGGTCAATTTGAGCGTCCCTTGCCACAAGTTAAGACGAGCAAATTGGCGCAGCGGCAAGCGCGGCATCGTGAAAGTGAGGCTGCGCCTTCACCACAGGTGACAGCTCAGCGAGTGATTTCATGAGCAAAAAACATCGGCAAATTCACAGCCCAAGCTTGTGCGTATGCGCAATGGTTCGATAAACCACTTCGAGGATTGACTGTCGCCTGTGGCTTCCGTCATACTCCAATAAGCCCAGACCATTTTCGTATCCTAATTTTCGACGAAACAAGGAGACACCAGTGCCCATGCCAGATGCGATCCGAAAGTCGGATCTTTTTTTTGACTTGACACAGGAGCAGGCTGAGTTAATCGCGAGTATTGCAGTCGAACGTCCGGCTGGTCGAGATGAGCTTATTTTTGCCGAAGGCTCTACAGGTCGAGAGGTATACATTGTTGTTAGCGGCTCAGTCGAAGTCTTTCATTCCACGAGCCTAGGCGGTGACGCCACCGACCTGTTAGACCCGAGCGGCGGCGAAATAGTTTTAGCAACACTGACGGTCGGTCAGTCGTTTGGCGAGATCGCCTTCGTCGATCAGGCGGTTCGAGAAGCTTCGGTACGCAGTGTGTCTGACGAAACGAGGCTACTGGCGATAAACCCTGAAGCGCTGATGAAACGGTGTGACGAGAATCCGGAAATGGGATATCACATCGTCCGAAACATTGCACGAACGCTGGCATTTATCATCCGTGGTACCGACTTGCATATGCTCGGTGGGCAATATTGGGGACGGGTCGTTTCCAGCGCGGAAGACGAGTTCTAGCATTCGACACTCATTCAAATAAACGCGGTAAGTACAAGGAATCCCAATGCCTGAAATTGAAATGGTGAATGACCAGCCTGCGCCCGCAAAATCCGCTGGTGAAGATGATTTTCAATTCGACGTGATCGTTTCGCTACCGATGTCGATGGACAAAGCGGTGTTGACTCAACGCGCCATCGATGGGCTGGGTGTCCCACCCGAGGCCGTCGAACGATTGATGACATCACTTACCCAACATCGCATCTTGAAGGTGAAGTCGGGTGTGGATCGCAAGCTCGCAGATGAAACTGCGGAGAAGTTCGAAAAAGTCGGTTTTAGGGTGGAAATCGCCCACTGTCTCGGGCTGCGTAAGGCAGCCCCGGTGCAAACCGATGGCAAAGTGGAATGTCCAGCGTGCGACACAAAAGTTATTCCGTCACCTGAAACGCAGTGCCCGAGTTGCGGCGTGTTCATTAACAAGCTCTCAGAGGATTTTCTCGAGCGCAAACGGATAATGAAGAAAGAGCGGGCGCGCCTTGAAGCGATGTATGGCGCCGAGAAAGCTGAGGCAGAAAAACTGCGTAAAGCGGAAGCTGAACGCCTCATGCGGGAGGAAATTCTCGCTGAGCTCGAAAAAGAGTTTGGCATTTCTACCAAGAAAAAAGGCTTGATGGACAAAGTGCCGCGCTGGGCCATGCCAGCGTTAACGGCGGTCGCCATCGTTGGCGCATTTTTTGGTGGACGCTCAACCGGTTACGAGGCTGGAGGAAGCGCAGCCACTAGCTCGATGAATGCCAGCGCCGCCGCAAAAGAAGCGGCGGAAGCGGCAGGGGACGACGTCGCCAAACTTGAGGCGGCAACAAAAAAAATGAAAGCCGATATGGCCGCCGCAGCTGGTGCAATCCAGCGCCCCTTCGGCGGTGGCGCAGCGTCTGGTTCAGCGTCTGGTTCAGCAGTTGATCCAAAAGATTCTTTGGGTACACCAGCCGCAGGCGAAGCAGCTGCAGCGGATGCCCCAGCAAACCCAATTACCAACGACGCTGTCAAGCGTGAGGTGGCCTATGAACTCGTGATGTTGCTCGCAGAAATCGGCCAACTCGATCGCGCGCGCGAACTTGTCGGCCGCGCTGTGGCGGGTGGTGCGGCCTCAAACGATGTGAAATTGACGCTACAGCTGCGCATCGTTCAACTTGAAGTCGAAGCCTGGGCAATTGTCCATGGCCAGGCGGAGAAGCCTCAGGAACAGGCCGATGGGCTACTGAAATCAGTCGGTGAAATTCCCGATGCGGGTGAAAGAAGTATTGCCGGCGCGTCGATAGGGGCAATTTTGCTGCGGCGACCAGATGTCAATCCACAAACCGTTGACGCGTTCTTCAAGCTGGCCAATGATTCGTATAAGGCAACCAAAGGCAAGGCATCGAATTCGCGTGTTGGCCAGGAAGTTGTGGCCGCTCGCGGCAGGGGAATATTGAACGCTGTGCGAGCTCGTGCTGAGCGCGGCATGATGCAGCAGGCGGCGGGCTTGGCGCAGGAGTTGTCAGCAATGGCGCAGTCGGTTTCGGGGCCGGCAGCAGCGGTTTTATACGGCTACGAGCATGAAGCAAATCGGATGCTCGGAAACGCTGGCGGAGCACAAAAAAGTCTTGAGCTTGGGCTAACGAAAGCGCGCAAATCAGGCTCCTTGCAACAGGAAGGTGCCTCCCTTCGCTCTATCATCGATGGCGGCAACGTGTATCAGAACCCCAATGTACAAACTGCGATAAGCACGCTGATGGCTGCCGCCCAAAAATGGGGCGGCGCTGACTATGCGGCGACGCTGGTTGAGCTTGGTTTGATCCACGCCAGAAACGGCAACGACACGGCATATCGCGAGGTGCAGACGAAATTGGCCGAGCTGATAAAAACCAAACCTGACTACGCTTTTGAAGATGAACGCCTACGCGGAATGACTGAAGTTACGCTGGCGTGGAAGGCCAAACGAGCGAATGACCTTGGTGCGGCCGAAGGCGCGCTACGCCGGGCAGCCGGCATGGTTTTGTAGGGTCAATCGCTTTCCGACAAACCCATCTGCAATTGTCTGCAAGGCTGGGGTTGTAACGCCTTTTAATGCGCAGGCGGAAAGCACTGCCAATTGGCGCTAACCATGGGATGGTCCGTTCACCGGCCACTCGCTGCGGCCAGTCGTTACATCGTGAAGGTGACGCGGTAGGAACTCCACGGCGTGCGGCCAGCACCAACTGACAAACTTTAGATGCCTTACCTCGGCTAACATCAGTCAAACAACGAAGTGGAGGCAGCATCATGAAGCGACCACCTATCGCACAAGGCACTTGCCAATTTGCTATCGCAATCGCATGCCTCATGAGTGCCGCACGAGCCGCACCACCTCCCGCTGATGCGATCTATTTTGGTGGCGATATCGTCACCGTGAATGACAAGCAACCGAATGCGCAAGCTGTGGCGGTGAGAGACGGCAAGATTGTCGCCGTCGGCAAACGGAGTGCAGTGATGCAGCACAAGGGTGTCAAGACCCAGTTGATTGACCTCAAAGGCCGCACCATGATTCCCGGCTTGATTGATGCCCACGGCCATGTTTTCAATGTCGGCGCTCAGGCCTCTTTTGCCAATCTCTCCCCCGCACCGGACGGGCCGGTCAACGATATCTCCACGCTGCAAACGAACCTGCGACTTTGGGCAGCGCAAAACACACAACTCACCGCCAAAGTCGGCTGGATGCTGGGTATGGGTTATGACGACGCGCAACTGCGTGAGAAACGCGCGCCAGTGAGGGAAGAGCTAGATGCGGTGTCCACTGAGGTGCCCATTGTTGTCGTCCATCAGTCAGGGCATCTGGGCGTACTCAATAGTCGTGCTTTGGCGCTCGCCGGGATTACGGCCGCAAGTGTGAATCCTCCCGGCGGCGTGATTCGTCGCGTTAGTGGTAGCACGGAGCCTGATGGCGTGCTTGAAGAAGCCGCCTTCTTTGCGGTGATATTCAAATTGATGGGGGCGATGAGCCTTGAAGAAAACAAGGCGCTGTTCAAAGCCGGGGTTGATCTCTACACGCGCAATGGCTACACCACAGCGCAAGAAGGTCGCGCCACCAAAGGTCCATTGGCGGTGATGGCGGCGGTCGCGCGCGAAGGCGGTTTGCCGATTGATGTGGTCGCCTACGCCGATATCCTCACAGCGGCGGATGCCCTGTCCGGACCACTCAATTCGAGAACTTATCAGCAACACTATCGGATCGGTGGCGCCAAGCTCAATCTTGACGGTTCGCCGCAAGGCAAGACGGCATGGCTTAGCACGCCCTACTTCAAAGTCCCCGAAGGCCAGCCAGAGACCTATGCGGGCTATGGTGCGATGAGTGACGACCAAGCGAATGGGTACGTCGACAAGGCGTTCCAAAATAACTGGCAATTGCTCACCCACGTCAATGGTGACGCGGCGATTGATCAGCTAATTCGTGCAGTGAGCTTGGCCGAGAAGAAATATGGCAAGGCTGACCGCCGTGCCGTTGCGGTGCATGCGCAAACCGCGCGCGTCGATCAAATCGATGCGTTTAAGACTTTGGGAATTTTTCCGTCATTCTTTCCGCTACACACGTTCTATTGGGGTGACTGGCATCGCGATTCAGTGCTCGGGCAAGAGCGCGCTAGCAACATTTCACCGACCGGCTGGGCCTTGGAACGTGGCATGATTTTTACTTCGCACCATGACGCACCGGTCACTTTGCCCAATGCGATGCGGGTGCTTTCAGCAACCGTGAATCGCACCACGCGAACCGATCAGGTGCTCGGCAAACAACACCGCGTTTCACCGCTTATCGGCCTCAAAGCGCAGACTATCTGGGCGGCGACGCAGTATTTTGAGGAAGCTCAAAAAGGCACAATTGAGGTTGGCAAACTGGCCGATTTCGCCATCCTCGAACGCAATCCGCTCAAAGGTGATCCGCGTACCATCGCGACAATCAAGGTGGATGAAACGATCAAGGAAGGACGCCGCGTTTACCTTCGTGTGCCAGCGCCAACACTTGCGACGCCGAAGCTCGCCAGCGCCTGCATCGACTCTGCGCGGTGCATCCGCGGTGCAGCGCACATGTTGGCTGAATCAGGGGTGACTTCGGCGTGCCAGCTAGTACACTGATGCGCCGGTTGGAATCCGCTCCCAACGACGAACTTGAAAGGATATGAAATGGCTTGGTTAGGTAAAGCGGCAAAATATCTCGGCGGAATTTTGTTGCTGTTGCTGGCGATTCTGATCATCAACACGCTACGCCTCCCAAGTCTGCCCGCGGCCGACGGCGCCAAGTTCCCGCCAATCAAAGATCTCGACGCGGCGGCGAAACGCCTCTCCGCTGCAGTTCAAATCCCGACCATCTCCTACGGTTTTGCCAACCCGCCTGGTGGCAATCGCTTTCCTGATTTGCACAAGCTGATCGAAGACAGTTTTCCGCTGGTGCATAAGACCTTGAAGCGCGAGGTGGTCGCTGGGTCGAGCTTGCTCTACACGTGGGAAGGCAGCGACAATTCGCTGCCACCGATTTTGCTAAGCGCGCATCAGGACGTCGTCCCGATTGAACCGGGCACCGAAGAGAAGTGGACGCATCCGCCATTTTCCGGCCAAATTTCGGATGGCTTTGTCTGGGGACGCGGTACGCTCGACAACAAGCAAATGGTGATGGCTTCGCTCGAAGGCATCGAGCGCCTGATCGCCGAAGGATTCAAGCCCAAACGCACGATTCTGCTCGCGTTTGGTCACGACGAAGAACTTGGCGGCCCGCTCGGCGCGCATGCGATTGCCGATTTGCTGAGCGAGCGCAAAGTCAAGGCGCTGTTTTCAATCGATGAAGGTCAGGCGATCCTGGAAGGCGTCGTGCCGGGTGCGAGCCGCCCGATTGCGCAGATCGGGCTATCGGAAAAGGGCTTCATGACGCTGCAGCTCAGGGCAGTGGCTCCAGGTGGACATTCATCGATGCCGCCGCCGCATACAGCAGTCGGCAAACTTGGCCACGCCATCGCTCAGCTCGAAGCCAACCAAATGCCAGCCTCACTCGCCGGACCGGGCGGAGATGCCATGCGCAGTACCGCACCGGCACTGCCATTTGCGACGCGACTGGTGATGGCCAACACCTGGTTGTTTGGCCCGATTGTGATCAAGCAACTATCCGGCGCGCCAAGCACCAACGCCTTAATACGTACCACCACCGCACCGACCATCATCAAGGGCGGCGTGAAAGAAAATGTGCTGCCGTCGGAAGCTACCGCGATCGTCAATTTCCGCCTGGCACCGGGCGACACTATCGCCACAGTCAAGGCACACGTTGAGCGGGTGATTGCGAATCCGGACGTGACGGTGACCGAAGGTGGCTCGCACCCGCCAACGGAGGCGACACCGACTGCTGATAAATCCAATCCAGGATTTGCCTTGATCAGCCAAGCCATCCGCGGCGTCGAGCCAAGCGCCTTGATCACACCTGGGCTCGTGATGGCCGGCACCGATAGCAAACACTACACGCGCGTCAGCAGCGCGACGTTTTATTTCTGCCCGGTGCGTTTCGGCCCTGACGATCTCAAGCGTCCGCATGCGACTGATGAGCGAATCGGCATCGCCAACTACGGCGAGATCATTTCCTTCTATGTGAATCTGATTCGCACTAGCGCGAACTAGCTGGAGCCCGCCATGAATGCACCCACCGCGATTGAAAATTTCGCGCCGTTTGGCGAAGCCCAAGGGCCGATGCTTAGCGGGCCTTTCGCGCCGCTCGCCGACGAATCGGAATACACCGACCTACCCTTGCTCAAGGGCAGTATCCCTTCCGATTTGAATGGGGTTTACTTGCGCGCCGGTCCCAACCCACGCTTCGTGCCAAACGGTCGCTATCACCCCTTCGATGGCGACGGTATGGTGCACGCTGCCGAGTTTCGTAATGGTCACTTGACCGTGCGCAACCGCTGGGTGCGTACCGACGCTTGGCGGCATGAAAATGCCGCTGGCGCTGCCACCCATTGGGGCATTCGCGACACCATGATGGGCCGCACCGATAAACCCATGCGCGACGCCGCCAACACCGATCTGGTCGGCCATGCCGGCAAAGTTTTGGCGCTGTGGTACATGGCCGGCGATGCTTACGAGATCGATCCGATTACCTTACAAACGCTGGGCAAACAAAGCGCGATTGCCAGCACCGGCGGCAAGATTTCCGCGCATGCCAAGGTCGATGAAATCAGCGGCGAATTAATGTTTTTCGACTACGGCAACGTCGCACCCTACATGCACTATGGCGTGCTTGGCGCGGACGGCGAGCTTAAACACCATGTGCCGATCACCCTGCCCGGCCCGCGCCTGCCGCACGATATGGCGGTGACCGAACACTATTCCATCCTGCATGACTTGCCGCTATTTCATGACCACGAAGCAATGAAACTTGGCCGCCACAAAATAGATTTTCATCCCGAGCTACCGACCCGCCTTGGTGTGATTCCGCGTTTCGGGCGTAGCGATGAAATCCGTTGGTTCGACTTCACTCCATGCTTTTTGTATCACACCATCAACGCCTGGGAAGACGGCGACAATATCGTCATGGTTGGCTGCCGCTACATGCCCGCGCAAAACGCCGATGGCTCGATTGATGCGCCGCGCACCGCCAAGAACATTGCCGAACTGGTGATGACGGCGCGGCTGTGGCGCTGGACCATGAATCTGAAAACCGGCGGGGTGCAAGAGCAATGTTTGGATGCTGAGCACAACGTCGAATTCCCCAGTTGCAATTCCGCTTACATCGGTCGCCGCACCCGTTACGGCTATCTTTCCGATCAACATGCGACGTCGCCGTTACAGTGGACCGGCATCCGTAAATATGATCTGGAAACCGGCGCCTCGCTCTCGGCCTGGACCGATGACGCCGACCACAGTTGGTACTCCGAGCCGTGGTTCGCCGCAGCCGACAACTCGCAAGCGGAAGACCATGGATACATCATTGCGTTCCAGTTCAACGCGGCGACCAAATGCGAAACCTTGGACATTTTCGACGCGCGTGATTTGTCCAGCGGCCCCGTCGCTCAAGTCGCAATTCCGCGTCACATTCCGACCGGCTTCCACGGCTGCTGGGTGAGCGCCAATCGCGTTGCCGGATGGAACGCCAGCGCGTGAGCACGCCGGTCTATGTGCTTGGCGGTTACCAGAGCGATTTCGCCAAAGTCTGGTCGCGCAACGGTGAGGACATTTCCGACATGGTGCGCGCGGCTACACTCGGTGCATTGGAGGACGCGCAGCTTGATCCAGAGGCAATAGCAAGCATCCACGTTGGCAATGCCTTCGCCGAGCTACAGCGTGCTCAGGCGCACCTCGGTTCCATGGTGGCGCAAATGGTGCCGGAACTGTGGGGCGTGCCGGCGATGCGCCATGAAGGTGCTTGCGCTTCATCCTCACTCGCCGCATTGACAGCGATGGCAGAAATCGAAGCCGGACGCTACGATTGCGCGCTGGTGCTCGGCGTCGAAGAACTCAAAAATCTGCCCGGCGACCAAAGCTCGGTCAATCAAAATGCCGCCGCCTGGCAGGGCCATGAGGACATAGCCTGCCGCTTCATGTGGCCCGCGGCATTCGGGCTGATGGCACAGGAATACGAGCGACGCTATGGCCTCAAGCGCGAGTATCTGAACCGGATCGCGGCGATCAACTATGGCAACGCCAAACGCAACCCGAACGCGCAAACCCGCAAATGGAATTTCGAGCCGGCCGCATTCACCGATGACGATGTGCTCAATCCGCTGATCGAGCCAGGCACGCGCCGTCAGGATTGTGGGCAGATCACTGACGGTGCAGCGGCGGTCATTTTGGCTGGGCCGCGCTTTGCCGCCAGCTACGCCACGCGCCGTGGTCTGCGCCTGGAGCAACTGCCGCGCATCCTCGGTTGGGGCCATCGCAACGCCCCGCTGCGCTTGCGCGACAAACTTGAACGCAGCGCCGGCCAGCCGTATGTGTTCCCGCATGTGCGCCAAACCATCACCGATGCCTTCACCCGCGCCGGCATCGCCGATGTGATGCAGCTTGACGGCATCGAAACCCACGACTGTTTCACCACCACCGAATACATGGCGATCGACCATTTCGGCATCACGCCGCCCGGCCAAAGTTGGCAGGCAATCGAAAGCGGCCTGATCGAATTCGGCGGCAAACTTCCCATCAACCCCAGCGGTGGACTGATCGGCCTGGGTCATCCGGTAGGCGCCACCGGCGCGCGCATGTTGCTCGATGCCACGCGGCAAGTCACCGACCGAGCAGGTGAGTATCAAGTCGATGGAGCGCGAACTTTTGCCACGCTCAACATTGGTGGCAGTTGCGCGACGGTGTGTAGTTTTGTGGTCGGCGTAAGAGATTGACCTTCAGCGGCAAACGCCGGTCGGCAGCGACGACGAATAATTTGTGAGTAAATAATGAACTTCAGCGAATACCTGAAACACGATGCCACAAGGCTTGCGGCTTTGGTTGCCGACGGGACAGTCACCGCCACCGAATTACTCGACCTCGCCGAACAACGCGCCCATCAAGTACAGCCGCAGATCAACGCAATTTGCCGCTTCATGCCGGAGCCTGCGCGAGCGCAGTTGCACAGTGAGCTGCGCGGCCCGCTGGCCGGCGTGCCGTTTTTGATCAAAGACGCGGTACAGGATTACGCCGGACTGCCAACCTCGATGGGTAGTCGCGCTGCACTTGGCCCAGTGCCGAAAGTTCATTCACACATCGTGCGCCGTTTGCTGGCCAGTGGCGCAGTGATTTTTGGCAAAACCAACACGCCAGAATTGGCGCTCAAGGGCATTACTGATCCCATTGCCTTTGGTCGAAGCAGTAATCCTTGGAATCTCGCGCATTCACCGGGCGGCTCCAGCGGTGGCGCAGCGGCAGCAGTGGCGGCGGGCATCGTACCGATGGCAGCGGGCAATGATGGTGGCGGATCAATACGAATTCCAGCGGCGTATTGCGGCTTATTTGGCCTACGTCCATCGCGTGGCCGGGTGTCTGTCGGCCCGGCGCTGGGCGAAGTGTGGGACGGCGCGTCGAGCGATGGTGTGCTCAGTCGCAGTGTGCGCGATACCGCATTGGCGCTGGATATTTTGGCCGGAGCAGAGCCGGGCGATCCCTACGCCATAGCACCACCGGCGGCATCTTTCGTTGAGTTGTCGCAGCGCGATTGTCGTCGCCTGCGCATCGGATTTACCAGCCGCTCGCCGATGGATACGCCAGTACATCCGGAAGCGGTGCTTGCAGTAAATCGCGCGGCTGAATTGCTGTCAAAACTCGGCCACCATGTCGAGCAAGCAGAACCTGTCATCAACGCCAATGCCTTGGCGGAAAGTTTTTTGCATTTGTATTTTGATCACGTCAGCGCCACGCTGGCACGCGCCAAAGCGTTTGGTGCCAAAGACAGCGAATTTGAATTACTGACCCGTGTAATCGGCGTACTTGGCCGCGCTGTCAGCGCCAGCACCGCAACCAATCATCGCTTGCAACGCAATAATTTTTCGCAGTCTTTGGCGAACTTTCATAAGCAATATGATTTGCTGTTAACCCCCACGGTTGCCCATCCGGCGATCACCCACGAGCAAGGCGAAATTCCTGGCTGGCAAGGCGCGATTTTGAGCGGGCTGTTGAACACGGGGATGCTCAGCGTACTAGCGCGATTGGGTTTGATGGATGGCGCCATCCGCCACATGGCGCGTGACAATCTGACCTATGTTCCATTCACCCAACTTGCCAATCTCACCGGCACGCCCGCAATGAGTGTGCCGCTGCATTGGACGGCTGAAAATCTGCCATTGGGAGTGCAGTTCATCGCGCCGTTTGGTGATGAAGCGACGCTATTGCAATTGGCGACGGAGCTGGAACAGGCACAGCCGTGGTTTGATCGATTGCCGGCAATGACAGGTGATTCATAATTTTGCTAGTTGGTGCTGGTGAGACGCTGTCAATACAACTTAAATAGTGATCCTGACCTGACCGTGACTTGGCTGCTCAGTGCCTGCGCCGGGGCACATCTTCTAACCGTTGCTGGCACAAAGGTTTCAGCGGTGTATCGAATTCGGTGATGCTGTGAACCGGAGTGCGACTCTTGGGTAGGTTTTCGGGGAAACCTTGAGCTTTTCCCAAATGCTTTTGAACGGCAGCAATGCAGCGGAATACGACTATCATCAATGCCGGCTTTCTGGCAGTCCAGTTGCGTTAGTTGCCTCGCCGGTCAGCAGTCGTCCATAGGTATCGGCAATCGACCCAAAGCGGCCCGGAGGTCGGCGGGTAACACGTAGGAGAGGTTGGAATGAGTTCGCAGCGACGTGTGTCGGGAACCACCGTGCAACGAACCAGCGCCGTCCTAGGCTCGGCGATTTTCTTCGTGGTCGCACCATGTACGTTGGCGGGGCTCGTTCCATGGTTGATCACGGGTTGGCAACTCCGGCCGCCGTTCCTTGGTCTGGAGCTGACGCGCGGCATCGGCGCGGTAATGATTCTCGCGGGCGTGCCTGGGCTCGTTGACGCATTTGCGCGTTTCGCGCTGCAGGGTCTCGGCACCCCTGCGCCCATAGCGCCGCCCCGGAATCTTGTGGGTGACCGGTCTCTACCGTTATGTGCGTAATCCGATATTCGTCGCGGTCGTAACCATCATCCTAGGTCGAGCGGTGCTGATGGGCGATTGGCACCTCATCCTCTACGGCGCGCTGTTGTGGCTGGCTTTCCACGTTCAGGTCGTGGCGTACGAAGAACCCACGCTCGCGCTGACTTTTTGGGAGGAGTACGAGGCGTTTCGCGCTGCCGTCCCACGCTGGATACCGCGGATGACCCCATGGCGGTCGGAATGATTAACGGAACTTCCGCTTTGGGCGGAGAGCGAGTATTCAGATTGACAAAATCATCGCCACTTTGCGGTCGTTCATTCGTGAATCTGGATGACCGGTCTGGAGTGACCAGTTCGCAAAGCGCTACTTCGACTGTCAGTCTTTAAGAGTCATTCGCTCAGTTGGTGCTGGTGACACGCCGTTTGTGTGCCATTGAAAGTTCCCGTAACCCGACAAATGGAATCAAAGCGGCAAGGCTCGAATATTCTCTGCTACCGAGACTGCTCCACGAACACTATCGACCGTGCATGCTCGCCGCGCGTTTGGTCATGATCAGATTGTCGCTGCCTGGGAAAGTCGGTTCCCAGCCATTCTTGGTCTCGCGCATGACAACAGTGCGGATCTTGCGGACCCATCTGCTTGAAGGTCTGGCGAAAATTGCTCGATCCTGCAGCAAAGTTTCCCATCCGCGCCGCGGATGTTGCGCGGGCCAGTGGAAACAATCGAGCGCACGACGGTACCATCTGGTTCGATAGATAGTGTGCCGCTTTCCTGAGTAGTTCCGTTGACCGGGTCGAGTGTAACTAGCATATCGAGATTTTGATGCACAGCGTTCCAGATCAAGATGCCTTCAAAGTGAAGGTCCTCCTTGCCGCCGGCTTCAAGCAAACTGGCAGAGAAGAGGATGTAACCCTTGGCCGTCCCCCGCCACTGGAAGCGCATGACCATTTGAGATGGCCGACCCTCCGGGCTTACATCCCACTCACCGATTAGAAATTCATAAGGAGCATACGGATTTTGGTTTGCGGCGCCGTCAACCGCGCTACTTGGTGGATGCTGAGCGAGGACCGGAGCGGAGATAAGCAGACTGACGATGGCGACGATCAGATAGATGGTTTTGCAAATTGTTTTCATTTTGTCTGCTCCGAAATGTATTGCGGTGAGGGCAGACTATTGACGAGCCAATGTCATAGCTATCGCGATGCGACAGGCTGTGGGAATTGAGGGTTGGGCAGCGTGTTGGCGACAGATTGCGCCAATGTGTGCGCGTGCCAGCGACCATGAGCCGACCGGCAATAGCGGACAGACCACGGTTTCTTTGTAGGTCAACCAGTTGGTGCTGGCGTGCAGTGTCGGCTTTGCATCGCCGACCCGCTTTGCAGGCGCAATGCAGTGCATTGCGAATTCCTTGCGCCGCCGCCGTTGGCCAGCAAAAAAACCTGGGCTCGCGCCCGCATCCCACTAGAATCCGGCGTCCCTCGAATTTGGTCACCCGATGATTTCCAATCTGCGTCTTGCGTTTTCTTATGGTCTGACCATTTTTCTCAGTGCCTTTTTGTTGTTTCAAGTGCAGCCAATAATTGCCAAGATGATCTTGCCCTGGTTTGGTGGTTCGGCATCGGTTTGGACGGCCTGCATGTTGTTTTTTCAGATGCTGCTGCTGTTGGGTTATTTGTATTCGCATTGGGTAGTACGATTTTTATCGCCGCGCCATCAGAGTTATTTGCATATGGCATTGCTGGCGGCCAGTTTGCTGCTGTTGCCGTTGAGCCCCAGTGCGGATTGGCGGCCTGTCGGTGGCGAAGACCCAACCTTAAGAATTCTCGGCTTGCTGACGATGACGATCGGTTTGCCCTATGTCGTGTTATCGACCACCGACCTGATTCAGGCTTGGTTCGCACGCGAGCGCCCCGGCGTGTTGCCGTATCGCTTGTTCGCGCTGTCCAATTTCGGCTCGCTGTTGGCGTTGGCCTATCCCGTGTTGGTTGAGCCGGTGCTGCCGACGCGCTGGCAATCCTTGGTTTGGCGGTCGGGTTTGTTCGTGGTGTTCGCGGCCTTATGCGCAATGCTGGCGTGGCGCGGCGCACGGTGTGGTCAGCGCGACAAGGCCGCTGAATCTAGCATTGCAACTCCGTTTTCATTGCGCTTGAAATGATTGCATTAGCCGGCTGTCCGTCAATTTTGATGATCGCCGACACCAGCTTTCTGACTGAAAACATCGCGCCGATTCCACTGCTGTGGGTGATACCTTTGGCGCTGTATTTGCTCTCGTTTATTTTGTGTTTTGAGCGCGTGGGCTGGTATCGGCGCGTGGTGTTTTTGCCATTGCTGGCACTCGGCCTAAGTGCGATGGCGTATCTGCCGAGCTTGGGAGTTTCTGCTTTGCCGGTGTACTTGGCGATGGGCATTAATCTGTCTGCCTTCTTTGTGGCTTGCATGGTTTGCCACGGCGAATTGGCCGCGATCAAACCGCATCCTTCGCAGCTCACCACTTATTTTCCGATGCTCGCCACTGGCGGCGCGCGCTCGGTGGATTGTTCGTCGGCATCGTCGCGCCGTGTTGTCAACAGCAATTTTGAACTGTCGATAGGTTCTAGTACTCACCGCGCTGGTCATCACGCTGGTGGTCTTGCGCGGGCACGAATTTTCAACCCCGACTCGCCGCGCAATCGCATGGGCAACTGCGATGTCCATCGTCGCCGCGATTGCCTATGTGCGTATCGACGATCATCTCTACGAACTGACCGATGCCAAAGTCACTGCGCGCAATTTTTACGGCACGCTACGCGTCTTCAATGGTGGCGAAGGTGTCGCTGCGCGACGTACTTTGATGCATGGACAAATCGTCCATGGTCGACAATTTGCGACGCCCGCACTTGGAGGATTTGCCGACCGCGTATTACAGTGAAGAATCCGGTGTCGGGCGTGCGCTGTTGGCCAAGACAGCGCAGTTCTCAAACAGCCCTTTGCATGTTGGTGTGGTCGGTGTGGGCATCGGCACTTTGCTGACTTATGGCCGCGCGGGTGATCTGTATCGGCTGTATGACATCGACCCTTTGGTGATTCATCTAGCGCGCACAGAATTTACCTTTTCGCCCACGCCAAAGCAAGCACCGAGGTGGTCATCGCCGATGCACGCTTGGCACTGGAACGCGAAGCGGCGCAACAGTTTGACGTGCTGGTGGTGGATGCGTTTTCTGGCGATGCGGTGCCAATACACCTGTTGACCAAAGAAGCTTTCACCGAGTATTTCAAACATCTCAAACCTGATGGCGTGTTGGCTGTGCAGGTGACCAATCGTTTGCTTGACCTAATTCCGGGAGGGAAAGCCGCAGCGGATAATTTTGGCAGGCAAGCGCGGCTGGCGGTTCTGAAGGCGATAGCGATCGCTTGATTTTCCGTTCCAACTGGGTGCTGATCCACGCCAATGGAGATTTCTTTGCCCGGCCAGAATTCGAAGATGTCGCACAGGCCATCACGGCGCGTGCTGATTTTCGGATATGGGACGACAACTACAGCAGCGTGTTGGCCGTGCGCCCGTAGTGCCCGCTGGAATTTTTAGTGCTGCGTAACTTGCCGACGATGCCTGCCGGAAAACAGTAAAACCGACACGACAAACATGACGCCCAGCCACAGCATCCAGCGGTCGGGGTGCAGCGCTGGCGAGAAACGGCACGCCGACCAAGGCCGACGACGCCTGCAACATCAGGGTTTTCAGATAATTTGGGCGAGCATGAACAAGGCGCGCCGACCACCGCGCCATCAGCCCATTCCGCCGATTACGACAATTAACAAAATATCGGTCATCACTTCAAAACCGAGCATGGTTTTAGCCGACATAACGCAACCACAATGCCATCAGCGCACCGGCCAAGGCCGCGACCAGCGCCGCCAGACAATTGGCTGCGATACGGTAATAGATCGTTTGATAGCCAAGGCGCCTCAGCACGGAACTCGTTTTCACGGATGGCCTGCAGCACTCTGCCAAAAGGTGAATTGACCACCCGCAGTAAAAACAAAAAAGCATCAGCGCGACACCGAACACCAGATAGTAGGTGATGACTTTGCCATCAATGATGCGGCCAAAGACTTCGTTCTGAACAGATGGAAACTTGGCGAGAGTAGCGCCGGTACGGAAGGTTTTGCCATCTTCGCCACCGGTCAGATCGGATAACTGCGAGGCGAGTACCGCAAACGATGAGGCCACTGCCAGCGTGATCATCAAGTAAAAAATCGCGCGCACGCGCAAGGCGAAAAGTCCGACGATGAGCGCCAGCAAGATGGTCAGTAACAGCGCGCACAGCGACCGCCGGGGGCGATCCACCCGACCCATGCTGGCGCTTTCAGCCCGAGACCGATGCCATAGGCACCAATGCCGAAGAACATGGTGGGGCGACAGAGACGATACCGGTGTAGCCCAGCAACAGATCGCAGAAGCCACCAGGATGATATAGACGCAGATGGTGGTGGCGGTGTTGAGCGGCCTGGCACCGCTGGTAATGGAAGGGGAAGAACGCCAAACCCAAACAAAACAGCATGAGCAGCACGGTGAGAAACTGGCTACGTGGCAAATCATCAGAAAGCAAACGTTTCAGTATCATCGTGCCTGGTTTGCGTTAGTGGGCAACTGGATAGAGACCAGCCGGTCGCCATAGCAGCAAAGTGATCATCAGCAAAATATTCGAGACCAGCGCCAGCTTAGGCGCCAGAAAGCCAGCGTAGTCTGATCACCAACGCCATCAGCAAAGCGCCGATGAAACAACCGCCGACCGAACCGAGGCCGCCAATGATGATGACAATAACCATCATGACCATGGTCTCCCACCCGTCGCCGCAGTCAGGGTTTCTTTGTACAGACCCCACATCACCCCGCCCAATCCGGCCAGCGCCGAACCTGCCGCAAACACCAGCACAAACAAGCGGCGGATGCGGTAACCGAGCGCCTCGACCATTTCCCGATTCTCCACACCGGCGCGTATCAACAAGCCAATCTTGGTGCGGTTAGGCACCAGAAACATTACTAAAACAGTCAGGCCAACGATCACCGCAATTAAACGATATTTTTCAATCGCCGCATCACCCAGCAAGAATGCGCCGCGAAACTTGCTGGCAGGGGCAAGGGAATCTGCTCGGCGCCCCAGATCACATTGATTAACCGTTCAGCCACTATCATGCCACCGGTGGTAATCAGAATTTGTTTGAGGTGCTGGCCATAAACCGGCTTGATGATGACGCTCAAACGCCCAGCCGAGAATTCCCGTTACCAGCATCGCCAACAGAATCGCAAGACCAAGCACGCCTAGGTTAAGCAACAGCGATTCAACTTCCAGCCAGCCGCGCAAAGGCAGCACACCAGCGTTGCAGTGAATGCGCCGACCGAGACGAATGCACCGTGACCGAAATTAAGCACACCATCAAACCGAACACCAGCGTCAGCCCGCTGGGCTGATGAAGATCATCATGCCCATCGCTAGTCCAGCCATCGTCAACGTAATCCAGATCGCAGGCTACCCACCAGCGGCAACATCAGTAAGGCCAACAGCGGCACCAGCAGCAGCGGCGCAATATCGTGGGCACTTGAGGCAGAGCATCGGTGCAGGGCTGTCACGGTGTCGCGGTGGTGGCGGATGGCATGTTGATACGTTATTGATGGCTGTCGAGACAGACCAACAGGCGCTGCTGCAATTTCTGATCTTCGACCAAATCGGCATCGCACCAGCATGCACCATGCGGCCGTCATCCATTACGGCGACATGATCGGCCAGAGCGCTAACAAAACTGAAATTTTGTTCGACCAGCAGAATCCGTCGTGTCCGTCGCCTTGAGTTCACGAAACGCGGCAATCAGGATTGCATATAATGGCCGAGCCAGACCTTTGCCGGCTTCCGTCGATCAGCAGTAACTTGCACGGCTCAATAATCGCACGTGCAATTGCAACCATTTGCTTTTGTCCGCCGGAAGATTCCTGCTGGATAATTCCAGAACTTTTCAACGCCGGAAAAAGCCGAAAATCCATTCCAAGCGGGCGTTATCCATCTGGCCTTTACGTGCGGCGAGATAGAGGTTTTCCGACCGTTAACCCCGAAAAATCGCCATACTTTCCGGTACGTAGGCGATGCCCGATTGCGCAATCGCCGGTGTGGTAAGCTTGCCAATTTCCTTACCATCGAAACGGATGCTGCCTTGACTGGCCGGGCCAATCCCATAATGGTACGCAAGGCAGGGTTTTGCCCGCGCCATTGCGCCCGGAGCAACGCTGAGACGCCACCACGCGGCACCACCATATCGACGCCTTGCAAAATATGAAACTGCCTGATGGGGTATGCATCGCACTGGAGTGTGGGCAGAGGTTCAGACATCGGCGGTTGTGCCTGTACCAAGGTAAGCTTCCTGGAACTATTGGCGAGGCGATTACAGCGGTAGGCTCGCCGTCGGCC
>JADKHX010000010.1 GCA_016721505.1 Rhodocyclaceae bacterium | reverse complement strand
TTGTTTGCGCCGGTGGGCCAGATGATCCGCGTCAACGCCTTTCACGCCGCCGCAGCGGTGCAATCACCATTGCCGAAGCGGCGTTACCCAAGTCCATTTCCGGGATGCTCGAACCCGGGCTGGCCAATATCACTCGTGCTGGTGTGCTGTTGCGACACGGCGGCCGACGCGGGGTGGGTCAGCTTGCTGCGCGTGGTTGCGACATCATTGGTCAGCGGAACTTTTCTTGCACCGGATTTGTCGTGAGTCTGGCCGCGGGCGCTTTGCGGTTCAGGCATACTCGGCCGGGCACCGCCTGCCGGCCAGTGGTTCGGCTAGGTAAGTCATAGTGTGTTGGCGGCCTTTGCACATATCGGCGAGCAAATTTTGCGTGGCGCGTCTGGTGGCTTCGTCACCTGGCCGGGATGGTGCGGCGTTCCATTTGTCAGCCAGTTTTGCGCCGGCGGCTTTGGTATTCGGCGTGGTGAATGGTTTGGTTGCCGGGCACATATTGTCAGCTCACAGCGCGTTGCCAGCACCAACGGTGAGATCGCCCTCTTCCTGAAACCCCTCCCCGGGAGAGGAAGCAGCCCGCAAGTGAATTGGAGTTATCAAAATGAATCCCACCACATCGCAGGGTCGCTTTACCGGCGCATCGGGTTGGCCTTTGGCATGCCGTCTGAGTCGAGTGTTGAATCGCTGCTAGCCAAAGGTAGGCTGGTCCCCCTATTCCGCCTCGCCGCGCAAGTCGTGGCGAAGCAGGGAAAATGGGTTTCCACCTGCCCTCGGTCCGGCTGAAGTGAGACCGATTTCACTGCGCGATCGAATGCCGCACCGTAAGCTTAATGTCTGCGGCCAACAAGAATGGTTCGTTACTGGCATCCGGTTCCAATCCGCCAGATGCTTATGTCATCTGCCCTCGCACCATGGGCACGCTGGCAAAGGTGGCGGCGGGCATGGCTGACGATTTGATTTCGCGGGCTGCAGATGAAGTGCCAAGAAGGACGCAAGCCAATTTTGGTGGCTGGCGAATCTCCTTGCTTGGTAATCCATCGGAAAACATGCTTGCTTGCGCGGCGGTGCGTGATTTTGCTACCCAATCAGGGCTTCTATCATCATCCGCAAGACATCAACGGCGTGGATTTTGCTTGTCGCGCGAATTTCGATCAACTTGGCGTCAAGCATCAATTGATGGCAATGCGAAAGTCGGAACGGAGAAGCTTACTAGTTCGCCCCGTACCGCCTCGCATTGGCGATCCCAAGTCATCGAGACGCTGGAAGACGTGCGCGCCGAACGTAAGCGTTGGTAACGCGCCGCGCGACTCGGCGGAGTGCTGTGGTGCGCCGATACCTGGTTTGATATTGGCGCGGATATGTTGTGCTCAGCGAGATGTTGCAAACCATTAATCGTCGATTGGTTTGTCGCAAGCGCAAATCGACGCGCTTGATCCGCAACTCAAAAAAATTATTTTGGTCGCTGCGACTAGTATCGGCAGCGAAGTCGTCGGGCGCTTTATCACGCAACAAATTCTGCTGCGCATGCTGCAGAAGATCGGCGTCCGCGTGGCGAGTAAGTCGACCCTGCGTTTCATTCCTATTCTTGGGCAGGCGATTGCCGCCGGTATGAGCTTTGGCGCGATGAAAATGCTTGGCGATGCACATGTCGATGATTGCAAAGTCGTTAGTGAACTTCACGCGATTCAGTCGCGCCAATGAAATATCTTTATTTGACCGGCGATATCCACTGATGAAATGGCGTTCCAAATTTGCGTGTTGCTACTGTTTTCTTTAGCAGCAGTAAGCGCGGCCGGCGAGCAATCAGCCACGCCAAAAATCGTCAAAGCGCCAGTCAAAGTGCCAGCGGCCAAGCCGGTGACTGTCACAAAAATGGCTTTAGTTTCGCCATCTGGCTGGAACCCGTTTGGGTGCCGTTCGTGGCACCAAATTCACCCAATACGTCGGTGTTACCACCCCGCCAGCAACGACACCGAGTGCAGCGCCGCCCATTGCGTCCTTACCTCATTTAGCTTCCACGGTCGCCGCACCGACCGATGTTTCGGCAACGCACTATCGACAACAGATGAACAGCTTGCCTTGAAGGCAAATCGGCGGCGTATCGACACCCGTGCGGGTGGTGGATACGGCGGCGGGCTTTACCGATTGCCTCGCAAATTGAAGCGGAGTTTGATCCCAGTTATCAAACGCTGACCATGCACAGTCTCGAACTAGTGCGCGGTACGACGCGCACAACAAGCTCGATGCCAAAAGTGCAATTGTTGGAACGCGAACGCCAACTTGAACAGCGCATGTACGACGGACGAGTGACTATGTCGGTGGTACTGGACGATGTGCGGGTTGGCGATGAGATCCACTACGCCTATACCGTCACTGGACTCAATCCGGTGTCTGAAGGTAAGTTCGTTGAAATCATCTGGATGATGGCGCAGCGGGTGCGGTGGAAAATTATCAAGTGCGTTTGTTAGCGCCGAATGAGCGAAAAATTTTCCACAAAATTGGCGTTAGCGATGTGAAGATCAGCAGCACAGACGCGGCAACTAAAGGCTGGCGCGAAACATTATTTACGCGTCAAAACGTACCGCAGCTGCGACCGAGCCTGGCTCGCCTGCATCAACTTATGTGCCGGACATGTTGCAGTTGAGCGAATATGCAGATTGGGCAGAAGTTGCGGCGTGGGGTGCGCGCCTTTGAGAAAAATACCCAGTTGCACATAGCCCTCGGTCGAACAAAGCTCGCCGAGATACGCGCCGCGCTGCCAAATCGCAAAGACCAAATCCAGGAAGCACTGCGCTTTGTGCAGCAGGATGTACGCCATTTCGGCATCGAGATCGGCACCAGTACGCATCAACCCGCTGCGCCAGATAAAGTAATGGAGCAACGCTTCGGAGACTGTAAGGACAAGGTCGCATTGTTAGGTGCTTTGTTCGGGCAACTCGGCGTACCGGTGCGCCCGACCTTGGTTTCCTTGCGCTCGCGCGCCACGGTTGCACAAATGTTGCCCAGCCCCTTGGTCTTCGATCACGTGATCGCGCGCGCCGAGCTTGATGGACAAACTTTGTGGCTCGATGGTACCCGTGCGCATCAAAGTGGTTTCGCTACAAAAACGTCAATCGATAGGCCTGGGATTTGGACTCGAACTGCATAACGACACCAGAACTTTAAGCGCATTGCCGTCACCGTTTGAGGTCGAGCGTATGCGGGTCGATGACCTGATTCGCGTTACGCAGTTTGCCGACGATCCGATATTGGAATCGGTGATTACCTATCGCGGTGATTTGGCCGAAATATTCCGTGACGTGGTCGCCACGCAAGGTCTGGCAACGATTGCACGAGTTTGGCGCAACCCTACGTGAAGGCTATCCGAAGTTGCGCAGTTTGGCCCAGTGCAAATGGAAAATGCCACTGACGATGACGCAGTGAAATTCATTCAGCGCTTTGCCATTCCTGAATTCTGGCGCTTCCCGATCAACGTGTGTTGGTCGCCGATATCGTCCATTGTGGGCCAGTCGATTGGGTGCTACCGCCCAAATCAGAATCACGCCGCACGGCGCTCGCCTTTGCCTTCCCGGGTTGGTTTCGTCATTCCGTACGCGTCGAATTTTCTGAAGATGTCTATGGCAAAACTGAGTTCAACCCGCAGTGACGAGGGCGATGCACACGTCTCGCTGCGGACGCGTATCGAAGGCGAGCCACGTGTTGTTGATTGCTTGGCTGAAGCCCACACCAACGCCGAAACCGTAGAGCCCGGCAAATGGACGAGTTATTCCGCAGCGCTTAACAAGGCCCGCCGAAACTCGGACTGACCTTGAGTGCCCAGTCTTCCACCAGCACGGTTTGAAAGTTTTGCTCCTGAGCTAATCGCATTGGAAGCCAAGCTACGCAGCGGAAAAATTAGCAACGTCACGGCTAATCAGACCAACGCGCATCGGCAAATTTTGGTCTTGACTGCTCAACTTGACGCGGGTCGTTTACCACCACCACTACGTGCGCAGACTTTGGTAGCGCGCGGCATCAAATATGACCACGTCGGTCGCCTTAGCGATGCGCGAGCAGATTTTGACGCAGCGCTGGCGCTAGTTCCCGATTCAATTGCGGCGCTCAATGCAGCCGCCGAAAACGCGCTGAGCACCAATGAATTGCCGCGCGCGCGAACATTCAGCAGCCGCGTATTGGAATTGCATCCCAGTGATCCTGAGGCACTCGATATACGGGCGAGGGTGCAATATTTTGCCGGCGACATGGCGGCGGCAACCGCTGATCGCAAGCTCATGCTTGATGATCGCGCGGCGATGCGCCGTGGTTTCCCGTTGATTTGGTTGTGGCTCAGCACCAAGCAAGTGGCCAAGATGCAAGTCGTCTGGCCGACAACTATCCGCGCGAAACATGGCCGACCGAATGGCCGCGCCAACTGATGGACGCGGTGATAGGCGCACAGAGCGATGATCTCGCACTTGATGCGGCAAAGAAATCCAAGACGCCGCTGGAGTCACTGTGCGAAGCGCATTTTATTTGGGCGAAAAATACTTTGCCGAAGGTGACATGAACAAAGCACGTGAGCATTGGCGTAAGGCGCTGAATCAAGGCGTGACTGAGTACATAGAGCACGCCGCTGCAAGTTTGCGCTTGAATGCAAAATAAGGCACAGGGGACTTAATCTACACATCTCTAGCCAAGCGCCGTCAGCAGTTTCTTTATCGGTGCAGGCAGCGCGATGTGTTCTAGATCACCCAAGTCGTGCCATTCCAATCCGGATTCCATTGCTCGTGGATGCGCCGTGACATTGCAAATCAATGGTGTGATGTGCAAGCGGAAATGGGTGAAGGTGGATGGCAGTTGGTGCTGACAACACGCCGTCAATTTGACAAGCTAGACGTTGAGCAACAAAAACTTCCGCCGACGCCTGCTCCGGCAATTCCGGCAAAGACAGCAGTCCTCCCCAAATCCCGACCGGCGGACGCCGTTCCAACAGCACGTGATTTTTGCTGCGCAAAATCAGCAAGGTAACTTCGCGCTGCGGGATTTCTCGACGCGGTTTTCGCTGCGGCAATTCAACTTGTCGATTTGTTGCCCGCGCCACGCAGATTTCGCCCAAGGGGCAATCAGCGCAGCGCGGCTTGCTGCGCGTGCAAAGCGTCGCGCCCAAATCCATTTGTGCCTGGTTGTAGATATCGGCCTGTTTGGCGGGCATCAATTCTTCAGCCAGCGTCCACAGTTGTTTTTCCACCGCAGCATTGCCGGGGAATCCTTCGATGCCAAAGCATCGGGTGAACACGCGCTTGACGTTGCCATCGAGTATCGGTGCGCATGCGTCAAAGCAAAATGTGGCAATCGAATTTGCCGTCGAACGGCCTATGCCGGGCAGCGTAACAAGCTGCTCCGGGTCGCGCGGAAATTGGCCGCCATGCTCATTCAGCACCACGCGCGCAAGCATGCAGATTCCTTGCCCTTGCGTAATAGCCCAGGCCGCTCCATAGCGCCATCACCTCGCCAACCGGTGCGGCCGCCAAATCTTTGAGCGTCGGAAATCGCGCAAGAAACCGTGCGTAGTAGGGCAGCACAGTCGCCACCTGAGTCTGCTGCAACATGATTTCTGACAACCAAACGCGATAGGCATCGGTAGTGTTTTGCCACGGCAAATCGTGGCGACCATGCTGCTTATGCCAGCGAATTAGCCGCGAAAATCGCTCATGACATTGGAAATTCAAAAAATTGAGTTCGGGGCGGCCCCCCCTCTCTTTTTTGCCGGTTTTGCGGCCCCCCCGGAAACCCCTGTCCAAGGCCTTAGACGTTCGCCCCGCAGTTCAACATCCCATCTAGGCAATGCAAGGACTTACCAGACTCGCCGCCAGCTTGGCGCGTGTGCGCGCTTCGGCAGTCGTGTCCGCATTAGCCACCGCGACACCCATCCGGCGCTTTAAAAAACTTTCCGGTTTGCCAAATAAGCGCAAATCCGATTCGGGTACTTGCAAGGCCTTTTCAACGCCGTCAAAGGCAATTCCTGTTGCTTCCAATCCACCATAAATCACAGCAGATGCGCCAGTGCGGCGCAGACTGGTATCGACCGGCAAACCGAGAATCGCGCGGGCATGCAATTCAAATTCCGAGAGGCGTTGTGTAGCCAGCGTGACCAAGCCGGTGTCGTGCGGTCTGGGGCTGACTTCGGAAAACCAGACCTCGTCACCGCGCACGAAAAGCTCCACCCCGAAAATTCCGCGCCCACCCAGATTGCCCGTGACCGCCTGCGCAATCTGCCGCGATTTTGCCAAGGCCATCGCCGACATCTTCATCGGTTGCCACGACTCGACGTAATCACCATTGATTTGTACGTGACCTATCGGTTCGCAAAAATGTGTTTCGGTGTTGCCATCAGCACCGACCGCGCGCACTGTCAGCAAAGTTATTTCGTACTCGAAGTCAATAAATCCTTCGACAATAATTCTCCCCGCGCCGACTCCGTCCGCCCGCTTGCGTAGTCCCATGCCAATCAGCGACTGCCCTTTGCCAGACGACGACATCACCGGTTTGACCACGCAGGGATAGCCGATGCCGCCATCAATTGCCGCCTGCAATTCGACCAGTGAATCGGCAAATGCATAAGGCGAAGTTGGCAGTGACAAAGTCTCGGCAGCCAGTCGTCGTATGCCTTCGCGGTTCATCGTAAGTTGCGCGGCGCGCGCAGTTGGAATCACCACGGCAACTCCTTCGCGCTCAATTTCAAGCAATGTCGCCGTGGCGATTGCTTCGATTTCGGGCACTACAAAATGAGGTTTTTCCAATTCGATCACCGCGCGCAACGCCGCGCCGTCGGTCATGGTCACCACATGCGAGCGATGCGCCACCTGCATCCCCGGCGCGTCGGCATAGCGATCGACGCCGATGACTTCTACGCCCAAGCGCTGAAATGCAATAATGACTTCCTTGCCTAATTCACCGCAGCCAAGCAGCATCACGCGGGTGGCGGAAGTCGAAAGTGGCGTTCCAATTTTCATGCTGAAATCCTCGTTGTGAATTGATATTCTAGTGGCGTGCATCACTCGCAAATTCCTCGGCTAATTCAAAATAGACCATCAGCCTTCCCCCAGCCATTTATGTCCCCTGCCGATACCACCCATCGATCATTGCGCCAATCTCTCGGGCAGTTTGCCACTGGCGTGACGGTGGTCACTGCACGCGGTCTCGATGGCCGCTTCGTTGGTCTCACGGTTAATTCCTTCGCTTCGGTGTCACTTGATCCGCCGCTGATATTGTGGAGCTTGACGGCGGATTCCAAATTGCTCCCCGCGTTTAGCGCTTGCACACACTTTGCGGTCAATGTTTTGTCGGCAGATCAAGCCGATATTTCACGGCGCTTTGCCGGTGCGCGAGTGGATAAATTTTCCGGACTGGATTTGCGAGTTGGTGCTGGTGACACGCCGTTGATTGTCGGTTGCTGCGCGACTTTTGAATGCCGCCGTGAAACGCAATACGATGGCGGTGATCACGTCATTTTTGTCGGCCATGTCGAACGCCACCACCGCAATAAAGAAGCCCCCGCGCCGCTGCTGTATTACGGCGGGCACTATCGAAAACCTCGCGCCGCAAACCTAAGGCGACGAATTTGAAAGCGCAGGACATGACACGCGCATCGCGTTTTGGATTGCGGATTTTGACCCTCTTGTTTGGGTTGATTCTAGGCACGTCGCCGGTATGCGCAAGCGAGCAAAAAATCCAACAGCGTGCATTGCTGCAACAAAAAGCCTTAGCCACCAAAGGCGATGCCGCCGCGCAAACGCAGCTCGGTCTGATGTACGCCAATGGCAAGGGCACGACAGTCAATCCGCTGGAAGCCATCAAATGGTTTCGATTGGCGGCGGCGCAAAATTATGCCGAAGCGCAATTCCAACTAGGCATCATGTATGCGTTTGGCCACGGATTAAAACAAGATGATCAAGCCGCAGTAGATTGGTACCAGCGCGCCGCTGCGCAAGCTCACGCCCGCGCGCAAAACGAGTTGGGTCTGATGCACGACCGCGGACGCGGCGTGCGGCGCGACGATGCCGAAGCCGTCAAATGGTATCGACTAGCTGCAGAGCAAGGCGATGCCACCGCACAAGTCAATCTCGGCATCAAATATGATCTGGGCCACGGTGTACGTCAAAGCTATCGCGAAGCCGTCAAATGGTTCCGCGCCGCCGCCGACCAGGGCAACGCCAGCGCACTCAACAACCTCGGCGTGATGTATGCAGATGGATTAGGCGTAACAGTGAGCCGCATCGTTGCCCACGCGCTCTACCATGTATCAGCGACCGTCGACCTATCAGCGGTAAACCAAGCAGGCAACAACCGTAACGCAATCGCTCGCAGAATGACCACGCAAGAAATTGAAGCGGCGCAAGCGTTGGCTAAGGAATTGAGTGCGTCGAAGGCGCTGGTGAATACGTTGGATGCTTGGTGTGCGGGGCGTGGTATCAAACTGCTTTAGGCATTCACCATTCAGCTTGCACCAGCTGGTGCTTTTAAGAGAACGATGAGTGGTTTTCATTCAATACCTAACTTGAAGCGCACAAACAGATCGTCTGCGTTGCAGCGGAAGCAGGCATAGGTGGTTCGGGGATGAATGGCAGCAATTCGGCCTGAGCGGTCGTTGGTGTCGAGAGGATGTCCGGCCGGCACTGGACACATTGCTAACGTTCAGTTGTAGACAGCGTTTACTGACAGGTTGTTGCTTTTGGATATGCTCAATTCCGGATTCACCAAATCGGCCGGTAATCCCCCGAACCTATCCAGAAAGGGGGGGCGGCCTCGAGGCCAACTCCTTCAACGCCAAGCTTTCCCCAACATAGCTATGCCCTATTCGCGGCAAGCCGGCGTAGTGGAAGGCAGTTAGTGAGGTTCTATCTGCCTACTGTTCTGGGCATTCCTGCGACCCTGCTATCTAGGATAATCATAAAGCGGCAATCGCAGGGCTCATGCCCTGAGCCACCTTGGCGATATTCTTCATTCGGGGCATAAATTGAAAGAATCACGCACGGCGATGAAAATGAACCATGGGCAGGGAGCCCTCTGAATGAATAAGCCATTTACCTGGTGGGAACACATTGACGATTCCAATCGCGAGGTTGATGGTTTGGTCGTCGTGAAGGACTATCGCGCTAATGGACGACCGCCGGAGGAAGCGATTCTTCTTGGAAAAAGCCCGAGAATACGGCGCTGACGCCGTATTCTTCGAAGTAAGCCGCATGGGCGGGTTCCGCTGCTCAGGCATTTGTCTATGTCTCGAACAATGCAGATGACGCGGCGTTCGCCCAGATTCACCAAAAGCTTTGGAGTTGGGGTGCCTCTCGCATACCGGAAGACACGCGGACTGCTGCAACTATTCCGTTGCGCGCACAAACCTGACTTCATCGTCGACGGCAAACTGGTTTGCAATCCGGTTCACGAACTCGCCATCGCCACCTCCATCGAGGTATCAGACCCGTGGTGGGATGCTGAGCAAATACGTAACGGCTCGCTCTGGGACAACAAAGCCGTTTGTGAAGAACTGCTGGATATAAAAAACTCCGCACACAAGAGGCTATTCGATGCAATCAAGGCACTGAGTAAAACTCTGACGGACGAGGAAATACTTCCAAAGCACCTTCGAAGAAAGCTGCTGATCCTTTCATTGCTAATTGCATACCTCGAGCAGCGCCAGGTATTCAAAGAAGGTTACTTCGCGGAGTTCATGCCCGGCGCAACCAAGTTCTTTCAAGTCTTGGCAGACGGAAAGGCATTACTTACGCTACTGGAGGATCTAGAGCAGCGGTTTAATGGCAATGTTTTTACGTTGACTGACTCAGATAAGGATCGGCTGCGGAACAACAGGCAATTGTCGCGCTTCTCCAGACTGATAGAGGGGCACGAAGACTTAGGCGGTCAATTGACGCTATGGCAGCTTTATTCCTTCAAGGATCTGCCGGTCGAACTGATCAGCCACGTTTATCAGCTATTCGTGAAAGACGCTAGCAGCTCCGTCTATACGCCACCGTTTCTGGTTAGGCTCATTGTGGAGGAAGTCCTCAGCTGGGAACGAATTGACGACCTAATTAGGCGCGACGAAATCGTCCTCGATCCTTCATGTGGGTCGGGGGTATTCCTCGTCGAGGCATACAAGCGACTTGTGTTGCATTGGCGAAGCCGTAATCAGTGGCGCAAACCTAGCGTCAAGGAGCTTCGAAAATTATTGCAGCGAGTACATGGCGTTGATCTCGAGGCAGGCGCGATCGAGCTGGCAGCATTCAGCCTTTGTCTTGCTTTATGCGATGCATTAGAACCTGAAGAAATTCGTGCGACCATCAAATTGTTTCCTGCCTTGGAAGGCAATACGCTTCACAAATCGTGTTTCTTCGATGCGAGGGAGCGGTCGCTTATCCATGGTGCAGTGGGAGTTTGCGTCGAAACCCGCCCTTCGAGTCTAAATTGCGTACAGACGGTTCGAAGCGTGTTTTACGAGAAGTACATTGCAACCGGCCTGAAAGTGCCGGACAAACAGGTTGCATACCTTTTCCTAGAGGAGGCAATGAGAATACTGGCACCTGGCGGCGTACTTGGCATGCTCCAGCAGTACAACTTTCTCTATAACCAAAATACTAAGGAATTCCGGCATAGCTTTATTTCGAAATGGGACGTTCGCGAGATCCTCCGATTTCCATTTCTGTTCGAGGACTGTTCAAAGACAACGCTGACACCAAGGTGGTAGTTGTCGTTGCAGAGGCAACTACTCCGCCAGCAGATAGAAAGATACTGCACGCAACGTTTCGCAGAACTGGTCTCGTTGATGCAGAGCAGGGCCTAGACATCGACTATTATGATCTCCATTGATCCCTAGAAAACTGGCCGTCAACAACGACGGTATTTGGCGGACCAATCTCCTTGGAGGAGGCCGAGTCCTCACTTTCATCGATCGGATGAAGACATATGAACCACTGGGTGATTACGCTAAACGGCTTAATTGGGAGCAAGGAGAAGGGTTTATCGAAGCTCAACCCACACAGCGCGACAGGTGGGAAAAATCTCTATGAAGCGGAGCATCTAACAGGCAAACCGCTACTTCCTTCAAACGCTATCACTGAACGCGGAATAGACACTAGTCGAATCGTTAAAGTAGAAACGAAGCTATTTCGAAGTCCATACACGCCAAAGCGGTATACCGCTCCCATGGTGTTAGTACACTGAACAATACAAGCTGAATCACGACTTCGTTGAGACCGGCTATCTCACTTACAAAAATCAGATTGTTGGCTTCTGTACCCAAATCAGATACGGAGAAAGTCAGAGTTCTCGCAAAATTTATAAATGAAAACAAGGCCGCGATGCAGGCTTTCGTTGCTTGCACAAGCGTAAAACTCTTTACTCAGCATGCAACGACGCTTTCCGCGGTGGATGTAATGCGTTTGCCATACTCAGAAGGTGGCTCGTTGGATTTGAGCCGCAACGAAGAAAATCGTTATCGATGACGTCGTTAATCAATACTGCGATCTCGTCAGACTAGGCGAAGAGTCACCTGTAATGAATAAGGTGGAATCTCAAGCAATCGATGAGTTCTCTTCGGTATTCACCAAGCAGATCAACGCGATCTATAAACAGAATCCGCTCAAAAATCTGGAGGCAATACGGTGGTCCGGGGTTGTCTGCCAACCATATGTCTTCGGTGATGGTGTCGTCGACTGGGCCGGCATCGATGAACTCAAGGGAAAGCTAGCCGATCTGCTGAAAGAGCAGCAGAGGGTAGCCTCTATGTGAATCGGATATGCAGAATTTACGATGGCCGTTTCTTATTTTTATTGAAACCAGATCGGCATCGCTACTGGCTTAAGTCCATAGCTCTCCGAGATGCCGACGAAATCTTGGCTGATTTAAGAGCGCAGGGTTCTAATCGGAGATGATAGCGAATTCGCTCAATTCGAAAGTGCAGACTGGATCTTTCTCCGATGCACTTCAACTGCGCGAAACTTCGCTGAATGAACTGATCGAGTTTATTGCAGGCGAACTCCCGATATGGAGAGACAGGCCTGAACGACCGCCGCAGACATCTGAAACGCTACTAACTTCTCAATTGTGTGCTCACCTCAATTCCGCCGCAAGAAAGTCAGACGAGTTGGGACTTTCGCAGTTCAGACCGGAAGAGGGGGACACAAAAAGAAAGGGCGCAAAGTAGATCTTGTTCCGGCGCCTCGCGGAGAAACGATTTGGATTGACGGCAGGGCTTATGAGGATTTCGACACGCTACTTCCCATCGAATGCAAAAGGTTGCCGACGCCAACGGATCGCAAGCGCGATGAAAGAGAGTACGTAATTCATCGGAAAGGTACTACAGGCGGCATTCAACGCTTTAAAGAAGGGCTTCACGGCGCTGATTCAGGCTTGGCGTAATGATCGGCTATGTTCAGGCAGAAACGGCCTCACACTGGCATACAGGTAACGAACTGGATTGACGAATGCGCAACTTTATTGGCCGGATGGTCCACGAATGACCACTTGCAAAGCCACGGAACTGCAGGAGCAGACCCGAGAGGTATAACTCTAAACATACACGGACCAAAAACCTGGCTGACATCGAGTGCGGCATCTCTGATTGACATGAAGGACAAAGTGGCTACCGCGACAGGCCAGCCCAACAGTGGCCCATCCATGCCGTGCTGTTGACTTGCTTGAAGGCGGGCGAGCGCGCCAGCTGCGTAAGTCGGCTCTACCAAATTGGCGACTGATTATTCCAAGAAGGCGGCGGCAGAGATCTCTCACACTATCAAACCCTGCAATGTTCGGCGAACATGCTCCACCTAAAACACCTGAAAATCTCGGTCTGCAACGCTGGGCCATCGAGCCACTATTGCCAATGACGTTCGGCTTAACGTCTCGCAGCTGTCCTATACCAAAAGAGTGCCGAATGGCCGCTCAGGCCGAGTTGCTGTCGCTGAGCCAAATGTTGCTGACCGTCCGCTTGCAGTCTGAAGCAGACTCTGAATTTCGACCAGCGCTCATTCTAAATTCTGCACTTGCTCCTCAATTGCTCGATGAGCGATTTGGGTTTTCAGCATAATCGCAATGATTTCGGCGGCGACCGATTTCGTTGCCAGAAAAACTAGAACCTGATACTACATTCCACCCGAATCCCGCGAACCAGGGTCGTCGCAACCTTATCGCTTGCCCTGCGTGAACCCAGCCGGAAACTCTCGACCGGATACCGTTTCGCCAGCGCTAATGGCCGATGCCGAAAATCCCAATCAGGCCGATGGCAATCAGATAGACGGCGACGATGTAGTTGAGCAAGCGTGGCATCACAAGGATGAGAATCCCGGCGAACAGCGATACCAGAGGAGCAAGAGCGACGTGGGTATTCATTTGGCGACCTGTCCGTTCATTTTTTCTTACTCAATACAGCGAAAGCAGGCGTCGCTACTCCGCTGCCGAGCAGCAACCAGCCCAGCAGTGGCGGCAGCGTAACCGTGTGAGTCTGTTCTGCTGTGGCCGATATCGGGCCGATCTTGAGAACCTGATCTGTGGTGGTATAGCTGTACTGCGCGTAGCCAAGCACCGCCCAGAACTACCAGCGCGATACCTATGACAAAAATGGATTTCATTTCGGTTGCTCCTCGGACTTATGCCCGGTTGGGTGAAACGACTTATGGTGCATGGGGCAATGTTTACGCCGAATCAGCCGTCGACTGATTTTCTGTTCGGTCTCGCACAGCGAAATCCACGACCTGTTTCCGTTTGGATATCAGCAATCGCGCCTGTATGTGCGTACGGCGCAATTCATTGCACGAGAGCAATGCAACGGCGTGTGGCCGGAGGAACGGCCATTCCATGACCAGCACCAAAGACCAAGTTAGAACCGCGCAAATCCCGCTTGCGCTAGCGAGTCTTAATTGCCTGCCCCGTAGTAATAAATATCAGCGTCCGCGCTCGCGGATGTCGGCATGTAGTGCTTCGACTATTGGTAGATTGACTGGCGATGCGGCCGACCAGACCACCAGAAATTGGCACCGGAACCACCTGAGGTGTCTTTGCGTGGGATAAATATTTCGTGCGTACCTAATGCCGGAAGTTACTGGCGCGTTGAGAAAGGCACGAACTAGTTTGCCGTTGGTGTCGTAATAGCGCGCCGAGAGCAATTTATTGCTAGCTGCGGGTCGGTATTACGAATGCTGACATGTGTTGAAACTAAGGTCTGTGAAGGGTTCCGTCTTTGCCAACTTCGCCGTGGAGTGCGAATAGATGGGCAGATAAAGCGTCTGGCCGGAGGACAGCGCTGGCTCATCGGCGGCGAAGCTGTTTGCGGCCAAAAGACTCAACGACAAGGCGAACCACTTAATGAATCTACTCATGGCGTACTCCGTATTATTTTTGAGCGAACTAGCGATGCTCTGCATGTGGTGTTGCCGCGCTGTGTTGATGCATAAATCGCGTGGGCAAAGTGTAGCAGTGGGAGTCGGTGCTGGTGTGGTGTGTCGGTTGCGAGCAGACTATCCGCTCTACAGGCGCATAGCAGTGCTTTGCGAGTTCTCTGCAGCCGTTGGAGCGCGATGTAACGACATGATCAAAATGCTTTGCAGATAAATTTATTGACTATTCAGCCGCGCACATACCTCAGCTTGGAGCACGCCTGCGAAGCAGCTCAGAAACTTTTCTTGGTGATTTTCGTGCGCCTCATTGACCAACATCACCGCCGCCGAGCCATAGTATTTGTGATATTCCGGACCATTTCGCCGCTGCTATGACAGGGTCGCTGGCGGTGAGCTTTTGGCTTCTTCAATATCCGACACCGCAAAATGAATAGCCCGCGCCAGCCGTCAACTCCGTCAAAAGGTCCGCCAGCGCCAGCTTTCCTTCTGAGGCTAGTCGATTGATGTTGGCAAAGTGACCCTTGAACATCTCGTCACGTTCCTTGCCCGGCGGCATTTGTTCGTCTGGTTTTTAAGATCACCAGCACATAGCGACGCATGCCGTAGTCGTCCGCACCTACTGTGTTGGCAAGTTCTGCATCGAAGGCAGGCTTGGCGTTATCCGCTGCTGTCTGTGCAAAAGCTGAACCGAACGGTATGGACACAAATGCCGCCAAAGCAGCACTGAATATTAGTTTCCTCATCACATCCCCTAAAGTTTTTTCGTTCAAATATTTTGTCGCTACTACTCATTGTGCGGCATCGTAGGCTCGCGTACCCAACCTAGCAACTCGGCGTTGGATTTCCTGGCGTTGGAAATGCGTGTTGTGAATTGACATGCCGCCGGCGGGCATGGCTTTGAGGCGTGACGATGGCTTGAGCGTTTTGGAATTCAGGCCTAGTTCGATACTCCTCTTTGGTCGCCAGGCCAGCATCGCGAATTGCTTTTGCAACGCAGGCTTATGTAAGCTTTTTGGGCGCTTTTCGTACGGGCCGAATTTATCGATGGCTGCGATCAAGGTATCGTGCAGGCCACGCAAAGGCGCTTTTGCGCCGCTGTAGATCGCATCCAAAGGATCGCTGCTTCGCCGCCACGGGCGCTTGTGCTTCTTTGGCGCGAATGCACACCATGTTGGCGTCGCCATAGCCGAGTTGCAAAGTTTCCATCAACATTTTCGTTGCTCGCCAACTTTACTCAGACCGCTTTTTTCAATCAGCGCACACAACTGTGCAAAGCTCTTTCCGGTTTTTGACTCGATGTTGCGTAGTTGATTGGCAACGGCAGTTTGTGGGTCGGCCATGGCTGTCTCCTTGAATAATTTGATTGTGCTGCAGATATTAATTACTTGTCAGGCGTGACACGCAAGTTGGCGTAATAGCCGTCCGACGTATCAACGAATAGTCCGAGTGAGCGAGGCGCGTCACCCACCGCCAATCTCGTCACCACCAGGCTTGGTACTGGCGCGGCATTGACGAAAACGCGAACTTCTGCTTCTCGGTGATTTCGATGCGCGCGTGAAACCAGTCGTCAGCGTTTGGCACGTTCGAGACGCGGTTTTCAAACGTGTTTGATAGGTCTTGCGCAAAAGTTCCCACGAATTCCCGGGCCGAAATGTACTGGACGCCACGCTCACGGAAGGTCGGATCGACGTTGAATTGAACGGTCGAAAATAGATTGCCTCAAATTTGTTTGCGTCGGTGACGTTAAAAGCAATACCCAGAAAACTGTTGGTCTCTGAGACTCTTGCCTTCTTGAGGTCGACTTCGATGACACCTGTAGTAAATTTCAGTCCAACGGGCGAGGCTAATCCGGCGATCCCATTGTCTGAATCGCCTTGGCACCCCAAATGAATCGCTGTTTTGCCATCGACATTGGATTCGGCATCGACATTGATTAAGCTCCAGCGCGCCGGATCAGTGACCGAAGTAAAGTCATAGGTTTCAGTGTCTCCCCCGTGCAAAGCTGGAGCAGTATTGATAAGGAGCAGGGGAATTGTCGTGGCGATAAATGTCTTTATCATAGAGTTACCTTAATGTAGCGCGTAGAGGATTCTGTATCAGTACTGCC
>JADKHX010000009.1 GCA_016721505.1 Rhodocyclaceae bacterium | reverse complement strand
TCAGCACAATGTCTCGCGTAGTACCGATAATTTCGGCATAGGCTTCGTTGGTCTCGATGCATTGCCCATTGGGGGCAAATAAGGCCATCGGCATTGGCGAAAGGCGCAGTATCGCGCCCTCGTTTTTTAGAACGGTAACTAATTCACGGTTTGCGCTTCTGGCAAGTTCCAATGCCGCGGCTATCTTCGCTTGCAACTCAGTTTCTTGCGTGAAAATTCCTTCGTAGTTGCGGATCAGCACCCAGACCAAAAAACCGGAAAAGGCGACGTCAAAAACCCAGACCATTGCCCAAACGTCTGAAGTGCGCAAGGGTATTACTATGCTCCACCAACCCTGCTTTTCGGCAAGCCAGTACAAACTCACACTGAGGACAAAGGATACCGATACAAAAATCATTGGTCGGCGACCAAGCATCCAACCTGTAAGCATAACCAACACGGGTAAATGCGCTAACACCGGTGTCCTGACACCGTTTACAAACACGGGAGTTACAACGACAGCGAAGCAAAGCGGCAGCAAAAAAAGATAGCCCGCCAGTTGCTGGTAGTTGTAGCGTATCGACAAGCGTGACGACAATCCGGCAGCAAGCATTACGTAGCTTACAAACTGGGTAATAGGCATTGTGGCGTATTGAAATACTGCCACGAAGACACTAAAGACTATCCAGACATCAACGAAAATACGGAAAAACTTGTCACTGGTCGCCGCCACTCTTTCTGCGACGGTCGTCGTGGATATTGCTGCAACGATCTCAGGCTCAAGTTGCTCGACCGCTTGCAACATGCAAAAGAATTTAGTGGCAACTTACTCTCTCTTCACAAGTGAACTAAATCGCAACAACATCGTCGGCATTGTTGGTGCTGCCGACACGCAGGTAAGAACACACCAAGCGCCAATCTAGCTTCACTTTCCACGATACAGGAATAATAGGGGACAGACTACAGTTTTCATTGCGCCTATTCGCCAAACAAGCCTCTCGACTCAAAAGGCGGCAGCTTTCGCGGGCTATCTTAGCCTGTCCTCTGTATTCCGCAACGCCCCAGAGGTGCCACCCCGCTCGCTCGTCATTTTCGCAATTCCAGCCCGCAGTAACGCAATTTGTCGCTTTCGGCTGGTCGCCTGAATTGCCCTGCCTACAATGCAATCCATCGTATCTCGGTGAATTGCCATGCTCAAGTACATTTCGGATCTATTGAATCGCCTACCCTGGTGGGGTCTTACCGGCTTTGGTCTCGGCACGCTGGTTTTGCTGCTGTTGTTAGCCATTCCGGTCAATGTTATTCGTATCGAAGCGCGTGGCAGCACGCCGACTGAAGGGCGTGCGATTCAGCGCGAGATGGACGCGGCTTTTGGAATCAATGCGCTTGGCCTAGCCGAATCGGTAGTAAAAACAATCCAGCGAATAGCCGACGATCCGGTGCGCCGGGCGGAAATGGATCGCGTGCTAGATGAGATTGCGCGGGCACGCGAAGACGTCATTTCCGGCACCAACATTCGCAACCGAGTGCGCACCGAGACTACGACCAGAGTAAATGGCGTTGTGGTTGAACATAGCGTCGACATTCGTGAAGATCCGGAAGGCGACGCGCAAAAAGCGATTGATCAGCTGGAAACCAGGCTCGACGCCGCGCACGATGTCGCCATTGCCGAATACGAAGTCGCTGTCGATGTGCGGCAGGCACTTGAGCAATCGCGCGAAGAGATGCAACGCGCACTGAAACAAGGCGATATACCAGTGGCAGAGTGGCCCAAGACCTTGGACAACCGTTTGACCGCAGCGTTGAGCGCCGAGCAAGCGGCAAAGACGAAAGTTGACGCAGCCCGAGAGGCTTTGAAGCAAGCGACCACCAAAGCGGCAGAAACCATGCGCGCGGCGCAGACCAGGGCGCGTGCACTCGAACAGGCCGCGCTGAAATCCGGCATGGTCAAAGTGGTGCCGCCAGAGGCGCCAAAACCTCCACTGAGTTCGGTCGCACCTACTGCGCCCAAAACGCCCAATGTACCCAATTTGCCGGGTGCCCAACCCAAGCCGGTCAAACCAGCTCCCCCCGAAGTCCCTGCCCTACCTGCACCGCCAGAGAAGGCTGCCAGCTATATCCCGGAAGCACCCAACACCAGCAATCTGCCAGAGGCTACCCGCGAAGAAATCCGCAAAGCCGTGGCCAGTGATTTCTTCCGCATGGTCTCGGCCGTCATTGTGTTGCTGCTGTTCATTCCGCTATTCATGATTGCCGTAATCGCCAAGATCTTTATCGGTCGCTCGCGCAGCTTGCAGAAGCTGGCCGAACAAAAAGGAACCGAAGCCGAGCATCACAATATCCGCCGACAGCTCACTGAAGCGCGACTACAGGCGCTCCAAGCGCAGGTTGAACCGCATTTTCTCTATAACACGCTGGCCAATGTACAGGCACTGATTGAGACGGATCCGCCCGCCGCCAATTTAATGGTCGGACATCTTATTGACTACTTGCGCGCCGCTCTGCCCAAAATGCGCGAGAGCGTTTCGACGGTGGCGCAGGAAGTTGAACTGGCGCGAGCTTATCTCAACATTCTAAAAATGCGAATGGGCGATCGCATGGAGTTCTCAATCGACGTTGGCGATCAATCCGGCGCCAGCGCCTTGCCGCCGCTGATGTTGCCATCGTTAGTCGAAAACGCGATCAAGCATGGACTGGAACCCTTGCGTGAAGGTGGCCGAATTGACATTGCCACCCGGATCGAAGGTGATCGCCTGCTGATAACTGTGACAGATAACGGTCGTGGTATGGATGGCACCATTGCTACCGGCGGCGGCGTCGGGTTAAGCAATATTCGCGAACGGCTGGTAGCGCTGTATGGCGACAATGCAAGCCTGGTAATAGAAGAGAACGCACCACGCGGCGTGATTGCAAAAATCAACCTACCGCTATCGGCCCCGCGCGTGGTCGCCACCGCTACCGAAATAGACTCACAACCGGTATCGCTATCTGCAGAAACCGCAGCCCTTTTGGACGGGTCAAAAACCAAATCAGCACCGGCTCGATTCCTCGCCAGAGTGGGCAAACTGCTCAGCAGCGCCCATGGTTTGTGGCAGCGTTTGATGATTGCCACTTACAGCTTCCTTATGTTAGGCATCGGTATCGCCTTCCTCGGCATTTGGATCGCCCAAATCTTTGACCTCATACCCCTGGAAATCGTAACCGATGCGGTGAATCTGCAAATTACCGGCATTAGCGGCACTGTACTCACTGCGCTGATACTGGTCGCCTTCTATGGCATCCTCAGCCTGGTTCTGCTCTTGGTGTTTCTCTTGCTCTATGGGGTTGGCATTTTGGTTTCAGGGATTCTTTTGCTGGTGCCAGTATTGGCAACCATTTCTATCGTCACACCACTGATACCATTCATACTAGTTGGACTAGTGATCTACTGGATACTTCGAAGAAAAAACGTGTAAATGCCAATGAATACGACCGCTGTCATTGCCGAAGATGAACCACTACTGCTCGCCCAGCTCAAAGTCAAACTCGCCAGAGCCTGGCCTGCGTTGGAGATTGTTGCAGCAGTCGGAGATGGTGAAGCCGCGTTGGAAGCAATTGCGGAACACCGCCCGACATTTGCCTTCCTTGATATCCAAATGCCGGAACTCACCGGCATTGAAGTGGCAAGGCGCCTTGCACGCGATCCAGATGCGCGCTGCCACGTGGTTTTTGTCACTGCCTACGATCAATACGCGCTAGAAGCTTTCGATGCCGGCGCGATTGACTACTTGCTCAAGCCGTACTCCGACGAGCGCTTGAACGCGACGATACAGCGTTTGCAAGCACGCTTGAGTGAGGCAAATCCGACGCAGGATTTGCAAGCACTAATGAAAAAACTTGCGGCGGGTAGCGGGCAGCAAACTACTGAGCGACTGCGTTTCGTCAAAGCCAGCATCGGCGACAAACTTCGTCTGATTCCGATTGACGAGGTTCTATTTTTTCAGGCCGACGAAAAATACACTTTGGTCGCCACCACCGAGTCCGACGCACTCATCCGCACCCCAATCCGCGATTTGATAGACGGGCTCGACCCCGAGAAATTCTGGCAAATCCATCGCTCCGCGGTGGTCAATGCCATGTCAATAAGCTCGGTCACCCGTGACGAACGTGGCCAAGCCACGGTGCATATAAAAAATCGCAAGGAATCGCTGGTGGTAAGTCGGCCGTATTCTTATTTGTTTAAGCAAATGTGACTGGAGGTTCAACTAACGGCGTGTCACCAGCACCAACTGGCAAAATGACGCTTTCCTGATCGTCAATTCAGTCCAGAAAGCTAAACATGAGTACCAATAACTCGAATCTCAAGCTGTGGCAAAAGCTTTCCAGCCTACCCGGCGGCAAATGGCTCTTCTCGCGGCTCGTTTGCTGGAAAGCGCCCTACTTCACCACCATACGCCCACGCTTTGATCGTCTCGAAGTCGGGCATTGCGAGCTAACTATTTGCAAACGCCGCGCAGTGCACAATCATCTTGCAACGGTTCATGCCATTGCGATGTGCAACATGGCTGAGCTGGCTGGCGGCACAATGACCGAGGTCTCTACGCCATCCACACATCGTTGGATTCCCAAGGGAATGACGGTGGAGTATTTGAAAAAAGCCGAGACTGATTTGCGTGCAGTGGCTACATTCAAAACGCCGCCCGAATTTAGCGCAGCGGCGAATGTGCCGGTCATCGTTTTAGTGACCGACACGAACAACCACTTGGTATTTCGCGCCGAAATCAATATGTGGGTTTCGCCGAAGAAAGCCTGATTCGGCGAAGCCACCATTGGCGACTACATACCGAGAAAATCTCGCTTGGAGAGCACCACACCGTTGTGGCGCAAAATGTTGTACGCGGTGGTCATGTGAAAGAAAAAGTTTGGATAAACCCACGTCGTTAGATAAGCTTGACCTTTGAAATTCAGTGTCATTGGCCCAGCTTGCAAAGTGATTTCGCGCTCTTCAGAGCCGTCGACTTGATCGGCCTTAACCGTATCGAGGAAGGCAATCGTTTTGGTGATACGTGCATCAAGTTCGGCGAAAGTCGCTTCGTTGTCATCATATTTTGGAATCTCGCTACCCGACAAGCGCGCCGCGCAACCCTTGGCTTGATCGGTCGCGATCTGTACTTGGCGGATCAATGTAAACATGTCAGGGAATAAGCGCGAACTCAGCAAAACTGAAGGCTCAAAGGCTGCGCTGGTCGCGTGTGCTTCGCCCTGTTTCAGCACACGTGCAAGGCTTTGCAAGTTATGTTTCAACACAGGAATCGAAGCGGCGTACATGGAAATCGTCATTGTCTAAACCTCTCTAAAAAATGGTCAGGGGAAATTTGGCGAGCCGCAATCAGCGGCCCACCCATGTTGCTTTTTGCTTGTTCATAAACGCATCAATGCCATTGGCCGCATCTTCTGACATCATGTTGCAGGCCATGGTTTCGCTTGCTAATTGGTACGCACCTTCGATACCCATTTCGATTTGGCGATAAAACAATTGCTTACCCATGCCGACCGCCAGGGAGGATTTGGCGCACACCGCGGCGACCAACCGTGCGACTTCCGCATCGAGCGCATCGGCAGCTACTGCACGATTAATTAGCCCGCGCTTCTCAGCTTCAACCGCGCTAATGAAGTCGCCCGTGAGCAACATTTCCATCGCTGCTTTGCGACTCATGGCGCGCGTCAATGCGACGGCCGGGGTGGAACAAAATAATCCGACGTTGATTCCAGATACAGCGAATTTTGCGTTCTCGGCTGCCACTGCCAAATCACACATAGCCACCAATTGACAGCCCGCCGCGGTGGCGACGCCATGCACGCGGGCAATCACCGGTTGTGGAATCTGGGTAATCGTGGTCATCAATTTGCCGCATTTTTTGAACAAACGCTGCATGTAATCTTTGCTCGGATTGCCGCGCATTTCCTTCAAATCATGTCCGGCGCAAAAGGCTTTGCCGGCGCCCGCAATCACTACCGCGCGGATGGATTTGTCCTTTGCAATTGCATCGAGCGCGGCTTGCAAGGCGTCCAGCAATTCGTCCGACAGTGCATTGAACTGGGTCGGACGATTGAGCGTCAAGGTCGCCACACTGTCGCTGTCACTACGCAACAAAACTGCGTCATCATTTTGCATAGTCATCATTCAATCGCCGAAGTTGATTTCGCGCGTTCGCGCAGGACATATTTTTGCACCTTGCCGGTTGATGTTTTCGGTAGCGGCTCGAAGACAAATCGTTTAGGTACTTTAAAACGCGCCATTCGTTCGCGACAAAATTCAGTCAGCTCCTCGACCGTCACATTTGCACCTTCGCGCAGCTCGACAAACGCACAAGGCACTTCGCCCCACTTTTCATCCGGTGTCGCCACCACCGCGGCGCCAATGACCGCTGCGTGGCGATACAAAATATCTTCGACTTCGATCGACGAGATATTTTCACCACCGGAAATAATCACGTCCTTGCTGCGGTCTTTTATCTTGATGTAACCATCTTGTTGCATTACCGCCAAATCGCCGGTGTGATACCAGCCACCACGGAATGCTTCTTCCGTTGCTGTCGGATTCTTTAGATAGCCTTTCATCACGATATTGCCGCGAAACATGATTTCGCCCATCGTTTCGTTATCCCATGGCACCGGCTCCATGGTCTCGGGATTCATCACCGTCACGCCTTCTTCGCAGTGATATGGCACACCTTGTCGTCCGTTCAAACGCACTTGTTCATCGAGCGGCAATGCCAGCCACTCCTCGTGTTTGGCACACACCGCGGCAGGGCCGTAGGTTTCTGTCAGGCCATAAACGTGCGAGATGTCAAAGCCTATCTTGCCCATGCCTTCTATCACCGAAGCCGGTGGCGGCGCAGCGGCGACTAACGCCGAGACCTTGTGATTGATGCCCTCGCGCATTTCCTGTGGCGCATTGATGAGCAAGGAATGAACGATCGGCGCACCGCAATAATGAGAAACTTTGTGCTCGCGTATCGCATCAAATATCAGCTTGGCATCGACGCGGCGCAGGCACACATTGGTGCCCGAATTGGCCGCCAAGGTCCACGGAAAACACCAACCGTTGCAATGAAACATCGGCAGCGTCCACAAATAAATCGCTTGTGGCGGCATGCCCCAAGAAACAATGTTTGAGAGTGCATTCAAGTAGGCGCCGCGATGGTGATAGACCACGCCTTTGGGGTTGCCGGTGGTGCCCGAGGTGTAGTTGAGCGAAATCGCATCCCACTCATCGTTCGGTTTGTGCCACTCAAAATTACTATCACCGTTAGCAATAAATTTTTCGTATTCAGTGCTGCCTACACAAACGCCAGCACCGGTGTATTCGCTGTCGTCAACATCAATCACCAGAATTTTCCGACCTGCTTCTTGCGCAAAAAGTGTTAGCGCCTTTTGCACCGTCAGCGAATATTCCTTGTCCGTTATCAGCACCTTGGATTCCGCATGATTGAGCATGAAGGCCAGCGTCTCCGCATCAAGACGTGTGTTCAAAGTATTGAGCACCGCGCCACTCATCGGCACGCCAAAATGACACTCGAACATTTCCGGTGTGTTGTTCAACATCACTGACACCGTGTCACCAGCACCAACTCCCGATTTTTGCAATGCCGAGGCGAGCGCACGGCTGCGATCATAGGTCTGAGACCATGTGTAGCGCTTCGCACCATGAATCACGGCAACGCGATTTGGATAAATGTAGGCCGAGCGTTGAATGAACGATAAGGGCGTGAGCGGCACATAATTTGCGGCATTTTTTTCCAGGCCGTGTGCGTAGGGATTAGTCATCTCGGGAAACTCCTTTGAGCAAACTGACGATGTAAAGCTGCGATCGCCGCAAATAATATCAACACAAACTTACAGCCAGCCGACGCGCTTGAACTTGAAATAAAGCGCATAACAAGCGGCGCTCATTGTGGCCAATGCAAACAGATAACCGAATTCCCAATCCAGCTCGGGCATGTGCTTGAAATTCATTCCCCACACGCCAACAAACACTGTTGCCATCCCGAATATCCCGGCCCATGCGGCGAGCTTTTTGGCGACTTCACTTTCTTCAATCGTCACCATCGAGAGATTGACACTGATGGCCGTAGAAATTGTTTCACGCACCGACTCGATACTGGCATTGATACGCGCAAGGTGGTCATACACGTCGCGAAAATATTCTTGGCTATTGGCGCAAATGGCGGGAACGCGCCCACCGAGCAGCTTGCCACTGGCTTCCATCAAAGGTGTTACCGCATGACGCAAGGTCATCACTTTGCGCTTGAGTTCATAAAGCTGCTCGATATTGCTGCGCGCCGAACCTGGGGCAAAAATTCGCGCTTCAATTTCCTCTAGTTCGACTTCCAATTCGTCGATGATAGGAAAGTAGCCATCGACCACCGAATCCATCAAGGCATATAAAACAAAACCCGAGCCATGGCTAAGCAATTCCGGCTCGCGCTCGCAACGCTCGCGCACGCCAAGAAAATTTCGCTGACTACGATTGCGCACCGAAAGCACGTAGTTGGTACCGACGAACACATCCACTTCGCCCACCGTCAGATCAGTGCCGACCATTTCAAGCATGTGCAGCACTGCAAAAATCGACTGACCGTATTCATCAATTTTTGGCCGCTGATGGCCGTGATGCGCGTCTTCTACCGCCAGTGGATGCAGATCAAATTCCTCTTGCATCTTGACCAATTCTTCATGCGTCGCGTCGCGCAATGCAACCCAGACAAAGCAATCCGGTCGATGCACATAATCGCTAATCGCCTCGATCGTAATGTCGTCCAGTTTCTTGCCGTTTTGGTAGGCCACGCAGTTAATCAGCATCGCTATTTCCTTCAAATGGTTTGCTTGTGGTCAGGCGTACCGCCAGCATACCCCGCACGCTGTTAATGAACCAAACTCCTGTCGTTCTTTGTAAATCCTCACGATGAATAACCGCCTCTTCAATCTCGCCACGCGCCAACATTTCGGCACGCAATGTCCCTGCCAACAGGCCACAATGCAGCATCGGCGTCAGGCGCTTACCGTTCAATTCAACCACCACATTGCCGCGAGTGAACTCGGTGATTTCATCACGCTCGTTCCACAGCAGCACATCATAAAACCCTGCCGCCAACTCATGCACGTCATAGCTGGTGCGCGGCATCGACTTGTGACGTAAAAATTCATCGGCGCTATCTACTGGCAACTTCGCCAACATCACCTGTAAATCCAAGTCTGTTTTTGTCGCGTCCAAAGCTGTGCATTGCGTCCGCACACCGCCGTGGCAATCGAGTACCAAGCGCACCCGCCATGCGCCTTCGCAATGATCAGCTCGCACCACCTCAAGCGCCGCCATCACTAATTCCACCGCCATCGGGAATCCAAAATGCTCAGCGCTCGCTTGCAAACGCGACAAATGACGCTCAAGCAATGTGTAATCCTTGGCTTCCAGGCGGAGCGTTTCAAACAATTCAAAACCTGCGCTAGCGCGCAACAAAAACCGCCGCTTCACTAACCATTCGGCGTATTCCTCAAACACCGAAGATTCCCAAGTAATTCCACTACCCAATCCGCATTCGGCCGTACCGTTCTTGTTATCCAGCGTCACCGTCCGGATCCCAACATTAAAAGTCGCATGTCCACCCGGTCGTATCAATCCTATCGCCCCGCAATACGCACCACGCGGTGACGGCTCCAATGCCGCAATCGCTGCCATCGCCGCCACCTTGGGCGCGCCAGTCACCGAACCGCACGGAAATAGCGCACGAAAAACATCCACCAGCGAGGTATTCGGTCGCGTCGCGCACTGCACCGTCGAGGTCATCTGCCATGCCGTCGGCAAGCCTTCGACTTCAAACAATTTCGGCACTTCAACCGAGCCCGTCACCGCCACTCGCGCCATATCGTTACGCAGCAAATCAACGATCATCACGTTTTCTGCGCGATCTTTCATCGATGCCCGCAATGCCGTTGCCGCCGCCGCATCGGCCTCGGGCGACGCATGACGCGGGGCAGTGCCTTTCATTGGTTTGGTGGTCAACGTGGGAGGTTGTTGATCCACCCGCCAATCAAAAAACAGCTCCGGCGAAACGGACAACACCTGCCAGTCATCATGCTCAAAATGCGCGCAGTAACCATTGGGTTGGGTCAATCGCAATGCTTCAAAAAATCCCGCGCCATCGCCGCCACCCTTCGACCGCAGCCGCCCCGTGTAATTGATCTGGTAATACTCACCTTCTGCAATCGCCGCTCGAATCGCATTAATACCGATTTCAACTTGCGGAAAGTTCTCATCCATTCGCCACGGCGTTCCGCGCCATGACTCTGCAGACACTGCGTCGCCCTGATTAGGAGGCATCGGTGCGTCATAAACCGCGAACATTGCCAAGGGCAAGCATCCCTCGCTCGCCACAACTGCCAATGCCGCGTCAAACGCTAGCGCCGCTTCGTAAGCAACAAACCCGGCCACCCAATGCCCTGCCATGGCATGGCGCTCAGCCTCGGCCACAACGCCCACAACTTCATTCAACCGCCGCGCCACAAGACAACAACGCGCACCTTCGAAGCGCAAACTAAGCCGCCCACCATCCTCGCCCGGGAAATCTATTCGTGTCTTCATGGCGCGAGTTTAAGACACGGCATTGTTGACGCGCGACAACATACAATCTCGGCTTTGGTGCTGACCACACGCTATCACTTAGGCAAGTAGCCATTAACCTTCACCCATTCGTAAACCTATCTATGAAAAATTACTTACCGACCGCTCTGCTCGCTTGCATTTGCGCGGGAATGTTGACTGCCTGCGCCAACGTCAGCATTGACGAAACCCGTGCGCATGACCAACGTACAGGCTTCGCCCCTGCACCCGATTCTGCCGCGGCGACTTTTCCTGAACTCACTAATGCCACCACTCCAACTGATCGTTGGGGCGGCGTACTTGGCGGCCTATATGGCGGCGCGGCCTACCGAATCGAGGTGCCTAAATCCAACTGGAACGGTAAGCTGGTGATGTACGCGCATGGATATGTCGGCACTGACAAAGAACTCAAGGTGCTGAACCCGCCGATCAGACGTCACCTCATAGACAATGGATACGCGTGGGCGGCGTCAAGTTTTAGCAAGAATTATTACGATGTGCGTGCTGGCATAGAGGACACCAACGCACTAGCGCTGGCCTTCACCCGCATCGCCGCCGAAAATGGTCGCGTACTAGCGGCGCCCGACAAAATTTACATCGTAGGTCGTTCGATGGGCGGACACATTGCCGCTGCTGCCATCGAGCCCGAGACCTTGGCATCGGCGCACCACAAAGTCCGTTACGACGGCGCGCTGCCTTTGTGCGGCGCCTTGGGCGATACCGCGCTGGCAGATTACATGGGCGCGTATCAATTGGCAGCGCGGCAGCTGGCGGGATTGCCTGCGGCCAATTTTCCGAGCGCTGATTGGGCAAGCATTGAATCCGATGTTCGGGCGACGCTTTTTAATAGCGATAAATCCTTCACTAAACCCACCGCGCAAGGTGTGCGCCTGAAATCGGTAGTGATGTATCTGACCGGGGGTCCACGTCCGATTTTCGATGAAGGCTTTGCCGTCGACGGCTTACAAAACCGAATCTGGGCTGCTTTTGCGAGCGTCGACACTTTGGCTGGCATCGTGAGCAAAAATGTAGTTAACACCCACAACATTCACTACCGCTTTGACGCGCCGCAGGCGGTGGAGGCATCATTCAACGCCAACATCACTCGCGCCACCGCTGCGCCCGATGCCAACGCACAACGTCGCGATGGTCTGCGTTGGATACCCAAAATCAACGGTGAATTCAGCGTGCCGGTGCTCACGCTACACACCTTAGGCGACATGCTGGTGCCATTTAGTATGGAACAGATTTATCTCCAGCGCGCGACCGCCAAAGGCAATGCCGGCAAACTGGTGCAACGTGCCATACGCGCACCCGCGCATTGCGATTTCACCGTTGCCGAGCAGGCTCGCGCCTTTGCTGATCTAGTCAATTGGGTCGAGCGCGGCGTGAAACCAAGGGGCGATGATGTATTGACTGCAGAGACGCTCGCGCAAGCAAACTATGGTTGTGCCTTCACCGACAATAGCTTTGGCACCGACGACGACGCAGCGATTAAATCAGCCAGAGCGTTGGGCAAGTTGCCATCTTGTCGGCTACCGTGAGCGCTTTGAGACGACCTGAAATTTTGCAAAAGAATTAAGTATGCGCAAAGCACATTTCACTTTTTCCTGTGGCACACAGCTAAGCTACCTGCTCAACAATACACAGACCACCGCGTCCTGGTGCCATCAGTTCGCACAAATGACGCCGCAATTATTGTTTCGACAGGGCATAAATCATCGCCACGGCTTTGCTACGCCACAGGAGATTGATGCGGCAATTAGCCGACTGAAAACGACCACTGAATTTCTCGGCTTTGAGATGCAAACCATTCGGCAAGACAACTGGCATGAGGTGCTCAATGATTTGCACTTGAATTTCCCGGGATTTTTCAAAACGAATCGTGATGAAAAGAGATTTCACGCCGCGCATGTGATGAACTTGTTGATTCACTGGCTGGAATACGAGTTGGCCAATTTGTATGACGACAAAGCGCAATACCTTTTCAATCTGGACTTCAACCACTATCCGCCAGCCTACAATCTTAAGACACAGATACCCGACGATGAGTTTGATCACTTTTCCGCCGCGCTCGAGTTTGGCAATTTGCATCTTCACTACATCTACATCGGCCGGCATTTTTTAGAAATGTTTGACGCGCGCGATTTCGTCTCGCCAGGGCAACACTTTCGTGCGCAACATGAAATTAACGCGACCTGCGCGCTGGTGTTTTCTGAACCTGTGGATGCAGCGCGATTGAACAATCAGATGCAAGAATATTTTGATCAACGCGGCGGAAATTCATTTTTTGGATTTGATTTTGACGACCCAAGACTCGCCAAAGGCTTTTTCAAGATCGGCCAGTTAGAAAATCTTGATCACTATCGCAATGCGTCTCAGCGCACGGCCCTACGCGAGCAACTTAAGGGTTCAAGCATCGTGCAGTGGCAACTTGAGTAAACTCGAAGTTTTGAATTTATCAACCAATTTTGTTCACTAGGAAATAAAAGCAATGAAAACCAAAATCACCGAACTTTTCGGTATCGAACACCCGATCATTCAAGGCGGCATGCATTTTGTCGGGCTCGCCGAAATCGCTGCGGCGGTCTCTAACGCTGGCGGCTTGGGAATTATCACCGCGCTGACGCAGCGCACGCCCGAAGATCTGGCCAAAGAAATTCGTCGTTGCCGCGAAATGACCGACAAGCCGATAGGTGTTAATTTGACTTTCTTGCCTATCGTCAATCAACCCGACTACCCTGGATACATCAAGGCAATCGTCGACGGTGGTGTGCGCATCGTTGAGACGGCGGGCAACAATCCGGTGAAATGGTTGCCGGGTTTGCATGAAGCGGGCGTCAAAGTGATACACAAATGCACTTCTGTGCGGCACTCCTTGAAAGCCGAGGCTATTGGCTGTGACGCAGTCAGCGTTGACGGTTTTGAATGTGGCGGGCATCCCGGCGAGGACGATGTACCGAATTTCATTCTGCTACCGCGTGCTGCCGAGGAATTGAAGATTCCCTTCGTCGCCTCCGGTGGCATGGCAGATGGCCGTTCATTGGTCGCCGCGCTGGCGCTGGGTGCAGATGGTATCAACATGGGAACCCGCTTTATTGCCACCAAAGAAGCGCCGGTGCATGAGAACGTCAAACAGGCCATTCTGGCTGCCAGCGAACTCGATACTCGCTTGGTCATGCGCCCATTACGCAACACCGAGCGCGTGTTGAAGAACGATGCCGTTGAGCGCCTGCTGGAAAAGGAACGCACACTCGGTGCCGCGCTGCAGTTCTCCGACATCATGGCGGAAGTCGCCGGCGTCTACCCCAAGGTGATGCAAGATGGTGCGATGGACGCTGGTGCCTGGTCGTGCGGCATGGTCGCCGGCTTGATTCATGACATCCCGACCGTCAAAGAACTGATTGATCGGATCATGAACGAGGCCGATCAGATCATTCGCGTTCGCTTGGCGGGGTATGCGAACGCTTGATGGCGTCAATCAAGTAGCACCGCAGATAACGTACGGCAGCTGATTTTTTCCCTGCTTGGTGCCGGCGAGACGCCGTCATCCTCGTGCTTTCGGCAATAATGCCGCCTTCACTTGTTGGACGCTGAAATTGGACATTCCCGTTATTGACATTGGCACCCTGCCCGCCGACCCGGTCGCACCCGATGCGCTGCAAGGAATCAAGCGCCAGCAGACCAACCCAAAGCGCTGGAACGAACCGGTTTGGGCGGATTTCTCTTTAGCGCTGGCCGCTGCCGGTGTTGAGTTAATCGAGCAAAAATTCGTCACCGGCACCTTCGCCACCGATGCCGGCGGCACAGCCTATGGCATGCCGCATGGCGTGGTGATTGCCAAGGACGCTGCACAGATTTCTACGCTGATGAAGACGGCGCAGACCTGCAAGGTGCCAGTCACTGTGCGTGGTGGTGGTTTGACTACCGAAGGTGAATCGGTTGCGTTTGGCGGCGTGCTGCTCGACATGACAGGGATGTCCAAAGTGTTAAGCATTGACGCGGAAAATTTGACTGTCCGCACACAGGCCGGCATCTTTTGGCATAGCCTGGCCGAAGCCCTGCGCCGGCAGAATCTGGACTACCAATCTGCGCCGTTAAACATGACCTCATCAGTTGGCGGCACGCTTGGCGTTGGTGGGATTGATGTGAACTCGGCCCGCCGGGGCTGCAGTGCAGATCAAGCGATGGCGCTCCAAGTAGTGACGCCGACCGGGGAAATTGTTGAGTGCTCCGACAGCGAAAACGCAGCGTTGTTCCAACGCATGATCCTGGGCTACGGCCAGTTCGGGGTGATCACCGAAGCCACACTGAAAATACGCCCCTACACGCCAATTGCGATGCACTACTTTTATTACACCTCACTGGCCACTGCGATTGAGGACCTGCAACTGCTCGACGCCAACGATGCCTCGGATTACTCGGGCATTTTGACCATGATGGATAAGGTAGTGAATTTGCTCGTCGCCTTCGATTCCGATGAACGCGAAGCGGCATTCAAAACGGACTGGCTGCACCGCCTGCGCGGCCATGGTGAGCTTGGCATCTCACTGCGAATGGGGCTGTACTACGCGCTACGGCCCTGGCGCATGCGCGAGGCACTGTATTTGCGTGAGCGCAAGAACACTTTGTTCCCTGAGTTTCGACGCCCGGAACACACCCGCAACGGCAAGATGACCGACCGCACCGTAGTGTTTTCGCGCGCTGTTTGGAAGCACTGGGGTTCGCGCCAAATGGTGATTCCGGATCTGGCGACTTCATCCGAAAAATTCATCGACGCCACCCTGAAAGGCAACGCAGTTTGCAAGAAGTATTTCCGCTACTACACCTTGTACTGCGTTGGTATCAAGCTGCGCCCCGACCATGCGCCACATTACGAAATGTCATGTATTCCGCCGGATGCGGTCACCCACGCCTACGGCTGTGAGTTCGAGCCGATGATGGGCGATTTGAACGATCAAGATTGCTATAGCCGCGATACCTTGCAGTCATTCAAGAATGAAATCTACGACGTCGGGGTGGCGGTTGGTGCCAGCTACTACCGCTTCGGCGGCATGATGAAGGGCTATATCCGCCGGGTCTTTGGCGACGAAGTAGTTGACCGCCATCTGGCAATGAAGCGCCAGGCCGATCCCAACATGATTCTTAACCGCGACGTGATTTTCTGATGGTGCCATTGCGTTCGAGAACCTATGCGGCGTGCAGCGGGTGCAGCTTGTGTTTGCTGTCGTGCCCTGTGTGGCGCAGCACTCACGATATCCGGCTGACACCGCATGGCCGCGCCAAAGCCCTGCAGCATGGCGCCACAGCCAATGATCTGGTCGAGTCTTTGGATAGCTGCACGCTATGCGGCGCCTGCGAACCGGCCTGCCCGGAAAGTATTGATTTAGTCGGCATGGTGACGGGTTTACGCGGCGAGTTGGCGCAACAACGGGGTACAAAGCCCTCGTTTGACGGCATGCGACCAGCACCAACTGGCGAGATCAGTCCGCCAACGATGCTGATTGCCAGCCAGACCTTGACCGAAAACGCTGCCCTGTTGCAATCCATCATTCAGCAACTCGGTGGCAATGTCGCAATCAGGGTATCCAGCGATTCCGGTACTGATATTTCATTTGCACTGACTGAAGGATTGCCAATTCCCGAAGCGCGAATTGAACATTTTCTCGCGCCGCTGAAAACAACATTGCGGGTGATCGTAGCCGATGGTCGCCTGTTTTACGCGTTAAAAAACTGGCTGCACGGCGTGACAATTGCCAGTCTCGGTGAAGCGCTCAGCGCCTTGCCAAAGGTTCGCGAAAAACTGAACGATAGTGACTTTTATGTCATCGAACCGGTCGCCTTTCACCGCGATCATGAGCGTTTGATCAGTCACTATGACAGCCTCCGTCTGGCGTCGGGTTGCACAATGAATCTTGACCTGCAGCGGATGGCAATCCCGATCACTGCGAGTGCGCGCCATAGTGGTCGCGTGAATGCCGATCTACAAATTCGGTGGATGCTTGAGGGACGCAATCCGGCGCGAATTGTGGTCGAAGATATCGCAGATATCGCCGCGTTCGCCCACGTAACGGATACGCCAGTGGTACATTTGGCAAACTTACTTTGATTAACGGTGTTGGCGCTCCGCGAAGCGGACATCCCGCCATGCAGAGCACACCAGCACCAACTCATGAAAATAGCAAATCACTATGCGTAACGTAGATGTCGTCATCGTCGGTGCCAGCCTCGCGGCTGCCGCCTCGGCCAAACGCCTGACCGATGCCGGTCTGGAAACCATCATCCTTGAGCGTAAGGAACTCCCGCGCCACAAGATTTGCAGTGGAATTTTGTCGCCACGCGGGCATCGATTCTTGCTGGAAAATTTTGGTCCCTTGCCGCGCGAAGTGCTGCACGATCCGACCTGGTGTCGCGGCGTGACCTTTCATTTTCCGTCCATGGTTTCGATGAGCCTGGATTTCTTCGGCGGTTCGACGCCCCACCTGCACCGCAAATATTCCGACTACTGGGCGATTATGCGTAGCGGTGCAGAGGTGCATGATCAAACTTCCTTCGTTAGCTTGGCCGAGGAAAAAGATCACATTGTCGTCAATGCTAGACAACAGGGCGAAGACATTCAGTACCGCGCGCGCCATGTCATCGGCGCCGATGGCCCCAGCTCGCCAGTGATACGTTCGATTTACCCGGGTTATCCGGAACAAATTCCGTGGTTCTTCGTCGGTCAAAAATTCCACGGCATCATCGACTGCCCGCTCGACCATGAATACTTTCATTTCTTCTTCAATCCGAACCTCGGTCATTACACATGGAGCCACGCCCGCGATGGCCAGCAAATTGTTGGCGTCGGTTTCAAAAGCGGCGACAACTTCGATGCGAAACACAAAAATGTGGTGCACTATCTCGAAGAAAAACACGGCGTGAAACTCGACCCACATACCAGTCACGAAGGCTGCGCCGAAAATTTTGGCCCATCGCTAATCAATCGTTATGTGTTCGGCAAAGGCAACGTGCTGATCACCGGTCAGGCGGCCGGCTTCCTCAACATCATTGCCGAAGGTATGAGCTGCGCCCTCCATTCCGGTGCCATTTCCGGTGAGGCGATTGTTGAAGCGCGGCTACGCAATCGCCCCGTGCAGGAGGTTTATCGCAAGATGATCGCCTCAGAGGTGCGTCGCACCACCGATCAGTGGAATCCGCTCAAGGTCGCTTTCGGTATGCCACATGAAGCTGATTTTCGCGCTGCACTGATGGGACTTTCGTGGCGCGAGCGGCGCTTGGTAGTGCAAGATATTTGGAAATTTATCGTGCTCTACAAAGAATTCAAATGGGGCCGACAAATCGTGCAAAGCGCGCTCGACCGCCTCAGCAACGGGAGCTATACGCAGCAACGCTGGATTTGATTTAGATATAGATTTAGATTTAGTGAACTACGCGCGGTAATGCGGCACAATGGAACAAAATTGCTGAAGTCTTCACGTAGGAGTCTGAAATGCTAGATCAATTTCTCACCGCCTTACCCAACTTCCTGATCTATTTCGCTGCTGCGATTACGCTGATGGCGGCCTTTCTGGTGGTTTATATCAACATCACGCCGTACCAGGAAATCTCCCTGATTCGCGCCAACAATATGGCGGCAGCGGTGAGTTTGGCCGGTTCGCTGTTGGGTTTCGCTCTGCCGATTGCCAATGTCATCGCCCACAGCGACACGCTGCTTGACCTAGCTTTGTGGGGCCTCGTCGCGGGCGTGGTACAGCTGGTGGCTTATCGCATTGCGCGCCTGACCTTGCCGCAGCTTGACCAGGATATTCCCGCTGGACGCATGGCGCCGGCCATATTTTTGGCGACGCTTTCAATCACCGTTGGTTTGCTTAACGCCGCTTGTTTGTCGTATTAATTTTTCGCTCAAGGAGAATGACATGGCACTAATGGATTTCATCAAGAAGCAGTTTATTGACATCATTCAATGGACCGAGTCGGGTGACGAGGTATTGGCTAGCCGCTTTCCGATGGCCGATTTTGAGATTCAATATGGTGGCAGTCTCACTGTGCGCGACACCCAAGCCGCGGTGTTTGTGAATGAAGGCAACATCGCCGACGTGTTTGGGCCAGGTATGTACAAGCTGACCACCCAAACATTGCCGGTGCTGACCTATCTCAAAAACTGGGACAAGCTATTTGAGTCACCGTTTAAGAGTGACGTTTACTTTTACAGCACGCGCCAACGCCTGGACCGTAAATGGGGCACGCCCAATGCGGTGACTATTCGCGATAAAGATTTCGGCATGGTCCGCCTGCGTGCGTTCGGTATTTATTCCTACCGTATCGCCGATGCCAAAGTGTTTCATCAGAAACTATCCGGCACGCGCGAGACCTTCACCATGGAGGACCTCGAAGGCCAGTTGCGCAACAGTATGGTCGCCGCCATCAGCGATATTTTTGGCGAATCCGGCGTGCCGTTTATCGATATGGCTGGCAATCAAGGTGAATTCGGTAAGGCTCTTTTTGACCATCTTGCGCCCACATTCACTGGCCTAGGTCTAGCGCTAGAAACGCTAATCGTACAGAACATTTCGCTACCTGACGAGCTGCAAAAAATGCTCGATGCGCGCATCGGTGTGAACATGATGGGCGGCATGCAAGGCTATACGCAATACCAAACCGCCAACGCCATTCCACTCGCCGCGCAAAACGAAGGCGGGCTGGCCGGATTGGGCGCGGGCATGGGTGTGGGCTTTGGTGTAGGGCAGACTATCGCGCAGAGCATGGCGCAATCGCTTAACCCCGCAAGCGCAGCTGCTAACAGCGTGTCACCAGCACCAAGTGACAAAAATGCCGGTGAACCAGCACCCTCCGCCGACGAGATCATCGCTACCATAGAAAAACTCCACGGTTTGGTCGGCAAAGGCATCTTGGGACAAGCCGAGTTTGATGCCAAGAAAGCAGCGTTGTTGGCGAAGTTGGGGTAGAACTTTTTAAGTTTTTAGTTTTTCAATAAGAGAAAATGGCCTTTAGCGCCAACTGCCCCGCCTGCGGCGCACCGGTTGTTTTCAAGTCCTCGGTGTCGTTCCATGCCGTCTGCGAATTTTGTCGCAGCACGCTGGTTCGACACGGTGGCAACTTGGAAAATCTGGGCAAGATGGCTGACTTGCTCGAGGATGCCTCGCCAATTCAGTTAGGCACTGAAGGTAATTTTCGTGGTGTTCATTTCGCTACCGTTGGTCGCATACAGTTGCGCTACGCCGCGGGTGTTTGGAACGAGTGGTATTTGTTATTCGACGACCAACGCGGCGGCTGGTTGTCGGATGCGAATGGTGAATACGTCGTCAGTTTTCTCAAAGCCCCCGGCGTGCCGCTGCCCGAATTTGCAACGCTGGAAACCGACACTTCGCTAGACCTCGCCGGTCAAGAATTTGTCGTCACCAACAAAGAAGAAGCCATGTGCATCGCTGGTGAAGGTGAGTTGCCATTTGCCTTCGGCGCAGGCTACGCGGCGCAACTCGCTGATCTACGTGGAATGGCCTCCGAAACGGGCGGCGCAGGAAAGTCCAACGCCTTCGCCAGCATCGATTATTCCGAAACGCCACCGTTATTTTTTGTTGGCGAATCGATGTCATTCGCAGCGCTCAAATTCAATAACCTGCGCGATACCGCCATGCTGCCGCGCGCTGCCGGAGAAGTTTTGGCACTGCAATGTCCTGCTTGTGGCGGGCCGATTTCGCTGCATGACAACGCCGTAAGAAGCGTCGCCTGTCAGTCCTGTCTGAGTGTGCTCAGCGCCGAAAATTCCAGCCTCAAAATTTTGCAACGAGTCAAAGCCACAGAAAAAATCGACCCGCTCATTCCACTAGGAAGTGTGGGCAAATTTTTGAACAAAGAATGGACTGTTATCGGCTTTCAGGCGCGTCAAATTGAGGGTGGCTACGTCTGGCATGAATATCTACTCCATCATCCGCACGAAGGCTTTCGTTGGTTGACTAACAGCGAACAGCATTGGAATTGGGTCACGCCGCTAACCGCACTGCCGCATCATGCCGACGGTCAATATTCCGTGCGCTACAACGGCGAGAATTTCATGCGTTACGCCTCCGATATTGCCACCACCTTTTATGTAATCGGTGAATTCAACTGGGTGGTGACGGTCAATGAAACATGGCTGTGCACTGATTTCGTCGCGCCCCCGCGCATGCTCTCGCGCGAATCCAGCAACAACGAAACCACCTGGTCAATCGGTGAATATTTACCGGCCTCAGAAATTTACCAAGCCTTCAATCTCAAGAGCGCCGTGCGTGAGCCTACATCTGTCGGTGCCAATCAGCCGAATCCTAGACGGGAAGGGTTCCGACAAGTTTTCAGCTACGCGTGGAAGTTCATGCTGATCGCGACAATCGCTCAATTGATCTGGGCATTTCTATTGGGTGGACGAACCCTGCTCGACCAAAAGATTACGTTTTCACCCGATCAAACCGAATCGATAACGACGCCGATGTTCAAACTGGAGCGCGACGCACGCACGATCACGCTACGGCACAAAACCGATATCGACAACAATTGGGTCGGCTTGAACCACACGCTGGTCGAACGAAACACCGGAAAAGCATGGCAAGCCATCAGCGAAGTTTCCTACTGGCACGGCGTTGACGACGGCGAAAGCTGGAGCGAAGGCGACCGCGAACCCGAGCTTTTGTTTCGCGACGTCCCTGCTGGTGAATACTATTTTGTAATTGATTCGGAAATTTCTGATGAAAGTCCGGCTTCTGTCAGCGACCGCATACGCGTCGTACGCGATCAAGCGACATGGAGCAACTACTTATTCATAATGCTATTTCTGGCGGCGTTTCCGCTCATCAGTCGCGCCTACGTCGCCAGTTTTGAAACGCAACGCTGGGCAAACTCGGATTTCAACTCCAGCGGTGAAGTTCCGACAGATGACGATTCATCGGACGACGACTGATGCCACGCCTTACGCTCATTGCCAGTCTGCTCGCGTTTTGCGTATTTAATTTTGCCCAGTACCGAGGCTGGAATGCGTTCGCCGAACAAGCGCAAACACAACAACTAAGTGCCGAGCGGACTCAAGGTTTCCGACACGGACAACGCTCGTACCACAAATAAATGCCAACCAACGCCCCGCCCGCGTTGCGCGCCGCAATGCAACGCCCCCTACTCGCGTCGGTCTTTATCGTCGCTTCTTGCGGCTTGGCCTACGAGTTAATTGCCGGCGCGATGGCGAGTTACTTGCTGGGCGACTCGGTAATGCAATTCTCAACCGTCATCGGCGCTTACCTGTTCGCGATGGGCATCGGTTCGTGGTTGTCGAAATTTGTCGAAGGCAATTTGCTGGTGCGCTTCATTCAAATCGAACTGCTCGTTGGCCTGCTGGGTGGACTTTCGGCAGGTTTGTTGTTTTTAATTTTCACCTTGCATTCCGGGCCGTTCCAATTTGCGCTATATGCATTGGTGTTGTTAATAGGGATTTTGGTCGGACTTGAAATTCCACTGATCATGCGCGTACTCAAACGAGAAGTCGCATTCAAGGATTTGGTTGCCCAAGTACTGAGCGTCGATTACATCGGTGCGCTTGCGGTCTCTTTGCTATTTCCGCTGGTGCTCGCGCCGCAGCTCGGCTTGGTGCGCAGTGCCTTGCTGTTTGGACTGCTCAATGCGCTGGTTGCGGTATGGGCCCTATGGCTGTTCCGTGCTCAGATTGGGGTACAAAATTTGTTGCGAGCACAGAGTCTGACGGTAATCGTGCTGCTGCTCGCCGGGTTTGCTTATGCTGGAAAGTTCGTCAGCTTGGCCGAAGCTAATCTCTACGCCGAGGACATTGTGCATGCTGAATCCAGTGCCTACCAACGCATCGTCGTCACCCGCTGGCGCGATGAAATCCGCCTTTACTTGAATAACAATTTGCAGTTTTCATCGCGCGATGAATATCGCTATCACGAAGCGTTGGTGCATCCGGCCTTGGCTGCGCTGCCTGGCGCGCGACGTGTATTGGTGCTCGGCGGTGGCGACGGCATGGCAGTGCGTGAAATTTTGAAGTACCCACAGATTGAGTCAGTTACCCTCGTCGACTTGGATCCACGAATGACCACCCTGTTTGCGCAATCGGACTTGTTACGCCAACTAAATCAAAATTCATTGAGTTCACCGAAGGTAAAAATCGTCAACGCCGATGCATTGAAATGGCTGGAAGCATCATCCGAGATGTTCGACTTCGTCGTCGTGGATTTCCCTGATCCATCAAATCATAGCTTGGGCAAACTTTATTCAACCGCTTTTTATCGTTTGCTAAAGCAACACGTCGCGCAAACCGGATTGGTGGTAGTTCAAGCCACCTCGCCGATGTACGCGCGGGCATCGTTTTGGACAGTAGTCACCACATTAGAAACGGCCGGTTGGCAGGCCACGCCCTACCATGCCTTAGTGCCCAGCTTTGGTGAGTGGGGCTACATCATCGCCAGCCAACATGACTACCATGCACCGTTAGCGATTGACGTCAGCACACGTTTTGTCGCCGCCGATACCCTGCCCGCTTTGTTTCATTTTCCCAAGGACATGGCGCGCGTCGAAACAGAGGCGAATCGCCTCGACAATCAAATCCTCGTGCGCCTTTTTGAGCGCGAATGGGGTCGTGTGCAGGTTCACTAACGTGCATGTTCATGGGTGCCACGCGCAGATGATGAAACACACGAAATGCGGCATAAACGCCCGACCCTCCCATCCGCTGCGCGGCCCACGGCTGGCTTTGCAAAGCCCGCTGGCTGCGGCGGCACACCGCATGCGGTGCGCAACCCCGCCTCGCCCCCACACGGGGAGGCTACCAGTTGGCTCGCTACGCTCGGAGTTCGATGTGGCATCAATTTACGTTGTTTCACATTAACCTCCGATGCGGCGGCGTGATTTTCTCGGTGCGGCAGCTGGTGCGGTAGCCTTTGGCAGCACGCCCGCGAAGGCATTTTTCAGTGACACTACCGCAGCAACACCGCCGCTACCCCCAGGCATTTTGTCCGGCGCAAATAGCCAACTAGGTCATCGCCTCCGCAGCCCGAAATTTCCGCCACCAACACAAACCAAGCGGGTCGCGGTGGCGATTGTCGGCGCTGGTATCGGCGGTCTTTCAGCTGCATGGAAACTTACTCGTGCAGGATGCAACGATTTCATGCTGTTGGATTTGGAACACGAGCCAGGTGGCAATTCGCGCAGTGGGCAAAACGAAGTGTCGCGCTACCCACTCGGCGCGCACTATTTGCCGTTGCCGCCGGTCGAGGCCAGCGCAACCCGTGAGTTGCTTGCCGAGTTGGGCGTGTTGCGCGGAAATATCCACGCCGCGCATCCGAGTTACGACGAAAAATATCTTTGTCATGCGCCACAAGAACGATTATTCATTGATGGTTTTTGGCAAGAAGGTCTGTGGCCGGCGCATGGTAGAGCGAGCGTTGAACGCGCGCAAATTTCACGATTTCAGCAGCATATCTCTACACTACGAGCACGACGTGATGCAAGTGGTCGTCGCGCTTTTGCCTTGCCGCTAGCGCTATCCAGCGCCGACGCTAGTTTGCGAGCGCTGGATAAAATGACGTTTTCGGATTGGCTCAAGCAACAGGATTACAGCGCAGCTGGACTGCAGTGGATGTGCGACTACGCCTGTCGCGATGATTTCGGTACATCGGCAGCACAAACCTCGGCGTGGGCCGGTTTGCACTATTTCTCCAGCCGCGACAGCGAAGGCCAAGTGCTGACCGCGCCGGAAGGCAATGCCTGGCTGACACAGGGATTGGCGCGCACTGCGGTGGCGCAAACGCAGACTGATGCGCTGGTCTATCACGTCGAACAAAATGCCAAGGAAATCGTTTGCGATGTTTTCCTCGGCAAAGAAAATCGCAGCATTCGCGTAATCGCCAAAGAACTGATTTGGGCGGCACCGTTGTTTCTAATTCCACACGTTTTTCAATCGCCGCCGGCGGCATGGTTGGCCGCCTCGAAAAGCATAGCCTACGCACCGTGGGTCGTCGCCAATCTCACACTATCCGAACCGCTCCTGCGGAGTACAGGCAGTTCATTGGCCTGGGATAACGTGCTCTACGACAGCCCATCCTTAGGTTACGTCGTGGCAACTCACCAGCAGTTGCGTTACGCCCCTGCGCCGACCGTGATCACGTGGTATCGCGCATTGCACGAGGAATCAGCGTTCTCACATAAATCAACGGCGTCTCACCAGCACCAACTGGCGAAATCACCCAGCAAACTTTTGCAAAGCCGCGAAGTCTGGGCCGAGGAAATCTTGAGCGACCTATCTCGCCCGCATCCGGAAATTCGTGAACTGGTAACGCGACTGGATGTGCATCGATACGGCCACGCCATGATTCGGCCACTACCCGGCTGGCTCTGGGGCGGCGCGCGCACAGTGTTTGAACGCGGGCACATTGTCGGCAAATCCGCCATCCATTTCGCGCATGCTGATGTGTCGGGAATGTCACTGTTTGAAGAAGCCAACTATCGTGGCGTATTGGCCGCACAACGCGTGCTGAAGCGGCTTGGCGTATCCTTCTCACGCTCCCTATGAATGGCTTACACATACTTGCCGAACTGTACGACTGCACCCGTGACTGCGCCAGCACTGCGCGGTGCATGACAGATGTCACCGTGCTCGCTCAACTTTGCCGTAGTGCGTGCGCCAAGGCGGGTTTAACACCGGTTGCCGAAGCTTTTCATCAATTCAAAAATCCTGACGGCAGCAGCGGCGGGGTCACCGGTGCGATTGTCTTGGCCGAATCACATTTGGCGATACATACCTGGCCAGAGCTCAACGCCGTCACGCTGGATTTGTACGTGTGCAATTTCAGTCAAGATAATCGCAACGCGGCAGAATCTGCATTTTCGGCACTGATACAGGCGTTTGACCCGCAACGTCTCGAACGACGAGAAATCTTGCGCGGTCTGACACCGGCGAGCTAATTGCCGATTTAGCTAGCGGCTCAATTCAGTTCGCTCAGATCAGTAGGCAAATCCATTAGCACGACGCGGTGTTAGTCGAACCAACTCCGGCTTTTTGGCGTCACCGCCGGCAATAAAAAATATGGCTGAACCCGGCGCCAATCCATCGGCCATGTCGGTCGACGCCACAGAAAACGCAGTCGTCGTCGCTGGAATTTCGATATCCCAATTGCCCTGGTGCGAAATACTGATTTTCCTGGCTGCCTTATCAACCGCAACCACCGTACCTCGTGTCATGGTAATCATCGTGCCGCGAAACTCGCTGGCTGGCAGTTCGCGCGCCCAGCTATTTGCGCCCACAGCACAGCTACACAATGCCAACAGGCAAACGGCAGTTTTGAGATTTTTTTCAGACATGATCGCCTCCTACAAAATTCAAATTGACCAGTTCAAGCATGCGCCTTTTTTCGGATATTTTCTAGCCGTAGCTTTTAGGTGTTAGCAAATATCCGCCGAGGCGATTTAGCCCCTGCAAATCATGGATATCGCTGTCGAAGTAAGGCACTTGCATCACTTGCGCGCTGTGACCGGCCGTCAGCCGCTCAATCTGATGCTGGTCGTGGCTGGCCATGGCAGCATAGCTTTGCCACGCCGCGAGCAACTCATCGATCAAGGTTTTTAGTCGCAGGTCTTTAACCATGGAGTCCTGCGTTTTTACCAGACAATCAATAATTAGCTTGGCCTCCGGCAAGGCTCCTTCGACCGGCACGGTTCCATCAGTTAGACGATGGACACGATTAACAATGATGCCGCCCAGCGTCACGCCATAGCCGGCAATTTTGCCGAGGAAATACTGTGACTCTTGCATGGATGACGGTGCCGGACTGGTGACCAAAAAGAACAAAGTCTGATCGCTCTTCAGCATCTGCTTCACTTCATTTGAGCGGTCACGAATCCCGGCATAAAGTTCGTCGAAGGCCTGAAAAAACTCTGCCATATCACCAAACAGTTCGCCGCCGGTGATACGCTCAAACAGACTCGCCACTACCTTGGTACTGCGCCGCAGCCAACTCAGATAGGACTTGCCGACCTTGCGCGCGCCGCCCCACACCAACTTGACCACGCCCGAGTCAAGTACGTTCATCATCCGCTCGGGGGCATCAAGAAAATCCAGCGCGTGCTGTGTCGGCGGGGTGTCGACCACGATCAAATCGTACTTGTCATCCCGCGTTAGTTCGTACAGCTGCTCCATCGCCATGTATTCCTGCGTCCCCGCCAGCGCATCCGATACCTGCTGATAGATCAGATTTCCCAGAATCTGCTCGGCCAACTCAGGGCGCGGCGCGTAGCGGCGAATGACATCGTCAAACGTGCGCTTTGTATCGAGCATCATCGCCCACAGTTCGCCCTTGCCTTTCATCACCAGTCCTTGGGCACGAAACAAGCTGGACGAAACCTTGCGTGGTTCGTTATCAAGTTCACTCAACCCCAATGCGCTGGCCAGTCGCCGTGCCGGATCGATGGTCAGCACCAGCACTTTGCGCCCCTGCTGCGCCGCCGCACAGGCCAGCGCCGCGCTAGTGGTGGTTTTACCAACGCCACCACTGCCGCAAACCACAATCAAACGCCGCTCGGCTAACGCACGGGCGATTTGATTGCCCTGAGTGGTGTTCGTTTGACCGCTCATCGCAAAAGTGCCGCCAGCTTCTGAGCGCTGGCGACATTCCAAGGCGTATCGAAGACAAACGGCAGCACTATCGTTGCTAGATCAGTGCTGTCTTGCAGCTGTCGCACATAGTGCGCGTTGAGCCTACTGCGTCCGTCCATGTGCGCCGCCACCGCCATTACCGCTTGCGGACCGATTGCACCCCAACAACCAGCAGCGGCGGTGATGGCTGGGGCTTGCTGTAACGCGTCTAGCAGCTCGCCGGAAGCCTCCTGAAAGGCTGGCGGTGCCACTGCATTGATCACAATATCACCTAGTGGAATATGCAAATCGCCACGCATCGCCGCAATCATTTCCAAGGTTTCCGCGACTGGCATTTCTTCTGCCAGCGTTACGATATGCATTCGTGTGCGAGCCGTATCCGCGAGCAGATCAGAGATCAACTTGGCCTTCTGATAAATCGGCCCCACCTTGGTTGCGCGCATCGCCAGCATTGGCGAGCGGAACAAAGTCATGCCATGCCCGGTGGCTGGCGCGTCCAAAATAATCAGATCATATTTCGGCTTGCCTTTACGATCTTTTAGCCGTTCAAACTCCATCAGTTTGGTCAGCGTCATGATCTCTTTAAGCCCAGGTGCAGCCTGAACGAAAGCCCGAATCAAGCGTGATTCGATCAACGGCCTTGCCAATGCCGCCAACTTCAGACTGGCACGCACGTAGTCGTTAAACGCTTCCTGCGGATCCAGATAAATCGACGACAAACGCGGCACACCCAGCGGCGTCTCACGAAAACTGGAGGCCGCACGGCCAAACAGCGGCGCAATCTTTTCGTTTTCACCCATTTCGCAGATCAGCGTTTCCAAGCCCTGCTCCGCCGCGCGCAATCCCACCGCAACGGCGACCGTGGACTTGCCAACGCCGCCTTTGCCGCTGAGTATTAGTAGTCGACGATCAAATGCAATCACGCTCATGTATCGAAAGAAACAACGTTGAGGTCATTGGCCCGGCGCGCAATGAAAGGTGGAGGAAGTATATCCAGAGCGGCGTCAATGGCGAACGACGGCGTCTTACCAGCACCAACCGGCAAATTATTAACTGCATACCTTTCGCCACGAATTAAATCGAGCTATTATCTGCGCATGATTTATGCACATAACTATGGAGCAGAAAATGACTACTCAGGTTCAAAGCGCCAAACACCAAAAGAAGCCGACCAATGTTTCAATCAATCAACAACTTCTGATAGAAGCTAAAGCGCTGGAGGTCAATATATCTAAAGCAGCGGAAACAGGCTTGGCTAAGGCGATTGCAGATAGGCGCGCCGAGTTGTGGTTGGCCGAGAACCGCGCGGCACTCGATAGTTCAAATACGTATTTTGAAAAGCACGGCTTGCCGCTGGCAAAGTATCGGAGTTTTTGATGGCGCGTTTTGACGTTCATACCAACCCAGACGGTGCAGGGTTCTTACTCGTCGTCCAGTCGCAGCTTCTTGACCACTTAAAGACCCGCGTTGTTGTGCCCTTGCTGCCGCGCAGCAAGGCACCACTCCCGGCACGGGTGCTAAACCCCGTGTTTTCTATCGGCGGCAAGGAAATGTTGATGGCAACCCAATTCATTGCCGCCGTACCAAACGCAATTCTCACCGCTCCGGTTACTACCCTGGACATACAGCGTGGCGAAATCGTCGCGGCGCTCGATTTCTTGATGCAGGGGTTTTAGACAAAAACATACCGTGATTTTGTATAAGTGCGTCGAACGAACGGTGTGCGACCAGCACCAACTGGCGAGACACTCACGAGCAACATCCAATCACAAATTTGGTATGCGAAAATCCTGCCCTTCTCTTGCGCCGATCAGGTATGGAATCCGCCATGACAACTCCCCGCCAGCTGTTTGAATCCCTTAACCACGACTACCTCACCGTACACAAAACCAAAGAAGACCTGTTCTGGAGCACCTACATGGCTTTCTCCGACGATCACGCCGGATTTGCCAAGGCGGAACAGGCCTACAAGTCATTTATCTCCGATCCCGCCAGACTCGCCAGCGTGCGCGAAGCGCTGGCAACGCTAGAACAGAAGCCCGAATCCGCCGAGAAACAAAGCTTGCAACACGGCCTGAAAGGCTGGCTGGCATTGTTTGAATGCAACATCGTCGATAGCGATGCAGCCCGCGAACTGATGCGCGAACTGATCGATATGGAATCAGACCTGTTTGCTAAGCGCAAGGATTTGGCCTTGCATCATATCAACGAGGCTGGCGAGCGCGAGGAAGCGACGCTCTCCATGCTCAGCACCAATCTTGGCACCAACCCGAATGAAGCGGCGCGCAAGAGTTCACACGATGCTCTGTTGGGTTTGGAAAAATGGGTACTGGCCAACGGCTTCCTCGACATTGTGCGCAAACGTAATGCCTTTGCCCGCGCCCAGGGCTTTCCCGATTATTTCGAATACAAGGTGCGCAAAAACGAGCAGATGTCGTCAGCCGAATTGTTTGCGGTACTCGACGACTTTGAAGCACGGACGCGTTCCGCCAACGAACGAGCGATGCAGGACCTGACGCAAACGCATGGCAGCGATGCAACCAAACCGTGGAATCTTCGCTTCAATATCAGCGGCGACATCACCCGCCAGTTCGATCCGTATTTGTCGTTCGCCAAAGGCTTGCAGCGCTGGGTGGAAAGCTTCCGCCGTCTCGGCATTTCGTATCGCGGCGCAACACTGCAATTGGATTTGCTGGAGCGCAAAGGTAAATATCAAAACGGTTTTTGTCATGGCCCGATTCCCAGTTTTTTCGACGGCAATAAGCATTGGGTCGCCGGCCAAATTAACTTCACTGCCGAGGCGCAGCCGGACCAGGTGGGCAGTGGTGCGCGGGCAATCAACACGCTGTTTCACGAAGGTGGACACGCCGCGCATTTCGCCAACGTGACGCAGAACTCGCCCTGCTTCTCGCAGGAATTTCCGCCGACTTCGATGGCCTATGCCGAGACACAGTCGATGTTCTGCGACAGCTTGCTCGAGGATGCCGACTGGCTCAAGCGCTACGCCCGCAATGCCGCCGGCGAGGCGATTCCCGATGCGCTGATCCGGCAACGGATCGAGACTACGCAACCGTTCGCCGCCTATGCCGAGCGCGGCATTTTGGTGGTGCCGTATTTCGAGCGTGCGCTATATCAGCTAAGCGATGATGCGCTGAACGACGAAACGGTACTTGCGCTGGCGCGTCAGTGCGAACAACGCATCCTTGGTATTCCGGTTGGGCCGCGCCCGCTGTTGGCGATTCCGCATTTGCTGAATCAGGAATCTGCTGCGTCGTATCAAGGCTACTTGTTGGCCAACATGGCGGTGTATCAAACGCGTGCCTATTTCGAGCGCAAGTACGGCTATCTGACCGACAACCCGGCGATTGGTCCCGCACTGGCCGAGCATTACTGGGCGCCCGGCAACAGCTTGAGCCACAACGAAACCTTGATCAGCCTCACTGGCGAGCCGTTCAATGCAAAGTATCTGGCCGATAGCTGCAATCAAACCGTCGATGAAGCTTGGGCCGAAGCCAAAGCCAAAATCGCTACGGCTGCAACGCGCGAATATCCCGCGGTGACGGCAGGCAACTTGGACGCGACCATCCGTATCGTCCATGGTGCAGAGGTGCTGGCCGATAACAGCCAATCCGACGACGCGATGTGTCAAAACTTTGAACGTTGGATATACCAGCAATACCCCGCCACCGCCCAAGGAGCCATCTTGCAATGAGCACCAACACCGCACTATATCCAGCGCTAGAACCCACTCGCAGCGGCCGTTTGGCGGTCGATGAAATCCACAACATTTATTGGGAAGAATGCGGCAATCCCAATGGCATTCCGGTGATTTTTCTGCACGGCGGACCGGGCGGTGGTTTGTCGCCAACGCATCGGCAATTTTTCGATCCGGCGTATTACCGTATCGTCTTGTTTGATCAACGCGGCGCAGGACAATCAACGCCATTGGGCGAGTATCGCAACAACACCACCCAATTATTGATTCAAGACATCGAACAAATCCGCGAAATGTTGCACATCGAAAAATGGTTGGTGTTCGGCGGCTCTTGGGGCTCCACGCTGGCGCTGGCTTATGGTCAAGCTCATGCAGAACGATGCACAGGTTTTGTCTTACGCGGGATATTTTTATGCACGCCTGCCGAGATCGACTGGTTTCTCAATGGCGTGAAATGGTTCTTCCCCGAAGAGCACGCGCGCTTGGTTGCACCCTTGCCGGAAGCTGAGCGCGGCAACGTGTTGCAGGCCTATGCGAAATTACTATTTTGCGACGACCCGAAAATCTACACTGCCGCCGCCCGCACCTGGAGCCGCTACGAAGGCAGCTGTCTGCATCTGCTGCCGCAGCCGGATGTGACTGATCATTTCGGATCAGAAGAAGTCGGTCTCGGCATCGGCCGTCTCGAAGCGCACTACTTCCTGCACGACTCCTTCCTCAGCGAAGATCAATTGATCCGCAATGTCGACAAAATTCGACACCTGCCAGCCGTCATTGTGCAAGGTCGCTACGATGTCGTCTGCCCACCGCTATCGGCCTATCGCTTGCACCAAGCTTGGCCGGAAGCGGTGTTTCAGATGATTCCCGATGCCGGTCATTCGGCGTTTGAACCTGGTATTTCTGCGGCGCTCGTCGCCGCGACCGATCAGTTCAAAACCAACGGTCGTTTCATCTAAGCATCAACAAATTTTCGGGATTTTCAGCATGGAACTTTCAGTTTGGTTAGCCTTCTTCGCCGCATCATGGGCGATAAGTATTTCGCCGGGCGCGGGAGCAGTGGCGGCGATGAGTGCTGGACTCAACCACGGTTTCTTGCGCGGCTACATTACGACGATAGGCTTGATACTCGGCATCTGGACGCAGGTCATCATCGTCGGTGTCGGGTTGGGTACTATCGTTGCGACATCGTCGCTGGCTTTTGGCGTTATCAAATGGCTTGGTGCCGGGTACTTAATCTGGCTTGGTATTTCACAGTTTCGTGCGCCAAGTATGCCGCTAGATGTGCCTGCGGATGGTGTTGGTACTACCAACGTTACCGCACGCCGCATGATTCTTCGGGGATGGGTTATCAACGCCGTCAATCCCAAAGGCACGATATTTTTGCTGGCCGTGGTGCCGCACTTCATAGACCCGACTCAAGCGCTATGGCCGCAATATTTCATCATCGGAGCGACTATAGGATTTACCGACTTAGTGGTGATGGGCGGCTATACGGCGCTAGCATCGCGCGTGTTGAGAGCACTCAAATCACCTGCGCACATCGGCACGCTGAATCGCGTGTTCGGCAGCATGTTTGTCGTCGCTGGGACTTTGTTGGCGACTATCCAGCGCGCGGCAGCGGACACACATTAAGTCACTGCCCAAGCAACGGGCTCAGGCGACGCGAGGTAATCGCAACGCCCGCTCAAGCGGAATTTTTGCGTTCGATATTGCGTTTCTTTAGCTTTTGTCCCACCGAGGCTACGGCTTCAATTGCGGGTAGCAATTCACGGCCAAGTTTGGTCAGCGAATATTCAACCGATGGCGGCGATGTGGTTTTCACTTCACGGCTAATGATGCCTTCGACTTCCAAAAAACGAACCCGCGCGGACAAAATTTTTGGCGATATTTTCGGAATATCGGCGCGCAATTCGTTAAAGCGTCGTGGCCCGCCGGTGAGATTCCAGATGATATTAGCCGTCCATGCACCGCCCAGGAATGACATGCAAGTTGATATTGGACAGGCCTCAGGCGGCTTGGGGCTTTGATTCTTGCGGACTTTTAGCACCATATTTATTCAACTGAGTGAGTTAACTTAGTAACCATTTGGAAACCGAATATTATAGTATCCAATGGAAATCTAGTTTACAAACGAAATCATTGCCAATACCATGCGCACTGATTCGCAAAATCTTCCATTACGAAAGGAAACACCGCAATGAAACTTTATTACATGCCCGCCGCTTGCTCACTCGCTTCACACATCGCCTTGCACGAAATCGGCGCGACTTTCGAGGTTGAAAAGGTCGACACCAAAACACAAAAGACCGCATCGGGTGCGGATTTTCAAGTGATCAACCGGAAAGGCTATGTGCCCGCGCTGCGCCTGGACAACGACGTAATCCTGACCGAAGGGCCGGCAATATTGCAATACATTGCTGACCAAAACCCTGCCGCTGGATTGCTACCTAAAGCTGGCAGCATAGAGCGGGCGCAAGTGCAATCACACCTGAACTACATCGGCTCTGAATTACACAAAGCCTTCGGCCCATTGTTCTCGCCCGATCTTTCAGCCGAAGCTCGTGCCGCGGCTGTCGCCTTGGTTGGACGCAAAATGGCATTCATTGAAACCGAATTAGCGGATGGCCGCGCCTATCTGATGGGTGACACCTTCACCGTCGCCGACGCCTACTTGTTCGTCGTCGCCAACTGGACAAATTTCGTCGGCATTGATCTTGCCCAGTGGCCGCTGGTCAAAGCTTTCGTCACTCGCGTTGGCAGCCGTGAGAAAGTCATCGCCGCAATGCGCGCCGAAGGCTTGATTAAGGCTTGATCGCAAGCGCTTGTTGATCGGCGTAATTTGAGTTGGTGCTAACCACACGGCGTGTGGTCAGCACCAACTCGCTCACGCTTTGCCTAGGCTTTTCAATCCCCCTGCTCTGACCAATTCATCCGCCATCATTAGCGACAATCCCCACAAAACTGCACTGCCGATGTCGATAGCAGGAGCGGGAAGCGGCACACCGGCAACGCGCCAGATTTTTCGCGTACGGCGTGCGCGGTCGGTCAAAAATGACAGCGGTACCCAGACCAACGATGCCGCTTCTGCGCCTGGTTTAAGCGCCACCGCCTTTTGCGTGACATAAACATAAGGCGAGACAATCATCGGTCGATTGCGTCCGTGTTCGCGCGTTACTCGGTCAGACAATCTTCCTATCGGCGTGACCATACCATCTGCAATAAATCCAGTTTCCTCGTGCAACTCACGTAGTGCAGCAGCGCGTGTATTGGCATCGCTTGCATCTTGTTTGCCACCGGGGAAAGACACATCGCCTGACCACGGATCGCCGGCGCGTTCGGCGCGTTGCATCATCAAAATCGTAGGCATCGCATCAGACTTTTTCAGTCCGTGTTCGGCAATCAAAATCACAACCCCGCAGCGAGTGACTAAATTCCGTCCCGGTATCCGGCGCGGGCGATAGTCATGCAGGCGTTTAGTCAAAAGTTCAATCATGCGGGCAACCAAAATGTGCTTTTCATAGGTGGAAATTGCCTTGATCCTTAGCTAGACTGTATCTATGCGATTTGCGCCGATCAGAACTTTTGCGCGATCGAAAAATCCGATAGACGACGAAGCGAACGAGCCCACATTATGCGGGCAGGTGCATCCTCACTTTTAAAGGGCGAAGCAATGATTTCCAAATTGAAATTTAGCAGCATTACGGTATTGGCACTTTTTGCCAGCCTTGCCAATGCAGCAAACCCGGCTGAAACCGAAGCTGATCGCTGGAACTTGAAAGACATGTACAAATCCCAAGCCGACTGGGATAAAGATGCCGTACGTCTTGAAGCGCAACTCAAAGAATTTACTGCTTGTAGCGGCAAGCTCGCGTCCTCGGTCAAGGAATTCAAACGTTGCATGGATTTGAATTCCGATTTGCAAAAACGCTACGCATTGCTGGCGAGCTATGCCTTTCAATGGCGCGATGAAGATACTGGTGCCACCGCTGGAATGGATTTGAGCCAACGTGCTGATGTGTTGGGAAATAAATTACAGGAAGCCAGTTCATTTGCCAGCCCCGAGTTATTGAAAATGGGTCGCGCTAAAGTGGATGCATTCCTGAAAAAAGATAAATCCCTGGCGATTTATCGTCAGCCGCTTGACAACGTCTTGCGCTCTGCCGAGCACACATTGGATAAACGTGGCGAAGCTTTGATTGCCACCTTCGGTTCGGCCACCAACGCGGCAGAAGCGGTTTATGGCACTTTATCCAACGCCGACATGCCGTGGCCAAAGGTAAAACTTTCTGACGGCACAGAAGTCCTTGTTGATCAGTCGGCGTACACCAAATATCGCTCACTCCCCAATCGCGAAGATCGCAAGAAGGTATTTGATGCGTTCTGGGGAAAATGGAAAGAATTCGAGCGCACCTACGGCGTGAATTTCTACGAATATTTGAAAAAGAGCACGGTGTATTCCAAGGTTCGCAACTACCCGGATTCGCTGACCCAAGCGCTCGATGGCAACAAGCTGCCCGTAGCGGTGTACAACACCTTGGTCGAACAAGCCAACGCCAACTTGCCGACGCTGCACCGCTACTTCAAACTGCGCGCAAAAATGCTCGGCGTGACTGAAATGCGTTACTACGACATCTATCCACCGCTGGTGAAAAGCACGCAGGTTTACTCGATCAAGGATTCCACCGCGTTGATGCTCGCTTCGGTCACCCCGCTGGGCGACGACTATGTCAAAGCGATGACACTAGGGACAAAAAGCCGTTGGATGGATGTGTATTCACGACCACGTAAAGCCTCCGGCGCTTATATGAATGGCTCGGCCTACGATGTGCATCCCTATTTACTGCTCAACCACAACGATGACTACGCATCGGTGTCGACCTTGGCGCACGAATGGGGTCATGCGATGCATTCGTATTTGGCGAACAAGGCGCAACCCTACATCACCGCTGATTACCCAACATTCACCGCAGAAATTGCTTCGACCACCAACGAAGTCTTCTTGCTCAATCACATGATGAAAATCGCCAAGACTGATGAGGAGCGCCTGCTCTATCTCGGCTCGGATCTGGAAAATCTGCGCGGTACATTTTTCCGTCAAGCGATGTTTGCCGACTTTGAACGCACGGTGCATGCCAAGGTCGACAAGGGTGAATCATTGACCGGTGAAGCCATTACCAAAATTTACGGTGACATTTTGAAGCGCTATCACGGCGACAATGAAGGTGTCGTGAAAATCGACGATCTGTACACCGTCGAGTGGGCTTACATTCCGCATTTTTATCGCGGCTTTTATGTATTTCAATACGCCACTTCCATTTCGGCTGGTTCGATGTTCGCCGCAGAAATTCTCAAAGGCACCCCGGGTGCGCGCGAGCGTTATCTCAACGTCTTACGTGCTGGCGGCTCGCGCTATCCCTACGAGTTAGTCAAGCAAGCTGGCGTTGATTTGGCATCCCCCGCGCCCTATCAAGCATTGGTTGCGCGGATGAACAAAATCATGGATCAAATTGAAGCTATTCAAGCGAAGAAAGCCAATTGAGCACCAGGTTGCAAACCTCGCGGCTGTTGATTCGCCCGCTGCTGGAGAGCGATCTGGCCGCCGTGTTCGCTTGTTACGATCACCCCGAAGTTGGCCGCTACTGCGCGCCGGTGCGCTGGCCGGATATGGATCATGCGCATCGCTGGTTCAATCGCCGCGCGGGAGATATTGCAGCTGGGTTTGCGGAGCAATTCATCATTCTGAACAAAGCCAGCAACGCAGTCATCGGCACTTGCGTTCTATTCCGCATCGACACCACAAATCGCAACGCCGAAATCGGCTATGCGCTCGGGCGTGATTATTGGGGTGCCGGTTATGTCAACGAAGCAGTGACAGCTTTAATCGATCACGCATTCGGCGAATTGAATTTACATCGGCTTAATGCCGTCATCGACCCGCGAAATATTCCTTCGGCCAAGGCCCTGCTGCGCCTCGGCTTTAGACATGAAGGCACACAACGTCAAAGCTACGTCGACGCAGGCGAATTCGTTGACTCTGGTCTATATGCCCTGCTCTCACCGGAATGGAAAAACTCACCAGTTGGTGTTGGCCACACGCCGTCATAAACGATCATTTTAAGAAGGCAAACTATGACCCAACCGGACCCATCCATTGAAATAGTAACCACGCCAAACCCAACGCACACAGTGATTTGGCTGCATGGCTTGGGTGCCGACGGTAACGATTTTGTCTCCGTTGTTCCTGAGCTTGGCCTGTCACCGAACGCCGCTGTGCGCTTTATTTTTCCGCATGCGCCGATGATACCGGTGACTTGCAACAACGGCTACGTGATGCGCGCGTGGTACGACATTTTGTCCTTGGGCGGCGGGCAACGGGATGTCGATGAAGCGGGGATACGAAGCTCGCGCGACATCGTGCGCGCGCTGATCAAAACCGAAAATGCACGCGGCATTCCTTGTGAAAAAATTATCCTTGCTGGATTCTCTCAGGGTGGTGCGATGGCTTACAGCGCGGGACTGACGCATCCTGAAAAACTCGCGGGCATCGTTGCCTTGTCGTGTTACCTGCCCTCGCCTGCGTTGATCGAAGCGGAGCGGACTGCAGCAAATCGCGACACGCCGATCTTTGCCGCGCACGGTAGTTACGACGATGTCGTGCCGCTGCGTTTGGGTACTGACGCGAAAGATTTTTTGCTGCGTAGTGAATACAAAGTTGACTGGCATACTTACCCAATGCCGCATTCAGTTTGCATCGAGGAAATCATCGCCATCGGTAGCTGGCTAAATCGACGCATTTCGATGGTTGTATAGCCACACAGCCTAAACTCAAACATTCCAAGCATTCAACGTCAAAGGAACGCGCATGCCCTACGCAAAAGTTAACGGCCAAAACCTTCACTACACCGATACCGGCGGTGACAAACCGACGCTGATTTTTTCGCATGGATTGTTGATGGATTGCAGCATGTTTGAAGCGCAAATTGAAGCCTTCAAAAATGACTATCGCTGCATTGCTTGGGATGAGCGCGGGCATGGCGGCAGCGGTAATGCCGTCAGTGCATTTTCCTACTACGATTCAGCCGACGATGCGGTCGCACTGCTCGCGTCGCTGGGTATCAAAAAGGCAGTTTTCATCGGCATGTCACAAGGTGGATTCCTCTCCTTGCGCGTTGCACTCACTCACTCCGATGCCGTGCGCGGAGTGGTGCTTTTGGGCTCGCAAGCCGGTACCGAAATTCCCGAAGCCTTGCCGCATCACATGGCACTGGTTGAGTCCTGGATGACACATGGCATGTCTGAAGAAATCGCTGCGACACTCGAACACATTATTGGTGGCGAACGATTTGTCGGCGCGCCTTGGCGCATCAAATGGGCCAAAGTGACACCCGCCAACTTGCAGCAAATTTTTAACACCTTGGTAACCCGCGACGATCTCACTGACCAGCTACACAAAATCACGGCACCGACATTGGTGGTGCATGGCGATGCTGACGCAGCAATTCCGCTTGAGCGCGCACAGAACCTTGCGCAAAGAATTCCAAACAATAAATTGGTAGTCGTTGCCGGTGGCGGACACGCCGCCAACATGACCCATGCAACTGAAGTGAATCAAGCCATCAAAGAATTTCTCGCCACGCTCAATTGAAAGTGAGTCGCTATGATTAATCTCTACACCGCTGCCACACCCAATGGCCACAAGGCTTCCATCGCTTTGGAAGAACTCGGTCTGCCCTACGAAATGCATGTACTCGATCTATCCAAAAACGTGCAAAAGGAAGACTGGTTTTTAGCGATTTGTCCCAATGGTCGCATACCAGCTATTGTCGATACCGATGCCGACAATTTCGCGGTGTTTGAATCCGGCGCGATTTTGATTTACCTCGCCGAGAAAACCGGCAAGCTGATGCCGACGGATGCCAAAGGTCGTTCGCTAGTGATGCAATGGCTGATGTTTCAAATGGGCGGTATCGGCCCGATGATGGGACAAGCCAATGTTTTCTTCCGCTACTTCCCGGAAAAAATACAACCCGCCATCGACCGCTATCAAGGTGAATGCCGCCGTCTGTTTCGCGTACTCGACACGCGACTCAAAGACCACGAATTTCTCGCCGGCGATTATTCGATTGCTGATATCGCCAATTGGGCTTGGGTGCGCACCCATCGTTGGTCGGGTGTTGAAGTCGATGACCTGCCCAACCTGCTGCGCTGGCGTGATCAATTGCGAGCACGGCCGGCGGTGGCCAAGGGCATAGAAATGCCAAGCTCATCTTTGGATTTGCGCACCGACAATGACGCCAAAGCAAAGCAGTTTGCCGACGAAGCACGCAAAATGCTGGAAACCGGACAGTCGCGAACGGGTGGCGTTTAATTTATGAAGCTCCACACCTCTGCACGTGCGCCCAATCCTCGTCGAGTGACGATGTTTATGGCCGAGAAAAATATCACCAACATCGAATTAGTGATGGTCGATTTGAATAATCAACAGCACCGCAGCGCCGAGTTTTTGGCCAAAAGTCCATTGGCAAAAATTCCCGTATTGGAGCTCGATGACGGACGCATGCTGGGTGAAACTCGCGCGATTTGTACTTACTTGGAAGGTCTGGTTGCCGAACCAAATTTGATGGGTAGAACCTTCGAAGAGCGCGCATTCATCGAGATGTCGGATCGCCGCGTAGAGTTTTACCTGTTAGGCGCGATCGGCAATTGGATACGTCATACCCACCCTGGGCTTGCACCGCTGGAACAACCGCAATTTGCTGATTTTGGCAATTCGCAAGGCGAGAAAATGCGCGATGTTGCGCGCTGGTTGAATAGCGAATTATCCAGCCATGAATTCGTCGCCGGGAATCGTTTTACCATTGCCGACATCACGGCGTTTGCGGCGACGGAATTCGCGCGCGGTTTGATGAAATTTCGCCCCGAAAATGAAGAGATGCCGCATCTGGCCGCATGGTACGGGCGCATCGCCGAGCGGCCTTGCGCCGCTCGCTGAATTTGTCATAAACCTGCCAGTTGGTGCTGGCCACACGCCGTCAATCAGACGCCGGCCAGCCCTTGTCGCCGTTGCCGCCAAGCGCCAATCCGAGAGAAAAACTTCCGCGTCATACGGTAGCCAAACCGTAACAGCAACAGGAAGAAAATTGTCTCAACGACAATCGAAGCACCCGCCAGGAAACTGCCGAAGCGCACAGTCCGCAGACGATATTTCTCAAGCGCATGGTCGTGTTTGATTTCGATGATGTCGTAAAAAGTCGGCACGATTAGCAAGGTCAAAATCGTTGAAGTAATCGTGCCACCGATGATGGCCACCGCCAGTGGCCGATAGAACTCAGCGCTCTCACCAGTACCAATTGCAACAGGCAACATCCCCGCAATCAACGCAAAGGTAGTCATCAAAATCGGGCGCAGGCGTAGCCGTCCGGCATACATCAACGCTTCCTCGCGTTCATAGCCTTCAGCCTCGCGTTTGCGTGCGCAATCGAGCAGCAGGATGGCGTTCTTAGCGACCAATCCCATAAGCATGATGACGCCAATCAAACTCATCAAATTCAGCGTCCCGCCGGTCAGTAGCAAACTAATGACGACGCCGATTAGCGACAGTGGCAAAGAAATCATCACGGCAACGGGTGCAGTGAATGAATTGAACTGAATCACCAGGGTCAAATACATCAAGGCAACACCCATCGCGAGCGCTGTCAGCATGGCGCCAAACAATTCCTTTTGTTCACGGCCAGACCCGGCTAACTCGACACCAAATCCTTTAGGAAAGGAAATTTGTTTAGCGATTTTTATTGCATCCGCATTGACTTCGCCAACCGAGCGTCCTTGCGCATTGGCCGACACAGCAATCATCCGTTTGCCGTCCTGGTGTTGGATTTGTGAAGGTCCTTTACCCATCGAGACGGTGGCAATTTGGTTGAGTGGAACCATTTGTCCTGTGCCGCTGACGTTGATCGGCAAATGCTCGATGTTTTCACCGCTGACTCTATCATCGGGATGGAGACGCACCGCCACATCACGCGATTCACCAATTGGATCAACCCAGTCGCCCACCTCAACGCCGGCGAATGCAACACGCAATGCCTGCGCGGCATCGTTCATCGATATGCCAAGGGAATTGGCCAAGCCGCGATTAAGCTCGATACGTAATTCGTCTTTGGGCTCTTGCTCCGATAGACCGACATCCACCGCATTGGGTACTTTGGCCAAGCGCTCTTTGTACTCATTAGCAATTGCGGTCAACACCCGTGCGTCCGGTCCTGAAAAGTTAATTTGGATCGGTTTGCGCACGCCGCTATTCAAATCATCGAGCACGACAAACTCGCCGCCAACAAGTTGCTTGAGTAGTTGCCGTAGATCGGCGGCAATCGCATCTGAATCTCGCGAGCGTGCATTTTTCTTGCCAATGTCTACATAGACACGACCACCCCCAGCATTCACATTGCTGTTGGTAAACACGGTTTCTGGCATCGTTCGCGCCAGACTGGCCGCCGCTTCAACTTTGAGCTTTGCATAGCCCAAGCTTGCTGACGAAGGAACCCGGACGTCAATGGCTAACGTGCCACCATCGGATTTGGGCAGGAAACTGGAACACCGAGCATCCCCTGCAAGCCAATGGCTGCGATGAAGCTCACTGCCGCGATAAACACCATCGAACGGCGGTGATGCAGCGCCCATGTGATCACCTTGCCGTAACCGTTGGCTTGCGCATCAAACCAACGGTTAAAACGCTGCAAGTGGCGACCGATGCCGCGACGTGGCGCGTCGTGATGACCCGGCGGATCGCCCCAGTAGGCCGACAACATCGGGTCTAGCGTAAATGAAATGAATAGACTCACCAATACCGATGTTGCAACTGTGAGTGCAAAGGGCCGGAACCATTCGCCAGAGCTACCGGGCATAAATGCAATCGGGATGAAAACGGCGATGATTGAAAACGTTGTTGCCACCACTGCCATGCCAATTTCTCGCGTGCCTTCGGACGCTGCGGTAAGTCGATCTTTACCGGCTTGCATATGCCGCACAATGTTTTCACGCACCACAATCGCATCATCAATCAACACCCCGATGGCAAGCGACAACCCAAGCAAAGTCATGAAATTAAGCGTAAAGCCGCACAGCCACACTGCGATGAACGCAGCGATTACCGAGGTCGGCAAGCTTAGCGCGGTGATCAAAGTCGAGCGCCACGAATTTAGAAATGCGTAGACCACAAAGACCGTCAACAGCGCACCAAACACCAAAGACTCAATAACATTGTTAAGACTGTCTTGCGCGTCCTCGCCGCCGTCTTCAGTAATGGTTAGCTTGGTGCCAGTAGGCAAAGTGCCTGGCTTTTCAGCTGTTCCGTTTACTTCTTCCACCGCCGCACGGATTCGGTTTGCCACACTCACCGTACTGGCATCGCGGGCGCGGGTGATAGAAAGGCTTACGTTAGGGTTGCCATTACGCAAACTAAAGCTCGACAAATCGGCGAAGCCATCTGAAATTTCAGCGATCTGCCCGAGTCGCAACACTTCGCCACCCATCCGCTTGACCACCACCTGCCCAAAATCAGCGGGTGATTCGATTCGACCGACCAGGCGAATACTTTGCTCGTCCAGTACGCCACGGATGCGCCCGACCGGTGCGGTCAAATTCTGATTGCGCAAAGCATTAGTGACATCGGTCACTGAAATATTTAATTCGCGCAGTTTCTCGGCGCGCAACAAGATGCTTAATTCGCGACGCAAGGAGCCACCGACATTTACTATCGAAACGCCCTCAATGCCACGGAAACGATCTGCCAATACATCTTCAGCCATCCGCGAAATTTCGGCGTGACTTAGTGTGTCGGAAGACAAAGCGATTTGCATGATCGGTCGGGCACCGGGGTCGATGTGCCGCAATATGGGTTCACGCATTTCGGTTGGCAATTTGTGCCGCACGGCACCAATCGCGTTGCGAATTTCGTCGGCGGCTTCAATCATGTTTTTCTTGAAATTGAAGATGACAACAATTTGCGCGTTGCTTTCGCTCGCGGTAGCGCGAATCTGATACACACCGGAAATGCTCAAAAATTGCTTTTCAATGCGATTGATAACTTCGCGTTCAACCGTATCAGGCGATGCACCCGGATATGGAATGCTCACCACGATCACCGGCTGCTCAACATCTGGAATCTGATTGACCCGCAGATTTTTCAGTGCCAAAAGACCAAGGCACATCAGCATGACGATGATCACCACCATCGATACGGGTCGCTTGATACTGAAGTCTGAAAGGAACATTTTTAGCCGCCTTTCTTAGTCTTGTCGTTTGCAAGCTCGGCGGTATCTGCTTTGGCCGACGCAGCCTTGGCAGTGGCGGCCAATTTAATTTTCTGTCCGTCTTTTAATGTCACCGCCGGCGCGCGTAGGACCTGGTCCCCCTCAGACAATCCGCTGATCACTACATAATCACCACGACGCGAATCACGGACACCCAACTTCAATGGTGATTTTTTCAAGCTGGTGCCATTCACGCTCCAGGCGTAGGCTTTGTCGCTTTCCATGACCAAACTACTGGCTGGGATGGTCAATGCCGTCCCGCCTGCCGCGATACGACCTTCGGCAAATAAACCGGAGAGCGCCGGTTGTTTGCCGCTATCAAAACCAACCTGCACTTCGACTTGCCGAGTTGCTGGATTGGCCGAAGGGCTAACGCGAGTGACCGTGCCGGTGAATTCATCAGCGCCGTAGCCATTGATGCGGAAACTCACTTTTTCGCCGAGCTTGACGCTGCCAATACTGTCGGCAGAAACAAATCCTTCAAAACGCAAACTGGTTGGATCCACCACTTTTAGCAACTCTTTACCAACCTGCGCCGTATCACCCGCCGACACTTTTTTGTCACTCACCACCCCATCAAAAGGTGCGCGCGCTTCGGTGCGCTGCAGCTGTTGCCTTGCCTGCGCTTGGCGCGTTTGTGCGGCTGCCAGATCACTTTGTGCATTGTTGCGACGAATTTCCGAATCTTCCAACTGCTGCGTCGTTACCATACCCGAATCGCGCAGTTTTTTCAGTCGTTGCAATTGTCGCTCGGCTTGATCAAAAGATTGGCTAGCTGCGCGCACTGCTTCGCCAGCCGAATTCATACTGTCACGAATTGCCGTGTCATCGAGGCGCACCAACAAATCACCGCGTTTGACTTTGTCGCCGTTTTCCTTGAGCACCTGAAGCACCACGGCCTGCACTTCAGCACGCAAATCGGCGCGCCGCGATGGCTGCACGGTGCCGGTAATTACCGCACCCATCGCCAACGCGTTGCTTTGAATCGGCAGCAAGTCTTCGGCTGAAATCTGTAAGACGCGATCAGTCACATCCGCATCCGGTTTGGCCTCTGGTTTGTTACAGGCGGTTAAGGCCACAGCACACATAAACAGTGTAAAAATTCTTTGTCGCATCGCGGAAACTTTCGAAAAAAAATAGAAGATTGAACACCGTGCTATACCGCATTAAGTTGATACATTTGCCACGCTAAATCATCTGCCGGAATTCTACCGCGCGCGCCAGTTGGTGCTACTGACACGCCGTCGGCGGTGGCATGAAACGCAGATTTGATAGGATGAAATGCAGGGCATGGTGCCAGGTGGTTAAATCTTGTTAGCATGAAGCATTGCGCCGGTGCGCCCCACTAGCACTTAAACTCAACAACGCAATGGTTGCCAACATGAAAACGCTGCTAATTGTTTATCACTCAACCACCGGGGCGACGGCACAAATGGCCGAAGCTGCAGCAAGTGGCGCTAGAAACATCGAAGGCACAATTGGCGACCCTGAAGTGCAAGTACGTCTGCTCCATGCCACGGCGGCTAACCCGGCCGACGTGCTGGCCGCCGATGCCTACATTTTTGCGACGCCAGAAAACCTTGCCGCGATTGCCGGGCTGATGAAAGATTTTTTTGATCGCTGTTACTACGGTGTGCTGGGCCAAATTAGTGGACGCCGTTACGCCAGCATCATTTGCGCCGGTAGCGATGGTAGCAATGCCGCGCGCCAGATTGAACGTATTGCCACCGGCTGGCGCTTGGAAGCCGCGGCCGCGCCACTCATCATCTGCACTCATGCGCAAAATCCCGAACAGATCTTGGCGCCAAAACACATTTCCACCAGTGACCTCGCGCGAGGCGTAGAACTTGGTGCGACGCTCGCGGCAGGTCTAGCGATTGGCGCGTTCTAAATTTCCTTACTTGGACGCCTTGCTAGTGCTTGAAACTGCCCTGTGTGCCGGTGTAAGATTAGCGATGGTGCTGATTCGCTTGTGCAAATGGCATCTTCGTAGCAACCCACAATTTGAGTAATAAAAAAATTTCTGCAAAAACGTGCACCATTTACCGCCAACTGATGCAGAATTGCCCGCAGCTTCACCTCACACAACTCTTAAGGAACATGCCACATGAATAAATCTGAACTGATTGAACAAGTCGCTGCCGCCGCCGACCTGTCCAAAGCCGCTGCCGAAAAAGCTGTTGCGGCACTTATCGCCACCGTCGTTAAAACTGTTGCCAAAGGCGACACCGTTGCCCTGATTGGCTTTGGTACGTTCAAATCATCCAAGCGCGCTGCTCGCGTTGGTCGCAATCCAGCGACAGGCAAAGAGCTGAAAATCGCCGCCACCACCGTGCCCCGCTTTACTGCAGGCGCAACCTTCAAGACCGCAGTTGCCGGCAAAAAAGCAGCAAAGAAAAAATAATTTTTCTGAGACAAGAAAAAATGGCCCGCTGAAAACTCAGCGGGCCATTTTTTTGTTTTGCTTTTAGCGCTGATGAAACACAGCAAAAGTCGAAATCAGCGGTTCAAATAAAAGCTCGGTACGGATTTAGTATCGCGAACCAACGCAACGGTTCCGCTGAAATTGCAAAAAAGAAAAAGCGCCCCAAAAATCAGGGCGCTTTATCTAGTATTACTGGCGGAGTGGACGGGACTCGAACCCGCGACCCCCGGCGTGACAGGCCGGTATTCTAACCAACTGAACTACCACTCCGCAAAGAGGCGCGAATTCTGCCACACGCGCGGCGCTTGTGCAAGGATTGTGGGCGATTAATCGCGTTTATTTGCGGTAAATTCGGGCGCGCAATTGCTTAAATGTTCCTTAGGCATTCGACGCCAACAGTTTACGAAATTCCACCTCGTCCAAGACGCTTAAACCGAGCGCCAAGGCCTTTTCGAGCTTAGTCCCTGCTTCTGCCCCTGCCACTACGTAATCGGTCTTCTTGGACACGCTACCGGCGACTTTGCCACCCAGCGCTTCGATCATTTCCTTGGCCGCTTCTCGACTCAAACTTGGCAAAGTTCCGGTCAGAACGAAAGTCTTGCCCGCAATGGGTGACAAGGCCGCAGCGACCGGTTCGGCATCCGGCCAATTGATGCCTGCGGCGCGTAGTTGTTCTCTCACTTCAAGGTTGTGTGCTTGCGAGAAAAACTGCACGATCGACTGAGCGACAATCGGGCCGACATCGGGCACTTGCTGCAACTGCGCCAAATCTGCGCTGAGCACAGAATCAAGGCGGCCAAAATGTCGCGCCAAATCTTTAGCAGTCGCTTCACCGACATTGCGTATCCCCAGCGCGTAGATGAAACGCGCGAGTGTTGTGCGTTTGCTTTTATCAATCGCGGCCAACAGATTGGTCGCCGATTTTTCAGCCATGCGCTCCAGATTCGCCAATCCGACGATTCCAAGCTTGTAGATGTCAGCAGGCGTTTTAACAATCGCCGCATCGACCAACTGATCGACCAGCTTGTCACCCAGCCCTTCGATATCCAACGCCCGCCGTGAAGCGAAATGCAACAAAGCTTGTTTGCGTTGCGCTGGGCAAAACAACCCGCCGGTGCAACGCGCGGTGGATTCGCCCTCTTCGCGAGCAACTGCAGAACCGCAAACGGGGCAATTGGTCGGCATCACAAACTCGATTGACTCACCAGCATTGGTCGGACGCAGCTCAAGTACTGATGAGACAACTTCAGGAATCACATCACCAGCGCGGCGCACGATTACAGTGTCGCCAATGCGCACGTCCTTGCGTCGCACTTCGTCTTCATTATGCAAAGTCGCGTTGGTCACGGTCACACCACCGACAAACACCGGCGCGAGGCGGGCAACCGGCGTGATCGCACCAGTGCGCCCGACTTGCACATCAATCGCCAGTACCGTGGTCTGCGCTTCTTCGGCGGGGAATTTATGCGCGATGGCAAAACGCGGCGCGCGGGAAACAAAACCCATCACGGCTTGATCACTGATGCGATTAACTTTGTACACCACGCCATCAATGTCGCCAGGGCAATTGAACTCGCGCCGCGCCGATGGGTTGGTAATACGCCAACAATCCCGCCGCGCCCCTTACCACTTCACGTTCGCTGGCAATCGGCAAACCCCAACTGGCCAACTTGTGCATCATCTCGCTGTGAAATGTCATGCGCATTTCGGTCGCGTCCGCATTTTTGTCCGCATCTTTGTCACTTGGTGCTGATGACATGCCGTTGAAGGCGTCACCCATGCCATATGCAAAAAACCGCAGCGATCGCTCAGCGGTCACCTGCGGATCGAGCTGACGCAAACTGCCCGCCGCCGCATTTCGTGGATTGGCAAATTCTTTTTCGCCTTTAGCACGCTGGCGTTCATTGAGCCGATCAAAGTCGCGCCGGAACATCAGCACTTCACCGCGCACTTCCAATACCGCAGGAATATTTTCGCCGCTCAAACGCAATGGAATTGTTTTGATGGTGCGCAAATTCGCGGTGACGTCTTCCCCGGTGAACCCATCGCCACGAGTAGCACCTTGCACGAACTGACCATTTTCGTAACGCAGAGAAATCGCCAAACCATCAAACTTCGGCTCGCAGGCGTAGTCAATGTAATCGTTTTTTTGCGCGTTTAGGGCATCCAGACAACGCCTATCGAATGCTTCAATCTCGGTGTCAATAAATGCATTGTTCAGCGACAGCATTGGCGAGCGGTGTTGAACCTGCCCAAATGCGGAAAGCGGCGCGCCACCGACTCGCTGGGTAGGCGAATCGCTGGAACGCAAATCTGGATGGCGCGCTTCGATGTCCTGCAGTTCACGGAACAATCTATCGTACTCGGCATCCGAGACAGTTGGCGCATCGCGTACGTAGTAAGCAATGTTGTGCTGCTCAAGCAAATCGCGTAGCTCACGCGCCCGCCGTTCCGCATGCGCTACTACTGTGATGGCCGGGGTAGAAGGCGAAATTTCTGCCGTCATTAGTTAAACAATTTAGTTGCCAACAGGCCACCGGGCGCCATGTCAGCGCCATGCATGACTTTCTGCAATTCGGCGATTTTGTTTCGGATTCCCAGTATTAGTTCATCTGCCAAAGCGGCACGTTGCGCATCAACTAACTTGCCGCCCAAGCCGCGCTCCAGTTGGCGGGCGGTGCCGACCATACGATCAAACGCCGCACCATCGGCCACACGCGGCACGTCCAACACCAAAACAATCGCGTTGGTTGCCAAGGAGCGCAAATTGTCGACGGTGAATATTTCAGCACTACTGTTTTTCACCCGATATTCAGTCGTGCCGGTCGCGCTAAGTGCATGAAAGCAACCGTCGTCTTGCAGTTGCAACCCGGCCGCCTCGCAGACGCCACGCAGTTTCGTGCCGACGAATGAACCACCTTGAGCCTCAACCAGCTGTAACGAAAACTGAATATCTACACCGGCACAAAAATCATCGAGTTGCTGCGCTCGGAGTAATGTTTCAGTTCGACCCGGCACCGTGATAGTGGTGTTCAGTTGCACACCAAGCTGCTGCATGCCGTCAAAAAATACCAGTAGTTCATTGTCGGAGATCGCACCGTTTCGATCAGCCAATTGAAGCGCTGCAAGCCAGTGTGAGTAACGACCGGTATCATTCGCTTCGATCAAGCGCCAGGCATTGGTCGCGCTTTCGCGGGCGAGATAGCGCAATGATTTGGTGAGCGAAGAACTCCAGTGGATTGCGCCGCCCAAATTGCAGGTGCGGCGACATCGGTGGCCAAATCAAAGTAAATCAAACAATCAGATCGCGGATCGGCCAAGTTTGAAATTCATTGACTGGAGTTGACACAGGCAAATCTGTGTCGCTGCGCTGGATGTCAGTGTCACTGTGACCCCTATCAGTTTGCGAATCGGCAGGATTCGCCGCCGGGTTACCGCCGCTGAGCAAGAGATCTTCCTGACTGCTTTTGAATAGTCGATTAGCCGCTTTGGCGTGCTGACGTTCTTGCCACAGGTTGTAAAGCCACACGCCGCCAACGGCAACGGCGCTTGCGGCTAACAATGCCCACTGCAAATCATTCATGCTCGACTCCTAGTTTGCTCGCCTGCGTATCAGGCTGCTTGCTGAATGTCCGCCAAACGCAAGGCTTCTTGAATATCCACTTCAACTACCCGCGAGACGCCCTGCTCTTGCATGGTCACACCGATAAGTTGCTGCGCCATTTCCATCGCAATTTTATTATGCGAAATAAAGATGAACTGGGTTTGCAGCGACATTCGTTTCACCATCTCGCAAAAGCGCACGGTGTTTGAATCGTCGAGTGGGGCATCGACTTCGTCGAGCATGCAAAACGGCGCCGGATTGAGTTGAAACAGAGCGAACACCAAGGCAATTGCGGTGAGCGCTTTTTCACCACCCGATAGCAAGTGAATGGTGGCGTTTTTCTTACCCGGCGGCTGCGCCATGATTTGAATTCCAGCATCCAGTATTTCTTCGCCAGTGAGCAGAAGCTTGGCCTCTCCACCACCAAAAAGTTGCGGAAACAAGGTACCGAAATGTTTGTTGACGGTGTTGTAGGTCTCCTGCAATTGCTCGCGGGTTTCGCGGTCGATACGCCGAATCGCGTCTTCCAAGGTGCTAATCGCTTGCGCCAAATCGGTCGATTGCATATCCAGAAAACCCTTGCGCTCACTGGCCGTGGCAAGTTCGTCCAGCGCCGCCAGATTGACCGCACCGAGCGCTTCAATTTCAGCGGTCAATCGTGTGATTTCGCCCAACAGTGTGCTGTCGCGCAGCCCTTTTTTCAGTTCATCTACAAACGGTGCTTCATCACCTTCACTAACAATATGAGCTTCGGCCAGACGCTCAACATATTGTGCTTGACTAAGCGCGGCGGCCTGCGCTTTCAATTTCAACTCGTTGATTTTTTCACGCAGCGGATTCACGCCTTGTTCAAGGCTGAGTCGTTGCTCGTCCTGCGCACGCAGGTCGGTCTGCGCCGTTTCGAGTGCTTGACGGCGTGTTACCAGCACCAACTCGCAAGCTTGGCGCGACGCTAATGCGGTGTGCAATTGCTCTTGCAATACGACATCAGAAATTCCACCTAGCTCGGTACGCGCAGTCACCAATTCTGCATCGATGCGGCTTAGCTGGGTATTGGCGGTGGCAGCAGCGCGGCCATTGTCTTCAAGCTTGGAGATGCATTCGCGCTCGGAAAGCCAGCCTCTTGCGCCTCTCGCGCGAGTTGTGCTTCAAGCGCCCGCGCTTCGCGCAAGGCCAGATCTTTGAGCTTGTAGCGCCATCGCCTGATCAAGCACTAGGCGCAGTTCGTCGTGTTGTTCGCGCGCAATTGCCGCAGCGTTATCGGCTCCAGCGATTCGTGTCTGTTCCGCCGCTTGTTGGCGCCCAAGTTCAACAATATCCGCATCAATCTGACTGGCGCGTTCATCAAATCGCGCTTTGGCTTGATTTAATTTCAGCGCCTCAACCTGCGCCGAATGCAGCGCTTGTTGCGCCTCTTGCGCAGTGCGGCGCGCGCTAGAAAGTTCGCTCTGACATTGCGCCACGCGACTCTCGGCAGCTTGCTGCTCAGCACGCGCAATGGCTTCTGTGTCCTCTTGCGCCAGCAGCAAATTCGCCAGCTCGTCGATGTCACGTTGACGCTCAATCACCCCATGCGTCTTTGCATCGAGCACATACAAAATTAGTCCGGCTTGAGTGAGTAAATGCCCTGCACGGGAAACTTTGCTTACGCCATTCAGCGGTTTCATCGACCGCCAAATCGTCGGTCGCAATTACACCCGCTAAACAGTTATCAAGAAAATTGGTCCAGCGCGAATCAGCGCAAGTGACTTTGTCGCGCAGGCGTTCGCCGGATGAACCTTGATGCGCCGCAGAATTTACCGCGTGCGTTGCAAAAGCCAGACTCAGCAAACTCGGCGGTGGCTCCAACAATGCAGCACGTAGCGTAGCAGCATCGGCCATCAATGCCGCGAAACGTTCGCGCAACACCGCTTCGACTGCCGTTTCCCAACCCGCTACAACCTTAATGGATTACAAAGCGGCTTGGCATCGCCTGCCGTGAGATTTGAGCCACGCACCGATTTCACCGCTTGGCGCAACGCGTGCCTGCAACTGTGTAAGCGCCTCATGCCGCGCGCGCGTTTCGGTGAGCGCCCGATGCGCGCTTTGCAACGCCTCGCGTGACTGACGCAATTGCGACTCGGCCAGTGGCAATGCAGATTGCATTTGTCCTAGCGCATCTTGCGCGACCATCAAGCGCTGTTCGTCGATTGATAGCTTTTCCGTCGCCGCCGCCAACAGAGCCGGATCCGGCTCGCCGAGACATTTACGATCTGCATCGAGTTTGCTACATCGCTGGCCGATGGTATCGAGCGCACGCTGAGCGTGGCTCTTGTCGGCCCTCAGCCAAACGGTAAAGCTTGCTCGGTTTCGTTCATTGTGCGGCGCGCATTCGCCACGGCACTGGCGGCTGCCTGCACCGCTTCTTCAGTCTGCGGCAAAGCTACCGCTGCCTCGGCATGACGCTCGCCGGCCAGTCTCGCGCGTTGCTGTGAATTTTCTAACAGCGCCTGCCAGCGCGATTGTTCTTTGGCTAACTCTGCTTGCTGCCCGCGCCAATTTGTGCCATCAGTATCGAGCTGCAACAGCCGCGCTTCAAGACGCAGACGCGATTCAGTGAGATGTCCGATTGCCTGCTCAAGTCGGCTGACTTCGCCATTCGCCGCGAACATTTCTGTCTGTGCAACATGCAAAGTATCTGACGCGCTGAAATGTAATTCGCGCGCCTGTTCGACGCGAGTTTCCAATTCCCGCAGCTGTGCCGTTTGCGCTTCGACACGATTGCTGGCTTCTTCGACTTGACGTTCCAAGCGCTCTGCATCGGCACGCGCGTCGTTGCGCTTTTTCAGCCACAACAAAGTTTGCGTACGCGACAGCCCGGCGTTCAGTTCACGATAGTTGCGCGCAACTTCGGCCTGACTTTCGAGACGCGAAACTTGCGCGACGAGTTCGTTGCGAATGTCATCCACCCGCGCCAGATTTTCGCTTGCGTCCTCAAGCCGATTGTGTGTTTCCTTGCGCCGCTCTTTGTATTTGGTAACACCCGCCGCTTCTTCCAAAAAGAAACGTAGCTCTTCCGGCTTGGCTTCGACAATGCGCGAAATCATGCCTTGGCCGATGATGGCATAAGCCCGTGGGCCTAAGCCGGTACCAAGAAAAAGATCAATCATGTCGCGGCGGCGGACATGCAGATTGTTGATGTAGTAACTCGAGTTACCCTCGCGATCAAGCACGCGCTTGACGGTAATCTCGGCAAACTGCGACCATTGCCCCACCGCACGGCCCTGCATCAATGATGTTGGATTTACCGCAGCCATTCGGGCCAACCACACCGGCCAATTGGCCTGGAAAAAGTACCACTGTGGGATCAACAAAAGACTTAAAGCCAGCAAGTTTCAGTTTGGTAAGACGCACAGATTAAGGCCTGTTAAAAGTTTGAAAATCAGCAATGGAAAAATTGCGCTAGCGACTGCTAAAGCCTGGTTTCCGGCTGCCGATAGGACGCTTAGGTGTTTGGCGAGATTATAATCGCTCACCGCACCATCGCCTCTAACGATGCACTTCCGAGACCCCAAGCGTATGAGCACAAAAGCCTCTCAATCACTGGACACCTTCCCTAACCCCGCGCCGCAGCGCGATTTCCACATCCATATGGAAATCCCCGAATTCACCTGTCTGTGCCCGATGACCGGCCAGCCGGATTTTGCCGTGCTGACACTGGATTACATCGCCGACAAGCTCTGCGTTGAGCTAAAAAGCCTCAAGCTTTACGCGTGGAGTTTTCGCGATCAAGGCCATTTTCACGAAGCCGTCACCAATCGCATTCTTGACGACCTGGCTAAAGCGGTCAAGCCGCGATTTATGCGCCTTACAGCGCGCTTTTATGTGCGTGGCGGCATCTTTACCACTGTCGTCGCTGAACACCGCAAAAAGGGCTGGAAAGCCGCTGCGCGGGTAGATCTGGTGGAGCTTGCTGGGCAGTCAAATATTCGGTGAGGCTGACAATCAGCGTATCACCAGCACCAACTGGCATATCCCTACGTTTTTCCCACCTGCGCTATTGGTTTTTGCTATCGTCTAGTACGCCAGTTCTTTCTTGATTGACACACAACCGGCGCCCGCTGGCATCAAAAACACTCGGACAGTGGGACCACCATCTAGCGCAATAATCGTTTGCCGTAGGGGTCCGGTGCGCTTGAAAGTCACATAATCTTAGTGGCGACTTCCTCACATGTTTTAGGCCAATAGCTCACTAGTTCGTAAACGCCACCACACCGATTGGCGCCACTATCCGGCGAAAATGTGAGTCCTGCATAGGCCATGGCCTGTCCGGCTTGAATCTCAAGTGAAGCCGATGCCAACCGACGATCCCCTTCCTCTGGCGCAACAAACACCTGGCCACCAACTTGTGCGCCATTGGTTAAGAACTGTGAAAACTGGCCGACACGCTCCGCACACTTGTTAGCACCACGCTGAGTGAATGCCTGCGTCACCATGACGGCCGGTGATTGGGCTGGTGCTGTTGCGGCCGGCGGTGCAGCTTTTGGTTGATTTTTTGAATTCGTTGCCTGTGCGTGAGCAGGGGTCGCCATAAAGCCTGCAGTTAGTAATACTGATTTGTATCGCCTGGTCAAACAAGGCCAACGCCAATTCGAAATTTCTACGCTGCAATGCAATGGTGCCCAGCAACTGTTTAGCCTCAAAGTTCAGGGGTTGCGCTTTCAGTATTGAGTTGTAGCCCAATTCAGCCTCGGCGAATTTGCCTTGTTGATGTAGCGCAAGCGCGGTTGCCAAGCTTGCGGCAATATCCTGCTCAATTGTCGCTGCCGGGGTACTGATCTCAACAATAGGCTCTGGTGTTTGGCTCCCTGATACAGGGCTACCATCAACCGCCGTTTGCTCACTGTCAGCGATAAATTCTGCTGCCGTTGATTGAGTGCTCCATTCACCCCACATCGCCCGAAGTGCATGTTCAAAGTGTCGTGCAAACCGTGGCGCATCGAACAAGGGCGATCTTGCCACGCGCTCACGCAAGCCTTTTCGCAAGGCGACTAGCCGTGGCAGATCTGTCACATGCTTGACTGCGCTCAAGGTAATCCGCTTCGTCGCAAGCTATCCACTCAGTCAAACCGGCGTTGGCCATTATCCCGACGCCTTGACGCGAACCAAACCGCTCACCGGCAAGCGTTAGCACTGGTACCCCCATCCACAATCCCTCGACGCTGGTCGTAATGCCCGGATACGGAAAGGGATCTAGCGCAAAAATCAACTTCTCCATACAGGCTCAAATGCGCTTCGCGATCAATCCACGCTTTCAATACCAGACGCTCTTCACCGATATTCCACACCGCAAAACGATCAAGCATATTTTGGCGAACACTCGGATCGGCCAATTGCTTGGTCTTAATCAGCAGTCGACTCAGCGGGACGGCAGCAAGTATCCGCGCCCACAGGGCGACGACCTGATCGGTAATCTTGGCGAGATTGTTGAAGCTGCCAAAGGTGACATAGCCATTTTTTAGGGCCGGCAGCAAGGCAACTTCGGGCGCATTGTCAGGTGGCGTAAAACACAAATAACTTTCCGGAAGTCGCCAGATTTTTTCCGAGAACCCTGATTCTTCGGATTCGAGCAGCGTATTCGCGTCGGCAAGCAGGTAGTCAATCTCTGCTACGCCAGTGGTTCCAAGATAGCCAAGCCACGTCACTTGCACCGGTGCAGGTTTCCATGCAAACACCGGTAGCCGATTGTGCGCTGTGTGGCCAGAAAGGTCGATCAGCACATGCACACCGTCAGCATGAATCAGCTTCGCCGCCGCTTCATCACTCAAACCCACCAGCGGCTTCCAGGCCGAACACGATGCCTTGATTCTTAATGTCTGTCGATCAACTTTGTATGCGTCGGGTAAGCAATCAGCTCAATCAGATTTCGATCAATATTGGACAGCACACTTTCGAGAAAATTGCCGACCGGATGCTGACATAGGTCGCCCGATACGATTCCAATACGAAGGCGCATCGGATGTCTCTCGCACCGCCATGAAACAAATCGTCTGCCTGCCAATGAACTGACTAGCTGGCCATATCTATGCACATCTGTTAGGCCTATGGTCGATGCCTGATCAACTGAATTCAGCGCAAACAAATAGTTGCTGAATGCAACCACAAACTCAGGATTGATTTCCAATGCACGTCTATAACTTGCTATTGCCTTATCGAGCTGTCCAAGGTCCTTTTTGCGTCTTGCCCAGATTGCAATATGCGTTTGCATACTCAGCATTGATTTCTATCGCTCGGTTATAGGATGTTACGGCAGCAGCCAACTGATCCTTTGCAGCAAGTGCAGCACCAAGATTGAAATGGGATTCTGCATCGCCCGGAGCGAACGCTACAGCCTCTCGCAAAGCCGGGATAGATTGTTTGCCCTGCAACTCCAGCGATGCTCCCAATACTTTCCAAAGGAATCCCGATTGCGGAAACTTACTTGAATATTGATAAGCCAGTTTTTCAAGTTCAGCGTGCCGCCCGGCCTTAAAAAACTTGAGCAATTGCTCGCGGACAAAATTGGGAAGCTGATTTACTGGCTCGTTACTACTAATTTCATCGACAGAGCGCCGAACTGCATCCCGCTCATCCCACATCGCCCGAAGTGCATGTTCAAAGTGTCGTGCAAACCGTGGCGCATCGAACAAGGGCGATCTTGCCACGCGCTCACGCAAGCCTTTTCGCAAGGCGGCTAGCCGTGTCAGATCTGTCGCATGCTTGACTGCGCGCTCAAGGTAATCTGCTTCGTCGCAAGCTATCCACTCAGTCAAACCGGCGTTGGTCATTATCCCGACGCCTTGACGCGAACCAAACCGCTCACCGGCAAGCGTTAGCACTGGTACCCCCATCCACAATCCCTCGACGCTGGTCGTAATGCCCGGATACGGAAAGGGATCTAGCGCAAAATCAACTTCTCCATACAGGCTCAAATGCGCTTCGCGATCAATCCATGCTTTCAATATCAGACGCTCTTCACCGATATTCCACACCGCAAAACGATCAAGCATATTTTGGCGAACACTCGGATCGGCCAATTGCTTGGTCTTAATCAGCAGTCGACTCAGCGGGACGGCAGCAAGTATCCGCGCCCACAGGGCGACGACCTGATCGGTAATCTTGGCGAGATTGTTGAAGCTGCCAAAGGTGACATAGCCATTTTTTAGGGGTGCAGCAAGGCAACTTCGGGCGCATTGTCAGGTGGCGTAAAACACAAATAACTTTCCGGAAGTCGCCAGATTTTTTTCCGAGAACCCTGATTCTTCGGATTCGAGCAGCGTATTCGCGTCGGCAAGCAAGTAGTCCATTTCGGCTACGCCAGTGGTGCCCAGATAACCTAGCCACGTCACTTGCACCGGTGCAGGTTTCCACGCAAACACCGGTAGCCGATTGTGCGCTGTGTGGCCAGAAAGGTCGATCAGCACATGCACACCGTCAGCATGAATCAGCTTCGCCGCGGCTTCATCACTCAAACCCACCAGCGGCTTCCAGGCCGAACACGATGCCTTGATTCTTAATGTCTGCCGATCAACTTTTGCATGCGTCGGGTAAGCAATCAGCTCAATCAGATTTCGATCAATATTGGACAGCACACTTTCTAGAAAATTGCCGACCGGATGCTGACGCAGGTCGCCCGAAACTAGCCCGACACGGAGCTTCAAAGGCGGAGTTTGACACGCCCAAGTCGCGAACTGACTACCTGCCATAGCCCTTGCCACTTCGCCGTAGTCGGAAGCTTCTTCAAGGCAAAACGCTGTCGAGTGGTCAATATAGTTCAATGCAAAAATCAGATTGCTACGCGCCTCCAAATAGTCCGGCTTTATTTTTATGGCGGCACGGTAACTTGCAATTGCATTGCCCGACAGTATGGATTGATTGAGGAACGCATCGTCGGGCTTGCTCACTCAGTGATGGAATGATGATCGCCCAAGGCTGACTCAACGTTTGCAGTGCAACTTCCTAGTCGCCCGAGTTCTTTTAGCACCTCGCCAAGATTGTTATGAACCTCGGCACAAAGCGGGTCGATTTCAAGTGCCCGACTAAAACTATGCGCTGCCGCCCCATATTTGCCAATCCGACTTAGTGCGGCACCGAGATTATTGTGCGCATTGGCGTTCCCACCATCGAGTTCGGCAGCACTGCGAAAATAATTGATAGCGATGTCCAGTTTTCCAAGGTCGTCATAGGCGGAACCAAGGTTAGTATGGGCAGAAGCAAGGTTCGGTTTAATTTCAACCGCTTTGCGATAACTGGCTATAGCCGCCTCAATCTGACCAAGTTCTCGCAACGTATTTCCCATGTTGTAGTGAACTTCTGCCCAGTTTGGCTGGCTAACCAAGATTAGCCTGAAACACTCCACTGCTTCGGCCAACCTGCCTAGGCGCTTAAAGGTGTTGCCCAAGCTAAGTCTTACCGCATGGAGTTCGGGATTGATTTGCAATACCTTGCGATAACAAATCAGCGCAGCGGATAGCTGGCCCGTTCTTCTAAGTGCGGCAGCCAACTGATGCACTAGGTTGGGGTCGCTCGGGTTTGCCCTGACTGCATTTTTCAATGCACTTGTCGGGCCATCGTCTTGCGGGCGGTCAGTTAGACCCGCCAGAAATTCGACATCACTGGATTCATCTGCTTTTCTCGCTGCTGACACAGGCTGTTCCTGATCAGTGGCTTTGTTTTTATATCCCATTTAACGCAATTTTCATGACCATCAATCTCGCACTTCGATGGCCGAGATAATACTCAGCAAGTGCAATGCCATTCGCTTTGGTAATTACACTTAATCCATGCGCTCGCGATCTCGCTGCGGGCATGCGCCGAATTCAAAATAACACTTCCTTTTTAATGCTCACACAGCCTGTACCAGCCGGCATCAGAAATACTTTGGCACTCGGACCTCCATCTAAAACGGCAATATATTGCCGAAGAGAGCCAGTCTTTTTGAAGCTCGGGAAAGCCACCCGTGCAACTTCATCACACGGGTTTGTCCAGTAAGTCACGGATTGATACATTGCATCGCAAGCGGCAACGGTGGGCGCATAGCCGGTATCAATATAAGTCAGGCCATTGTTCCCTAAGACTTCAAGTGCTACCGATGATTGGCGATTATCGGCATCAATCGGTGCCGCAAAACCATAGCGCCGCTTTGAGTTCCTGCAGTAACAAAACTAACCACTTGGTCTATTCTCGGCAAACATCAGCGTATGCCGCTTTGAGCGGCACCTTTAGCCACCGGCCCAAGCTCGGAGAAAGCCGATGTCGTGGTGTTGTTTGCCGAAGTAACCGGCACCGCTGCTTGCGCAGTATTGGTTTCGGTCGGCTGCGATGCCGGTTTGACTTTCGTGGCCGCGTGGACAAACGAAAAGGAAAGCAATAAAGGGAATACAAGCCATATTTTCATGGTGGCAAAGTTTAGCAGCGTGGCGGCATTTCACCGCCTATTGATAATGGCTTTAACGGTGCATTTTGATACTATGGATTTCCATTCACTGTTAGCGCACAATGGACCACAGCATAAAAAGTCGCCTTGAAATAGAAACCTAATTTACTCAGTTTTAGCTGCAAAGAAACTCCAATGGCGCATTTAGATTCAGTCTTACAGACTTAAAATCCGGACTGCTTCGGCAGGTCAAGCGAATTGAAAGGATTGTCAAAGGAATGCATAGTCTCACTGAGTTTCTCGTCCTCCCGTCACCAATTATTATTTGCGATATCGGCGCGGCACTTTCGGAAAATCCTTCATATCAAAATTTGGTCAAGATCGGTGCCGCCCGCATCATTGGATTTGAGCCAACACCGAGTGAGTGCGAGAGGCTCAACAAGACCTACGGATCGCCACATCGGTTTTACCGCACTTTGTCGGCGACGGGAAGCCACATACCTTTTACGAAACCAACTTTAGTTTGACTGGCTCGTTGTTCGAGCCGAACAACGCACTCAACGCTTGCTTTAATAATCTAGCTGAATTGATGCAACCGGTAGCACAACACACGGTATCGACCGTGCGGCTTGATGATGTCGAGGAAATCGACGACATCGATTTCATCAAGATAGACGTTCAAGGTGCGGAGCTGATGATCTTTCAGAATGCACAGCGTCTGCTTGCCACCACGCTGGCAATCCAAACTGAAGTGTTATTCATAAAACATTACAAGGATCAGCCTTTATTTGCCGATGTGGATATCGAACTGCGCTCGCAGGGCTTTCAGTTTCACACGTTCGAAGGCTTTGGAACCAGAGCCTTTAAGCCTCTGGTCAAGGGCAACAACATAAACACCGGATTTAGACAGTTCATTTGGTCAGACGCCATTTATGTCCGTGACTGGATGAAACTCAAAGCAATGTCGACAGAGAAACTTAACAAGTACGCGGTTTTAGCGCACGACCTCTTCCATTCAAACGATCTTTGTCATTTTGTCTTGGCCGTGCTTGGGTCGCGGGAAGGTACTGATGTTGCCAGCCGCTATCTTGATTTCATCGGCGCAAAACCGCAGTTAGTTATCTGAGTCTCGCGACAAGAGATATGGACAACAGGCAAAGATGAATCAATCGACAATTTCAGCTGATTATTTGAGATTACAACAAGAGCTTCATCAATCCCCCAATTACGGAGTCGCATCTCTTTCCTTCGCTCCAATTGTCGCTGACTTAATTCTGAAATCTAATGCGAAGTCAGTTTCTGATTACGGCGCCGGGAAAAAGGTTGCTTGAGGGTTTAAGCAAAGCGGGCGTTGTTCCTGCAGATTACTTCCCATACGATCCGGTTTTTCCAGAATATGGAGGTCCAAAAGCGCTGATTTGGTTTGCTGTATCGATGTACTAGAACATATCGAACCTGAAAGCCTCGATGCTGTCCTTAAAGAATTGGCTTCGATTACCTTCGGCTTGGGGTTTTTCTCCATCCACTCAGGTCCGGCAGGTAAAACGCTTTCCGATGGAAGGAATGCTCACTTAATCCAACAACCAAGTTCTTGGTGGCTACCTAGGATTTGCCAATATTTTAATGTGATTCATCTCGCGTCTCACCAAAGGATGGGTAGTGGAATTTGGCTAGTGGTTCGGCGGATCAACCAACCAGAGTCATAAAAAGATTGAAAACCCTAGGAGCTTTGGGGGAGATGGCTGAGACTGGTGAAGCCGCCAATCGTCGGTTTGGACAAGTATGCGGCGCAACTTACAGAAAGAGAAGAGTCCGCCGAAAAACATCCAAGCGCTGTCAGCAGTGACGCGGATCCCCTACAGTAACAAAATGCGTTATGCCCGGATTAGCTAAGTTTAGTAAGGGCATCTGCTCTGGGAAAATTCGAATGAGCGCTCTTCGCTGACAGTTGTCAATTTGTTTCCCGGATAGCGGACTTGCGCCTTGAAGTCAGTCGGTAGCCTATTTGGCCCGTTCGAGGCTTTCCTGTGACTAGCCAATCTGCTTCGTCGCGATCATGTTTAAACTAATCGCGACGCCCTTGAAAGCCATGGTACTTGTATCTCTAAACAAACCCAAACTCTTGACTCGGCGAATATTGACGTAGCCTGCCGTGCGAAGGAATGATCCAAGAAATTCTTCATTCAGACCGACGACATAATAGTCATATTTATCAACATGCCCGCCAAAGATCATTCGCATAATTGCAAATCGGTCGTCACCACTGAATTTATCCTTCTGAAGCATCAAAGCTGACAAAATGTCCAGATCCGGCACGCTGATAAGCACTTCACCGCCCGGCACCAAAACACGATTCCACTCCTCTAAAGTTCGGAGCAGTTCACCTTTATAGTCAAAGTGTTCAACAACGTGCGAGGCATATATTTGCTCAAAAGTATTGCTATCAAATTGCGAAAGATCATTGGCGTTGCAAATATGATCGACGTATGGCGCTGGATTGGCGTTCAATAGTTCCCATCCCTGAACTTTGGATGTTCCCCCAATATGTAATCTGCGTGTCATCTTTGTTGCTCCAAAATCTCTATAACTCAGCCATTTTCAGGCAATCATTTTAGCCGTCCGCTGTAGTAGATCTATTATGAACTCGAGCTGGCGCGTCGGTTTCGCCTGCATACAGTGAGTGTGTAACCACTGACCGAATTGCGATTACCTGTTGGTGCTGGTGACACACCGCTTCGTTTATCTGTAATCTTCTTACAAGCTTCGATCATCGCAGCATTTGATCTTCTCCCGAAAACTCGTCTTCCAATAAATGGGGTATAACGCCCCGCGCAATTGGAATAGAGCATGAAATTAAAGATGCTACCGAAGCCGTGATACACGATGGAATTCAGGAAATTGGCAGTGCAGCGGGTGAAGGCGGGAAACCGCTTTGCGGTTGTTTCTAGCGAACTATCTGTGAACCAACAGTCTTTGCGGAATTGGATCAAAGCGTTTGATGCAGGCAAACTGGGTGGGCCGGGATCGCGCAGGTGACACCGGAGTAAATAGAGATTTCTCGGCTGCGGGTAGAGAACATTCGCTTCCTGCAGCAGTGCGAGATATTAAAAAAAGAGCAGTGGCGTACTTTGCGATAGTTGCGCTATGAAGTGCTTCTGACTCGATGGACAGCGCGAGGACTACGACGTGACGAAACTGCGTGACGCACTTCAAGACAGTGTGCGCGGCTACAAAGCGTGGAAACGCAGTGGATCGCCGACACGGCGACGCCTGACGGATGTGTTTTAAAGGCGCGTATGGCGCCCCGGAATGGTCAACGAACTGCGTGCTCGTGGTTATCCACCGAGCTAGGAAAGGGTAGAGCGACTGATTCGAGAGAACGGCATCCACGCCCGGCACAATCGACGCTTCAAGGTCACAACCGACTCCAACCATGGCCTGCCGATCGACCCCAATGTATCGGATCGCAGCTTCGTGCCCGGTGCACCTAAAAAAATCTGCGTGGGCGGCAATCACCACATCTGGACAATCGAAGGCTGGCTGTATCTGACGATCGTGTTTGATCTGTTTAACTGGGACTGGATCAACGCTTAACACGAGCAAAAGGTAGCGGCATAATGCCGTCAGGATGGAAGACGAAAAACAAGGGGAAACTCACAAAGCGGAGCGCATTTCTAACGTTTGAAATTGAAGGAATCGAAGCGGCTATTGATTTAGGATTTAGGAACCGACAAACGCGCACTCGAACTACTAGACGCCGCTACTCGCCCCACCAGCCTTGCCTATAATCCTTTGGACTCAAGGCAAACACTTTTAGCCAACATGAACCCCGATCTCAACACATTGCAACCCTATCCGTTTGAACGGCTACGCAAGCTTTTTGACAGCGCCCCACCAGCACCAACTGGCGAATTGCGTCCTCGCGAAATCAAACTTTCAATCGGCGAGCGCCCGCAACGCCAGCACGATGGGTGGCGTTTCGGCAAATCTTGATGGCCCAGCCGCTTATCCAGCAAGCGCAAGGCACCTTGACTTTGCGGGAGCTGTGCGGCGTGGGTTGCGCGGCGCTATGGTGTGCCATTGCCGAATATCGCTACGCAGATTGCCGGTGAATGGTTCGCGTGAAGCGCTGTTTTCGTTTGCACAGGCTGTGGTTGACCGCTCACGACCGAATCCATTAGTGGTGTGCCCGAATCCGTTTTACCAAATCTATGAAGGTGCCGCGCTGCTTGCTGGTGCGACACCGGTGTATATCAACACGCTGGCGGCCAATGATTTTGAATTGGACTTGGCTTCGATAGCTGATTCAACCTGGGCGGACACGCAATTGATTTATGTTTGCTCGCCAGGCAATCCGACCGGCAAGGTGATGAGTCTGTCGACTTGGCAAAAACTGTTTGAATTGTCCGACCGTTTCGGATTTGTGATTGCTTCGGATGAATGCTATTCAGAGATCTATTTTGAAGAAGACCAGCCGCCGCTGGGTGCGTTGAGCGCGGCAGCGCAACTGGGGCGGCACGATTACAAAAATCTGCTGATGTTTTCAAGCTTGTCCAAACGCTCGAATGTGCCCGGTATGCGCTCTGGCTTTGTCGCAGGAGACGCGGCGCTGCTAGAAAAATTTTTGCTTTATCGCACCTATCATGGCAGCGCGATGAATCCGGTGGTGCAGGCAGCGTCGATAGTGGCTTGGAATGATGAAGCACATGTGATCGAAAATCGTCGCTTATATGCTGAGAAGTTTGCAGCAGTGACACCGCTGGTTTCATCACATCTACCTTGCAAACTTCCCGATGCCGGATTTTATTTGTGGGCGCGTACGCCGATGGCGGATACTGACTTCGCCCGCGATTTGTATCATCAGCAAAATGTTGTTGTCTTGCCGGGGAGTTACCTCGCCCGTGAGCACGATGGCATCAACCCCGGCGCTGGATTTGTGCGAATAGCGCTGGTGCCAAGTCTGGAAGATTGCCTTGACGCAGCACGACGAATTCAAACTTTTTGTAGTTCTCTTTGAAAGAAGCCACCATGCATGAACTAGAACAACTTATCGACACCGCTTGGGAAGATCGTGCCAACTTGAAACCCGGCACAGCCCCTGCCAGGATTGGCGAGGCGGTCAATCACATCATCGGCGAGCTTGACAGTGGCAAGCTGCGTGTCGCAGAAAAAATCAATGGCGATTGGGTTACCCATCAATGGATCAAGAAGGCCGTGTTGCTGTCGTTTCGACTGGAAGACAACGTGCTGATGGAGGGCGGGCCGATGCGCTACTTTGACAAAGTGCCAACCAAATTTGCTCATTACGACACACATCAATTTGAAAAAGGCGGCTTTCGAGTGGTGCCACCGGCGGTTGCGCGACGTGGCTGTTTCATCGGCAAAAATGTGGTGTTGATGCCCAGCTTTTTGAACATCGGTGCCTATGTGGATGAAGGCACAATGGTTGATGCTTGGGCCACCGTAGGTTCGTGTGCGCAGATCGGGAAAAATGTGCATTTGTCCGGCGGCGTGGGCATTGGCGGCGTGTTGGAGCCGTTGCAAGCCAACCCGACCATCATTGGCGATAACTGTTTTATCGGCGCTCGCTCGGAGGTGGTCGAGGGCGTGATTGTGGAAGATAACTGCGTGATTTCGATGGGCGTGTATATCGGCCAGAGTACGAAAATTTATGACCGGGCAACTGGCACGGTGACGTATGGCCGCATCCCCGCAGGTTCGGTCGTGGTATCGGGTAACCTGCCATCGAGCGATGGTAAATATAGTTTGTATTGCGCGGTGATCGTCAAACGGGTAGACGCGCAAACACGGGCGAAAACGGGCATCAATGAATTGTTGCGTGGCGATTAAGTAGGCCGAGGAATCAGGGAGACAGCATGGGCACAATGGACAAGTTATTTCGCCTGATGGCGGAAAAGAAAGCGACCGATTTATTTTTATCGGTCGGTGCGCCGATCACTATCAAGATGCAGGGCAACTCGGTGCCGGTGAATCCGGCGATTTTGGATGCGACCAACGTCGAGAATTTACTCAAGGAAATTTTGACCGACAAGCAGATGAATGAGCTGAACGAAACGCGCGAGCTGAACACCCGCGCTACCATCCCGGATGTGGGTGTGTATCGGCTCTCCTGCTTTTATCAGCGTGGTTCACTGGCGATGGTAGCGCGTTACATTCCCTCCGACATTCCAAAATTTGATTCGCTACGACTGCCGCCCGTACTCAAAGACGTGATCATGGAAAAGCGTGGCCTGATCCTGATGGTCGGCGCGACGGGCTCTGGAAAATCCACGACGATGACTTCGATGCTGGATTATCGAAACGAAAATGCCGCTGGACATATTTTGACTCTGGAAGACCCGCTGGAATTTATTTTCAAGAACAAGAAATCTATCGTCAATCAACGCGAAGTCGGCTCTGACACGCTGGCGTTTCAGACTGGCCTGCGCAACGCTTTGCGGCAAGCTCCGGATGTGATTTTTATTGGCGAGATACGCGACAAAGAAACCATGGGACACGCGATTGCTTACGCACAATCGGGGCACTTGTGTATGGCGACTTTGCATGCCAACAATAGCTATCACGCGATGAGTCGCATCATCAGTTTTTATCCGCTCGACAACCGCCCTGCTCTGCTCGCCGATTTGTCGGTGACGCTAAAGTGCATCATCTCGCAGCGCCTGGTCAAAATGCCCAACGGCGCGCGCACAGCGGCGGTTGAAGTACTGCTCAATTCGCGTCACATTGCCGAGTTGATTGAAAAAGGCGAACTTAACGAAATCAAAGATGCGATGGAACAATCCATGGTGCCCGGCAGCCAGACTTTCGAGCAGGCTTTGTACAAGCTCTATGATGACAAGGTGATCACGCTTGATGAAGCGTTGAACAACGCGGACTCGGCCAACAATCTGCAGCAGGTGATCAACAATGCAGTGAAAAAACCTGATGCTAGCGCGGGCGACTCGAAGGAAGACAAACCCGCGCATTCGGTGAGCCCGGGTACATCGTTCAGCGATTTCACCATCAAGATGGATACCTAAGCGCGTGAGCGTTCTTGCACTGGCTGAAACACTTATTGCGCGTCCATCGGTCACTCCAGACGATGCGGGTTGTCTGGATTTAATTTGCCAACGTCTCGCACCGCTGGGATTTGTGTTTGAGCGGTTCGACAATAATGGCGTGTCGAATTTGTGGGCGCCCTTGGCAATCCCGGTACAGAAGGAAGATAATTTGCTTTGCTGGACACACCGATGTGGTGCCCACCGGGCCACACAGCGAATGGCACTCAAACCCGTTTGCGCCAGTGGTTCGCGACGGTTATTTGTATGGTCGCGGCGCGGCCGATATGAAATCATCAATTGCGGCTTTTGTGGTGGCGGTTGAAAACCTCCACCGACAGCGTGTCGCCAGCATCAAGTCACAAAGCAGCGGGCAAAACTCGATTGCATTGCTGTTAACTTCCGACGAAGAAGGCGATGCCGTTGATGGCACGGTGCGCGTAGTCGATGCGCTCAAAGCACGTGGGCAGCAAATTGATTACTGCATCGTCGGTGAGCCAACTTGTGTCGATAAGCTCGGCGACACAGTGAAAAATGGGCGGCGTGGATCACTCTCGGCGACGTTGATTGTCAAAGGCATTCAGGGTCATGTGGCGTATCCACATTTGGTTAAAAATCCGGTGCATTTGGCAGCGCCCGCCTTAGCCGAGTTGGTGAATATTTCCTGGGATGCGGGCAATGAATTTTTTCCGCCGACTAGTTTGCAAATCTCCAATGCGCATGCGGGAACCGGCGCTGGCAATGTGTCGCCCGGGCAATTTGAATTAATGTTCAACCTGCGCTTCTCGACCGCCAGCACGGTCGAAGGCATTCAGTCGCGGGTGCATGAATTGCTCGACCGTCATGGCTTGGAATACGAATTACGCTGGACAGTCGGTGCGCGCCCTTTCTTGACCGGGCGTGGCGATTTGAGCGCGGCAATTGGCGCGGCGATTCAAAGCGTCACCGGTATTGCGGCCACGCTATCAACTACAGGTGGCACTTCGGACGGTCGCTTCATCGCCGACATTTGCCCGCAGCTGGTCGAGTTCGGGCCGGTCAATGCGAGCATTCACAAAATCAACGAACGCGTTGCTGTGGCTGACTTGGAACCGCTGGCGCAAATTTATCAACGCACCTTGGAAAGTCTATTGTGATTAACAGCGCGCTCGATGAACTTATCACCCTGCGCGACTGGCTGCGCTGGGCTATTACGCGCTTTGAAGAAGCCGGATTGTTTTATGGTCACGGCACCGACAACGCTTGGGACGAAGCGGCGTGGTTGATACTCGCCACATTAAAACTACCACGCGACCGGCTCGAACCTTTCCTCGACGCACGACTCACACACAGCGAACGTCTGGTGCTGCTTGATCGCTTGCAACAGCGCATCACCAGGCATGTACCGGTGGCGTATTTGACGCAAGAAGCCTGGCTGGGGCCGCTGCGTTTTTATGTCGACGAGCGCGTGATCGTGCCACGTTCGTATTTCGCCGAATTGCTCGAAGACGGTTTCGCGCCGTGGGTTGAAGACCCCGACACCCTGACCCGTGCGCTGGATTTGTGCACCGGCTCGGGCTGTCTGGCCATCGTCATGGCGCATGTTTTTCCGCATGCGGAAATTGATGCAATTGATCTTTCACCCGATGCGCTCGCCGTCGCCCGTCGCAACATTGACGACTACGATTTGAGCAACCGCGTGCATGCCATCGAATCCGATTTGTTCGCCGCGGTGAAAAACCGCCGCTACGATTTGATCATCAGCAATCCGCCCTATGTCACGACTGAGGCGATGGACGCTCTGCCGCCGGAATATCGCCACGAACCCGCACTGGCATTGGCAGCAGGCAGCGACGGGCTAGATGTAGTGCGGCGAATTCTTGCGAGCGCTGGAAAACATCTAACGCCCACCGGCGTGATCGCGATAGAAGTCGGACACAACCGCGATTTGGTTGATGCGGCCTTCCCGGAACTTGAATTGACTTGGCTTGATACTGAACACGCACAAGGTAAAGTGTTTTTGCTTCGGCGAGAAGATTTACCCAAGTAATCATATCCAGTCACCACTGAGGCTCGGGGTTTTCCCCCCCGTTTAGGAGCCATTCACCCAATCGTCCGGCGTTAAAGTCGGCCACCGCTTGATGTAGTTCCGCGTTGGTGTTCATCACGAATGGACCATGTTGCGCAATCGGCTCATTCAAGGGACGACCGGCCAACAAAATCGCTCGCGATCGCTCGCTGGCCTTCAATTCAATTTTCTCACCTTGGTTGGCGAAAATCGCCATTTGGCGTTGAACTAACGGCGTGTTACCAGCACCAACTGAGCCGCGATAGACGACCACAAAGGCGTTGAATTCAGCGGGCAGTGGCGCGGCAAAGCTTGCGCCAACCGGAAACTCCAAATCGAGAAACAATGGCTCAGTTCCGGCGCGCTGTACCGCACCTTTTGTGTCGTCAATCTCTCCCGCGATTACCGTAACTTTCACGCCTTGTTCGGTGGTGAACTTTGGCAGATCGCCGCTGCTGAAATCGCGATACCACGGCGTGCACATTTTCTCGCTGGCAGGCAGATTCAGCCACAGCTGAAAGCCTTCCATCATGCCGTTTTCCTGCTCCGGCATTTCGGAATGAATCACGCCGCGCCCCGCCGTCATCCATTGCACGCCGCCGTTTTCGACCAAGCCTTGGTGGCCGGCGCTGTCCTTGTGGCGCATGCGGCCGTCGACCATAAACGTGACCGTCTCGAAGCCGCGATGGGGATGCGCGGGAAAGCCTGCGCCGTAATCGTCCGGGTTGTCGCTGCGAAAGATGTCGAGCATCAGGAAAGGATCGAGCCGGCGCTGCAAGTCCTGCGTCAGCACCCGCGTGATGCGCACGCCAGCACCTTCCATGACCTCGCGACCGGTGACTACCCGCTCAACCGCACGCGGCGATATCAGTCCATCATTGGCCTTGGCAATGCTCATGGAACGATAACGATTTTCCCGAGCACTTTGCGATTGGCGATATAGGTAATCGCCTCCTTGCCTTGATCGAGCGTGAAGCGTTCGCTGACCACCGGCTTGATCTTGCCCGCAGCAAACCACTCGTTGAGCTGCTTCAGATTTGCCAGATGACCCATAGGATCATGCTTGACCGAATCACCCCAATACACACCGACAATGGAGCGCTCTTTGAGTAATGTCAGGTTGATCGCAATTTTGGGAATCTCACCTGCCGCAAAACCAACCACCAGCAAACGCCCGCGCCAGCCCAATGCACGCAAAGCGGGTTCGGTATAGGGGCCGCCGACCGGGTCATAGACCACATCGGCGCCTTTACCGCCGGTCAGCTCCATGATGCGGTCTTTAAGATTTTCGGTGCTGTAATTAATCGTCTCGTCGGCGCCCAACTTGCGGCACAGCGCTAACTTCTCTTCGCTTGACGCGGCGGCAATCACCCGCGCACCCATGATCTTGCCGATCTCAATCGCCGCCACGCCAACGCCACCGGCAGCACCGAGCACCACCAGCGTTTCGCCTGCCTTGAGCGCACCGCAACTCTTGAGCCCGTGCAAGGAGGTGCAATAGGTCAATACGAGCGCCGCGCCGGTATCGAAGTCCATTCCTTCCGGCAGCGGCATCACCATTTGCGATTCGGCGATGCACTCCTGCGCAAAGCCGCCATGGCCAAGCATCGCAATCACTTTGTCACCGACCGCAATCCGTTTAACTTCGCTGCCAATGGCTTTAATCACGCCGGCAACTTCAGCACCGGGTGAAAACGGTACCGGTGGCTTGATTTGATAGAGACCCTGCACCATCAGTGCATCGGGGAAATTGACCGAAGCCGATTTGACTTCAACCAGCACCTGACGCGGACCGGGAACCGGCGATGGCACGTCCTTGATGGTCAGATTGTCAATCGGTCCGAATGCTTCGCAGATCAGTGCTTTCATTGTCTATCCTCATTGAGTTAGGGTTGTTAGTTTTCGAATCGCCAACGATTCGGCAAACTTGCGCCGCGAAGCGCTTTGGCTGGATTGTAACGGCGCGGCTACACCGCAGCCAGCAAAGGCAATTCGGCAGTCGCCAAAGCGCGCGCGTCTTCCGGCGCCACTCCTAACGCCACCAAGGACAATTCAGCCACCTCACTACCGGCATCGCGCCAGGTCTTGTGGCCTTCCAGCACCAGCGTCATCGAGGCGATGGTACTGCCCGCGGTCATGGTCAGCGCGGTAGTCATTTGATCCAGTCGCAGGCGATAGCGTCCCTGTTCGATGCCGAGTTTCAAATCTTCGGCGGGCTGGGCAGTCCACATATTGCGTAGCGCGCGGTTGCTGAACGCAAAGCGCACCAAAAAACGCCCCCAATCCGGCTCCTCATGAGCGCGCCGGATAAAGAAACGAATGCCATTGGCGAGGCGCTGTGCGGGGTCGCTAACGCCGTCGAAACTATTAGCGATCCGCTGGTGCATCTCGGCCTGCAATTGGCTGGCGACTTCCTCAAACAAGGCTTCGGTTGACGGCAGGTTGTTATAAACCGTTCCGCGCGCTACTCCCGCTGCTTTGGCCAGCTCGCTGACATTGACCTGGCCGATGGATTTATCTGCGAATAAGTGCAGCGCTGCCCGGTGGATGCGCCGCTGTGCGGGGTTCATGGTTTCCATTTTCGGTTTATACGAGGTTAATTCGATGTCGATAATTGTACATTAATGAAATATTTTGAACAATTTATATATTATTTGAACATTTTTGAAATTTATGTAGTATATTGAACACCGTTGTTCAATCTCAACCGAACGCATGCCGCGAACAAAGGAAACTCAAACCATGACCAGACTATCCTCGCAAGCCACACTTAATCCGCTTGAACAACAATGTGCCGTTCCGGCACGGCACCACGCGCCAGTGTGCCGCGCACAAAAACTGGTGGCCTTGCGCTTTCGCCGCACAGACCCGATTGCTGCCTCAAAGTTCTTCATCGACTTCGGGCTAACACTGGTGTCGCAAAGCGAGAATCATGCGTTGCTACGTGGCGCCAGCGACCAAACCGCTTGCATCATCCTCGAACGCGGACCGGCGGCCTATGTCGGCTTTAGTTTGGCCGTTGCAAGCGAGGACGATCTGACGCGCCTGGCCAAGACCCACAACACCCCGATTGTTGAATCCGATCACGGTCGCGGCGGCAAGCGCGTCGTGTTGCATGATCCCGATGGTGTCGAGGTGGAAGCGCTCTGGAATTACGCGCGCTTACCAGAGTTTCCTCTGCCGCCGACACCGCTGGAGAATCGCGTCAAGCTAACACCACGGGTCAACACCACGGTCCGCATCGCACTGGATCAGCCCTGCACGATTAATAAACTTGGCCACACCGTACTCGGTGTCCGCCGGATCGCCGAGAGCATCGTCTGGTATCAACAGAACTTTGGCCTGATTGTCTCGGATTTTCAATTAATGGAGAACGATCCGTTGCCGGTCGTCGCATTCATGCGTTGCGACCTTGGCGATCTACCTGCAGACCACCACACCTTGGCAGTCGCCTCCGCCGTCGAGACCGGGCATATGCATACCGCATTTGAAGTCAACGGTTTAGACAGCGTAGCCGCCGGCGGCGAATTCCTGCGCCGACATAAATACCGCCATACATGGGGTATCGGTCGCCATATCCTTGGCAGCCAGTTATTTGATTATTGGCGCGATCCCTTGGGCGATATGTTTGAGCACTACAGCGATGGCGACGTCTTTGATAGCAGCGTGCCCGCCGGCTACCACCCCATTCACCCCGAATCGATGCATCAATGGGGTCCGCCGCTCAATGCTGACATGGCCGGCAAGCACCCTAGTCTGAAGTTGATCCGTACCATCGCCAGTCGCCTGCGCAGCAATGACGATTTGTCATTCAAGCGCTTGGTCAACTTAATTCGTAGCGCCTAAAAATAATTTCAAGGAGAGACATCATGTTGAACATCGTCCGTTTTGAACTCAACAACGCCACCCACTGGGGTCTGCTTGACGCCGCGCAGGTACGCACGCTGAACCTTGCCTGCACCACCACCGCCGAACTGCTGGCGCTGCCCAAGGAACGTCTGCTGGAGGCCGCAGGTGGAGCGTCGCAACCCCTCTCTGGTGTGCGACTTTTGTCACCCATCACAACGCCGACCATGGTGTATTGCCAAGGCGCCAACTACCGCCAGCACATGATTGATTCGGGGATGGATCCCGATGCCAAGCGATTCAATATGTTTTTCACCAAGTCAGCTGCCTCGGTGACCGGGCCGACTGGTGAAATTGTCAAACCCAAACACGTGCAACTGCTCGACTATGAAATTGAGCTGACCCTGGTGTTGCGTAAGGCAACAACCGGCCCGCAACAAGTGACGGCAGAAAACCTGCACGAGTTCGTCGCCGGCATTTGTATCGGTAACGACGTCTCCGCACGCGACATTCAAATTCCACAAATGCAGTTTCATAAGGGTAAGAGTTATCGCAGCTTCTGCCCGCTCGGACCGGTGCTTTGCCTACTCGACAAAGAGGACATGCACTACCTTGACAAGCTCAACCTGGAGCTCAAGGTCAACGGCCAAATACGACAAAGCGATTCGACTGCGGAGTTGGTATTCAAGCCGGTAGAAACACTCAATGAGTTCTCACAAATTGCCGACTTCGCCGCTGGTGATGTATTGATGACCGGCACGCCGGCAGGTTGCGCGCTTGGTCTGCCATCTCCACTGATGATGCGAATTTTCGCGATGATTCCGGAACAAAAAAAGTGGCCGCTGTTCATCAAAAAACAGTCAGCGCGAACCCAGTATCTGAAAGCCGGTGACAAGCTCGAATTGCGTATTAGCAGTAGCGATGGTCGCATTGATTTAGGTGTGCAACAACACACCATCGTAGCGGAGTAGTTGACGTGAGCTTGCCCACCAGCATCGATGTTCTCATCGTCGGCGCAGGACCAACTGGCGTTACGCTGGGCAATCTGCTCGGCCGCTATGGCGTTAGCGCCTTGATTATCGACAAGGCAGCAGATGTGCTGACCCATCCGCGTGCCATCGCTCTGGACAATGAGGCCTTGCGGATTCTGCAAATGGCCGGATTGAGCGAGGACGCTTTTGCACGCGTGGCAATCCCCTGCGTGCGCATGCACTCGCCCTACTTTGGCGAATTCGCCCATTTCAAGACCACCGGCTGTCTCGATGGTCATCCCAAATTGGTGACTTTCTTTCAGCCGGAATTGGAACATGCACTGCGGCGACAGATGCAGGCCTATTCGCAGATCGTGCTGGCGCAGCAAACAGAATTGGTGAGTTTCAGCGAAACAAGGTCTGGCATTGATGCTGAATTGAAAACTGCTGATGGCAACCGACACGTGGTCAATGCGCGTTACCTGATCGGGGCAGACGGTGCCAGCTCAAGAGTGCGCGAATTGCTCGAACTCGGTTTTCAAGGGGCAACTTACATCGAAGATTGGCTGATCATCGATGCGTCCAAGACCGCAAAACCAATGGATCATATTGAGTTCATTTGCGATCCGAAACGGCCGACGCCACACATGCCTGCACCCGCTGGTCGCGAGCGTTGGGAATTCATGCTGCAACCTGGTGAAACCCGCGAGCAAATGTTGCAGCCGGAAAAAATTCGGCAACTGTTGACGCCGTGGGCAAAACCAGATGAGGTCAGCATCGAGCGCAGCGCGGTGTATCGCTTTCACGCCCGCGTCGTCTCCAAGTTTCAGAAAGGCCGTGCATTTTTGATCGGTGATGCCGCCCACATCACCCCACCGTTCGTCGGCCAGGGTCTTTGTGCCGGGCTGCGCGATGCAGCCAATCTCGGCTGGAAACTGGCGTGGGTGATTCACGGCCGCGCCGCACCGCAGATTCTTGATACCTACGATACGGAGCGGCGGCAACACGCCGCCGACATGATAGCTCTGGCCACCCTGATGGGCAAATTGATTATGCCCAGCAATGCCATCAAAGCCTTCTTCACCCACGGCTTGGTGCGCCTCTTGCGCAGTCTGCCGATCATCGGCGCGTGGATTGATGACTTGAAGATCAAACCCGAAAATCGGTTTCATGATGGTCTGTTGGTGAAGGGAAAAAGCACCTCAGCGTTGGTGCGCGGCTCGCACTTTCCGCAGGCCTTATTGCGCCACGCAGATGGCGCCTATGCATGGAGTGATGATGCGCTTGGAGACCATCTAAGTCTGGTCGGTTTCGGCATCGATCCGGCGACACTACTGACCGCCGATCAGCTTGCACGATGGCAAGCGGTTGGTGGACGCTGCTTCCAGTTGTGCTACCGCGGCCAAGCTTTGTGCCGCAGCGTTGGCGCAAACGTCTGGGAAGACATCAACGGCGAAATGTTGCCCAGCCTCGCACCGATCGGATGGCTTGCCGTAGTCCGCCCGGATCACTCAATCATTACCGATGGCCCATCTGTCGATGCCGCCACGCTGATCGATGCCAGCATCGACTTGCTGTCCGCCCCGAAAACGCCGCCTACCGCGGTGACTGACTAGAAGGAATCTATCCATGGCCGTTCGCAACATTGCCGATATACGACAGATTGAATCGATCCCGCTTGCGCAACGTGATCTCCCCACGAGCACCTACGCAGCGATCAAGCGCACAGCGGAAAAATTGCCAAATGTACCGGCATTGAGTTTTTTTCTTGATGCTCAGCGCTTTACAGAAGCACACACATGGACTTATGCCGAACTATTCGCCGATATCACGCGCGCCGCCAATGTGTTTCACGACATAGGCATTGCAGCCGGCGATGTGGTTGCCTTCGTCTTACCGAATCTGCCGGAAACCCATTTCACGATTTGGGGCGGCGAGGCTGCCGGAATTGTGATGGCGATCAACCCGATGCTGGATGGTCCGCAGATCACCGAGTTGCTGCATGCGGCGAAAGCCAAGCTTGTGGTCACCATGGCGCCGTCGCCTGACAATGATTTGTGGCAAAAGATTGAAGCGAATTTGGCCTCAGCACCGAGTGTCCAACAGGTGCTTTGGGTCAGCGCCGCGCCTTACCTTCCTGCGGCCACGGCAAGCAAATTGACCGAGGCGATTGCCGTGGCACGCGGCCGTTACAACCAGTGGTCGATCAATGATTTGCGTACGCAAATGGCTACGCAGCCATCGGATCATTTGAAGAGCGGCCGCAAGATTTTGTCCACCGACCGCAGCTCCTATTTTTGTACCGGCGGCACCACCGGGCTGCCCAAAATTGCAGTGCGCACGCACGGTGCCGAAGTCTTTGATGCCTGGGCGCTGAGTGCCAACATGCAGCCGCGCAGTGAGGCCTACACCCTGTTTTGCGGCTTGCCGCTGTTTCATGTGAATGGACAATTGGTCACCGGTCTGTTTCCGTGGATGGAAGGCGATCACGTAGTGCTTGGGACACCGCAAGGTTATCGCGGTGCTGTGCTCGCGCGCTTTTGGGAAATCGTTGCCCACTACCGGATCAATTTGTTTTCCGGCGTGCCGACGATATATGCCGCACTGCTGCAACTACCGACCAACGATCATGACATCTCCAGCCTGCACTATGCGCTTTGTGGCGCAGCGCCGATGCCAGTTGAGTTGTTCCGCGAATTTGAGCGCAAAACCGGTGTGCGGATATTGGAGGGTTACGGTCTGACAGAAGCAGCCTGCGCATCAACTTCCAATCCGCCGGATGGCGAATCGCGGGTCGGCTCCATTGGCCTGCGCTTGGCTTATCAGGATATGCGCGCAGCGATACTTGACGAACATGGCGCCTTTGTCCGCTTTGCCACGACGGACGAAGTGGGCACGATAGTGATCAAGGGACCTAACGTATTTGCCGGCTACTTGGAAGAAAGCCAAAACCGTGGCGTGTGGCTGGATATCAATGGCGCACGCTGGCTCAACACCGGCGACCTGGGGCGCGAAGATGCTGACAGCTATTTCTGGCTCACTGGACGCAAGAAAGAGCTGATTATCCGCGGTGGTCATAACATCGATCCGAAAGTCATCGAAGAAGCATTGCAAGCGCATCCGGCCGTCGCCATGGTAGCGGCAGTCGGCTGTCCCGATCCTTATGCCGGCGAGGTGCCAGTCGCCTATGTCCAGCTGCGGCCAGGCGCACAGGTGGCGGCCGAAGCCTTGCTGGCATTTGCCACCCAGCACATCAGCGAGCGTGCGGCGATACCAAAGCGCGTCGAGATTCTTGAGCAGTTGCCGGTAACCGCCGTTGGCAAGATTTTCAAGCCGGCGCTACTGCGTATGGAAATAAAACAGACGATCCTCAAGGAAGCGGCGCAGATCGGTGTGACAGACATTGATATCGATGTGATTCAGGATCCGCGTCGCGGATTGCTGGCAAAGATCAAACTGAAAACTGCCCACGAAGCTCTGGCCAATGCGCTCGGTCACTACAGTTTTCAGGTCGATTGGAGTAAGTAAGGCAAACACCGTGCTGCTCGCACAGTCGTCAGTTTTGACGGCGTGTTACCAGCACCAACTGGCGACAAGAAACCCTCTTACAAGGAACACTAAAGGTGCAAAGTTTTCGATTTGTAGTAACCGAAGCAGCTGAGCGGCCAAAGTTTCGTCTGCAGCCCTTCACTCTGGTATCGCCGGGACCGGGCGAGGTGGTGATTGAGATGGAAGCCAGCTCGGTCAATCCCATCGACGTCAAGCGCGCCCAGGGTTATGGCAAGCGGGTATTGAGCACCAAGGGCGCGGGTAAATTTCCGCTTGCTTTGGGCAATGACATCGTCGGTACTGTGGCGGCTGTTGGCCCCAAGGTGCAGCGACTCAAAGTCGGCGACCGCGTATTTGGCCTCAAGGCGCCAAGCAATTCTGGTGCACACGCAACGCATGTCATCGCCAAGGAAAAATTTCTGCGCCCCGCGCCAGCTGGATTTTCCGCCGCCGAACTCGCCGCCCTGCCCTACAGCTTTACCACCATGATGTTGGCACTGAAAGGCGCCGGCTTGGATGAACGCTCTGCGTGTGGCCGGTCGGTTCTGGTACTCGGCGCGGGTGGTGGTCTCGGCCAATTTGCCCTGCAGGTGCTGGCCGCTTGGGGCGCTCAAATAACTGCCGTGTGTGAAACCACCAACGAGGAATTATGCAAAGCCTTGGGTGCCACCGAGACGGTCGATCGGTTCAAGCAAAAGGTCAGAGATTTGCCTGCACGATTTGATGCTGTACTCAATTTTGCTGTCTGGGATGACGACGAGTTCCTAGCCACTCGCCTGCGGCCCGGCGCCTTGGGGCACGCCACCACGGTGCATCCGCTGCTGGCCAATTTTGACCGTCTCGGTTGGATCGGCGGGGGCCTGCAAACCATGAAAGACAAACGCCGCGTTGCGGCTGCAGTCCGGCACGCGGCGCCCGGCGCGCGCTACGCATGGACGGTATTCGGTCCGGACGAAACTGCGCTGAATGTGTTGGCCGAAGGGTTGGCAAAAGGTCACTTCAGGCTGCCGATCGGTTTGGCCTTACCACTCGCTGATGGAGCGCAGGCTTTTGATCACGTGCGCGAAGGGCGAGCCGGGCGCGCGATTCTGATGTGCAAGAACAACACCACCGCTTGACGCTTGCAAGATTTCTGCATTCCCCGCAGCGGCATCCGCAATCGGGATCCCAAGCGCCGTTGTATTCCAATTCGAAACACCGACCATATAAACCACTGCAGCTTCGATTGCATCGACTGCACCACACAAGGAAATAGCCGTGAACGACATACCCTCACCCGAAGAAATTCTTGACTTCACACCGCCGACCAAAGCGTCGCTGCGCAAAACCAATAAGCTCTTACGTACTTACTTCAAGCCGACTTTTCTGGGCTCGGACACCCTCAATCTTGATCGCCCGGCGCTATGGGTGGGCAACCACACCTTGTTTGCGATGTTCGACACACCGTTGATGATGGAGCACATTTACTGCGAGCACGATGTCTTCATTCGCGGCTTGGGCGACCGCATGCATTTCGATGCACCCTGGGCCAAGACATTAATCGCCGGTGGCATGGTGCTGGGCTCGCCCGAGCATTGCAAGGCCTTGATGACGGCAGGGGAGCACATCCTTGTATTCCCCGGCGGTGGGCGCGAAGTGATGCGACGCAAAGGCGAGGAATACAAACTGATTTGGAAAAAGCGCACTGGCTTTGCCCGTCTTGCCATCGAAAATGGCTACGACATCATTCCATTTGGCGTGGTCGGCCCGGATGACAACTACAACATTTTGGTGGACGCCGACGACATCACCAACTCGCGGCCTTGGCAGTGGCTATCAAACAAGTTTCCGGTGATCACCGAAAAGACGCGTGGCGGCGATGCGATTCCACCTATCGTGCGCGGCATCGGCGCCAGTGTGTTGCCGCGCCCGCAGCGCTTCTATTTCGGCTTTGGTAAGCGCATCCGCACGGCGCAACTAAAGAAGAACACCAGCAACCCGGATGCCTTGTGGGCAATGCGTGAAAAAGTCGCGGCGGCCGTTGAAGGCCAGATCAGCATGCTCAAACAGTATCGCGAAGGCGATCACAAAAACTGGGGCGCGGTGCGGCGCTTTCTGGCACCCATCAAGGCTTAGTCAAGCGCAACCGACCAGCGAGAAAACCGCAATAAGCTAGCTCGCGAGTCGGGACTGTGCCAATCGGTCTATTCCGCCCGCAGCGCGCGTTTCAATTCCACACCGAGCTCAGGTTTATGGCTGAAAGGATCAGTTGGATTGCGCGCCAGCATGATGTCCTCCAAGCGCGATTGCACCGAGCCTATGGATTTGGGATGGCTGTAAATGTAGAACTGATTGGCGGCAATCGCATCGAAGACTTTTTGCGCCACCTCGGCAGCGGTTACTTTGCCAGAACCCACTGCCTTATCACTCATCGCCTGGCCGATTAACTGGCTGCGTGTGGGCTTGGATGCAGCGGCATCTGCTGGTCGATTGCGATGACTTTGATTGATACCAGTCGGCACAAAAAACGGACACAACACCGACGCGCCGATTTGATCGGTGACCAAAGCCAAATCCTGATACAAAGTCTCGCTCAAGGCCACCACCGCGTGTTTGCTGACGTTGTAAATCCCCATATTCGGCGCGTTAAGCAGGCCCGCCATGCTGGCCGTATTAACAATGTGGCCTTGATAGGTCGGATCTTTTTTCGCAGCGTCGAGCATCATCGGTGTGAACACGCGAACACCATGGGCCACGCCCATCACGTTCACACCTATCACCCATTCCCAATCCGCAAGAGTGTTCTCCCAGACTAAGCCGCCCGCACCTACACCGGCATTGTTAAAAACAAAATGCGGCGCGCCAAATTGCGCCAACACTGCGGCGCCCATAGCTTCCACCTCTGCTGCCTTCGACACGTCCAGCTTCACTGCCAAGACCTGCGCACCGAGGCCACGAATTTCTGCCGCTGCTGCATCCAGCGCATCCTGTTGCACATCCGCCAACACCAAGTTCATGCCCAACTTTGCCCCAATGCGCGCGCACTCCAAGCCAAAGCCCGAACCTGCGCCGGTGAGTACCGCTGTCTTGCCTTTGAAATTTGAAATCATTCGGTGAATTTCCTAGATTAATTTAACTAATTGTTTGCCAAAATTTTTGCCCTTCAGCAGGCCTAAAAACGCTTCCGGTGCTGCTTCAATTCCCTGCGCGATTGACTCGCGCGGGCGCAGCTTGCCGGTCGCCACCATGGTGCCCAATTCGGTCAGCGCTTCGGGCCACACTTCCATGTGCTCCGATACTATAAAGCCGCGCAGGGTCAAGCGATTCACCAGCATTAGTGCCGGATAACTCAGCGGCATCGGCTTGCCGTCGTAACCGGCAATCATTCCGCACAGCGCAATGCGGCCAAAGGCATTCATGTTCGGCAGCACCGCATCGAGCACCATGCCGCCAACGTTTTCAAAGTTGCCATCGATGCCGTTTGGGCAAGCCTCTCTTATCGCCTTGGCCAGCGAACCGGCATCGCTATGCGGCTTGTAATCGACGCAGGCGTCAAAGCCGAGCTCGTTAACCGCGTAGGCGCATTTTTCAGCACCACCGGCAATGCCGACCGTGCGGCACCCGCGCGCTTTTGAGAGGGCTGCAAAAGCGCTGCCAACCGCGCCGGTTGCGGCGCTCACCAGCATCGTTTCACCAACTTTCGGCATGCAGATTTTGACCAGGCCATACCACGCGGTGACGCCGGGCATACCGACCGCGCCAAGATAGTGACTCAGGCCCACATGGGTGGTATCGACAATACGCAGCATGCCGCCGGCAATCGCCGCTGGTGTCACCACGCTGTACTCCTGCCAGCCGCCCATGCCGAAAACTTTTGCCCCGACCGGAAACGCCGCATTTTTGGATTCAAGCACTTCGCCCACCGTGCCGCCGCCCATGGTCTCGCCCAAGGCCTGCGGCTGCGCGTAACTCTTGGTGGCGTTCATCCGCCCACGCATATAGGGATCAAGGCTCAAGTAATGATGCCGGACCAATACCTCGCCATCCTTGAGCTCCGGTGTCTGGGTGACGACCAGTTGAAAATTGCTCACCGCAGCTTCGCCATCGGGACGATTGACCAAATGGATTTGTTTGTTCAGCGGCATGGTGCTCTCCTCAAAAAAATCAACCAACTAAATCTATGAACGACAAGCACGATGTCGACCATGGGCAAGACGATCATGCTAACAAATGCTGGCGATGGGATAAGTGCAATCTTAATTTGCCTTTGGCGCTGATGTGGAGTGTCGGCTTTGCACTGCCACCCCGCTACACAGGCGCAAAGCAACGCTTTGCGAAACCCCTGCTTCGCCGCCGTCAAAAGCGCTATCGCCCTACTCCGTCCGCAAAGCCTCCACCGGATCCAGCCGCGCTGCACTCCTGGCTGGCAGCACGCCGGCCAGCAAGCCGATCACCATTGACAGGGCTTCGGCAAGGATTACAAAACTAATTGGTGTCGAGACTGGCAATGATGGCACGAACAAATGAATCATTTGTGCCAGACCTATGCCCAGTGCCAAGCCCAGTGCGCCGCCGATGGCCGCCAGTGCGACGGCTTCGCCCAGAAATAAACCCAATATCGTGCGGCGTTTGGCGCCTAGCGCGACCATCAGACCGATTTCGTTGGTACGCTCGGTGACGGCGATGGTCATGATGGTGACAATGCCGACCGCACCGACGAGAAGGGAAATTCCGCCCAATGCACCTACCGCCATGGTCAGTACGTCGAGGATTCCCGATAAGGTGGTGAGCATTTCCTGTTGATTAACGATGGTGAAGTCAACACTGCCGTGACGAGCCTTGAGTAACTCGGTAATCGCGGCGATGGCGTGATCGATATTCGTGCCTGCGGCTACGGTCAGATCGATTTCAGTCATACCGTCGCGATTGAAAAGCTCCATCGCACTTTGTGGTGGCACGTAAGCAGTGTCGTCCAAATCGATCCCGAGAAATTGCCCTTTGCGCTCCATCACGCCAATGACGCGGAACTGCGAGCCGGCGACACGCAGTTTTTGTCCGATGGCGTTGTCGACGCCAAACAATTCGGTTTTCAGTTTTGCACCCAGCACCACTACATTGCGCGCGCCGCCTAAGGCATCGTCGGTCAAAAACTGCCCTGTATGGACATGGTGGTTAAACACCGCTGGCATGTCTGCGCCGACGCCATAAACCAAAATTCGCCGCGTGCGGCCATTACCATCTATCTCGGCGTTGCCATACAGGCTGGGCGTGACAGCAGTGACTTGCGGTAGGCGGGTGAGTGCCACTGCGTCTTCCAGCGACAAGGGCCGCGCACTCGAAGGAAAGCCGATCGCCTGCGTGCCGCCGGTCTTGGTGCGGCCCGGATGTATCGCGATCAGATTGGTGCCGAACTGGGTGAATTCGGCCACTACGTAGCGATGAATTCCCTCACCTATTGAGGTCAACAAAATTACCGCTGCGATGCCTACGGCAATGCCGAGCAAGGTGAGCCCGCTACGCAGGCGCTGGCTGTAAATGGAACGTAAGGCAAGGCGAAGGAAGTCGGCGATTGGCATTTTCAGTGCTTCATCAAGGCTTCAACGGGATTCATTTTTGAGGCGCGACTGGCCGGCATCAGGCCGAACAAGATGCCGGTGGTCAGCGAGGTGACCACCGCCGCAATTACTGCCCACGCAGGCGGGTAGGCGGGGAAGATGGGATAAAACGTGCGGATGGCAAAGGCACCGAACTCTCCCAAACCGTAGCCCAGCACCGCGCCCATTATCGAGAGTACGGCGGCTTCGGCGAGAAAGGCCTGGCGTATGGTTGCGGCGCGCGCACCAAGTGCTTTGAGTAAGCCTATTTCGCCGGTGCGTTGCGTGACGGCAACCAGCATTACGTTCATCACCAAAATTCCTGCTACCGCCAAGCTAATCGCAGCGATGCCGGCAACCGCCGCAGTCAGCGCCACCAGCAGTTTGTCAAAGGTCGCGAGCACCGCATCCTGCGTAATCACCGTAACATCTTCTTCGCCACTGTGACGGGTTTTGAGCAGTGCCGCGACATCACGTTTGGCCATCTCGATGTGGTCGCGGCTTTTGGCTTCTATCAGGATGCGGAACAAAGTGTTGGAGTTAAACATCGCCTGTGACAATGCCACCGGCACCAGCACTAATTCATCGGCATTGAAACCCACGCCCTGCCCGCTGGGCGCTAACACACCCACCACACGTACACGCCGGCCACCTAGTCGAATGAACTGCCCAACGGCCTCTTGTCCGGCAAAAACTTCATCGCGAATTTTGACCCCGATGACTGCCACAGGCAGCGCGCGATTCCAATCATCATCAGGTAGCAAGGTGCCTTGTAGCGCTTTCAAACCGCGAATCTGAAAATAACTCAGTGTCGTTCCCGCCACCAACACTTCGCGCAAGCGCCCGGAGAAATTGATCTCCGAGGTACCGACCAGCAAAGGTGCGGCACGCTGCACTGCGGGCGTGCGTAGCACCGCAACCGCATCATCGATGGTTAGGTCGCGCGGGGTACGTGTCACCGCATTGGCGGGACTGAAACCACCGGTGGCAGAACGTCCCGGCAAGACGATAACCAGATTGCTGCCCAGCGACGAAAACTGGCTCACCACATAGGTACGCGCGCCGTCACCCAATGCGGTAAGCACCACCACTGCTGCAACACCAATCGCCATCGCCAACACCGACAAGCCGGTTCGTAGCGGATAACCAGTGGCAGCAGCGCGGGCGAAACGGAAAATATCGGCACCGCGCATTGCAGGTCCTAGTCGGGCAAAGTCGGCGAAGACGATGCCGAATTGTTCTTATCGGTGATTAATTTCCCATCTTCCATCACCAACTGCCGACTCGCGCGAGCACCCAACACCGGGTCATGGGTGACCACCAACAAGGTGACGCCGCTGGCATTCAAACCTTCAAGCAAATGCATGACCTCTTCCCCAGTTGCACGATCCAGATTGCCGGTCGGCTCATCAGCCAAAATCATTGCTGGCTGCATGATGGTGGCGCGGGCAATCGCGACGCGCTGGCGCTGGCCGCCTGAGAGTTGATCGGGGCGATGATCGCTACGCTTGTCGAGACCGAAATCCTGCAATGCTTTGTCTACGCGGCGCGCGCGCTCCACGGCCGGGATGCCAGCCAGCATCATCGGCAGCGCTATGTTTTCGGCGGCGGTCAGACGTGGTACGAGATGAAAACTTTGAAACACAAAACCAATCCGCTGACTGCGAATTTTGGCTTGTTCATCGGGAGTTAATGTCGTGACATCGATGCCTTCGAGTTTGTAGACACCCTCGTTCGGGCTATCCAGCATGCCAAGAAGATTGAGCAATGTGGATTTGCCGGAGCCGGATTGCCCCATGATGGCGACATATTCACCATCATTGATAACCAGATCCAACTTCGAAAGCGCGTGAACTTCCGTGTCGCCCAAATGAAAGACGCGTTCAATCCCGACAAGTTCGATTAGTGCCATAGGTTTGCCAGTTGGTGCTGGTAACACGCTGTTAAAAGCATGCCGTTATTTTTCGACTGCTTTAGCCGTTGCGCCAACTTTCACACCTTCACGCTCCAATGAAATGACGATGCTGTCACCCGCGTTAAGGCCCTCCACGATCTCAGTAAATTCCCAATTGGCCAGGCCGGTCTTCACCGCACGCTCGACCAACGTGCCTTCGTTCAGCAGCATCACCTTGCTACCTTCAATTAAGGACGAGGTCGGAATACGAACCACATTGGAGTGCGTTGCCAACAAAATTTCCACGTCAGCGCTATATCCGACCAGCAAACCACTCGCAGGTTTCTCGCTAAAACTCACCTCAATATCCACCGTGCGCGCTTGCTTTTCCAATGCGAAGACATAGGGCGCTACACGTTTCACCGTCCCTGCAAATGATTGTTTCGGTAGTGCATCCAAACTTATCCGCACAGCCATACCAACTTTAATTTTTGGCGCATCGACCTCGTCCATCGGCGCCTTGACATAGAGACAGGATTCGTCGATCAAATCTATCGCCGGCGGGGTCAAAATCCCCGGCGGCGATGGCGTGGAAAACTCGCCCAGCTCGCCAGTAATCTTGGCGATCGTGCCATCAAACGGTGCATACAAGGAGGTGCGTCCCTGCTCGGCTTTGGTGACTGCCACACGCGCTTGTGCACCGACGACTTCGGCACGCGCCGTCTCACAAGCTGCCCGACGCGCCTGGGCTTCGGTCTTCGCCGTGTCCTCGCGCGCATCCGAAATGAAACCTTTGCTACGCAATGACGATTGGCGCTCTGCTTCGCGCCCGGCGTTGGCAGCCACGGTACAGATTTCAGTGACGCGTTGGGTGCTGGTGAAACGCTGCGCTTCGGCCAATACTTGCTGGGCTTTTTGGTCGTCATTCCACAGCTTCATCAAGAGTTGCCCTTTCTTGACTTTGTCACCTTCTTTTACGCCTAAATATTCAATACGCCCACCCAATATCGGTGAGAGTTTGGTGCGCTGGCAGGCTTCCACAGTTCCGGCGCGAGTATTCACCACGCTGGCGACAACGTCACCTTTTTCAACTTTCTTGAGCACCACAGCGACTGGCTTGGGTCGCGTCAAGGCATAAATTCCGCCGGCGACTAGTGCCACAATCACCAGCACCCACACAAGGCGCCGTACAAGAGTTGGAGTGAGTATTTTCATATCTCGAATTATGCCGCATGCGATTTGCTTCTGCCTTAAGCGCGTAGCATTGCGATACGACACTTTTTCTTTGGAGTCATCAATGTACCTGACGAAAATTGGCGCTGCGATCGCCTTTAGTTTGCTGCTCGCTACCTCGGCAATTGCAGATGCCAATACCGCTTGCTCGCCTCTTCCAGCCATGTACCACAAGCTAGAAGCATTAAAGGCCGGCAAATGGCAATTGGCTGATGAGGCGCTGCGCCAAACACTGGCAGTTGAACTACTTGATTGCCTGTCCGCGCCCGACCCGGTGTTACGCGATGATCTGGCATTTACGGCGATCAGCACTTGGATGCGGGCAAAACAACTCAGTACACTGACCCTACAACGCATCAATACTGTATTGCAACCACGTCTAAACACAGTTGAGCTCGATGCAGCAGGCCTTGGCAAACCTTTCGCCGCATTGACTCTTGCCGAAGTGGCGCGCGCTGACCGCGTGCAGAAATTTTTGAGTGATGACGAGCTTGATCAACTCATCACTACTGGCACGAAATATTTGAGTAGTGTGCGCGACTACCGGGGATTTTCAGCGCCCGAAGGTTGGCGCCATGGGGTGGCACATGCGGCGGATTTAATGATGCAATTGGCGCTCAATCCACGTCTTTCCAAAGCACAAGCGGATCGTTTGCTGGCCGCTATTGCCAGCCAAGTCGCGCCGGCAGGCGAGCACTTTTATCAGTACCACGAAGGCGAGCGATTGATGGCACCGGTGTTTTACCTCGCGCGCAAAACTCTGCATGACAATGCCGATTGGGAGACGTGGGTTGCAAGCTTGATGGCTGCCCAAAAAGCCGACGAACCGACGACGCAAACTTCACTCGCGCGTCGTCACAATCTCGCCGGTTTTTTATTACCGCTGTATTTTTCGCTGCAAGAATCTACCGACGCCGCACAACGCGCGAGGTTATTGCCTGCCGTGACGAAGGCGCTGAAAGCGCTGTGAAGTTATCATTGGCGTAACGGCGTATGGCCGATGAACGGGCCGGTCCCTCGCCAGCGCCAACTGAATTTTGGCGACGCACAGGTAGTTTCCATGACCGATGAATATCCTCCGATTGCACCGCATTCCCCCGCTTCATCGGCATATTGCAAAGCCGTACTCTTGCCTATGATTCAAGGTCGCAATCTCGTTTAGCTTAGGGCAAGGAGATTAATTTGCAGCCGACTGATACCAGTAACCCTGATTATTTTCATCGCGTTGTCGATTGCCAGTGGGCGTGTCCTGCGCACACTCCCGTACCCGAATACATCCGCATGGTAGGGCAAGGTCGATATGCCGATGCCTACATGGTCAATTGGGTGTCGAATGTTTTCCCCGGCATCTTGGGTCGCACTTGCGACCGACCCTGCGAACCTGCCTGTCGGCGTGGTCGCGTCGAAGAGAACAACGGCGAAACCCCAGAACCCGTGGCGATTTGCCGCATCAAGCGCGTTGCCGCCGACATGAAAGGCGATGTCAGTGCGCGCATGCCGGGCGTGGCGCCACGCAACGGAAAACGTGTTGCTTGCATCGGTGGCGGGCCTGCTGCGTTGACCGTTGCGCGTGATCTCGCCCCGCTCGGTTACGAGGTCACCGTGTTTGATGGCGAGGCCAAAGCCGGTGGATTTATTCGCTCACAAATCCCCCGCTTCCGCCTGCCCGAATCGGTGATTGATGAAGAGACCGGTTACATACTCAATCTGGGTGTTGAGTTTCGCGCTGGCGAGCGAATTGATTCGATGAAGCGTTTTTTGACCCAAAATTACGATGCAGTTTTCGTCGGTTGCGGCGCACCCCGCGGACGCAATCTCGATATCCCTGGACGCGAGGAAGCGGCAGCAAATATTCATATCGGCATCGACTGGTTAGCGTCGGTCTCGTTTGGTCACATCACCACCATCGCGCCACGGGTAATTGTGCTGGGTGGCGGCAATACGGCTATGGATTGTTGCCGCTCGGCGCGTCGGCTTGGTGGCAGTGATGTCAAAGTGGTTGTGCGTAGTGGCTTTGATGAAATGAAGGCTTCGCCGTGGGAAAAAGAAGATGCGCAACACGAAGGCATTCCAATTCTAAATTTCCATGTGCCGATACGTTTTGAACACGAAAACGGCAAGCTCATCGGTATGAGTTTTGATGTGGTCAAAGCCGTCTATGACGCAAACGGAAAGCGCAGTTTGGTATCCACCGGCGAAGCCGAAGTGTTTATCGAATGCGACGCGGTGTTGATCGCGGTAGGACAAGAAAATTCCTTCCCATGGATAGAGCGCGATAGCGGCATTGAATTTGATCGCTACGGCTTGCCCGTGCTTGATGCGATAACTTTTCAGTCTTCGCGCGCTGATGTCTTTTTTGGTGGCGACGCGGCTTTCGGACCCAAAAATATCATCACAGCAGTAGCGCATGGGCATGCTGCTGCGGTATCAATTGATCGCTTCATCAAGGGGCAAGATGTCTCGCAACGCCCCGCCGCTCATGTCACTTTAAGCTCGCAAAAAATGGGCATCCACGAATGGAGTTACGACAGCGCGATTTCCGACGATCAGCGCTTCAAGGTGCCGTGGGCCAAGGCTGCTGTGGCCTTGGCAAACATTCGCGTGGAAGTCGAATTGGGCTTTGATGCAGCTACCGCGTTTAAGGAAGCTAATCGTTGTTTGAACTGCGATGTGCAAACTGTGTTCAACAAAAATACTTGCATTGAATGCGATGCATGTGTCGATATTTGTCCGGTCGACAGCATCACTTTCACCACCAACGGCGAGGAAGCCGACTTACGTACACGCCTCAAAGCGCCGACGCTACGAGTCGACCAGAGCCTTTACGTTTCTGCCGAATTGAAAACCGGACGGGTAATGGTCAAGGACGAAGATGTCTGTTTGCACTGCGGTTTGTGCGCCGAACGCTGCCCGACGGGCGCTTGGGATATGAAAAAGTTTTTGCTGATTACTGCACCAGCGGGCACTGCGTGCCATGAAGATGCCCGGGCAAAGGAGGCTGCATGAAACGTATCGAAGCAGTCAATGATTTCGTCATCAAGTTCGCCAACGTGAACGGCTCGGGTTCTGCATCGGCCAATGAGCTATTTGCCAAAGCGATTTTGCGTATGGGCGTTTCGGTCAGCCCGCGCAATATTTTCCCTAGCAACATTCAAGGCTTGCCAACCTGGTACGAAGCGCGCGTGAGCAAGCGTGGTTATCACGGCAGACGTGGCGGCGTAGACATGATGGTGGCGATGAATCCGCAAACTTGGGATGCAGATGTGGCCGAAATCGAGCCCGGCGGTTATTTGTTTTACGACAGCACGCGACCGATGCCGAAATCAAAATTTCGCGACGACATCAACGTCATCGGCATCCCGCTCACTGAAATCAGTAACAACGCTTACGCTGACCCGCGCGAACGGCAGTTGTTCAAAAATATTATCTATGTCGGCGCTTTGTCGATGTTGCTGGATGTCGAAGTTAGCGTGTTTGAGCGATTGTTCGCCGAGCAATACAAGGGCAAAGAGCGATTGCTGGATTCCAACGTACAAGCGCTCAATTTAGGTCGTGACTACGTCAAGGAAAATGTCGCCGCGCCATTGGGAATTCGCGTTGAACGTAGCGATGGTGTTGGCGATCAAATTTTCACCGATGGCAATAGCGCCGCTGCGCTAGGATTTGTATACGGCGGTGCGACTGTCGCGGCGTGGTATCCGATAACGCCATCGTCGTCAGTGCCGGAGGCCTTCCAACGCTATTGCGACAAGTTCCGCGTTGATGCGGCCAGCGGTCAGCACAACTACGCGATTGTTCAAGCGGAAGACGAAATGGCTTCTGTCGGTATCGCGATTGGCGCAGGTTGGAACGGCGCGCGGGCATTCACTGCAACGTCAGGCCCCGGTGTTTCGCTGATGACCGAATTCATAGGTCTCGCTTACTTTGCCGAAATCCCCTTGACCATCATGAATGTGCAGCGCGGCGGGCCTTCAACCGGCATGCCAACGCGCACCCAACAGTCAGACTTGATTGCCTGCGCCTACGCTTCGCACGGCGACACCAAACATGTTTTGTTGTTCCCTGACGACCCCCACGAATGTTTTGAATTTGCAGCAGCAGCCTTGGATTTGGCTGACCGTTTGCAAACCCCAATTTTTGTCATGTCCGATTTGGATATCGGGATGAATCAACGCTTATGCAAACCTTTCAAATGGGATGCCGCGCGCGATTACGATAGAGGCAAAATAATGAGCGCCGCTGACTTGGAATCTGGTCGCGAATTCGCCCGCTACAAAGATGTCGACGGCGATGGCATTGCTTGGCGCACCTTGCCCGGCACGCATCCGACGCTAGGCAGTTATTTCACCCGTGGCAGCACGCGCGATGCTTACGCGCGCTACTCTGAGCGCGGGCCAGATTATGTGTACAACGTGCAGCGCTTGCTGAAAAAGTTCAAAACTGCAGCGACATTAGTGCCGCAACCCGAGCAGCGTTCGGCGCAACAACCGACGCGCCTTGGCGTAATTTATTTCGGCTCGACCAGTCCGGCGATGATAGAAACGCTGGACATTCTGGCGGCACAAGGCATACATCTTGATGCCATGCGGCTGCGTGCATTTCCGTTTCCAGATTCGGTTGAAAAATTTATTGCTGATCACGATTTAACTTACGTAGTTGAACAGAATCGCGATGCACAAATGCACACGATGCTGGTTAGCGAATTGGATATCAATCCGGCCTGTCTAATGCGCGTGCTGCACTTTGACGGCACCCCAATTACGGCGCACTACATCGCTCGAACAATTGCCAAGAGTGCGGCAGCGACGGCAATGGCCGCCAGAAACTTCCCCGCGCAACCGGAGGCCGCATGACCTACCTTGCTAAACCACACCTGCATCATCCAACGCTGACGCGTAACAAAGTTGGCTATACCCGCCGCGACTACGAAGGCAAAATTTCGACACTGTGCGCCGGCTGTGGCCACGATTCGATTTCGGCGGCGATTATTCAGGCCTGCTGGGAACTGGACATAGAGCCGCATCGCGTGGCAAAAATGTCGGGCATTGGTTGTAGCTCTAAAACACCGGATTATTTTCTCGGCGCATCGCACGGCTTTAATACCGTGCATGGCCGTATGCCTTCGGTCTTGACTGGTGCCAATTTGGCCAATCGCGATTTGCTTTATCTGGGTATTTCAGGTGATGGCGATTCGGCGTCGATAGGACTCGGCCAATTCGCCAATGCCATGCGGCGCGGCGTGCGGATGGCCTATATCGTGGAAAACAATGGCGTGTACGGATTAACCAAGGGGCAGTTTTCTGCCACCGCTGATCGCGGCTCGAAGAGCAAAAAGGGGTTATTAATAGCGATAGCGCCGTGGATTTGGTCGGCATCGCTTTGCAACTCGGCGCGACCTATGTGGCGCGTAGTTTCTCCGGCGACAAAGAACAATTGGTGCCGCTCATCAAAGGTGCCCTCGGTCACGGCGGCGCGGCCTTTATTGATGTGATTAGCCCTTGCGTTACCTTCAACAACCATGTCGGCAGCACCAAGAGCTACGACTACGTACGTGAACACAATGAAGCCGTCAACCGCATCGATTTCATGGATAGACACAGCGAAATCACCACCCAATATGCGGCAGGAAGTGTGGTTGAAGTGCCGCATCACGATGGTACGACGCTGCGCCTGCGCAAACTGCATGCTGACTACGATCCGACAGATAGGCTGGCGGCGATGGCCTATATGAACGAACGGCAAGCGCAGGGAGAAGTTGTCACCGGATTATTGTTCGTTGATGCCCACGCCACCGATTTGCATCAAGCCTTGAACACTTCCACCACACCACTCAACGCACTCGGTGTGAGCCAACTAAATCCTGGCAATAAAACTTTGGAAAAAATCAACGCCGGATTGCGCTAGTCGGAGTAAATTTGCAAAAGGATGTTCCGATTTTCCTTTTGCAATTGATGAGGTGAATCATGGCTGAGCGCACTGTACTCGAATCCATCAAAGGTCAGCGTTTACTGATCTCAGCAGCGCCCGAAACGAGCGTGCGCGAAGCCGCCTGCATTATGACCCGCGCGAGTTGCGGCAGCATTTTGGTCACCGACACTAGTGGCGGACTGGTCGGCATTGTCACTGAACGCGATCTGATGACTCGTGTTATCGCCAAAGCGCTCGATCCTGCCAGCACAACCGTGGCGCAAGTAATGACCCGAAATCCTCATTGTGTCGCACCAGAAATGACGGTTTCGGCAGCGGTGCTTGTCATGATAGAGCGCGGCTTCAGGCATCTGCCAATACTCACCAAGAGCAACAAAATCATGGGCGTTTTCTCCGTGCGAGATGCCTTGCCACGAGAGATCGACACCGCCGAATCGATGGCCGAATTTCATGATCAGATGAATGATGCCTTGGGTTAGTTGTCTCTAATCCTTATCGCTGCACGGTAAAATACGGCCTCGATTTTTGTTTTCACTTGGCCAAAAAATGTCCCAACTCCCTGCAGCACCAACTCGCAAAATCTATGGCATCAGAAATTGTGACACGATGAAGAAGGTTTTCGCGTGGTGCGACGAACACGGAACCTCGTATGAATTTCACGACTACAAAAAACTCGGCGTCCCACGCGAGAAATTGGTGGCGTGGTGCAAGGTGGTGGGCTGGAAAAGTTTACTTAATACCAAGGGCACCACCTGGCAACGATTTGATCCCAAACCGGTTATAACCGCGCAGGGACAAGCGGTGACCTTGATGATGGAACACACCAGCTTGATACGCCGGCCGGTCGTTGAAATGGCTGATGGTCGTATTTTGGTGGGCTTTGATCCGACCTTGTTTGATAGCTTCGTTGCCTAATCACGTATGGATACGGTACATCGGTTTTTGTTTGAAGCGCTAGATATTCGTGGCGTTTTGGTACAGCTAGGCCCGGCCTGGCAAGCGATGCACGCACGACGCGAGTATCCACAAGCGGTTCGCGCACTGCTCGGCGAAATGGCGGCGGTGACAACTTTAATGGGTAGCAACCTTAAGACCCCTGGGCGCTTATCGTTTCAGCTTCAGGGCAATGGGCAAGTGAGCATGCTAGTCGTTGATTGCGACGAACAATTGCGCTTGCGCGGGATGGCCAGGAGCCAAAGTGATGGCGGCAACGGCGGCGAAGCGAGGAATTCGCAAAGCACGTCTCTGCGCTCGCATAGCGGCTCTGCTGTGCAAAGCCGAGACTCCAAAGACGGCGTTGCCACCCCGCGAAGCGGAGTCCAAGGCATGCAGAGCCAACCAGCACCAACTGACAAAATCATCGATCTGGTTGGCGACGGGCAGCTGGTGTTAACACTACAAACCGACGGAGCTGACCCATACCAAAGTTATGTGCCAATTGAAGGCGATTCGCTGGCGCAGATTTTTGAACATTACCTGGCGCTGTCCGATCAACAACCGGCGCGCCTTTGGCTGATGGCCAATGAGAAAATGGCTTGCGGCTTGCTATTGCAAAAATTACCCAACGCGGATGCTTGCGATGCTGATGGATGGACGCGCGTGGAAACGCTGGCCAATACGGTGACTGATGCGGAACTTGGCTTGCCGCCAGAGGATTTGCTGACACGGCTTTTTGGCGAAGAAGTCGTACGTCTATTTGCGCCCCGCTACGCTGCCTGGCATTGCCCTCGTAACGAGGAAAAAGTTCGCAATGTGTTGTTGTCGCTGGGTCGTGAGGAACTGGAGTCCATGCTTGAAAAGGCCGACATCATCGAAGTTGACGATGAAATCTGTGGCCACGAATATCGATTCGGACCGGAGATATTGAATGAGTTATTTCCGCCTGAAGGTCGGGTCTTGCACTGACGCAGAATCGCAGCGATCAGACTGCGTCCGCCTGATTCTGCGGTGCGGCAGCAATGAAGGCCGGCAGTTCCCGGCAGTTCGCATCAATTCGTAGCAGGGTCGGGAAGGCACTCAAATCAAGGTCAAAGCGCCGCGCGTTGGCGACTTGTGGCACAAGAAACACATCGGCCAGTGTCGGTGCATCACCATGGCAAAATTTGCCACTAGTCGATTCTGCCGCTAGTTGCGCTTCCAACGCACTAAATCCCAAGCGTATCCAATGGTGGTACCACGCCAGTTTTTGTGCTTCGCTCAAACCCAGCGTACCGGTCAAGTAATTCAAAACACGCAGGTTATTTAGTGGGTGGATTTCACAAGCAATCGCCAGCGCCAATGCTCTTACCCGCGCGCGCGCTGCGGGGTCGGCAGGCAGCAAAGCGGGTATCGGCTGAATTTCTTCGAGGTACTCGCAAATCGCCATCGACTGCGTGACCAATGTTCCGTCGTCGTCGAGCGCAGGTATCAAACCCTGTCGATTCAAGGCAAGATATTCAGGTGAAGATTGTTCACCTCCGTCACGCAACAGATGCACCGGTATCATTATCGGTTGTAGACCTTTTAGCGCTAACGCAATGCGCACGCGGTAAGCCGCCGACGATCTGAAATAGGTGTAAAGCTTCATGAGTCTGCGGCTCCCTTTAGTCGATCATTAGTTGTAGAGATGTCTTTGTCGACAACAGCAGTGTCACTCTACCAGCCTACCGCTGTTCGGCGCGATTCGAGCTTGCTCAATATTGGCTGATAACGCAAGCATCGCGTTCCAGACCTATTCCGACAACCCTCAAAGGCGATTCTGATGAACAACATTTTTTCTGACGCTGCACCTAAGCGCCACCTAGCGCAACCATCCTGACCTATCATAAACAAACCTCAGTCACCGGTAGTCACGCAACGAATATGTCCGCATCTGCTCCAGACCTTTTCGCATGGGATCGTGACGTCAGAGCGTTAGAAGCAGCTCTGGCCCAACCGGGCGAACGGTCGATTGGACAGTTGCTAAATTTGACTTGGCATCTGCGCCAACGAGATTGCGCGCGCTGCCGTTTGCTCGCGCTCGAAGTTGAAACATTGCTCCCGAATTCTGGATTGGGAGCGATCGACCAATCCCGTACCCTAGCGCGCTTGCAACTAGCACGCGCTGAAGGTCATTTGTTATTTGCGGAACTTGAACTGGCCGAAAGACTTACCAACACCGCGGTCTCGACGTTCGAGAGCATCAGCGACTGGATCGGTGTCGGTGACGGGCAATGGCTACTCGCCTCAATTTGGACGGACATCGGCGTCGAAGCGAAAGTGATCCAGTGTCTGGAGTTGGCTTTGGACAGCTACCGGCGCGCTGGTGACAGCGTTCGTGTCGAAGCCGCAATCGCGCGAACAATGGCAAACAACAGCTTTTCTGATACCGCCAGTGTGGCAGAACAACTGAAGCAGGAATACCCGGATCAAGATCCGCAGGAGAATCCTAATTCAGTCTGGATATTGGTCGCGCGCGCGAATGTTGCTGGCCTGACCGCCGATTCACTGATGTCGATCAAATATGACCTCAATGCGCACCATATTGGACTTGAATCGGGACAGGCAAGGCAAGCCCTCGTTTGTGCAGTAAATGCGGCGGAAACGTTTGCGACGCTTGGTGAATTTGACGCAGCCTTGGACTGGAGCGAACGCGCCTTGCAAATGGCGCGCGCCAAGTCGTGGCCGGGATCTATAGGCGTTTGCCTGATGCAGGCAGGCGATGTTATGCGCCTGCTGGGACGGCACAGCGAAGCACGTGCTTATTTACAAGAAGCGCTCGTCATGATGGTTGGATTGTCGCGCTCGCGCAATCACGAATTAGTGCTTGGTAGTCTCGGGCAACTCGCGTTGGACACGCAAAATAATACTGAGGCACTCGATTGGTTTGCACAATTTGAACAACACTTGGGAGAAGATGGCGAAGCGGATTTGATGCTGCAATTGCGTCGTGGTCAGGCCACCGCCTTGTCTCGCCTTGGCGAGCCAGACCAAGCTGCGAAATATATCGCTGAGGCACTGATCTTGGCGCGCAACACCGGAAATGCTAACGAACAAATTCGTGTCCTGCGCACCTGTGCCGAATTGCATCGTGATCATGTGCTACCTCCCCCGCCATCGATGTCGGCGGCAACACCGGAATTGCATTACCTCAATGAAGCAATGCGCATTGCCGACACCATCGACGGCTATTCAAGACCTGTTGGGCTGCTTAATCAAATGGCGCAAGCACATGCATCGAACAGCGACTTCGCGACGGCGTATGAATATTCTGTCGCAGCCAATGTTGCCGGCGCCAAAGTTCGTCACGTAAGGGTTCAAAATCGCGCATTGGCAATGCGTGTTCGTCAGGAAATCGATCGCGCTGAGTCTGAAAGTCAGCACCACCGAGAGCTTGCCGCGAGATTACAGGAAACCAATGCAACACTTGAAACATTGGGCACGATTGGCCGCGACATCACCACCAGTCTCGATGCCGCTGAGGTCTGCAAAGCACTCTTTAGGCACGTCAACAATTTGCTTGATGCCACCTCATTCTGGATATTCCTACTGGACGATGATGGCACTACGCTGACTTCTAGCTTTGGTACCGAAGACCACCAACAAGTCGACACCGTTCTTTCATTTCCAGTTGACCATCCAACCGCACTAACCGCCCGTTGTGCTCGCGAACGCGTAGAAATTGTGATGAACGAACTGCCCGTCACACTGCTAGCCCCTACGATCCCAGGCACAACGCCGAGCAAAAGCTTGTTGTTTGCACCGCTAGAAGTTGGCAAGCGTCTTCTGGGTGTGATCACAATTCAATCGTTGCAGGCAAATGCTTACGGCGAACGTGAGTGTTCGATTTTTCGTACCCTTAGCGCCTATGGTGCGATTGCGCTGGATAACGCCGCGGCCTATGCCAAGGTCGAAGCAGCGCGAGCGATGACTGCCTTGCAAGAACAAGAGTTGCGAATTGCTGCAACGGCCTTCGAATCGCAAGAAGGGCTGTTGATTACCGATGCCAATCGAAAAATTTTGCGGGTCAATCTCGCATTTACCAAAGTTACCGGCTATGAAGCCGAAGAACTCATCGGCAAGCTACCCGTAATATTCCGTTCAGCACGAATGAAGCCAGAAGACTACGATCACATGAATCACATGGTGACAACGACCGGCGGTTGGCAGGGCGAAATTTTTGCCCAACGCAAGGATGGCAGTTCCTTCCCGCTTTGGGTATCCATTTCATCGGTGCGTAATGAAAAAAACGCGGTGAGCAATTTGGTTTATTCGGTGATTGACATCACCGAGCGCAAACTCGCCGAAGACGCAATCCGCAGCCTGGCGTTTTACGATGCGCTCACCGAGTTGCCCAATCGCCGTCTGCTGCTGGACCGGCTCCGGCAAGCAATGGCGACCAGTACCCGTAGCGGACTGTATGGCGCTTTGTTGTTTATCGATTTGGATAACTTCAAAAAACTCAATGACACCCGTGGCCATGATGTGGGTGATCTATTGCTACAACAAGTCGCACAAAGATTGAGCGACTGTTTGCGCGAAGGCGACACAGCAGCGCGTTTGGGTGGTGATGAATTTGTCGTACTGCTCTGCGAACTCAGTGACGCGGTAATGGATGCCGCCGAGAAAACTGAACTTGTTGCCACGAAAATCCTCTCTGCACTCAACCAGCCGTATTGGCTCGGTGAGCAGGATCATCACAGTACCCCGAGCATCGGTGTTTGCCTATATTTAGGGCAAACTGAATCCATCGACGACTTGCTAAGACAAGCCGACCTGGCGATGTATCAATCCAAAGCCGCCGGACGCAATGCGATTCGTTTCTTTGACTCGGCAATGCAAATCGCGGTGAGCGCGCACGCGGCGCTCGAGGCCGATATGCGACGCGCCTTGGAGCATCAACAATTTGTGCTCGACTACCAAGCGCAAGTTGATTCGAAAGGTCGCGTGATGGGTGCCGAAGCCCTAGTCAGTTGGCAGCATCCATTAAAAGGCAAGGTCTCGCCAAGCGAATTTATCCCGCTGGCAGAAGAAACTGGATTAATCGTACCACTTGGCAATTGGGTGCTGGAAACCGCCTGTCGACAGCTCTATAGTTGGGCTGCCAATCCGACCACCGCGCACCTGACATTGGCTGTCAATATCAGCGCGCGTCAGTTTCACACACCGGATTTTGTCGACCAAGTCATCGCAACTTTGCAACGTACAAAAGCCAATCCGGTAAAACTCAAGCTTGAACTTACCGAGAGTTTGTTGCTTAAAGATGTCGAGCTAGTGATTGTCAAAATGAAAGCGCTCATCTGTCAAGGTGTGCGTTTCTCGCTCGACGATTTCGGCACCGGCTACTCATCGTTGTCTTACCTCAAACGTCTGCCGTTTGAGCAATTGAAAATCGATCAATCGTTCGTTCGCGATATTTTTGTCGACGCCAACGACTTGGCCATCGTTCGCGCAATTGTCACACTAGGCCGCACGCTGGGCTTAGCGGTGATTGCCGAGGGCGTTGAGACTGAAGAACAACACAAATTTTTACAATCAACCGGCTGCGAGTCGTTTCAAGGCTATTTGTTTGGCCGCCCGGGATTTGCGGAAAAGATCATGGGCTAGGTGTCACAAGTGTCACAACAAACACGACACTAGGCGAGCAACTTCACCGTCTGCGCTATTGCACCGAAAATCGATTTACCGTCGGCATCAAACATTTCAATTCGTACTGAATCACCCTCATCCAAATACGGTGTAGTCGGGCTGCCATTTTCAAGCTGTTCTAAGGTACGGCGTTCGACAATGCAGGCAGAACCTTTGCTGCGGTCGACGTTCGAAATGGTGCCGCTACCGACAACCGAACCAGCTTCCAGCTCTCGTGTCTTTGCCACATGAGAAATAAGCTGCGCAAAATCGAACACCATATCGACTCCGCAGTCAGGATGTCCAAATGCTTCGCCACGCACTGTGCAAACTAGTGGTCGATGCAGGCGCCGTCCGTCCCACGCAGCGCCCAATTCGTCGGGCGTAACAGCGACTGGCGAAAATGCGGTAGCCGGTTTGCTTTGCAAAAAGCCAAAGCCTTTCGCAAGCTCGGCGGGGATTAAATTACGCAAGGTCACATCATTGACCAGCATCAGTAACTTTATTTGCGCTGCGCAAGTTTCCACGCTCGCCCCCATAGGCACGTCGCCCGTAATAACCGCGACCTCGCCTTCTAAATCAATTCCCCAGGCCGCATCCCGCGCCACGATGGCATCTGTCGGTCCGACAAAACTGTCGGAGCCGCCTTGATACATCAGCGGGTCAGTCCAAAATTCCGGTGGCATGGTGGCGCCACGTGCGCGCCGAACCAGTTCGACATGATTGACGTAGGCCGAGCCATCAGCCCATTGATAGGCGCGCGGCAAAGGCGAATGACATTGCGTTTGATCGAAAGCTTCAGCGTCTCTGAGTCCATCATTCAAAGCGGAATAAATTGCGGCGAGTTTCGGCGCAATGTCGTCCCAGTTATCCAGTGCCACTTGCAGCGTATTGGCAAGGTGCGGCACACGTTGGCAATGCTGCAAATCTTTGCTGACGACCACCAAGGTACCGTCGCGTCCGCCGGCTTTAAGCGTCGCTAATTTCATGCCATACCTCGCTCGTCAGTTGGTGCTGGTGACACGGCGTGAAACGAGCCATCATGCATCCACCTTGCATGATGTGGCGCGCGTCGTGTCTGCGACCATTCGTTAAGCATTTCCCATTTCACGCCATCAAGCCGCTCCAACATCCCCGGTAAGGCCGTGTTGGCCGAGAGTTCCAAACGGTGACCGTTTGGATCAAAAAAATAAATTGATTTGAACAAAGTGTGATCAGTTGGCCCGACAACCTCGATGCCCGCCGCTTCGAGTCGCGCTTTTGCTGCCATCAATTCATCAACCGTCTCAAGCTGCATGGCAAGATGCTGCACCCACTCTGGCGTGTTGCGATCTCTGTCCATCGGCGCTTGATTTGGCAGTTCAAAAAACGCCAATACATTGCCGTTACCCGCATCCAAAAACACATGCATGTAAGGGTCAGGCGCGCCCGTTGATGGCACTTGATCTTCGGCAATCGCGAGGACAAATTCCATGTCGAGGTGTTTGCCATACCACTCGACGGTTTTCTTGGCATCGATGCAGCGATAAGCAACATGGTGAATTTTTTGAATTTTCATATCAGCCTTTCAGCCATTCGACGGGTCAAGCGTCGGCAACTCACGCAGGCGTGGATAGAGCGGTGTGAAATCCTGCGCGGTTTCCCGGAACAATTGATCGTAGTTATCGATGACGAAATAAGTGTCTTGAAATCTGTCGATGCGATATTCGGTTTGCATCACGCGCATCAAATCAAACGGCAATCGATGTGGTGCTGGGGAATCAAGACAATGGGTAATTTCGCCGCCCGATGACAGGATTCCTGCGCCATATGTGCGTAATCCGTCGGGCGTGTTAATCAAGCCGAACTCGACTGTGTACCAATACAGGCGCGCCAAATAGCCAAGGGCATCCAAGCCCAGGGCTTTCATTCCGCCCTTGCCGTATTCCTGCAAATAATCAGCAAAAGTCGGGTTGAGCAGTAGCGGCACATGGCCATAAAAATCATGAAAAATATCCGGCTCGACAATGTAATCAAATTCAGCCGGAGTGCGCAGCCAAACGGTAACAGGGAAACGTCGCTCGGATAGGTGACGAAAAAAAGTGTCATCGGGAACTAAGCCGGGGACCGCCACAATTTGCCAACCAGTCGCCGCGCCAATGACCCGATTAGCATCGGCGAAATTCGGCATCCCATCGCTGGATAGCAGTGCGACGTTTTCAATAAATTCATCGCAGGCATAGCCTTGCAATTTGGCATTTTGGCGCTGCATCAAACGACGATAAAGATCATGTTCGGCCACCGAATAGGCCGCGTAATTCTGCGCCACCGTATAGTCGGCGCGAATCTGCGAGTAGTCGCCGCGCGGCGCTTGCTCGGGCTTAATCATTTGGCCACGCTGGTGTCTTCGAGCACACCACGTTTGATTTGATCCAGTTCAATAGAATCAAACAGCGCTTTAAAATTTCCCTCACCAAATCCTTCATTGCCTTTGCGCTGAATTATTTCAAAAAAGATCGGGCCGATTACGGTCTCGGTAAAAATTTGTAGCAAATAGCCCTGCCCGGTAGTCGGCGCACCATCAATCAAAATCCGGCTGGCACGCAAAGCGGCAACATCTTCTTGATGCCCCGCCACGCGCTGATCAATCTGGTCGAAATAAGTGTCGGGCGTATCCAAAAATCTAATGCCATTGGCCGCCATTGCTTTGACTGTCGCCACAATATCGTCGCTGCCTAACGCGATGTGCTGTATGCCCTCGCCCTGATAGGCGTGGAGAAATTCCTCAATCTGACTTTTATCATCCGACGATTCGTTAATCGGAATGCGAATTTGTCCGCAAGGACTGGTCATCGCTTTGCTCTTCAATCCGGTTAATTTGCCTTCGATATCGAAGTAGCGAATCTCACGGAAGTTGAACAATTTCTCGTAGTAATTCGCCCACACACTCATCCGCCCGCGATGCACGTTGTGCGTCAAATGATCGATGTAGGTCAGACCGAAACCGCGATGTTCAACTTCGTCATCAAGCGCCACAAAATCTACGTCATATATCGACGGTCCGCCGTAACGATCAACTAAATAAACCGGACAACCACCGATACCTTTGATCGCTGGAATTTGCAATTCCATTGCGCCGTATTGCTGCATGTGTGGCTCAGCACCAAGGCTACGCGCGCGTTCAAACGCCGCCTTGGCATCGGTCACGCGAAAGGCCATCGCACAAGCCGACGGGCCATGTACGCGGGCGAAGGATTGGGCGAAGCTGTCGTGCTCGGCATTGACGATGAAATTGATTTCGCCTTGACGATACAAGGTGACATCTTTCGAGCGATGTTTAGCTACCGCTTTGAAGCCGAGTTGAACAAACAACTCACCAAGTTGTTTTGGATCGGGTGCCGTGTATTCGACGAACTCGAATCCGTCGGTACCCATTGGGTTGTCCCACAACGCTGGTGCTGCATGACGCGCTTGAGCGAGATTAAGTGGCATAAATTTCTCCCTGCGATTTTTGTGATGATTCGTGCCTGCATCATAAGCCTCACCAAACAGCTGCGGAAGAGGAAATTCACAAAACAGAGTTTTGTTTGCTCGATACAATTCCTAGATGTATATCGTCGCCATCGCATGGGCCTATGTCACGATTTTGATGGCCGCTACCGAAGCTAATTTGGTTGCCGGATTGCTGACGCTTTTTTTCTACGGCATCTTGCCACTGGGATTACTACTGTGGATTTTTGGATCACCAAAAAGGCGCCATATACAGCGAATGAAAGAAGCGCAAGAAGCACAAAGCGAACCGCCAACGGAAAATTCACCCTAGCGAATTACTCCAGCCAAATACAACTCGCCATCCGACCGGTCACACCGTCGCGGCGAAAAGAGAAAAACTCTTCGGCCTGGGTCACCGTGCAGGAGTTGGTGCTGGTGACACGCCGTATGCCAACTTCTGCCAATCGCATGCGCGCTAACGTATAAATATCTGCCATCCATTTGCCATTTGTGGTTAACACAAATGCGCTGGAGGCTTGCGCATCATGCGCAATGAATGCGGCGCGAACCTCGTCGCCGACTTCAAATTTTTTTGGCCCGATCGCGGGACCAAACCAAGCCATCAAATGCGTCGGATCGATCTGCATTGCCGTGACAGTGGATTCGAGTACTCCGGCTAACAAGCCACGCCAACCAGCGTGCGCCACGGCAACTACTTTGGCGTTGTCATCACAAAAAAACACCGGCAAGCAATCGGCGGTTTGTACCGCGCAAACAATGCCCGATTGCCGCGTAAAACTCGCATCGGCTTCCAGGGGAATATCGATGGACGCTGCATCAACGCAATTCGTTCCGTGCACTTGCTTTAACCATTTCCGGTTCATCTGGCAACAGTTCGCGCAAACGTCGGCGATTTTCGGCAACCGCTGAAGATGCATCACCGACATGCTCGCCGAGATTAAAACTCGACCACGGCGCACCACTCACGCCACCTTGCCGCGTGGTCTGTAAAACACGGACACGTTTTGGCGCAGGCCAGTCAGGAACGATGAAATTACTCATCACCCAACATCGCTACGCAAAACGCTCAGCAAAGCGAGAAAATCTTCAGGCACCGGCGCTTCCCACGATACTTGCTCGCCGCTGTCTGGATGTATCAATGATAGCTGCCACGCATGCAATGCTTGCCGCGTAAATGCATCGAGTCGCACATCGCTGCTTTTGGTTTTTCCGTACACCGGATCACCGACCAAGGGATGCACAATCGACGCCATATGCACCCGAATCTGGTGCGTGCGTCCGGTCTCCAAATGGCATTCAAGCAGAGTCGATTTGGCAAATCGTTCGCGTACAAAATAGTGCGTTCGCGCTTCTCGGCCACCGCCTTTGACGACTGCCATTTTCGTTCTATGTACCGGATGCCGACCCATGGCCGCATCGACCACGCCATCGTGACTGACTTGCCCGTGCACCAAAGCCAAGTAATGCCGTTTGACCGTGCGCGCCTGCAATTGACGCACTAAATCGGTTTGCGCGGTGAGTGTTTTAGCCACCACCAACAATCCACTGGTGTCTTTGTCCAAGCGATGTACGATGCCCGCACGCGGAATTCGTGCGAGCGCTGGCGCATGATGCAACAGCGCATTCATCAACGTGCCGTTGGCATTGCCATTGCCCGGATGCACGACCATTCCTGCGGGCTTGTTGATGACGACCAACACTTCGTCTTCGTAGGCGATCTCTAGTGAAATATCTTCGGCTTGATTGCTGGCGTCGACTGTAACCGGCATGGAAACGCGTACCGATTCACCACCATAAACTTTGTGAGTTGGTGCTGGTGACACGCCGTTGCATAGTATCAATCCGTCTTTCAACCAACCTTGCAATCGCGAACGCGAATGCTCCGGGAACAAACGTGCCAAGGCGACATCCAAGCGCAAACCTGCGTACTCGTCTGGAATCACACTTTGTAACGAAGGCGACGGAGCCTCCACGGGGCGTGGGCTATAATCGGGAGTGATTTTTGACGCGATTTTCGCGTTGCTCATAAGGGTTTTTGACCATGCATAGTTCAAGTAGTCTAGCGGCAATTCTTCGGACTTTTCAGGCACTGCTATTGTCATTGTCAGCTGCGTTGCTCTTAAGCGGTTGTGGTGCGCTGGGCGAAAAAGGTGACGAACAAGCACGTTGGCCTGCCAGCAAGCTGTATTCCGAAGCCAAACTACTGATGTCCGAAAGTGCTTGGGAACCTGCAATTAAGTTGTTCGAGAAACTTGAAGCACGCTACCCCTATGGTCGCTATGCGCAGCAAGCACAGCTCGAAGTCGCCTATGCTTATTTTCGCCAACAAGAACCCGCCTCAGCGATATCGGCTTGCGATCGCTTTATCCGCCTGCACCCCAATCATCCAAGTGTTGATTACGCTTACTACCTCAAAGGTCTCACCAACTTCAACGAAGACATTGGCTTGATGGGCTTTATCAGCAATCAGGATTTGACCGAGCGCGACCCAAAAGCCGCACGCGAATCCTTCGACGCATTTAAAGAACTGGTACGCCGGTTTCCCGACAGCAAATACACCCCTGATGCCATTGCGCGAATGAACTATCTGGTGAATTCGCTGGCATCCTATGAAGTCCACGTCGCGCGTTATTACCTGAAACGCGGCGCCTATGTCGCTGCGCTCAATCGCGCGCAGACTGCAATCAAAACTTACCCCGACGCACCGGCGCACGAGGAAGCATTGTTCCTGATGATCAAGGCTTATGACTTACTGGCGATGAACGATTTGCGCGACGATACCGAACGCATCATGCGTAAGAATTTCCCCAAGAGCGAATACTTTGTGCGTGGTTTGGGTACGCCAGACCCTTGGTGGAAGCTTTGGTGAATTCGGCTTTAGCAACAAAAACGTCGCTAACTAGATCTGAATTCCGTCTGCATCACCCACTGCGCGTACGCTGGGCTGAAGTTGACGCACAGAACATCGTTTTCAACGCGCATTATTTAGCCTATTTCGATCTCGGCATCACCGAATACTGGCGCGCGATAGGCCTCACCTACCCCGACCAACTGGTCTATGCAGACGGTGATTTATTTGTCGTCAAAAGCTTGGTTAACTATCACGCCTCGGCGCTCTACGACAACCAACTAGAAGTTTGCGCCCGCGCCGCCCGCGTCGGCAATTCGAGCATCACCTTTACATTGGCGATTTTTCGCGGCGAGGAATGTTTGGTTGATGGTGAAGTCGTTTACGTATTTGCCAATCCGGCAACCAAAAAATCAGTTCCATTACCAGCACGATTGCGCGATGCAATCACTAACTTTGAGCTGCCTAGCTAAGTTTTCGACGATCGCTGTCGTCGCGCTTCAAACAAACATATTCCTGCCGATACTGACACGTTAAGGCTTTCGACGCTGCCATGCATTGGTATGCGTGCCAATACATCGCAAGTCTCTGTGGTCAGTCGACGCATGCCTGGGCCTTCAGCACCAAGTACCCAAGCGCAAGCGACTTTTTGATCAACGCTGTAAATATCTTGCGTCGCATCACCAGTTGCACCTATCACCCAAATGCCGAGCTCTTGCATCTCGCGCAGACTCCGTGCCAGATTGGTGACGACGACATAAGGCACGGTGTCCGCCGCGCCGCTAGCGACTTTGATCGCAGTCGCATTCAAACCCACAGCCTTGTCTTTTGGCGCCACCACGGCATGCGCGCCGGCCGCATCGGCAACGCGCAAACAGGCACCCAAATTATGCGGATCGGTGATGCCATCGAGCACCAGAATCAACGCGGGTTCGGTCAGACCATCGAGCACATCATCGAGCGTCACGTGGCGCATTTGTGCAGAAACACGCGCCACAACGCCTTGATGGGTATGGCCACCGGTGAGTCCATCCAACCTTGCGTTGTCAGATAGCACCACCCGCACATTCTTGTCCGCCGCCAGCTTGAGTAAGTCTCGCATGCGCCCGTCTTGCCGACCTTCGGCAATAAACAATTCGCGTACATCATCACTGGCCTGGCGCAGTTTGGCGGTGACGGCGTGGAAGCCGTGAATCAAGCGGGTTTCTGCGTTTTTCTCAGCCATTTTCTGCTCCCAAAATTCGTATTTCACGTTGCGGAAAAGGAATATGAATTCCGGCAACTTTGAACGCGCGCCAGATGGCGAGATTGATTTCTGAACGAACCGCGCCGGTGCCTTCCTCGGGATCTCCAATCCAGAAACCGACTTCTAGCTTTATGCCGGAATCTGCAAACTCAATCAACTGTGCGGTGACCGGTGGATCGCTGAGTACGCGAGCCTGTGATTGCGCCGCTTCGATCATGATATTCATTGCTGCATCCACATCACTGTCATAAGCCACTTGCACCGTCACCAAACGACGCACGCGGCGGTCGGTGTAAGACTCGTTAAGCACCACTGAACCGATAAGCACTTCATTGGGTACCAGCGCTTCAACGCCTGAGAAGTTTCTCAGCACGGTGAATCGCGTAGTGATGCGCGTAACTTCACCGCGGTCTTGCCCCACCGCAATCATGTTGCCGATGCGAATAGAGCGTTCGAGCAATAAGATAAATCCCGACACGTAATTACTGGCTATTTTTTGCAGACCAAAGCCAAGCCCAACGCCCAGCGCGCCACCGAATACAGACAGTGTCGTCAGGTCAATGCCAACCATCGGCAAGCTAATCAGCACAGCCACAACAACCAATATCGCTTTGGACAGGCGAGCAAACACTTCACGTAAGCTTCGGTCGAGCTCATGCGCTGCTTGTAATCGCGCGTCGACCACACCGCCCAACCACAGCGCAGCAAACACAGTGATTAGCACTGTCGCAATACCCTGCAAAACTTGCCACAAAGTCAGGCTTTGTTTGCCAATATGGAAATCGACGGACTCAAGCGCGGCGATGACATCAGGCAACAATCCAACGATGTGCAATGCGACTACGCCCCACACCAACAATGCAAACCAGCGCTCGAAAATCACCATCCACGATGAACCGGAAAAACTATGGCGCAATACATAAAAGACCATACGGATTCCCGCCATCGACATAAATAGCGGGATAAAGACCAAAAGCAAATGAACCGGCATGAGCATTCGAAACAAAGGTATCGCTGCCAGCATGATCAATCCGCTCATTAGCGGAAAAATTACCCGTCGCACGCCGCCACGACCTATCTCCCAGGCGCGACCATGAGGTAACTTGTTACCCAAAGCAAATCGCTCGATGGCCCAAGCGAGCGCCAGCACCACGGCCATAGCGCCGAACTGCCAGAGCGCGCCGGGCTCGGAAAAATCTGTGATGACGCCTTGCCATACACTTTTCATTTCACACCCTCGTCCGTCCACGCTTGCGCTTCACCGCGATGTCTCTGCCAGTTCGCCAGATAGCGTTTGGCGAGATTGATATCGCCGCGTAACAGCAAGAGATTCTCCGCATTACGCGCTTGCGCCGACCATGTGTAATTGTAGCTACCAGTAATAATGACCGGCATCGGCGACAGTGCATCAATGAGAATAATTTTGTTGTGCGCCGCTGCATATTGTGTTTCGAACCATACCGATACACCGCGACTGGCCAACTCAGAAATTTGGGAGTTGGCAGTTTTGATTGCCATTTCCCGATCTGCCAGAAGTTCGACTTTGACGCCACGAACCACCGCCGCAAATAGCGCATTGGCAATCGGTCGACTGGTGATCAAATACGCCTGCACATGTATGGTCTTGCGCGCGTCACCGAGCGCGCGCACCAGTGCGCCTTCTGCGTCATCCCATGGCGTGAATAAAACGTCGACTGTGCCTTGGGCGGCTTGCGGTGCAGCCAATGCGGTGCCACTCGCAATGCTGCAAACGGAGAGCAATGCTGCTAATAAAAATGCATGCATCTGTTTAACTTTGCCGTTGCAACACCGCCGCGTAAAACCCATCCGTGCCGTGGCGCTGCGGCAACAAACGCAAATCGTCGGTGCATTCCAAGTTAATGTGTTGCGCCTGCAAAATCTTGCGCGCAGACAGGCGCACGAAGTTGGGATTTGCGCTCAAAAACGCATCGACGATCGCGGAATTTTCCTCATCCAAAATGCTACAGGTGGCATACACCAGCCGTCCGCCGACTTTGAGCAGATGCGCTGCAGCAGTCAGAATATCGCGTTGTTTGATGCACAGTTCGGTCACACTTTCCGGCGTCTGTCGCCATTTCAAATCCGGATTGCGGCGCAGCGTTCCAAGGCCGGAGCATGGAGCATCAACCAGCACACGATCAACTTTTCCAGACAGACGCCGAACGCGCAAGTCGCTCTCATTAGCAATGCAAGCTGAATGCACATTCGACAAACCCGCACGCGCAGCACGTGGTTTGAGTTTCGCCAAACGATGCTCGGCGGTATCAAACGCGTACAAGCGCCCGCTCGAACGCATCAGCGCGCCCAAAGCTAAAGTTTTACCACCGGCGCCTGCACAAAAATCCACAACCATTTCGCCACGCCGCGGCTGCATCAAATGACACAATAATTGCGAGCCTTCGTCTTGCACTTCGACACTTCCATCGAGGAACAAGGCGTGCTTCTGCAGCGCTGGTTTGCCATCAATCCGAATCCCAAATGGTGAGTAGGTGCAGGCCGTAGCGGGGATATTTTGCTCGGCAAATTGCGCCAACACTGCACTGCGTTCCGCTTTCAAGATATTGACACGCAGGTCGAGCTGCGCCGGTGAGTTGAGTGCCTTAGCAAGCGCTTTCAATTCCGCCTCCGGCATGCGAACAGCCAATCGCTCATACAGCCAATCCGGAAAATCCAATTGTTCGGCCTGCGTACCGTCGGTAATGGATAGCGCGCGTAAATCCGACAGCCATTGCCGCTCGGCTGGACGCAGCGCCGCATCAAGTTGGCGCGCGCCAAAACCCATGACTTGCGTCAGCGCCGCAATCAACAAAAACCGTGGCGAGATTTTGGTGCCCGATGCAGTGATCAAATGTTCCAGCGAACGTTTTCGGCGTATCACGGCATAGACCGCTTCAGCGATGAAAGCACGGTCGCGTGCACCACTCTTATGCGTGCGAAAAAAATTCGACAACGCCACATCTGCCGGTTGTGAAAACGTCAGCGCTTCAGTCGTCGCAAATACTGTCGTGTTTAGTAAGGCGAGGGAAACATCGTTGGCTTGGTGTTGATTCATAGTCGATTTTTTTAGTTGGTGTGACTAAATCAGCGTGCAATGCGCTTGACGCGCTGATCGTAAAGTTCGCCTTTGCTATTGAGTAGGGTGATGCGCAAAGGCAGTGGACTAAGGCGCGGGGCGAACCATAAATCCATCGTGTCATTAGTAGTTTTTCCACGCAGATGCGTCACCTGCTGCGGGCCGTCTTCGAGGCTTAAGGTTTCTTCGCCGATAACTTCAAAACGATAGCGGTCAAGCTTGCGGCCGGTAGCAATGGGAATTTCGACCGCTCCGCGTATCGGCGACAGCCAGGCCAGTTGGTAATAGACCGACAGCACGTCTTGCGTTCCCGCGATCAACGCATCTTCTACTTCACCATTTTTTACGGTGCCACGAACCCAATCAAAGCGAGCTTGTTCAAGGCCTTTGCCGCGCTCTTGAGTAAATTCCTGCGGTTTGAGCCCCCCTGCCGTAAGCTCGCCACGGCTTTGCTGCACCGCTTTGATCGACTTAAGTAACGCTGCCAGACCAGTCGTTTCGACACTACTTTTAAGCGAATAACTTTTGCCATCAAAATGCCATTCGTGCCGCGCTTTGCCCAGCACAAAACCGCCATCGCCACGCATCACTGTGTATTCAAGACTACCTTCGCGCGGAAAAAAGTTCGCGACTTTATTTGCCTCGCCAGTTGGGAGTGGCGTGGAGTCTCGGCTTTGCACAGCCGAGCCGCTACTCAGGCGCAAAGCAGTGCTTTGCGAACTCCCTGATTCGCCGCTGTTAAGTGTCGCCGCCAACGTGGACACGCTGTCGGCCGCGTACGCCAAAGGCAGTGCGGAAATAATTGCCATTGGTAGGAGCCTAAAAACGTAGCGCACCATGTTCAGCACTCCCGCGCGGCAAGTTCGCGCAAGCGTTGATCAAAATTTCCCGCCAGCCAATCTTGCACCACGCGCGGATATAAACGATGCTCTTCGACCAGCACGCGCGCAGACAGCGTTGCCACGTCGTCGCCCGCCAAAACCGGTACGCTGGCCTGTGCAATGATGGGACCGGCGTCGAGTTCGCTGGTCACCAAATGCACAGTACAACCGTGCGTTTTGACACCGGCGTCAAGCGCACGCGCATGGGTATGTGTGCCTGGAAAGGCCGGTAAAAGTGAAGGATGAATATTGATCATGCGGCCTTCAAAACGATTTACAAATTGCTCGCCAAGGATGCGCATGAATCCAGCCATCACAACCAAATCCGGCTTGTAGCGCGCGACCACATCGGCCAACGCAACATCAAATAAATCACGTGTCGCATAGTTTTGATGCGGCACCACTGCGGTGTCAATTCCCTGCGCGCTGGCTATTTCCAAAGCCCCCGCGTCGGCACGATTGCTAATCACTGCCGCACACTGTCCGGGCGAAGACGCAGCGAGGATGGCGCTCAGATTGCTTCCGCGTCCCGAGACCAATACGACATAGCGCCGCGTAGCGTTGATCAAACTCATTTGATTCCCACTGGCAAAAAAACCGCACTCGCAATTGTTTGGGCGACACGCGAAATCGTCCGATTGCTGCGATCTGCAAGCGCAATCGTAATCAAATCCAAATGGCCAATCATCTTGCCAAATTCGCGCTCAAAGCTCAGATTTGAAACCAGCGGTGGCGGATTCATTTCATTACTCAACAATAGTAAATTACCCGCGGCGTCGCGCGCGTTGGCGAGTTTCCACGCGGCAATTTCGACATTACGCGCGCTGTTGTAAAACTTCTGCGCTTCCAATCCATCTAGCATGAAAAATTCCGTTTTGTTTTCAAATGCCGCATTAAACATGCCGCCCAATCCGTTGATAAACGCTGCCACTCGATCGCCCGCGAAATCGACATTTAGCGCCAGCAAAATTGCGTCCGTGCCTTGCCGTTCTCCGATTTCACTGGAACGCCAGCCCGCGCGCGGATCGAGTAATTTGTCCAACGCGACTTCTACGCTGACATGGCCGCCCTTGCGCCATTCGCGAGGATTGCGTCGATACAACTTTTCGGCCAGGACCCGCAAATTGCCAAACAACTCGCGTCGATAGGTATCGGCGAAACGATCAATATCCGACTTGGCTACTTGCTTGACATCAAAACTGCTGGTCGTTTTCACTACTTCGCGACCAGATGACTTATCGATTACTGTGTTTTGTGCGCAGCCTTGCATCAGCATTGCAAATCCAACCAGATGCCAGGCGCGACAATGGATCATGGACGACTTGCTGTGTTAACTCGCTTGCGCCGCAAAGCGTTGACGCAGCCACGCGAAAACAACGCCGCAGCCAGGAATCGCAATCATGAAGAACACAATGAGCAGAAGGTTCGCCTTTACCCACGGCACATTGCCAAACCAGTAGCCGAGTAGCGTCATGGAAAAGACCCACAAAAAAGCACCGGCTAGATCGTACAAAAAGTATCGCCCGTAATGCATCACGCCAATTCCAGCGACAAAGGGTGCAAAGGTTCGCACGAAAGGCAAAAAGCGCGCAACCAACATAGTCTTCCCGCCATGTTTCTCGTAAAAACTGTGAGTCATGTCGAAAGCTTTGCGATTGAAAAAACGCGAGTTGTCGCCCCATTTGAGTAACCGCGCCCCGACCCAACGACCGACCCAATAATTAGTGTTGTCACCCAAAATTGCGGCCGCAAGCAATACCGGAATCAATATTCGAATATCGAATGCACCATCACTGGCGGCCAAAGCACCAGCCAAAAACAACAGGGAATCGCCGGGCAAAAGTGGTGTTACGACCAAGCCGGTTTCGCAAAACACGATGAGAAAAAGAATCGCGTAAAGCCACACGCCGTATTCGGCAAACAATGTCACCAAATGTGCATCCAAATGCACGACGAAATCAAAGAATTGCAGCAGGAAATCCATCTGGCGCTCGATGCATGGTGAATGGGAGCGATTTTACCGGAAGCTATAATTCTCACTCGCCTTGTATTTCCGCTAGCCTTCACCTCACAGCGCTATTGCCCCAATGTCCGCAATTCGTCCCCTGCCCGATTTACTGATTAGCCAAATTGCCGCCGGAGAAGTGGTTGAAAGGCCGGCATCGGTACTCAAGGAGTTAATCGAAAACAGCCTCGATGCCGGCGCTACCGAGATTGATGTTCAACTCAGCGAAGGCGGCGTGCGCTTGATGCGCGTTAGCGATGATGGTAGCGGTATTCCGAAAGCCGAATTGAATCTCGCGCTGGCGCGCCACGCCACCAGCAAAATAGCCAGCCTCGATGACCTCGAACGTGTCGCTAGTTTTGGTTTTCGTGGTGAGGCGCTGGCATCCATTGCAGCAGTCGCGCGTGTCACCATCACCAGTCGCCAAGCCGACGACGCCCATGCGTGGCGCATTCGCAGTGAGGCTGGCGAAGCGGGAAAAACTGAACCTGCCGCGCAAGCAGTGGGCACGACAATCGAAGTTGCCGATCTTTACTGGAACACGCCAGCGCGCCGTAAATTTCTGAAAACTGAGTCAACTGAATTCGCCCATTGCGATGATGTTTTTTGCCGCATGGCACTGGCGCGTGCGGATGTCAGTTTTACACTGACGCATAACGGTAATGTGAAGCGGCGTATTACCAACACTAACTCACCAGCCGAGCAATTTCCTAAACGCGCCCGCGATATTCTTGGAGAAGAATTTTTCCCGCATGCGCGACCACTCGACATCAGCGCCGGACCTTTGCGCTTGAGTGGCTTGGCTGCCCTGCCCGCCTATTCACGCGCTAGTCGCGACGAGCAATATTTCTTCGTCAATGGCCGCTTCGTGCGCGACAAATTGCTCTCGCACGCAGCGCGCCAAGCTTGGGCTGACATCCTGCATGGCGCACGCCAACCGGCTTACACCTTATTTCTTGATCTAGATCCGGCCGCTGTGGACGTCAATGTGCATCCGGCGAAAACCGAAGTTCGGTTTCGGGATGCACGCGGCATACATCAGTTTATTTTTCATGCACTGCAACGCACTTTGGCGGCACCTTTAGTCTCTGCCAATGAAAATGAAATGCATGCACCAACGCCGATCCAAATTCCCACTTGGTCGCCACCGCAGCAACGCTCGTTTGCGGTTGATGAACCGGCAACGCGCCCGTATTTGGAATTTGCGCGTGCGGCGTTTGCTAAAGACGGCGAAGCAGGGATTTCGAGTAGCACTGGTGCGAGCCTGGCTAGCGGGTCGGCTGTGCAAAGCCGACACTCCGCACCATTTCCAACCGGCGAAATCGCCACCGGCGCAACGACACAAACTAGCCTCGGTTATGCGCTAGCGCAAGTCGGTGGTGTTTATGTGCTCGCCCAAAACACCCAAGGTTTAGTCATCGTCGACATGCACGCGGCGCACGAACGCATTCTCTACGAGCGCCTCAAAACCACCATTGACGCTGGGCCGCCATCGACCCAGCGATTGCTCGTACCGATGCTGCTCTCTGCCAATAGCACCGAGCTAGCGACGGCAGAAGAGCATCAGCAAAGTTTCGCCCAACTCGGCTTTGAAATTTCTGCCGCCGGGCCTCGCGAACTCAGTGTGCGCAGCGTGCCAGCGCTACTCGCGGGTGGCGACATTGTCGAACTAGTACGTAGTTTGCTCAAAGATTTGGCCGATCATCCGGCCAGTCGTGTAGTCGAAACGCAGCGCAATGAACTGCTCGGCACCATGGCATGTCATGGTGCGGTGCGCGCCAACCGGAGTTTGACCGTCACCGAAATGAATGCACTGTTGCGCGACATGGAAATCACAGAGCGCGCCGATCAATGCAATCATGGGCGACCGACTTGGATACAGTTTTCAATGAGCGAGCTTGATCGCATGTTCATGCGTGGTCGATGACACATCGAGCAAACGGCTTGGCCAAATTGCCACCCGCGATCTTCCTCGTCGGCCCCACCGCCAGTGGAAAAACCGAGTTGGCATTTGCGCTATGCCGCGAATTTCCGTGCGAGATTATTAGCGTTGATTCGGCACAAGTTTTTCGCCATATGAACATTGGCACAGCCAAGCCAGACGCAACCATGCTGGCAAAATATCCACACCGCCTGATTGATTTAATCGACCCCACCGAGCGCTATTCCGCTGCGCGCTTTTGTACCGATGCGCTAGCGGCGATGAAAGAAATCACCGACCTTGGGCGCATACCATTGCTGGTCGGCGGCACGATGCTGTATGTGAAAGCATTGCGCGAGGGTTTGGCCGAGTTGCCAGTCGCCGATGCAAATGTTCGTACGGCCATAGATCTCGATGCAAAAACGCGCGGCTGGCCCGCCATGCACGCTGAATTGGCGCGGCTCGATGCAGCCACCGCCGCGCGCCTCAAGCCGACCGATTCGCAACGCATACAGCGCGCACTGGAGGTGATACAGATTAGCGGTCGCGCGATGTCGAGCATTTTTTCTGAGCAAAGCGCTACACCTCTGCCCTATCAATGTCTAGCCCTGGCGCTGATTCCGTCAAGTCGCACCGAGTTGCATCAGCGCATTGCTAATCGCTTTGATGCCATGCTTGAAAATGGCTTGGTCGACGAAGTGATAGCGCTACGGAAAAAATATTCGCTAAGCGACGATTTGCCATCTATGCGCTGCGTCGGCTATCGACAAGTCTGGGAAATGCTGGAAGGTACTGCGTCAAAAATAGAAATGCGCGAACGCGGAGTTTTCGCTACGCGTCAGTTCGCCAAACGGCAATTAACCTGGCTACGATCAATGCCGGAAATGGAAACCCTTGATGCTTTGGATGTCGAAATGACATCGATGGCGAAGGCACGTGTTGCCGAGTTTCTCGCTAGTTGGTGCTGACGTGTAGTCTCAGCTTTGCACAGCCGAGCCGCTGCACAGGCGCAAAGCAGTGCTTTGCGAATTCCCTGCTTCGCTGCCGTCAAACCACCACTGTCTGCGCCTGTCCTGCTTCGCGTTTTGCAATCGTGCCAATGCGATAAACCGTCTCACCCGCTGCACTCAAATGCTCCATCGCGCGCTGCGCATCAGCGGCGGAAACAATCACCACCATGCCAACGCCGCAGTTGAACACGCGATGCATTTCGGCATCAACCACTTGCCCTTCTTGTTGTAACCACTTAAACAGCGCGGGCAATTGCCATGTCTTGCTGTCGATAATCGCCGTCACCGCCTCCGGCAACACGCGTGGAATATTTTCGGTCAAACCACCTCCGGTGATATGCGCCATGCCTTTGACTGGCAAGGCTTGAATCAATGACAACAGCGATTTCACATAGATACGGGTCGGTGCCATCACCGCATCTTTTAGCGGCACGCCAGCTATCGTTTGCGGCGCATTCGCCCCTGCCCGTGCAATGATTTTTCGGATCAACGAATAGCCGTTTGAATGCGCGCCGGATGAGGCCAAGCCGAGCACCACGTCACCCGCGCAAATTGATTTGCCATCAATAATCGCCGACTTCTCCACCGCCCCAACAGCAAATCCGGCGAGGTCATATTCACCATCCGGATACATGCTCGGCATCTCCGCCGTCTCGCCGCCAATCAGCGCGCAACCGGCCAACTCGCAGCCTTTGGCAATGCCTTCAACCACCGTCGCGGCAGTGTCAACATCAAGTCTGCCACAAGCAAAATAGTCCAGAAAAAATAATGATTCGGCGCCTTGCACCAAAATGTCATTAACGCTCATCGCGACCAAATCCTGGCCCACCGTATCGTGACGATTCCATTCAAATGCTAATTTGAGTTTGGTACCCACACCGTCGGTGCCCGCGACCAACACCGGCTCACGATATTTCTTGGATATTTCAAAAAGCGCGCCAAATCCACCAATGCCAGCCAAGACCTCGGGACGCATGGTGCGCCGCGCAGCCGGCTTAATACGCTCGACCAGCGCGTCGCCGGCTTCAATATCGACACCTGCATCGCGATAGGTCAGTGAGGTGCTAGAAGTCATTTTGTGGCTCTTTTGGTTGAGTTCGCCGCAATGCACGGCTAAAGTGGCGGTTTGTTTCGCTGCTGAGTGTCAACCGCCACCTAATTTGGCGACACATTTTGTACAAACAGCAGACGATAAAAATTGACGCGGATTTTACCGGAAATGACCTACCTTCAATTGCTGGGCCAGCATCAAATTCCGCGATGAGCACGCAGCAGCAGCTACTGCTCGACCTAAAGCTTGACCAGACACCAACGCTGGAAAATTTTGTCGTCGGGCGCAATGAAGAATTGCTCGGTCGCCTGCAGGCACTCAAAGCCGGACGCAGCTTCGACGCCCTGTATTTATGGGGAGCAGAAGGCTCCGGCAAATCACATTTGCTTAACGCCACCGCGCTCGAAACTGCGGAGAGTCGCCCTGTATTGTTGCTTAGTGCGCAGCAAATCGACAATGACATTCCTGCGGTAGCCGGTGGGCTCATCATCATTGACGACATAGAAAGTTTGTCGGCGGAGGCGCAAATTGCTTTGTTTCGAGTCTTCAATGCGGCACGCCTGATAGGCATCGCGATATTGCTGGCCGGACGCTTGCCGCCACTGGAACTCTCGCTGCGTGAAGACTTGCGTACCCGCGTCGGCCAAAATTTAATCTACGAAGTGCAAACCCTCACCGACCACGAAAAAAGCGCCGCCTTACGCCGCCATGCACTATTGCGCGGCATGCGGCTCGACGACGGTATCGTGCATTACCTGATGCGTCACGGTCGCCGCGACCTGCCTTCACTAATGGCCATGCTCGACGGCCTAGACCGGCTTTCGCTGGAACAAAAACGCCCGCTCACCTTGCCTTTGCTGCGTGAACTCATGCAATCCTCACTGGACCTTGATCCCAATGAACCTGGCACTATTTGATCTCGACAACACTTTATTGGCTGGTGATTCCGACTATGAATGGGCGCAATTTCTAATCGCCAAGGGTGTAGTCGACGCGAAAATTCACGCCGAAAAAAACGAGGATTTTTTTGAACACTACAAAGCCGGCACGCTCGACATTCATGCTTTTTTGGATTTTCAACTAACACCTTTGTCGCAGCACCCGCGTGCACTTCTGGTGCAATGGCACGCCGAATTCATGCGCGCGCACATTCAACCCATCATTACAGCCGCCGCGCGTCAGTTGGTCGCGCAGCACACCGCCAATGGCGACCTGATGTGCATCGTGACAGCCACCAATAGTTTCGTCACCACACCGATTGCACATGCCTTCGGAATCCCGCATCTGATCGGCACCATCCCGGCCACCGACAACGGCCAATTTACCGGCAAAGTACGAAGCGTTCCTTCTTTTCGCGAAGGCAAAATCACTCGCGTTGAAGCATGGTTGGAAGCGATGGGATTTTGGTGGACAGATTTTGATCGCAGTTGGTTTTACAGCGATTCGCATAACGATTTGCCGCTCTTGGAAAAGGTCACCGATCCGGTTGCTGTGGATGCTGACGCGACATTGCAGGCGATTGCAGTTAAAAATAACTGGCCGCAAATCAGCTTGCGTTAGAACGCGCTTAACAGCGTGTCGCCAGCACCAACTGGTGAATTTCCTTAAATCCCGCAGGCTCAATTCCGATATAATTCGCGCCCTGAGTTGGCAGCAAAACATTGATGCCAACATCGGAGACGTGGCCGAGCGGTCGAAGGCACTCCCCTGCTAAGGGAGCATTCTGTCAAAAACGGAATCCAGGGTTCGAATCCCTGCGTCTCCGCCAGTAATCCCCTGAAACCCGCATAGCTTCTGGCTTTGCGGGTTTTTTGTTTTCCGAAATTTGGATTGCTGACCTGCCAGATTCATTACCAATCACGATACCACACGAGCCTAAGTGCGTCGGCGTCGGCGCCTTGCGAATAACTCAAATAGCCCTTCAAATGCTAACGCGAGAGCCGCCGCAGGTAAAGCACCAGCGAGCAGCAATTCCTTGTCGTTCAAAGCCAGGCCAGTGACGATGCGCTCGCCATAACCACCCGCGCCGATGAAGGCAGCAATGGTCGCCGTGCCGACGGCGATGCTGGTCGCCGTGCGGATGCCGGCCAGGATGGTAGGAAAGCTTAGCGGCAACTCGATGTAGCGCAGGCGTTGTGATTTGGTAAGACCAAGCGCCATGCCAGCGAGTGTGAGGCCGGTCGGCACTTGTGCCAATCCGGCGCAAGTATTTTGCATAATTGGTAATAGGGCGTAGAGCGTCAAAGCGATCAACGCTGGCACGCTACCTATGCTATCCACCCATGAAATTAACACTGCCAACATTGCTAGCGATGGCACTGTTTGCAACACTCCGCATATCCCCAACACTACGGCACGGGCGCCTGAATACGGGGCAACCAGGATAGCCAGTGGCACCCCAACTATGACGGCCAATGCCACCGCATTGAGCACCAAACTCAAGTGTTGCCAGCTCAGACGCAAGAAATCAGGGCCGAATAATTTTTGCCAAAAACCGGACTTCGTTTCTGGTCGATTTGCTGTACCAGCCAAATGTGCTCTAGCAATATCGGCGAAATCCTGACCCTGCAATTCGGCCTTGGCATTCATCGAGATCATGGTCGATTCGTTGATACTCGCGGCAAGCTTTTTGACCGCCGCCCATGCGACGGGGAATCGCTGCGGGACGTCCAAACGATACAAAATCACCGCGTCATAACGCGGAAAATATCCGGCGTTGTCGACTAGTACACGCAATCCCAAATGATTTATCTTTGCATCGGTGGTGTAGATATCAATCACATCAACCTGCGTCGCTGCCACCGCGTCGTAGGCCAAGCCATGATCCAATCCAACTGGTTTTTGCGGCAATGCATAGCGCTTCGCCAAACCGTTCCAACCGTCAGCTCGTCCGATGAATTCGTTGCTCAAGCCGAAGCGAAGTTCCGGATGCGCAGACAAATCGGCCAAGGTGCGAATGTGTAATTTTTCCGCCTTGTCAGCACGCATAGCGAGCGCGTAGCCGTCATTGAAACCCAACGCGGCATCAACGCCCAAGCCCAATGGCTTGAGTCGTTCGCGCATTGCTTCCATCGAGGTGACGCTGGCATCTTTCAATATTTCCTGCGCTATCGTGCCAGCATATTCTGGATACGCATCGATGCTGCCGGCACGTAATGCAGCATAGACAATCGCGGTGTTGCCTAGACCGGACAAGACCTCAACGGGCGCATGCGGCGCAGCGGTTTGCGCAATGACTTGCGCCAAAATGTAGGACTCGGTAAATCGTTTGGACCCTATGCGTAGTGCGTCTTGCGCTTGCGCACCCATGGCGAACAATGTACAGCAGCACACAAGCAGCACGTAGCGTGTCGTGTTGCTTCGACGTCGAAATATCGAGGAATTTGACGCGCGGAAATTGATGATCGAATGCATTGATCAAGCAGTCATCTGTTCAAGCAGGATTTGCCGATTTTTTACGCGCAATGTGCAGCCACCAAAATCTAGCTGTGGATGACGATCTGGACCCGCTTCACGAACTTGTCGGACGAACTCAGCCAATCGCACGTGACTTGGCGCTTGCAGTTGATTGTTCGCCAGCAAGCAGCGCAACAGATTACAGGCGCGACTCGGTTGCAAAGCAGTAATCACGGCAACCGGAAATGGAAAACTTAACGGCGTGTCACCAGCGTCAACTCGCGCTAGATCTTCCAACAGATTTTGCGTGTCGGCAAAACGTGCGGCGGTAGCCGCTAGCTGCGCTGTCACAGAGGGATAGCGCGCCTCAAGCACAGGCATAACGGCGTGACGAATGTAATTGCGGGTGTAATGCAAATCGTCATTGCTTTCGTCGCCACACCACGTCAGCTCGTAGTGCTGGGCGTACTCCAGCAATTGCTGACGACTGATGCCGAGCAACGGTCGCAAGTAGTTTGCGCGAACCGGCAACATGCCCGCCATGCCGCGAACACCGGTGCCGCGCAGTAGATTGTGCATTAGCGTTTCAGCCTGATCATCAAGGTGGTGCGCAAGCGCAATCCAGTCAACTGGCAACTCTGCAAACACCGCATAGCGCTGATGCCGTGCGGCAGCTTCCAGTCCTTCGGCACTGCTACGTGGGACATCGACACTTACTGTCGTATGCGGAATATCCAGCAAAGCCGCTTGGCCTGCGCAATGCGTCGCCCACACCGCCGCATTGGGGCTTAGACCGTGATTGATATGTATCGTCGAAAGAACTAAGTGTCGGCTTGCGCAAAGCGATGCGGCACTGTGCAGCAAGACGGTCGAATCGAGGCCACCCGAATACGCGATGGCAACGCGTTGGCCGGGTGCGACATGACGCAACAAGAAATCATCCAGACTCCTTGTGACGACTTCAATCGAGTTGGACTTCCTTGAATTTGCCATAACTCATCAGACGCTCAAGTCGCCGCTCGACGAGATCGGTGGGGGACAGTTCACGCAATTGTTTGTGCGTGTCTTGCAATGCTCGCTTGACGCTGGTGGCGACCGCTTGATAGTTGCGGTGCGCGCCGCCAGTGGGTTCGGCAATCACTTTGTCTATCAATCCAAGTGTCTTGAGGCGTGGCGCAGTGATGCCCATTGTTTCAGCTGCGTCACCAGCGCGGTCGGCACTTTTCCAAAGGATAGATGCGCAACCTTCTGGTGAAATCACCGAGTAGGTTGAGTATTGCAACATTGCCACCGAATCCGCGACTGCGACCGCCAGCGCACCGCCAGACCCACCTTCACCAACGATGGTCGCAATAATCGGAACGCGCAGTTCAGCCATTTCGAGCAAATTTCGCCCAATTGCTTCCGACTGTCCCCGCTCTTCAGCATCTATGCCCGGATAGGCACCCGGTGTATCGACAAAGGTGAATACCGGTAGGTCGAATTTCTCGGCCAACTTCATAAGACGCAGTGCTTTGCGGTAACCCTCGGGGCGAGGCATGCCAAAGTTTCGATAGATCTTTTCTTTTGTGTCACGGCCCTTTTGGTGGCCGATCACCATGCATGACTCACCGTTAAATCTCGCCAAGCCGCCGACTATCGCATGATCATCGGAAAAGGTCCGATCACCATGTAATTCTTGAAACTCGGTGAAAACTAGTTCGGCGTAGTCAAGCGTATATGGCCGTTGCGGGTGACGCGCGACTTGAGCGCATTGCCACGGTGTCAGTTTGGCATAAATTTCTTTGGTTAAAGACTGACTTTTTGAATCAAGTCGATGAATTTCCTCAGAAATATCAACAGCAGAATCGTCCTGTACAAAGCGCAGTTGCTCGATCTTTGCCTCGAGATCGGCGATGGGTTGTTCGAAATCCAAAAAGGTTTGTTTCATGGTGCGCGATTCTACAACGGCGTGTCACCGGCACCAACTGGTGATCTGATTGAAGTCAGGGAATAGAAAGCAAAAGCCCCATCGAGTGTAAATTCGATGGGGCTTTTGTTGTTGCATGGGGAGTCTGGCGTTGACCTACTTTCTCACACGGTGAAGTGCAATATCATTGGCGCGGAGGCGTTTCACGGTCCTGTTCGGGATGGGAAGGGGTGGTTCCACCTCGCTATGGACACCAGACGTAAAGGGTTGTGTTCTGGTTTTGGCTGTTAGGCGGTGATCAGAACACGCGATTTGGAAGAAGTAGTTGGTTGTGACTGTATTTTCAGTGTTTGGTTGTTTCTATAACTCAATGTTATAGGGTCAAGCCTCACGGGCAATTAGTATTGGTTAGCTTAACGCATTGCTGCGCTTCCACACCCAACCTATCAACGTCCTGGTCTTGGACGACCCTTTAGGGGGGTTAAACCCCCGGGATATCTCATCTTGAGGCGAGTTTCACGCTTAGATGCTTTCAGCGTTTATCTCTTCCGAACTTAGCTACCCGGCGATACGACTGGCGTCATAACCGGTACACCAGAGGTTCGTCCACTCCGGTCCTCTCGTACTAGGAGCAGGTCCCCTCAAATATCCAACGCCCACGGCAGATAGGGACCAAACTGTCTCACGACGTTTTAAACCCAGCTCACGTACCACTTTAAATGGCGAACAGCCATACCCTTGGGACCGGCTACAGCCCCAGGATGTGATGAGCCGACATCGAGGTGCCAAACTCCGCCGTCGATATGAACTCTTGGGCGGAATCAGCCTGTTATCCCCAGAGTACCTTTTATCCGTTGAGCGATGGCCCTTCCATACAGAACCACCGGATCACTATGACCTGCTTTCGCACCTGCTCGACTTGTCGGTCTCGCAGTCAAGCCTTCTTTTGCCATTGCACTATTAGCACGATGTCCGACCGTGCCTAGAAGACCTTCGTACTCCTCCGTTACCCTTTGGGAGGAGACCGCCCCAGTCAAACTGCCTGCCATGCACGGTCCCCGATCCGGATTCACGGACCAAGGTTAGAACCTCAACGACACCAGGGTGGTATTTCAAGGTTGGCTCCTCCTGATCTAGCGACCAGGTCTCACAGCCTCCCACCTATCCTACACAGGTCCCGTCAAAGTCCAATGCAAAGCTACAGTAAAGGTTCATGGGGTCTTTCCGTCTAGCCGCGGGTAGATTGCATCTTCACAAACATTTCAACTTCGCTGAGTCTCAGGAGGAGACAGTGTGGCCATCATTACGCCATTCGTGCAGGTCGGAACTTACCCGACAAGGAATTTCGCTACCTTAGGACCGTTATAGTTACGGCCGCCGTTTACTGGGGCTTCGATCAAGAGCTTGCACCCCATCACTTAACCTTCCAGCACCGGGCAGGCGTCACACCCTATACGTCGGCTTTCGCCTTTGCAGAGTGCTGTGTTTTTATTAAACAGTTGCAGCCACCGATTCTCTGCGACCTCATCGTGCTTCACGGGTAAACCGCTACACACTACCGAGGCATACCTTCTCCCGAAGTTACGGTATCAATTTGCCGAGTTCCTTCTCCTGAGTTCTCTCAAGCGCCTTAGAATTTTCATCCTGCCCACCTGTGTCGGTTTGCGGTACGGTCAATCACAGACTGAAGCTTAGAGGCTTTTCCTGGAAGCAGGGTATCACTCACTTCATGCTCATAGAGCACTCGTCATCACGCCTCAGCTAAGCCGCACGGATTTTCCTATGCAGCACGCCTACACGCTTAAACCAGGACGTCCAACACCCGGCTGAGCTAACCTTCTCCGTCCCCCCATCGCATCTGTGATCGGTACAGGAATATTGACCTGTTTCCCATCGACTACGCCTTTCGGCCTCGCCTTAGGAGCCGACTCACCCTGCGCCGATGAACGTTGCGCAGGAAACCTTGGGCTTTCGGCGAGGGTGCTTTCACACCCTTTATCGCTACTCATGTCAGCATTCGCACTTCTGATATCTCCAGCATCCTTTACAAGACACCTTCGCAGACTTACAGAACGCTCCCCTACCATATCCTTACGGATATCCGCAGCTTCGGTGCATAGTTTGAGCCCCGTTACATCTTCCGCGCAGGACGACTCGATCAGTGAGCTATTACGCTTTCTTTAAATGATGGCTGCTTCTAAGCCAACATCCTGACTGTCTATGCCTTCCCACTTCGTTTTCCACTTAACTATGACTTTGGGACCTTAGCTGGCGGTCTGGGTTGTTTCCCTCTTGACCATGGACGTTAGCACCCACAGTCTGTCTCCCATGCTCGCACTCGTCAGTATTCGGAGTTTGCTATGGCGAAGTAGATCGCAATGACCCCTCCAACCATTACAGTGCTCTACCCCCGACGGTGATACATGAGGCGCTACCTAAATAGCTTTCGGGGAGAACCAGCTATTTCCAGATTTGTTTAGCCTTTCACCCCTATCCACAGCTCATCCCCTAATTTTTCAACATTAGTGGGTTCGGACCTCCAGTACCTGTTACGGCACCTTCATCCTGGCCATGGATAGATCATCTGGTTTCGGGTCTACGCCCAGCGACTCGAGTTTGCACTCTTGCGCCATTTTCAGACTCGCTTTCGCTACGCCTCCCCTATTCGGTTAAGCTCGCCACTGAACGTAAGTCGCTGACCCATTATACAAAAGGTACGCAGTCACGGAACAAGTCCGCTCCCACTGTTTGTATGCATGCGGTTTCAGGATCTATTTCACTCCCCTCCCGGGGTTCTTTTCGCCTTTCCCTCACGGTACTAGTTCACTATCGGTCGATTACGAGTATTTAGCCTTGGAGGATGGTCCCCCCATCTTCAGACAGGATTTCTCGTGTCCCGCCCTACTTGTCGCACACTTAGTTCCGCTACCAGGTTTTCGCCTACGGGGTTATCACCCACTATGACCAGACTTTCCAGACTGTTCGGCTAACGCAGTAGTTAAATTGTGCAGGCTGCTCCCCGTTCGCTCGCCACTACTTAGGGAATCTCGGTTGATTTCTTTTCCTCCGGCTACTTAGATGTTTCAGTTCGCCGGGTTCGCCACCACTGACCTATGTATTCAGTCAGGGTTACTCCTTGCGGAGTGGGTTTCCCCATTCGGATATCTGCGGATCAAAGCTTGTTTGCCAGCTCCCCGCAGCTTTTCGCAGGCTACAACGTCCTTCATCGCCTGTAATCGCCAAGGCATCCACCACATGCACTTAGTCACTTGACCCTATAACATTGAGCTCCGGCTCCGCTTCCGCTTCGCCGAAATCCAACAAGCCAAACAACCATACACTTTCTTTGTTCCACTCCCTGCGCCGGTTCAAAGGACAGAGAATGGGAAGATACAATCACAACCCATGCGCACTCCTTCCGGAGTGCCCATTCTTTACTTCTTCCAAATTGTTAAAGAGCACAATGGGATGCATCTGCATCCCATCATTAAGCCAGTTCGGTCTTCCAACCGTTATTCAAATCCACTCATCGAGCAAGCTTGAATAACCGCTGAAACTAAACACTAAGTATTGGTGGAGGATGACGGGATCGAACCGACGACCCCCTGCTTGCAAAGCAGGTGCTCTCCCCAGCTGAGCTAATCCCCTCTTGGTCGCGTGGTGGGTCTGGATGGGTTCGAACCATCGACCCCCGCCTTATCAAGACGGTGCTCTAACCAGCTGAGCTACAGACCCGTACTCTGGCTTGTAACAACCGATAGGTTGTAGGTGCTTGACAGATGCTTTCTCTAGAAAGGAGGTGATCCAGCCGCACCTTCCGATACGGCTACCTTGTTACGACTTCACCCCAGTCATGAATCCCACCGTGGTAAGCGCCCCCCTTGCGGTTAGACTACCTACTTCTGGTGAAACCCACTCCCATGGTGTGACGGGCGGTGTGTACAAGACCCGGGAACGTATTCACCGTGACATGCTGATCCACGATTACTAGCGATTCCGACTTCACGCAGTCGAGTTGCAGACTGCGATCCGGACTACGATCGGCTTTGTGGGATTGGCTCCCCTCGCGGGTTGGCAACCCTCTGTACCGACCATTGTATGACGTGTGAAGCCCTACCCATAAGGGCCATGAGGACTTGACGTCATCCCCACCTTCCTCCGGTTTGTCACCGGCAGTCTCATTAAAGTGCCCAACTAAATGATGGCAATTAATGACAAGGGTTGCGCTCGTTGCGGGACTTAACCCAACATCTCACGACACGAGCTGACGACAGCCATGCAGCACCTGTGTTCAGGTTCTCTTTCGAGCACTCCCATATCTCTACAGGATTCCTGACATGTCAAGGGTAGGTAAGGTTTTTCGCGTTGCATCGAATTAATCCACATCATCCACCGCTTGTGCGGGTCCCTGTCAATTCCTTTGAGTTTTAATCTTGCGACCGTACTCCCCAGGCGGCGAACTTCACGCGTTAGCTGCGGTACTAAGAAAGTCTCCTTCCCCAACACCTAGTTCGCATCGTTTAGGGCGTGGACTACCAGGGTATCTAATCCTGTTTGCTCCCCACGCTTTCGTGCATGAGCGTCAGTGTTGACCCAGGGGGCTGCCTTCGCCATCGGTATTCCTCCACATCTCTACGCATTTCACTGCTACACGTGGAATTCTACCCCCCTCTGCCACACTCTAGTCTTGCAGTCACAAACGCAGTTCCCAGGTTAAGCCCGGGGATTTCACATCTGTCTTACAAAACCGCCTGCGCACGCTTTACGCCCAGTAATTCCGATTAACGCTCGCACCCTACGTATTACCGCGGCTGCTGGCACGTAGTTAGCCGGTGCTTCTTCTTCAGGTACCGTCATTAGCAAACTTTATTAGCCCTACCGTTTCGTTCCTGCCGAAAGAGCTTTACAACCCGAAGGCCTTCTTCACTCACGCGGAATGGCTGGATCAGGGTTGCCCCATTGTCCAAAATTCCCCACTGCTGCCTCCCGTAGGAGTCTGGACCGTGTCTCAGTTCCAGTGTGGCTGGTCGTCCTCTCAGACCAGCTACGGATCGTCGCCTTGGTGAGCCTTTACCTCACCAACTAGCTAATCCGATATCGGCCGCTCCAATAACGCGAGGCCCTTACGAGTCCCCCGCTTTCCCCCTCAGGGCGTATGCGGTATTAGCACAGCTTTCGCTGTGTTATCCCCCATTACTAGGTACGTTCCGATACATTACTCACCCGTTCGCCGCTCGCCGCCAGGTTGCCCCGCGCTGCCGCTCGACTTGCATGTGTAAAGCATTCCGCCAGCGTTCAATCTGAGCCAGGATCAAACTCTTCAGTTCAATCTTGTTTAAACTCACTCAAACGAAATATCAGAGGCCAAAATTTTACTTTCGACCTTTCTTACTTTTCGTGTAAGTGTTTGCTTCTTTATTTCTTAAAGCCGTTACAGACTCCTCTTAATCACCTTTCAGCAATCAAGCAAAGCTTAGTCAAGTCTTTCAACCCAACACGCCACAGTACTTTCGATTTGAGTACCGCAACCTGCAACAGCCCAGCTTCCGCAAACACCTACACCTATCGGTTGTCTTATTTTTAAGGACCTTCGCAACAGCGCGCGTTTCCGCTCACCACCGCCTTCTCCGCATCAAGCAGAGAGGTGAGATTATATGGAGGGGAATTTGCGTTGTAAACCCCTTTTGGCGAAAATTTTCTCTCCGCGTAGAATCTTTCTTCATGAACTTGTACGCACTAGCCCGCCCCTTGCTTTTCGCACTAGATGCGGAGCGAATTCATGAACTCACATTGCATGGGTTAAGTTGTGCAAAAAGCTTTCTGCCCTATACATTAGGGCGAAAGCTCGCCTCAAAGCCAGTTACGGTGATGGGCTTGGAGTTCCCGAACCGCGTTGGTTTGGCAGCCGGGTTGGATAAGAACGCCGTTGCCGTCGACGGCCTCGCGGCAATGGGATTTGGTTTCTTGGAAGTCGGAACTGTCACGCCACGCCCACAGCCGGGCAACCCCAAGCCACGCATGTTTCGTCTGACCAAACAGCAGGCGATCATCAATCGCATGGGATTTAACAATTTTGGCGTCGATAAGCTGTTGGCAAATCTTGATAAGTCGCGCTTCAAGGGGATTTTGGGTATCAATATTGGCAAAAACGCGACGACTGCCATCGAAGACGCGCATCTGGATTATTTGACATGTTTGGATAAGGTGTATCCCCGTGCGTCTTACGTCACGGTGAACATATCATCGCCGAACACCAAAAATTTGCGGCAACTACAAAACGACGCGGCACTCGATAATTTGCTGTCGCAATTAAAACAACGACAGGCAGAGCTTGCCCAAAAGCATGGTCGTTATGTGCCTTTGACGCTCAAAATAGCGCCTGATCTTGACGCGCAGCAAATCCAGCAAATCAGCGATGCCTTGAAGCGATATCAAATGGATGGCGTGATTGCGACCAATACAACCTTGAGCCGCGAAGGAGTCGAGGGCTTAACGCATGCCGAAGAATCTGGCGGACTTTCTGGTGCACCGCTACGAGTGAGATCAACTCAGGTTGTTCAGCAATTGGCCGACAAATTAGCTGGCGAAGTACCGATCATCGCGGTCGGTGGCATCATGAATGGCGACGACGCGCTGGCCAAAATCAATGCCGGTGCCGCCTTGGTACAAATTTACAGCGGTTTAATTTTCAATGGCCCGGCGATGGTTCGCGAATGCGTACTTAGGCTTAACAAGGCTGTGTAAACGAGCATGACTGGATACTTCTTCGTTGTCCTTGGTGCCGTACTAGTCAACAACGTCGTTTTCGTTCGAATACTTGGCCTGTGCCCGTTCATGGGGGTTTCCAAAAAACTTGAAACGGCGCTTGGCATGGGTGCGGCAACCACTTTCGTTTTGACCATGGCGTGTGGCAGCAGTTTTGTGATTGATCGCTGGCTGTTGCAGCCCAATGGTCTGGAGTACCTGCGCACACTGTCGTTCATCGTAACGATTGCCGCCATTGTGCAACTGACCGAACTGGTGATACAAAAAGTAAGCCCTTTGCTGCATCAGGTTTTGGGTATTTATTTGCCGCTCATCACGACCAATTGCGCGGTGCTTGGTGTGCCTCTGCTTAATGTCACGCTCAAATACAATTTTGTCGAATCGCTTTTGTTTGGATTCGGCAGCGCCGTCGGATTTTCATTGGCGCTGATTCTCTTCGCGGCGCTGCGCGAGCGACTTGAAGGTGCAGACGTTCCCGTACATTTTCGCGGCACCGCGATTGCCATGATTACGGCCGGTTTGATCAGCCTAGCGTTTATGGGTTTCGCTGGCCTCGACAAGTACAAATAACCATGTTTGAAGCTATCCTGGTGATGTCTGTTGGCGCAATCGTGCTCGGCGCGGCGCTGGGTTATGCGGCAGTGAAATTTCGCGTAGAAGGCGACCCGCTGGTTGAAAAAATTGATGCAATATTGCCGCAAACACAATGCGGTCAATGTAGCTTTCCGGGCTGCAAACCCTATGCACAGGCGATTGCGCGCGGCGAGGCGGAAATCAATCAATGCCCGCCCGGTGGCGAGGACGGGATACGTAAGCTTGCCGATCTGCTTGGCCGCGAGTTCAAACCACTTTCGGCCGAACATGGCATTGAAAAGCCAAAGGCTGTTGCCGTTATTGACGAACAAACCTGTATTGGCTGCACACTTTGCATTCAAGCTTGTCCAGTCGATGCAATAGTTGGTGCAGCTAAACAAATGCACACCATCATCGCCGAGCAGTGTACGGGTTGCGAACTATGTCTGCCGCCTTGCCCGGTCGATTGCATCACGATGGAAACGCTGCACGAAACAGTGGAAACGTGGAAGTGGAAATATCCTGTCGTCACCTTGCATCCAGCGGCGAACCTTCAATGACCACGCCGCTGCGATCTTTGTTTGATTTCAATGGCGGCGTCAAACCCGACTATCACAAAGATGCGTCGACACGCTTATCTATCGGCGTGTTGTCAGCACCAACTGAGGTACCGACAGAGCTAGTCATTCCACTGCATCAAAGCATCGGTGGCACGCCACGCCCGATCGTTGCGGTTGGTGAACAGGTAAAAAAGGGGCAACGCATTGGTGATGCGGATGGCGATGTTTCCTCGGCCGTGCATGCGTCGACATCTGGCACTGTCAGCGCCATCGAAATGCGGCGCATGCCACATCCGTCAGGGCTGTCATCGTTGTGCGTGGTGCTTGAAACCGACGGGCGCGACGAATGGATTGCCTGCCAAGCGTTTGATCACAAACTGGCGACGCCGCAAGAAATTCGCGATTACCTTCGTGATTGCGGCGTGGTGGGTCTTGGTGGCGCGGTCTTCCCCACGCATCTCAAACTGAACGCTGACCGTCAAGGTGGAATCGAAACATTGATCATCAACGGTGCGGAATGCGAGCCGTATATCACCTGCGATGACATGCTGATGCGCGAGCGTGCCAACGACATCGTGCGCGGCGTGGTGCTGATGCGCGAAATCCTTGGCGCGAAGCAGGTTCGTATCGGCATCGAAGATAACAAGCCCGAAGCCATTGCTGCCATGCAAGTCGCTGTCGGTGATTGCGGTGATGATTTGCAAGTCGTTGTCGTTCCAACGCGCTATCCGGCTGGCGGCGCGAAACAACTGATACGTGTGATTACCGGCATTGAAGTGCCGCACGGAAAGCGCTCGATCGACTACGACGTGCAATGCTTTAACGTCGCCACTGCGCTCGCTATCTATGAGGCGATCGGCTTGGGACGGCCGCTGATTTCTCGTATTGTGACCGTCGCCGGTAACGTCGACGCGCCGCGCAATTTCGACGTTTTGATTGGCACGCCAATCAAAAAAATCATTGCCGCTTGCTCGCCACTGCCAGACACTAACCGACTCATCATGGGCGGTCCGATGATGGGTGTGGAGATGCCCGGTGACGAGGTTCCGGTAGTCAAAGCGACCAACTGCATTTTGCTCGGCTCGAACAAAATCTTCCCACCGCCAGCACCTGAGATGCCCTGTATCCGCTGCGGCGAATGCGCGCTTGCCTGCCCCGCCGATTTACAACCTTTGGAGTTGTATTGGTTTTCGCGCGCCAAAATTTTTGGCAAGGCGCAGGAATACCATTTGTTCGATTGCATTGAGTGCGGCTGCTGTTCCTACGTATGTCCGTCCAACATTCCATTGGTCGATTACTACCGTTTTGCCAAGAGCGAAATATGGGCACGCGAAAAGGAAAAATCCTTGGCTGATGAGGCGCGTGATCGCTTCGAGTTTCGACAATTCCGCGACGTGCGTGATGAACAAGAAAAGTCAGCGCGATTAGCTGCCCGTGCTGCGGCAGCCGCAGCGGCGAAACAACTCGCTACAACCGATACAGTTGCAATTCCCAATACAGAAGCCAGCACTGAGGCAAACGAAAAAGCCGCCTTGATCGCCGCGGCGATAGCACGCGCACGCGAACAACAAGTCACAGCAACACCACAGAACATGCAACAACTCAGTGCCGAGCAACTAGCCGAAATCAGCGCAATCGAAGCCCGACGTGCTGAAATCCGCGAACAGGCCAAACCGCATTTACCACCGGACGCGTAAGGTTCATTTGACGGCGTGTCACCAGCACCAACTGACAAAATACATCGACAGATAAATTCATGGCTCACAACTCTCCCTACCTGACCAAAGCTTCAAGCGTGCAATCGGTCATGCTGCGCGTGGTGCTCGCGCTGATTCCCGGCATCGTTGCCTACGTCTGGTTCTTTGGGCCAGCTGTGTTGATTCAACTTGGGTTGGCTTCATTCACTGCCATCGCCGCCGAAGCATTGGTGCTTAAGCTGCGCAAGCGACCCATCTGGCGTTTTGTCAGCGACGGTTCGGCCTTGGTAACTGCATGGCTGATTGCCCTGAGCTTCCCGCCGCTCGGCCCTTGGTGGCTCATCGTGGTCGGCACTTTGGTCGCCATTATTGTGGCCAAACATCTTTATGGTGGACTGGGTCAAAACCCTTTCAATCCGGCCATGGTGGCCTTCGCGCTGATGATTGTTGCCTATCCGTTGTTGATGTCGCGCTGGCCGAATGTTGCGACCAGCATAAATTTTCAGCAGGCTTGCGAATTGATTTTTGGCGCTTCAACAATGGATGCCATCACCTCGGCCACTCCACTGGATACTTTGCGCACAGCGCTGCATGGCGCAGATGCAAGCACCACCATCCAAACTGTGCTCGCCAAAACACCACGCTTGGGGCATGGCTGGGACTGGATTGCTGGTGGCTATTTGCTCGGCGGACTTTATTTGCTGCAACAACGCATCATAACTTGGCATCTGCCGACGGCATTTTTGTTGTCGATGGCATTGCTGGCTGGAGTTTCAAATCAACTTGACCCTGCGCATTTCAACGGCGTCGCGTTTGAATTACTCAGTGGTGGCACTTTGTTAGCCGCGTTTTTTATTGTCACCGACCCCGTATCAAGCTGTACCACTCCGCGCGGAAAACTCATCTTCGCCGCAGGCGTGGGGTTGATGACCTGGGTGATTCGTCATTTCGGCGGTTACCCGGATGGCATCGCCTTCGCCGTACTATTGATGAACGTTGCCGCGCCACTTATCGACATGTACACACAACCGCCGGTGTTTGGACAAAAATCCGACATGAAGCCAAAACATGACTGACACCGACACCAGCTACCGTGAGCCAAGTGCGATGCGCGTATCACTACGCACGGCGGCCATCTTGCTGGTCTTCATGCTGATATTCACCGCCCTAATGGCCGGCACTTTTGGAGTTACTGCGCCTTTACTCGAAGCCAGCGCACAAGCCGAGCGCTTGCGTTTGATCAACGAAATTTTGCCGGCCAAAAGCTACGACAATGACCTATTGCACGACCAAATTGTCGTGCCCGCAGCGACCGCATTAAATACCGCCGACGATACACTTGCCTACCGGGCACGACTTGGCGACCAGCCCGTCGCCATTGTTGTGGAAGCCATAGCACCGGATGGCTATTCCGGCCAGATTGCGCTGCTGCTGGCGATTAGCAAAGACGGTCGTCTGCTCGCCCAGCGCGTGGTACGACACAAAGAAACACCTGGTCTAGGTGACTACATCGACCCGAAAAAAGATCGCAACAAACAACGGCCTTGGATCACGCAATTTAACCAACTAGGATTTGATCAAGTTCCACTGCCCGCATGGCGAGTCAAGAAAGATGGCGGGCATTTTGATCAAATGACGGGCGCAACCATTTCCGCCCGCGCAGTAACCAATGCCAGCGCACGTGCATTGGTCTGGGTTAATGCGCATCACGAAGCACTTTTTTCTTTGGCCGCGGGAAGTCGTCTGGAGAGCAGCAAATGAATGCCTATAAAGAAATAATTCTGAACGGAACTTGGAAGCAAAACAGCATCCTTGCCCAGTTGCTCGGGCTCTGTCCGCTTCTGGCGATCAGCACCAATTTCGTCAATGCCGTCAGCTTGGGGTTAGCCACGGTTGTTGTCATGCTGCTGGCCAATCTCGCCATCTCGGCATTGCGCAGCTTTATTCCGTATGAAATTCGCATTCCGGTTTTCGTCCTCGTCATCGCCTCGCTGGTCACCGTAGTTGATCTCAGCTTCAATGCTTTTTTACACGATTTGTATCTGGTGCTCGGCATCTTCATTCCGCTAATCGTGACCAACTGCATTGTGCTTGCGCGCGTCGAAGCTTTCGCCGCCAAGAATGGGTTGGCAGCAGCAACGTTGGACGGCGCAATGATGGGCATCGGCTTTGTTTGGGTGATCGCTCTGCTCGGCCTGATACGCGAATTCATCGGTCAGGGTACGCTGTTCTCCGGCATAGAAATGATCTTTCCCAGCGCACATGCAATTCAAGTATTGCCAGAAAGTTATCCCGGATTTCTCATCGCCATCCTGCCGCCCGGTGCATTTTTTGTATTGGGCTTCATGATTGCCGGACGCAATTGGTTGGAGGCACGCGCCAACGAGCGCCAACGCGAACAGTTGCGTCATCAGCGCACGCAGGGCAAATCCGGTAATGCCATTGCCTCGGACGCCGCATGAAGCTCGCTGCACGTCAGCAATTTTTTGCGCGTCTCGCGGCGATTGATCCGGAACCGAAAACCGAGTTGGAATACGCCACGCCATTTCAATTGCTGGTCGCCGTCGTGCTCTCGGCGCAAGCGACCGACAAAGGTGTGAATCGGGCCACGCGGCCAATGTTTCGTGCGCACCCGACCCCGCAATCTTTGTTAGCAATCGGCGAGGAAGGCATCAGCGAATACATACAAACTATCGGTCTGTATCGCACCAAAGCGAAAAACGTCGCCGCCTTGACGGAAAAGATTTTGACGCAGCATGGCGGCGAGGTACCGCACGATCGTGAAGCCTTGGAAGCCTTACCCGGCGTGGGTCGCAAGACGGCTAATGTGGTACTCAATGTTGTCTTTGGCGAGCCAACCATGGCCGTTGATACGCACATTTTTCGCGTCGCCAATCGCACCGGTTTGGGCTTGGGCAAGAACGTCGACGTCGTCGAACAAAAACTACTCAAGTCAGTACCACCGGAATATCGCCAACACGCCCATCACTGGCTGATATTGCTCGGCCGCTACACCTGCAAAGCCCGCACGCCAGAATGTTATCGCTGCGTCGTGAATGATTTATGTAGTTTTAAAAACAAGACCCATGTTTAAGCCCAGCCGCGATCAAGCGCGCCAGTTTCTTATCGACGCGTGGCAAAAACGCCGCAACAAATTGCCGGCCACCGCATTGGAAACACTAGCCGCCGATATCATCGAGTGGCATCACGAGTACCACGCGCTGCTCGAAGCACCCGACGCGGCCACGCGCGAGTGGACACCCGAACAAGGCGAGACCAATCCGTTTCTGCACATGTCATTGCATTTGGCGATTGAAGAGCAACTCTCTATCGACCAACCGCCAGGGATACGCAAAATATTTGAACAGCTCCAACAGCGACGCGGCGACCGACACGCAGCCTTGCACGCCGTACTCGAATGCCTCGGCGAAACCATGTGGCGCGCGCAGCGCGATGGTTTGCCGCCGGATAGCGACGCGTATCTGGAGCGCATACGGCGGTGTTTGTAAAACTCGCCTTTGGTGCTGGTTAGGGACTGGCCCGTTAATCGGCCATACGCCGTCAAACTTTTACCGCCTGCGCGTAACAACATCGCTCGCCACCCAAACCAAGTTTGCGATAATCAGGCGCAACACTTGAGGAGAAACAATGAATATGCGCTTTACTGGAACTGAAAATTACGTTGCGACGCCGGACCTGATGTTGGCTGTCAATGCGGCGATGACTTTGCAGCGACCGTTGCTAATCAAAGGCGAGCCTGGCACGGGCAAGACGATGTTGGCCGAGGAAGTTGCCGCTGCGCTGAACGTGCCGCTGCTGCAATGGCATATTAAGTCGACGACCAAGGCGCAGCAGGGATTGTATGAATACGATGCCGTGTCGCGTTTGCGTGACTCGCAATTGGGCAATGAAAAGGTCAACGATATCGGCAACTACATTCTCAAAGGCGTGCTGTGGCAAGCGTTTGAAATGGAAACGCCGTGTGTGATATTGATTGATGAAGTTGATAAGGCCGACATCGAGTTCCCCAATGATTTGCTGCGCGAATTGGATCGCATGGAATTCCATGTGTATGAAACGCGTCAAACCATCAAAGCCAAGCAGCGCCCTTTGGTGTTCATCACCTCGAACAATGAAAAAGAATTGCCTGACGCATTTTTGCGCCGCTGCTTTTTTCACTACATCAAATTCCCTGATCGCGAGACGATGACAAAAATCGTCGACGTGCATTTCCCCGGCTTGAAGCAAGCCTTGCTCAAGGAAGCGCTGGAAGTATTTTTTGGGCTGCGCGAAATTCCCGGATTGAAGAAAAAGCCCTCAACGTCCGAGCTGCTTGATTGGCTCAAGTTGCTGCTAGCTGAGGACATCCCGCCTGAAGCGCTGCACTCGAAGGATCACAAGACGGCGATCCCACCTTTGCATGGCGCGCTACTCAAGAATGAACAAGACGTGCATTTATTTGAGCGCTTGGTTTATATGGCGAAGCACAATCGCTGAGTTGTCACCATGCTGATTGATTTTTTCCTCCACCTCAAAGCCAAGAAAGTTCCCGTTTCGACGCGGGAATATTTGACCTTGCTCGAAGGTTTGCAAGCGCGTTTGGCTGGGCATTCGCTCGATGATTTTTATTTTTTGTCGCGCACTTGTCTGGTCAAGGACGAAACCAACTACGACAAGTTTGACCAAGCCTTCGCCGAATATTTCAAAGGTGTCGAGAGCATCCCCGGACTGGAAGCCGACATTCCCGAAGAATGGCTCAAGGCGATGATGAAAAAGCACTTGAGCGCCGAGGAAAAGGCCAAGCTGGAAAAGCTCGGCTGGGACAAGTTGATGGAGGAATTTCGCAAACGCCTCGAGGAACAAAAAGGCCGCCATCAAGGCGGCAATAAATGGATAGGTACCGGCGGCAGCTCGCCGTTTGGTAATGGTGGATTCCATCCCGAAGGTATCCGCATCGGTGGCGAATCAGGTGGCAATCGCACTGGTATCAAGGTGTGGGAAAACCGTGAATATCGCAACCTTGACGACAAGATAGAACTGGGCACGCGCAATATTAAAGTCGCGCTGCGTCGTCTGCGCCGCTTCGCCCGTGAAGGCGCACAAGACGAATTGGATTTGGACGGCACCATTACCGGTACAGCGCGCAATGCGGGTTGGCTGGATATCAAAATGCGCCCCGAGCGACACAACAAAATCAAAGTGTTGTTGTTCTTCGACATCGGTGGTTCGATGGACGATCACATCAAAGTATGCGAAGAATTGTTCTCGGCCGCGAAGAGCGAATTCAAACATATGGAATATTTTTATTTCCATAATTGTATTTACGATTACGTCTGGAAAGACAATCGGCGCCGGCATGGTGAACGCTTTCCGCTGTGGGACGTGTTGCACAAATACGGCGAGGATTACAAGGTGGTGATCGTCGGTGATGCAACCATGAGTCCCTATGAAATCATGCAAGCTGGTGGCTCGGTTGAATACAGCAATGAAGAAGCCGGCGCGACGTGGCTCCAACGCGTGCTCGACACCTGGCCGCGAGCGATTTGGCTTAACCCCGAGCCGGAACGTTTGTGGGAATATCGGCATTCCATACAAATCATTCGCACGATTTTTTCAGAGCGTATGTTTCCGCTAACCATTGAAGGCTTGGCACGCGGCATGCGCGAATTGAATAAATAGTTCAACAAGGAGAATCACCATGTCTGCACGCAAATCTGGACGCAACATAGAGCGCAACTTAGCTCGCCGCCAATTCCTCAAACACCTTGCGTTGACTGGCGTTGTTGGTGGTATCGGTATGTCCGGCATCATTCGGAACGCGCTTGCCAATGGCAAAGACCCAATCGTTACTGGAATGCACAAAATCACTGGCGACGTTCGTGTCAATGGCGCCGCCGCACGCGAGGGTATGTTGCTGAAAAATGGTGACACCATAGTTACCGGTGTGAAATCGCAAGCGATCTATGTCCTGGGACAAGATGCGTTTTTTCAGCGTGATAACTCCACGGTGACTTTTGGCAGCGGAGAAGCAGCCCACGTGATGCGCGTATTAACCGGCAAAATTTTGTCGGTTTTTGGTAAAGGGCAACGAACGATACAAACCTCTACTGCGACGATAGGAATTCGCGGTACGGGTTGTTACATCGAAGATGAACCGACGTTAATGAACGACAAAGCAGATCGAACCTACTTTTGCCTTTGCTATGGCACAGCGGAACTTGTTCCCACTGCCGCACCTGGCCAAATAGAAACCATCACCACCAAGCATCACGATCATCCGCTTTACATTCACGGCAATCCAAAAATGCCTACGTCAATGCTACCTGCGCCGATTGTGAATCATTCAGATATCGAACTTGCATTGCTCGAAAGCTTGGTCGGTCGCAAGCCGCCGTTCCCCTCGGAATATTGGAAGACTTATTAGTAGAAATCGTATCGATCGATTTTTGCTCAATAAAAAGCCGCTGCGATGAATCGCAGCGGCTTTTTATTTCATGCAGTCGGCGCAAACACAGCCGACAAATTAACGACCCAGCGTCGAACGAACCTTAGCTTCCAAGCTCTTCGATAGTTCAGTCAAACGGTCAAGCACGGTCTTGAATGCGTCGGCTTTCGGGAAGCCCAAACGATCCAGCGCCAACTCGACTTGCGCATCAAAGGTTTTGCCGAACTGGTCGATGTTTTTGTCCATTACGTCAGCAGCGGTATCGATGCCTTTCTTGAGACGATCAGCGTTGCTGTCGATTGCGACACGACCTTGCGATTCCATTGTCGCGCCAGCTTTGACGAGTGCTTCGAATACTTTCTCGCCTTGCGTGCCGGTAGCTGCACTGGCCTTGGCCAAGGCGCCCAAACCAGCCAGCCATACAGCGCGCTGCGAGTCGATCAGTTTGAATGATGCATCACGGGTCATGTTGACAGCGGCGCTGGCGTTCTTACGGCTCGCGGCGGTGACTTTTTTCAACGTGGTGGTAGAAGTTTTACCAGCTTTGACGGTCTTGGCTTTCGCCTTGACAGCAGCAACGGTCTTGGCCACTTTGGCTTTGACAGCGGCGGGTTTAACGGTCGCCTTGATGGTTGCCTTAACAGCGGGTTTAGTAACTTTCTTCGGTGTAGTTGCCATGATTAATTTCTCCAGTGTGTCGAGTGTGAGTCAATTAGGTTGCGGGGAATATGAATCTTTCCACCGGCCAAATTTGCTGCATCACCGGTGTATGGCGAGCAGTATCGACAAACAAACTAGAGCGGACAACCTAACCAGCTAGAGCATCACGCCTAATTCCCATAGGCCTGCATTTGCCATAGCGGTGGATTTGCGGACTACTTGGCCCAATCCAATTCAGCAGGCGGCGCGATTTTAAGGACCTCCTCGATGGTCGTCACGCCCGCTGCAACCTTGCGTGCACCGGCGATTCGCAGCGGCTTCATGCCTTCGCGAATTGCTTGCTCACGTAGTTTGGAAACATCGGCACGATTGGCCACCAGACGTTTGATCTCAGGGGTCATGGTCATGACTTCATAAACACCAATGCGCCCCATAAACCCCGTCATCCGACATTCCAGACAGCCGGCTGGCCGATAAATCTGCTGCGGCTTGGCGGCCTTCCACGGCGAGACCAGGGCATTCCACGCTAGCTCATCTTCCTCGCGCATGCCACCAGGCTGCTTGCAGTGCGGGCACAGCGTGCGCAGCAATCGCTGCGCCATAACGCCGATTACCGTTGCCGAAAGTAAATAGGGTGCGACACCCAAATCAACTAGCCTCGTAATCGCCGATGGTGCGTCATTGGTGTGCAAGGTGGACAGCACCAAATGCCCTGTCAGCGCCGCTTGTATCGCCATGTCGGCGGTTTCCAAATCGCGGATTTCGCCGACCATAATGATGTCCGGGTCTTGCCGCATCAATGAGCGTATGCCTGCTGCAAAATTCACGCCGATGTCTGCCTGCACTTGCACTTGATTGAATGCCGACTCGACCATTTCTATCGGGTCTTCCAGCGTACAGACATTGACTTCCGGTGTCGCCAGCGTTTTGAGCGTCGAATACAAGGTTACTGTTTTGCCGCTACCAGTCGGCCCGGTGACCAAAATAATGCCATTGGGATTGGCCGACATTTTCTTCCAATTAGCTTCTTCGTCGGCATCAAAGCCGAGCTCGGAAAAATCGCGTACCAAGACGTCAGGATCAAAAATCCGCATCACCAACTTTTCGCCAAATGCGGTGGGTAAAGTTGCCAGCCGCAATTCCACTTCCGTGCCATCCGGCGTCCGCGTTTTAATGCGGCCATCTTGTGGCCGGCGTTTCTCAACCACATCCATTCGACCCAAAATCTTGATTCGACTAGTCATGGCGCTGAGCACCGCCATCGGAATTTGATACACCTGGTGCAACACGCCGTCGATGCGAAAGCGCACCAAACCCATAGTGCGTCGGGGTTCGACGTGAATATCCGAAGCACGTTGATCAAACGCGTATTGCCATAGCCAATCGACAATGCGAACTATGTGCTGGTCGTTAGCATCGAAGTTCTTGTTGGATTTTCCCAGTTCAACCAGTTGCTCAAAGTTTGACGCGCCGCCCGAGGTATCGCCCTTGAGCATCGCCCCCTTGACCGACTTGGCCAAGTTGTAAAACTCCACCTGATAGCGTGCAATATCGTCGGGACTGGAAATCACCCGTCGAATAGGCTTCTTCAAGATCGGTGCCATTTCGGCTTCCCAGCCGCGTTGCCATGGCTCGGCCGTCGCGATGACCACCTCGTGGGCTGTCACTTCCACTGGCAATATGCGGAATCGCGTCGCATAAACGCTGCTCATCACCTCAGTGACTGTAGAGAAGTTCACTTTGAGCGGATCAATATGCAAATAAGGAATGCCGCACCAATTCGCCAGCCATTGCGTCAGCCCATCAAGATCCAAGGTACGATGCGGCGGTTTGAGCGATTTCCAGTGCGCTTCGGAAATTGCGATTAATGGATGTTGATCGCCGCGAAAATACCTTCGTTCCTTTTTGTAAGTCTCAGCAATTACCGCATCAACAAGTCCATCGGCAACAAGCGCGTCAACGACCTCGGGCAAAGTCAAACGATGATCGGTTTTGGTTTCAACTGAAGGTGCATTCATGGCGGTGGCCGATAGAAAAGCGCGTACGCCAACTATAACGCAGGATGCGTCTATGATGCCGCGACGCATTCCCCTCTTGTCATCGGAGAGATTATGAATTCCATCGTCAAAAGCAAAATTTTTGTCGCCCTAACGCAAGGCATCATCGCCGTGAGTTGCGCACTATTCACTGGCGCTACGCCTGCCCAAGTCACCGCTGAATTGGACGATTGCGCCCAAGCGCGCGACCCCGTGCGCTGCCTTGCCCGCGCCGATGCAATATCCGCTTGCGCCAATTTGCACGGTACTGCCAAGCGCGATTGCCTGCTCACCCGGTTGCCTCCGCCCGATTGCAAAGCCGCACCTAATCCGACACGCTGTCAGTTGGAACAAGATGCAAAAGAATCGTGTAAGAGCTTGCAAGGCACTGCGTTACGTAGCTGCCTGAAAGATCACGGCATCGAACCGCCGAAAAAAGGCAAAGGCAAAACCAAACGCAGCGCATCGGCCAAAGTCAAAAAGAAAACCTCAACAGTTCACTAGCGCAAACGCGCATTTTTGCCAGTTGGCGCTGGCCACACGCTGATAAGAAAACGGCGAGTGCCCGAAAAGCACTCGCCGTTGCATTACAACCAAACGGGACAAGGACTAGCTTGCCGACGCTCCGCTCATATCCAACATCAGCTGATTCATCCGTTTGACGAAAGTCGCCGGGTCGTCCAGATGTCCGCCCTCGGCCAACAATGCTTGGTCGAACAATACCGCCGCCCAATCGTCAAAACGACTTTCCTCTGCCTTCATTCGCAGAACCACAGGATGGTGAGGATTGATTTCCAAGATAGGTTTCGATGCCGGTGCATTTTGTCCTGCCGCTTTCAAGATGCGCGCCAGATTGCCGGACACATCGTGCTCATCGGCCACTAGGCACGCTGGCGAATCGGTCAGCCGATGCGTGACACGAACCTCCTTGACCCGTTCACCCAGAGACTTGGCGATTTTCTCGGTGAGTTCTTTGAAGTCACCAGCATCTTTTTCCTGAGCCTGTTTCTCAGCTTCGTCTTCCAGTTTGCCTAGATCCAAACCACCTTTGGCTACCGACACCAGAGCCTTGCCATCGAATTCACTGAGGTTGGAAACCACCCATTCATCAACCCGATCCGAAAGCAACAGCACTTCGATGCCTTTCTTACGGAAGACTTCCAGATGTGGGCTGTTTTTCGCCGCATTGAAGGTCTCGGCGGTAACGAAATAAATCTTTTCCTGCTCTGGCTTCATGCGCGCGATGTAAGCAGCCAGCGATACGGTCTCATCGGTTGTGTCGGTCAGCGTTGACGCGAAACGTAACAGACTGGCGATTTTTTCTTTGTTAGCAAAATCTTCGCCTACACCTTCCTTCAGTACCCGGCCAAACTCAGCCCAGAATTTGGTGTACTTTTCCTGCTCGCTTGCTTCCTCACTGCTCGCCAGATCGGCAAGCATGCCCAGCACTTTTTTCGAGCAGCCATTGCGAATCGATTCGATGTCTTTCGATTCTTGCAAAATCTCGCGCGACACATTCAGCGGCAAATCAGCCGAATCAACTACGCCGCGCACGAAGCGCAAGTAAGTCGGCATCAATTGCTCGGCATCGTCCATGATGAATACGCGTCGTACATACAGCTTGATGCCATGCCGTGCATTGCGATCCCACATGTCAAAAGGTGCGCGCGATGGGATGTAGAGCAATTGCGTGTATTCCGACTTTCCTTCCATCCGAGCGTGGGTCCAAGTCAACGGGTCTTCAAAATCATGGCCAACGTGCTTGTAAAACTCGATGTATTGCTCGGGCGTAATGTCGCTCTTGTTGCGCGCCCACAAAGCCGATGCCTGATTGACGGTTTCGTCTTCATCGGTCATCACCTGCGCTTTGGCCTCGGCGTTCCATTCCTCTTTTTTCATCACAATCGGCTGCATGATGTGATCGGAATATTTGCGAATGATGGAACGCAGTTTGTAACTAGCGAGCAAATCATCCTGGCCTTCCGCGCGCAAATGCAGGGTGATTTCCGTGCCACGGGCGGCTTTTTCGCTCGCCTCGATGGTGAAATCCCCAGCGCCTTCCGATTCCCAACGCACGCCATCACTAGCCGGCAATCCGGCACGACGGGTCAGCACGGTGACTTTGTCAGCCACGATGAAGGATGAATAGAAGCCAACACCAAATTGCCCAATCAGGCTGGCGTCTTTTTTCTGGTCGCCAGACAGCTTCGAAAAAAACTCGCGCGTACCGGATTTGGCAATCGTGCCCAAATTGCTAATGACTTCATCACGACTCATACCGACGCCGTTGTCCGAAATCGTCAGCGTGCGCGCATCCTTGTCAAAAGCCACGCGTATCTTGAGTTCGGCATCACCTTCAAACAAGCCGTCGTTGTTCAAAGCTTCAAAGCGCAATTTGTCGCACGCATCGGAAGCATTCGAGATCAGTTCGCGCAGGAATATCTCACGATTGGAATACAGCGAATGAATCATCAATTGAAGCAGTTGTTTGACCTCAGTTTGGAAGCCCAAGGTTTCGCGTGGGCTTTGGGTGCTGGGATTGGCGGTTTCAGTATTCATGTGATTTCCTCAGTACAAGTTGGGGCACGAAATTGCAAGCTCGCACGGATTTGGGGGCGTGCCGGGAGATTTCAAGTGCCGTTGGGACGAGAATTCGCCAGTGGGTGCCGGTGCGGAGTGTCGGCTTTGCACAGCCGAACCGATACACAGGCGCAAAGCAGTGCTTTGTGAATTCCTTGTTTCGCCGCTGTCGCAGCACGCCATCCCCTTAGCTGTGCCATCATCAACACCCCAGCTAGCACAGCAAATGCCATGACTCCCATATCTCAAGTTGTAGTACTGCTTTCCGCCGCCGTCATCGCCGTTCCCTTGCTCAAGCGCTTTGGACTGGCTTCGGTGATGGGCTATCTGTTCGCTGGAGTGGTAATCGGGCCTTTTGGTTTGGCGTTGCTAGGTGAGCCTGAAACCATCATGCACACCACCGAGTTTGGTGTCGTATTGCTGCTATTCATCATCGGCCTTGAATTGCAGCCGGCACGACTTTGGGTGCTGCGGCGCGTGGTTTTTGGTCTTGGTGGGGCGCAGGTGGCATTGAGTACGATTGCAATTGCGGTAATCGCTTGGGCATTCGGACTGACACCGCTACCAGCCCTCATCGCCGGATTAGCATTGTCAATGTCCTCAACGGCTTTTGTGTTGCAAATGCTTGCCGAGAAAAGGCAGCTCGCGTCGCGCTATGGTCGTGACGGATTTGCGGTACTGCTGTTTCAGGACTTGGCGGTCATTCCGCTGTTGGCGATTTTCCCCTTGCTGTCACCAATGGCCGAAACAAGTCAACGTCCACCTGCCTGGGTGTCGATTACCGCTGTAGTGGCGGTGGTGCTGTGCGGGCGACCGGTGCTGCGTTTTTTGCTACGCCGGGTGGCGCAGACCGCCAGCCATGAGCTTTTGGTGATGGCGACGCTATTGATCGTGGTGGCAATGTCCTGGGGTATGGAGAGCGCCGGATTGAGTATGTCACTTGGCGCCTTTCTGGCCGGCGTTTTGCTGGCCGATTCTGAATATCGCCACGAACTGGAAGCCAACATCGAGCCTTTCAAAGGCGTCTTACTAGGCTTGTTTTTTGTCGCGGTTGGGATGTCGGCCAATCTCGGACTGGTCGCGACGCAGCCGGCGTTGGTGATCGGTCTGGCACTGGGGCTGATTGCCATTAAGGCCGCCGTGTTGTTTTGCCTCGGGCGGTTCTCCGGGATGGAGCATGCGGCGTCCCGGCGCTTCGCGATCTATCTCTCACAAGGCGGCGAGTTCGCCTTTGTGTTGCTGACATTAGCCAACGGGCAACAGTTGATGGACGGCGACACCGCTGATTTGCTGGCCATGGTGGTGACCTTATCGATGGCAATCACGCCGTTATTTCTGGGCGTGCATGAGCGCTGGATTGCACCTGCGCTAGATACCGTGCCGACGCGGGCATTTGATGAAATCACGCAGACCGATCACCGTGTGATCATCGCCGGGTTTGGGCGCTTCGGGCAGATTGTGGCGCGGATATTGCGGATGCGAAAAGTCTCGTCGACGGTTTTGGAATCAAGCTTCGAGCAGGTCGATTTCGTACGCCGGTTTGGCAACCGCGTGCATTTCGGCGATGCTTCGCGGCTGGACTTATTGCGTGCTGCTGGTGCCGAGAAGGCCGAAATATTTGTTCTCGCCATTGACGAAATCGAGGGATCGCTCAAGACAGCGGCAATGGTACGCAAGCATTTTCCACACCTGAAAATATATGCCCGCGCGCGCAACCGGTTTCACTATTTTCGCTTGCGTGACTTAGGCGTCGAACACATCATGCGCGAGACCTTCGCTTCCAGCGTTGATCTGGGCGGTGACATTTTGCAGGCGCTGGGTATGGATACGGCAACGGCAAAACGCACCACCAGCACATTCGCTGAATACGACTGCCGACTAATTGAATCGCAGTACGCGGTCAACCGTGATGAAGCGCTGTTGATACAAACTGCACAGGACGCAGGTCGCGAGCTGGAAGCGCTTTTCGAAGCAGATACTGAAATCGCGAACAAGGCTGCACTAGCTGCTACTTCGGGTAGCTAGCTCAAAACACATGTTTCGGTAAAATTTCCGCATAATCGAATTTTGGTTGCGTGTCTATTGGATGTTGCAGTGGATGCCGTTAAGTATTGCATCTAACTATTTTTGGATAATAAAAGTGAAAAGACTACTACTTGGAACAATTCTCATCGCGCTTGGTTTCACAAACTCAGCAATCGCTGCAGTTGGCGCCAGCGATTTCGGCGCAACAGCAATTGCTCAGACCGAATGCCCGTTGCTGACTTCAGACGCCAGTGTGAAAATCACCCTATCCACTGGCAACATCGGCTCATACATGTGCGACACATCGAGTGTAAATATCGGGGTGGCCGTGGGTAATACCTCGGGGAAAAACAAAATTTTTTCCATCGGGTCAGCCGGCGGTTCTGTGAGCGCCATATCGACGCGTGCAGCGCCGACAAATGCAGACACTCAAAATGTGGCCACAACGACCGCCGCAAATCTCACCGTTACCGAAGCGCCTCATAGCTCCGAACGATAATGCCCGGGCCAAGCAACGGGGAACGGCCGTTCAATAAGGAAGTGTCGTTGATTTACTGTTGTCGCAAGCCCTTGCCTAACGGCAAATACCGCTCAAATGCTGTGTCGCTGTGTCGTGTCGATTCTGCACTGGCTCCCGGCTACGCGTTCACAAAGTGGTGCGTCGCATAAGCTCTGCTCTGCAGCGGCAAGCACCTCATTTAGCTCGTCAGTCGCCGATAAACCTCGGCCAAGCGTAGTGGCAGTTTCGTTACATCAGCCAGCACCGAATAGCTGGCTTCACCATAGAGACGTTTTAAGTAATCTGCGCCGTGCCTGTCGATGGTCACGCAGTAAGGGCGAATGCCTGCGTAGCGCGCTTCTTGCAAGGCGCGGCGGGTGTCTTCGATGCCGTAGTGGCCACGATATTCGTCGCCGAAATCATCTGGCCTGCCATCCGACAAAGTGACCAATAATTTATGCCGTGTGTCTTGCGCGCTCAGCAGTTTTGAGAGATGCCGAATCGCCACGCCCATCCGCGTGTAGTCTTTCGCCACGATGCCGCTGATACGGTTTTTTACCTCGCTGTTGTATGGTTCGTCGAAAGTTTTGACGCGATATATATCGCATTGAGTGCGCGTCCAGCCCGAGAACCCGTAGATAGCGTAACGGTCATCCAAAGCCTCAAGCGCCTCGCACAGCATCACCAATGCTTCGCGCTCAGCATCATTGACCCAGCCCTTGGTCGAGCCACTCATATCGACCATAAACATTACCGCGAGCGAACGTTCGATGCGTTGACGGCGACAAAATAGTCGTGGGGAGATTTCTGCACCGGCGTGTTGATCGGCCAGCATTTCGACTAGCGAATCAAGGTCGATTTCTTCGCCCTCGGCTTGTCGGCGCAGCATCTTGTCTTCACCGCGCAACGCCTCAAAGCGGCGGCGAATCTGGAGGATTTGTGCTGCGTGGCGACGCCGAATTTCGCCTACATAATCCGCGTCGCCGTACTCACCTTTATGTTCAAAAAGTCGACACCACTGCCGCCGATAAGCCTGCCGGTGGTAGTCCCATTCGTCGTAAATTTGATCGGGCTGCACGGCTTGCGTTACGGAAATTTGCTGGTCGTGGGCGTCGGCGGCAACAGGCTGCCACCCACCCTCGCCTGCTGCTTGATTGCCAACCGGTGATTCGGTTTGTGGTGATTGCAGCGTCTGTCCTGCCACCGCATCAATACTTCCCGCCGCATCGCCATCGTCAGTCATCGCATCTGCCGCGAGCGGCGCAAAATCGTCATCGCCCTGCCCCACACCACCTACACCGCGCAAAGTGTTTGAGGCAGTCCGCTCGACAGTGCGCGGCTGCTGATTCTTTTCCAGACGAATTTTCATCACGGTGGCGGGATCCAAGATGCCAAGGTAGGCAAGTTTCGGTGGCGGCAAATTACCGAGGCGAAACGCTTCGAGCAGACGCAGACTGTCAGTGATCGTTGATGTTGCGCTGAGCTGGTTTGCTGCATCCTTCAATGATGCTGGCCACGGCCCTCTAACTGCCGCGATTTCAGCCGCAAGACCCGGTAATTCCTCGGCCAAACAGGCTTCATGGCGCACCGCTTCGAGCGCCGCCAGCCAGCACAATGCTTGCGCCGGATCGGCCCACAAATTCACTTGCGATTCAATGTCTTCGCTGAAAGTTCCGTAGCGAATCTGCGCCCACAACATCACCGCTGTCGCGATATAGAGTCGACGATTACTTGCCTGATCGCTCAGCGTGGCGATGCGTGCGGGCAAATAAACAAATGCGGTATCCGTCCATGCGATATGGCTCTCGACAATCTGCAAATCATCACCGCCCAAGGCTTGCAGCAGTCGCGAAACTCGCCCTTCGACTTGTGCCAATCGCGCAGCGCCTTGCCCCGCATAGTCGAGACAAAACTCGTCAATATCGCCTAAAACCTTATGCGCCGTCACTGCACCGTGTGCATCGAATTCAATCAACCCACGTTTGAGCCAGGCCACAAATCCAGCTTCGTCAGTGCGCTGAAAAACTTGCGCCGCCAACATGCAAACCTGATGCGCCAATTCGGCATCCGTCAGTGCCACAATGCGCGCCCATTGCAAAACCAAATCTTGTTGCGCACGCGTTAGCGGCTCCAACAAAATCGCCGCACGGCTCAAGGCCCGATGTGATGGCGAAGCGAACAAAATCGCATCGAGTCGGACGACCAACTCTTCAGCGAAAAGACGGCGATTTTTCATTGGGGATTGGTGAATTGCTCAGTTGGCGCTGGTGAGGGACTGGCCCGTTCATCGGCCATACGCCGTCACTAGTGTTTCGCATTCCGTGACTTTTCGCATTCCGTGACTAAGTGATTTTCTAACCACCACTCAGCGCTTGCACAATCACCACGTCGTCGTTGGCGTGCATCGTCTGCGACAACAGTTCAGCCGACACGCCATTGACGAAGATGCGGATGTGGCGCCGCACTTTTTGTTGTTCGTCGATTATGCGAAAACGAATACCAGGGTACTGTATATCCAAATCCATCAACACTTCATCGAGCGTCGCGCCACTGGCCTCCGTTTGGCTGCTTTCGGTATAGGAGCGCAATGCGCTGGGAACAAGAACTTTCATTTTGATCCACCGCTGTGTATTACAAATTGAGCGCTTCGATGGCGTAAATTTCCGGCAGATGTCGCGCCATACATTCCCAATTTTTGCCCTCGTCTCGGCTCATCCAAAGCTCACCACTGGTGGTGCCAAAGTAGAGCCCGACAGCTTCGTGTGTATCGCAACACATTGCCTGTCGCTTCACTGTCCACCAAGCCTGCTGCGTTGGCATGCCAGAATCTTGACGCTGCCATGTCTCACCGCCATTTCGCGTCACATAAACCGCCGGCTTGCCATCCGGACTGGTGCGCGGCCAGACCTGCGTTCCGTCCATCGGGAAGACCCAGGCAGTATTCTCATCGCGCGGATGCACCGTCATCGTGAAGCCTATATCACCAACCGCGGGCGGCATATTTCTGCCAATACGCACCCACGTGTCTGAAGGCCGATCTATGCGATAAATGCCAGAATGATTTTGTTGATAAATGCGGTCTGGATTGCTGGGGCACATACGCAGGCAATGCGGATCATGGAAATCCGGCTTTGTGACATCGAAGCCGAAACCTTCGGGCACCTCCATGCCGTTGATGAGTGTGCGCCACGTCTTGCCGCGATCTAATGATTCGTGCACGCCACCACCCGACATGCCGAAATACAAATGGTTCGGATCACGCGTGTCAATAGTGATCGAATGCAGTTTTGGTCCATCAGGTGTGCCATCTTTTTCTGAGCCCATCCACTCGCGAAACTGCTTGTCATCATTGACGCTGGGAAATCCGGTCCAAGTTACGCCGCCATCATCAGAGCGGAATAAGCCTTGCGGCGACGTGCCTGCATACCAAACGTCGGGCTCATTGCCATGCGCGGGCGTCAGCCAAAAGGTGTGATCGACAGCGCGACCAGTTTCACCTTCCGGCGCTTTGGCAAAGGCGGGTGGTTGTGCGGCTTCATTCCATGTGCGCCCTTCATCGACAGAGCGAAAAATAGTCGGCCCGAGATGGCCGGTTTTCGTCGCCGCAAGCAGCGTGGTCTTATCGCGCGGATCGAGCACCATATGACTAATAATGTGGCCAAGAAAATGTGGCCCATCGACTGCCCACGTTTTTCGATTTGCATCAGCGCGGAACATCCATGCACCTTTGCGTGTCGCCACTTGCAGCATCGTCGTCATTGCGTTCTCCTTGCGATCCGAATAATGGATATCGTATCAAACAACATTCCCATGCGCATCATTTACAGCGTATCCAATACACCATCAATGCGGCGGCGACGAGCGAACAGGCTGCTGAAAAATTGAAGGCAACGGCGGCACCGAGATGCTCATACAACTCGCCGAATATCAGCGATGCTGGAAACAACATAAGCCCGCTCACCAAGTTGAACCAGCCGAAAGCGGTTCCGACGTGACTTTGCGCGGCCAGATCGGCGACCATCGCTTTTTCGACGCCCTCGGTCATTGCGATAAAAAGTCCGTAGGTCGCGAACACCAGGTAAAGCTCGGCCAAACCCGTTTCGATGCTGCCGAGAATGAGGTACACGATGGCATACAGTACCCATCCGGTAACTATAAAACGCTTGCGCCCCCAGCGATCAGATAAACCCGACAACGGTGTGAGCAGCAGCGCCGCGACTGCCGATACCGCAGCCCACATCAAGGGAATTTGGGTTTGTGGAACACCTAGCTCTTGTGCGCGCAAAAGCAAAAACATATTCGATGAATTGCCCAGTGAAAACAAGCCTATGACCAGCAAATAGCGTTTGAATTGTGGCGATAGACTGCGCATTTTCCAGTCGAATGGCACCTTGGTTGGCAGGCTCAATACTTCCGGTTCGCGTATCGCCAATGACAGTACTAAGGTAATTAGTGCCGGAACAATCGCCCAGAAAAAGATATCGCGCAGTGGTATTTGCAAGCTTAATAACAAGGCTGCGAGTAATGGCCCGATCACCGCGCCCGCATTATCCATCGCACGATGCACGCCAAAAGCAATCCCGCGATGCTCAGTGCCAGCAGCGTTGGCGAGCAGCACATCGCGAGGGGAAGTGCGCAGCCCTTTGCCGATGCGATCAGTAATGCGAATAAACAATACGCCCGTCCAACTGGTGACAAAGGCGACCAAAGGGCGGCTCGCTCCGGCCAGAAAATATCCAATCACAATCCATGGTTTTGTCGTTCGCGTGCGATCAACAATCACCCCGGATACCAACTTAAGCAAGCTGGCCACGGCCTCGGCAGCACCTTCGATAATGCCCAGCGTTTTGGGGCCGGCCATCAACACCGAAGAAAGATAGAGCGGTAGCAATGGGTAAAGCATTTCGCTGGCTGAGTCATTAAATAAACTTATCAAGCCAACCAGCCAGACGCTTCTGGGCAGTGCACTTAGTGACGACAAGTTCATACGTTATCAGGGAACAGCCGGCTGCATCATTGCGCGATGCCAAGATCCTCGCGATAGGCCACACTCTTCATATGAAACTCAACCGGTCCAGTGGGCTCTGCATGCAAGAACTGCTTCACGAACGGGTCACTTGATGCCAGCAAATCGGTCGGCGCACCTTCGGCTGCGACGACGCCGTCATTTAATAGGTAGGCATAGTCGACTACTTTTAACGATTCGGTCACGTCATAAGTAACGACGATTGAAGTTGCTCCCAGCGCGTCGTTCAGGCGCCGGATTAAGAGCGCGATGACGTTGAGCGAAATTGGATCGAGACCAGCAAAAGGTTCGTCGTACATGGTCAGCATCGGGTCGAGTGCGATGGCTCTGGCCAAGGCCACGCGCCGCGCCATGCCACCAGACAATTCATTGGGCATCAAGTGTGATGCGCCACGCAGGCCAACCGCCTGCAATTTCATGGTCACCAAATCGCGAATCAATTCATTGGGCAGATCGGTGAGTTCGCGCATAGGGAAAGCTACGTTTTCGTACACCGAAATATCGCTGAACAGACCACCCGCCTGAAACATCAGACCAAAATTTCGTCGCATAGCGTAGAGACCATCGCTGTCCAACTCATGCACAACTTTTCCGCCCACCCGAACGCAGCCCTGATTCGGTCGCAGTTGCCCTCCGATCAGGCGCAACAAGGTACTTTTGCCCGAACCACCGACACCGAGGATGGCCACTACTTTGCCTCGTGGAATCCGCATATTGATGCCATCGAAAATTTTTTTCCCCGCGAATGAAAAATGCAGGTCTTCGATTTCGATTAGCGTTTCAGATTTTTGCGTCATGTGTGTCTTAACTTTCGGAATGGAATTGCGACTTTACCAGTTGGTGCTGTTGTGGAGTCTCGGTTTTGCACAGCCGAGACACTTTGCAGGTTCATAGCGATGCTGGGTGCAAGCTCCGCTCCGCCGCCGTCATGCGGCCAATATGCCACTCATTCCTACCTTGCGTCCGGCCGGATCAATCAACACACCAGGATTCATCACGCCTTGCGGATCGAGTACTGCTTTCGCCCCTGCCAAGGCGCTGCGAAACAGCGGTGCGGACTCAAGCTCGTAGCCACTACGGTGATCACGTCCGACCGCGTGGTGATGGGTCGACGTGCCACCCAAACCGACCACCAGATCATTCGCCGCGCGTTTGATTTCGCACCACGCGGCCAGCGATTGGTCGAGATTAGCGGAGGCACTGCCAAGCGCTGAAAAGGTGAAATACGGCGCTACGCCATCGGCGTAAACGTGGGTAAAACGACAGGAGACGAGGCCATAGTTTCCGGTGGCCTTTTTTATAGCGCGTTGCATACCCTCTTTTACACCGGCATAAAACGCATCAAATTTATCCCAAGTTATTGCTGTCTCAAAGGTATCGAGAATCGCACCGCGACCAATCATGGGATCGCGTAAATACGGCATACGAATAAACGTGTCGCGCCACGCGCCTGCTGCGCCACTGCGTGCGCCTTCGCTGTTTTGCATCGACTGATTGACGCTTGACGCATCATACGAACCACCGCAATCACTGACAATTTCCAGCGCACGTTGCATGGCCGCATTGACCGCATGATCAGCCGATTCAAAACCTAGAACCAGCGTTGGACTTTTACCATCGCCGATATGAAAATTCGCTACTTCATCGGCATCGAGCAAACGACAATTGCTTGGGTTCAAACCCGATTGCGCAAGCATGCGAACACATTGCACAGCGCTCTTCATATCCGCAAAAATCGCGCTGGCACTGGCGCGAAATGTTGGCCGCGTTTGCAACCGCATCCAAGCTTCGGTAATCACGCCGCAGGTACCTTCGGAACCGATGATGAGGCGATCCGGCGCTGGCCCCGCGCCACTCGCGGGCAGCCGTCGCGTTTGCAATATACCTGCGGGTGTGACCGTGCGCGTAGCTTCAACCATGTCGTCGATATGCGTTGCACCGGTCGCGTAATGCCCACCCGCGCGCGTCGCAATCCAGCCACCCAAGGTCGAGAACTGAAAGCTCTGCGGGTAGTGCCGCATGGTCAATCCGTGAGGCTTGAGTTGCGCTTCCAAATCTGGTCCAAACGCACCGGCTTGAATGAGCGCTGCGCGACTCATCGTGTCGATTTCCAATACCCGATTCAAGCGCTGTAGATCCAATGACACAGTGGCCGCATAACTTTCGCCCACCGCAGGTTCTACGCCGCCACAAACGCTGGTACCACCACCGAAGGGAATCACCGCGACGTTGTGGGTGGATGCCCAGTCCAGCAGATCAACGACGCCTTGTTCATCGTTGGGGAACGCCACCCAATCAGGTGGGTTCGGCACCACGCGCTGCCACATGCGCAGTAAATCGGCAAAGGATTTGCCATAGCTGTGGGTCAAGCGGTCATAGTGCGAGTTGGAGAAAATCGAGCGCAATGCCGATGGTGGTGTGCCGCGTGACGCACGCAATAGCACATCCGATTCTTGCGGCGAAGCCACGCCTTCGGCGTTTGCCCTTAACAAACTCAGGGTGTTCTTGATGCCTTCCTGTTCGGTTGTAGAAAGCACATCGGCCGCATTGCCCCAGCCCCAAAACCGGCGACGTGGGCCTATGGATAGTGTGTCAGTCATTTGTTGTCCTCGTTCCCTAGTTTGACAGCGTGTGGCCGATGAACGGGCCATTCCATCACCAGCACCAACTGGCGAAATCCCACGACAGTGGTAGAGTCAATCGCATTTCATTTTAGTTCAGCCAAAATCATGCAAACTCATTTCTCTGACATCAGCCAAGTCATCCAACTAGCGATAGCGCCAGTTTTTTTGTTGACCGCTGTGGCGACCATGATTAACGCCATGAACACCAGGCTTGGTCGCGTGGTTGATCGGCGGCGGGTGATTCAAGATCGCCTCGACGCAACGCAGGGTGAAAGCCATCCCGAATGCGACACCGAAATGGAGCAGCTCCGTGCGCGCAGTCTATTAATCTACTTCGCCATGTTTGGTGCGGTGTTAGCCGCCTTGCTGGTCTGCTTGGTAGTTGCCGGATCGTTTCTGGGCGCCTTATTGGAAATAGAAATTTCGCGGGAAATCGCTGGCCTATTCATCGCTGCAATGTTGGCGATGATAGGTGCGCTAAGTTTGTTTTTGCGCGAGGTTTATTTGGCGGTAATTACCGGTGCGCACAATCGCCGATAAGCAATTTCAGAACACCGCGCGGACTATATCATCGAGCGTTTGTGTCATCTCAGTCTCGTCCGCCAGCGCGCGCGCGACAGCCGCCGTGCAGGCCACGTTCGGTGACATCCCAGCGGCTATCAAACGCGCTGCGTGAACTAGCAATCGCGTACTGGCACCTTCGTCCAAGCCCTGCCCTTTTAAATTGCGCGTTAGCTCGCCAAGCTTAACCAAGCGTTGCGCAGTTGCAGAATCAATACCACTTTCAGACATCACAATTTGTGCTTCCGATACCGCATCTGGATAAGAAAATTCCAGTGCCACAAAGCGTTGCCGCGTGCTTTGCTTGAGCTCCTTCATCACACTTTGATAGCCAGGGTTGTATGAGATCACCAGCATAAAGTCAGCTGCCGCCTTGACCAACTCGCCGCGTTTTTCGATCGGCAACATGCGCCGCGTATCGGTCAGCGGATGTATCACCACCGTCGTATCTTTGCGCGCCTCGACAATCTCGTCCAGATAGCAAATCGCACCGGCACGCACAGCAGCGGTGAGCGGGCCATCGAACCATACGGTGTCGGCACCAACTATCAAATAGCGACCTACCAAGTCGGCTGTAGTCAGATCATCGTGACAGGAAATCGTCACCAAGGGACGCTTGAGTCGCCATGCCATATGCTCTACAAATCGCGTCTTGCCACAGCCGGTAGGCCCTTTGAGCAGAATCGGCAATTGGCCTTTCGCTGCTGCTTCAAAGACCGAGATTTCATCACCGCTGGGCTGATAAAAAGGTTTCTCAGCAAGGGTCACAAGTTGTGCCGATGCAACATGGGCTGCGTTAGGGTTTGGTGTCGTTTTCACGGTCAAAAAATCGGCAAAATGCTGGAACTGGTCGGCGTTGACGAAATGAGGAACTGCCTGAATTGAGCAATTTTGCTTCCTCGCAAGATTGAATTTTTAGTTGACGGATCCGCGCATCGACTCGTGAATTTTCGTAGTAATCACCATCACCTTCCTTTTGTGCCAAGGTAAGTTGTTCTATCGCCAATGGCAACTGATGCAACAACACATAAGCCTCAGCCTGCGCACGATGTTGTTGCACGCGCCGCCCCATTTGCGCAAAGGTTTTTGCCTGACGTTCGTGCAGTCCGGCATCATTCGGAAAACTCAACAGCGCTTCGGCGATCACAGACAAAGCTTTGTCATGATTTTTTGTCACTAGCAACGCATCTATCAGCGCATAAGTGATCGCCGTTTCTTGTGGAAAACGGCCATGCGCATCGGTCAGTACTTTGATCGCACCGGCGGCGTCTCCTGTGGCCGTCATCACTTCGGCAACAAGTGTGTCGAGCATAGGAGAAGTAAATTGGTTTTGCGGCGCTTGCCGCAGCCATGACAGTTCGCGCTTTGCATCAGCGTAAGCACGCGCACGTAGTTGCGCGCGCGCCATGCCGTAATGCGCGCCGACCAATGCACCGCCTTTAAGTTCCGTTGTCAGCAGTTGCTTGAAGTCGGATATAGCCTCGACCGGTGTGCCTAATTCAGCACGCAGCTTTGCGCGCACCAAAGAAAAATCTAGTGAATCTTCGACTGTTTTATGTGGCCGCACCTCAATGCGATTGGCCATATCAGCGATACGCTCGGTGGTTAACGGGTGGGTGCGCAAATAACTCGGCGCATTGTTGTCATAGACCCGACCGAACTTTTGCAATCGTTCGAAAAAAGTCCCCATGGCGCGAATATCCATACCGGATTTCTCTAACAAATCCAATCCGATACGATCCGCTTCGCGTTCAAAATCACGCGAGAAGTTCAATTGATTTTGAATTCCTGCCGCCTGTCCCGCTACGATGGCGCCCATGGTCGCATCCGAGTTACCGCGTGCGGCCAAAATCGCCAGCGCCATCGCAATCATGCTGACAATCTGCCCTTGACTGGAGCTAACCATCATGCGTGCAATATGGTGCTGAGTAACGTGTGAAATCTCATGCGACAACACGCCAGCCAATTCCGATTCGGACTGTGCCGCGAGTATCAAGCCGGTGTGCACACCAATGTAGCCTCCGGGCAACGCAAAGGCATTCAAGTTCGTCTCACGCAGGGCGAAAAACTCAAATGCCTGACGGCTATTTTCCACGTTCGCCCCGAGCCGGCCTCCAAGGCGATTGAGATAACTGGCAACCTCGGGATCGTCCAGATAGTTCGGTTCCAGCGCGCGAATTTCCTGCATGATGGCCTCACCGGCTTTGCGTTCCGCATGCGGTGAAACTTCGGCTTGCGAAATCTCACCTAGATCCGGCAAGCCATCTGCGTAGGTATTCAATGAAAAGCCAGTAGCTACAACAATGCTAAGCAAAGTAGTACGGAATTTTTTTCTAAGGCGTGGCGCATCCATGAGGCTATGATAACGACTCGCGGCAAAGAGGTTGTCACAAGATATTTCGGTTACTGATTTTCAAAATGTTCTAGCTCACAGTCATGCCAAAAAGCTCAAAATCCTTAAGTCATTTCAATGCCACTGGCCACGCACACATGGTTGATGTTGCTGGCAAACCGGCGACCGAGCGAATAGCGCGTGCGGCCGGAAGCATACGGATGAAGCCAAGCACCTTTGCATTAGTAGCGGCTGGCGACGCGAAGAAAGGTGACGTTCTTGGTATTGCTCGCATCGCCGCAATCATGGCGACAAAACGAACGGCAGACTTGATTCCCTTGTGCCACCCGCTTGCTTTGTCCCATGTTGCGGTGGAATTTACGCTAGATACTGCTTTGTCTGCAGTCAGCATAGAAGTAACTGCAACGACTACCGGTGCTACGGGTGTTGAAATGGAAGCATTAGCCGCGGTATCTGTTGGATTACTGACGATCTACGATATGCTCAAGGCGGTTGATCGCGGCATGGTGATTGAAGCTATACGATTGCTGGAAAAGTCCGGCGGAAAATCAGGACACTGGACGGCAAGCACAGCAAAAACTAAACGTAAGAAATCCTAATCACCTCAACTTCGCGCCAACCGATTGGACTTTGAAATTTCACCACATCATCGACCCGCGCCTTGAGTAATGCGCGAGCCAACGGTGAGATCCAACTGATTTTTCCATTCGCGGCATTAGCTTCATCGATGCCGACAATTTGATAGCAAAACTCGTCGCCTTCTGCATCGGCAATGCTCACTGTCGCACCAAAGAAAACCTGGTCGATATTTTCTTGAGTCGCTGGATCAACAACCACGGCTGTATCGAGTCGTTTGGATAGAAAACGGATGCGTTTATCGATTTCACGCATACGTTTTTTTCCATAGATGTAATCGCCATTTTCCGAACGATCACCATTGCCCGCCGCCCACGAAACAATTTTGACGATTTCCGGTCGGTCGACTTTTACTAACTGTTCGAACTCGGCGCGAATCGCCGCGTGACCGGTGACAGTCATGTAATTCGGCGAACCAGCAGGTACCGCCGGCGCGTCCGGCGCTTCGTCGTCGTCCTCGTTGGATGATTCTTTTACAAATGCTTTGTTCATTAAAACCTTCACTTGACGGCGTGTCACCAGCACCAACTGGTGATTTTCGGACATGAATCACAGCTTGTTGCGCTAAAATGTTGCCATTATCCGCAGCTTTTTGACAGGGCACGCGCATTGTGTGCCCTGCTTTTTTGTGGACTGTTTTCGGAACCGAATAATCATGCCAAGAATTACTTTACCTGACGGCTCCCATCGCGATTATCCCGGTGCCGTTACAGTGTTTGATGTCGCTGCCTCAATCGGCGCCGGCCTTGCCAAAGCGGCGCTTGCGGGTCGCGTTGACGGCCGCGTGGTTGATACCTCACACCTCATCACAACGGATGCCAGCCTAGCCATCATCACCGAAAAGGATGCCGATGGTCTGGAAATCATTCGCCATTCCACTGCACATTTGCTGGCCTACGCGGTCAAAGAGCTGTTCCCAGAAGCGCAAGTCACCATCGGGCCAGTCATCGAAAACGGTTTCTATTACGACTTCGCCTACAAACGCGGCTTCACGCTTGACGATTTGGCGACTATCGAAACACGCATGACTGAATTAGCGAAAAAGGACTTTCCAGTCACGCGCGAAGTTTGGCAGCGCGACAAGGCGGTGGAGTTCTTCAAATCTATCGGCGAAATTTACAAGGCTGAAATCATCGCGTCGATTCCTGCTGACCAAGACATCGGCCTGTATCGTGAAGGCGATTTCGTCGACCTCTGTCGCGGTCCACACGTGCCTTCGACCGGCAAACTCAAACATTTCAAGCTGATGAAAGTTGCTGGTGCCTATTGGCGTGGTGACCAGAAAAACGAACAATTGCAGCGTATCTACGGCACAGCCTGGGCGAGCAAAGAAGCGCTCGCCGCACATCTGCACATGCTCGAAGAAGCCGAGAAGCGCGACCATCGCAAACTAGGCCGACAATTGGATTTATTCCATCTGCAAGACGAAGCACCTGGCCTCGTGTTTTGGCATCCGAATGGCTGGATCATATGGCAGGCCATTGAGCAATACATGCGCAATGTGTATCGCGATAACGGCTATCAAGAAGTACGTTGCCCGCAGATTCTGGATCGCAGTTTGTGGGAGCGCTCAGGGCATTGGGAACATTACAAAGACAGCATGTTTACCACCGAATCGGAAAAGCGCGACTACGCGGTGAAACCGATGAACTGCCCTGGTCACGTGCAGATCTTCAACACTGGCGTGCGCTCGTATCGCGAATTGCCCTTGCGCTATGGCGAATTCGGCTCCTGCCATCGCAATGAACCATCGGGCGCACTGCACGGGGTGATGCGGGTGCGGGGTTTTACGCAGGACGACGGTCACATTTTTTGCACCGAGGATCAAATTCAAGCCGAATGCACGACGTTTAATACTTTGGTTGGCAAGGTCTACGCTGATTTTGGCTTCACCGAGGTGGCAGTCAAATTGGCCTTACGTCCCGAAAGTCGTGTTGGCTCGGACGAAGTCTGGGACAAAGCCGAAAACGCTTTGCGCGCCGCATTGACCGAAAGTGGCGAGACCTGGGAAGAACTTCCCGGCGAAGGGGCGTTTTACGGCCCGAAAATCGAGTATCACATCAAAGACGCCATTGGCCGTTCGTGGCAGTGCGGCACCATGCAAGTCGATTTCTCGATGCCCGGTCGCCTCGGTGCGGAATTTGTTGGCGAAGACAACAGCCGCCATACCCCGGTGATGCTTCATCGGGCGATTCTCGGCTCTTTGGAGCGTTTCATCGGCATGCTGGTCGAAAACCATGCTGGTGCCTTCCCGCTTTGGCTGGCACCGGTGCAAGTGGTCGTTATGAACATCTCGGAACACCAAGCGGATTACGCCGAAACTGTGGCAAAAATGCTGCGTTTACAAGGTCTGCGCGTCGATTGCGATTTGCGTGGCGAGAAAATTAACTATAAAATACGCGAACATAGCTTGCAAAAGCGGCCTTATCTCGTTGTGGTTGGCGAGAAAGAAAAAGCCGCCGAGTTGGTCGCCGTTCGAGCCCGTGGCAACACTGATCTCGGACAAATGTCCCCAGCAGCCTTGATAGAGCGCCTTTTGCTTGACCTGAAAAATAAGGTTTAGGCACTGGCATCGTTGTTTGTTTTTATGGAGATTTGAACCATCGCTCAGGAAAAGTCGCAGCGTCTGAATGACGAAATTACAGCCCCAGAAGTCCGTCTGGTCGGGGTTGACGGTGAACAGTTAGGAATCGTCCCGATTCGTCAAGCGTTGGAGCTAGCTGATGAGGCTGGTGTGGATTTAGTGGAAATCGCACCGATGGCGCAACCACCAGTCTGCAAAATCATGGACGTGGGCAAGTTCAAGTATCAAGAAGCCAAGCGCGCCCACGAGGCGAAGCTGAAGCAAAAGCAAGTGATAGTGAAGGAAGTTAAATTTCGTCCGGGCACCGACGAAAACGATTACCAAATCAAATTGCGTAACGTGATCAAGTTTTTGGCCGATGGTGACAAAGCAAAAATTACGCTGCGTTACCGGGGTCGTGAAATGGCGCATCAGGAAATCGGCATGCGTATGTTGGAACGTATCAAAGCAGATTTAGAGCAGCAAGCCATGGTTGAACAATGGCCAAAAATGGAAGGTCGGCAGCTCATCATGGTGCTGGCAGCTTCTAAGAAAAAAGCAGCAAGTAGTACCTAGTAGCAAAGCAGGGATTTGTCGGACGCTGAATTTGGCAGCTGACAAAAAGAAGTGGGGCGGGTCACCAAGCATTCCCAAGGCGGGAAACACCTGGCTTCATGTGATAAGGAGATCTTCGATGCCGAAGATGAAAACCAAAAGCGGTGCCGCTAAACGATTTATCGTTCGCGCATCCGGCAGCATCAAACGCGCACAAGCGTTTAAGCGCCACATTCTCACCAAGAAAACCACCAAGAATAAGCGGCAACTTCGTGGCACCTTAACCGTGAACGCATCTGACATTAAGTCAGTTCGTTCTATGCTTCCCTACGCGTAAAGGAGACCGAAAATGCCAAGAGTAAAACGTGGTGTAACGGCGCGCGCGCGTCACAAGAAAGTTCTCGACCAGGCCAAAGGCTATCGCGGTCGTCGCAGTACCGTCTATCGCATCGCCAAAGAAGCGGTGATGAAAGCCGGGCAATATGCTTACCGTGACCGTCGTCAACGGAAGCGTCAGTTCCGCGTGTTGTGGATTGCGCGTATCAACGCCGCCGCACGTGAATTGGGCATGAAGTACAGCACCTTGATGAACGGCCTGAAAAAAGCCTCCATCGAAGTCGATCGCAAAGTGCTCGCTGATCTGGCAGTGTTTGACAAACCGGCATTTGCCGCCCTGGCGAATCAAGCCAAGGCCCAGCTTCCGGCTTAATTAAGCACCACCAACGGAAGGGAGGCCCAAGATTCTGGGGCCTCCTTTTTTTTAGATTAATTGTTACCTGCACATTCCGAATGCGCTCTGATGAGTAATCAAGAACAACTTGCCACGCTGGTCGACGCTGCGGTTGCCGATTTCACCGCTGCAACCGAACCGGCAAAGCTCGAAGATGCCAAAGCGCGCTATCTGGGTAAAGATGGCTCATTGACCGCGCTGCTCAAAGGCCTCGGCAAACTGCCGCCGGAAGAGCGCAAAACTGTCGGCGCAGAAATCAATCGCGCCAAAGAATCTATTGAGTTGGCGCTGACAACACGCCGTGATGCGCTGCGCAACGCGCAACTCGAAACCCAACTCGCCGCCGAAGCGCTCGATGTCACTCTGCCGGGACGTGGCCGCATGCGCGGCAGTCTGCATCCGGTAACCATGAGTCTTGAGCGCATCGAAGCGCTATTCCGCTCGATTGGTTTTGCTATCGCCGATGGCCCGGAAATCGAAACTGATTGGCATAACTTCACCGCCCTCAACACCCCGGATAATCACCCTGCCCGCTCGATGCACGATACTTTTTACGTCACCGGTGTCGATGGCAAAGTGCAGCCCGACGTATTGCTGCGCACGCACACCAGTCCAGTGCAAATTCGCGCGATGCTGGCACATACCGAGCGTTACAAACACCTCGATACGCTACCCGAACTGCGAATCCTTTGCCCGGGTCGCGTGTATCGCGTGGATTCGGACGCGACGCATTCGCCAATGTTCCATCAAGCCGAAGGGCTGTGGGTCGGCGAGAACGTCAGCTTCGCGGATTTGAAAGGTGTGGTCACCGATTTCCTGCGTAATTTCTTTGAGAGCGACGACCTGAAAGTACGTTTTCGCCCGTCGTTTTTTCCATTCACCGAACCATCCGCTGAAATTGATGTCGCCTTCATGAGCGGCGCGCTCGAAGGCCGCTGGCTGGAAATCGCCGGCTGCGGCATGGTGCATCCGAATGTCCTGCGCTGTGGCGGATTCGATCCGCAAAAATACACCGGCTTCGCTTTCGGTATGGGCCCGGATCGCTTGACCATGCTGCGTTATGGCGTCAATGATTTACGCTTGTTCTTTGAAAGCGATTTGCGCTTCCTAAAACAATTCCAATAAGCTAACCGCAAAACTCGCTCACTTTTTTCACGGACGCATTCCTCATGCAATTTTCAGAATCCTGGCTACGCAGTTTGTGCAATCCGCCGATTACGACGGAAGCGCTGTGCCATCTGCTGACTATGGCCGGGCTGGAAGTCGAAGAAATTAGCCATCCTGCACCACCGTTTAGCGATGTCGTTGTTGCGCAAGTTTTGTCGACAGAAAAACATCCTGATGCAGACAAGCTCAAACTCTGCCGTGTGGATATCGGGCAAGCCGAATCACTGCAAATTGTCTGCGGCGCACCCAATGTTGTAGCTGGCATGAAAGTCCCCTGCGCGCGCGTCGGTGCCAAGTTACCCGGCATGGAAATCAAGCAGGCTAAAGTACGCGGCATCGATAGCTTCGGCATGCTTTGCTCGGCACGTGAATTGGGATTGAATGACGATCATGGTGGCTTATTAGAACTTGCGGATGACGCAATTGTCGGCACCAATATTCGTCAGCAACTTGACCTCGATGACACGCTCATCACACTCAAACTTACGCCCAATCGCGCGGATTGTTTATCGCTGCTCGGCATTGCGCGCGAAGTCTCTGCACTCACTGGTGCGCCTTTGATTTCCCCGGATATCTCTGCTGTACCCGCCACACACGACAAACGGCGCGCCATCGTCCTCGACGCGCCTGAAGTTTGCCCCCGCTATTGCGGCCGCATGGTGACCGGCGTTAATTCACAAGCACCAACACCGGAATGGATGAAGCAACGTATCGAACGCTCTGGTGTACGCTCGATTTCAGCCTTGGTCGACATTACCAATTACGTCATGCTCGAACTCGGTCAACCGCTGCACGCGTTTGACAATACGCAGCTTGCCGGAACCATCCATGTACGTTATCCAGCAATCAACGAAACGCTGGTCTTGCTCAATGGCCAAACTATCACGCCGACAGCAGACACCGCCTTGATTGCCGACGATGAAAAGCCCTTGGCAATTGCCGGCGTGATGGGTGGCGAATACTCTGGTATCAGCGCCACCACGACGGATTTGTTCCTTGAATGCGCTTTTTTCGCAGCGGATGCCATCGTCGGCAAGGCACGTGCTTTAGGCTTTTCAACCGACGCATCGCATCGCTATGAACGCGGCGTGGACTTTGAATTGCAAGTTGCTGCCACCGAACGTGCCGCCGCATTAATTTTGCAAATCTGTGGCGGACAAGCGGGCCCAATTGTCGAAGCACTCAGTGCAGAAAACCTGCCCAAACGTCCTGCCGTTGGTTTGCATACGGCGCGTGCCGAGAAAGTACTCGGTATCTCGCTCGGCGCCGATCGCATCGAGAAAATTCTGCGTGGGCTGGGCCTTGTTGTTCAGCGGAATGCGGATTCTTTCTTGGTCACACCGCCTTCGTTTCGCTTTGACATGAGCATCGAAGAGGACTTAATCGAAGAGCTCGCCCGCATCTACGGCTACGAAAATATTCCAACCGTGCCGCCCGTCGCCCGCGCGGCCATGATGCCGAGCACCGAGAGTCGCCGCACCGCCATGCAATTACGTCATATTGTGGCCGAACGCGATTATCACGAGGTTGTCACCTATAGCTTTGTCGATACCGAATGGGAAAAAGACTTTGCCGACAGCATTGCACGCAGTGCGCCAATAGCACTCGCCAATCCCATCGCCGCGCAAATGAGCACCATGCGCTCAACCCTGATTGGTGGCTTGGTTGGCGCGCTGACCAACAATCGCAAACGGCAGATTGAACGCGTCCGTGTGTTCGAAATCGGTCGTTGTTTTTTACGTACAACTGAGCCGAACGACGTCGCCGGTTTTACGCAGCCTTTGCGCATCGCATTGTTAGCTTGGGGACCGAACGCTGACGAACAATGGGGTCAGCCCAAACGCGCTGTCGACTTTTTTGATCTCAAAGCCGATGTCGAAGCGATCTTCGGGCAATACGCGCCGCGCTTTGAAAAAGCGACGCATCCAGCATTACATCCTGGTCGTTGTGCCAATGTAATCATCGACAAAAAAGTCGTTGGCATCATCGGCGAACTGCACCCCCGTTGGGTACAAAAATACGAACTCGCCAGCGCGCCGATGATTTTTGAAGCCGAACTGGATGCGCTGTTGGGTAGCAATTTGCCAGCCTATCGCGAGCTTTCACGCCAACCCGCCGTGACTCGTGATCTCGCACTGGTCGTGCCACAAACCCAAGAAGTTCAGCCGATTTTGGATGCAATGAAAGCCGCCGCCGCGGAAATTGTTTGCGACATTAATCTGTTTGACTTATATCAAGGCAAAGGCCTCTCTTTGGGCCAAAAAAGCCTTGCGTTTCGTATAGTTATGCAAGATACTCAACGCACTCTCGAGGATGCGGAAGTCGAAGCAGCAGTCGCGAATTTGTTGGCAATTGCAACGCGCGACTTCAATGCAAGCCTCAGAGCCTGACCCCGGAGAACCACCGCAATGACCCTCACCAAAGCCGAGCTTGCTGACCTTCTTTTTGAAAAAGTGGGCCTCAACAAGCGTGAAGCGAAAGACATGGTCGAGGCGTTTTTTGATGAAGTTCGTATGTCGCTCGAAGGCGGTGACGGCGTCAAACTTTCAGGCTTTGGCAATTTTCAATTGCGCGACAAACCACAACGACCTGGACGCAATCCGAAAACCGGTGAAGAAATTCCCATTACCGCGCGCCGTGTCGTGACATTCCATTCCAGCCAAAAGCTGAAGACCGCGGTGGAGACCACACCTCGTGGTAGCGTCCAGCAGTTCTAGATCAGACCTGCCGCCCATCCCCGCCAAACGCTACTTCACCATCGGCGAAGTGAGCGATTTGTGCGGCGTCAAGCCTCACGTGCTGCGCTATTGGGAACAAGAATTCACCCAGCTAAAACCGGTAAAACGTCGCGGCAATCGACGCTACTACCAACACCACGAAGTCTTGTTGGTGCGCCGCATCCGCGAACTACTTTATCAAGACGGCTTCACCATCAGCGGTGCCAGAAACCGCTTGGAAGACGGGCCGGAGCATCCCGAATCCGAGCAAGAATTAACACCGGCAAACGACGGTAAAACCATGCACGAAGCGCTAGATAGCATTATTGCTTTCCTTCGCGCACCCATCTAGAGCGCAGCCTAGCTGATATAATTTCCGCTCGTCGGGGCGTGGCGCAGCCTGGTAGCGCACTTGCATGGGGTGCAAGGGGTCGAGTGTTCGAATCACTCCGTCCCGACCAAGAAAATCAGAAAACCGTTAGCGCATTTTGGCTGGCGGTTTTTTCACTGGTGCCGTGCGTTTTCGGCTACAAACCAATTCGAACGGCGTATCGCCAGCACCAACTCGCATTACTCAAACGCCGAAGCTCTCCCGCTGAATTCAGGAATCGGCAAGCGCTCGCCATTCAATGTGCCGCGCGACAGGTTTCCGTTTTCTATCAACAACACCTCGCCTACCTTGCCTCTTTGCATATCGCCGTCTATCGAAATCACTTTGCCACGGTAATGCGAAAACACACCGGACATGGTGGTGTGGCCGACGACGATGCGTGAGACCTGCAGTTGTTCCAACACTTTGTCTAGCTCACTTGCTTCAAGTAGCGGCGCATTGAAATAGCCGCGATACCAAATCGGGCCGAGCTTGCCGTACAAAAATGCCAGCGTGTCATCTTGTTTGATTTCACTTTTGGCGAGGCCGAGCGAGCGACGAAAATGTTCGTTAACCTCACTGACTGACATTTTCAGACTGACGTAATCGGGGTGTAATCCCGCGTGCATAAACAAACTGTCATTCACTTGAACGATAACTGGTTTGCTACGTAGCCAACGACCCAGGACACTTTGATTGTCAAAAATTTCAGGATAAGTCAGCCCCAAGGTTTGCGCCACGGCAAGGTACTGGGGATTGACGTAGCGCAGATCGTTGGCCATCACCATTGCTTCGTGATTACCCAGCAGCATGTGCACTGCGCCGCCCGCGGCTTTGGCTTGCGCGTCGAGTGCGTAAAGCAGCCACAGCGCTTCTGTGACATGTTCGCCACGATCAAATACATCGCCGGTGATCACCAAATGTCCATCACCAAAACTCCAGGCCAAGTTTTGATCGATGATGCCGTGTGCTTGCAGCAGTTTTTTCATGCTGCCGTACTGGCCATGAATATCGCTAATCGCCGCCAGTTTCTTGGCTTGAAATTTGACTGGCGCGGGAAACACGGCGTTGTCTTCGCGCACCGTAATCGACTGCGAAAAGCCACACACAGGTTCTAGTTTCGCGTTTGCCGCCAGGGGATATTCTTTTCGAATTACCTTGCCTTCGCATAGCCATTTCACGTCTAAGCCCTGTCCCGTCGCATTTCCAACGTACCGAGCATGCGGACCATCGTCGGCGTGAGCTATGCCGGCTGCAATCGCAAACAACAAGCTTGACAATAGTCGCATCAACGTATTTTGGTTGTTCATGATCTTTAAAGCGCAAGTAATCAAGTTGGAATGCTAACGCAGGTACGGCGTCAAAAAATATCGCTCAAATTTTTCGCCACACGCTAGCTAGCCACGGTTGTTGTTCGCGCGGCAAACCCGCTGGACGGAAATAGTGTTCGAGTTCGACAAAACCAGCCACTGTCAAAAATTCTCGCCATGCAGTGAGGTCGTGGAAAGCGCCGTAGCGATCTTCGCGCCAACCTTCCTGATTATCTCCACGAGGGTTGGAGCTAAACAACACGCCACCTTGTTTGAGTGTCGCGTGAAGTTGGCATAACACGCGCGGCAGTTCGCCGCTGGGGATGTGAAACAGCGATGCATTGGCGAACACGCCGTCGAAATAATCATCAGGTAACCTGAGCTTGAGAAAATCCTGTTGCCACACTTCGCACCCGCTTGCGCTCGCCGCCATATCCACAAATTGCTGCGCTCCGTCCAGCCCGATGGGATGATGCCCGCGCGCCAACAGCGCACACAAATCTCGCCCTGGCCCACAGCCGAAATCAAGAATCCGACACGGCACTGGCGCCGTGATATGGCGCAACAAGGCATCGATGTTTTGACTCACATCGTGATGCCATGTGCCGTCACGAAAGCTTGCTGCGCTTTGCTCGTAATGCAGCAAAGTGCGCGCCGAAATTTCCGTTAGTTGATCGTTCTGGTTACTCAATTGTTGCTCTTGTCTCAGCATTTTTAAGCATGTTAGCGCGATGCCGTTGCACAAATTCGCGAACAAATTTACGAAGAAATTTCTGGCATCCAACGACACTTTAGTGTACTGTATATAACAACAGCCAAAGGAGTCGCCCATGAAATCCTCAACCGCTACCAATCTCACGCCGCGGCAAAGCGAAATTCTCGCCTTCATTCGCAATAGCCTTGAAGTTTTTAGCGTGCCGCCGACCCGCGCTGAAATCGCTAGTGCGTTTGGTTTTGCCTCGGCCAATGCCGCCGAAGATCACTTGCGCGCGCTGGCGCGCAAAGGCGCTATCACCCTCGAATCCGGTTCAGCGCGTGGCATTCGATTGGTCGAGCAACTCGGCCTGCCGCTCATCGGCACAGTCGCTGCTGGCTCGCCGATTTTGGCAGTCGAAAACCGGCTCGACACGATGCGCGTGGACCCGGCACTATTTTCACCCCGCGCGGATTATTTGCTCCGTGTGCGTGGGTTGTCGATGATTGACGCCGGCATTCTTGATGGTGATGTGCTCGCCATCCATAGCACGTCCGAGGCCACCAACGGCCAAATCGTGGTTGCCCGTATCGGCGACGAAGTCACTGTCAAGCGCTTCAAGCGGCGCGGGACGATGGTTGAACTGATCGCTGAGAATAAAGATTTCAAACCGATTTTGGTCAACACACGAAACGAATCGCTGACTATTGAAGGCGTTGCGGTTGGACTGATTCGTGATGGGATGATGCGGTAAAAGGCAGCAACGGCGTATCGCTTGCAAGGCTTAGCTGCAACCGCGATAATGTCACTTGGTCGTCGGGAGAGCGTGACAATTCCGACCGTCACCGCCGAAGGCGCAACCCCCAGGAACCGCTCAGGCAGAAGGACCGACGACGCAGCAAAGATCTGGAGAGTGATGGGCTGATTGGCTTGGGCAAGCGATCAGCAACCATCCACCGACGGAGTAAATCTCTCAGGTGCCAAGGACAGATGGGGACGCGCAGCATGCTGCTATGCTTTTCGTTCTCCTCAATCTAACCGAGGTATCTCATGAGTCATCCAAACCCCGCTGCCGCTCCCCAGCGCACCCCGCTATTTGAAAGTCACCTTGCCTGTCACGGCAAGATGGTCGACTTTGCTGGCTGGGAAATGCCGATCAACTATGGCTCGCAAATCGACGAGCACCATGCCGTGCGCAATGATGCAGGCATGTTTGATGTCTCGCACATGTGCGCACTCGACCTGACTGGTGCGGACGCCACGCGCTGGCTACGCCACCTGCTGGCCAACGATGTGGCCAAGCTGACCACGCCCGGCAAAGCACTTTATTCCTGCATGTTGAACGACGAAGCTGGTGTGATCGACGATCTGATTGTGTACTACTTTTCGGCTGACCATTTCCGCATCGTGGTCAATGCCGGTACCGCCGATAAAGACATTGCGTGGATGCAATCACACCTCACCGGTTTTGATTGCGCGCTGAAGGTTAGGCGCGATTTAGCGATGATCGCGGTGCAAGGGCCGAATGCACGTGAAAAATTTTGGCAAGCTTTTCCTGATACTCGAACCCACACCGAATCATTGATGGTGTTTCAAGGCGCGATATTGGCGGACCGAAAAAATTGGCTGGTCGCCCGCACTGGTTATACCGGCGAAGATGGATTCGAAATTACGCTGCCCGCCGACGAAGTTGCGGTCGTTTGGCAAGCGCTCGTCGATGCGGGTATCAAACCCTGCGGCCTCGGTGCGCGCGACACTTTGCGGCTTGAAGCCGGAATGAACTTATATGGTCAGGACATGGACGAAACTGTCTCGCCCTACGATGCCGGCCTCAAATGGACAGTGGATACCAAAGATGCAGCGCGTAACTTCATTGGCCAGTTGGTGCTGGCAACACGCCGTTGCGACTATCAATTTTCCGGCCTGCTGATGCTAGATCGCGGCGTACTGCGCGCGCATCAAAAAGTCATCACTTTGCTCGGCGAAGGCGAAATAACCAGCGGCACCTTTTCCCCATCACTAAACCAGTCGATCGCCCTCGCCCGCCTGCCTGCCGGTGTCGCGATTGGTACCGAAGTCGAAGTAGAAATCCGCGATAAAAAGCTTAAAGCCCGCGTTGTAAAACCCAGTTTCGTTCGTCACGGCAAACCCGTTTAATCATTCCATTCACACACAGGAGACCGAAATGACCACCCCTACCAATCTTAAGTACGCCGCCTCCCACGAATGGGTAAAAACCGAAGCCGATGGTACTTTAACCATCGGTGTCAGCGACCACGCGCAGGAAGCGCTGGGCGACATTGTGTTTCTGGAATTGCCTGCTGTCGGGCGCGTAATCAAAGCCGGTGAAACGGTCGCGGTGATTGAATCGGTGAAAGCCGCCTCGGACATTTATGCGCCGGTGTCGGGTGAAGTGATTGCCATCAACGATGCCGCAGTCGACGCGCCGGATAGCGTAAATGCCGATGCCTATGCTGCATGGCTATTCAAAGTCAAACCGTCCAACATGAGCGAGCTGGATTCACTGCTCGATGCCGCCGCCTACACCGCCACCTTTTAAAAAGCTCGCTATGACTTCTGCACATATTCATTCAACACTCGCCGACCTCGAACAACGCGACGAATTTATCGGCCGTCATATCGGCCCGGATGATTTGACGATACCCGCGATGCTCACGGTGGTCGGCGCCGACACGCTCGATGATTTGATTGCCCAAACTGTCCCTGCTGGTATCCGTTCGGCCATGCCCTTGGACTTGCCGCCACCGATGACAGAGCATGCGGCGCTAGCCAAAATCAAAGCCATCGCGGCGAAAAACGTGGTCAAGAAATCTCTCATCGGCCAAGGCTATTACGGCACTCATACGCCGCCGGTGTTGCTGCGCAATCTCTTTGAAAATCCCGGCTGGTACACCGCCTACACGCCCTATCAAGCTGAGATTGCACAGGGTCGATTGGAAGCGCTGATCAACTATCAGCAGATGGTGATTGATTTAACCGGCATGGAAATCGCCAATGCTTCGCTACTTGACGAAGCTACTGCGGCAGCCGAAGCGATGACCATGGCACGGCGTTTATCGAAGGCGGCGGGCAATGTGTTTTTTGTAGATGAAGCGACTCTTCCACAAACCATCGATGTAATCAAAACCCGTGCGGGATATTTTGGATTTGAGTTGGTGATCGGACACCCAGCGGATGCAGCCAATCATGAGTTATTCGGCGCGTTGTTTTCATATCCGAATGCGCGCGGCGAAATAGTCGATCTGACGGGATCCATTGCGGCAATCAAAGCCAAAGGCGCAGTGTCCGCCGTCGCCAGCGATTTGATGGCGCTGGTGTTACTAAAATCGCCCGGCGAAATGGGCGCGGATATCGTCTTGGGCTCAAGCCAACGCTTCGGTGTGCCCATGGGTTTTGGCGGTCCACACGCGGCATTTTTTGCGACGCGCGAAGCTAGCGTGCGCTCCATGCCGGGGCGCATCATCGGTGTCTCGAAAGACAGCCGTGGCAAGACGGCGTATCGCATGGCGCTGCAAACTCGCGAACAGCACATACGCCGCGAAAAAGCCAACTCAAATATCTGTACGTCGCAAGTTTTGCTTGCCAACATGGCGGGCATGTATGCGGCCTGGCACGGGCCGCTTGGATTGAAAAACATTGCCGAGCGCATCCATCGCTTGACTGCGATATTGGCAGAAGGACTTGGCGTCGATGGCGCTTTCTTCGATACCATTCATGTGCCAGTTGGTGCTGGTAACACGCCGTCAGTAATGAAGAAAGCAGTTGAGGCTGGCTACAATCTGCATCGCGTTGATGACAGCACGATTGGTATCAGTCTCGATGAAACTTCCACAGCAGTTGATGTTACCGCCGTGCTAAAGCTGTTCGGCAAACATGTCGACGTGGCCGTGCTTGACGCAAAACGACCCAGTGCGATTCCTGACACGCTACGCCGCACTTCGCCCATCCTCACCCACCCGGTGTTTAACACGCATCACACCGAACACGGCATGTTGCGTTATCTCAAGCGCTTGCAAAATCGCGACCTCGCGCTCGATCACGCGATGATTCCGCTCGGCTCCTGCACAATGAAACTCAACGCGACAGCCGAAATGATGCCGGTGTCGTGGCCAGAGTTTTCACAAATGCATCCGTTTGCGCCGATGGATCAAGCGCAAGGCTATGCCGAGCTCATCACCGGTTTGGAAGATCAACTCAAAGCCATCACTGGCTTCGACGTGATTTGCATGCAGCCGAATTCCGGTGCGCAAGGTGAATACGCAGGACTCGTTGCGATTCGCCGCTATCAAGCAGCGCAAGGGCAAAGCCATCGCAATCTGTGCCTGATTCCCGCCTCGGCCCACGGCACCAATCCAGCTACCGCGCAAATGTGCGGCCTCACCGTTGTGCCGGTGAAGTGTGATGAAAGCGGCAATGTTGACGTTACCGATTTGAAAGCCAAAGCTGCGCAACACGAAGAGAATTTGTCTTGCTTGATGCTCACCTACCCTTCAACCCACGGCGTTTTTGAAGTCGCCGTCATGGATATTTGCGCAACGATACATCAGCACGGTGGGCAGGTTTACATGGACGGCGCCAACCTTAACGCGCAGGTCGGCTTGTGTCGTCCGGCGGATATTGGCGCCGATGTGTCGCATATCAATTTGCATAAAACCTTCACCATTCCTCATGGCGGTGGCGGCCCGGGCATGGGGCCGATTGGCCTCAAAAGTCACCTTGCGCCGCATATGGCGAATCATGCGGTGCAGGCCATCAATGGCCCGCACCAAGGCCAGGGTGCAGTTTCCGCCGCGCCTTGGGGTTCGGCTTCGATCCTGCCGATTTCATGGATGTACATCACCATGATGGGCGGCACAGGACTCACCCGCGCCACCGAAATTGCAATCTTGAATGCCAACTATGTCGCCGCCCGGTTAGAGCCACATTATCCAGTGCTGTACAAGGGCAATGTCACTGGAGTCGGACGTGTTGCGCACGAATGCATTCTTGATATTCGGGCCATCAAAGCCGCTACTGGTGTCGCCGAAACCGATATCGCCAAACGTCTGATGGACTACGGTTTTCATGCACCTACCGTGAGTTTTCCGGTCGGCGGCACCTTGATGGTCGAACCCACCGAATCCGAAGACAAAGCCGAATTGGATAGATTCTGCGAAGCAATGATTGCCATTCGCGAAGAAATTCGCGGCATAGAAAACGGACGCTACACACTACTGGAAAGCCCCGTGAAAAACGCCCCGCACACCGAGGCCGACATCATGGACGATTGGCAACGCCCCTACACTCGACAGGAAGCTGTATTCCCTTTGCCGTGGGTCGCCGAGAATAAATTCTGGCCCTCTGTCAATCGCATCGACGACGTACACGGCGACCGCAATTTGTTCTGCGCCTGTGTGCCAATGGAGGATTACGCATGAGTGTCGCTACCGAAAATGCACCCGACTTTCTGGTACTCACGGTGATTGGTGATGACCGGCCCGGTTTGGTCGGCGAACTTGCTGCGGTCGTCGCCGCGCATCAGGGTAATTGGCTGGAATCGTCGATGGCGCAATTGGCAGGAAAATTTGCCGGCATCATCAAGATTGGTGTGGCGCAAGCACAAGCGGCCAAATTGCAGCAAGCGCTGTTGAAAATCAATCAACTCAAAATCACCGTTGAGGTTTCGCAAACCCGCCAGTTGTTGCTGGCAACACGCCGTCTAAAGCTGGCGCTGGTTGGAAATGACCGCATCGGAATCGTAAAGGAAGTTTCGCAAGTGTTGGCGCATCACGCAGTGAATGTCGAAAGTCTGGAAACCCACACCTCAAGTGCGCCGATGTCTGCCGACACGCTATTCCATGCCGTTGCTGAACTCACCGCCGCTGAGTCGCTGGATGCCACCGCTCTGACGCGTGAGTTGGAACGAATTTCAAATGATTTGATGGTCGACATCACGCTCGACGAATCCATTTCACATAATTAAGGCTAGGAGTTTTTATGTATCTCTTGCATATCGCTAATAAAAATTATTCCTCATGGTCGCTGCGTCCTTGGGTGTTGATGAAGGCATCCGGAATTTCCTTCAAGGAAGAACTGCATCGCTTTGACGACAAGGTCGCTATTGAATTTCGTAAATTTTCACCGGCAGGCAAAGTGCCGTGTTTGATTGACGGTGACACCGTGGTTTGGGATTCTTTGGCGATCACCGAATACCTTGCCGAACGTCATGCTGGCATTTGGGCGAGTGACCCAACAGCGCGTGCATGGTCGCGCTGTGCGGCGGCAGAAATGCATTCTGGATTTGGTGTTTTGCGCAACCAGCACGGCATGAATGTCGGTGTGCGTGTCGCCGTGGCTTCGCGTTCGCCCGAATTGCTGGCCGACATTGATCGCATTAACGCACTCTGGAATGAGGGCATTGCGCGCTTTGGCGGGCCATTCCTGGCCGGTAAAGATTTCACCGCCGTCGACGCGTTTTATGCGCCGGTCGCCTATCGCTTTCAGACCTACGGCATCGCGCCAAAGGGTGCGGCAGCGACCTACATGCAACATCTGTTAAATCACCCATCGATGCGCGAATGGGAAGCTGCGGCGCTGGCCGAAGATTTCCGTGATTTACCGCACGATGCAGATTTGCTGCTCGCCGGAAATGTCACCGCCGATTTTCGCGCTCCGGCGGCTTCATAAAATTTGTCTATGGACGATGCAGTTGTCCGCGCACTAGCCAAATGGCCCGACGTGCCGGATGTTTTCGGCTGGCTGCGATTGGACAAACGCGGACAATGGCGACTCAAAGATGAAATTGTTCGCCACGTCGGGCTGATTAATTTTCTTGGCCGCAATTACGAGAGCGATACACATCAGCGGTGGTTCGTACAAAACGGCCCGCAGCGCGTTTATGTGGCGCTGGATTACACACCGTGGGTACTTAAACTTGGCGCAAGCTCACAATTCGAAACCCATACCGGACTGACACTAGATACCCTCATCACTGCGATGCTTGACGATGAGGGGCAAATGCTCATTGAGAGTGAACATGGCATCGGTGTCGTAACGGATCGCGACCTGCCGACGCTGCTGGATGCAGTGTGGAAGGCTGACGGAAGTCGAGCCAGCGAGGCCGAATTGCTCGCGTTGATGCAAGGGGATGATGGTCAACTGGTGTTTCGCTGGGGTAATATCAAACTTCCGCTGACAGCAATGCGCGCTAGCGAAGTTCCGCTGCGTTACCGCTTTGTGACGAATCCTGCGCCTACAGAACCCGCGCCATCCGCTTGAGTGTTTCTTCGCGCCCCAGCACCGAAAGCACCTTATCTATCGCTGCCGATTGCGTCTGACCGAACAGCGCCACGCGCAGTGGAATTGCTACTTGCGGCATCTTCAACCCTGTCGCCGTCAAGCTTGCCTTAATCGACGCCGACAATTCAGCAAGCTGCCAATCGGCGCTTTCCAAGCGCCCTCGCAAATCCTTCAGCGCCGCTTTCGCCGCATCGCTGAGATGCAGATTTTTTAGCTCGTCGGAAATTACCGGCATCACATAAAACTGCTCGGCGATGTCGGTTAATGCATTCAAATTCGCCACGCGATCTTTGTTGATGGAAGCGATTGCCGTAGCACTTGCGCCGTCATTCGGTACGTCAAAACCACGCATCTTCAAACGCCGTGAAATTTCCGTGCCCAGGCGTTCGTCATCCGCCAGTTTGATGTAATGCGCGTTCAACCAGTTCAACTTCTCGGTATTGAACTGTGCGGCCGATGCGGTCACGTGGTTCAAATCAAACCACTCAACGAATTGCGCCATCGAAAAAACTTCTTCATTGCCATGTGACCAACCCAAGCGCGCCAAATAATTCAGCACCGCCTCCGGCAGATAACCATCGTCGTCATATTGCATCACCGACACCGCGCCATGACGCTTTGACAGCTTCTGCCCGTCGTCGCCAAGAATCATCGACAGGTGGGCATAGACCGGCACTGGTGCACCGAGGGCATTGAGTAAATTGATTTGTCGTGGGGTGTTGTTCACATGATCGTCGCCACGTATCACATGGGTAATCCCCATGTCGTAATCATCGACCACCACACAAAAGTTATAGGTTGGCGTACCGTCTGCACGGGCGATGATGAAATCGTCGAGCTCACTATTGGAAAATTCAATGCGACCTTTGACTTGATCGTCCCAACTTGTCACCCCATCCACCGGATTGCGAAATCGAACTACCGCTGCGATGCCTTCTGGTACGGGTGGAAGTGCCTTTCCTTCCGCAGGCCGCCAACGTCCATCGTAGCGCGGCTTTTCCTTGCGCGCTTCTTGCTCGGCGCGTAGCGCTGTCAGTTCGTCTATCGACATATAGCAACGATACGCAGTGCCGGCCGCCAGCATTTGTTGAATCACCGCGTGATAGCGATCCATCCGTTGCATTTGGTAGTACGGACCTTGATCGTGATCCAATCCCAGCCATGCCATACCGTCAAGAATCGCTTGCACCGCTTCGGGTGTCGAACGTGCCACATCGGTGTCTTCGATGCGCAGAATAAATTGGCCACCAAATCTCCGTGCATAAGCCCACGAAAAAAGCGCCGTGCGTGCGCCGCCGATGTGTAAAAAGCCAGTCGGACTGGGGGCAAAACGTGTGCGAACGGTCATAGGAGTCACGCTAACAGGAGGTTTCTTGTAACGAAAAACTATAAAACCAATTTGTGCAGATTGACCACGTCCGCACCTGCGACTAAAATTACGGCTCTGTCGCGGGCGGTTAACTCAGCGGTAGAGTGCCACCTTCACACGGTGGAAGCCACTGGTTCGATCCCAGTACCGCCCACCAGTTTTACAGCTTGTTTTGCATCAAATTGCCCTCGAAATTGCCGAGGGCTTTTTGTTGCCTAAAAGTAACTACGCCGGAACCTGATCAAGTTCAAACGCTTTGTGCAACACGCGAACGGCGAGTTCGACATATTTTTCATCGACTACCACCGAGATTTTGATTTCCGAGGTGGAAATCATCAGCAAATTGATGCCCTCCTCGGCCAGCGCACGGAACATTTTGCTGGCAACGCCGGGGTGTGAACGCATACCGACGCCAACGGCGGAGACTTTGCAAATTTTGTCGTCGCCTTCGACTGAACGCGCGCCGACATGCGGCTTAATTTGCTTGTCGAGCAATTCAAACGCACGCGGAAAATCGCCACGACTGACGGTGAATGAAAAGTCCGCCAAGCCATCGTGACCAACGTTTTGGATAATCATGTCGATATCGATATTCGCATCCGCCACGGGACCCAAAATTTGATAAGCGATACCGGGCTTATCGGGTACGCCCAACATCGTCAGCTTGGCTTCGTCGCGGGTGAAGGCGATGCCGGAAATTATCGGTTGTTCCATGGTGATGTCATCCTCAAACGTAATCAATGTGCCCAGTGTTTCTTTGCCTTCTTCTTCAAAGCTCGATAACACGCGCAACTTCACTTGGTATTTTCCGGCGAATTCGACCGAACGAATCTGCAAAACCTTGGAGCCGAGACTGGCCATCTCCAGCATCTCTTCAAACGTAATGCGATCAAGCTTGCGCGCCTCGGGCACGATACGTGGGTCGGTGGTGTAGACGCCATCAACGTCAGTATAAATCTGGCATTCCTCAGCTTTTAGCGCCGCTGCCAGCGCCACACCAGAGGTATCCGAGCCGCCACGCCCGAGCGTGGTGATGTTGCCTTCGGCATCGACACCTTGGAATCCGGCAACGATTACAACGGTGTCGTTTTCTAAATCGCGACGAATATTGCCTTCGTCGATTTCAAGAATGCGCGCTTTGGTGTGGGTACTATCGGTCAGCACGCGAACTTGTCCACCGGTATAGCTTTTGGCTTTGGCACCCAAATCTTTGATCGCCATCGCCAACAGTGCAATCGTGACTTGCTCGCCGGTCGAAATCATCACGTCAAGCTCGCGTACATCCGGTTGCGGCGAAACATCCTTGGCCAGCGCGATAAGGCGATTAGTTTCGCCGGACATGGCCGAAACCACCACCACGATTTGATGCCCCTTGGCCTTCCAACGCATCACGCGGCGCGCCACATTGCGAATTCGCTCCGGCGTGCCCATCGAGGTACCGCCGTATTTCTGAACAATCAGTGACATGAAATCCTGCTTACAAAAAATTTTTAGTTACGGATATTTTGAACAGTCGAATTTTAACTCAGCCCAGTGCGACCAAAGTATCTACGCCGCCTAATTTGCCCACATGTGGTCACTACCCTAACCTCCATACGCCTCGCATATATTCATACTCCTTGCATATTCTTTCGGGCGTATACTTTTCTTCACCGTGTCAGCGACACAAATGCTGTCGATGGCATGTATGAAGGGTGCTCATGGTTATGTTTAAAGTTGTAGCCAGAGCGTCACCATCAAGTTTCTTTTTTGGGGGGTGCTGGAACATGAGAGCAACTGACAAAATCGATTCACGTGCGATCCGCCGCAAAATGGGTCTTAACCAACAAACATTCTGGGCACAAGTTGGCGTCACACAAAGCGGTGGTTCGCGCTACGAAAGTGGGCAAAATATGCCGCGCGCAGTTGCGCAGCTACTACGTTTGGTGCATGTCGAACAAGTCGATATCGCCAAAATCCGCAAAGAAGATTTTGAGGTGATTGAATATCTCAAAGTGAAAAATCCCAGTCTGCTAAGAGATCTGAAAAAACAAGCTAAAGACGCAAAAAAAGCTTAACTCAAGCGTCGTGGGTTGGCCTCACGGATTGACGGTGACGGCTAGTCCGAGCTGTCGGATTTGCGTAGCCAAAACCTCCATTTGCGCCAAATCGAGCTGCGCCAAACGATTCGAATCGGCTTGCATTGAGGTACGCGCCAAACTATATAAATGTACGCCGCGCAATTCGCTGCCTGCGTTTGCCAACAGATTTAAGTAATCGTCCCAACCCTCACCAACGGCCAATACGCCGTCGCGCAAAAACACACAGGTCTGCACCCACGTCGGAGCGATATCAATGCAGCGCTGGAGGCGGTTTGCAATGCGCTCCGGGGAAGTTCTCGTGCCATTTATCTGAGCTATTTCTTTGGTAGTTGCCGCGTCAATCTTGAACCAGACTTCGCCTGCTACGCTTGCGATTTTGGCAATACCGGATTGCACTCGGGGACGATCGAGCAAGCTGCCATTGGTAATCAAGCGCAGTAAAACCTTCCCGCGCAACCCATAGCGATCAAGCGCTTCGATAGCGATTTCAACTGCTTCCGGAAACTCCACTGCACTGGTTGGCTCCCCATTACCGGAGAACGCTATATCTACCAATTGACGCACATCAGCATCGACACGTTGCGCCATGAATTCACCATGGAGAATATCGTCCAACAGCGCATTCAGCTCCTGCTCCAACTGACCAAGCTTAATCGGTGGCGGCCCGCCACGTACCAAATTCGGCACTTGGCAATACACACACTGCCAATTACACGCATTGTTGGGATTGAGATTGATACCCACCGACACGCCACCCGCTCGGCGCGATATGACCGGATAAACATAAGTCATGCCTACACTATCGCGAAGGTGATGCTTGGTATCCAAGCGCTGCGGGGCTCGTTTCAACGGCAAGATGGTCGGTTTCATATCTGGCCTAGTCTACAATCAGTGTGAGCAATTATTCAAATTGCGATGGCTGTCAGTTGGTGCTGGCCACACGCCGTGAGAGAGACGAATTACTTTTACTTGTCCCATATCGACAACGATAGTATCCATGGCCGCACTTCAGCGCATACAAACACACGGCTTTCGCCGCTGGTACGAGCGGCAGTTGATTGAATGTCATGCGTGGTTGGTAAGTTGGTTTCTCGGGGTGATTTTGCTAGTAAGCGGGCTGGAGATAGCTGGTCGCGGCGCCTCTTCGCGTGTGCTTGGGGTGGCCTTGCTGTTGGCTGGATTAGCCGTCGCCGCATTCAGTTGGAAGCGCTATCACCTGCTACTAGAAGTCGCCGAGCGCTTGGGCGAGCAAGCTACCTGCCCTGCCTGCAACGCCTATTCAAAATTCAAGATTATTTCGTCTGGACCCGCGCCACTACCGGATGGCGGCGACCCCGTATTAGAAAACCAGGGTGGCGGCGTATGGCTACGCGCTCAATGTCGCAAGTGCGGCGACGAGTGGGTGATCAAGTAGTGTAAATATGGGCGCTTGGCGGAGGCGGTGAGATTCGAACTCACGAAGGTCTTGCAACCTTGCCAGTTTTCAAGACTGGTGCATTCAACCGCTCTGCCACACCTCCAAGCGGCGCGAATTATATGCTGATGACACTTACGGTATCGTAAAAGACACGAAAAACGGTTAAAAATTCTTTGTCTAACACTTGCATTTGCCGGGCATTGGCCCAAGATGTGTCGCATTAGGAATGCGATAGACTTCGCGCATTCCCCGCTCCGAGCGTTGTTGGCTCAGATACTGGTAAGTTTGCAAAAGGAGAAATAACATGGAAACAGTTCGCGACTATTCACAAGCTAGCGTTAGCGACATTGCGGTTCAACAAAACCGTGTCCTGCGCAATACCTATGCGCTACTGGCAGTAACAATGGTACCCACAGTGTTGGGGGCATTGCTTGGTGTGCAGCTTAATTTTTCATTCATGGCAGGCAGCCCGTTTATTACGATGTTGCTTTCTCTGGCAATTATGTTTGGATTTATCTTCGCCATCCAACGCACCAAAGACAGTAGCCTAGGCGTTTTTGTTTTACTCGGGTTCACTTTTTTTATGGGGCTGTTACTTGGCCCAATGCTGCAATACGCGATCGGATTTAAGAACGGCGGTACGATGATTGCGCTAGCGGCAGGTGGCACGGCGCGATTTTCATGACTTTGGCTGGCGTGGCCTCAAACACCGCGCGCGATTTTTCCAATCTTGGAAAGTTTCTGTTCGCAGGCTTGATTCTGATGATTCTGGCAGGCGTGGCGAACATGTTTTTTCAGATTCCGGCCTTGTCCCTCGCGCTGTCGGCACTTGGCGTAATGATTTTCTCAGCCTATGTGCTGTACGACATCAACAACATCGTCAAAGGTGGCGAGACCAATTACATCTCCGCAACTTTGAATGTGTATCTGGACATCTACAATATCTTCATCAACCTGTTGAATCTCATCATGGCGTTTACCGGCGAGCGCGACTAAGGTAAGTAGCGCAATTCGCCAGTTGGTGCTGGTAACACGCTGTCATTACCAAGAGCGGAGCTGTGGAGCAATCCACAGCTCCGTTTTTTATCGCTCGAAAAACGCAATCGACTCCACGTGTGCCGTGTGCGGAAACATGCTGGCGATGCCTGCGCCGCGCAGGTGGTAAGCTTTTTCATGCACCAGCACTGCCGCATCACGTGCCAAGGTTGCAGGGTTACATGAGACATAGACAATGCGCTGTGGTGCGTCAATTCCGCTATCGAGCGCAGGCAGTGCTTTGACCAGAGCATCAGCACCTTCGCGCGGTGGATCGATCAACATTTTGTCGATCTTGCCCAAAGCTGCAAGACTCGCTGCGTCGGCTTCAAACAAATTCGCCACCTGATATTCACAGCGATTTTCCAAACCATTGTGTCGCGCATTTTTTTCTGCGCGGCGAACCAATGCATCGCTGCCTTCCACGCCGATCACATGCGCGCCAAGCTGCGCAATTGGCAAGGTGAAATTACCCAATCCACAAAACATGTCAGCAATCCGCTCGCCTGCTTTCGGTGCCAACAACATCATTGCGCGGCGAACCAGCATACGGTTCACGCCAGGATTCACCTGTGTAAATTCGGTGGGTTCAAACTGCACTTCAATATCAAAATCGGGCAATCGATAGGCCAGCGATGGCGCATCGGTCGGATAAAACAAAGCCACCGTATCCGGGCCTTTGGCCTGCAAATACCAAACCACGTCGTGCGCATCAGCAAATTGACGCAATAGGGTTTGGTCATTTTCTGTTAACGGCGCAAGATGGCGCAACACAAACACGATGGTCAATTTATTTTCCGTATCACCTTCGCCCATCGCCACTTCAATTTGCGGAAACTGTTGCGGCTGGGCCATTGCTCCGATTAAGTTTTTGAGCGGGACGATCAAATTCGACATGCGCGGTGGCAGCACTTTGCAGCTATCCATCATCACCACATAGCTGCTGCGTTTTTCGCGAAAGCCAATCAACACGCCGCCCTTTTTGCCACGTGGCGCGCCGATAATCGCGCACGATGCCGGTAGCCCCACGGCTCGCCAGAAATCGGTGGGAACATCACTTCAGGCCGCAATTTTGCTATGTGCCCGAATGCGTCCTCCAACACACGCTGCTTGGCTGCCGCCTGCGCCACCAGACTTACATGTTGCATCGCACAGCCACCACAAGTGCCAAAGTATTCGCACGGTGGCGTAACCCGCTGGCTGGATTCCTTGTGTAAGCGCGTCATGTGCGCGACTTCGTAATTCGGCTTGCGATGAAAACTTTGTAGTCGACCAACTCACCGGTGATCGCGCCTTCGACAAAAATCGTTTTGCCATCCACATGGGTCACGCCGCGACCTTCGTAGTCGAGCGATTCAATCCGAACAGATGTCATAGCGAAGTGCCTGCTGAAAGGGGCGCGATTATAATCAAACGATGAAAAATCGTGCCTCACTATCCAGTAAAAATCGCTACCAAAACTTGCTCGGTGGCATGTCGCCGCAGACTTTTTTGCGAGACTATTGGCAGAAGAAACCGCTGCTAGTTCGCGCAGCAATTTCCGGTTTCGGCGGTGCGCTTACCCGTCAATCGTTGCTGGATTTGTGCCAGCGCGACGATCTCGAATCGCGCTTCGTTTCGCGCCAATCCAATGCATGGAAACTTGAACACGGGCCATTCCGCAAAAGCGAAATCAAACGCTGGAAACAGTCCTGGACGGTGTTGGTGCAAAGTGTAAATCTGGTTTTACCCGAGGGCGACGAGCTACTGCGTGCCTTCAATTTCATTCCCTACGCACGGCTCGACGATTTGATGGTTAGCTATGCCACCGATGGCGCAGGTGTTGGAGCACATGTTGACAATTACGATGTGTTTTTATTGCAAGGCAGCGGCACGCGGCGTTGGCGAATTGGTAAGCAGGAGGACCATCGTTTTATCCCTGATCAACCGTTGCGAATTTTGCAAAATTTTGTAGCGCAGGAAGAGCATGTTCTCGAATCCGGCGACATGCTTTATCTGCCGCCACAATGGGCACATGATGGCATCGCCGAAGCTAGTGCGTCAGGCGATTGTATGACTTGGTCAATAGGATTCCGCGCGCCGCCTGCGCAAGAGTTGGCCGATCAATTTTTGAGTTTTTTGCAGGACAATTTGCAACTCGAAGGTCGCTACCGCGACCCAGACTTGTCACTACAAAAACACCCTGCCGAAATTGGCAATCAGATGGTTGAACAAGTGGAACAGATGTTGAGTGGTATTCGCTGGAAGAAAAGTTTGATTCGTGAATTTCTTGGTCGAATGCTCACTGAACCTAAGCCGCAGGTCGTTTTCGATCCACCGCAAAAACCGATGTCGCTGAACAAATTTCGCGCAGCAGTGCAGACGAAGGTCTTGCAGCTTGACCCACGTACACAGTTACTTTTTTCAGGGCAGAATTTTTATCTCAATGGCGAACATGAAGTTGTTCCACCGTCCGCTCGTGCGGCTATTCGACAGCTTGCCGATCAGCGCCACCTCCCACCCAGCAAAGAGATTGCTGAAGAAACAGCCGCGATTCTTCACTGTTGGTACACTGATGGCTTTGTAAATCTCGTGATGCGGAGGTAATCGATGGAACCGACTTACGAACGTTTTGAAAGCGAAGTGGGGTACCTCACAGCAATCGACTTCGTGCTTGCAAATGCCAGTTCAACGTTGCGAATTTTTGATGCTGATCTAGCGAAAATGCATTTGGAAAACCTGAACGCATTGCTTTGCTAGGCAACTTTCTTAGCAACAATGTCACGCCGCAACTGCGCATTGTTGTACGCAAGCGAGAGTTCCAGCAATGTGGCTAGTCGCTCGCCACGACTGATCGATTTACTCGCGCGCTATTCTCACTTTTTGGCATCCGCCAAGCGCCTGCAAGCTTGCAGCATCTGGCGGATTGCCATGTCATCGCAGATTCGACGCACTGTGTCCGACGCTTCCACATCGACCACGCGCGCGGCTCGCTGATTACCCACGACGAAGAGCAAACCTTGCCGTGGTCGAAACGTTTTGACGATCTTTGGGAACTTAGCCAACCGTGGTCAGGTGCAGCGCGATTGACACTTTGACCGCATCCAGCCAGTTGGTACTGGAGCGCAGTGTCGGCTTGGTACAGCCGACCCGCTTCACAGGGGCAAAGCAGTGCTTCGCGAAACCCCTGCTCAGCCACCGTTGTGCCTTCGCCTTTGCCTTAGTTCACCTAAACAGCAGGCGCCCAAGACTGGACTGAATATGGCGGCCCTGGCGGTCAGCATTTTCTGCGCTCGAACAAATTACGCCGAGCAACGTCGGCAAGTTGCATAAAGTTTGGGAATATCACACCGGCGATTTAACGCGGATGACCGCGGAGCAAAAAAAGCTCATATCGTTCCAAGCCACGCCGCTCAAGCTACCTGATGCTGCAGGCGGGCATTTGGTTTTTTGCACGCCGCTCTCGCGTGTCGTTGCGCTTGATCCGGCCAGCGGAACCGAACACTGGACGTTCGATCCGAAAATCGTGACCGGTTCCAAGCGACCTTTGGTTTGTCGTGGCTTGGCGTATTGGGACCGTGACGCAACGAAAACCCAAGCGGCCACCTGTTCTAGGCGGCTTTTTCTTGCCACTTATGACCGCCGCTTGATGGCACTGGATGCCATCACTGGCAAGCCGTGCGAGAGTTTTGGTAAGTCCGGCAGCATCGATATGCGGGAAACCAACGACCCGCATCCGCGTGATGAAGTCACCCACTCTTCGCCGCCGCTGGTGGTGGGCAATTTGGTGATCGTTGGTTCTGGTGTGATGGATTTTCGCAAGGCCGTTGCACCAAGTGGCGCGGTGCAGGCGTTCGATGTGTTGAGCGGAAAACGCGTTTGGAGCTTCGATCCTATCCCCGACAAAGGTGACGGAAAAAATTGGCCGGACATTCCCAACGTGAGCCCGCGCAGCCACGCAGGTGCGGCCAATGTATGGGCGCCGATGAGCAGCGATCCTGCGCGCGATTTGGTTTTCTTGCCGACCAGTTCGCCATCGCCCGATTACTATGGCGCGGCGCGCAAGGGCGACAACCGCCATGCCAATAGCGTCGTTGCGCTGCGTGCCAGTACCGGCGAATTGGTCTGGGCGTTTCAAATCGTGCATCACGATCTGTGGGATTACGACACACCTGCACAGCCAATTTTGACCGACTTGAAACGTGACGGAAAACTCGTTCCCGCAGTCGTCCAAGTCACCAAGCAAGGCTACGTTTTTGTATTGAATCGCGATACCGGCGTGCCGCTTTGGCCAGTCGATGAAGTCACCGTACCAGAGGGCGCGGTGGCCGAAGAATCGCCTTCGCCAACGCAACCGATCCCACGTATTCCCGCCCCGCTGTTGCCCAACAAATTATTGCCCGATGACGCATGGGGGTTGAGTTTTTGGGATAAAAACAAATGTAAAAAAATGATCGAGGAAACGCGCCACGCCGGTCGTTACACCCCAATTAGTGAACAATGGACGCTCATGCTGCCGGGCAGTTTGGGCGGCGCAAATTGGGGTGGCGCAGCGATTGATACGGCACGTGGCGTGATGATTGTTAACTACAACACGGCTGCGGCTCGTGCGCGTCTAGTCAAACGTGCTAACGCTGACGCCACCGGTAGCGTTACGCTTGAGGGTTTTAATTGGCGCATGGGCATGGGTGGCACGCCCTACGACATGGAAATGGGCATGTTGGTCTCGCCCTTGGGCATCCCGTGCACACCGCCGCCCTGGGGCAAACTAGCGGCGCTCGATTTGGCCACCGGCACCTGGCGCTGGGATGTGCCACTCGGCTCAATACACGATTCCGCACCGTTTCCGATTCCGTTTGAAATCAACTGGGGCACACCGACGCTGGGCGGCGGCGTGCTGACCAAATCCGGGGTATTTTTCATTGCATCAACCATGGATAGAAGTTTTCGGGCTTTTGATGCGGCATCAGGCGCGCAATTGTGGCGTGCCAAACTGCCCGCCGATGCAATGGCGACAGCGATGAGCTATCAAGCTAAAGGGCGACAATTTGTGGTCGTCGCGGCGGGCGGGCATTACATGTTTGCGCAACGTCCGAAAAGCGATACTTTGGTCGGTTTTGCGCTTGCCGACTAAGCGCTGCATCGTCATAATAAGGACACTGCTTGAGTCAAACATCGGTAATAACCGCACTGGTGCAATGAACTCTAGCGAAGGCACTTAAACCATCCCACTAGTGCCCCAGAATCAAGCCTCATCCTGATTTTTCATTGACCAGTTACGCTGGTCAAATCAATTTCGACATCTTCACAAGGAGCTTCCATGAGTAGCACAACTTACGCCCTAACCGGCAATGTGGCTGTTATCACGATGCAAAACCCGCCTGTGAATGGTTTGAGCCTCGATTTGCGACAAGGCATTGTCGCTGGCCTAGCCCAAGCCGTTGCTGATGCCAATGTCGCGGCGATTATTTTGATTGGCTCCGATCGTGCGTTCTCAGGCGGTGCGGATATTCGCGAATTTGGCTCGCCCAAGGCCTATGCGCAGCCCAACCTACCGACGGTCACTGAGATCGTCGAAAACTGCGCCAAACCGGTGATTGCGGCCATCGGTGGCGCTTGTATGGGTGGTGGTTTGGAGCTTGCGTTGTCGACACACTTCCGCGTCGCCCTGCCGACCGCGCAAATCGCGTTGCCCGAAGTCAAACTCGGTCTGTTGCCCGGTGCGGGCGGCACGCAACGTATGCCACGCATTGTTGGTGTCGAAGCGGCGCTGAATCTCATCGTCAAAGGCGATCCAGTTCCCGCCGCGATGTTCAAACCTACCCCATTGTTTGATGAGCTTATCGAAGGTGATTTGCTCGCCGGGGCACTGGCTTTCGCGGCCAAAGTCATCGCCGAAAAACGTCCGCTACGCCGCATTCGTGACATGAAAGTCGACTACCCGAATCACGAAGCCTATTTGATGTTCGCCAGCAATATGGTTAAGGGCATTGCCGGGCCATTTCCTGCGCCACTTAAATGTCTTGAGGCCGTTGGTGCATCAATCACCTCGAAAACTTTCGATGAAGGCATCAAGATTGAACAAAAATTGTTCGGCGAATTGATGATGACTTCCGAATCCCGTGCATTGCGGCATTTGTTCCAGGCTGAGCGTGCAACATCCAAGATTCCTGACGTACCGGAAGACACGCCAACTCGCAAGATTGCCAAAGTCGGTGTGATCGGTGCCGGTTTGATGGGTGGCGGGATTTCGATGAATTTTCTTAATGCGGGCATCCCGGTAACGATTCTCGAAATGAAGCAAGAAGCCTTGGACAAAGGCATGGGAACAATACGCAAAAATTACGAAAGCACCATGAAGAAAGGCAAGCTGACGCAAGAGAAGTTTGACCAACGCATGGGTCTGCTCTCCGGCACGGTGAACTACGACGATTTCAAAGATTGCGATCTGATCATCGAAGCGGTGTTTGAAGACATCGGTGTCAAGGAACAAGTGTTCAAGAAGCTCGACGAGATTGCCAAGCCCGGCGCGATTTTGGCGTCGAATACCTCGACGCTGGATTTGAACAAAATTGCGAGCTTCACTAAACGCCCACAAGATGTCGTCGGCCTGCACTTTTTCAGCCCGGCCAATGTGATGAAACTGCTTGAAGTCGTGCGTGGTGAAAAAACCGCCAAAGACGTCATGGCGACAGTGATGCAAATTGGTAAGAAAATCAAAAAAATCGCGGTGGTGTCTGGCGTATGCGATGGCTTTATCGGCAATCGTATGGTCGAGCACTATGGCCGTGTGGCCGGATTTTTAGTCGACGAAGGTGCCAGCCCGGCGCAAGTCGACAAGGCGCTGGAGAAATTCGGTATGGCGATGGGACCCTTCCGAATGGGTGACATGGCTGGCAACGATATTGGCTGGGCGATACGCAAACGTCGCGCAATCGAATCACCCCACATTCCTTATTCCAAACTGGCTGATCGCCTGTGTGAAGCAGGTCGCTTTGGACAAAAAACCGGCAAGGGTTGGTACCTTTATCAACCGGGCAATCGCAACGCCCTGCCCGATCCTGAAGTCGACAAAATGATCGATGACTATCGCAAAGAACTTGGCATCACACCGCGCAAGGTAAGCGATGCGGAGATCGTCGAGCGCTGCATTTATGCCTTGATTAACGAAGGCGCACGTATCGTCGAAGAAGGCATCGCAGCGCGCGCTTCTGATATCGATATGGTCTATTTGTACGGCTACGGCTTCCCCGCACATCGCGGCGGCCCGATGCTATACGCCGATGAGTGCGGTCTCTACAACGTTGCGCGCAAGATGGAAGAATTCGCGGCGAGAACTGGCGATGCGTTTTGGACACCGGCACCGCTGATTACCAAACTTATCGCAAGCGGCAAATCACTCACCTGAGCAATCACCTAAACGCCGACCTAACTCTTTGTTTATAGAATTTTTGGAGAATCCAAATGACTGATGCCGTTATCGTATCGACCGCCCGTACCGGGCTGGCTAAATCCTGGAAGGGTGCTTTCAACATGACCCATGGCGCTGCGCTTGGTGCTCATGTCGTCAAGCATGCTGTTGAACGCGCAAAAATTGAAGGCGCTGAAATTGACGATGTGGTCTTTGGCTGCGCACTGCCTGAAGGCGCCACGGGCAACAACATCGCGCGTCAAATCGGAATTTTGGCTGGTCTGCCCGTCACCGTGGCGGGCTTGACGGTCAGCCGTTTTTGTTCAAGCGGTTTGCAAGCCATTGCCACCGCCGCCAATAGTGTGATCGCCGGCGAAGGTGACATCTACGTCGCCGGCGGTGTTGAGAGCATTTCTTGCGTACAAGGTGAATTGAACCAAAAATGATCACCGATGTGGCGCTATTGAAACTGAAACCGGCAATCTACATGCCAATGTTGCAAACGGCCGAGAACGTCGCCAAGCGCTACAAAGTTGCCAAAGAGCGGATGGATGAATACGGCACCAACAGCCAGCTACGCGCCGCTGCCGGCCAACTGGCTGGAAAGTTCAATGATGAAATCGTGCCGATGACAGTAACTGCTGGCGTAATTGACAAAGCCACTGGTCAGTTGATGACCAAGCAAGTCACGATTTCTGCTGACGAAGGCATCCGCCCGGACACCACGTTGGAAGGTGTCGCCAAGATTCGTTCAGCCATGCCTGGTGGTGTGGTGACGGCGGGCAATGCCAGTCAGTTTTCTGATGGCGCATCGGCCTGTGTAGTGATGAGTGCTGCAGTTGCGGCGAAAAAGGGATTGTCTCCGCTCGGCATTTTCCGTGGCTTCGCTGTCGCTGGTTGTGAGCCAGATGAAATGGGCATTGGCCCGGTGTTCGCGATTCCTAAGCTGCTCAAGAAAGCTGGATTGAAAGTCGACGATATTGGTCTATGGGAGCTCAATGAAGCTTTCGCCGTTCAGGTGCTGTATTGCGCTGACACATTGGGGATTCCAATGGATCGATTGAACGTCAACGGTGGCGCAATTGCTGTCGGCCATCCCTATGGCGTGTCAGGTGCGCGTTTGGTTGGACATGCGCTGATTGAAGGCAAACGGCGCGGCGTGAAATACGTTGTCGCGACCATGTGTATCGGCGGCGGCCAAGGCGCGGCCGGCCTATTCGAGGTGTGCTGAGATGAGCGTAAAGAATCTTTTTAGCCTCGAAGGGAAAATTGCTTTAATCACCGGCGGCTCACGCGGCCTTGGCTTGCAGATGGCGCAAGCAATGGGCGAGATGGGCGCAAAAGTTGCCATCACGGCGCGCAAGGCCAACGAGCTGGCGGAAGCAAAGGCACACCTTGAAAAACTGGGGATTGATTGTTTGACCGTCACTAACGATCTGTCGAAGTTTGATCAGATTCCAGGACTTGTCGGATCCGTGCTGGAGCATTTTGGCAAGATCGATATTCTGGTAAACAATGCCGGTGCATCGTGGGGCGCACCGGCTGAGGATTACCCGGATGAAGCATGGAACAAAGTGATGGATTTGAACATCAACGCGATGTTTTTCCTTAGCCGTGAAGTTGGCAAACGCGCGATGATCCCGCAAAAATCCGGCAAGATTATCAATGTCGCCTCGGTTGCTGGCTTGTCGGGAAATCCACCCGGCATGGCAACGATTGCCTACAACACGTCTAAAGGTGCTGACATCAATTTCACTCGCGCACTGGCTGCCGAGTGGGGACAACACAATATCAACGTGAACGCGATTTGCCCGGGATTTTTCCCGACCAAAATGGCTAATGTGCTAATCGAACGTCTCGGCGACGCAATGATCGCTCGAACCCCGTTACATCGCTTAGGTGGTGACGAAGATTTGATGGGCACTGCGGTGTTCCTCGCCTCGGAAGCTTCGCGTCACGTCACTGGCCAGTACATCGCTGTGGATGGCGGCGCCTCGGTGTGTTGATTCGTGTTTTAACGGCGTGTGGCCGATGAACGGGCCAGTCCCTCGCCAGCACCAACTGACGCCACGCCCGCCCAAGTGGATCCCCTAAGATTGAATAAATTCCGATGACATCAACTACCCAATACACTCGGCCTGTGGCTAGCGCCCATGCCTTTGATGTGGCGGCTTTGGCCAGTTGGATGGATGCCCACGTTGAGGGATTTCGTGGTCCGCTGATCGTCGAGCAATTCAGCGGCGGGCAATCCAATCCGACCTATCTGTTGCGCACCGATGCGGCGAAGTACGTATTGCGGCGAAAGCCTCCAGGTGCCTTGCTGCCCAGTGCTCACGCCGTAGACCGCGAATTCCGTGTGATCTCGGCTTTGGCAAACACCAATGTGCCGGTCGCTCGCGCCTATGCCCTGTGCGAAGACGACAGCGTCATTGGCACCATGTTTTATGTGATGGACTGCGTTGATGGCCGCATCCTTTGGGATCCTGCCCTGCCCGGCTACTCGCCGCCTGAGCGTGCAGCGATATTTGACGAAATGAATCGGGTCATTGCCGCCCTGCACTGCGTTAACTATCAAGCGATCGGACTCGGTGATTACGGCCGCACCAGCCAGTATCTGGAACGACAAATCGCCCGTTGGAGCAAGCAATATCGCGCAGCTGAAACAGAAAAAATTGAAGCCTTCGACAAGCTAATCGAATGGTTGCCGAAGAACATTCCGGCTGGCGACGAAACCAGTATCGTGCATGGTGACTACCGCCTCGACAACATGGTTTTCCACCCGACCGAGCCACGCGTGTTGGCGGTTCTCGACTGGGAGTTATCAACGCTCGGTCATCCGTTGGTGGATTTTTCCTACCACTGCATGACATGGCATTTGTCGCCAGGACAATTTCGTGGATTGGACGGGCATGATCTCGCAGCGCTGGGCATTCCATCGGAGGCAGAATACGGCGCGGCTTACTGCAAACGTACTGGCCGTGCGCCGATTCCGACCGCCGAGTGGAACTACTACATGGCCTTCAACATGTTCCGTCTGGCTTCCATCATGCAAGGCATCATGGCGCGCGCGTGCAAGGCAACGCATCCAGTGCGGACGCCCTCGCTGCCGGGCAAAGGCCAAGCCGCTAGCCGAGTACGCGTGGCAAGCAGTCGAAAAAATTATCCGCTCCACCTAACCAAAGGAAGCACTATGGAATTCGCTCACACCGCCAAAGTCAAGGATTTGCAGCAACGTGTCACCGCGTTCATGGATGCAAACATTTATCCGAACGAAGCCGCGTTCCATGACGAAGTTGAGACCAATCGCCGCGCCGGAAACCCCTGGGTACCGACAAAGATCATGGAGGAACTCAAAAGCAAAGCGCGCGCCGCCGGACTGTGGAATCTTTTCCTGCCTGAGTCGTCCTTGGGTGCCGGTCTGACCAACTTGGAGTACGCCCCACTATGCGAGATCATGGGTCGCTCGCACATCGCGCCGGAAGCCTTTAACTGCAGTGCGCCGGATACCGGGAACATGGAAGTGCTGGCACGTTATGGCACGCCAGCCCATCAGGAGCGCTGGCTCAAACCCTTGCTTGCCGGAGAGATTCGCTCCGCGTTTGCCATGACCGAACCGGCAGTTGCCTCCAGCGATGCGACTAACATTTCAGCAAGTATTGTTCGCGAAGGTGACGAGTACGTCATCAACGGACGCAAATGGTGGACCTCCGGCGCGCCCGATCCACGTTGCAAGATTCTGATCTTCATGGGCAAGACCGACCCAAACCACACCAGCCTGCATAGCCAGCAATCGATGGTCCTAGTGCCGATGGATGCGCCCGGTGTAACGATGGTCCGGCCACTCACCGTATTTGGTTACGACCATGCGCCGCATGGTCATGGCGAAGTGAATTTCGAAAACGTGCGGGTTCCGGTGTCTAACATCCTGTTGGGCGAAGGGCGTGGTTTTGAAATAGCTCAGGGACGTTTAGGGCCAGGGCGCATCCATCACTGCATGCGCCTTATCGGCTTGGCGGAACGCGCATTGGAACTGATGTGCCAGCGTGCGCTCAAGCGCGTAGCCTTCCATCGCCCGATTGCCGAACAAGGCGTAACGCGCGAACGGATTGCCGAGGCGCGAATCATGATCGATCAGGCGCGCTTGTTGACCTTGAATGCGGCATGGATGATGGACACCGTCGGCAACAAGATTGCCCAGCAGCAAATTGCCATGATCAAAGTGATGGCACCCAACATGGCCTGCCAGGTAATCGACTGGGCTATGCAAGTTCATGGTGGCGGCGGCATTTCTGATGACTTTCCGCTTGCAGCCGATTACGCCGGCGCACGCACCTTGCGCTTCGCTGATGGTCCTGACGAAGTGCATCGGAACCAGATCGCGAAGTACGAACTCGGTAAATATCTATAGTAGAAGAGTTGCGGGTAGGCTAGCACCAGCCTACCCCACTTTGGCGCTGGCAATGGGCTGGCCGGTTCCTCGGTCACACGGCGTTGCACAATTGACTGGTCCGCCCGACAAGACTCGAACTTGTTACCCCCGGCTTAGAAGGCCGGTGCTCTATCCAGATGAGCTACGGGCGGCTGTTGAAAACACGCTGAGCAGTTGGACTATCAGGCAGCTGCAATTACATATTCTGGTAAGAAAAATCGCGCAGAACCTTGCAAGGCTCTAGCGCGAAAGATCGACCAACAATACTACATAAAACATGGGAATTTGGTCGGGGTGGAGGGATTCGAACTCTCGACATCTTGCTCCCAAAGCAAGCGCGCTACCGGGCTGCGCCACACCCCGAGCGCAGGCGTATTCTAATCAATTCCGGGCTTGGCAGTCAAACAGAATTGCGCGAATACTTTGCTAATGCGCAACTTACAAACAATAGTAAAACTCAACTTGCAGTAGGGAGTCGTTTCCGCTATAAAGTCCCCCTTCGCACAAAACGGACTTACTGAAATGGCAGACGAAATGCTGGGGAAAAAACAGCTCGCGCCCTATGTCGCGAAAAAGGGTGAGCAGTACATGAACAAAAAACAATACGCTCATTTTCGTGCGGTATTAGAACATTTGAAGCGCGAAATGATGGGCGATATTGATCGCACGGTGCACACCATGCAGGACGAAGCGACCGTGTTTGCTGACCCAAATGATCGCGCCAGCCAAGAATCGGACATCGCGCTTGAGTTGCGCAATCGCGACCGCGAGCGAAAACTGATCAAGAAAGTCGATGAGTCGATTGCGCGTATTGATAGCGGCGACTATGGCTTTTGTGATTCGTGTGGGGTAGAGATCGGACTCAAGCGCATGGAGGCGCGCCCGACGGCGACAATGTGTATTGATTGCAAAACTTTGGAAGAGCACCGCGAAAAACAAATCGGCAAGTGATCCACTTCTTGCAATAAAAAAAGGACGCCGAGGCGTCCTTTTTTTATTCAGCAATCACGACTTACGCTTGCGGTGTTTCCGTTGCCGGCGCTGCAGCAGCAGCCGCGATATCAGCAGCAACAGCTTTCATTGATAAGCGCACGCGACCTTTGTCGTCGGTCTCGATCACTTTGACCTTGACGATCTGCCCTTCTTTCAAATGATCGGACACAGCATTGACCCGCTCGTTGGCGATTTGCGAAATATGCAGTAGTCCGTCTTTGCCTGGCAACAAACTCACAATCGCACCGAAATCCAGCAAACGCAATACCGTGCCTTCGTAGACACGACCAACTTCAACTTCGGCAGTAATATCTTCGATCCGCTTTTTGGCAACTTGGGCGGCATCGGCGTTGACTGACGAGATGGTGATATTGCCGTCATCTTCAATATCAATCACGCAGCCGGTTTCTTCGGTCAGCGCGCGAATTACCGCACCACCCTTGCCAATGACATCGCGGATTTTCTCGGGGTTAATCTTGATATGTATCATGCGCGGTGCAAAGGTCGAAACTTCTTCACGTGCACCGGCCATAGAGCCGTTCATGATGCCAAGAATATGCAAACGGGCGTCTTTAGCTTGCGCCAGCGCGACCTGCATGATTTCTTTGGTGATACCTTGAATCTTGATATCCATTTGCAACGCGGTGATACCACCTTCGGTACCCGCGACTTTGAAATCCATGTCACCAAGGTGATCCTCGTCACCCAAAATATCGGTGAGCACAGCGAAGCGATTGCCTTCTTTGATCAGACCCATCGCAATACCTGCCACGTGCGCTTTGAGCGGCACACCAGCATCCATTAACGCCAGAGAACCACCGCAAACTGAGGCCATTGATGATGAACCGTTGGACTCGGTAATTTCCGAAACTACACGCATCGAATAACCGAACTCGTCTGCCGATGGCAACACGGCGACTAGCGCACGTTTAGCCAAACGGCCATGACCAATTTCACGACGCTTGGGGGTTCCAACGCGGCCAGTTTCGCCCGTGGCGAACGGCGGCATGTTGTAGTGAAGCATGAAACGCTCACGATATTCACCCTGCAACGCATCGATGATCTGCTCGTCGCGACCTGTGCCAAGCGTGGCAACTACTAGTGCTTGCGTTTCGCCTCGAGTGAACAATGACGACCCATGAGTACGTGGCAACACACCGCTACGAACGACGATAGGGCGTACGGTGCGCGTGTCGCGACCATCAATGCGTGGCTCGCCGTTGAGAATTTGGCTGCGGACGATTTTCGCTTCCAGATCAAACAGGGTGTTACCAATGGTGTTTGAGTCCGGCGCATTTTCCACACCTTCAGTCAGCGCAGCGATGGTCTTCTTAAATAGCTCTCGGGTCGCTTGAGTACGCGCTTGTTTGCTCGTAATTTTGTAGGCCGCTCGAAGTTCAGCTTCAGCCAGTTCGCTGACCCGCGCGATCAATGCTTCATCCTTTGCCGGTGCTTGCCAATCCCATTCGGGTTTGCCCGCGACTTCGACCATTTCATTGATCGCTTTAATCGCCGCTTGCATTTGCTCGTGACCAAACATCACAGCGCCGAGCATGATCTCTTCGGACAGTTGCTTGGCCTCTGATTCGACCATCAACACCGCGGTTTCGGTGCCAGCTACAACCAAATCCAATTGCGTAGCTTCAAGCTGCGTCTTGGTCGGGCAGAGTACGTATTTGCCATCGATATAACCAACGCGAGCAGCACCGACCGGGCCATTAAACGGCAGACCAGAAATCGCCAACGCTGCAGAAGTGCCAATCAACGCGGGGATATCGGGATCGATTTCCGGGTTGCATGACATGACGGTGCAGATCACTTGCACTTCGTTGTAAAAACCTTCGGGGAACAAGGGGCGAATCGGGCGATCGATCAGGCGGCAGGTCAGAATTTCCTTTTCCGAAGGACGGCCTTCACGCTTGAAAAAGCCTCCAGGAATACGCCCAGCGGCGTAAGACTTTTCTTGGTAATCAACGGTCAAGGGGAAAAAATCTTGTCCCGCTTTGGCCGAACGCGCTGCAACGACGGTAGCCAATACCACCGTGTCGCCCATATTGACAATGACTGCACCACCAGCTTGGCGAGCAATCTCGCCGGTTTCTAAGGTGACGGTATGTTCGCCATAGGCGAAGCTTTTCTTGGTCGGATTAAACACAGGTTTTCCTTTTCACAAAAAATTAAAGCCGATGCCGCCACAATGGCCGCATCGGCTTGATTATCTACAACGAGTATTTCAACAGAGACATTGACTGCGCTATACGCAAACGCGACAAATTTCCCTTACTTGCGCAGGCCAAGACGCTCAATCAGCGCTTTGTACCCGTCAGCATTTTTGCGCTTGAAATAGTCAAGCAATTTACGACGCTGGCTAACCATCATCAGCAGGCCACGACGGGAGTGATGATCCTTGGTGTGGGCTTTGAAATGGCTGGTTAAATCATTGATACGGGCGGTGAGCAGCGCCACTTGCACTTCCGGGGAGCCGGTGTCGCCTTGAGCGCGTTGATTGTCGGCGACGATTTTTGCTTTGTCGGTGGTAGAAATTGCCATGAAATAGGTTCCTTGCGATTACTGTTATGTTTGTCTTTTAGCGAACGCGAGATTATAGCGGCGCTCGCAGTGTTGTATCAAGCGGTTTGTCGATGTTTTGCCCTAAGTATCAATTACTCGCGACCAGTCGCAAAGGTTTGCACCCGCCATCACCGGTGAGCGTGCCAAGACCCAGGAATGTCTGGCCGATGTCATACAGACGGACACGTAAGTCTGCTACCTCGCCAGTTGGTGCTGGTAACACGCCGTTGCGTCGATCTGATGAGATCATAAATGCTTGCCCATGCATCAAGCGAGTGCGAGCCTCAGCATCAAGCTGAAGCGCTGGTAAATAGGTAATTAAGGCGTCTACCGGAAGTAAGGCTGCATTGCGCTCATCTTCGCTCATCGCTTGCAGTACATCGAGAGTTATCGCCGAGCTGACTGACATCCCGCCCGTAGCAGTACGACGCAGCGCAATCAAGTGCGCTCCGCAACCCAAACGCTCACCAATGTCGGCTGCGAGCGTTCTAATGTAAGTGCCCTTGCTGCAAGTCACTTCAATGCTGACTTGTTCGTCAAGGTATCCCAGCATTTCGATTTTATGAACAGTAATTTTGCGCGGCGCGCGCTCAACTTCTATGCCGGCTCGGGCGTACTCATAGAGCGGCTTTCCGTCGCGTTTGAGCGCCGAATACATGGGTGGAATTTGCTCAATCTCGCCCTGAAATCGCGCTACGGTGACAGCGATTTCTTGTTGCGTTGCACTCACCGCTCGCCGCGATATTTCACGACCCTCGGCATCGCCGGTATCTGTCATGATGCCCAGTTGCAAAGTCGCGGTATAGGTCTTGTCGGCATCGAGCAACTCACCGGCAAATTTAGTCGCTTCACCAAAACACAAGGGCAGTAACCCGGTTGCCAATGGATCGAGTGTCCCGGTATGCCCGGCTTTTTGCGCGTTGAAGATACGCCGCGCGGCCTGCAATGCTTGGTTGGAGCTCATGCCTATGGGTTTGTCGAGTAACAAAACGCCATCGAGTTTGCGGCGGATTTTTTTCACGCCGTTAGCTACACCAGCGACCTTCACTCTTGCTGCGGCTCACCGCCCCGCTCAGCATCCGATTCAACAGCATCGTCAATCAGGCGCGACAAGCGGCTCCCGTATTCAACTGATGCATCGAACACAAAATGCAATTCGGGAATCTTGTGCAAACGAATGCGTTTGCCTAGTTCGCGGCGCAAAAAACCCGCGGAGCGTTTGAGCCCTTCGGTGATTTCCTCCTTTGCGGCGCTAGGCGACAAGGAGGTGAAAAAAATCTTGGCGTGGGAATAGTCTCGCGTTGTTTCGACATCCGTAATCGTCACTAGTGCCAGATGAGAACTTAAGCGAGGGTCTTTGAGACCGAAGCGAATCAAATCCGCCAACTCGCGGCGGATTTGTTCTGAGATGCGATCAGATCGCGCAAAACCTTGCTTTGTTGCCATCCGAATCTAGACCCAGTTCGACCGTGTTCGACCGCAATTACAGCGTGCGTGAAATTTCCTGAATCTCAAAAACTTCAAGTTGATCGCCCTCGTTGATGTCATTGAAGTTCTTCAAATTCAAACCGCACTCAAAGCCTTCTTTAACTTCACGGACATCATCTTTGAACCGCTTAAGCGATTCGAGTTCGCCAGTATGAATCGCGATGTTGTCACGAATCACCCTCACCGATGCGTTGCGCTTCACGATGCCAGAGGTCACCATACAACCTGCCACCGCACCGACTTTGGAAATCCGGAATACTTGTCGCACTTCAACCATGCCAATCACCGCTTCACGGCGCTCTGGTGCCAGCATTCCGGTCATTGCTGCGCGTACTTCATCGACAGCGTCATAAATAATGTTGTAGTAGCGAATATCTACGCCGAAAGTTTCGGCAATCTTGCGTGCGCCTGCATCCGCGCGCGAGTTAAAACCGATGATGACGGCCTTTGACGCAGCGGCCAAATTGACATCAGATTCACTGATTGCCCCGACTGCCGAGTGCACAATCACAACCTTGATTTCCGGTGTTGAAAGTCGCGTCAGCGAATGCATCAAGGCTTCTTGCGAACCTTGTACGTCAGCCTTGATAACCAGCGGCAAAGTTTGCACTTCACCTTCGGTCATTTGATCGAACATGCCTTCAAGTTTAGCGGCTTGTTGTTTGGCCAACTTCACGTCGCGGAATTTACCTTGACGGAAAAGCGCGATTTCACGCACTCTGCGCTCGTCGCCCAACACCATCGCTTCATCACCCGCTGCCGGCACATCGGTCAGGCCTTGAATTTCTACAGGAATCGATGGGCCAGCAGATTCGACTGATTTTCCGTTCTCATCTAGCATTGCACGCACGCGGCCAAACACAGCACCGACGAGTAAAGAATCACCGCGCTTGAGCGTACCAGACTGCACCAGAATCGTCGCGACAGGACCACGACCTTTATCGAGCCGCGCTTCGATCACCAAGCCTTTGGCAGCAGAATCGCGCGGCGCTTTCAATTCGAGAACCTCTGCCTGAAGCAACACTTGCTCAAGCAAAGCATCAATACCTTCACCGGTTTTTGCCGAGACTTGCACGAAGGGTGAATCGCCGCCGTACTCTTCCGGCACTACGCCTTCAGCAATCAGCTCTTGTTTTACGCGCTCAATGTTTGCGCCAGGCTTGTCGATTTTGTTGACCGCAACCACCAGTGCAACACCCGCCGCTTTGGCATGGTGAATTGCTTCTTTGGTCTGTGGCATCACACCATCGTCTGCCGCCACTACCAAAATGACAATGTCAGTGGCCTTCGCGCCGCGCGCACGCATCGCCGTAAATGCCTCGTGACCCGGCGTGTCCAAGAACGTAATCATGCCGCGCTGCGTTTCAACGTGATAGGCACCGATATGCTGCGTGATGCCACCCGCTTCACCATGTGCAACACGTGCTTTGCGGATGCTGTCAAGCAAAGATGTCTTACCGTGATCGACGTGACCCATCACCGTTACGACAGGTGCGCGCGGCAACAATTCAGCCGTATGCGATTCGGCGACATCGTCAAGAAATGCATCAGGATCGTCGAGCTTGGCAGCGACCGCCTTGTGACCCATTTCTTCAACCAGAATCATCGCCGTTTCCTGGTCAATAACCTGATTAATGGTGACCATAGACCCCATTTTCATCATCAACTTAATGACCTCAGTTGCCTTCACCGCCATCTTGTGAGCGAGGTCAGCAACTGAAATGGTTTCCGGCACATGGATTTCTTTAGCGATGAACTCGACCGGTTGCGCTGGCGCTGCGGCTTCGCTGGTCACGCCGTGGCGCGACCCGTGACGACCGCCGCCTTTAGCACCACGCCAACCTGCAGGACCGGTGTCGCCACGCGTCTTGATGGCGCGTTTTTTTGCTGCATCTTCTTTCCACGCGTCCTTCTTGGCAGTTTTGGCTTTTGCTTCGTCGGCCTTGCCTGCGGGTTTGTGTATCGTGCCAGTAACACCGGCTGCAGGTGCTTTGGCCTTTTTTGTCGCCGCCGCGGCTTCTATTGCCGCGACCTGTTGCGCCGCCTTGGCTTCTGTTTCGGCACGAGCTCTCGCTTCACGTTCTTGCTTTTCTTTCACCTCAGCCGCTTGATGTGCCGCGAGTCTTGCCGAGCGCTTGGCTTCCGCTTCTCTAATCGCTAACTGATCCGGCGTAATTACTGAACGAACGCGGCCAGGTGTTTTCGGCGACGAAGCAACTTTTGCAGTTTCAGTTTTCGCTACGGTGTCGGTGGCTTCGACGCTAACTTCAGGTTCAATATCAATCGTTGGCGCTGCCTCTGCGACGGCTGGCGCAGCAGGTTCATAAACGGCTACTGTTTCGACGGCGGCGATCTCTGGCACTGGAGGTATCGCCTCGACTGCGGCGACAGTGACAGATTCAACCACCTCAGGCTTGGCCGCTTGCGCTTCAGCCGCAGCTTCGGCTGCTAATTCCAGCGGATCACGTTTGACGAAAGTGCGTTTCTTACGCACTTCAACTTGGATGGTTCGGGCTTTGCCGGTGGCATCCGCTGATCGAATTTCGCTGGTTTGCTTGCGCAACAGCGTAATTTTTGCCTTGGGCGCAGTTTCGCCATGCGACTTACGCAGATAATCAAGCAGCTTAGATTTATCTTGCTCGGAAACGGCGTCGCCCGTTGCCTCTTTTGCCACACCGGCTTTGGCGAGCTGCTCCAAAAGCGCAGTGGCCGGCATTTTCAGCTCGGTCGCAAATTGTGAAACGGTCATTTGATCCATACACCCACCCTTATTCTTCTACGGCAAACCAATGCGCGCGTGCTGCTGTAATTATTTCCGATGCTCGTGCGTCATCAATTCCAGTCATCTCCACCAACTCATCTACGGCAAGATCAGCAAGTCCATCACGATCGGTTATTGCATGGGTAGCTAAGCTGGCTGCTAATGCCTTATCCATACCTTCTACGGCGAGCAAATCATCGGATACTTTTTCCAACTGTTCTTCGTCAGAGATTGCCGCCGTCAAAATTACGTTACGCGCACGGTCACGCAATTCATTCACGGTCGCTTCGTCGAACGCTGAAATCTCCAGCATTTCAGCCAACGGAACGTAAGCGATTTCTTCGAGTGAAGAGAAGCCCTCTTCAATCAAAATATTAGCAACCTCTTCGTCCACGTCGAGTCGCTCAACAAACAGGCTGCGTATGGTGGCGTGTTCGGACTCTGATTTGACTTGTGATTGCTCGACGGTCATTAAATTGATAGTCCAACCGGTGAGTTCTGATGCTAAGCGCACATTTTGACCACCGCGGCCAATCGCAATGGCCAAGTTGGCCTCATCGACTACAACGTCCATCGCATGGCGTTCTTCATCCACAACGATACTTTGGACTTCGGCTGGCGCCAGAGCACCAATCACAAATTGTGCCGGATCCGCCGCCCAATGAATGATGTCGACTCGCTCGCCGGACAACTCGTTGGTCACTGCGGTAACGCGCGATCCGCGCATGCCAACGCAAGTGCCAATAGGATCGACACGGGGATCGTTGGATTTCACGGCAATCTTGGCGCGCATGCCGGGGTCACGTGCGGCTGCTTTGATTTCGAGCAAGCCGTCTTCAATTTCAGGTACTTCAAGCTCAAACAATTTCATGATGAAACCCGGCGCCGTGCGCGACAAAATCAACTGCGGGCCGCGGGCTTGTCGATCAACTTTTTGTAGCCAGGCACGAACGCGATCACCTGGACGCAGATTTTCCTTTGGAATCATTTGATCGCGTGGCAGCAAGGCTTCTATCCGCCCGGCTTCAATAATCGCGTTGCCACGCTCCATGCGCTTGACGGTACCGGAGATCAAAAAATCTTTGCGCTCCAGGAAATCATTGAGCAACTGCTCACGCTCGGCATCGCGGATGCGTTGCATGATTACTTGTTTGGCCGCCTGCGCACCAATACGGCCAAAACCTACCGGCTCTAATCCTTCTTCGATGTAGTCATCGAGCTCGATGTCTTCGATTTGTTTTCTGGCGGCGGTTATTCCTGTTTGCTGTTCCGGAATCTCGACCATGTCGTCGGGCACCACCAGCCAGCGCCGGAAGGACTCAAATTCACCGGACTCGCGATCAATTTCTACGCGCACATCGGCTTCTTCGTGTACACGTTTTTTGGTCGCAGATGCCAAAGCCATTTCAAGGGCGATGAAAACGATGTCCTTCTGAACACTTTTCTCGCGGGCAAGGGCATCAACTAATAGCAGTAATTCACGACTCATTTTTTTTCTCCTGCAAATCCGGTTTTAGAACATTCGAATCAAAACTTAACTTCTTAAAACTTAGGCACCAGGCGCGCTTTATCGATATTGGCAAAGGCAAATTCATGCACCGCTTCCAAACTGCGCAGACGCACTACCTGCCCACCATCAAGCTCGAATAAACCCTCCAACACTCCGCTGAAATTGCGCTGATTACCCACCGCAATACGCAACTTAATCTGCACTTCTGAACCCGCAAACCTTCGATAATCCGCCGCCTTAATCAACGGCCTATCCATGCCCGGTGAGGAAACCTCAAGCCGGTCATAGTCAATATTCTCGACCGTAAATACACGGCTCATTTGACTACTCACTGCGGCACAATCATCGATATTGACGCGTAGTTCACTACCCTCTGGCCGATCGATGAAAATGCGCAATAGGCGCGCCCGCGGACTGGTTTCAAAATCAACCAGTTCGAAGCCCATGCCGGCGACTGTATTCTCAATCAATTCAGATAGTTGCATCAGCGTACTTAAAATCGACCACAAATAAAAAATGGGCATAAAGCCCATTGCTGCTCTCGTTTTTCCGAGATTAGTTCCAACAAAACACGGCGATTATATCAGAGCATGCGCGATAACGCCATGCTTACAAGGCCTTATCGTCGACGAATCGCGGCAAAATTCACAGATTGAGCTGGCCGACTCACGATTAAGCATCGCCATCTGCTGAATAATCGGCGTCATCGGCAGCATCAAAATCATCCAGTGTTTCCAGTGCAGATTCCGTGGCCGCATGGACGTTCGCTCGTTGATGTATTTCCGGCGGCAGTATCTTTAACAGTGCTTCAACTTCAATCTGTTCCAAGTCACGCACTTGTCCGCGCTTCAATCGTGGTGACAATGTTACTGGCCCATAACGCACTCGCATCAGGCGGCTGACCGTCAATCCCACCGCTTCAAACATGCGTCGAACTTCGCGATTGCGGCCTTCGCCAATCGTGACGCGATACCAATGATTTGCACCTTCGCCGCCGGATTCCAAAAAGTGCGTGAAATGCGCTGGGCCGTCTTCGAGCATGATGGTGCCGCGCAATTGCTCCAACATTTTTGCACTGGCTTCACCCAATACTCGAACGGCATATTCTCTATCAATGCCATAGCGCGGATGCATCATGCGGTTGGCTAAGCCGCCATCGTTAGTGAATAGCAATAAGCCGCAGGAATTGAAATCCAAGCGACCAATCGAGATCCAGCGCCCGCTTTTCATGCGTGGCAATTTGGCAAATACGCTGGGACGACCCTCAGGATCGTCTTTGGAAACAATCTCGCCTTCGGGTTTGTGATACATCAATACACGCGGCAAGCGCGAGGAAAATTTGAGTTGAACCAACTTTCCATTTAACCGGATTTTGTCATCCGGTCCAACGCGTTGTCCGATATGCGCTGGCGAGCCATTGACGCTCACGCGCCCGGCGATGATCCACTCTTCGAGTTCGCGACGTGAGCCATGGCCGGCATCGGCCAAGGCTTTTTGCAGCTTTGGCGGATCGGCAAACACAGGAGTCTCGCCGCGTCCGCGTCCACCAGCGCTAGGGCGTGACTCAGGTGTGCGGGCGGCGCGGCTAGCATGCGTAGTGTCTGCAACTGCTTTGACCAGTGGCGCTTCGGGGGCTCGCGCGTTAGTGCGGGTCGGTCGGAATGGGGTCGCCTTGCGCGCTTGCGGTGAGCTCGAACGCGGGCTTCGCGTCGGCGTTGGCGTTGAATCCGTCGCTGCCGCTGTCGCCGTCGTTCGCTTGGTTGGTCGTTTCGATGGCGGGCGAGGTGAGATGGTCGACTTCGAGGAGCGCGTCGACTTCGGGAATTGTGGTTTGCTCAAGATCCATGACCCTTTCTATTTCGGTAAGCGGCGGCAATTCAGTCAGGCTACGCAGCCCCAGATCATCCAAAAATTGTCGTGTCGTGGCATACAGCGCCGGACGACCCGGCGCATCTCGATGACCTACTGCATCTATCCAGCCACGGCCTTCGAGAACTTTAAGAATGTTTGGCGACACCGCAACTCCACGAGTATCTTCGATATCGCCACGCGTGACCGGCTGACGATAAGCGATGATGGCCAAGGTCTCCAACACGGCACGCGAATATTTCGGCGCCTTTTCGTTTTTAAGTCGATCAAGATGCGGTGTGAATTCGGGTCGTGTTTGAAACCGCCAACCGCTCGACAACTGCACCAGCTCGATGCCTCGCCCATGCCAATCGCGACGCAAATCATCAAGCAAAGTTCGCCATGTTTCGTCATCGAATGGGTCGTCGAATAATTTTTTTAATTCGCCCAACTGCATAGGCTCGCTGGCAACCAATAAAGCCGCTTCGAGCACGCGTTTGTAATCTTCGGGTTTAGACAGTTGCAGCATCTGGAATCTTTACATAAATAGGCGCTAGCGCCTCGGTTTGAGTTAGCTCCACCATCGCTTCACGCGCTAGTTCAAGCACCGCTAAAAAACCCACTACCAGTCCCGACGCACCCAAGGACACGTCGAACAAATTTTCAAACAATACATAACCACGACCTTGCAACTTTCGCAACATCAAAGTCATGTGTTCGCGCACCGAAAGTTCTTCGCGATTGATTTTGTGATGCTGGCGGACTTTCGCTTGCTTCATCAGTGTGAGCCACGTAACTTGCAAATCATGCACGTTAACTTCCGGCTGACGTTCAACCACTTGGTCAGCAATCCAAACGCTTATCCACTGAAAATCGCGTCCGGCTTGCGGCATTTCATCGAGTTTGGCCGCCGCTGCTTTCATGCGCTCATATTCAATCAAGCGGCGCACCAGTTCAGCGCGCGGGTCTTCCGCCTCTGCGCCTTCGGCTTTGGGGGGGCGTGGTAACAACATGCGTGACTTGATTTCTATCAGCATCGCCGCCATCAGCAAATACTCGGCCGCCAATTCCAAGTTCGTCGTGCGCATCGCCTCGACATAAACCAAATATTGCGCCGTCAGTGCTGCCATCGGAATATCCAAAATGCTGATATTGGCTTTGCGAATCAGATACAGCAAAAGATCGAGCGGGCCTTCGAACGAATCCAGAATGATTTCAAGTGCGTCAGGCGGAATGTATAAATCACGCGGCATTTCGGCGAGCAATTCGCCATAGACGCGGGGGCCGGGCGCATGTGCAATCTCGCCTGTTGGTGCTGACAACATGCCGTTGCCGTTGCCGCCGCCGCTCATCGCAATTTCCACCACGCTCATGAGTGATCCAGCCCGATTGCCTCGCGCACATCGCGCATGGTTTCTTGCGCCAGCTTGCGAGCCTTTTCGCAGCCATCGGCAATGATGTTGCGCACCAGTTGCGGGTCTTCAGTGTACATTTGCGCGCGCTCTATCATCGGCTGCTGCTCTTTTAGCACCGCATCAATCACCGGTTGCTTACATTCGATACAACCAATACCCGCTGTGCGGCAGCCGTTTTGCACCCAGGTCTTAACTTCCGGCGTGGAATAAATTTGATGGAACTGCCACACCGGACATTTCTCCGGATCACCGGGATCAGTGCGGCGGACGCGCTGAGGATCGGTCTGCATGGTGCGAATTTTCTTGGTCACGCTCTCAGCATCTTCGCGCAACATGATTGTATTTCCGTAAGACTTGGACATTTTTTGACCGTCGAGCCCGGGCATACGCGAAGCAGGCGTGAGCAAAGCATCCGGCTCAACCAAAATCATCTTGCCGCCACCTTCAAGGTAACCAAAAAGTCGTTCACGATCTCCATGAGATAGGCTTTGCGCTTCATCAAGAAGTGCATGCGCTTGCTCAATCGCATCTTCCTCACCTTTTTCCTGAAAACGATTGCGCAATTCCTCATACAGCTTGGCACGCTTACCACCCAGCTTTTTCATCGCCTCGCGCGCCTTCTCTTCAAAGCCGGATTCGCGGCCATAAAGATGATTAAAACGACGCGCCACTTCCCGCGTGAATTCAATATGCGGCACTTGATCTTCGCCTACCGGCACCTTGTCAGCACGGTAAATCAATATGTCAGCAGCTTGCAGCAACGGATAGCCAAGGAAGCCGTAAGTCGACAAATCCTTGTGCTCCAATTTTTCCTGTTGATCCTTGTAAGTCGGTACGCGTTCCAGCCACCCCAGTGGTGTCATCATTGAGAGCAACAAATGCAACTCGGCATGCTCAGGTACTTTTGACTGGATAAAAATCGTCGCCTGCGCCGGATCAACCCCCGCCGCGAGCCAATCAATCACCATCTCGCGCGTACTCTCTGCAATCGTTCCCGGCTCGTCATAAGCGGTAGTCAGCGCATGCCAGTCGGCAACAAAAAACAGGCACGGAAATTCGTGCTGTAACTTGATCCAATTGACCAACACACCGTGATAGTGACCAAGATGCAAACGCCCAGTAGGACGCATGCCGGAGAGAACTTTTTCAGCGTACATATCAGAAACCGAAGATTGCAGAAATAAGAGAATAGAACAGTTGCAACAGTGGCCGCAAGATGTCGTCAAGCACGTGCGTAAACAACAACAGCAACATTATTGGCAAACCAAAGCGTTCAATTTGCGCGAACTTCCAAGCTAAATTTGACGGCAGCAAACTAACCGCAATCCGCCCGCCATCAAGCGGTGGCAAGGGTAGTAAGTTAAGCAGCATTAGCACGCCATTGATTTGAATTCCAACCTTTGCCATTTCTGCCAGTGCTGCACCATAGGCAAATTCAGGGCTGACAACGACAAATTTCAATACCAATCCCCACGCTAGCGCCATCAGCAAATTTGCGCCAGGCCCAGCAGCAGCCACCCACAACATATCCTGCTTGGGGCGACGTAGCCGACCAAAATTTACCGGCACCGGTTTAGCCCAGCCAAACAGCAGCGCGCCCGACGACACCAACAAAATCATCGCCGGCACCAACACCGTACCAATCGGATCAATATGCCGTAGCGGATTCAAACTAATTCGCCCCAGCTGCCACGCCGTCGGATCACCAAAATGGCGCGCGACATAGCCATGCGCTGCCTCATGCAGCGTGATGGCGAAAATAACCGGCAGGGCGGAAATCGCCAGCGTCTGGATTGCGTTCATGGAGGGGGTGAATTCTAGCAGAGCAGTGCTAGTGAGGGCCTGAGTTTGCCGCAGAGTCTGAGTGCTACGGAAAGTGACACCCAGTTGTCAAAAAGCCCCCTCTCCCCTCGCGGGAACGGGGTTGGGGAGAGGCGAATTCCGTCAGTCACGCAGTATCGCCAACTTTAAAATTGCCAGTTGGTGCTGGAGATACGCTGTTGTTTTGCTGAATGTCATTTTGTGTCTGAAAGTCCGCGTCGGGACTCGGTTCGACGCGGACTTTGAACAATCATCCATGCTTATCCGGTTCCCACCAAACAAATTCCAATGGCGTATCACCAGCACCAACTGGCAAACTTGCGTTCCCTCACTCCTCCGTTTAAGACGGAAGAAGTTCAGACATCTCTAACCAAATCGCCCCGTAATGTAATCCTCAGTTGCTTTCATTTTCGGCTTGATAAAAAGCTGTTCGCTTTCACCGAACTCGATCATTTCGCCGAGATACATATAGGCCGTGTAATCCGAAATCCGGGCGGCTTGCTGCATATTGTGAGTGACTATTGCGATGGTGAATTCTTTCCTTAGCTCGATGATTAATTCCTCAATGCGCGTAGTCGAAATCGGGTCGAGTGCAGATGTGGGTTCATCAAGCAACAAAACTTCTGGCTTGACCGCAACGCCGCGCGCAATGCACAGACGCTGCTGTTGTCCGCCAGAAAGACTCATGCCGCTTTGTTGAAGCTTGTCTTTGACTTCTTCCCACAGCGCAGCTTTTTTTAGCGCCCACTCGACGCGCTCTTCCATATCGGTCCGCGACAAGCGTTCATGCAGCTTCACACCAAAAGCAATATTGTCATAGATGGACATTGGAAACGGTGTGGGTTTCTGGAAGACCATGCCAACCTTGGCGCGCAGGCTATTCAAATCAACTCCACGCGCCAATATATTTTGTCCATCGAGCAACAACTCTCCCGTCGAATATTGCTCGGGATAAAGGTCGTACATTCGATTGATCGTGCGTAGTAAAGTAGATTTTCCGCAGCCCGAAGGGCCGATAAACGAAGTGATTTTTCGCTCGTAGATTTCCAGATTGATGTTTTTCAGTGCGTGAAATTTCCCGTAATAAAAATCGAAATTCCTGAACTGTATTTGCGGCTTGAGTACAGTGGTCATTTCGCTAATTGGTAATATTTTTTCTTCTATCATGGTCAGGTCGACTCAAAGTTTATGTTTTTCGCGGAACACCACGCGGGCGAGAATATTCAGTCCCAATACGCCCATCGTAATCAGAAACACACCCGCCCAAGCGAGTTCCTGCCAGTCCTTGAAAGGACTCATGGCGAATTTGAAAATGGTAACCGGTAGATTGGCCATCGGCTCGTTCATGTTCAAGCTCCAGAACTGATTCGATAGCGCCGTAAAAAGTAGCGGTGCGGTTTCTCCAGCGATCCGCGCAACGGCTAACAAGATGCCGGTGATGACGCCTGCCGCCGAGGCACGCAAGGTCACTCGCATAACCACCACCCAAGTCGGTGCACCGAGTGCGTAGGCCGCTTCGCGCAAACTGTTGGGAACGAGTTTGAGCATGTTTTCGGTGGTTCGCACCACCACTGGAATCACGATCAATGCCAAGGCCACGACACCAGACAATGCAGAGAACTTGCCAATTTGCGCGACATAAATCGCATAAACAAACAGGCCAATCACGATCGAAGGTGCGGAGAGCAACAAATCGTTGATGAAACGAGTAGCACTGCCCAACCAGGTGCGCTGTCCGAACTCAGCCAAGTAAATCCCCGCAAAAACTCCAATCGGCGTGCCCAGCAGCGTTGCCGAACCAACCAGTATCGTGCTGCCGACAATGGCATTGAGCAGACCGCCATCGGAGGCACCGGGCGGAGGTGTCATTTTTGTAAACAAATTGGCCGATAACCCGGCAAGCCCGAGATCAAGCGTAGTCCATAAGATCCAGATTAACCAAAATAAGCCGAAGGCCATCGCCATCAGCGACATCGCCAAAGCGATTTGATTTACCAGTTTGCGTTGAGCCGCGAGCGTAATCATTTATCGCTAACTTTTTGTTCCGTCCTGCCGCGACAAGCGCAACAGAAGGATTTTTGAAAACACCAGCACTGCCAGTGTGATTAGGAAAAGTATCAAGCCCAGCTCGATTAACGATGCGGTATACAAGCCCGGCGTAGCTTCCGAAAACTCGTTGGCCAGCACCGAGGTGATGCTGTTGCCCGGCTCGTACAGCGATGCGCTGCTGAGAAAATTCGAGTTACCTATAACGAATGTCACGGCCATCGTTTCACCCAAGGCGCGTCCAAGCCCGAGCATGATGCCGCCGATGACACCGGCGCGGGTGTAGGGCAAAACGACGTTCCAGACGACTTCCCACGTGGTGCAGCCCAGCCCGTAAGCGGACTCTTTAATCATCGTTGGCGTGACTTCAAACACGTCACGCATTACCGCAGAGATAAACGGAATAATCATGATGGCGAGAATGATTCCCGCCGCAAGAATCCCGATGCCAATCGGCGTTCCTTGAAACAAAGCGCCGATCAAAGGGAAGTGGCCGATTGTTTGCGTTAAAAAGGGTTGGATATGCGATGAAAAAATCGGCGCAAAGATAATCAACCCCCACATCCCATAAACAATAGAAGGAATTGCCGCGAGCAATTCGATAGCCGTACCCAAAGGGCGACGCAGCCAGACCGGCGAGAGTTCGGTCAAAAACAGTGCGATCCCAAAGCTGACTGGTACGGCGATGATCAGCGCAATGATTGAGGTGACCACAGTGCCGTAAATCGGAATCGCCGCTCCAAAGCGTTCCATCGGCGGATTCCACTCCTTGCTCCACAGAAACTCAAAACCGAATCGTTCGATGGACGGCCACGCACCGATAAACAAGGACACAATAATTCCGGCCAACATAAGCAGCGTCAAGACTGCAAATGCGCGCGACAGATTGAAGAAAATTACGTCACCAATCTGTCGGCGCGACTCCCGCTTTGCCGATGATGCAGTCGAGACGGATGTCAGGCTCATAGTCGTATTAAGTGATTAAAAAGCTCAGGCCGCAAGCAACGTGAGGCAGATTTTCCCGCTCTACTTTCCAGTCCAAACCGGCTTGCCTGAGGCGTCTTTAATATTCGCCCAGGATGCGTGAACCAGCTTAATCAGGCTATCTGGCAACGGCACGTAGTCCAATTCCGCCGCCAATTTGGCGCCGTTCTTGTAGCTCCATTCAAAGAATTTCAAGGACTCAGCACCCTGCGCAGGCTTGTCTTGCAGCTTGTGCATCAAAATAAAAGTGGCGCCAGTAATCGGCCATGAATCTTTGCCAGGTGCGTTGGTCAGAATTTCATAAAAAGCTGACTTGGTCCAATCCGCGCTTGCTGCCGCCGCTTTGAACGTCGTGTCATCCGGCAAGGGGTAATTGCCGCTGGCGTTTTGCAGCAACGTGTAGGTCATCTTGTTTTGTAATGCATAAGCGTACTCGACATAACCAATCGCACCGGGGATGCGCTGCACGAATGCCGACACGCCCTCATTGCCTTTTCCGCCCAGACCCACAGGCCATTGCACGGCAGTGCCTTCACCGACTTTTTGCTTCCACTCATCACTGACCTTTGACAAATAATTGGTGAAAATAAATGTCGTGCCTGAACCGTCAGCGCGGCGAACCACAGCGATGGCACTGTCTGGCAATTGCACCTTCGGATTCAAATCCGCCAGGGCCTTGTCATTCCACTTGAGGATTTTTCCTAAGAAAATGTCTGCCAATACTGGGCCAGTCAAACGAATTTCGCCGGATTTGATACCGGGCAAATTAACCACGATGACTTCGCCGCCGATCACTGTCGGGAATTGCACCAGACCATCTTTCTCTAAAGCCTCGGGCTTCAAAGGCATGTCGGAGGCACCGAAATCAACGGTCTTGGCAGTGATTTGCTTGATGCCGCCGCCGGAACCAATGGATTGATAGTTAATTTTGTTGTTAGTAGCTTTTTGATAGGCGTCTGCCCATTTTGCATAAACTGGTGCCGGAAACGAAGCACCTGCGCCGGTCACTTCAGCGGCATGCAAGGAAAAAGAAAGCGTTACAGCAATGCTTGCAACGGTGGCTAATTTCAGAGGTGAGAACATAGTGGCCTCGCATAGTTGAATTTGGAAAACTCAGTTTATTTATGCAATGTGACATGAATGTGACACGCCTAGAATGTTGTGCAGCTATCTTTTTTTGTGGCGCTTGATGCCTGAGATCAATGCCCGGCGAATCTAAAAGTCACTACGAATCACACTATTCTTTATGAGCCTCACCCGCCAAATCAATCTCGTTTCCTCGATTGCCGCAATCGGCCGTAGCCTCGGCGGGCTGGTTCGTTTGCTATTGATTGGCATCATGCTGGTGTGTTGTTTGTTGCACATCGCGCTGTTTTATGGTCGCGCCAACGTAAAAGGGCGGCAGGAAATGGTCAGCGATTGGGCAGATCGCTTGCTGTATTTGCTGAACATGAAAGTCGATTTTCAGTCTGCGGTGGCGCAGGAAAATTTATCCAGCGGCTTGATGGTCTGCAATCACATTTCTTTTATCGATATCTTTGTTATCAATTCGGTACTACCCTCGCCTTTCGTCGCCAAAAGCAATATCGCTGTATGGCCATTTATTGGCTGGCTGGTGGCGCGCACCGGCACCGAATTCATTCAGCGCGGTAGCAAAACTGCGGCGCATCAAACGCAACAGCGGATTACCGCGCGGCTGGCGGCGGGCGAACGATTCGCGATTTTTCCCGAAGGCACCACCAGTAGTGGCGCGCAGGTTTTGCCGTTTCATGCGGCATTGTTTCAAAGCGCGCTGGATTCCGCCGCGCAGTTGCATTGCCTAAGCTTGAGTTATCACGATGCCAGCGGTGCACGCAGCGAAGCGCCAGCATTTCTTGGCGAAATGACTCTGTTGCGTTGCATGTTTAACATCGCCGCCGCAGGTGGGCTGACAGCAAGGTTACGCGTGCTTCGAAGTGAAGAGCATCCCGAGCAAAATCGCCGGCAGCTAGCGCATCGCGCACAGCATCGCATCGCGGCGGCGGTGGCGCTGCTTAACAACGTATCGCCTGAGCCATGACCCCCATCGACATCAGCGAAAAATCCGGCGTACGCTATTTGCACTTCGGCTCGGAATGGATCCAAGGCGCGATGCGCGTCGCGCGCCCCTATACGCTTGAGCTGGAGTACACCCGCGAGATGATGTTGCCGCTGCTGATGTACCCGAACGACTGGCCAAAACGTGTGTTGCTGATCGGTTTGGGTGCCGGTTCGCTATTAAAATTTTTGTGGCGTTACCGGCCGCAAGCGCAACTCACCGTGGTGGAAATTGACCCACGCATTGAGGCCGCTGCACGGCAATTTTTCAAGCTACCTGATGACCCGGCGCGAATCAAAATCCGCATTGCTGATGGCGCTGATTTCGTTGCAGTCTCCAAGCAAAAATTCGACCTGATTTTGGTCGATGGCTTTGATGCCAAAGCGCGCGCCAATCGTTTGGATTCGGTACCGTTTTATTTGAATTGCAAATCGCATCTCGCTGAGGAGGGAATGCTCTGCGTCAATCTTTTGTCGCGGCGCCGTGATTACGCAGCCAGCAAAAAGCGTCTCATTGAAGCCTTTGACGGACATGCGATTGTGTTCCCGTCTAACGATGCGGGGAATGCGATTGCGTTGGCTAGTAACGGCGTGTTACCAGCACCAACTGGTGAAGACCTTGCTGACGCGGCGCGTGCCTTGCACAAAGACACAGGATTAGTCTTGCTGCCGCAACTCTCGCGCATCGCCAGCGCGGGATGTTTCACCGGTAGTGTGTTGAGAATTTAAATCGGGACCATCGCAAAAAATCATTCCACCGCCAAGACGTGTTGAACCAATCCCGTCCAATAGCGAATCCCAAGCGGAATAATCTCATCGTTGAAATCGTAGTAGGCGTTGTGCAACATGCAGTTGCCTTCGCTGCCGCCGTTGCCTAGCCAGATATAGCAGCCGGGGGCGGCTTGGGCTAAGTAGGCGAAATCTTCTGCGCCCATGCTCGGTTTCAAATTAGTGTGCACATTGTTGTCGCCGACAACCCGCCGCGCCACGATGCGGGCAATTTCTGACGGCGCTGGTGCATTGATTGTGGGTGGATAGCCTCGGTGGTAATCGACATTGATGCTCACGCCGTATGTCGCTTCAATGCCGGTGCACAGTCGCCGGAAGCCGGTCTCGATGGCTTGCTGCACTGCCGGATCCATCGTTCTGACTGTACCGCCAAGTATCGCCACTTCGGGTAAGACATTGTCGGCTGTGCCGGCATGAAAACGCGTGACGCTGATGACCACTGGATCGAGCGGATCGCGACTGCGCGAGACCAGGGATTGCAGCGAACTCACTAGGGCACTACCTGCCACCACCACATCAACCGCTTGATGTGGCATCGCTGCATGACCGCCACGTCCGGTAATTTCGATTTCAAACCTATCAGTGCCAGCCATTGCCGCACCCTCAATGACGCCGATTTGTCCTACCGGCATGCCCGGCCAGTTATGCAAACCAAACACCATCTGCATGGGGAAGCGCTCGAACAAGCCTTCTTCCACCATCACGCGGCCACCACCATCACCTTCTTCGGCGGGTTGAAAAATCAGATGCACCGTGCCATCAAACGCATTGGCCTTTTGCATCGCTACCAGCGCTTCGGCAGCGCCAAGCAGCATCGAGGTATGGCCGTCGTGGCCGCAGGCGTGCATCAGTCCGGGATTTTTTGAGTGATGCGCAAAGGTGTTTAGTTCGGCCAGCGGCAGGGCGTCCATGTCGGCGCGCAGCCCGATCGCGCGCGAACTACTGCCGGCTTTGATGCTCGCCACCACCCCGGTTTTGGCGATGCCTCTATGCACCGTCAGGCCTAAGTTTTCGAGATAGTCAGAGACTTTCTTGGCAGTCCGAATTTCGTTGAACGATAGTTCGGGATGTGCGTGAATGTCGCGCCGGAACGCAGAAATTCGTGTGCTGAGTTCGGGCAGCAAGGCGTTCAACAGATCGTGCGTCATAGGCTGGCTTTCACAAAATGTCACAGGTGTAATCCTAGCCGGAATTTGCCTGCTATGCCCTTTAGAATGAATCATGATTTTGCTCAACACCGCCGAACATAGAAATATCGAAGCGCAGCATGCATCTGCCGCGACAGTTGGCTCGTATTCATTGATGGAACGTGCCGGTGGCGCCGCGGCGCGCATGGCGCAAACTTTGTGCGCACCAACCGCCACGGTATTAGTCTGCGCTGGCCCCGGCAACAACGGCGGCGACGCGTTCGTGCTCGCCCGCGAACTACATAGACGTGGCCGTAAAGTTATTGTGCAGTTTGTGGGCGACGCCAAGGCTTTGCCAAATGATGCCCGCGTCGCGCATCGGCGTTGCATTGATGGCGGTGTGAATATTCACGCTACCGTCCCCCCAGGTGAATATGGCCTGGTGGTTGATGGTCTGTTTGGCATTGGATTAAAACGCCCGATTGTGGGTGAATATGCCGAATTAATTGCCCGCATTAACGCATTCGGCGGCCCCGTGTTGGCGCTGGATATTCCAAGCGGACTGAGTGCTGATAGCGGCGACATTGTTGGCGGAACTGCCGGCTGTGCGGTGCGGGCGACTCACACGTTAACTTTTATCGCCGGCAAGGCTGGCCTCTACACACTGGATGGACCAGATCACTGCGGAGTAATACAGATCGACCATTTGGGGCTAAAAATCGCCAGCGGAAACGGCGCGATTTTGACCCGCGCTGACTACGTCAATTGCCTGCGCCCACGCGTGCAAAACACGCATAAGGGAAGCAACGGATCGCTGGCGGTGATTGGCGGCGCGCAAGGCATGATAGGCGCAGCGATTTTGGCCGCGCGCGCCGGATTGCAACTCGGCGCAGGCCGTGTGTTCGTTGGCACGCTGACAGCGATGGCGGTGGATTTTGGACAAGCTGAATTGATGTGGCGTAGTGTGGATGACGCGCTGGAAAACGGCACGGCTTTGGTGCTTGGACCTGGGCTCGGCTTATCTACGGAAGCGCTAGCCATTACACGGCGTGTCACCAGCACCAACCGGCAAAATCCAGCGCCTCTATTGCTCGATGCCGATGCGCTATCACTCATCGGCGCGCACCCGGTATTGGCCAGAAATCTTGCGCGTCGCAACGCGCCGACGGTCCTCACACCGCACCCCGCCGAAGCCGCGCGTTTGCTGCTGTGCGAGACCAAGCAAATCCAAGCCGATCGCGTCGGCAACGCGTTGAAACTTGCACGGCAATTCAATGCGGTGGTCGCACTTAAAGGCTGCGGCACGGTGGTGGCAAATCCTGACGGGCGCTGGCGAATCAACACTTTGGGCAATCCCGGTCTTGCCACCGGCGGCACTGGCGATGTATTGGCCGGCATGGTCGGCGCACTGCTCGCACAGCGCTGGCCAGCGTGGGAAGCGCTATGTGCCGCGGTGCAATTGCACGGCGCAGCGGCGGAAGCATGTGTAGCGCAAGGTGTCGGACCGATAGGATTGACTGCCAGCGAACTCATCGCGCCAGCACGGGTCTTGCTCAATCGCTGGGTCGAGGAAAAAACGATACCTTAGCTAAGTTTCGATCCGCGCATCGACAGCACATTCGGTGGTGCGGCAAAGGTATCGGCGCGCGATACTTCCCAAAACACTCTGAACGCTGGCACATCAATCAGCGCTGTCAGCAATTCACCTGGCTTGACCCATGTGTGCAGCGTCGCCAGCGACCTCACCTCGGTTGAGGAGATACGCCGTATTACGTGTTCAGGCCCAAGTTGACCAGGGTGTCCAAGTCCTGCAGAGGCGAGCAACTCCTTCAGCGCGATCAAGGTCGACTGGTGAAAATTAAACACCCGGTCGGCTTTGTCTGGCACCACCAAGGCCCTCATACGCTGCGGATCTTGGGTGGTGACTCCGGTCGGGCAATGGCCGGTATGGCAAGTCTGCGCTTGCAAACAACCAAGCGCAAACATGAACCCGCGTGCAGAATTACACCAGTCGGCGCCCATCGCGCTGGCACGCGCAATGTCAAATGCGGTGACGATCTTGGCCGATACCCCGATCTTGATTTTTGAACGCAAATTGACCCCAACCAGCGTGTTATGCACCAGCATTAACGCCTCGCGCATCGGTGCACCAACATGGTCAGTAAATTCCAGAGGTGCCGCGCCGGTGCCGCCTTCGCCGCCGTCAACCACAATGAAATCAGGAGTAATTCCCGTTTCCAGCATCGCTTTGACAACGCCAAACCACTCCCAGGGGTGTCCGATTGCTAGCTTAAATCCGACCGGCTTACCACCTGACAGCACACGTAATTTGGCGACAAAATGCATCAACTCGAGCGGTGTCGAAAATGCCGAATGCCGGGCCGGCGAAATGCAATCAGTACCAATCGGCACACCACGCGCCTCGGCAATTTCTGCGGTCACCTTAGCACCAGGCAAAACACCCCCGTGGCCAGGTTTGGCGCCTTGCGAGAGCTTTATTTCGATCATCTTGACCTGGCTTGATGCTGCGTTTTCGACAAATTTATCCGCGTCAAAACCACCCTGAGCATTGCGGCAGCCGAAGTAGCCTGAACCGATTTCCCAAGTAAGGTCACCGCCATTTTTCCGGTGATGACACGAAATCGACCCTTCGCCGGTGTCGTGATAAAAGTTACCTCGGCGAGCGCCTTCGTTGAGCGCAAGAATTGCGTTGGATGACAAGGCACCAAAACTCATCGCAGAAATATTGAATATGCTCGCCGAATAAGGCTGCGTGCAATCCGGACCACCAACCACAATCCGAAAATCGTGACCGTCTATCGAGGCCGGTGCCATTGAATGGTTAATCCATTCGTAATGCGGTTCATACACGTCCAACTGCGTGCCAAACGGACGCTTGTCCACCATGCCTTTGGCGCGCTGGTAGACGATCGAGCGTTGAGCACGCGAGAAAGGTAATTCGTCGGAATCAGCCTCTATGAAGTACTGGCGGATTTCCGGGCGGACCATTTCAAAGAAAAAACGAAAATGTGCAATGACCGGATAGTTGCGGCGTATTGCTTGTGGACCCACTGTGTAGTCGATAAAACCAATGTAGGTCAGTGTGCCGAATGCGCCACCCGGCAGCAGCCACCAAAGTGACGCAGGAGCCATCGCAAGACAAACAACACACAAAATGGCACAACTCGCCCACGCCCAATAACGTTGCGCGATGACAGCATCTAAGGTGTTTAGCATATCGACCTCCGGCTGGTCCAACGGGGTTTAATCGAGAAAAACCTCGAAACAGTCTATACGCGATTTCCAGATTCGATACACGCGCTTGCTGCGGGTCTGTCGCCTTCCAAGGCAAGTACGGATGGTAAACTTCGCACACTCCAAATTTTCGGTTTTTGTCATGGCGCAATTTCCCGACACGCTGCGTGCAGAAGTACAAGTAAATGTGCAAACTGCCCTGGCCGAAGACCTCGGCAGTGGCGATCTCACCGCGCAACTTTCGCCTGCCGGGCGAATGTCACGCGGCACTGTCATCTGTCGTGAAGCCGCAGTTATCGCTGGCACCGCGTGGTTCGACGCCTGTTTTAATCAATTGGATAAGACTGCGCGAATACGATGGCACGTCGCCGATGGTGAAACTGTGCGTGCTGGTCAAGCTTTGTGTGAAATCCAAGCCAACACTCGCGCGCTGCTTTCGGCTGAACGCGCGGCGCTTAATTTCTTGCAACTGCTTTCCGCCACCGCCACCGTAACTCGGCTTTACGTCGACGCTGTGGCCGGCACCCGCGCGCAAATCGTTGACACCCGCAAGACCTTACCCGGCTTGCGTCTCGCACAAAAATATGCGGTGAGATGCGGCGGCGGAACTAATCACCGGCTCGGTCTGTATGACGGCATCCTGATCAAAGAAAATCACATCATGGCTGCTGGCGGCGTCCGCCCGGCGCTGATTGCGGCGCAGGCGCTAGCTAAGGAAAATGTGTTCATCCAAATTGAAGTCGAAACACTGGCACAGCTTGACGAAGCCTTAACTGTTGGCGCCAAACTCATCTTGCTCGACAACATGGATTTGCAACAAATGGCGGACGCGGTACGCATTACAAACGGTCGCGCCAAACTTGAAGCCTCGGGCGGCGTCCGCCTCGATACGGTTCGTGCAATTGCCGAGACCGGTGTAGACCGCATTTCGATCGGCAGTTTGACCAAAGATATTCGCGCTATCGATCTTTCGTTACGGCATAGCGAAGACTGATAAAATCCGCGCCCTGCTTCGCCGGCAACAGCGCAGCAGTAATGCAATACCGCCGCGGAGAGGTGGATGAGTGGTTTAAGTCGCACGCCTGGAAAGCGTGTTTAGGATAATATCCTAACGAGGGTTCGAATCCCTCCCTCTCCGCCAGCACCGGGTTTCAAGTCCAACGGAATACTGAATTGGACCTAGGACTGGGTCAGCAGCAGCAAATCAGTTTTCCTTTCCAAACGCTGCTCCAAACCCTTTCCTCGCCTTGCCGGTATAGTTTTACGGACGAATACCAGGGCTGTCGTCTCTGTCTAACAGCCAACGCCAATCTGGAACAAAGGGCAACAATACCCAAGTGGGTTTGCCAAGCGCGCCACTTAAATGCGCCACACTGGTATCGACACTGATCACAATGTCCATCAGCTCACAAAGCGCGGCAGTATCAGTGAAATCGCGAAGCTCATCGCCAAAGTGCCTGATCCGAGAACAGCCTGCAAGTGTGACGCTGTCACTGCTACGTAAGTCCTTTTGCAGACTCACATACTCCAACCCGTCTGGCAGATAATCGATCAGCGAAGCTAAGGCAATGCTGCGGGTGTGGTCGTGCTTATGTCCTGGACTCCCGCTCCACACAATACCAACACGCGGCCGTGCTTTTTCCCCCAGCCTCTTGCTCCACGCATGCACCTTATCGGGGCGCTTGTTAGATAGGCGTTCCCTTGGAATGGTCGCCAGATTTGTCTCGAAGATCAATGGCAGCGAGGCAATGGGTAATGAAAATCAAAAGCTGGCAGTGCGCCTCTTGCACTGCCCACTCACTCCACCCTTTGAACCCTGTAGCAGACCCATCAGTTGTTTAGGAACTTGGGCAGTACACGTCCTGCCCGTTCAGCTACCAATGTTGCATAACGCATGAACTGAATCGTGTCACCGAAGCCTTGTTCACTCTGCAAAGGACGGTTTTACCGAGCAATGACTCGGTACCTGACCACAGTGGTTGGACAAAATCTGGTCGCTTTAGGCCTGTTGTTCCAGCGCTCCAACGCCATTCATACAAAACTGACCGGCGCATAGTCACCGCATAGTAGAAGCGCCAAGCTTTTATTCCAATTGTCCCGGCGTGATCGGTTTGATACTGAAGCGCTTTGTCATAACAGGCGAATGCGGCATCGAACTGTCTAAGTTCATAGAGCGCAATCCCCGGTTGGAGTAGGCCTCGACGTAATCGGGTTTAAGGCTAATGGCTTTGTCGTAACTAGCCAGCGCAGCGTCAGATTGTTGAAATTCTTTGAGCGCAATACCTCGGTTGGAGAAGGCCTCCGCTAGTCGGGTTTAAGGCTGATCGCTTTGTCGTAATTGCGCATCTTCAAACCGTCTAAGCTCT
>JADKHX010000008.1 GCA_016721505.1 Rhodocyclaceae bacterium | reverse complement strand
AAACGCAGCACATGCGGCCAGCAGGCTGGTGAAACGGTGTGGCCCCAGCATCGGCTTGGCCGAATGCCGCAGTACACCCAGGCAGGCCGCCAAACCGATCAGGCCGGCGGCCACTGCCACAGCAGGCCGCTGGCGCAGGTGAAACCACAGGATAGCGGCACACCCCAGCAGCAGCACCAGATCCGACAAGGCCTCGGATTCATGCTGCCACTCCCACCGCGTTGGCAGGGGCAACGGCCCGGCGGTTCAGCCAGACCACACTCCCCCACACAACACCACAGCAACGCACCTTGAGCAGCGACGGCGCCTCAGGCCCAAACCACTGCGGCACGGCGGCGAACAACACCAGCGCCAGCAGACCACCTGCTCCAGCCACTTGCCCCAGACAAAACGCTCGAGCAGCGCCCCAGCGCCACCGCCGTGACCAAAATGCCCAGCGCGTACCTGCGGCCGTGCCTCTGTCCAGGCCCATGGCCACACCGATGAAATGCGAAACAAAGGCACCAGCACCGCGGACTGCAGCGCCACGTACCAACGCAGCGGCGCGGGGTTTGCACATCAAAGCGGGTAAAGGTGCGGGCTCGAAATGTTCGATGGGTTCGTCGGTCCAGCCGCCCGGTGGCGCCACCCAGACACCAGCTTGGCGCGCCAGCCCTTTGCCGCACGGGACATCTGCCACAGGTCGGCGTAGTAGTGCAGGTTGCCCCTTGATCGGGCTGAAGCTGTGCAGCGGCTTGCGGATGCCGTAGCAAATTTTCTCGTCATCGCGCTCGTCGGCAAAGTGCCGAACAGACGGTCCCACAGGACCAGGGATACCGCCGTAGTTCTTGTCGATGCAGTAGTCGTTCTGGCCGTGGTGCACGCGGTGGTTGCTGGGCGTGACCAGAATGCGGTTCCAGCACGCCCATGCGGCCTATCAGCTCGGTGTACCCAGTACTGGTACAGCAGGTCGATCAGGCCCACGATCACCAGCATCTGCCATGGGATACCGAGCACCGCCAGGGGCAGGTAGAACACCCAGCCGAATAACGCACCGGTAGAGGTCTGCCGCAGTGCGGTGGACAGGTTGTAGTACTCCGACGAGTGGAGGGCCATGCGAGGCCCATATGACATTGACCTCGTGGTACATGCGGTGCGCCCAGTAGTAACACAGGTCGTACAGCACCAGGGCCAGAATCCACAGCGGAATACTGCTCATGACCATTCGGTAAAGCGGTAGGCCTCATCACCGCGATGTAGATGCCCAGCGTGGCGATCTTGGTGAAGGCGTTGGTCACCTGGCTCAACAGGCCGTGGTGCAGGCTGGTGATGGCGTCGGGAATGTCGTGAGACCGCCACACCGCGCCGCCGGCCACCCAGGCCTCGAGCAGGATGGTGAGCATGAATACGGGTATGGCGTAAACAATGGGATTCATGGTTTTGTCTCTCTCGTTATGCAGCGCCTCTGTATCGGGTACCGTCATCGTTGAAAGTGACACTAGTAAAGCGGCCCTGAATTCAGGACAAAGCGTCGATGGATTCAGGACACGAATTTAACTCACCGGCTCCCGGCCAATCGCTTGGCCACGTAAGCAGGCTCCAGGTGGCCATGTCCGGGTCTTGAGGCGTCCTCGGCACCTCCCCGGCATCTAGCCTGGTCAACACCCCGCTCAGCAACCGCAAGCCCATAGGGGCCAGCTCACGCCGCCAAAGCGCCTCGGCGGTATCGCCTGGCTTGACCCAGCACCAATCCTGCGCCGCTATATCCCCGGTATCCGCCCCGTCGTCCAGCCAGTACGCGGTGCCGCCCGTTACCTGGTCGCGCATGTGGACGGCCCACACGACAGCATCCAATGCAGCGCATCGTTGCCCTCGGCGTCGAGGTCAAACTCAATAGCCGTGTCGACAATATCCTCGAGAGCATGCAAACAGGCAAGTTCGATGCCGCCTTCCTCGCCGTTGGCGCGCACATCGGCAAGCGGGCCTATATCCCGGCCGGCGACACCGCCAGGATTGTCGACGCGATTTCCGTGTTGCGCAGCATGGAACGTGAAGACAAACCCATGCTCGGCCGCCGCGTCATCGTTTATGGCGGCGGCAACACCGCAATTGATGTCGCCCGCACCGCCAAGCGTATGGGTGCCGACCCGATCATCGTTTATCGCCGCAATCGAGAAAAGGCGCCGGCACACGATTTTGAAATCGAGGAAGCGCTGCAGGAAGGCGTCATGGTCAAGTGGTTGTCGACCATCAAGCAGGCCGGCGAGTCCTCCATCACCATCGAGAAAATGGTGCTCGATGACAAGGGTTTTCCGCAACCCACCGGCGAATTCGAAACCATGGAAGCCGACTCGGTGGTACTGGCACTTGGCCAGGATGTCGACTTGGGTTTGCTTGATGGCGTGCCGGGACTGGAGCTGACCGACGGCGTGGTCAAAGTCGCGCCGAACATGATGACTGGCCACCCCGGCATCTTCGCCGGCGGCGACATGGTCCCCGCCGAGCGCAATGTCACCGTTGCCATCGGCCACGGCAAAAAGGCCGCGCGGCATATCGATGCCTGGCTCAGAAACGCCACCCACGAAGCGCCCAAAAAGCACGAAGTCGCCACCTTCGAGCGCCTCAACACCTGGTACTACTCCGACGCACCGAAAACCGTGCAACCAATGCTCGACATCATCCGCCGCCAATCCACCTTCGACGAAGTCCAGGGCGGCTTGGATGAAACCAACGCGCTATTCGAAGCGCGCCGCTGTCTCTCCTGCGGCAACTGCTTCGAGTGCGACAACTGCTACGGTGTCTGCCCCGACAATGCGGTAATCAAGCTCGGCGCGGGCAATCGCTTCGAGTTCAACTACGACTACTGCAAGGGTTGCGGCATCTGCGCCGCCGAGTGTCCCTGCGGGGCGATTGTGATGGAGCCGGAGAAGCTTTAACGCTTGAGAAGTTTGCGCGTCAGACTGGCTTGATCTGACGCCTTGGAGGGGCGGAAATTACTATGGAATTATTCTGTTAGAGTGTTTCAATGCCTCGCCTCTTATTCACTCATCTTGATAATGTTCCGCTGAATCAAACGGGCCGTGGTGGAATTCGCTTTGACAACGTAGATTTCCATTGTCAGTTGGCGCCGGTGGCACGCCGTCGAAGAGCAAATCGTAAGGGGATAAAACGATAGGCCTCTTTAAATGCAACCCATAAAATCAAAATTTTCGGAGCCAATCGCGATGAATTTCATCGAACGTTTTAATGTCACGCCTGCAATTGTCCTCAGCACGATCGTGACAACTGTTTTCTCACTGACGACCAACGCCGCTGATACTGGTGCAGTGGGCGGGCCATTGCCCCATGGCAGCGTATGGAGATGTACGCTACCTGGTATCGGTCTGTTCACCGGTGCGTACTTCGGTATCGTTGATGCCAGCACGTATCGCAACTTTGATGGCAAGCGCGGCAGTTATTCCTACGATTCGAAGACGGGCGTGTTGCGCCTCACCAGCGGGTCCAGCAAAGGCCTTGCATACCAGCGCCAATCAGAAAAGAATTTCCGAGTGCTCGATGACAAGGACAAAATTACAGCCGGCAATTGCGTGTGGAACCCTGTATCAACTATTGATGGAAAGTGGTAGCCAGCGCGATAGGAATAAGTGGGGTCAGACACGATAAACGCTGATGCCGCGTCCCAGTTGGTGCTGGTGGTACGCCGTCAAACCCCCGCGATTGTCTTTACTTCCTCGGCAGGGATTTCCTAGAAATGACTCGGGATCAGTCGGGTCTCGATGAGCAATCCACCAGTGGCGATATTCTCGCCAAGCAAGGTCACCCGGTGTGTTGACAGCACTTCGCGTTTTGCCACGTCGCGCACGCTATTGAAAACACCATGGCGCCATTGGAAGACTTCCTCAAGCTTTTGTTCGTTGGTATAGCTGTGATTGTGATCGTTGTAAAAATCGTCAAATCTGTTGCTGCCGAGATAAATTGCGTTGGATCCTTCATACCCGGTCTTGCCGGCAGAACTTGCATCGGTATTGAGCAAATAGCTCCAATCTCCGGGAACAAAATTACCTTTGGCCACCTTGGTGTGAAGATTTAGCAATTTGCCCGGCCGTGCAGTTTCCCGGGCATCGAAATCCTTTTCAAAACTCCACATTGGAAAACAACAGGGGAAGTACCACGGAATTAAAGGGGCTAGGCTCTGAGACTGGCGCTAAAAGGAAAATAGATTTCCGCATTTTTTAACCATTTCAACCAACCGAAAACGGTTTCTTCCTTTGCGCAATCGCAAGCCTGCGCCAACTCGTCGCAGGACACCGAGCACCGATAGAAAACTGGATCTTCGTCGTCCGAACGGCGCGTTCCATAAATCAAATCTAAAACTCAAAGCCGATATTGATCGAGTCGAAGCGTTGCTTTCCACTGCCACCTGTTCTTGTGTGAAATTCTTCGCTGCGCAGGATACGTGTCCAGGAAAAATTGAAGCCGCTGAGGCGCGCACTGAAGCCGAGTGATAAGTCAAAGACGTGGTTACGCCGGTCGAGCGAAGGGCCGTTGCTGAACGCCGGGCCATCGAGGAAGGCATTTCGCGCGACTAACCGGTGATCGATGCCGGCGAAGGCGAACCATTCGCTGCTGTTTGGCGCAATGTCTACGCTGCGAGTGCCACGCAGCATGGCGCCGCCAGGTTCGATGGTATCGGGACCAAAACCCGTCATGCGCCGGCCAAAGCGAGCCGTCACACCGCTGCGCACCAGCGTCATCACTGTGCCAATGGTCGCGCCACCGTGCACGATGAGATCGGCATTTCTGTTGCCGAAACGGCGCTTTTGCAAATAGGAGAGCATGAAGGCAGGTTCGTTTCTGCTTTGGTTGTCCCAACCACTTGGTTGCGCGGCTCCAATCAGTCGATGCCATTGCTTTTGTACCGGTTCGCCCAATGCCGCTGGTCCGACAAAGCCAAGATCGATTTCTGCCGTGTCGAGCCGGTTGCCCCGCACCCGTTGCGCGACACCGCCCAGATACAGCCATGCCGCCCACGGTCTGTCGTTCGGCTGGGGTGCGGCGATAGTGATATCACGCGGTGTGTAGATGTTCTGACCGAGGAACAGGCCGACGTGGATGTCCGCCCCGTTATCCGGGTCGAGGCTGCGTATCATTGAGGCGGCTGGGAACTGCAACAAATCGAAAGGCAAGCCGACGCCGAACTTGATGCCGTTGGTGTAGTAGCGATCAGTGCGTGCCAGCGTGTCGTTCTCGATGAACAACTGCAATTCGCTACCTTTCGGTGGATCGCTCACCGACAGCGCTTCGGCGGCGTTCACGGGCGACGCTGAAAGTAACATCAGCAACATCAATGGGGGAATCAAAAATTTTATGTCCAATTTTTTCGTATCAGCGCATTTCACAGCGCACCCTCTACAGGAAACCGCGGGCTTGCCGGTGTCAGCGTGTGGCCGGTGAACGGGCCATTCCATCGCCAGCACCAACTGGCGGGGGACTAGCGCCATTATAGATAAGCGCTTCGCGGGGCTTTCTGACTTACGCTGACCCCCTTTCCCGCCCGGCGAGAAATATTTCCAAGTTGAGGAAATTTCAAAGCCGGGAAAGCGCTACCGAGTAAGATTTCCTAGGTCCATGAACTCAACTGAAAATCCGCTCGTAAATGCCTCGACAAAAGCCATGTCCATCGATGCATGCACATTGATGAAGTTTTGATAAATGCAAGGAATCGAGCACTTCACGATTTCATCGCCGGGACCATGGTGGTCAGGCGTTTACCGAGTCGGACAGTGACCTAAGTCAAGAGACCAAGGTGCTGACCGAGCATCACAAAATCAGTCGTAGTTAAATCCGTACCAAACAATCTATGCTCCGAGAACTAAAAAAAGTCCAGCAGGTCACCGGCGAACCCAAGCGCCGGTGGTTCTTTGCACATGAGATTGATCTGGTGGTGTGGGAAGAGGAAGACGGCGCGATCAGCGGCTTCCAGCTTGCGTACGACAAGCATCGAAACGAGCATTCGATTTCCTGGCAAAAAGACCGTGGCTATTCTCACTATGTCGTCGATGATGGTGAGCCGGTAGCGGGTGCCAATCACACACCGTTTCTGTATATGGATGGACCGTTCAAGAGTGACCGCGTGTTGGATTTATTTCTGGCCATGTCGTCGCACGTCCCGCCCGCCATAGTCGCTTGTGTCGAAGCCAAGCTGCGTCAATTTGACGTCTCACAGCAGCCCTGAAACAACCCACGGCATTGATTAATGCCATGGGTTGTTGGTCCTGATACTCAGCCTTGGCTCTTCACCTTCATCTCTTTTTCAATGCGTTTCTTGTCGTAGTCAGCCGGCACCTTGAATAAATTGCTATCAGGCTCGCCACGCTTCATGCCGCTCAGTTTGTAGGTCACATCGCCATTGCGCGGATCGACCTCTTTTGAATAGACCGTGAGCAGCAAGTCTGGCGAAGTCCACACTTCGCGTGTGCTGACAATTGCGCGCTCATTGCCCATCTTGCCAGCCTCTATGGTCCACGTGGTTCGTTCGCCATTGACCTTCACACCATCAATTTCTTTGCTGCCCAGCGATGTGGTCACCCCCGCTCCCCGAGGCGCAAAGCTAAGCGCCTGCATCCGCACACCCAGTGGCATCAATCCTTCCGTTGACAGTTCGTGCAAGCCTTCGAGCGCTCCTAGTGGCGGTGGCGCGCCTTTACCAGCTCCGCTGGTGCGAATGACTTTCACTTCGACACGTTTTTCTTTTCCGTCTTCCGACGCCGACTCGTTGCGCGTGATCACCACTGGTTCAACTTCAATCGCTTCGACCCGCTTGGCTTTGTTACCCGGAGCACCGGCTGCCGCCATGCTGGTTGTCACTTGTTCCTTGATCTTGTCGCGCAGCTCGCGCGCCCATTCGCCGGCGCGACCCGGTTCGTTGCCGTCAACAAAGGCCATCACCTCAGATATTCCGGGCATGGCGCGGGCGGTCTTGCGCTCCGGGTCGAGCACCCAATTTTCTTTCGTCACCGGGTCGCGTAAATAAACCAGCTTACGTCCGCCGGAAGTCACCTCTTGTCGCGTCCGCCCTTCGCCGTCACGGCACAAACGTGTGGCTGTGTTTTTGACGATCTTGTTCGGCGCTCCGCCAGCTGAATCGGGCAGTAACTGCATCGATTCATGGCTGGCATCGGCGCAATACGGCGCGCCTTTCACCACCCGCTGCTCACCGCCGTCGTGGCGGACGATCGACTGCTGTCCATCACGCACAATCTTCATTTCGATTTGCGGCGCTTGGGCGATCAGCGTAGGGGCCTCTTGCGCGGTGGCACAAGTCACCAGGCTGGACAAAGCCAGCGCGAGGGTAACAGGACGTAAGGTTTTTTTGGTCATGAAGTTTTCTCCTTTGTGGTTAGCGTGAAATAACTCGTTTGGTGCGCCCGGTAATAATCGAGCGCAGCGAGCCTTCAAGAACCCCCCGCGAGGGGGGCGAAGGGGGGTGGGCGTTTAATTTGCATTTAACGGATTTCATGCACGGGGGTGGTGCTATCGACCACGAAAGTTAGGTAAATCAGCGCTCCAATCGCACGGCCAAAATCTCGCCGGACGAGTGCAGCAAAAGTTCAGCGCGGACAGGTTCGCCAGCGCGGGATGGGTCAAACGGTAAGCCGAATCGAGCAAGTTGATCGGCGGGCAGTTCTGCCGCAACGACCCAAGCGCGGGCGCTGGTTCCGGCGGCACTGCGACTATCTGTCGTCGTGTCGCTCTGGCGCGGAACAAGCTGCCTCCAGCGCTGTGGCGTGGCCACCGGCACAAATTCATCATCGGCCGAGTTCAGCTCACGGGTCATTTGTGCCGCGGCGGACGGATCGGAAGCGCCACCGAGTCGGGTGGAACCAGAGCCGATCATTAATGCGACAAGTGCAATCAAGACGGCGAACGCAACACCCCATGCCTTGACGTCTATCGGACTGTTGGCGTTGAATTCGCCGCCAACGCCACCCGCTGCGCTTGATTGCAGCGCACCCAGCCGAACGGGCGCCTGCAATGGTCGCGGTGCCGTGGCCTGACGCGCTACATGAGCGCGCAGTTGCAGTTGCACCCATTCCGGCGGCGCTTCCTTGTTCAGTTTTTCGCCAGCGTGCGCAAGCAGATCGCTCAGGCAAGTGTCCTCAGGTTTGGGAAATTGAATAACGCTCATAGCGTTTGCTCCTTCATATGCTTAGCCCCTAGCGCCAGCGCCAGTCGGCGTCGCCCGCGCAATACGCGCGTGCGCAAAGTGTTTAGTGGAATGCCCGCAATCGCTGCCGCCTCGCGGTAGTCGCGCTCTTGTAAGTCGACCAGCACTACGGCCTCGCGAAACACCCACGGCAGGTCGAGCAATGCTGCCATCAGCGCCGTACTGTCCTGAATCGTCACCACCATCTGCATCGGGTCATCGGCTGCATCCGACATTGGCTCGTCGAAAGTCTCATCGCTGCTATCGAGTGGCGTTGCCTGATGTAGCGGATCGCGCCAGCGCGCCCACAAAACCCGGCGTGCAATTCCGGCCAAATATCCGCCCAGCGTGCCGCGTGTCGAATCAAATCCCGCCGGCCGGTCGATCAAGGCGACAAACGCATCGTGCATCGCGTCGGCGGCCACACTGGCGTCGCCGCACAGCGCCAGCAAGTAGCGATACACCGGCCCCGAGTGGGCTTGGTAAATCAGATCCAGCGCCAAGGTATCGCCGCCAACCAAGCGGGTCATCGCGGCGTGCTGAGCGTTGTCAGACGTCGGGTAGTCAGTCATGGGGGCGGGGGAAATATGGCGCATCACACCCTATTGACCCAAAACCGCAAATAAGTTCCCGGCAGCGCAAGTTTCCGTACTTGACAGTTTCTGTGTCGCCAGCACCAACTGGCGAGACGGGCTCCATCAAAGCTAGTGCGTGCTGCCACCCGCCACAATCAGATCAGTTTTTACCGTCAGCGTCGATTCAATGATCTGTCGCAGTCCCGCCACCATCACCTCGAGCGACATACTCGGCGCATTCCGGTGGCGCAACGCCTGCTGCGGTAGAAAAGGGATATGCACGAAACCAGCGCGCTTGATTTTTGGCGTTTGCCCCGCGAGCTGCATCAGTCCGTAAAAGACATGATTGCAGACAAAAGTACCGGCGGTTTGCGACACTGCGGCGGGAATTCCATTGGCTTGCAAGGCAGCGACAATGGCTTTGACTGGCAGCGTGCTGAAGTAAGCGGCAGGGCCATCTGACCGGATCGCCACGTCAATTGGCTGCGCGCCACAGTTGTCGGGGATACGTGCATCGTCAACGTTAATCGCCACCCGCTCTATGCTCATTTCTGCCCGACCGCCGGCCTGACCGACGCACACCACGATGTGCGGTTTGTGCTTTCGAATCTGTTGCTCGAGCGCGTCAAGCGAAAGTACAAACGCACACGGCAGCTTGGCCACGGCGACCACGCTGCCATCGCTCATGGTCTTGCCATCGAGCGCACGAACCGCCTCCCACGAGGGATTGATGGACTCGCCGCCAAAGGGTTCGAAGCCGGTCAAAAGAATTGTCTTCTTGGGTCGCATGGGCAACTTTGCGGTCAGGGGAAGGCCAGAAAATACATCAGAAAGATATTGCAGGCCAACACGCACAGCGCGGTAGGGATTTGAATTTTGATTACTTGGTATTTGTCTTTCAACTCCAGCAGCGCCGCCGGCACAATGTTGAAGTTGGCCGCCATAGGCGTCATCAAGGTACCGCAATATCCGGCAAACATGCCGATCGCCACGATAGGCGCGGGACTGCCGTGATGCTGCAAAATCAGAAACGGCAGCGCAATGCCGGCGGTCATCACCGGAAATGCAGCGAAGGCATTGCCCATGATCATGGTGAATGCGGCCATGCTCAGGCAGTAAATCGTCACCAGCGCAAATCGACTTTGCGGATCGACGAACAAATTGACGATGGCCTGAATCGAGGTTCCGGTTTTCGCCGCGACAAACACACCGCCCAACATTGCCAGCATTTGCGGCAGGATCAAGGCCCAGCCAATCGCATCGACAAGGCGGCGTGATTCACGAATCGCCACCACCGGCGAGCTACCGGTGATGCGTTGGCCGATTGCAATCGCGCCGATGCAGGCCAGCGCCAATGAGGTCAGCGTGAGATTTTTCTGATCCAGAAAATGCACGCCGGCTATCGTCAGCTCCTTGCCAAACAAAGTGAGAAATACCGTAATCACCGGAACCGCCAAGGCCGGGATGAAAAGCTTGTTGCCCAGTCGTTCTGCAGATTTCTTGCGCTCGGCAGCACCGTCGTCGGATCTCGTCCCGGCGCCGAGCAAGTTCGCTCCGGCAATACCGGCAATCAGCAAAACGATCAGCCCGACCACGCGATAGGTCATCGGTTTGCCGAGGTACATGATCATCAGATCGCCAAACAAAAAGCTGCTGCCAAACAAAAACCAGAACGCAGCCGTGGTGTAACGCTTGGGGTTGGACGCATCGCGCAGCGTCATGCCGGCGACCAGCATCACGATCACGCCGATCAGATAGAACACCAGATCAATGCTGATGATGCTGGTCATGATTTGCTCCCGCCGTGCTCATTTGCCCCTTGCTGCCATTCATGTATCTGCCGCGCAATGCTGGCGTCGAGCCGCGAGAGGCGGAACAAATGAATGATCAAGGCACTCAGCGCGGTTGGAATCGCCCACAAACCAATCGCCAGCGGCTCGACATTGGTGATGCCGTTTTCCTTGAGAAACGCCGTCATCAACAACACCGCACCGAAGGCGATAAAAATGTCTTCGCCAAAGAACAGCGCGACGTTGTCACAGGCAGCGGCATGCGCCGCGATGCGGTCGCGGATGTGTGGTGGCAGTTCGCCATGCCGGTTGCTCGCGGCACCTTCCGCCATCGGTGCCAGCAAAGGACGCACCGTTTGCGCGTGTCCACCCAGGCTGAGCAGGCCCAGCGCCGCGCTAACTTCGCGCACCACAAAATAAAGCATCAAGATGCGCCCGGTACTGGCGACACGAATGTTCGCCACCCAGGCTTGCGCGCGTTCCTTGAGGCCGTGGCGCTCAAGCAAACCGATCACCGGCAGGATCAGCAATGAGCTTGCCAGCTGGCGACTGTTCATGAACTTTTCGCCAAAAGTTTCCAGCACCGCGAGGAAGTCCATACCAACCGCCAAACCGGTCACCAGACCGGCCAGCGTAACCACCAGCAGCGGATTGAAGCGCAGGGCAAAGCCGAGCACCACAATCGGAATGCCAATCAGCGGGAGTAGCAAATCAATATTCACGATGGGTCCCTAGTGGTGTGGCGGCAGCGACCGCACAAGAATATTTCTCTGAGTCAGCGTGTCGCGGATCAGTCGTGCCAACGCCATTGCCTGCTTGCCATCGCCATGCAGGCAAACGGTGTCGGCTTTGATTTCCATGATCTGTCCATCCACGCTGATCACCTTGCCTTGTTCGACGAACATCATCGCCTGTTGTAGCGCCTCCTGCGCATCGTCGATGCAAGCATCCGGCTGGCTGCGCGCGACCAGATTCATTTGCGCATCGTAGCGTCGATCAGCAAACACTTCCTCGGCAACCGCCAAGCCAGCCGCCTTCGCCGCGGCAATCAGTTCGCTACCAGCCAGCGCAAACAAACGCATGGCCGGATCGATAGCCACCACGGCTCGAACAATCACCTGTGCCAACAGCGGATCACGCGCTGCCTGGTTGTAGAGCGCGCCATGGGGTTTGACATGGACTAGTTGCCCACCTGCAGTGATAACGATGTTGCGCAATGCTGAAATTTGTTCGATCAAGCTCAAGTACAACGCCTCTACCGGCATCTGCATTGCTGTGCGACCAAAATTTTCGCGGTCCGGAAAACTCGGATGAGCGCCAATCGCCACGCCATGTTTCATCGCCGATTCGACTGCGGTGCGCATCGAAACAGCGTCGCCCGCATGGCCGCCACAGGCGATGTTGGCCGAGCTGACACAAGCCAGAATTTCGTCGTCGTATGCCTCGCCCTCGCCCAAGTCGGCGTTGAGATCGATGGTCAATCCGTGGGCGGGGAGCGTGTCAGCCATGGTTTCCATAAGCACTTAGTTCGAATCGATAGCGATTGTGCCGCCATTCTTCCCGCGCCGCACACGCACCATCTAGGTCGGTCTCAACAAAATGAATCTTCCGCCCGGCCGGGGCCTGGGCAAACTTCCACAAATCAGCTTCAATCACCACCGCAATGCGCGGGTAGCCGCCAGTCGTTTGCGAGTCCGCCAGCAACACAATCGGCTGTCCATTTGACGGCACTTGCACCACGCCGGGCAAGACACCATGCGAGAGCAATTCGCCGCTGACATTGCGCGTCAGCACCGGTCCCTCCAGGCGATACGCCATACGGTTGCTTTGGGCAGAAATCGTCCACGCGTGCTCAAAAAATGTAGCGCGTGCGTCGGGCGAAAACTGCTCGAATTCCGGCCCCGGCAAGACCCGCACTTGCGGCGACCATTCCGCCTGCCAAGCACCGATCCGTCGCTCGAGATGACTCGTCGGCCCAAGCGGTAGTTGGTCCCCAGCCTTCAGCGCGCGACCCTTGAAGCCGCCGAATTTCGCCTGAATATCGGTCGCCCGACCACCGAGAATTTCCGCTACGGCGATGCCGCCATCGACTGCCAGATAGGCTCGCATGCCGGCCTTCGCCCCGTGCAGTTTCAACACCTGCCCGACTGCGCTGTGATTGCGCCATCCGCTATGCACTGCTTGACCATCCAGCGTCGCCGCGAAATCCGCGCCAGTCAGCGCAAACCACGCAGCGCGCTCAAAACGTATCTCGATTGGCCCGGCCACCATCTCCAGACCCGCCAAATTTGCCGCGTTATTCACCAGCCGATTTGCCAGCCACAACGCCGGCCCATCCATCGCGCCACATTGCGCAACGCCCAGATGGCGATAGCCGTGACGACCGAGGTCCTGAACGGTGGTTTGTATGCCGGGGCGAATGATGTCGAGCATCGCCTCAGTCGCTCGGGTCGCCAAGCGGCACAAACTTGATCAGATCGCCCGGCCGCAAAAGTATCGGCTCCTCGCGAGTTGGATCGAACAAACGCAAATCAGTGCGGCCAATCAAGTTCCAACCGCCTGGCCCCGCCGATGGATAAATGCCGGTTTGCGCGCCACCGATGCCGACCGACCCGGCCGGAACCTTCAGCCGTGGGTCCGCGCGGCGGGGCGTTGCCAGTCGCTCAGGCAATCCGCCCATATAGGCAAAGCCGGGTTGGAACCCAAGGAAATACACCACGTATTCCGCCGCGCTGTGCGCCGCGATCACTTCTTCCGTTGTCATCCCCGCATGCTCAGCAACCACGCTCAGATCCGGGCCATCAGCGCCACCATAGCGCACCGGAATCTCAACGTTCTCGACGAATACGCCTGCCCCTGCACCGCCGTCCACTGCTGCTCCATCACCGCCAGCATTTGGTCACCGGAATGTTGGTCCGGATCAAAAATCACCGTCAGGTTGTTCATGCCCGGCACGATGTCACGGCAAGTGGCTAGCTGCCTTAACTGCTCGGCTATCGACCAGATGCGTTGTTGGCAGCTCAGATCAACCGGCCCGCTTGCGCTCATGCATGCCGCGCATTCACCCAGCAGATAAAACCGCATCTTGTTTCTGCTCAGCGTGGCGGAAAGTGCAGCCATTATTTTTCTGCGGCTGTGGCTGCGCCGGACGTGTTGGTCAGCGTTTCCAACGCCAGCAACAGACTGGCACGATGCACACGCGCCACCTCCTGCCACGGCTCGCCGCTCAGCGCCGACTCAAGCGCCCAAAGCAAATTGAGGCTGGCGTTAGGGTTCGTCTCTTTGACCAGCGCATAAGCACGCACCGAACCCAGCTGCCGCAATCGGGCGATTGAAGTGATGCCTGCACCAGATAGCATCGCCTGCGATTTCGGCCCGAGGCTTGGCAGATCAGCGATCGATTTTGGCGCAGACATTGGTCAACCACAAAATGGACGCAACGAATTTATCAGGTCGGCGTGCGGTCAGCACCAACTGGCAACCAGTTTTCGGTGACTCACTCACCCCAGTCGTCCAATCTTAGCGCTGGCAGTTTCAATGTGTTGTTCCAGTGCCGCGATACACGGTTGAAAGCGCTGGCTAAAACTCGTTTCCATTGCAATTCGGGCGAGAAACGCACGCGCCATTTCGTCGGCGCGTCGCCAGGTTTCGTTGGCCACGCCGGCCTGAATCGTCGCGACAGGAATCGTGTCAGGCAGCCCGCCACCACTGCGCGGCGCGAAGCTCATCGGCGACATATCGTAAGCCGGTGCAAGCTCGTAAGGGCGTCCATGTTCGGACACAAACGACAAATTGCCGCTGTGCATATCCGTGTTGCCGATCAATGTGCCGAACGCCCATAGCAGTGCTGCGCTGTCGGCGGCCTCATTACGAATATGCCCGTCGATGGCAAGGCGGCGCGCAATGGTCGGCCAGCTGCCAGATCCCGCGCCAACGAATTCAGCATCCAGTGCTGCCAAAGAAAATAATCCGCACCGGCCAAGCGCGCCGACGCGGTCAAAGCGCTCAACCTCAAGGAAGCGCTGCCCGGCGTGGTTGATGATCTGCGTTTTGGCGGCGGCGATGCCAGCCTCACGCAGCGTCTCCGAAGCCAAGTGTTCGGCCAGCAGCAAGTCGCGCCAGCGCTCACTCACCGGCCCCGCTTCCAATTCGCTGAATTTCACGATGACCTGCCGTGGCCCGTTGGCCGTCGTGGCATACGTGGTGAACTTCGGCTGTTCGCCCCCAGCGGAAGATCCAGGATTTTCACCACGAGCGGCGTCCAGCGCCAATCGGGCATAGGCTCCTGCCTTGTCTTGATCCGTAATCGGTTCGGGCACCGCCGTCGCGAGAAAACGATCACGCGCCACTTCGCCCAGCATCAGATTCCCCACCACATCGTCACCGTTAGCCAGCAACGCGCGCAAGGCATGGGTATCCGTCCATTCGGTAAGCCGCGCCGGCAACCCAAGTGCTGCGCCGTGTCTGGCAGCATATGCCCGACCAAGAAATCCCTGCGGACGCATATCCAACAACCACCAAGGTAGCCCGTCGCTGTGTAGAGCAACACCGTCGTCCTGAAACATCACAAAGCCGTCCGGACGAACCGGAACAAGCGTCCCCAACTGTCGAATCCGACCTTCGGCATCGACGCGGAAAACTGGCGAGTCGGGCAATCCGCGCGACGTGTCGCGCAGCAAATATTGAATAGATCGCGCCGCACCGATGCGCACGACCTCGTCGCCAAGATCAGCCAGCGCACGCGATAGCGTTGGCTGGCTAATTCCAATACTTTCAACGAGTTGACGCGCGTTAAGCGGCCCAGAAGATAGCCGAAGACGAATAGTGTCGGCGTTCAAATTCATATTGTGAATAGTTGTATGAATCTATAAATGAATAGATACTATATGACAACTTAGGGTGGTTGCGGGGAAATTTTCATTCCACGACTGCCAAGGATTTGGCTCGAACAAAACCCTAGCGCTTCCCAACTTCGGGCAACTGTAAATACCGATAAACCCCAATCACCGCAATTGCAAACACGATATGCACGCAGAGCACCGGCGGCCAGCCGAGCAGGTAGATCACATCGTTGGCCAGACTGGCTTTGAACGGCCCGCCGCCGAAGGCCAGCCCGCGGGTGCCAAAGAAAGTGTTGGCCATCGCCGGCAGGGTGAACATCCAGCCGGTGACCAGCGCCGTCCAGAACAGCAGGTCGAATTGCTTTTTGCTCAGCCACATGAATTGTCCGCCAAAGGCCAGCGCCATCAACAGCAAACCCTGGGTAATCGCCTCCATGTGGCCCATCCGATAGGCGCGCGAATCGCCCGGAATCTGCACATCGATTTGCACCGGCAGCGGCCACAGCACGATTTGCTCCAGCAGACTAAAAAACCACGCCCAGCCAAACAGGATGCCGGCGATAAACAGGCCAAGCCCGTTGAGGAAAAGCAGGGCTTGTAGACGTTTGGTGATGGTTTGTTGTTCGCTCATGACTGGTCTCAAGACGATGCGAAATAGTTAATCAAGAAGGGACCGGAACCGGCTCAGCAAGCCGCGCAGTGTCCAGCTTCGCTGCGCCCGCCGGGTTATCGCGAAACAGTTTCGCCCAGGCTTGGTGCAACACGTCATAGGCCACACTCTTGTGTTCGATCTCTTCGACAAAATGCCACAGCACCAATGACGCCACCGCCGGCTTGCTGTCGCCAAACAAATGCACGCGATCTTCAATCAGCATCTGCCCGATCGCCAGCGCCATCGCCTCGAATCCTTCGGCGTAGGCCAGGTTAAAGCGCAAGGAGCGTTCCTTCTCCAGCTTGCTGTAATCCGCCGCGAGTTGTTTCTCTATCGCATCAATGCAGGTGTAGCCCGCCGAGCGCAATGTCTCGTTAAACAGCTGATGCTGTTTGTAATGCGCCGCCTCCTGCCGGATGTACAAATCCACTTCCGCCTGCAGTACCGGGTCGGTAATCTGGCCGCGGGCAGCGCGCATCGAGCGAATCAAATACGGCTCCAGAAACGGCATCGCCAAGGACGCCGAATTGACCACCTGCGAGAACTCCGGCCGCGCCGCGTTCCAATGGCCCGGGTTCCAATGTTCGTTGCTCGGCTCAAAAACAAACGGCATCGCGCGCAGCGTCATGCGGGCATCAGTCATGGATTCTCCGCCCAGGTTCGTCAAGGCAAAATCGCTTGGCCGTCAGTTTGCACCATAATCATCGCACGATGCACGGGCCATCCCGTCACCAGCATCAACCGGCAAAGTATTCTTGCCTTTGCAGATGCAATTTGGCAACACATATTTGCATCAAAGCGCAATAAAGTATTTACAATATTTGCATCATAGAGCAATATATGAAAAATATATATTGCATCATGACGCAAAATAATGAAATCTAACTTCCCTCAACTCAAGCTCCGCCAACTCGACATCGCGCTGAACCGCTGGCGCGATGCCAACCTGCCCGCTCGTCCATCGTCCGGTTGGATCAAAGCAATCCGCGAAGGCATAGGCATGACCGCAACGCATCTCGCTGCCCGGCTAGGCGTTGCCACGTCGACGGTGACGCGGCTGGAGATCTCCGAAGCTGACGATACGATCACCTTGGCAAGTCTGCGCCGTGCCGCCGAAGCACTGAACTGTGAGCTTCAATATTCCCTGGTGCCCCGTCAGCCGCTAGCGCAATCGCTGGAAGCCCGGGCGACCGATCTGGCACGCCAGCAAATGGCCGCCGTCAGCCACAGCATGGCGCTTGAAGCGCAATCGACCTCACAGGAAACCGTCGAGGCGCAAACCCGCGCGCTCGCCGAAGCATTGCGCAATGGCCCACCGCGAAATCTCTGGCGCGTGCGCAACAAGCCATGACGGTCAATCTCGAATACCCGCCCGGCGCCACGCCGCTCGATGCAGACGAACGCGCCAGCCTGATCCCAGGTCACATCACCAACCAACGTGAATTGAACGAGTGGGAGCAGCTCAACATCCTGCAAGGCGAAGCGTGGGCGGGCAAGCAGCGCAAAGAAATTCTCAGCGAGGTTTTTGTCCGTCAATTACACAAGCAAATGTTCGGCGATACATGGCGCTGGGCCGGACAATTTCGCAAGTCCGACAAAAATATCGGTGTCGATTGGCTCAACATTTCTGTTGAGCTGCGCAAACTACTAGACGATGTTGCTGTGCAGATCGAACACACCAGCTATCCGCCCGACGAAGTCGCCGCGCGCTTCCATCACCGCTTGGTCGCCATTCACCCATTCCCCAACGGCAACGGTCGTCATGCTCGGCTGATGGCCGATCTGCTTGCCGAGCGATTAGGCCAGTCCCGTTTCACCTGGGGCAGTCGCAGTTTGGTTGACGCCAGCGCAACGCGACAAGCGTATATCACCGCACTGCAAGCTGCCGATGCCCGTAACTACACGCCACTGCTTGTCTTTGCGCGAAGCTGATCGCAGCGTGTGCGCATGACGGCGTATCGCCAGCACCAACTGACGAGATTCACCCTTACCCCGCATCCCTTGCCAAACGCAGCCCCGAAAACTGCCAGCGTGCATCGGCGGGGAAGAAGTTGCGGTAGCTGGCGCGGATGTGGCTGGCGGGCGTGGCGCAGGAGCCGCCGCGCAGGACGTATTGGCCGCTCATGAATTTGCCGTTGTACTCGCCCACTGCGCCGGGCGCGCAGCGAAAGCCGGGGTAGGGGCTGTAATCGCTGCGGGTCCATTCCCACACATCGCCAAAGGCTTGCGCCAGCATGCCATCCGCCGGCGCCTCGCGTAGCGCCAGCGGATGCAGCGCGCCACTCTCGAGGAAATTGCCGCGAATTGTCGTCGCTTGTGTTGTCGATTGACTCGTCAAATCCGCCGCCGGGTTTGCGTTCAACTGCACCGCCACTTCCCATTCCGCCTCGGTCGGCAGCCGTGCCCCGGCCCAGCGCGCAAACGCCTCGGCCTCATAAAAGCTGACATGACAAATCGGCGTGTGCGGATCCACCGGCACCTCGCCATGCAGCGTAAAAACCATCCAGCGCCCGTCCTGCTGCGTCCAATACAGCGGCGCCTGCCAGCCGCGTGCGGCAACCGCGTCCCAGCCGGCCGAGAGCCAAAGCTCCGGCCGCCGGTAGCCGCCGTCTTCAATGAACTCGATAAAGTCGCCGTGGGTCACCGGGTGCGAAGCCAGCTCAAACGCATCGAGCCACACCCGATGGCGCGGCGTCTCGTTGTCAAAGCAAAAATCCCTGCCCGCATGGCCGATCTGGTGCAGCCCTTCGGCAAAGCCAAGCCAGCGCCGCGCGCTAGCGTGAATCGGCGTCAGCGGCCATTTGTCCTGATACGCCGGCTTGAGCGGATTGCGCGAGAGCAAATGTTTCACGTCGGTCAGAATCAGCTCCTGATGCTGCTGCTCGTGGTGCAGCCCCAGCTCGACAATCGCCGCCAGCTCCGGCGGCAGTGGTGACGATGGCGCGCCGCCGAGCAGATCAAGCATCGCCTGCTCCACCTGCGCGCGATACGCCAGCACCTGCGCCAGGTCCGGGCGCGTCAGCATCCCGCGCTCCAGTCGCGGGTGGCGCTCGCCCACCGAGTGATAGTAGGAATTGAACAGCACCCGGAACGACGGATCAAACGCCTGATAGCCGGGCAAATGCGCCGCCAGCACAAAGGTCTCGAAAAACCACGTGGTGTGCGCCAGATGCCACTTCACCGGGCTGGCATCCGGCATCGATTGAATCGCGCAATCCTCACTCGATAGCGGCGCCGCCAGCGAGCGCGTCATCCGGCGGATCGCCAAAAATCGCTCCGCCTGGCTTCCCGGCACGGCCGCGCCGGTCGCCTGCGCTTGCACCTTCACTTCTGCCTTCATGCCCATGCCGGTCTCCTTGTTCTTTCGTCGCTTGGCGCAAGCTTTTCCTTACGCTCCAGCCGGTAGCTTGCCACAGCATAAGTCGTAAGGCGTTTCGTGTTTTTGACAAAACTTCGCTCAGTCAGCATTCAAAGCCGCATGGGCAGTGCCAACGAATCGCGTTTGCGGTCCAAGTGCGGCCATCAACAAATTGAATGTCTACAGAAATCATGACTGTCGGCGTTTCAAGGGGGAAAATGCTAGCCTCATTCTGATGCAGGCTGTCTTTGCAGCCGGACTCGCTGTATTCCCTTGCCCATTTGCCGTGCCGACACCACCATGAATCTGTTTCAGAAACGCACTGCCGGACGTATTGCAATGATCAGCATTCTGATGGCGGTCATTGCCAGTCCTTTGGCGTGGATTGTCGCGCGAGAAAACGCAGAAGAGAGCGTGGTGTCACTCGCCATTGAAGAATCCGATCGTCTCTTGCGCCACTTTGATGCAATCAATCTGAATGGGGCGAATTCCGTCGAACATGCCAAAGCAGCCGCCGATGCGATTTCAGGCGGCCTGTTTGATATTGCGGAGATCTACGATGGTCAGGGGAAAAAACTTGCAGAGGGAATGACCCCTGCTGGTGGAGCGATTGAGTCCGCCCTACCGCATCACGATGCCCCGAACTACGTCACCACCTCGTACGAAAGCCTTAGGGTCGCTGATGAGCATTGGGTGCTCAGGGTGTTCGTACCCTTGCGTGTATCGGCAAACGATAAGACCGGGCCAGTGTCAGGCTATTTTGAAGGCGTCCGCGTGGTGCCGGCCTGGCAACGGGATCAGATCTACTTCAATTCTTTCATGGTCGCATTGATGGCGGGTTTGGCGTCACTTCTCTGTGGTGCCCTGCTTTATCCCGTGGTGGTGCGCCTATATACCGAGAACGAACGTACCGCTCGCGAATTACTCGATTCGCAAGCCGCACTGATTGAAGCGCTTCAGCGCTCGGAACACGAGTTGGAGAGCAAGATCAATCAGCGTACCGCCGAACTTCAAACTGAACAGACACGCACCAAGGAATTACTACACAACATTCTTCCCAAAGAAATTGCCGATGAGTTGTCCGCCACTGGCACTGTGCGCTCAGTCCGGCATGAGGCAGTAAGCATTTTATTTACCGACTTTAGTCAATTCACCCAAGCCGTCTCGGCGATGCCGGCAGACCGGATGGTCGCAGAGCTCAATGAAATATTTGAAGCCTTCGACAGCATTACTGATGCCTGCGGGGTAGAGAAAATCAAGACCATCGGTGATGCCTACATGGCCGCCGCCGGTCTGCCAAAGGCCTGCCCGGATCATGCCCAACGCTGTGTGCGGGCCGGGCTGAAGATGATTGATTATCTCAACGAGAGAAACCAAGCGAAGGCCTTCAAATGGTCACTTCGGATTGGCGTGCATTCCGGCCCGGTAGTCGCGGGCGTTGTCGGTAAGCGCAAATATGCGTTCGATGTCTGGGGTGATACGGTCAATATCGCTTCCCGTATGGAAAGTTCGGGAGAAATCGGTCGCGTCAACATTTCCGCCTACACCTGCGACTTGATCAGTCAAGAATTCGATTGTGAATATCGGGGCAAGGTGGATGCCAAGGGCAAAGGGAGTCTTGACATGTACTTTGTTACCGGAGAACGGGCAATCTGACCAAGTCGCGATTGGATAGTGACTGCTGCAGAAATACATTTTCTTGCCAGCAACGTCGGAGCGAAGCACGCCACCCCGCCGAGTTTTGTGGAACCAAGACCGCCGTAACTTGAGCGACTGCCTTGCTAAGACCCAGCCGGAATATTTTGACTGGAGCAGGAACACAGGCCTTCAAAAAAGAACTCAACCCTTTAATTGGGGAGAATTCGCCATAATTGGAAATCAAACGAGATTGAACTTTGAGAGATCAGCTTAAATGAACTGTAGTCAAGGCTAACGCGATATCGCCAAAGCGGATAATTCGGATAGCCGCCGGTAAAAGATCGTTGAGTTAAATGCCTGCCCAACACAAAGGAAGCACGGAGATACAAATGAACCGATCACGCGCCATTGAGTTGCTCGCCCATAGCAAACCGGAACTGTCTGCCCGCTATGGTGTAACCGCGCTTGCCTTGTTTGGATCGACTGCACGTGGCGCGGCGCGAATCAATAGTGACATAGACGTTTTGGTCGCCTTCGATGGCCCGGCGACATCAGCGCGGTATTTCGGCGTTCAGTTCTATCTCGAAGACTTGTTCGGCCAGTCGATTGATCTTGTCACCGAGAAAGCCCTGCGTCCCGAGTTGCGCCCATTTGTGGAAAAGGAAGCCGTTCATGTCTGACAACGCAGAGCGCGAATGGCGCTTCTACCTCGACGACATGATTGCATTTGCCGAAAAGGTCATCGCCTACACCGACGGACTCGATCAAGCCGCGTTTGTTGCCAGTGGCCTGAACTACGACGCCACCGTGCGTAACCTCGAACTGATCGGCGAGGCTGCCACGCGCATTCCGGATCCAATCAGAGTTGCCAATCCCCATCTGCCGTGGCGCCTCATCATTGCCACACGCAACCGCCTAATCCACGGCTATCTGGGAATCGATAATGACACCTTGTGGAGCATTATCCAAAGCGACATTCCAAGCTTGTTGCCACAACTGCAAGAACTCAAAAATCGTTCGGCTTGACCGAACCCACCGACACCTATCCCAGCCGCAAGGCTGAAATCCAACTTACCGAATAGCGCGCGACTCCACGATTGGCCGTGCCCTCAGCCCGCCGTAGTTTTACCCATACGGCGTGTCATCCTTATGACAAAACCGCCACTGCCCATCCACCAGCGTCGCCTTCAGATCGTCGTCCGGATAAACCACCGTGTCGCCCGCTGAGCGGTCGCCCACCTCAAGATACACCACCACCTCGCTGGTCTCGTTGATCAGGCGGTGGCCGTTGCCCGTCCCGGCCTTAAAGCCGGCGCACATGCCCGGCGCCAGCGTGCGGCGGCCTTCGTCGGTGTGCAGCGTTGGCCGGCCCTCAAGGATGTAGATGAACTCGTCCTGCTTCGCATGCGCATGGCGCAGCGCCGACGACGCATCGGGCGCGAGGCGCGTGAGATTCACGCCAAAGTTGGCCAGCCCGAACAGATCGCCCAGCACGCGCTTTTCGCGGCCCGCCATGCGCGAGGCAAATGGCTCGGGATAGACCGAAGGCTTGGTGCGGGCGGGGACATCGGCGGCGAGGAGGGCGATGGGGGGTTGGTGGTTTGGCATATGGGCCTCGCGGGGGGGATTGATGAACGTTAGTGCAATCCTAGCGCGACTGAAAGCATAAATGACGGCGTGCCATCAGCACCAACTGACTATAAGAATCTTCAAGTGCAAATTCAATTTGTAATTACTCTTAGATGCCGTTCGGACTGTTGCTATGCCTTTGTTTGAAAGATTGGCACCTGTCATAATTAAATAAATGGCCGGCTAATACTTTGACCTTCGGCACATCTCAACATTAATGGCGGGAGCGTCGTATGGAAAACAAAATTTCGAACAATTCGTTTCTGAAGATAGTGAAAACGAAGACGACATCCATGGTGTTGATGCGACGCTATTCGCTGGTACTGTAGTCTCAGATGCAGACTGGACTACCGAAACGATACTCAGTCAGCTGAAGAAAGGAAATATTCTTTTGAGCCCAGCCTTTCAGCGCCGAGACGCATGGATCGGATGAAAGGAAAAGTCGTTTTATTGAGTCGCTTTTTTTAGGACTGCCAATTCCTCAGCTCGTATTGGCGGAGAATCACAACGCAAAGGGAAAATTTATTGTTATCGACGGGAAGCAACGACTGCTTTCGCTTTCCCGCTTTGCACTGGATGAGGAAAAGCCATTGAAATTGGTTGGACTTGAATTGCGCAAAGACTTAAACGGTAAGACGCTAAAGCAACTTGGTAAGGATTCGTTCTTAAGCGAAGATGTAGCTGCTTTCGACAACCAGACTGTGCGAACCACAGTGATTCGCGGTTGAAAAGAGAAGAAGTGCTTTATTTAATTTTCTATCGATTGAATAGCGGAAGTCTCCCCTTATCCCCCAAGAGTTGCGACATGTGTTGCACCCTACCTGATTCATTGATTTTGCTTTTAAGTTTTCAGAACACTGTGGATTGCTTATCGACTTAGTTGGCAGAAATGGTGCGCCGGATTTTCGAATGCGAGACGTTGAGCTAGTGATCCGCTTTTTTGCATTCTCTTTATTTATCGCAGACTATTCGGGTGATCTAAAGCTGTTCCTCGATACGACTACATTGAAGCTAAATCAAAGTTGGCTACAATGACGAAAAGATGATCATTGAACAGGCGAATCGACTCAATGATGCATTGAAAATCACCCATCAAATATTTCATAACGACGCCTTCCGCAAATGGACGCCAAGTGGCTTTGAGAGAAGACTAAATCGCGCTGTTTTTGATTGCATGGTGTTTTATTTCTCGATGCCGCATATAGCAAAATTGATTACGGGTCGTGAAAATGAAATCCGTCTAGAATTTATTAGGCTTTGCAGAGAAAATCCTGCATTCCTCAAGTCCTTAGAAACGACAACAAAAAGCACAACTGCGACCTTTACTCGACTATTTGCATGGGGGAATCGCTAGAAAAAGATCGTTGGAGAGCGTATTCCCGAACTCACGGTGCTCGAAGCTAGACTCGGATAGCTCTGATGGGTAAGACGTCTGCATTAATCGAGTTGGAGACTCGAATTGGGGATATTGAAACGACACTTCTGCCTAAAGTAAATCCGCTTGGGTTTTATACCGAAGCTGAACAAGATTCGATTCGGGCTTTCGTTTTGCTATGCCACGCAGAGTTTGAGTGTTTTATTGAAGACTTGGCGCGACTACTCAACGCAACACTGACAGCGGAATCAACGAATGCAAAAGCTGGTGGAAAATTTGCGCGCTATCACGCAAACAAGACTTCCATCCGCGTAGCTGAAGCCATTAACACCAATCACGGACTCAAAGCGGCAAACCTTTTGAGTATGTTTGGACTATTTGGCTTCTCGGAAGCCGACTTCGATGCCATTGATCCAAAATTCTTGACTCAGATGAATGCATTTGGCTCAAGGCGAGGTGAGTCGGCGCATGGTTCTGCAAAACGTGCAAAAAAGCAACCAAGTCCAATCGAGGAAAGGCTTGCAGTACAGCAAATTCTCGAGTATCTGTCCAAGTTCGAGGCAGAGCTAATTCGTGTGAGACTTATTGGATTTCTTAATTCTTGACTAGAGACTCTGAGTCAAGTTGATTTCTACGACTGACAATGTCTAAGTCGTTCAATCGAATCGAAATACTACGGATAAGCGCTTCAGCCTTCGGAATACTCTTAATCCAACCCCACGACACCCAGCCCTCTCTTCCAAAAAAAACAGCAATGAGCCTCCAATCCGTCCGCGAATTCTTCGCCACCCGCAATCTAGACATCCCCATCATCGAGCTCGAAGTCAGCACCGCGACGGTGGCGCTGGCGGCGGAGGCGCATGGGGTGGAGGCTGGGCGGATTGCCAAGACTTTGGCGTTTCGGCTCAAGGACAATCAGGTGTTGCTGTTGGTGGCGCGCGGGGATGCGCGGATTGACCATCAGAAGTTCAAGAGCGTCTTTGGCAAGGGCAAGATGTTGGGGCTGGATGAGGTGGTCGAATTGACCGGGCATCCGGTCGGTGGCGTGTGCCCGTTCGGCCTGCTGCAGCCCTTGCCGATTTATCTCGATCAGTCCTTGCAGGATTTCGACGAGCTGATTCCGGCGGCGGGCAGCACGACCAGCGCGGTGCGGATTAGTCCGGCGTTGATGGCGGAGGTGACGGAGGGGGTTTGGGTGGATGTTTGTGTGTTGGCTTCGGGCCGTCGTCGGCTTTGACTGCTCTCCCCGATTTCGTCAGTTGGTGCTGGTGACACGCCGTCATTTCGATAGCCCACGCTGAATCCTCGTCTGTCGCCCATAATCAGTCCTCTGTTTTTCGCGGCGCGGGCCTTTGAATGAAATCAATGTCTCTCAACCTACGCATCATGATTGGCGCGGCCATTGGCATTGGGCTGGGCTTTTGGCTGCTCAGCATCGGCGAATCGGATGTGCAGCGGGGCACGCTGTACGGGGCGAAGCTGGTTGGCAATTTGTTTCTTGATCTGCTGCGCCTGGTGTTGGTGCCGCTGATCTTTGCTTCTATCGTGACCGGGGTGGCCAATCTTCGCCAGCACCAGCAGATGCACAAGGTGTGGGTGACTACGCTGGCGTTTTTCTTTGGCACCATGGCCATCGCGATTTTGATCGGCTTTGGCGCGGCCAATTTTTTCCGCCCCGGCGAGGGCATGCACCTGGCGATGTTTGCCGATGCGACGCGCGATTTTCAGGCGCGCCAGATGCCGCTGCCGGAATACATTGCGCAGTTCATGCGCGGCTTGTTTCAAAACCCGTTCAAGGCGCTGGCGCAGGGCGAGATTCTTAGCGTGGTGATCGTCGCGCTGTTCCTCGGCATTGCGCTGGTGATCGGTGGCGAGCGCTATCGCAATATTCGCGGCCTGATTCAGGAATTGCAGGAGCTGTGCCTGATGATCGTCGGCTGGATCATGCATCTGGCGCCGTACGGCATCGCCGCCTTGTTGTTGCAATTGGTGGCGACGCAAGACGCGGCGCTGCTGATGAGCGTCGGCCACTTCATTGCGGTGGTGATCGGTTCGACGCTGTTTCACGGCATCGTCGTGCTGCCCGGCATCCTCTGGGCGATCACCGGCATGTCGCCGTGGCATTTTTTCAAGGGCGCGCGCGAGGCGCTGATCACGGCGTTTGCCACCAGCTCAAGCGCGGCGACGCTGCCCGTCACCTTGCGCTGCACCGAGCAGCATTTGCATGTGCGCAAAGACATCGCCAGCTTTGTCGTGCCGCTGGGCGCAACGGTCAATATGGACGGCACCGCGCTCTACGAAGCCGCCGCTGCGCTGTTCGTCGCGCGGCTGGCCGGCATCGAGCTGGATCTGATGCATCAGCTGGTGATTTTCTTCGTCGCCATGCTCGGCGCGATTGGCGCACCGGGCATCCCGAGTGTGGGCATGCTGAGCATGGTGCTGGTGCTCGAATCGGTGGGCCTGCCCACCGCCGCGATTGCGATCCTGCTACCGATAGATCGCATCCTCGATACCGTGCGCACGGCGGTCAATGTCGAGGGCGATATGGTGGCGAGTGTGGTGGTCGATAAGCTGACGCGGGACAGCAGCAAATAGCGCCGCTGCCGCCGCACCACCGCTACATTAGCCCGCTGGCTTACTCAGGCGTGCTAGCTCTTGCCGCTCCAGTTGTTGCCGAAATGATTTTTCAATCTGCGGCTTCAGTTTTTCGTACTCGGGCATCTGCTGCTCACGACTCGCTTCCAATTTGACAATCGACACCGCGCCATTGGCGTTCTTGTTCGGCCCGATCAAATCGCCGGGTTTGGCAGCAACGATCTTGTCGGCGATGAGCGGAGCGATTTCAGTCTTCCAGCGCCAACCCAGGTCGCCGCCGTTTGCGCCTGTTTGTTTTTCTAATGACTGGCTTTTCGCCACCGCCGCGAATGAGGCCTTCGGCTTTTTCAATTCATTCATGACCTTCTGCGCTGCCGCCTCGTCTGCCACCACAATGTGGCTCAGCTGATACTGCCGGTTTCCGTTGGCGGCCACCAGCTTTGCGTAGGCATCGGTCATGGTCGCTTCGGCGATAGGATTGCGGCGGACAAAATCAGCCCAATAAGCCACCACGATGGCCTGACGACGCGCAATTTCCATTCTGATTTGTACGTTGCGCTGGTCGATCACTTGCAACTTATTGGCCTCGGCAATAATCGCATCTTGGAGCGTCAGCTCTTTTTGCAAGGCGGCGCGACGGTTGTCCGTCTCTGCCCCGGGCGCGGCGCCTGCAGACAAAAATTCGACCAGAGCCGCCGTAGATACATCAATGGCAGCAGCTTTAGGCGCCGCGTCGGCGGCAAAAACAGCGTTACTGCCCAATTGGCTACCCATAATCAGCAGTGCCATTGCAAGTCGTGTTGTTTTCATTTTCATTTAGCTTTTTTCCTTGAGGTCGATTCAAAAACGGTAAGCATTAGCTCGCCATTATGTGCGCTTTGCCGAATGCTAAAACATACCAGCACTTTGCAATTATTTGATCTCCATTTAGCTTCGTCTCCTAGCCCTTAATAGCCCAGCGCCTTATAAGCCTCGTTCTTGAAAATCACCGTGTAGATGCCACCCTGTCCGTAAAAGCGCTGGGTCATCAGCACGCCGGCGATGTTCAGGCGCGGGTTGATCCACCACGCGGTTCCGGCGAGACCGCCCCAGCTCACTTCGCCGGTGACTTCTTTCGGGTCGTAGGGCGCCGGGTGAAGGGCCACCGATGAGCCCAAGCCAAATGCGCGCCCGACCATTGCCGGCGCATTGGGGAACTGCACCCACATGCCGGCAGGGAGTTGATTGGTCGCCATCATCGCGATGGTGTCTGGCTTGAGCAGCATTTGCCCGCCGGGGATCAGGCTTTGTATCAGCCGCACCATATCGCCCAAGGTGGTGACCAGCCCGCCGCCACCGGATTCGAAAGCCGCGCGATTGAGGTATGCGCCGGGGAAGGGCGCGGCATCAGCGCGTAGCAGGCCGGGCAGCATCGGGTTGGCGATATCGTGGCCGACATACAGCGTGGTCAGCCGGTTGCGTTTGGATTCCGGCACAAAGAAATCGGTATCGACCATCCCTAGCGGCGCAAAGATGCGCTGGGCGATAAAGGTGCCAAAGGTCTGGCCGGAAATCACCTCAACCAGATACGCCAGAACGTCGGTGGAAATCGAATACTCCCAGCGCGTGCCGGGGTGCGACGCCAGCGGCAGTGGCGCCAATGCGGTAATGAAATCCTTCATCGGCCTGCCGGGGTGGCGCAATTCGGCTGCGCTGTAGGCCTTTGCCAGCAGGGTAGTCGGATCAAAAATGCCATACGACAACCCCGAGGTATGCGTCATCAACTGGCGGATGGTGATGGGCGATTTGGCCGGCTCGGTATCGTCGATGCGCGTTGCGTCGGGCCGCAGCACCTGGCGGTTGCCAAGCTCCGGAATGTATTTTTCAATCGGGTCGTCAAACTGCAAGAGGCCGTCTTCCCACAGCAACAGCACCGCGCAGGAAGTCACCAGCTTGGTGTTGGAAAAGGCGCGAAAAATATGGTCCTCGCGCAGCGGAATTCCCGCCTCTTTGTCGGCGTAGCCATAGCAAAACGTATCGACTACGTCTTTGCCGCGCAGCAGCGCCGTCGATACGCAAGGCAGAAAATCCTGATCAACCTGCGCCCGCATGGCGGTGTGCAGTGCATTGGTATTCAACATTTCAATCTCACCATTGGTTTTTAGTGGCCGCCAATCTAGCAGATGGCGACGGCTAAACAGGCGTTACACTTCAAAGCATGCAGCGGCGATCCACTCCATTTGCGTTCTATTTGGATCGGCTACGTTTGCAAATGCTGCACCTCTTGTCCTGCTCTCAAGCGATCAGCTGAAAGGAAATTGATTGGGACTCTTTGACTATTCGAACGCCGCAGATTCGGTGGAACCGTTACAGGAGATCACCTTCCTGGCTGACCTTTCCAGCGAAGATTGGGCGCGGGTACTGAAGATCGTCAAGAGTCGCGTGTTTCGTGCCGGGGATGACCTCATTCGCGCCGGCGACAAGGATGATTCTTTCTACATTCTGACCAGTGGCGAAGTGGAAGTGACCATTGGCGACAAAGTGCTGGCGACCATCCCCGAGGGCTCGGTGTTTGGCGAGATTTCGTTTTTTGACGGCGCGCTGCGCAGCGCGACGATCCGCGCAAAATCCAAGGGCAGTGCCGTGCGGGTGACGCGCGACGATCTGGATACGCTGGCAGCGTGGGAACCGGAGATCGCGCGCAAGATGTTGTTTGATCTGGGCCGTGTGCTGGCGATGCGGCTGCGCTGGACAACGCGGCTGGCGGCTTCCTGAGTTTTTGCGAACCTTCACGCACCCAACTAGGCACAAGCAATGAGCGACATCATCAAGAAACCCTTTCCCAGTTATCTGGATATGCCGGCGCAGCTTCCGTCCAACTTCTGGTGGAGCTTTCGCATCGCGACCTTCGCCGTCATGCTGGTCATCATGTGGTTGGTGGCAACCAATCCGGCTTCCGGCTTTGCGCTTTTTTGGAAGGTTTTGATTCCCTCGCTGCCTTTGCTATTCGCTCTCGCGCCGGGAATTTGGCGGCAGATTTGCCCGATGGCTTTGGTCAATCAAATCCCGCGCACCTTTGGTTTTTCCAAAGAACTTACCTTGCCGGTTCGCTTCAAAAACTTGGCCTATTTCATCTCCGTACTGACTTTTTTCTTTCTCGTCAGTTTGCGTCACGTCTATTTCAATAAAGAACCAGCGGCGCTGTTGGTGCTGGTATTCGGTGCGCTGGCGCTGGCATTCATCGGCGGGGTTTTCTACAAAGGCCGCAGTGGTTGGTGCGGCACTTTTTGTCCGCTGGCACCGATTCAAAAGGCCTATGGCCATGCGCCGGTTGTCACCATCCGCAATGGCTATTGCCCGACCTGTGTCGGTTGCCAAAAGAACTGCTACGACTTCAATCCGCGCGCGGCATTTCTGAGCGATCTTGCCGACAAAGATCCCTGGTATGCCGGCCACAAAAAGTTTTTCGTCGCCGGATTGCCGGGTTTCGCTATCGGCTTTTTTACTGCGCAGGATTTGGCCCAGACCAGCCTCGTTACCTACTATCTTTATCTGGCCGGTTGGATCATCACTACCTTGGGCATCTACATGGCGGCGCGCATTTTTATCAGCGTCACCGATTTCCGTGCCGCGGCTATTTCGGCCATGTCGGCGCTGGTCATTTTTTATTGGTATACCGGCGCGGGGATCGTCAATACGCTGGGCGGCTTGGCGGGAGTGCAGGCGCCGGATTGGGTCTTGATGTTGCCGTTCTTCACAGCAATTGTGGTTGGTGTTCGTGTCATTTTTCTTGGCATGTCGGCAGAGGCCGATTTTCGCGCGCTCGATAGCGGCAAGGCGGAACCCAGGGTCGGCGTCAAGATCGATATCGTTCGCCGCAATGCAGGCGCCGAAGACCTCGTCAGCGAACGAAAATCCGGGCGTAGTTTTGCTGCCGATCCAACGCGAACCTTGCTCGACGGGATCGAGTCAGCCGGCTTGACGCTTGATTTCGGCTGCCGCATGGGCATGTGCGGTGCCGACCCGATTGCGATTGTCGAAGGCATGGAGTCACTCAGCCCGCCGTCCGATGACGAGCTGGCGACATTGCGCCGCCTGGGACTTGAAGGTCGGGCGCGAATGGCTTGCGTGTGCAAGGCCACCGGTGGTGGCGTGACGATAGATTTGGGCATGAACCCGAACGATCTGCCGGAGCCGCCGCCGCCGGAAAACCAGCGCGACCTTGGCGTCGAGACGGGTGTCCAAAAAGTCGTCATCATCGGCAATGGTACGGCCGGCATGGCGGTGGCAGATGAAGTCCGTCGGCATAGCGCAAGCTGCAAAATTGACGTGGTGGCGCGCGAGAGCCACCAGTTTTACAACCGCATGGCTATCGGCCGCCTGCTCTATGGGCGGACGGGACTGGAAGACCTGTATCTGATGTCGCCGGAGTGGTTTGAAAAGAAGTCGGTTGATGTTTGGCTGAACACCCAAGCGGTGGCGATTGACCGCGACGGCAAACAGGTCAAGCTCGGCACAGGGGAGTCATTGGCGTATGACAAATTGGTGCTCGCCATGGGCTCGCGTGCCATCGTGCCGCCCGCCGAGGGGACGCAGTTACCCGGCTGCTTTGTGCTGCGTGAGGCTGCCGACGCGCAGATCATCAGGGCTTGGCGGCAGCAACATGCCTGCGAGCGTGCGGTGGTGCTCGGCGGTGGCGTGCTCGGCATCGAGGCCGCCGACGCGCTGCGTCGCCTCAACGTCAAGACCACCATCATTCAACGCGCCGAGCGGCTGATGAATAAGGAGTTGGATGAAAAGGGTAGCGCCATACTGCGCAAATATCTGGAAGGCTTGGGCATCAAAGTGATTACCGGTGCATCGGTGGCCAAAGTCTTCGGCAATGCCCGGGTTGAGCAAGTTGAACTCAGCAATGGCGATCTACTTGATGCCGAAATTTATATCGCCTGCGCTGGCGTCAAGGCCAATAGCGAGCTTGCCGCTGCCGCCGGACTGGAGGTAAAACGCGGCGTGATTGTTGACGCCGCGATGCGAACCTCGGACCCCGATATTTTTGCCGCTGGTGATGTCGCCGAACTCTCTGGCGCGGTCAGCGGTCTGTGGGCGGTGGGCACCGCGCAGGCGGCGGTTGCTGCGGCAACGCTGTTCGGCAAAGACGCCAGCTATTCACCGCCGAGCACACTGGTGAGTTTGAAAATGGACGGCATCGATGTCAAGGGCTTCGGTAGTCTGGAAGGTGGCGACGGCATCGAGGAAATTTTTGATGCCAATGAACCGGAGAATGAACATCGACGGCTGTTCATTTCGGATGGCCGAATTGTTGGCGCAGTTTTCGTTGGCCCTCCCGGCACCGGCCAGGATGTCGGGCAGGTGATTCAATCGCGGGCCAATCTTTCCGGCATCATCGAACGCTTGAGAAATAAGGATTGGGCGGCGCTGGGCAGCGTATAAGATTTTCGCTCGGTCTGCCAGTTGGTGCTGGCAGAACGCCGTTGAAGTAAGGATTTACACAAAGGAAAACAATGAACGCATCGAAACATCCGGCAAAGGCAGAGAGCCAGAGTGAACTCGCCATCCCCGCCGGTTACAAAGCCTTCAATTTCTCGATTGGCGGGCCCTACATGGCGATAAACGGGCCGCTGCTGCATCGGCAGGACGGCAAGCAATTTCTGCTCGGCATGCGCGTGGAAAAGCGCCATTGCAACCCGATGGATGTGTGCCATGGCGGCATGTTGATGAGCTTTGTCGATATGGCGATGCCGATGGGGGTGATCTATCAAGAAAACATCAATCGCTTTTTGCCCACCATCAGCCTGAACACCGATTTTCTCGCCCCGGTGCCGCTCGATGCCTGGCTCGAAGCCCGCACTGATGTGCTGCGCGTCACTCGCAGCATGGTCTTCGCTCAATGCCTGGTGCAGGCCGATGGCGTTACCGCTGTGCGCGCCAGTGGTGTGTTCAAGCTGGGTGCGGAGTACCACCATCCGGCGCAGAAATAGCGCAGCTATGTTGTGGATTCGTCTTTTGGTGTTAACCTTGAAGAACTGATTTGAGGAAAAGAAGGAGTAGGCCGATGAACACGATGAGCAAATTGGTTCTGACAACGCTCTCTATTGCCGCCGCCGCACTTTCACTATCGGCACATGCGCAGGAAGCAGAAAAGCTGAAGCAATACGTTTATATGCTGCACGTTGCCCCCGCCATGCAACACGAAAAGCTGTGGTCCGACGCCGACAACCGCGTGGTCGGTGCGCACTTTGCGCGCTTGCAAAAGGCGGCCAGGAGTGGCCAAGTGATACTCGCCGGTCGCACCACCGAGCCACTCGACAAGACCTTCGGTCTGGTGATATTCAAAGCCGAAAGCCACGAAGCCGCAGAACGTTTTATGAACGAAGACCCGGCAGTCGCCGCCAAACTAATGACCGCGACCTTGCACCCTTATGCGGTGGCAGTGCAAGCCAGCCCGCCAGCAGTGGCGAGCGCTAGCACGCCAAAAGTAGCGGAGCTGGCGTCTGGCGATGCCTACGAACGCAATAGCTCCGGGCGGCGCTCTAACGCATTTTTTCGCAGCCGGTGTTTTGCCGTCCCTGAATAGCATTGCATGCAGCGTTACGACCGCGCGCGTTTTTTTGCGTTTGGTGTTTTGCCAGCGCTCAATTGCCTGGGGCTGTTGATTTATGGTTTGGGTTTGGCCACCCACGGCACGGGTGGCGCTGGTCGATCTTTACCTGTGTTGATTGTCTTGGTGGCGGTCAATCTGTTGTTCGCCAGCTTCGCTGCAGTCAAGCGCGGACGTGATCTTGGCTGGGTCGCTTGGATGACAGTTTTAGGATTTTGGGTGAGCACCTCGCTCGGCCCTGTATTGATCATCATGCTGGCCTATCTGGTTTTTGCCAAAACAAAACCTGCTGCCGATGCGCTGGGGCCGCCTGCCACACCGGCAACACTGATCACTTGGTATTGGTGTTTCATGAATCTCGTTTGGCCTTGGATTGCCTTGGCAGTATTAGCCGAAGTGTTGTAATCATCGCGCTCGCGAATCTGCGCACAAAACTGCGAAATTTCCACCATTGTTGGTCACAAAATCTATCAGGAGCATTTCATGTTGATGCGCACAAGCACACGATTTTTTCTTGCGGCATTGCTTGCGTTGGTAACAAGCTTCGCTGCGTTTGCCCAGGCGGCAGACAAAGTCACAGCGCCCGGCAAAGTGATGTTTCTGGGCTTGTTTCATTTCGACAATCCGGGATTTGATGCGGTCAAATACACCCCGATCGATGTGATGCAAGCGCGCGAGCAGACCTACCTTGTTGCACTAAGCAAACGAATTGCGCGCTTTGCGCCGACCAAAATTTTGCTGGAATACCGGGCGGACAAAGACGCAGTGATGAATGAACGTTATGCCAATTTCCTTGCCGGCAAATTTGAGCTACCGAAAAATGAAATTTATCAAATCGGATTTCGCGTCGCCAAGCTCGCCGGCAATCAGCGCGTGTATGGATTTGATGTCGATACGCCAGCCTTTGAAGACAAACTCTGGGGTTACTTGGCTAGCGAACCGGTCTTTGAACAAAAGCTAACGCAGTTGATTGATGCGGAATCAGCGCGCCTCAATCAAGCTCATCGCCGCATGAGTCTGCAGCAAATTTTGACGATGAGTAATGCGCCGGCCGAAGACAATCGCAACAAAGGTTTTTATATGTTGCTGAATGCAGTGGGCACAGAAAAGGGCTTGTTCTATGGCGCAGATAGCGCGGCGAATTGGTGGCAGCGCAATTTGCGCATGTATTCGATTGTGCAAACTCACGCCACACGCGGCGAGCGGGTATTGGTGATTGCCGGCTCGGGCCACGCCGCGATTCAGCGCGACCTGTTGCGTGCTGATAGTGAGCGGCAAGCAGAAGATATTCTGAAGTATTTCTGAATGACAGCGTTTCACCAGCACCAACTGGTGATTGCGCCTACGCTTCGTGCCGGTGGGCGACCGAATCGCGCGCTATCGCATCAGCTTTCTTCATGCCAACAAAAGCCATCGCGCGAGAGCAATGCGGTGCTGGCTGCCGGCCCCCAACTGCCTGCTTGATAAAGCTTCGGCGGATCTTCGTTCTTTCGCCACGCTTCAAGAATCGGCTCGACCCAGGTCCACGCTTCCTCAAGTTCGTCGCTGCGCATGAACAGGGTTAATTGGCCGCGAATAACATCTGTCAGCAGCCGTTCGTAAGCGTCGGGGCGTCGTGTTTTCGCTGATTCGTCAGAGTCAAGGTCGAGTGTCACCGGGTGCAATTTGATTTCATCGCCGCCCGGTTGTTTTGCCAGTAAATGCAGTGTCACCGACTCGTCAGGCTGGAGCCGGATGACGAGTCGATTGGCGTTCTGAATATTTCTTGTCATCGGAAATATCGCATGGGGAACTTGGCGGAAATTAATCACGATCTCCGCCAGTCGTTCTTGCATACGCTTGCCGGTGCGCAGAAAAAACGGTACGCCGGCCCAGCGCCAAGTGTCAATCTCCGCCCTCAGTGCAACGAAAGTTTCAGTGCAACTATCTGGCGCGATTCCCTCTTCATCGCTGTAACCAATCGCGCCAGTGGTTCCAATTGCGCCGGCACGATACTGCCCGCGCACAATTTTTTGGGCGATGTCGTTAGGCGTGAATGGACGCAAGGCACGCAGTATTTTTAGTTTCTCGTCGCGTACCGAGTCTGAATCAATATTTGCCGGTGGCTCCATCGCCACCATGCAAAGCAGCTGCAACAAATGGCTTTGCACCATGTCGCGCAGCGCGCCGGTCTTCTCATAGAAATCGCCACGACCTTCGACGCCCACTTGTTCAGTGACTGTGATCTGGACGTTGTCGATCCATTCGCGGCGCCATAAGGGTTCGAACAGCGTATTGCCGAAGCGCAAGGCAAGCAGATTTTGCACAGCTTCCTTGCCAAGATAGTGATCAATGCGATAGACCTGACGCTCTTCAAAATACTGGGCGACAGCGGCATTTATGGCGCGGCTACTGGCTAAATCGTTGCCCAGCGGTTTTTCCAGCACTACACGACTATTGCCTTTGTTTAGCTTGAAGCCGGATAGATTTTTGCAAATTTCGATGAACAAGCTCGGCGCGGTAGCCAGGTAAAACACGCGGACATGGCTTGGCTTTTCGGCCAAGCGATTGGCTAGTAGGCTGTAGGCTGTTGCGTCAGTGATATCGAATTGCAGGTATTGCAGCCTTGCTGAAAAACTTAGCCATGAACTCTCTTCAAAAGCATCACCGACAAATTTAATCGCGGCAGTCTTGACCATCTGCACGTATTCCGCCTGCGTTTGTGCGTTGCGACCAATACAAATAATTCTTCCATCGTCCGGCAGACGATCCTCTTTGTGCTGAAAATAGAGGGCGGGCAAAAGCTTACGCATTGCCAGATCACCGGTACTTCCGAACAAAACAACATCAAAGGCGGGTATGGTTATCACGACACATTTCCTTTTGCCAATGCAGAAAAGAGGCTGCTTCCTCGTGCGCAATCAAACAGCGTGCGCTGGTGTTTATGTAATAATACTACATCAATATTCGACCTACAACATAAAACAGTGAAATGCTCCAGTCTCAAGATTTATGCGCAATGGTCTTTCTTTTGTTCATATACGACATTGATTTATAATTAAAAATAAATAAACTTGAAATAATCGCGCAGAGAAAAATTGTCAAATGGTTGCGTTTGTTATGTAATCAAACTACTATGTAACAGCCCTAAGCTAGCTGCGGGTCCACCGGAGAGTCGATTGTGAATATGCATCCTACTATTGTCGCGGTCACTGATCGCATTCGCGAGAGAAGCCGGCCCCTGCGTGAGGGCTATCTTGATCGCCTGGAGGCCGCCAGCAGCAAGCAACCGCTGCGCGGGCGCCTGTCTTGCACCAACCTTGCGCACTCCTACGCCGCATCGTCCGCGCTCGACAAGATTCCATTGCGCCAGCAACGCTTGCCTAATATTGGCATTGTTTCCGCCTACAACGATATGCTCTCGGCACATAAGCCTTACGAGACCTATCCCGAGATAATTCGGGCGGCGGCAAGATCTGCCGGAGCGACTGCGCAATTCGCTGGCGGCGTGCCGGCGATGTGCGATGGCGTCACGCAAGGTCAGGATGGGATGGATCTGAGCTTGTTCTCGCGCGACGTAATTGCGATGTCTACCGCGATTGCTTTAAGCCATAACGTTTTTGACGGCGCCTTGTGTCTTGGCATCTGCGACAAAATTGTGCCGGGGCTGCTGATCGGCGCTTTGCAGTTCGCGCATCTGCCAACTATTTTTGTCCCTGGTGGTCCCATGGGAACGGGATTGTCAAACAAGGAAAAAGTTCGCTTGCGGCAGTTGCACGCAGAAGGAAAACTAAGCGAGGACGAACTGCTCGCCGCTGAAGAAAAGTCCTATCACAGCGCAGGTACTTGTACCTTCTACGGCACTGCAAACTCCAACCAAATGTTGATGGAGTTTATGGGCTTGCATCTGCCCGGTAGCGCCTTTGTCTCGCCTGTATCGCCGTTGCGCACGGCCCTTACAGAAGCCGCCACGCATCGGGTCGCTGCCATCACCGCGCTTGGCAAGGAGTACACGCCGATCGGTAAAGTCATAGACGAAAAGGCTATCGTGAATGGTCTTGTCGGGTTGATGACAACTGGCGGATCAACCAACCACGCGATACACATGGTTGCCATCGCCCGTGCAGCTGGCATCCTGATTGATTGGTCGGATTTTTCTGCGATCTCATCCGTGGTTCCACTGCTCGCCAAGGTCTATCCGAACGGTAGCGCCGACGTCAATCAGTTTCATGCGGCTGGCGGCACCAGCTTTTTGATTGATCAGTTGCTCAATGTCGGCATGTTGCACGATGATGTGTTGACCGTTGCCGGCCAAGGTCTGGGACGCTACACCGCCGTTCCCGCACTCGCCGATGCGGCGGTACGCTGGACACCAGTTAGCAAAGTCAGCGCCGATCCCTCCGTCGTCACCAACGTCGATCAGCCCTTCCAGGCCGATGGCGGCCTGCGCCTGCTCAGTGGAAATTTGGGTCGTGCGGTCATCAAAGTGTCGGCCGTGCTGCCTGCCCACCGGATTGTCGAAGCGCCTGCAGTGGTGTTCGATTCACAAGACGCGATGCTCGAGGCGTTCAAGCGCGGCGAGTTAGAGCGTGACTTTGTTGCCGTCGTCCGTTATCAAGGTCCGCAAGCCAATGGCATGCCGGAGTTGCACAAACTGGTTCCGTCGCTCGGCGTACTGCAAGATCGTGGCTTCAAAGTCGCCTTGGTAACCGACGGCCGGATGTCCGGCGCGTCGGGCAAAGTTCCGGCCGCAATTCATGTCACACCAGAATGCTTAGCCGGCGGACCGCTGAGTCGCGTCCAAGATGGCGACATGATTTGGGTTGATGCAGAAGCGGGAGTGCTCAGCGTTTTGGTGTCGGAAGCCGAATTTGCTGCGCGCCAAGCAAGCATTCCTGACCTCGCCGCCAATCAACATGGCAGTGGCCGCGAGCTGTTCGCTGGCTTTCGCAAATTAGTAACCGGTGCCGAACAAGGTGCGATGAGTTTCATGTTGCCCGATTAGAAAAAGGAACACTTGCAATGTTAACTATTCGCGAAATTATGCAAATCTCCCCGGTCATGCCGGTGCTGGTGATCAACCGTGAAGAGGACGCGGTGCCGCTTGCGCGTGCCTTGGTCGCTGGCGGTCTGCGGGTTTTAGAAATTACCTTGCGGACATCGGCGGCGTTGGAAGCGATACGCCTGATAGCCGAGCAAGTTCCTGAGGCCGTGGTCGGTGTTGGCACGGTGACCCGGCCGGAACAGTTTGCTCAGGTAAAAGCCTTGGGCGCAGTTTTCGCCGTATCGCCTGGAATGACCAATCCACTGATAGCCGCCGCACGCGCGGCTGAGCTGCCATTTCTTCCTGGTGTGATGACCCCATCGGACGTGATGCGGGCGATGGAGGCAGGCCTCGATGCGCTGAAACTTTTTCCGGCAGAACAAGCCGGTGGCATCGGCATGCTTAAGGCAATCGGCGGCCCGCTTCCGGAAATGAAGTTTTGCCCGACCGGCGGCGTGACGGTGACTAGCGCGCCGGCATATCTCGCTTTACCCAATGTCGGTTGCGTCGGTGGCTCGTGGATTGCACCGGCTGATCTGGTGCGCTCGGGTAACTGGGCAGCGATCACTGAATTGGCTCGCGCCGCGAGCGCGTTGCGCTGAGCGAATTGTCAGTTGGTGCTGGCCACACGCTGTTGAATTCATGCGCGAGTAAAGCGAAGGCCAGTTCATGACAAATGCCACCGAACAAGCACCCAAGCTGGTTGCTGATATTGGCGGCACCAATGCCAGGTTTGCGCTGATTTTTGATGATCTTGGCAAACCTATGCACGAACACCTGTTGTCGTGTATTGATTTCACCGGACCGGTCGCGGCGATCGAACATTACCTTGGATCGAAAAAGCAGTCTAAAAAACGTCGGTGTCACGCTCATTCGGGCGCGTCAAATCGATAGCCGACTCTGAACACCGAGGCGATCCAATCGCCGTCTGCATCCACCGGTTGAATCCAAGTGTCAAAGCAGATATCCAGCCGACTTTGCTTAGCTTGCGCCGAACCAAAACATGGGGCGAACCTCATGCCAAAACTATCTCGAACGTGTTAGGCTTTGATGCCTCGGCTTCAAAACTTTGATTGACCTTGGAATGAAAGCGGTCTAGCTTTCTGCAGGCGCTTTCAAAACGCTATTCGCTTGCTGAAAACCCTTTAAGGCTCCTCTGATCCGTGTCTGCTACTCTCCTTGTTGCTCAGCGCTTGCGCCTCCATCTGCCGGCGTTTTCGGTAGTAATCATCTGGCTCGGCGTACTGCTTGTGCTGACTTGGCTTTCCGCCGAGTGGTTTTGGCGCGCGAACGCACCCGCTCCGGCGGTGCTCCCTACGCAGACAGTTTCGGATCCCTTGTTGGCGGCGCAAGCTATCGCCTCACGGCATTTGATGGGGGAGTCACTGCAGGCTAAGGCAGGCACTACAAGTCAAGCCAGTGCCCAATTTCAATTGACCGGGGCGATGACAGCAAGTAAAGGACGACCAGGATTTGCCATAGTCGCGGAGGAAGGAAAGACGCCAGTGCCAGTGGTTGAAGGTGAGGAATTAGTCCCTGGCGTCACCCTTTCCAAAGTGTTCGCCAACAAAGTTGAAATCAGCCGCCAAGGACGCACGGAGACCATTGAGATCAACGATAAAGCCATCCTGCGCAGTGGCACTGCAATCAGTGTCGAACCTGGCGTAAAAGCCCCTGAAAATAATCCTGCACCGCCTGCTTCTAGTGGTCGCACCCAATAGACCAAATCCGGCCTCGATACCATGCATTTACTAATTTCAATTCGCCGTATATGCCTTGCCCTCGCGATCTGTTGCATTGGCATTCAGACTGCTAACGCCAACGAGCCGGCCGAGGAGGTTGCGCTCAACTTTGTCAATGCAGACATCGGCACCGTCATACGTGCCGTTAGCAAGATCACTCAACGCAATTTCGTGGTCGATCCTCGGGTCAAAGGCACATTGAATATTCATACCAACACGCCCGTGTCAGCGGATCTTGCTTACCAGATATTGCTCTCAGCCTTGCGATTGCAAGGCTACGCGGTGGTCGAAAATCGCGGCGTGACCCAAGTCGTTCCAGAGGCGGATGCAAAACAACATTCGGTTCCGGTCAGCAAGACGGCTAGTCCGACGCGCGGCGATAGTTTGATCACCCAAGTGTTCTCGATCAAGAACGAATCTGCCGTGCAGTTGGTGCAAGTGATCCGACCATTGGTGGCACCAAACAATCCGGTGACGGCGTATGCCAACAACAATACGCTGGTGGTGACTGACTACGCTGAAAACGTCAATCGCATTGCGCGGATTATCGATGCCATTGATGTACCGCAAAGCGACATTGTAGTTTTCCCGGTGCAGCATGCTTCGGCGGTGGAACTGGCAACTACCGTCACCCGCTTGCTCAATGATGGCGGAGCGAGTGATTCCAGCCAAAAACTTACCGTCATCGCCGACGAGCGTACCAATGCGCTACTAGTTCGTTCCGACAACCCCTCACGGGTTAACGCAGTTCGGCTATTGGTCAATACCCTGGATCGAGCCGGAACCAATGGCAATATTCATGTTGTTCACTTGAAAAACGCCGACGCGACCAAGCTGGCGCAAACGCTACATGGCATGATCACCGGCCAAGCAGCAACGCCCGGATCCACTGTCTCTACGCCACTGTCGTCTGCACCGACGGGTGGTGCTAGTCGCCCGTCGGGATCTCCTGCTGCGACAGGTGCAACCGGGATTGTGCAAGCCGATGCAGCCACCAACTCGCTGATCATCACTGCCCCGGAAGCCACCTATAACAATATTCGGCGTGTGATTGACATGCTTGACCGGCGTCGTGCGCAGGTTTACATCGAAGCACTGATTGCGGAAGTCAGCGCCGACCGATTTGCCGAATTTGGCATCCAGTGGCAAAGCGCAAAATCTGGCATTAATTCCAGTGGCACGACGACTTTTGGTGGCACTAACTTCGGTAGCGGCGGCCGCAATATTTTGGGCTTGTCAGCGAATCCGGCCAGCGCCGCTCCTGGCCTCAACCTTGCTGTCGGCAATGGAACCATTACCTTGCCTGGCACCACTACGCCCATTCTCAATCTAACCACGCTGGCCAGATTTCTGGATTCGCAGACCGACACTAATATCTTGTCCACCCCGAATCTGGTCATGCTGGACAACGAGGAAGCAAAGATTGTGGTCGGACAAAATTTGCCTTTCATCACTGGTTCGTTTTCAAACACTGGCGGCAATTCAGTGACGAACCCGTTTCAAACCATTTCGCGACAGGACGTTGGTCTGACCCTACGTATCAAACCGCAAATATCCGAGGGTGGCAATGTCCTTCTTCAGATTTACGAGGAATCCTCGTCCGTGGTGGCGACAACCACCAACAATGCTTCGGGGCCGACCACCAACAAACGCTCGATCGAGACGACAGCGCTGGTTGACGATGGCGCAATCATCGCTTTGGGTGGGTTGGTCGAGGATAGTTATTCGTCCGGTGTCGACAAGGTGCCGCTGCTTGGTGATCTCCCGCTGGTTGGCAGCTTGTTCAGGTATGACACCAGACAAAGAAAGAAGACCAATTTAATCGTTTTCATCCGGCCGAAAATATTGCGTGATGCTGAAAGTTATCGTGCGCTAACCAATGATCGCTACGACTACGTTATCGGCCAACAGCGCAACGTCAATGGTGCTGATCGTTTGATGATGAACGAAGCTGCAGCACCGCAGTTACCTCAGACACTGGTGGCTCCAACAGCGTTGGGCAACGACCAAACAGCACAGCCCGCCAACACAAAATGAGTGCACCAGCGCTTCCCTATGGGTTCGCTAGAACCCAAGGCGTTTTAGTCATTGCCCAAGATCAGGACTCGGCTGAAATACTTTTGCGCGAGGGGGCTGATGTCAATGTGGTCTCCGAAGTCAGACGCCATATCGGTGTCCCGTTACGTGTCGTGGGAAGTATCGGTCGTTCCGGGTTTGAGGCACGGCTAGCCGAGATGTACGGTCAAGGCGAAAACGATGCAGCCGAGGTTGTCCAAGACCTCGGCCAAGACGTCGATATTCTGAAGCTTATGCAGGAGCTCCCTGCGGTGGAAGACTTGCTCGATAGCCAAGACGATGCGCCCATCATCCGGCTAATCAACGCCTTATTTACTCAAGCGGTGCACGAGCGCGCTTCCGACATTCACGTTGAACCCTTCGAGCAACACTCGATCGTACGTTTCAGGCGCGACGGGATGTTGCGTGATGTCGCGCAGCCGCATCGCGGTTTGCACGCGGCCATGTCATCGCGGATCAAGATCATGGCCAGCCTTGACATTGCCGAACGGCGCTTGCCGCAAGATGGCCGAATTGCTTTGCGCATAGGCAACCGTGCAGTTGATGTCCGGGTATCGACAATTCCGACCATGCACGGCGAGCGGCTGGTGCTGCGTTTGCTCGAAAAGGATGCAGCACGATTGCAATTGGCTGCGTTAGGTATGCCCGACGACATTCGGACTGCGCTGAGTGAATTGTTGGGCAGACCGCATGGCATCGTTTTGATCACTGGCCCAACCGGATCAGGTAAGACAACCACGCTCTACGCAGCACTACACACGCTAGATCGAAAAAGTAGAAACATCGTCACGGTCGAAGATCCGGTTGAATACGACGTAGCCGGCGTTGGTCAGGTTCAAGTCAATTCGCGGATTGAGCTTAGCTTCGCCCGTGCCTTGCGTGCGATCCTCCGCCAAGATCCGGATGTGATCATGATTGGCGAAATTCGCGATTTGGAAACCGCCGAGATTGCTGTTCAGGCTAGCCTCACCGGCCACCTTGTCTTGGCCACCTTGCACACCAACGATGCTGCAGCGGCGGTAACACGTCTAGTGGATATGGGTGTCGAGAGTTTCCTGTTGGCATCGTCCTTACGCGGCGTTTTAGCGCAGCGTTTGGTGCGTTGCCTGTGTCCGCTTTGCAAACAAGCCAAAGCCGCGAACGCTGCGGATAAGGCGCTGCTTGGTGCTGCCTGCCCGGCCACGTTATGGTCACCGGTTGGTTGCAGTAAATGCAATCAGACCGGATACGCCGGTCGCACCGGAGTGTACGAATTACTCCTCGCCGATGATGAGCTGATCAAGCTCATCCACGACGGCGCCTCAGAAGCAAGCCTGCGCGCGCACGGACGCAAATCGGGTTCCCGCTCGCTGCGTGAGGACGGTATCCGCTTGATTGCGGATGGCACGACCTCAGTTGAAGAATTGCTGCGGGTAAGCGGCGAAGCTTAGTTGACTTGACATGGCAGCATTCAAGTACCGTGCAACCGATGCCCTCGGCAAGGAACTTAGCGGCATTGTCGACGCGGAATCCGGTCGCAGTGCTCGCAGCGTATTGCGTGAGCGTGGCCTTTTTCCGCTCGAAGTTGCCGACGTATCGCAGTCTAGGAAAGCGAGCGGTGGCTGGAGTGGGTTTTCCAGTATTCGTATTCGTCATGCAGAGTTGTGTTTGTTGACACGGCAATGGGCAACCCTGTTGAGTTCGGGACTGACAATGGAACAGGCGATCTCCGCGTTGTTCGATCAGGCCGAACGGGAAGCGATTCGCCAGGTGCTTGCGGGGGTGCGTACCGAGGTTGTTAGCGGCTATTCTCTGCGCGCGGGTCTTGACCGATACCCGGATTCGTTCCCGATCATTTATCGCGCATCAATCGCCGCCGGTGAAAAATCCGGTGAGATCGCCACCGTGATGATGCAGTTGGCGGATCATTTGGAGCGTAGCAATGCGCTACGGCAAAAGACTTTGCAGTCGCTGCTCTATCCGCTGATCGTCGCCGCTGTCGCCTTCGTTGTGGTGATCGGTTTGATGACCTACGTAGTACCCCAGGTTGTCACAGTATTTCAACAGGGCAAACAGGCATTGCCTTTGCTCACTCAATTGCTCATTCTCGTCTCAGGATTTCTGCGTCAATGGGGCTGGCTGCTTCTGTTAAGCGGCGTAGTGGCACTTGCCGTAGCACGCTTTGCCCTTAGTCGCGATGATATACGTCGCCGCTGGGACGCCTACTTGTTGGGTCTACCGCTGATCGGTAAGCATTTGCGTACTCTCGATGCGACGCGTTTTGCCAGTACTCTGGCGATTCTGGTTGGCAGTGGCGTGCCACTCTTATCAGCCCTCGATGCCGGTCGTCAAGTGATAGTCCGGCTACCGCTGCAAGATGCCGTGGGATGGGTCAGTGATCGCGTCCGCGAAGGCATGCCGCTCGCCAAAGCGCTCGGACAATCGCGCCAGTTTCCGCCACTGTTGGTGCACATGATCGCCAGCGGGGAGGCAACCGGGCAACTTCAATTACTGCTGGAAAGAGCTGCACGCTTGCAACAAGCTGAGCTTGAAAACCGCACCGCAGTCTTGACCACGCTGATGGAGCCGCTATTGCTGCTTACTATGGGCGGGGTTGTGTTACTGATCGTGCTTGCGGTGATGCAACCCATTATCGAAATCAATCATCTCTTGCGTTAGTGATATCTCAAATGACAATACAACCGCGTCGTCTGTCTAACGGCTTTACCCTGATCGAAGTCATGGTGGTAATCGTCATCCTGGCTGTTTTGGCAGCGCTAATCGTGCCCAAGGTACTCGGTCGACCTGACGAGGCACGGGCAGTCGCAGCCCGCCAGGATATTGCCACCCTCATGCAATCCCTTAAGCTCTATAGGCTTGATAACGGCAGGTATCCGAGCGCCGCGCAAGGACTCGATGCGCTGGCGCGCAAACCGACACAACCACCAGTTGCGCCAAACTGGAAGTCTTACGTCGAAAGGCTGCCCGCAGACCCGTGGGGCGCTCCGTATCAATACCTCAACCCGGGATTGAACGGCGAGATTGATGTCTTTAGCTACGGCGCTGATGGCAAACCCGGCGGTGAAGGCGCTGATGCTGACATCGGATCCTGGTCACTCTGAGACAGCCATGCGACGTATCGCCGGATTCACGCTGATCGAAGTCATGGTGGTACTGGTGGTCATTTCGGTGATCGCCTCCATGCTGACGCTCAACGTTTCCGCAAGGCACACTGCCGACGATGAAGTCGAGCGTTTGCGTTTGGTACTTGAAGCCGTAGCGGAACGGGCACAGATTCGCGGCACGCCACTGGCCGTAGAACTGTTGCCACAGGGATACCGTTGCAGTGCATTCGATTTGCGCGGCAACTGGACGCCAATTCGAAACGAGCCCTTGTTTGCCCAACAGGACTTGTCTGCTGCATTGGTTTGGCAGGATCTCCGGATTGACGGTCGGGTGGCGCCGCTCACCGTGGTTTTCGGTAGCGAGATGCCAGTCTTCGATTTGGCGATTACGACACCGACTGGGAATATTCACCTGGTAAGCACGCCGACCGGTTCAGTCCAGCGGCGGATCGGAGTCACTCTGTGAAACGACAACGCGGCTTTACGCTATTGGAAGCTGTTGTCGCGCTGGCAATTCTGGCGATTGGACTGGCCGCGACCATGCGTGCGCTCGGCGTAGCCACTTTGGCCAGCGCAGAAATTCGTTCGCGTCAGATGGCCGAGTGGGTGGCGCAAAATCGCCTAGCCGAGTTACGGGTGATGCACCTATTTCCAAGTGAGGGAAAAAATGAGGGTGATGCGGTTCAAGGCGATCAACAATTCCATTGGGTGGAAGAAGTAAAGTCCACGCCAAATCCACTTTTTCGACGTGTTGAGGTCAAGGTTTTTGCATCCAAGCAAGATAGTGCGTTAGCTCAATCAACCAGTTTTCTCGTGCGCCCATTGAAATGATGACGCTCGCACTCATTGCCCCGCTGAGATTAGGAAAAATCAGACCGCGCAGCAGCGGACTGACCCTGATCGAATTGATGGTGGCACTGGCAATTTTCAGCGTGCTCGGCATCCTCTCTTTTCGCGCGGTTGATGCCGCAACTGTCAGTCGTGATCATTTGGCTAGCGAATCGCGACGATGGCAGGAGATCACCCGGTACCTGCAACTGACCGAGACGCAGCTGTTGCAAATTGTCGCGCGCCCCGTGGTACCTGGAGTGACCGAATCGTCCTTGATAGTCGGGCCGCCAAGTGGCGACACGGGCAATTTCCAATTCAGCTTTCTAAAACTCGATGGTGCGCGAAACTCGGTTCGCAGAGTTGGCTATCGCTTTGAAAAATCCCACATTGTTTTATTGCGTTGGCCCGGTGTCGATACCGATGGCAAACCAACCGAGGACGTGGTGCTTGAGGGCGTGAAAAATTTGCGCCTGAACTTTGTCACCGACGATGGTCGTTCCAGCGCAATATGGCCAGCGCAACCAACATCGGCGAATCCGCTGCCCGAGGGTATCGAAATACAACTGGAGGTGACAGATGTCGGCACGTTGCGTCGACTCATCGCGCTTCGCTAAGCTGCGTCGGCGTAACCGCGGCACTGCCGTGATCATGGCGATCTTGACGGTCGCCTTGGTTGCGACCTTGGCTGCCTCGGTGGTGCGCCAATATGGCGCTAACGTCATGTCGTTGACCGGCCGTCATGATCAGGATCAGGCGCGTTGGCTTGCCCGTGGGGCAGTCGATTGGGCGCGCAATGTCTTGGCCAACGATGCCCGTACCAGCGCCACCGACCACGCGGGTGAAGCATGGGCCACCAAGGTCCCGGCAACCCCGGTCGACAACGGCGAAGTCAGCGGCGAAGTGGACGATTTATCCGGCCGTTTTGACTTGAACAGTGTGGTCCGAAATGGTGCCGCGGACCCAAGCAATCTGGCTGCGTACAAACGATTGCTGAAGTTCAGTGGTATTGACGACGACCGGGCCGACGATTTGGCCACAGCATTGGTTGCCTGGATCTTGCGAACCACGGCCGATGGTGCGAATTCGGCGCTATCGACTAGCGCTCCTCAAGTACTGCAGCTCCCGCCTCAAACGCCGCTGGTAGATGTTGATGAACTCCAATTGATTGAAGGTTATGACAAAGACGTGATGGTGAATCTACGTCGATTTGTCGCGGCCCACCCGGCGGCGTCAGCGCTGAATTTGAACACGGTAAGCGCCGAAGTGTTGGCCGCGCTGATGCCGGATCTTGGTATCGGGGTTACCCGTGTTTTGGTTGAGGAACGGCTGCGGGCACCGTTTAAAGATGTCAATGACTTTGTTGCCAGGTCGCATCGCAGCTCGCATGCACCGAAGACCGGACTCGCCGTCGTCAGTCGTTATTTTTTAGTTTCCGGGCGCGCACGCTATGGCGAATCAACAACCCGTATGCTGGTGCTGCTGGATCGGCAAAACCAGTGGTCCGAAATTATTTGGCAGAAGATACTTTGAAAACACTCTTGAGAATCTACGTTGGTGATAGTTGGCCGAAGCCGGCCAAGGCGCCGTGGGCGTTGTTGAACGCCGACGGTGAGTTGGTTCAGGAAGGCACCTCTGAACCAGCTCACTGGCCACCCTCGGACGAATGCGAAATCGTCTTGTCGGGAACGCAAACAGCTTGGCTCAAAGCCCGGGTGCCGGAAAAGATGCCACGCGGTGAGCACGAGCGTCTGCTGGCCTACGCATTTGAAGAAAAGCTGTTGCAGGAACCGGGCAGTCAGCATTTCACTATGCTCGAACGCGACGGCGACCAACTCGGCGTGATTGTCGTCGCACGCGCTCGCTTACAACAGCTGGTCACTGTGTTAGCCACACTGGATCGGCCAGCAAGCAATTTGTATTCGGCGCTGCAAGCAGCACCGGCAGGAACCGATGCGTGGCATCTGACGCTAGACCACAACATCGCCATCCTTCGCCGCAACCAACACGAGGCGTTGACGCTTGATCTGGGTCCAAACGACGAGCCGCCGCCAATGTTAAAAATTCTGCTCGCTGCAAGAGCCAGCGAGGAACCGCCAAAACCGTTGATCCTGCATCTCGCTAATGGTGCCGAACTACCGGATACAGCGAAGTGGGCAACCGACCTGGGCGTTGAGGTCAGCCTCGGAGCAGAATTTTCTTGGTACCGCATCGGCGGCGATGTTGCCTCGCTGCTGCACAGCGAGTTTGCACCACGCCATCGCCGTCAAGCTTGGCTAGCACGGGTCAAACCGGCACTCTGGTTGGCGGCGGGTGCGTTGATGCTCGATTTGGCTTTTGGCCTTGCTCAGGTCGTCTGGCAGCGTCACCAACTCAACGTTACTGATGAACGGATCACGCAAATTTTTCAGCGCGCGTTTCCGAATACACCGACCATCAATCCGGTCGCTCAAATGCAGCGGCAGCTTGATTCACTGCGCGGTCAGATCGGGCAATTGCGCAGCGATGATGTGTTAGTGATCCTCGCCGCAGTTGGCGACGCACTCGGTGCTGACGGGCGCGATTCAGTGCAATCCTTGCGCTACGAGGACGGAAGCTTGGAGCTCAGCTTGACACCGTTGGTTGCCGCGCGAGTGGGTAGCATTCGTGAGCAATTGGCGATGCAGGGTCTCAACGCCGACGCAAAGGCAGACGGTGATGGTGCGCCTAAGCTGGTGCTGCGACGGAGGGTCAAACCGTGAACGCTAGGCTAATGAATATCCGTACTTGGTGGTCTGCGCGTAGTGCCGGCGAGCGACGAATGCTCTTGCTTGGCTCGCTGTTTCTGGGTGCGCTGGCATTTGGTTTTTCTTCTTATGCTGTCAAACAAGAGCAAGATCGTTTGCGACGAGCGATACCGCTTGCCAACGCTGCCCTGCAACGAATGCAAGACGATGCGACTGAAGCCGATCGCCTGCGCGCGCAAACACCGGTAGCGCCACCTCAGGGACAAGCGCTGGTCGGCGCCTTGACGGCATCAATCCGCAGTCATGGTCTCGATCTGGCACTTACCACCGAAGGTGCCGACCGCTTCCGGGTTCAGGGACGGGTTGGCTTTGATCAAGCGGTGGCCTGGCTTGCGGCAGTCCAGCGCGACTACCAACTGCGGGTCACCACCTTGGCCGTTACGCGTCAGGAAGGTGGCGTAAAGCTCGACGCCGTATTGATGCTACGCAGCCAGTGAGATTTTTGGCGGTGGGGAATTGTTGATACGGGTGTTTTCGGCTGTGCTGCTCTTGCTGATCTTTGTGGTCTGGCAGTTGCCTGCCAGTCTGATCGATAGCGCACTCAATCGATATAGCGACAATAAGTTGCGGCTCGCCGAGACGCAAGGGAGTGTCTGGCGTGGGAGCGGACTGGTGATGGTTTTGGATCCTGTCAGTGACCGCTGGCAACCGTGGACCAAGATTGATTGGAATGCCGATTGGGGAGCCCTGTTGCGTTTCGGTGTGGCCTGGCAACTGATGGTTCAGGACACACCGCTAGCTCGAGTCGAGCTAGCCACCAGCGGCGTTCGAATCGACGAACTGCACCTGCGCGGACCGGCGCGACTTTTTCTGCAACAAATGCAAAACGTGATCGGACGAGCTGGTTGGCGCGGCGACATTGCTATTGACTCTGCGCACTGGCAGTGCACTTGGCAATATCAGTGTCAAGGCGGTGCTGACCTACGCTGGTTTGGTGCGGCAAGTGATCTGCTCGAAGGACGAGTGCTGGGTGACTATCAAGTCTTATTCCTGGGCAACGGCGAGCACATCGACTTTCAGTGGGATACCTTGCAAGGCAGTGTTCGAACCAAGGGTGATGGCCGCTGGCAAGGCCAAGGAACGCCAAGACTTTCCGGCACCATTAGTGGTGACGTGATGTTTTTACAGTCACTGCCCAGCGTTGCCTCACGTTGGGTACGCGTAGGTTCCGAGCCTGGCGTTTGGCTCATTTCAATACAGTGATTCTGATCACGAAAATGACATCAAGGCATGACTAGAACTTCAAGTATCCGCACTGACGCCCGTGAGAATGCCCACAGACGGCTTCGCGCAACTTATTTAGCGAGCCTGTGGTATCCGCGACGTTGCCGCAAGTCGATCGCGATCAGCGCGCCAATCGACGGGTAGATTCGCGTGCAATCAGCATTGGCGAAAGCACCACTGCAGAAGGCGTCTCGCCCGCCAACAATTGCACAACCGCAGCGGCTGCATGCCGACCTACCGCAACTCCGGGTTGGCGCACCGTTGTCAACGGTGGCAGCATGTATTGAGAACCCGGCAGGTCGTCATAACCGACCAATGAAATATCGTCTGGTACGCGTAGGCCGTGTCGATGCAGTCCGAGCGCTGCGCCGCAAATCATCTGATCGTTGGCGGCAAAAATTGCGGTGAATCGTGTACGTCTAACCATCAATTCATCAACGGCCCTTAACCCGCTCGACTCGTGAAAATCGCCCTGAACCACCAATTTCGGCTCATAAACAATGCCCACCGCATCAAGTGCTGCTCGATAGCCGCGCTGTCGCTCGTTCGCATCAGTGTGTTCTGGGTCTCCGGCGATAAACGCAATCCGCCGATGACCAGATTCAATTAGAAACTGAGTAGCTTCCAACCCACCACTAAAATTGTCTACATCAATCGAGAAAAGTCCGGGAGCCGATAAAGTGCGCCCTGTCACAACGGTTGGCATCGCCGCTGCACATGAGGTTAGGGCGCTGTTGTCGATCCGTCCTGACAGAATGATCAGACCATCGACTCGACGTGAGCGCAGGATATCAATGCACTTGGCTTCTTCCTTTGCGTCCCAGCGGCCGCTCAAAAACATCGGTACGTATCCCATGAGGTCAAGCTCGTCCTCAATCCCTCGCAACATGGCGCCGTAGTAGGGACTATCAATCGATTGAGTTACAACGCCGATAGTTTTGGTTCGCCCGCTGGCAAGTCCCTGCGCCACGGCGCTAGGCACATAGCCAAGCTTTGCTGCCGCAGCCTCGACCGCACGCATTTTCTGGGCACTGACAGTAACTGTGCCGCTTAGCACACGAGAAACAGTGCTGATTGAGACACCTGCCATTTGCGCGACAGTTTCAATAGTTACACTTCCGTAGAACGGTTCCGAGGCTGGTTCGCCTACGCGTTTGGCTTTTCGGGTGGTCATTGCGGCATCCAGTTTATTTACAGTGTAAGCGAGCATCAATTGATTGGGCGGTTGACTGTAACGCGCATTTGTCATTAGTCGCTCATCGTGACGGTTGTCAAGGTGATCGTTGCTAGCCACAGTTCGGTGATTGCTACTATCGCGGGGGTCTGCCAAAAACACTGTAAGGCATCCGACCGATCAAACGGTTTTAGTGCTGACAAAGAATTGACCCAGTCATTCGGCCTTCAGCGTGTCACCAGCACCAACTGACGGAAATGATCACTCGTCGCGCGATACCCAATTGCGCACAATCGGAATTCGCTCCGTCGGGTCGTCGCGGAACTGCAACCAGTTAGGTTTGATTTTGCTGGTGAAGGGATAAATAAAGCCCTGCGCGTTGACCGTCCAGTGCGCCGCGAGGCCACCGACGATGGGATGTTTTTGCCACATGGTCTGGCGTAAATATTGGTAGCCAGGGTGACTGGTGATCTGATTGTCGGCAAAGTAGATGAATAGCCCGATGCCGATGGTCACTGCCGCGGTGACGAATTTACTGTTATCAACGACGCGATTGGCCAACGGGGAATCGGCTGCATTGATGGCGTGAAATGATTGGCGGTGGGCGTATTCAGTGACGGTAAAGATTAGTTTGAACATGTGAGTGAAGGCGCCAATCATCGAGAACAAAAGCGCCCAGATTGGCACCCAATAAGTTCGCGCCGCAGTTTCGCCGTCGTGCCCTTTCTCAAAATGTTGCGCCGATTCCAATGTCTCCAAAATCTGCTTCACATTAGTGGCCTGCGTCCATTTAAATAGCTCGCGGCCAAATTCTTCGCGGGTCATGTTGCTGCGGAATTCGCAATCAAAACAAGCCAGCCGCTTGGCAACGAATTTGCCTACCGACGGATCTTTGAGGAAGGCGGCTAACGGCAAATTAGGCGCGACGATTTGGCCTTCCAGTTGATCACGAATGTACACATTCCAAGACTCGGTTGCTTTGCTGCGACCTTTGCCGCTCACATCCTTGTTGAATTGCGCGGAGCCTTCACGATACGCGGTAGCATGAATTTTCTCGGCCTCTGTATACAAATCCTTAAGTGCGGCGTAAGAGTTTTCACCGTATTGCTTGTCCCAGTCGCGGTACATCATTTCGGCCAACAACATTGGGCGGTCGGTGGCGAACCGGTTTTGATCAAGCCCTGCGCCAAAAATCGGAAACAGTGCCAAGAACGCCTTGCCTTCAGGGCGCTGAAGCACGCTGACATCCTTCTCGGTACCCTTGAGTGTATAAATCCCCTCTTGAATTGAGCGTCGAACCAGCGTCAGTGTGGCGGCTTGTTGGCGCTCTACCCCGAGTTTTTCGGTAAAAGAAGGCAGCGCGTATTGCACGCTGGTGATGGTGGCATAACCGCCGAGCAATATCACCACGAAGCCCAAGCCCATCTTGATGTAGCTGCATTTAGTTTGCGCTGTGTTGTATCGGATCCAATAGCGCAATAGCAAAAAGCCGATGATCACAACGACGGCCAACACAGCCAGTGCGACGCTGATTTCAACAGTCGTGCGATGAATGTAGAAATCAATCACCTTTCCTTGCGCCCACCAGGTCAGGGTAATGCAAACCAGCGTGATTGCCATGCCGACTGAAACGCGCGCCGCCCAATGGGTGTCCATTTTTTCGCATTGCCGCACCCATCCGTTGAGGAACAACAAAGCTACCGCGCAGCCAGAAATCAAGCGCCCCCAGTGTTCAATCGCGATGGTGTTTTCGAAACTGTTTGTTCCGCTGATGCTGTCGAGCAAATGCACACCAAAGGAAAGCTCGAACCACAAATAAATCGGCGTCACAACAATTACGAACAACAAATGATGGAATCGAAATCCATCCTTCTTGTTGCCGGGTATCGTATTGTCCTGCGTCAGTAGTCGGAACGAAGCACTTGGGATCATGACATTGCGCCGTTGAGCGGAGCGGAAATCTTAGCAGAGTCGGCTTTTAACCTAGAAACTTCAGTTGACCGCTTGTTTTCCATCGGAACCTCTCATGCTTAATGACGTCCGAGCGATTAAAGTCACTCACCTTTTGAGTGACTACGCTACGCACCTGATTGCACGACTGGCGCGACGCCCGGCTTCGTTGCTCGTCGTAGCAGGGGTGGAGCCTGCGTCCTCCTCGCGTCTTGCCAGTCGCCTCGCCAGCCGCACACTCGGGCGCGTCCAACTGAGGTTTCTAGGTTTAAGGCCGCGCGATTTCAAAGTAAAAACACCGTCGCCAGTCCCAGAAAAATAAAGAAACCACCTGAGTCGGTGACCGCAGTGATCATCACCGAACCGCCAATCGCTGGATCGCGCCCCAGGCGTTGCATAGCCATCGGAATTGCTACACCAACTGCGGCAGCCAAAAGCAAATTCAAGGTCATCGCCGAAGTCATCACCAGCCCTAATTTCCAATCGTGATACAGCCACCACGTCACCAACCCTAGCAAGCCGCCCCATACCAGCCCGTTGATCACCGCGACTTTCAATTCCTTGCGAAACAACCGCCGTTTGGACTCTTCGCCGATCTGTCCGAGTGCAATCGCCCGCACAATCATGGTGATGGTTTGATTACCCGAATTGCCACCGATGCCGGCCACAATCGGCATTAGCGCAGCCAACGCCACCAGCTTTTCAATTGAGCCTTCAAACGCACCGATGACACGGCTGGCGATGAAGGCGGTAATCAGGTTGAGCGCTAGCCACGACCAGCGGTTTTTCACCGAATCCATTACTGGCGCAAAAATATCTTCTTCTTCGGCCAAACCGGCTTGCGCCAATTGGTCGGCTTCGGCGTTGTCGCGGATGTAATCGAGTACGGCATTCACGGTGACGCGACCGACCAGATGCCCTTCGGCATCGACCACCGCCGCCGAGACTAGATCGTAACGCTCGAACGCTTGCGCGGCATCTTCAGCTTTGTCGGCCGCTTCCAGCGTCAAAGTTTCCTTGAGCATGACATCGGCGACCAAGGTTTCCGGATCGCGCAGCAAGAGCAGGTTCAACGGCAGCACGCCTTGCAATTCGTCCTCACGACTAACGACGAAGAGTTGATCGGTATGGTCGGGCAACTCATCGAAGTGACGCAGATAGCGCAGCACCACTTCAAGCGTGATATCGCTGCGGATGGTCATCATGTCGAAGTCCATCAGCGCGCCGACAGCGTCTTCGTCATACGACATTGCCGCGCGAAGTTCTTCGCGTTCTTCGGCCGGTAGTGAGCGGAACACATCGGCTAACACATTGTCCGGCAAGTCACCCGCAAGGTCGGCGACTTCGTCAGTATCTAGCGTTTCCACGGCGGCTAACAGCTCGCTCGGCGCCATCGATTCAATCAGCGTTTCACGTACCGCGTCGGAAACTTCCAGCAATATGTCGCCGTCGCGCTCGGCCTTGACCAGATCCCAGACCTGCAGGCGGTCTTCAAGCGGCAGTGCTTCGAGGACATAAGCGATGTCGGCCGGATGCATCGCGTCGAGCGCGTGATGCAAGCTATTCAGATGCTGCTTATGCACGAGATTTTCGACTAACTCCTGACGTGCTGATTGATCATCAGGATGCGCTTGCCGATGTACCAGATTCTCGACCCGCTTTTGCCGCGCCAACAAGGCCTGCACTTCACGCAAGCTGTCCTGCACATCGTCTTGATGCGCAGGCGTGTTATCGCGTTCGGTTGGCGGAGTACGGTCAGGCGTGGCGGTCATAGCGGAAATCAAGCGCGGCGGCGGGAATCAGTATTTCATTTTATCCCGCGCTGTGCGTGCTCAAGCGTGAGTGCCTCAAAACCGTCAGGACAAACAACCGCAAGGTTTTGTAGGTCGGAATTTATTCCGACGCTTTTCCGTTTCATCGCCGCGTCGGAATAAATTCCGACCTACACGTGCATTCAATCCGGAGTATTTTTTGCTGCTTAGTCATGTACCATTCCGCCATAGCCCAGCCGTACCAAATCAGCATGAATGCAATCACTCACGTTCGCCCGCCTGCCGTCGCCGGATCGTTTTATCCGGCGGATGCGGAATCTTTGCGCCGCGAACTTTCGCGTTGCCTTGGGGTTGCCACTAATGCCACTGCGCCAGTTGGTGCTAGTGATACGGCGTCAAACAAACTCAAAGCGCTCATCGTGCCTCACGCCGGCTACATCTATTCAGGCGTAACCGCCGGACGCGCTTATGCGCTGATCGCCGCGCAGCGCAACACGATACACCGCGTAGTGTTGCTCGGCCCGACACATCGCGTTGCGGTGCAGGGGGTTGCCGCGCCGACGGTGGATTGTTTTTCGACGCCGCTAGGTGATATTCCGCTGGATCGCCACGCGATCAACGCACTGGCCGATTTGCCCTGTGTGGTAGCCAACGATGCCGCTCATGCGCAGGAACATTCGCTTGAAGTTCATCTGCCTTTTTTGCAAACCGTGCTGGGAGATTTTTCGCTGGTTCCGCTGGCCGTTGGTCAGACTTCGGTAATGGAAGTTGCCGCGTTAATCGACCGGCTATGGGGCGGTGACGAAACGCTGATTGTGGCTAGCTCGGACCTATCGCATTTTCACACCTACGACGAAGCGCAACAAATAGACAATGACACCGCCGAACACATCCTCAAGCTGGAACTGCTAACCAGTTACGACCAGGCCTGCGGCGCGATGCCGATTAACGGTTTGCTCCACGTCGCGCGCCGTCGCGGCATGACAATTGCCCGTTTGGCGCAATGCAATTCGGGCGATACCGCGGGCGATAGAGCGCGTGTGGTTGGCTACGCTTCCTTCGGGCTGTACGAACCACCACCAATTGGCCCGGTACTTTTGGCCAACGCGCGCAATGCCATCGCCGCGCATTTCGGTGGCACGTCATCCAGCGCCAGCCATCCTGAATTTGCCAATCTCGGCGCGACCTTTGTCACGCTGACACTCGACGGTCAGTTGCGCGGTTGCATAGGCTCGCTCGAAGCGCATCGCGCTTTGGGCGATGACGTGCGCGCCAACGCTGCCAGTGCCGCGTTTCGCGATCCACGTTTCAAACCGCTGACGGCAGAGGAATTCCAACGCATCAAAGTAGAAGTCTCGCTGCTGACCAAACCATCGCCCATGCAATTCGTTAGTGAAGCCGATGCTTTGAGTCAACTTCGCCCAAATATTGACGGCATCATTCTTGTGGCAGGTAACCTACGCAGCACTTTTCTGCCGGAAGTGTGGGAGCAAATTCCCGAGCCGAATTCTTTCATGGCGCACCTGAAACAAAAAGCCGGATTACCTGCCGATGCTTGGCCCGAAGGCATCAAGCTATTTCGCTACGGTGTGCAGAAATGGAAAGAAGCGTGAGCAGTCGCGCCCAAGCTATCACCGGCACCCCTGCGCGCTGGTGGCACAGGCTTGATGACGAGCGCATCCAATGCGACTTGTGTCCGCGTGAATGCAAATTGCACGAAGGTCAGCGCGCCGCATGTTTCGTGCGCGCCATGCACGACGGCGAATTGGTGCTGACCACCTATGGCCGCAGCTCCGGTTTTTGCATCGACCCGATAGAAAAAAAACCACTGAATCATTTTTATCCCGGTTCAAGCGTGCTCTCGTTTGGCACGGCGGGCTGCAATCTGGCCTGCAAGTTTTGTCAGAATTGGGACATCTCAAAATCGCGCGACATGGATAGATTGATGGCCGATGCCACGCCGCAAGCGATTGCCCAGGCAGCATTACAACACCAGGCCACCAGCGTGGCTTTTACCTACAATGATCCAATAATTTTTGCCGAGTACGCGATGGACACCGCCGACGCGTGCCACGACCTCGGCATCAAGACTGTGGCGGTGACAGCGGGCTATATGCATCTCGCGCCAGCACGCGAGTTCTATTCCAAAATGGATGCGGCGAATGTGGATCTCAAAGGCTTCACTGATGAGTTTTATTTCAAACTCTGCGGCGCACGTTTGCAACCGGTGCTCGACTTGCTGGTAATGGTGCATCACGAGACCAATTGCTGGATGGAAATCACGACTTTGCTAATTCCCGGCCATAACGATTCTGACGCCGAACTCACTGCCTTGTCACGTTGGGTCGCCAAGGAATTGGGCCCCGATGTGCCGCTACATTTCACCGCTTTTCATCCCGACTTCAAGATGCCCGACGTACCTGCTACGCCTCCAGCCACGCTAACCCGCGCGCGCCGCATTGCGATGGATGCGGGGCTGCATTACGTTTACACCGGTAACGTGCATGACACCGCAGGCGGTACAACGCTTTGTCCGAACTGCCAGCACGCGGGTGTGATTCGTGACTGGTACAACATTCGCCACTACGATTTGAGCGAGCAGGGTGCCTGTCCAAATTGCGGCACGCAAATCGCGGGACGCTACAAACAATTCAGCGGCGCTTTCGGCCCCAAACGCATACCCCTGCATGTGCAGGCGGCAAGTTAAATTTATGACTACAAAATCTCCCCGCAGCGTTTCCTGCCCGCAATGTGGCGAACCAGTGCTATGGACGGAAGCCAGTTCATATCGACCGTTTTGTTCAGCGCGTTGCAAGGGCATCGACCTTGGTGCGTGGGCGAGCGGCGACTACGCCATCGCTGCGGTCAGCCTGGAAGACAAAATTGAAGACGCTGACAACGGCAACGAACGACCCAACTGATTTTTAAAAGAAGACCATGATTACTAACGACTCGAACCATGCGTTTGCGTTTCTAAGCGCCGCAAATTTTCTCAAAGCACCTAACCTTGTCGATGCCGCAGACAGCCGCTTTGCAGTCGCCGGAATTGCCTGGGATGGCTGCGTGACCAATCGTCCGGGCGCACGCTTCGGCCCTTCGGCAATTCGACGGGCGAGCCATATGTTGTGCGAAGGCATGCATCCTTTTTTTGATGTTTCGCCACTGGGCCAACTCGGAGATGCGGGTGATTTATCTTTGCCCAATACCAGTTTGGAAGGCATGCGCCATGCGCTGATGCCTCTGGCTGATGAGTTGATCAGCAAATATCACATGCTCTGGTTAGGCGGTGACCACTCAGTTACCTTGCCTTTGCTGCGCGTGTACAAAAGAATTTATGGGCGTCCGCTAGCACTGGTACATTTTGATGCTCATTGCGACACCTGGACTGATCACTTCGGTGAGCCGTCAGGTCATGGCACATGGACCTATGAGGCGATACAAGAAGGTCTGGTAAATCCAGAAGCAACTATTCAAATCGGCATCCGCTCATCGGGATTACGTGAGGCGCGCGAGTATGTGAATACCGTCGGTGGTCGCGTATTCACGGCGCGCCAGTTGCGCGGATGCCATAGCGAAGATCAGCTCGCCGTGGTGGTCAACGAAATTAAACGGCGTGTCGCCAGCACCAACTCACCGGCTGTTTATCTGAGTTTCGACATTGACGCGCTTGACCCGGCTTTCGCACCCGGCACTGGCACGCCGGAGCCGGGCGGGCTGACCAGCGCGCAGGCGATGACTCTGCTTGAGCTGATGGCTGATCTACCTTTCGTCGGCATGGACATGGTGGAAGTTGCCCCAGCCTACGATCACGCCGAATTGACCACCAATGTTGCCGCGACTTTGGCATGGACCTATCTTTGCGGGCAAGTCAAGAAACCCGCATGAGCAGCGTCAGTGTGCGCACCGGTCTTGCCGATGAAGCCGAGCTGACGCGCCGTTCCTACTATCTAGCCAGTTCGCCGGAACAGACTGTATCTGCGCCACTGAGCGGCGTCGAGACTGCCGACGTGTGTGTAGTCGGCGGCGGATTGGCTGGGCTTTCCGCGGCGCTTGAGTTGCGCGCGCGCGGCTTTTCGGTCGCAGTGTTAGAAGGCATGCAAATTGGTTGGGGTGCTTCCGGTCGCAATGGCGGGCAAGTCATCGTCGGTCACGCCAATGATGAGCCCTACGTCGATCAACTCGGGCTGAGTGACGCCAAACGCGCCTGGGATATTTCGGTCGAAGGCACCGATCTGGTTCGCCAACGGATCAAGGACTACGCGATTGATTGCGACTATGTTCCCGGTTGGCTGTATCTGGCGGTGAACAAACGTAAATCCGCCGCATTGCGCGAGGGCTTTGATTTCACTCGCGACAAATTCGCCTATTCCGATCAAACCTGGATTGCGCCGCAAGACATCGGCCAGTGGATTTCCAGCCCGCGTTTTCATGCCGGCTATCACGACGCCCGCTCGGGTCACTTGCACCCGCTCAAATACACGCGCGGCATTGCCAAAGCAGCGCTCGCGGCGGGGGCAAAGATTTTTGAGCACAGTCGCGCCACGGCGATTACGCGCGGTGCCAATCCGGTGGTGCGTACTGCCAGTGGCGAAGTGCGTTGCCGTTTCATCGTCCTCGCCGGCAATTGCTATCTGGGCAAGCTGGTGCCGGAAATTGACGCGCGGATCATGCCGGTCGGCACCTATGTAGTGGCCTCCAATCCCTTGTCGCCCGAGCTGGCCGCCAGCCTGACCAAAGGTCGCGCGGCAGTCTGCGACAGCAATTTCATCCTCGATTATTTCCGCCCGAGCAACGACAATCGCTTGATCTTTGGTGGACGTGTCAGTTACAGCACGATGACACCGATTGATCTCGACAGCAGCATGCGCGCGCGCATGCTCAAAGTATTTCCGCAACTCGGTGAGAGTGTCAAAGTCGATTACTCGTGGGGCGGTTTTGTCGATATCACCATGAACCGCTCACCGGATTTCGGTCGCGTTGCCGACAATATTTACTACTTGCAGGGCTTCTCAGGTCACGGCCTGGCGTTGACCGGCATCGCCGGGAAGTTGGTGGCGGAAACTATTGCCGGACAAGCTGAACGCTTTGACATTTACGCGCGGCTAAAACACTTCCCGTTTCCCGGCGGAAAGCTGTTGCGAACACCCGCATTGGTGCTCGGCATGCTGTGGTATCAGTTGCGGGATATGGTTTAGCGCTTAAAAGAAATCCGCGTAGCGCTTCATTTCCCAATCCGAAACGTGGCGCAGATATTCGATCCACTCCATACGCTTCAGTCGCGCGAATTCGGCGACAAATTCGTGGCCTAAAGCGCTGGTCAATTCCTGATCAGCCACCAGCGCATCAACTGCCTCGCCCAAATGTTGCGGTACGCACTTAATACCAGCGGCGGCGAGTTGCTCCGGCGTGTAGTCGTACAAATCATCGTCGTGCTTTTGCCCGACGCTGAGTTTGCGGTCGATGCCATCAAGCCCGGCGGCAATTAATCCGGCAGTGACCAAATACGGGTTCGCGCCTGCGTCCGCTAGTCGCCATTCGATGCGGCCGCCTGGGCAGCGCGCCAACACCGTACGATTGTCGCCATAGGCAATGTAAGCTGGCGCCCAGGTTGCGCCGGAGAGCGAATTGCCGACCACCAAACGCTTGTAGCTATTGACAGTGGGCGCACACAGCGCGGTCAGCGCCGGCGCGTGATGCAAGATGCCGGCGAGAAAATGGTAGCCAAGCTGGCTCAATTCATAGCCATTTTTGTCGGCCTTGTCTTCCATCAGATTCGCTCCGGCCGCATCGGCCAAAGAGACGTGAAAATGCAGACCGCTGCCGGCGCGATTGGCGAATGGCTTGGGCATAAAGCTGCACAACATGCCCAACTCTTCTGCAGCGAAGCTGGCCGCCATCTTGAAGAAAATGTAGCGGTCGGCACTGGTCAGCGCATCGGAATAGACATAATTGATTTCGTATTGGCCGGTGGCGTCCTCGTGATCGATTTGATACACATCGGCACCGACGGTCGCCATCGCCTCGGTGACACGTTCCAGAAACTGCCGGTTGTTCGGGCGCGTCATGCACTTGTAATCGTAGCTGGCTTTGTCAAGTACATCGAAGTCATCTGCCGCGGTGTAGCCACCCTTGCCATCGCGTTTGAGCAGGGTGAACTCCGGCTCCAGTCCAGTGTTAAGCGTCCATCCGCGTTCGGCCAGACGCGCAACCTGGGTCTTGAGCAGCACACGCGAACACAGCGCATGCAGTTTGCCATGCACGTAGCCATCACTGGCAACCCGCGCATAACCCGGCAGCCACGGCACCAAAGACAAGGTCGGTAGATCGGCACGCGCGTAGTAGTCGCCGCCATTGCGCGGGATGCCTGTGCCCCAGATTGCGTAGCCGGAAAATCCGGCGCCGGTGGTGGTGATCAGATCCAAATGACGCGCCGGCACCATCTTGGTTTTGGCGGTGCCGTGAATGTCGACGAATTGCGCCAGCACATATTCGATGCGGTTATCGGTGATCCATTGCTGAGCGATCTCCAGCACTTGGTTTCTACTTTTACTCATGAAGTGGCCTTCGCTTTTTGTTCTGACTAACAGCGTGTGGCCGATGAGCGGGCCATTCCATCACCAGCACCAACTGGCGAGGCACGCCATTCGGCGGGTTTAATTACTTGGAAATGAAAACTGCGCGCTGGCCAACGGCGTCATGGGCCAGCGTTGCGTCAGTGTTTTGCGGCGGGTGTAGAAGCGAATTCCGTCCGGCCCGTAGATCGACAAGTCGCCGAACAGCGAACGCTTCCAGCCACCAAACGAGTGATAGGCCACCGGCACCGGCAGCGGTACATTGATGCCGACCATGCCGATGTTGATGGTGTTCGAGAATGCCCGCGCGGTACCGCCGTTGGTGGTGAAGATGCACACGCCGTTGCCGTACTCATGCGCTTCAATCAAGCCGATCGCGGCCTCCAGCGTCGGTACGCGAACGACTTGCAACACCGGCCCGAAAATTTCTTCGCGATAACTTTGCATGCTGGGTGTGACGCGATCAAGGAGGGTGCCGCCGAGGAAATATCCGGCTTCGTGGCCAGCGATAACGAGGCCGCGCCCATCGACCACCACTGTCGCGCCATCGGCCTCGGCACTGTCGATGTAACCGCGCACCTTGTCACGATGCGGACCACTTACCAGCGGGCCCATCTCGCTGCTGCGATCCATACCGTTGCCGACCTTCAGCGCGCGAACTTTCGGCGCCAGTTTGGCAATCAACGCATCGGCAACCCCGTCACCGACCGCCACCACCACAGAGATCGCCATGCAGCGCTCGCCGCAGGAACCGTAAGCGGCACCCATCACTGCGTTGACGGCGTTGTCGAGATCAGCATCCGGCATTACTACCGCATGATTTTTCGCGCCGCCCAGTGCTTGCACGCGTTTGCCGTGGGCGGTGCCGGTGGAATAAATGTATTGCGCAATCGGTGTCGAACCAACAAAGCTGACCGCCTGAATCCGAGGGTCGGTGAGCAAGGTATCAACCGCTTCCTTGTCACCATTGACGACATTGAACACGCCCGCCGGCAGCCCGGCTTCGGTCAACAGTTCGGCCAGAATCATCGCCGTGCCGGGATCCTTCTCCGATGGCTTGAGGATGAAGCAGTTGCCGCAGACGATCGCCAGCGGGAACATCCACATCGGCACCATCGCCGGAAAGTTGAATGGCGTAATGCCGGCCACCACGCCAAGCGGGCGCATTTCCGACCAGGAATCAATCTCCGGACCGACATCGCGACTGTGTTCGCCCTTGAGCAAGTCGGGTGCGCCGCAGGCATATTCAACCACTTCAATGCCGCGCTGCAATTCGCCCAAGGCGTCGTCCCATACTTTGCCATGCTCTTCGGTGATGGCATGAACGATGCGGTCGGCGTGGCGTTCGATCAGTTCCTTGAACTTGAACATCACCCGCGCGCGTTTCAGCGGTGGCGTGTCGCGCCAAGCCGGGAAAGCCGCCGCGGCGGCGGCGATGGCAGACTCCACGGTGGCCTTGGAGGCCATTGCTACTTTTCGCGCGACCGCGCCGGTAGCCGGATTGAATACCGCCTGCGTGCGAGTTTGCGTAGAGGCGGCATCAGCTACCACCGCGCCGTTTATCCAGTGCCCTAGTGTGTCCATGTGCGCCCCTAGTCAATCGCGCGCAGCGCGCGGCGGACGGTGTCGATGATGCGGATGAGTTCGTCCTCGGTCGAATTAAAGAACGGCGAGAGCGCAATGATGTCGCCGGTGTTTCTTATCACCACGCCTTCAGCAAAACAACGCAAGTAAGCTTCCGTGCCACGCGCGCCAGCACTGCCGACACGCGATGTCAATTCAATGCCGCCCATCAGTCCAAAATTACGAATATCGACGACATGCGGCTCAGCTTTCAGCTCATGCAACAGCGTCTCGAAAACGCCTTCGATGTTGCGCACTTGAACAAACGTTGCCTCGTCGTCATAACACTGCAAAGTCGCCAAACCCGCCGCTGCTGCAACCGGGTGACCCGAGTAGGTGTAGCCGTGAAATAGTTCAATCAAATTTTCCGGGCAATTGGTCAGCGCTTGATAAACCGATTCTTTCACCAACACCGCACCCATCGGAATCACGCCATTGGTCAAACCTTTGGCCACGGTAATGATGTCTGGCGTAACACCAAGGCGTTGCGCACCGAAGGCCGCGCCGATACGCCCGAAAGCGGTAATCACTTCATCAAATATCAACAAGATACCGTGCTTGTCGCAGGTCTCGCGCAAGCGATCCAGATAGCCCACCGGCGGCACCAAAACGCCCGCTGAACCGGCGACCGGCTCGACGATTAGCGCCGCGATATTTGAAGCATCGTGTAGTGTGACCAGGCGTTCCAGGTCATCTGCCAGATGCGTACCCCAAGTGGGTTGCCCCTTGGAAAAAGCCATGTCGCCTAAGCTGTGGGTGTGACGGATATGGTCGACACCAGGGATCATCACCGGCGAAAAAACTTTGCGATTCGCCGTCATGCCGCCAACCGACATACCACCAAAATTTACCCCGTGGTAACCACGCTCGCGACCGATAAGGCGCGTGCGATTGCCCTCGCCACGGGCACGGTGATAGGCAATCGACATCTTTAGCGCAGTGTCGGCAGCTTCAGATCCGGAGTTGGTAAAGAACACGCGGGTAAATTCCGGCGGTGCGATGGCAATGATTCTCTCGGCCAGCTCAAACGCTTTGTTATGCCCCATTTGAAATGCCATCGCGTAGTCCAGCGTCGCCACTTGCGCTTGCACCGCCGCGACAATTTTCGGATGGCAATGGCCAAGACCGGTGGTCCACAGACCAGAGAAACCGTCGAGTAAAGTCCGCCCATCAGCGTCGGTGTAGTAATGCCCTTGCGCCGAATGCAGCACGCGAGGCGCTTTTTTGAATGCACGATTCGCAGTGAACGGCATCCAATAGGGTTCGAGATTTGTGGTGGTCATTGCAGACACTCCTGAGGCAAAGCAGGGGGAAATTTTAGTGGATGGCCGACATTCAGGTGGCGTTGTTTTATTGGTTTGAACGGGTACATGTTGCGCCCGAATTTTCTGATTTTGCGTTTGCTTCATCAGCACCAACTGATGCAATAAGGCTACAACGTCACGCAAATTGTTTCTCACAGTGCACCACAATTATGAAAATAGTGAAACAATGCGTTTTTTCAACCCCGTGGGAGATATCACTTGAACAAGAGCGAACTGATCGAAGAACTAGCCAAGCGTGCTGAACTCACCAAGGCCGCCGCCAACAAAGTTATTGATGCACTCACCGACATCATCACCGGCGCAATTTCCAAGGGTAATCCGGTGGCGCTTATCGGCTTTGGTACATTCAAATCGGTGTTGCGCTCGGCGCGTACCGGTAAGAACCCCAAGACCGGTGAGACACTAAAAATCGCCGCCAGAACAGTGCCGAAATTCTCGGCAGGGGCTGCACTCAAGGCTGCTGTTTCGGGCAAGAAAACTGTTGCTGCAAAAAAACCTGCCGCTAAAAAAGCCGCCGCTAAACCGGCTGCAAAGAAGCCCGCCGCGAAGAAACCCGCAGCAAAGAAGAAGTAATTTGAGATTTGGCTGCAAGCTAGCCAAGGTCTTAATAAAAAAGCGACCGCCTTTGGTCGCTTTTTTCATTTCTTGTCGGGCAGTTGTGCGCGTTGTTGCGTATGTTGTTGCGCCAGCATCAAACAGGCAATTCCGGCCACACTCATCAGTAACATCGCCCACAGACCATCGCGATAGCCGACCTGCTGACTCCACAACACACCCATCAAAAGCGGCGAAGCAGCTCGTGCCAATGCCACCGGAATACCCAACGCACCATTGAGTGTGGCCACTTGTTGCATGTCGACATACTGGGCAATCGCGGTGCCTTTGACGATGGTCAGCATGCCATTGCCCATTCCGTAGAGCACCACAAAACACAGCACCAGCGCGTGATTGCCTGCGCCAAAAAAAGGCGCGAGCAACAAGATGCCAAGCCCCAGCGGAATCAAACAGGGAATAAGCCGATTGGCTAAATGCACATCAAAGTGCCGCTCAAAAAAGAACAGCAAAGCGCGCCCCAGAACTTGCATGATGCCGATGCTGGCCGGAACCGCGATGACCCACGCTTCAGGCAAATTGTTTTCGCGCAACAAACTCACCAAATGTGCGGGGAGCGCCGAGGTGGCCGCCATCAAGAGCACGACAAATGCGCCGATGAGCAAGAACGGCGCGCTGCGTAGATGCGCTGACAAGTGCATCGGCGTCGGTTGATTTGGCGAGTGCTGTGGCGCGATGTTGATCGGCGCATTGCGCAGCACCAAGGCATGCAACGGCGCGCAGAGCAGCAGATGTAGCGCGGCCAAAAACCACAGCGCATGGCGCCAACCAAAATTGGCGATTAACCAAGAGGTGAGCGGAATGAACACGGTGCTGGCCAATCCACCAAGGAAAGTAAGAGTAATAATTGCGCGTCGAAAATCGCCAGGAAAACGCCGTGTGACAATTGCAAAGGCCGGCGTGTAAAGCGTGGCTGCCAACGCCGCACCGAGGCCAAGCCACACCGCGTAAAACTCCCATGCGCTGGAAATGAAACTGTGCAGCACCAAGCAAGCAAATACCAGCACAGAACCACATGTCATCACCGCACGTTCATGCCCACGGTCGATCAGGCGGCCTATCGGATAGGCCAGCAATCCTTCGGCGAGCAAGGCTAAACTAAACGCTAGCGACGATTCGGCACGGCTTAGACATAACGATTGTTCGACCGGTTCCATCAACAAAGCGAAGCCGTAAAACACACTACCCCACGTGATTAGTTGCGCGATCGATAAGCAAAAAACCAAACGCGGTTGATAGGTGGTGGTGGCGTTCATGCTTGCATCGAAGCGTTGAAGATTAAGGAACGAATTTCGCAATATCGCGTGCGACTTCGGCCAAAATTTCGTAAGAGCGCAGGCGTGCTTGGTGATCGAAAATCGACGAGGTAATCATTAATTCATCGGCACCAGTCCGCTCGATGAACGCCGTGATCGAGTTATGAATGGTAGCTGCCGCACCTATCGCGGAACACGACAAAACTTGATCGAGCAAAAATTTATCAGCGTTCGGCAAGCTTGCCAAATAATTATCCGTCGGCGGCGGAAATCGTCCCGGCGTGCCACGGCGCAATTTCACAAAGGCTTGCTGCATCGAACTAGCTAAAAACTGTGCGGCATTGTCACTGCCGGCGGCAAACACATTGAAGCCGAGCATCACATAAGGCTTGGCCAACTGGCTTGAGGGCTGGAAATTGCGACGGTAAAGGGATATTGCTTGCAGCATCTGCTGTGGCGCGAAATGCGAAGCGAATGCAAACGGCAATCCCAAAGCGCCGGCAAGCTGCGCGCCAAATAAACTTGAACCGAGTATCCACAATGGCACGCTCAAGCCGGCGCCGGGCACGGCCTGAACTGCTTGGCCGCTTTGTGCCGGGGCGAAGTATTGCATCAGCTCCAAAACATCCTGTGGAAACTGATCCACATCCGCATCCAAATTACGCCGCAATGCGCGCATGGTGATTTGATCTGTCCCTGGCGCACGTCCCAAGCCTAAATCAATCCGTCCGGGAAACAAAGACTCGAGCGTTCCAAATTGTTCGGCAATCACCAGCGGCGCATGATTGGGCAACATCACACCACCAGCACCTACGCGAATAGTTGAAGTACCTGCCGCCACATGCCCGATCACCACCGCCGTCGCCGCACTGGCAATGCCAGGCATGCCGTGGTGCTCGGCCAGCCAATAGCGCCGGTAACCCCAACGCTCGCAATGCTGCGCAAGATCAAGTGTGTTGCGAAAAGACTGTGTAGCCGGGTTAGGTGAATCCGCGCCGGCCAAAATCGGTGCCAGATCAAGAACAGAAAGTGGGATAGTCATCGGTGGTTTTGGCTCAAGGTGTGTCAATGGAAGTAAGGTGGTTTAGTAGCTGATATGACGGCGTGTCGTGAGCACCAACTGGCGAGTTTGTATAGCAGCCAAAGTTATCGCCGCAGCGCCGACTTGACGATGTGTCCGAGTAAGGTGCCGAAATGTTTAATCCGTTGCGTTGGCACATACGCATAGCCAACTACGAGCCCGCTACGCCGTTGATTACCTAGATAGTAACTCGACAATGCGCGGACCACGAGCCCTTGTTTGGCAGCTTCGGCAGCAATACCAATATCGGAAGCCTGGTCAGGTAGTTCGATCACCAAGTGCATGCCGGATTCTTCCTTGGATAGTTGTGCGTGAGGGCCAAGCACGGCGCGCAATACTTTGACCAAAGATTCACGCCGTTCGCCATATACCTGACGAACTTTGCGGACGTGAGTAGCGAAGTGTCCTTGCTCGATGAAATCGGCCAACGCCGCTTGCAACATCACTTGGCCGGGCCGCTGGGTGTCGTACAAAGTGCGCTTGAATGGCTCGGCGAGATCGATTGGTACGACCATATAACCGAGCTTAATGCCGGGATACAAAATCTTCGAGAAAGTGCCTAGATAGATGACGCAATCGTGATTGTCCAGACCCTGAAGTGACGAAAGCGGGCGCCCGCTGTAGCGGAACTCGCTGTCGTAGTCATCCTCCAGTATCCAAGCGCCCTTAGCTGCCGCCAGATCGAGTAGCGCTTGGCGGCGCGGCAGACTCATCACTGCGCTGGTTGGATAGTGATGCGATGGTGTGACATAGATCAAGCGCGGCTCAGTGGTAAGGTCGGCAACTTCAGGATGAATCCCTTCGGCATCGACAACTATCGGGCGCAGATTGAGATCACAGGCTTCAAAGACTTTCCGCGCGGCCCAGTAGCCGGGGTCTTCGACCCAAGCCAAATCGCCCGCATTGGCTAGCAGCTGAGCGCACAATTGAAGTGACTGCTGCGTCCCTGCGGTGATCAGTACTTGCTCGGTGGTCACTCGCACGGAGCGCGAAATGCTGAGATAGTTGGCGATGGTTCGTCGCAGCGGCATATAGCCACCGGCCGCTGCATAGTCGAGCAGCTCCGCTGGGCTGTCGCGCCAATACTTATTTTGTAGGCGCTGCCAGATTTTTGATGGGAACACCGAGAAATCGTCCATACCCGGAACGAATGGCTGGATCTCATGCGTGGCACCGCCGGGCGCAGTCAATATTCGCCGCCCCCGCGCCGATAAGATGGGGCCGCGACCAGCGCGTACAACTGCGCTGCGAACTTTGTCGTTGCGCCTAATGGCGGCAACGAAAGTACCGCTACCAGTCACTGCGGTCACATAGCCCTCGGCCAATAGCTGATCAAAGGCAGCCACCACGGTGTTGCGTGAGACGGACAATTCTTGTGCCAATGAACGACTGGACGGCAAACGGATTCCAGGCGTCAAACGTCGGCTTAGTATCGCTTTACGAATTCCTGCATAAACACTTCGATAGCGGTGGAGCGCATTGTGTGGGGCGTTCGCCGTGGCTTGATGCATATCGGCCAGCAACCATTCGCCGAGGGAAAATGGAGTCATAGGTGAAAACTCGCTCGCCTAGATCAAATGAAGTGGTTCTATCGAAATGTGAAAAGTGGCTCTTACAATGATACCAATATTCGCTAGAGTTCGAACCTGCGAAAGTGACGACACAAATCGTCAAACGGTAAAACAAGCCCCACGGAGAGAAAATCATGCGCGTTGGCGTCTGCAAAGAAATCAAGAATCATGAGTATCGAGTCGGCCTGACACCGGCAGGCGCCGCCGCGCTGGTGCGCGCAGGCCATCAAGTCTCGGTCGAAACCACGGCCGGCAACGGCGTCGGCTTCTCTGACGCAATGTATCTCGCAGCAGGCGCGCAGATCGCAGCCAATGCCGGGGAAATATTCGCTGGCGCCGAGATGGTAGTTAAGGTCAAGGAACCGCAAGCTGAGGAACTCCTTCAACTACGCCCCGGCCAAATATTGTTCACCTATTTGCATTTGGCGCCGGATCCGGAGCAGACCAAAGGATTGTTGAATTCCGACTGTGTCGCCATTGCCTACGAAACCGTCACCGACGATCACGGCGGCTTACCGTTGCTTAAGCCGATGTCGGAAGTGGCCGGACGTATGTCGATTCAAGCGGGCGCTCAAGCGCTGGAGAAATCGCACGGCGGACTAGGTGTCTTGCTCTCCGGCGTCCCCGGAGTGCCGCCCGCACGAGTGTTGGTACTCGGTGGCGGGGTGGTTGGCATTAACGCCGCGCGAATCGCGTTAGGGTTTGGCGCGCAAGTCACCATCATGGACATTTCGTTGCCTCGCCTGACGCAAATCGACAACGATTTTGGTCCGCGTTTGCTGACCGAAGTATCGAACCGTGAAAACATTGCCACCCATTTGCCGCAGGTAGATTTGATCATCGGTGGCGTGTTGATTCCCGGTGCTGCTGCACCAAAGCTGGTCACCCGTGAAATGCTCTCGCTGATGCGTGCCGGGTCGGTCATCGTTGACGTCGCGATCGATCAAGGCGGCTGCCTGGAAACCTCGCACGCAACTACCCATCAGGATCCGACCTATGTGGTGGACGGTGTGGTGCACTATTGTGTGGCCAACATGCCGGGTGGTGTCGCTAGAACCTCAACGCTAGCGCTGACCAACGCAACCTTGCCCTTCGTCTTGCAGATTGCTAACAAGGGCTATCGACAAGCGCTGACAGATAACCCACATTTGGCGAACGGGCTCAACGTGCATCGCGGCGCGATCACCTACGCTGCTGTGGCGCGCGATTTGGGCTATAAATACGAACCATTGGTTTGACATATATTCAGTCGAACTGCGCAGACCTTTCAGGGAAATCTATGTCATCAAAACGCCCCATCGTCGGAATTCCGGCTTGCATCAAGCCCATCGGCATACACAATTACCATGTGGTCGGGCAAAAATATATTGATGCGCTGACGAGCGCAGCAGCGTGCATGCCGCTGCCTTTGCCAGCCTTGGGCGACGCGCAAGATCGAGAGCAATTGCTAGGGATGATTGATGGCTTGCTACTCACCGGGTCGGCGTCCAACGTGGAGCCGAAACACTACGGGCAAGTGGCCCATAGCCCGGAGATGCTGATCGATACCGCACGCGATGAAACGACTTTGCCGTTGATTCGAGCGGCGATAGAAATCGGTATGCCGGTGTTTGGAATTTGTCGCGGCTTTCAGGAAATTAATGTGGCAATGGGCGGCACATTGCATCAACAAGTGCATGCTGTGCCCGGGCGGCTTGATCATCGCGAGGACAACACGCAACCACTTGAGGTGCAATACGGGCCGGCGCATCCAGTCACTTTACTTGCTGGCGGCGCCTTGCAAAATCTATTCGGTGGAACAGCGGAGATACAGGTGAATTCGGTGCATGGTCAAGGTATAGATTGCCTTGGCGCGGGTTTGGTCGCTGAGGCGATTGCGCCGGATGGACAGATCGAAGCAGTAAGGGTCGAAGCGGCGAGTGGTTTTGCCATGGCGGTGCAGTGGCACCCCGAATGGAAAGTGATGGACAATCCGGAGTCGGCAAAGTTGTTTAGTGCTTTCGGCGATGCATGCCGTCGCTATCGCGATAGCAAGTAGCATCGTTGCAGGATTTTTTAGGGGAACAATGATGTCGAAACGAGAACAAATGCAGTATGCAGAAATGGATGCTTGGCTCAACGAGCATCGGGTGACTGAGGTCGAATGTATGGTGCCGGATTTGACCGGCACCGCGCGCGGGAAAATCACGCCGCGTGAAAAATTCGTGGAAGAACGCGGCTTGCGCTTGCCCGAGGCCATCATGGGCATGACGGTCACCGGAAATTTTCCGGAGAACGGGCCTTACTACGATGTGATTAACGAAATCGATTTGGATATGGTTTTGAAACCAGATCCTTCGACGGTGCGTATCGTACCCTGGGCGACCGATCCGACCGCGATTGTGATTCACGATTGCTACCATTCCGACGGGCGCTTGGTGGAATTCGCTTCACGCAGCGTGCTGCATCGTGTGCTTGATTTGTACAAGAAGCAGGGTTGGGAGCCAGTGGTCGCGCCGGAGTTGGAGTTCTACATCACGGCACGCAATACCGATCCGGATTTGCCACTAACTCCACCGATAGGCCGCAGCGGTCGCGCCGAATCGGGGCGGCAGTCTTACAGCATCGACGCGGTCAATGAATTCGATCCGCTGTTCGAAGATATTTACGATTACTGTGCCGCGCAGAAACTCGATATCGATACCTTGATTCACGAAATTGGCACCGGTCAAATGGAAATCAATTTCCTCCACGGCAACGCGCTGGAGCTGGCTGACAGCGTGTTTACTTTCAAGCGCACGGTTCGCGAAGCGGCGTTTCGGCACAATATGTATGCGACCTTTATGGCCAAGCCGATGGCCAACCAGCCGGGCAGTGCGATGCATATTCACACCAGCATTCTGGATACCAAAACCGGCGCGAATATTTTTAGTGACAAGAACGGCAATGCGACCAAGAACTTCTCTCATTTCATTGGCGGCATGCAACGTTATCTGCCGGAAACGATGGCGATTTTTGCGCCGTATGTGAATTCGTATCGGCGTTTGGTCAAGAACATGGCCGCACCAACCAATGTCTGTTGGGGCACCGACAACCGCACGGTTGGCCTGCGTGTGCCACATTCCTCACCGGTTGCGCGGCGCATCGAAAATCGTTTGGTCGGTGCCGATGCAAATATCTATTTGGCTTTGGCAACTACATTGGCTTGCGGCTATCTGGGCATGATGGACAAAATCAAACCCGAGTTGGAAACCAAAGGCAACGCCTATGAGGGCAAACACGAGCTACCGCGCACCTTGCGCGAGTCGCTGGATCGCATCAAAAATTGCAAAGAAATTCACGACATTTTGTCCAAACAATTCGTCACCGTTTTCGCGGCAGTAAAGGAGTGGGAATTAGGCGAATACAACGCCGTAATTAGCCCCTGGGAACGGCAGCATTTGTTGTTGAACGTGTGAGCAGAGCTCACGCGTTTAGCAACAAATGCCAAGTAAAGTCCCCCACCCCTTCCCCGCCCGGGCGGGGTTATTGATTGGCTCGCTACGCTCGATATACATACTCAAGGTTCAAGATCATGCACTCTTCAAACGATTCCGTTGTTGTTGATACCAAGTCCGTTCAAGCGCTCGATAGCGCGCATTATTTACACGCATTCACTGATACCAAAGCGCTTGCAGCGATGGGTGCTCGGGTGATCGTCAAAGGTGAGGGCATTTACATTTGGGATTCGGAAGGCAAGAAAATTCTTGATGGCATGTCGGGACTGTGGTGCGTCAATGTCGGCTACGGGCGGAAAGAAATTTCTGCGGCGGTGGTGGCGCAAATGGACACACTGCCTTACTACAACAGTTTTTTTAACACGACCAATTTGCCGGCGGTGAATTTGGCAAAAGCCATAGTAGATATCGCTCCAGCAAATTTTCACCATGTGTTTTTTACCGGCTCCGGTTCGGAAGGTAACGACACCATCTTTCGCATGGTTAGGCGCTTTTGGGATGTGCAGGGACAACCGCAAAAGAAGACCTTTATCTCACGCCACAATGCCTATCACGGCTCTACCGTGTGCGGTGCTTCGCTCAGCGGCATGACTTATATGCACGAGCAGGGCGACTTACCGATTCCTGGCGTTGCGCATATCGAGCAGCCCTACTATTTTGAGCACGGCAAAGGCATGTCGGAGGACGAATTCGGCGTCAAAGCCGCTGCCTGGCTGGAAGAAAAAATCCTTGAGCTTGGTGCCGAAAAAGTCGCCGCGTTTATTGGCGAACCGGTTCAGGGTGCCGGTGGCGTGATTATTCCACCACGCACTTATTGGCCGGAGATACAACGCATTTGCACTAAGTACGATGTGCTATTGGTGTCCGACGAAGTGATCTGCGGATTCGGTCGGCTGGGCACCTGGTTTGGTTGCCAGACCTTGGGTTACCAGCCAGATTTAATCACTTTCGCCAAAGGTGTCAGCTCAGGCTACATCCCGCTCGGCGGCGTGCTGGTGGGCGATAGAGTGGCTGATGCCCTAATAGAAAAGGGCAGCGATTTCAATCACGGCTTTACTTACTCAGGCCATCCGGTGGCCTGTGCGGCAGCGCTAGAGAATATTGCGATATTGCAGCGCGAAAAGCTGGTCGAACGAATCCACGATGACATCGGCCCGTATTTCAAACAGCAGTTTGAAGCGCTCGCCGATCATCCATTGGTCGGCGTGGCCAATGCTATTGGTTTGATGGGCGGTCTGGTGTTGGTCAAAAACAAAACGACGATGGAAATGTTTGACCCTGATCTAGGTATCGGCATGCTCTGTCGCAAACATTTGTTCGGCAATGGCGTCATCATGCGTGCCGTTGGTGATCGACTGATACTCGCGCCGCCGTTTGTGATTACGCACGCACAAGTAGATGAAATGTTCGCCTTAATACGCAAGTGTTTGGATGCGGCGGTGGAGGAAATCAAGGCAAATATTCGGGTTTGACGGCAATACGACGGCGTATCACCAGCACCAACTGACAACAGGATTCACAAAACTAGGTAGCTTGCTTCTAGGCGACACCGGATTTTTGTACTAGGATTACGTTGGAAAACGTCACCGATAAATCGGTCGCGAACATTTCAGTAGATTCACAGCCTTTACGCCATGTCGGCGGCTTTTTTTTGCTCAATTTTTGGAGGATGATTTCATGACATTGTTTCATCAAAAATTCCATGGTTCGCTGGCGGTGCTGGCATTCTCGATCGCTGCTTTTGTCGCTCCGGTACAAGCCGCCGAAGAAAAGGTGCTGAATATTTACAACTGGTCTGACTACATCGGCCCCGACACGATTTCCAATTTTGAAAAGGAAACCGGCATCAAAGTGCGCTACGACAACTTTGATACCAATGAGATTCTTCATGCGAAATTGGTTGCCGGAAAGACTGGCTACGACCTCGTGGTTCCATCAAGCAACTGGGCCAAGATTCAGCTCGAAGGTGGATTGTTGATGCCGCTCGACAAATCAAAAATTCCCAACCTCAAGAATCTCGACACCAATTTGATGAAGCAGCTTGGCACGATGGATCCTGGCAATGCCTACATCACGCCGTGGTTGTGGGGGGTCACGACGGTAGGCATTAATGTCGATAAAGTTAAAGCGGCGATTGGCGGACCGTTGCCGGAAAACGTCTGGGATTTGTTGTTCAAACCAGAGTATGCGAGCAAGCTCAAGTCCTGCGGCATTTCTATGCTGGACTCGGCGGATGAAGTTTTTCCTGCGGCGATGCGCTATGTCGGCAAACCCGCATATAGCAAAAACAGCGCCGACTATCAGGTCGCAGCCAATATGTTGAAAAACATTCGGCCGTTTGTGACTTTGTTCTCATCATCGGGCTACATTAACGATATGGCGGGCGGCTCGATCTGTGTGGCGTTGGGGTGGAACGGCGACATCAATATTGCTGCATCGCGCGCTAAGGAAGCCAAGAACGGTAACAACATCGTGTCGCTGGTGCCCAGCACTGGTGCAGTGTTGTTCTTCGATACGATGGCAATCCCAAGCGACGCTGCACATCCCGAAAACGCGCATAAGTTCATCAATTACATTCTGCGTCCGGAAGTCAATGCTGAGCTGACCAACAAAGTGTTTTATGCCAATGGCGTACCGTCGAGCACGAAGTTCATTAAGCCCGAAGTGGCCTCCAACAAGTCGGTGTTTATGACTCCGGAAGACCTGGCCAAAATGGTACCGCCCGAAGCCGTGAATAACGACATTCGCCGCCTGCGCACGCGCTTGTTTACGACCTTCAAAACCGGTCGCTGATCGCTGTTCATTCCCGACGAAGCCATGTCTATGGCTCCGTCGGCGCTATTTCTGAGAAAGCGAATAAATGGCAGCAAATTTGGCTACGACTGCGCATAAATCATTCGTTCGGATCGACCGTCTCACCAAGCGATTTGGTGATGTCGCGGCGGTCGATAATGTTTCACTGGATATCGAGCAAGGCGAGATTTTTGCGCTACTTGGCTCATCCGGTTGTGGCAAATCGACTTTGTTGCGCATGCTGGCCGGATTCGAAACACCGAGTGAAGGCAATATTTCTCTCGAAGGTGAATCCGTCATCGGTATGCCGCCACATCAGCGTCCGATGAACATGATGTTTCAATCCTATGCGTTGTTTCCACATCTCACGGTGTGGGAAAACATCGCCTTTGGTTTGAAGCGCGACGGTATGCCGCGCGCACAAATCGCTGCTCGCGTCGAAGAAATGCTCAACATGGTGCAGCTCAAGCGCTATGCAAAACGCAAACCGCATCAATTATCTGGCGGGCAACAACAACGGGTCGCTTTGGCGCGTTGCTTGGCTAAGCAACCCAAGCTGCTACTGCTTGATGAGCCACTCGGCGCGCTGGATAGAAAACTGCGCGAACAAACTCAATTTGAACTCGTTAGCATCATCAAATCTGTCGGTGTGACTTGCGTCTTGGTTACCCACGACCAGGAAGAAGCCATGACCATGGCCGACCGCATCGCAGTGATGAGCGAGGGCCGCTTTATTCAGGTCGGCAAACCGCATGAAATCTATGAAACACCGAACAGTCGTTTTGTTGCCGACTTTATCGGCAAGGTAAATTTATTCGATGGCGTGTTGGCAATAGATGAGCCGGATCATTGCGCAATTGATACGCCCGAGGGGCGGTTTTATGTGGCGCACGGGATTACCGGCACGATAGGGATGGACGTCTCGGTGGCACTTCGACCAGAGAAAATCGGCCTGCAAACCGAAGCGCCGACCGACACCAGCAGCAACGCATTTCGCGGCACGGTGGTCGACAGCGGCTACTACGGTAGCTTCTCGGTGTATCGCGTCGAATTGGCGGGAGGGCGCAAGATACAAGTCGCGATCACGCACGCCGAACGCCACGTTGAACTTTACCGCCGGGGTGACGCGCTGTGGGTGACTTGCAGTGCGCAATCCTTGGTTGTGCTGATTAGCTAAGCGCATAAAGGCGCGCGAGAAAATATGAGCACGGCGACAACACTTATAGACAAGATGGTAGACCGCTGGGGTAGACGCTTGGTCATCGGAACGCCCTATCTCTATTTAATTCTGGTTTTCTCAATTCCGTTTTTTGTTGTACTCAAGCTTAGCGTGTCGACTTCGAACGATGGCATTCGCTTTGAGGATCTGACAACATTCAACGACTGGGTGTTTAACCTGACTGCTTCATTTCAAAAGTACCGGTTTTTGTTACAAGACGATTTGTATCTGAATACCTATGGTTCGTCGCTCAAGTTCGCGACCATCAACACGCTCATTTGCTTGTTTATCGGTTATCCGTTCGCCTACTTCATGGCGCGTTCGCCGGTGTCGATGCGGCCGGTATTGCTGATGCTGGTATCGCTACCTTTTTGGACATCGTATTTGCTGCGTGTCTATGCGTGGCGTGGTTTGCTTGATGATTCAGGTACGGTGAATAGCCTGTTGATTTGGCTTGGCGCGATCGACGAGCCAATCAAGATGATGCATACCGCGTTTTCAATGACGGTGGGCATGGTCTATACCTATCTGCCCTTTATGATTTTGCCGCTGTATGCAAACTTGGTAAAAATGGATGGGCGATTAATTGAGGCGGCGAACGATTTGGGCGCCGGCCCCATGCGTGCGTTTTGGTTGGTGACAGTGCCGTTGTCCAAGAACGGCATTATCGCCGGCTCGATGTTGGTGTTCATTCCCAGCGTTGGCGAATACGTGATTCCCGAGCTATTGGGTGGTCCAGAAACTTTGATGATAGGACGCGTGTTGTGGGATGAATTTTTCGCCAACAACGATTGGGCAATGGCCTCGGCAGTTGCCGTGACCATGGTGATATTGATTCTGTTTCCACTCGCCTTGTTCAATAAATATCAGACTGCCGCAGTGGGTCGAGGAACAGCCTAATGGAGGCGGCCGGCGGACGGGTCAGCAATTTTGGGCGCTTCTGGCTGATCGCGGGATACGCATTTCTGTATATCCCAATTCTGACCCTGATCATCTATTCTTTTAACGATTCAAAAATGGTCACCCTTTGGGGTGGCTTCACTTTCAAGTGGTATGGCGTTTTGGCCGAGGATAAAGAGGTCCTCGATGCGCTTGCGTTGTCGCTCAAGCTCGCCTTCACCACTGCGACCAGTTCCGTAGTGCTTGGCATGTTGGGTGCATTTGCGATGGTGCGTTACCAGAAGTTTTTTGGCCGCACGATGTTCTCAGCGCATCTAACCGCACCACTAGTAGTGCCCGAAGTCATCACCGGATTGTCGCTGTTACTTTTTTTCGTGATGCTTCAGCGCGCCATCGGCTGGCCTGAGCGCGGCATGTTCACCATTTGGGCCGGGCACACCTCGGTCGGTATGGCCTACGCCGCCGTAGTGATCCAGTCGCGCTTGTTGGAGATGGACAAATCACTCGAAGAAGCTGCACAAGATTTGGGCTGCAAGCCGTTTCAGGTCTTTTATCTCATTACCTTACCAATGATAGGTCAGGCCTTGGCCTCCGCTTGGCTGCTGACATTTACGGTGTCGCTCGATGACGTAGTGGCCACCGCTTTCTTGTCTGGCCCGGGCTCGACAACACTACCTGTGCTGATTTTGTCGCGCGCGAAACTTGGCTTGAACCCCACCATCAATGCCATTGCCACCATCACCGTCGCTGTCGTTGCGGTCGGCGTAATGGCGGGCAGTTTGTGGATGTACAAACAAGAAAAACGTCGCGCCGCCGAGCAAGCGGCGGCGTATCGTGACGGATAAGTTCGCAAGAATATTTAGCCAATTAGTTGACCTAGAGAACCTGTTGTTTTTCCCTTTGAAGGAGCAAACATGAGCAAGCCAATATTTAAAATGAGCGCCAAGCTAAGTCCCATGGTGCTGGCCTTAGCACTAGCTTTTCCGCTCACCGCAAATGCGGCGAATAAGCCGGCACCGAAGCCGACGACTGAACAATTGCAGGCTGAAATTGACCTGCTAAAAACCCAAGTGGCCGAGCTGAAAAAGATGGTCATGGAAAAAGCTGCCACACCTGCACCAGTAATCGTTCAAGCGCCGCCTGCACCACCACCTGCACCCTCGGTTGATGTAACTGAATTTAATCGCATTAGAGTCAAAGTTGAGGCAATGGAGGATACGCAAGAATCTTCCGGATTCAAGGGTTTCAAGGTTTCCGGTTTTCTTGATCCGACATACATTTTCAACCAGCGTGCGCATCGCGGTTCGGTTCTGTTCTTGGACACTCAGGATGGAACACCAAACGATTTCACTTCGAACTCCTTTGGCTATGACAACAGCAATTTCGGCGGGGCGACCATCAAGATTGAAAAAGAATTGGATGGTGGCGCAAAGGCGATGATTACCTTGAGGCCGCATAAGTCAGGCTCGACCACCATTGTCGAAGAGGCACTGATGACCATACCGCTTGAGGGCAGCATGAAAGCGATTGTCGGCAAACAAATTAGCTGGAATGGCTATGAGTACGTGAATTCGCCGGACATGAAAAACATCACACACAATCTTCTGTACGACTTTGGCGGCCCCTACTACGTGGTTGGCGGCGGGCTCACCTTTAAGTTTGCTGGCGCGGATTTCAAAACCTTGGCGGGAAATTTGAATACGCATCGCGATGTACCGGGAAGTAAAAATCGCGGCCTGCATTGGCGTGCCGATGTGGGACTCAATGAGTTCAGTGGTTGGGGTGCATCCGGCATGCATGGCCAGATTGGTGGACAAAACTATAACTACGGCGAAGTCGATTTTTGGTATACCAAAGGCGACTGGACTTTCAACGGCCAACTCGAAGCCTCCAAGCATAAAGCCAGTGCTTACAACGGCGGTGACGCTAGTCACACTGGCGCATCGGTGCTGGCGGCATACAAGCTGACACCACAATGGGAAGCAGTAGCACGCGCTGATTGGCACAACAACAGCAAGAACGGCGGCGGTGGCCCAGCTTTTGTTTTTGGCGACTGTTCGGTTGGTTCGATACCGGTCACCACCAATCTTGATTTGGATGGCAGTGGCGTGATTGGCGACGTTCCAGGAGAACTGGGCATTGCCGTCGACGCCGACGGCGATGGTGTTCAAGATACAGTGGCGGCGGGAGGCTGCGGCGACAATCGTAGTGGCTTTGGACCTGGCATGGTCGATGACGGCACGGGCACCAATACCTGGGTGCTTGGTGATCCCAATCGTGGCGCCAAACGCACCGCGCTCACCTTGGGTTTGAACTACACACTCAGCGACAACGCCTTGCTAAAGTTCGAGTATCGCTATGACCGCTCTGATCTCAATTCGTTCTTTGACTACAAGGGCAACAACTACAAAAAATCTAACAGCCTTTTTGGCGTGCAAACCGTGGTGAAATTTTAAGTTCGGCCTAGCGCGACGCGTATCACCAGTCGGTGCTGATGAAGCAAACCCAAAAACAGAAACAACCATGCAACAAGGCGGTCGCGCAAAAGACGCGCTTTGCGCCGTTGCGTGTGGTGATACGCTGTCAGCAAACGCATAACGAGCCTTAACCCCACGCCGAGTAAATTGCTCGGCGTATTTTCTGGAAGCCATATCATGCAACTCAAACGTCCCGATCTACTACGCCAACAGTGCTACCTCAACGGCAAATGGCAAGATGCCGACGACGGTAGCACTGCCGAAGTAACGAACCCTGCCACTGGTGAAGTCATCGCTCACGTCCCGATGATGGGCGTCGCCGAAACCCGTCGTGCCATAGAAGCGGCCCGCGAAGCACAAAAATCATGGGCGGCTAGAACCGCAAAAGAACGCACCGTAATTTTGCGCCGCTGGTTTGACTTGATGATGGCCAATCAAGATGACCTAGGCCGCATCCTGTGCGCCGAGCAAGGCAAACCACTGGCCGAGGCCAAAGGTGAAATTGCCTATGGTGCGAGCTTTATTGAATGGTTCGCCGACGAAGCGCGGCGCATCTACGGTGAAACCATCCCGCAACACGCCGCAGACAAACGTCTACTGGTTATCAAACAGCCAATTGGTGTCACCGCAGCGATCACACCGTGGAACTTCCCCAACGCCATGATCACCCGCAAAGTCGGCCCGGCCCTCGCCGCCGGTTGCGCGATGATTATCAAACCCGCATTGGAAACCCCACTCTCGGCGCTGGCGCTCGCCGTGTTGGGCGAGGAGGCGGGCATACCGGCGGGGCTGATGTCCATCCTCACCGGCCATAGTCATCAAATTGGTGGCGAGATGTGCGCCAATCCCATCGTCGCCAAACTGTCGTTCACCGGCTCCACTGAGGTCGGCAGAATTTTGATGCGGCAATGCGCCGACACGATCAAAAAAATGTCATTGGAACTCGGCGGCAATGCGCCTTTCATCGTGTTCGACGATGCCGATTTGGACTCAGCAGTTGAAGGCGCGTTGATTTCGAAATTCCGCAACGCCGGACAAACTTGCGTCTGCGCCAATCGTTTATTGGTGCAAGCCGGGGTGTACGACGAATTCGCCAAAAAGCTGGCGGCGAAAGTGCAACTGTTCAAAGTCGGCGACGGCATGGAGGATGGCGTGACCCAAGGCCCGCTGATCAACGCAGATGCCATTGCGAAAGTCGAAGAGCATGTCAGCGATGTATTAGCAGGCGGCGGCGCGGCAATCGTCGGTGGCGAGCGTCACGCACTCGGCGGCACGTTTTTCCAGCCAACGGTACTCACAGGCGTGACTGCCGACATGAAAATATTCCGCGAAGAAACCTTCGGTCCGGTTGCGCCACTATTCAAATTCGAAACAGAAGCTGAAGTTATTGAACTTGCCAACCGCACCGAGTTTGGTCTCGCTTCGTATTTTTACAGTCGCGATATCGGTCGAATTTTTAGGGTGAGTGAAGCGCTCGAATATGGCATGGTTGGCGTGAACACCGGTCTGATTTCAACCGCCGAAGCCCCATTTGGCGGCGTCAAACAATCTGGTCTTGGCCGCGAAGGCTCGCATCATGGCATTGAGGACTATTTGGAAGTGAAATACATCTGCCTCGGTGACATAAACCGATGAAACACGGCAACCAAACGCCCCCCCCCCTTCCCCTTGCAGGGCGCGCACAGGCTTGCAAGCCTGTGCCCCCCGGCCCTCCCCCCGGGGGGTTACTGATGGCCTACGCTCGTAATATTGCTTTGCATTACTGAGGAAAAATTATGAACGCTCCAACTCCCGACTGGCATGCCCGCGCTGCTGCTGTTGCGATTGATGGCCGGTGTCTGATCAATGGACGGCGTGTCGCCAGCACCAACTCGCAAACTTTCGATTGCATCTCGCCACTAAACGGCAAAGTACTCGGCCAAATTGCGCGAGGTCAGGCTGCAGACATTGATGCTGCGGTCGCCGCCGCCCGCCGCGCGTTCACCGCCCGTAGTTGGGCTGGCCAGCCACCGGCGGCGCGCAAGCGAATCTTGCAGGCATTCGCGGCGAATATTTTGGCGCACCGCGACGAGTTAGCCTTGCTCGAAACCATCGACATGGGCAAGCCGATAAAAAACAGCCTCGCCGCCGATGTACCTGGCTCGGCCAATTGCATCGCTTGGTATGCCGAAGCAATAGATAAAATTTACGGCGAAATTGCACCAACGGGCGACGACGCCTTAGCGCTGATCGAGCGCGAACCGATGGGTGTGATTGGTGTCATCGTGCCGTGGAATTATCCGATGCTGATGGCCGCATGGAAACTCGGCCCGGCGCTCGCCACCGGCAACAGTGTGGTGCTCAAGCCGTCCGAGAAATCACCACTGACGGCTTTGCGTTTAGCCGAACTGGCCCTTGAAGCCGGACTACCCGAAGGCGTGTTCAATGTCGTACCGGGGTTTGGCCACGAAGCGGGCGAAGCACTTGCCTTGCATATGGATGTGGATGCCGTCGGCTTCACCGGCTCAACGCGCGTCGGCCGGAAAATGTTGGAGTACGCCGGACGTTCAAATTTGAAGCGCGTGTACAACGAACTCGGTGGTAAATCGGCCAACTTGATTTTCGCCGATTGCGATGATTTAGATCGCGCCGCCGCGACTTCGGCTGGCAGCATTTTTTATAACCAGGGCGAATCGTGCAACGCGCCATCACGTCTGTTTGTGCAGCAATCCATCGCCGATGAATTTGTCCAACGCATCGTTGCACAAACGCCGGATTACGCGGCTGGTGACCCGCTCGATACGAACACTGAGCTTGGTGCATTGGTCGATGCCACACAAATGCAAACGGTACTCGGCTACATCGAAGCGGGCAAAAACGAAGGCGCGAAGTGCGTTGCTGGCGGCGCACAAACGCGCATGGAATCTGGCGGCTATTTTGTTTCGCCAACCGTGTTTGACGGCTGCACCAACGACATGAAAATCACCCGCGAAGAGATTTTCGGCCCGGTACTTTCCATTATTCGCTTCAAAGACGAAGCCGATGCGGTGGCAATGGCTAACGATTCGAATTACGGCTTGAACGCGGCGGTGTGGAGCGGCAATTTATCGCGCGCGCACCGCGTCGCCCGTGCCCTGCGCGCAGGCACTGTGCATGTAAATTCCTACGACGAAGACGATATCACTGTACCTTTCGGCGGCTATAAACAATCCGGCAACGGGCGTGACAAATCACTGCACGCGATGGAAAAATATACTGAGCTGAAAACGATTTGGATACGGATTGCGACGTGAGAACTGGCTGCTTGAGCCAAACCTTGACCAACTCTGGGCGATAAATCGCGAAGACTGGACATGCACTTAGACCTGAAAGATCTGGCTTACCACCGGCAAATCGCTCACTTAATCGGCGCGCTGGATAAACCCAATTTTTGGGTGCTGCTGGTGCGAACACTGCGCAACTTTATCGAGTGTGATAACTGGGTCGTGCTGCGCTTTTCCAATCATGAAAAGCCAGTGGTTTACATCGAAAACCCGACCGCCGACGGCGGCGTCGATCTCTTGTTTCGCGACTATTTGAATGGGCTGTATTTGTTCGATCCGTTCTTTGTCGCCAGTCGCGATCGTGCGCAATCAGGTTTGTTCTTGCTCGACGAAGTCGCGCCGGAAGACTTCACCAGCACTGACTACTATCGTTTGTATTTCCATCTCAATATCGTCGCTGACGAAATTCAGTTCAATTGCGCGCTCGACCACAATGAAACGCTATGCTTTTCGCTCGGACGTGGAAGCAAATACACGCCGTCAGAGATTGCGTTTTTGTCGGTGATTGCACCGTGGGTAGTCGCCTTGATGCAACAGCGCCAGCATTTTGAAGGACACGGCGAATCCTTGGCGGCGCAAGGTAGTGGTATTCACTGGCAAGATGGTGTTGAACATGCGATTAGCCGACTCAATGGAACCCGACTTACCAGCCGGGAGGTCGAAGTTGGTCAGTTGATGCTGAGCGGGTTTTCGGCCAAAAATATTGCCGAGAAGTTGAAAATTTCTATCGAGACGGTGCGCGCGCACAAGAAGCACATGTACACCAAATTGGATATCAATTCACAATCCGAATTGTTTGCGATTTTCTATCAAGCACAAGCCAAGAGCTCACCCGTGTTAGGGGTTGCGGCCTAAGTTCGCCACGAAGGCGAACTACGGATTGCGTGTTGATTTTTTCAATGCGCCAAGACTGGCGAGGTAGGCATCGATTTCAGGAGTGTCTTGTGCTGCCGCAAAATCCACGCTGCAATCGCGATAACTTTTTAGTGGCTGCCCCAGCGACATCAAACCTTTGTCGCGCTCTCGACGTACGCGTGCCAGATCAATCTCCACCGGCATGATTTCTCGCCCTACACCCGCCTCGTGAATCACATCGCCGGCCGGACCGACGATAATCGAGCGACCATTGCCGCATTCACCGGTGCCGTTGATGTCGAAGAAATAGCATTGATTGATAGCCGCATTGGTGCGCGCAATCGTCAGTTCAAGTTCTCGATCTATGGTGTCCGTCATGGTTGGATGCAAAATCACCTCGGCACCCATCACCGCCATCGTGCGTGTGGTCTCGGGGAACCATTTATCGTAGCAAATTGACACGCCAAACCGTCCAACGTCAGGCACATCGAAAACGCAAAACTCGCTGCCCGCCTCAACACCAATTTCGAAAGGCAGAAAGGGAAACATCTTTCGGTAACGGGCGATGATTTCGCCTTGTGGGTTAATTACAGGCGCGGAGTTGTAAAGCTTGTCGCCGTCGCGAACATACACCGAGCCGGGAATCAACCAAACTTTGTGCCGTGCCGCCATCGCACAAAATGTTTGCTCAACGGGGCCGCCAAGTTCCTGCGCTTGTGATTTCGCCGCGCCATATGCGCACAATTCACTGAATAACACCATCTGCACGGCGGGAAAGCGCGCCATCAAGGTATCCAAATTTCTTTCCATTACGCTGAGGTTTTCAGTCAGCGATGAGACCGGCATCTGTACAGCGGCAATCGTAAAAAAACTCATTCATTTCCCTTTCTACGGCGCTTGGCTAGTCGTACCAAGCACTTCATGGATTCGATCTCGTCGGCAGGCGATTTGGTTCGGGCTTTGAATATAGGGTGAAGGATAGCCGAGCAACAATTCCTCAAAAGGAGTAACCCTATGGGGTAATTGACCGATGTGCGGCGCTCGGTGATAGTTGTGTCATCCGGTGACCTGACCGGTTTGGCGCGACCACGTTGCATCCACGCTTCACCGCATACAAACTTTACTCTGGAGAATTCAACAATGAATCGAACTGCACAATTCAAAAAGAAGACGCTCGCGACTGCCATTGCGCTTGCTTTCTCTGGGGGTATAGCGGGTGTCGCTACGGCACAATCGGCCGACGGCGCGGATAGTGGGAAAAACGTGGTGGTGGTGACCGCACAAGGGCGCAAGGAAAATATTCTGAAAATCCCGTACAACATTTCAGCAGTTCGCGGCGAGGATTTGGAAGACAAGATTATTACCGATCAGGTGGAAATGCTGCGTGGAGTCGCTGGTGCCTCAGTGGTTGATCGTGGCGCGCGAAATTCCGGCGTCATTAGTGCAGTCACAGTGCGCGGGTTGAACACCAATGGCTCGGCGCTCGGCGACTTTCAGACCTCAGCGGTGCCGACCGTATCGACCTATGTCAATGGCACCCCCATCTTTGCCAATTTTTTGATCAAAGATGTAGATCGTGTTGAAATTCTGCGTGGCCCGCAAGGAACACTTTATGGCTCAGGTTCTTTGGGCGGTACCGTGCGCTACATCACGCGCCAGCCGGAACTAAAGCGCACTTCGGGCAAAGTAGAAGGCACAATCAGCAAAACTGAGGGTTCATCCGGCTGGAACAATTCTCTCGACGGTATGTTCAATCTGGCCTTGGGCGAAAATGCTGCGATGCGGGTAGTGGCCGGTCGTGTGGATAACGCGGGTGTGATCGATTACCGCAATGTCTATACCTTGGACGCCGCGGGCGCGCCAGTCGCGCCGAGCGGCATATTGAATCCCGCAGCGACCTATCACTCGGTCAAAGATGCCGACACTGTCAAGATCGACTATGCCCGCGTGTCTTTTTTAGCCAAGCCGTCGAATACCTTTCAAGCTTTGCTCACCTATCAAACGCAAAAAGACGATATCGGCGGTCGCCGGCAACCCACACGCGGTAACGATGGTAACGGTGTGCCCTATGGTGAATACGAAAATGGATCGATTCAGCTCGAGCCTTCTGATCGCAAGGTCGATTTGTTAGCGCTGGAAATGGATTTGGATGTTGGCTTTGCGACACTTTCGAGCGGCACCTCGCACTACGATCAAACAGGTAAAAGTTCGTCAGAAAACACTGGTTTCTATGCCAAGAATTTTTGGCTATCAAGCTATTACTACAACTACCCTCGTCCAATGGCGCAGGCGAATCGTAGCTATGGCGACAAGGCTTTTGTACAAGAGCTGCGCCTAGTTTCGAAGAAAGGCGGCGCTTTTGATTACATCGTCGGCGCCTATTACCAAAATCAGGATCTGGATGCCGCGCAATACAGCTATCTACGAGGCCTGAAAGCTTGGGCGACAGCGGGTGGTACCTCGGCGGGAACGGCGGCCAGCATCAGCAATGACAACGATTTTGTGTTTGAACGTAAACAAAAATTCAAAGAGAAAGCCTACTTTGGCGAATTGACTTGGAATCTAATGCCGACTTTGCGCGTCACCGGCGGTGTGCGCCATTTCAGCACCGACTTTAACAACGATTCAATTCTCGGCTCCGGTGTAATCGCCCCTTTCAACGCTACCGTGCATGCGGTATTTGGCCAAAACGATTCAGGCAATTTGTACAAAGGAAATATCTCGTGGGATATGTCGCCCAAGCAGATGCTCTATGCCACAGTTTCTGAGGGTTATCGACGCGGCGGCGCGAACGCGGTGCCGCTCACCGGGATATTTGCTGAGAGCGCCAAATGGCAGTCATTCAAGTCGGATACCAATACCAATACGGAGATCGGTATTAAAGGTAAGGACGGCGAAATGCGTTACAACATTTCAGTCTTCAACATCGACTGGAAGGATATCCAAGTTGATACCGCAACGCCGAATTGGGGCTTTTATGCTGCGCAAAACGGTGGCAAGGCCAGTAGCCGCGGATTGGAACTTGAGTTAAGCAATCGCATCGGGCAAGCTTGGCGCTACACCTTGAGCTACGCCTACGTCGATGCAAAACTTGATGAGGATGTGCGTCGTGCGGACAATCTTGCCGTAGTGACTGCCAAGGCAGGGACCAAACTTCCTGGCACGCCCAAGAACACTTTGAGTGCGTCACTTGACCACACGACGCCTTTGGCCAATGGCCTTTACTGGACAAATCGTATCAACGGCTATTACCAAGGCGAAACGCAAAATTCCATTTTGACTTCGGCGCGTTACAAAAAGACTTGGGAGAGTTTTACCCAGTGGGGTTTGTCATCAACGATTTCTGCGGATAAATGGAGCGCCACTTTGTTCGTCAAGAATTTGACTAACAATGAGGGCATTACTGGTGGCTTTCTCGAAGCACATATGGGAACCGATCCGACACAAAACTACTTCGGCAACGGATCGAAAGTCATGATTTCGCAGCCGCGTACGATTGGGGTTTCAGCCAACTACAATTTCTGATCAGGCAGCATGCTGGTTCGGTATGAAAGCCGAGCCAGCGATCAATTCGCGGCTAGGCTGCGTTAGCAAGTGCGATTGCTTGCGATTGCGTTATTGTTCGTGTGTCCCCAATAATTTGTCCAAATCCGATGATTGAACAAGACGCGTCAGGGCAGCTCAGCACTCTCGAACAGCATTTGCGCAACGGCCGCCACGACGAGGCGCTTGCAATGTGCGCGCGATTGATGACCGAACCTAAGTTGCCGGTCGCGCAGTTGCTAACGCTCAGTCACGCATTCCAACGGTTGGGAAAATTCTCCGCGATGCTGGTGGCGGCAAGACGCGCCGCCGATCTTGATTCCGAAAATTTCAACGCGCAAATGCGATTTGTTGAGAGTCTGATCTACACCGGCGATATCGCGACTGCACTGCATCGCCTTGGTGAACTTGAGACCCGCTTCGAGGCAAACCCAGATGTACTGCAAGACATTGCGCAAATGTATTTGCATTGCGCCGGACATATGCAAGCCTGTCGTTGCTATGAGCGTGCGGTGCAATTGCAGCCCGCACATGCGCCTTACCTCTACAACCTCGCATCCTCCTATGTAGCACTTGGCAAAATCGCGCAGGCCGAAGCGCTGTTTGACCAAGTGCTGGTGCTGGCACCAAGCGATATGGGTGCGTATTTGAACCGCTCCATGCTCAAGACATGGACTCCCGAAACCCAGCACGTTGATGCGTTATCGCGCATGTTGCAAGACTTGCCCGCGAACCACCCAGGCGAAGTGCCGTTGAGTTATGCCTTGGCGAAAGAGTATGAAGACCTTGGCGAAGCCGAGAAGTCATTCGCATTTGTAAAGCGCGGGGCTGACCGACGGCGCAGCATGTTGGCCTACAAGGTCGCCAATGACGTCGCCGCGATGGAAAAAATCGCAGAAGTATTTGATGCTTCTTTGCTGGCAGGCGCAAAGCGCAGTGATGAAGTGGAAACTTCGTTTTTTGTAATGGGTTTGCCGCGCAGTGGAACGACCTTGGTTGACCGCATTTTGAGTTCGCACAGCCAGGTGGCGAGCCTGGGCGAAATTACCAATTTTGTTTTCGCATTAATGCAATTGGCTTCCGGGTCCGGCGGTAAATTTGAGATGATTCAGCGCTCCGCGCAAATCGATTTTTCTCGCCTTGGCCAGATATATCGCGATGGGATCAAAGGCTATGGCAATACTGCTGTGCATTTGATTAACAAAACACCGGACAATTTTCTGTATCTTCCAAACGCAAAAGTCGTTCATCTGCGCCGTCATCCGCTGGATAGCTGCTATGCGATGTACAAGACGCTATTTCGCATGGGCTATCCTTTTTCATACAGCCTGGATGATCTTGGCCATTACTATTTGGCCTACCATCAGTTGATGGCGCATTGGCGCAAAACCATTCCCGATAGCTTCGTAGATATTGACTATGAAACCTTGGTCAGCGACCAGAAAGGTGCGACCCGTACGCTGCTCGAGTACTGTGGCTTGCCGTGGGAAGCCGCGTGCCTGAGTTTTCATGAAAACGCCTCGCCCGCTGCTACGGCCAGTGCAGCGCAAGTGCGCCGTCCGGTTTATCGTGACTCGGTTCAGCGCTGGCGACAATACGCCGATCAATTGTCGCCCTTGGCCAATTTCTTGAGCAATCACGGCATCGATTGCAGCTAGGAAACTAATGATGAAACGGAATTCTCAAACGATCAAATTTTTCCACCGGATGCCCATCATTGCATCGTTCCTGATGACCTTGTGTGTTGCGTTTCCGGCGCTGGCTCAGACCGACAAACCCTTGGTCTATGCGATGTATGCCGACATCAAAGATTGGGATCCTTCGATTGCCTCGTCGACCGAGGTGATATTACTGTCGAACATTTACGAACCATTGATTTGGTACAACCCCAACGCCGGTAAGCCGATTTTTACCCCGGCGCTGGCGACGGATTGGAGCGTGAGCAAAGACGGCAAGACCTGGACTTTTCACCTACGCAAAAACGTCAAATTTCACGATGGCACAAGCTTCGATGCGGCTGCAGCCAAAGCCTCGCTGGAGCGCACCATTAAGCTTGGGAAAGGTGCGGCGTTTATTTGGTCGGCGGTAGATACGATCGCTGCGCCGGATGCCAATACTTTGACCATCAAAACCAAAATCCCGGCTGCGGTCGATTTGATTGCCTCATCGCAATACGCGGCCTACATGATCTCGCCGGCGGCGATGCAAAAAGGCACTGAGTGGTTTAACCAAGGCAATGATGGGGGCACCGGCCCTTACAAAGTGAAATTATGGAATCGCGGACAGGAAGTCGTGCTGGACAAATTTGATGACTATTGGGGTGGCTGGAAAGAAGGCCAATATGCACGGGTCAATCTCAAGCTAGTGCAAGAAGCGGCGACACAAGTGCAAATGATTCGCGCCGGCGAAGCAGATTTCATCACGCTACCCGCCGCCGACTTGGTCAAGACACTGGCCAACAATCCGGCGATTACCGTGGCGCAAGGTGCCTCTTGGCGCAATACGCAATTACTCATCAACACCAACAAGGCGCCGACCGACAACCTGAAATTTCGCCAAGCGCTGAGCTACGCTTGGGACTATGCCACCGTCGTCAGTAATATTTATGAAGGTGGCGCGAAGCGTTCGATTGGAATCATTCCCAGCACGATGTGGGGTCACCATGCCAATCTAAAGATGCCGAATTTTGATCTCGCCAAAGCCAAGCAACTTGTAGACAGTTCGGGTGTCGCCGCGAAAGATAGACGTATCTCGATTGCCTATATCAGTACCAGCGAGGAATACAAAAACTCCCTGTTGTTATTCAAAAGCAATCTGGAAAAAATTGGCATCGCTGTTGATCTGAAACCTGGACCATGGGGAAAAATTTGGGATGATGCCAAGGGTAGGCAAAATGCGACCAATCTCATCACTATGACTTGGTGGCCAAGCTATGCGACACCATCAGATTGGTTGATTGGGCTGTTTCGTACAGAGAAACCATCGACTTCAATTTGTCGAACTATGCCAATCCGATGTACGACAAAGTGGTAAACGAAGGCGTAGCTTTGGAGGCGACCGACAAGGCAGCAGCGACTGCGAAATACGCGATTGCCCAACAAATCCTGATTGATGATGCAGTGGCGATTTTTGTCGCCGACCTCAATGGAAGAGCGATCCACCGCAAGTCGATTAAAGGCGTAAAGCTCAATCCTGCCTACGATGCTGTTATGTTTTACACCTTGACACGATAGTTGGCATTTATGCTGGGCTACTTTTTCCGCCGCCTAGCAATGCTGGCGCTGATTGTTGTTGGCGTGGCGATTTTCACTTTTGTGTTGAGCCGTGCACTGCCTAGCTCACCTATAGAAATGATGCTGGGATCAAAGCCGACTGCCGAACAAATTGCGCAAGCACGCGCTGATCTTGGCTTGGACCGCCCCGTCGTGATCCAGTTGGGGAGGTACATAGTGCAAGTGGCACAAGGTGAATTTGGCACCAGTCTGCGCACCGGCCGGCCGGTGATGGAAGAAGTTATACAACGACTTTCCGCGACAGCAGAATTGGTCAGTCTTGCGCTGCTGCTTGCCGTGGCGCTTGGCGTTCCTTTGGGCATACTTTCCGCAGCCCAGCGCGGTCGCTGGATAGATGGATTGACGCGCATGCTGGCGGTATCAGGGGTCGCGGTGCCGGTGTTTTTTTTGGGTATCGTGCTGCAAATGATTTTTTACGGGTGGCTGGGATGGCTACCGTTACAAGGTCGCATCGACACCAATCTGATCGTGGATTTTCCGGTTCCGGCGCACACCGGTTTGTTGCTGATTGATAGCGCTTTGGCTGGAAATACGTCGGCCTTAAAAAGCGCTTTTTCGCACTTGGTTTTGCCCACGTTGACATTGATGCTGGCTTCGCTGGCGACGATCTTGCGGGCGACGCGCAACATGATGATAGAGGTGCTCGGCAGCGATCACATCCGCGCCGCGCGTGCCTATGGTGCAAGTCGGCGTAGTTTGTATTTCAAGCTGGCGCTCAAGCCGACACTAGTGCCATTGCTGACCATCATCGGGCTGACTTATGGCTTTATGTTGGGCGGGAGCGTGATCACGGAAGTCTTGTTCGATTGGCCCGGCATCGGTGCATATATCGTCGAATCAGTGGTGACCAATGACTACCCCGCTGTGCTCGGTGTAACGCTGGTGATTTCCACGCTCTACCTGCTGATCAATTTGGTCGTCGACATGCTGTACTTCGTGCTCGATCCGCGTATCCATGTCTAGCTGGGTGCGCGGAAACATTTTTGCTGCAATCAGCGCTTTTGGTCTGGGCAGCATCGTCGTGTTGGCATTGCTCGCGCCTTATCTGGGTTTGGCTGACCCAACGCAAATCGACTTTGCGCTGAAGTTACTGCCGCCAAGCGCCGAGCATTGGTTTGGCACCGACGGACTGGGTCGCGATATTTTTTCGGGTGTGGTACATGGTGCTCGCGTCTCACTGTTGGTGGCGCTTGGTGTGGTTGTCATCGCCGCCGGTATCGGCATTCCGATTGGCTTGGTCGCAGGTTACGCCGGCGGTTGGCTCGATACGATATTCATGCGAATCTCGGACGTATTTCTCGCCTTCCCGCCTTTGCTTTTGCCCATCACCTTATCGGCCTTGTTAGGGCCAGGCTTGTTCAACGCATTGATTGCCGTTGCCATATCGTGGTTCCCTTGGTACGCACGTATCGTGCGCTCGACAGTACTCTCGGTAAAGTCGGAACTTTATGTTCAAGCAGCCCGCGCGATAGGCACGCCGCCGCTAAGCATCGCTGTGCGTCATGTTTTGCCCAATAGCCTCAGTCCGGTCATTGTGCAAGCCAGTATGGATTTTGGCTTCGCCATCCTTACCACTGCGTCGTTAAGCTTTATCGGCATGGGTGCAGTGCCGCCAACGGTGGAGTGGGGGTTGATGGTGGCATCGTCGCGCTCGGTGTTCCTCGAATATTGGTGGACGGCGATGTTCCCCGGCATGGCGATTTTCCTCACTGTGTTCTTCGCCAACGTCTTGGTCGATAGCGTCCGTGATTCGCTTGATCCCAAACTGGAGCGCAAGCCATGAGTGGGGGCTTGGTCATCAAACAGCTCAGCTTATCTTTTGCCCATGCGGGCGGCCTGGCTGCGGCGGTCAATGCATGTGATCTAGCGGTGATGCCAAATGAGATCGTCGGTTTGGTCGGCGAGTCGGGTAGTGGGAAATCGCTTACCGCATTGGCCTGCCTGGGCCTGACACCGCCGAACTGTCGAATCAGCGGCAGCGTTCAAATCGCCGGAACTGAAATTGTCGGCGCCAGTGAAGCGACGCTCGCCCCAATTCGTGGCCGAAAAATAGCGATGATTTTTCAGAATCCGATGACAGCGCTGAATCCGTTTTTCACCATCGGCGAACAAATGATGGGCGTGATACGGCGCCATTTTTCCGTCGACATCAACACGGCGCGTGCATCAGTGAGCGGAGCGCTGGCGCAAAGCGGGTTGACCGATATTGCGCTCAAAAAATACCCGCATCAAATGTCCGGCGGGCAGTTGCAACGTGCCATGATCGCGATGGCGATTGCCTGCAAGCCCGATATCCTGATCGCCGATGAACCCAGCACCGCTTTGGATGTCACCGTGCAGGCGCGCATCCTCAATTTGTTGCGCCAACTTGCTGATCAAGGAATGGGCATTTTGCTTATCACGCATGATCTCGGTGTGGTCGCCCAAGTCGCTGATCGTGTTGCGGTGATGTATTCAGGTCGCATTGTCGAGACAGGCGATACCGATGATATTTTTTCATCTGCCGCGCATCCCTACACGCTGGGTTTGTTGCAATCTTCGCCAGTCATGGGTGGCGGCAGACGCAAAATGCATGCGATCAGCGGTGTCGTACCGGACTTTCGTTATCGGCTGTCAGGTTGCGCCTTTCGCGATCGATGTACGCACATGCAAACGATTTGCGCGACCGAACAAGTCGCGCTGAAGTCATTGACACCAGCACATCAAGTGAACTGTCATTTCCCGATTGCGCAATCATCGACGGCGGCAAAATCATGATTGATACGGCGGCTACGCTCAGCGTTAAAAATCTGACTAAAAGCTTTGTCGGACAGCACGGTATCGTCCATGCGCTACGCGATGTAAGTTTTGAAATTGAGCGAGGACAATCGCTATCGATTGTTGGTGAGTCGGGCTGTGGCAAAACCACTGCCGCACTTTGTATCGCCGGTTTGCAATCACTGGATGCGGGCAGCGTAACGCTGTCTGGCAAGAATTTTTCCGCTGCGTCACGCGCTGAGCAAAATCAACTGCGCAGTGACTTCGGCATGGTGTTTCAAAACCCACTTTCCGCACTCAATCCACGAATGCGTATCTGGCAAAGCGTCGCCGAGCCTTTGCGCGTACACCAGCCGACGTTGAGCGGAGAAATGCAGCATCAACGCGCGCAAGCGGCGCTGGAACAAGTAGGTCTCGGCGCGCAGCATTTCCGTGCTTTTCCCGGCGAGTTATCTGGCGGGCAATTGCAGCGGGTGGTATTGGCGCGCGCACTGATACTCAATCCCAAATTGGTCATTCTCGACGAGCCGACATCAGCGCTCGACGTTTCCATTCAGGCGCAAGTGCTCAACTTGTTGCAGGAACTGCGCGACACCCGCGGCCTGAGCTACTTGTTCATCACCCACAATTTGGCCTTGGTTGAAGTGCTCACCGACCAGGTCGTCGTGATGTACGCCGGGCGCGTTGTTGAGTCCGGGCCGGCGGCATTGGTGTTTGCCAAACCTCGCCACCCTTACACGCAAGAACTCATTCGAACGATCCCTGAAGCGACACCGAAAAACCGTGCTGCGTTTCGTGCAATCAACGTCGGACAAATTCAAGCGGCGGCCGAAGTCGGTTGCGCCTATCGCTTGCGTTGCGCTCATGCCAAAATTGAATGCGCCAATGTGGTACCGCCACTCGCAACACAAACGCATGCGGTGGCTTGTCTGTTTCCTTTGAGCTAAATGTGAAATTAACCAGATGACAGCGTATTGCCAGCACCAACTGGGGAGTTTTCACGCGATCATTCCGGTTGGTGTCACACTCACGCATTCTGCAATTTGAACAAAACACTGAGCAAGAAATTTTTGATTGAGGAGTTGAATATGAACGCACCGATGAAGCAAAACACGCAAGCAAAAGCTAGCAATGCTGATCTGCATCAACGTCGTCTCGCCGCCACGCCGCGTGGTATCGGTGTGATGGCGGACTTCTTTATTGACCACGCCGAAAACGCAGAGTTATGGGACGTTGAAGGCCGTCGATTTATTGACTTTGCTGGCGGCATTGCCGTGCTCAACACGGGGCATCGTCATCCCAAAGTCGTCGCGGCATTGCATGCGCAAGTTGAGCGCTTTACTCATAGCTGTTACCAAGTCGTGCCCTACGAATCGTATGTGACGCTGGCGGAAAAAATCAACCAAATCACGCCGGGTACACACGCCAAGAAAACCGCATTTTTTTCCACCGGCGCAGAGGCGGTAGAAAATGTGGTCAAGATCGCGCGTAGCGCCACCGGGCGTTCCGGCATCATCGCTTTCTCTGGCGCATTCCACGGCCGCTCGATGATGGCGGCAGCGCTGACTGGAAAAGTTGCGCCATACAAAATCGGCTTCGGACCCTTCCCCGGCGAGATTTTTCACGCGCCGTTTCCGATTCCATTGCACGGTGTCAGCGTGGAAGATTCGCTCAATTACATCGAGCATATTTTCAAATCTGAAATTGAAGCCAAGCGTGTCGCCGCGATTATTTTGGAACCGGTGCAAGGCGAAGGCGGCTTCTATATGGCACCGCCGGAATTCATGCGTGCATTGCGAAAGCTCTGCGATGAGAACGGCATATTGTTAGTCGCCGACGAAGTGCAAACCGGCTTTGGCCGTACCGGCAAATGGTTCGCCATGAATCACTACGACGTGCTGCCCGACATCATGACAATGGCCAAAAGCATGGCCGGTGGCACCACCCTGTCGGCCGTCTGTGGCCGCGCAGAAATCATGGACGCACCAGCACCCGGGGGCCTCGGCGGCACCTATGCGGGCAACCCCTTAGCCATCGCCGCGTCACACGCGGTAATCGCCGCGATAGAGGAAGAAGGTCTAATCGCCCGCGCCAATCAGCTCGGCGAAAAACTCAAAGCACGTCTGCAAGCTATCAATAAGAGCGTCCCACAGATCGCCGACATTCGCGGCCCGGGCTCGATGATCGCTTGCGAATTCAATGATCCAAAAACCGGCATGCCCGATGCCGAATTCACCAAACGCGTGCAAGCGGAAGCCAGAAATCGCGGCCTAATCCTGCTCACCTGTGGCGTCTATTTCAACGTCATCCGCTTCCTCTATCCGCTGACGATTGCCGATGCGCATTTTGATGAGGCGCTGAATATCATTGAGGCAGCGATGGTGGTGGCAATAGAAAGATGACTTTTCGGAGTCGAAATGGCGCGACGCAATCCATCACAAAATTGCGCACTTCGCTTGTCGCACTTGCATACTTGGTTAGTGGTTGCATGATCAATCCTCGATATTTACCGGATCGTGAATCAACTAAAACAAGCTGGGCATCGAATGCCCTTACCGATGCGTCGATTATGATTTGTCAGTAGGTGCTGGTGACACGCTGTCATCCATTTCGTAATTCCCGCCTTCGCGGGAATTACGAAAACACAATCACATCTTCTTCGCATCTCCCGCCACAACAACAGACAGTTCGTCGGGCTTGATGTATTTGCGCATCGCGGCGAGTGCGCTTGCTGGCGTCACTTTCTTGATGTCCTGATCGACTTTCGCGCTGCGGGTGACGAAGCTGCGACCGAGGAATTGGAAGCGATTCCAAGTCGCGGCGACGGCGCTGTCTTGGGCGCGGGCGCGTTGGTTGCTCTTGATTAGATTATCGATGGCGGCGGCGACTTCGGCGGCGGTGAAGCCGTCTTTTAGCGCCCGTGCCAATTCGTCGCGCATGGCGGCTTCTACCTTCGCAGCATTTTGTGGCGCGGCGATGGCGGACACCGACCAGTTGGCTTCGTTGCTCTCGGCCGGCGCGGAGAATTGCGAATTAACGCTGTAACTTAGTCCGTCCTTTTGGCGAATGCGATCACCCAAACGCGAACTCAAGCCGCTGCTGCCCATAATCACATTGACCACTAGCATGTCGGCGTAGTCGGGCGATTCGTCTGTCATATTGATGCCCAAGCGTGCGCTGAAGTATGCGTTTTCTTTGTCAGGGGTGTCGACCTTCAGACGAGTCGCTTTATTGGCCTCAAAGTGGTCAAGCACACGGGCATAGGGGCGTTGGCTCTTCCAGTCGCCAAACACTTCTTTGAGCACTTGGACGGCTTGTGTTTCGTCAAAGTCACCGACGATAGATATTTCACCGGTTGATGCGCCGTAGAACTCGGCGTGATACGCCTTGACTTGTTCGAGCGTGACGGCTTGCATGTCGGCCAAACTTTCGTCGAGCGAGGGTGTGTAGCGTGGATCGCCTTTCGGATAGTGGTTGAAATGCTGCGCGAGTGCAATGGCGCCCAGCGTATTCGGGTCGTTACGCGCGGCTTCGAGTCCGGCCAGTGATTGCTTTTTGAATTGGGTGAATTCATTTTCAGGGAAGCTCGCGGTGCGCAATATTTTGGCTGTCAAACGCAGCGCTTCGGCGAGGTTAGCGCGGGTGGTTTCGAAGTTGGCGACACCCCCGGTAATTTTCAATTTGTCGCGCGCATCCGCAATTTGCGTGCGCGTCATGTCAGCTGTTCCGCGCGACAACAAGGCAGACGTGAAGCTGGCAATGGTTGCTTTGTTGAAGCGCGTTTTTTCATCACCCCATTTGAAATCGATACTCACATTCACTGTCTCGCCGCGATTTTTCTTCGGCAACATTGCCAATTTAATGTCGCCCATTTTTGACAAATGCGTGCGCGCATCGAGGTTTTGCGGGCTAGGGTCAAAAGTTTCACCGGCTGCCGCTGCGGCTTTGGGTTTGAAATCCTTCATCACCTCGGCCAGCGTTGGTGCAGTGGGTACGTCAATGCGATTGGGTGTGGCTTCCGGTAGGTAAATACCAACGGTGCGATTGTCACGACGGAAATATTTTTGGGCAACGCGAGTGAGGTCTTCGCTGCTAAGCAATTGATAGGCGTCGCGTTGCTGGAAATAAACCCGCCAATCGCCCAAAGCAACTGCTTCTGAGAGCGTCGGGCCGAGTAAATCATGGCGTGTCATTACACGCTCGGCATCTTTCGTCGCGTTTAATTTAGCCCGATCCAACTCTTCTTTTGTGGCGGGGTTCTTGTAGAAATTTTCGATCTCGTCGATCAATGCATCGCGCACCGGCTCCACTGCTTCGCCATTTTTCACCACGGTGGCGAACAAGATTAGACCCGGTGCAACGCCAGACAGAGAGTAATGGAACTGCGATGCGGCCTTGCCAGATTCAATCAATGATTTGTGGATGCGACCGGTTGGCGTGTCGCCTAACACCGTTTCGGCGGCGCCAAGTGCAAGGGTGTCGGCGTGCAAATCGGATGGGATTTTGTAGGCCACCCAAATCATCTGTAGCTCGTCTTTGCGCCGCACCACAAAATTGCGCTCGCCGTCTTGCGTCGGTTCAACCGTCCATTGCACTGGCAAAACGCGCTGCGGCTTGGGAATTTTGCCAAAGGTTTCGGTCAAGGTTTTCAATGCCAATTTCGGATCAAATTTCCCTGCCACAATGACCGTGGCATTGTCGGGTTGGTAATAAGTGCGATAGAAAGCCTGCAGGTTTTCTATCTTCACATTTTCGATATCGCTGCGATTGCCGATAGTCGAGCGACCATAGCTGTGCCAGTCGTAGGCGATACTTTGCAAGCGCTTGAGCATCACCCGATTCGGGCTGGTTTCGCCGCTTTCGTACTCATTGCGCACCACGGTCATTTCAGTATCCAAATCCTTTTTGGCAATGTACGAATTCACCATGCGGTCGGCTTCCAAGCCCAGCGCCCAGACCAAGTTCTCATCACTAGCGGTGAGCTGAGCGTAGTAATTGGTGCGATCAAGCGCGGTAGAAGCATTGAAATTCGCACCACGTTCCTTGAATTCGCGGGGGATTTCTTTGTGTGTGGGGGTGCCTTTGAAAACCAAATGTTCGAGCAAATGCGCCATGCCGGTTTCGCCATAATTTTCATGACGTGAGCCAACCAGATAAGTCACATTCACAGTAAAGGTCGGCTTGGAAGCATCGGGGAACAGCAGCACTTTCAATCCATTAGGCAGTCGATATTCGTCAATACCTTCGACGCTGGTGACTAGCGTCGGTAAGGCCACAGGCTCGCTTACTGCGGGCGACATGGCCTTTTTGCTTTCTTTGGCGTTCAGCGGAGAGGCGGCAAGCGCTAATGCGACAAAGGCAGCAACGAGAATTTGCGATGACACGATTTTCATAGTGAGCTTTCAAAAAAAGGCACGCGACGGCGTGTGGCCAGCACCAATTGGCGAAATCCATTCTAGTGCGAGGGAATGACCGGTCAGGTGGCGGATAATACCGAAGCACATTGTCGATTGATTTTTGTATGCTGGAAAGGACTGCCCATGTTACAACTCAGACCCTCTTGTGAATGCTGCGACGTTGATCTGCCGCCCGAATCAACACAGGCGCGCATTTGCTCATTTGAATGCACTTTTTGTGTGACCTGTGCCGAACAAGTGTTGCAGGGAAAATGCCCCAATTGCGGTGGCGAATTTGTTGCTCGTCCGCGTCGTCCGGCGCATTTGCTGGCGAACAATCCAGCATCCACACAGCGAGTTTTCAAGCCGGCCGGTTGCCAGGCTGCGGCATGATTGTTTGAGGAGACGGCAATGATTCTTGGACTGCGAACGGCCATTTATCCGGTAGCCGATTTGGTGGCAGCCACTGCATGGTACGAAAAGTTACTCGGCCAGCCACCATACTTTGTAGAACCGTTTTACGTTGGCTTTTCGGTTGGCGGTTTTGAACTTGGTTTGCTCCCCGACGGTGAATCGGGTATCACTGGCACGCAAGCTCTGTGGGGTGTGGTCAATGCCGATGCGGCGCTGGCGCGACTATTGGAGCTCGGTGCAAATTTGCTGGAGGCGGTAACCGACGTTGGTGGCGGCATACGCGTCGCGGCAGTGATAGACCCATTCGGGAATCGGTTTGGCATAATCGAAAATCCAAGCTTTAACATCGCCGATGTACGCTGAACACTTGGGTATTTGAGCGTGCGATTTAATACTGACATCCTATGCAACTAGTTCTGATTAGCGGGCTGTCCGGTTCGGGCAAGTCCATCGCGCTCAACGTCCTGGAAGACGCTGGCTATTTTTGCGTCGACAACTTACCCGCACCCTTGCTCACCGCGTTGCTCGAGCAGCTCAAATTGGAAAACCATGAACGCGTCGCCGTCGCCGTCGATATGCGCGGCGGCGCCTCGATTGCGGCATTGCCGACAGCGTTGCGAAGTATTGAAGCGAGCGGTATTGCTTTGCGTTTTATTTTTTGTGATGCGCGCGATGAGGTTTTGATACAACGCTTTTCTGAAACGCGTCGGCGACATCCGCTGGCCGGAGAAGGCACCACTTTGGCCGAGGCAATAGCGCTTGAGCGCGAGGCGTTAGAAACATTGGCGGCGATTGGCCATCACATCGATACCAGTTACCTGCGCGCCAACGCGCTACGCGCCTTCGTCAAGGACTTTGTCGCGCTGGACGAACGTCATGGGTTGACTTTGCTGTTCGAATCTTTTGGTTTCAAACATGGTATTCCACTCGATGCCGATCTGGTTTTTGATGTGCGTTGCCTGCCCAATCCACACTACGATCCTGCGCTGCGGCCCCTTACCGGACAAGATGCTGAAGTCAAAACGTTTCTTGGCGCACTCGCCGAAGTGAAGAAAATGGAGGACGACATTCATCGCTTTATCAGCGACTGGATGCCCGCCTACTTGCGTGACAACCGTACTTATCTGACGGTGGCAATAGGTTGCACCGGTGGCCAGCATCGTTCCGTGTACTTGGCCGAGCAGCTGTGCGCGCGATTGCGCGGTACGGTACGCGCATTAGTACGGCATCGGGCGTTGGCCGAATGAAAACTGGGTACCTCTGGCACCCTGGGCACGCCTGGCTGGCCTGCCTACGCGTCGGCGATGGGCTGACGGTTGTCTTGGCGACTGGTGTCGTCGTTCTACTCTTCGCGACGCTCTGGACAACATCGCGTGCAGATCGTGCCATCGTCCGCCAAGGGGGTGAATTGATTGCCGAGATCGCCTTGACGGCGCCGCGTCGAGTCGAAGTTGTCGGGCCGATTGGCACCAGCGTTATCGAAATTGCGTCTGGTCGAGCGCGCGTGCTGGCTGACCCAGGGCCGCGTCAATATTGTGTGCAACAAGGCTGGCTGACCCGTGCCAACGCAGTAGCGATTTGCGCGCCAAATCAAGTCTCATTGCAACTCGCTGGGCCTAGCAACAGCAATCGTCATGACAGCATCAGCTACTAAGCCAGCGGAAATTGTTTTGCACGCCAGTGCAGACGATCATCGCATCGCCGCCTACGCCGCCGCGGCGATTGCAATCACCATTGCCGAAGCGGCGTTGCCCAGCCCATTGCCGGGTGTCAAACCCGGGCTGGCCAATATCATCGTGCTGGTAGTGCTGTTGCGACATGGCTGGCGCGACGCGGTGTGGGTCAGCTTGCTGCGCGTGATTGCGGCATCATTGGTCGGTGGAACTTTTCTCGCACCGGGATTTGTCATGAGTCTGGCCGGGGCGCTTTGCAGTTTAGGCATACTCGGGCTGAGCACTCGCCTGCCGGCTACATGGTTCGGGCCGGTAAGTCATAGTGTGTTGGCGGCCTTTGCCCATATCGGCGGACAAATTTTGGTGGCGCGTCTGTGGCTGGTGCCACATGATGGTGTGTTCTATTTGCTGCCAGTTTTTGCGCTGGCGGCTTTGGTATTTGGGGTGGTGAATGGTTTGGTTGCGGGGCAAATAATGTCAGCTCACAGCGTGTTGCCAGCACCAACTGGTGAGATCGCCCCTCTCCCTCAGTCCCTCTCCCGCTAGGGGAGAGGGAAGTAGTCAGCACTAAAGTTGAATTGGAGTTATCAAAATGAATCCCACCATCGCAGTCGCTTTTACCGGCGCATCGGGTTTGCCTTATGGCATGCGTCTGGTCGAGTGTTTAATCGCTGCCGGAGCCAAAGTTCAATTGCTCTATTCGCCTGCCGCGCAAGTCGTGGCGAAGCAGGAAATGGGTTTCACCTTGCCTTCGCGTCCGGCTGAAGTGGAGACCGATTTCACTGCGCGATTCAATGCCGCACCGGGCCAGCTTAATGTCTATGGCCAACAAGAATGGTTCGCGCCATTGGCATCCGGTTCCAATCCGCCAGATGCTTATGTCATCTGCCCCTGCACCATGGGCACGCTGGCAAAAGTGGCGGCGGGCATGGCCGACGATTTGATTTCGCGGGCTGCAGATGTTGTGCTTAAGGAAGGACGCAAGCTAATTTTGGTACCGCGCGAATCTCCGTTTTCGGTAATCCACTTGGAAAACATGCTGCGCTTGGCGCGGGCGGGTGCGGTGATTTTGCCGCCCAATCCGGGCTTCTATCATCATCCGCAAGACATCAACGGCGTGGTTGATTTTGTTGTCGCGCGCATTCTCGATCAACTTGGCGTCAAGCATCAATTGATGGCACGTTGGGGCGAAAAGTCGGAATGAAGAAGCTTACTAGTTCGTCGCGTACCGCCCTCGCATTGGCAATCCCCATGTCATCGGAGACGCTGGAAGAGGTGCGCGCCGAATGCAAAGCGCTGGTTACGCGCCGCGCCGGACTCTCGGCGGGTGCCACAGTGGTGCCGATACCCGGTTTGGATATTGGCGCGGATATGCTGTTGCTCAGTGAGATGTTGCAAACCATCAATCGTCGATTTGGTTTGTCGCAAGCGCAAATCGACACGCTTGATCCGCAACTCAAAAAAATTATTTTGGTCGCTGCGACTAGTATCGGCAGCGAAGTCGTCGGGCGCTTTATCACGCGACAAATTCTGTTGCGCTTGTTGCAAAAAATTGGCATCCGTGTGGCGGGCAAATCGACCCTGCGTTTCATTCCTATTCTTGGGCAGGCGATTGCCGCCGGTATGAGCTTTGGCGCGATGAAAATGCTTGGCGATGCACATGTCGATGATTGCTACAAAGTCGTTAGTGAACTTCACGCGATTCAGTCGCGCCAATGAAATATCTTTTATTTGACCGGCGATATCCACTGATGAAATCGGCGTTCCAAATTTGCGTGTTGCTACTGTTTTCTTTAGCAGCAGTAAGCGCGACCGGCGAGCAATCAGCCGCGCCAAAAATCGTCAAAGCGCCAGTCAAAGTGTCAGCGGCCAAGCCGGTGACTGTCACAAAAAATGGCTTTAGTTTCGCCATCGGGCCAGAACCCGTTTGGGTTGTGCCGTTCGCGCCAAATTCACCCAATACGTCAAGTGCTACCACCCCGTCAGCAACGACACCGAGTACAGCGCTGCCTATTGCGTCCTTACCTCATTTAGCTTTCCCCGGTGCTGTCGCCGCACCGACCGATGTTTCGGCAATGCACTATCGACAAATAGATGAACAGCTTCGCCTGGAAGGTAAATCGGTGGCGGCGTATCGACACACCGTGCGGGTGGTGGATACGGCGGCGGGTTTGCCGATTGCTTCGCAAATTGAAGCGGAGTTTGATCCCAGTTATCAAACGCTGACCATGCACAGTCTCGAACTAGTGCGCGGTACGACGCGCATCAACAAGCTCGATGCCAAAAAAGTGCAATTGTTGCAACGCGAACGCCAACTTGAACAGCGCATGTACGACGGACGGGTGACCATGTCGGTGGTACTCGACGATGTGCGGGTTGGCGATGAAATCCACTACGCCTACACCGTCACGGGACTCAATCCGGTGTTCGAAGGTAAGTTCGTTGAAATCATCTGGATGATGGCGCAGCGCGGTGCGGTGGAAAATTATCAAGTGCGTTTGTTAGCGCCGAATGAGCGAAAAATTTTCCACAAAATTGGCGTTAGTGATGTGAAGATCAGCAGCACAGACGCGGCAACTAAAGGCTGGCGCGAAACATTATTTACGCGTCAAAACGTACCGCAGCTGCGACCCGAGCCTGGCTCGCCTGCATCAACTTATGTGCCGGACATGTTGCAGTTGAGCGAATATGCAGATTGGGCAGAAGTTGCGGCGTGGGGTGCGCGCCTTTTTGAGAAAAATACCCAAGTTGCACATAGCCCTCGGGTCGAACAAAAGCTCGCCGAGATTCGCGCCGCGCTGCCAAATCGCAACGACCAAATCCAGGAAGCACTGCGCTTTGTGCAGCAGGATGTACGCTATTTCGGCACCGAGATCGGCACCAGTACGCATCAACCCGCTGCGCCAGATAAAGTAATGGAGCAACGCTTCGGAGACTGTAAGGACAAGGTCGCATTGTTAGGCGCTTTGTTCGCGCAACTCGGCGTACCGGTGCGCCCGACCTTGGTATCCCTGCGCTCGCGCGCCACTGTTGCACAAATGTTGCCCAGCCCCTTGGCCTTCGATCACGTGATCGCGCGCGCCGAGCTTGATGGACAAACTTTGTGGCTCGATGGCACCCGTGCGCATCAAAGTGGACCGCTACAAAAACGTCAATCGATAGGCCTGGGATTTGGACTCGAACTGCACAACGACACCAGAACTTTAAGCGCATTGCCGTCACCGTTTGAGGTCGAGCGTATGCGGGTAGATGACCTGATTCGCGTTACCCAGTTTGCCGACGATCCGATACTGGAATCGGTGATTACCTATCGCGGTGATTTGGCCGAAATATTCCGTGACGTGGTCGCCACGCAAGGTCTGGCAACGATTGCACCGAGTTTGGCGCAACCCTACGTGAAGGCTTATCCGAAGTTGCGCAGTTTGGCCCCAGTGCAAATGGAAAATGCCACTGACGATGACGCAGTGAAATTCATTCAGCGCTTTGCCATTCCTGAATTCTGGCGCTTCCCCGATCAACGTGTGTTGGTCGCCGATATCGTCCATTGGGGGCCAGTCGATTGGGTGCTACCGCCCAAATCAGAATCACGCCGCACGGCGCTCGCCTTTGCCTTCCCGGGTTGGTTTCGTCATTCCGTACGCGTCGAATTTTCTGAAGATGTCTATGGCAAACCGAGTTCAACCCGCAGTGACGAGGGCGATGCACACGTCTCGCTGCGGACGCGTATCGAAGGTGAGCCACGTGTTGTTGATTTTTTGGCCGAAGCCCACATCAACGCCGAAACCGTAGAGCCCGGCAAATGGACGAGTTATTCCGCAGCGCTTAACAAGGCCCTGCCGAAACTCGGACTGACCTTGAGTGCGCCCAGTCTTCCACCAGCACGGTTTGAAAGTTTTGCTCCTGAGCTAATCGCATTGGAAGCCAAGCTACGCAGCGGAAAAATTAGCAACGTCACGGCTAATCAGACCAACGCGCATCGGCAAATTTTGGTCTTGACTGCTCAACTTGACGCGGGTCGTTTGCCACCACCACTACGTGCGCAGACTTTGGTAGCGCGCGGCATCAAATATGACCACGTCGGTCGCCTAAGCGATGCGCGAGCAGATTTTGACGCAGCGCTGGCGCTAGTTCCCGATTCAATCGCGGCGCTCAATGCAGCCGCCGAAAACGCGCTGAGCACCAATGAATTGCCGCGCGCGAACATTCAGCAGCCGCGTATTGGAATTGCATCCCAGTGATCCTGAGGCACTCGATATACGGGCGAGGGTGCAATATTTTGCCGGCGACATGGCGGCGGCAACCGCTGATCGCAAGCTCATGCTTGATGATCGCGCAGCGATGCGCCGTGGTTTCCCGTTGATTTGGTTGTGGCTCAGCACCAAGCAAAGTGGCCAAGATGCAAGTCGTCTGGCCGACAACTATCCGCGCGAAACATGGCCGACCGAATGGCCGCGCCAACTGATGGACGCGGTGATAGGCGCACAGAGCGATGATCTCGCACTTGATGCGGCAAAGAAATCCAAGACGCCGCTGGAGTCACTGTGCGAAGCGCATTTTTATTTGGGCGAAAAATACTTTGCCGAAGGTGACATGAACAAAGCACGTGAGCATTGGCGTAAGGCGCTGAATCAAGGCGTGACTGAGTACATAGAGCACGCCGCTGCAAGTTTGCGGTTGAATGCAAAGTAACGCACAGGGGACTTAATCAACACATCTCTAGCCAAGCGCCGTCAGAAGTTTCTTTATCGGTGCAGGCAGCGCGATGTGTTCTAGATCACCCAAGTCGTGCCATTCCAATCCGGATTCCATCGCTCGTGGATGCGCCGTGACATTGCAAATCAATGGTGTGATGTGCAAGCGGAAATGGGTGAAGGTGTGGATGGCAGTTGGTGCCGACAACACGCCGTCAATTTGACAAGCTAGACGTTGAGCAACAAAAACTTCCGCCGACGCCTGCTCCGGCAATTCCGGCAAAGACAGCAGTCCGCCCCAAATCCCGACCGGTGGTCGTCGTTCCAATAACACGCGATTTTTTCTGCGCAAAATCAGCAACGTCACTTCGCGTTGCGGCAGTTCGCCACGCGTTTTTCTGTGCGGCAATTCAACTTGTCGATTTGTTGCCCGCGCCACGCAGATTTCGCCCAAGGGGCAATCAGCGCAGCGCGGCTTGCTGCGCGTGCAAAGCGTCGCGCCCAAATCCATTTGTGCCTGGTTGTAGATATCGGCCTGCTTGGCGGGCATCAATTCTTCAGCCAGCGTCCACAGTTGTTTTTCCACCGCAGCATTGCCGGGGAATCCTTCGATGCCAAAGCATCGGGTGAACACGCGCTTGACATTGCCATCGAGTATCGGCGCACGCGCAGCGAAGCAAAATGTGGCGATTGAATTGGCGGTGGAACGCCCTATGCCAGGCAATGCGCGCAAGGCCTCGGCGTCGGTCGGAAATTGCCCGCCATATTCACTGACCACCACACGCGCGCAAGCATGCAGGTTCCTCGCCCGAGCGTAATAACCCAAGCCGCTCCATAGCGCCATGACTTCGCCAACAGGCGCGGTTGCCAAATCCTTCAGTGTCGGAAAGCGCTCAAGAAATCTTGCGTAGTAGGGCAACACGGTGGCGACTTGGGTTTGCTGCAACATGATTTCTGACAACCAAACGCGATAGGCATCAGTGGTGTTTTGCCACGGCAAATCGTGACGGCCATGTTGCTTGTGCCAGCGAATTAGCCGGCGCGAAAAATCGCTCATCGACATTGGAAATTCAAAAACATTTGGACAGGATCAACAGGATGTACAGGATGAAAGGCCAAAACCAAATCCTGTCTTTTGCTTGGTTTTATCCTGTACATCCTGTAAATCCTGTCCAAGGCCTTAGACCTTCGCCCCGCGTTCAACATCCCATCTAGGCAATGCAAGGACTTACCAGACTCGCCGCCAGCTTGGCGCGTGCGCGCGCTTCGTCAGTGGTGTCGGCATTGGCCACCGCGACACCCATCCGGCGCTTCAAAAAACTTTCCGGTTTGCCAAATAAGCGCAAATCCGATTCGGGTACTTGCAATGCCTTTTCAACGCCGTCAAAGGCAATTCCTGTTGCTTCCAATCCACCATAAATCACAGCAGATGCGCCAGTACGGCGCAGACTGGTATCGACCGGCAAACCGAGAATCGCGCGGGCATGCAATTCAAATTCCGAGAGGCGTTGTGTAGCCAGCGTAACCAAGCCGGTGTCGTGTGGTCTGGGGCTGACTTCGGAAAACCAGACCTCGTCACCGCGCACAAAAAGCTCCACCCCGAAAATCCCGCGCCCGCCCAGATTGCCCGTGACCGCCAGCGCAATCTGCCGCGATTTTGCCAAGGCAATCGCCGACATCTTCATCGGTTGCCACGATTCAACGTAATCACCATTGATTTGTACGTGACCTATCGGTTCGCAAAAATATGTTTCGGTGTTGCCATCAGCACCGACCGCGCGCACCGTCAGCAAAGTTATTTCGTACTCAAAGTCAATAAATCCTTCGACAATAATTCTCCCCGCGCCGACCCGTCCGCCCGCTTGCGCGTAGTCCCATGCCGTTTGCACATCGTTTGCGGTTTTAATCAGCGACTGCCCTTTGCCAGACGACGACATCACCGGTTTGACCACGCAGGGATAGCCGATGCCGCCATCAATTGCCGCCTGCAATTCGGCCAGTGAATCGGCAAACGCATAAGGCGAAGTTGGCAGTGACAAACTCTCGGCAGCCAGTCGGCGTATGCCTTCGCGGTTCATTGTCAGCTGCGCCGCGCGCGCAGTTGGAATCACCACGGCAACTCCTTCGCGTTCAATTTCAACCAAGGTCGCCGTGGCGATTGCTTCGATTTCGGGCACTACAAAATGAGGTTTTTCCAATTCGATCACCGCGCGCAACGCCGCGCCGTCGGTCATGGTCACCACATGCGAGCGATGCGCCACCTGCATCCCCGGCGCGTCGGCATAGCGATCGACGCCGATGACTTCTACGCCCAAGCGCTGAAATGCAATAATGACTTCCTTGCCTAATTCACCGCAGCCAAGCAGCATCACGCGGGTGGCGGAAGTCGAAAGTGGCGTTCCAATTTTCATGCTGAAATCCTCGTTGTGAATTGATATTCTAGTGGCGTGCATCACTCGCAAATTCCTCGGCTAATTCAAAATAGACCATCAGCCTTCCCCCAGCCATTTATGTCCCCTGCCGATACCACCCATCGTTCATTGCGCCAATCTCTCGGGCAGTTTGCCACTGGCGTGACGGTGGTCACTGCACGCGGTCTCGATGGCCGCTTCGTTGGGCTCACGGTTAATTCCTTCGCTTCGGTGTCACTTGATCCACCGCTGATATTGTGGAGCTTGACGGCGGATTCCAAATTGCTCCCCGCGTTTAGCGCTTGCACACACTTTGCGGTCAATGTTTTGTCGGCCGATCAAGCCGATATTTCACGGCGCTTTGCCGGTGCGCGAGTGGATAAATTTTCCGGACTGGATTTGCGAGTTGGTGCTGGTGACACGCCGTTGATTGTCGGTTGCTGCGCCAGTTTTGAATGCCGCCGCGAAACGCAACACGATGGCGGCGATCACGTGATTTTTGTCGGCCATGTCGAGCGCCACCACCGCAATAAAGAAGCCCCCGCGCCGCTGCTGTATTACGGCGGGCACTACCGAAACCTCGCGCCGCAATCCTAAGGTGATAAGGCGACGAATTTGAAAGCGCAGGATATGACACGCGCATCGCGTTTTGGATTGCGGATTTTGACCCTCTTGTTTGGGCTGCTGCTAGGCACATCGCCGGTAAGCGCAAGTGAGCAAAAAATCCAACAGCGTGCATTGCTGCAACAAAAAGCCTTAGCCACCAAAGGCGATGCCGCCGCGCAAACGCAGCTCGGCCTGATGTACGCCAATGGCAAGGGCACGACAGTCAATCCGCTGGAAGCCATCAAATGGTTTCGATTGGCGGCGGCGCAAAATTATGCCGAAGCGCAATTTCAACTAGGCATCATGTATGCGTTTGGCCACGGATTAAAACAAGATGATCAAGCCGCAGTAGATTGGTACCAGCGCGCCGCTGCGCAAGCTCACGCCCGCGCGCAAAACGAGTTGGGTCTGATGCACGACCGCGGACGCGGCGTGCGGCGCGACGATACCGAAGCCGTCAAATGGTATCGACTCGCTGCAGAGCAAGGCGATGCCACTGCACAAGTCAATCTCGGCATCAAATATGATCTGGGTCACGGTGTACGTCAAAGCTATCGCGAAGCCGTCAAATGGTTCCGCGCCGCCGCAGACCAGGGCAACGCCAGCGCACTCAACAACCTCGGCGTGATGTATGCAGATGGATTAGGCGTAACCGTGAGCCGCATCGTTGCCCACGCGCTCTACCATGTATCAGCGACCGTCGACCCATCAGCGGCAAACCAAGCAGGCAACAACCGAAACGCAATCGCCAGCAAGATGAACGCGAGCGAAATTGACGCGGCGCAAGCGCTGGCGAGGGAATTAAGTGCGTCGAAGGCCTTGGTGAAAACGCTGGATGCTTGGTGTGCGGGGCGTGGGGTTAAGTTGCTTTAGGCAAGTCGAAGTCAGCTTACGTTAGCCATTTCCTTTTAGCAGGTATTGAGTGTTTTCTATTAATCACCTAAGTTAAAACCCACCGACGGATCTTCTGCTTCGCAGCGTTTGCGGTCGCAGGTATTTTTCGACGCCGCGAGCTTTTCTTGCCAATTTCGCTAACGAGGATCGCTGGGTTGGGTGACTGCTTCTCCTCCCAAAGCCGCCGTAGATTTTTCGGTACCAAAATTTGGCACCCCCGAAAATCTGAATGGCAGGTAACCTAAAGTCGGCTGTCTCCACCCGACCCCTATGCACAGTTTGAAACTATGTGCACTGACCTATGGAATCGCTGCGCCTGCGGTTGTTGTTGGACGCGGCGCTGGTTTGCATGTTACAGCGTCTGAAGAAAGAGCATGAGCGAGTCGTGAGCCTTGAATCGACGGATGGTAGTGTCGGGTGCCTCCAATCGTGCGAGAGCTTTTTCCTTCATTGCGAGATCGGCCTCGACGTAGCGATGCGCAGTGGTGGCGCTTTCATGCCCCAGCCACAAGGCCAGAGGGAATAACTCATCATCAATAGTCCGAGGACAATCATGGAGCGCTCGTCCACCTTGCCGGAAATTTTGCCGACAGCGATCATGGCAAATATGGTGCCAACGCCGCGCGGGGCCAACAGAAATCCGATGTCGATTACCAGGTAGCCCATGGGGGGCTGCATGAAGGGCGACAGCAAGGCCATCGTCGCGAGCAGAAAGATGCCGACGATAAAAAAAGACAGGCCGACCGTGAAATTGCGATCCTTGAACATGGTCGGTTCGACATACGGGTGCTCGTGGGTAAAGATGTGCGCGATGACGAGATAAAGCGCGACGCGGCGAGCGCCCCTTCGATGACCACTTCCGGATTGGCGAATCAGTCGAGTGACTCGCCGCGATCCAGCATCATCTGCAGGGCGCCGATGCCGATGCTCAGCAGGGCAGAAGCCGAGCAGATAAAACCGTCGTTCGTGGTCAAATCGGTGTTTCACGTACAAAAATGGCTAGGCCGGACAATGCGAGCTGGCCGAATGGCAGGTTGATGTAGAACACCCAGCGCCAGTTGTAATACTCGGTGAGCCATCCGCCGAGCGACGGGCCGAGAATGGGCTCTGTTCAGCATCGGTCAAGACAGCTGTTGTGCAATGACGTGAATCGATGTTTAATGAGCGTTCGTTAAGTTCATTATTCTTCGGGTGCATAGCCAATGGTGACGCAAGGGTTAATCAGCACACGCGAAGACATCCTGGAACGGGCGATTCCGCTTTTTGCCCGTTTGGGATTCCACGGCGTATCGATGCGCGATATCGCGGCAGAAGTTGAAATGCAGGCGGCGGCCTTGTACCACCACTTTGCTGACAAGGAAGCCCTGTACCTCGCGGCCATGGCCTATGCGTTCAAGGACAAGTCGGTGGTGCTGACGCAGGCGATCGCTATTCCCGGCACGCCACTGGAACGACTGAATCGATTCGTCGAGACCCTAGCCGAGGGCATGGGTCGTGATCCCGACTTTCTTGCGCTGTTGCAGCGTGAGCGCATTGATGGCAATGAGACACGACTGAAACTACTCGCCGAGGAAGTGTTTGCCGAACCCTTTGATGCACTGCTGACGCTCGCGAAGGAAATCGCCCCCGCACATGATTCCCATATGGTAGCTATATCCATCTGCGCGCTGGTCATGTACCACATGGAGACCGCACCCATGCGTCGTTTCCTGCCGGGATGGCACACGACTCTCGACCAGCCGAAATTCATTGCCAAACACGCCATGGCACTACTCGCCCAACTGTTTGTGGACGGAGATCAAAAATGAAGACGCCTTTCGTTATCCTCGCACTCATCATCGTGGCTCCTACACTTCTTGTCGGTTGCGTCAAGAAAACAGTTCCGCCGCCTGCCGAGACGAAAGGCACCCTAGTAACTCTTGCCCAGGTGATGCGGCGTGATGTCCCGGTGGTGCTGTTCTCCGTAGGGCGGGTCGAATCGCGCGCAACTCCTGAGGTGTCCGCGGAAGTGCCTGGTCGCATCATCGCCATCCTTCACGATGCCGGTGACAAGGTGCAGGCAGGCACCCCACTCGCCCATCTGGAGACCACACAACTGACTCAGGAAGAGCGGGCAGCTACTGCCGATGTCGCGCGTCTCGACGCCCAAATCGCCCAGGACCGCCGCACTCTGGAAAGGAACAAGGATCTTGTCGCGCGCAACTTCATTTCCCGTGCCGTGCTGGATGCATCCGCATCGCAACTTGCCGCGCAAGAGGCCGCCGGTGAAGCCGCGCAATCCCGGCTCGTCATGGCGCGTGATCGTCTCGCCAAGGCTGTTGTGCTCGCCCCGATTACGGGTACGGTCGAATCGCGCAAAGTATCGGTCGGTGATCACGTCAAAGAGGGCACGCCAATGTTTCTTATCGCGCAAGGCGGTAACCTGCGCGCGCAGTTGCCATTTCCAGAGACTGTGGCACGGCATCTACGCGCGGGAATGAAAGTCGCACTCGTCAGCCCAATCGCGCCTGACGAAAAAGTGAGCACAGTAGTCACTGAACTGCGTCCCATGGTTGGCGCTGGAAGCCGTTCCATTACGGCTGTTGTCGATTTCCCCAATCCTGGTGCCTGGCGCGCCGGAGCTAGCGTCACCGGTTTCGTCGAAATCGACGTTCGACAAAACGCCTTGCTCGTGCCTGAATCGAGTATCGTTCGCCGGCCAGCCGGCGAAGTGGTATATGTCGTCAGTGAAGACAAAGCACGCCAGGTCATCGTACGCATTGGGGAACGCAAGGATGGCATGGCGGAAATCCTGTCTGGCCTGAGCGGTCCGGAGACGGTCGCAGTCGATGGCGCTGCCTATCTCAGTGACGGTGCTGCTGTGCGGACCGTCAAGAGCGCACCATGAATCTGCCGGAACTTTCCGTAAAGCGCCACGTGCTGGCGTACATGCTGTCGGGGGTGCTGGTCCTGTTTGGTCTGATCAGTTTTCAGCGCATCGGTGTCGATCGTTACCCCAACATTGATTTCCCCATGATTTCCATTACCACTGCCCTGCCCGGTGGTGACCCGGAGATTGTGAATTCCAGCATTACCAAGGTCATTGAGTCAGCCGTCAATAGCGTTCCTGGCATAGAACACGTGGAATCAACCTCGGCATCCGGGGTCTCGCTCATCAGCGTTCGATTCGCGATGGAGAAGGACCTCGGCGCAGCCTTCAATGAAGTGCAGGCCAAGGTCAATCAAGTGCTCAATCGGCTGCCTCGCGAAGCCAAGCCACCGATCGTGGCAAAAGTCGAGATCGGTGCGACGCCGATCATTTGGCTGGCATTGCAAGGGGATCGCACGCCGCAACAGCTTAATCAATATGCCCGTAACGTCATCAAGAAGCGGCTGGAAACGGTTAACGGCGTGGGCGAGGTACGTCTTGGGGGCGATAGAGAACGCACCCTGCGGGTCAGTCTGGACCCGGAACGCATGGCGGGCCAAGGCATCACGATCCAGGACGTGACGCGTGCCTTCGATGCCGAACACGTACGTTTGCCGGGTGGCTTTCTGGTGGGTGGCAAGCACGAAGATCTGATCAAGCTTGATCTGGAGTTTCACAGTGCCCCCGAACTTGAAAAACTGATCGTGGCCTATCGGGGCGGGGCACCCATCCGCCTCGCCGACATCGCGACGGTGGAAGATGGGCTGGCGGACAACCGGCAACTGGCACGCTATATGGGCAAACCGGCCGTGGGCATCGGCGTGGTGAAAGTGAGTGGGTCCAACGCCGTTGCCGTCGCCAACGAGGTGGAGCGCCGTCTGGAACGGGAAATCATTCCGCAACTTCCTGCTGGCATGACCTTGTCGGTCGCAAGCAATGACGCGAGCCTGATCCGGGAAATTGTCGCCGCACTCGAAGAACACCTCCTGACCGGGACGCTATTCACCGCGCTGGTGGTCTGGCTCTTCCTGCTCAATCTGCGCTCCACTCTGATCGTAGCCATGGCCATCCCGGTGTCTTTGCTGGGCGCGGTGGCCGTGATGTATTTCGCCGGCTTCACCTTCAATACCATGACCCTGCTTGGCTTGCTGCTGCTCATTGGTGTTGTCGTGGATGATGCGATAGTGGTGCTGGAGAACATCTACCGTCATCGTGTACACCTCGACTCCGACCCCGTAAGCGCAGCCTTGAATGGCACACGGGAAGTCGAGTTTGCGGTGATGGCCGCCTCGCTGACACTGGTGGCGATATTTGCTCCGGTTATCTTCATGGGCGGCATCATAGGGCGTTTCTTTCAGGCATTTGCCGTGGTCGTCAGTGCGGGGGTGCTGGTTTCGCTGTTCGTCGCCCTGACTCTGACACCCATGCTGTGCGCGCGACACCTGCGGGTGACACCATCCACCGGTCGTGTCTCCAGCTTTCTGGAGCGTGGCTTTCATGCCATGGATACGGTTTATCGCGTTTTGTTGGACCGCGCCTTGCGTTTCCGGTGGACGGTGGTCGCCATCACCGTGGCGGTCGTGGTTGGCAGCGGCTGGTTCTTCGCACACCTCGGCGGGGGTTTCATGCCGGTACAGGACGAGGGACGTTTTCTGGTGAACTTCAAGACGCCCCTCGGAACAGGTATCGAGTATGCCGATGCACGTGTGCGAGATATTGAGGCAGTCCTGGCACGGCATCCCGAAATCGTTGGTACGTTCAGCACCATCGGCACCGACCAGACAGGGCAAGTCAATAAAGGCTTCGCTGATATCACCATGGCCCCCTGGAATGCGCGCACGATCACGCAACAGGAGCTGATAGACGTGCTGCGCGTTGAACTGGCGACAATCCCCGGAGTGGAGGCCTTTCCCGGGCCACGCTCGACTGTAGGTGGCCAGCGCGGCGAACCCCTGCAATTTGTTCTCGCCGGTCCGGATTTGAATCAGGTGGGCCAACTCGCCAATGCCCTCAACAAGGAACTGGCTAGCGATCCGAGCCTGGGGAGGGTGGATCTGGAATTGCAACTGGATCTGCCGCAACTCGAAACAGCGTTGAGCCGCGAGCGGGTGACAAGCCTCGGTCTTTCGGCGCGCGATGTCGCGCAAGCGGTGAATATTCTCGCAGGCGGATTAGACATCGCCCGTTTCAATGACCGCACTGGCGATGCAGAGCGCTACGACATTCGCTTGAAAGCAGCTGACGGCAGTTTGCAGCATCCCGAAGACTTGGCGCGTATTTACCTGCGCGCCGGGAATGGTGAGATGGTGCGTTTGGACAATCTCATCAAAATGGAACGACGACTTGGCCCAGCGGTAATCAGCGGGTTTGATTTGCAATACGCCGCGAAGTTCTACAGCGCACCCAAGGTGAGCATGTCAGATGCCGTGGGGCGTGTACAGCGGATCGCGGCACCGCTATTAACGCCAGGCTATACCGTGCAAATGATTGGCCAGGCCGAGGAATTCGGCAAAACAATGAGCTACATGCTGTTTGCCTTTGTCACGGCAATTGTCCTGGTGTACATGGTGCTGGCGAGTCAGTTCAACTCGTTCCTGCAGCCTTTGGTGGTAATGGTTGCACAGCCACTTGCTGTCGTCGGCGGCGGTGCCGCTCTGTGGCTCGCCGGACATACGCTGAACATCTACTCCATGGTGGGACTTGTGTTGCTGGTTGGTTTGGTCGCAAAAAATTCCATTCTGCTAGTCGATCTCACCAACCAATTGAGGCAAAAAGGTGCTGACATCGACGCCGCGCTTCTGGAGGCCTGCCCAGTTCGGATGCGCCCGGTTCTGATGACCTCACTTACCATCGTTCTGGCGCTGCTCCCGGCAGCGCTTGGTGTGGGCGCCGGTGCAGACACCAACGGTCCCATGGCCGTGGCGGTGATCGGCGGAATGATTTCATCAACGCTACTCACTTTGGTGGTGGTGCCGGCGGTCTATTCCTTGGTGGAACACGCGGTGACGCGCCTGCAACAAAAGCGTTTGGCCGTTGGACTTCGAGATTAAGGAGAGAACGGTGCAGTGCTCAAATTATCATGAAAAAGCTTCGCGCATACACGACGAACTGCGCTTTCCGACGGACGACGGAATCGAGATCGCTGCCCACGCCTGGGGTGACTCGGCCAATCCACCAGTGATTCTTTTGCATGGTGGTGGGCAGACGCGGCATGCCTGGAAGAACACTGCTGAGGCAATTGCCAACCACGGTTATTACGCGCTTGCGATTGATCTGCGAGGTCATGGCGACAGCGGTTGGTCGCCCGATGGTGTGGATTCGCTTTCCTTTTGCGGCGTTTCCTGCACCAGGCCGTGCGGGGTGTCATTCGGCTGGCATTTTTGCAAATCGCGACGCCTGACTCGGCGATTGGCGGCTGTGCCCAGCGGCCGTCATACTCCCCGAAAGCCCATTGGATATTGGATTCCCTATCCTTCACCATGAAAAAGCCAAAAACCAATGAGTAAATGTGCCACCCAATCTCGAGTAACCCACTCTGCTGGACGGCATTGTGCCAGCTCCGCAATTCGTGATCTGCTTGAATTCAACGGACTGGATATTTCCGAAGCCATGTGTTTTGGACTGGGCTCTGGCCTCGGCGTTACCTATCTGGATCTGGCTGATGCTCCCGTACCGTTTTTAGTGCATGTACGATCACTGGGATTTGAAGAGCGCGTGTTTCAAAGCATCGGGGTGCCATTCGAATGGAAAACATTCGAGTCGCCAGAGTCTGCCGTTGCATTGCTTGGTGATCGTCTGGATGCGGGCCACCCTACTCTTTTGCTGACAGACATTTTTCATTTACCCTACTTCGGCAGCACAACCCACTTTCCGGGCCACGCCATAGCGGCCTGGTCGAGAAACCCGGAGACGGGCGATGTTCTGGTTACCGACACCGAGCGCCCCGATGTATTGTCTGTCACAGAGGAGGCCCTCACCCGCGCACGGTTTTCTACCCAGCCACCGTTTGTTCACCATGGCAACATGTTCACGCCAGGTTCGTTTCAAGGGGAAATTACTCCCGAGATAATCACAAACGTAATACATTACAACGCCAAGGCATTGGCCGCGAATGGGATATCGGCACTGGAAACTTGGCTGGCTGACCTTGGTCGCTGGAAGGCAACTGGCGATTGGCGCTGGACAACCCGGTTTGCCTATCAAGTCATAGAGAAGCGCGGAACAGGAGGTGGTGGATTCCGGAAAATGTATGCCGAGTTCCTCGACGAAGCGGTTCACTATGACGCAGGTATACTTCTACATCGACTCCCGCTCTTGATGAGGGCCAGCGAAAAAACATGGTCTGAATTAGCCGCGTGCCTGAAGTCAGCCTCTGAAGGCGCACACTTTCCTGATGCCGCCATTGCAGACGCCATCTCTGCCGTCATGAAAGCAGAACGCAATTATGCAGATGCTGCCCTTGCGTTCTGAGGCATGCTGCTAGTCGCTTCCCAAAAAATCAGCCAGAGATGGCTGGGGTCATAAAAATGAACAGTAATATTGCTCCACATCTCATGATGGCTAAAGCGTTTTTTGGCACTAATCACCCTTTGTTCGATACATTCAAAATTGACATCGGCATTGTTAACGATGGTCATGCCGAGATGAGCATGCCATTCTCTGAGCAGTTGTCTGATCGCAGGGGTTCGCTGCACAGAGGTGCGCTGGTAACACTGCTTGATACAACCTGCGGACTGTCTATTTTTTCATCGCTGGGCTCATTAAAGCCGATTGCCACTATTGATTTACGTGTCGATTTTATGCGCAGCATTCCACCCGCAGCCGGTTTGAAAGCAGTGGTTGAATGCATAGGCAAGACTGATACGGTTGCCTTTATCAGCGGCCGCGCGTTTGCAGAAGACAGTGGTGAGCTGTTGGCGATGGTTGCCGGCTCTTTTGCCATCGGCACCATGGGGCCCACCTTGGACAGTGAAGCTGGAGGCTCCTGACAATGAGTGCAAAGCCCATTAGCGCAGAGGCACCCATCATGAGACTGTGTGACGAGCCTTTTGTCGACTTTCTCGGCTTTCGTGAGGAAACGCTGAACGGAGAAACACGGTACTTTATGGATTTCCGTGATTCGCATATCGGGAATCCCATGATCAGAACATTTCATGGCGGCATTCTTGCGAGCTTTGGTGAAGTGACCGCAGCAGCCCATCTGGCCCGCCAGCGCGGCGATGATGAGGTGCCCTTATGCTCGACGATGACCTTTGATTACCTGCGGCCGGCTTTTGAGGGAACCTTGCAGGCAATACCCAATATCGTGCGGGCCGGTCGGCGCATTACCACCGTATCCGTTCAGTTACGACTTGAAGGCAAGCTGGTTTGCATCGGCCGGTTCCTTTTTCTTGTTGGCCGCAATGAAAACGAGAACAAGACATGATCAACCCCATTGTCGCTCCACTGGTCAAGGTTTATGCGGGCAAGGTATATTCAGCGGCGATGCTTTTTACGGCAGCAATTACACCGAATATCACCGTCAGCCATTAGGAGAAATGCGTCATGGGTAAACTAGCCATTGTTCGTTGCTTACAGGTAGGTTCGTTGTTTTTGTTGAGCCTCGCCGGGTCCTTCGCGTACGCACAAACACCGGTTGCTGAGCAGGCACTTGCGTTGGCGCACGATGATCCTCAGCTTAAGTGGGGGCCCTGCCCACCGTTCTTGCCCAAAGGATGCGGCATTGCTGTTCTTCACGGCGATCCTGCAAAAGACAACGTGGACGTTTTCTTCAAATTGCCAGCCAAGTCGACTCTCCCTCTTCATTGGCATACTTCGGCGGAGCGCATGGTGCTGGTAGCAGGTGAGCTTCATGTCACCTATGACGGCCAGAAGACGGCCGTCCTCAAACCGGGTACTTACGCGTATGGGCCCGCCAAACTAGCGCACAAGGGGTTCTGCGCAAGCGCTGATCCATGTGTTCTCTTCATTGCTTTTGAATCGCCGCTGGATGCAGTGCCGATCGAGATCGCAATAAAGTAGCAAGAAAACCACCCAATCCAGCGTGCAAGGAAAATCTCGAGCATACAGCCGCACTAGGCTGGCTAACTCGACGGTGGGCGTCAGCTTTCACAATCGGTCAATAGCTTCAGTACCCCGAGTGGAGGCAGCCAGCGTTTGGTCAGCCGACAGTCGGGGTGAATTTGTTGCGGCGCGGCGCGGGGACTGACGCCACTGGCCGCAGCACCCCCGGAAGCCGCCATACGTTTCCGAGGGTTCTATCAATGCTCGATTCTGAAAACGCTGATCGGGTTTTGCAACCCGACTGTCGCCTCCCAGTCTGAAGCAGTCTCCTAACTGCGACCACCCTTCATTTCAAAATTCTGCACTTGATCCATCATTTTCTTGAAGAGCGAAATGAGATCCAGCGCCATCGCAGTAACTTTGGCGGAGACGGATTTCGATGCCAGAAACAGTGAAACGTGTCACTGCGTTCCACCGCGCTCTTGGGAACCACAGTCGTCGCAGCCTTAGTGCTTGCCCTGCGTGAACCCAGCCGGAAACTCTCGACCGAATGCGGTGTTGCTAATGCTAATGGCCGATGCCGAAAATCCCAATCAAACCAATGGCAATTAGATAGACGGCGACGATGTAGTTGAGCAAGCGTGGCATCACAAGGATGAGAATCCCGGCGAACAGCGATACCAGAGGAGCAAGCGCGACGTGGGTATTCATTTGGCGACCTGTCCGTTCATTTTTTCTTACTCAATAACGCGAAAGCAAGCGTCGCTACTCCGCTGCCGAGCAGCAACCAGCCCAGCAGTGGCGGCAGCGTAACCGTGTGAGTCTGTTCTGCCGTGGCCGATATCGGGCCGATCTTGAGAACCTGATCTGTGGTGGTATAGCTGTACTGCGCGTAGCCAAGCACGGCACCGCCCAGAACTACCAGCGCGATACCTATGACAAAAATGGATTTCATTTCGGTTTTTCCTCGGACTTGTGCCCGGTTGGGTGAAACGACTTATGGTGCATGGGGCAATGTTTACGCCGAATCAGCCGTCGGCTCCGTTCGGTCTCGCACAAAGCGAAATCCACGACCTGTTTCCGTTTGGGTGTCAGCAATCGCGCCTGTATGTGCGTGCGGCGTAATTCATTGCACGAGAGCAAATGCAACGGCGTGTGGCCGGTGAACGGGCCATTCCATGACCAGCACCAAAGACCAAGTTAGAACCGCGCAAATCCCGCTTGCGCTAGCGAGTCTTAATTGCCTGCCCCGTAGTAATAAACATCAGCGTCCGCGCCTCGCGGATGTCGGCATGTAGTGCTTCGACTATTGGTAGATTGGCTGGCGATGCGGCCGACCAGACCACCAGAAAATTGGCACCGGAACCACCTGAGGTGTCTTTGCGTGGGATAAATATTTCGTGCGTACCTAATGCAGGGATAGTTACTGGCGCGTTGAGAAAGGCACGAACTAGTTTGCCGTTGGTGTCGTAATAGCGCGCCGAGAGCAATTTTATTGCTAGCTGCGGGTCGGTATTACGAATGCTGACATGTGTTGAAACTAAGGTCTGTGAAGGGTTCCCGTCTTTGCCAACTTCGCCGTGGTAGACGTGGGAATAGATGGGCAGATAAAGCGTCTGGCCGGAGGACAGCGCTGGCTCATCGGCGGCGAAGCTGTTTGCGGCCAAAAGACTCAACGACAAGGCGAACCACTTAATGAATGTACTCATGGCGTACTCCGTATTAATTTTGAGCGAACTGGCGATGGTTTGCATGTGCTGTTGCCGCGCAGTGTTGATGCATAAATCGCGTGGGCAAAGTGTAGCAGTGGGAGTCGGTGCTGGTGTGGTGTGTCGGTTGCGAGCAGACTATCCGCTCTGCAGGCGTATCGCAGTGCTTTGCGAATTCTCTGCAGCCGTTGCAGTGCGATGTAACGACATGATCAAAATGCTTTGGCAGATAAATTTATTGACTATTCAGCCGCGCACATACCTCATCTTAGAGCACACCTGCGAAGCAGCTCAGAAACTTTTCTTGGTGATTTTCTTGTGCGCCTCATTGACCAACATCACCGCCGCCGAGCCATAGTATTTGTGATATTCCGCGACCATTTCGCCGCTGCTGATGACAGGGTCGCTGGCGGTGAGCTTTTTGGCTTCTTCAATATCCGACACCGCAAAAATGAATAGCCCGCGCCAGCCGTCAACGCCGTCAAAAGGTCCGGCCAGCGCCAGCTTTCCTTCTGAGGCTAGTCGATTGATGTTGGCAAAGTGACCCTTGAACATCTCGTCACGTTCCTTGCCCGGCGGCATTTTGTTTGGTCCGGTTTTTAAGATCACCAGCACATAGCGACGCATGCCGTAGTCGTCCGCACCTACTGTGTTGGCAAGTTCTGCGTCGAAGGCAGGCTTGGCGTTATCCGCTGCTGTCTGTGCAAATGCTGAACCGAACGGAATGACAAATGCCGCCAAAGCAGCACTGAATATTAGTTTTCTCATCACATCCTCTAAAGTTTTTCGTTCAAATATTTTGTCGCTACTACTCATTGTGCGGCATCGTAGGCTTCGCGCACCCAAACCAGCAACTCGGCGTTGATTTCCTTGGCGTTGGAAATGCGTGTTGTGAATTGACACATGCCGCCGGCGGGCATGGCTTTGAGGCGTGACGATGGCTTGAGCGTTTTGGAATTCAGGCCTAGTTCGATACTCTCTTTGGTCGCCGGGCCGAGCATCGCGAATTGCTTCTTGCAACGCAGGCTTATGTAAGCTTTTTTGGGCGCTTTTTCATACGGGCCGAATTTATCGATGGCTGCGATCAAGGTATCGTGCAGGCCACGCAAAGGCGCTTTTGCGCCGCTGTAGATCGCATCCAAAGGATCGCTGCTCGCCGCCACGGGCGCTTGTGCTTCTTTGGCGCGAATGCACACCATGTTGGCGTCGCCATAGCCGAGTTGCAAAGTTTCCATCAACATTTTTCGTTGCTCGCCGACTTTGTTCAGACCGCTTTTTTCAATCAGCGCACACAACTGTGCAAAGCTCTTTCCGGTTTTTGACTCGATGTTGCGTAGTTGATTGGCAACGGCAGTTTGTGGGTCGGCCATGGCTGTCTCCTTGAATAATTTGATTGTGCTGCAGATATTAATTACTTGTCGGGCGTGACACGCAAGTTGGCGTAATAGCCGTCCGACGTATCAACGAATAGTCCGAGTGAGCGAGGCGCGTCACCCACCGCCAAGCGCGTCACCACCAGGCTTGGCACTGGCGCGGCATTGACGAAAACGCGAACTTGCTTCTCGGTGATTTCGATGCGCGCGTGAAACCAGTCGTCAGCGTTTGGCACGTTCGATACGCGGTTTTCAAATGTGTTTGGATAGGTCTTGCGCAAATGCTCCCACGAATTCCCCGGCCAGGAAATGTACTGGACGCCACGCTCACGGAAGGGCGGATCAACGTTGAAATTGAACGGTCGAAAATAGATTGCCTCAAATTTGTTTGCGTCGGTCGCGTTAAAAGCAATGCCGAGGAAACTGTTGCCTCTAAGACTCTTGCCCTTGAGGTCGACTTCGATGACACCGGTAGTAAATGTCAGGCCCACTGGCAACGCTAGTCCGGCAATCCCATTGGCTGAATCGCCTTGACAGCCCAGATGAATCGCTGTTTTGCCGTCGACATTTTCGGATTCGGCATCGACATTGATTAGCTTCCAGCGCGAGGCATCAGTGACCGCAGTAAAGTCATAGGTTTCAGTGTTCCCCTGTGCAAAAGCTGGAGCAGTATTGATAAGGAGCAGGGTAATTGTCGTGGCGATAAATGTTTTTATCATAGAGTTACCTTTAATGTAGTGCGTAGAGGTTTCCATCAGTACTGCCGACATACACAACACCGTCGGAAACTGCCGGTGACGAGAAAATTGCGCCGATGGTGGTGAAGCGGAAAAAGTCGATGTACATGTCCTGAAAGTCACCGAACACCGAGGTGAATGAGTCGTGATTCAGGCTGCCATCCGGGTTGAGTAATTTCATAGTGTCGGCCTTGCTGGCGTCGGTTTGGAAAGCCCATAACTGCTTGCCACTGGTTGCATCAATCGCGTAGAGCTTGCCGTTGTGACTGCCGAAGTACAAAGTGTTGCCCGCCAACGCTGGCGATGAAAATACATAAGCTTTGGTCTCAAAGTTAAAACGCAGACGCCCCGTTTTTGCGTCGAATGCCATCATTCGCGAACTGTCCGATGTGCCCGCATAAACCAAGCCATCCTTGACCGCAGGCGTCGTGTTCACCCACGATTTGCTGGTCGGGTAATCCCACTTTTTGATTCCCGTTATCGCGTCAATTGCATAGACATGCGCGTCACGCGAACCGATATACACCACGCCATCAACCACGGCGGGTGAGGATTGGAAGCCAACCTGGTTATTGATTGCGGGATCAAGGCCGGCTTGGAACATCCATTTTTGCTGCCCTGTTGCCGCATCCAGCGCATACAAGCGACTGTCGTATCCGCCGATATACACCACGCCATTGGCGACCGCCGGTGAGCCATGGACGACGTTGCCCGTTTGAAATTTCCACTGCAATAGACCCGTCGCTGCATCAACAGCATAGACCCCACCGTCACCGGTGCCGAAGAAGACCTTGCCGTTCGAGACGGCAGGCGACGAGGTGTAGATGTCCCACGCATCGGCAATGGTTTGTTGCTTGGGTGAATAGCCATGCAGATTTTTCGCTTCGAAGCGACGCTCGTAATCCGCGACGAAAACCCATTTTGGCTTACCCGTGGCGAGGTCGAGCGCAGCAAGTGCGCCGGTGGAAGAAACGAAAAACAAATTTCCATCGGCGATAGCGGGCGACGAGGCGATTGGCAATGCTGATTTGAATTTCCACTTTTCTTTGCCGGTCGCTTGGTCAATAGCGTAGACGTGAGTGTCCAAACTACTGATGTAAATCACGCCGCCGGCGATCACAGGTGAAGCGACAATCGGCGCACCGGTTTTGAATGCCCATTTGACGCCAGTAAATTTGCTCGGGCCGGCCGATTGATAAACCCCGTCACGGGCATTGTTGCCGTGGAAGGTGGATTGGGCGAATGACGGTAGAGTAAAAGCCAGGGCAATCAACGCAGCAAAACATTTCATTCAAACGCTCCCTTATTGAGTCGGCGACGACTTGCAACGGGGCAAAGTTGCACAACTTGCTAAAGCCAGCGTTCCGGCAAATTCGTCGCATTGAAATAATAAAAACTGTGCGAACGAGCTTGCGCGGCAACGAGTCTGAATTCGAATTAATTGCGACGAACGACGGTTTGCGCGTGATGAACGACGAAATCAAGATGGCAACATCGCCAAATGGTTTAACTCACGACAACACTGCCAGCTGGCAAATCGCGTCTTCACTGAGTTGGGCACCTTCGAGCAGTAGCGGTGCCAATACCTTTGGTGGCAATAGCTCGCGCAATAGCGCGGCGGTGCTTGTCATCGCACGTAACTCATTAGGCTGTCGGGTGATTTGCTTTCGTAAAAAATATTCGTTTATCCAGCCATGAATTCGTGCGGATGTTTCGGCATCGCCAGACTTTGGCTGAGCGTAGAGCGTAGTGATCCATTACCAGCCACGGAATGTCTGCTTCGCGCAAAAAGTGCATCGTCTTTCGACCAATTTCCCGCGCTTCGACCAGCTCACCAGATTCCGTCAAGATGCCAAACAGATTTCCGTAGATCCATGCCCAAGGAATCTTGTGCGCGACCGATACCTGTTTGCATTGCTCGACCACGCTGCGTGCGGCTGCCAGTGCTTGCGGCAAATCGCCCGCTAGCCATAGGGAATCTGCCAGATTTTCTTCCAACAACAAAGCGAGGATTTCGTAACCTCCCGCTTTTGCCAGCAGCAGCGCCTTCTCATTTTCTCTGACCGTTTCGGCTGTCATACCGCGCATGTAGTAGATCATGGCCATGGTCTTGGGCAGCAAGGTCTGCAGGCGAGGCCGGTCACAGTTTGCCAGTAGTGACTGGGCATTCTTCATGTGCGCTTCGGCTTCATGATCACCAATAGCCGCCAGCGTATGACTCAGAAGCAGTGATGCGTAGCCGGCGCGAATCGGTTCCTTAAGCGTCTGAAAAGTTGTTGCAGCAGGTCTCAGTACGGCTATCGATTGTTGATTCAATCGCCAGTAGTAAAAGGCTCCCGCGGTCAGTTGGCACTGTGCTTTGGCGGCTAGTGGCGTTGTCTCGTCAATTGCCGCAAATGCGCTAGCAAGCCAGCGCTCTGCTTCAGCGACGACGAGTCGGCCTATCCACAGTGCGCCGGAAAGACCAACCAGAGTCATCCCGCCTCGCGCATCACTATTTGGCGCGAAAGACCATTCAACAATGGTTTGCAAATTCTCCAGATCGGGTGCATAACGTGCCTCAAAATCGGCATCCGAGAGTTGTGTCCAATCATCAAAGCAGGCTTGAAAAGCGAACTGGAAATACGTCGAGGTGCGTTGCGTAATAGCATCAGTTTCGCCACTTTCTGCCAATCTTTCTTGCGCGTACGCACGAGCAATCTCTAACAACCGATACCGTGAATTCCGCGCTGCGTGATCGAATGTCAAAAGTGATTTGCTTACTAAAACACTAATCGCGTCGATCACTTCGTTGTGACTAAGCGTCGAATCTTCAGCCACTGCAATCGCGGCAGGCAAAGTAAAACCACCGACAAAACTCGCCAAGCGCCGAAACACAATGCGTTCGCGTTCTGCCAACAAACTGTAACTCCAATCAAGCGTAGCTTGCAAAGTGCGTTGCCGCGGTACTGCGCCACGCCGACCGGCAGTCAGGGCGAGAAAACGTTCATCGAGCATACGTGCAACATCGGCCAAGCCTAGTGTGGCAACTCGCGCCGCAGCCATTTCGATAGCGAGTGGAATGCCATCAAGTCGCCGACATATTGCGGTGATAACTGGCGCATTTTGATCATCACAGCTAAAGCGAATATCGCCTAACTTGGCTCGCTCGATGAATAGCGCAATTGCGCCGAAGCTAGCGGCGTCGGCAGCACTCGGTGATTTATCAATTGGCAGCGTGAGCGACGGAACGCGAAATACTTGTTCGCCATTAACTCCAAGAATGTCTTGCGAGCTCGCCACAATTTTGAGTTGTGGCGCCACACTCAACAACGCATCTGCCAGTGCGGCGACTGCATCGACCAGATGCTCACAGTTGTCGAGCACTAACAACATTTGTTTATCGCGGACGTGGTTGATCAGTGCGCGACTGGCCGATGCAATGTCGTTTACATCGATGCGCAGCGTAGCGGCAACACTCACCGCAACCATTTCTGGTTCGATCAATGTCGCCAGTTCGACTAACCAAACACCATCGTTAAAGCGCTCGGCCAAATCTAATGCACATTGGTTCATCAAGCGTGTTTTTCCAACGCCACCCGGCCCGGTAACGGTGACCAGTCGCCCCGCGTCAATTAAGCTCATGAGCTGCACTAGCTCCTGCTCACGACCAATCAGCACGCCCAAGTTGTGGGGAATATTGGTATGCGCGGTAAGTCGTGACGGAGTTGTCTTGTGCCGTTCATTCTTTGTACGGTGTAGTTCACGTGTAAAGCGATAACCTCGCCCAACCACTGTTGCTATCGCGTCAGCGCCGAGCAGTTTGCGCAAGGTCGAAATTTGCACTTGCAAATTGTTTTCCTCGACTACCACCGCAGGCCATACACGCTCCAACAATGTGTCTTTGGTTACCAGTTGGCCGGGTTGCTCAATCAGCGTGAGCAGCAAATCAAAAGCGCGGGCGCCGAGTACGGTTGGTATCCCATCAACAAGCAGGCGACGCTCTTCCGGTTGCAGTTCAAAACCGTCAAAACAGTAAGTGATAGCAGGCTCAGCGTTTGACATAGCTGCGCATGCCCTCGACTGATAAATATGACTCGATGACGATTGCCAAAGGAGGCAACGCAGGACTCGATTTCGCTAGTTGGTGCTGGCCACACGCTGTTAAAACCTTGCAGGAAATCGAATGCAAAATATTTTGCACGGCTACAACACAGCCAAGGCGCAAATTTCGTTTTCGCTGAGCGCTGCGCCTTCGGCGCATAGTTCTCTCACTTGATCAGGCGAAAAATTTTCGCTCAAAATTTTTGCTGCGCTGTTCATCGCGCGCAATTCGTTGGGTTGTCGTGCAAAGTGCGCACTCGAGAATTGAAAATTGGTCCATCCATGCACCAATGCCGCCTCCCGCAAGAAACCGGATTTGGCTAAGCGCAACGCAAAGTGATCCATGAGTATCCTCACACTATTGGCTTCGCGCAGATAAGGTATAACTAAACGACCGATCACTACTGCTTCGTCAAGCTCCCCGCTCTCGGTCAATATCCCGAACAGGTTTCCGTAGATCCATCCCCAGGTAATTTTGTGCGCAAATTTGACGCGTTTGCATTGCTCAACCACATTTCGCGCCGCAGCCAGTGCTTGCGGTAGATCTCCGGCCAGCCACAATGAATCCGCCAGATTCTCCTCGACAGTGAGGGCAAGAATTTCATAGCCGCCAGCGCGCGCGAGTGCCAGTGCCGACATGTTCTCGCGCACGGTTTCGGCGCGCATTCCCCGCATGTAATAAAACATGGCGAATGCCTTCGGCATCAATGCTAACAAGCGTGGACGATTGCAATTGGCCAGCAATTCGCGCGCTTCGGCGAGCGCATCTTCGGCACCTTCACCGCCGATGGCGGCGAGCGTGTTGCCCAGCAATAACAAGGCGTAACCAGCACCGATGCGTTCGCCAAGATCGCGCAAACTCGTTGCGGCTGCACGCAATGCGGTGAGAGACTGATCGTTAAAGCGCCAGTAGTAAAAGGAGCCCGCCGCCAAATGCAGATAGGCTGCGATCTTTGGCGATGTCTGCGAATCAACCTCTGCGAAAGCGGTCGCGAACCGTCGCTCGCATTCCGAAATCATCAACGGCCCAACCCAAAGCGGCCCCGACGCACAGGTCAGCGATAGTCCGATTTGCTTGTCACCATTGGAGCCAAATGCCCAGTCCATCACCACCCGCAAATTATCCAAATCGGGCACATAGCGAGCATCAAATGCGGCATCGGAAAGCTGCGTCCAATCATCAAAGCACGGCGCAAATATTGAAACAAAATGTTCCGCAGTAAGCCTTGCAATGACATTAGTTTCACCACTTTCGGCTAGCCGCTCTAGCGCATAGGCGCGCGCCACCTCAAGCAGCCGATAGCGCCACTGGCCTTGACTGGTATCCACCGTAAGCAAAGATTTGGTCACTAAAGTACTTATGGCATTGATCACTTCACTTTGATCAATCTCGTCGTCGGCGGCCACCGCAATTGCAGCCGCAAGCGAAAAGCCGCCAACAAAATTGGACACCCGGCGAAACACAATACCTTCTCGCTTGGTGAGCAGGCCGAAGCTCCAATCCAAAGTGGCCTGCAATGTTTGTTGTCGTGGCACGGCGCTACGTCGTCCGGCAGTTAGCGCCAAGAACCGCTCATCAAGCAGGCGCGCCACACTGGCTAAGCCCAAAGTTCCAACCCGCGCGGCGGCCATCTCAATCGCCAGCGGAATACCATCGAGGCGACGACAAATACTGGTAATTAGCGCCGCATTGGTGTCATCGCACTGAAAATTCGGGTCGCCTAATCTTGCCCGTTCATTGAATAGTGTGATCGCTCCATAACGCGAGGCAGTCTCTGCGGTGACTTGATCGTCAGCTGGTAACAATAGCGAAGGGACACGGAATATTTGTTCACCACTTAAACCCAATACATCTTGCGAAGTGGTTATTACCTGCAAATGTGGCGACACCGCCAGTAGGGATTCGACTAAGGAAGCGACCGCGTCGACGAGGTGTTCGCAGTTGTCCAATAGCAGCAGCGTTTCTTTATCACGTAGGTAATGCATCACCGTAGTGGTGGCCGATGAAGCGTCATTTACTTCGAGCCGGAAGGCTGCGGCCACCGTCGCAGCGACCATGTGTGGGTCGGTTTGATTCGCTAGTTCAACCAGCCACGCACCAGCACTAAATCTTGCTTCGATGTCGTGCGCACAAGCCAACATTAATCGCGTCTTGCCGACACCACCCGGCCCGGTCACGGTAATCAGTCGTGCATCGCTTAGTAGCAACTCGAGCTGCGCTAATTCGCGCTCGCGCCCAATCAGCGTGCCAAGGTGATGTGGCAGATTTGATTGTGTATGCAGTGAAAATTGTTGGTTATGTGCAACAGCGGCAGTCTTAATAATTATTTCAGGTGTGAAACGATAGCCCTTACCAACAACTGTCGCTATCGCATCGCCGCCGAGCAGCTTGCGCAGTGTAGATATTTGTACTTGCAAATTATTTTCTTCAACCACCACGCCGGGCCAAACGCGCTCAAGTAATGCATCTTTGGTCACTAACTGACCCGCATGTTCGACAAGGACAAGCAGCAAATTAAACGCGCGCGCACCTAAGGCCGTTGGCGCACCGCCGACGAGCAAGCGATGCTCATCAGGCTCAAGTTCGAAGTCACCAAAGCGATAGGTATTTCCAGTCTGCAATTCAATCACTCCAACAATCCCGTTGCATGCGTAGTCGCAATCTCGCGTGCATTACACCAGCACCTGAAGTCAATGCAAAGACATCTGAATCAGGTTTAAGCAAATCTTAAGCTTGATTTAAGGACGTGATTTTTACCGCCACCAATACTGCCCTTGCTGTGGCGATTTGCCGTGGTGTCAGTACAGCCAAAGTAAGTCGCCATCTAAATACACATTGTCAGCTTTTTGTAGATAAACCATTTTCAAGGAAAGACAAGATTGGTTCGAACGGGCAATCTTTTAGGCAACCGCTGTGCAGGTTCCGGCGAGGCAATTAGTTAGCCGTTACATGCCCATACAAATGCGTTACAGCCCAATTACCCCGCATAGCGGTCGGATGCGGATTTCCATTTTTTCAAGCTACTTTGCCCGAATCACGAGTTCGCAAAAGTAAAAAACTTAGGAGCAATAAATGAAGTTCAAGAAAACACAAATGGCGGTGGCAGTTGTTGGAGCGCTGAGCATCGTTTCCAGTGCCTTGGCGCAAACCGCAGCACCGGAGCGTGTCACCGTGACAGGTTCAAACATCAAGCGAGTCAGCGTTGAGGGGTCTCAGCCGATTGAAGTTATTACAGCCAAGGATATCCAACAAAGCGGCGCCAAAACAGTGCTCGAATTGATGAAGACCGTTACTGCCCTGGGTGCGGACGGACAAAACGACAATTCAGGCCAAAATAGCTTTTCGAGTGGCGTAGCGACTGCATCCCTACGCTCGCTTGGGGCGACGTCGACCTTAATTTTGATTAATGGTCGCCGGATGACACCGTCAGCGTACGCCAACCCAAATCTTGGCGCTTCAACTATTTATGACCTAAACACTATCCCGTTGTCAGCGATTGATCGTGTAGAAATCCTGAAGGACGGCGCTTCCGCGGTTTATGGCTCGGATGCCGTCGGTGGCGTAATTAACTTCATCACCAAGACTGACTATCAGGGCTTCGAAGTTAACACCCGCATGGGTTTTAACGACGATGGTGAATTTGCCCGCCGTGCGGTGACCATATCAGCCGGTTTTGGCGATTTGAATTCGAATGGATGGAACTTTCTTGTCAGCGGTGACTTCAGTCAGCGCGACTCGACGATGATGGCTGATGGATCTAACGACATCCAGGCTGATCAATACAATCAGATCAACCTGCGTGGCAACCCATTCTCCAGCAGCTTGTCAGCCTACCCGGTGTTTTACAAAGAGAACGGTACTAATAATGCGGCAGCGAATGGAACCAGATCTTTCCCAACTGCCACGCCGACCACCGTCGTTTCAATCGTTACTGCGGGTTGCCCCGCTGATCGCTTGCTAACAGTTACACCTGGCGCAACCGGTACGGGTGTTGTTTACGGTATTGCTGCAACTTCAGCATTGACCGGCAAGAGCTTCTGCAATTTCAACAACGACCTGTACACCGAAATGCAAAGCAAGGGCGACGATGCAGCATTTATGGCTCACGGCACATTACGGCTAGGGTCATCAATGACAGCATTTACTGAACTGGCTTACAGCAAGTCGGATCGCACTTATATTCTGCCAGCCCGCACAATAGATGGTCTCGCGCCGGTTACCAACTTCCTTGTAGGGGGCGTCGGTGCGTCGTTTCAAGCAATTCTGCCTATCGGCCATCCAGACAATCCATTTAATGCAGACGCTACGCCGCGTGCGGCCGCAGTACGGTATCGATTTGAAAACCATCCCGGTGGCACTGACTTAACAAATGAGCAGTACAGAGTATTGCTCGGTATCAAAGGCACGATCGGAACTTGGGATTGGGAAGCTGCCTATCTTTGGAATCGCACTGAACGCGAAGAAACTCGACACGGTTTCCTCTATTTGCCAGTATTGCGTCAGTTGCTGACTGGACGTACCTTGGCATCCATTGCGAATGACCCTGCTATTTCTCCCGACATTACCGCCCTTGCGTTTGCGGAAATCAAGCAATACGACTTCAAAGCGACTACGGAATTTGGGAGTCTTGGTGGTGGCCCAATTGGTTTTGCCACTGGCATGGAGTTTCGCAACGAGGCAATTGGCGTCAGCGCCGATCCCAAGCACGCTAATGGCGACATCATGGGGTTTGCGACGACCCAGATTTTTGGCGATCGCGATGTGAAATCCGCCTTTTTTGAGTTTCGGACACCTTGGATGAGGACTTTCGAGACGGATTTTGCTGGCCGCTTTGACAAATACCCAGGCATCGCTACAAGCTTTGTCCCCAAAGTAGGCTTCAAATGGACAGTAATGGACAACTTCGTTGTGCGCGGCTCATACGCCGAAGGCTTCCGCGCACCAGCCGTGTCGCAAGTGTCACCCGGAGGCGCTCAGTCGTTCCTCAATGGCTTACACGATCCACTGCGCTGCGAACAGGATGGAACGACACCAAAACCTAATGGCGGCACGGCACTGGATTGTGCGAAGAGTGTTTCGTCAGTGGGCGTTGCCAATCCGGCACTAAAACCTGAAGACTCCAAGAGTTGGACGTTCGGAATGATTTATTCCCCAACGAGCAATATCGACATGCTGGTCGACGTGTTCGACATTATCAAGAAAGGCGAGGTTGCTCGCGGGGCAGCTCAAGATATTCTTGATCATCCCAATAACTACCCGCCTGGGTCTATCACTCGTGAGACTTCACCGGTCTTGTTGCTAACCGATGCCTTGGGCAATCCTATTCCAGGGACCGGACCATTGATTTCTGTGGCGAGGCCGTGGGTGAACCAGGGTTCGACGGAAATTCACGGGTTTGACCTGGAGATCAGAATGCGGAACTCTCTGGGTGAGTACGGGAAATTAAGCTCATCGCTCAAAGGCACCTATTTACTTAGATACCTGCGCGAAGAACAACCCGGATTGCCAACTTGGAATGCTGTCGGTACCTCTGGAGGGCTTGCCGATTGGGCAACATCGTCGGATACCATACCGCGGCTGAAGCTGCGCATTGCGTCGGCACTGGAAGTTGGCGGTCATACTTTCACTGGAGCCGTGAATTATGTGAGTTCAATTTCGCAGATTCGTCGCTTTGATGGTTTCGGTGGCACCAACGGAACAACCTATACCTACAATGGCTCAACTTGTCACTGGGGCGGTGCGGCTGAGGCCAATTTGGGTGGCCGGTCTGTGTTGGGCGTTGCTGCAACAGCGACCAATGGACGCAATACATACATTGCATATCACCCTGACTGCACAGTCCCAGCGTGGGCAACCTACGACCTTGGATACCAATACAAAGGCATCAAGAATCTTACCTTAGGTATCCAAGTCAGTAACATTTTGGACACCAAGGCACCCTACACTCCGACAACTGATGCAACAACGATTGCAGAAGGCTACGATCCCGGTTTGCACGACAACCGAGGCCGCTATTTCCTTTTGTCGGCTGGCTATAAGTTCAAGTAATTCCGATTGCATCAGCGGTGTCGTGCCGCTGAATTGTTCTTCTTAGAGGCGGCTTGTCCGCCTCTTTTTTTGTTTAATGAAGCACGCGAGATCGTTTGCCCAACCACCAGTGTGGGTTGTTAGCAACACTGCTTGGTTTAATAAATTCTTCAGGCGACGTGTAGCTTTTTTGTCACTCGTCGCACCATAAAACGTCAGCTACCAAGCGCTCGCACATTGTCGAATTCGCAAGCTGCACACTACCTTCGTAAGCGCCGGCACCACGGTTCCTGAGTTGGAAAGCTGCCTGCCTTGATGGCACTCAAACGGCATTGAAGGAGTTTACGAATTGGGCACTTTGCACAATCTGAAACGGAAGAAAGGAAGCTTTCAGTAGATTTCAGAAAACCTTAACCCCTTCTTAAGGACGCGATTTTCGCCGCCGCCAATACTGCCGCTGCCGACGCAAAAACGAGATATTGCGCTCGTACACATTCAAGCAGTCATCCTTAGGAGGCAACATGATTTTCAAGAAAAAACAAATAACGCTGATGGTTGGTCAAGCTTGCACAGCCGTCACTCTTGCTGCTGTATCACAGGCAGCATTTTCCCAAGAAGCTGTCCAACGGGTTGAAGTGACAGGTTCGAGTATTAAGCAGTCGCTCGAGCAACAGGCGCTGCCGGTACAAATAATTACGCGTGAGGACATTGCCAAAACAGGCGCGGTGAATATTGAAGGCTTGATGCTTTCGTTGCCTAGTGTCAGTGCAGCCGGTGGCGTAGTGAAGGGCATGGGCGCGGGTAATTCCACCTATGGTCGTTCCAGCGTGTCGTTGCGCGGTCTAGGCGACCAACGGACTTTGATTTTGGTTGATGGCCGCCGCTTGGCACCGTTCGGAACGAATTCCGCTGCTGTTGATGTCAATGCCATTCCCGTTGAGTCCATTGAGCGCATTGACGTGCTGACCGACGGTGCATCGTCGATTTACGGAAGCGATGCAATGGCCGGCGTGATCAATTTCGTTACACGCAAGGATTTTCAAGGCATTGAAGCCTCATATACCAGCGGTAGTCCAACGCGCGATGGTGGCGGCAAATCCGACAAGGCGAGCGTCATGATGGGCTACGGTTCGCTAGCCAAAGACAAGTTCAATGTGATGTTGTCGGTCGGCTTTGAATCGCAAGGCGATCTGAAAGCAAGTAGTCGTGACTACGCGAAATCAGGCAATGTGCCCCCTTATTACACCAACGGTGCGACCGGCGGCGGCAATATCGAAGGGGTCTGGAGTACGGTGCTAGTCGACCCGGCCACAGGGCTATCCGACACCCGTGCCGCGAATGCTGGTGGTGCAGGCAATCCGTTTGGTGTGCGCGCTGCCTTTTACGGCAACCCGAATGCTGACTTAAACGCTTGCGCCGCCGATGATCACTTCTTGGTGCCCGGTCCAGCAGCACCGAGCACTAGTGCGGGTCGTTGTTTCTACGACTCGGCTGCCGCTGTCCGCTTGATCCCAAAAACCGAAAAGCAAAACGTGACGGCTTCGGCACGTTTCCGATTAGACGCTGACAACGAACTGTATACCCAGTTTGCGCGAGTCCATAACGTCACCCAGCAGGTATTTCAACCATCGCCCGTTCGCACCAGTTTCCTGGCGACGGACTCGGCCTTTCTCGGCTCGGGTGTATCTCCCGCGCTGCTGATTCGCCCAACTAACCCGAACTATCCGACCGCTTGGCTCAATGCACATGGCCTCGGTGCGATGGTTGGCCAGGTGTTGGCGGTTACCCAGCGCGCGTTTGTGGCAGGTGAGCGGTCGACCCGCGATCAAAGCACCCAGAATCGCTTTGTCGTTGGATTGAAAGGCATCTACAAAGGATGGGACTATGACACGGCGGTAAGTCGCGATCAAAGTCTGGTGGGCGGCAACGTGATTGACGGATATTTTTCACAACTCGCTTTGGCTCGCGCGCTTAATGTCACTACCAACAATTGGAACCCGTGGTCACCCGGCGGCGTTCAGCCTGCCAATGTGGCAGCTGCCGTAGCAGCGGCACAATATATCGGGCCAACAATTGGCGGCAAATTCACCACCAGCGCATGGGATGGTCGCGTCTCGAATGTGATTGGCAATTTGGCCGGCGGAGAAATTGCGATTTCAGTGGGTGGCGAAGTACGCAACCAACGCTTCGAGATTTCTGCACCTCCCATTTTGGCAACAGGTGACATCGCTGGACTTGGTGGCGCGACCTTGCCAGTTGAGAAAAGTCGCACGATCAGCAGTGTGTTTTCTGAAGTCAATCTGCCGATCTTGAAAAACCTCGAAGCCAATGTCTCATTGCGTGGTGACCGCTATGGCGACTTGCAAAAGGACGGTAGCCCGATCACCGGCAAAGTCAGTTTGCGATACGCGCCAGTGGATATGATGAGCATCCGTTCCAGCTACGGCACCGGATTTCGCGCGCCATCTTTGTCTGAGCTCTACACGCCCGAGACTCTGGGTTCGTCCGAGCAATACACCGATCCGGTTGCTGGTCCTCAGTACCAAGCCAATGCCAAGTTTGGTGGCAATGCAAACTTGGTTCCAGAGAAATCCAAACAATGGTCTATCGGCATGATAGCCACGCCGATCAAAACCGTGAAACTGAATCTTGACTACTTTGCCATTGAAATCGACAAGTACGTTACAGCGTCAACGGCATTGGCCTTGGTCAATCAGGCGAACGGTGTCAACAATCAATATGTAACTTTCAATCCCGACGGATCCGCGAATACTGTTGATGAAAGGCAGATCAACGCCGGCCTGGCAAAGTTCGCAGGTTTCGACATCGGTGCAACGTGGAGCGACAAATTTAGCTTCGGTAAATTGACCGTCGATTACAACGCCACACGAATGACCAAGGCAAGCTTGAAATCGCCAGATGGCACCGAAAACGCTATCGGAACTCAGGTAGACGCGGCAGGTGCTGCGCTCAAATTGGTGAGCCTAGGCGGCACGATTCATAAATATCGTCACAAGCTGAGCCTTGACTGGACCAACGGCCCATTTGGTGCGACCTTGACGCAAAACTATACTGATGGCTATGAAGATGGGCCGGATCTCAATGCCAACCGACACTTCGTCCCTAGCTATTCGATTTACGATTTGCAAGCACGTTACTCGTATAGCAAGGATCTGAATTTCTCCGTCGGTGCAAAGAACTTGCTCGACAAAGATCCTCCGGTGTACATCAACACCGTCAACTATTTTGCTTACGGCTTTGACCCAGCTCAGTACGATCCACTGGGACGTTTTGTCTATGCAAAAGTAACCTACAAGTTCTAATTTTTGATCGACAAAAGCAATGATGACCCTCGATAGCAATCTGGTGGATGAGTTACTCAAGCACTACAAAACACCAGAGGATTTGATTGGCGAGCAAGGGTTGTTGAAGCAATTGACCGTGGCGCTGCTGGAACGGGCGCTGTCGGTTGCGATGGACAAACCGGCGAGTCATGCCTTGGCTGATTCGCCGCGTTTTGCGGCTTACCACTCGTCGACGCAGATGGGCCGATTCGAGTCGGCTCGTTCGCCGTTGCCAGGCAGTAGTTCAGCCAATCACAGTGAGTACGATGAAAAAATTTTGAGCCTCTATGCACGCGGTTTAAGTACGCCGGAAATCCAAGCGCATTTGGCAGAAATTTATGCCGTAACGGTATCACCGGAAAAAGTTGCCAGTGTGACGGATGCCTTGATTGATGAAGCCGGCGCGTGGCAGAGCAGGCCGCTGGAGCGGCTTTATCCCATCATGTATTTTGATTCATTGCAGGTCAAGTCCTGTGAAGCCGGGCGCATTGCTAACAGGTCGGTGTATCTCGCTATTGGTGTGAATTCACAAGGCTTGCGCGAGGTACTGGGTTTGTGGATGGCGGATTCAGAAAACGGCATGCCCGATACCGGCTTCTGGTGCACGCTAATTGCCGAACTAAAAAATCGTGGCGTGCAAGATATTTTTATTGCCTGTGTTGATGGCGCACTAGGCTTGGAAGCGGCGGTCAAGGCCGAATTTCCGCAGGCTGTGGTGCAGCTTTGCATCGCGCAGATGGTGCGACGAAGCCTGAAGTTTGTGCCAGCCAGAAGCCATAAGGCAGTGGCCGCTGATCTCAAACTCATTTATCGCGCCACCACCATAGAAGAGGCCGAGCGTTGCCTCGATTCGTTCGTCGAAAAATGGGACAGTACCTATGCCGCCATTGGTCAGTTGTGGCGAAAAAACTGGGTACGCGTCACGCCATTTTTCGCTTACCCGGATGAAATTCGCAAAGTAATTTATTCCACCAACGCCGTTGAGTTGGTCGGTGCAAATTTGCGCAAGGTCACCAACAATCGCGGCTCATTCGGCAGTGATGAGGTGATCCGCAAGTCCTTCCATCTGGCGCTGAGCAATATCGCCGCCAAGCGCACTATGCCAATACGGGATTGGAAAACTGCGCTAAATCGGTTTAGCATTCTGTTTGAAAGTCGGATGCCCGTGAGCTAAGCGGAATTTGTTTTGAACGACGAGGAGTTTTCATGAATTTCAAACGCGCCATTACTCGGCTATTTCTCGTTTCCTCCTGCTTAATTTCTTCTTTGACTATGGCAGCAACACCACCGTCACCTTGTGATCCGGCCGCGCACCGCCAATTTGATTTTTGGCTTGGTGAATGGGACGTTGTCGCCGCTAATGGCAAGTTTGCCGGCAACAACAAAATCGAGAAAAAGCACGGCGGTTGTGTTCTCCACGAACAATACAAAACTCCCAGCGGCTACACCGGCGAGAGCTTCAATATTTACGACGCTGGCCGCAAGGTCTGGCATCAAACTTGGGTCGATAACGGCGGCACCTTGTTGCTGCTCGAAGGCGGCTTAAAGGGCAGCAGCATGGTGCTAGCCGGTGAAACCACCGACGACAAGGGCGTGGTGACCAAACATCGAATCACTTGGACGCCGAATGCCGATGCGAGCGTCCGACAACACTGGGAATCGACAGATGCCAGCGGTAAATGGATCACGGCGTTTGATGGGAAATACACACGCAAATCGGCGGCGAGCAAGTAAACGTTTATCGGGTTTGCGTAAGGCAAACCGATAGCCTTTTAGCGGTGACATCATGTCTGTTTATGCCACCCCAACTCAATTCACGGCGACTCCCCAGTTGGTGCTGGTGATACGCCGTTACTTGGCTTGCTGCCTGATGTTAATGTTTTACATCGGGCTTGCACCAACGACGATGGCGGCAAGCCTTGCTGATTGGCAACAAGATATCGACGAAATCGCGCTGAAGATTGTGGCGATTCACCCTGAGCCATTTGCTCGAATCGGCCGCCTTGAGTTTGTGCGCGAAGTGGAAAATCTGAAGGCTGAATTGCCGCGTCTCAGCGAGGAACAACGTGTCACGCGCACCATGCGTTTGGTCGCGTTAGTAGGAGATTCGCACACCCAATTGGAGCCAGATCGCGCCGACTTCGCGCGCTGGTATCCCCTGCGAGTTTATGAATTCACTGACGGGTTCTTCGTCACCGCCGCACATAAGTCGGTGGCGGATTTGGCCGGCGCACAGCTGTTGAATATCGGTGGATCAAGGGTTGAGCAAGTGGCCGAGCGCGCACGCACATTAATGGGTGCCGACAATGAGCTTTCGGCCAAGGAAAATTTGTTTGCCTTAAGCAATGCTGCACTGATGCAGGGCTTGGGCTACGCCGCAGGCGATGGTAATTTGTCCGTCAAGTTCAAACTCACAAGCGGCGCTATCGTTGAGCGCGTTATCAAGTCGAGTCAAGCGAGCGACCCAAGGTACAAAAAGGACGACGCTACATTTGAATGGCGCTTCCAAGCCGAAATGGGCGGCCCACCTCTAAGCGGTGTTGATAGCTGGCTGAGCGCATACAAAAATTTACCCTACGCCGCATTTCGAACTTTTGATGCTACTCGTCCGCTACGCCTGATGAATCGCTGGCAGTTCACCAGCAAATCTTTGCCGCTGCAATCTGCGTATTACATTCAAGCCAACTTCGTTGGCGAAAACTTCGCGCAAGAATTTCGGACGGCTTTGAAAGAAGTCGATGGTTTGCGTCCGCGCCGTTTGATTGTGGATTTACGCTATTGTTTTGGCGGTGATGGCAGTCGCGTGCCGGCCATGTTGCGAGAATTTATCAAACGCGAGGAAAGCCATGCATGGAAGGAACTTTATTTGCTGACAGGACGTCGCACTTTAAGCGCAGGCATCATGGCGGCGCAGGCTCTGATGGACAATACGACGATCACTGTGCTGGGCGAACCGATGGCTGCCCCAGTGAATAGCTACGGCGATGCCCAATCCATTCCGCTGTCTCGCACGGGATTGCATTTGTATCTTTCAACTGTCAAACACCAACTGGGAAAGTCGACGGATATCAATCCGTTTTCGCGGATCGATATTCCCGCCCAAATGAGTTTTGAGGAGTACGCCAGCGGCGGAGACCCCTTGGTCGATGCGATTTTGCGCGGCGACGAGATGCGTAGCTTGCCAGTAATTGCCTTGACCGATGGCGGTGCGATGGCGCGCCGCGCATGGGAAGAGCGTCGTACGGCATTTGCCAAATTTCACTGGTGGTCGCCACCGCAAGAGCTTGATCTGCGCCGTACCTGCGACCAATTGCGCGACAACAATCAGCTGGCCGACGCAATTGAATTGTGTAAATTGAACGCCGAAATAAATCCGAGCATCTGGAATGTCTGGTACAACTTAGCCAACGCGCAATTGGCAGCGGGACATTTGGCAGAGGCACTCACCAGCTATCGGCGAGTACTGGAAATCGATCCAAACAATTCGAATGCAGATGAAATACGGCGCGTGTTTGAGAAAGCGGGCACTCGTTTTTAATGCATATGTGATTGAGTAAATCAAGCGAATCAATCCTCGCCAGCTGGTGCTGGCCACACGCTGTTCATTTCGATTTTGTTTCAAGGAACATTCAAAATGAAAAATCTAGCTCGATCGACAGTAATCATTTCGCTAGCTGTTTGCAGCTTCTTCTCCATCGCGGTTGCACAAACGCCGCCAGCCGAACCGGCAAAAAATTTATACGCCATCGAAATCAAAACTGGCAGCGCGTGGGACACGACAAAGCCGCCGCAAGAACAGGCTTACATGCGTGAACATTCGGCCAATCTCAAGCGTTTGCGCGATCAAGGCAGTCTGGTAATGGGTGCGCGATATTCCGACAAGGGCTTGGTGGTATTGCAAGCCACCAACGCCGAAGAAGCCCACGCCATGATGGCACCTGACATTTCCATTCAGAATAAAACCTTCGCTTACGAGCTACACGATTTCAATGTGTTTTACAGCGGCACTCTGCAATCAAAACGACGCGTGCCGCCAGTTGGTGCTGGCAACACGCCGTCAACGGCGACGGGAAATTGACAGCGACGGGAAAGTAAGTTTTCGCTACCATGGGCACTCGAGCACACCTAAGCGAGCACTGCACATGAACCTGAAATCACCAGAAAAGCTTACCGACGGGGCATTTTGCAAAGTCGTCGATGGCACGCATGCGGGCAAGTCCGGCATCGTCAGAGACATCAACACCAGCAAGACTGGCCACATCACTATCACTGTTGTTCAAGCGAGTGGTGAGCGATTCAAAACGTTAGGGAAAAATGTCGTCGTTCAGGCGGCGACTGGCGAATAATTTCTGGAGCGGGTAGAGGGAGTCGAACCCTCGTCACTAGCTTGGGAAGCTAGGGTAATGCCGTTATACGATACCCGCGTTGCCTTGCTTTTCACTGCCGCAAATTTTACATCAGCACAATATCGAACTGCTCTTGGTTGTAGCCGCTTTCGGCGTGAAGCGAGACGGGGCGTTCGATGAAATCGGAGAGCATGGCCAGCGCTTGGGATTCTTCGTCGAGGAACAAATCAATGACTACCGGCGCGGCCAGGATGCGCATTTCACGTGTTGAAAATTGTCGCGATTCGCGCAACACTTCGCGCAGAATTTCGTAGCAGACGGTGCGCGCGGTTTTGACTTCACCGCGACCGCTACAGGTTGGGCAGGGCTGACACAAAATGTGCGCGAGACTCTCGCGCGTACGCTTGCGGGTCAGCTCGATCAAGCCGAGCTGCGTAAAACCACTGACGGTAACGCGAGTGCGGTCGAGCGAAAGTGCTTTGTTAAATTCGGCGAGCACCGCGCTTTGATGTTCTTGCGTGTCCATGTCAATAAAATCGACGATGATGATGCCACCAAGATTTCTAAGGCGCAGTTGCCGTGCAATGGTTTGAGTGGCTTCGAGATTGGTTTTGAAGATCGTCTCATCAAAATTTCTCACACCGACAAATCCGCCGGTGTTGACATCGACCGTGGTCATTGCTTCGGTCTGATCAAAAATCAAATAGCCGCCGGACTTCAAATCGACACGACGCGCCAATGCCTTTTGAATTTCCTCTTCGATATTGTGCAGATCGAACAAAGGCCGTTCGCCGGTGTAGTGCTCCAGCCGGTCAGCGACTTGTGGCATGTATTCGCGAGCGAAGGCAGTGAGCTTGTGAAACGTTTCGCGTGAATCAACGACGATGCTTTGCGTTTCGCGATTGACCAAATCACGTAGCACACGTTGCGCCAAATCGAGATCTTCGTGCAATAAGGCGGGCGCTTTGACGCCACGACTGCGCGACAAAATCTCCTGCCACAGGCGGCGCAGATAGGCGATGTCGCCGCTCAATTCTTCGTCGCTGGCACCTTCGGCAACCGTGCGCACGATGAATCCGCCGGCGTCTTCTTCTGGCGCTAGCGTTTGGATGCGAGCACGTAAATTGTCGCGCTCAGACTCGTTTTCTATGCGCTGCGAAATGCCGATATGACGCTCTTGCGGCAGATGCACAAGCAGTCGGCCGGCGAATGAAACCTGCGTGGTGAGACGTGCGCCTTTGGTGCCGATGGGGTCCTTTAAAACTTGCACCATCAGCGATTGACCTTCACTCAAGATGCGCTCAATCGGCCGAGTGTCGGTATTATTTTTGCAAGCCCAGATTTCGGCGACGTGTAAAAACGCCGTGCGTTCGAGCCCGATTTCGACGAATGCGGATTGCATGCCGGGCAACACGCGTACCACTTTGCCCATATAAACATTGCCGACAATGCCGCGGCCACTGCTGCGCTCGATGTGCAGTTCTTGCACCACACCGTGCTGCATCGTCGCGATGCGAGTTTCTTGCGGCGTGAAATTGATGAGGAATTGTTCGGGCATGGAACTCAAATGGTATAAGAAAATTTTCTAAGCAGGGTGGCGGTTTCGCACAAGGGCAAACCGACAATACCACTGTGCGAGCCGCGTATCTCTTCGACGAAAATTGCGGCGCGACCCTGTATGCCGTAAGCACCGGCTTTATCCATCGGCTCACCGCTTTGCACATAACGCCGGATTTCATCGGTACCGAGCGCACGAAAACGCACGTCGCTGATCGAGAGCATGGTCTCAATGTGTTCGGGATGATCGTGGTGCGCTGGCGCGGCAACGGTAATTGCGCTTAGCACTTGATGTGTACGACCAGACAAACGGGTGAGGATGGCAGCGGCATCAGCAGCGTCAACTGGCTTGCCGATGACTTCGCCGTCGAGGTCTATCGTAGTGTCGGCCGCCAACACTGGATGAACCGGCAATTTGCGCATACTCAAAATTCGCGCGCCGTGCACCGCCTTGGCGGCGGCAACACGTTGAACGTAGGCTTGCGGTGTTTCTCCACTTAGCCAAGTCTCGTCCAAGGCTGCGTCGGGTCGGGCCTTTTCGCCCAAGCCATCACGAAACATCAGCATGTCAAAGCGAATACCGACCTGCGTCAGGAGTTCACGACGGCGTGGGCTGCGGGAGGCGAGATAAATGCGGGTATCGAGCATGGAATTTTCAGCGGCGCTATTCGCGATGGTAGGGGTGGCCTTTGAGCAAACTCGCGGCGCGATAAAGCGCTTCGGCCAAAATGACGCGTACTAGAGCGTGCGGCAAAGTGAGACTGGATAGGCGCAAAGTTTCATTCGCTGACTGCTTGATACTGGCGTCCAATCCATCGGGACCACCGATGATGAACGCCACATCTTGCCCGCCACTCATCCATTTTTTGAGCCGGTCGGCCAATTGACGGGTGGTGGTTGCGTCGCCATGTTCGTCGAGCACCACACGCAGGCACTGATTTGGCAGCGCAGCGTTAATGCGCTGTGCCTCACTGGCCATCATCACGGCGACGGTTTTTCCGGTGCTGCGCGATTCGGGTTTGACTTCGATGAGTTCGAGCGCACTTTCGCGCGGCATGCGTTTGGCGTAATAATTCCAGCCCTCGACTACCCACGCAGGTGGCCGCGTGGCAACGCAAGCGACCAGCAATTTCATTCGGCAGCAGGTTTTTTCTTGCGGGTGCGCACGGCTGCTGGCTTGGCGGCGGCCGTGACCTTGGTTGACGACGTTGCCTTGCGCGTACCTGCACTGGTCGTCGCACGTTTGACTTTTGGAACTGACGCCTTCTTGGCCGCAGGAGCAGACTCTCGCTTCGGCACGGTCTGCCAAAGCTCTTCGAGGTTGTAATGCGCACGTACGACGGGCTGCATGATGTGCACTACGATGTCACCCAAATCGACCAACACCCACTCGCCGGAATCTTCACCTTCCATCCCGACGATGGCGCCACCGGCTTCTTTGACCTTGTCGTGCACGCTGCGCGCGAGGGCATTAACTTGGCGGTTTGAGTCACCTGTGGCGACAATGATTTTGTCGAACATCGCAGTGAGCTTTGAGGTGTTGATGACTTCGATGTCTTTGGCTTTGATATCTTCCAAAGCGCTAACAGCGAGCTTTTGTAATTTCTTAATATCCATAGATTTTGCGGCTTACCTGTACAAGTAGTGCGATTCAATATAGCGGACAACCGCCTCGGCGACCAGATAGCGTGGAAGCGTGCCGGATTTGATCTGGCGACGTATTGCGGTGGCGGAAATGTCGAGTGTTGGGATGGTAAAGGGAACGATGCGACCGAACGGTGAGCTGGCAAGGTCGGTCGCGGTGCCAAGGCGTTGCTGAAATTCGCGCGCCAAAGCGGAGGCGCATTTTACTTGGGTATTGCTAGTGGCGGCACTATTTAACGGCGGCGGAGCAGGGGTTTCGCAAAGCACTGCTTTGCGCCTGCGGAGCGGGTCGGCTGTACTAAGCCGACACTGCACGTCACTCCCAACTGGCGAATTTGGTCTTGTAGCAACAGCAACATGCGCCAATGAAAAAATCTCCGTCCAGCGATGCCAGCTTTCCAGCCGCCCGAATGCATCTTGACCTAGCAACAAAACCAAAGGGCGTTTGGCACCGAATTCCAAACGCAATCGCTCCAGCGTCTCCACCGTATAGCTTTGCGTCGCGGCCATGACTTCGCTGTCATCCACCCCAAAATCGGGATTGTCAGCAATCGAAAGTTTGACCATTGCCAAGCGCTGCTCAGGGGTGGCGCTTGGTACATCGCGCAACGGCGGACGACCGGCGGGGATAAAACGAATTTGATCCAAGCCGAGTTGTTGCAGCGCTTCTTCACCTAGCCGCAGGTGCCCGATATGTATCGGGTCAAAGGTGCCGCCGAGTATTCCGATCGCGTCTGGTGAGCGAGTCGTGGTCATGCGCTTGGCGGGGTTTCAGAGGGTGTCACATCCAGCTCAGGTGTGGTGGTTTGGAATACATCGCGATAGGACAAATACATGCTGGCGACCAGCGAAGGCGCTAGCACGAACATCATCATCATACGTAGCACCACCGATGCGACCGTGACCAGCGCTGCGGACAGCAAACTAGCGATTACCAAAATAAGGCCGGGCAACATGATGCCGACGATGGCTATGGCCAAACTGTACATTGCAAACGCGCGCCAATTACGCCAACTGGCGACGAAGCTAAAAAATACGGATTTGGTCGCCGGCACTTTGTCCCAAAGCGTCAGCAGCGGCGCGAACCAAAATGCCATCAATAAGGGAATGGACAGCACGAGAAACATTCCCAAGTCAGCAGCCAGGTCTTGCAGCTGCTCATTGCTTAAATTTTCACTGAGCGTGAGATCCAGGCCAAGTACCGCGCTGAGCAAAACCATCATGGCGGAAGCTAGCAAATGCAGCCCACCCAAATGTACGATAGCTTGCTGGCGCTGCGGCACATCAGCCAGCAAGTCTTGCGGACTGTAGGCGCCTTTGCGCTCGATGCTGCGGCAACCGTTGCCAAGAATCACCGTCAACAACGGCAAGATCAATGGCAGTAAAAAAGGGCCGATGGCGGGAATCAAATTAATCACCACCACCAACAACAAATAGGTGAAAGTGAGCAAGGTGAGCAACGGCGGATTGCGCCGGAACAGCGCGAAGCCTCCGAGCAACCAAAACGCACCTCGATTGGCGGGCAAGCGACGCGCGTCCATCAGTTGATCACCGGCAGTGCTTGTAGCGATTGCAATACATTTTCCGACACGGCCGCAGGAAAACTCGGTGGGTCAAAGCCCAGATCGCCATCTGGATTCGCCACGCCATCGGCAACCAGCCCTCGAAAATCGTAAAGATCGGTGTCAAGCAAATGCGAAGGTACGACATTGGCCAGCCCACGGAACAAATTATTCACCCGGCCTGGATAACGCTTGTCCCAATCGCGTAGCATTTCTTTGACTTGCTGGCGTTGCAGGTTGGGTTGTGAGCCACATAGATCGCAAGGAATAATCGGGTACTGACGCTGCGTCGCCCAGAGTTCCAGATCGGTTTCGCGGCAGTAAGCCAAAGGGCGGATGACTATATGACGACCATCATCTGAGACTAGTTTTGGTGGCATAGTTTTTAGCTTACTGCCGAAAAACAAATTTAGAAACAAGGTTTGCACAATGTCATCGCGATGGTGGCCGAGGGCGATCTTGGTGGCGCCCAATTCGCTCGCGACGCGGTACAAAACACCACGGCGAAGTCGCGAACACAAGGAACAGGTTGTTTTGCCTTCGGGAATCACCCGCTTGACTATCGAATAGGTATCTTGATCTTCGATATGAAACGCCACGCCAAGTTCAGTCAAATAGGCCGGCAAAATATGTGCTGGGAAGCCGGGTTGTTTTTGATCAAGGTTAACCGCGATGATTTCAAATTCAATTGGTGCATGCTCACGCAAATACAACAATACGTCGAGCATGGCATACGAATCTTTGCCGCCTGATAAGCAAACCATAACCTTGTCGCCGGCTTCTATCATGGCGTAATCGGCAATCGCTTGGCCGACTTCGCGGCGCAAACGTTTGGCCAATTTGTTGGATTCGAAAACTTCGCGACGGGCTTGGCGAGCGGTGAGGGGTGCGTTCATGAGTTTTAGGGTGAAACAATCGAATGGCCCACTGGTGATCTCGAGCGTAGCGAGCGCATCAAAAGCCCCGCCCCGGGGCGGGGGTGGGGGTGGGGGGGTGGTCTGCCAGCCATTGGAGATATGAGGACTTCTAGTTTCATGATTAGGTGTGCGTTAGCGGAGCCATGGGCGTTAAAGATGTGCGGTGCGACCGCCGTCGACGTTGATGACTTGGCCAGTAATGTAAGGAGCGTCGAACATCAAGAACCGCACTGCGCGGGCGATGTCGTCGGCTTGGCCAATCCGACCCAGCAGGGTATGGCGAATTATCGCCGCTTGTTCGTCGGCAGAGAAGTCCTCGCTTGCATCCGGCCACATTATTGCGCCGGGGGCGACCGCATTGACGCGAATGTTTGGTGCAAGTTCGACCGCCAATGACCGCGTTAGCCCAAGCAAACCAGCCTTGGCTGCGCAGTAAACCGGATAATTTTTAAGCGGACGCTCGGCGTGAATATCGGTGATGTTGACAATGCAACCCATGCCGCGTTTGGTCAAATGCGGTGCGGCGGCTTGTGCCAAAAAAAGTGGCGCGCGCAGATTGGTGCCAACAATGTCCTCCCATTGATCGCCGCTAATTTCGCCGACTTGCGTAGCGAAAAAAGTCGACGCGTTATTAACCAAGCCATCGAGCGCACCAAAATGTGTGACGACTTGATTGACCAAATCGGGCAATGTGGCGATGTCCAGTAAATTTGCTTGGAATGCATGTGCCGAATTCGCCCGCAAGGTACAAAGTTCGGTCACCAATGTATCGGCATCGGTTTGCGAATGATGAAAATGTATCGCTACGGTGGCCCCCGCCGCATGCAAATTTCGCGCGATCTGTGCGCCAAGTCGTTTGGCGGCGCCGGTGATCAAAATGACCGGTGTGTTCATTGCAGTAGCCCTTGTAAAACCCGCGAGGCGGCGGCAAAGCCAAAGGTGGCGGTGACCGCGACGGATGAGCCGTAGCCGGCGCAGGCGAGACCGGCGGAAGCATCGAATGACGGCGGCGGAACGGGGGTTTCGCGAAGCACTGCTTCGCGCCCGTGTAGCGGCTCGGCTGTACTAAGCCGAGACTTCGCATCAGCACCAACTGGCGAGTTAGGCACTTTTTCTGGCGAGTACACGCAATCAACTCCAAATTTTTTCTTCGCATCGCGCGGAAATCCATAGTCCTTGCGTAATTTCGCACGCACTTTTGAAGCCAGCGCATCTTCCACCGTGCGTGACAAATCAGCGATGACGATTTGCGTCGGGTCAAGCCGGCCGCCGGCGCCGCCTGTTGTAATGATGTTGATGCCGCTTTGTTTGCAGTGTGCAATCAATGCGGCTTTGGCGCGCACATTGTCAATCGCGTCAATCACAAAATCGCAGCTTGGCAGCAATGACGAAACATTTTCTTCGACGATAAATTCTTCAATCATATTCACCACGCATTCCGGATTGATGTCGGCAATTCGTTGTTGCATCGCCAGCACTTTTGACGCGCCCAAGCTTGAATCCAGTGCATGAATCTGTCGATTGATATTTGATTCATTGATGTGATCCAAATCAATGAGGGTGAGTTGCCCAAGACCTGAACGCGCTAATGCTTCGACCGCCCAACTGCCTACGCCACCGATGCCGACCACCACCACATGCGCCGCCCGCGTGCGTGGCAACGCATCGTTGCCGTAAAGCCGCGCAATGCCGCCGAAGCGACGTGAATATTCCATTGTGGTGATAGGCTTCATTGGCTCGCATCTTACAATGAGCGATATTTTTTCAAGGAACGAAAGATGTATTTGCCCGCCCATTTCGCAGAAAGCCGGCCTGAAGTATTGCAAGCGCTAATGCAACAAAACCCCTTGGCGACGCTCATCACACAAACCGCCGATGGGTTGGAAGCCAATCATATTCCGTTGCAATTTTTACCACCGACCGCAGCGGCACCGCATGGACTGTTGAAAGGCCACGTGGCGCGCGCCAATACGCTATGGAAAACCGCGCAAACCGAGGCTGATGTATTGGTGATTTTCCAAGGCCCGCATGCCTACATTTCGCCCTCTTGGTATCCAGGCAAGGCTGACCATGCCCGTATTGTGCCGACATGGAACTACATCGCGGTGCATGCGCGCGGGCGACTGGTGGTCAAAGACGATGCGGCGTGGCTGCGTGAATTTCTCGACAGCTTGACCACAACCCACGAAACCGAAGCAAATTCTGCATGGCGGATGGAGGACGCGCCGGAAGATTACATCGCGAAAATGTTGGCGGCGATTGTCGGCTTTGAAATCACGATTACTGCGTTGCAAGGCAAATGGAAAGTCAGCCAAAATAAATCAGTCGCCGAGCGTGCGGGGATGGTGCAAGGTTTGCAGCAGTGCGCAAATTCCGACGCAGCGGCGGTGGCGGAAATAATGACCAAATTGCCGACCAATTTGACGACTAAATCGCCTGCCGCTTGAGATGGCCAGCGATCTCCCACCACCTTCGGCTGATGCGGCAGCAGCAAGCCACGCACTGACGCAAATCATCGTCGCCGAGATAAAAGCGACAGGTGGCTGGATGTCTTTTGCGCGTTATATGGAGTTGGCCTTGTACGCGCCGGGCTTGGGTTATTACAGTGGCGGCTCGCAAAAATTTGGTGAGAGTGGTGATTTCATGACTGCGCCAGAACTTACGCCGTTGTTCGGCCAAGCGCTGGCGCGACAAGTGGCGCAGGTGTTGGCGCTAATTTCGGCCGACAACAAAACGGTGATAGAAGTTGGCGGTGGTAGCGGACGTTTGGCCGCTGATATGTTGCTCGCCTTGGATGAACTGGGTTGCTTGCCAACACAGTATTTCATTCTCGAACTCTCCGGCGAATTACGCGCAAGGCAAGCGGCGACGCTGGCGGAATTCGCGCCGGCTTTGGCTGCGCGGGTGGAATGGTTAGACGATTTGCCGCCAACATTTTCCGGATGTTTGATTGCCAATGAAGTGCTCGACGCAATGCCAACGCATGCGGTGCGATGGCAGGCAGATGGTGTCTATGAGCGTGGTGTCGCGGTGGTCGATGAGCGGTTGTCTTGGGCTGAATTGGCAAACGATGAGACACGGTTTGATGGACCGGAAAATCGCGATATATCGCCGCTGGATTTTCCCTACGACGGCGAAATCAGCTTGGCCGCTTCGGCGTGGGTTTCGACCTTGGCGAGGCGACTTAGCGCCGGTGCCTTGCTGCTGATCGACTACGGCCTACCGCAACACGAGTTGTATCACCCGTCGCGCAATGGCGGCACAATCCGTTGTCATTATCGGCATCGCGTGCATAACGACCCGTTCTGGTGTCCGGGGCTTTCCGACATTACTTCGCATGTCGATTTCACCGCCGTTGCCGAAGCTGGATTTGATGCGGGCTTGGAGGTATTGGGCTACGCCAATCAAGCAAGTTTCTTAATCAATTGCGGGATCGCAGAATTGCTCCAAGCGCGCAAAGCAGATTCGCCAGTTGGTGCCGACAACACGCTGTTACGTGCTGCAGGTGCAGTCAATCTGTTGATATCACCCAACGAAATGGGCGAGCTATTCAAAGTGATTGCGCTCGGGCGAGGAATCAAAAAACCACTGATGGGATTCACGCTTGGCGATAGGACGCACGCCTTGTAGTTGCTACCAAGCCCTAAGCTTCCACCCGTAGTGGTTCCAAACAGGCACGAATATTTGTCGGAATTGCAGTCGGTTTCCCCTGCGCCCGATCAACAAACACGTGCACGAAATGCCCTGTCGCGGCGGGCGTTGCGATGCCATCGCGAAACAATGCGATTTCGTAGCGGGCAGATGAGTTGCCCAAATGAGCGACGCGCAGGCAAGCTTCGATGGTCTCCGGAAATGCTAAGGGCGCGTGAAATTTGCACTGTGATTCAACGCAAAACCCGACCACGCGGCCATCATGAATATCTAGCCCGCCGATGCGAATCAGATACTCGTTGATGACGGTGTCGAAGTAACTGTAATAGACGACGTTGTTGACGTGACCGTACACATCGTTGTCCATCCAGCGGGTGGGAATAGCTAGGCTGTGCCTGAAATCGGCACGGCTAGAGTTCGCGTCCAGCACCTTGATTTGGCTACTAGGTTTGAACGCGGTACATCATGCCAAGGAAGGCATCGACGTCGACATCGTGTTGTTCTGACGCACGGGTGTTGTGTTGCTGCAACCCCAAGCTCAGTCCAACCTGCGCTTGCGTTTGCAGGTTGGGCGGAATCCACTCCGCGTTTAACACTTCGTCTTCGAAGGCGCCGAACTCGTCGGCAATCACCTTACCAGTGCTCATTTCCATCACCATTAACATTGCGGCCTCCCCGATTGAAAACCGTCCTGATAAGTATACGGACGAGTTTTGTGAAAGTTGGTACATACCGATAGCTTTTTTCAGACGCTGTTGTAACGCCGCCACGGTGCGACCTTAAATAGCAACGCCATGCCAGGTAAAGCCAATGCGGCGCATAGCAAAAAGAAGCTAAACCAACCCAAATTTTCAATGAGCACACCGGTCGTTGCATTGATAAAGGTGCGTGGCACGGCGGCCAAGCTAGTGAACAATGCGAACTGTGTGGCTGTGTAAAGCGGGCTGGTAGTACGCGCGATGAAGGCCACAAAGGCGGCGGTGCCCAAGCCAACGCCCAGCGCTTCGAAGCCAATTACCAGAGCAAGCGCGGCCAACTCGGCAAAGCCAATGCTGCTCTGCGGCCCCAGCCACGCTAGCCATGCAAAGCCGAAAATCGATAAGAATTGCACCAGACCAAACAGCCACAGGGCGCGATTGATGCCCAGCTTGACCATCCATAAACCGCCAAGCAAACCACCGATGACGGCAGGCCACAAGCCCGCATTTTTGGCCACTAGACCAATGTCGGATTTGGCGTAGCCCATATCAAGGTAGAACGGTGTCGCCAGCGCCGTACACATCGAATCGCCCAGCTTGTAGAGAAAAATAAAGGCCAAAATCAGCACCGCCTCTCGCACCCCCGCACGCTGGATGAACTCATTAAACGGCTCGACGACAGCCTGTGTGAGGGTTTTTGGCATGACTTTGGAAGTTACCGGCTCCTGAATCAGGCAGGCCATTGCCGCTCCAGGAACCATGAACAACGCCGTAATGACAAACACTTGCTGCCACGGTAAATGATCCGCCAAAATCAGGGATAGTGAACCGGGGATCAAGCCGGCGATACGATACGCATTGACATGAACGGCATTGCCCAGACCCAATTCGTCGTCACTCAACAATTCACGGCGGTAGGCATCGAGGGCGATGTCTTGCGTCGCCGACAAAAACGCGATCGTGCCGCAGATCAATAGCACGATGCCTATGTCGGTCGATGGCGAGTAGCTACCCAGCCCGGCAATTGCTGCAACCAGACTTAATTGCGTCAGCAACATCCAGGCACGACGACGACCGTTGATGCCGATTGGTGGCACATAACGATCTAACAGCGGCGCCCACAAGAATTTCCATGTGTAGGGAAATTGAATAAGTGCGAATAGGCCTATAGTTTTGAGATCAACACCCGCCGAACGCAACCATGCGGGCAACAAATTGAGCAATAGATACAGCGGTAATCCCGACGAAAAGCCGGTGAAAACGCAGATCAGCATGCGCCGTGTTAGTAGGGGAATGAGCCAGTTGGGCATGAAAGGAGTGGTGAACAAGCAATGCGTCAGTTTGCGTTTGTTCGGCACTAAGCATAGGCGCGGTAATCAGCGTTTTACTAGGCTATTTGGATGGCATTGGCGCAAGAAAACAAAGCAGTGGGCAGGATGCACAGAGTCTTTAGGATGACGCCTGCGAAGCAGCTTACTTGGTTTGCTTTGCATTCGAAAAATCCTGTCAAAATGAAACTTCAAAGTCGTTGATGAGTCAATTATGTTTGCATCCACTCAGATTTCTCATGCGCCCTCCTACTATGCTGCTTCCGCTAATGCTTCGCCGCTGCGCCCGGCGTTGCTCGGCAGTGTAGAAGCCGACGTTTGCATCATCGGTGCTGGCTACACGGGGTTGTCGGCGGGGCTGCATTTGAGTGAGGCAGGGTTCAAGATCGTGGTGCTCGAGCAAGCGCGTGTGGGCTGGGGGGCGTCGGGGCGCAATGGTGGCCAAATTGTGCATAGCTATTCACGTGATATCGATGTGATTGAAGCGAGCTATGGCCAAACCGTTGCCGCTTCATTGGCCGGCATGATGTTTGAAGGAGCGGCGATTATTCGCGAGCGGGTTGCACGCTATCAGATTCAATGTGATCTCAAAAACGGCGGTATTTTTGCTGCCACTTCAAAGCGAAAAATATCCGGCCTTGCTGAACAAAAATCCTTGTGGGAGAAATGGGGACACCGGCAACTTACCCTGATTGACGACAAGTCTGAACTGCTTGGCATCGTCAATACGGATCGCTATGAAGCGATTTTAGTAGACCAAACTGGCGGTCATTTCCATCCGTTAAATTTGTGTTTGGGTGAAGCGGCTGCGCTTGAACAAACCGGCGGCACGATTTATGAGCACAGCGGCGCCATTCGAATCGAACATGGCAATACAGCGATAGTGCATACCGCTACCGGCCAGGTCAAAGCCAAATTTGTCATCATCGCTTGCAATGCCTATATCGGCGAACTGGAACCCAAGCTCGCCAGTATGTCTATGCCGTGCGGCACACAAGTGGTCGCCACCGAGCCGCTCGGTGCGCTTGCCGATAAATTGATTCCATCGGACTACTGTGTCGAAGATAATAATTTTTTGCTCGATTATTTTCGACTGTCGGCTGATAAGCGGATGATTTTCGGCGGGGGCGTCATCTATGGCGCGCGCGATCCGGCGCATGTCGAATCGATTATTCGACCGAACATGGTCAAGACTTTTCCGCAATTGTCCGGCGCAAAAGTCGAATTCGGCTGGACCGGAAATTTTCTGCTCACGCTCTCTCGCTTGCCCGAAGTTGGGCGATTGTCCGAGAACGTGTTCTATTCACAAGGCTGCTCCGGTCACGGTATTACCTTCACCCACCTCATCGGGCGATTGTTGGCCGAAGTGATTCAAGGCCAAGCTGAGCGTTTCTCGGTGTTTGAAAAATTGCCGCACTATCCATTCCCTGGCGGGCGAATGTTTCGTGTGCCGTTCACCGCGCTTGGTGCGCTGTGGTACGACATACGTGATCGACTGGGTGTGTGACAAGAGTCATCGATTCCGGAAACAAAGTTGCGCCGAATCGGACAGCAACACATAACGGCGTGTGCGCCACGAATTCCCCGCTACACCCGGCACCAACTGACAAAAATGCGCGCTTGCACAATTATCTCAATACCGTGCATTCGCGCTGGTTCTTGTTAGAGTAGTGATCCTGAGCGTTTCCGGTAAATCTGCATGATGCTCGCCGACGGTCGCGTTACTTTGCTTGCTTGTCCTTGGGTGTGTTCGCATCCAACCTCAGGTATGGCTGGGCGTAACAGAGAATAGCGATGCCAGTTCGCGCACTTCGCTTGACCATACGGCGCAAATTGTTTTTGCTGGTGTTGCTGCCCAGCTTTCTAGTAGTTGGCCTGATCACCCTATATTCGTTTCTGGGAAATCGCACAGCCGCAGCAGACCAAATTAAAGTCGGCCTAACCGAGAAGGCGCGTAACTATGCTGGTCGAGTAGATGCCCTGCTGCGTGAAGTCACCACCGCAGGCGAGGCTACAGCGCTGCTGGTGGCCAGTGCTGAGAAGTCCAGCGAAGACGATCTGTATGAGATTTTGCGCCGCACAGTTAGTGCCAACCCGCTGATTCATGGCGCGGCGATTGCTTTTGAACCGGATGTTTTTGCACAACGCAAACGTTTTGCCCCTTACGTGTATCGCGAAGGTGAGCGTTTCAAGGCCATCGACATTGCAAAGGGAAGCGGCAGCTATATTGAACGCGAACTGCCGTGGTACAACGCAGCCAAGAAAACTGCCGCGGCGACCTGGAGTGAGCCATATTTTGATGCCGATGCCAGCGGTATCAATGTCATCACCTTTTCTGTACCAATTTTCCGTGCCGATCGGATTGTTGGTGTCGCTACAGTTGATATCGACCCAACCCATTTATTAGAGCGCGCTGGTGTCCCTGCAGACGATCGGACAGCGGTTTTCGTAGTGAGTCGGGCTGGAAATATTTCGGTGCACCATACGGTTGAGTCGATTAACCAACCGCTAATCAGTGCCGATATTGTGGTGACGCAAAAGGGTCGAGGATTACTAATCAACGCTGTTTCCGGTGCATTGATAGAAACCGAGACGCCCTCGGGCAGTCCTGTGTGGTTGAGCATGGCTGAGATAGCCACTTCAAATTCGCGCTTGTTTGTTCAGCTTTATCCACGGGTCGCGCTGGGCGTCACTGATACGCTCGGTGCACGTACAGCATTGCTAACTTTGATTGTGTTGGCGTTGGCAATGTTCGCCTCTATGTTGCTAGTAAGTCGTATCGTCAGGCCGCTGCGGGAATTGTCGGTAGCGGTTCAAGATGTCGCACGTGGCGATTTGTCAGTGCGTGCATTGAGCACTAGCAATGACGAAATTGGCGCGCTGGCGAGTAATTTTCAGGTTATGACGCAAAGTTTACGTGAGCGCGAATTGGCAATGAGCGCACTTAACGAGGAACTGCGCAGCGGACAAAATACAGCGCAACGAGCCTTACACGACCTGCAGAATCAAAAATTTGCGATTGACCAACATGCCATCGTGACGATCATCGATGCAACGGGGAAATTCACCTATGTCAATGATCGCTTTTGCCAAGTGAGCGGTTACACGGCAGAAGAGGTCCTTGGCCAAAGTCACCAAATTCTCGCGACAGGACATCAATCACCTGAAATGGTCGCGGAGTTCTATCGAGTGCTGAAAAGCGGCAAGGTGTGGCAGGGGGAGCTTACCGAACGGACAAAGGATGGTACTCAAATTTGGGTCAATCTCACCGCGGTTCCATTCCTCGATCGCAACGGCGTTATTGAGCAATACGTCGGAATTCGCACTGATATCACTGAGCACAAACGCACCGAGCTTGATCTGCGTATCGCCGCAGTGGCCTTCGAATCGCAAGACGGCATATTGGTAGCAGATTCCAAGTCCATTGTGTTGCGAATCAATCAGGCCTTCACCGATATGACCGGCTTCTCGGCGGTCAAAATGGTTGGCAAACCGCTAGCGTCGCTAATGTCAAAGCGACATGACGAAGAATTCTTGGCAGTTGTGGAGAACGCCGTTATGGCGATGGGTGCATGGCAGGGTGAGGCATGGGGTAGGCGTAGCAAAGGCGACGATTACCCAGCATGGATAAGCATCACCGAAGTCAATGATAAATCGAGTGTGTTGCGCCACTATGTTGCTTCCGTCACCGATATCACGGCGCGTAAGGCGGCTGAAGCTGAAATTCAACAATTGGCCTATTACGATAGTCTGACCAAACTGGCCAATCGCCGCTTATTGATGGATCGGTTAGAGCATGCCCTAGCCTACAACGGGCGCAGCGGGCGTGAGGGCGGTTTGTTATTTATTGATCTTGATAACTTTAAGGCAATCAACGACGCGCTTGGCCATGCAGTTGGTGACAATCTTTTACGGCAAGTGGCCGAACGGCTGTTAGCTTGTGTCCGCAAGACCGAAACAGTAGCGCGTTTAGGTGGCGATGAGTTTGTTGTGATGGTCGAGGATCTCAGTCCCGATGTCGGCGAGGCCGCACGACAAATGGAAGCCATGGGGACAAAAATTCTAAGCGCATTGAATCAACCCTATGTGCTGGCTGGACGTAATTATCAAAACACACCAAGCATCGGCATCACACTATTTGGTAGCGAAAATTCGAGCGCCGACGAGTTGATGAAGCGCGCCGATATCGCCATGTATCAAGCCAAGCGCACCGGTCGCAACGCGATTCGGTTTTTCGATCCAAAAATGCAAGCTGCGGTCGAATACCGTGCGGAGCTTGGTCTTGCACTACGGGAGGCCATTGCCCGCGACCAGCTAGTTCTGTATTACCAACTGCAATTTGCCATCGGCAGCGGCGCGACTGGCGCTGAAGTGCTACTGCGATGGCGACATCCAACACGCGGGATGATTTCGCCGACTCAATTTATTCCTGTGGCCGAAGAAACCAACCTAATCCTACCCATCGGCATGTGGGCTCTGCGCGCTGCATGTGCACAAATTAAGCTCTGGCAGGGAAATCCCGGGCGCGAGCATTTGCAGTTAGCGGTTAACGTTAGTGCGCGACAATTTAGCCAGCCGGATTTTTGCGCCCAGGTCAAGGCGGTGTTAGATGAAACAAGTATTAATCCGGCGCGTCTCAAACTGGAACTGACCGAAAGTACGATGCCGGACAACGTTACCGAGATCATCACGACAATGCTGACCTTGTCCGAAATGGGCGTGCAATTTTCACTCGACGATTTTGGTACAGGCCATTCCTCACTTTCCAGTTTGAAGAAACTTCCCTTGCATCAACTAAAAATAGATCAAAGTTTTGTTCACGACATCGCCAATGATCCTGACGACGCAGTGATCGTACAAACCATTATTGCCATGGCAAACAGCCTGGGTATGGAAGTCTTGGCGGAGGGTGTCGAGACCGAAGAGCAAAAGGAAATCCTGATCAACCGGGGCTGTAAAAATTTTCAAGGTTTCCTATTCGGCAAGCCTGTGGCGATCAAAGAATTTGAACGCCAGCTTGGCTCGGGCAAACGAGCGCTTTCCTAGTCAGGTATCGGCGCACATCATGTGGCGCACCAACGGTAAAATTTGACTCAATGCAGCGCTAAACCTTGGTGTTGCACCATAGCCGAAACTGGAGAACGCGCGTGCAACTAGTTTGTCTTGATCTTGAAGGTGTCTTGGTTCCCGAAATCTGGATAGAGTTTTCGGAACGAACGGGAATTCCTGAGTTGCGCCGCACCACCCGTGACGAGCCGAACTACGACACCTTGATGAAATTTCGTTTGAATCTTTTGCGCCAGCACAAACTCGGTTTGCCAGATATTCAGGCGGTGATTGCCACGATGCGGCCGATGCCTGGCGCGAGTGAATTTTTGGACGAATTGCGGCGCGACTTTCAAGTGATTATTTTGTCGGATACGTTTTACGAATTCGCCATGCCATTGATGGCACATTTAGGCATGCCGACTTTGTTTTGCCACAAGCTGGAAACTGATGCGACAGGCTTCGTGGTGAACTACCATTTACGAATGCCGAACCAAAAAAAGGAAGCTGTGCAACGCTTCAAAGAGCTTAACTACAAAGTTATCGCGGCCGGTGATTCGTATAACGACACGGCGATGTTGAGCGAAGCGCATGCGGGAATTTTGTTTCACCCACCACAAAATGTGATCGACGAATTCCCACAGTTTCCCATCGCGCTAAGTTACACCGAAATGCGCGCCGAAATCGACAAAGCATCGCAGCGCATCTGATGCACAAGGCGCGCTTTTACACGCTCGTCGCTTCCTGCCCCGATCAAGTCGGCATCATCAGTCGCGTCACCGCTTTCATCGCCGAACATCGCGGCTGGCTGCTTGAGTCGAGCTTCCATGCCGATGATATTGACCAGCGTTATTTCATGCGCATCGAAGTGCGTGCCGATTCGTTAGCCTTTGGAGTTGATGAATTTCGTCTGCATTTTGCGTCACTTGCCACCGAATTAAAAATGCACTGGCGGATAGCCGATTCGGCAGAAAAGAAGCGCGTGGTGGTGATGGTCAGTCAGCAAGAACATTGCCTTTATGATTTGCTGGCGCGTTGGCAATCGAATGAGTTGAATAGCGACATCGTCGCAGTGATTTCAAATCATCACAACTTTCAAGGGGTAGTCGAGTGGCACGGCATACCCTTTCATCATGTGCCGGTGATGGCCGCTGACAAGCAAACGGCATTTGATGCAATCGGGAAAATTGTTGATGCCGCCAACGCCGACACGATTGTTTTGGCGCGGTACATGCAAATTCTTCCGGCGGAATTTTGTGCGCGTTATCCTGGCCGCGTTATCAATATCCACCATTCCTTTCTGCCTAGTTTTGTCGGCGCCAAGCCCTATCATCAGGCTTACACGCGTGGCGTAAAACTCATCGGCGCGACTTGTCATTACGTCACCGAAGCGCTTGATGAGGGGCCGATCATTGAGCAAGATGTGATACGGATTGACCACTCAGATGCGGTCGAAGATATTGTGCGCTATGGCAAAGATATCGAAAAAACCGTACTAGCGCGTGGTCTGCGGTATCACCTCGAAGATCGGGTTCTACTGCATGGAAACAAGACAGTGGTGTTTCGCTGACAACGTCGATTCATTCAGCAATTGATGTTCGCCGCATGAGTAAATAAATCCCCACTAACACCATCGGCAAGCTTAGCCATTGCCCCATGCTGACGACGTACGAGATGCCGAAAATTCCGTGATCGGGTTCACGAAAATATTCGGCGATGAAACGAAGGCTGCCATAGCCGATCAGGAACATTCCCGACACCACGCCGCGCGCGCGCCGGGTGCTAGAAAACCACCAAAGAAGAATGAACAGCAAAAGCCCTTCGCCGAATGCCTGATAGAGCGGCGAGGGATGGCGCGGTTGCGCGTCAACGGAGGGGAAAACCATTGCCCACGGCAACGATGCATCGGCAACCCGACCCCATAGTTCGCCGTTGATGAAGTTGCCAAGGCGGCCTGTCATCAAACCAAGCGGCACCAGTGGCGCGATGAAATCGGTGACTTGGAAAAAAGTCTTGCCATGTTTTTTTGCCCACCATGCCATGGCGACTAACACACCCAAAAATCCGCCATGAAAGCTCATGCCGCCTTTCCATACGGCGAGAATTTCACCGGGATGCGCAAGAAAATATTCCGGCTGATAGAAAATCACCTGGCCGAGACGACCACCAAGAATCACCCCGAGCACGCCGTAGAACAACATGTCATCGACATCCGGCACGGTGATCCCATGCCAAGCCTGCGCTTGCGCACGGCGCTTGCCAAGCCAAATAAAACTCAGGAAGGCGGCTAAATACATCAGGCCGTACCAGCGGATGGCGAGCGGCCCGAGTTGGATGGCGATGGGGTCAAACTGTGGGTGGATTAGCATAAAAAAATTTCTTCCGCTCTTTCGTCAGTTGGTGCTGGTATCACGCCGTCAAATAATCGCGAGCGCTCGCGTCATACGTTGCAGCGCTTCGTTCAAAAGGTCACGCGGACAAGCAAAATTCAGCCGTAAAAACCCTGCTGCACCAAACGGTGCTCCGTTCGATAAGCCTACGCCATGTTGTTCAAAAAAAGCGTGTGCATCGGGAATATGTCGGCAATCTAACCACGCCAAATAAGTTGCATCAACCCTTGTTACTGCAATCTTTAGTCGTTTCATCGTGGCGACCACGCAATCACGATTACCACGCAGATAAGTCAGTAATTCTTGCCGCCACGGTTCGCAATCGCTCATTGCAGCGAGCATTGCGGTGTAGCCAAAGGCATTGATATCTGGCACCAAATGCGCCATCGCGGTGCGAAATTTTGCGCGTAGTTCAGCGTTTTCTATCACCGCAAATGCCACACCGAGACCAGCGATGTTGTAGGTTTTGCCCATGCCCATCAGAGTGATGGTGCGCGCCGCTAATTCAGGATTTGCCAGCGCAAACGGGAGATGTTTGAGTGTGTCGGGCAAAATCAAATCACAATGCACTTCATCGCTACAAACGATCAAGTCGTGCCGCGCCACAACGGTACCGAGTTGTCGCAGTTCGTCCGCCGACCAAACTTTGCCGACCGGATTATGCGGATGACAAATCAACAACAACCGCGCATGCGGATTTGCTGCCAGACTGCTTTCTAACGCGGCAAAATCGATGCCGAAATCCATCGCCTGATTGATCAAGGGCAAAGCAATCAATCCACGCGCCTGATTTTTTGCGGCATCCAAAAATGGCGGATAGACGGGGGTGAATGTCGCGTAAGCATCGCCCTCGGCGCATACCGCACGCACCGCCAAATTGATGCCGAGCACTAAACCCGGCAGCCACACTAGCGAGACTTCATCGATTGCCCAACCGTATTGCCGTTGCAAATATTGCTGCGTCAGCTGCGGCAAATTTCGTGGCACACGGGTGTAGCCAAGCACACCGTGTTCAACATGCGCGGCGAGTGCCGTTTGCACTGCGGGCGGCACGGCGAAATCCATATCGGCCACCCACAGAGGGATGATGCCGGTATCGCGATATTTTTCCCATTTGGACGAATGCCACGCGAGGTGGTTGTGGGTTTGGTCAAACGGAGAGTTCATAGTTTGATTTTAGCCGCGCCATGCCACGCTAAAATCAAACCAATCTTATTGAATCGCATCGGAGCTGTCATGCCTGTTTATCGTTCCCGCACTACCACCCACGGTCGCAATATGGCAGGCGCACGCGCGCTGTGGCGGGCGACGGGTATGAAAGATGGTGACTTCGACAAGCCAATTATTGCGGTGGTCAATTCTTTCACCCAATTTGTGCCGGGACACGTGCATCTGAAGGATTTGGGCCAATTGGTGGCGCGCGAAATCGAGGAAGCAGGTGGCGTGGCCAAAGAGTTCAACACTATTGCTGTCGATGATGGCATTGCGATGGGTCATGGCGGCATGTTGTACAGCTTGCCCAGCCGCGAGCTAATTGCTGATTCGGTGGAATACATGGTCAATGCCCATTGTGCCGATGCGATGGTGTGCATTTCCAACTGCGACAAAATCACGCCGGGAATGTTGATGGCGGCGTTGCGCATCAACATCCCGACGGTGTTTGTTTCCGGCGGGCCAATGGAAGCCGGCAAGGTGAAATGGCATGGCGAATATCGTATGGTCGATTTGGTCGATGCGATGGTCGAATCTGCCGATAGCAAAAATTCTGATGCAGATGTTGCCGCAATGGAGCGTTCGGCCTGCCCGACTTGTGGTTCTTGCTCGGGCATGTTTACTGCAAATTCGATGAATTGTTTGACCGAAGCGTTGGGCTTGTCATTGCCGGGCAATGGCTCATTGCTGGCCACCCACGCCGATCGCAAACAACTTTTTTTGCGCGCCGGGCGCACGGTGGTTGATCTGGCCAAACGCTATTACGAGCAAGACGACACTTCCGTCTTGCCGCGCTCAATTGCGAGTTTCGAGGCCTTTGAAAACGCGGTCGCGCTGGATATTTCCATGGGCGGCTCGACCAACACGGTGTTGCATTTGCTTGCCGCCGCACACGAAGCAAAAGTCAATTTCACCATGCAAGATATCGATCGTTTATCGCGCAAGATCCCATGTCTTGCCAAAGTCGCACCGGCGACACAGAAATATCACATGGAAGATGTGCATCGTGCTGGCGGAATCATGGCTCTATTGGCCGAAATAAATCGTGCCGGTTTGCTGCACACGGATACCTATACCGTGCACAGCAAAACCATGGGCGATGCACTGGCACAGTGGGATGTGGCGACGACGGCAGATTCCACGGTGACGGATTTTTATCGTGCTGCACCCGGTGGCGTGCCGACGCAAATCGCGTTTTCGCAAGAACGGCGCTTTCCCAAGTTGGACTTAGATCGCGCCAATGGTTGCATCCGCGATAAAGCCAATGCTTATTCACAAGATGGTGGATTGGCGGTGTTGTCTGGCAACATCGCCGAAAAAGGCTGCATCGTCAAAACTGCGGGGGTCGATGATTCAATTCTGAAATTCACTGGCCGCGCCCGCGTTTGCGAATCGCAAGAGGAGGCTGTAGAAAAAATCCTCGCAGATCAAATTGTCGCGGGCGATGTGGTTGTCGTTCGTTATGAAGGCCCCAAAGGCGGGCCAGGCATGCAAGAAATGCTTTACCCGACTTCGTATCTGAAATCCAAAGGACTGGGCAAAGTCTGCGCCTTGCTCACCGACGGCCGCTTTTCCGGCGGTACTTCGGGCTTGGCCATTGGTCATGTGTCGCCAGAAGCCGCGGCGGGTGGCACGATAGCCTTGGTTGAGGAGGGCGACACCATCGAAATCGATATCCCGAATCGCGCCATCCATTTGGCAGTTGACGAGTTGGTGCTGGCGACACGCCGTCAAACCATGCTCGCTCGTGGTGCAGTAGCGTGGAAGCCAGCCAACCGCCAACGCGAAGTCTCGATGGCCTTGCTGGCCTACGCCGCAATGACCACCTCGGCCGATACGGGCGCCGTGCGGGATTTAAGTCAGCTTAAATAGCCTCATTTTTGCAAAATGCGGCCTGAAAGTTGCTGCTGACTTTCTCCACTGATAGAGGGTTCATTCAGCGGTATTCGCCGTTTTGAAGGACGAAGCCCTGCGGCATAGTGTCGGCATCGTACCGCCAGACTATCGCTGCATGGAGGCACCATGGCAGACCGCTCCGCCCTTAAATTCCTCGTCGTGGATGACTTCGCGACGATGCGCCGCATTATTCGCAATTTGCTCAAAGAACTCGGTTTTACCAATGTCGAAGAAGCGGAAGACGGCGCGATTGCACTGGCTCGGCTCCAAATGGGCGGGATAGATTTTGTGATTTCCGATTGGAGCATGCCCAATATGGACGGCCTAACCCTGCTGCAAAGCGTGCGCGCCGATGCCAAACTCGGCGATTTGCCTTTCCTTATGGTGACTGCCGAGGCAAAAAAGGAAAACATCACCGCGGCCGACCAAGCCGGTGCGTCGGGCTACATCACCAAACCTTTCACTGCGGAAACAATGCAGGAAAAAATGGGCAAAATCTTCGACAAGTTCGGACTCTAGCCTGCAGTTCCAAGGGCGATGGTCGGCTCGGTCAACGCGTTTGTCTAAAGCGCGTTATTGAATTAGTTCGCTAAAGCACTAGAATAATTCTTATCACCCCATTCAATCACCTGCGAGGAGTTCAAAATGAAGTCAGTTATTGTTTCCGCCCTAATAGCCTGTGGCTTAGTGGTTTCAGCACCAGCTTTTGCCAACAAAGATTTGGCTACAAAAAGCGGCTGCATGGCCTGCCACAAAGTTGACGCAAAATTAGTTGGCCCGGCATTTCAGGATGTCGGTAAAAAATATAAAGCTTCCGACGAGGCCAAGCTGATTGATCGCGTTACCAAGGGCACTGCAGCCACCGGCGGGCAGGTTTGGAAGGAAATCAACGGAGGCGCAGTGCCGATGCCGCCGAATGCTTCGGTCAAACCTGACGACGTCAAGGCGCTGGTTAAGTGGATTCTGGCAGGCGCTAAGTAAGACGCATTTTTCGGACATAAAAAAGCCGACCTTACGAGGTCGGCTTTTTTGCGCCAAAACTGTCGGGTCAGCGCAAACCCGCGATGTAATCAGACACTGCTTTCATTTCCGCATCAGTCATTTTTAGTGCGATGGTGCGCATCATGGTGTTGGCATCATTAGCGCGACCACCATCGCGGAAAGCCTTGAGCTGGGCTTCGGTGTAATCGGCAAACTGTCCGCCGATACGTGGATATTGTGCAGGCATTCCCGCGCCAGCCGGGCCGTGGCAACCGGCACAAGCGGCTAGCCCTTTTGCGACATCACCAGCGCGGTAGAGCTTTTGCCCCTGAGCAATAGTCTTGGCATCGCCTTTGGCTTTGTCGCCGGTCTGCTTTTGAGAGGCAAACCATGCGGCAACATCACGCATTTGCCCTTCGTCCAACGAAGAAATCATACCCATCATCACCGCACTCGCGCGTTCAGCCGGTTTGCCGTCGGTGGCCTTGAAATTCTTCATTTGCTTGAACAAATATTCGGGGTGTTGCCCGGCCAGTTTTGGATTGGCCGAAATCTGACTATTGCCGTCAGCACCATGACAGGCTGCACATGTACCAGCGGCGATTACTTTGCCGCGCTCGGCATCGCCTTTTTGCGCTGCTTTTTGCGGTGCATTGGCATTTGCGGAAAAAGAAATTGCCGCGAATAGTGCAAAGGCGGCCAAACTGAGCATCGAGCGTTTCATCGTTACCACTCCTCGAGGGGGTCAAACAGGTAAAAGCGAATAGGCAAAAACTGCGTGGCAAGCATTCTAACGTAGCCAGGCGCTTTTCCAAATCCCAGCTAGTTGGTGTGGTCGAGGGCGATTACTGCACCGGTTTGCTCAGACAAACAGCGAGCTAGCACCTTCATCAGCTCACTGCCATCCTTGGCTGCAACCCACGCGCCGCCATCAAAGGCAAAGTGATAGCCCCCGGAGCGCGCCGCAATCCAAATTTCACGCGCAGCGCTGTGCCGATTGATGATGATTTTGCTGCCGTTGGCGCATTCAATTTCCATTACTCCACCGGCTTTTTGCTCGACATCAATGTCCGCTTCACCCGCATCAATCAAGCGCTCCAGAGCCGTTTCGATGCGTCCAAGCTGTGCATCGGCCACAGTTAGAAACAACTGTTCATCCATGAGCAATAATGCCTTCAGTCATCGCGTGCTACCATCCTTTATCCCGCTGACCACTATATTTCCCCGAATCATGCGCTATAAAAATCGCTTGTTGCTTGCCGTGCTTGCAGCCCTATTGCTCAATGCTTGCGGAACCAAAGGGCCACTTTATCAACCATCTGCGCTGATACATTTGAGTGATGATAGCAGCCACGCCGCAGCGGTAATTCGTGCATGACGCTGGCTTTTGAACGTAACGGCAGCCTTTGTGTTGAAGGTGTGTCGCTAGCAGATATTGCGGCGCGTTTTGGTACGCCTTGCTATGTCTATTCACGCGCCGCCCTCACGGCAGCTTTTTTGGCTTACACGGACACTTTACGTGCGCATGGTGTGATCGATCGCTCCATGGTTTGTTACGCCATCAAGGCCAATTCGAATCTTGCCGTGCTTAACGTGTTTGCACGACTTGGCGCGGGCTTCGATATTGTTTCAGGCGGGGAGTTGGCGCGCGTGTTGGCGGCGGGCGGGTCGCCGGACAAAATTGTATTTTCTGGCGTAGGAAAAAAACCTGCTGAAATGGCCGAAGCGCTGAAGGTCGGCATTCACTGTTTCAATATTGAATCCGCTAGCGAATTGGCCACGCTAAACGAAGTGGCGGAAAGCTTGGGATGCATCGCGAGAATTTCGCTGCGAGTTAATCCCGATGTCGATGCCAAAACTCATCCCTATATTTCGACCGGATTAAAGTCGAACAAATTCGGTGTTGCGTATACCGAAGCACACGCCATTTATCGTCACGCGGCAAGTTTAAGAAATATCAAAGTGGTCGGTATCGACTGCCACATTGGTTCGCAGCTTCTCGACCCTGCTCCGGCGGCGGAAGCGGTCGATAAATTGTTGTCGTTGGTTGACGCGCTCGCCACAGACGGCATTGTTATCGAACATATCGATGTCGGCGGCGGCATGGGCATTACCTATCGCAGTGACGAAGCCGCACCGAGCGCTGCCGAATATCTGGCGCCAATGCTCGTGAAACTGGCCCGTCGAACGGAGAAACTTATTTTCGAGCCGGGACGCTCTCTGGTTGGCAATGCCGGGCTGCTGCTGACGCGTGTTGATGTGCTTAAGCCCGGCGAGGTGAAAAACTTTGCTATCGTTGATGCGGCGATGAATGATTTGATGCGACCTGCGATGTATGAGGCGTGGCATGAAATTGTTAAAGTCGGCAATTCACCAGCTGGTGCTGGTGTGGAGTCTCGACCTAGGACAGCCGGGACGCTACACGGGCGCGAAGCAGTGCTTCGCGAAAATCCCGCTCTGCCGCCGTCAATTTACGAAATCGTCGGCCCGGTTTGTGAGTCCGGCGACTGGCTCGGCCACGATAGAAGTTTGGCGCTAAGCGAAGGCGACTTGCTGGCAATTCTTTCTACCGGTGCCTATGGCATGGCAATGGCATCGAACTACAACACACGCCCGCGTGCGGCTGAGGTGATGGTTGATGGCAATGATGTCCATTTGATTAGGCAACGCGAAGCCGTGGCGCAATTATTTGCGCTCGAATCTTTATTACCATAGGCGAAGCCATGACGAGAAAACGTGCCGCAGCAATCGCCACCATTTTGTTGGTAAGTGTCGCTGCGATTTGGTTTTATGCGCGACCGGAAATCTTCGCTCCGAAAAAAGAGAAGGCCGCCGCGCCACCAGTGCCGGTGGTGGTGGCGAAAGCCAGTTTGCAAGATGTGTCGGTTCAATTGGAAATTACCGGTCGCACTGAAGCCTACGAGACGGTGACGCTCAAATCTCGCGTTGATGGTCAAGTGAAAACAGTGCGCTTCTCGGAAGGTCAGCACGTTGGGCAAGGCGACGTTTTATTGCAACTTGATCCAGCGGATTTTCAAGCCAAGCTCAATCAAGCGCTTGCCAATCAAGCCAAGACCAACGCGCAATGGCAAAAGGCGCGCGCCGATGTCGAGCGTTACATTGCGCTGCGTGCCAAAGGTTTTGTCTCGGATGAAAAGGTCGCCGAACTAAGCACTGCTGCAGCAGCTGCGGAATCCAGCGCGAGTGCCGATTCAGCCGCCGCAGAACTTGCCCGGTTGCAGTTGTCCTACGCGACCATCAAGGCACCGATTAGCGGCATTGTCGGCGCGAAACTGGTGTTCCCCGGCGCAGCAGTCAAAGCCAACGACACGACCTTGGCGGTGGTTAATCGCGTGAAGCCGCTCTATGTGAGTTTCAACGTGCCGGAGAAATATCTGCCAAAGCTGCAAGCTGCGCTGCACACCGGAAAGAAAACTATGGCGGCTGAGATTGCCTTGCCGGGCGGCAGCGAATTGCTCGCCGCGCAAGTGCGTTTTATCGACAATGGCGTGGATGCTAGCACTGGCACAATTTTGCTCAAAGCCGTTATGGCAAACGAGCAAGAAAAACTCACGAGCGGGCAGTTTGTCACTGTCAGCCTTGTGCTCGACCAACTTAAAAATGCAGTGGTCATTCCTGCCGAAGCGATACAGCAAGGTGCCGAGGGTAGCTTTGTTTTTGTGGCGAAAACCGATGATACGGTGGAAATCCGCAAAGTAAAAATTGGCAATTTGCAAAAGACGCAGGCAGTGATAGCTGAAGGCTTGAGCGCCGAGGAGATGGTGGTAATTGAAGGTCAATTGCGCCTAACTGCTGCTGCCCGCATAAAACCCGTCGATGGCGGCAAGAAGCCCAACTAAGAACCCAAAAAGTCAAGAAAATGCAACTGTCGGAACTATGTATACGCCGACCGGTGATGACATCGCTATTGATGGCAGCGATTCTATTATTCGGCATCATCGCTTACCGCAGCTTGCCGGTGGCCGAGTTGCCCAATGTCGACTATCCGACAATTTCGGTTAGCGCGTCGCTGCCCGGTGCGTCACCGGAAACGATGGCGGCATCAGTTGCGACACCGCTAGAAGGTCAATTTTCAAGTATCGCCGGATTGGAGTCGATGACCTCAAGTAGTGCGCAAGGTACGACTTCTATCACACTGCAATTTTCGCTGGATCGCAACATCGATGCCGCTGCGCAAGATGTGCAATCTGCCATCGCGGCGGGGCAGCGCAAACTGCCGCCAGACATGCCCACACCGCCATCGTTTCGTAAGGTGAATCCGGCTGACTCACCGATCCTTTTTATCGCCATGTATTCGACGACGCTGCCGACTTGGGTGGTGAACGAATACGCCGAAACGCAGCTTGCACAACGTTTGTCGACGCTCCCCGGGGTCGCACAAGTGCAAGTTAATGGTGCGCAAAAATATGCCGTACGAATTCAAGCTGATCCTTCACAATTGTCTTCGCGCGGCATCGGCATTGATGAATTGCAGCAAGCCGTTAAAGCGGCCAATGTGAATCAACCGCTCGGTTCGTTAGATGGTACGCGGCAAAGTTTTTCGCTGCAAGCTAACGGTCAATTGCTCGATGCAGCCGCCTATCGCCAAGTCACCGTGGCGTATCGCAATGGCGCGCCAGTGCGCCTTGAAGAGTTGGCGCGTGTTGTCGATGGCGTCGAAAATCGCAAGGTCGCCGCTTGGTTTAACGACAATCGCACCATCATTCTTGCCGTCAATCGTCAGCCCGGCACCAACACGATAGAAACGGTCGACGCAATTCGACGTGTACTACCCGCGTTTCAAGAAAACTTGCCCGCTTCGGTGGAGTTGAAAGTGATGTATGACCGCAGCGTGACGATACGCGAGGGCATCGCAGATGTGCAATTCACGCTGGTGTTAGCCGGATTCTTGGTAATTTTGGTCATCCTGATGTTCCTGCGCAATCTCTCGGCGACACTGATTCCGGCGCTCGCTTTGCCGATTTCAGTCATTGGCACTTTTGCTGTGATGTACGCGCTTGATTACAGTCTGGATAATTTGTCTTTGCTGGCGTTGACGCTCTCGGTCGGCTTTGTGGTCGATGATGCGATCGTGGTTTTGGAGAACATCATTCGCCATGTGGAGAACGGCGAAACGCCGCTCGATGCGGCCATTCGCGGCTCGCGTGAAATTGGCTTCACGATTATTTCAATGACTCTATCGCTAGTTGCCGTGTTCATTCCACTGTTGTTTATGCAAGGCATCGTCGGTCGACTCTTGCATGAATTCGCGGTGACGATTTGTGCAGCGATTTTGGTTTCCAGCTTTGTTTCCTTGACGCTGACGCCGATGCTCTGTGCGCGCTATTTGCACCACGACTTTGATCAAAAACACGGCCGAATTTTTATGGCCTTCGAACGATTTTTTGACGCGCTGCTCAGCAACTATCGGCGCTCGCTGTCGTGGTGTATGGTGCATCCGCGGACGGTGATGCTGTCGTTTGTGGCGACCGTCATTCTGGCTTCAGTGCTGTTTGTGACGGTACCAAAGGACTTCATTCCCAGTGGCGATAGTGGTCAAATATTTGCCTCCGTTGAAGGCCCGCAAGACATCTCGTTTGAAGCCATGATGCAACGTCAGCGCGCATTGGCGGAGCTTGTCGTGACCGATTCCGCTGTCATGTCGATAGGTTCCTTTGTCGGTGCGGGCGGTTCACGTACCGTGAGTAACACCGGCACGATAGTCATAAATCTCAAGCCGCGATCAGAGCGATCGGAGACACCGGAACAAGTTATTGCGAGGCTCCGCCCTAAACTCGCTAGCGTGCCCGGTGTGCGGGTGTTTATGCAAAACCCACCCAGCATACGCATCGGCGGACAATCCTCCAGCGCGCAATATCAATACACGCTGCAAGACACTGATTTGGCCGAGCTATACCGCTGGAACGACACACTGGAAGCCAAGCTGCGACAGCTGCCCGGATTTGTAGACGTGAATTCAAACTTGAAAAACCAAAGCCCCGTCGTTCATTTGGAAATTGATCGCAACAAATTAGCGCCACTCGGATTGAATTTCGGCCAAGTTGAAGATGCCTTGCAAAGTGCGTTCAGTGCCCGGCAAATCTCGACGATCTATGCGGCGACAAATCAGTATCAAGTTATCCTAGAAGTTGCGCCGGAATACCAAGCAAATCCAGCCACATTAGGCAAAATTCATGTGCGCTCAAACACGGGAAAATTGGTTTCGGTCGATGCCGTCGCACGCATCAGCCGCAGCACGCAAGCGCTCACCGTCAATCATCAAGGCCAACTCCCATCGGTCACGCTCTCGTTCAATTTGCTCCCCGGCGTATCACTCGGCGAAGCAGTCAATCAGATTCGCAAAATGGAACGCGAGCTACGCCTGCCCGCATCGCTTACCACCGGTTTGCAAGGCACCGCACAAGCCTTTGAATCCTCGTTGGTCGGACTTGGAACCTTATTATTGATCGCAATTTTGGTGGTTTACATCGTGCTCGGCGTTTTGTACGAGAGCTATATTCACCCGATCACCATATTGTCCGGCCTGCCCGCCGCCGGTCTTGGCGCATTGCTCACCTTGCTAGTTTTTAAAGTCGACCTGAGTCTGTACGCGTTTGTCGGCATCATCATGCTGGTCGGCATCGTCAAGAAAAATGCGATCTTGATGATCGATTTCGCGCTCGAAAAACAGCGCAACGAAGCGCTCCCGCCATCACAAGCTATTTTCGATGCCTGCATTGTGCGCTTTCGCCCGATCATGATGACCACTATGGCCGCGCTAGCCGGCACGCTGCCCATCGCCATCGGCTGGGGCGCCAGCGCGGCGGTGCGCCGACCGCTAGGGTTAGCAGTGGTCGGCGGCTTGTTACTATCCCAATTTCTAACGCTCTACCTAACGCCGGTGGTGTATTTGTATATGGATAAAGTCGGGGCTTGGTTTAGACGTTACGGCGGGGTAAAGCAGTAAATTACCGGTAGTTTGGCAATCATAGACGGTTGCGAAAACACCAGAGTTAGCGAGTCTTGCGCAATTAAATTTATTGCGATACACTGGTTGCGCATACAGTATTAATAAATTTAATATTGTTTTATTTCAGAAGCTTGCGCCACGCGGTATTTTTGTACCAGCCAATTAGACGAGCAAATCATGATCAAAAAACCTTCACCGCCGCCCGTTTCTTTTCTGTTCAAACACCCTGCACACATCGTCGCGACGGGTTTTGGCTCAGGGCTGTCGCCATTTGCGCCGGGCACGGCAGGAACGTTGTTTGCGTGGGGGACTTATTGGCCTTTGCGTGCGCTGATGGATGCCAATATGGTTTTTTCTGTTTTCTTGCTGGTGGCGTTTGCCCTAGGTGTGTGGTGCTGCCAAATCACCGGACGCTCACTCGGAGTGGTCGATCACGGCGCAATAGTGTGGGATGAAATCGTGCCGTTTTGGACAGTGTTGTTGCTAATTTCCGCCAGCCTGACACCCATGGGCTGGGCGTGGCAGTTGGCCGCGTTTTTGTGGTTTCGTTTTTACGATATCGTCAAACCCCAGCCAGCCAAATATTTCGATACACAAGTCAAGAACGGTTTTGGCGTCATGATGGACGATGCCGTGGCGGCCGGATATACCGTGTTGACAATTTTGTTGGCGCAAATTGTCTTAGCCCAAGTGTGGAAATGAGTCGCGATGGATGACCAACTCACCCAGCTTTCCGCAGCTGTCGGGACGGCGTGTCAGCAGCACCAACTGGCGACGCCACCAATAACTATCGCAGCGGCTGAATCATGCACGGGTGGCTGGGTAGCGCAAGTGATCACTCACACAGCAGGTAGCTCGGCGTGGTTTGATCGTGGTTTTGTGACCTATTCCAATCAAGCAAAAATCGACATGCTTGGCGTGCGTGCTGCCACGCTTGAAGCACACGGCGCGGTGAGTCTTGAGACCGCGGGTGAGATGGCGGTGGGCGCTTTACTCAATTCGCAGGCGCAGATTTCGCTGGCAATTACCGGCATTGCCGGGCCCGCCGGTGGCTCACCTGATAAGCCAGTGGGCACCGTATGCTTCGCTTGGTGCATCCAGAAACAAACTGAAACAGCAACACGGACCGAGCGATGTGTGTTCGGCGGCGACCGAGAAAGCATTCGTCGTCAAGCCGTCATTCATGCATTGCAAGGATTGTTAAGCCGCATCAAGGAAATGAATTAGCAGTGTGAGGTAGTAACCAAAATAGTTGTAAATAGCTGCTGGATTAGTCACAGAGAAGCGCAAAAAATTTTCCAGCAAAACGCATGCCATAATCGAAACCAAGGAAAGAAGAGAGCAAATGGACGACAACAAAACCAAGGCGCTGCAGGCCGCGCTAGCGCAAATCGAAAAGCAGTTTGGCAAGGGCTCCATCATGAAGATGGGTGAAGGCCTCGCCTCCGACGACATTCAAACCGTTTCGACCGGTTCATTGGGGTTAGACATTGCGTTGGGCATTGGCGGCTTACCACGCGGCCGTGTGGTTGAAATCTACGGCCCGGAATCTTCAGGCAAAACCACATTGTGTTTGCATGTCGTCGCCGAAATTCAAAAAGCCGGTGGCGTCGCTGCGTATATCGACGCGGAAAATGCACTAGACCCAGGCTATGCCGCCAAGCTGGGCGTGAATGTGCCGGATCTGCTGATTTCGCAACCGGATACCGGTGAGCAAGGCTTGGAAATCACGGATATGTTGGTGCGCTCCGGTGGTGTCGACTTAATCGTGATCGACTCGGTCGCCGCGCTCACGCCTCGCGCTGAGATCGAAGGCGAAATGGGCGACCAATTGCCCGGCTTGCAAGCACGCTTGATGAGCCAGGCACTGCGCAAACTCACTGCAAATATTAAACGCACCAACACCTTAGTGATTTTCATTAACCAAATTCGGATGAAAATCGGCGTTATGTTCGGTAGCCCTGAGACTACCACTGGTGGTAACGCACTCAAGTTTTACGCCTCCGTTCGTATGGACATCCGCCGCACCGGCGCGATTAAAAATGGTGACGAAGTGATCGGTAACGAAACCAAAGTCAAAGTCGTCAAAAACAAAGTTGCACCACCGTTCCGTGAAGCGCATTTCGATATCCTCTATGGAGAAGGTATTTCTCGCGAAGGCGAAGTGGTGGAATTGGGCGTGACCCATAAAATCGTCGAAAAATCCGGCGCGTGGTACGCCTACAAAGGTGAAAAAGTGGGGCAAGGCAAGGACAACGCACGCAAATTTTTGCGTGAACATCCCGAGCTATCGACCGAAATCGAAAACAAAGTGCGCGCCGCAGTTGGCGTTGCCGTCCCTGGTGCGGAGAAGTCAGCGGCACCGGCAGACAGCGACGACTAAGCGTCACGTTTCGCTTAGTCGCGGAAGCCTAGCAGGAGGTTTTTTTGCAAGCAGCGATGTCTAGCGAAAACGATCAAAGTGATAGTGTGAGGTTTGGCGCGGGAGTGGTTTTACCTAGCCTGCGCCAACGCGCAATTCGCCTACTCGCCGGACGCGAACGTAGCCGTGCCGAATTGATTAAAAAATTGGCCGAGCATGGCACCGCTGATGAAATCACCGTTGTACTCGATGAACTAACTGAACTCGGACTTTTGTCTGATGAGCGTTTCGCTGCCAGTTACGTTCGCAGTCACGCCGCTCGGCTTGGTCGATCCCGCCTCGCGCAAACCCTACGCGCCAAAGGAATCGGCAGTGAGCTTGCCGCCGAACAACTCGACACGCAACTAGCTACCGAAACCGACAACGACGAACTACAACGCGCTAACGCGCTGTGGACACGCAAATTTGGTCAAGTGCCAAAGGACGCCAAGGAATGGGCAAAGCAAGCCCGTTTTTTGCAATATCGTGGTTTTTCCACCGACGTCATACGCCGAATTTTGCGCGACGCGAAGGAAGCCGCTAGTGCTATTGGAGCCGCTGAGTAATGATTTCCCGTTCGACACTAAGGCATAGACACTGGCCGGTCGGTTTTGGTGACATCTCTTTTTCGATAGATCTCTCATGAAACAAGCTATTTCCGACATTCTTACGCCTGATATGTTTGCCGATGCCGCCATTAAAAGCGACATTGCGCCACAACCGGCGCGTTTATCCGCGCACAATTTGCGCAAGAAATATAAGAGCCGTACGGTGGTTAAGGATGTGTCGTTTGATGTCGGCGCCGGGGAGGTGGTGGGTTTGCTCGGACCGAACGGCGCAGGAAAAACGACGTGCTTTTATATGGTCGTGGGTCTTGTCGCCGCTGATGGGGGAGAGATTCGCTTGAGCGGTAATCACGGCAATGCGCAGCTGACGCACTTGCCGATTCATCGACGTGCGCGCATGGGACTATCGTATTTGCCGCAAGAAAATTCAGTGTTTCGCAAACTTTCGGTCGAGGACAATATTCGTGCCGTGTTGGAATTGCAAGACCTTGATGCGACAAATTTGGAAACTCGCTTGGGTGAATTGCTTGAAGAGTTGCACATCGAACATATTCGCAAGAACATCGCTGTCTCGCTTTCCGGCGGTGAGCGGCGGCGGGTTGAAATTGCCCGCGCATTGGCGACGCGACCAAGTTTTATATTGCTAGACGAGCCTTTTGCGGGGGTCGATCCGATTGCCGTGCTGGACATACAAAAAATTATCCAGTTTCTTAAAGACCGCGACATAGGTGTGCTGATAACGGATCACAACGTGCGTGAAACGCTAGGCATTTGCGACCGTGCCACGATTATTAACGAGGGTACTGTTTTAGCTGCTGGACATCCTCACGAGATTGTCGATAATGAAGCCGTACGCCGTGTTTATTTGGGCGAGCATTTCAGGATGTAATTGAGCCAGGCTGCACCAGCACATCAGATGAGACAGGCCTTACAACTCAGAGTTTCCCAACATCTGGCGCTCACGCCTCAGCTCCAGCAGGCGATTCGCTTATTGCAGCTGTCAACCCTTGAGCTGAACGCTGAGATAGAACAAGCCCTGCACGACAACCCGTTGTTGGAGCGCATTGAAGTTGGCGATGCGGGATTTACAGTGGGACAGGACAACGGCAATTCGCAACTCGAGGCCAATGTAGCGAGCGTCGACAAATCTGAGCAAAGCGTCGATCAAAATACAGAAGATCGTCAGGACATTGAAAGCCCGTATGAAGGGCTTTCAGACGAAAGTTTCGGTGTCGAAATCGGTAGTAGCAATACACCACATGACTTCAACGATGAAGACATGGATCGGGGCCAAACGCAGTCCGCCAGCATCACTTTAAGCGAGCACCTACATGCGCAGTTGGGTTTAACGCAATTGAGCGCGCGCGATCGTGCTTTGGTGGCCTTTCTCATTGAAGCTTTGGACGACAATGGCTATTTAGCGCAGTCACTGGAGGAGTTATTAGACGTGTTGCCGGTAGAACCTGTTGCCGACGAAACATCTGCTGAAACGCGCGAAAATTTACTCGATGATCTGAAAATTGCATTGCGGCACTTACAACAGTTTTCCCCGCTAGGTATTGCGGCGCGCGATAGTCGTGAATGTTTGACGCTGCAGCTCGATGCTTGCGTAGCCAATCCTGAACGCGACTTGGCACGCTTACTGATCAAGCAACATTTGGAACTGGTGGCTAACCGCGACTATGTCCGCATCAAAAAATCACTAGGCTGTGCTGATGACGAATTGCGTTATGCACTCGATCTAATCGGAACGCTGAATCCGCGCCCAGGCGCAGCATTTTCGGCAATTGACACACGCTACGTGGTGCCAGATGTTTCCGTAAAGAAAATCCGCCACAAATGGGTATGCAGGCTAAACGGTGATGCCATGCCACGCTTGCGTATCAATCGGCTATATGCCGGGATATTGCAACGACAACGCAGCGGTGCGGGCGCCAATGCTGGTCTAACTACGCAATTGCAAGAAGCCAAATGGTTGATAAAAAACGTGCAACAGCGTTTCGACACAATATTGCGTGTATCTCAAGCCATTGTTGATCGTCAGCGCGCCTTTTTTGATCATGGCGACGTGGCAATGCGCCCGCTCACACTGCGCGAAATTGCGGAAATTGTAAATTTGCACGAATCCACCATTTCGCGTGTCACCACGCAAAAATATATCGCTAGCCCACGCGGAATCTTTGAACTCAAATATTTTTTTGGAAGTCATGTCGCTACTGATTCTGGTGGCGCAGCATCGAGTACTGCAATTCGAGCGTTAATAAAACAATTGGTCGGTGCTGAAAATGGCAAAAAGCCACTCTCTGATGCTCGTTTAGCAGAAGTTCTCGCAGAACAAGGTATTGTGGTGGCACGTCGTACGGTTGCCAAATATCGCGACTTGATGAGCATTCCACCGGTAAGCCAACGTAAGACGCTTTAAGCCATCAATATGCCTCATCGTACTGTTGCCACAATTTTTTCGTCGTAGCAAACCATGCACTTAACTGAGGAGAGATCATGAACCTGAACATCACTGGACATCATGTTGAGCTGACCCCCGCCATTCGCGAGTACACGACCAACAAACTCGAGCGAGTGATCCGCCACTTTGATCACGTCACGAGCGTCCATGTCATTCTTTCCGTCGATAAATTGGTGCAAAAAGCTGAGGTCACATTGCACGTCAAAGGCAAAGACATTTACGCCGATGCCACCGATGCAAATTTGTATGCATCAATTGATTTGGTAGCTGACAAACTTGATCGACAAGTAGTAAAGCACAAGGAAAGAGTTTCCGACCATACACACGACAAGCGAGTGGCGGTTGACTAACAAGCGTCGCCGATCAACACCGTCATTCCGATATGACCCGCAGCCACTGGATTTGCGCTTGACGAGGGTAGCAGTCGGAATGACTAATAGAGTGTGAGTGAGCATCGACTTTTCTTGAATGACACTCCACGATAATCAATCGCGCGGCGCGTTATACTCGCCGCCGTTTCTCGCATCTATCCATGACTATTTCAACTTCTTGCAATCACATCGCCAGCCTACTTTGCCCCGAGCGCATTGTGGTAGACCTTGACGTTGGCAGTAAAAAGCGCGTCTTTGAGCAAGCGGGATTGTTGTTTGAAAACAACCAACAGTTGGCTCGTAGCACCGTGTATGACGCACTGTTCGCGCGTGAAAAACTGGGCTCGACGGGGCTTGGGCTTGGGGTCGCTATTCCGCATGGACGTATTAAAGGCTTAAAGTCGGCGACGGCGGCGTTCTTCCGTCTAGTTTCGCCAATCCCATTTGACGCGCCAGATGGTGTCGGCGTTCAATTGGTGTTCGTGCTGCTAGTACCGCAGAGCGCCAACGAGCAGCATTTGCAATTGCTATCCGAACTCGCGCAGATGTTCTCCGAGCGGCGCTTTCGTGAACTATTGCAAGCCGCTCCCGACAGCGCGGCGCTGCTCGAGCTATTTTCAAACTGGCAGTCTGACTGAACACCGAGCGTATTGCCATGTCAGGCCCTTTAATTGTTGCCGAGCTGTTTGAAACTAATCGCATAGCACTAAATCTGACCTGGATATCTGGCGATCTCAATCGAACTTTGATGGTGGCCAACGACAACATGTCGCCGGCTGATTTGGTTGGCCATTTGAATTTGATTCACCCGGAACGCCTTCAAGTTATCGGCGCGCCTGAAATGGCCTGGGTCGAACGTCTGTCCCCCGAATCCTTACGCAAACACCTGCGCGATGTTTTCGCGGCTGACCCACCAGCAGTAATCGTTGCGGATGGCTGTGAACCTGACCAGACGATAAGGCAAGAGTGCGAAAAGCGCGATGTGCCCTTATTTTCGACACCATCTGCTGCGGCAAGAGTGATTGATTTTTTGCGCGCCTATGTGTCGCGTCAGCAGGCAGAAACCATCACTTTGCATGGCGTTTTCATGGATGTGCTCGGGATGGGCGTGTTGATTCAAGGCGATTCCGGGGTCGGCAAAAGTGAGTTGGGCCTAGAACTTATTTCGCGTGGTCATGGCTTGGTGGCCGATGACGTCGTTGAAGTTTCTCGCGTGGCGCCGGATATTTTGGAAGGCCGTTGTCCGGAAATGCTACGCGATTTTCTTGAAGTCCGCGGTCTGGGTTTGCTTAATATCCGCACCGTGTTCGGCGAGACTGCATGCCGCCGCAAAATGCGCTTGAAGCTCGTGGTGTATTTGCAAAGACCGAATCGCGGTGTACCCGAGGCCGCTCGTTTGCCATTAGACGCGCAAAACGAGACGATACTTGGCGTTCCGATTCGTCGTGTCACCATCCCTGTTGCCGCAGGACGCAATCTCGCTGTGCTACTTGAAGCGGCGGTGCGTTCGACTATTCTGTTGGTGCGGGGTATCGATAGCATGCAAGAGTTTGTCGACCGACAACAAGCTGCGTTGCAACTTACCGAAGCTGACAAGGGCGCATGAATAGAAGCGCCAGATAGCTGAGTATTACCGCAAAATATGTTCAGTTTCACCCGCTGTAATTTCCTCATCACTCACTCAAGGAGAATCACGATGCGCGCACTGACTGGTCTTGCAATTGCCTCAATTTTTTTCACCCAAATTGCCTTTGCAGGTGAGACTTGCGAAAGTAAAGCTGTTAGCAAAGCTGGCAAGCCGCTTGCAGGTGCGGCCAAAACAGCATTCATGAAAAAATGCGAAGGCGGTGCGGCGCCTGCCGCAGCAGCCCCCAAAATGGCCTCAGGCTGCGCCGACAAAGCCGTTAGCAAAGCTGGCAAGCCGCTGGCCGGTGCAGCCAAGACTGCATTCATGAAAAAATGTGAAGCAGACGCTGCTGCCGCGAAATAACTTTTGCTGCAGCCACATCAGTCAGTTGGTATCCGCAGCTGACGGATGTGGCAACTTTGAACTGCTGACATCCGTGTTGTTATTGAGCTTTCGTCTAGCCTTAACTTTTGAAACAGAAAATGGATGAGCCTTGTCCTTTGTGTGATTCACTCGGCGGCGAGCTTGTCTGGCAAGACGCGCATTGCCGCGTGGTGCTAGTCGAAGGAGTTGAGCAGCAAGCATTCCCAGGATTTTGCCGCGTCGTGTGGAATCAGCATTGCACCGAAATGAGCGACCTGCTACCAAGTGCAAGTGGACACTTGATGCGTGTCGTTTTGGCAGTTGAACGCGTGCTGCGGCGCATGGTCACCCCGGATAAGATTAATCTCGCCAGTCTCGGAAACCTTGTGCCGCATTTGCATTGGCATGTCATTCCAAGATGGCGCGACGATACGCATTTTCCTGCGCCAATCTGGGGGAAGGTCGGTAACGGCGTGGTACCAGCACCAACTCACAAACCCGTGTCTTGCGCTACACTTTCCGCAATGCTTGCAGATGAATTGAAAGATCTAGACAAGGCCATCATCCCATGAGCTCACATTTTGATTTACCCGACACCTATACCGAGTTCCCACCGGCCTTTTTGACGGTGACTGCCTGCAACGACTGGTTGGCTTCAGTGCCTATGGCCAACCCCTCGCAAGCGCAGGTCATGTTGTTGCGCCAACTAAATTTGCTCCACCGATTTTCCTTGGCATCATCAACACGACTCAAATTACTTGAAGCGATACGCCAAACGGTAATCGAAGTGCAACGCGATGTGGCGAAAAAATTTGCTAACAAACCTTTGCCACTAAGTCCACCTGAACAATCCGCCCTTGATGGCACTATGGCCGTATGGCAAGCGCTGTTGTTGGGCTACCTGCGCCTATTTGACGCAGTAGCAACAGGCGACGCGGAAGTAGCCGGCCAAGGCGCTTTGATCGCGCAGCGAGCCTTGTCGGTCTTCGCAGATTGGGAAGTCGATTTGTGTCGTGGCGAAAAGCTGCCGGACGGGAGTTTCTGGCGACGGCTGCATTCGGTGTTCGCGCTGGCCGAAAAGCTCAAGTTCACCACGATCGAAGTGCGCGATGCAGCCCGCCACGGCAATGAGCCGACTAACGTGGTGTCGGCATATGCCGAGGCCCATTTGCTCCACGCCGCTAGTCCGTTTGAGCTTCCTTCGCGCCATCTCGATTGGATCGCCCGCTGGTCACGCCGATGGGGTAACAAAGTTTCGTTGTCAACGCACGGTGCGCCTACCGACGGTAGCCGTGCTTCGCCTCTGTTCGTTGATATTGAATCCGATCGACCGGCTGGCTATATCGCGCGTGATGTTCCCGGCGCACGGTGGCTTGATACCGACGAACTACGTAAGAGCATCAAAGCGCGGCTTGTCATGCTGCAACAAGGCGAGCTTCCGGCGCATTTGCACCTGGGAGAAGACTGCACACAACCCGCCACCAGCTTATTGCTCGAACGCGTCTATCAACGCTGGTGTAAAGGCGGCGCGAAGCGCAAGCATGATCGTCGGCCCGTGTCAGGCGGCTGCGAATTCATTGTTGGCTTTGAAGCCGTGCATTACTATTTGTCAGGCAGAAAACCATTTCATCCGCCGGCGGTTGATTCAACCATGCTGCGTGAAGAGCGCGACGAAATGGCAACCTTTGGACAACGTCCTCGTCACCAAGACGAAAATTACAGCGATACGCATGGCTATCAAGTCGAAAGTTGGTCACTCATTGATGATTGGCAATTGCTCGATCAATCAGCCAACGGCGTGCGTTTGCAACGGCCACTCAAAGTGGGAGTTCGCGTGGGTAGCGGACAGCTAATCGCCATCAAGCTCGGTGGTTCGACACGTTTCATGGTGGGCGGTGTGCGCTGGATTTTGCAAGAAGACGGTGAAACTCCGACGGTAAGCATTGGCATTCAACTATTCCCCGGCAGTGCCCTACCAGTGGCAGTTCGTGTTATCGATCCCAAATCCAACGAACCATATCACCAAGGTATGCGCTTGCCGGCAATGCCTGCAGTGCATGAACCTGAAGCGATCATTGTTCCCGCCGGGACTTTTCGTATCGGTCGGATCATCGATATGTTCAATGAAGGCCATATCGACCGCGCTAAGTTGCTGCATGTGCTGGATCGCGGCAACGAATTCGAACGCTGCACTTTCGAGATTGTCGCTGCGAAAACAAAACCGGTCTAATTACTTGGTCGGCCTAGGCCGGTTTTGTCCCGCCAACGCGTGCAAGCAATAATTCGCAATAACGCGCAGGCTGCTCCAAATCCGAAAAGTGTCCGCAATCGGCGAAGCGGATGATTTCAGCATGCGGAATATCATTGAGCAAAGATGCTGGATCAGTGTGTTTGTGCGAGTGATCTTTCTCGCCCCAAAGCAAAGTGCACGGCGCGCCAATGCCGCTCATTGGCGTGTCGATTTCGCGCGCCAGGCCTTGCGTAATGCTGGCTAGACAAAAGCTGCCACCCGCTGTCAAGGCATTGTTGGCAGTCGTTTGATAGCTACTGGCATCTGCACCGCGCGGCAAAGCCACCTGATACCAACCGTGAGACAATTTCTTGCGCGTGAGCCACACCAAAATTTGTCCGAGCACCGGCGTGCGCAGTGCGCGCGGCAAAATGCGCTGTGTCCATGGCGCCATTACCCTGAGCGCCGGAGTCTGCGTCAGAAACAATCCAGCGACTCGATCAGGTGCCAACTGCGCCGTGCGCATTGCATAAAAACCATTGCCGCAACTAAACGCCAACCAAGTTTTTGCAATCGACAGCGCATCAAGCACAGCAATCACCGCCGCCGCACCTTGGTTCAAACTATGTCCGTAAGTCGCGCGTGGCAAGGAAAAACCAAAGCCCGGCATATCGAAGCACACCACGCGAACATGTGGCGTGAGCAGCGAAAATACTGCCGCGTGATGTTCAATCACATTCGGGCCGTCGGGTACAAAAACTACACAAGGTTTGCTCCGGTCGTTTGGCGCTGAGTCGTACAAGCGCACAGTGCCAACCGGTGTTGTGACGGTACGAAAAGACATGTTGGCAACCACCGGCATTTTCCTAGATGAGAAAAATTTCGCCGTTCGCGCCAACGTGCTATCGATGATGGAACTGAGCATGCGGATTCCTTAGAAGCTGAACGTTTTGGTGATTATGTGGAGTCTTTGCTTTGCAAAGCCGAATCGCTGCAAAGGCGCAAAGCCCTGCTTTGCGATTTCCCTGCTCCGCCGCCGCAAAGAAAACGAATTCTAGGCCAGGCGATCCGCCGGGAAAACTATGCAAAACGTCGAGCCTTGTCCAAGTACACTGCGTATCACCAGCTTGCTGTGGTGGCGCTCAACGACTTGTTTGACAATTGCCAAACCGAGCTCCGTGCCACTTGCGTTGCCAACTCTGGCACGACTTTTATCGGCGCGGAAAAATCGTTCAGTCAGCCGGTCAATATCGGATATTGCAATCCCGATACCAGTATCGGTCACGCCAAGCTCGCCTTCGCCTGTTGCCAAAATTTTCCAATGCAAGACGATGCGACCGCCAGCGGGCGTGTAATGCACCGCATTGCTAGCGAGATTGAGTAAGGCCGAATGCAACTCGGATGCATCGCCATGAATGATTCCTGGCGTATCGATGTCAAGCACAATCTCATGCTGATTTCTAGACAAGGCTTGCGCATCGGCGAGTACGGTGTTGGTCAGCTTTTCTAAATCAACTTGCTCATCTTTGGGCTGCGCGTTGGTCTCCAGCATAGAAAGTGTCAGCAAGTCTTCAATCAATGACTGCATTCGCCGCGCCTGTGTGCTCGCCATGTGAATATAGTGCGCGCGCTCCTGTGGCGTGGTGTCCGCAGGCGAGTCCTCTAGCGTTTCCAAAAAACCCAAGGTCACCGTTAACGGTGTTTTGAGTTCATGCGAAACATTGGCCACGAAATCGCGTCGCATAGTACTCATGCGCACCAATTGCGTGGTGTCGCGCACCAACAGCAGCGAGCGACCAGCGGAAAACGGCATCATTTGCAGTTGCAAGAAACGCCCAGGACTGCGCGTTGTAGACAATGACAAAGCATGATCGAAGTTATCGGGGTCGGCGAGATAGACCTGAAATTCCGGTTCGCGCAACAAATGCAAAATGCGTCCGCCCAAATCAGCGCTGGCATGCAGACTCAGACACAGCGCGGCTTGCCGATTCATCCATTCGATTTGCTGTTCTTCGTCAAGAATGACCACGCCGTCGGGCAAGGCTTCTGCGGCGAGGCGAAAGCGATCCAAAGCTAAATTCAATTGATGCCGTTCCAGCATGCTTTCGCGATGGTGGCGGGTGAGCGCACCAAACACACTGTCCCAAACACTGTCGCCCAATGCCACCGGCGGTGGTGTGCCCAACGGCTGTCGAGCCCAATCCAGCAATCGACCAATTTCTTGCATCTGTCGCAGCAAAAAATACACGCAAAAACATAGCGCGGTAATCGCCGCCTGCGGCCAGCCAAACACCAAACCAGCTGCCACCACGCACAACGTCAATAGCAAGAGGCTGCTAAAAAAAGCCGCGCGTGCGTCGTTCATCGTCCGCTAGCAGAAAAGCGATAGCCGGTGCCGCGCACGGTCTGAATCATGTCGTCACATTTTGTCGGCTCCAACGCCGCGCGAAGTCGCCGGATATGCACATCGACGGTACGCTCTTCGACATACACACCATCGCCCCATATGCGGTCAAGCAATTGCGTGCGGCTATGCACACGCTCGGGGTGTGCCATAAAAAAATGCAGCAAGCGAAATTCGGTCGGGCCAAGGTTTACTGTTTCGTCCAAAGCGCTGACACGATGGCTCACCGGATCGAGCAATAGATCGCCTATCTTGATTAAGTCATCGGTGGTGTGCGGCGCATTTCGTCGCAGCAACGCCTTGATACGTGCCATCAATTCACGCGCCGAAAATGGTTTGGTTACATAGTCATCAGCGCCGCCTTCAAGCGCATCAACTTTGTCACGCTCTTCGCTCTTCGCGGTGAGCATGATGATGGGCAGCGTTTTGGTGCGCGCATCGCGACGCAAACGGCGCGCGTATTCAATGCCGGAAATGCCAGGCAACATCCAATCCAGCAACACCAGTGCGGGCAGCGTCTCATTGACTATGCGTTGCGCTTCGTTCGCATCAGCGGCAAGCGCCACCGCATAGCCAGCACGGCGCAAATTGACTTCGATCAAAGAGCGTATTGCTGGTTCATCTTCGACGACCAAAATAGTGACGGCCATAGGTTTTATCGTTCGCTCAAAAGTTCAAACGGCAGTTTATTGCGCCCAGGTGACAAAATTATTACCGAAGCGTTGGACTATCATACGTGCCTTGCCCCGCGCACTCGCAACGACAAATACTATGGCTGGCCTTAGCCCCACCACCCCAACACCCACCGAGATAGTTTTACACGCCAAATCACGCGTGCTAGAGCTACATTTTTCTGATGGCGCGCGCTTCAACTTGCCCTGCGAATTGCTCCGCGTGTATTCACCTTCGGCAGAAGTTCGAGGCCACGGTCCAGGCCAGGAAGTGCTGCAAACCGGCAAACGCAATGTCGGCATCACGGCCATCGAGCCGGTTGGCAACTACGCACTGAAATTAGTGTTTTCCGACGGCCACGACACCGGCTTGTATTCGTGGGATTTACTCCACGAATTGGGTATGCACGCGGAACAGTTGATGGCAAATTATTTGGCCCAGCTTGCAAAAGCCGGGGCCAGTCGCGATATAGATACCACGGCACCGACCGCCCACCAACACAGCGGCGCGTGCAGTCACTAACGAGAAAAACATGGCTGAAACGCATTTCGGATTTGAACAAGTCAATGAACGCGACAAGGCATCGCGGGTCGAAGGTGTGTTCTCGTCGGTGGCAAAAAACTACGACGTGATGAACGATTTGATGTCGGCAGGTCTGCATCGCCTATGGAAGAAGTTTGCGATAGAAATCGCCGCGCCGCGCACGGGTGAATACGTATTGGATGTCGCTGGTGGCACCGCCGATTTGTGCTCGGCATTTGCGCCTCGCGTTGGCAAACAAGGTCAAGTCTGGCTTACCGACATCAATAACGCGATGCTCACTGTTGGCCGTGATCGCTTGCTCGACGAAGGCCATATGTTTCCTGTGGCGCAATGCGACGCGGAAAAATTGCCGTTCCCCGATGATTATTTTGACATCGTCACGGTGGCTTTTGGTTTACGCAATATGACACATAAAGATTTAGCGCTGGCTGAGATGCGCCGCGTGTTGCGGCCTGGCGGACGCTTACTGGTGCTGGAGTTTTCCAAAGTCGCGGCACCTTTAGCACCGCTTTACGATTTGTATTCGTTCAAAGTCTTGCCGTGGCTGGGGCAGAAAATTGCTGGTGATGCCGATTCCTATCGTTATCTTGCCGAATCGATACGCATGCATCCAGATCAAGAAACTTTGAAAGCTTTGATGGAACAAATTGGCTTGGAGAAAGTCGAAGTATTTAACTTGGCAGCGGGTGTGGTGGCATTGCATCGCGGCTATAAGTTTTGAAGCTAAATTCGTTTCATTCTCATTGGTAAAACGCACATGAATCGTTCCAAAGACTTTTTCCTTGCACTCGTCGCCTTGGCATTCACTGTTGGTCTGACAGTAAGCGATGCACAAGCCGCCCGTCTTGGCGGCGGCAAATCATTTGGTATGACGCGCAGCACGCCACGCCAAGCCACACCACCACCCGCGCCAGCGCAAAACGCCGTGCCGTCGAATGCGACCACCAGCGCGCCGGCGCCAGCTGCGGCCGCAAAGCCCGGCATGAGCCGTTGGCTAGGACCGCTGGCAGGACTAGCAGCAGGTATAGGTCTAGCCGCCATGCTGTCGCATTTCGGCATGGGCGAAGGGGTTGCGAATTTCATGATGATCGCGCTGCTGGCGATGGCGGCAGTGTTTCTGTTCCGCTGGCTGATGCGCAAGCGTGAACCAGCGCCGGCAATGCAGTACGCCGGTGGGGAGCCAAATGTTGCGCCACCTGTGCGTCTTGATTCAGCGCACTTCGAACCGGTGCCGGGCGTCAATAACAGCGTACCACCAGCACCAACTGGCAAAACTGAAGCGGCATCCGCCAGCATCCCCGATGGTTTCGATGTTGCTGGTTTCGTCCGCCAAGCCAAACTCAATTTTGTTCGCCTGCAAGCCGCCAACGATCGTGGCGATTTGGATGACATTCGGCAATTCACCGCGCCGGAAGTTTTCGCCGAAATCCAGCTGCAACTGCAAGAGCGTGGCAGCGTTAAATCACAAACGGATGTCGTTCAGCTTGATGCAGAATTGTTGAGCGTCACCAGCGAAGACAATCGCCAAATCGCCAGCGTGCGTTACTTCGGCCAATTGCGTGAGGACATCCACAACGCACCGCAAGCCTTTGAAGAAATCTGGCATTTGACCAAACCGACCGATGGCTCACGCGGCTGGCAAATTGCTGGCATACAACAACTGAGCTAGCGTATGGCGGCACTCCCGATTCCGGCGCTGGCGGCCATTAATCACGTGCTTGGTCAAGCCGACTGGGCGCGTGAAAAACTAGCCGTATTTGCCGGACGCAGCGCACGCGTGGTGATGCCACCGTTTGACGCGAATATCGTCGTGCTCGACAACGGTTTTCTGTCGTCGCCAACTGACGATAAGGCAGAAGCCGATGTCACTATCAACCTGCCCGCCAGCGCGCCTTTGCTCTTGTTGCAAGGCCTGCCAGTGCTGATGCGCGCAGTCAAATTATCCGGCTCAGTAGATTTCGCCGAAGCCCTGAGTTTCGTCATCCGCAATCTCAAATGGGATGTCGAAGAAGATCTCTCAAAAGTCGTCGGCGACATCGCCGCCCATCGCTTAGTCGACGGCGCAAAGCGATTCGGCACATGGAATGCTGGCGCCGCTCAAAATCTCGCTGGAAACTTCGCCGAATATTTCACCGAAGAAAATCCTCTCATCGCCCAGCGCGTCGCTGTCAGCGATTTTTCACGCGAAGTCGACAGCCTGCGCGACGATGTGGCGCGACTGGAAAAGCGTGTAGCTCGCGTTGGGCGCGCTGCGCGGATTCCGCCACAGGTCTAGTGCCTGACAGGGTTGCTGCGGCCGAGCGCCGCAAGGATTATTCCGCTAGATCGAAGCTCACAACAACACGCGCCGCCCGCCCCCCCCCCCCCCCCCGCCCCCCCCCCCCCCCCCCCCCCCCCCCCCCCAAGCCCCCCCCCCCCCCCCCCCCCCCCCCAACCCCCCCCCCCCCCCCCCCCCCCCCCCACCCCCCCCCCCCCCCCCCCCCCCCCCCCCCCCCCCCCCCCCCCCCCCCCCCCCCCCCAACCCCCCCCCCCCCCCCCCCCCCCCCCCCCCCCCCCCCCCCCCCCCCCCCCCCCCCCCCCCCCCCCCCCCCCCCCCCCCCCCCCCCCCCCCCCCACCGCCCCCCCCCCCCCCCCCCCCCCCCCCCCCCCCCCCCCCCCCCCCCCCCCCCCCCCCCCCCCCCCCCCCCCCCCTCGACCCCACCGGCACTTGCTTTGCTCAAATAATCCTGCATCCAGTTCGGTCCCAAAATTGCCTTGGCCATTTCGACCACAATGTAGTCAGCTTCAACATTGGCGTCGTCGGAATAGCGGGCGAGACCTTGCAGGCAGGATGGGCAGGAGGTTAGGATTTTCACTTCCGTTTTTAACGGCGGCGGAGCAGGGGTTTCGCGAAGCACTGCTTCGTGCCTGTGGAGCGGCTCGGCTGCACTAAGCCGAGACTCCGCGCCACTACCAACTGGCGAATTTCGGGCACGAATCTTCGCTGCACCAGCTTCCATCTCTTGCTGTTTGCGGAATCGAATCTGCGTAGAAATATCTGGTCGCGTCACGGCCAGTGTGCCTGATTCGCCGCAGCAACGATCATTCAAATCAACTTTCTGGCCCATCAATTCATTCACCACTTTAATGCCGCTGTGATGCTTCATCGGTGTATGGCAAGGCTCGTGGTACATGTACTGCACGCCCTTCACGCCGTCGAGCTTGATGCCTTTCTCGTACAGATATTCGTGAATATCGAGCAGGCGGCAGCCGGGGAAAATTTTGTCGAATTGATAGTTCAACAATTGATCCATGCAAGTGCCGCAACTCACCACCACTGTTTTGATGTCGAGGTAATTTAGTGTGTTGGCAACGCGATGAAATAACACGCGATTGCTGGTTGAAATTGCCTGGCCTTTGTCTTCTTCGCCGCCAGCCGTTTGCGGATAGCCGCAACACAAGTATCCCGGCGGCAACACGGTGGTCGCACCGGCATGCCAGAGCATGGCCTGCGTGGCAAGCCCGACCTGCGAGAACAAGCGCTCCGAGCCACAGCCGGGGAAATAAAACACCGCGTCGCTCTCGTCCAATTGCGCAGGATTTCTGATCACTGGAATCAGCGTATCGCTTTCGATGTCGAGCAGCGCACGCGAGGTACGCGCGGGCACGTTGCGCGGCATCGGTTTGTTGATCAGGTGGATGACTTGTGTGCGGATGGTCGGTTTGCCCAGCGTTGCCGGCGGCGCTTTCACCGTGCCGCCAGTGAGACCCAGCCATTTGCCAAGGCGATAGCCTAGACGTTGCGCTTTGAAGCCAAGCTGGATCATGCCACGGCGCATCAGCTTGATCGTCGCCGGATCTTTCGCCGTCAAAAACGCCATCGCCATTGCCGTGCCCAGACTGGTTTTCTTTTTGCCCTGTACGCGCAAAAAGTTCCGCATGGCAATCGACACGTCGCCAAAATCAATGTCCACCGGGCAGGGGTTAAAGCATTTATGGCAGACCGTGCAATGGTCGGCGACGTCAGAAAATTCATCAAAATGTTGCAATGAAATCCCGCGCCGGGTTTGCTCTTCGTAGAGGAAGGCTTCGACCAGCAAGGAGGTACCGAGAATTTTGTTGCGCGGTGAATAGAGCAAGTTGGCACGCGGCACGTGCGTCGAACAAACCGGTTTGCATTTGCCACAGCGCAGACAGTTTTTAATCGACTCGGAGATCTTGCCGATTTCCGATTGCTCCATGATCAGCGATTCAACGCCAAGCAAGGCGAAGGAGGGCGTGTAGGCGTTGGTCAAATCGCCGCGCATTTCCGGCAGATTGAGTAGCTTGCCGCGATTGAAATTACCTTGCGGATCGACGCGATTCTTGTATTCGCGAAACGGACGAATTTCGTCGTCAGACAAATAGTCGAGCTTGGTAATGCCGATGCCATGTTCGCCGGAAATCACGCCGCCCAAACTTTTCGCCAGCGCCATGATGCGATCGACTGCCTTGTAGGCGGTTTGCAGCATTTCGTAGTGGTCAGAATTCACCGGCAGATTGGTATGCACATTGCCATCACCGGCATGCATATGCAACGCAACGAACACGCGGCCGCGCAAAACTTCTTTGTGTATTGCGGTGATTTTGTCCATCACGCCGCGCATAAAAACGCCGTCGAATATTGTTTCCAGCGGCGCTTTCAATTCGGTCTTCCACGACACGCGCAAGCGGTAATCCTGCATTTGCGGGAACAGCTCGTCGAGGCTATCGACATAGCCTTGCCACAACACGCGAGTGGTCGACAACAATTCCAGCGCATCAAGTCGCGCATCGCCCAGCAATTCTTCGCGATCAAGATTTGCAACTTCGGCAGGCAGCGGCCAATCGCTCAAGGGGCTGGAAAAAAATACCTCCAGTGCGCTTAACAATTCAAGCTTGTTCTTCATCGACAGCTCGATATTGATGCGCTCGATGCCATCGCAATAGTCGCCCATGCGCGGCAGCGGAATCACCACGTCCTCGTTGATTTTGAAAGCGTTGGTGTGGCGTGAAATCGCCGCAGTTCGTGCACGGTCGAGCCAGAATTTTTTGCGCGTCTCGGGACTGACAGCAATGAAGCCTTCGGCCCCGCGCAAGTTGGCAATGCGCACGACTTCGGAAGCCGCAGTCATCACCGCACGTTCGTCGGCGCCGACAATATCGCCGACCAAAACCATCTTCGGGCGGCCATGGCGCTTAGCCTTGGTCGCATAGCCGACGGCTTTGATGTAGCGTTCGTCCAAATGTTCCAAGCCGGCCAGCAGAGCACCGCCCGGTCGCGTGTTGAGGTAATCGGTAATCTCGACAATCGACGGCACCGCATCGCGAACTTGGCCAAAAAATTCTAGGCAGACGGTGCGTGTCACTGGCGGCATCTTGTGCAAAATCCACACCGCCGATGTAATCAAGCCGTCGGTGCCTTCCTTCTGAATTCCCGGAACACCAGCGAGAAACTTGTCGGTAACGTCTTTGCCCAAACCTTCCTTGCGAAAATTTTTACCTGGCACATCGATGCGCTCAATGCCGAGATTTTGCTTACCCGTTGCGTCGTAGCGCGTGAGTTGAAAGCTGACCAATTCCTGCTCGTGAATCTTACCGAAGTTGTGATTGAGTCGTTCGACTTCCAGCCATTCACCATCCGGCGTGACCATTTTCCACGAGGCCAAATTGTCCAGCGCGGTGCCCCACAGCACGGCCTTTTTGCCGCCTGCATTCATGGCGATATTGCCACCTATGCACGAGGCATCGGCCGAAGTCGGATCGCAAGCAAACACAAATCCGGCGTCTTCCGCCGCTTCCATCACCCGCCGCGTGACCAAGCCTGCGCCGGTTCTCACTGTCGCGTAATCCTGCGTGGCTTCGGGCAGACGCAAGATTTCCACCGCACTCATGTCCATCAACTTTTCGGTATTGATGACAACGGAAAGTGCATCAAGCGGCACTGCGCCACCGGTATAGCCGGTGCCACCACCACGCGGGATGATGGTCAGGCCAAGCGCAATTGAATCTTTTACCAGCGCAGCAATCTCGACTTCTGTATCCGGCGTCAACACCACAAACGGATATTCCACGCGCCAGTCGGTTGCATCGGTGACGTGGGAGACCCGCGCCAAACCGTCGAAACAAATATTGTCTTTTTTGGTGTGACGCGAATACACCTTCATCGCACGATGGCGCAAGGCGCTGGTTTGCACAAACCACTGTTCGAAAGATTTGACCGCCGCATTGGCCGCCGCCAGCAAAGTGACGACACGGGCATCTTCACCATCGCGGCGCTTGTCGATCTCCCGCAAACGATGGCGTAGCGCATCGATCAAGGCTTTGCGGCGACTTTGATTGCCGAGCAAATCATCTTCCAGATAAGGATTGCGCCGCACCACCCAAATGTCGCCAAGCACTTCATACAACATCCGTGCCGAACGTCCCGTCACCCGCTCGCCACGCAATTCGTTCACAACTTCCCAAGCCGGCGCGCCGAGCAAGCGAATCACAATTTCGCGATCAGAAAACGAAGTGTAGTTGTACGGGATTTCGCGCAGACGGGTGTTCATGCAAAGTGACCAGATGATTGAGGGTGAGGCGAGGGTGTCATTTTATGGCATCGCACAAGCTTGGTAGTTCAGTTGGTGCTGGTGAAACGATAGCAAAACCAAAAACTACCAGCGACAAGGCGGTCGCGCAAAAGACGCGCTCTTCGCCGTCGCGTGTGGTGAAACGCCGTCTGGCCGATGAACCAGCCATTCCATCGCCAGCACCAACTTACGACTCGCTAAAATCGTTCTATGAACCCCAATATCTCGCTCCCGCGCCAGCTATTCAATCTTTCGTGGCCGGTGCTGGTCGGGCAAGCGGCGGTCATGGCTTATACCTTGATCGACACTTTGATGGCTGGGCAGATATCGCCTACTGATTTAGCGGCTGTTGGCGTCGGCGCGAGCATCTATGCCAGCATCTTTGTCACCGCAATGGGTGTGTTGCTGGCTTTACCGCCCATCGTCGCGCATCACTATGGCGCGGGACGCTTTGCCGAAATTGGCAGCGATGTACGTCAAAGCATGTGGCTGGCATTTTTCTTGTCCATCATTGCTGTCACCGCGCTACGATTTCCCGAACCACTGTTGGCGCTTTCTCAAATCGAACCGGCTCTAGAGATCAAAGTGCGTGCCTATTTAAGCGGTGTTGCTTGGTCTATCCCGGCGGTACTGTTTTTTCGTGTGTTTTACGGCTTCACAATAGGCATCTCCAGACCACGCGCAGTGATGGCGCTAAATGTCTTGGGGCTACTACTCAAGCTGGCGTTCAATACGGTGTTGATGTTCGGTTATCTCGGTTTCCCCGCATTAGGTGGGGCGGGCGCAGGGTGGTCGTCGGCACTGACGATGACGACGTTGGCAGGCATTGCGTGGGTCTGGTGTTATCGTCAGCGGGAGTTTTCTGCGTATGGCGTTTTCTCCCGCTTTGATTGGCCGCAATGGCAGCCAATCAAAGAATTTTTACGCCTCGGCTTGCCTACCGGCGCGATGTTTTTGGTTGACGTCACCGCCTTCACTTTTATGGCTTTATTTGTCGCGCGGCTCGGCTCGGCAACTTCGGCGGCACATCAAATTATTTCCAGCGTGGTGATATTTCTCTACACATTCCCACTCGCGCTGGGCAATGCCACCGGCGTTTTGGTCGGCCAATCGCTCGGTGCGGGCGACCCAGTGAAAGCCCGGCAAGCTGGTTGGTTGGGGGTAAAAATCGGCATGTCGATTTCATTCGCCTTGAGTCTGTTGGTCGCGTTCAACGCGCAAAGCTTGGCCGCGATTTACACCAACGACGAAACGGTGCGCCAACTCGCCGCCAGCTTATTTTTGTTAGTGCTGGTTTTTCATCCATTTGATGCACTGCAAGGCATGTTCGCGCAAATTTTGCGCGGCTACAAACGCGCCACCGTGCCGATGATTATTTACGCCGTCGCACTGTGGGGCGTGGGCTTGGCCGGTGGCTATGTATTGGGCTTGACTGACTTGCTCGGCGCAGCGCGCGGCATCAGCGGGTTTTGGATGGCGGCAAGCGCTGGTCTTTTTGTGGCAGGTATTTCCGTCACCCTATATTTCCGCCACGTCGCCGCACATGCGGTGAGTGTGTTGCCGATGGTTGTCGGCGCGGGTGTTAAAAAATGATTTGCCCTGCCGCTAAATCATTTTTTCCGGCACCACCCATTCGTCGTAACTCTCCGCACTAACAAAGCCCGAAGCGATGGCCGCATCGCGCAAACTGCTGCCACTCAAATGCGCAGCCTTGGCAATCGCCGCTGTTTTGTCGTAGCCGATATGCGGCGCAAGCGCGGTGGCTAGCATCAAACTACTCTCCAGAGATTCGTCTATCCGCGCAATGTTGGCCTGCAAATCACGCACGCAATGCATATCGAAACTACGCATCGCATCGGCCAACAACCGCCCGCTGTGGAGGAAGTTGTAGGCGATCAACGGCTTGAAAACATTCAGCTCAAAATTCCCCATCGCGCCGCCGATATTGATGGCAACATCATTGCCCAGCACTTGCGCGCAAACCATGGTCAGCGCCTCGCATTGCGTGGGGTTAACTTTGCCCGGCATGATGGAGCTGCCCGGTTCGTTTTCGGGCAACAGCAATTCACCAAAACCAGCGCGCGGCCCGCTGCCCAACCAACGGATGTCATTGGCAATTTTCATCAGTGCAGTCGCCAAAGTTTTGAGTGCGCCATGCGCAAATACCAGCGGCTCGTGACCGGCCAGCGCAGCGAAACGGTTCTCTGCACAGGTGAAACCTAGTGCGGTGTCATGTGCCAAATGCGCCACTGCACGTTGTGCAAATTCAGCATGGGCGTTCAATCCGGTCCCCACCGCTGTGCCGCCCAGCGCCAAAGTCTTAAGTTCTGGCAATGCTGCAACGATGCTGCGCCGCGCGATTTCCAGTTGCGCCACATAACCGGAAAATTCCTGTCCCAATGTAATTGGCGTGGCGTCTTGCAAGTGCGTGCGACCAAGCTTGATGATGCGGATAAACGCGGCGGATTTTTCTGCCAAGCTTGCTATCAAGCTATCCAGCGCAGGCAGCAGTGAAAATTCAATTTGCCACACTGCTGCAACGTGCATTGCAGTGGGAAAAACATCGTTCGAAGACTGGCATAAATTCACCTGATCATTCGGGTGCACCAAGCGCGCCATCCCACGCTCGCCTCCGAGCAATTCCGAAGCACGATTGGCCAGCACCTCATTCACATTCATATTGCTTTGCGTGCCCGAACCCGTCTGCCAAACCGAGAGCGGAAACTCATCCGGCCAGCGCCCGTTCAGCACTTCATCAGCGCCAGCCACAATCGCTTTGGCAATGTGGTTATCGAGCAATTTCAAATCTCCATTCGCCAACGCGGCAGCCCGTTTGACCCGCACCAAAGCCATGATGAGTTCGTAAGGCAGGTGATCAGCGCCGATGGCGAAATACAGCAAAGAGCGCTGCGTCTGCGCGCCCCACAAATGCTCGGCAGGAACTTCAATCGGGCCGAAGCTGTCGGATTCGATTCGTGGCGTGGGCATGAGAATTCCTTGGTGATTTGGATGCGTGAATAGTACGCGCAACGGCGGCGCTCAGCCTACGGACTTTGCTCTCCTCTCCCCCAGCGGGAAAGGGGCGGCGGAGAGGGGGGGATTTCAGGTGGCTGACATCATTAGCCAGTTGGTGCTGGTCACACGCTGAGTGAAATTGCGTTACTTTGAATTTGCTTGGGTGCTTGTCATTCAACCTGGTTCACAGCAAAATTTAATTCATGAATTACCAATGCCCCAAGAATGTCGCGGGAATGGCATGTCCAAGAAATCTCAACTGACGGCGTGTGGCCGATGAACGGGCCATTCCATCACCAGCACCAACTGGCGCAGTTTTCTGAGAAGGCATAGTCCGTCCTCCTTTCTGATTCATGCGATACAACTAATTTGGCAGCGCAACGAATCATCACGTGTGCCTCCCCCGTTCGTGCCTCAAAAACCGTCGTTTGTCGCAATTAATTCGAATTCAGGTGCGATGCAGCGCAATCTCGTTATCGAATATCCAATACTTAAACGCCGCCCGAATGGAGTGAGACGATGAAAATTAACCGCCGATCCTTTCTCAAATCTGCCGCAGCAATTGGTGCTTCGCTCGCATGGGTGGGACCCGCGCAAAGTTCGAGTGTCAAATGGACAGAGCGGCGTGATTTTTATCCCCACGGGGTCGCGTCCGGCGATCCCGATCCGCACAGCGTCATTCTGTGGACCAGGCGTCCGTTTGACCAGGGCACACGCTACTTCCTGACTGTCGAAGTCGCCGAGGATGAGGCATTTCAGCACGTCATTGCGCACGCACAGACACCGGTCGCTAGTGCCACGGATTGGACCGCACGCGTGTTGATTGGCGGACTCAAACCGGCGCGAACTTACTGGTACCGCTTCACCGATGCCGATGGCAACGGCAGCCGGGTCGGCCGCACGATCACTGCGCCTTTGGCAAGCGATCCGCGCACAGTCAGCTTCGCCTTCGTGAGCTGTCAGGACATCAATGAAGGCAAGCTCAATGCCTATCGCCGGATGATTTTTGAGGATGAACGCGCTCCCGCCGCCGAACAGCTTGGATTCGTTCTGCATCTGGGCGATTTCATCTACGAAGTGGTGCAGTATCCCGAAGAGGTGAAAACCCGTTATGACCGCACGATTTATGAAGTTGCACGCATACAGGACGGCCACAAGATCGGCAACTTCCACATCCCGCTAACCGTCGACGGCTACCGCGCGATCTACAAGGGTTACCTTCTGGATCCCGACCTGCAGGACGCGCGCGCGCGTTGGCCGTTCGTGGCGATTTGGGACAACCACGAATTCTCCTGGCAAGGTTGGCAAAGCATGCTCAAGGCGGGAAAGTTCGAGCGACCTGGCCAGAGCATCAAGGTCGCGGCGAATCAGGCCTGGTTCGAATACCTCCCCGCGCGTGTCGCCCCACCCAGCGGATTACTCGAGCGCTTCGATCCACCCGCTGTCAAAGACGTACCGGTCACAACGTTCGACAGAGATGGCTTGGGGACAGAACCGAACAACTTATTGGCGATCAACAGTCTCCGGATCTATCGGGCGATGCGCTATGGCGCGCACTTGGATTTGATCATGACTGACCAGCGCAGCTATCGCAGCGCCGATCCCTTCAACGATCCGTCGCTCGATAAACTCGGCGGAGATGAGTTCCAGGGAATGTTTCCAGAGCCGCTTATGCAAGTTCTCGACGGCGGACGCGGTTTCAATGGTGGCAATCCGCCTGCGGAAATCCGCTTCAACGATGCGCATGTGCCGAACCCGCAACTAAGCGCACCGCCGCAAACGATACTCGGGGCGGAGCAGAAGGCATGGTTCAAAGACAAGCTCAAGAACTCAACCGCGGTGTGGAAGATTTGGGGCAATTCGCTGGCTGCGCTGGATTCGCGCGCCGACCCGCAGAACTTTCCCGCAGGGCTGACCAAAGAGTCCTGGCCAGCGAACACCTACGCCGCACTGACCGGTGGTGACTACGGTACCGCGTGGGCAGAGCGCACTGAGATCTACCATCTGGTACGCGACGCGAAGATCACCGGCTTCGCCATCGTCTCCGGCGACCGCCACAGCTTCTGGGCCGGATACGCAAGTGCCGAACTTCCACCCGGCAAATTCGAGCCGGTCGGCTTGAGCTTCGTTGGCGGCTCGCTCGTCAGCCCGGGAGCGATGGAATCGTATGAGCACGTGATGAAGAAGGACAATCCGCTACGACCGCTGTACCTTGCCAACAAGGATGCAGCGGCGAAGCCGGAGTGGGCTTTCAACATGCTGCTCAGGCACGGCGTTCGATCATGCTTCGAATATTCCAAGAGCTTCGACCTGAAGCGCGCACGATCGGTGTCGAACCCGGATCTGGCACCGCATCTCGAGTTCGTCGATATGGGAGGACACGGTTATGCCAAGGTGCGCTTGTCGGCCAAGGAGATGCAAACCGAGTTTGTCTGCATTCCGCGCCCGATAACGCGCAGCGAAAGAGCGGACGGCGGGCCGCTTAGATATCGGGTATTGCACACTGCGGCACTATGGAAAAGCGGAGAGCGCCCACAGCTGAAGACATCGGTGCTCGAAGGCGATGTGGGGCTGTCGATTTGATAGTTTCACGGCGCTGGTTTGCATAGCTGTTGGCAATTCGCCAGCGCAACCCTAATCAGTCCGGCGAGATCAACAAGTCGTTGTGTCACTAGCCGGGTCCACACGCTGTGCTAATTAGTGCGGGTGCGTACTAAGCTTGAAACAATAGAGAGCAGACTGCGGTTTGCTCGGGGAGTACTTAAGCGTCGCCAGTTGGTGCTAATGTGGAGTCTCGGCTTTGCACAGCCGAGCCGCTGCACAGGCGCAAAGCAGTGCTTTGCGAGACCCCTGCTTCGCCGCCGTTGCGCGCCCCTTGCGTTTTTCTTCAGCCATCCCCATATTGCAAATGTTTCCACTTACCAAGACAAGGAAGACCGCCATGCGTACTCGTCTAATTGCGCTTTTTGTTATCGCGCTCACTATGCTTTCTGGCTGCGGCTATAACCAAATTCAGATAAACGATGAAGGGGTGAATGCAGCGTGGTCGGAGGTGCTTAATCAATACAAACGGCGTGCAGATTTGATTCCGAATTTGGTCGCCACGGTGCAGGGTTATGCGGCGCATGAGAAAGATGTGCTGACGCAAGTCGCGGCGGCGCGGGCTAGCGTGGGTGCAATGAAGGCGACGCCGGAATTGATCAATGACGAAGCGGCGTTTGCCAAGTTCCAGGCAGCGCAAGGCCAGCTGGGGAGCGCCCTGTCGCGCTTGATGGTGGTTGCCGAGAATTATCCGCAGCTCAAAGCCGATGCAAATTTCCGCGACTTGCAGGCACAACTTGAAGGCACGGAAAATCGTATTACGGTGGCGCGCAATCGTTACATTAAAGACGTCAAGGAATACAACATTTCGGTGCGCACGTTCCCGAATAACTTGACCGCGATGGTGATGGGTTGGAAGACCAAAGCGAACTTCACGGTCGAAGACGAGAAGGCGATTTCTGCGCCGCCCGCAGTGAATTTTGGTGCGCCGGCCGCAGTGCCAGCGCCGGATGCTAAGACCGCGCCGGCGCCGGGAGCTGCAAGCACTCCGGCTTCGACGCCCGCCGCACCGCCTTCGGCACTCCAAACCGGCTATTGATTTTCCATGCTGCGTTTGCGCCTTGCCGCCGGATTGGCGGCAATGTTTCTTTGTGCGGCAACGCTGACCGGCAGCGCCGCCGCACAGGACGAGGTAGCAATTCCGGCACTAACTGCCCGCGTCACCGATCTGACTTCGACATTCAGTGCCGAGCAGCGTACAAGCTTGGAGGCTCGGCTAGCGGCGATTGATGCAGCGCACGGTGCGCAAATTGCCATTTTGCTGCTGCCGACTACGCAGCCGGAAACTATTGAACAGTTCGGCATTCGCTTGGCGGAAGCATGGAAGATTGGTCACAAGAATTCCGACAACGGCGTGATCGTAATCATCGCCAAAAATGATCGGCGCGCACGCATCGAAGTGGGTTACGGATTGGAAGGCGCGATTCCCGATGCAATTGCCAAGCGCATTGTCGCTGAGCAAATGACGCCGCGATTCAAGGAAGGTGATTTTATCGGCGGCGTCCAAGCGAGCGTCGATGCGCTTGAAGCTGCGAGCAGGGGCGAAGTGCCGGCAGAGACCATTCACTCCAATTCAAGAAATCTGCCTCAAATGAGTTTCGACAGCTACATGACAGTCTTCGTGGTGGCGGCATTCCTCGGTAGTTTGTTACGCAAGCTTCTAGGATTATTTGGTGTGATGGCACTCGCTGGCTTGGTTGGAGGAATAATTTTTCTGCTTGGTGCTTCGTGGTTAATAGCTGTGTTCGTTGGACTGGCGATCTTCATTTTGTCGTTTATCAATTTTGGCGGTCGTGGAATCGGCGGCGGCGGATTTGGCCGTGGTGGTGGGTTTGGCGGCGGCGGATTTTCTGGCGGTGGCGGCAGTTTCGGCGGCGGTGGCGCCTCGGGGAGTTGGTGATGAATATTCAGCGCACACTCAAACATCTGACGATTCCTGATTGGTTCGCCACGCGCGTCTTTTCCGCCAGCGATTTGGCAGCAATTACACTCGCCGTCAAACAATCCGAGGCGACGCATCGGGGCGAACTACGCTTCGTGATCGAAGGTGCACTTCCGCTGTCGGCACTGTGGCAAAAGCAGACTGCGCATCAGCGCGCGATTCAATTATTTTCCGAACTGCGCGTGTGGGACACCGCCGACAACAGTGGCATCTTGATCTACATTCAACTCGTCGACCGCCGTGTAGAAATTCTTGCTGACCGTGGCATCAATGCGCGCGTCGCACAAAGCGAATGGGACAAGATCTGCCGTGCAATGGAACAAGCATTTCGCGCCCAGCAATGGCGTGCCGGTGCTGTCAATGCCATCAATCGTGCAAGTGATTTACTGGCGCAGCATTTCCCTGCGCGGGAAGACAACCCGAACGAACTCCCGGATGCGCCGCTAGTGATTTGAGGGCATCCCATCTGTACCAACGGCGGAACCCTTGCCGTCAGGGCGCGTGTTACCCTTCGCCTTCGGCTTTTCATCAAAGTTTCTACCTTTCCTTGACTATGGATTACCTCGAAAAAATACTCAATGCCCGTGTCTATGACGTGGCGATAGAAAGTCCTTTGGACTTTGCAGCCAATTTGTCTGCGCGCAGTAATAACAAAATTTTCTTCAAGCGCGAGGATATGCAGCCAGTGTTTAGTTTCAAGCTGCGCGGCGCTTACAACAAGATGGTGCAGCTTACTGCGGCGCAAAAAAAGCATGGCGTGATTTGCGCCTCGGCTGGCAATCATGCGCAAGGTGTGGCGCTTTCGGCGAAGAAATTGGGCATACGCGCAGTGATTGTGATGCCGACTTCAACGCCACAAATAAAAATTGATGCCGTCGCCAAAAACGGTGGGGAAGTTGTGTTGGCGGGGGATTCCTACGACGATGCTTACGCCCACGCGATAGTGCTTGAGAAAGCGCAAAAACTCAATTTCGTTCATCCATTCGACGACCCTGATGTCATTGCTGGACAAGGCACCATCGGCATGGAAATTTTGCGCCAGCATCCAGAGCCGATTGACGTCGTATTTTGTTGCGTTGGCGGTGGCGGTTTGATTTCCGGCGTGGCGGCTTACATCAAGCGCTTGCGTCCGCAAACCAAAATTATCGGCGTGGAAGCCTCGGATGCTGATGCGATGACAAGATCATTGGCAGCAGGTAAGCGCGTGCGCCTCGATACAGTAGGGCTGTTCGCCGACGGTGCGGCGGTCAAGATGGTCGGTGCGGAAAACTTTCGTTTGTGCCGTGAGTATGTCGATGAAATGGTTTTGGTCGACACCGACGCAATCTGCGCGGCGATCAAAGATGTGTTTGAAGACACCCGCTCGATTCTGGAACCCGCAGGCGCGCTGGCGGTGGCTGGCGCAAAACAATGGGCCAAGCAAAACGGCGTGACTGGCAAGACGCTGGTGGCGGTGGCTTCTGGCGCAAATATGAATTTTGATCGTTTGCGATTTGTCGCCGAACGCGCTGAAGTGGGCGAGCAGCGCGAGGCCGTACTGGCGGTGACCCTGCCTGAAGAACCCGGCGCATACAAGAAGTTTATTGACCTGATTGGCCCGCGCAATATCACGGAATTCAACTACCGCTACAACGATGCCGGGGATGCGCATGTGTTTGTCGGCGTGCAAGTCGCCGATCGGCGCGAGGCGACAAAATTCGTGGCAATGTTGAACAAACTGGGCTATCCGGCGATCGATTTGACCGACGATGAATTGGCCAAAGTGCATGTGCGACATTTGGTTGGCGGCCGTGTCTCGGGGATGATGCATGAGTTGATCTATCGCTTTGAATTTCCAGAGCGCCCCGGCGCATTGCTAAAATTTCTGAGCCACATGAGCGCGGGCTGGAATATCACTTTGTTCCACTACCGCAATCATGGCGCCGACACCGGCCGCGTGCTGGTTGGGATGCAAGTACCGCCGAAAGAAATGAAAGAATTCCGTGCTTTCTTAAAGGGCTTGGGTTATCGCTATTGGGATGAATCGGAAAGCGCAGCGTATCGTTTATTTTTGGGGTAAAGCTCAGTTGGTGCTGGAGATGGAATGGCCCGTTCATCGGCCACACGCCACAAGTTTTGCCTTCCGGCGGAATTTCTTCCCGCCCGGACTTATTAAACGCAAACGGCCGGAAAAATACCCCCCCCCCCCCGTTGGGCTTTCGCTTTGAATGAAAAATGGACTCCACCGAAATTCTCGCCGAACTAGAACGTTGGACTCACCTGAAAGGCGATGGTATTGTCCAAGCCGCCTGCCCGCATGATTGCCCGGACACCTGCGCGATGCGCATCACGGTCGCTGATGGAAAGGTAACGACAGTCAAAGGCGATGCAACGCATTCACTCACTGCTGGCGTGTTGTGCACCAAAGTCAGCCGCTACGCCGAACGCACTTATCACCCCGACCGTTTGACCATGCCGTTGAAACGCATCGGCAAGAAAGGCGACGGAAAATTTGCGCCGATTTCGTGGGATGAGGCTTATGCAATCATCGCCCACAAACTTGCCGCGCTGTGGCGAAAAAATCCGGCAAGCATATTGCCTTACAGCTATGCGGGGACGATGGGGCAGGTGCAAGGCGAGGGTATGGCCGGTCGATTTTTTCATGCGCTGGGCGCAGGGATTTTGGAGCGCACGATCTGTTCATCGGCCGGTGGCAAGGGACTGGAACTGTGCATGGGCAAGGCCGTCGGTATGGACACTGAAGCCGTGCGCGGAGCCAAGCTGATTGTGATTTGGGGCAGTAATCCGATTACCAGCAACGTGCATTTGTGGGCGCAAATCCAGCAATCCAAGCGCGATGGCGCAATACTCTGGGCGATAGATCCATTTGCCTCCGACAGTGCTGAAAAATGCCATCACCATATCGCGCTGCGCCCTGGCACCGATGCGGCCCTGGCCTATGGCATCGCGCATATTTTGCAGCGCGATGAAATGCTGGATAAGGATTACATCGCGCTATATACGCGCGGCGCAGAAGAATTTTTGCGTGAGGCGGCGTTGTGGAATCCTGATCGCGTGGCTGCATGGTGCGATATTCCAGTTGAGCAAATCGAAGTGCTGGCGCGGGCTTACGGCACGACAAAACCCACCGCCATTCGCCTCAACTACGGCATGCAGCGCGTGGCGGGCGGAGCGGACGCGGTGCGTGCAATCATGGCTTTGCCTGCGCTGGCCGGACATTGGCGCGAGCTCAGTGGTGGCGCTGTGTTGTCGACCAGCGGTTGGATCCCAAAGATGGATGCCTCACGCCAGGATTTGTTGGGCGCACGAAAACCGCGCAGCGTGAACATGAGCGCGATTGGTGATGCCTTGCTCGCCACGCAAAACCCGATTGAAGCGCTGATTGTCTATAACAGCAACCCCGTCGCGGTGGCCCCCGACAGCAACAAAGTTCGCGCCGGTTTTGCGCGCGAAGATTTGTTCACCGTAGTGTTGGAACATTTCCAAACCGACACTGCCGATTACGCCGACATCTTGTTGCCAGCGACCACGCAGCTTGAGCATTTCGATATTCATCGCGCTTATGGGCACATGCATTTGCTGCTCAATCGACCGGCGATTGAGCCGCTGGGGCAAGCACGTTCCAATAGCCGAATTTTTCGTGAATTGACGCAGGCAATGCGGGCGCAATTAGGCAATGAATGTGCCGAGTTAAATCATGCGGCGCTGGATGCAAGCGACGCGCAAATCGCCAACGAGGCTTTTGATTGGAACAACGTCGCGCTGCAAGGCGACACTGCTGCAAAGCTGTTCGAACATGGCCACAGCCGCTATGCCGCACCTGTCGAAGGTGTCCCGCCGTTTGCGCAGGGCAACTTTAAAACGCCCGACGGCAAGTTTTGGTTTACCAACGAAAACTTGCCCGAGCCCTTGCCGCAAGTGCGACGCAATCACGATGACTGGGAAGGCGAAAGCGCTAAAAAGTTTCCGTTGCAGGTCATTAGTCCACCGGCGCGCCATTTGCTCAATAGTAGCTTTGGCAATGTGGCCAGTTTGCGCGCGTTAGTCGGTGAACCTGCGTTGATGATGCATCCACTGGATGCAAAAAAGCGCGGCATTGCGAGTGGGCAGAGTGTGCGCATATTCAACGAGCGTGGCAGCCATGTGGTCACTGCCGAAGTCACAGCGCGCGCAAGGGTTGGTGTAGTGGTTGCCTACGGCGTGTATTGGCACAAGTACAGCCCAGGTGGCATGAATGGCAACGCCGTTACCAGCCAAGCGCTCACCGACCACGGTGGCGGTGCGACGTTTTACGATTGCTTGGTGGAAGTTGAAGCCGTGAGTTGAGTTTGGGTCGCGCCAAACTCAAAGCGCCAAACTTTTCCCCTCGCGCACCATCGCTTCAAATTTTTCAGAGTTCACCGGCGCAGAAAACAAATAGCCCTGAATTTCATCGCAACCAAGCTGACGCAGAAAATCAAGTTGCTCTATCGACTCCACGCCTTCGGCAATTACTTTATGTTTGAGCGCTTTGGACATGCTAACAATTGCACCGGCAATCGCGCAGTCGTCCAAGTCCTTGGGAATGTGCATAACAAAACTGCGGTCGATTTTTAGCGTGTGTATCGGGAAGCGCTTGAGATAGGACAGACTTGAATAACCGGTGCCGAAATCATCGAGCGATAAGTTGATGTCAAGCGCTTTCAATTGATCCATCATGTTGATGACTTGATCGACATTGTTCATCAACATGCCTTCAGTGATTTCGAGCTCCAGCCAATCGCTGGACAAGCCATGACGCTCAAGCAAACCCACAATCCGTTGCGGCAAGCCGGGCGAAAAATCGCGAGCGGATAGATTTACCGCGATGCGTAGCGGCGGCAATCCGGCTTGTTGCCAACGACTGGCCTGTGCGCAAGTTTCTTCCAGCACCCAATGGGTGATTTGCACCACCAAACCGGTTTCTTCGGCCAAGGGAATGAAATCGCCCGGCGATACCATCCCGCGCTCGGGGTTCTGCCAGCGCACTAATGCCTCGGCACCAATAATTTTTCCGTCGACCAGCGACACTTTCGGTTGATAGTGCAATTGCAGCTCGTGCCGCTCAATCCCGCGCCGCAGATGCGCTTCCAAACTGAGCCGACCGACGGCGCGCAAATTCATGTCGTTGCTGTAAAAACAAAAACCATCGGTACCAGATTTTTTGGCGCGATACATGGCAATGTCGGCGAGGCGCAACAAAGTGTCAGCATCGGTGGCATCGTCGGGATAAACCGCGATGCCGATGGCTGCTCCCAGGGCTAATTCGGTATCGTCGATGACCAGCGGCACTTCAAGTTCGGCGACCAATTTTTGCGCCACCAAGGCCGCGTGTTCGCGCTCGGTGGTGTCAAACAATGCAACCACAAATTCGTCACCGCCCAAGCGCGCAACCACGTCAGCGCCACGTAAACAATTACGCAGGCGGTCTGCGACTTCATGCAAAACCTTATCACCGGTGGTGTGACCCAGCGTGTCGTTAATCGGTTTGAAACGATTTAAATCAATGAACAAAAGCGCACCGTGGAGTTTGAGCCGTTGCGCTTCCAATAGCGCCTGATCGAGCAGTCGTCGGAACAACGCGCGGTTGGGCAAATTGGTCAGATCATCGTAGTAGGCAAGTTGATGCATCGCCCCTTCGGCGCGTTTGCGCTCGGTGATATCGCTGATGTTGAAAAAAGTATTGGTGATTTTGTTGGACGCATCTCGTACCACGCCGATAGACGCCCAGGCCGGAAAGATTTCTCCGTCACGGCGGCGGCTCCATAACTCGCCCTGCCAGTAGCCAACGCGCAAAAGCTCATCGCGAATGCGTTTGTAATAATCGGCCTCGTGACGATTGGAGCGAAATAAGTCGCGATTTTTGTTGATGAGTTCGTCCGGTTGATAGCCAGTGATGCGACAAAACGCAGGATTGACCGAAACGATTTCTTTGTCGGCATCGGTAATCATGATGCCTTCTTGTGACTGCCGGAAAATCCGCGAATTCAAGCGCGACATTTCATCCGCCTGATGGCGCTCGGTGATGTCGGTCAGATAGGCGATGAGCGCAATCGTTTCGCCGTTTTCGCTCTGCATTGGTGAGAGCAACAAACTTGCCCAGAACACTTGGCCATTTTTTCGACGGCGCAGAACTTCTAGCTCGCGCCGGTCTGATTGAGCAAATTGCGCCGCGACTTCGGCATCAACTTCGGCTTGGCTGATGTTGTCATCGGCATAGATAAAGGCCACGTGACGACCGATCGCCTCAGCAGTGGTATAGCCAAACAGGCGCTCCGCACCATGATTCCAGCCGGTGACCCTGGCATTGACATCCAGCGTAATGATCGAGCCTTGGACGTGGTCGAGAATCTGCAATTGCTGGCGCAATTGTTCGCGACGCGCGCCGTCTTGTCGTCTTTCTATCACCGCCGCAAGCCTTTCACATCAGGTGCAATCGAACAAATTCCATTTTCGGTAATGATGAAATCCATAGCTTCATCATGCACCTGCGGATACACAGTGTCCACTTTGGCAAGTGCAAAACCTACCCCAACGGCCAATGGTTTTGACAGGCGAGTCGCAAGCGCGCTCAAGGTCCGATCAAAATATCCACCACCATAGCCCAAACGAAAGCCTTGGGCATCAAACGCGAGCAAAGGAATCAACAAAATGTCCGGCGCGGCAACCAATGCACTTTGCGGCACGGGAATGCCGTGACGGTCGGTGATCATTGTCGACTTCGGCGTCCATTCGCGAAACTCAAGTGGGCAATTGGCTTGCACGCTTACCGCCATTGCAGCCTGCCAGCCTTGCGCTATCAGGCGCTCGGCCACAGGCACAGCGTCAAATTCGCCACGAATGGTTGCGCAAAATCCGAAGCTGGTCGGCGTGCGTGCAGCAAACCAATCCGACAAATGGCGCTCGATTTGTGTGCAGGTGGCGGTATGTCGACGCGCATCGCTCGCCAAAGCTAATCGTGCAGCCAGCCGCTCACGGCGAATAGCCGCACGAAAAGCGAGCGAATCAGCAGAATTATCAAGGGATGCGTGAGTCGTGGTCATGCTAAGGTAGGTGCAGTTGTCGGCAATGTAGGCAAGTACAAACTAAATGGGTAACGATGCGAGTCACGATGAACAATGTTAACCGCTTCGGCGGCAAATCTTGCGGTATTCACCGGCTTGTAATGTTGTGCATGCTGGCGGCGCTCTCTGGTGTGTGTGTTGCGCTTGAGTCGTCGAGCGACAAAGCGTTTGTTGCCGCACGCACTGCATTCCATAAGTCCGATAGCAGCAATCTAAATAAGGCGATCGTCGCGCTGGATGGCCACGCGCTTCAGCCTTGGGCGCAATACTGGCGATTGCGCTTGAGCCTTGACGACAAATCGCGCGCTGATGAGGCAGGTATTGCCGCATTTCTAAACGCCAATGCCGGCACTTATCTCGCTGAACGCCTGCGCGGCGACTGGCTGCGTAAGCTCGGCGAGCGAGCGGATTGGCAAACATTTACCCGCGAAAATTCACTGTTGGTGCAACGTGAAGTTGATATTGACTGTTACGCGGCACAGGCGGCTAGTGCGCCGGAGCGCGTGCGCGGGGTGTGGCTTTCGGGACAGGATTTACCGCAAGCTTGCGACGCCGTAGTCACGCAATTGGTGGCCGCTGGTGGTCTGACGGTCGAAGAGGTGTGGCAGCGTTTGCGGCGGAAAATGGAAACCCGAAAAATAGCTTTAGCCAAAGACGCAGCGTTTTTGCCCGATAGCGAAGGTTTTGATGGCAAAGGTTTGGAGGCGATATCGAAGCGACCGGACGTTTGGCTGAACAAATTTGGTAGTGGTGCGAATGCTGCCTATGCGAGTCGGGGTAATCGCGAAAAAACCTTGTTTGCGCTGCAACGTTTGGCGCAAACCGATGCGCAAAAGGCCGCGCAGCGCCTGGCGCAATTGGAACTCAACGCGCCACAATTTAGCACCGAGGAGCGTGCCTACGGTTGGGGCCAGATTGCGCTGGCTGCGGCGCTCAAGCATCAACCAGAAGCACTGCGGTGGTTCGAGACCGGCAATGGATTGGCTCCAAGTACGGCGAGCGACTTTCAACTCGCTTGGCAAGCCCGCGCCGCGCTACGCGCACTAGATTGGAAAGCGGTGCAGCGCGCAATTGCTCGCATGCCGCCTGATTTGGCCAACACACCAGATTGGATTTATTGGAAAGCGCGCGCGCTGGCCGCAAATGGCGAAGCTGCGGAAGCCACCAGGTTGTATCAAAAAATCGCCACACAATCCAATTTCTACGGCACGCTGGCGAGTGACGAATTAGGTCGCGTGACCACACTGCCACCGCAAGCCAGTGCGCCGACTCGGGTCGAATTAGCAGCAGCCAGTGTGCGTCCGGGTTTGCAACGTGCGCTCGCACTATTTCGCTTGGATATGCGCACCGAGGGCTTGAAGGAATGGTCATGGGCGCTGCGCGATTTGAACGACCGTGAGTTGTTGGCGGCAGCTGAATTTGCGCGGACTGAGGGTGTGTTGGATCGCGCGATTCACACTGCCGATCGCACGACGACGCAGCATGATTACAGCTTGCGTTATCTCGCACCGTTTCGCGACCAAATCGACCCAGCGACCAAACGCTTGGCGCTTGATGGCGCTTGGGTGTATGGATTGATGCGGCAAGAGAGTCGTTTTGTCCCTGCTGCCAAATCCTCTGTCGGTGCGCAAGGATTAATGCAAGTCATGCCAGCCACCGCAAAATGGGTCGCGCGCCAAATTGGCATGCGCAGTTTCCAACCCAAGCGCACCACGGACTTAAATACCAATATCGAACTGGGCACCAACTATCTAAAAATCGTGCTCGACTCGCTTGAAAATCAACCGGTGCTGGCTTCGGCGGCGTACAACGCAGGACCCGGCCGCGCACGAAAATGGCGAGATCAAAACGCAATGGAAGGTGCGATTTACGCCGAAACAATTCCGTTCACTGAAACCCGCGACTATGTAAAAAAGGTCATGTGCAATACGGTGTATTACAGCGCCTTATTTAACGACCAACCAATATCACTGAAAACACGACTCGGAATTGTGAGCGCACGCGGGCAGGCGGAAACTGTTCTAAGTACGATACCGTGATGGGAGATAGTCATGGCCAATAAAATCCTTCATCAACTCAGCGTAGCGACTTCCATTGCTGCATCTAGCGCGTCACTTTGGCGTGGCACCTCGCTAGTAACAGCAGCAGTGCAACCAAAAAAGCGGCTGCGACTGTATGACATGGAAGGCAGTCCATTTTGCAAATTGGTGCGCGAAGCACTTACCGCGCTGGGACTGGATGCGGAAATTTATCCTTGCCCGCGCGGCGGCAAATATTATCGACCCGAGGCGATACGCATTGGCGGCAAGGCGCAATTTCCCTTGCTGGTTGACCCAAATAACAACACCGTGATGTATGAATCGAAAGACATCATCGATTATTTATTCCAAACCTATGGCGCGCAGCAAACGCCCGCCATTTATCGACCCGGCAAACTGCGCCCGCTAGCCAGCGGCGCGGGGTCAGTGCTGCGAATGATGCGTGGAATAACCGGCCGCGCTGCCAAACAGCCAGATAAATTGCTCGAGCTTTGGAGTTTCGAATCGAGCCCATACACCCGCTTGGTACGCGAACGTCTAACGGAGTTGGAACTTGCCTATGTGTTGCACAACATTGGAAAAGAGCAATTTGCCGACATGGGTCCAGCCGCGATGCGCGTGAAGCCAGGGCCATACAAACCCAAAGCGGGTGGTCGGCGCGAGCAAGTGCTGGCGCAATTTGGCCGCGTTCAAGTACCGTATTTAGAAGACCCGAACACCGGCGCAAAGCTCTATGAGTCGAGCAAAATCATCGACTATCTGGAGCGCGAATACGCGGTGTGAGTTGGTGCTGACAAGCGTTCAAGCTGAAGTAGTGGGAATCAGCAGCTTAGCGAGGTAATCGAAGAACAGGCAATACAGGCTGATCGGTATGGGTAGCCCAACTAAGGTACCGACCAGATAATGTCTGAATTTAATGCCAGACAGTGCAAGCGCATAGTTGAGCGCAGGAACGGTTTGAAAAAGCATACGCAGCAGGGCAATGCTTCGAATCGGGTGTGTATCGAGACGGCGGAAAATTCTCAAAGCAATTTTGTTGTCTAACTGGCGCAATGCATCGCCGCCGATCGCTTTGATCACCAGAAACGTCACCACACATGAGGCGCTGGCGGCAGCATAGGTTGCGAGTCCACCCATCAACTTTCCCAGTGTCAGTACCGCTGCAGCAAGGAAAATCCAACCCGGGATCTGAATCAAATTGCCGATCGAGAACAACACGACGAAAACCAGCAAACCGGCTACTTGGTGAGCCAGGATCTGGTGCTGCAAAAACTCCAAGCTGAAATTATCGCGTAGGCCGGATAGTTGAACGATAGCCAACAGTAGCGCGAGAAACGCAAGAACTGCAAGCAGGCGTTTGTATTTGCGCATGGGCAAGGATCAATCGGTGGTGGCGATGTTGCAAGCGACGGTGCCCAAACGCAAGGATTTAATGAAGGGTCGCATCTGCTTCAGCGTCGACGACTTCTGCGACCGGCGTCGGTTGATCTGCTTGGCGGGGCTGGTGTGCGATTCGTTCTATCAGCGCGTGCTCGCATAGCTTGAACACCAAATAGCATCCCAAAGCCAGAAACGCCGTGCCCCATATCTCGAGCAGTTGCTGGGCGCCACCATCGACAATCGCGTCCCATCGGTAGGTCAACAGATAGTTTGCGTTGGCCGCTATATACACCACCAGATTGTAGGAGAGCACACCGAATGCCATAAATGAAATGCACATCAAAACAAAGCTTGATTTGCTATGACGTACTAACCAGTCGAACAGCGCGCTATGGCTTGAATTTTTCATGGTGGCTAGCGAGTCGACGTAAGTGTTTCAGCGAATGGAACAGCTGCGTAGTGCGAAACCCTGGGCATCGGTTCGTAAAAATGATGCAGTAGCGCTTTCCATTGTTGGTATTGCGGTGAGCCGCGAAAACCAATTTCGTGTGCCGCTAGCGTGTCCCATTCGACCAACAAAATATATTCATTGTCGCGTTCGATACAGCGTTGCAGTGAATGCGAAAGATATCCGGGCATTGCTTCGATGATTTGCTGCGCATGGGCAAATGCCAATTCAAATTTTGCCGATTGACCAGCACGAATTTGCAGTGGCGCGACCTCCAGAATCATTGAACTGCTTACACCATGTCGCCGAAGGGATTGGTCGTCGGCAAATTTATCGCGTGAGCAAAGCCCGGCAAGGTGAGATGGGTCGAAGCTATCGTTATGGCTGATTCGTCGATCATGTTTTCGCCGAACTGATAAATGGTTTGCAGGTTGCCACGTGAGGCTTCCGCGTCGTAGGCCGCTGCGTGTTTGCGGGTAGCCTCGCGGCGCGCTGCGTAGTCCGCAAATGCTGTTTCGCCGTAGCGCTTCAGCAGCATTTTCTCCACCACTCGTGGCGAATACACTGCAGCGGTGGCGTTGTTGCCGCCGAATCCTTTGGAGTTCAAAAACGCTACATCGCGCGCGCCAACACCCTCAGCGATATCGCGATTAGATATTTGCAAGCGCTCAGCGACAACGTCATCGGCGACTTTGTCGATGGTTTTTATGCCCGGCATGATGCCGTATTTGAAAACGCCAAGTGACGACATCAGTTGATCGCCACTCGCCGGTGCGAGCGGGTGGCCGACGTAGGCTTTGACTGCACTAACCGGCCAATGCGCGATATCAAACGCCCGTGCCACGCTATCCAAAATCACCGATTCGGTCACGCGATTTTGTGGCGTGCTGGAACCGTGGGCTTGCACGAAACTGCGCTCGCGCACCGCCTCCGCGCCAACAATCGCGACGGCTGAAGCCACCGCTTTTGCCATGGTGATGTAGTTGCCCGCGCCTGGTCCCGGAATCGATTTTTTGTATCCATCGGCATTGACAAAAACATCGCTCACTGCACCATGAATATCTGCGCCCAATTGCATCGCCAGTTCATCATCCATTAACACCACATACTGCGCGGACTCGGACAGAGTGAAGCCACAGTTTTCGCCAAACGGTCGGCTCGATCGGCGATAGTCGCAATGCGCGACATCGACACCGTCGAGCTTGGCGAGATTTTCGGCAGTCGCTAGCGCGCCCATCGTGGCGTAGCCTTCAATGATTTCGGAGACCACTGGCGCTTCGGTACAACCGACCACCACGACACGGCGACGACCCATGCGAATGTCGTCTACACCGAGGCGCAAGTTGTACAAAAAACTGGCGCAAGCACCAGTCACGGCACCGGTCACACCTACACTACCGAGCACGTAAGCATTCACAAAATCGGCTGGCATGGTGTTCAAGCCGAGTGGTAATTGCCGCGCCGAAACGCGCTCGCCTTTGAGTCGCGCTTGCATCATGCCGCCGTTGCCGTTCTCGTCCAGTTGGCTCATGCCGCTGGCTGCGAACACGCCGATTTCGTCGGGATGCACAGCATTGGCAATGGTCTTCCAGTCGATCCCAATGGAATGCACAGCATCCGATGCAGCCGTCACCGCCAATTGCACACCGCGCGGATGCGAGCGCGAGTTGTAGTGATCGGCGGGGTCAAAACCTGATGGCAATTGCCCGGCAGATTTGACCGGTAAATCGCGCGTGCTGGCAATCAAACCATGGAAGCCCGTCGCCACAGTGACCTGCGCCAATGCGCTCGACGACATCTCTGCCGGCATCACAACTGACCACGATAGAGGCAAAGGTTGCGGCAATTGTTTGACCGGCAAAGTGAATGTGAAAGGTGCACCAGCGCTTGCCGCCAAATCAACTTTTTGGTGGGTGTGCACGGCGGTATCGTCAAACGCTTCAATGCGGCGAATCAGCGTCGAATCCAGAATTTGCTGACTAAATTTGGCGGCCACTTCATGCGGGTCAAGTGCATTGCCATCGGCATCGACATACTGGCTTTCGGAATAGGTCACCAGCTTCATCAAAGTGGCGAGGCCAACCAAAGTTTCCTCGCGTATTTTTTCCGGCAGCGATTCGATCACCATGCGCCGATAACCATGATGAAACGAACTGCGACCAGCAGCATTGAATCCACCAAAACCAACAATCACGGGAAGTCGAGACATAAGGGAAACTCCTGTGGCGCTGTGCCAGACGGCACAAAAAGGCTGTCTTGCAGTCTAACGCAGGCCTGCGAATTGCGGATTTACCAGTTGGTGCTGGTGATACGCCGTTGCGAGAGAAAAAAGAAGGGGCAGCGATCATGGGCCGGCCGCCTGGAGCGTCAGCGCTTACAACCACACTGGCACTAACGCTGCCAACGCTTGCCGCTCGGTTGTCGCGCTACCAAGCGGGGCGAAGCCGAGTGGTTTGCCGTCCGCGCCGGCGAACATTGCCCCTTCCCCCATCTGCATCAACGACCTCTTGCCATTCGCCAACGCTGCCTTGTGGCGGTGGGCAGACCACGGTCGGGCAGGCAGGCGTTTTTACTCTACTGGCATCGCGGAATAAGCCAATTCAGTTGGCGTTCCGGTCAGCGTTTTTGCCAGCGCCCGTGCTTGCGCCATGATCGGAAGGATGAACGGCAGATTTAATTCGCTGACTTTCCATGCAGTCGCCCAGAGCGTAGATCGGTGCTTGGCGCTTTCGGGCCGCCGTTGGCGATTGACGATGATGCCGCGATTGACAGCCAATCCTGTGGCTTTGGCCAAGGCTGTTTCTGGGATCAAGCCAATCGCCGAGAGCACAAGATCAGCTTGGTGTTCGACGTTGTGGCTGTCCAGCGGGGCTCACGCGGGGGCTCTCGTTGTTTTAGTTGGGTTATGCTGGTATTGAAGTGAAATTTCACGCCCATGCTTCCATACGTTGTTGCAAGAACGCGGCGGCTTTCGGCGGGAGCAAACGACCCAAGGGTTGTGGCGCGAGATCGAATACAGTTCGATCAAAACCACCGAGGCGTAAATCGTTGGCGAACTCACAACCGATGAGCCCAGCGCCGAGTATCGCTACGCGCTTCTTGCCGTCGCCTTTGCCACCTAAGGCGCGGCGAAATTCGGCGTAGTGATCAAGATGATTGATTGACAATACATCCGCCGCGCCGTCGCCTGCGATTGGCAAACGAATCGGACGCGCGCCGAGTGCAAGCACCAAATGTTGATATTCAAAATCGCCGATGGAAGTTACGGCCGTGGCGGACTGCGCGTCAATCGCTTTCACTTCGACATTCGGAGTGAATCTGAATCTTGAGCTGTGCCGCCAATGCATCGCGCTGCGACATCATCAACTGATCTGCCGATTTCCCGGCAGCTAGCGCGTTGGAAATATTCGGCTTGGAATAGAAGCCACCGCCGTCGGCACTGATCAAAGTGATGTCGACGTTTGCATCCAGTTTGCGCAGCTCGCGGGCGAGCGTCACACCGGCCATTCCAGAACCAACAATCAACACGCCGGTGGTCAGCTCATTGGCCATCTTAGATTTCCTGCATTTCAAAGTCGGCCTTGGCTACGCCGCAATCGGGGCAGCACCACGAGTTCGGCACATCGTCCCAACGGGTACCCGCAGCGATGCCGTGTTCCGGATCACCATCGGCTTCGCTATAAACATATCCACATACGATACAGACATAAGTTTTCATGATTTCTCTTTCTTTGGTCAAGGTTGCGGCGTCTGCCTTGTCAGTTGGTGCTGACGGGACGCCGTTGAATAGTGTGATTAAGCAGTAATCGAGGCGAGTTGGGCGCGGTAATGCGCTGCGTGTCTTTCCTCAACTTTCGCCAACGCAGCGAATCGTTTCGCGGCTTTGGCCAAGGTTGCCGCAAAAAACTCAGCGTGCTCTTTTGATTCCGCGATTTGTTCGTCGATCTCCTTTACCGCTGCAGCGTTGCCTTCTACTTCGGCGGCATGGCGGAATGATGGATACATTTCGGTGTATTCGTAAGTCTCACCGTCAATCGCGTATTGCAAACACTGCGCCGGGGTGAGTGATGCGGCAGGATAAAGCAGATCGAGATGACCGAACGCGTGTTGGACTTCTTGATCTGCCGTGGCCTCGAATGCCTTGGCGGTGGCTTCGTCGCCTTTGGCGCGACAAAGCTTGGCGAAGTAACGGTACTTGATGTGCGCCATCGACTCGCCAGCAAAGGCGGACTCGAGGTTTTTGATCGTGGGTGACTGCTGTTGCTGTGCCATGGTGCGTCTCCTGGATGATTGAACCGGGTGAAATACCCGGCTGACGCTTCGCATGTTAGGCTTCGGCAATAGTTATTTCCAATGACTTATAACAATTCAATAGATAGTTATTGGCTATTTACTTTCAGAATCTGATTCGTCAATGAAATCGACCTTGGCCCGCACCGAGCAGTCCGGGCAGACGAAGTCTTCCGGCAGGTCGGCAAACTTTGTCGCCGGCGGGTAGCCCTCGTGGGCGTCCCCTTTGGCTTCGTCGTAACGGTATCCGCAATCGGGGCAAAGGTAGGTCGCCATGGTGGTGCTCCTAGGCTGCTTGCAATGGTGCGCTGGAACCATAGCGCTCAAGCATCTCAGTGCGCCGGGCAGGATCAATATTGACCAGCGACAGGTCACCATTGATGTGAGGCAGTGCCAGCAAGCGCTTGTCCATCACGAAATACCACAGCGGCGGAATCAAGGCGACTAGGTACATGCCGAAATAACCGTTGGGTAGGGTTGGTAAGTTCGGGAAGCTACGCAAACTTTGATAGCGGCGAGTGGGGTGCGCGTGATGGTCGGAGTGGCGCTCTAACTGATATAGCAGCATGTTCGAGGCGAAATAATCTGCATTCCACGAATGCCACGGCTGGCAATGTTCAAAGCTGCCGTTGGCGTTTTGCTTGCGCAGCAGGCCGTAGTGCTCAATGTAGTTGGCGCTAGTCAGTTGCCACCAGGCAAAGAAATTGTGGATCGCGAGGAAGGGCAGCATGATCCAACCGAAGGCGACGATCAGCGCAATTTGGAACACTGCAGTCAGCGCGTACGACTGCAAGACTTCGTTCTCGTAATGCCAGGCGGATTTGCCTAGACGCTGCAGGCGCTCAGCCTCAACAGCCCAACCACGCTTGAAGCAGCCGGGAATCTCACGCATGGCAAAGCGATAGATGTTCTCACCCAAACGCGAGCTGGCTGGATCGTTGGGTGTCGCGACATGGCGATGATGGCCACGGTTGTGTTCAACGCAGAAGTGTCCGTAGGCAGGTACGGCGAGGACGATGCGCGCCATCCAGCGTTCAAACTTGGTCTTCTTGTGGCCAAGCTCATGTGCCGTGTTGATGCCCAAACCACTGACCAAACCCGCCGACAGGGCGACGATTGCCAGTGCAGGTATCGATAGATCGTGCGTCCCGACGAATGCGGCCATCACTAGAAGCACAACTATATGCATCGGCACGGTAAGCAAAGGCAGCCACCGATAGTAGGTGTCGTCTTCTAAGGCCGGCACAATTTCTTCCGGCGGATTGTGTTTGTCTTCGCCAAACCACCAATCAAAAAAGCTCGCGCCGCCATAGGTCATCACCAACGGTGTGACCAACCACGCCTCGCTCCCGAAAGTCAGATAAAGCGCAATGCCGCTAAACGCGGCCATGGGATAGAACAAGGACGCCAGCCAGAGATAGCGCTTGCGATCTTGATAAACGATTTGTCCTTTGCTTGGGTCCTGAACGACGAATGTTTTCATTTGCTACTCCAGATTGGGTCACGAGAGCTTGCATCTTAGGGACAGTTATACCGGTCGACGAGAGCATTAAGTGACAATCTTATAGTCTTTTTACGCCATAATGTGGCATGACGATTGACCCTCTGCCAACTCCCAGTACCTATACGCGCATCTTGCTGCAGCGCTGGCCGGATGACACCTTGCGTTTGCTAGAGGGCACCGGGGTGACGGTGCATCAAGTTAAACAACAGGCAAGTATCACTGTCGCGCAGCAACTCTCGATATTCAAAAATGCGATTAGTCTCGCCAAGGATTCCGCGTGGGCGCTTGAGCTGGCCGATGCGCTAGACGTCAGCAGCCACGGCCCGCTTGGTTTCGCTGCGCTCAGTGCGCCGACCTTGGGCGACGGAATCGACGTATTGGCGAAGTTCGCCCGCATCCGCGCACCTTACATGCGCTACCGCGTTGAGACGATAGATGACAGAATCGCGCTGATCGTCGAAGTCGCGGCAAGCGGATTGGGACCCGTTGCAGCGGCATTAGTCGAGCTGGTGCTACACGTCTTTCAGTCATATGTCGAGGTCGTGCTTGGACATCGCGTCAGCGAGGCGCGCCTTCTGATTGCCACAGCGCCACCCAAACATCATACGCAATACAGCAAATTTTTTCATGCGCCGGTGACCTTCAATGCCAGCCTCAACGCATTCACCATCCCCGCCGATCTAGCCGCGCTGCCAAGTCTGATGTATGACGAAAAATCCTATCGATCGTCGCTGATTACCTGCCGAGAAATGCTCGACGCGCTACTCCAGCCGAACGATATCAGCACACGATTGCGACATTTGTTGGCATCACATTTTGATCAAATTGGTGCGGGGGCAAAGGCGCTCATCTTGCCGCAGCAGGATGCTTTTGCAAGCACACTATGCGTGTCCAAACGCACGATGATCCGGGCGCTGGCGGCGCAAGGTACGAGCTACCGCGAATTGCTGGCCGAGCAACAGCGCACGACGGCCTGCAAGCTGCTGGCCGACGCCCGCTACTCAGTCAGCGAAATCGGAATTTTGTTGGGCTATGGCGACCCGGCCAACTTCGGTCGTGCGTTCACGCGCATGAGCGGCATGTCGCCGGGGCAATACCGGCGCAGCCCGCCAAGCGCCAACGACTAGCCTAGATCAGCGCCGCATGCGCTTGTAGGCTGATCTATCTCAGTCGAAAGAAGAATTCGATCTCGAGAAAGCTCAGCTACTTGAGCGTGCTCCCGATCGCCTCACTTCGTCGCTGCCCCCACAATGAGTCCGCACAAAGCAATTGTCGGCACTCTGCAAACTCAACATACACTTCATCGCTGGCGAAGCTCTCCACATGAATGCCGGCCGCATAGAGCCTCTCTCGAATTTTTCCTAGCGTCAAACCAGTATCCACTTCCCGAAAGACAGCGCTTGCTCTTCCCGCGCTGTTCTCGTCCATTAGATTGAGGATTGCGTTGCCATCAAGGGGCTTGCCGCCCTGATGTTGCAAGTGCCGCAACATGTCGCGAAACGCCACCGGTGAGTTTGCCGAGAGTTCAGCATCCAACAATAATGCAATAACTGCACCACCGCCGTATATGAGCTCCCAGTTTTCATGTTTTCGATCACCGGCTGCCTGTAGTCCTGTCCCGACGGAAATTCTTCGACCGACCGCATATCGACGAATAAGATTGGCGATTCGCTGCGCTGTCATGGTTCGGTCAAGTAGGTCAGACTGACGCATGAGTTTGATCGTCAGGTAGTCAGTAAAGCCCTCTGTGAACCAATAAAGACTGCCCCCTTCACGTCGCCCAATACCGTCATTGCTCTGGTCCATCCAGATGTGCATCAGCTCATGCGCCATCGTGTGCATCCAAATGGGTTGCTCGGAATCACGCAGTGGCGTGTCGAGCCGCATTGCGAAGCTATTCTTGAACGCTCCGCCGTCGGTCAGATTGTCGGACAACAGAAATATGCTCAACTGCTGATCAGGTGACCCCTTCCAGAATGAACTGTAGGCAAGGGGAAGTCGCTCAAATAGCGGCGCTAGGGCCCTTGCCGCTGGCGCAACACGTTCGTCAGCCAACCAAGTCAGCTCCAATTGACCAACTTGCTGCGTGCGCGACCTCGCATTTCCGACAACAAATGCATTTCGCCCCAACGCGTCTGGTCCATAAACGACCAGCGTATCGCCATCGGTTCGCCAAGGGGATGCCAATCGCCAGGACATGGGCAGCTCAAAATTAAGGTGAATGCGACCAGTCTTTGGCCAGTCGTAATCGACGAGAAAGAATGCGTCGCCGACAAAGTAATAACTCGCATCAAACTTCGTAGCGACCTCTTCTTTGCCGGCAGCCCATATGGCCGAGTCATGATCAGCGACCAATTCATACTCGATCCGCCGTGCACTGGCGTCGACGGTTCTCCACGTACCTTCGTCCTTGTATTCAATGGCTACTGGATTGTTGTGACTATCAAAGGCTTTTAGTTCGTATACGGAGCTTGCTTGTCCACCCGGCCGGCCAACGGCTCCGTGATGGTTGAGATCGAGTCGGCTGGTTGGTAGCGCAAAAGCCGCCTTGACACTAAATCGATCATTGCCAACATATTTCACGCTGTATCTGGCGATTACTGAAGATTGTTCTGCAGAGCAGAATATTGGTTGGGTGAAAAGGAAAACGAAAAACATTAAGCGAGTGATATTGACTTTCATTTCAATTCTCTTACGCGGCATGAACGATCACTATCCTCAAATGCAAATCGTTTAGGGCGCTCAACGTGACGACAAATCTTGAGCGCCCGGTTTTTTATTTCGCACGGACGCGACGAAACGCTTCGATGAAGGACCGGTAATCGGCGTAGTCCTTGTGATCGACAACCTTGCCATCCTTGATCGTCAGGATGACGACAATCGGCATTTCCTTCGTATCGATGGTCTTGCCGCTTTGCAGCTTGAGCGTCCAGTCGAGCGTGCCTTCAAAGAGCGCGTAAGACGAGGAAAACACGGTGCGTGTGATATTGGCACTCATTGCGGTAATGCCGGCATAACCACTGCGGAAGGCCTTGATGGTTTCCTCCTTGCCGCGATGTGGCTTCGTGCCAAAGATCTGTTCTGAGGTTGGGTCGCTGAAACCGCCATCTTCGCTGATAAGGCCTTCGATCGCCGTCCAGTCGCGCCGGATATATGCATCGAAGTAGGTTTCGGCTACACGGCGCGTGGTCTCGCCGTTGGAAATATAGACCTGTTCTTCTGGCGCGTAGGCTGCTTCGCCGGCCTGAACTGGGAGTGCCACGAATGCAATTAAGGCGAGAGCAAACAGATGGTGCAGAGATATCTTCTTCATTTGAAAAGCTCCTGTAAAAAAAGGACGCCCGCATTGCTCTGCGGGCGCCTTGGTATATCTTCCGTTGCTAGAACTTGTAAGCTAGGCCAACGCTATAGAACCGACCCACTGCTCCGGCTTGATGTAGTGACGGGTTATAGGCCGCTCCCGTGCCACCGCTGGACGCATTCGACCCTGTACCGCCATAGGTCATCTGATCAACGGGTGGCTCTTGATCGAAGAGATTGTTTATGGTGCCAGTGAGGGTCAGCTGTTTGTTGACCGCATAGCGCAAATTAAGATTGGTGGTGGTAAAAGACTTGACCTTGCAAAACTGCGTTGCGCCTGGCACCGTGGTGTCAGCATAGCGGGTGCTGGCATAGTTCAGCCCATCATCGCAAGTTACGATCCCGTTGGCCGGGTCTGTAAGGTCATAGCCGCTGACATAATTTGTCGTGGTGGTTGCGGTGAGCGGCCCCTTTTCCCAAGACAAGGTCAATTGCGCACGGTCGCGCGGGTTGCCAGTGTTGCCGCCGATAATTGCTGGGCCATGGGTGCCAGCAAGCTCGGTCGTCACGCCGTTCAAGGTAACCTTGTACGACATCAAGTGCGCGAATTGAAACCCTGTGGTGAGCTTGCCCATCTCGCCGAGATTCCACTTGTAGCGTGTTTCAAGCTCGTAACCTGTCGTTTTGGCTGATTGGCCATTGACGTAAGGTTGAGCGATGAACTGAATCGTCCCGGCAGGTGTCAGCCCCGTACTTCCGTCGCCGAAGGTCGCCACTTGTGGCGCGCCACGAACCGCGAAAGCCAACGGATTAAAGGTAGCCAAGGACGCCATTGGGATAATTTGGTTCTTCATTTCGATGCTGTAGAAATCAAGCGTGGTCGACCAACCACGGACAGGCTCGAGAATGAGGCCCAGAGTGTAGGACTTGGACTCCTCAGGTTTGAGTGTGGGCGTAGACACTTGTAGGTAAGTCGGCGCGAATGAACAGAATGCCGGCACGTTCAAAGGTGACGTCGTGTTTGGTGTTCCGTTGGCGTTCGATGCCGGACAGTTCAGGGGGTCGCGGATGTTGTTGAACACGAACTGTGAGCCGGAAATCCCGTTTTCGGCAGCGTTGGGTGCACGGAATCCTTCGGCTGCCGTACCTCGAATTGCAAACGCCTTCGATGGTGTGAACTTGAACCCGACTTTGGGTGTGGTCGAACTGCCAAACGAAGCGAAGTCGTCGTAGCGAACGGCGCCTTCTACTTCGAATGTCTTGGTCAACGGAGCAACCAGTTCAACGTAAGCTGAACGGACGGTATCACGTCCCAAGGCAAAGGCGGTGCTAAGGCCTTGAACCGTACCGTTTTGAGCCTGGACGGTATCTGGCTGATTCAGATTCTTGCGAACGTAGCTGGCACCCCAGCCCAGCCCAAGCGGGCCACCGGAGAGTTGCATAAGCTCACGATTTGCGCGCAAGTCGATGAAATCCAATGAGTTGGTTGACTTGTTTTCGACGTGAGGTGCGACTCGCGCCATCACAGCAGCGCTATTGCCTCCGCCTAACTTGAATGGGTCGGCGACGTTATTTAGCGCGTTGAAAAGCTCAGTCGTATTTAAATATCCATCGTATTCGGCAAGCGTTTCAACCCTGGTGTGCCCAACGGCCACATCCATGTCCCAACCCCATAAATTCCCTGTCAGGTCAGCAACCAAGCGCGTGCTGGTCGTGTCCGTTTGTGTGACCCGACGATTACCGGTGTCAGGTAATAGCGCACGCACATTGGCGGCAACGCCTAGTGTATTGCCTGGGTAGGTGGCGGGTACAGTGTATGCGGCATTGGCACCTACGCCCGGGGTCGGTCCGGTGCCCGGACCAAATGCCGTGTTGCCAGCAAACGAGCCGAAAGGCACCACTGCGCCGACACGAGTTTGTCGCCCCTGACTGTTATAGAACGAGGCTTTGACATTCAACTCCCAGTTACTGTCAATTTTTGTCGTAAAGCTGGAAGACAAATTGAGGTTCTCGGTCTCGGGTTGCAATTGCGCCCAGTCATTTTCAAAGGTACACCCGCCTGCGCGCCAATTTGCGTGGGCGCAGCGATTATCCAGAAACACAAAATTTGCTGCGGTGCCGCTGGCGCTACCGGGGACTTGCAGAATCGGTGTCAGAACGCGAGGTGAGGTCACTACATGGTTAACCGAACCTGGTCGAATGTCGTCACCACCGAATGGACGCCAGTCAAAACTATTCCACGTACCTTCACGCTGTTTTAGCAGGATTGGGTTACGGTGACGATATTCCAGTGCGAAATAGCCGTAGTGATCATCCGAACCAAAACCGTGTGAGAACGACATTTTTTTCGTCTCCCCACCACCGTGCTGCGTACTGCCGTAGTCCGCACTGAACGTAGTGCCTTTGAAACGCTTTTTCAGGATGATGTTGACAACGCCAGCAACTGCATCTGATCCATAAACTGCGGACGCGCCATCTTTAAGCACTTCGATCCGCTCGACGGCATCAAATGGGATGGAAGCAATGTCAACGAACGAACGTTGCGCATCGTCAGACAATGGGTAGCCAGCCATGCGGTGGCCATCTATCAGGACGAGCGTTGCCCCAACCGTAAGTCCACGCAACGATATGCCACTTGCACCGGCGGCAAACGCACCGCTGAAACCAGTGTCAAGCATGCCCTGACCGTTTGACGTGATATTTTGCAAAACATCGTTAACCGATGTATAGCCAGATTTCGCCAAATCTTCAGCCGAAATGACCTGCACTGGGCTCGGCGTTTCTGGGTCAACCGACGCACATTTGATCCTGTGACCTCAACGCGTGCAACGCCGCCCGCCTCTTGTGCGTGCAACACAATCGGACTCGCGCTTAGCGCCAACAATCCCACAGCTTGAGTCACCAGCACAGTTAATTGCTTGCGGCGTAGCCGATTGTTGGTTGCACCTAATCTGATTAAATTTCCGTCTTTCATTGCATTCCCTTTCTCGTATTAGCATCCCAAAACAAATTGCCACCGTCGGCAAATTGCGACTTGCGGCCTTCTACCGTGATGTCGATACAAGGCTGCGGTGAGAAGATTCTGTTGATCACCCATCCGGGCGGTGCGCTGTGTGTGACGAAACACCGACGCGATGTCTTGGACGCGTTGCGTTTTTGCAATCAATGGGATGAATCACCGATTTGGTGTGACCAATGCACGATGCGGTTGTGGCTGATGTAATGCCGGCGAACTTAAAATCTTGACGCAGTACCAAACTGGCAACTGGGTTCAACGAATGAACACTATCAACCGACACGCATCCGAACCACTGCGCAGGAACGTTTCTATCCTCTTCGCCATTGTTTGTGGCTGGATCATGTTTTGCATCATTCAACTTGGTGCCGCCATGAGTGACCAAACTGCGGGATCGGCAGACAAGTTCAGTATCACTGCGGCCCGCGTCGCCCTGTCCAATTTGCCCTTTGCAGGTCAATGTCTGTGCCAATATTTGCTATTTCGATATCTTCACCAAAGCCTCACCCGACCGACGACAATTGCAGCGGTATTTTTTTGGTCTTTTTTTATCATCTGTTTGCCAATGCTGGCTTGGCAAGCAGCGGTCAATCCCATCATTCTCGGCGCGCAACCCTGGAGTTCCTTGCCACAGCACATCAGCAAATATCCCGCCGTCTACCAAACGGTGGACTTTCTCTTGTTCTGCGGATGTTTTGCCGGTTCCTACGCGTTGTGTTTGAAGCAGGAGAACGCCGCCGTTGCAATGGCACGGATGATCGCGGATCGAGAGAATCTGGAACTGCGTCTGGCGCTGGAACAGCAACGCTTTGCGACCTTGCAAGCGCAGCTTGAACCGCATTTTTTGTTCAACGCACTCAACTCGATCGGCGGCCTCATCCGCTTGGGAGACAAGCGTTTGGCATTAACGGCATTGAGCCAACTGAGCATGCTGCTTCGATATGCTCTGGAGGTCAGTGGCATCAGGCATGTGAGATTAGAACGCGAATTGACCTTCGTCCGCGATTACCTGGCCCTGCAAATGCTGCGATTTGAAGACCGTCTCACTGTTGCCATCACAGGCGAGAGCGAGCAAACCCTTGACTGCCTGATTCCACCATTACTGCTGCAGCCTTTGGTTGAAAATGCCATCCGCCATGACCTTGAGCGTCACGCGTTTAGGTCTGACCTCAAGATGGAAATCGAGATTCATGACAATATGCTGAATATTTCGATCAGCAATCCATTACGCAACGAGTTTCAGGCGAACCCCGGATTGGGTATCGGCTTGGGTCACGTTGCCGACAAGATGTCTGTCATTTACGGCTCAATAGCTTCCATAAAAACCGAGTTGATCGACTCTCGCTATACCGTCAAACTTACAATGCCCGCACATTGCCATGAGTAAGAAAATCCGCGCGCTGATCGTCGATGACGAACTGCTAAGTCGCGTCAGCATCCGGCTAGCTCTGGCAGTTCACCGAGAGTGGCAAATCGTCGATGAGTGTTCCAGCGTCTCTCAAGCTCGGTACGCATTGCAAGATGAGGCGTTGATTGATGTGGTATTCCTGGACATCCAGATGCCTGAGGAATCTGGCATGGTCCTAGCGCGCGAAATATCACGCCTGAACGCCCCGCCCATTGTGGTTTTTATCACTGCTTATCAACACTATGCGGTTGAGGCTTTTGAATTCCACGCTTTGGACTATTTGCTCAAACCATTCGATGATGAGCGCTTCCAAAGAGCGCTTGCGCGCGTCTCGGAACTGCTGACGCTTCGCTGCAGCAGCGATTACTATGGCGATGCCCTGCGTCGATATGTCGATGATGTAGCAACCTACGGTAGCCCTGCCCAGACGCCCATTGCGAACACAATTTGCATACGCTCCATCGGTCAAATCGAAACTGTGATCGTTGATGAAGTGCAATGCCTGGTCTCATCTGGAAACTATGTAGAGCTCCATTTGGCCAATCGGACTGTCCTGCATCGCACAACCCTTAACAGCCTGATCAGTCGACTTGATCCGAAAGTATTCATGCAGGTTCACCGTTGTGCGATGGTACGCCGTGATCAATGCGCCAAACTGGCGGTCACAGGTGACGGAACTTATGAACTGACTACACGGTCTGGCGATACGGTCCCTGTCAGCGAACGCTACCTGCAAAGCGTTCGAGACGTGATCAATGGACTGAGCGTTTCGTAAGCCACTATCAGCCTTCAGCACAATGAATTTGGTCGAGACTGCGACGGAAAATTCAGGCTACTAGTGCAGATCGGTTACCAACGAAGCGACGACATCGGCGGCCAATGCGCTGACTTGCGCTCGATATTCTGGATGCTCGACGCCAACACCGAGCGCAACACCAGACTTGAGTTTGGCGACCATCCCCGATTCCAACTCGAAACGCAGAAAGTGCACTGCCGAGGTTTTTTGTTCGTTCTCACGTACCAGATCTTCATCCGCAATTGCGAATACTTTGTCGCATCCCGCGATCTGAATCCAGACGCGATCTTCTATTCCTTTCAGCAGCCCCAGCATGCGCCGCCGCTCTGCCTCGTCGGCGTATTCGATCTGCATCGTCGCTTTGAAGTTGCCGCCGTCGGGAGTCAAGGGCACATACGACTCCAACTCATGCGCAATGCCGTCTTCTTCAAAAATCTTTTCTACGCGTAACATTTCCTGCACTTGATAACGGATCAGCAACTCGTTTTCAAACATCAGCATCACGTTTTCGCCGAGAAACACACGACGCAGCTTTTTTTGCGCCATCACCTCGGCACGCATTGCAGGGCGGGCTTTAGCATAGGCTTCCAAGGTCATCAATGATTCGCGAGTAATCGTCATTTCTTAATTCAATCCGTAGGCAATGCACAACAGCGTTAGCGGATGCTGCTTCTCCTTCTTCCCGGCCGCACCCATTTCGTTCATGCCTTGCAAGATATGTCGTCCGGCAATCGCGCAATCCGAGCTGACGTAATCCGGCTCGTCCTTGGCCATCGCCTTGAACACCGGCTTACCGATCTTCATCGACAGCTCGTAATACTCTTCCTTTACACCCCAGGTGCCATCGTGGCCGGAACAGCGCTCAACCGTGTTCACTGCGGCGCCGGTCATCTTCAACATTTCTTCAGTTTTACGTCCCACATTCTGGACGCGCGAATGGCAAGGAATGTGATAGCTGATCTTGCCAAGCTCAACTTTGAAATCGGTCTTGAGCAACCCATCCTTGTTCCGGCTAACCAGATACTCGAACGGGTCAACCATCGCATTGGCGACCACCCAGCAACGCGGATCATCCGCGAACAGCAAGGGGATTTCTGACTTGAACATCAGCGTGCACGATGGCACCGGCGTCAAGATGGCGTAGCCTTTTTCGGCAAGCTCAAACATCAAAGGGATGTTGCGCTCTTTATACTTTTCAACCGCATCCAAATTGCCGAGTTCAAGCTTGGGCATGCCGCAGCAGGCTTCGCCTTGCACCAGCACATAGGGCACTTCATTGTGATCGAGCAACTTGAGCAAGTCGTGACCGATGCCCGGTTCGTTGTAGTTCACATAGCAGGTGGAAAACACCGCCACTTTGCCGAGACTGCGCTTGCCTTCAATCACCGGGTAATTCACGCTCGGTGTGGCGTTGGCGCGAAACGGCGAGCTGTCGTAATCGGGTAATTGGCGCTCGTTGTGCACGCCCAATACTTGTTGCAACACATAGCGGGCCGGACCGTTCTTGTTCACGGCATTGACGACTTGAGCCACCACCGGAATCGACGCCAGCGTGCCCATCATCTCGGTTGAAGTGAGCAACTTATCGCGGAACTTCATCTTGCCGGTTTTGTATTGAACCGCTTTGGCGCGCAGCATCGTATGCGGGAAATCGAGATTCCACGCATGCGGCGGCACATAGGGGCATTTGGTCATGTAACAGACGTCGCACAGATAGCACTGGTCGACGACTTTCGTGTAATCAGCTTTGGCAACGCCTGCGGTTTCAAGATCGCCGGCGGCATCAATCAAGTCAAACAAGGTCGGGAAGGCATTGCATAGTGACACGCAGCGACGACAGCCGTGGCAGATGTCAAAGATCCGCTCCAACTCTTTATCCAGTGCCGCCTCATCGTAGAACTCGGGGTTCTTCCAATCTATTGCGTGACGGGTTGGCGCTTCGAGATTGCCTTCTCTCATGATGATTTCTGATTCGAGGTTCGTTTCGTCAGTTGGTGCTGGTGATTGAATGGCCCGTTCATCGGCCACACGCCGTTAAGTGACAACGGCGTGTTCCCTGTGAACGGGTCATTCCACCGCCACCGTTATTACGCGTTCAAACTATCCAGCGTGCGCTGAAACTTGTTTGCGTGCGAACGCTCTGCCTTGGCCAACGTTTCAAACCAGTCTGCGATTTCATCAAAGCCTTCGTCGCGCGCAGTTTTTGCCATACCGGGATACATGTCGGTGTACTCATGCGTCTCGCCAGCAATCGCGGTTTTGAGGTTCAATGAGGTTTCGCCAAATGGCAAGCCGGTCGCCGGATCGCCACAGGTTTCGAGGTATTCCAAATGACCGTGGGCATGGCCAGTTTCACCTTCGGCGGTGGAACGGAAAACAGCCGAGACGTCGTTGAAGCCTTCGATGTCCGCTTTGTTTGCGAAATACAAATAGCGCCGGTTGGCTTGCGATTCGCCCGCGAATGCGGCTTTCAAATTACCTTCGGTTTGAGTTCCCTTAAGTGTCATGGTGTGTCTCCTTGCAAGATTGAAATGGGAAAGCAACGCGCCGTCGCACGGCTTTCGGGTCATGCAGCCATGCAGAGCGACTGCGACTTAAGCCGACTCTAACCGAGTCGCCCCTTAGTTTCTAATTGTATTTTTCGAATGACTCAATAGCCATTCGCTATAGCCGTCAATTTCAAAGTTTGCTATCCGGCACGACGAGTGCCGGGCAAATCAGAATCGAGCAATGCCTTGCGCATCACATCAATCGCTTTATGCCGTGGGAAGCTCGAACGCCAGACCAAGCCAATGCGACGGGTCGGCGTCGGCTCATCAAACGGCCTCACTTTCAGCAGCCGATCAGACTTTGCAATCGTATCTACGCTAGACGTAGGCATCACCGTGATGCCAACGCCTGAGGCAACCATATGCCGAATAGTTTCCAGCGAACTGCCTTCCAAAAGTTGCATACCAGGTGATTCGGCAGAGCCGGAGTGTGCGCACAAATCCAGCACCTGATCGCGAAAGCAATTTCCCGCGCCGAGCATGAGAAGCGGCTCGCCCAACAATTGCGACGGCGCGATGCTTTTGAGCTTGACCCACGGATGCGTCGCAGGCACCAGCGCGCGGAACGCTTCGTCATACACGGGCTGCACTACCAGACCAGGCTCGCTGACTGGCAGCGCCAAAATCAACACATCCAACTCGGCAGCCTTCAATCGTTCAATCAGTAAATGGGTAAAACCTTCGCTGATGATGAGCGGCATTTTTGGCGCAGCGGCTTTCACGCGCGGTACCAGGGCGGGCAGCAAATAGGGCGCAATGGTGTAAATAACGCCGAGCCGCAGCGCGCCCGCCAAGGGATCCTTTCCGGCTTGTGCCAGTTCTGTCACCCGCGCCGCTTCGGCCAGTGTCTGCGCCGCTTGAGCGACGATTTGTTCGCCGATGGCGGTAACGCGCACGTCGCCAATCCCGCGCTCGAATAAAGCCACACCCAGCTCCTCTTCGAGTTTCTTGACCGCAACCGAAAGCGTCGGCTGAGAGACGTTGCATTTCTCCGCGGCGCGACCAAAATGATGTTCGCGCGCGAGGGCAATGATGTAGCGTAGATCGGTGAGCGTCATGGCTGAATTATCACGCATCCACACTTGCTTAGTGAGATTGACACTCAACACTGCGCGTGCATTCGCGATTGCTGCGAAAATGCGCACCTGCTATCTAATTCGCTTACCGATATTTTCTGTCATGAAAACGCGCTTTGCTTGTTTGTCTCATTGGTCACTTTGTCTCGCCGCTGCACTGCCGCTGATTGCTAACGCTGCCGATAGTGTTGCTCCAGCCGCTAAACCCAGTCTTACGGTGACTGTGGAAACGCCACGCACCGCGGCTTTGTCGGTCAAGTTAGGCGCACGTGGAAACCTTATGGCTTGGCAGGAAGCTATTGTCGGCGCCGAAGCGAGCGGGCTGCGCTTAGCCAAGGTCAATGTGAATGTGGGCGATGTGGTCAAGCGCGGACAGGTGTTGGCCGAATTTTCGGCCGAGATGGTGGCCGCTGAATTGGCGCAGACCCAAGCGCAACTCGCCGAAGCGGAAGCCGAAGCCGCCAATGCGGTGGCCAATGGAGATCGCGCACGCAGCTTGCGTGCCTCAGGCGTGCTGACGGCACAATTGATTAACCAATACCTCACCGCAGAACAAACAGCGAAAGCGCGCGTAGAAGCACAGCGCGCCGCCGAACGTGTGCAAAAGTTTCGACTGGCGCAAACGCATGTGCTTGCGCCGGATTCCGGTGTCATCTCAGCGCGAGCTGCAACCGTCGGGGCAGTAGTTCCGGCAGGCATGGAATTATTCCGCTTGATACGCCAAAGCCGGCTTGAATGGCGTGCAGAATTGACCGCCGCTGAAATGGCACGCGTCAAAACCGGCGCGGTGGCCACGGTGACAACACCCGCAGGCGCGGCAGTGCAAGGCAAAGTTCGGATGGTCGCGCCAACCGTCGACGCGCAAACTCGGACAGGGCTGGTGTATGTCGATTTGCCAGTGCATAGCGAATTGAAAGCGGGCATGTTTGTCAGCGGCGAATTTGATGTCGGCAGCGCGAGTGCCTTGTTGGTATCGCCACAATCGGTGGTCGTACGCGACGGTTTCAACTATGTATTCCGAATTGGCGCAGACAACAAAGTAACGCAACTCAAAGTCACCGTCGGTCGGCGTAGCGACGGGAAAATTGAAGTGGTCGGCGGACTGCCAGCGAACGCAACTATCGTGATGACCGGCGCAGGATTTCTCAATGATGGTGACACGGTGAAAGTGGTCGCTGCGCCGGCGCGCTAGTTGGTGCTGACAACACGCCGTTAATCATATGAACTTTTCCGCCTACTCCATTCGCTCGCCGATCCCGGCGATCATGCTTTTTATCCTGCTTTCGATCGCCGGCATCCTGGCGTTCAGAGCAACTGCTGTCCAAGATTTTCCGGATATTGATCTGCCCACGGTCACCGTTAGTGCTTCGCTGGAAGGCACTGCGCCAGCGCAAATGGAAACTGAGGTGGCGCGCAAAATTGAGGACGCAGTGGCCTCACTCCAAGGTGTGCGGCACATTGTCACCGATGTGCGTGACGGCAACGTTTCGATCAGCATTTGGTTTGAGCTAGACAAAAATTCCGCTGAAGCGATGGATGATGTGCGCAACGCGGTGGCCGGTGTGCGTGCCGATTTGCCGGGCGAAATGCGCGATCCGAGCATCACCAAAACCAGCACTTCAGGTCGCGCGGTGCTGACACTCACCGCGAAATCAGAGCGCCTTGATGAAACTGATTTGTCATGGTTCGTCGATAACACAGTAGCTAAACGTTTGTTATCTGTGCCGGGTGTCGGTGGAGTACATCGCCTGGGCGGCGTGACGCGCGAAATTCGCGTTGAACTCGATACGTCCAAGATGGCGGCACTGCGCGTCTCAGCGCTTGATGTATCGCGCCAACTCAAGCGCGTGCAACAAGAGTCACCAGGCGGTCGTGGCGATGTGAGTGGCACGCAGCAAAGTGTGCGCACCATCGCCACCGTGCACTCAGCAGCAGAACTCGCGCTGATCGAATTACCGCTTTCCGATGGTCGGCGCGTTCGTCTTGATCAAATTGCCAGCGTGACTGATGGCGTGGCCGACCGCACCAGTGTCGCGCTTAACGATGGCAAAGCGGTGGTGGCGATTGACGTATTGCGCACCAAAGGCGCGAGCGAGTTGGATGTGGCAAGTGGTGTGCGCAAAGCAATCGCCGAACTGCATGAGTCGCACCCCGGCGTGCAACTTGAAACTGTGATCGACAACGCGACGCCTGTCGAAGAAAATTTTGATAGCTCGATGTTCATGCTGTTCGAAGGCGCGCTACTCGCAGTGCTGGTGGTGTGGTGGTTCTTGCGCGATTGGCGCGCGACGGTTGTTTCGGCTGCTGCACTACCTTTGTCGGTGATTCCGGCTTTTCTCGGCGTGCATTATTTCGGCTTCACGCTTAACACCGTAACGCTACTTTCCTTGGCCTTGGTGGTTGGCATTTTGGTCGATGATGCGATAGTCGAAATCGAAAACATCGCCCGACATTTGCGCATGGGCAAAAGCCCGTTAAACGCGGCGCTCGAAGCCGCAGATGAAATCGGCATGGCGGTAATTGCGACCACATTTGCGCTAGTCGCGGTATTTTTGCCGACCGCGTTTATGGGCGGAATTCCGGGCAAATTTTTTAAGCAATTCGGTTGGACTGCAGTGCTGGCGATACTCGCTTCCTTGATGGTGGCGCGCCTGCTTACGCCAATGATGGCCGCGTATTTACTTAAACCACCGAAGACATTGGAGCATGCTGACACACCGGCGATGACAAAGTATTTGGCGGCGATGACCTGGTGTTTGCATCATCGCTTCAGAACCATTTTGGCGGCGGTAGTTTTCTTCATCGCTTCAATGGCGCTGGTTGGATTACTGCCCACCGGATTTGTTCCGTCGGCTGATCGTGGACAAACGCAAATAAATCTTGAACTTGCGCCAGGCAGTACGCTGCCACAAACACTGGCGGTGGCAGAGCAAACGCGACTTGCGGCGATGAGCGTGCCCAATGTGCTGGCGGTTTTTAGTTCGGTTGGTGGTGGTTCCAGCGGTGACGTGTTCGCGCCAGGCGCAGCCGCCGAGACGCGGCGCGCGCTGCTCACTTTGCGCTTGACGCACCGCAGTCATCGGCACGAATCTTTGTCCGATGTTGAAAATCAACTACGCAGCAAACTGGCAGAAATCCCCGGCGCACGTTTTCAAGTCGGGCCGCCCGATGCTGGCGTCAAAATGCAATTGGTATTGAGTAGCGAAGACCCGATTGCGCTGCGCGATACCGCCGCCTTGGTCGAACGCCAATTGCGCACGCTCAACGGTGTCGGCGCGGTGACATCGAGTGCGAGCTTGGTGCGTCCGGAAATAATTGTCGAACCCAATAGCGCCTTGGCCGCCGACCTTGGCGTGACCACCGCCAGCATCGGCGAGACCATCCGCGTCGCGACGGCGGGCGATTACGATATTGCCTTACCCAAGCTCAATCTTAGCGAGCGTCAAGTGCCGATACGGGTCAAGCTGCCCGATGCGGTGCGCGCCGACCTCGATGCGCTGGCGCGCTTGACTGTGCCGGGCAAAAACGGGCCGGTGCTGCTCGGCAGCGTGGCCACGCTGCGCATTGAATCGGGCGCGGCACAGATCAATCGACTGGATCGCAGCCGCAATGTGACATTGGACGTTGAATTGGGTACGCGACCTTTAGGCGACTTGCATGCAGAAGCAATACAACTTTCTTCACTGAAAAAATTGCCACCATCGGTTAAACGCGTCGAGCTTGGTGACGCGCAGGAAATGCAGAATCTATTCGCCAGTTTCGGTGTCGCGATGTCCATCGGTGTGCTGTGCATTTACGGCGTACTGGTTTTGCTGTTCAAGGATTTCATGCAGCCGATAACGATTTTGGCAGCGCTGCCATTGTCTATCGGCGGGGCATTTGTGGGTCTGCTGGTAACCGGCAGCGCGCTGTCGATGCCATCGATGATAGGTCTGATTATGCTGATGGGCGTGGTGACCAAAAATTCCATCTTGCTGGTCGATTACGCCATCATCGCGCGCCGCGAAGGCATGGGACGTGAGGAATCTTTGATCGACGCTTGCCACAAACGCAGCCGCCCGATTGTGATGACCACGCTGGCGATGGGTGCGGGGATGTTGCCGTTGGCGCTGGGTTTTGGCGCCGACCCCAGCTTTCGCGCGCCGATGGCGATTGCGGTGATCGGCGGCTTGATTACTTCAACGCTATTGAGTTTGCTGGTGGTGCCAGCGGTGTTCACTTACATCGATGATTTGCAGCAAGCGATACGGCGATTGTTCCATCTGGGTAAGACATCGCCAGTTGGTGCTGGTGATACGCCGTCGCATTTGTAGGTCGGAATACATTCCGACACAGGCGCTTAATTCACATCGTAGTAATAAGCCTTGGGCGCAACCGCAGCCTGAATGTCGATTTTCTGAGTCGCCAAATCGCGTGGCGTTTTATCCCACCACAAAGCCTGACCTTTTTGCTTTTCAGTGAGCTCAGCCGGGTTTTTTTCCAGCCATTCGCGCATAAATTTGGTGTGCTCTGATTCGTAATTGGCCATTAGCTATTTCCTTAAAAAAATTATCTCAGCGGCGAGTTTCAACTTCGCGATACAAACGGACAACTTCCGGTAATCCGCGCAATCCCCGCATGATACGTGCCAAATGCATGCGGCCGGTGACGTGCAAGGTGAAATACAAGGAGGTCATCGCATCGCCGTCGACATGCATGCTGACGTTCATGATGTTGGATTCGGCCTCGGTGATTTTTGCCGCCAGCTTGGCCAACACGCCACGCGCCTCACGCGTCACGACATGGATGTAAGTCTCGTACTGTCCGCTCACCGCCGGATCCCAATTGACATCCACCCATTCCGTTTTCGAGCCGTGCAATTTGCCGATAGCGGGACAACTATGCGCATGAACAAACAAGCCTTGGCCTTTGCGTATCAAACCGATAATCGGATCGCCCGGAATCGGTCGGCAACAGCTCGCAATCTTGACCGCCACCCCTTCGGTGCCGCGTATGCTGACCGAGCCACCGGCTTTGGCATCTTGTTGCAAATTGCCATCGCGCGCCAACAAACGCCGCGCGACCACCGGTGCCAAACGTAGACCGAGGCCGATTTCGGCATACACGTCGTGGCGCTCGCGCAGCCCCGTGTCGTGCAAGAACCGCGTCCAGGCTATTGGGTCGATGTCGGTCGGCAGATGCCCCAAATCGCTGATGGCGCGAGTTAGTAAGCGCTCGCCTAAAGTGCTGGATTCATCGTCCTGCCGCGTCTTCATGAAATGCCGAATCTGCGCGCGCGCCTTGCCGGTACGCACATAGGTCAGCCAAATTGGATTCGGGTGCGCGTGTGAGGCGGTGGCAATTTCGACGCGATCACCGTTGCGCAATTCGGTGCGTAGCGGCACGGTTTCGCCATTGATCTGGCATGAGATACAACGATTGCCGATGTCGGTGTGCACTGCATAGGCGAAGTCGACCGCGGTCGAGCCGCGCGGCAGGGTGAGGATTTTTCCTTGCGGTGTGAACACGTAAACTTCGCCGGGGAACAAATCAAACTTAACGTGCTCTAGAAATTCAGTGTTGTCGGGCGAACTCGCTTGCAATTCAATCAAAGATTGCAGCCATTGATGTGTGCTTTTTTGCAGTTGCGTCAGCGTCTGCTCGTCTTTGTACATCCAGTGCGAAGCCACACCAGATTCGGCAACATGATTCATTCCAGTGGTGCGAATTTGCACTTCTATCGGTGTGCCGAATGGACCAATCAATTGCGTGTGCAATGATTGATAACCATTAACTTTCGGTAGCGCGATGTAGTCCTTGAACTTGCCGGGCAAGGGTTGATACAGCGCGTGCAGCGCTCCTAGCACCTGATAGCAGGTGTTGCGGTCAGCGACGACAACACGAAAACCGTAAATATCCAGCACTTGCGAAAAAGTCAGGTGCTTCTCGCGCATCTTGCAATAAATGCCGAACACGTGTTTTTCGCGGCCCATCACTTCGGCTTCGATTCCAAGTTTTGGTAGCGCCGTACGGATGGTTTCCAAAATTTTACCGACCACCTCGCGCTTGTTGCCGCGCGATTGTTTAACCGCCTTGGCCAGCACACGGTAGCGCAGTGGATAGGCGTGGCGGAAGGACAATTCCTCCAACTCGCGATACAAACTATTCAGCCCGAGGCGATTAGCAATCGGCGCGTAAATATCAAATGTTTCGTTGGCAATCCGGCGACGTTTTTCCGGTCGCATCGCGTCCAACGTTTGCATATTGTGCAAACGGTCAGCCAGCTTGATCAAAATGACGCGCACATCACGTGTCATGGCCAGCAGCATCTTGCGGAAATTCTCGGCCTGTGCTTCTTCGAAGGATTGGTTTTCGATACGATCAATCTTGGATACGCCATCGACCAACTCGGCAGCGACCTTGCCGAAATTTTCAGCAATCTGCTCCTTGGTAATCGCCGTGTCTTCCATCACGTCATGCAGCAGCGCGGCGATCAATGCTTGCGGGTCAAGATGCCAATCAGCCAAGTTGGATGCGACCGCCAGCGGATGCGAAATATAGGCTTCACCCGACACCCGCAATTGACCTTCATGCGCGGCATTGGCGTAGTGATATGCAGCAACCACGCGTTGCTGATCTTCTGGCTTTAGATAGCTGCCAATCCGCGTTTTGAATAGATCAAGCGCGACCAACAATGCCTGTTCGGCATCGCTAGTATTTGGTGTTTGCGCTGTGATTTTTTGTGGTGATTGGCCATCGTGACCGATGGCTTGCTCGCCCAGTGCCATCGCACCCATAGGTAGCGGCGGCGCGCTTGACGCGTTTGAAATCGGGGCGGTGTTCGCTAACACGTTCACAACGCGCCCCTGATATTTGCAGCTTTGCGCTTAGCTCAGCCCGCGCAAAAGAATGTCGCCAGTGACTTTGCCACAAGCGATTTCGCGCAGCGCGATGACACAAGATTTGTCGCCGTCAGCCTCAAGCATCGGCGTGCCGCCCAAGCTTAGTTGACGTGCGCGAACCGTCGCCGCCAAGGTCAAATTGAAACGATTGGGAATAGTTTTAATGCAATCTTCAACGGTGACACGAGCCATGATTAGTCCTAGTCTAAGCAGCGGAAAACTTCGGGATGCTTCGCGCGTTGGCGCGAAAAGTGCAGACGTGAGGCACGCACCGCAGCCAACATATCGCCGTGCGCCGTATCCAAGTCATTGTTGATTATAACAAAATCGAACTCATCGACATGCCGCATTTCATCCAATGCACCATTTACGCGCGTTTGTACGACCTCCTCGGCATCTGATCCACGTCCGCGCAGCCGGCGCTCGAGTTCGGCGAGCGATGGTGGCATGATAAAAATCGTGACAACGTTGGAAAATGCACGTCGCACTTGTTCCGCCCCTTGCCAATCGATTTCCAACAACACATCGTGACCGGCATGCATTTGCGCCTGCAGCCAGACTCGCGAGGTACCGTAGTAATTGCCATGAACCGAGGCAGACTCGAGAAACTCGCCGCGCGCCTTCATTTGATTAAAAGTCGGCACATCAATGAAGTGATAGGCAACGCCCTCGACTTCACCCGGCCGTGGCAAACGGGTGGTGTAAGAGACGGATTCCGTTATGTGCTGATCAGCCGCCAATAGGCGGCCGACCAAGGTGGTCTTACCAGCACCCGAAGGCGCTGAGACGACAAATAGAGTACCAAAGCTCATGAAATATCCGCCTGAAAACAGTGGCTCGACTTTACTCTGAAGCGGTCTCTTGCGGGACGCAAGGTCGAGTTAGTTGGCAAACCATGCAGGTTGAATGAAAGCGGTCGAGTGCTGTCAATAATCCTGATGACAAAGGCTAAAGCATGCGCCTGAGGAGCCAGGCATGTAGCGAAAATCAATCGAACGGTTTGTATCACTTCATGCGCGCCATTGGAGACACAAGGCGACAGCAGTCAAGCCAGGAAAGACGATCAGGGACAGATCGCGGTGCTGCGAATTGCCCAACGCGCACCGCTACCTCACTCCAAATTCTGAACCTGCTCGCGCATTTGCTCGATTAGCAATTTGAGTTCAAGCGCAATTGCCGTGACTTCCGCGGAGACGGATTTGGATGCCAGGGTATTGGCTTCGCGGCCTAGTTCCTGCATCAGAAAATCCAGGCGTTTGCCTGTCAGGCCGCCTTTGCCGAGCACGCGGTCGACTTCATCCAAGTGCGTTACCAGTCGCGCGATCTCCTCGGCGACGTCAATTTTTGCGGCGAACACGCCGACCTCCTGGCGGATTCTGTCCTCGTCCAAATTAGCGACAGCTTCGCGCAGTTTTGCCGCCAGTCGATCCTGATAGGCCGCGATGGCCAGCGGCACCAAGGGGCCAGCGGCAGCGACTTGTTCGCGCATTCTGCGCGCACATTCGCGCAGTACATCGGCGAGTTTTTGGCCCTCACGAGCGCGACTGGCGACGAATTCTTCCATCATGTTGTTAAACAAACCCAGTGCGGCGGTTTGAATTTCTTCGACGGGAACTGTCTCGTCGGCCATCACGCCGGGCCAGCGCAATACTTCGGCGACCGACAGCGGCACTGCGTTCGGCATTGACGCGCGCACCAGCGTATCGAGCCGACCTAGCGCCGCAATCTGTTCCGCATTGGGAACGCGCTCGCCGCCACCGCTGGACTGTGATTGCACGTAACCACGACATTCGACTTTGCCGCGTCCGACCCGCGCGGTGATGCGCTCACGCAGCGGCATTTCCAGCGCACGCAAGTCGTCACCGAGACGAAAACCGATATCGAGAAATCGAGAGTTCACGCTCTTAATTTCCATGCTCAACACGGCGTGGCCGAGATCAAGATTGGCGGCGGCGAAGCCGGTCATGCTGTGGATGGTGGTCATGGCTTTTCTGGTTCCTGAAGTGCTGACGGCGTGTGACCGGCACCAGTTGGTGCTGGTCACACGCCGTCAATAAAGCTTGCTAACAAATTTATTCAAACACCACGGCGGTCTTGCCAATATTCGCCTCTATCCATGGCCGGAAATGCGCTTCTATCGGTTTGCGGCGCAGCTTCATGGTCGGGGTGAGCATGCCGTTATTGATTTGCCATTCTTCTTTGGCGACGAACATTTGGTTGATGCGTTCATACGGCGGCAACTCGGTATTGATATCTTTGAGTACGGCGGCGAGCTTGTTGGCGACTTCTTCCCTATCCATTTTTTTTGCTATGTCGGATAGTGTAGTTAGCACCACAGGCTGGTCGAGGCCGTGACCGCAAACGCAAAACTGCGCTAGCAAATTAGTACGCCCAAACAAATCTTCGAGGCCAATTGGTTTGATGAATTTGCCTTTGGTAGTTTTGAAAACCTCGCTGATGCGGCCGGTAATCCACAGGTTGCCGTTCTCATCAATGCGGCCACTGTCACCTGTGTGATACCAACCATCGACGATCACTTCGGCGGTTTTTTCCGGCTCTTTGTAATAGCCCTTCATCACGCCTTTGCTGCGGAACAAAATCTCGCCCAGTTCGTCGACCCGCACTTCTGCTGTGCCCCACGGTGTGCCCACGCAACCGGGAACCGGCGGCGTGTCGGCGTTCCAGCCGGTACCGTCGATGAAATTTTCGGTCATGCCGTAGCCGTCACGCAGCCACATGCCCATGTCGATGAACCATTGCTGCACATCGCGCGGGCAAGGTGCAGAGCCGGTCAAAATCGTGGTCGCTTTGGACAAGCCGAGCATTTGGCGGATGCCAAATTTTTGCTCTTCGGTCAAACTCGCATGCATCGCCGGTGGAATTTTTGCATCTATGCCTTCTTTGAATTTCAGCCACAAACGCGGCACAGCAAAAAAGAGCGTCGGCTGAACTGAGCGCAGTTCAGCGGCGAATGTCGCCAAGCCTTCCGAAAAAGAAATCACGCCGTTGGAATACAGGCAGGTGAACTCGACGACTACGCGCTCGGCAATATGCGACAAAGGAAGAAACGAGAAAAAAGTCGGTTCTGGAGAGTTTTTTAGTAGCTTGGCCACCGTCTGCGGCATCGTGTGCCCCGCAGTTGAATGCAAGTGCATCACACCTTTTGGATTGCCGGTGGTGCCGGAGGTATAGACCATGGTGATCAGTCCGTCGGGGTCGGGAATCGGCGAATCCGTACGCGGCGGATTGTTCGCCAGAATCTCGCTCAAGCTGGTCTCACACGGGGTGGTTGCGCCGTGAATGCTGACTCGCGTCGTGCCCGCCGGTATCGCCTCGTCGGCATCATCGGCGTGATCGAATGCACCGAGAAAAATCATCTGCGATTCACTGTGTTCAAGGATGTAACGAGCTGACTTGAGGTCCTGTCCCGGATACACCGGCACGCTGACATGGCCAGACATCATGATCGCCAGGTCGACGACCACCCAATCCATGCTGTTCGATGACCAAATCGCTATCCGACTGCCCATGGGGTAATTTTGTTTGCCAATGTAGGTAGCGAGGCGGCGCACTTGATCGCCGATTTGTGCCCAGGTGAATTCAGCCCATACCAGTTGCGTGGGTTGGCGCAAAAAAACTTTGTTTGGGGTGGTTTGCTCCCACTGGTAAAACATTTCAAGCGGGGATTTGACGGCAGCTTCCATGTCCAGCTCCTCAGGTCTATTTTTTATGGTTTTGTAAATTGCCTTGCCCTTGGCGCATTAGATAAACGGGCGGTTTGCGGTGAAAAAGCTTGTTGATAAAATCTGTGCCGAGTATAACCACCTCCCCATGTCGCAAACAAATTTTCCCTTGCCTGCAGAATTCCAATTGGAAACCTACCGGATAGAGCGCCAGCTCTCACACGGCGGGTTTTCTATTGTCTATTTGGCGCACGATGCCGAGGGTACGCCGGTAGCGATTAAAGAGTATTTGCCGAATAGTTTGGCACTGCGTGGACCTGATGCGATCATGCCGATTATTGAGCCGCAGCATCAAGCCACCTTTAACCATGGCCTCAAATGCTTTTTTGAAGAAGGCCGCGCCGTGGCGCGGTTGGATCATCCCTATCTTGTTCGCGTGACAGATTTTTTCCGCGCCAACGGCACGGTTTATCTGGTCATGCGCTACGAGCGCGGGCGCACGCTGCATGATCACATCCGCCGGCATAGCGGGCCGCTGAAGGAAGCGTTTTTGACCGACCTGTTTGCGCGCCTGCTCGATGGTCTGGATGAAGTGCACAGCAATGGATTGCTGCATTTAGATATCAAGCCCGGCAATATCTTGTTGCGCTCTGACGATAGCCCGGTGTTACTTGATTTCGGTGCCGCACGGCAAGCAATGCAAGGCGAGGGTGAGTATCTCAAAGGAATGTATACGCCGGGCTATGCCGCACCCGAGCAATATGGTCAGCGGGAATTTCATGGTCCCTGGTCGGACTTGTATGCGATTGGTGCTTGTATGTATGCCTGCCTGGCGGGTAGTTCGCCACCGCCTTCCGATGATCGAATGCATACAGACACTTTGGAGTCAGCCATGCGCCGCTGGAGCGGTGATTATTCGAATAATTTTTTGGCCTTGATTGATCATTGTTTAGTGCTCGATCATACCCAGCGCGCCAAAAATGCGCGTGATTTGCAACTCGCCCTGCTCGACCGTAAGCCACCGCCAGGTGTGCAGATTTCGCTACTTGGTCGCCTGCGCGACTTTATTCATCACTAACAGCCCGACTTGTATGCAATTCAAAGTAGCTCATGAAAGCCGGATAGGGCGACGCGCCAATAATCAAGATCGCTTGGCTTGGGGACAGTCTGAGCAAGCGGTGTATTTAGTGGTTGCCGATGGTATGGGTGGGCATCGCCTCGGTGAAGTCGCTGCACAACTCGTGGTGGATAAATTTGCCCACGCTTTCGCGCTTGAAGCGCGACCACGGCTGGATGACCCGACGCGTTTTTTGCGCCGCATGATGCATTTGATCCATGAAGCGATTAACGACCACGCTTCGATGCGCGCCATCCCAGTTTCTGACGCGCCACGTACCACCTGTGTAGCCTGCATTATTCAAGATGGCCGCGCCACTTGGGCGCATGTCGGCGACTCGCGGCTCTATATGATTCGCAACCAGCGATTATTGGTGCGTACGTTAGACCATAGCCGCGTCCAGGCCTTGATGGATGCCGGTGAAATAACCGCTGAAGAAGCGCTGGTTCACCCGCAACGAAATTTGGTGACTACCTGTCTGGGTGGTGACATTGCACCACGGGTAGATGTTTCGATCTCGCGCGAGATGTTGCCTGGCGACACGCTGGCGCTGTGTTCCGACGGCATATGGGCTCACCTAACCGACATCTTGCCGGTGGCTTTATCACGCCCGCTAGAGCGCGCCTTGCCACTGATCATGGATCAGGCAGAACAGCTCAATGGCGCGCATGGCGATAATCTCAGCTTGCTGACTTTGCGCTGGGAGTCAGCGCCGAAAAGTGCGAATAGGGCAGCAATGGAAGTGTCTACCCGACCTTTTGATCCCTCTCAAACCGTCATTCAAAACTTGCAACCTGAGTCGGCAAAAGAACTTGATTTGTCTGATGCAGAAATCATGTCTGCAATCGAGAGTATTCGTACCAATTTGAAACGAAATCGTCCCCCGGAAACCACTAAATGACCCGTCCTTCAAATCGCCTTCCCGATCAACTTCGTCAACTAACTATCACCCGAAACTTCACTTGTCACGCCGAAGGCAGCGTCTTGGTGGAATTTGGCAACACCAAAGTTTTATGCACGGCGAGTGTCGAAGAAAACGTGCCACCGTTTTTGCGTGGGAAAGGCAAAGGCTGGGTCACCGCCGAATACGGCATGTTGCCGCGCTCGACCAATACCCGCACCGCGCGCGAAGCAGCGAAGGGCAAGCAGTCCGGACGCACGCAAGAAATCCAGCGCTTGATTGGCCGTTCGCTCAGAGCAGTAACGGATTTGGCCGCATTGGGCGAACGGCAAATCACGCTTGATTGCGACGTACTGCAAGCCGACGGCGGTACGCGTTGCGCCAGCATTACTGGTGCTTGCGTGGCGCTGCACGATGCGCTGTCTTCGCTCGTCGCTAGCGGAAAAATTCCCACCAATCCTCTACGTGAATTGGTCGCCGCTGTGTCGGTCGGCATCGTCGATGGCGTACCTGTGTTGGATCTCGACTACGTCGAGGATTCGGGCTGTGATACCGACATGAATGTGGTGATGGTGCAAAGCGGTGGTATGGTTGAAGTCCAAGGAACAGCCGAAGGCGCACCATTTTCGCGGGCAGAGTTGGATGCGCTGTTGGCGCTGGCAACTAAGGGCATCGGTGAAATTGTTGGCAAACAGACCGCCGTCCTCGCAGGGAAGTGAAACAACTGGTCTTAGCTTCGGGTAATTCCGGCAAGCTGCGCGAATTTGCCGCCTTGCTGGCGCAGTTTGAATTTGAAGTCCTGCCGCAGTCGGCGTTCAATGTGCCGGAAGCCGACGAACCCCATTGCACCTTTGTCGAGAATGCATTGGCGAAAGCACGACACGCCGCGCGCTTGACTGGATTGCCTGCGCTGGCCGACGATTCTGGTATCTGCGTCAGCGCGCTGGATGGTGCGCCCGGTGTCTATTCGGCACGCTACGCGGGCGAGCCAAAATCCGACGCGCGAAACAATGAGAAGCTCATTGCAGCATTGCATGATCAAGCTGATCGACACGCGCATTACGTTGCAGTATTGGTTCTGGTGCGCCGCGCCGATGACCCTCAGCCAATCATCGCGCAAGGTGAATGGTATGGTGAAATTGTCGAAACGCCGCAGGGCGAAAACGGCTTTGGCTACGACCCGCACTTTTATTTGCCGGAATTTGGGCTGACCGCAGCGCAGTTGTCAGCGACAGAAAAGAATCGTACCTCGCATCGTGCGAAAGCCTTGGCTCAATTAATCACGCAGCTTAGCGCTGCCTCATGATGGCGCGTGTCATCCCCATCGCTCTGTTTAACGGCGTTGCCACCCCGCGAAGCGGCGTCCAAGGCATGCAGAGCTCACCAGCACCAACTGATAAAACTGCGAGCGAACGCAGTTCCGGCTTGGTCGCGCCGCCACCGTTAGCGCTCTATGTCCATTGGCCGTGGTGCGTCAAGAAATGTCCCTACTGTGATTTCAACTCGCATGAAGCCAAGGGAGAAATCGACCAAGCTGCCTACCTAGCCGCGCTGATTAGCGACTTGGAAATGGCACTGCCTGCGATCTGGGGTCGACCGGTTGTTAGTATCTTCATCGGTGGCGGCACGCCGAGTTTGATGTCGGGTGAAACCTGCGAAGCGCTGCTTGCCGCGATACGCATGCGTTTGCCAATGCAAGCCGATGCCGAAGTGACCATGGAAGCCAATCCGGGAACCGCCGAAGCCGCCAAATTCGCCGCATTTCGTGCCGCAGGCGTGAATCGTTTGTCGATTGGTGTGCAAAGTTTTGATGATGAAAAGCTTAAAAGCCTGGGTCGTATTCACGACAGCGCTGAAGCGCGCCGTGCGATTGAGATGGGATTGAAAAATTTTGAACGTGTGAATATTGATTTGATGTACGCCTTGCCGCAGCAAACTTTGGCGCAAGCGCAGCACGATATCGATACCGGCATCAGTACGGGTGTCAGCCATTTGTCTGCATATCATTTGACGCTTGAACCCAACACCGCATTTCATCATTCGCCACCGTCACTGCCGGACGACGACGCGGCTGCCGACATGCAAGATATGGTCGAAGCACAACTCGCCGCCGCCGGTTTTGAGCACTACGAAACCTCGGCCTTCGCCAAGCCGGGACAGCGATGCAGGCACAATTTGAATTACTGGACTTTCGGCGATTATTTAGGCATCGGCGCCGGCGCGCATTCCAAATTGTCCAACCACGAAACGCAATGGCGCGAGGCGCGCCACCGCAGCCCACGCGCCTATGTCGAACAAGTCGCGGCGGGTAAACCGAAGAGCACGCACCAGGAAATTAGCCGCGCTGATTTGCCCGGCGAATTCATGATGAATGCACTTCGACTGAACGATGGCGTGAATGCCCGCCTGTTTCGCGAACGCACTGGAATTCCCTTGAGCGAAATTCATCAGTTGGTGCTGGCGACACGCCGTGAAGGATTGCTCGCGGAAGGTGACGAGTCGATCCGCCCGAGTGAAATGGGACGTCGCTACCTCAATCGACTGATCGGGATGTTTCTTTAGCCGGGCAATCAAGCAGGCTTTGTACCACTGCCTCACCGGCAAAAATTTCCAGAAATTGGCTATTCCAAATAATAGATTGCACACAATTAAATAGCGTGCTATAAATCGTCCATGTCAAGCAAGCCACTTCTCGCAAACAACGCCTTGAAACTGGACAACCAGTTGTGCTTTCGCGCCTATTCGGCGTCGTTGCAGATGACCAAGCTCACGCGCCGCCGTTGAAACCAATGGGTTTGACCTACCCGCAATATTTGGTCATGCTGGTGCTTTGGGAGAACGATGACACCGATGGCACCATGGTCTCGCAGCTTGGTGAAAGATTGTTTCTTGATTCCGGCACGCTGACGCCGCTGCTTAAGCGCATGGAGAGTTCCGGCCTGCTGCGCCGGAGCGAGCCTGTGACGACGAGCGCCGTACTGATTTATCTGACTCCGGCAGGCCGCGCCCTGAAAAAACAGGCGGCCAAGATTCCGGCCTGTGTGATGGCCGCCGCACAATGTTCATTGACTGAAGTTAACGCGCTTACCCAAGAGATGCTGACGCCCGGCAGCGCCTGAATCCGCTTTTGCAGTACCCTCGCTTAACTCGCCCCGACCACCATTCACAAAGGAAAACCATGACCACCAAACTCGATAAAGTTCTCTACACCGCCAATGCGCACACTACGGGCGGACGCGATGGGCGCCTCACGTACCGATGATGGCCGTCTCGATGTCAAACTCTCCTCACCAGGTACGTCCGACCCGCGACCAACCCCGGAGCAGTTGTGCTTGCGGGCTATTCGGCCTGTTTCATTGGCGCGATGAAGGCAGTCGCCGGGATGCAGAAAATTGCCCTGCCTGCAGATCTAGCGATCGATGCGAGTGTAGATCTTGGCAGTGTCGGCAAGGGCTACGGCATCGCAGCGCGACTCAACGTTAGTCTGCCGGGAATGGATCGCGCCGCTGCACAAGCGCTGGTCGACGCCGCGCATCAAGTATGTCCCTATTCCAACGCCACCTGCGGCAACATCGATGCGACCATCACGCTGGTTTGAGACATATGAGTTTGGGATCATGTCCATAGCAAAAAATTATTCGCTGCACCCTAGCCACGCTCGTCATCGGCATTTCTGTCAGTGGCCACGCTGCCGATGCGCCGACTGTCACTTCAGTTAAGGTCGATGAAAACAGTTTCCGCTGCATCCGCAAAATGACTCCTGTGCGCCATTTTTACGTCGACAATCTAGTTTGGAATACCGCTGGCACGCTGGCGGCGGCCAATGCGCTGAAAGGTGCGCTTTATCCGGCTGGTTCGGTGGTGCAACTTATTCCCGGCGAAGTGATGGTCAAGCGAAGCGTGGGCTTTAACCAGCCACCGGCGACTGGAATTTTTTGAACTTAAAGACGAAGAAAAGGCACCAAGATTGGCAAGCGTGGCTTGCTGATGTGAACAACTCAATTCGGGGCAACTGTTTTGCTTGCCATGTGCCGGCGCGTGACCCGTGGGATTTCATTTGCGAATCCGGTCGCGGTTGCGAACCGATTCCGATCGACCACAAGATGACTGGCGTAGTATAACGCTCCGACCCGCGTTGTGGGAACCGGTTCTGGAATCAGGCGATATGGTCGCTTTCAGGAAGATCAAGACCTATCTGCTTCATCGGTAAAACGAAGGCTTGATCAATAGCTTGTTGATTCTCTACTTGTGTGGCGACGTGTGTTCGAGAACCGGCCAGTCCATCACCAAGAC
>JADKHX010000007.1 GCA_016721505.1 Rhodocyclaceae bacterium | reverse complement strand
CCCAAAACCCAAAGTGTCGCCGTAGCGCCAATCGTGATATTGAGCGCCAAGTGTGGTGGCAGTTGGAATCGAGACGGGGACTTCGTCCAAACGTAAGCTATTCATGAAAAGGTGGGTCCTCCTGGCCAGGCACGTTGGAGATCACGACATTGAACATTGATGATTACGCCGCCGCCGATCATTAGTGGGCAGGCGTAACCATCATCACCATGCTATGTGCCATTTTTTCCAATCGGTACATCTTCATCAGCCGGTTTTTGGCGATGGTGGTTGATTCACAACGCTGTCGAGTCGCTTGAGCGGATCTGCGATGATTTGTACCTTAATAAACAACAGCATTCCCACTTGATTGCCGTGCGGGGTGGCATCGTGCAGCGAGACGGGCACCATCATGATCAATGGTTTTTCGGCAGCGCGCCTCTGGTGCCAGTAACATTTACTTAACGCGCCGGCGCAAATTGCCAACGTAATATCGTTTTACCGTCGCGCCAGATGCTTCACCAAAGTCTTTAGTCGCTTGAGAGAATATGACTGCGCGGCAAAACGGCGTGATGCAGAAATGTTCATTAAAAAGCGTTGGCATGCCTGCAGTGGCAGAACTTCGTCGCCGTGCGCTTGGCTGCTACGCACCACGTCCCACAGTCCACTGCCAATGCCGGGGAGAAAAACTTTGCCGGCGCGCACCGCGTTGATGACGCCGGTTATCAATCCCATGCCGCTGCAAGGGGAGCTTGGTAGTGCGTTTGGGAAACTCTGGGAAGGCCCACAAGGGAGCGATTATCTTTGCGTCCGGTGGCCAAAGATTGCGCCAACGTTTTATTGCCCGTGACACCGTCGATCAATGCGTGATGAATCTTGCAACAGATCGCAATCGCCCACCGGGTGGCTTCTCGATGATGTAGGTTTCAAAGCGGTCGATTACTATCCAACAAATTGCCATGCAAACGCGGCTACGATAGCGAGCAACTCGCGGATGCGCCTGGTCTGGGCAACGCCAGCCGACGCAGGTGATAATCCAATTCAAAATCTTTGTCTTCTTCCCAGCACCACACACCCATCCGCAACACCGGTCGTTGATTAAAATGGCTGCCAAAGCCTTGCGATAGCTGCGCCATTTCGTTTCCATCTTTCGAGATAGTCCTCACCACCACGTGCCGGTGGCGGTGGCACCTCCTGCCCGGCCACATGTACTTGCTGATTGCGCGTTTCCATCAACAAAAACATCGCATCGGTAGGTGGCAATGGCCATATAGGCTTCCTGAATGAAATACGAGACGAAAGATTTTCGACGGATGGCGTTATTCCTTGGCCAACAAACTCTTCACCAAATCAACATACTTTGCATCGCATCATTGGATGAAGTTCCTTTAACAGCCGCCCTGCATCAAATTTTGCTGACCTATCATGTACCGTGAATCCTGGCGCTTACCTTCCATCACCCTGACAGCCTTGTTTGTACAATGCATAGAGCTGCAAAAACCTCGTTGAGGACGCGTGGTCAATTTTTCACATCGACCAGTGCTGCTTCAAATGCTTGTTTAACTGGTGCCATCTTTGCCTCTCCTTGGTGGTTAGATTTACCTACTGGATTTCAAGCCTTCATTTTGCCCTGTCGCAACGAAAACTGCAGCTTTGACAATTGACTGAACGGGAGGCGTGGTTTTAACCCACGCGGCATTCCGCTGTAAACTTTAGTTTGTCCTTTGACCGTCTCGCATTATGTCGCCAGCACTACTTCCCCTTCGCCATCTGCTTGTTGCTGCCGCTTCGGTCACCCGGCGTTTTTGTTGGCGCTCGACTGAGCAGCCAGCGCGTAGATTTACGGCATATAAGTTCGACTCCTGCAACTGCGCACCGCGCTGGCCGAGCCACCTTGGGATGCCACCTGTATGTTTTGGTCTTAGCATAGCGGTGCAAACGGTAATCAAACTGATTGATGGTTGAGCTGGGGCTGGATTTGCCCGTGTGATGATTGCCAATCGCGGATGAGCGCGCAAGCTCGCGCTGGGCGCGATGAAAGGGCGCACGCGATGCCGTGATTGATGCGGATCGATTTTGAGCGCTTGCTGCCCGCTGTTGGGCGTGAGGCCGATGGCGCAACATCGCGCCGATCACCGTGCGGCTTTTCAATGTTGCGACAGCGAAGCGGCGTTTTCGTGGCTTGGCGTCTAACTTGCCGGGGTATGTTGTTTCAACTACGGCGCAGCACTGTAAAAAGCGCCAGCACCAACTTAGCGGTGACGACGAAACCACCAACCTACAACTTTCGTTTCTGTACGTTAGCGACGGTTTCCAAAAAACTATTTGGTCGCAAGCAACACGGATGCTCGAGTCGGCGGAATATTTTTCTCGGCATTTGATGCCAAGCAGCGAAAAAGTTTGGACATCTGCGCTCAAAGAGCGTAAGTGATTAGCGGAACGCTTTTCAACTGGGAAGGTCACGCGGCAGGACGTTCGCGTTAAAGTGGATTAGCCGCTCGACGCCGCATCGCTTTGAAGACGGCAGCGTCGAATGTCAAGGCATTGCGACAAACGTGACGCACAGCAAAGAAGCCGAAGGCGAACTGCGTCGTTCGCGAACAATTGGCCGAGCTTTCTACCCACCTAGAAGCAGTCAAAGAAGAGGAGCGCGAACGTATCGCCCGCGATATTCACGATGAGCTCGGTTCAATATTGGTTCGGCTAAAAATCGAGGTCGCTCTGCTATCCAGCAAACTCCCCGCTGAGGCAGGGGCGCTGCGGGTGAAGGCCCAATCTATTGAAGGCTTGCTCAATCAAGCGATGGGTACTACCAGCCGCGTAGCGCGCGAGTTACGTCCAGGCATTCTCAAAGAATTTGGTCTGCCCGCCGCGATTGAATGCCAAGCGGAAGATTTCAGCCAGCAGCCCCGGTACGCAATGCCTAGTGCATTGCGATGACGACGACAAGGCAATGAAGCCTGACAGCGAAGCCTCAATTGCCATATTTCGCATTGCCCAAGAAGCCTTGACCAATATCGCCAAACACGCGCAAGCAACACAGGTCAACATGCGATTGTCTCGATTCGGCGGTAACATCGTTTTGGATATCCACGACAATGGTAAGGGCATCTCCGACGACGACTTGAGCAAACCAAAATCTTTCGGCTTACGCGGAATTCGTGAGCGTGTGCTAGGTTTGGCCGGTGAGTTTTCAATCGTCGCAGCGGATACTGGCGGCACAAAATTTGCTTGCGGATCCAAACATATCAGTGCCGAATCCGAGCGACAAGATGAGCAGCACCGCGAACAACAACGAGAAACACAACGTAAATTATTCTGAAATGGCCGAAAAAATACATGTGCTAATCGCCGATGACCACGCCATCGTGCGCCAAGGTTTGCGGTTAATTTTGTCCGAGACGGACGACCTCGTAGTCGCCGGTGAAGCCGAAGATGGCGCTGACGCAATCGTCCTTGCGCGGCAACAGGCCTGGGACGTTTTTTTGCTCGATGTGACCATGCCCAATCGTGATGGCATCGACACGCTCAAACAACTCAAAAAGGAATTCCCACGCTCGCCTGTGTTGATTTTGAGTATGCATCCCGAAGAGCAATTCGCCGTGCGCGCGCTAAAGCCGGCGCATCGGGATACCTCAACAAACAAAGCGCGCCCGAACAATTGGTCACCGCCATTCGTCAAGTCGCCACCGGAAAAAATACGTCAGCGCCGCCGTCGCGCAGCAGCTTGCCAATGCTATTTCCGACGACAGCGACAAGCCACCACTGAGCGCATCACTGATCGCGAATATCAAGTGCTTTCACTCAGCCTCCGGCAAAACACTTACTCAAGTTGCAGAAACATTGAATCTCGGCGTCGCCACTGTTAGCACCTATCGCGCACGGCTCCTCGAGAAAATGGGATTACGCAGCACGGCGGAATTGATTCGCTATGGATTGGAAAACGGGCTGGTGGAGTAATTTGCGCTGCGGTCTGCGCGTAACATCGGGCAAGCAACTGATTTCACTAATTACTTGCCCATCGCCCCGCATCTGCTGATAAGCTTGCAATAAGGCTGTACTGTTTCGATTTTTTGTAGCGTCGCAAAGCCCTCTCACCGCAATTGGAGGTAACGCCATGAAATCTGTCAAACAACTACTAGGTGACAAACAACGCACGCCACTTTCCGTAGCACCGGACGACTCAGTGTTCACCGCGTTGGAAATGATGGCTAAATATGATGTTGGTGCTTTGCTGGTTATGGAAGGCACACATCTTGCGGGCATATTCAGCGAACGTGACTACGCCAGGAAAATAATCCTGCAAGGCAAGTCATCGCGAGAAACCAAAGTTCGCGAAATCATGACCGACAAGGTTCTCTGCTGCAAACCCGAACTCACCGTCGACGAAGCTATGGCCATCATGTCGCAAAACACATCCGCCATTTGCCAGTGATGACTGCCGATAATCAACTGTTGGGCATCGTTTCTATCGGCGACCTGGTCAAGGCCACCATAGATGAACAAGCGTTTGTCATTGCGCAGTTGGAGCAGTACATCGCGAGTTGAAATAAAATATCTGCATGAGTGCGAACACGCCAACCGACTTTCCTGCCAACCCTGATAGTGAATTACGGGGTACTTTGGCAGCCTTGCGTATCGAGCATCGTGACTTGGATGATCAGATCGCATTGTTGGATGCCGCGCCGACCGACGATGAGTTGCAATTGCGTCGTTTGAAAAAACGCAAATTGTTAATCAAGGATCAAATCGCCCGCATCGAGCACCAGCTCGACCCCGACGAGTACGCCTGAAGCACGGCTTATCGTGCGGAATGATGGTTATCATGCATTTGTTGCGGCGAGCGAAACGCCGCCAAATGACTACCTGCCGCACTTGATATTTGTGCACGGGGCACAAAATGATCACCGGGTTTGGCAGGCGCAACAGCAGTGGTTTTCACAGCGCGGTTTTGCGAATTTTGCGGCGGATTTGCCGGGGCACGGAACGAGCGCTGGAGCGCCACTAGCGAGTATTGAATCGATGGGGCAGTGGTTAGGGAAATTACTGACTGCGATTTCGCCAGTTGATGCTGGCGCGGAGTATCGGCCTGGTACAGCCGACCCGCTACGCAGGCGCGATGCAGTGCTTCGCGAAACCCCTGCTTCGCCGCCGTCAATCGTGCTCATTGGCCACAGCATGGGTTCGCTGGCTGCGCTCGAATGCGCAGCCAGCACACAGGTAAATATCGCCGCACTAATTTTGGTCGGAACAGCCTTTCCGATGAGGGTATCCCCCGCTCTGCTTGAACAAACTCGAACCGATGAAGCCGCCGCGATTGGGCAAATTGTGCAATGGTCACACGCACCAAATTTATCCGATGCCAGCAGCGATGAGATACGCGCAAGAAGCGAGCGCCTGGGCGCTACTCACGCATTGATGAGTGCACAAGCTAAGGGTTTGTTAAACAATGATTTAAGCGCTTGCAACAGCTATTTGAGCGGACTTGAAGCCGCTACCAAAATCACCTGCCCTTGCTTGGTTGTCAGCGGCAGCAAAGACCAAATGACCGCGCCTAAGTATTCCGTGAAATTGCAGGAAGCCTTGCGCGCAAGCAGCACAACTATCGACGGTGCAGGCCACGCGATGATGAGCGAACAAAGCGATGCTTTATGTGAAGCGATTTATCATTTTTTGTCCGTTCATTTCAACGCGACGCACCGAATGACAGCCATATGACACGCACATGAGAAGCGCGCAACTTGCCCTCATTGCCGCGCTGAGTACTGCTTTATTTTTAGTAGGCCTGGCACTCGACATCAGCTGGCTACGCTTGGCCGCCAAGCCTTGGCCGGTGCTAGCGATGGCCGCGTGGGTTTGGCCGAAGGGTGACCGACGCATTGCGTGGGGCTGATTTTTGGCGCGATTGGTGATGTTTGCCTCGCCATCCCCGGCGCGTTCGTCGCCGGTATGTTGGCCTTCGCCATCGGTCATGGGTTGTACGCTAAAGCCTTTTTTCTTGGCAGCGTAGCCTGTCAGTTTCCTTGCTGTTTCCAGTACTGATCTATTTCGCTGTCACCGTTCCAATCACGCTGTCTGCGAGCGGTGAACTGGTCATCCCCGTCGCCGTTTACATGAGCATTATTGGCCTGATGATATGGCGTGCGGCAGTCATTGCGGTTGATGAATCGGCCAGCGGAATAAAGCGTTGGGCCGCGTTAATCGGCGCCGTATTGTTCGCATTTTCTGACACGTTAATCGGTATCAATAAATTCGTCACGCCGCTGCCTGGTGGCAGCTATGCAATCATCTTGCTTTACTGGGGTGGACAAGCCTTGATCGCTGCCGCTGCAGTCGCCCGCACTTCACAATCATTCACACCTAATACTTAACGGCGTATGGCTGGTGAACAGTCCAGTCCTTCGCTAGCACCAACTAAGACAATGACAACTATGAAAACATCGCGCTGGGACACTCTAATAAAAAACGCCATGATTTTCGACGGCACCGGCGCGCTTGGCACCGTTGGCGATATCGCGATTCACCAAGGCAAAATCGCTGCGCGCGCAGCGAATCTCGATGCGGCATTAGCTGATCGGGTAATTGATGCCAGCGGCCAATGGCTCACCCCCGGACTGCTCGATGTGCACACGCACTACGATCTCGAAGTCGAGCTCGCGCCAGGCTTGGCCGAATCCGTGCGCCACGGTACGACCACCGTGGTGGTGGCTAACTGCTCTTTGGTCCTCGCCTACGGTGCACAACGCGATGGCACGCAAGATCCGATTGTCGATTGTTTTGCGCGGGTTGAAAATATTCCCAAACCCGTGCTCAAGCGCATCGCTGATCGCGTGAATTGGAACACTTCGGATGAATATCTGGCGCACCTGGACACGCTAAATCTCGGCCCCAACATCGTGCCGATGATTCCATATTCGATGTTGCGAATTGCGGCGATGGGTATCACACCGTCAGTCACTCGCGCGCCGACTGCGTCCGAGCTTGATCACATGGAACGATTGCTGGAAAAAGGCATGGCCGAGGGCTATGTCGGTTTTTCTTCCGATAGTTTGCCGTTTCATTACCTTGCCAACGACCCCAATCGCGATCTGCGGATTCCGTCGCAATACGGGACGTTTAGCGAGGTCAAGCGCCTGACCAATGTGGTGCGGCGTTGGGGTCGAATTTGGCAAGCCACGCCGCCGATAGAAAGCCCGCTCACGGTATTTCGCACCTTTATGCTGACCAGCGCGCGACTCTACGGCAAAGCGCTGAAAATCACCGCCGTCGCCGCGCTCGATGTACATGCCAATCGCACATTGGTCAAAAGCGCCATCGTCATGTCGTGGTTACTCAATTCCTGGCTGTTCAAAGGGCATTTCGTATTGCAATCACTGGCCGCCCGTTTCAAAGTGTGGGGCGATGGCGCGACTACACCGCTGTCAGAAGAAATTCCCGAATTACGCGCGCTGGCGATGTGTGATTTGGAAGACACCGCAGCCCGCCGAAAAGTCATCGACACGCCGGGGTACGCCGAGCGATTCATCGCCATGTGGATGGATGGAAAGACCGGCTTCGGCCTCGCCCGCTTACGCCGTTGGCTGCGCATTGAGCACTACGCCATGCGCCGTGATTTGGCAGAAATGACCATAGATCGCGCGCCTGTGGCCGCATGGCAAGGCGAAAGTTTTGCGGCGGTTTACGCGCGCTTGCAACAATTTCAACTTGGCGAAAACGTGGCGCGTGATGCACAAGAGAAATCAGCCTTGGAGAAATTTGCCAAGCCGATTGCCAACGAAGGTGCCTTCATGCTGCACATGCTGCGCGAATTCGATCGCGATTTGTATTGGAGCACAATCAGCGCAAACGTCAGCGAAAAATCCCTGCGCAAATTGACCATGAGTCCGATGTTTTTACCCGCCTTTGCTGACTCCGGCGCGCATCTGACCAACCTGGCTTTTTACGATGCCAACCTGCGCGCACTCAGGATTGCGTTTGAAGAACGCGGCCTTGCCGGTGTCGCTTTCATGGTGCGACGATTAACTCGCGACCCCGCAGAACTATTCAATATCGACGCTGGATCCATTGCCATCGGCGCACAAGCCGATGTGATTTTGCTCAACCCTACAGCACTCGCCAAACATGATGGCGAGGCCGCCACGCGGCGCATCTATCGCGAAGTTTTGCAACACGACCAACTGGTCAACCGCTCCGATGGTGTTGTCGCACAAGTGTTCATTAATGGCGCATGCGTGTGGCAAAACGATGCCTTCACGCCAGTATTTGAAAGCGAGAAACTTGGTCGCGTATTGCTGGCAAAAACCCATTTGAAGGCTGCCTAGCATTCATGAATTCATCGGCCAAACCTGCTCCGCGCATCGTCATCATCGGCGCCGGCTTTTCCGGCATTGGGCTGGCGATTTACTTGCAACAGGCCGGTATCCATGATTTCGTCATCCTGGAAAAGGCCGCGTCGCTAGGTGGTACTTGGCGGGAAAATACCTACCCGGGTGCCGAGTGCGACGTACCTTCAGCGCTGTACAGTTTTTCCTTTGAGCACAACGCGCAATGGCATTACAAAGGGGCTGAGCAAGCGCAAATTCTTGACTACCTGCAACACGTCGCAGAAAAACATGGTTTGCTCCCCCACATGCGATTTGGCCGCCAAGTGATCGGTGGCAAATGGGATGCTGCTAGCAAACAATGGCAGGTTCAAACCGCAGACGGTGGCACGCTAGCCTGCCAATTTCTGGTCACAGCGGTCGGCCAATTGCATGTGCCGAATTTGACACGACTGCCTAATGCCGAAATCTTTCGTGGCGAGCAGTTTCACAGCGCGCAATGGCGGCACGATGTCGACCTGCACGGCAAACGCGTTGCAGTGATAGGTAATGCCGCCAGCGCGGTGCAGTTCATCCCGCAAGTGGCCAAACAAGTGGCGCGGCTCAGCGTGTTTCAGCGCAGCCCGGATTGGATTTTCCCCAAACAGGACAGGCCTTACGCGGCGTGGGGAACAATGGCTGTCTGACCACGTGCCAGGCGTTGCCAAGCTATATCGCCTGCGTCTGTGGTTGCGTGCCGAATTGATTATTTTTCCATTGATGCGTGGCAGTAAATGGCTGGCCAAGTTCGGCACAAAAATGACTACCGACTATATCGCCGAAAAAATTGCCGATCCGGAATTGCGCAAAAAGTTGCTACCCGACTACCCCATCGGTGCCAAACGCATTTTGTTTTCAGACGACTATTACGATGCGCTGGCCCGCCCGAATGTCGAGTTAATTACCACCCCGATTGCAGGGCTCACCGCATCCGGCGTTAAGTGTGTCGACGGCAGTGAAATCGAAGTCGACGTGGTGATTTATGGTACCGGATTTCGCACCAATCCTTTTTTGTCGTCAATTTCCTTAGTTGGTGCTGGTGACACGCTGTTGAAAGATCAATGGAAGGACGGTGCGCATGCTTACCTGGGCATCAGCACTAACGGCTTTCCGAATCTATTCATGATGTACGGACCGAACACTAATCTCGGGCACAATTCCATCATCATCATGAGTGAAGCGCAGGCGCGTTATATCCTGCAAGCCATTCAAGGGCTGGATCAGCGCGATGCCGCCGCGATGGACATCAAACCGGAAGTCGAGTCCGCATTCAATGACGAATTGCAACAGCGTTTGGCGACCATGATCTGGTCGAAAGTGGAAGCCAGTTGGTATATCGACGGCAAACGCATCACCAACAATTGGGCCGGCTCAACACAAGAATATTTGCGCCGCTGCAAGCAGATTGATTGGGGAAACTACGTACTTGAAAAGCGCGCGTAGGTGCGTTGAATTGATCTACTACTTGCCGCAAGGCATCACTTTTGCGTAGCCTTCATACCCACAATCTGTGTCGCTAGTTGCCGGTATTGCGGATTTCCCGGCTCAATCGCTTGCAAGCGTCCTACATAGCGCAATGCCGCATCTTGCTGACCGGCTTGCGCGGAAAATTGTGCGAGTGCGGTGAGCAAATCGGTGTCATTTGGTCGTTTGGTCAAAGCTTTTCGAGCACCGAAATGCCTTGCTTCGCTTGCCCACGACTATGCAGCGCGACTCCCAAGACATAGGCATAACGCGAATTATTAGGGTCGCGTCGAGTCGCTTCCGTTAGGGATTTAATCGCTTCGGTGTGCCGTTGCTGGCGTACCAGATTTAGCCCTAATGCGTAATGCAGCGGCGCGGTGGCGATCAACGGTAGATTGCTGCGCGAAGCCGCGATTCCGCTGCGCAAGACCCGCTCTGCTGCTGCTTCTCCGCCTGTTTGGCTGCGCAGGCTATCAGCCAGATTGACGTAACCGGCGATGAATCCCGAATCAAGTTTGAGTGCCTGTCGATAATGCTTTTCGGCGCGCGACGCATCACCACGCGATGCCCACAAATTGCCCAAACTCATCTGTGACTCGGGACGATCAGCGTTGAATTCAATGTCGCCAAGTACTCGCCCAACGCAGGCTCAAACGCGCTTCGCTCCAGTGGCCGAAAGACCGCTCTCAGCCTCGCCCGCCAAGGCGCGCGCAGCGGAGGTGCGTACCGCGCGCACGGCATCGCCCAACATTCGCGCCGGTAGCGACGGCGCTCGGCAGTTGGGAGATTCGCCAGCGCATTGACACTGGCCAAACGCACTTGCGCGTCACTGTCATTCAAGCCGCGTAGCAAGGTTTCCAACACCGCAGCATCGAGCCGCGAAGACAATCGCTCAATCGCGCTGGCGCGGACGATGGCTGCCAGTGTTTTGTCGTCGGCGATGGCTTGCAATGCGGGCACCGCCTGCGGCTCGGCCGCCGCCGCTGCGTGAAAAGTCGCCGCAAAGTTTTGATAGCCAAGCAATGGCTTACTCGTCCATCCACGCACTGCGGCAACTGCCCACGCGGCCGTTTGTTTGTTGTGACAGCCATTACAGGCATTGGGCTGCGTCGCGAGGCCAAATTTTTCACTCAAATCTGGACGCGGAATTCTCAACGAGTGATCGTGACGCGGATCGACCTGCATGTAAGTCGTGGTCGGCATGTGACATGCGGTGCATGCGGCGGCCGGTGATGTCGCTGCATGATGCGTGTGCGTAGGCGCGTCGAATTTTTCCGCTGCATGACATTGCGTACACACTGCATTGCCCACCGCACGTAGCTTGAGAGAATGTGGCTCGTGACAATTGGAACAGCTCACGCCTTTTGCGTGCATCTTGCTCTGCGCGAACGAGCCTGATGTAAAAACTTCGTCACGCTGCTGACCATCATTCCAATACAAACCTTCTGTTATCAGCGATGGAATATGCGTGTTGAGCGGCGGCTGACCATGCACGTAATCGTCTGAAATACGACTGGCGCGCGCATGACAGCGAGCACAGGTGTCCAACTCACTTGGTCCAGGTTTTGCGTGGGGATTGGCGGCTTGCAACTGCGGTGGCGTCTCACCGCGCGAGACCAGCCAATTGCTACCGCGACGCTCATTGAGGGCATTGACCAAGCCATTTTCATTGCTGGTGTCACGTTCAGCCTTGGGCCTCTCCGCCCACGCCAAATGGCTTGACGCCGGCCCATGACAAGCCTCGCACGAGACATTAATTTCCTTCCATGTCGTGTTGAAAGTCTCGTTCTTGGAATCATAATTTTTTGCCAGCGCAGTCGAATGGCATTCCGAGCACATGAAATTCCAGTTTTGATTGACGCCGGTCCAATGCAACGCATCGCCGGCTTTCAGCGCATCTTTTGGATACAAATGAAACCAGCGTTGTCCGCCCTGCTCGCGCGTCCTCGCATCCCACGCGATGCCAAATGCTTGCAAGCGGCCGCCGGGCAATTCAATCAAATATTGTTGCAGCGGGCGCACGCCGAATGTGTATTTGATTTCAAAATCCGCCAGCTTGCCACTCGGACCATCGGTGCTGACAAAAAATCTGCCCTCACGTTTGAAGAATTTCGACGTGACTCCGGCGTAGGCAAAACTTGCGTTGTCAAAATTGCCCAGGACCGATTTTTTATCTGCAGCCTGCATCGCCAAATCATGATCCGAACCCGCCCACGATTTGGCCTGTTCCGCATGACAACTGGTGCAGGATTTGCCTCCGACATAGGTAGCATGCGCGACAGGCAGTGCCTGCACAGAACTAACTTTTGGTTCTCCGCGATAAAAATAAAGCGCCAGCAATGTCGCCAACAAAAATACCAGCGCAACGCCGATCCCAGCGCGCGCTCGACCATTCGGATTCGACGTCCCAGTCGCAATGACCGGCGCATGCGGCTTGCGCAGCAAGTCTGCTGCGGATTTGCTGCCGGTCTTCTTTGCCATCAAACAACACCCTAGTTCATGTTCGTATCAAGCTCAGTTTAACGAGCAATTGGCGTGTTGTTTCAAACAGTCGCGTGGCAAAGTTCAAGCTGGCTTGGTCGATTTGCGGGTGAGCAAATAGACCAGTGGGCCAAACGAACCAACGGCTAAGGTCGCGATGATCCACGGCCAAATATTGCGACCGTTAGCTTTCGCATCGTGCCACATCCAAATCAGCACGAGCGTTAGCGAGATCAGCAAGTCACAGAAAATTTGGGTGCTGGCAAGACTCTGCAAAGGCGACATGAATATCCCAATGAAACCATGCGCGATGATGGCCTCGATGCTTAGGGCACCAAACAGGATGAGGTGATGACTATCAGTAGGCGTTGCATGTCGAGTCCTTAAAATTTTGGAGCCCTCAGTATCTAGTTCATGCATCACTAACGCAATTACCTCAGGTAATCAAAATATCGTGCGGATGTGATTCAATTCGTACATGAATGTTCCTGACCCACACTTGCCAATTACCCTGCAACACGCGCAAAGCCCAGCGCTTGAGCCAGCTTGAACTTTCGCTACGGGTTGGCGTATCGCAGCGGCATGTGAGTTTTGTCGAAAGCGGTCGTGCCAAACCTAGTCGCGATTTATTAATGAACTGGCTGCAAGAATTGGACGCACCGCTAATCGTACGTAATGCGGCCATGTTGCAGGCGGGCTATGCGCCGGCCTACAGCGCCACCCCGCTCAATCACCCGGCACTGGCACAAGCCAATCAAGCGATGATTGCGCTGCTACAAGCCCACGACCCGATGCCGGCATTTGTACTTGATGCGCAGTGGAATCTGCTGCACTTCAACCAAGGCGGTGGGTGGCTCGCCGCAACCTTGATGCCTTGGGCTGCCGATTTGCCACCGGGTACACCGATGAACATGCTAGACCTGCTAACTCACCCCGAAGGGCTAAGTAAGCAAATGCTGAATCTGGCAGAGGTCGGATCAGCCTTACTGGCACACCTGCGTGATGATGCCTCAGTAGTACCGGCACTAACGCCAAAAGTTGAAGCATTCGCCATGATGTTGCGGACCGAATCGGAGCTCCGGCATTGCACGCTGGCTGGCCAAGGCAAACCGCGCCAGTGCTGACCACGCGCTTCGCAACTGCGTATGGAGAACTTGCCTTCTTTAGCATGTTCACCACTTTGTATTTTCCGCAAAGACATCACCCCTCGCCTCCGTTACGAGTCGAGCACATGTTCGCCGCAGACGATGCAACCCGCGCAGTGGTCAAGAGCAGGTCTTGCCGGTTAATTAATTCGAACGTTCAGGTCTCACAAAAAGCGATCTCGCGTAATTACGGCGCACAAACCGCTTTCAGGCCGTTGAAGCCAGCTGTCTCAGGCGCGATGTCTCGCCATTCACTGGTCTTATAGAACGAGAATAAATTTTTCCACCGGCCATTGTTTCCGGAAACTAGCCGCCGACAATTCTCACTCGTTCGTTATTGCAATCGTATTCCAGCTTATCCGCGTCGATTTCACGCCATCCTCACTACGTTTTTTCTCGTCGTGAAGCTGGGAAACCGTGCGCAGATTCCCGTCCTTACGGACAGTGCTTAGATCGATATATACGATAGTTTCGTCATTTTCACTAATCTTGACCCAGCCAGCGCTAGCAGCACCGGCGGCGAACACGAGACAGACAAATAAGAGTTTTTTCATGGGTTGATCTGGGTAAGAACTGCACAATTTTCATTGACACTTTTGATTAATCTGCACATACTTTTTTCAGGATATCGTCGCCAAGTGTATTGGGACGGATATCGCTCCACGGCGAGGTTCAGTGGTGCTGACCAGTATATTGCCGCTCGCCATCGAGTCGGAATGAGTGGTTTGCTGATAGAAAACGTTTGCGCGCTTCTTTGCAGTCGTACTCCTCACGATAGCGACGGGACAATTCACCATCCCGGTCGCGTAGTTTCAAATCCTGAACCCCCCAGACCTTACGAATGTCCCCATCTTTGCGTATGGTATTCGGGTCAATATAAAAGTTATTGCCCTCTGCCTCTCCTACATTTACCCATTGAGCAAAAGCTGAGTTGCTGGCTAACAAGCAACAAATCAAAAATAATTTCTTCACGACAGTGACCTCAATTGTTAGCGTGAAATACGCGTTTAGAAGCGCCCCGTGATCGTCGAGCGAAGCGAGCAAAACGTCACCCTCGCCCGGGGTGGAGCAGGGACTTCGCGGCGCATGCGCCGCGCCTGCGCAACGGCACAGGCATGGATGCCTGTGCGCGCCCTGCAAGGGAGGGCCGGGGAGTGGGGGCGATTAATTTTACTTTTGCATCGTTTCATCATCGGGGTGCAGGCGGTGCGCATGAAATTAGGCTGACCCAAATGATAGCGCGAGCGCAACAGCAAGGTGTTGCAGTCAGTCTAGGTTTGTAAAGTTGCTAGCCCAACAATATGCACCACGCCAATTGACCGAGACCTGCAGGTCATGGATACTCAGCACCATGCCTTTGAATCAACGGACCAAGCACGCAATATTTGCATTCCTGACGCTTTGATGAGTCAGGTTTCATTGGCGTTTTCAGAACCAGACCTTGTTTCGATACAGAGCGAGACAACGTGGCAACGCATGAACGGCTGCTGGTGACGCTTTACGATCCCACCAACAAGCTACAAATCGATGATGTCACGCAAGCCAGCGCGCGTGACAAGTTTGACTCGATGCCATTGGATTTTATCGACGCGGGGACGTATTGGATTCATCTGCGGGTGCACAACCACGAAGACAAAGCCGTGGTGCGTTGGATGGACACAAACAATCGCTTCTTGCCGGAGGTCGAAGTATTTAGCCCACAGCCCGATGGTCAGTATCAACGCCAACTCGCCAGCGCAAGCAAGAGCTTTAATAGTCGTCCACTTCCGTTCGCCAATTTTGTCTTTCAGCTAGATATTCCAGCGCTTCAAACTGTGAACATCTACATTCGAGCGAATACGCTTGGCATACTCCGACACTCGCTTGAACTCAACCTGTAGGAACTGAAGCTATAGAACCCACATCCGTAATGTTGAAGTCCAGTGGTTTTCTTCCTTGGCATGTCGATCGGTTTAGCGCTATTCAACTTGTTTCTTTATTTCTCCATTCGAGATTCCAGTTATCTACTTTATTTTGGCGTGGTGTTAGCTCAACTTTGGCGAACCAGTGATAACGGTGTTGCCTATGAGTATTTTTGGCCAAATTCGCCATTTTTTGAACAAGTCTTATCGCGTGGCCTATCGATTATCGCGGTGACACTCCACACATTTCCTTTGTCTGTCGCTTTATCGAATTACCGCGCTTACGTCCGCTTCAATTTCGCCGACTCACTACTGGCTTGTTGGTTATTTGTCTGCTGGTGATTTTCCTCATCAGTGGTGCGCGCCTAAATGACGTTCTACCACTTAGCGCGTTTCACGTAAGTCAAAGACTTTTTGTGCTGATTGTGGTCGCCTATTGCCTTTCTATACTGGCAATTTTGGTCAAATGGACATGGAGCGGTAACAAGCGGGCGAAAGCTTTGCTGACTGCATTTTCGCCGCTACTCATTTTGACCGGCCTTATCGTACCCGGCCTCTACTTTCTTAAAATCAGCTTCAATTGGACTATCCCGCCAACCATGCTTGGATCGGGACTGACCATGATATTGATGGCCATTGCACTGGCCGATCGCTTTGAAGAGGCTCGACAGGCTAAAGAGACCGCGCAGCGCGAGCTAGTGGATGGTTTGCACTCCAAAGAACGCGAACTTGAAGCACGGGTTGTGCAGCGCACCGAAGATTTATCGCAGGCAAGTCTGGCATTTCAATCTGTTCTTGAAAACGCACAGGACGCAGTGGTACTCACCGATCAAGACGGACGGATAACCAATTGGAATCGTGAAGCAAGAATCGACCTTTGGCTGAATGCAAAGCAGAGGCCATCGGTGGCAATCTCGCGCAACTCATATTTCCGCCACACCATTACCAAATTGCTAGCGTTTTGGCGCGCGCACCAATCCAACCAACGCGATTCTGCGCGCAGAAAGCATTCCAGTTCGCCACGACGGTACCGAATTCCCAATCGAGCTTTCCTCGACACTGATCTGTCGGTGGCAACCGCGACCAGCTTTTTGTTCGCGATATTACAGCGGCGGAGCTGACACGGAAATTGCCGAATCACTAGCCAAGCAAAGTGAACTTGCAGACTTGAAGTCACGCTTTGTCGCCATGGCATCCCACGAATTCAGGACACCGTTGGCGACGATTTTGTCTTCGTTGAACTCCTCAACGGCTACGGTGACCGCCTTAACGATGCAGAACGCAAGCAACACTTTGCAAGGTCGATGGCGCCGTCCATCACATGTCGAGCATGCTTGAAGATGCCCTTTGTTGATCGGCAAGAGCGACGCCGGTCTGCCACAAGTTTCACCCACGCCACTGACCTTAGAGCGTTGTGCCCGAAACAATAGTCGCGGAAGTTGGATTGGGTCAAGCTTAAACGAAGAGAAATAGCACTCGATAGTATTACGCACATGACGGAAACTCTATCGACGCAGCATTTGACGAACGCTGGTTGCGACATTTATTCACCAACCTGCTATCAAAACGCCATCCGCTATTCGCCGGACGGCGCACACATATTTTGACGTGTTTGTTCGTGCAAACGAAGTCGAATTTCAAGTCGCCGACAAAGGAATTGGACTACCGGAAAGGATTTATCGCGCTTGTTCGAACCGTTTTTCCGCGCCAGCAACACCGGGAAAATATCCCTTTTTGGCACTGGATTAGGGCTGTCAATCGCCAAACGGGCGACCGAACTTCACTCCGGCTCAGATCGGCGTTGTATCAACGATAGGTGTCGGCACAAACGATTACGGTAGTTCTACCGCTGAATTCATCGCACCCAAAGCAGCGATTAGATTTGTATCAGGAACCAGCGTCCAATCGCCAGTCTTTTGCGTCACTACCTCACCCAAGACAGCCAAACTGAAAGGCTTGGTAATGTATTCATTGCCCCAAGCTTGAATCCGACAGTCGAATCCGGAGACACTGCCTTGCGGTGAGAAATACAAATGGAACGCCAGAAGTGGTCGGTTCGGCACGCAACCGCGCCAGCACGCCGAAGCCATCCACGCCGGGCATCATTAAATCGCATAGCACCAGATCAGGTGGCGAGCGTAAAGCCTCCGGCAATGCCTGCCCGCGCCGTTATCCGCCTCGTTCACGCGGTGGCCTTCGAGCCGTAAAAACTGAGCTACGTTTTCACGCACGGACTGCTCATCATCAATCACTAATATTGTTGTTTTCTTTGTACACATGGTTAGCTTTTTGTCATCACCAGAGGCTTCCAATGATACTGCTCAATTTTTCTCGCTGTGGCGGCATCGGACCGACTACAAAGCAGCGATGCATTTTGATAGGCGTTTTCTCACGCGCTTTTGATCCTATCCAGAGGCAAGCAGGGCAAGTGATTTGGTAGCATGGAACATGGTGCCGGCAAAGCACACGTTTCACGATTCACAACAAATCGGCACAATTGTTCGCCGTAAAACACAGACAAGCATGCAGACCACAGAACAAACCATCCTTGAGACATCGTGCTTATCGGCGGTGGTCACAGCCATGTCGGCGTGTTGCGGATGTTCGCCATGGCGGTTTCGGGGTGCGTTTGACAGTGATTTGTACGGATACCGGCCGCCCTATTCGGGAATGTTGCCGGGTATATCGCGGGCAATTCGTTTGACGATGTGCACATTGATCTGCGCCAATCTCGCGCAGTTTGCCGGCTTACGCTACTTCCGTGACGAAGTTATCGGGATTGATCGAGTGAATCGTCAGTGATTTGTCGGACGCGGCCGAATGTGGCGTATGACGTTTTGACTATAAATATCGGCTCGGCACAGCGCTGCTTGCCGAGGCGTCGCTGGCGCTGCCGGAATTTGCGGTCCGGTGAAGCCGATTCGGCGTTTTAACGAACGCTGGTTGGCGCTGCTGGAACGGGTTTGTAAGCATGAGTCGCACCACGATTGCCGTGGTGGGTGCTGGTGCCGGTGGTGTGGAATTGATGTTGGCGATGCAGTTTCGGCTACAAAATGAACCTAAATCGTTGGGACGCAATCCCGATGAATTGTCGTTCCATTTATTCTCAAGTGAAGCGACGATTTTGCCCACTCTGGCCACGTGCGTGCCACATTCGAAGGCGACTTTGCACAGCACGCGCCCGTTAATCGTGATTCATTGCAATGCAAAAGTCACGCAGCTTGAAGCCGAGCTGCCGCACACCGCTAATGGAGAGCACATTTAAGCGGATACGATAGTTTGGGTGACGCAGGCGGGTGGTGCGTGGCTGGCAGATACCGGGCTGGCGCTCGATGACAAAGGGATTTATTCGGTGCTCGATGCTGCAATCTGAAACCGATCCGCTGATTTTTGCGGCGGGCGATTGCGCTGACGATGATCAATTTCCCATTGGAAAAAGCTGGCGTATTTACGTGCAGATAGAGACGCCCTTGGCGAAAAATTTGCGCCGCAGCCTGTTGGCTGACGCCTTCATCGTATCGCCCGCAGTCGCGTAGGCTGGCACTAGATACTCAACCAGTGACTGTCACGCCATCGCTTCGCGCGGCGCTATTTTCGCGAGGAATTGGGTTTGGCGCTGGAAGGACTGGATGAATCAACGCTTCATGCGGAAGTTCAGCGAGTTTCCGGCGATGGATGACAAACGCATTTCAGCGCCGCTGCGCAACCGCGCAAGACGCAAGACCACTCGATGCGCACGAGCAGACGCAAGCGATTTCGGCGATTGCCATGCGCTGCGGCGGCTGCGGCGCGAAGGTCGGTGCGAGCGTGCTTTCGCGCGCTGGCCAGCGATGCGTCTATCGGGCGCGACAGGGTTTTGATCGGGCTGCATGCCCCGGACGATGCGGCGGTGGTGCGCGTGCCAAAAGGCATGGCGATGGTGCATGGCGTAGATTTTTCGCGCGTTTATCGACGACCCATATGTTTTCGGCAAAATCGCCGCGAACCACGCACTCGGCGATATTTTGCGATGGGTGGCGAGGGCGCAATCGGCACCGCGATCGCCACCATTACCGCCGGGCTTAGAAGCCAAGTTGAGGACACCGTTTTCCAAATGATGTCCGGCGCGGTGTGAGTACTTAACGATGCGGGTTGCGCGTTGGTCGGTGGGCATACCGGCGAAGGCAGGAAATTGGCGCTGGGCTTTGCGATCAACGGCCTCATCGGCGAACAACTCGACGGCGTGATGCGCAAAGGCGGCATGCAGGCAGGCGATGTACTAATTTTGACCAAGCCGATTGGCACCGGCACGCTATTCGCCGCGCATATGCGCAATCAGGCACGTGGGCGTTGGATTGATGCGGCGCTGGATATCAATGCAGGTTTCCAATCGCGCCGCGGTGCTGCGTGATCGCCCACGGCGCAACGGCCTGCGATCTCACTGGCTTTGGATTGCTCGGCCATTTGGGTAAATGACGCGCGACCATCGGGTGTCGATGCACAGATAAATTTATCGGCACTACCACTGCTAGCATGGCGGCGCGTTGGAATGCGTGGCGGCAGGTATCATGGTTATTACAAACCGCCAACGTGCGCCTGCGCCGCGCCTTGCAGAACCAAGCCTTCGTCCAATCACCCGCGCTACTCGCTACTGTTCGATCACGGCCGCAGGCGGTTTGCTGGCGGCGCCGTGCCCGCCGATCAGGTTGATGCATGCGTCACTGAAATTGCGTGACCGGTTATTTGCGTACAGCCATCATCGGGAAAATATTGCCGCAGGGTGATGCGTGGCACCGATTGTGTTGAGTGGTGAGGTGCTAAATTGACGGCGTGTTACCAGCACCAACTGGCAAGATTTGAGGTGAAACCGTGGTCTGTCCCTATTTAACGAACTTCTAATTGTTCTTAAAATCAGAACGGCGAGCATCAAAACTGAGCAGGGAACAGTGCATTGACCGCACCTCCCGACTTATACATACATCGAACCTTGAACCCTTCCAGCATTATTTTTTGACGGGGTTTGCCATCATCACTGCTGCACGGCGATACGGCCATAACTCATAGATCAATGTACTCATCCAGTGCCCGTCGCGCTGCTGGGTCGAAAAATACAATGGGAATTTTCACTTCTGGCGTAGTTTTGACGGCACCAATCGGGTTTATAAGGGTAAGTGCCACTACCGAGGCAGAACACGCCGTTTTCGTGAAAGCTGCGCTCGATTAATTATGCCGACTAAGACCTTGGAAGGTGAAAAACGAGAAAATTCTTGATCGTAAGCAGGAAGATAGTAACTGGCAGCGTCCCTTGAACAAGAATCCTAAATGTGATGCTATGACGCACGGCCGTCCAGACGCAGTGTCGACATTTTCGAATTAGACCTGCCGGCCGGGATTCGGCAATCAGTTTGCTGAAAACACCAGCCCAGTCGGACTGAGTTCTAACAGGTGCTTGCTACCCCAGCTATCCCAAATTTGGCGGCACAAAACGGCAACCCAGTTCGTTAAGGTCGGAATGATGATCTGGGCAGCAGAACTCCAGTTGACGTTCAGCACCAATCGACGTTCGCATCGCCGAGCGTCAGGAAATAGTTTTTGCGCTGCGCGAAGAAGTCCTCAAAAGACTGTCCTCTACAATCGATTTGACTAAGCGTGCGATGCCTTAGCGTCTTTATCTGATCTTTCGGCAAACTCTCCACCAAGGCCAAGTAGGTCAGCGAGCTTTCCGAAAAGGCTAAAGCAGCACATCACATCGCAAATAAGTCTGCAAGACGTCGGATATTGGTTGGGCAACAGGATATCTCGAATCCCATCTTGGATCGGAAATTCGATGTAGGAAATGTAGGGTATTCCCAAGGCTTTATATGCATGAATGATTTTCCGTCGTGGGCGATAGTGAAACTCATTTAAGGAAATACATGGACTGGGATCTTTGATGAATCTGCATACGCCACGATTACCACCCAACCATTAGGACGGTGGAGACTTTATGTAAGCGGCCGTGTAGTCCCTCGAGGCGAAAAGCCAGTGTTTTCTTGGACGCTACC
>JADKHX010000006.1 GCA_016721505.1 Rhodocyclaceae bacterium | reverse complement strand
GGGGTAGCGTGTTATCCCCATTCATTGTCGAGCATCGACAATCCGGAGTGGCAAATCCCGCAGTGATCGATCGATCCACCTCGACCCGACCGGCCGGCAACCGCCCTGCTCAAATCTTCCTGCCTGTAATTGGCCACCCGCGCCACGCCGAAGTACCATGCGCTGACTGTGTTCATATTTTCCTCCTGATTGTGTTCGACCGATCTAGTTCGTTTTGCCGCAGAATTCGATATTTTCACCACAGCTTAACACCGCCTCTCATCGGGCAAGCTCAGCGATGTTGTTGACTCACTAACCCGGCATGCAGAGACGGGCAAGGAGTTCGCAAGTAAAATGGCTTATATTCCGAGGAGAGTTTGTGATGAATGCACGTCACCCTGCCGCGTCTGCCGCGATTGATCTGATAAGATTGGTTACTGAAATTTCTGCACATTGGGACTGTGAAATTGTTCCTGAACTCCTCGAGTAATGAGGCTTTCCCGGGCCAAGTCGCCGGCGTTCGATAAAGTATCGCCGGGGCAAAGCATGGCTTTCTAGATGCGGCGATGGCACAGGCAAAACGCTGGTCGAGGCGCAAGCGATTGAGGGATCGGACTCGAAGTCGTTCGCTTAGGCGCGTACGCCCGTGCTGTATTTCGATATTCCGGCGACTGGCGGGCCCGATCAGGAACGCACGGTTTTATTTACGGTCACTGGACAAACAACCGGAAATGACTGATGGCGAGAGGGTACTACCACTGATTCCGGCTTCATGAAGACGGCAAACTTACGGGCGTGGTGCCGGCGACGATGGCTATGTGGTGTCGCCGCGCTGGCCGCAATCAAAGCGCTTGATGAACAGGCATTCCGCGGGGCGCACTGCATCGCGTTGATAGAGACTTGCGAGGAAAGGGTGCTGTGGACTTACCGGCTTATCTCACCTTTCTGGCACCGCGTCTGGATGAGGTTCAATCTGGTAATCGCAACTGATCCAGGCGCTGGTAATTAGACCAAATTTGGGCTACAACTTCAATGCGGGGTCCTTATCAATGGCACCCCGGAGTGAAAGTTCTGACTGAGTGCCTTCTGGTGATGCCGGTGGGGTGGTGCCATCGTCGTTTAGGATCGCGCGCCAACTACCGACCGCATTGATGACTTGGTACTGGTGTAGTTGCCGACGGAATTTAATTCGCGTCATTCCCCGCGATCGGTTTGGAGCAGGCGAAGCTCGCCGCCGGCATCCTCGGTGATTCCGTGTGGCAACGATTTCCGTGGGCAAGCTGTTGTGATGACGGCGAAACGGCGGGCGCTGCACGCGCAACCGGATCACCAAAGATCCCGTCGAACTTATTTTGAATCGCACTTGGCGCGCGGCCTTGGCAGATTGGCGCGGACGGTGGCCGCCGTAGGTGCCAGCGGCGTACGCAGCGTCCAATACAACGCTCAAACTTTCACTACGAGTCCCGACATTGGTCGACGCGCCGCGAAGCGGCCGCGACATTGAAAACACTGCTTGTGTCTGACCCGCCCTATTCCGCCAAAGTTAGTTTCGAATATGTCCCGCCGCCACCGGTTGAATCCGTACCAGTGTTCGCGCCTCTGGCTAACGACGGCGCTGATAACGCCTCGCAGACTTTGCTTGACGCGATGTGTCTTACTTGGGGAGGCGGAACGATTCCGTTCGTGGGTATGCTTGGCGTGAAATTCCCACAAGGCAAATGCTCGTTAACGGCGTTCTCATCTCTAAATCAAATGCCCATAACTGAATGAATTCTCCACGCACCTATGTGAAAAAATCACTGCGGCGACAGCCATGGTCAAGCTGCAGCGCGTTAAGCGCGCGCCGCAACTGAGAGTCAAATTTAATGCTTGGAGAGAGGCTTCGCGCAATTCTTGTGAGTAAAAATGAAAATCGAAAAACACCGCGGCCACTGTCAACTCAAATTGCAGGATGCAAACGGCAAATCGCTCGGCCAGCACTGTTCAGCCGACGGCCTATCTTCACGGCGACTACGACAAACATTTTCCCTCAATCTGAGGCACCTGGAGGCCAAGAGGTTTCAACGCCCAAAAGAGCATGAGCTGGCTCGAAGACGCATTCGGCTTGCGGGATGAAGCGCCGGTGCAAACGATTCTAAGAGCCAATTCCCGCCCGGAGTGAAAGCTGGTGGGCAACTTGGAAGGGCGGGGATGAAAACGGCACTGCGGGTCGAATCTACGGTGGTGAAGATAAAGGCCGAAAGTTTGTTTGACCCCCCCGCCCTCTACGCCGGCATGAAATTGGTGGTGGGGGTCACAGCTGGTTTTGGAGCCCGGCCGGGCGCTGAGGAAATCACCCTGGCCATCGGTGCCTGGTGCCCGAGGGCATGGGCATTGGTGGTTTGCGCGTAGCTGTGTCGTCTTTTTTACGTTTTTCGGCCGCGGGTTCGTTCTTGGCTTTTCAGGATTGCCTTCTGGTTAAACGGTGCGCTTCCTGCGCTTTATGCTCAGCTTCATCCCGCTTTGCTAGCTGGTAGGTAAAGCCGTCGACCAGGTCAGCAAGCCCTTGCGCAAACTGAGGCGAATCCATCATGTATTCCTCGCTCCAAATCGCATTGCGCAGGGTGTTCATCAGCGATCGCGAAAGAATGAACATCTCGATCGGCGTCAATAATCGGCTCATGCTCAATCCTTGCGAGCGGATCGAGACGGACGCCAGTATCTGGCCGAGGAAGGTATTGCGACCTTCAATGCGGCGGACTTCCGGGCGCGACAGGACCCATTCAATGATCGCCCTTTGCGCTGCTCTGCGGCCGGAGAACGCGTTCAACATGATTTGCACAATGTCGCTGGTGCGTTGCGCGACACCTTGAGCCGCCATATCGCTAAAGTTTGCCAGCAGAGTTTGACGTTGGCGTTCAGCTTCGGCGTCGACTAGCGCCATCATCACGGCATCGATGTTGTCGAAATATTGGTACAAAGTACCGACGCTATAGCCGGAGCGTTCGGCTAGACGGACAACCTTGAATCCTTCCAGTCCTTCGGTCTCCAAAATCTGAAATGCGCTTTCCAGAATGGCCTCAACCGTCTGTCGGGAGCGGTCCTGCTTGGGTAGTCTAACAATTGATTTTATTGACTTTATAGGCTTTTTTTGGCGCATGGCGGGTCTCGCTAAAAACTGAAACACAGGGTGACAAAAGTCTCGTAGACTTGTGAACTCGGTTCATGAAATCATATACTGGAAGTCGCTGAACAGCTAAGGAGTTTTTTGATGCAGATCACTGAATTTTGGGTAAAACGTGACGCCTTGCGCGAAACCAAAATTGTTCAGCATGAAGCCAGGGCTTTGGTCGATGGTGAAGTACGCATGGCGATAGACAAATTTGCGCTAACCGCGAATAACGTGAGCTATGCCGTGATTGGCGATACGTTCGGCTATTGGAAGTTTTTCCCCGCCGAAGGCGAGTGGGGCATCGTGCCGGTGTGGGGTTTTGCTGATGTCATTGAGTCGCGTTGTGCCGAACTGCCAGTGGGCGAGCGGATTTGGGGATATTTCCCGATGGCTTCGCACCTGACGGTAACGCCGGGCAAGATCACTGAGGCCAATTTCTACGATTTTGCGCCGCATCGCGCGGATTTGCCGCGGCTATACAACCAATATCACCGAACCGCTAACGATCCGGCGCCACTAAAGGCGATGGAGGATGAGCGTTGTTTGCTGTTTCCATTATTTGCGACATCGTTCGTGATCTACGACTTTTTGATTGACAATCATTTCTTCGGTGCCGAGCAGGTTGTCATTGCCTCTGCATCATCGAAAACAGCGTTTGGCCTCGCGCATTTGTTGCATCACGATGCCGATGTTTCCCAGCAGGTGGTTGGGTTGACCTCGCCTGGCAATGTGGCCTTTGTTAATGGCTTGGGTGTCTATGATCAGGTGGTGACTTATGACCAGATCGCAACGTTGCCGGGCAGCGTGCCGACCGCCTTGGTTGATATGTCCGGTGATGGTGGCGTGGTCACCAACATGCACAGGCATTTTGCTGACAATCTCAAAGATAGTTGTCTAGTGGGCTTGACGCATTGGGAGACGGAGCAAAGGGAAGCGTCATTGCCTGGCGCGAAACCAACGGTGTTCTTTGCCCCGGCGCGATTTGCCAAACGCGATAAGGAGTGGGGTCCTGGCGTTACGGTTACTAAAGCCTTCGGTGCCTCGGCGAAAATTTCCTGGAGCATCAAAGGTCAGATCGAAATTACACATCAGCAAGGCGGATCGGCGGTAACTGAGAGTTTCTTGGCACTGATCAACAATAAGGTTCCGCCGAGCCGGGGTCTGATGTTGTCGCTTTTGTAATACCGAGCAAGTTTGAACTATTGAAAAGGAATGTGATCGATGAATCTGGATTTTGATGAATCTGAAGTAGCGTTTCGCGCTGAAGTCCGCGAGTTTCTCGACAAGAACTTGCCTGCCGATATCCAGCAGAAAGTGCGTAGCCATGCGGAAATTGGCAAGGCAGATACCGTGCGCTGGCAGCAGATTTTGAACCAGCGCGGCTGGGGTGCATCGATGTGGCCCAAGCAAGCTGGCGGCACCGGTTGGAATGCGACGCAGCGGTACATTTTTGAAGAGGAGTGCGTGTTTGCCGGTGCGCCTGCCCAACTACCGTTTGGATTGGTGATGGTGGCGCCGGTGATCATGGCTTTTGGTTCGCCTGAGCAACAACGCACTTTTCTGCCGAAGATCCTAAGCGGTGAAGACTGGTGGTGTCAGGGCTATTCCGAGCCGGGTTCTGGATCTGATTTGGCCTCGCTGCGTACCCGTGCCGAACGCGATGGGGATCACTATGTGGTGAATGGGCAGAAGACCTGGACAACGCTGGCGCAACACGCCGACTGGATTTTCTGTTTGGTGCGCACCAGCAGCGATGCGCGTCAGCAAGACGGCATCAGCTTTCTATTGATCAACATGCACTCGCCGGGGGTGACGGTGCGGCCGATCATCATGATGGACGGCGGACATGAGATCAATGACGTATTTTTCGACAATGTCCGGGTGCCGGTCGGCAACCTGGTCGGCGAAGAAAACAAAGGCTGGTCGTATGCCAAATTCTTGCTGGTTCATGAGCGCACCGGGTTGGCATTGGTGCCGCAGGGCAAACGTCTGCTTGTCGAGTTAAAGGCTATTGCCGCCGAGGCGATGAAGGCGGATCACCGCTTGCGAGACCGGATCGCGCGTATCGAAATTGAACTTGCGGTGCACGAAATGACCTTGCTGCGTGTGGTGTCAGCCAGCGGCAGCAAGCGCGGACCGGGCGCCGAGGCGGCGATTTTGAAAATTCGCGGCACGGAAATTTTCCAGACGATTTACGAGACGATTTTGCAGGTCACCGGCGGCGCTTACGTAGACCCTGCGGTCGCCAATCGTTTCTTCAATATGCGCAAGCTGACTATTTTTGGCGGCTCCAACGAAATCCAAAAGAACATCATCGCCCAAATGGTTTTGGGCCTGTGAGGACATCGCTATGAACCTGAACTTAACTGAAGACCAACAAGCATTGCAGGACACGCTGCGAAAGTTTGCGGCAAAGGAATTTTCCTTCGCTAAGCGCCGCGCACTGGCCAAAGAAGGCGCAGGCGAGGCGATCAGCGCGACCGGCTTTTCGCCAGCCGCATGGCAACAACTGGCCGAGATTGGTGTTCTGGCCTTGCCGTTTGAGGAAGCCTACGGTGGTCTTGGCGGTAGTGCGCTGGACACCATGGTGGTGATGGAGGAACTGGGCCGTGGTCTGATGATCGAGCCTTACCTTGGCACAGTGATCTTATCGGGTGGCTTGATTGCCTCGCTTGGCAGCGACAGCCAGAAGGAAACCTTGTTGGCGTCCATCGGCAGTGGCGAGTCGTTGGTCGCGCTGGCGCATCAAGAGCCGGGTAAGGCTTTTGATGCTGAAGTGCTGACCACGTCACTCAATGGACCAGGCGATGGGCTGATCCTTAATGGCAACAAGGCGCAGGTTCTTTATGGCGCGCAGTCGCATCAAGTGCTGGTTTCAGTCAATGAAGCCAACGGAATTTCCTTGTTCTTGATCGACAGCAAGGCGCAAGGTGTGACTTGGCATGACCAAAAAATGCCCGACGGAACTCGCGTAGCCCGCTTGGAGTTGAATCAGGTCAGTGTGAGCGAAGCTGCGCGGGTCGGGGGCAAAGGCGCAGCCGGCCCGGCACTGAGCCGGGCTTTTGATGTCGCCAACGCCGCGCTGTGTGCGGAGGCGGTCGGGATTATCGTGACGCTGATCGAAATCACCAGCGAGTATCTGAAAACACGCAAGCAATTCGGCGTGACCTTGGGCACATTTCAAGCGCTCAAGCATCGGATGGTCGACATGTTCGTTTGGTCGGAAACCGCTCGTTCAGCCACCATGCTGGCGACAGTACGTGTCGCGACCGGGACGGCAGCAGAGGCGCACTGGGCGTGTGCGGCAGCGAAGGTTCAAGTCGGTGACGCGGCGCGATTTGTCGGCCAACAAGCAATACAGTTGCATGGCGGAATGGGCGTGACGGAGGAAATGGCAGTCAGTCACTATTTCAAACGACTAACCTGTATTGCTGCGCTGTTTGGCGACATCGATCATCATCTCGGTGTAGTCAGTGACGTACTTTTGGCGGCTTAATACCGGCTGAGCGGCTCAAGCCGAAACTAACAGCGTATGACGAGCACCAACTGACAAAATTTGTTTGATTGCAAGGGGGAGAATTATCATGACCGATCTCGTTGTTCGCCGCTTGTTGGTAGACCTTGAAACGCCGTTCGCCATGCGTTGGAATGGCGGCGATGCGTTTCGTTCCGCCCTGTTCAATGCACTGTCGATGAGCTTTCCGGTAGGCGAGCAGTTTTTCATAGACTCTGTGCGTGCCGGGCTCAAAGCCCTACCCGAGGAAAAGCGCGCCGCGTTTGAAAAAGAAGTACAAGGTTTTGTAGCGCAGGAGGCAACACACCGCCGCATTCATGCGAACTTCAATGCCCAACTCGATCGGCTCGGCTGCAACAATACCTGGGAGCCAAGGTCGGCCAAACGGATTGCAGCAAACGCCTGGCGTAGCGTTCGGTTTCATGTCGGCAGTACGGCAGCCGTCGAGCATTTCACTGCAATTCTTTCAGCCTGGATTTTTCGTCACCCTGAAGTCTTCGAAGGCTCTGAGCCACGCTTGATCACGCTTTGGCAATGGCATGCGGCGGAGGAGGCTGAACACCGCAGCACCGCTTTTGATATGTTCCGCGCACTTGACGGCTCGGAAGAGACGCGGCGACAAGTATTTCGCATTGTCACGACGATATTTTTATCGAATCTCGTTCGTCAAACCATTCGCAATTTGTGGGATGACAATAGTTTGTTCAAGTGGTCAACATGGCGTAGTGCCGTGCAAGTTTTGTTTTCCAAAGACGGGATGTTTCGCGGCAACATCGGCCCGTGGCGTGAATATCTTGCAGCTGATTTTCACCCAACCAAACAAGCTGCTCCTCATGCACAAGCATGGCTGGGCGAACATTCCGATCAGTACGCGGTGGTTAGCGGCGCTTGACTCTCCCGACACGCGCAAGACCTTAGCGTAGAGCGATTGAGTAAGTATAAAAAGGAGATGCGTATGCCCACGCTCGCATCAAACTATTGCCTTCTAATAGTGCTCGTGCTGATCTACGGCGCCTTCCTGTTTTGGTATGGCGGTCGCGGCGAGCCGATGACGGAGGACGAAGTGACACAACGGCTGGCGGCAATTTCAGCGAGCACTGGTGGTAAGTCACAGGCGGTCGATCAGGTGCCCGGAGAGATACTTGCTGAGCTAAAACAACTGGCGGCCAGCGACGATGGCAACGAGTTTTTCATGGTCAATTTGATCAAGTATCGGCAGAAAGCGCTTTATCCGCCGGGATCAGATTATGACGACAGCGCGTTGGCGGCGGACTCGCGTTATAACCGCGCGCTGGTGCCGTATTTGCTCAAGTTCGGCGGCGTACCGGTGTTCGTCGGATCGCCGCAAGGACGATTCATTGACAAAAGCGGCGACATGGAATGGGACCGCGTTGCCGTCGTTCGCTATCGTTCGCGACGCGACTTGTTCAAGATGGCGCATGAAATTGCGCCGTTGGGTGTTGCGATTCATAAGTGGGCGTCAATTGAGAGAACACAGGTGTTTCCCGTCGCGCCGATTCTTAGTCTATTTACGGTGCGGGCGCTGGTTGCGACAATCCTGGCAGTGATTGGTGCGGTAATCCATTTCCTGTTTTTTCGCTCGTTGTGAGCGCCCCTTCGATGTCGTCGGAAGGACAGTCGTGACGATCAAAAAGTTCTTCACGTGGACCTTCGGCGTGCTGATTCTGCTGGCACTGACCGTGTACCTCAATCGTATTTACTTGCTCACCAACATGACCGGTTGGCTGACTGACATCAAAAATCCGCGGGAACCGAATCATCCTGTGCCATGGAGCGCGGGGCCGGCGACGCCGCCCACGGCTGGCGAACGTCCGCCGAACATCATCGTCATCATGGCTGACGACATGGGCTTCAACGATGTAACAACCTACGGCGGTGGCTACGCTGGCAGCGGTGCGGCGACACCCAACATCGATTCAATTGCCACCGATGGTGTGCGCTTTGATGCTGGCTACGCCGCCAGCGCCGTCTGTACCGTGTCGCGTGCGGCGTTGATGACGGGACGCTATTCATCGCGGTTCGGGGTGAACTTCACGCCGACACCCGGCAACATGCTCAAGATGCTGCCATTTCTGATCAAGGAGGGCGAACGATCGCTACCGATTGTGACCCATGAGGAAAGAGCCAAGGACTTGAAGGAGTTCAACGAGCTCGGCATGCCACCATCCGAAATCACGGTTGCCGAGTTGCTCAAAGAGCGCGGTTATCACACCATGCATCTCGGCAAATGGCATCTGGGCGGCACCAAGGAATTGCGTCCGAACAATCAGGGTTTCGACGAGAGTCTGTACATGGAAAGTGGCCTGTATCTGCCGGAGAATTCGCCCGATGTGGTGAACTCGAAACAGGATTTCGATCCGATTGATGGCTTCCTGTGGCCCAACATGCGCTTTGCTGTGAGTTACAACGCAGGCAAGTGGTTCGAACCGAAAAAATATCTGACCGACTACCTGACCGACGAAGCCGTAGCGGCGATTCGCACCAACAAGAATCGGCCGTTCTTCATGTATCTGGCGCATTGGGGAGTTCACACGCCGCTGCAAGCTGCCAAGGAGGACTATGACGCGCTGAGCAATATCAAGGATCACCGCCGCCGGGTCTATGCAGCGATGGTTCGGTCTATGGATCGTAGCGTCGGCAAGGTCCTGCAGACGCTCAAAGAAGAAGGTCTTGATCAAAACACGATCGTTATCTTTACCAGCGATAACGGCGCGCCAAATTACATCGGCCTGCCTGAGGTAAACCAGCCGTATCGCGGCTGGAAGCTGACTTTTTTTGAAGGCGGTTTGCGCGTGCCTTATGTGGCGAAATGGCCGGGTCATATTGCTCCGGGAACACGTTACAAAACACCGGTGTCCAATATCGATATTCTGCCGACAGTGGTGGCGGCTGCCGGCGGCAAACTACCAACTGATCGAGTCATCGATGGGGTGAATTTGTTGCCCTATCTTGGGATGAGTGATGCCAAGGACAAACCGATTCAAGCGTCTCGCCCGATCTACTGGAACGACGGGAATTATCAGGCCATGCTGTTTGAGGGATGGAAAATGCAGGTCGCAGAGTTGCCCAAAAAAGTCTGGCTGTACAACCTCAATGAAGACCCGACCGAGCGCGTCAATTTGGCCGACAAACGCAAGGACAGGGTCGCTGATCTGAAGGCGATGCTGGCGGCGCACAATGCAAAATTGCCGCCTTCGTTATGGCCGTCGATTCTTGAATCACCGATTGCGATCGATAAGACATTGGATCAAAAGCCGTTGGCAGGTGATGAGTACATTTACTGGCAGAACTAGCGATGCGAGCAGTTTGTTTCTAGAGTCAATGATCAACGGGAAGAGGACAAGGCAATGACGATCACGGTCAGTCTCAAGATGCAACATGAATTTACTGTCAAGGCACCGGCCAAGGCCGTGTTCGACCTGCTCGCCGATGTGCCTGCCTCGGCGAAGTTTTTTCCCAATGTAGATAACTTGGTCGAATTAAAAAAGAACACCTACCGCTGGGAACTCGGCAAAGCCGGAACAGAAAAATTTAATTTGCAGACCGTCTATGCATGTACCTATGCTGCCGACCGGAAGAAAGGCACGATTACCTGGTCGCCGATCAAAGGCGAAGGCAACGGCTTGATCTCCGGGCATTGGATCGTTACCGACAACAAGAAATCGACCACGATTCACTTCGACATGAGCGGTGAATTGACCTTGCCGGTTTCCAGTTTGGTGAAGATGATTGTTGCTCCGCTGGCGGCCAGCGAGAACGACAAGACCAACAAACAGTATTTCAAAAACCTAACCAAGCACTTCGGGGGTGAAGCATGAGCGTAAAGAAAATTCTTGTCGGCACGGTGATTGCGCTAGCGGTGATCGCCACTGGTATTTACGTGTTTCGCGAGCCTTTGGCGACGATGGCGATACAGAAGATCGCTACCAAACGCATGGCCGAAAACCCGCTTGCCAGCTTGCCTGACGGCTTGTACATTGGTTTGTGCGGCGCAGGCTCACCGTTCCCTGACCCTAAGCGTTCGCCCGCTTGTACGGCAGTGATTGCGGGCAAACGACTGTTCCTGATCGATGCCGGGTCGGCGGCATCACGCAACCTGAATGCGATGGGATTTAACCCCTCCGATGTCGAAGCGTTATTTCTCACGCATTTTCATTCCGATCATATCGATGGCATGGGTGAGCTGTTTTTGCAACGATGGGGCGGTTCTGGGCGTACTGAACCGTTGCCGGTGTATGGCCCAACGGGCGTCGAGATGATCGTGGGGGGATTGATGCAAGCGTATGCGCAAGACACGACTTATCGCGTGGCGCATCATGGCGCGGCCACCATGCCACCGTCTGGTGCCGGGGCGATTGCAAAGCAATTCGCTGCGCCGTCTGCGAATGGGCGCGTCGTACTGATAGACGAACCGGATTTACAGATCGTCGCGTTTAGCGTCGGACACGCACCGATACATCCTGCGGTCGGCTATCGGGTTCGCTACAAGGACCGAACTGCAGTCATCAGTGGTGACACCAGCAAAAATGCCAATCTGCAAAAGGAAGCGAAGGATGTTGATCTGCTCGTGCATGAGGCATTGCAACCACGTTTGACGGAACTTTTGCGCCGCGCTGCCGAGGCAAATGGACGCACAAATCTGGAGAAAGTATTCCGCGATATTCTCAACTATCACACCACGCCCGAAGAAGCGGCGGAGATTGCACGTGATGCCAATGTCGGATTCTTGTTGTATAGCCACATAGTGCCAGCGCTGCCTTTTCCGGGGCTGGACGGACTTTTCCTGGGTGATGCGCCAAATATTTTCAAAGGCCGTATGAAGGTTGGCATCGACGGCGATTTTGTGAGTTTGCCGGTTGGCAGCAAAGCGATTGAACTTTCTAAAAGACGCTAGAGCAACATGAATCAATCACCGAATCCAACAGTGGTCATCACCGGCGCGTCGTCCGGTATTGGTCGGGCGCTGGCTTTCGAATTTGCCGCACGGGGTTACAAGCTTGGCCTCACCGCCCGGCGCATGGAGGTGTTGGAGAAAGTTCGCGAGGAAATTCGCGCAGCGCATCCGTCGTCTGTGCAAAGAATCGAACTGCAACGGCTTGATGTTGACGCCACCGAAGCAGTTGGTCCAGCGCTGCACGCATTATTCGCAGCACTGGGTGGCGTGGATATTGTCGTGGTCAACGCGGGCATTAATAATCCAACATTCATCGGCAAAGGTCATCTAGCCAAGGAAGCCAAAATCATTCAGACCAATGTGATCGGCGCCATTGCAACTGTTGATGCGGCAGTCGAACATTTTCTGACCCGGGGTGGCGGGCAAATCGTCGGGATATCGTCGCTTGCCTCCTTGCAAGGCATTCCGGGGCAGGGTGCTTATTGCGCGAGTAAAGCGGCCATCTCGATGTATCTCGATTCCGCGCGGGTTGAGCTCCGCTCAAAGAATGTCAGTGTGACCAAAATCCTGCCGGGATTCATCCTGACCGATATTGCTCCCAACATGCATAAGTATCCATTTGTCGTCGCTGCCGACAAAGCTGCGCGAGAAATCGTTACGCTGATCGAACGACGTGTGCGAGTCGGTATCGTGCCAAGTTTCCCGTGGCGTTGGCTGCGTCCACTGTTCGGTCACATTCCGGATTGGGTATGGGCAAAAATGATGTGATGCACTGAGTGGCTGCTATGACGGCGTGTCATCAGCACCAACTGGCGAATTCACTAACTAAGGAGCAAACATGGAAAAACTATCTCGAATTTTGGTCAATGTGATTGGCGTGTTGACGCTCCTGGGCGCACTTGGTTTCATGCTTTCACCGGCGCAAATGGAACCTGATTTTTCTATCCTTCCAACCCGGCTTGACGGCTGGGGAACACTACGGGCCGATTTGGGTGGACCATTTCTCGCCATCGCTTTGTTCACCTTTTTTGGCGCAAGAGCGGGCAAGAGTCAATGGCTGTGGGTACCGGTGATCTTCATGGCAACCTTTCTGTTCGGTCGTACGGTGCACATCCTCATCGATGGCGTTAGTCAGCCGGCGATTCGCTCGTTCGTGGTCGAGGTGGTGTTGCTCGTCGTGTTGGAAACCTCGCGCCGGGTGCTAACTAAAGTGGACCGTGGGGCAGGCGCGAAGCCATGAGCGCCAAGGCAGTTATCGGTGGCGCAATTACGTCCTTGATCACTAGCCCCCGCTTGCGCGATAGTCGGCGCTCGCTGGCCGGGATCAAACGAAAGCTAAAAGCTGCGCCAGCTCAGGTGCACTACTTCCATCAGACCGACGACCCTTATTCGCATTTGATGTTGCAGGTGCTGCCAGCGCTCTTGGCGAACTATCAAATCGAGTTAGTTTTACATGCTGCATCGATTCCTACCGAGGCCGCTGCACCCGATCGTGTACGCCTCGAAGCCTGGTCGCGCCGCGACGCGGTAGTGCTAGCCAAACGGGTAGGATTACACTTCGTCGATCCGCAGCAACAGCCACCGGCGGCCTTGGTCGCACGTGCAGATCAGGCCTTGGTTGCGGCATTTTCCGCCTCGACCACCAGCAGCGAAGTACTCGCATCTGCTATGGCAATAAGTGATGCACTCTGGCGCAGTAATGCAACCGCAGTGTCGGCCTTTCCTGCAGCCGAGCCATCGACGACAGCCGTTGCAATGGAAGCTGGCGCGGCACTCCGCCAAAAACTCGGACACTATCTCGGCGGCACGCTGTATTTTGAAGGCGAGTGGTACTGGGGAATTGATCGACTGCAGTATCTTGAAGATCGCCTGCGTTCTGCAGGCTTAGCTCGCAATGCACGGCTCGCGCTGATTGCCCCGGTGCCCCGCGTCAACTGCGCCCATCAACCGACCAATGGTGCGCATCCGGACCTGCATTTCTTTCTGTCCTTTCGCAGTCCCTACACCTATATCGCCGTGCCGCGTGTGATCCAAATGGCCAAACACTACGGGGCTAATCTGCAACTTCGATTCATCTTGCCAATGGCTATGCGCGGACTACCGGTGCCGATAGAAAAGCGGCTCTACATCACCCGTGACACCAAGCGTGAGGCGGAGTCGCTGGGCCTACGCTTCGGACGGATTGCCGATCCCTTGGGTGAGCCGACGGAACGCGGTCTGGCAGTTTTGCATCACGCGATCAAAGTTGGCAAGGGACCCGAATTCGCTTTGTCATTTCTGCAAGGCGTGTTTGCCGATGGCATTGACGCCGGCAGCGATAGCGGGCTGCGGAAAATCGCTGAACGAGCTGGTGTTAATGCGGCGCTGGTCAAAACAGCACTCGCCGATTCTTCATGGCGCGAAGTCGCCGAGCTTAACCGTGCCGAGATGTTTAGCGAAGGCTTGTGGGGCGTACCGTCATTTCGCGTTGATCAACGCCCGGCGCATTGGGGCCAGGACCGCATGTGGCTGATAGAGCAGGATTTGATCGCAGCAACGGCAGCTGTCGCCAAAACCTAGCGTCGCCATGTCGAATCCGGCTTACACGCTTTACGGCTGGCACCTTTCCTACTTCACCGGCAAGGTGTTGTGCTACTTGAACTACAAGCAGATTCCCTTCGTTCATCGCGAAGTGGATATGACCACCTTGATGTGGCGGATCAAACGCAAAGTTGGCGCGGTGGTTATGCCGGTCATGGTGACGCCGGAACAACAGTGGATAGATGATTCCAGTCGGATCATCGATTACTTGGAGCAGCGCTTTCCGGATGCATCGGTTGTACCAACAACGCCGGTACAGCGCTTTGCTTCCTATTTGATGGAAGCCTGGGGTGACGAGTGGTGGGTACCGATTGCCATGCATACCCGTTGGACCTACCCTGAAAACTATGTCTTGTTTGAACGAGAGGCGGGCGGCGCTTTACTGCCAAATTTTCCGGCGTTTGTGCAGCGACGCGCGGTGGCCAAAGTCGCCGCGACACTGCGCGGCATGTTGCACACGGTGGGTGTCCGTGCGGAACAATTCGCGGTGATGGATCTATGGACAAGCGCGATGCTCGATTTGCTGGAGCAGCATTTTGCCCAGCATTCCTTTTTGTTCGGTGAGCGCCCGACACTTGGCGATTTCGGATTGGTTGGAACCATGTATGGACATCTCGGCCGTGACCCTTGGCCGGCACGCGAACTCATTGCACCGCGACCACATCTGCGGGCGTGGATAGCCCGCATGGCGAATGCGCCGTCCCAAAGCAAAACCGAATTGCTTGCAGATGACCTAATTGCTGACACACTTGCACCGGTATTTCGCGCTATTTTTGCGGAGTTCATTCCCCTACTCGAAGGCATTAACCATCAAGTCAAGGCGGCTTTGCCGCCACTACAAGCCGGTCGAGCGTTACCGCGTGGACTAGCGGACGTAGAGGTGCCAATGGGAGCAGGGCGGTTCCGCCGCAAGGCCTTGCCATACACGCTATGGATGGCGCAACGTACTTTGGATGTTTATCGACAGATGCCAGCGGATGAGCAGCAAAGCGTGCGCGATTGGTTGACGCCACTTGGCGGAGCGTCCTTGCTTGCGCTGGACATCCCGCGTCTTAAACTCCATGGGCTACGTGTCACCCCAGATCTAAATTCTTTGCCAGTAAAGTGAGCTATCGATGAAACTAAAGCGTGTAATTGTTTCGATTATCGTCGGGCTACCGCTGATTGCCGGTGTCATTCTGGCCTACCTCGAATACAGAGTGCGCAATCCGATGGAAGAAGTGTCCGCCGCCAAAGCCTCGACACGTCCGCGTCCGCCAGCCAATCCCTTACGCAACGCTTATTTCGGCGAACTTCATTTGCATACCGCGATCTCGTCGGACGCCAATATTTTTGATGCGCGCAATGGTCCGCGTCGCGCATACGAATTTGCCAAAGGCGGCGAGATGGAACTGCCCGGGTCGCGGCAAAAGCAACGTTTGCTGGCACCGCTGGATTTTGCGGCAATCACTGACCACGCCGAAGGCATGGGAACCATTCATCAATGTTTTGACCGTAATAGTGGCACTTATTGGGTACCAAGTTGCCTCGGTATGCGACACCAGTTCCTCTTGATGTTCCCCTTGTTGTTTGCCAACGCGAAACAGGATGGTAAGAATCTGGCGCGTTACAGTGACAGCATGTGTGGCGAGCGCGGCGGCAAATGCATTGATGGCGCAAAAAGCGTGTGGCAGGACAATCAGCGCGCTGCCGAGGAGCATTACGAACCCGGTTACTTCACTACCTTCAACGGATTTGAATATAGCCCCACTTTGTTCGAGGGCGGCATGCTTCATCGCAACGTGATATTTCGAAGCAACAAAGTGCCGGCCAATGTCTTCTCCGCCATGGATGGATTTGCTGAAGACTTGTTGCGTTGGCTCGATCTGCAGTGCAAGGGAGATTGTCAGGTGCTGACGATTCCGCACAACCCGAATTTTTCTTGGGGGCTGATGTTTGGCGAGAGTAATAGCGACGGGACACCGATAACCAAAGAGAGTCTGGCGCTGCGGGCGCGCTACGATGCCCTGATCGAGATCTTTCAGGCCAAAGGTGGATCTGAATGTACCGTCGGAATTGGTACCACTGACGAACAGTGCGGTTTTGAAAATGTCTTTCCGGCATGCACGGCAGAAGAGGCGAAAGTAAGCCCAGAGAAGGGGCAACACGCACCGAAGTGTGTGGCGAACAATGACATGGTGCGCAACATATTGAAAAAAGGCTTGGTTGACGAGAAGGCACTTGGATTCAATCCGTTCAAGTTCGGCATCATCGCCGCTACCGACAACCACAACGGTGCGCCTGGTGACACGCAAGAAAGTACATGGAACGGCCATGGCGGGGTCAACGATGCTTTCCCCGAGCAACGCTTGGGAATCAAACGCGGCATCGTCAGCAAGATGCTTAACTTCAAGCCCGCGGTGGTGAACCCAGGGGGCTTGGCAGGTGTGTGGGCTGAGGAAAATACACGCGAAGCGATTTGGGATGCACTCAAGCGTAAAGAAAGCTTTGGTACCAGTGGCACCCGTGTGCGGGCTCGCTTCTTCGCCGGCTACGACTTCCCAGCAGATCTTCATACCCGTAGCGATGCGATCAAGTTTGCCTATGCCAACGGTGTGCCGATGGGTGGCGATTTGAGTCCTGCCGCCGCCGGCAAAGCACCATCGCTTCTGGTCTATGGCGTACGCGACCCCAATTCGGCACCACTGCAGCGGATACAGGTTGTCAAGGGCTGGGTCAGCGGTGGCGAACCACAAGAGCGCGTCTACGATGTGGTTTGCTCTGATGGAATTTTCCCTGATCCTGTTACCCATCGTTGTGCCAGCAACGGCGCGAAAGTTAAGCTGTCGGATTGCAGTATTTCTAAAGACAAAGGCGCCACTGAGCTCGCGACAACGTGGAAAGACCCGGAGTTTGATCCGGCGTTGCCGGCCTTTTACTATGTACGTATTTTGGAAAATCCGGTATGTCGGTACAGTCAACGCGACGCCTTAAAGTTAGGTGTGGAACATCCGCCCAATGTGCCGCCGACGATACAAGAGCGCGCTTGGACATCGCCCATCTGGTACCAATCGAAAACTCAGCCAAGGAACCCGTCATGACCACAGTTGTCACTTCACTGCATCCAACGCCGGAAAGTCTCGCCGCATTCGTCAGCAACTTGCCGGAACAGACGCCGGTGACCATGCTGAACCTGCTGCGTTTTCGTAATCTATCAGCCTATAAGCCTGGCGCGCCCGGCGCGGGAATTCCCGCTCAAACCGGACGTGAAGCTTATGCGGTTTATTCTCGACATGTTATGCCGCTACTCAAAGGCGTTGGCGGCAAGCCGGTCTGGATGGGTGACGCGCATTGCGCCGTGATCGGACCTGAGGGCGAAACGTGGGACGAAGTGCTATTAGTGGAATATCCGACCAAAGCTGCGTTTTTGAAAATGATTCAATCGCCAGAGTATCTCGCCATTGTTCATCATCGCACTGCGGCTCTGGCTGATTCGCGATTAGTGGCAACGGTTGCACGTGCGTAGGAGTTTCGTTTTTGACGATGTATGGCCGGTTAGCGGGTCAGCCCCTCGCGAGCACCAGCTGAGCCAATTTGTTCCCACAATGTTTGAGCCGGATGATCGGAGTTATCAATGAAATATTTCGCGCTGTTGCTCGCTGCCATATCAATTTCGACCAGCGCCTTTGCAGAAGCTCAAAAACGCCCCAACATCGTATTGATAGTCGCCGATGATTGGGGCTTCAGCGATGTTGGTGCCTTTGGCGGCGAGATGTCGACACCAAATCTCGATGCGCTGGCCAAGCAGGGCATGCGATTTGCAAATTTTCATGTCACGGCATCGTGCGCGCCGACTCGTTCTGTATTGATGACGGGAGTTGATCATCACCGCAATGGGATGGGCAATATGCCGGAAACCATCCCGCGCGCGCATTTGGGCAAGCCGAATTACCACGGTGTGTTGGGCACGCACGTGGTGTCGGTGGCCAATTTGTTGCGCGATAGCGGCTATGCCACGTCCATTGCAGGTAAATGGCATCTTGGCCATGAGGACTACAACACGCCGCTGGCGCGTGGCTTTGAACACTCTTTCATACAAGCTGATAGTGGCTCGGACAACTACGAAAAGCGCCCTTATGCCACGTTAAAGGAGCACGTCAATTTCATCGACGAAGGCAAGGAAACGGATTTGCCGGATGATTTTTACTCCTCTACTTTTTATACCAACAAAGCGATTGAATACATAAAAGGTAACCAGGGCAGCGGCAAACCATTCTTTTCTTACATTGCTTATCAAGCCAACCACATTCCGGTTCAAGCACCAAAAGCATTCATCGACAAGTACAAAGGTAAATACAAAGACGGCTGGACAGTGCTACGTCAAAAACGTCGCGAGAAGGCGATTGAACTGGGCTTGATTCCAAAGGATTCGCCAATGTTGCCCATGGCGCAAGGCGACTGGAATGCCTTGAGCGAACAAGATAAGGCATATCAAGAACGACGCATGGAAGTTTATGCGGGCATGGCCGACGCAATGGATCATGAAGTCGGGCGCCTTATCGCTTACCTCAAGGAAAGCGGACAGTACGACAACACGGTATTTATTTTTCTATCCGACAATGGCGCCGAAGGATCCGATCCATTTGCAGTGAAGGCCGGCAAGCTTTGGATTGAATCGAATTACTCAACCGACATTGATCGCTTGGGCGGCAAGGGCGCGTATTCGATCATCGGGCCAAGTTGGGCGGCGGCGTCGGTGTCGCCACTCAATACCTACAAATTCTGGGCGGGCGAGGGCGGAATTCGCGTGCCATTCATCATCGCTGGCGTTCCCGGGTCTCAGCAAAACAAGATCAATACCAGCTACACCAATGTGGCCGATATCGCCCCAACTTTACTCGCGCTGGCGGGTGTCAAACAAACTGACGGATCGTATCAGGGCAAGCCGGTTGAACCGATGATAGGCCAGAGTTTGTTACCCGTAGTTGGCGGTCAAACTGAGCGTGTACACCCGGCGGATAAAGCCATTGCTTATGAATTGTCTGGTACCTTGGCGGTGTACAAAGGTGAATTCAAATTGCTGAAAAACATGAAACCGATGGGCGATAACCAGTGGCATTTATTTAACATCGATAGCGACCCCGGTGAAGCCGTCGATTTGCAAACCAAGTTTCCTGAAGTCTTCAAATCCATGCAAGACGACTACGCCGCCTACGCCAAGGCGAACAACGTGCTGGCGATGCCGGACGACTATGACCCGATAGAGCAGGTCCAAATCAATGCTTTTTACAATTACTATTTGCCAAAAATATTGCGCAATATTTCATGGATTTTGTTGGGAATAGGCGTGTTGATTTTTGGCATCCGCTATTGGCGTCGACGTAAGCATGTCGATTAATTCCTACGGCGCGTGGTGAAGTGATGACAACTGCAATTGAGCACCCGATAAGTATGCTGCGGCGGATTACCCGTGCTGTGCTATGGACGATTGCTGCGCTGGTTCTGGGCATCGGGTCGGCATGGTGGGCGGTCAAAAAAATGCCCGGCGGTGGCGAGTCAATCCGCGTCGGCGCATGGCAGGCCAACACCCGCGCGGGCAGTGCGGATGCTGACATGTACACGCGGGCCGGAATCGCCGTCAATGCCTTGCTGGCCTTGGGTCGGGCTGAAACCATGTACTTTGTCGCCACCACCGATGATGCTGGAAATCCATTGCGATCTCGCTGCACCTATCGTGTCAGCGGCGCGCCACCCAAGGCGCGCTGGTGGAGCATCACCGCGTACGCCGACGACATGTTTTTGTTCGACGCGCCGAATCACCATTACAGCTTGAACGGCACTACTGCGAGTCTGGATGCCAATGGAAATTTCGCCTTCACCACAGGCGCTGTCGAACAAGCCGCGACATATTGGCTGCCGACACCGGGTGATCGTGGTGTGGTGTTGACGCTCAGGTTATACAACCCCGAGCGTTCACTGCAAACCGCACCAGCAAGTTTGCAGGCGCCGTCCATCCTTGCAATTGGTGGCTGTCAGTCATGAGTAGCAGCACAACTCGCCGCATGGTTTCGGTGTGTGTTTTCCTCGTTGCTGTGGTCGCTATTCATCTGCTGACCATCTGGGCCGCGCCACGGCTCATTATGCAGATTTTGATGAACGGTTCACGCTCGCAAGCACTCAACATGCGCAACAACGCCGCGTTTTCTGCGCCCGTGACCGCCGCTTCGCGTGACGTGGTGATGCCCAGTCCGGATATGCTGTATTCGATGTGCGTGTTTGATTTGAGCCAGGGGCCGGTCCGTGTGACGGCTAATCCGCAGCTCAAAAGCTACTGGTCGATCGCGCTATACGCCGCGAATAGCGACAATTTTTTTGTGATCAATGACAAGCAGGCAGGTGATGCTCAGGTCGACTTGTGGCTAAGCGCGGCGGATGCAAATTCAAGCACTGTGCCCGCAGGCAGCAAACTGGTCAGATCACCTTCGACGCAAGGATTTTTGTTGATGCGCGTGTTAACCGGAAACTACCAGACAGAAAAATCCGTGGTTGAACCGGCACGACGCACTTTGCGCTGCGCGGCAGGCTAGGCAGATGACATCGCCCCTTTTTCAAAGTCCGTGGCCTGCAGAAGATGGCGGCGCGGCGCGGCTTTCTGCACCGCTATCGGGCAGCGGATTGAGCATTCAGCGCAACGAGAATTTGAGCGCAGTAGTTCGAAAAATTCACATGGGTACGATGACCGTGCTCGGCGCCCCCGGCGAAGTTTTTTTACTCACGCACACCATGTTGCGATCCAAGCTTGGATTGCCGACCACCTGTTGCGTTGAACGCATTGATGCGCAGAGCCTGAAAACTATTTGCAAATCGCCACGATTACCCGGCGGCCCTGCGTGGCCCGGTGGCATCGCCGTGCATCGCAATGGTGATTTGTATGTCGTCTATGGTCGCTATGTGCATCGTCTTAATCGTTCATGCGAATTGATCGTGACGTTCAAGTTGCCGATTAATCGCCCGTACAACTCATTTGTTCTTTTGGAAAACGGTTTACTGATCACCAAGGATTTATCCGACAGCGGAAACTCGACGCTCTCCGTAATTGATTCAGAAAAAATGCAAGCAGCGTGCACACCGATTGCCTGTCCAGAGCCGAGCATTGCGCGACTTTCGGCCGTCGGCAACACGGTCTATGTAGTCGGTGTGAAATCAGTTTTTCGCTATCACTGGAATGCAGAATTATCGACTTTGCAGTTCGATCCAAGCTGGCGATTCGACTATGTCGGCGACACCACACAAACCTACGGCTGGGATGCTGTGATCGACGGCAGCAACGTCTGGTTCATGGACAACGGCAAGCACTCCTACATGGTCAAAATGATAGGCAACGGTGTGAATCCAACACCGAACAACTTGATCCGCGTGGCTATCGCAGACTCGAACGACGCGCAAATTATTCCTATTAGCGGCATCAACGGCGGCAGCATTACCAACCCGCCGCTCATCGACCTAAAGCGCAACATAGTAGTCGCCTACGACTCGGCCAATCGCACCATACAAGCTTGGGCGTTCAACCCAGAGTCGCACGCGCTGACCAAGCTTTGGAGCAAGCAAGAATTTGGCTGCGCCAGCCACATGATTCTGTATCCTGACAGCGGCGAATTAGTGACCAACGACTATCAAAAAAATGGCGAAGAGGTAGTGGTGCTGAATATCGATACCGGAACAGAAATCGCCCGAACCCGCATCGGCGGAATCAGTCAGGGTGTGGTGTTTCCCAGCGTTGGTTGGGGGCGCGATTTTTACTGGACAACGTTTGATCGACTGGCGCGGGTGTTTGTGGCGTAGGGCTTTTGACGGCGTGTTACCAGCACCAACTGGCAAGCTAGGCTGAGTCGTGGCGGCACTTCGCTTGTGCGATCTCAGCTTGTTCGCTAGGTAGCATCGCTTGAGTGTTTCGCACTGCGTAGTTGGTCTGGAAGTCCATCATGATCGCCGAGATTTCTTGCTGGGGCATCATGCCACCAATCGCTTGCCTTGAGGTCTGTGCGGCGTGATGGGTTCAGTGGATAGACAATGCGGTTGCTGAGTTTCGCGGCTTCGCCGCCAACCAAGAGCAGGGCCTCTGCCGCAGAATTATTGATGAAGCAGTGACATATTCCTGTGCCGGCGGGGAATGCCGCGAAATCACCGGCCGTCATGGGATGAATGTGTCCGTCGATCCAGGCATCAACCTCACCCTCGATGACATAGATGAACTCCTCCTCATCCGATTCGGCATGAGGCCACGAAGAACGCTGGCCGGGCGATAGGCGCTGGAGATTGATTCCAAGGCGAACCAGACCTGCGGCGGTGCCAATGCTGCGAGCAGCGCCCATGGCCTCTTCGCTTTGTGGATAGACATGACTGTACTCTGGTAACTCGCTGGTCGAAATGATGAATGGCGGGCGTGGACTCATGATTTTCCCCAATGGATGCAACTGAGGCATCTAACGAATAGTGTCTATCTACTGACACGGAAGTGTTTGACAGGCAGCGATGCCTTATCGGCGATTGGCGTTACAGGTTCAATGGCAATAACGAATCAAAATTTGTCTTCGAGCGAGGGCTATTCAACTAAGTTAAAGTCACGGTCCTTTGTAGCAATACTGGTGTGCCATAGCATTAGCGATGAGCCATCAATTGATATGCATTCAAGGACAGAACAATTGCCTTCGTTTGATTATGCCGTAAGGGAACTGCGGCGGCATTTGGGAAATGGAAAACGCTTACGCATTCGGGGCGATAGACTTTATAGCCTGTGGGCGATGAACGGGTCATTCCACCACCAACCGGCGAATTGCGTGGTGATTCCACGCTGAGCATAAAGGTGAGCTGTTTGCTGCTGGGAAAACAGCATTTTTGAAGTAGCATTGCGCCTTTCAGACTGGTTCGCGTAAGTGACAAATTCCTTGCCGATTTCTGCTCGTACTTTCCCTATGCGACAACCCAGTTGGGCGAGACTTTTTGCTTGCGCAATGCTTGTACCGCTGGCTATTTTTTCGAATAGCGTCGCCGCCGGTGCAATCAAAACTGCGCTACCGTCGATAAGCCCGAAAGCTGAGGATTTTTCACGCGCGTTAATCGCTACCACGCGCTCGACGACGCGGAAAATTACGTTCGAAGCGCTGGACAACAGCATGGACGTGATAGACCGGATTCTGTCTGCTTCGTCCAAGCGAGTGGGCGATCCTGATGTGTTGTCGGTTGGTCCAGCCAAAGACAGTGCCTTGATCTCTGTAAACCGAAAACGTGTCAGTCGTGCGGGAAATTTATTGCAGCTTGGATCGGCAAAAGGGAAACCTTTGAAGTTTCGCGATGGGATGGGAGAGACTTTCGTGTATGCCGGACCAATTGGAATTTCCGGCTATCAAAAGGTTGATGCGTTTGGCAGCTTTGACCCCAAAGGGTTCTATCTAGTCAATCCGGAAAAAGGCACGGCGATATTCATGCGCACCAAGCCGGAATTGGCAAGCATTTCTCCCGATCAAAAGCTGCTTGCACTGATGAACAATGGGTTGAGTTCACCGTTCAGTATTCTTGCCGCGACCTTAAGCGAGAATGGATATAGCATTGATTTGCAATGTCAGAGTCACCTTGATGGCGGCGTGCGACAACGCATCATTCCATTCTTCAAAGGCTGGCATGGCAACGCCGGTGAAGGCTTTGATATTGTGCTGCTGGTGCAACGTCTGGACGATGATCCGACGCCGCGCTTTGAGGCAATGCCAGTGCGCTTTAGCTTGAAGGATTCGGAATGGCATGTTTTTGTTCCTGATCCGCAACGATTCATGCGCATGGCCAAGTTGACGTGTTGGCACTGACGCTATTTGGCGACGGATTTGCCCTTGAAAATTAATTTTTCTGCGCAACAGCGCAAACGCAGTGTGGTGCTGTTGCGCCACTTTTCCGCCCGCGCGCTGTTTTGGGTCGGCGCGGTCGTGGTGGGTTTGGTGGCAGTGTTGTTTGCCGAACTGACTGATTGGGCGCAAACGCAGTTCCAAAACAATCTCACGCTTTATCCGTGGCTGCCTTTCGTTAGCGCGCCACTGGTGGGCTTGATTGCTGTGTGGGTGACGCGACAATATTTCCCCGGCAGCGCTGGCAGCGGAATCCCGCAAGTCATGGCTGAACTGCAACGACGACCAGACGATCAGTGGCCGCCACTGGTTTCACTGCGTCTGGCAGTTGGCAAGATATTGCTTGGCGTGACGGCGATAGGCGCAGGATTTTCTTTTGGCCGCGAGGGTCCTACGGTGCAGGTGGGTGCCTCCATCATGGCGGCCATGTCGCGCTTTTTGCCGCGCGCAATACACATCAAGCGCAATTATCTGTTGGTCGTTGGTGGTGGTGCCGGCATCGCTGCGGCGTTTAACACGCCGTTGGCTGGCATCGTTTTTGCCATTGAAGAACTCAATCGAGAAGTCGAGTCGCGCGTTAGCGGACTAATCATCACCGCAATCATGCTGGCTGGTTTGGTAGCGCGGGCAGTCATTGGCAACCATAGTTATTTTGGTGAGATGCACGTGACTACGTCGGCGGCCACGGCGATAGAGATGGTGATACTTTGCAGTATCACCACGGGCCTGCTGGGTGGCGCGTTTTCGCGCAGCTTGATACTTTCCGCATCCAGCTGGAACACCGCGCTGGGTAAGTGGCGCGAGGCACATCCTTATTTTTTTGCAGCGGCATGCGGCATGTTGATTGCTGCCATTGGCTGGGCCTGCGGCGGACTCACCTATGGCACTGGTTACAAAGAAACGCTGATCCTGCTGACCGATGACCAAAGCGATTTTCCTTGGTATTTTGGTCCGGCCAAATTGATCGCGACGCTGATCTCCTATCTCAGCGGTTTGCCAGGCGGCATCTTTGCACCTTCGCTGGCGATAGGCGCGGGAATCGGACATGATTTGGACTTGCTGTTGAATGACTATGCGCCATCGCAAATGATTCTTGTGTTCTGTATGACAGGCTTTCTGGCCGCTGCGACCCAAGCACCTTTGACGGCCATCATCATCGTGATGGAAATGGTGGATGGCTATCCGATGATCATGGGCTTGATGGCGACTGCCTTGCTTGCTTCCGCGATATCAAAAATGCTCAGTGGGCCTTTGTATGCCGTTCTCGCCACGAATATGTTGAAAAAACTTAGGCGGCAAACTGTCATCGTATCCAGCGAGGAAAAAGCACCGCCATAGCAAGGTCTTATGAGCAAGCTGTGCTCATTAAGTTATCCCGCCATTGCGCTCGAATTGAGAATAGTAATTACGCCAGTGACGATGAACAAAGCGGCAGCAAACCAACGAATTTGTTTGAGCGGCAAACGTGTAGCGAGGCGATCGCCAATGATGACCGCCGGAATGTTGGCCAGCAGCATGCCTAGCGTTGTACCAACGACCACGGCCAGTAAGGCGCCATGAAACTGCGCGCCGAGAGCGATAGTGGCAAGCTGCGTTTTGTCGCCCATTTCAGCGATGAAAAATGCAATAACGGTAGTGACAAACGCACCTGCCGGATGTAATTTAGGCTCGTCATCCAAGGTATCGGGTTTCAAGGTCCATAACCCAAAAGCAATGAAGACGCTGCCAGTAATCCATGGCAGCCATTGCGGCGAAATGAGCTGCGCCAGCCAAACGCCGACACTTCCAGCCAGCGCGTGATTGAAAATCGTGGCAACGAAGATTCCCGCGATGATAGGCAGTGGCGCGCGCAAGCGCGCAGCGAGAACAAAGGAAAGTAGTTGTGTCTTGTCGCCAATTTCCGCAATCGCGACCAAGCTGAACGACGTCAGCAAAGCTTCCATCAACGTGCCAACTTCGCGTGCGGGCAATCCTTCTTGATGCAATCTGCGTAGAGATAGAGCGCGTGGTCATTCACCGCAAAACCGCGCTCTTGCGCAACGCGAATTTGTCGCTGTTCGATTTGCGGGTCATAAAACTCTTCGACCCGACCGCATTGCAAGCAAACCAAATGATCGTGATGACTACCTTCGTTGAGTTCAAAAATCGATTTACCAGATTCAAAATGATGACGTTGCAATAAACCCGCCTGCTCAAACTGTGTCAGCACGCGATACACGGTGGCGAGTCCCACATCCATATTTTCGGCCAGTAACAGCCGATATACATCTTCGGCGGTCATGTGCCGATTACTGCCTGCTTGCTGTGTTTTGTGAAATAGCTCGAGGATTTTCAGGCGTGGGGCGGTGGCTTTCAGGCCGCTGCTTTTGAGGTCTTCAGAATTGGGCATGGCAGATTCCGTGAAGGTGATTGGCGATATGGCGCAAGTGTGTAACGAGTTGAAAATCATCCGAGAAACACCGTGCCGAACAGCCGAATCCAGCACCCCTATGATATAGTCTCGCCTTATGTTTGGGAACTCAATTGCACTCATTCACTCGGCTGGGCGACGCGAGTTTTGCCTACCGTTTGAGGTTGATAAATTGCCTCTCCAGCGCTGCTTTCCCAATTTGCTGTGCTCCACGATGGAAACCCCATGAAACGATATTTGCTTGCGCTACTTCCAGTGCTCGCCGCCTGCGGCAGCATTCCTGATGTCAATGTCAATGCCTTGATCAGTCCGTGGAAGATTGATGTCCGCCAAGGCAACTTTGTTTCGCAACAGATGGTCGCGCAATTGAAACCCGGCCAAACCCGCGATCAAGTCCGCTTTATTCTTGGCTCTCCCTTGGTTGCCGACCCGTTTCACGCCGATCGCTGGGACTATGTCTATCGATTTGCTCGTGGCAGTGGTGAAACGTTTGACCGCCGCCTGACAGTTTTTTTTCAAGACAATAAATTGACCCGCGTAGCCGGTGATGTAGTCGCTAGTCCAGGGACTACCGGAGCGGAAACCGATGCCCCCGCGACTCGTGTGATTGAGATCGTCAATCCCGACGCGCCAACGCCAGTTACGCAGAGCGACAAAAAATAGCATGACGGTTATTCGCTATGCCATCGCGGGCAGCGCCGGCCGCATGGGGCGCACGCTGATAGAAGCGATCGCAGCGGATAGCACCGCGCGGTTAGTTGCGGCACTGGAGCAAAGCGGCAACCCGCTCATCGGCAAAGATGCCGGAGAGCTGATTGGAGCATCTTGCGGCGTAAAAATCACCGACGACATTGATGCGGCACTCGCGCAAGCGGATTGCCTGATTGATTTCACCCGCCCCGAAGGCGCATTGCGTCACTTGACGGCGTGTCGCCAGCACCAACTGAGCATGGTGATTGGCACCACCGGCTTTGAGGCAGCGGGCAAAGCTGCAATAGTGGCGGCGGCGACAGACATTCCAATTGTGTTCGCGCCGAATATGTCGGTCGGTGTCAATGCGGTATTCAAATTACTCGATGTCGCCGCACGAATTCTGAATGAAGGCTACGACGTTGAAGTTATCGAAGCGCATCACCACCACAAGGTCGACGCACCCTCCGGTACTGCGTTGCGGATGGGTGAAGTGGTGGCCAACGCGCTGGGACGAGATTTAAGCGAATGCGCCGTGTATGGCCGCGAAGGCCACACTGGCGCGCGACCAGCAAAGCAAATAGGATTTTCAACGGTGCGTGGTGGCGACATCGTTGGTGATCACACCGTTTTGTTCGCCGGCATCGGCGAGCGTATCGAGATTACGCACAAGTCGGGCAGCCGTATGCCCTACGCACAAGGCGCGCTGCGCGCCGGCCGATTTATGCAGGGCAAGTCGTCTGGCTTGTTTGACATGCAAGACGTGCTCGGACTGCGCTGAGTGCAAGCAAATTTGCACGCAAAACCGCACGCAAACACTAGCGGGCGGCTGGCTTAGCGGATATAATTGAAGGGTTTGGCCGAGAGCAGAAATTTTTGTAACGCCGCATTGCTCGAGAGGCCAAAAGTCGCCAGCCCTAACCAGTGGAGTCCTATCGTGCCCCAGTTCCCATCCGCCCTTCTAGCTTTGGCCGATGGCACTGTTTTTCATGGTAAGGGTATCGGGGCAAATGGCAGCAGTGTCGGTGAAGTCGTGTTCAACACGGCGATGACGGGCTATCAGGAAATCCTCACCGATCCCTCGTATTGCCGCCAGATAGTCACGCTGACTTATCCGCATATCGGCAACTACGGCATCAATACCGAAGACTACGAATCTACGCGCGTACATGCCGCCGGATTGGTGATCCGTGATTTGCCTTTGTTGTTATCAAATTTCCGCAGCGAACAAACGCTGGATGAGTTTTTGCGGGCGCAAAACGTTCTTGGCATTGCCGATATCGACACCCGCAAATTAACGCGCATTCTGCGTGACAAAGGCGCACAAGGCGGTTGCCTGATGACTGGCGACAATCTTGACACCGCAGGTGCGGTAGCGCAAGCACAAGGCTTTGCAGGCTTGGCCGGGATGGATTTGGCGAAGGTAGTCACCACAACATCGGCATACGAATGGACAGAGGGCGAATGGGAACTCGGCGCCGGATATTCTAAAAAAGCCGCGCCACGTTTTCATGTCGTCGCTTATGACTTTGGTATCAAGCGAAATATCTTGCGCTCTTTGGTTTCGCGCGGCTGTCGTTTAACGGTGGTTCCTGCAACTACTTCGGCGGCCGAGGTGATGAAGCTCATGCCTGACGGAATATTCCTCTCCAATGGCCCGGGCGATCCCGAGCCATGCGATTACGCGATTGCAGCAATTCAAGAATTCTTGAAAATCGGCATTCCCACTTTTGGCATTTGTCTGGGTCATCAATTGATGGGACTGGCAGCAGGTGCGAAGACCTTGAAAATGAAATTTGGTCATCACGGCGCAAATCATCCGGTGAAAGATCTGGATTCCGGTAAGGTGATGATCACCAGTCAAAATCACGGCTTCGCCGTCGATCCGGCGACTTTGCCCGCCAATCTGCGGGTGACCCACGTATCTTTATTTGACGGTAGCTTGCAGGGCTTGGCATGGACCGACAAACCGGCGTTTTGTTTTCAAGGCCACCCCGAAGCCAGCCCGGGTCCGCACGATGTGGCTTATTTGTTTGATCGATTTATCAGTCTGATGAATGCTTCCGCGCTCGGGAAAAGCTAGCGACCATGTACTACGGAATTACCGATTTGACGACCTATGTTCTCGGCACAATTTTCATCATTTTGCTGCCGGGACCCAATTCGCTTTACGTCTTATCCGTGGCGGTGCAGCGCGGTGTTCGTTTGGGTTATCAAGGTGCCTTCGGCGTGTTTCTTGGCGATGCGGTATTGATGATACTTTCCGCTACCGGAGTGGCATCACTGCTGCAAACAGTGCCGTCCTTGTTCGTCGCTTTGAAATACGCCGGTGCGCTGTATTTAGCTTGGCTGGGCATGAACTTGTTGCGTAGCGCGTTTGTCGGTTTGACAGAAAAACCTGACGAGAGCGCTGTGCCCAAAACCGTTGATGACTCGCAGCCATTTCGTACCGCGCTGACCATCAGTTTGCTCAACCCCAAAGCGATTTTCTTTTTCATTTCCTTCTTTATCCAGTTTGTCGATCCAAGCTATGAACATCCGGCTTTGTCATTCGCGATATTGGGATTGATCGTGCAATTTTTCAGCGCGCTGTATTTGTCCGCGCTAATTTTTGGTGGTGCGCATTTGGCTGATCAATTCCGTCGTCGCCGTTTGTTGTCTGCTGGCGCTACGGCGGGTGTGGGTACCTTGTTTTTGGCGTTCGGCGCGAAACTCGCTGGCGCAAGCTTGAACTAACCGAATCTCTAGACCCCAGACACTCTAGGCAAAACCTCCATGCCAAAACGTAGCGACCTAAAAAGCATCCTCATCATCGGCGCCGGCCCGATCATTATTGGTCAAGCCTGCGAATTTGATTACTCCGGCGCACAAGCCTGCAAAGCGCTGCGTGAGGAAGGCTACAAAGTCATTTTGGTGAATTCCAATCCAGCCACAATCATGACTGATCCGGAAACGGCAGACGTGACTTATATCGAGCCGATTACCTGGCAAGTCGTCGAAAACATCATTGCCAAGGAAAGGCCAGACGCGATATTGCCGACCATGGGCGGCCAGACCGCGCTCAATTGCGCGCTCGATTTGGCCAAACACGGCGTGCTCGAAAAGTACAAGGTCGAGATGATTGGCGCCTCACGTGAAGCCATCGATATGGCCGAGGATAGAGAAAAATTCAAGCAAGCGATGACCCGCATCGGCTTGGGCAGCGCACGTTCGGGCATCGCCCACAGCATGGAAGAAGCCCAGCAAGTGCAAGGCGCAATAGGCTTTCCGGCGATTATTCGTCCCTCCTTCACGATGGGCGGTTCGGGTGGCGGCATAGCTTACAACCAGGAAGAATTTGTCGAGATTTGCAAACGCGGCTTGGAAGCCAGTCCGACCAAAGAATTGTTGATTGAAGAATCGCTGCTTGGCTGGAAAGAATTTGAGATGGAAGTGGTGCGGGATCGCAATGACAATTGCATCATTGTTTGCTCTATCGAAAACCTCGATCCGATGGGCATCCACACTGGTGATTCCATTACCGTTGCGCCGGCGCAAACGCTGAGCGACAAGGAATATCAAATCATGCGCAACGCCAGCATCGCCGTGCTGCGCGAGATTGGTGTTGATACCGGTGGGTCGAACGTACAGTTTTCGATCAACCCTGATGACGGTCGCATGATCGTCATCGAGATGAATCCGCGCGTCTCGCGTTCATCAGCGTTGGCTTCCAAAGCCACCGGTTTTCCGATTGCCAAAATTGCCGCCAAGCTGGCGGTGGGCTATACGCTGGATGAATTGCGCAACGACATTACCGGCGGCGCAACACCGGCCTCGTTCGAGCCGTCGATTGACTACGTGGTGACAAAAATCCCGCGTTTCGCTTTCGAGAAATTTCCACAGGCTAATGATCGTTTGACCACGCAAATGAAATCGGTCGGCGAAGTGATGGCCATCGGGCGCAGTTTTCAGGAGTCGATGCAAAAAGCGTTACGCGGCTTGGAAGTCGGTGCCTATGGCTTCGATGAAGTGGTGGCGGAAGAAGAAGAAATTAACCGCGAATTGGCCAGTGCCGGACCGCAGCGAATTTGGTATGTCGGGCAAGCGTTTCGACAAGGCTATACACAGCAAGATGTATTCAATTTGACCAAAATCGACCCGTGGTTTTTGGCACAAATTGAAGACCTCATCAAGACCGAGCAAAGTTTGTCATTGCTGAAGCTCGATGATCTCGATGCAGAAAAAATGCGCGGTTTGAAACGCAAGGGATTTTCCGATCGACGCATCGGTTTGTTAGTTGGTGCTGGCGAGACGCTGTTGCGCCAACGCCGTCAAGCTTTGGGCGTTCGCCCGGTGTACAAACGCGTTGATACCTGCGCGGGCGAATTCGCCACGGCCACGGCGTATTTGTATTCGACCTATGAAGACGAATGTGAAGCGCAGCCAACCAAGCGCAAGAAAATAATGGTGCTCGGCGGCGGGCCAAACCGGATTGGTCAGGGAATTGAGTTCGACTATTGCTGCGTGCATGCAGCGCTGGCGATGCGCGAAGACGGCTATGAAACCATCATGGTCAATTGCAATCCTGAGACGGTTTCAACCGATTACGACACTTCGGATCGCCTCTACTTTGAGCCGCTGACGCTGGAAGATATTTTGGAAATCGTGCACATCGAGCAGCCGGATGGTGTGATTGTGCAATTTGGTGGACAGACACCGCTGAAACGTGCGCGCGATTTGGAAGCCAATGGCGTCAAGATTATTGGCACCACGCCGGACATGATTGACGCCGCAGAAGATCGCGAACGCTTCCAAAAACTGTTGCACGAATTGGGCTTGAAGCAGCCGCCGAATCGTACCGCGCGCAATGAGCCGGATGCCATTCGTTTGGCCGATGAGATCGGCTATCCACTGGTGGTGCGACCAAGCTATGTGCTTGGCGGACGGGCGATGGAAATCGTGCACGATCGCAAAGACTTGGAGCGCTACATGCGTGAAGCAATCAAAGTCTCCAACGATTCGCCGGTGCTGCTGGACAGGTTCTTGAACGACGCGACCGAAGTCGATGTCGACGCCATGTGCGATGGTAAGCAAGTCATCATCGGCGGCATCATGGAGCACATCGAGCAGGCGGGTGTGCATTCGGGTGATTCGTCGTGCTCGTTACCGCCGTTTTCTTTGTCGGCAGAGATCCAAGATGAATTGCGTCGCCAAACTGAAATGATGGCGCATGGATTAAATGTCGTCGGTCTGATGAACGTCCAATTTGCGATTCAAGGCCATGGCGATGAGGCGGTGGTCTACGTGCTCGAAGTCAATCCACGCGCTTCACGCACTGTGCCGTTTGTATCCAAAGCCACCAGCTTACCGTTGGCAAAAATCGCCGCACGTTGCATGGCGGGGCGTAGCCTAGCCGACCAAGGTGTGACCAAAGAAGTCGTGCCACCGTATTTTTCGGTCAAGGAAGCGGTGTTCCCGTTTAACAAATTCCCCGGCATCGACACGTTGCTTGGTCCCGAGATGAAGTCGACCGGTGAAGTGATGGGCGTTGGCCGCACATTTGGCGAAGCATTTGTCAAATCGCAGCTCGCCGGCGGAACCAAGCTTCCCACATCTGGTCGCGCCTTTATTAGTGTCAAGCCGGGAGACAAACCCAAGGCAGTTGAAGTTGCGCACGAACTTCATGCGCTCGGATTTACTTTAGTAGCGACGCGCGGAACGGCGATGGCGATTGCCGCAGCCGGTTTGCCAGTGACGACGGTGAATAAAGTCACCGAAGGCCGTCCGCATATTGTCGACATGATCAAAAATTCGGAGATTCAATTCATCATCAACACGGTGGACGAAAAGCGCACTGCAATTGCCGATTCGCGCTCGATACGCACTTCCGCATTGGCAGCTAGAGTGACGATTTATACGACGGTGGAAGGCGGTCGCGCCGCTTGTGCGGGCATGCGTCACGACGGACTGGAAACTTATTCCGTGCAAGCCTTGCACGCAGAATTATCGGTTTGAATTTAAATCACAATACAGAACAGCAAAGAGCAGAACTGATATGAGTGGAAAATTTCCCCTGACCGTGCACGGTGCACAAATGCTGCGCACTGAATTGCAACGTCTGAAAACCATTGATCGACCTGCCGTCATTGCAGCGATTGCCGAGGCGCGCTCGCATGGCGATTTGTCTGAAAACGCCGAATACGATGCAGCGAAGGAGCGTCAAGGTTTCATTGAAGGACGCATCAAAGAAGTCGAGAGCAAACTCGGCCATGCGCAAATCATCGATCCTGCGGCATTGGATGTGGATGGCCGTATCGTGTTTGGTGCGACGGTTGACTTGGAAGATGCTGACACCGCAGCCAAAGTGACATATCAAATTGTTGGCGATGATGAAGCTGACATCAAGGCCAGCAAAATTTCACTCAACTCACCTGTGGCTCGCGCCTTAATTGGCAAATTTGCCGGCGATGTAGTGGTTGTACAAACGCCTGGCGGCGCTCGTGAATACGAGATTCTGGACGTGCGCTATCTGTGATTTTTTGACGCGCGCGCAGAGCCATGACGCGCTATCGATGTGGCCAAAACTAGCGCGCCGCGTTTTTCTTGTTCAGTACGCTTTTCAACGGTCTTCCCGCCGCGTTGCGACCTTCAGCCGCCATCGCTTGACGCTTGGTCGGCGCGGTTTTCGCCTTGCCCGTGCCTTTGACAATCGACGTGCTCTTGGGACGGCGTGTCGTCAGCACCAACTCGCCGGCGGGCTTGAGCGGGGCTGGTTTTTGGCGCCAAAGCACCAGCAAATTGCCAATGTGCTGCACTTCATGACAGCTCAGCGTGGCGCAAATTTCAGCGAACAACGCGGCGCGGTCGTCGCGGTCGATTCCGTAGAGGCGAACCTTAATCAGTTCGTGTACCTTGAGACTACGGTCAATCTCGGCCAGCACGGTCGCACTCAAGCCTTTTTGACTAATAGAGACGACCGGGTTGAGATGATGTGCATCGGCGCGCAAGCTGCGACGACGAGCCGGCGTCAGCGGTGTCAGGACGGGTTTTTCAGTTTTAGTTTCACTCATGGCAGGATTGTAACGTGACACTGAAAAGTAAGCGGCACAAAAAGAGCAAAGTGTGGATGCAAGAGCACGTCAACGACCCTTACGTCATCCGTGCCAAAGCTGAAGGCTGGCGCGCGCGCGCGGCGTTCAAGTTGATAGAAATCGATGACCGTGACAAGTTAATCAAGCCCGGCATGGTGGTGGTGGATTTGGGTTCAACGCCTGGCAGTTGGTCGCAAGTAGTTGCCAAACGGATGGGTGCGAACGGCAAAATCATCGCCATGGATATCTTGCCTATGGATCCGATTCGCGGTGTCAGTTTCATTCAGGGTGATTTTCGTGAAGACCAAACCTTGGTCGAGCTAACAAAAGCACTGGATGGGCGACAAGTCGACCTTGTATTGTCCGACATGGCACCCAATATGACGGGCATCGGTGTATCGGATCAAGCACGAGTAATGTATTTGGCCGAACTAACGCTCGATTTTTGCAACATGCATCTCAAGCCGGGTGGTGATTTGCTGGTCAAAGTGTTTCAAGGCAGTGGCTACATGGAATTGCGTAAATCGGTTGATCAAGTATTTGAAACTCTATTGGTAAGAAAACCAGCAGCCTCGCGTGACAAGAGCGCGGAAGTGTATTTGTTGGGGCGAAACAAGCGTCATTTCGAAGCCGTGTAGAGAGTTTACTTTTTGCAACGATGTGGCAGGCGCGGCGGGTTGTCGTTGATTACAATCGACAGGCTAGAATCTGGTGAAGTAAACCTGTTCGATTTCGAGCGGGCTTGGAACTGAATGCGGCATGAAAGCGAGGCAGTAAAGTGAATAACATGATCAAGACCATGGCAATTTGGCTGGTAATCGGCATTGTGTTGATGTCGGTTTTCAACCAGTTCAATACGCGTCAAGCGCCGACCAATACCTTGAAATATTCCGAGTTTCTTGAGGAAGCCCGGCAAGGGCGCGTTGCTGACGTGGTCATTCAGGGACGTACGATTGAAATGACGATGGTTGATGGCAAGAAGCTCAAATCTTATTCGCCTGGGGATTTGTTTTTGTCGAGTGACCTGGTCAAGTACGGCGTCAAATTCGACGGCAAGCCGGAAGATGAACAGTCTTTGTTGATGAGCATTTTCATGTCGTGGGGGCCGATGCTGTTGCTGATCGGTGTGTGGGTTTATGTCATGCGCCAAATGCAGGGTGGCGGTAAGGGCGGCGCGTTTTCGTTTGGCAAGAGCCGCGCCAAGGTTATGGACGAATCAACCAACGTGGTGACTTTTGCCGATGTCGCCGGTTGCGACGAAGCCAAAGAAGAACTCTCGGAAATGGTCGATTTCTTGCGCGACCCGAGCAAATTTCAAAAGCTAGGCGGTCGCATTCCGCGTGGCGTTTTGTTGGTTGGCTCGCCGGGTACCGGCAAAACTTTGCTGGCCAAAGCGATTGCCGGCGAAGCCAAAGTTCCGTTCTTTTCCATCTCCGGTTCTGATTTCGTTGAGATGTTTGTCGGTGTTGGTGCAGCGCGTGTGCGCGACATGTTTGAGCAAGCCAAAAAAGCTTCGCCGTGCATCATATTCATCGACGAACTCGATGCGGTGGGTCGCCAACGCGGCGCTGGATTAGGTGGTGGCAATGACGAACGCGAACAAACACTAAACCAAATGTTGGTCGAGATGGATGGCTTTGAGCCATCGGTCGGTGTCATCGTGATCGCTGCAACCAATCGCCCTGATGTACTTGATCCTGCGCTGTTGCGTCCGGGTCGCTTCGATCGGCAGGTGGTCGTGCCGTTGCCGGATATTCGTGGCCGCGAGCAAGTCATCAAAGTACATATGCGTAAAGTTCCGGTTGCGCCGGATGTCGATGCGATGGTGCTGGCGCGTGGTACGCCAGGCATGTCGGGCGCTGATCTGGCCAACCTCGTCAATGAGGCGGCCTTATTTGCAGCGCGTGGCAACAAACGCTTGGTCGATATGGAAGATTTTGAAAAGGCTAAAGACAAGATTTTCATGGGACCCGAGCGCAAGTCGATGGTGATTTCGCCGGAAGAAAAAAAATGTACCGCGTATCACGAGTCCGGCCATGCGATTGTCGGTTCCTTGTTGCCGGGTTGCGATCCGGTGCATAAAGTCACCGTGATGCCGCGCGGGCGGGCGTTAGGCGTGACCTGGTCGCTGCCGATTGCGGATAGGCTAAGTTTGTATCGCGATCAAATGTTGGCGAATATTTCGATGCTGTTTGGCGGTCGCGTGGCCGAGGAATTGTTCATCGGCAAAATTTCCACTGGCGCATCAAATGACTTTGAACGTGCGACCGGCATTGCGCGCGACATGGTCACGCGCTACGGCATGTCCGCTGCACTCGGCCCCATGGTCTATGGCGAGAACGAAGGCGAAGTATTTCTCGGCCGCTCGGTGACGACGCACAAAAATATGTCGGAGTCCACCATGCAGCAAGTCGACGCCGAAATCCGCCGGATACTCGATGAACAATACGCTTTGACGAAACGTTTACTGGAAGAGAATCGCGACAAGGTTGAAGCAATGACCGCCGCCTTACTCGAATGGGAAACCATCGATGCCGATCAAATCAAAGACATCATGTCGGGCATTAAGCCGCGCGATCCAAAGCCGTCAACCTCCTCAGTGACACCTAAGGCACCGCCGAGCTCACCGGACGCAACGCCGACCGCACCTGCACCGGCTTAAGTATTTAATTTGATGACAAGGCCACCCAGTTTCATCGCTCGGTGGCCTTAATCATTTCAACGCCAGAATGACAAACAAATTTCACTGCGGTCGCTTTGTCCTTGACGTGACAAAACCCATCGTCATGGGAATTGTTAACCTCACCGACGATTCGCTTTCTGGCGATGGCCTTGCCACTGATGTTGCCGCAGCGGTACGACATGCGTTGCGACTAATCGATGAAGGGGCGGCGATACTCGACCTAGGTGCTGAGTCGTCGCGACCCGGCGCAATAACTGTGTCGGCCGAGCAAGAAATTCAACGGCTCATGCCGGTGATACACGCGCTGCTGGACTGCGGTGTGCCGCTCTCGATAGATACTACCAAAACCGAAGTCATGCGCGCCATGCTCGATGCGGGTGTGGACATGATTAACGACATCAACGCACTGCGCGCGGATGGCGCGATGGACGTTCTTGCTGCATGCAAAGCGGGCGTTTGCTTGATGCATATGCAAGGCACTCCTAGTACGATGCAATCCGCACCGCACTATGCTGACGTGGTCAAGGAAGTCGCAAGGTTTTTGGATCAACGCGTGGAGGCAGCAACTGCTGCGGGAATTCCTCATGAGCGAATCGTCATAGATCCAGGTTTTGGTTTTGGTAAAACGCTGGAACACAATTTGGCGTTGCTGCGCGATCTGGCCGAACTGAACAGAGCGAACCTAAGCATCCTGGTCGGCATGTCGCGTAAAGCCATGCTTGGTGCGCTGACCGGACGCACTGCGAGCGAGCGTGTATTTGCCGGTGTGGCAGCCCATATGCTTGCCGTACAACGCGGCGCGCGCATTTTACGCACACATGACGTCGCGGCGACAGCAGATGCGTTAAGCGTTTTGGCAGCGATTGAATCATGAGGCAAAATTTGTTAGTTGGTGCGGTTGTGCAGTGTCGGCTTAATACAGCCGACCCGCTACACAGGCGCAAAGCAGTGCTTTGCGAATTCCCTGCTTCGCCGCTGTCAAATATGCCATGCTGAATGTCTGAAAGGAAAGCAATGACACGTAAATATTTCGGTACCGATGGTGTGCGTGGTTTGGTGGGCAAAGCGCCGATAACGCCTGAATTCATCATGCGCTTGGGCTACGCAGCGGGCAAAACATTGGTTGCCCATGACAGCCTGCCTGCAGGCGACCACCCGGGGGTGTTAATCGGTAAAGACACACGCATTTCGGGCTATATGCTCGAGGCCGCGCTGGAGGCTGGCTTTGCCGCGGCAGGCGTTGACGTACTGCTGTGTGGACCAATGCCGACACCTGCGGTAGCCTATCTGACCAGAGCACTGCGTTTGCAGGCCGGCGTGGTGATTTCGGCTTCGCACAATCCATTCCATGACAACGGCATCAAGTTTTTTTCCGCGCAGGGACTCAAGCTGCCAGATGCGGTAGAACTTGAAATTGAGCAGCGACTTGACGAACCGATGCAATGCATGGAGTCCCGCCGCTTGGGACGTGCGCGGCGCATTGACGATGCCGCAGGACGCTACATTGAGTTTTGCAAAAGCACTTTTCCTAATGATTTGGATTTGCGTGGATTAAAAATCGCTGTCGATTGTGCCCACGGTGCGGCGTATCACATCGCGCCAAAAGTCCTGCACGAACTAGGTGCCGAAGTAATCGCGATTGGCGATGCACCAAATGGATTCAACATCAATGATTGTGTGGGCGCCACTGCGCCAGCAGCCTTGCAGCGCAAGGTCGTGGAGACTGGTGCCGATATCGGCATCGCGATTGACGGCGACGGTGATCGTCTGGTGATGGTCGATTCGCAGGGCGAGATCTATGATGGTGATCGATTGCTATATGTCATTGCAAGACATCGCATACAACAGCGCGGCGCGGCATCGATCACCGGTGTTGCCGGAACCTTGATGACCAACCTGGGGCTGGAACACGCGCTACAAAGATTGGGCATTGCCTGTGGTCGTGCCAAAGTCGGCGACCGCTATGTGCTGGAAATGATGCAGCAACGTGGCTGGACATTAGGCGGCGAGAATTCCGGCCATATCATTTGTCTGGATAGACATACCACCGGTGACGCAATCATCGCCGCGCTGCAAGTGCTGGCGGCGTTGCGATCAAACGGCGTAAGTGAGACGCTAGCGCAAGCCTGCGCCGATGTCACTTTGTATCCGCAAAAACTCATCAACGTGCGCATCAAAGATGGATTCGATTGGGCGGCTGATGCAAGCATTGCGGCCGCTGTGGGCAGCGCAGAAAAAGCGCTCGATGGCAAAGGCCGCGTGCTATTGCGCCCATCCGGCACTGAGCCATTGCTGCGCGTAATGGTCGAAGGCGAGGCGGCGGCGGAAGTGTTGCAGCATGCCGAAGCGATTGCAGCAGTGGTGAGCGCAGCGATAGCGCAGGCTTAGCGAATTCCCTGTTAAGCCGCTGTCGCATTGGCTGACACTCACGAAGTCATCCGGCAATTGGCGTAGCGTTGCGTTGTGCTCATCGGATTTATCTTGTTCGACTGCCAGACGTTTTCTACACTGTGCGTCATGCAATCGCCAAGAGAAAAGACTATGACCCAGGACAATCAAGACGCAGCGTTGCGCGAGTCCAGAATTCGCCAGCGGGTGCATCGCCTCGCCGAGTTCTATCAACATTTGATGGCCTACGTAATTTTCAACACATTGCTATGGTCAATGGCGAGCGTAATGTATCTGAACGATGTCTCGTCGTTTAAATTCGTCTTTGTGGTCGGCTTATTTTCCACGATGGGGTGGGGCATTGGCTTGTTGTCCCATGCGATCACCGTACTTCCAGTCTGGAGAATTTTTGGCAAGGAATGGGAAGATGAGAAAGTCAAAGCCTTGATGTCGCGAGAGCGAAATTGAGTCCAAAAGCCAGTCAGTTTGCAACCGGCGAACCCGATGCTATGCATACCGCTGCCCTGAAGCGTGCGCGCAAACAAGTAATGGCCATACGCTCGTTTTATGTCAGCGCTAGCCTTTATGCGATTGTTATTCCATTTTTATGGGTCATTAATTTGACTGTCGGAGGAAAGATTTGGGCGTATTGGCCGACGCTGGGCTGGGGAATGGGGCTATGCGTCCATGCGCTCACCGTATTTGCCGGTAGTTCCTTTTTTGGCATCGCATGGGAAGAAAGGAAAATCGAAGAGTTGATGGCGCGCGAAAATCTGAAAGTTGTCTCGCGCGAAAAACAAATGGTGCAAGCGCAAATGCGTTTGTTGCAAGCGCAAATCGAACCGCATTTTCTGTTCAACACCTTGGCCAATATTCAAAGTCTGATCGCCCGCTCGCCGGATAAGGCGGCGTTGATGATGGACAATTTCATCGCCTATTTGCGCGAATCATTGAGCGCCAGCCGTGCGCAACAAGGCACGTTGAAGCAAGAATTCGATTTGCTGAAACACTATTTGGATTTGATCAAAATACGCATGGCTGAACGCTTGGAATATGACTTGAACCTGGCGCCCGAACTGGGGAATGTCGCGCTCGCACCGATGCTGCTCCAACCACTAGTCGAGAACGCAATCAAGCATGGCTTGGAGCCCAAAATCGACGGCGGGCGCGTCGTCGTTCGCGCTTATCGACGCGATAATTCCGTGATGATTTCGGTAGAGGACAACGGCTTAGGATTCTCTGACCACGCCGACAGTGCAGGCTCCGGTGTGGGCTTGGCCAACTTGCGCGAGCGCATTGCCGTGCTCTATGACGGCCAAGCACGGCTCGAAATTACCGACCTTGGTTCGAGCAAAAACCCAGGCACACGCGTGTCGCTCATCGTGCCCGTTGCGGCAATTGGTGTGGAGCAAACGACATGACCATAGGTGGCAAAGTGACCGCAATAATTGCCGACGACGAACCCTTGTTGCGCATACATCTGCACGAAAAACTTCTTGCTCTGTGGCCGCAGCTACATATTGTTGGCGAGGCCAGCAACGGTATTGATGCCGCCGAAATAATCGCGCGATTAGCGCCAGACATCGCCTTCCTCGACATCAAAATGCCCGGCTTGAGTGGCATCGAAGTCGCGCAAGGATTGGAGAGCGAAGCCCGCGTCGTGTTCGTGACCGCCTTTGATCAATACGCCGTCGATGCGTTTGAAAGCGAGGCGATTGACTATGTATTGAAGCCGGTCACCGATGCGCGACTGGCACAAACCATCGTTCGAGTGCAAAAATCGCTCGCCGAAAAAACTCCCGCACCCGACATCGCTGCTTTGCTAAATGCCCTGATGAAATCCTCCAGTGGCAATGCTTCGAGCGCGAACAAGCTCCGTTGGATACGCGCGAATCGCGGCGACACCACCTATCAAATTGCTGTCGACGAAGTGCTATTTTTTCAAAGCGCCGACAAATACACCGTGGTCATGACCGCCAGCGGCGAGCACCTCATCAGCACCACCTTGAACGAAATCATCAGTGGACTAAACAGCGAACATTTCTGGCAAATCCACCGCAGCACCATCGTCAATATTCGCAACGTCACATCCACCCGTCGCGATGGTGAAGGGCGAATGAATTTGTACATCAAAGGCTACGACAAGCCACTCGCCGTATCACGCGCCTATCAAAGCTTGTTTAGGCAGATGTGATTTTTGTTGGTGTTGAGTTGGTTTTCGTGTCTCAGCATTCAGCCCTGAAAACCTCGCAACTTAATTGCATTGTGGCAATTTCAGATGCTTGATTCGTTTGATGTCGACTGCAACTTCGGCCAGCAAATCGGCGTGGCGTCGTGCGTGCCAGGCGGCAATCAGGTTGATTGCCTGACGCAAATTTGAGTCACTAGCTGCGCAATGCATGAGCACTGCGCCTGCGCCGGCGAGGTCGTTTAGTTGGCCTAATTTTTCTTGGGTGGCGGCTAGATTTTGGAGAATTTTGTTGCAGGCTTTGGCGGGCATCATCGCTCTGAAAAACTCCATCGCGTAACGCAATCGTTTGATGCTGATACGTAGTCGATGCAATGAATTGGGTTCGTCGGCGTGCGCACGCGCAGCGTGGTTAATGGTGCGCGCACAATGCGCTTGCAACTGCGTTTGCGCAAACTCGCTGAGCGTTGCTTGTGATTGGTGATCTGGCAGCGCGATGAAGGCAGGGCTGTTTAGCAGGGCAGTCGCTCGCAATTGCAAATGACCATAGGCGGGTTGGGCGAGCGCGTGCATGGCCTCAAGGCGAGTTTGGTATTGCCGCTCGGTTATCACTGCGGACAAAGCAAGCAGCGCGGGATCATTGGGCATATCGGCGATCACCGGGCTGATGATTTCTGTTATTACGATATCCAAATCGCGGACACGGCCGAGTGCGTGCATTAGCTCGCGTAATGGCGCTACGATGTCATCGGCGAATGGTGGTGGCAACAGCGGTTTGAATAGTTGCACACTGGCGCGCAAGCGTCTTGTTGCCACCCGCATTTGGTGGATGTATTCGGGATCGTTGGTGGTCGCCGCACCGGCTTGATTACGCTGCATGTGCTGCAAACAATTCATTGCGATTTGGCGAAATGCGATTAGCGGCATCGTCTCGGCGGACACGCTGAAATCGTCGGCGCGTGCGGGTGCGGATACGGTGTTAAGAAACAAACGGCAGCCGCGCTCGGCCTTGGACTGCAGCATCGGTGTGATCGATACACGTTCGGCAAACTGCAGGGCCAGCGTGTACAAGTTGTCAACGTCGCCTTCAATCATTCGAAGCTCAAGATCGGCAAATGGCGCGCGCCGACCGGATGAGACCAAGCTGCCGCGATCAAGTGTGACTTGCATAGTAACGTCCGCTATCGGCTTGACCTGCCAAACTGTGCGGCGCAGATTAGATTCAAAAATTGGCGCAATTTGTTTGCGAATTTTGTCGCGAAAAAGCCAGTCGCGTAGTGCTGAATCATCGATGCTGGAGAAGTCAAAGCGATTGAAATAATTCGCGTTCCATGTGGCCAGCGGCGTGTCGAGATTGTCGGCATGCTCGCAATACTTCACCGTTTGCAACCAGCCAGAAGCTTGTTTGCGCAGACGCAGCGAAACGCCATGTGATTGCAATCGTAGCGTGCGCGTGTCGTAATAAATGCTGACCAAAGTTTCGCGCTTGGGTGCTGGCGCTTCGCGAAAAAATCGATGCCGCAACAAGCGCGGAATATCGCGTTCGTTGACGGTCAATTTGAGCAAGATTTTTTCAGCCATGTCATCGTCGTAGATGTTGGTCGTCCGACGATTGTAGTGAGCCACGCGCGACTTAATGTTACGATTTCATTACACGATGGCTAATTCATCAGTTGGCGCTGGTGACACGCTGTTATCTTTAATACTCGCCACAGTTTGCCAATGCTGGATCAACTCCAATTTTCCATCGAAATGCTCGACGATGGCGGTACAGCTATCGACCCAGTCGCCGCAATTAACATAATCAACATCGCCCACGGTCTTGATCGCTGCGCTATGGATATGACCGCAAATCACGCCGTCCAATCCTCGTTCGCGCATAGCGTGAATGACCGAATCTTCAAAATCGAAAATGAATGAGACTGCGCGCTTAACGCGATTTTTTGCGTAGCCGGCTAGCGACCAATAGCCGGGGCGACGCAGCACCCGTCGAACGCTGGCAAGCACGCCGTTAAGTCTGACCAGTCCGTCGTAACCCACGTCACCAAGCACCGCCAGCCATCGATGATGGCGCGTTACTTGATCGAATTGGTCGCCATGTATCAACAAGAATCTTCGCCCATCGGCCAAGGTGTGTATGTGTTCGTTTTGCAGCAAAATACCGCCGAAAGAAATCCCATCGTGTTCACGCAGCAGTTCGTCGTGATTGCCGGGGATAAACATGACATTCACACCGTGGCGTGCGCGGCGAAGAATTTTTTGTATCACTGTGTTGTGCGCGCTGGGCCAATGAATGCTGCGGCTCATCGCCCAAAAATCCACTATGTCGCCGATTAGATATAGGTACTCGCATTCGTAATCGCGCAGAAAATCGACGAGACGTTCCGCTTGGCAACCACGAGTTCCCAAATGCACATCCGAGATGAAAATCGATCGAACGGATTTCGGAGAAAGTCTTGTTTGCTTGATGGGCGATTTCACGCTATGCGTTTTTTACAAAGTGACGCAGGTATCTGGTGTTCATTCGTGCCATGGGTAGCAATATCAACAAGTCTGCAGTGTTGAAATCCGGATCCCACGCAGGCTCGCCGCAGACCCATGCACCAAGCCGCAAATAGCCTTTAATCAACGGTGGCACCAAAGCGGGCTGATCGTTGCTCAACGCCTCGTGGGGCAGACGATGTTGGGGAAAAGCGTGATACTCAATCGGCGCGATTGCTGCTGGATCTAGTTGTTGAAAAACGTTGGCCGCATTGTGACCGCCATCAGCCATGCCAATCGAAGCGCAACCAATTAAGTTATCGTAATTGTTGCGCGTCATGTATTCGGCTAACCCAGCCCACAGCAGTGCAATCACTGCGCCATTGCGATGATCCTGATGAATACACGAACGACCGACTTCGACCATACGCGGACTCAAGTGGTGGAGCCGATTAAGGAAAAATTCGTTGTCCGAATAGTAGTTCCCGATTCGTTTGGCAGCCGCGGGCGGCAAAATACGGTAAGTGCCAATCACCTTATCTGAACAAATTTCACGCACGATCAAATGCTCACAGCTAGCATCGTAGTGGTCAATGTCGTGCTCTGCCACACGTGTATCTAAGTGCGCACCCAACTCCTCGGCAAATACTTTGTAGCGCAAACGCTGCGCTGCCAGGACATCGCTAGGGGTGCGCGCGTAACTGACGCGATAGCGACTACCTGTAATCGATGTGTCGGCCTTTGCGTTAGCAAACGGCAGCGTAGCGGTGAAGCTCGATGATGATTTGTCCAGCATTAAGTTTTGCCCTTTGGTTTTCATGACGACTGCATTTTGGAAACCTCGGGTTAAACCCTTGTTGCGAATTTGTGTCGGTTTGATGACGAGAGAAAGTGTCAGCACCTACTTGACGCAAAGAATTCACTCGTGCTACATTTCAACAATTCAACGATAATTGAAATATGAAAGAACTCGACATCATTCGCGCGCTAGCCGCTCTCGCTCAGGAGGTCCGCCTTCGCGTGTTTCGAGCTTTGGTAGTGGCGGGCAATAGCGGTATGACACCTGGTGCGATTTCCGAACAATTGGACGTGCCTGCGACGGCGCTGTCGTTTCACCTAAAAGCTTTGGGACATGCGCAGTTGATTAGCCAAGAACGCCAAGGTCGCAATTTAATTTACCGTGCCGCGTTCGCAACCATCGACGAACTAATGGCCTATCTGACCGAAAACTGCTGCGAAGGGGAGTCTTGCCTCAGCCCCCAAGCGGCTTCCCGCAAATGTAAATAAGGAGCACCACAATGAAACGCTTTCACGTTCACGCACACGTTGAAGACCTTGGCAAGAGCGTCGCTTTTTATTCCAAATTGTTCGCCGCCGAGCCAACCCGAATTGAAGTGGATTACGCCAAGTGGATGCTCGACGATCCACGGATAAATTTCGCCATTTCCTCACGTGGTGGCGCTGTCGGCATTGACCATTTGGGCTTCCAGACTGACGATGCCAGCGAGCTTGCCGAGTTGAAAGCGCGCGCCAAAAACGCTGACATGGTATTGATGGATGAAGGCGCGACCGACTGCTGTTATGCGCGCAGCGAAAAGCATTGGATCACCGATCCACAAGGGATTGCTTGGGAGCATTTCCACACGCTCGATAGCATCCCGACTTTTAATCTCGCCGCCGAAAAATCTTCTGCGTGCTGCGTGCCAACGAAGCCTGCCGCTTCGTGTTGCTGAGGGAGTGATCATGAGCGACAAAACTTACAACGTTCTGTTCATCTGCACGGGAAATTCTGCACGATCGATCATGGCGGAATCCATCATGAACTATTTTGGTCGAGGCCGCTTCCAAGCCTTTTCCGCCGGTAGTCATCCGGTCGGCGAAGTGAACCCATTCACGCTAAAAGCTTTGAAGAGATTGAAGCTACCGACCGACGGCTACCGAAGCAAGAACTGGGACGAATTTGCTCGCCCCGACGCTGTACCGCTAGACTTTGTTTTGACAGTTTGCGACAACGCTGCGGGCGAGATATGTCCAGTATGGCCAGGTCAACCCATGAGCGCGCATTGGGGTGTCGCTGACCCCGCCGCTGTATTAGTGGATGACGACAAAAAACTAAAAGCGTTTATGGACACTGCACTGATTCTCAAGCGTCGCATTGAGCTATTTTTGGCTTTGCCAATAGCTACTATCGACAAAATTTCACTCCACAAGGCCACTCGCGAGATTGGTCTGAGCTAACGGATTGCATATACAAATGACCATCAATGTCTTAATTCTCTGCACCCACAATTCCGCACGTAGTGTGCTCAGCGAAGGTATGCTTAACCATTGGGCGCGCAAGCTGGGCAAGGACGTGCACGCGTATAGCGCGGGCAGTGCGCCTAGCGGCAAGATCAATCCTTTTGCACTTGAGGCATTGAACAATGCAGGCATCAACACCAGCAGCTATCGCAGTAAAAGTTGGGATGAATTTGTTGGTGATGGCGTACCCAAAATGGATGTGGTGATTACTGTTTGCGATAACGCCGCAACCGAGCAATGCCCTTACTGGCCGGGCAGTCCGGTGAAAGTTCATTGGGGTTACGCCGACCCATCCAATGCAGCCGGCGGCGAGGAAGGCAAAAGAGCAGCGTTTGAGATTACGCGGCAAGCGATTGGCTATCGCATGTTGCAATTGCTGCAATTGCCGCTGCAAAGCATGAGTCGAGCTGAACTACAAACGGCAGTGACCAGCATTTCTCAGAACTAAAAATTATGATGAAGTTGAACCCAAAATATTTGGCCGAAGCGCTTGGGACCATGCTGCTGCTGACCGTCGTTATCGGTTCTGGCATCATGGCCGAGCGCTTGGCTGACGGCAATGTGGCCATTGCTTTGCTGGCGAATACTTTGGCCACGGTGGCCGGTTTGTATGTGTTGATTGAAGTGTTTGGCCCACTCAGCGGCGCGCATTTCAATCCGGCGGTGAGTGCAGTAATGGCGTGGCGTGGCGAAATACCGAAAGCGGATTTGCTACCCTACATCGCGGCACAATTATTCGGCGCGATGCTTGGCGCATGGCTCGCGCATGCGATGTTCGATATGCCCATCCTCCAGTGGTCCGCCAAGTTGCGAACCGGGCAGGGACAGTGGCTTGCCGAGTTAGTCGCTACGGCTGGCTTGCTGCTTGTGATAATGCGAGCGCCGGTAGGCCGCGCGTCGGCGATGGTGGCGGCCTACATCGGTGCGGCTTATTGGTTCACCGCCTCCACTTCCTTTGCTAATCCAGCGGCAGCTTTTGGGCGCATGTTTAGCGATAGCTTTGCAGGAATTGCGCCCAGTAGTGCGCCCGGTTTTGTTGCAGCGCAATTGGCGGGTGCTGCATTGGCCGTTGTTTTGAATCGCCTACTCACACTCTCGCCCTCCGCCTGAACATTCAGGTCGAATATCGACGCTGAACATTGATGTCGAACATCGATAAATCCCCGCTTGACAGTAAAATTGGTGCAGTGCAAAATGACCGTCAAATAGTGAGTACTGGACGAGGATTTGCCGGTGTCAGCGTGGGGTAAGTCAGTTGGAGGACAATGCAGTTTTCCATCGACAACAACAAACGCAAAGGGGACACAAATGGCATCGAGCAAAAGAGTGGCATTGGTTACGGGCGGCATGGGCGGGTTGGGCGAAGCGGTATGTATCAAATTGGCGGCGCTGGGTTATGAGGTGGTGACGACATTTAGTCCGAGCAACACCACATCTGATGCGTGGCTGGAAGCGATGAAGGCGCATGGGTTCGCGTTTAAGGCCTATCCCTGCGATGTTGCAGATTTTGATTCGTGCGCGGCGTGTGTGGCGACGGTAACAAGTGAAGTTGGTGCGGTGGATGTGCTGGTGAACAATGCCGGTATTACCCGAGATACGACCTTTAAGAAAATGACCAAAGCGGATTGGGACGCAGTGATGCATACCAATCTGGATTCGTGCTTCAACATGACCAAGCAAGTCATGGACGGGATGGTCGAGCGTGGCTGGGGACGGGTAATCAATATCTCGTCGGTGAATGGGCAGAAAGGAGCGTTTGGGCAGACCAACTATGCGGCGGCCAAAGCCGGCTTGCATGGGTTTACCAAATCATTGGCGCTGGAAGTGGCGAAAAAAGGTGTGACGGTGAATACGATTTCGCCGGGCTACATCGGTACAAAAATGGTGACGGCAATTGCGCCGGAAGTGTTGGCAAGCAAGATCCTGCCGCAAATTCCGATGTCGCGGTTGGGTAAGCCGGAAGAAGTTGCAGGGCTTGTAGCGTATTTGTCGTCGGAAGAAGCAGCGTTTGTAACCGGCGCGAATATTTCGATTAACGGTGGGCAGCATATGTATTAAGTTTGGCGTGTCACCTTTTACCAGTTGGTGCTGGTAACACGCCGTCAACATGAAAGGCAATAAATGACTAAGCGCGTGGCATTGGTAACAGGTGGTATGGGTGGTTTGGGCACGGCGATTTGCAAGGCCTTGGCTAAGGACGGCTTCATCGTCGCGGCAAATTGTTTGCCGAATTTCGCACCGAAAGACGAGTGGAAGGCGAGCACCAAAGCCGAGGGATTTGATTTTCATGTCGCCGAAGCGGATGTCACCGACTACGACGCTTGCGCGGCGATGGTGAAGAAAATCGAATCGGAAATTGGGCCGATTAGCGTGTTGGTGAACAATGCCGGCATTACCCGCGATGGCACTTTCCGCAAGATGGAAAAAACTCAGTGGGATGCAGTGTTGTCGACCAATCTTGACTCGGTCTTCAACGTCACACATCAAGTGCTAGCCGGCATGGCCGAGCGTGGCTGGGGCAGGGTTATAAACATTTCGTCGGTCAATGGCGTAAAAGGCCAGTTTGGTCAAGCTAACTATTCAGCGGCCAAGGCAGGGATTCTCGGTTTCACCAAATCACTCGCGGCAGAAGTGGCAAGCAAAGGCGTGACGGTGAATGCAATAGCGCCAGGCTACATCGGCACCGACATGGTGATGGCAATCAAACCTGAAGTGCGCGCTGGTATCGTATCCACCATCCCGATGGGACGCCTCGGCAAGCCTGAGGAAATTGGTGGCTTATGCTCGTATCTGGCCTCAGACTTAGCGGCCTACATGACCGGTGCAACGCTCAATATCAACGGTGGGCTACATTTTTCCTGAGTGTGCTGAATCGATAGTTTTGCCTCACTCATGCGGCGCTGAATCGCCCTAAAATGCTGCACCAGAACAAAAAATCAGGGGGCGCTGCATGACCACTAAACAGAGGCTGATCAAAAAATATCCGAATCGGCGTTTGTACGACACCAAAACCAGTGCTTACATCACCTTGGTTGATGTCAAAGAACTGGTTTTGGCGCATGAAGAGTTTGTCGTACAAGACGCCAAAACCGGTGAAGACCTGACGCGCAGCATCCTGCTGCAAATTATTCTCGAAGAAGAGACCGGTGGCGCGCCGATGTTCTCGGCCGACATTCTGACGCAGATGATTCGCTTTTATGGCAGCGCCATGCAAGGCATGATGGGGCAATACATCGAAGGCAATATCAAGACGTTTTCTGAAATGCAGCGGCGGTTGAAAGAGCAAGCCAAAGGCGCTTTCGGCGATAAATCGGGCGTAAATAGCCAAGAAATGTGGGCGCAGTTTTTGAAGGCGCAAGGCCCTGCCATGCAAGGCATGGTGGGTGCGTATGTCGAACAAAGTCAGCGCGTTGCACAGAAAATGCAAGAAGTGATGGCCGAGCAAACGCATAAATTTTTTCCCGGCTTGTATCCGGCCGAGAGTAACAAACCCAGCGGAAATGACAAGAAATGACGCATCAAAATCTCGAGCAACACACCAGTAGACATGGCAAATAATTCAGCGGTGGCTACCCGCACAGTGGGCTTCGTCTCCTTAGGTTGCCCCAAGGCGGCGTCAGACGCAGAACAAATCCTGACTCGCCTGCGCGGCGAAGGTTACGAAATCACCGGCGGCTATGACGGTGCCGATTTAGTCGTGGTTAATACCTGCGGTTTTATCGACGCAGCTGTCGAGGAATCGCTGGACGCTATAGGCGAAGCGCTGGCCGAGAATGGACGCGTGATCGTCACCGGTTGTTTGGGTGCGAAAAAAGATGCGGCCGGTAACGACATAGTCAAAACCACGCACCCGAAAGTGCTGGCTGTCACCGGCCCGCACGCCACCAACGAAGTGATGGATGCCGTGCACGCCCACCTGCCGCCGCCGGCACACGATCCCTTCATTGACTTGGTGCCGCCGCAAGGCATACGCCTCACTCCTGATCACTACGCCTACCTGAAGATTTCAGAAGGCTGCAATCATCGTTGCAGCTTTTGCATCATCCCGTCGATGCGCGGCGACCTTGTTTCACGACCGATAGGCGAAGTTTTGAAAGAAGCCGAAGTGCTTGCCAATGCCGGCGTGAAAGAGCTGTTGGTGATCTCGCAAGACACCAGCGCCTACGGCGTGGACGTGAAATATCGCACCGGTTTTTACGGCGGCAAACCGGTCAAAACGCGGCTCTACGAACTGTGTAAAGAGCTGGGCGAAATGGATATGTGGGTGCGCTTGCACTATGTCTATCCCTACCCGAATGTCGACGATTTATTACCGCTGATGGCTGATGGGAAAATACTGCCCTACCTTGACGTGCCGTTTCAACACGCCAGCCATCGCATCCTGAAATTGATGAAGCGTCCGGCTTCAAGCGAAAAGGTTTTGGAGCGCATTGCCGCGTGGCGAAAAATTGTTCCTGACTTGACCATACGCAGCACCTTTATCACCGGCTTCCCCGGCGAGACCGAAGCCGAGTTCAACGAGCTGCTCGATTTTCTCGACGAGGCCAAGCTGGATCGCGTCGGCGCATTTGCTTATTCGCCGGTGTCAGGCGCTGCGGCTAACGCCTTGCCCAACCCCGTGCCGGATGCGCTGCGTGAAGAGCGCAAGATGCGCTTGATGCGCCACCAGGAAGATATTTCCACGCAATTGCTGGAAGCCAAAATCGGCCGTCGAATGACCGTGCTGGTCGACGAAATAGACGAAGATGGCGCAATGGCCAGATCAGCCGCCGATGCACCGGATATCGACGGCTTGGTCATCATCACTGACGGCCACGATTTGGAAGTCGGTGATTTCGCCGAAGTCAGCATCATCGATTGCGATGTGCATGACCTATACGCGACACTGGCGCCGGCGTGATTTCGTAACTTCGCTACGATACACGTAGGGCATCTGGTGAGTGATCTCGTCGCCGCGTTGCGGCAAATCGTTGGCGAAGCACATGTTCTCGTCGATGCAAGCGACGTTGTCCCCTATATCACCGACTGGCGCGGTCGCTACACCGGCAAGCCGCTTTGCGTTGCGCGGCCGAACTCCACCGAAGAAGTCTCAGCCATCCTTGCCGCATGTGCGGCGGCCAATGTTCCGCTAGTGCCGCAAGGTGGCAACACCGGCCTATGCGGCGGCGCGACGCCCATCGGTGGTGAGGTTTTGCTTAGCCTGACGCGGATGAATCGCATCCTCGCCGTCGATGCAGAAAACAATTCCATCACTGTCGAGGCCGGCTGCACTTTACATGCTGTGCAAACTGCCGCCGCCGCGCACGGAAGACTATTTCCGTTGTCCTTGGCGGCAGAGGGAAGCGCCACCATCGGCGGCAATTTGTCGACCAATGCGGGTGGCGTGCAAGTGTTACGCTACGGCAACACACGCGATTTGACCTTAGGACTAGAAGTCGTACTCGCCGATGGTCGCGTCTGGCGGAACCTGCAAGCATTGCGCAAGGACAATACCGGCTACGCGCTTAAACATTTATTTATCGGCGCGGAAGGCACGCTAGGTGTCATCACCGCCGCCACGCTCAAACTCTTTCCGCTACCATCGAACCGGCATGTGATCTGGGTCTGTGTCGCCAGTCCTGCGGCGGCGATTACCTTGTTGGCAAGCCTGCGCGCAGCGGTTGGCGATGTTGTTACGGCATTTGAAATCATCAGCAAACCCGCGCTAGCTTTGGTCCTCAAACACATTCCCGCCACCCGTGCGCCCTTGCAAGGCGAGCATGAATGGCACGCCTTAATCGAAGTGTCGGAATACGGCTTAGCGGTGGGCGAAAAATTGCAGCAGTGTGTCGCCGGTGCGATCGCATCTGGCGATGTAGGCGATGCGACGCTGGCGAGTTCGGAAACGCAAGCGCAAATGTTATGGCGTTTGCGCGAGAGCATTTCCGAAGCGCAGCGCATCGAAGGTGTGTCAATCAAACATGATATTTCGGTATCCGTATCGCAGATTCCCCAGTTCATCGCCGCAGCTGAAGTCGCGCTGACAGAACAATTTCCGGATATACGCATCGTCTGCTTCGGGCACATCGGCGATGGCAACTTGCATTACAACTTGTCGAAAGCCGACACTGTTTCCAATCAGCAATTTGTTCAACAATCCGGCGCGGCGACTCGCATCGTGCATGACTTGGTGAATTCACTTGGTGGATCGATTTCCGCCGAACACGGAATCGGCCAATTGAAGCGCGATGAACTCAAAATCTACAAGAGCGAAATTGAGTTGGAGATGATGCGCACTATTAAGCAAAGCCTTGATCCACGGGGCTTAATGAATCCCGGCAAAGTCTTGTGAAAAATCTCGCCGAACATCTTTACAGCGCGTAGGTCGCTCCGTATAATGCGGCCTCTCTTGTGGGGGTATAGCTCAGCTGGGAGAGCGCTTGCATGGCATGCAAGAGGTCATCGGTTCGATCCCGTTTACCTCCACCAAAATTCTGCAAGCAAAGTTTTACGAAATTTTAAGCGGTATCGCATCACGCAACACCGTATTGACCCTATCGTCTAGAGGCCTAGGACAATACCCTTTCACGGTATGAACCCGGGTTCGAATCCCGGTGGGGTCGCCAGAACAACGGCGTGCAGCAAAGTGAAAACGCAACGCCAGACGAAACCCCTGATAGCGAAATGCTCTCGGGGGTTTTTTCTTTGCTCTGGCAAACGCGGCAGTTGGTGCTGGTGACACGGTGTGAATTGATTCGCCAAAACCAACCAGCATTGATGCTGTGCCGAATTTACGAGGGGCGAAAGGTACGCGTAGGCGGCCTTAAGCGAGTAATCTCCGATAACTTAAGTTTACGTGATCGGTCATGTCTGCCAAACCCCAGCCCCAGCAGAATCACCTTTTGGCAGCCTTGTCGCCTGAGGTTCAAAGCCGTTTGTTCCCATATCTGGAATTGGCGCCACTCCCATTGCGCGCGCTGCTATACGAATCCCGGCGGCCCATGAGTCATGTTTACTTTCCTACTGACTCGATCGTTTCGCTTCAGTACCTTATGGAAAACGGAGCGTCGACCGCGATCTCTGTGGTGGGCAACGAGGGATTGCTTGGCATCACCTTGTTTATGGGCGGGGAGAGCACGCCAAGCCGGTCACTGGTGCAGAGCGCCGGTTATGCCTATCGACTTCCCAGACGACGAGTGAAAGAAGAGTTCAACCGCCACGGACAGTTGCTGATGTTGATGCTGCGCTACACGCAGGCACTGATTACGCAAGTTTCCCAGACCGCTGTGTGCAACCGACATCATTCGATTGATCAGCAACTCTGCCGCTGGCTCCTGCTTTCCATGGATCGGCTGTCACACAACCACTTGACGATGACGCAAGAATTCATTGCCAACATGCTCGGCGTTCGGCGCGAAGGCGTCACTCAGGCCGCGTTAAAGTTGCAGCAGTTGGGCGTGATTTCATATTCGCGCGGATTAATAAAGGTGCTTGACCGGTCGCAACTCGAAACGCTGAGTTGTGAGTGCTACAAAGTAGTCAAGCAGGAAACGGACCTGCTGCTTCACTACCTGCCGCAGCGCCGAGTAATAGCCAATGCCGACCCCATTCCGATTGCGACACTTCCAACGCAATAGTTGGTCAGCTGTGAATGAGAGTCGTGGTTTGGAAATGCCCTCGCAACAGGATCTTTCAAGGTTAGCGAAACGTCAAGTTCGTAGGGATCAGACGACGCGCATCACCGCGACTGCTATCATTTCCGCATGTCGACCCTGACCGAGTTACATCCCGAAACCCGCAGTGCCTACACTGCGCTGGCGCGCTACCTAGCGGGCACTTGGCGCGTACTGCACTTCAGTGCGATTGCGCTGGTGGTTGTACTTTCCTCGGTGACTCACGATCAAGCCTGCCGCCGCAACACGGCGCGCGAGTTGTACTGGACGACTTGGGAAGCGCTGCCGGGCTTCACTTTGCTGTCGACATTGCTTAGTCTGGTGTTGATACGGATTGTGATTGTCACGGCGCTGAGCTACGGACTTTCGCAGCTGGCGCTGGAAATGGTTATTCGCGTACTGGTGCTGGAGTTGATTCCGTTGTTTGCAGCGTTGTACGTCACCTTGAGTTGTGGGACTCGGATCACGCAGGAGATTGGCGCCGCGCTGCAGGCGGGCGGAGCGAAAGATGGCGCTGACTTATGGCGTTATATATTGGTGCCGCGCTTGATCGCTGGCGCCTTCTCCGTCGCCCTGCTGGCGGCAGTCAGCGGTTTGGTGGCCTTGCTGATTGCGTATGCCAGCCTGTATGGCCTTTCGCCGTGGGGGCTCGATAGCTTTACCAATGCGCTGGGGCAGGTTTTCGAGGCTGCGGTGTTGCTGGGTTTTCTGTTGAAGGTCATGCTGTTCAGCTTGGCCGTGGGCATTTTGCCTATCGCCAGCACTCTGGCCGAGCACCGTGTCGATGGCGGCGTGCCGGTGAGTATGCTGTCCGGCGTGGCGCGCCTGTTTCTGGCGCTGGCACTGATTGAAACGGCATTCCTGGCGGTCAAATACGTCTGAAGCACGCCAAAAACCAATGACTCCTGAATCGCCACTAACCCCGCCCGATATCCGCATGCCGCATGTGGCACATGCTGAACTCAAGGCGAAGCTGCTGCTGTTATTGCTATTTGTTCTGGTCGGCGGCTTTGTCGCTTATGTGTTGTATGCCCGTGGGGCGTTTGAAAATACGCAGCGACTGGTGCTTGTCGCCGAAAATTCCGAAGGAGTCATCGTCGGCATGGACTTGAACTATGCAGGCTTTCCCATCGGTCGCGTGCGCCGCGTCGATCTCGGTGATGACGGCAAGGCGCGCATCCTGATTGAGTTGCCACAAAAGGACGCGCGCTGGCTGCGCACCACCAGCGTATTCATCATGGTTCATGGTCTGGTCGGCGGAACAAAATTGCGTGCCTACACCGGGCTGTTGGACGACCGGCCTTGCCCGATGGCGCCGAGCGCCCGTGCTGATCGGCGATATCACAAGCGAAATTCCGGGCATGATTTCCAACTTGAATACTCTGGTGACTAATCTCGAGCGCATCACCGCAGAAAATTCCAGCCTCAACGCCAGCCTCGCCAACGTCAAGAACCTTACCGAACGCATGCAGGGACCCTACGGCGCAATGGGAGTCGCATTGGGCAGCGACGGCCATGCCAAGAAAATAATCCAAACGCTGGATAGCACCAATGCGCTGCTGGCCAAGACCGACGCGCGTGTGTTCGGCAGTGGCGGCGTGATGGACTCCTCGCAGGAGGCGATCCGTCACCTAAACGGCGCACTGGTGGACGCCAGTGCCAACCTGAAAAAAGTCGATGCCATCCTTGCCGATCTTCAAGTGGTGAGCGCCAATGCCAAAGTGGCGACGACAGATCTCGGCGCATTGCGCGCAGATGTCGATGCCAGTCTGAGCAAAGTGTCACACCTGATCGACGAGGTCAATCGCAAATGGCCGTTCGCGCGCGATGCGGAGTTGAAGCTGCCATGAGGCGCATAGCACTCTTGATAGGCTTTAGCCTCTTGACCGCCTGCGCCAGCAGTCCCCCGCCGCCTGCGTGGCAAGCCAATGCGCGCAGCGCGCTCAATTATTCCACCAGTGCTTATTTATCTGGCGATAGCCGTCTAGCCGAACGCGACTTCATCCGCGCCCGCGCAGAGATCGCGCGCACTGGTCGCCTCGACCTGCTGGCGCGTGCCGAACTGGTGCGCTGTGCGGCACGTGTGGCGAGTTTGGAATTTGACGATTGCCCAGGCTACCAAGCGTTGGCGCAAGACGCCGGCCCGGCAGAACGAGCCTACGCAGAATTACTGGCCGGACGGTGGACGCAACTCGACAGCGCGCAGTTGCCCAAGCAATACCACAAGCTACTGACAGCGCCGACAGATCCGACAACACTGGCAGAGATAGCCGACCCTGTATCCCGCATGATTGCCGCCGGGCTGCTGTTTCGCTACGGACAGGTGACTCCGCAAGGGATAAGTTTGGCTACCGAAACCGCGTCTGCCGAAGGCTGGCGACGATCGCTATTGGCATGGTTGGGGGTGCAAGCGCAGCACAAAGCCCGGCGATGCAGAAGCGCGCACGTGAGCGACGTATCAAGGTGGTGACCGGCACGCCCTGATTGACATTTAATTCGCCAGTTGGTGCTGACGCCGCAAATTAGGCGCGGCGGTTCTTTACGTTTCAACCGCGGCCGCCGCCCGGCCCCCGGCCCGCCGGGCCCGCCCCGCCCTGCGCCGCCCCGTGCCGCCGGGCCGCCCGGCCCGCCCCCCCCCCCCGCCGCCCCCCCGCCCGCCGCCCCCGCCCCCCCCCCCCCCCGCGCCCCGCCCCCGCCGCCGCCCCCCCCCCCCCCCCCCCCCCCCCCCCGGCCCCCCCCCCCCCCCCCCCCGCGAACCTCTTCCCCCCCGCGCCCCCCCCCCCCCCCCCCCCCCCCGCCCCCCCCCCCCCCCCCCGCCCCCGCGCCCCCCCCCCCCGTGCCCCCCCCCCCGCGCGCCCCCGCGCCCCCGCCCCCCCCCCCCCGGCCAACCCGCCGGCGCCGCGCCCCCCGTTGGTGAGCTAAAAGCTGCTAACCACCAAGAGTCAATCAAGGCAGAACCATTTCTCAAATTCGCGAGATTTAATACCGTATGGTTTTGTGTTTCTTCGGGGGTGCGTCGCGAACCAGAAATTGACGACCAATCGATGGGTTCACTGGATTCCTTCTGATACTGCCAGTAGCGCAACAGGTCGCGGCATAGGTACCAGAATAGCCAAAGGCTGAAGGCCGCCAAAATTAAAGCGCCGCCAAACTGCATGTAAGGTTCGTACTCGCGTGGTCGGTTCTCCGATGGTACCGAAGGGTCGTAGACAACGACTACCGACTCGCCCGCTTTTGCACGTGAATAATTCCGGTCGATCATTTCTCCATCGCCAAAGTAGTTCACAGTGTTCCCGGTATTTGAGTCGGTCAGGCTGAAGCGGTAATCGCAATAGTAGTGCGATTTTCTGGACCGCTTGTCAGTGCATGAAATGACCTGCGCTTCTGTCGTCTTGCCGTCGCGCCGAAAATTGTGCTCTTCCCAGGTCTTCAGCAGGTAAGCCCACGAACCGAGAGCTGAAAGTGCAGCGCAAATCAGCCAGGGCAGCACGACCCACCACGCGAGTTTCAGTCGGAAGCGTTCTTGAATGTCTGGCATTTATCTAGCTTATACCGAATTCACGTTTGCTCAACCAGGTGCTTCAGGTCGCCCTAGATATTCCTCGACACCGCTCAAAGCGCAAAGTCGTCAGTTGGTGCTGGCGATGGAATGGCCCGTTCACCGGCCACACGCCGTCTGCCTGACTAGTTCGCCGCAGCTCGCCTAGTCGCACTCCACAGCCCACCCAAACAAAGCGCTATCCCCAGCCCGGCAATCGGCGTCGGCCGCCAGTCTTCAAGCACTGCCGAAACACCCAACGCGATGACCGGAATCACCATACCCATCAGACCGGCGCGGGCCGGGCCTTGCCGTTGGGCGAGTTTGAAATACAGCAGGAAGGCAGCAACTGAACCGAAGGCGCTCAGGTAGATCATCGCTATCCAATAACTGGGGCGTGGGTCGGCTACAAAGGGCACGCCGCTGACCCAAGCAATCAACAAAACCACCAGCGCGCCGTAGGCCATGGACCACGCCAGCAGTGGCACCAGCGCCATGCCTTCGCGCGAAATCCTGAGCGTCAAGATGTTGCCTAGTGATGCGAATGTCACCGCCATCAAGCCCAGACCTATGCCTAGCCATGCATTGGGGTTGGCACCAGCAGCGGTAATGTCCGGCCAGAAAATCAGTGCTACGCCAGTGACTCCCATACAGCCACCTATCGCGATGCGGCGCGCTATGGGTTGGGCGAGAAATAATGCGCCGCCGATGGCGTTGGTGAATATCATCAATGAGAACAACACAGCAACCAGACCCGATGGCAAGTAGCGTTCGGATTCATAGGTGCCGACATAATTTAATCCGTATTGCAGTGCGCCGGTCAGCGCCAGCCAGGGGTGTACATTCTTGCTCACCTGCAATGACTCGCCGCGCCAACCGGCGATTGCGAACAGCATTACGGCGGCTAGCGCGAAGCGCATTGCTACTGAATAGAGCGCCGGAACCTCCCCGATTTCATACAGAATGACATGCCACGTCGTCGCCCAAATCAGAGTGGGCATCCAAAACAAAAATCGATCAGACATGCGCTAACCTTAAAAATTACTGCGATGAAATTACTTGTTCTTTATGCATTGTCATTCAACACAATTGCAGAGTCGCTTCAACTCACTGGTTGACCGCATTTAGCATTTTGCCTTGTAGTTCAGTGCATTCACCTGGCCTGCGCTAATATTCTTGTGTTGCAATAACGTGTCGAAAAAAGCTATTGTGAATCCCATCATCTACGCCATTCCTGTATTCATGTTGACCGTGCTCATTGAGGCTGGCTTGGCGCGGCGGCGTGGCTTGGCGGTGTATGACATTCCCGATGCGCTAACCAGTTTGCATCACGGCGTGATTAGTGAAGTCACTGGCGTGCTGTGGAAGCTCGCGGGGCTCGGTACTTACGCTTTGGTTTATACAAATTTTCATGCGACCGAATTGCCTGCGGATTCGTGGCTGATTTTCGTGCTGGCTTTGCTCGCCTACGATTTTTGTTATTACTGGCAACACCGCATGGGGCACGAGATGAATGTGCTTTGGGCAGCGCATGTGGTGCATCATTCCTCAGAGTATTACAACCTCGCGACGGCGTTGCGGCAGACTTCGACGGGGCGTTTTTTCGGATGGGTGTTTTATTTGCCGATGGCCGTTATTGGCGTGCCGCCGACGCTGTTTTTTACGGTGGCGGTGATTGATTTGCTCTATCAATATTGGGTGCACACCGAACTGATCGGGCGCTTGGGTTGGCTGGATCGCGTCTTTGTCACGCCTTCAAATCATCGTGTGCATCACGGTCAAAACGACTACTGCATCGATAAAAATTACGGCGGCATTTTGATTTTGTGGGATCGCCTATTCGGAACTTTTGCTGACGAGCGTGAAGGTGAAAAAATCATTTACGGAATACGTAAGCCTCTGCAAAGTTTCAACCCCGTGTGGGGCAATTTGCATTACTACAATGATTTGTGGCGCGAGTCGGTGCAAGCCGTTGGCTGGCGCGCCAAGCTCGGTGTGTGGCTAGCGCCGCCCGGGGGTTGGACTGATGCACCATTGGCGCATTTTGATACGGCGACCTTTGTCAATTACGACTGCAAAACCTCGAGCGCTATGCGTTGGTACGCGGCAATTCAATACACATTGGTGGTGCCTTGCGTAGTGCAAATATTGGCGATGGATGTGAAGGCTGCGCCGCTGCTAGCGGTGTTGTATGTGCTGTTGATCATTGCGACGACAGTATGTGTCGGCCTGTTGTTGGAAGGGCGACAGATCGCGCAAAGGTTTGAGATGCTTCGGCTACTGTTGATTGGCATCGCGTTTGTCACGATGCCGGATTGGTTCGGTTTTGACGCACCGGTGATTCTGCGTGTTGCGCTGGCCATGTTTTCATTGGCGAGTTTGGTATGGCTGGCACAGCAGCGAATTGAACGCTCGCCAGTTGGTGCTGGTAACACGCTGTGATTAATGCGGACGCATTATCTGATCTAATTCTCGCGCTCGTCTGTAGCACTTTGGCCGCCACCTACTGGCGCACACGACCGGCGCTGGCGCAATCTTCAGGCGTGTTTGCCATTGCAGCGAGCTTTGGGGTGCTACGCTTTTCAGCGATTGACTTCGCACTCGGCCCGCATCGATTCTTTAGTTTGGTGGCGGCCAGCGCCGCGTTCCCTTTATTGGCAATCGCTTTGTGCTGGCCTGATGATGAGACCGCCAAGCGCGACAAAGCTGCAGCACGCATGCTATTTTTGCTGGTTGCCATTGGTATCGCAATTCATCTATCAGGGTTTGCGCTGTGGCGACAAATTTTGCCGGTGGTGTCGGTGCTGATGATGGTGATTGCAGCGAGTCGCTCAAAGCAGGCTGCCAGCATTTTCGGCGCGCTGTTTTTCGTTGCCGGGTTGCTTGTGGCGGCACTCGGTCAAGCGCCGGAATTCGTTCTAGGGCCCTTCAGTGCAACACAGGCAATGCACTATTTGATGGGCGCTGGATTTGCCATGCTGGGATGGTCGCTGTACTCGCGAACATCGCATTAGTCTTTCTGGCGCACCAAATTCTCAAAACCGTCAATTGACAATGGCTTGCTGAATAAAAAGCCTTGATAGGCATGGCAGCCTTGTTGCGCGAGGCATTCGCGCTGGCCTTCGGTTTCGACACCCTCGGCAATCACTGACAAACCCAGACTTTCGGCAAGGCCGACTATGGTTCGGGCGATGGCCACATCGTTGGCGTCAGTGAGCAAATCGCGGACAAATGATTGATCGATTTTGAGTTGGTCCAGCGGTAGGCGTTTGAGGTACGAAAGTGACGAATAACCAGTGCCAAAATCATCAAGCGAAAATTTCACACCGATGCGGCGTAGCGCACTCATTTTCGCGATGATCTCGTCGACATTGCTAACGAACAGACTTTCCGTGAGTTCAAGTTTTAAGTGCGCAGGATTCGCACCCGTCTGCTTAATAATACCGAGCACTTGACCAACGAAATTGACCGAGAGGAACTGGCGCGCACTAACATTAACAGCGAGACTGAGGTCGCGCATGGTTGGCTCGGATGCCCAAGCGGCCAGCTGCCTGCAGGCGATTTCCATAATCACATTGCCCAGTGGCAAAATTAAACCGGAGTCCTCAGCCAAGCTCACAAATTCTGCCGGTAGTATCAGGCCACGAATCGGGTGTTGCCAGCGTATTAGTGCCTCTGCGCCACTGATCCGTCCATCAGTGCCGATCTGCGCTTGGTAATAAAGCAAAAATTGATCTTTATTCAAACCGTCACGAATGTCCGCTTCAAGTGCGATTTGCGCCAGTACGCGAGCGCGCATTTCCGCGTCAAAAAAACGTATCGCATTGCGTCCCGCCGTTTTGGCTTGATACATCGCAAGGTCGGCACGTTTGAGTATTTCGTCCATGTCTTCGGCTTGCTTGCCGTACAAGGTGACACCGATACTTGGCGTGCTGGTATGTTCGTAATCACCCAGAAGGTAGGGCTTGTTTAAGGTGGCGTGGATTTTTTCAGCAATCAATTCGGCTTTGCTGGCCGCATCCACCGGTTCCTTATCAAGGTCTTCGAGCATCACCACGAACTCGTCGCCTCCCAAACGCGCGACCGTGTCGTTTTCACGTACACACAATAGCAGTCGAGCTGCAACTTGCTGCAGCAAAATATCGCCCACGGCGTGACCTAGAGTGTCGTTCAAACCTTTGAAATTATCCAGATCGATAAACATCAAAGCACCGTTGCTATCGGTTCGGGCGAGGCGCGCCAAGGCTTGGCGCAAGCGATCAAGCAAGAGTCGGCGATTGGGTAGATTGGTTAGCGAATCGTAAAACGCAAGGTTCTCAATTTCGACATCTTTGGCTTTTCGCTCGGTGATATCTCGCGAAACCAGCACCACGCTGTCAATATCTCCTTTGCCATTGCGAATGACTGTGCCTTGGCATTCCATCGGATGACTACTACCATCGGCGCAGACATGGCGATATTCGACCTCGAGCTGGTCACCAGTGCTTACTGTCGCTGCAAAAGTTTTACGAACTCGGTCTTGATCGTCGGGGTGAATCAGCTCGAAGGCATCGCCCCCGCGAAGTTTCACTCTATTGCCAACAAATCGTTCGTAGGCGGGGCTGGTGTAAACATTTTTACCATCGAGATTAACGACGGAAATGTAGTCGCCGACGTTCTCCGAAATCAAACGGAAAAACGTCTCGCGTTGGCGCAAGCCTTCCTCGGCTTCGCGACGTGCTGTGATGTCATGGGCGAGCAAAATAAAGCGCGGTTCTTCGGAAGGCTGAGTCGTCTTGCGCGATACCGAAAGCTCGAACCAGCGATTACCCTGCGGCAAGCTCAATTGGTATTGCTTGCCGGTAGAAACGCCCTGTGCATTAGCCTCACTTAGCGCTGTCAGCCATAAGCTGGCCACATCCGGCGGCAGTGTGTCGTTTATGGTTTTGCCTACATAACTTTCGACTGGCATGGCCAACAAACTCTGGCTGCGCGAATAAATATCGTAGTAGCGACCATCCGGTCCGACTTCGAAAAAAAGATCGGCGATGGTGTCCAAAGTGGCCTGCAATTTAAGCCGTGTTTTAGCGTGCTCGTCTGACGCTTTACCCAGCTCACCGGCCAATTCCAAGTGTCGCTTGGTCGCCTCGGCTTGTTGTTTCATCATCGCGCGTAAAGTTGCCCACACCAGGGCTAAAGCAAAGCTGAGCAAGGCAAATTGCACGAGCGCATTGCTACGGGTGACGGTGATTTTGTGATCGACTACCGACTGAGGCACATAGTTGTGCAATACCCACGTATGTTGGCCGGGTAAGTCAAGTTTGACCTGATATTCAAACGCTGGCGCGTCTTGCTTTTCAAGCTCCATCACCCAGTGCGCGTTGCGTCGATCAAAGATTCTTACGCCAGTGAGTGTCTCTTCCAACAGAAAATTTGCCGAACGACTGAAACGCAGCGCGTTATTGGACCCCTGCAATTGCTGCTTTTCTTCTTTGCTCACTGGCACGAACGGCAATCCAATCAGCGCAGCCTCCAAAACATTGGCGCGCAGCACGGTACTCACAATACCTTTGAACTGATGGCTGTTAGCGTCGTAGATAGGTACAGAAAAACTCAAGCCCATCAGATTGCGTTTATCACTCGGCAGTGATGACTTGTATTGCAGGTTGTCGCTGGTGGGTATCAAGCCTGAATTGATGGGTGCGACCCTATCGAGCGCGCTCTCAGTCACGCTTGCCTGATGCTTACGAAAGTAAGCTAGCTGTCTGACATATTCCGCATACTCTCCATGCGTGTCGGCATCCCCAACTGATTCGATCAAATCAGTTCGGTTTACTCGACTCATTTGGGCGTTCGCCGAGTCGCTTTTTGCCAAATGCATAAGTGGGCGCACCGAATGCGAATCGAAGCTGATGAATGGCAACTGGTCGTTATCTGGCCTAAATCCGTCATAGACCACATCGAGTTTGGATATTGCTACCGACGACACGAGATCCGCGAATAAGCGGCGCGATAATTCGTAATCAGCGACCGAAATACGCCGGGCTTTGACCAAATCTTCAGTGGCCGAGCTGCGACTGTATGGTTCGCCGGCGCGAATGCCGGGCAAGCGCGAAATGGTGCGCACAGCGTGGAAACTATTTTTAAGCAGGCTTTCTATTTCCGCAGCTTTGCTTTGCGTGGCAAGTTCCGCTTCGTGATTAACTTCATTGAGGATGAAGTTCGTCTGGCTGCGGCAGTTATACCAAGTGCCAAAGGTGAATAACGCCCACAGAAAAAAGAAACCGACCGCTACCCCGGTTAGGCCGGAGTCGCGGATTTTTGAATCAATTGAAAACATAATCGATGATGGCGATTGGTTCATTGTCTTCGTCAACTGCAAAGGGGCGGGCAGAGAATCGCACCGGACGAATATAACATCCGAACTGATCTCGCTAATTGCACAAATTAGGTTTGGTTTTGTGGCTGAAATGCCGCTTTGGTCTTGTGCCTTGGTGGTTTGTGTGATTTGCCGCGTGGTACCTCGAACCCCGTGCTACCATGCCGCGCCCGCATCGCCACTTATGACTATTATCCAACAGCTCTTTTCTCCAGATGGCCCGTTTGCCAGCGCCGTCGATAGCTTTCGCTCGCGCCCGCAACAAGTCGATATGGCCGAACGAATTGCCGCGGCGATTGAAGGCAATACGGTATTGGTCGCCGAAGCCGGTACCGGTACTGGCAAAACTTTTGCCTATCTTGCGCCTGCACTGCTCTCGGGCGGCAAAGTCGTGATTTCGACCGGCACCAAGACTTTGCAAGATCAATTATTTAAGCGTGATCTGCCGACCGTACGCGACGCACTCAAAGTAGCGGCCAGCATAGCCTTGCTCAAGGGTCGCGCCAACTACGTTTGTCACTACCATTTGGAGCGTTCCAGCGAAAATGCCCGTCTGGCATCGCGCGAAGAAGCCGCGCATTTGCGAAAAATTGTGCGCTTTGCGACGCACACGGTGACTGGTGACAAAGCCGAATGCATTGACGTGCCGGAGGACTCGGGCGCTTGGGCGGCGGCGACTTCAACGCGTGAAAATTGTTTGGGACAAGAATGCCCGAATCATGCGGAATGCTTTGTCCTCGGCGCGCGCCAGCAAGCGATGGCGGCGGATGTTGTAGTGGTCAATCACCATTTATTTTTCGCCGATGTAATGCTCAAAGACGAAGGTATGGGCGAATTATTGCCGGCCTGCAACACAATTATTTTCGACGAAGCGCACCAACTGCCAGAAGTCGCCGGACTGTTTTTGGTCAGAGCGTATCGACCACGCAACTTATCGATTTGAGCCGCGATGCGCGACTGGAAGGCATTGCGCTGGCCAAAGATTGCTTGCCCTTGCAAGATGCGGCAGTCGCGCTGGACAAGGCCACGCGGGATTTGCGCCTTGCCGTGCGCGGCGAAAACATGCGCTTGGCAGCGGCACGCGCGTTCGACGATGACGCGTTTGAGCCCGCGTTGGAAACCTTGGCCAAGGCCGTGAAAGAACTCACCACGCAACTCGAATCACAGGCTGAGCGCGGCGAAGGTTTGGCCAATTGTTTTGTCCGCGCACAAGAGCTGGCTCTGGGTTTGAAGCGCTGGCGTGGTGACGAGTCGGGTGCCGACATGATTCGCTGGGTCGAGGTTTATTCGCAAGCCTTGTCCTTGAACTTGACTCCGCTCGATATTGCGCCGATTTTCAAGCGTCAGATGGAAGGTCATCCACGCGCATGGATTTTTACTTCCGCGACCTTGGCCGTTGGCAATGACTTTTCTCATTACTGCGGAGAGTTGGGACTGGACGAAGCCAACACCGCATGTTGGGGCAGCCCGTTTGATTATCAAAACAACGCACTGCTTTATGTGCCGACAGAAATGCCTGATCCCAACAGCCCGCAATACCAAGAAGCGGTGACCGAGGCCGCCTGGCCCGCGATACGTGCGGCTGGCGCAGCAGGGCGCGGCAGTTTTGTGTTGTGTACGTCCTTGCGTGCGATGCGGCGAATACGCGAGTTGTTGGAGCAAAAATTACAGGACGACGAAATCGATTTGCCATTGTTGATGCAAGGCGAAGGCTCGCGCACAGAATTGCTCGAACGATTTCGCGGGCTAGGCAATGCCATCTTGGTCGCCAGTGTGAGTTTTTGGGAAGGCGTCGATGTGCGCGGCGACGCGCTGTCATTGGTGGTCATCGACAAACTACCGTTCGCTCCACCTGACGATCCGGTGCTTGCCGCGCGGATAGACAAGCTGCGCGCTGCAGGTCGCAATCCCTTCATGGAATATCAGTTGCCGCGCGCGGTGATTAGCATGAAGCAAGGTGCAGGGCGGTTGATACGCGACGAAACAGATCGCGGCGTGTTGATGATTTGCGATCCCCGCATGATTGGCAAGCCCTATGGTCGTCGCGTTTGGCAAAGTCTGCCGCCAATGCGGCGCACGCGCGAGGTCGCCGATGTCGAAGCGTTCTTCGCCGTAAAATCGACGGATGCCAACGACTAATTACAGCGCCGAATATAGCTCAATCGCCAGCGCCCAGCGGCTCAACGCTGGTTGCCATTGCACTACTGTCGATCAAGTCGGATTGACAGCGGAACTAGAGCGCGTTAGTCCGGGTTTTCACACTGAAGTTATCGCCAACCGACCGTATTTGTTTTCAGATTCCATGGTCTTTGTAGGCGGCGAACATGTTGCGCAAATGGCTGCGTTGATTAAAGCCGTTGAAGTTGTGGCGGCAAATTCCGCGTATCAAGAATATGCATTGCAATGGGCGCCAGAAATTGCACACCATGTCCCCGCTACACGCGGCGTTTTTTTCGGCTACGACTTTCATTTGCACACCGGTGAAACATCCTCGCCGCAGCTGATAGAAATCAATACCAATGCCGGAGGCGCATTGCTCAATGCCGTCCTTGCGCGTGCGCAACAAGCTTGCTGCGCCGAAGTGCAAACAGCGATAGATGCGCTGCTGCCCGGCGCGTTGGGGCAGCAGACGCCAGAGGAACTTTTTTTGGAAATGTTTCGTGCGGAGTGGGAGTTGTTTTGCAAAGCCAATCCGCCAGTTGGTGCTGATGACACGCCGTCGCTAAGCACAATTGCCATCGTCGACGACACCCCGACCGAGCAATTCCTGCATCCTGAATTCGTCTTGTTTCAGCGTCTTTTTCAGCACGCCGGAATCGATGCAATCATTTGTGATCCAAGTGAATTGACATGGCGTGCTGGCGCGCTCTGGCACGGCAAAAAGCGTATCGATTTGGTTTACAACCGACTCACCGATTTCGCCCTCGAACAACCGAAAAATGCCGCTTTGCGCGCAGCGTATTTAGCCGACGCTATTGCGCTTACACCGCATCCGCGTGCTCATGCGCTATATGCCGACAAACGCAATTTGTCAGTGCTAACCGACGCGAAATTGTTGGCATCCTTTGGCATCGATGCGGCGACGATTGCGATATTGCAAAACGGAATCCCGCACACCGAATTGGTTCATGCTGAACACGCAGATGATTTGTGGGCAAGGCGCAAAAATTTGTTTTTCAAACCAGCAAGTGGCTATGGTTCCAAAGCGGCGTATCGTGGCGACAAAATTACGCGGCGCGTATTCGACGAAGTCATTCACGGCAACTATGTCGCGCAAGCCTTGGTGCCACCGTCATCGCGTAGCTTGCAGCGCGATGGTGAAGCGATTGACCTGAAATTAGATCTGCGCTGTTACACCTACGAAGCTTGGATACAGCTCATTGCCGCACGTTTGTGGCAAGGTCAGACGACAAATTTCCGCACCCCAGGCGGCGGCTTCGCGACCGTTTTGACTTTGCCCACTAAACTTCGAGGCGCTCCGGCATCTGCGCCTGTGATCAGTTGAGCAGTATGAAAATTTTCGGCATTACGGGCTATTCCGGCGCAGGCAAGACAAGCTTGCTTGAAGCGCTGATCCCGCTGTTTGTAGCGCGCGGTTTGCGCGTCTCGCTGATCAAACATACGCATCACGATTTTGATATCGACAAACCGGGCAAGGATTCCTATCGCTTGCGCGAGGCTGGTTGCGCCGAGGTCATGCTGCTGTCAAACCGACGTTGGGCCTTGATGCACGAATTGCGTGGCGAGGCTGAGCCGAATCTTGACGAACAAATTGCGCTGCTATCACCTTGCGATCTGGTGCTGATAGAAGGCTACAAAGAAGCGCCGTATCCAAAGCTTGAAGTCCACCGTGTGGCGAATGACAAACCACTGTTGGCGACTACCAACCCGGCGCAAATTGTCGCGGTGGCCAGCGATGCACAAGCAACGCAACTACCAGCCCTTGATGTGCCGTTACTCGAACTAAGTGATCGCGCCGCCATCGCGGGTTTTATCTTGTCTTACGTGGCCTTGTCATGAGTCAAAATATGCTCAGTTTTGAAGCGGCACTCGCGCAATTGCAAACTGCCGCAACGCCGGTGACCGCAACAGAAGTCGTCGCCACCAACGATGCCCTGGGGCGTGTGTTGGCGCACGACTTGGTTTCCACCATCGCCGTACCGCCGCTGGACAATTCAGCCATGGACGGCTACGCGATTCGGGTTTGCGATATTCAGGCGGGCGTTACTATTCCAGTCTCGCAACGCATCGCCGCCGGTCACGTTGGTCAGGCGTTAGACCGCGGCACCGCAGCCAGGATCTTCACCGGCGCTCCCGTGCCCGATGGTGCGGATGCGGTGGTCATGCAAGAACATTGTGTGGAAACTCGGGTGGAAGAAAATGCTCAGGTAAGTTTTTTACACGCGATGCGCAGTGGAGACAACATCCGTCGCCAAGGTGAAGACATTGCTGTTGGTACAGTCGTGTTACGCCAAGGCACGCAATTGCGCGCAGCAGAACTCGGTGTCGCCGCTTCTGTCGGCAGGGCGCAGCTCTCAGTTTTGCGTCGACTAAAAGTAGCGTTGTTTTCAACTGGTGATGAACTTGCCATGCCCGGCGAAGCGCTCAAGCCTGGCGGTATCTACAACTCCAATCGCGCCACCTTGTCGGCCTTACTACAAGGCATGGGCTGTGAGGTCACCGATTTTGGTATCGTCGCTGACAACCTGCAAAGTACATGCGAATTTCTAAGCACTGCCGCGCAAAATCACGATCTGATATTGACCAGCGGCGGTGTCTCAGTCGGCGAAGAAGATCACGTCAAAGCCGCAGTCGCTTCAATGGGTGAAATCGGCTTGTGGAAAATTGCGATAAAGCCGGGCAAACCCTTGGCGTTCGGACGAATCTTTCCAGTTGGTGCTGAGGCTCTGCATGGCGGGATGTCCGCTTCGCGGAGCGCCAACACGCCGCCAAACAAAGCCACTAGTTTTATCGGCCTGCCCGGTAATCCGGTCGCATCATTCGTTACTTTTCTGATGCTGGTCCGACCCTACATTTTGAAATCGCAAGGGCTTCCCAACACTCCGCCAATTGTCCAAAAAATGCGCGCAGATTTTGCTTGGGCTGGTGATAAACGACGTGAATTTTTGCGCGTGCGGCGCAACGCCGAGGGTGGATTGGATTTGTTCCCCAATCAGAGCTCCGGTGTGCTGACTTCCTGCGCTTGGGCTGATGGTTTGGTCAGCAATCCACCGAGCTGCGCCATCGCATCGGGCGACACGGTGGCCTATTTTTCATTCACCGAATTGGGTGCACGATGAATGTCAAAGTGCTTTTTTTCGGGGGTCTAAGAGAGCGCCTTGGTCTTGCGTCGACGACCATCACATTGCCGGCAAACTTGCTGACCGTGGCGGATTTGCGCGATCATTTGACCATGCAAGGAGCCGGATGGATGGCGTTGGCACAAACTAAAAATCTACGCGCGGCGGTCAATCAAAAAATGGCGACGATGGATTTGACTATCGTCGATGGTGACGAGATCGCATTTTTCCCGCCGGTGACCGGAGGCTAAATGCCAGTCAGTGTTCAAACAGCGGATTTCGACGCTGGCAAGGAAATCGCTGCGTTGTACGCAGACGCGCAGGATGTCGGCGCGGTGGCGAGTTTTGTCGGTGTGGTGCGGCAATCATCATCCTCTCCGCAACCCTCTCCCGCGAGGGAGGAGGGAGCCAGTTCACTCACCCTGGAGCACTATCCCGGCATGACCGAAGCGGCGTTAGCGGCGATCGTCACGGAAGCGAATGCGCGATGGCATTTGCACAAGGTGCGCGTCATTCACCGTGTTGGAAGTTTGCAAATCGGCGAACAAATTGTCTTCGTCGGTGTCGCCGCAGCGCATCGTGGTGAAGCTTTCACAGCCTGCGAATTCATCATGGATTATTTGAAGACCCGAGCGCCTTTTTGGAAGAAGGAAGAAACCGCAGCCGGTGGCCGTTGGGTTGATGCGCGTGACGCGGATGATGCGGCGGCAGCGCGATGGTCATGAAACGCATTTGGGATATCTCACCAGCAGTCGATAACAACGCCGCAGTGTTCCCTGGCGACACGGCGTATTCGCAAAAGTTACATTTCACGCTCGACGCGAATTGCCCGGTGAATGTGCACTCGATTACGCTGTCGCCGCACACTGGTGCGCATGCCGATGCGCCGATGCACTATGCGGCGGGTGGCGTGGCGGTGGGTGCGCTTGATTTGGCCCCCTATCTTGGCATCTGCCGAGTGATTCACTGCATCGCTGTCGGGCCATTGATACAGCCAGAACACATCGCGCATGCGCTTGAAAATTTGCCGCCCCGTGTGTTGATTCGCACTACGAATATCGCGCGGCAGGACTGGAATAACTTCACTGCATTCGCCGCTGAAACGATTTCGCTACTCGCCACTCACGGAGCAATCTTGGTTGGCATTGACACCCCCAGTGTTGACCCAGCCACCAGTCAAGGCTTACCCTCACATCACACATTGCTTCAACATGATTTACGGGTGCTGGAAAATCTGGTGCTAGATGCGGTGGATGCTGGAGATTACGAACTTATTGCCCTGCCGTTAAAATTGATGCAAGCCGATGCTTCACCGGTGCGCGCTATTTTGAGAGAACTGTGATCAATCACCATGAGCATTTTTGAAGTCAAAATTCCGCGACGGCGTGATTGCCAACTTATGGATATGGCTGATCCGTTGCGCGTGCTGCGACATCAATTCGTCTTGCCACCTGACACAATTTATCTTGATGGCAATTCGCTTGGCGTCTTGCCCAAGGCTACGACAGCACGAGTTGCCGATGTAGTAACGCGTGAGTGGGGCGAGGATCTGATTACCTCGTGGAATAAAAATGGCTGGTTTGATGCGCCACGCCGCATCGGCGACAAAATTGCGCAGCTTATCGGGGCTGCCGCCGGTGAAGTCGTTGCCACCGATACCACTTCAATTAATCTATACAAAGTGTTGTCAACTGCGATGACGATTGCGGCACAAAATTCAACAACTCGACGGGTCATTGTCAGCGAGCGCGGCAACTTTCCGACCGATTTATATATCGCCCAAGCGCTGTGTGCCGAGCGTGGTTTTCAGTTGCATTTAATTGATCAAACCGAATTGACGACGGCGTTGAATAGCGATGTCGCGGTATTGATGTTGACCCACGTGAATTACCGCACTGGCTTCATGCACGACATGGAGTCAGTCACCGCCGCTGCGCATCACGCCGGTGCGCTGACAGTGTGGGATTTGGCGCATAGCGCAGGTGCCGTCCCGGTCGATTTGCACGCCGCGCTAGCCGATTTTGCCGTTGGTTGTGGTTATAAATATCTTAACGGCGGGCCTGGCGCACCGGCTTTTGTATGGGTGCATCCGCAGCATGCCGAGCGATTCTGGCAACCGCTGGCGGGCTGGTGGGGACACGCTGCGCCATTTGCGTTCTCGCCGCAATACCAACCAGCAGCGGGGATTTCGCGTTTCCTGTGTGGCACGCAATCCATGCTCGGCATGGCTGCGCTGGAATGCGGTGTGGATACTTTGCTGGCGGCGCAAGTTCACGGCGGCATGGCCGCGCTGAGGAAAAAATCCCTGGCGCTAAGCGATTTGTTTATTCAGTTAGTCGAACATCGCTGTGGTGGATATGGGCTTGAGGTGGTTACCCCACAGGAGCACTCCTTGCGTGGTTCGCAAGCGAGTTTTGCGCATTCCAAAGGCGCTTACGCGATCATGCAAGCCTTGATCGCGCGCAAAGTCATAGGCGATTTTCGCGCCGGTGCTGCGGGCGGCACGGTTGCCGACGGCGAGGATATTTTGCGCTTTGGTTTTACCCCGCTCTATCTTGGTTTTGATGAAGTTTGGCAGGCGGTGGAACATTTGCGTCAGGTGCTGGAAAGTGGCGAATGGAAAGCGGAAAAATTCATGCAGAAGTTGGCGGTAACTTGAATGCAAGCGAGTGACGGCGTGCCACCAGCACCAACTGAGGGTGGCGTGAGCTCCACGGATGGCTTTGCACAGCCATCCGGCTACGCGGGCGCGGAGCAGTGCCCCGCGAATTCCCCGCTACGCCCAGCACCAACTGACAAATTAACGGACGAAACTGCGGATAAAGCAGCGTCAATGAGTTACGGCGATTATCTTCGCCTCGACGACATCCTTAATGCACAACAATGTCGCTCGCCAGATCACAACGAGATATTGTTCATCATTCAGCATCAGACCAGCGAGCTGTGGATGAAATTAATGTTGCATGAATTGCATGCAGCGATTGCGGCAGTGGCCAAAGATGAATTGGCAGCCGCATTCAAGATGTTGGCGCGGGTCAGCAAAATCATGGAGCAATTAGTGCACGCGTGGGATGTGCTGGCAACCATGACTCCGCCCGAATACAGCGCGATTCGTCCTTATCTTGCAAGCTCCTCCGGCTTTCAAAGTTACCAATATCGCTGCATAGAATTTGCTTTGGGCAACAAAAATCCAGCGATGCGAAATCCTCACGCGCATCGCCCCGATTTGTATGCACTAGTCGATACTGCACTCGCCGCGCCATCACTTTATGATGAAGCTTTGCGTTTGCTAGCGCGCCGTGGATTGGCCTTGAAATCAACGGACATTGAGCGTGACTGGCGCTTACCCTATGTCAGTAGTGAGAGCGTAGAAGCGGCGTGGCTGACTGTCTATCGCAATCCGCAACAGCACTGGGATTTGTATCAACTCGGCGAAGAGCTCACCGATTTGGAGGACGCGTTTCGCCTTTGGCGATTCCGCCACGTCACCACCGTCGAACGTGTCATTGGCTTCAAGCGCGGGACTGGTGGCACCGGCGGCGTGAGTTATTTACGCAAGATGCTCGATGTGGTCTTGTTCCCCGAGATTTGGAAAATTCGGACGGATTTGTAGAACCGTTTTATTTGAATATTGAGGCTTTTAATGCGATCACGCGCTGTTGTTAAAACCAATAAATTGCTCGACAAGAGTACCGACTATGCCTCATGGCGCGTTCACGCAACTCAGCTTGATGCGATGCAAGGCGTAGATGTCTGGAAGACCGATGCGGTTTCACCGTTTTACGAATACGAATTGATTCAGCAACGCTTGGCAAATCTGCGGACGGCGCGTAAAGCCGGGGATTGGTCGCAGTTGATATTTAGCTTACGTGAAGGCTTGCAGCGCAATCTGGGCAATCTGGCCAATCCCGAGTTGTATCGCCACACCCACGTCGGTACGAAATATTTGATTGACGACTACACCACCGAAGTCGTTTCGCTGCTCAATTATTTGTGTGACCACGACATCCCTGAACTGCCCTATGCGCAAAAGATGTTGTTCTTCCGTCATACCGGACAAAGCTATGGCCGTTCGGCCTTAATGCTCTCCGGCGGTGCGAACATGGGCATGTTTCATATGGGTGTGATTAAGGCGCTGCGCGAACACAAGTTACTGCCTCGCGTCATTTCCGGTTCAAGTGCCGGCGCGGTTATGGCTTCCCTGTTGGGCACACGCAACGACAGCGAACTCGATGCATTGTTTCGTGGTGAAGGAATAGACTTGCATTCGTGGCGCAGGCTGTCATTGCGCGAAATGTTCCGCCAAAAATCCATCATGGATAATCGCCAGTTGGAGCAGTTTTTGCGCACCAACATCGGCGAAGTCACCTTCGAAGAAGCCTTCAAAAAAACGCGGCGGATGATCAATATCACCGTCTCGCCGGTCGCGAAAAATTTGCAACCGCATTTGTTGAACTATCTCACCACGCCGCACTTGTTGATTTGGAGCGCGGTGCTCGCCTCGTGCGCTGTGCCCGGACTGTTCCCGCCGGTGATGTTAATGTCGAAGGATCGAGCAGGACAAGAAAAACCCTACATGGCTTCAGTGCGTTGGGTCGACGGCGCGATTCAATCGGATCTGCCAACGCAGCGCCTGGCCGAGTTGTACAACGTCAATCATCGCATCGTCAGCCAAACCAATCCGCATGTGCTGCCATTCATGAGTGACCCGACACGTAAAGAAGGTTGGGTGCGATTCCTTAATGATTTGGTCAAGGGCGAATTGCAATATCGCAGCAAGCAAGTGCTGCAATTGGCTTCCTACGGACTCAATCAGGGCATCATCAAAGCATTGTTAGAGGGCGTGGTGGCGGTGGTGGATCAACAATATTTAGGTGATGTAACCATCCATCCGCCTATCCGCAGCCGCGACTACGTGCGGGTGCTGGGCAATTTGTCGCACAACGAATTTCGCGCCTGGGTACTCACCGGCGAGCGCGCAACCTGGCCAAAAATCGCGATGATTCGCGATCAAACTACGATAGGTCAAACATTGGAAGATTGCATTATGCGGCTGAAGAAACAGCGCAATCGGGTGACTGTGGTCGATGCACCGCAGACCACAGCTGCCGCGCCTGTCGCGTCAGCGGTGCGCCGCAAACGCGCGGCCTAAGCTTTATTGCTGCCTGAGCGCGGTTTTGATTTGGGTTTTTTCTTGACACTACCCATTGCCGCCGCAGATACCTTGCCGACTTGCTCAAAGGCCGCGTTTGCCGCGGTCATCGCTTGATCTATGGCTGTCGAGAGATTTGGAATCCGGCTTGGCAAGCTGGCCATAAAACTTTGCAAACTGTTGGTCAATTCTTCCTTGCCGCTGACCAATTGTTCGGCCAACAATTGCGAAAAATCCGAGCGTGCAGCGTTACCAATCTCGGCGACCTGTTTCGCCACGTCGACCACCCGCTGCAAAGATTCGCGCGTGTAATCGGTTTGTAAACGCAAAAGCTCCTGCGGATTTTTCACCTTCGCCTGCGCCTTTGCGCTCTTTACGCTAGCCGCATAAAGTGATTTAGCCAGCGCTGCTTGCAAGGCCATTACCCGCTGCGAATTGTCGACGGACAGTTGCGCTAGTCTCATCGCCGTTTCCATATTTCTGCGATGTAGCTCTGAGAATTTTTCGGTGTTGATGGTCATGATGCTCCCTTCAAATAAACAGCTTAACGTTTTTCGCCCGTGGTCGATTCCATTCAATGGTGTGGCGGACCGCGTTATGCCAGCGATCCAGAATTTCGTGTTTCGCATCTTGAGCGATGCTGGGTTCAAAGCGTTTGTCGAGTTGCCAATGGGCTGCGAGGTCATCAGCACTTTGCCAAAAGCCGACCGCTAACCCAGCTAAATAGGCGGCGCCGAGTGCGGTAGTTTCGGTGACTTTCGGGCGCGTTACAGGCACGCCTAACAGGTCGGCTTGGAGTTGCATTAGCAGATCATTCTTCGAGGCACCGCCGTCGACGCGTAGCTCGGTGAGTGCGACGCCGCTGTCGCTTTCCATGGCCTGTAAAACGTCGACGCTTTGGCAGCAAATCGCTTCGAGTGCCGCACGGGCAATGTGCGCGCGAGTGGTGCCGCGTGTCATGCCGCTCAGTGTGGCGCGGGCATCGGCCTGCCACCAAGGTGCGCCGAGCCCGGCGAAGGCAGGAACGAGGACAACACCTTCGCTGCTGGGCACGGAGATGGCGAGCGCTTCAACATCGGCTGCCGTGCCAATGATGCCAAGGCCGTCGCGCAGCCATTGAATGATGGCGCCAGCCATGAACACGCTGCCTTCAAGCGCATAGGTGATTTCTGCTGAGTTGGTGCTGGTGACACGCTGCCAAGCCACAGTGCTCAGCAGGCGATGCTTGGACACTACCGGCGCCTTGCCGGTGTTCATCAACATAAAACAGCCTGTGCCATAAGTATTTTTTGCCATACCAGTTTGCAGGCAGGCTTGCCCAAAAGTGGCGGCTTGTTGGTCGCCGGCGATACCCGCAATTGGTATCGCGCCGCCCAGCCATTTGCTGCTGGTTTCGGCGACGACTTGGCTGCTGGCGACTACACGTGGTAGTACGCTTTTCGGGATATCGAAAAGTTGTAGCAATTCGTCATCCCACGTACCGGTATTGATGTTGAAAAGCAGTGTGCGGGAGGCGTTACTGGCATCGGTGGCATGCATTGCGCCATCGGTTAATTTCCAGATTAACCAGCTATCGACAGTACCGAAAGCGAGTTCGCCACGCTCGGCACGAGCGCGAGCCTCGGGCACATGGTCAAGCAGCCAGGCGAGCTTGGTTCCGGAAAAATAGGGGTCAAGTAGCAGGCCGGTTTTTTGCCGCACCATCGTCTCTGCACCACTGGCTTTCAAGGCATTACACGCGTCAAAAGTGCGACGGTCTTGCCAGACGATGGCGGGAGCAATTGGCTCACCGGTTTTTCTATCCCAAAGCACGGTAGTTTCACGTTGGTTAGTGATTCCTATCGCAGCGATATCGGTGGCCATGACGCCGGTCTTGGCGATAACTTCGCGGGCGACTGCGAGTTGGCTTTGCCAAAGATCATTGGCATCGTGTTCGACCCATCCCGGCTGTGGAAAATGCTGGGTGAATTCCTGTTGCGCCACGCCGCGCACGGCACCGTGATGATCAAACAGCAGCGCTCGTGAGCTGGTGGTACCTTGATCTAACGCAAGGATAAGTGACATATTAATTTGACCTGTTATTGCTATGACTTGAAATTTTGCCTACCTGCCTCATTTGACAGTACAAGGCTTCAACATACTTTAATCGAAAGGCGACGCAACATGCGAGTCGACAAATTCACTACCAAGTTTCAACAAGCACTTGCCGATGCGCAAAGCTTAGCCGTTGGCAACGATCAGCAATTTATTGCGCCTCAACATTTGCTGTTAGCGTTGCTCAATCAAGATGATGGTGGCACCAACGCTCTACTCGCGCGCGCTGGTGTGAATGTGGCTGGGCTGAAAACAGCGCTGACGAAGGCTTTGGAACGATTGCCCAGCGTGGTTGGCCATGGCGGCGAGGTGAGCGTCGGGCGCGACTTGACCAATCTGCTCAACGTCACCGACAAAGAAGCGCAAAAAGCGGGTGATCAGTTCATCGCCTCAGAAATGTTTTTGCTGGCACTAGCCGCAGACAAAGGCGAAGCAGGGCGTTTGCTGAAAGAGGCTGGCTTGAATCGCAAGGCATTGGAAGATGCGATCAAGGCAGTTCGCGGGGGCGAAAATGTCGGCTCACCGGATGCCGAAGGGCAGCGTGAAGCATTGAATAAATATTGCCTCGATTTGACCGAGCGTGCGCGACTGGGCAAGCTCGATCCTGTTATTGGACGTGACGATGAAATTCGTCGCACGATGCAGATTTTGCAGCGTCGGACGAAGAATAACCCGGTGTTAATCGGCGAGCCCGGTGTGGGCAAAACCGCGATTGTCGAAGGCCTTGCTCAGCGCATTGTGAATGGCGAAGTACCTGATTCGCTGAAAGACAAGCGTGTGCTGGTGCTCGATATGGCGGGGCTGCTGGCCGGTGCGAAATATCGCGGTGAGTTTGAAGAGCGACTCAAAGCGGTGCTCAAGGAAGTGGCTTTGGATGAAGGCCGGATTATTCTTTTCATTGACGAACTACACACCATGGTTGGCGCTGGTAAGGCCGAGGGCGCGATTGATGCGGGCAACATGCTCAAGCCGGCGCTAGCGCGCGGCGAATTGCATTGCATCGGCGCAACGACGCTCAACGAATATCGCAAATATGTCGAAAAAGACGCCGCCTTGGAGCGGCGTTTTCAGAAAGTTCAAGTCGATGAACCAACGGTGGAAGCGACAATTGCGATATTGCGCGGGCTGCGCGAAAAATACGAGTTGCATCACGGCGTAGATATCACCGACCCCGCGATTGTCGCGGCGGCCGAACTGTCTAATCGCTACATCACCGACAGATTTTTGCCCGACAAAGCGATTGATTTAATTGATGAAGCGGCAGCGCGGATGAAGATAGAAATCGATTCCAAACCCGAAGTCATGGACAAGCTTGAGCGACGTTCGATTCAATTGAAAATCGAACGCGAAGCGGTGAAGAAAGAGAAAGATGATGCGTCGAAAAAGCGCCTTGCTTTGATTGAAAGCGAGCTCAAAAAGCTCGACAAGGAATATTCAGATTTGGAAGAAATCTGGAAGGCCGAAAAAGCCCAGATGCAAGGCACGACGCACATCAAGGAAGAAATTGAACGTGTGAAAGTGCAAATGGCGGAGCTGCAAAGACAAGGCGCTTTTGACAAGCTCGCCGAGTTGCAATATGGCACCTTGCCGAAGCTGGAAGCGCAGATCAAGGCGTCCGATGTCGCGTCCGAAAGTGCGTCACTTGGTGCTGGCGACACGCCGTTAAAACATCGCTTGCTAAGAACTCAAGTCGGCACTGAAGAAATTGCCGAAGTAGTGTCGCGCGCAACAGGAATTCCAGTCAGCAAAATGATGCAAGGTGAGCGTGAAAAACTGCTGCGCATGGAAGACAAACTGCATGCCCGCGTGGTCGGCCAGAACGAGGCGGTGCATTTGGTTGCTGATGCAATTCGCCGCTCGCGCGCTGGCTTGTCCGACGAAAATCGTCCTTACGGTTCATTCCTGTTCCTCGGTCCGACTGGCGTTGGCAAAACTGAGCTATGCAAAGCATTGGCCGAGTTTATGTTTGATGCCGAAGATCATTTAATCCGCATCGACATGAGCGAATTCATGGAGAAACATTCGGTCGCCCGGTTGATCGGCGCGCCACCGGGTTATGTCGGCTATGAAGAGGGCGGTTATCTGACCGAACAAGTACGGCGCAAACCGTATTCAGTGATCTTGTTTGACGAGGTGGAAAAAGCGCATCCAGATGTGTTTAACGTGCTGCTACAAGTGCTCGACGATGGCCGCATGACCGACGGACAAGGGCGCACGGTGGATTTCAAAAATACGATTATCGTGATGACATCCAATCTAGGTAGTCAGATGATTCAGCAAATGTCGGGGCAGGATTATCAAATCATCAAACTGGCGGTGATGGGCGAAGTCAAAATGCATTTCCGCCCCGAGTTCGTGAATCGTATCGACGAGATTGTAGTATTCCACGCGCTCGACGAAAAGCACATTGCCGGAATCGCGCGTATCCAATTGCAATATCTCGAAAAACGCATGGCACGCTTGGAGATGGGTTTGGTCGTCAGCGATGCGGCCCTAGCACTGCTGGCCGAGGCAGGGTTCGACCCGGTGTTCGGCGCGCGGCCACTAAAACGAGCTATTCAAGAGCGGATAGAAAATCCGCTGGCGAAGCAAATTTTGGAAGGTAAATTCGCCGCGAAAGATACAGTGAAGGTTGCCGCCGAGAAGGGGCAGATTACGTTTGCCAAAGCATGAGTCGGTGTCGGGTTAGCGTTACGCTAACCCGATGCGTGATTTCACCGCACTGGCGAAATTTGGACGATCAATTTGCCGTTGTTGTCGCCGCTGAATAGTTTATTGATCGCCAATGGCGCAGCATCCAATCCTTGCACAATGTCGACGCGGTATTTGAGTTTGCCAACTGAATACCAATGTGAAAATTCGCCAAGCATTTCTTTGACGCGCTTGCTGTAGTCAGGCGCGACGAAGCCTTGGATACGCAGGCGTTTTGAAATTACGCTGGCAAAGTTGTAAGGCCCGGGTACTTTGTCGGTGGCGTTGTATTGGCTGATTAATCCGCAGACCACGACGCGGCCAAAATTGTTCATGACCGACAATGCCGTGTCGAGGATTTCGCCTCCCACATTTTCAAAATAGACGTCCACGCCGGTGGGGCAGGCGGCTTTGAGTTGCCCGCGCAAATCAGCTGATTTGTAATTGACCGCCGCATCAAAACCAAGCTCGTTGACTAGCCACGCGCATTTGTCGTCGCTACCAGCGATGCCGACCACACGCAGTCCTTTTATTTTGCCGATTTGTCCGACTAAAGAACCGACTGAACCGGCGGCGCCAGAGACCAACAATGTCTCGCCTTCCTTGGGCTGACCAACATCAATTAGACCAAAATACGCCGTCATTCCAGCGAGTCCGAACAGACCTAAATTGGCCTCTAGCGGCAATGGGCTGGGCGGCAGTTTGGTCATGCCTTCGCCGTCAGCGTTGGAGATGAAATGGGTCTGCCAACCAAACATACCCTGCACGAAATCACCGGGGACAAAGTATTCATTCTTCGATTCGATAACCACGCCGACACACAGCCCGCGCATGAGTTCGCCGATCTGGACTGGCGGCACGTAAGACGGTCGATCAATCAGCCAGCCACGCATTGCTGGATCGAGCGATAGAAATACATTGCGTACTTTGACTTGGCCTTCTGCGAGCGGCAATATCGCCACTTCGCGAAGTTCGAAGTCACCATTTGCGATAAGCCCGACAGGGCGTTTTTTCAAACACCACTGCTGGTTGATGTTGGGGGTTGCACGCTTCTCACCGGCCGGAATTCTGGCACCTAGTGCGGTCGCAGCAGCAATCGCGGCCGGCGCCGATTGACCGGTCAGTACTTCGCGTTTTACAGGGGCAGCGGTTCGCCTTGGCATTGTGTCAAGTTTGGCGCGAAACGCGATGTAATCGGCGGCGGTTTGCTCCGGATCTTCAAGCATCGGCAAGTGACCAATGCCATCCATAATCTTCACTTCGCTATTGATAAACAAACGATGCAGCGTATCGGCACCGAGCGGATGCAACACTTTGTCTTCTGAGCCCCAAACGATCAATGCAGGTGTTTCAAGGTTCACAAAGCACTGTTCGAGATATTGTGGGTCGCCAACAAATTGGTGAAGAATCTGTCGGTGAAGTTGCAAATCGCTGACAGCACGGCGCGCCAAAACGGTTAACACGGCCTGAGGAAAATAAGGCGGTTTGGACATCACTAAACCGACAAGCTTTTGATAGTCATCTTCATGTTCAACCAGTAGCGGAATTTTGCCCTTGGCGACATAGGTTTTCATCATCTCGGATTGATGTGCGGCAAAGGTGCCGGCGGCATTAAGCAGCCAAACACTGGAGACCATTTCGGGGTAGGTGGCGGCGAATTGCGCGACGATATATCCACCCATCGAGCTGCCGCCCAGATGAACTTGTTTGATATCAAGTTGGACAAGAATTGCATGTAATCGTGTGACTTGATCGTTAATGCCATACAGCACACCGATGTCACGTGTGGCCTCGCCAAAACCGGGCAGGTCGATACTGAGAACGCGATAGTTCGCTTTGAGGTGGCGGGCGATCCGGGTGAAGTGATCTTTGTCAGCGCCAAAGCCGTGTATCAATACCAAGGGTTCGCCTGATCCTGCTTCGAGATAAGGAATATTGAAGCCTCGAATGCGTAAGCTCTTTAATTGCACTCCAGCACGTCGCCGATCGGCATTGAGCGCCCAGACCGACATTTTTTCGGGTGACATTCGCGCGAAAACCAAAAAGCCAACCAATAACAAGCTGGCGAGAAACATACTTACAACGGCCATACCTTGTAACGAAAACATTCACAGTACTCCAGTTGAGAATCATCAGGTTTTCACTTGCTAACGAACGCCAAATTATTCGTCTTGCAAGGATGCGAGCGGCATATTTATAGCTCGCGACAGGCCTAATCTTACCGCACAGGGCGGCGTTCTCGATGCTCTAGCGACGACGTGCGGCCATTGAACGGAGCATTCCATCACCAGCACCAACGGGCAAACTTGTCGTTATTGCTTGCGCATCAAGGTGCTTTTCCCAAAAAGCGATTCGATCAAATCGACCGCTAACTCCGCCGTGCGATTGCGTTCATCGAGTGCGGGGTTGAGTTCCATTACGTCCAACGAAGCCAACAAACCGGTATCCGCGATCATTTCCATGCACAATTGCGCTTCACGATAGCCCGGCCCGCCACGCACCGTGGTACCGACACCCGGGGCAATATCGGGGTCGAGAAAATCAACATCAAAACTAACATGCAGATGGGTTTGTTCGTCGATGCCCATTAACGCGTTTTCCATCGCAACGCGCATTCCCAACTCGTCGATGTAGCGCATGTCGAAGACTTCTAGATCCATTTCATGCACGAATCTTTTCTCGCCGGCATCGACGCTGCGAATCCCGATTTGGCGGATTGATTTGGCATCAATTGCCGGAACATGTCCGCCGATTTCGATAAGCGCCTGAGGGCCGTGACCACACAAACAGGCGACCGGCATACCGTGAATATTGCCACTGGGGGTTAGCACGCTGGTATTGAAATCGGCATGCGCGTCGAGCCACAGAATGCGAAGTTTCTTCCCGACTGCCCGGCAATGTCTTGCTACGGCGCTAATCGAGCCGATGCCCAAGCAATGGTCGCCGCCCAGCAAAATCGGCAAATGCCCTTGTTCGAGCGCTTCATGCACGGCGGCATGCACCGACATGTTCCACGCCACGACTTCGTTGAGATGGCGATAGCCATTGACTGGCGGCCGCCACGGATTTGCTGGTCCGGAGAGATTGCCAGTGTCGATTACTTCAAGCCCGTGGCTTTGGAGCACGCTCACGATGTTGGCAACCCGCAAGGCTTCTGGCCCCATGCTGGCACCGCGCATACCGGCACCGATGTCAGTCGGCGCGCCTATCAAATTGATCGTTGTACTCATGGTCTTGAGAACCTTTCAACTGAATGTTTGCAGGCTGAAAACCGGACGGCGTTGGCCCACCACAATTCCGCGCGCATTGGTGATGTCTGTCGCTCGCCACGGCGCAAGCTGTTCGCGCTGCGCATTATCGAGCCAACCAAGTTGTTCCAGCACTTCAACGGCAGTGGCGAACAAAGCAGTGCGGTTGCCATCAGCAATTTTTACAGCGAAGGCTTCGCGGCGCGATTTGCTGGCAATTGCTTGTACGCCATCTGCGCCAACTTTACTGATCCAATCACCGCGTCCCGTTTGCATAAACGCAAGATCGTTGCGATGAGTACCGGAAACCAACTCCGGATGGGTCGTCATCGCATTGCCAAGTAAGGCGAAACTCGCACCGAATTTCGTGTCGTGAATACCGGCGGCAAGCCGCGCGTAGGCATAAGCAATTTTCGATAAAGGCATCGCGTAGTTGGGTGACGAGCAGCCGTCAATGCCCATACACAAGGCGTTTTCGTCCATATCGACGACCTTTGCGACATCGCGACGAATCGCCAACTGCAATGGATGCATGGGCGAAACATAGTTCGCAGTTGGCGTGCCGTGCTGCACGCAATAAGCCAGAAAACCAGCGTGTTTGCCGCTGCAATTATTGTGGCGTTGATCCCACTTTGTTCCAGCCGGTGGCGATTCATCAAAATACGAATACTGGGCCGGAACATGGCAACCACATTCGAGTGTGGTGTGCGGCAAATTGAGTTTGGCGAGCATTTCATCGACCACGTCGATATGCATCGTTTCGCCGTTGTGACTGGCACAAAGCAAGGCCAAATGTTTGCTGTCGTAGCCGAAGGTTGCATGCCCACCACCTTCGAGCAGGGGCAGTGCCTGAAACGCTTTGAGCGTTGAGCGGGAAAATGTCAGCCGATGCGCGTCACCCACAGCAGTGAGCAGTTTGCCATTGCAATCAACCACCGCCACTGCGCCGAAATGCTCGGATTCCAACACGCCGCCGCGCGACAGTGCAATGAGCGGCGTAGCACTCATAGGCTAGCGCCTAGCCAACCATGCCGCGCGCAAAGCGCCCACGGTCATTGCGCTAAACATCAGCAGCGACCACTCGGCGATCGATAGGGAAAGAAATTTCCATCCCGCTTCGCTGCACAAACCTGTCGCCTCAAACAACAATGGCGATTGTTCGCCGGCCCAATAGACGAAACGTTCCCACCACGGTTGATTCGCCGAGCAGCTCGTGTCAGTGGCGAAGCGCTGCAGCCAGGTTTGATACCCGGCAATCCAGACACCAAGCGATGCAGTGCTTGCAACGACTAAAGCGACGTAGAAACTCGATTTCTGCGTACGGAAAATGATCAAACTCAGGATCACTTCAAATGCCGCCAACAGATACAGCATGCGCTGCAAGATACACAGTGGGCAGGCGGCGAGATTCATTGTGCGCGCCAACACCAAACCGCCCGCGACCAATGCAAAGCCAAGCACGCCGATGAGCAGCAGGATACGGCGTGGCTGCTGAAGCATCACTTCGCGCTGGTTTCGCTACGTACTTTAGCGACTACCAAGTCTACTAATTTGAGGAGCGAACCGTAGTTTGGCGCAGCCGTGTTATTAACCAAATAACGACCGTTGACTGCCATTGCTGGAACGCCAGAAATGCCATAACGAACGGCCTCTTGATCGCCCTGTTTCAGTCGGGTTTGTACGCCAAACGAATTCATCGCATCGCCGATTTTTTTGCCGTCTGCACCTTTGCTTGTTGCCCATGCGACGAAGCTCTCATTGCTATCAAAATTGACGCGGTCTTTGTGAACGGCTGCAAACACCATTGCATCTAATTTTTCAAGATTGCCGGTCGCATCGAGTGAATAGTAAATGCCTGCCAATCGTGCCCAAGGCGGGCGATTAAATGATACCGGTATGCGGCGAAACACCACGTCTTTAGGCAAACTAGCCGACCAGGCAGCCACGAGCGGGCTAAAGTCGTTGCAATGTGAACATGCGTAAGAGAAAAATTCGACAACTTCAATTTTGCCCGCACTGCCACCGGGTTGCGGTGGATCAATCACGGTGTAGTCGCGACCTACTTGGAGGTCCGCTGCCAGCGTTATGCTTGAGCCAAACGCAAGCAGGGTGGACACGAAAAATGTGGCAAACATCGCAAAACGTTTCATGAACAATCTCCGGAGGAAAATAAAATTTGTGTTGTACATTCTAGGGGCATTGCTATTGACCACAATGCAGTTTAGTAAGCGCTTGTAAAAGTAATCACTACCGTTGTTGATGCAACCATGCTGCGACCTTTGGCACAACTATCGGCGCATTCTTTAACCAAGAATAGTGATCGAAAGTTATGCCGTTGGTGTGTGACTCATCCCATAACCAATGCTGCGGTGAGCAGTTCGACAGCTTACCCAGCAAATAGTTCCCCGCCGCTTCGGTGGCAAACAAATCACTTGCGAAATTCAGACCAAGTACCGGCAGGTTCAATTGACTCAGCGCATGCTCGTAATTGAGCTCGGTATCGTTTGGCTCGTAGCGTCCGCTACCGGCCACACTATACCAGTCGCGCATCACACCACGCGCCTCCCGTCCGGCAAAACCAAATCGACTGCCCGGGAAATAGCCCAGCAATGGAACCACGGTTTTGATCAGCATACCTATGAAGCGAATCTGACGTTGCGATCTTTTCGGAAAGCAGGGGAGATAGACGCTGCCACTGGCGATAGGCAGCAAACCATGGACGCGGTTGGGCTTGGTTGCTGCAATAAGCGCGCTAAGTTGGCCGCCAAGGCTGTGCCCGCCAAGCCAGAATTTTGCACCGGGGAAACGTGCTTCCAAGGCGCTGATTAAAGCCGGTGCGTCTACTTCGATAAGGTGACGATAGCCAAAATCGACATTACGCGCAGCACGTACAGAGCTGCTGGCAATACCGCGCCAATCTGGAGTGCAAACGCTGATGCCGTGTTCAGCCATTGTGCTGGCAAACGCGCGATACACCTTGCTGGGGGTACCCATAGCCGAATAGAAAATCAGCACCGGCGCGTCAGGCGCTTTAGCCAAATAAAGTTGGGCATCAAATCGATGGGCGTCCGATGCCGTAATGCTCAAGGTTTCGATTTCGTTCATGGCTCAGTTTGGCTCAGTTGGTGCTGGTGATACGCAGTCATAACACTCGCTCATTTAGTGTGCTTTCTCTAAAACCACTGGCTACACTGCATTGTATTCAACCCCGTAGATTTACGATAAATCAAAAAATCAAGGAGCGAGGCATGGCTAAAAAGCAGACGGAAACCCAAGTTGGATTTGACATTCATTTGGCGAACAAAGTGCGCGAGTCGGCGCATCAAATTTGGGATGCCGGCCTAGGCGCATTTGCCAAAGCGCAGGTCGAAGGCAACAAAGTATTTGAAGCGCTGGTCAGCGAAGGCGAAGCGCTTAAAGCGAAAACTCGCAAAAACGTCGCAGGGCTGCGCGTCTCGGAAATGGCCAACAAAGCGACTGGTACATGGGACAAATTGGAGCAGGTATTCGAAGATCGAGTGGCACGTGCGATTGCCAAGCTTGGCGTTCCTTCACGCAAGGAAATTGATGAACTCACCAAGCGACTTAATCTTCTGACAGATGCGTTGGAGCGCAAGGTCGTAGCGAAGCCAGCGAGAAAATCGCCGGCTGCGGCAAAATCTGTGAAGCCCGTCAAACCGACTAAGTAATCGACAAACGCTAAAGCAGTAGTTTGTGGAGATTTTTATTGAAGGAGTTGAACATGGCAACAAACAAGAAAATGGAAAAGCACAGCTTAAATCTTGCCGAATCGGTACGTGATTCGGCCGAAGAAATCTGGATGGCGGGTCTCGGTGCGTTTTCCAAAGCGCAACGCGAAGGCAATAAAGTATTTGATCTGCTAGTCACCGAAGGCAAGCAGTTGCAAGAAAAAGTCAAAGGCGTTGCCGATAATGTTTCTGACAAGGTTGCAGAAAAATTGGCCGACAAACGCGTCTCTGAATTGACGGACAAAGCAGTTGCAAGTTGGGACAAGCTTGGACAGGTATTTGAAGATCGCACGTCGGACGCGCTTGGGCGTTTTGGCGTGGCGACCAAGAAAGACACAGATGCGCTTTCGCGTCGGGTCGCCAAACTGGCGACTGAGCTTGAGAAAATGAAACGTGTGCCTAAGAAAGTAGTCACACGCCGCTCAACGGTCTAAGTGTTCTAGACATCAAATGGCGGCAGGTGCTTCAAACCCGCCGTGGCACTTTATCGGATATGAAAATGATATCCTGACTGCCAGTTGTGGAGACGCCAATGGAACGTAAGCCAAAACGCCGAACGCGTGAGCGGATACTTGAAACTTCGTTGGTACTTTTCAACGAGTTTGGCGAGCCCAATGTCACCACACAGTTGATTTCCGATGAGCTCGGCATTAGCCCCGGAAATCTCTACTACCACTTTCGTAGTAAAGACGAAATTATCGAAACGGTGTTCGCTGATTTTGTCCGCGACATCGATGCGACCTTGGGCGCACCGGAACTACGTATTCCCGATGTCGAAGATCTGTGGTTGTTCCTGCATTTATTGTTTGAGAATATTTGGCGTTACCGGTTCTTATATCGCGATCTAAATGAGCTTTTATCGCGCAATCGAACGCTGGAAATGCAGTTCAAACGCATCATGGCGCACAAAGTTAAAACAGCCGCGCTGATTTGTGATGGGCTGGTCGCTGCAGATTCGATGCGCGCCTCCAAAGCCGAGATTCAGACGCTGGCGGTCAATATGGTGGTGCTGGCGACTTACTGGTTGTCGTTTGAATTTGTCCGTGACGCTAGGCGCACAATCGACGGCGAAGCACTTGGCCGTGGCGCGTATCAGGCGATGGCGCTGGTCGCGCCCTATATGTCGGGCGATGCGCGTGCTTGGTTTCAGGAGCTATCGAAAGCCTACTTGACCAGTTAGTTTTTCTAGTTAGGCTGGACCAAATTTCTCATCGCAAAAGCGATGGATTTCGCGTTCGATGCGCGATTTGATGGGGCGTAGCAAAAATCCGATTTTCGCCTGAATTTCCAGGGATTTTTTTTCGACGACGATAGTGCCGGTGACACCCATACGCTTAAAGTTCAGCGTGTTTCCGGTCCACTCGTAAGTGAAATCAAATTCTTCAGCCAAGTCGGCAGCGATTTGTTCGCCGGCCGCACGTGCTTTTTTGAGAGTCATGCCGTGATTGCGGCGGACGATTATGTCGCTCATGGTGCTAAATCCTTCCCGTTGTTGGGCGCAGTGCGACTATTGCGACGTATATGACTATGGATTGGCCACACGCGTGTTGAGCACTAGGCGTGCTTTGCGCTGCGCTTCGGCCTTGTTCATGGCCGTGACTTGCCGACCATAGGCTTCGCGTTCAAGGCGTCCTTTTTTGGTGGCCTCAATGCTCCGAATACACCGCCAGCGTTTGCCAGCCTTGGTGTCGATTAGGCGCATTTCTTCTTTTGGGTGGTGAGTCCGACAGTGGTAGCAGAAGGCGGTTTCAGACATGCATCGGCTCTTGTGTAAGGTTCGTCAGAGGGCGCATCATAGCATTTCGAGGTGACTTAGTTCAACTGCTTGAAATGTTGGGGATTATCGTTATCGAGGAGGGCGTTTGCTGGCGCCGAGCCGGATCAGGGACTGATTTCCGCAAAAGGACAAACTTGGATGATAATGGTGACATGGACGAGATCGAAAACCCCAATACCCTACCGGCAGTTGCTGCGGCAACAAATGAGCGTGTGCAAGATGCTCCTGCACCACCTCCGCCAGCACCATCCGCTCCGTCATTTGACCCGCGCCGACGTTTGCGTGAGCTTCTGTCCGTACCCGAGAGCCAACGAACTGACCCACAGTGGGACGAAATCATTGAGCTTGAAGTTCAACTGGCACCGGGTAATCGTATAGGTGGCGATTTGCCAAGGAATAATGACCGTAATGATCGTGGACAAGGGCAAAAAAATGCCGGAAACAGCGGCGCAGGCGGCAACCCTGGTGCAGGCGGAAACTGGAAACGCGGGCCGGGCAGTCGCAAGCATTCAAAACCAGGTGGGCGCAAACCTCCTGGCCCCGCTAACGCTGGTTAATTCCTCTCTTCAAATTCACTTCGAATTTGCAGTGTTTTAGTACTCAGCATTAGTTCATCGACGGCTCGCCGTCGTTATAATTCAGTCTGGCATCGGGCCTTGTTCTGCCCACTTTGACCGCCGTTCGATATTCCTCATGGCTGAGTTCATTGCGTTGCGTGGTACTGCCGCTCTGTCGGCAACTCGTCTAAATTCCCTTCACCTAGCGCTAAGCGAAAATTCGCCCAAGCTCACTTTAAGCGTCGAGCATTGGTATTTCATCGATGCAAGCCTGCCCTTAACCGCAGAAGAACTTCAGCGGCTCAAAGACCTGCTGGGCATCCCGACTGGTCTTCCAGACGAGCCCAAAGGTGAGATGTTTTTGGTCACGCCACGATTGGGAACCATTTCGCCGTGGTCGTCCAAAGCGACTGATATTGCTAAAAACTGTGGCTTTGCCAATGTTCAACGAATTGAGCGTGGCACGGCATATACCGTTCACGGCTACCAGGATCGCCAGTTGCTGCTGGTGACACGCTGTCATGATCGCATGACCGAATCGGTGCTGAGTTCGATTGCGGAGGCGGCGGCGCTTTTTCATCATGTCGAGCCACAACCCTTAGAATCTGTCGATGTTATCGGTGGCGGTCGTAAGGCCCTGGAATCGGCAAATTTGAGCTTGGGTTTGGCGCTCTCCGACGACGAGATTGATTACCTCGTCGATAACTTTATACGCGTTGGCCGCAATCCAACGGATGCCGAATTGATGATGTTCGCGCAGGCAAATTCTGAGCATTGTCGGCACAAAATTTTCAACGCGTCATGGACGGTTGATGGCGAAAATCAGCCCTTGTCATTGTTCGGCATGATTCGCGAAACGCACAAGGCGAATCCGCATGGGACGGTGGTGGCCTACTCCGACAACGCGTCGATTTTGGAAGGGGCGAAGATACAGCGATTCTTTCCTGATGCAGACGGAGAGTACAAGTATCACGAGCAGATGACGCATTTTTTGGTTAAGGTCGAGACCCACAATCACCCGACCGCAATCTCACCGTTTCCGGGTGCGGCGACCGGTTCCGGTGGCGAGATTCGTGACGAAGGTGCGACCGGGCGCGGTTCCAAACCTAAGGCCGGATTGTGTGGTTTTAGTGTTTCGGATTTGCGCATACCGGATTTCATCCAGCCGTGGGAATCCAATTACGGCAAGCCGGAGCGAATTGCTTCGGCGCTGGAGATCATGATTGACGGCCCGATTGGCGCAGCGGCGTTCAATAACGAATTTGGTCGGCCGAATCTGGCGGGCTATTTCCGTACTTTTGAGCAGGAATTCGCTGGTGAAATGCGCGGCTATCACAAGCCCATCATGTTGGCCGGTGGCATAGGCAACATTGCGGCGGATGACGCGTTTAAGATTAAATTTCCGGCCGAGACTTTGTTGATTCAAATCGGCGGCCCGGCGATGCTGATTGGACTCGGCGGTGGTGCCGCTTCGTCTATGGCGACCGGCAGCAACACGGCGGATTTAGATTTTGCTTCCGTACAGCGTGGCAATCCGGAAATTCAACGTCGTGCGCAGGAGGTGATTGACCGTTGTTGGCAGCTAGGCGCGGCCAATCCAATTCTCGCCATTCACGATGTCGGTGCCGGTGGCTTGTCAAATGCAATGCCAGAGCTTGCCAACGACGCAGGGCGCGGTGCGGCATTCGATTTGCGTGCCATTCCGTCGGAAGATCGCGGCATGAGTCCACGAGAGCTATGGTGCAACGAAGCACAAGAGCGTTATGTGCTAGCTATCGCGCCGGATCAACTTGATGGTTTCAGGGCAATGTGTGAGCGCGAACGTTGCCCGTTTGCAGTGGTTGGTGTCGCGACCGATGATGGCAGATTGACGCTCAAAGATGCGCATTTTGAGAATTTCGCAATCGATATGTCGATGGCCGTATTGCTGGGCAAGCCGCCGCGCGTGCATCGTGATGCAACGCGTCTGCGCGCGCCTAGAGCAGCCTTGGCGCTTGGCAAAATTGAATTGGCCGATGCGATTTATCGTGTATTGAGATTTCCTGCGGTAGCTTCGAAAAACTTTCTGATTACGATTGGTGATCGCAGTGTCGGCGGCTTAACCGCACGCGACCAAATGGTCGGGCCGTGGCAAGTGCCGGTTGCCGATGTCGCGGTGACCTGCATGGGTTACGACACATTTTTGGGCGAAGCATTTGCCTTGGGCGAGCGCGCGCCACTAGCTTTGCTTGATGCGCCAGCATCGGGGCGCATGGCTATCGGTGAAGCGTTGACCAATCTTGCGGCCGCCGATATCGCTGATATTGGCTTGGTCAAGTTGTCGGCGAATTGGATGGCTGCAGCGGGCCACGGGCACGAAGATGCAGCGCTGTTTGATACGGTTCGTGCCGTCGGAATGGATTTTTGCCCGGCGCTTGGTGTCTCGATTCCAGTTGGCAAAGATTCATTGTCGATGCGCACGCGTTGGACAGATGACGCTACGGCAAAGCAAGTCACTGCACCGCTTTCGCTTGTGGTGACTGCATTTGCTCGCACCGACGACGCAAGGCGAACCTTAACGCCAGAACTTCAGGCTGACAGTGAGGTTGGCGAAACCGAACTGATACTGATTGATTTGGGTTTTGGCGCCAGTCGACTTGGAGCGTCAAGCTTGGCGCAAGTGTTTGGCGAAATGGGCGAACATGGGCCGGACATTGATCCCGCGCCGCTTAAGGCATTTTTTAATGTCGTCGGGAAATTGAATCGCGACGGCAAAATTTTGGCCTATCACGACCGTTCCGATGGTGGTTTGTTGGCAACCATTTGCGAGATGAGCTTTTGCTCGCATTTGGGCGTTTCTTTAAATGTCGACAGTTTGTGCTACGACGAATTGATGAATGACGTTGATGGCTTGGAGCGTCGACCAAATCTGCTGGCCGGTCGGCAAAACGATCATCTACTTGCCGCCCTTTTCAACGAAGAACTCGGTGCCGTTATTCAGATTCGCCGAAGTGAACGCAATGACGTAATTGCAGCGTTGCGTGATGCCGGATTGAGCCGCGCGGTGAATGTCATCGGCACGCTTAACGACAGCGACGAAATCCGTGTATGGCGCAATGCGAAGTTGGCTTTTTCTGCGCCGCGTCACGAGTTGCAAGCCGTATGGAGCGAGGTGAGTTATCAGATCGCATTGCGTCGCGACGACGGGGCATGTGTGCAAGAGGAATTTGAAACCTTGAAGGATGCGTCGGCGCCCGGCCTGTCGATGTCATTTAGTTTTGACATTCCTACTCGAAGTGCGCCGGGCATCCTGAGCGGAGCGAGGCCAAAAATTGCGGTACTGCGTGAGCAAGGTGTCAATGGGCATGTCGAAATGGCCGTGGCTTTTGAACGTGCCGGATTTGCGGCCGTCGACGTGCACATGTCGGATTTGCAAGCGGGGCGCGGGCATCTAAAGGACTTCGATGGCTTGGTCGCCTGTGGCGGTTTTTCATACGGCGATGTGCTGGGTGCAGGGCAGGGTTGGGCAAAATCGATCTTGTTTAATGATGTTTTGCGTGACGAATTCTCAGACTTTTTCACGCGCCCCAACAGCTTCGCGCTTGGGGTTTGCAATGGTTGCCAGATGATGGCGAATCTTGCATCCATCATTCCGGGCGCTGAAAACTGGCCGCGCTTTGAGCGTAATCGCTCTGAGCAATTTGAGGCACGTTTGGTGATGATCGAGTTACCGCAATCGCCTTCCTTGTTTTTTAAGGAGATGGGCGGTTCGCGCTTGCCAGTGGTGGTCTCACACGGAGAAGGCAAAGCGGTGTTTGCGTCGCACGCGATGGCTGAATCGGCAATCGTCGCGATGCGTTATATCGACACGCGTGGCAACACCGCAATGACGTATCCGGCAAATCCAAATGGTTCTCCAGACGGTATTGGTGGTGTGACTACGTTTGATGGTCGATTTACCATTCTGATGCCGCATCCAGAGCGAGTTTTACGGGCGGTGCAAATGTCGTGGCACCCGCGCCAAATGGGCGACGATTCACCGTGGTTGAAGATGTTCACCAACGCGCGGGTTAGTTTGGGATAGCCTCGCGATAAGCTCACCGTTTCGCGCCAAAAAAAACAAGGCCCGCCGCGATTTATCGCGGCGGGCCTTGTTTTCAATACGACAAATACTTGGTTAAGCTTTATTCAACCTTGGCCTTGGCGCGCAATTGGTCAATATGTTTCTGAACCATTTGTTGCTGAAGGCGCTGAGTAATCTGCGGCTTAGCTTCATCGAAACCAGGCAACTTCAGTTCGCGAACATCTTCAAGTTGAATCACATGCCAGCCGAAATCTGACTTCACCGCTGGGTCGGTCAGCTTACCCTTTTCAAGCTTTTGCATTGCGTCAGAAAATGGTTTTACGTAGGCAGCTTTGTTTGCCCAACCGAGATCACCACCTTTGTCTTTCGAGCCGGGGTCTTTTGAGACTTTGGCAACCTCCTCGAACTTTTCCTTTTTGAGTCGTTCTATCACCGCCTTCGCTTCGTCTTCCTTCTCAACCAGAATGTGACGAACTTTGTATTCTTTGTCGCCGAGTTGCGCGCGGACATTTTCGTACTCTTTCTTGACCAAATCGTCGGTAATTGGATGCGTTCGAACGTAGTCGTTCAGATACGCACCGATCAATACGCCTTGGCGTGCGAGATCGATTTGCCCTTGAATTTCAGGCTTCTTATCAAACCCTTTCTTTTGCGACTCCTGTGTCAGGATTTCGCGGCGAATCAGCTCTTCTTTGACTGCGTTGCGCAGTTCCGGTGAATCGGGCTGACCCTGTGCAGCTTGCCCAGTAATGAGCGCATCGGCGCGATTTTTTGTGATTGATTTGCCATTAACCGTCGCAACGGATTCGGCTTTTTGGGCAAGCGCGGGCTGCATGGCAATGATTCCAGCGCAAGTCAGTAGCAGTGCATAGGAAGTAGAGCGTTTCATTTGATTTCCTGATAGTTGGGAGGGTTGTTCTGAGGTATCGGAGCGCTTGCATCGATGCTCAACGCGTGAATCTCGCGCTGCATCAAAGTGCCGAGCGCATCATACACCAAGCGATGACGGGCAATGACACTGAGACCCGAAAAACAAGCCGCGATAATTCGTAAGCGAAAGTGTCCACCACCATCGCGTGCACCGGCATGTCCGGCGTGTTTTGCTGAGTCGTCGATAACCTCAACAAGCAATGGTTTGAGCTCCTGCAAGCGGCGCTCAATTTCGGTGACCACATTCATTGCGATGGGAAAACTTTCTTAAACGCGAAAATATCGACTTTGGCATAAACCCCGGACACCATATAAGGATCTGCATCGGCCCAGGCGCGTGCTGCTGCTAGCGATTCAAAATCAGCAACGATCAGGCTGCCAAGGAAACCTTGAGGTGCAGCATCGCCACTAACAATGGGAAATGGCCCGGCCAGATTGAGTCGGCCTTGGTCTTGCAAAATTTCCAGCCGTGCTAGGTGGGCAGGTCTCGCCGCAAGCCGCCGTTCAAGGCTATTTTCAACGTCATAGCCAATGATGGTGAACAGCATCAGGTATTTTCCTCGTGCTCGGGTTCCATATACTTTGCCAAAAACACTGCTTGGGCGACGATAAAAGCGATCAGCAAGCCCATACCACCAAATAATTTGAAATTCACCCATGCGTCGGTACTGAAATTGAACGCGACGTAGAGATTCAGGCATCCCATGGATAGAAAAAATAGCGTCCATGCATTGGCAAGTTTGCGCCACAGAGGATCAGGTAAACGCACTTGTTCTTCAAGCATCTTTCTTATGACATTTCGCTTGAAGAATCTATCGGCAACAAAGATCGTGCCGGCAAATAACCAATATAAAATCGTCGGTTTCCACTTGATGAACGACTCGTCGTGGAGAAGAATTGTCGCTGTTCCCAAGAATGAAACCATCGCTAAACTTGTCCATTGAATCGCACCTACTTTGCGATGCTTTAACCAGATAAACGCGACTTGGGCGACCGTGGCGACGATGACAACCAATGTAGCCACATAGACGTCAAATGCCTTGAATGCGATAAAAAATAGAATAACCGGGAAAAGGTCGAATAGAAATTTCATAGCCGAGATTTTAGCGATTCAATCACGCGGCTGCTAGTCGCGGGTTTCCAAGTCGATGGACGCAGAGTTGATGCAATAGCGATCACCCGTTGGGAGCGGGCCATCGGGAAAAACGTGACCGAGATGTGCGCCGCACTTGCTACAGGTGACTTCGGTGCGCTGCATGTGGTGGCTTGAGTCGTGGCTGAGTTTGACGTTTTGCAGATTGGCTGGCGCAGAAAAACTTGGCCAGCCACAGCCGGAATCGAACTTCGCGGTGGAATCAAAAAGCGCTTCGCCGCAGCAAATGCACCGATAAATCCCTGCTTCGTCGCAGTTCCAATACTTCCCAGTGAAGGCTTGTTCGGTACCTTTTTCGCGCGTCACGCGATATTGAAGTGGGGATAGGCGTTTGCGTAATTCTTTATCGTCGAGCATAGCGTTCTCCAAACTGAGATTCGACGTTCGCTGAATATAATCCTTACGGATGTTCGTGACGGATGGACTGATACGATATCCAGCGGAATCGATAGAGACGAGTTTTGCCAGTTGGTGCTGGTGATACGCCGTCAAAAACTTCGTCAGTTATCAATTGTACAAGGGAGCGTAATGCGAGTTGTCGTGCTTGGGGCCGGGGTTATTGGAGTAACAACGGCTTGGGCATTATCTCGCGCCGGGCATGAGGTCCTCGTGCTTGAACGGCAGCAGGCACCGGCACAGGAAACGAGTTTTGCCAATGGTGGCCAACTTTCTGTGAGTCATGCGGAGCCATGGGCGAATCCGCAAGCACCATGGCAAATTCTGAAGTGGTTGGGTAAAGAGGAAGCGCCATTGTTATGGCGCATGCGTGCGGATGTAGCACAGTGGAGTTGGGGTTGTCGCTTCTTAGTGGAATGTCTGCCGCATCGAACCCGGCGCAATACGCAATCCTTGCTCTCACTTGGACTATTCAGTCGCCGCGCACTGGCGGAAATTCGTGATGAACTTGATCTCAATTACCATCAGATGCAGCGTGGCATTTTGCATTTTTATACTGACCATGCAGCGTTTGAACATGCCAAACGCAGCGCTGAGTTTTTGTCGGCGACAGGTGTCGAACGCTTGATTAAGTCAGCTGAGGAGTGTTTGCGAATCGAACCAGCGTTGGCTGATTCTCGTGATCCGATTGTGGGGGGTACATTCACGGTGGATGATGAGTCGGGTGACGCAAGGGTATTCACTGAAGCACTCGCGCGAGCCTGTGCACAGCGCGGCGTTGATTTTAGATTTGGCGCAACGGTGTCAACTCTCGAACGCCATCAAGAGCGAATCATCGCCGCAAAAATGACCGACGGCGAATGTCTAGTTGCCGATGCATTTGTAGTTGCGCTCGGTTGTCACTCTGCGCCACTGTTAAATTCGCTCGGCCTTAAGTTCCCAATTTATCCACTTAAAGGATATTCGGCGAGCATTGCTATTCAAGCCGACACGATGGCACCGTACGTCAGCCTGACGGATGAAGCTCACAAATTGGTGTTTTCTCGCCTCGGCGATGTATTGCGTGTCGCCGGAACGGCTGAATTTGCGGGTTACGATCTACGCGTAAATGAAACACGCTGTGCAGCATTGATGCAACGCACACGAGAAATTTTCCCTAGTCTTGACGCTGTGAGCCAGATTGAGTTTTGGACTGGATTGCGACCGGCAACGCCGGGGAATGTGCCGTTTATTGGCGTGACAGAAATCCCTAACCTATGGCTGAATTCCGGTCATGGGACGTTAGGATGGACCCTAGCTTGTGGCTCGGCAAAACTGTTGGCACAAATGATGAGTGGAATGAGACCAGGGATCGACCAAACGCCATTCCGAGCACGTTATGGTGACTGAAGCGAGCATTAATTGAATCAATGCAAGTGACGTGGTGTAGCGTCGCTAGGTTCATCGGGCATTTCGGCGTGTACTGTTTCGCCATCCGGGCTTGGATAGAGCGGCGCGCCGCAGTCGTCGCAATACTCAATCGGCAAACGTTGATCGAGTACGAGCACGTCAATAACACCGTTAGCACGTAAAACAGCTTCGATCAGGCTAGGAGCCTCAGTGCCTTCGTCTTCGCTTTCAAGCAGGGGCCAGACCACGCCATGAATGACCTCGGTACGCCCGCGCAAACAAAATCCGATGCGAAATTCCTCAAGCTGTTTGTCGTGATAGCCACCAACCACAGCGCGAAAATCTGCTGCGGGTCGTCCCATTACAGTCTGCAAAAATGAAATTGCTGAGACTAAAGAATAGGGTCGCGAGGCGCGATCGGCTTCACGTAACGCTGAGTGATATGCCATCGGTGGTAGCAAATCCATTGCGCAGGCAGGCAGCAATGGCCGCAAGACTTCGCTACCTTGTTCATGCCAACGTTTTACCGCAAGTTCGCGCCCCAAATCGCCTTCTTGCCAACGAAAAAGCGGCGCACCACGCACACCTGCGACCGCTGCGACGAGGTATCTGGTATCGGACAGAAAACTGACGGTTTCTGCCATTTGAGCGATATCAATTTTCAGGTCACGACTATGCAGAGCGGCGCGCGCAAGCTTTTCGGTCAAGGCAGTGGTATCGACATAACTTTGCGGTAGTTGATCAGGGCTGAACAGAAAATCAGCGAGACCCAGACGCGCGTCGCTGGCCAACAAATGTGCTTGAAACTGAACGCGAATCGAGGCCAGATGATCTGCATGTATCGGGCCCGACGGAATTTGAAAACGTGACCAGGCCAAAATCGGTAAAGCAATCAAGATAACGTCATGTCCGCTGCCGGTATCGGTGGATCGGGTCTCCGCACATGACTCGACGAGATCAATTAGCGCGTCGTAGGCTTGATCCGTCCCTGCATAGAGTTGGTCAAGCGCGTCGGAAATTGTTCGCTCGTCTTTTTCCAAGAGCAAACGATGAACCTGTTTTGCCAACCGATCAGCCCAAAAAGTATCTTCAATGCGGGAAGTAGATCCCGCGAGTTCGGTACTGAGTCGAACCAAAAGCTCCAAGTCGGGAGTTTGTTTGGCACGACGAGGAAATCTGGAGCGTTTCATGGTGATGTTTGATTTATGGTGCCTTGGGCGCAGTGCGCGAACCAGAATTTGTGACCGAAATTGATTGTAGCAGTCGAGTACGCCAAGCAAGGCTAGGATTTTATGGTGGCAAGCAGCAAGAACACGGTTGGACGCTTGTCTAGGTCGGGCATTGCTACTGTCCGCCATCCACTGATTTTGCGTGTAATCACTAGTTCGCTATTGAGCGTTAAATCGGTTGCCACGCAAAGTCGAGTTTGTGTTTGGCTGTGCTGCAATAAAGCAGCGAACAAAGCCTGATTGCGATAGGGTGTTTCGATAAATAACTGTGTTTGGGTCAAACGCGCTGACTCAGTATCCAAGCTAACAATTTTCTTGGCGCGCTCAGGATCGCGCGCCGGAAGATAGCCATGAAAGGCAAAGCGCTGACCGTCGAGGCCAGATGCCATCAACGCCAACATCAGTGAAGATGGGCCAACCAAGGGACGTACGCAAATGCCAAGCTCATGACTTCTACGCACCAACAATGCACCCGGATCTGCCACTGCCGGGCAACCTGCGTCTGACATAAGCGCGATATTGTGGCCAGCTAGCGCCGGTGCAAGTAGTTGGTCGCAATCTGCCAGCGTTGGGGAAGCAGGCAGCTCGTTGATTGCTAACTCGCGCAGTGGCTTTGGGTGGCCAAGTCGCGCTAGTTCGGCGCGCGCACTTTTGGCGTTCTCAACCACAAAATGCTCGATCGCACATGCGCTGTCGCGAACATGTTGCGGTAGCCAGATCGACCAGGCAGCATCACCCAAGCCCACTGGCAACAAAAGCAAGGTTCCCATAGGTGGCGTCACGGGACTGATATCCCTTCGTGTCTCAGCATGGTGCATAGCGCAATCAGTGGTAGGCCAATGAGGGCATTGGGATCGTCGCCGCGAATGTAGTCGAGCAAAGCAATACCCAAACCTTCAGACTTAGCGCTACCAGCGCAATTTCGGGCATCTTCGCGCTCAAGATATCGTTCGATATCGAGATCGGTCAGGCTGCGAAAGCCCACAACCGTGCTTATTCCCACGTGCTGAGCAGCACCAGTCGCTGTGTTGAGCAAACAAAGCCCGGTATGGAAGCAGATCTCACGACCGCGCATACGCCTTAGCTGGTTAGCGGCTGCGATGTTCGTGCCGGGTTTGCCAAAAACATCAGTGCCGATGAACGCAACCTGATCGGAGCCAATAATCAAGCTATCGGGGAAATCGTTGGCGATTGAGGTGGCTTTCGCGTGCGCTAGCCGTTCCGCGGTTGCTGGTGGCGATTCCCCAGCTAACGGTACCTCGTCGCAGTCGGGAGACGCTGTTTCAAAGGGTATTTGCAGTTTTGCTAACAGTTCGCGTCGAAAAGTTGAAGTCGAAGCAAGTACCAATCTGGGCATGATCATCCATTGAAACAAGAGGTGAGAAATGATAACATTCGCGTTTTACGAAGTCGGGCAGTCCTCGAGAGTTTGATATGACGTCGTTAGCGGCAGTAATTATCGACGCATTTGAGTTCGCCCGAACTGGTCGTGTGCTTGATGGCACGATTTCCTTGGTCGAATTTCCCCGCTTGTTGGATATGCTGCAAGAGTTCGAAGGTGAGCTTCATGTGCGCATCGAAGGGCAAACCGATGAAGAGCGTAAATCATGGTTGTTGGTAGCTGGAAGCGGTGTTGTCGTTTTGAAGTGTCAGCGTTGCTTGGAACGGCTTGGGTTTCCGGTAGTTATTCACAGCCGCTTGCAATTGCGGGTGGGTGATGTAACAGAGATTGCTTGGTCAGACGAAGCGCTTGATGACGATGCCTACGACATCATTCCGGCGAGTCAGCCGTTGGCAGTTAAGGATTTAGTTGAAGATGAAGTGATTTTGTTGTTGCCAGTGTCGCCAATGCATGATGTTTGTGTTTTGCCAAAATCGGGCGCTAATGATCAAAAGCCATCACCGTTTGCGGTGTTGGCGAAGTTAAAGAAACATTGAAAAAAGGAGTTTTCAAATGGCAGTTCAGCAGAATAAGAAGTCCCCATCCAAGCGTGGCATGCATCGTTCGCACGATTTCCTAGTGAACCCACCGCTGGCAGTAGAAGCCACCACGGGCGAAGTTCACCTGCGCCACCATATTTCGCCGACAGGCGTATATCGGGGCAAGAAAGTTCTCAAGACCAAAGGCGACTAGGCCTTTTCTGGCAACGCCCTGTGAGCTACAGGGCTATCGACTGATTTCAAAGATCATATCGGGATGTCAATCACCTTAGCGGTGGATTGCATGGGGGGCGACCACGGGCCAACGGTCACGGTTCCCGCCGTCATTGAATTTCTGCGGCACGATACGGATTGCGCGGCCATATTGGTCGGTCGCGAGGCTGACTTGCGCCCGGCATTTGCCAGAGTTTCCCGTGAATTTGGTGATCGCTTGTCGATTCAAGACGCGACTGAAGTCGTTGCGATGAACGATGATGTCGCGACAGCGTTAAGGACAAAAAAAGACTCCTCAATGCGCGTTGCCGTCAATTTGGTGAAATCGGGGCGCGCGTCCGCAGCCGTATCGGCCGGCAACACCGGTGCGCTAATGGCGGTTTCTCGTTTTGTCCTCAAAACTCTTGACGGTATTGATCGCCCGGCAATCTGCTCAATATTGCCATCGCAGGCCGGTGGAACCTATGTGCTCGATCTGGGTGCGAACGTGGATTGCGCGCCCGAGCATTTGGTGCAATTTGCGGTGATGGGTTCATTGCTCGCGTCAGTACTTGAACACACTGAGAATCCAAGCGTCGGTCTGCTCAACATAGGTGAAGAAGACACTAAAGGCAATGAAGTCGTCAAACGTGCGGCGGGATTGTTGCGCACCAGCGGGCTGAATTTTTACGGCAACGTCGAAGGTAACGATATTTTTAAGGGCACCACCAAAGTTGTGGTTTGCGACGGTTTTGTTGGCAATGTGACACTGAAGGCAACTGAAGGATTGGCGCATTTAATTTCGACCACTTTGCGTGATTCCTTTGGTCGCAATTTGCTGCGAAAACTGGCGGCACTTGCAGCGATGCCGGTGCTCGCCGAATTCAAACATCGATTCGATCATCGGCGCTATAACGGAGCAAGCTTGTTGGGACTACGCGGAATTGTAGTCAAGAGCCACGGCTCGGCCGATGTCTACTCTTTTCGCTGCGCGCTAGGCCGTGCGGCAGAAGCGGCACGGCAAGGACTCACCGAAAAAATTGCCGCGAGCATGAATGCTGCGCCACTCGCGCCGACGCTTTGCGATTAAATTAAGCTAGTTCGCTTTGACGTTGGGAGATTTGAGATGAAATTCGCGTTGGTATTTCCCGGGCAAGGATCTCAGTCACTTGGCATGATGTCGGCCTATGGCGATTCCGCAGTTGTTCGTGCAACGTTCGATGAAGCGTCGAGCGCAATCGGCAAAGATCTATGGGCGCTGGTCGCCGATGGCCCGGCGGAAGCCTTGAATCAGACTGTCAATACGCAACCGTTAATGCTCACCGCGGGCGTAGCGGTTTTTCGTTTGTGGCAAGCAAAAGGTGGCGCAATCCCCGCCCTAGTTGCCGGGCATAGCCTTGGCGAATACGCGGCACTGGTCGCCGCAGGCGTGATGAAATTATCGGATGCCGCGCCATTGGTCGAACTACGCGCGACCGCAATGCAAGAAGCCGTACCCGCTGGCGAAGGCGCCATGGCAGCAGTACTTGGTCTTGACGCAGAAGCTGTAAAACTGGCTTGTGCCGAAATCATGCGTGAGACACCTTTGCTGGTAGTTCAAGCAGTGAATTTCAACGACCCCAAACAAACGGTGATTGCGGGTCACAAATCGGCGGTTGAGCGTGCTGCGGAATTGGTCAAAGCGCGAGGTGCCAAGCGCGCTTTGATGTTGCCGGTTTCTGCGCCATTTCATTGCTCGCTGATGCAACCGGCAGCGCTGAGATTGAAGCAGCGATTGGTAAGTGTACCGTTGAGTGCGCCGCGCATTTCGGTTATTAATAATGTTGATGTATCGATGTTGACTGATGCAGATGCGATTCGCGATGCTTTGGTTCGCCAAGCGGCTTCGCCAGTGCGCTGGGTTGAGACAATGTTAGCGATGCAGACGGAGGGCGTTACGCAGGTGTTGGAATGTGGCCCAGGCAAGGTACTCGCTGGCTTGGCGAAACGTTGCGCTGATGGCCTGACTGGTGTTCCCATGAATGATTTGGTTGCGGTCGAAGCCGCGCTGACACTGACCAGCCGAAATTAAATTGAGAGGAATCGACAAATGTCTGAGCAAACTTCCGCATCGGTAGGCCAAGTGGCTTTGGTGACTGGCGCATCGCGTGGAATCGGGAGAGCAATTGCACTTCAACTTGGACGAGCGGGCGCGACAGTGATTGGTACCGCGACAACGGAGGCTGGAGCGTTGGAAATCCAAAAAACGTTTGATACGGCGCAGATCGTTGGTTGGGGTGCAACCGTCAATGTAACCGACGCCGCAGCATGTGAAACGCTAATAGCTGAAATCGAAAAGCGCTACGGAGCTGTTTCGGTGTTGGTCAATAACGCGGGTATCACCCGCGACAATTTGGCCATGCGGATGAAGGATGATGAGTGGGATGTGGTGATTGACACCAATCTACGTGCTGTATTCAAACTGTCAAAAGCGGTGATGCGCGGCATGATGAAAGCACGCTTTGGTCGCATAGTAAACATCACCTCAGTGGTGGGTGAAGCGGGTAATCCGGGACAGGCTAACTACGCGGCGGCAAAAGCTGGCGTTGCAGGCATGAGTCGTGCGCTGGCGCAAGAACTTGGTAGCCGCAATATCACTGTGAACTGTGTGGCTCCGGGATTTATTGACACCGATATGACCAAAGCTTTGCCTGATGCACAGCGCGACGCTCTGCTTGGGAAAATCCCGCTTGGTCGCTTGGGGTCAGTGGAAGAAATTGCGACAACGGTGGTGTTTCTTGCTTCACCGCAGGCGGCTTACATAACTGGTCAAACCATCAATGTAAATGGTGGAATGTATATGGCGTGATTGCCCTGATGATTGAGAATCTAGGCACCTTGGCAGTAAACTTTTGTTAAAATTAGAGCGTTCTACATTCGTAGAAGTAATAGAAACTACGGCAAACCCCGCGCGAAGCAATTGAAATGATTCGCGATCAATCTGGAAGGAAACTCAGCATGGAAAACATCGAACAACGCGTCCGCAAAATCGTCGCCGAACAACTTGGCGTAAATGAAGGCGACATCAAAAGCGAGTCATCGTTTGTGGACGATTTGGGTGCCGATTCGCTCGACACCGTTGAATTGGTGATGGCACTTGAAGAAGAGTTCGAGTGTGAAATTCCTGACGAAGATGCAGAAAAAATTACCACTGTGCAGCAAGCAATTGACTACGTCACTGCGAACCCTAAGAAATAATTTTTAGAATCTAGCTCGAGTCGTCGGAGTAGCTCGGAGAACTCATGTCGCGTCGTCGCGTAGTGATCACCGGTCTTGGTGCGGTATCGCCAGTGGGCAATACCGTCGCCGAGGCTTGGGATAACGTGATTGCCGGACGTAGTGGAATCGGGCCGATCACGCGATTTGATGCGTCGACTTTCACCAGCAAAATTGCCGGTGAAGTTCGCGGATTCGATGTTTCCGAATACCTTTCGGGCAAAGAAGCACGACGGATGGATTTATTCATTCACTACGGCATGGCCGCCGGAATTCAAGCCATGCGCGATTCCGGTATTGTCGTCACCGACGAAAACTCAACTCGAATTGGCGTCAATATCGGTTCGGGTATGGGTGGTTTGCCACTCATCGAAGAAACGCATGGCGACTTTGCCGCCGGTGGTGCGCGAAAGATTTCACCATTTTTCGTACCTAGTACCATCATTAATATGGTGTCGGGAAATCTGTCCATCCTGCTGGGTATCAAGGGACCAAATTATGCGGTGGTGTCGGCTTGCTCAAGCGGCCTGCATTCGATTGGCCTGGGCGCACGCACCATTGCGTATGGCGACGCAGATGTGATGGTATGTGGTGGAGCGGAGTCAACCGTGACGCCATTGGCGGTGGGTGGATTTTGCTCTGCCAAAGCTTTGTCGACGCGTAATGATGATCCGACTGCGGCAAGTCGGCCTTGGGACAAAAACCGGGATGGATTTGTCTTGGGCGAAGGTGCGGGTGTCATGGTGCTTGAGGAATATGAGCACGCACGCCAGCGCGGCGCGCGGATTTATGCCGAGATTTCCGGCTTTGGCATGAGTGGTGATGCGTTCCACATGACTGCGCCAGACACTGACGGACCGCGGCGCTCGATGCAAAATGCGATGAAAGATGCAGGCGTTACCGCGGATGAAGTTGACTATGTCAATGCCCACGGAACTTCGACGCCCTTGGGTGACAAAAATGAAACCGAAGCGATCAAACTTGCATTTGGTATCGATGCTGCCAAGAAATTAGTGGTGAACTCCACTAAGTCGATGACTGGACATTTGCTAGGTGGCGCAGGCGGTCTCGAATCAGTGTTTACGGCACTCGCTGTGTATCATCAAATCAGTCCGCCGACGATTAATTTAACTGAAGCAGATCCCGAATGCGATCTGGATTATTGTGCCAATACCGCGCGACCAATGCGCATAGATGTGGCGCTGAAGAACAACTTCGGTTTTGGTGGCACCAACGGCTCGCTGGTTTTTCGCCGCGTTTAGTCCTGCTTGCGAAGCGGCATGCAGCACTCGTCGTTTCGTCTCACTGTTCGTCCCTCACGCGCTTTGGCACTTGCCATGTTGGCAGCGCATTTGCTCGCTGCTGTGCTCGTCATTGTCGCCACGATTGCGCTGCTATGGAAAGTGGTTTTGGTGCTCGCCGTTGGTGTCTCTCTGGCGTATCGTCGGCGGTTTCAGGTGCCGACCAACTTTTCTTTCCGCCCCGACGGGAGCGTTGAGTTCCTCGCCTTGGTAAACCATGCGTCAGTTGGTGCTGGCGACACGCCGTCGGATTTTGCTCCGATCAGCGATATTAAAATCCTCGATGTAGCCGGCTCATCGCGATTCATCGGGCCGCTTATGGTAGTACGATTTAGGCGCGCATCTATAAAAACGGCCTTAGTTTTGCTGCCAGATTCGTTCTTTCATATTGATGACTACCGACGACTGAGAGTGTGGCTTAAGTGGCAGGGCAAGGGTGTTTCACAACACCACGACCTGCAATCAGTGCTCCGGATGTAAGACGGTATCAGTCGCGTTGCCCAAGGTCTCAGGAAAATCGCGGCTGTAGTGCAAGCCTCGGCTCTCGTGCCTGCATTGCGCGCTACGCACGATGAGATGCGCTGTCAATACCAGATTGCGAAGCTCAATCAAATCGTTGCTAACGCGAAAATTTGTGTAGTACTCATCTATCTCTTTTTCCAGCAAGTCGATTCTGTGCATCGCCCGCTCCAAGCGCTTGCTGGTACGCACGATGCCAACGTAATCCCACATGCAGCGTCGAAGCTCGGCCCAGTTGTGCGAAATAACAACTTCTTCGTCCGCATCGGTGACGCGACTTTCGTCCCATAGCGGAAGTTTGACGGCCGATACGGATGCCGTAGCAAGAATGTCTTGTGCGGCAGCGGCAGAGAAGGCAAGGCATTCCAGCAAAGAGTTTGATGCAAGACGATTGGCCCCGTGTAGTCCCGTTGATGCGGTTTCACCTATAGCGTAAAGGCCGGATAAATCGGTACGTGCCGACAAATCGGTGACGACTCCGCCACAGGTGTAATGCGCAGCAGGCACGACTGGAATTGCTTGCTTGGTGATGTCGATACCAAGTTCCAGGCAACGCGCATAAATGGTTGGAAAATGTTCGCGCAAAAACTCTGGTGATTTGTGCGTAATGTCGATATAGACGCAATCGAGACCTTGGCGTTTCATCTCAAAGTCTATGGCGCGCGCCACGATATCCCGTGGTGCAAGTTCGGCCCGAGGGTCGTGCTGTGGCATAAATCGTGTGCCATCGGGCAAGCGCAGGATGCCACCTTCACCGCGCAAGGCTTCAGATATCAAGAACGATTTGGCATGCGGGTGATACAAGCACGTGGGATGGAATTGAACAAATTCCATATTTGCAACGCGGCAACCGACACGCCATGCCATTGCAATTCCGTCGCCAGTAGCAGTGTCTGGATTTGTCGTATAGAGGTAGACCTTGCCCGCGCCTCCGGTGGCCAACACGGTAGAGGCTGCGCCGATAGTTTTGACGTGGCCGGAAACCGTGTCTAGCACGTAAGCACCGAGACAGCGCGCTTGCGGCATGCCGAGCTTTGTTGCATTGATCAGATCGACTGCAATGTGATGCTCGAAAATTTGGATATTTGGATGCGCCACGACTTGCGCTGTCAAGGTTTTTTGCACCTCTGCACCGGTGGCATCAGCGGCATGGATAACGCGGCGTTGGCCGTGGCCGCCCTCGCGAGTCAGGTGATAGCCGAGTGCCGATTCGTCACGGGTAAAAGCCACTCCACGATTGATTAACCAATCTATTGCTTCGCGTCCGCTATCTACCACGAACCGTGTGGCTGCAGGATTGCATAAACCGGCACCGGCAGTCAGCGTGTCGGCAACATGGGCATCAGTCGAATCAGCGGGATCAAGAACCGCCGCGATGCCACCTTGCGCCCATGATGAAGCCGAATCATCCAGCGTTTTTTTCGTCACCAGAGCTACTTTTCGGGTGTCGGCGAGCCGCAAAGCAAGCGACTGACCAGCCAATCCGCTGCCCAGAATCAAAACGTCAACGTGGGTTGCGATCGAATCATTCATTGCAACCAAATATAGCAAATGTAGGGGGAAATATTTTTAGGCTCGGCGCGGAACTTTTTTACACCGATGTCGGTCAGTGTGTTCATGGGATGTTTTTTAAGGATGTACACCGGTGCGTTGCATGTGCAGGCAAACCATATGTGCAGGTCGATAGGTATACTTGTTGGTCGCCATCATGGTGCATAAATTTTGGAGAATTTTCTGGGCGTACCCGTTGAGGCAAACGCGGTGGAAATCGTGGCAGGCCACACCAGTGGAATTGCCGAATTCGTCGTGGATCGTTGGCGATGAGCGATCGCGATTTAGATCGGCTATTGGTCGAGCGCGTTCAGCGAGGCGACAAGCAGGCATTTGGTTTGCTGGTGACCAAATATCAACGCAAATTGGCGCGCTTGGTGTCGCGCCTGATTTGGAATTCAAGCGATGTTGAAGATGTGGTGCAAGAGTCATTCATTCGTGCCTATCGCGCATTGCCGGATTTTCGCAACGATAGTGCCTTCTACACTTGGCTCTATCGAATTGGCGTCAACTCGGCCAAGGACTGGCTGGTCAGCAACCGCGCGCGAATTTCGGCGACTAGCGCTGTCGATATAGAGGACGTAGAAAATTATGAAATCGCCGAACATCATCGTGACAACGACACACCGGAGGAAGTGTTGATGAGCAAACAAATCGCTGCGACGGTCAATGCGGCAGTAGCGGATTTGCCGGAAGATATGCGCATGGCCGTGAGCTTGCGCGAGATCGATGGCCTATCCTATGAGGAAATTGCTGAAGCCATGAATACGCCGGTGGGAACGGTTCGTTCGAGAATTTTCCGCGCGCGAGAAGCGATTGCAATAAAGTTGCGACCGCTGGTTAGTGCGGGCGCAGACAAGCGGTGGTGAGTGATGAACAATAAACTTTCGGCCTTGCTTGATGCAGAACATGCTGGAAATGATTTGGATAGTGTTTGTTTGGCATTGAGTGATGTTCAATTGCGTAGCGACTGGGCAGACTATCTATTGATTGGCGACGCCTTGCGCGCAGAAACGAAGTTAGGCTTCGACATTAGCGCCGAGGTGATGGCGGCATTGGAAAATGAACCAACGGTATTGGCGCCGCGATTATTGACCACGCCGCCAGATGCGCCACAAACTAGGTGGTTCCGGCAGATGACGGCCCTTGCTGCGAGCTTGGCCGGCGTATTGTTGGTGGCGTGGGTGACACTGACATTTTCCGCGAACGAAACTGTCGCGCCAACCATACAGATTGCCTCCGCAGTGCCTATTGTTCAGCCTGCAACCGAGTTGACGAGTACCACTAGCGACAAACTTCCAGATCACTTACAAGACTATATCGTTGCCCATCAAGCGCACTCTTCGGCGGGTACTTTGGCAGGTGGTTCACGTAATGTGCGGGCAGTGTCAGCAACGCGAGGCGTGCCTTGATTCAAGCCTTAATTTTGATTGCTGCGGCGCTGGTGCATTCGTTGGCATTGGCCGCTGATCCAGCGCCGAATCGTGCGACTGCTGATAACGGCATGGCTTTGCTGCAACGGGTTGCACAGACGGCAATGACCTTAAGTTACAGCGGCGTTTTTGTCTATCGCAGTGGCGAACGCGAAGAGACCTCAAGAATAGCTCGTCTGGTGGTGGATGGGCAGGAGCTGGAACGGATAGAGGTGCTAGATGGTAGCGCACGAGAAGTCATACGCGATGGCAAAGAGGTCAAGTGCTTTTTACCCGGTGAAAATCGGGTAATCGTTGAACGACCGGCCGGCGTGCGAGGTTTTCCAGCATTGCTTCCAGTGGATCTCGCCGGCCTTGAGCAAAACTACGCGGTACGGATAGGTCGGCTCGAGCGAGTTGCCGATACCAACTGTCAAGCCTTGGTACTCGAACCGCGCGACGCTTTGCGCTACGGGCATCAATTGTGGATAGAACCAAATAGTGGTTTGTTACTGAAGGCTGGCTTGGTAAATAAGCAGGGTCAGGTGTTGGAGTCATTTACCTTTACACAATTTAGCATTGGTTCGACGTTTGCTCGCCAGCAATTAACTCCCAGTGCGGAATCTCAGTCTGGTCGCGTTCAACAGGTTCAAAGCAGTGAGCCACGCCCCGGTGAAATGAAATGGGTGATAGAAAAACTTCCGGCTGGTTTTCGTGTGAATAAAGTGATGATGCGCCGCGCGGTAAAACCTGCCGCCGCAAGCGTCACGCCAAATACGCAAGACGTTGTGCACTTTGTAATTTCCGATGGACTGGCGGCAGTGTCGGTGTTCATCGAAGCGGCAGCGGCGAATAAGCCTAACGAAGCGATTACGACTGCCGGCGCGATGAATTTCTACCAACGGCAAATTGGCGATCATCGTGCCATCGTGATGGGCGAAGTGCCTCTGGTGACAGTGAAGTTAATTGGTGATGCGATCGAAAGGCGATAAGGATGACAATGAGCTTGCCGGTTTGGAATGTCCAGTTCGCCCTACGCAGGTCGCTTTACGTTTAGAGCTATGAGTCAATGTAACGCCTGGGTGCTGTCCATTGATGCCGATCATGTTTGGGTCGAGACTGATCCACGGGCGATCGGTTGTGGAAATTGTGATAGCCCCGGCGGCTGTCGCAGCGGGTTTTTTTCTGGTGCTGATACGCGCAGGCAATATCGGGTACCCAACACAATAGATGCGAAGGTTGGGGAGGAAGTTCAGTTGATAACCGCTGAAGGTTCCTTGCTTAAGTTTTCACTGCTTGCCTATGGATTGCCCACAGTTTTAGTGCTACTTGGTGCCGCAATGGGGCAATCGTTGCAAGGCGATTTGTGGGCGATCAACGGTGCGTTTTTTGGCCTACTCGTTGGCCTGATAATTTTGCGCTATGGTCAGCGTCGGGCGCTTGAAAATGCGGCTGCAACACCCATCATGGCTTTACAAAAATCAGTTTCGACAACCTGTCAATTCATGGAGCAAAAATGAAAACTTACTTTCGTTATCTGTCAGTATTTCTGCTTACTTTTTGTTTGAGTATTGGCGCGTTCGCCCAAGCCAAAGAACTTCCTGACTTTGCAGATCTCGCTGAAAAGCATGGACCAGCCGTGGTCAATATTAGTATCACCCAGGTAATCAAAAATGACCGTTTGGGATCTTTCTTTGGGCAACCGTTTTCGCTAGACGAGAACGATCCGGCGTTTGAGTTTTTTCGCCGTTTTATGCCGCCGGGTAGCGGCTCAGGCCAGTCACCACGGCAACCGCGTCAGCCTCGAGAGCTGCGCCAGAACTCTGTTGGTTCTGGATTTATTGTTTCGGCGGACGGCTATATTTTGACCAACGCCCATGTGGTGGATAACGCTGACGAAGTTATCGTTAAGTTGACCGACAAACGCGAGTTCAAGGCCAAAGTCGTAGGTGCAGACAAACGCTCGGATGTTGCGCTACTGAAAGTCGAGGCGAGCAATCTACCGATAGTAAAAATTGGCGACTCTTCAAAGCTTCGCGTCGGCGAATGGGTGATGGCGATTGGGTCACCATTTGGATTCGAAAACTCGGTCACAGCGGGGATTGTCAGCGCCAAGGGTCGCGAACTGGCGCAAGAAAACTTGGTTGAGTTTATTCAAACCGACGTGGCGATTAACCCCGGTAATTCTGGTGGCCCGCTGATCAATATGAAGGGTGAAGTAGTGGCTATGAATTCGCAAATTTATTCGCGTACCGGCGGCTCCATCGGTTTGTCATTTTCGATTCCGATTGATCTGGCGCTGAACGTCAAGAATCAATTGCTTGCGCATGGCAAGGTGAGTCGTGGGAGGCTGGGTGTGGTGATTCAAGCGATAACCAAAGATCTTGCCGAATCCTTTGGCCTTGCGAAACCTATGGGTGCCCTGGTCGCTTCGATTGAAAAGGGCGGCGCTGCCGACAAAGCAGGTATTGCAGCGGGTGATGTGATACTCAAATTCGATGGCAAAACAGTGGCGCAGTCGAGCGATTTGCCGCGTATGGTTGGCGCAACCAAACCGGGCAGCAAGGTCACCATGCAACTATGGAAAGCGGGCGTGAGTCGCGATGTGCAAGTCACCGTGGGAGAAATTGCCGATGACGACGCGGATACCCCGACACCGACTCGCCGTGGAAGCAAAGCTAAGGAAGCACCAACCGCAAATCGACTAGGGCTGGTACTAAGTGTCCCAAGTGCAGAGAAAATTCGCGCAATGGGACTCAGCCATGGCTTGATTGTTGAAGATGTCCGCAATGGCGCATTGCGAACGGACTTGCAACCTGGTGACGTGCTTTTATCGCTGACACACAAAGGTGGGCAAGTGGATCTGAAAACGGTGGCTCAACTTAATGAATTGCTGACTCAAATCGATAAAGCGAGTCCAGTTACGATGTTGGTTCGCCGGGGTGATGCGCAGACTTTTGTCACCATCAAGGGCGTTTCCGAAAAAGCTGAAAAGGCCGACAAAGCGGATAAGAAGGAAAACTAATCAGTACTATCGATGCCCTCGCTATGACAGCGTGTGGCCAGCACCAACTGGCAAATTTAATGCCACTAGTGCTGTACAGCCGAAATTACTGTCATCTCTGCCTGGACATGCTCACCGCGCTGGAGGCGCTGCGCGGTGAGTTTGTCTTCTCGCTTACGGTCGTCGATGTGGATGCGGATCCTGAAGCCGAGGAGAAATTTGATGAACTGGTTCCTGTGCTGACTAATGGAAATGGAATCGAGTTGTGTCATTACCACTTTGATGAACCCAAAGTTCGTGCCTATTTACAAGGCCAAACGCAGTGATTTCGGCTAAAATTACTGCCCTCAGTTCAACACCTGCATTGACAATTTAAAGGCGCTGATCCAGCACCTTTTTAGTGGCCTCCGCGCCACCGAGCAGCCACCGGCCATTCCATGGATCACATTCGTAATTTTTCTATCATTGCCCACATTGACCACGGCAAATCGACTCTCGCTGATCGCATCATTCAGCGCTGCGGTGGGTTGTCAGACCGCGAAATGGAAGCACAGGTGCTTGACTCAATGGATTTGGAACGCGAGCGCGGCATCACCATCAAAGCGCAAACGGCGGCACTGAGCTATGTCGCAAAAAATGGCGAAACCTACAACCTGAATTTGATCGACACGCCCGGGCACGTTGACTTCTCCTATGAAGTTAGTCGCTCGCTTTCGGCCTGCGAAGGTGCGCTGCTGGTGGTTGATGCCTCGCAAGGGGTGGAAGCCCAGACCGTCGCCAATTGTTATACCGCGCTGGAACTCGGTGTTGATGTAGTGCCGGTGCTCAATAAAATGGATTTGCCACAGGCTGACCCTGACAATGCCAAACAAGAAATCGAAGACGTCATAGGCATCGACGCGTCTGAGGCGATTCCCTGTTCGGCCAAAACCGGCATGGGTATTGACGATATTTTGGAAGCGGTAATTGCACGCATTCCGGCGCCAAAAGGTAAGGTCGACGCGCCATTGAAGGCGCTGATTATTGATTCCTGGTTCGACAATTATGTTGGCGTAGTGATGCTGGTACGTGTCATAGATGGCGAACTTCGAGCTAAAGAAAAACTGCTCTTGATGGCCAGCGGCAGCACGCATTTATGCGAAGAAGTTGGTGTCTTTACACCCAAGGCGATGGCGCGTGATGTGTTGCGTGCCGGGCAAGTCGGCTACATTATTTCCGGTATCAAAGAACTTAAAGCGGCGAAAGTGGGCGATACCGTCACAGCAGTTGATCGCCGTGCCAGTGAGGCTTTACCAGGGTTTAAGGAAATTAAACCGCAGGTTTTTGCAGGGCTGTATCCAGTTGAGTCGAATCAATACGACACCTTGCGCGACGCGCTGGAAAAGTTGCATTTGAACGATGCGTCCCTGCAATATGAACCAGAGGTCTCACAAGCACTAGGTTTTGGTTTTCGCTGCGGCTTCCTTGGCCTGTTGCACATGGAAATTGTGCAAGAGCGGCTTGAACGCGAATTCGATCAAAATTTGATTACTACTGCGCCTACCGTGGTTTATCAAGTACGCTTGCGTGATGGCACAGAAATTTTGATTGAGAATCCGGCCAAATTACCGGAGCTACAAAAGATTGAAGAGATACGCGAGCCGATCATTACCTCGGTGATTTTTGTGCCTCAAGATTACCTTGGTGCGGTGATTACCTTGTGTGAGCAAAAGCGTGGCAGTCAAGTTAATCTGGCCTATCACGGGCGGCAAGTGCAAGTGACATACGACATGCCGATGGCCGAAGTGGTAATGGATTTCTTTGACAAACTTAAATCGGTTTCACGTGGCTATGCGTCCTTGGATTATGACTTCAAAGAATATCGCGCGGCCGATGTGGTCAAACTCGACATACTGATAAACACTGAAAAGGTCGATGCGCTCTCGCTCATCGTTCATCGTGGCAACGCACCCTACCGCGGCCGCGAATTGGCAGCCAAGATGCGTGAATTAATTCCCCGCCAAATGTATGACGTAGCGATTCAGGCGGCGATTGGTTCGACCATCGTCTCTCGCGAAAACGTCAAGGCAATGCGCAAAGACGTGTTGGCAAAGTGTTATGGCGGCGATATTTCACGCAAGAAAAAATTGCTAGAAAAACAAAAGGCCGGTAAGAAACGGATGAAACAGGTTGGACGAATCGAAATTCCGCAAGAGGCCTTTTTGGCCGTGCTGAGAGTCGGAAAGTAAAGGAAAACAGGAATGGAATTTTTAGGCCGCATGGGCTTCAATTTCGCGCTGATATTGTTTGTGCTTAGTTTGACTACCGGCATTGCGTGGGCGGCTGATGTTTTCTGGTTAGCCAAGCGGAGACCAGCCGGTGCAAACGATCCTTGGTGGGTCGAATATTTCGCGAGCTTTTTTCCCGTATTTTTGGCGGTATTTTTTCTGCGCTCGTTTTTGGTCGAACCATTTCGCATTCCAACGGGTTCGATGATTCCAACTTTGTTGGTTGGCGATTTCATTGTCGTCAATAAATACACTTACGGAATTCGACTCCCGGTAATAAACAAGAAAATCATCGAAGTAAACTCGCCGCAACGCGGTGACGTGATGGTGTTTCGCTATCCTCCGGATCCTTCGCAGGACTATATAAAACGAGTAGTTGGTTTGCCCGGCGACAAGCTGCTGTATCGCAATAAGCGCTTGACGATAAATGGGCAAGAAATTAGCCAGGTTAAAACCAGTGACTATCAAGATCCGGATCGGGTTTTTGCGCCGAAGTTTACGCCGCAGTTTAACGAGACCCTGGGCGGCACCGAACACCACATTCTGCTGCAGCCGGAGTCGCCGTCTTTTGTAACTCACCCGGGCGATTTTCCGTATCGCGAAAATTGCAATTACAATGCAGAAGGTGTCGAATGCGTCGTTCCGGCAGGGCATTATTTCATGATGGGTGACAATCGCGACAACTCAGCGGATAGCCGTTTTTGGGGCTTTGTGCCTGAAGAAAATATTGTGGGTAAAGCGGTGTGGATTTGGCTGAATCTTGGCAATTGGAAACGATTCGGTTCGTTGAACAAATGAACAAGGAGCAAAAAAAATGAAGTATCAGCGCGGCGTTAGTTTGAATGGATTAATGTTTGCAGCGGTTATATTTGGCCTACTGGCTCTTGGAGCGATGAAAGTAGCACCTGAGTTAATCGAATTTGGTCAGATCAAAAAGGCGGTCGTTGCGACGGCTGCCGACCCGGCGCTTAAAGACGCCAGCGTTGCCAAAATCCGCGAGGCCTACGGAAAATTTGCTGAGATTGACAACATCAAACGTGTCACTGCCGGCGATATTGAAGTCACCAAAGACGGCCCAGATATCGTGATTAGCTTCGCCTACACCAGCAAAATTCCACTGTTCTCCTATGTCAGCTTGGTGTTCGATTTTGAGGGCAGCAGTAAAGAGAAATGAAGTTATCGCGGCTGACGGCTGCACTCGGCTATGAATTCCGTGACATTCGCTTGCTCGAACAAGCGCTAACGCATCGAAGTTTTGGTATACCAAACAACGAGCGCCTGGAGTTTCTGGGCGACTCGGTTCTCAATTGCGTAGTCTCATATGCCCTCTACGCACGTTTCGAAAAGCTTCAAGAAGGCGATTTGTCGCGTTGGCGCGCAGGTATTGTGCGTCAAGAGTCGCTCGCGGGAATTGCTAATTCAATTGAGCTTGGTGACTATCTCAAGTTGGGCGATGGTGAACAAAAAAGTGGCGGTCGGCAGCGGCCTTCGATAATTGCCGATGCGCTTGAGGCGGTGTTCGGTGCGGTGTTTGTGGATGCCGGATTTGACCAAGCGAGTCGTGTAATCAACGCGCTTATTCAACCTGCATTGAATAGCATTACTCCCAATGAGTCAGGCAAAGACGCCAAGACTGCGCTGCAAGAGGCTTTGCAAGCCAGGAGTTTGGCACTGCCACACTATGAATTGGTGGCAACACGCGGCGCGGCGCACGAGCAAGAGTTTCAGGTTGAATGTCAGATTGTTGGATTAAATATTCGAACCATCGGTTTAGGCCGTAGTCGTCGGATGGCTGAACAGAGTGCCGCAAAATTAGCCGTTGAGGAACTGAAATAGTGCCTTCCAAAGCTTCAACTTTCCGCACAGGATTTGTGGCGATTATTGGCCGGCCAAACGTGGGCAAGTCGACGCTGACCAACCGCTTAGTCGGGGCAAAGGTCAGTATCACTTCGAAGAAAGCGCAAACCACGCGCCATCGAATTCACGGCATCTTGACGACAGATACGGCACAGCTGATTTTTGTCGATACGCCAGGCTTTCAGAAAAAGCATTTGAATGCGCTCAATCGTGCGATGAATCGCAATATCTCCAGCGCATTGCTCGATGTCAGCGTCGTTGTTTTGGTGGTCGAAGCGGGGCGTTGGGGGCAGGGCGAAAACGACCTGCTGGCGATGCTGCCTGATGAGGTCCCAGTGATTTTGGCAATCAACAAAATTGATCGACTCAAAGATAAAGTCGAGCTATTACCCTTTATTGCCCAGGTCGCAGCGCTGCGTGATTTTGCCGCGATCTATCCGCTTTCGGCCGAGCAGGGCGATGGCTGTGATGCATTGATAGTAGGGGCGACTACACATCTACCGGAATCGCCAATGATTTTTGACGCGGATGACTTCACTGACCGACCTGAACGATTTTTGGCTGCCGAAATATTGCGTGAAAAGCTATTTCGTAATCTCGGTGAAGAACTCCCTTATGGCATCGCGGTAGAGATTGAGCAATTTGAAATGGAAGGTGATTTGCGTCGGATTCACGCTGCCATTGTTGTCGATAAGGCGGGGCACAAATCCATCGTCATCGGCAAACAAGGCGAGCAGTTAAAACGCATTTCGACCGACGCACGCAAAGGCATGGAGTCCTTGTTTGGTGGCCGCGTGTGGCTAGAGACTTGGGTCAAGGTCAAGAGCGGTTGGGCGGACGATCAGCGCGCTCTGAAGAGTCTCGGTTACGAGTAGCGAAAGAGAGCAGATGGCACGCACACGAATTGATGGGCAATTGGCCTTTGTGTTGCATGCTTACCCATTCAGTGAAACTAGTTTGGTGGTCGATGTCTTTTCTCGCGACCACGGTCGTTTGCCTTTGCTCGCACGTGGGGCACGGCGGCCACGCTCATTAATGCGTGGCAATTTGATGGCATTTGCACCGCTGGAGTTAGGGTGGTTTGGCGGTGGCGAAGTCAAAACGCTGGCCAAAGCGGAATGGCTCGGCGGCATGCCATTACTGTCTGGGCGTTGCCTGCTTTTGGGTTACTACCTGAATGAGCTGTTGGTCAAGCTTTTGCCGCGTGATGACGCGCATCCGCAGCTGTTCGACGCCTATTCCGATGCGCTGCGCGCGCTATCTAACGGTGCCGAAGATGCGCCTGAGTTACGACGCTTTGAGCAATCATTGCTGAAGGAACTTGGCTATGGATTGACGCTGGATGTGGACGCAAAGTCCGGCGACAAAGTGCACTCGGAAAAGGAATACATTTATTGGATAGAGCGCGGGCCGGTAGAGCATGTCGCCTCGTCAGTTGGTGCTGATGAGACGCTATCAGTCAGTGGAAAAACCTTGCTCGATATGGTGGCTGACAACTACAGCGACGCGCGGACTCGACAGGAGAGCAAAGGACTAATGCGACAATTGATTGCGCATCATCTGAGCGGTAAACCTTTGCAATCCCGGCGCGTATTTATGGAGTTACAAGAATTGTGATTGAACTTGGTATCAACATTGATCATGTCGCAACACTGCGTCAAGTGCGCGGCACAACTTATCCTGATCCGCTACGCGCGGCCTTATTGGCTGAGCAAGCCGGGGCGGATTTGATTACCTTGCATCTGCGCGAAGACCGGCGCCATATTCAGGACAAGGATGTAGAGAATTTGCGCGGACAAATCACCACGCGTATGAATCTTGAAACTGCCGTAACAGAAGAGATGATCGCTTTCGCGCTGCGCATTCGGCCACATGATGTTTGCCTGGTGCCGGAAAAGCGTGAGGAACTGACCACCGAAGGCGGTTTGGATGTGGTCGGCGGTTTTGACCGTGTTCAGAGTGCCGTACAACGTCTCGCGGCGGCGGGCATTCGTGTGTCGCTGTTCATTGATGCTGACGAGCGTCAGCTTGATGCGGCGCGAGCCAGTGGCGCACCAGTGGTTGAAATTCATACCGGCGCATATGCTGAGGCGCAAGGCGATGCCGTGGTGCTTGAATTGGGGCGCATCGAGCAAGCAGTGATGCATGGAAACCGGTTAGGGCTGCGGGTGAATGCTGGTCACGGTCTGCATTTTGGTAATGTGCAATCCATCGCCAAGCTCTCGGGCATCGCCGAGCTCAATATTGGTCACGCGATCGTCGCCGAAGCAATTTTTATGGGCTGGCAAAACGCCATTCGCGAAATGAAACGACTCATCTCATCGGCGCGCTGCAATTGATTCAAGGTATCGGTACTGACATCGTTGCTGTGCAGCGCATGCGGCAAATGCTAGAGCGCCACGGCGTGCGCGCCATGACGAAAATACTTACGGTAAGTGAGTGCGACGAATGCACGCACGCCCCCGATGCGGCAGTTTTTATGGCCAAACGGTTTGCTGCGAAGGAAGCGCTGGCCAAGGCGCTTGGTCGTGGCCTGCGCGCCCCATTGCTTATGCCTGCGATTACCGTCAAACATCATGAATTCGGTCAACCGTATTTTGAATTGGATGCCAGTGCAGCACATTTGCTCGATGCGCAAACCGCCGTGCATTTGAGCATTAGCGATGAGCAGGATTTCGCCGTTGCCTTTGTCATATTGGAAAAATCATGAGCGCACACGATCTGCCGCTAGGTCCATTAATGATAGACATCGCAGGCACGCTGTTGACTGCGCTGGATATCGAAAGACTGCGCCATCCGCTGGTTGGCGGAATTATTTTGTTTGCCCGAAATTATGAGAATCCGCCGCAACTTACTGCACTGTGTAAGTCGATTCACGCGCTACGTAATCCTCCGCTACCCATCGCCATCGACCATGAAGGCGGCCGCGTACAGCGCTGTCGCGAGGGATTTACGCGCTTGCCTGCGATGCGTGAGCTTGGACTGTGGTGGCAAGATGATCCCGCGGCGGCAACCGAAGGCGCGCACGCCATCGGCTATTTGCTGGCGGCAGAGTTGCGTCAGTGCGGTGTAGATTTTTCATTCACGCCGGTTCTGGATCTCGAATGGGGGCGTAGCAGTGTCATTGGTGATCGCGCGTTTCATGCCGATGCGGCGACGGTGACTGAGCTCGCCGGAGCACTCATCAAAGGTTTGAAAGCCGCTGGACTAGGGTGCTGCGGTAAGCATTTCCCGGGGCATGGTTGGGTGGCAGCTGATTCGCATGTGGCGCAACCCGTCGACGAGCGTAGTTTGGCGGAGCTCGCGCCGGACATTTACCCCTACCGCAACTTGGCGCTGGATGCGGTGATGCCGGCGCATGTCATTTACCCGCAAGTTGATTCGCGTCCCGCTGGTTTTTCGCCTGTATGGCTGGATATTTTGCGCAACGATGTTGGTTTTGACGGGGTGATTTTTAGCGACGATTTGTCGATGGAAGGTGCCGGCGTCGTTGGTGGAATTGTGGCCCGGGTTGAAGCAGCATGGTCAGCGGGTTGCGACATGTTGCTCGTGTGCAACTCACCCGATGCTGTCGCCGAATTGCTTGTTGATTGGCATCCGACACTTAGTGAAACTAGCGCAACGAGGGTCGAAAAACTGTCGCCCAAACTGCCGTGGACGATTAACGAAAATCAGTATGCATTAGGCAAGGGGGCAATCGCGACGATAACCGCGCGAGTGATTTAGTTTGACAGCGTGTGGTCAGCACCAACTGACAAAAAACGGACGCTCAGTCTTCGTACAAACTGGCAAATCAGCGATTTTTGAGTGCGGCGGCAAACGCTGCGCCAACCTCGGGATGTCGCAACCCAAATGCCACCGTCGCTTCGAGGTAACCAAGTTTGGAGCCACAGTCAAAACGCGTTCCTTGGTAACGGTAGGCTAAAACTTGCTCCTCTGCGAGTAGCGCTTGAATACCATCGGTGAGTTGTATCTCGCCATGCGAGCCAGTGTCAATTTTCGACAAATGATAAAAAATTCTTGGGTTTAAGATATAGCGCCCAACTACCGCCAGCGTTGAGGGTGCTTGCTCTGGGCTTGGCTTTTCAACAATAGCATTTACGCGTTCGAATCTTTCGGCTAGTGGTGTAGTCGCGACGATGCCATAGCTAGCTGTGTCGGCTCGCGCTACCTCTTGCACTCCGAGTATTGAGCATTGTTGGGTTGCGTAAGCCTCTACCATCTGTTGCATAACCGGTGGGTCGGCATCTATCAAATCATCGGCCAACAATACTGCAAACGGCTCGTCGCCAATTACCGACTGTGCACAAAGTACCGCATGCCCGAGACCTAGCGCTTCAGGCTGGCGGATGTAAATGCAATTGATGTGTTTCGGTAGAAGATTCTGAACTAAATAGAGCAACTCACTCTTGCCTTTGCGCTCGAGTTCGCTTTCAAGTTCGTAGGCTTTGTCAAAGTGATCTTCTATTGCGCGTTTGGATCGGCCGGTAACGAAAATCATGTCGCGTATTCCCGCGGCAACTGCTTCTTCAACCGCGTATTGAATCAGCGGTTTATCAACCACCGGCATCATTTCCTTGGGACTAGCTTTAGTGGCTGGCAAAAAACGCGTGCCCAAGCCGGCCACAGGGAATACAGCCTTGGTGATTTTTTTCATTGTGTATGCAACACTTGCTGACCGCTGCGCGGGCAGGGTAATGTTTAACTGCCGCGCTGGGCAATCAATATCCAGAGCCGCGACAACTCAGCTGTGCCGTCTGTACCACGGACGCTACGCAAGGTTTCGACAGCTTTCGCCTTTTGGCCCGCAATGACTTGCGCCATGCCATAGAGCATCTTTGCTTCATCAGGACGCTTGAATCCGCCTTTTTTAATGGCAGCATCCATCATCGGTAGGCCCTTGTCGGACTGCCCACGGAATACATAATTCAAGCCTGTATTTAATTGTGCATCGCCGGTTGCCGCTGCTGCAGCTTTGGCATCGTCCTGCCCGAGTGTCTTTGTATCTTCCGCAATTGCCTTGGCTGTTGAGTCTTGCAAGCGTTTGTGACGCGCTGCTTCGGCGCCAGTCCCAATCATTCCTGCAGCAACACCGGCGTCAATAAATTTCTTGGCTTCGACTGGAAAGCCCGCCTGAATCGCCAATTGTGCCGCCTCAACATATTCATCGGTAGATCGTAAAGTATCCGTTGCGAGCTTTACCCGCAAAACATCAAATTGGAGACGGCTGGCAAAACCGGGCTTCGTGGCGACTGAATAGATAAGTGACTGCCAGTAATCGCGCTTGGGGTAATTCGCTACCAGTCTTTCCATCGTTGATGTGAAGGCAGCATTGTCCTTTTGTCGGTTTGACACATCCGCCAGCATTTGCAAATGTTGCTCAGATGGCTGCTTGCCATTCTTTTCGTTGGTTGCGATCTCTGCCTGAAGTTCCTTGCTGGCTCGCGCCAGATCACCGCCTAAATACAGCCCCTGAATCTGCAGAGTTCGAATCGCTGGATCGGTTCCGCCTTCATTGAAGTAACGGTTTGCTGCGTCGCCAGATTTTGCATATTGTTTGGCAGCATAGTATTGGCCGCTCAGTGCGCCCAACAGTGAGATTTTGTCGTTACTGGGAATCGCGCCTGAAGCGATAGCCGCTTCAAACGCTTCGGCGGCAATCTGTGGCTCTCCCGAGGAACCGGCAATTTGTCCCTTGACACGCTGTACCAAATAAACTTCATGGGCAGATTTTCCTGCGAGCATCAAACCAGCCTCTGCTTCATGGATACGCGCCATCGCGTCCTTATATTTTTTCGCCCGCAGTGCGTCCATCGCTGCCTGCAGCGGTTTGCCGATTTCAGGACGGACAGTATTTCCGGCGGGCTTAGCATCCTGAGCAATTGCGCCGATTGAACTCAGGCTGCAAACTGCCACAACGGTAAGCGCTAGCCGACGAAATCCAACCGTCGCGACAAATCTGAACGATGTATTCATAGTTACCTTAAACCATCAAAGACTGACAACTTAATCGACGAACTGTTCGTTGCCAATGACGCCTAATTTCTTGACGCCAAACCGCTGCGCCGTCGCCATCACGTACGCAACGTGCTCGTACTTGGCAAGCTTGTTGGGGCGCAAATGAACCTCGGGCTGATCTGGGGTATTTGCCACTTCGCGCAAGCGGGATTCCAAAGTGCCGGAACCAGGTTGCACCACCTCGGGGTTGAAAAGCCCCTTGGCTTGGACGTCTACGGCACGGGCAAGGACCTCACCATTCCACAAAATAGTGCCATCGAAATCGACATCAATACGAACGACAATCGGCGGCACTGGCGGTGGGGTAGATGCACCCGCCGGCATGTTTAACTTCACCGCGTGTGTTTGAACCGGAATCGTGATGATCAGCATAATCAGCAACACCAACATCACGTCAATCAACGGCGTGGTGTTCATTTCGGTCATCACGTCTTGTTCGCCGGAGCTGCCTCCAAGATTCATACTCATTGTGTTATCACTTTCTTAGTCTGGCTTTACAAACAAACTAACCACGTGGTGGCGGTTCGGTAATGAATCCGACTTTGACGATTCCGGCTCGTTGGCAGCCGAAGACGACACGCCCGACTGGTTCGTAACGCGCACCTTTGTCTCCACGGATGTGAACTTCAGGTTGTGGTTTGATTACCGCAACTTCTTTCAATCGATCTACTAATTCCTTGTTGGTCGGAACTAACTGTTGATTCCAGTAAGTTAGACCTTCCTTATCAATTGAAATCACGATGTTCTCAGGCTTGGTCTGTGTTGGTACATTGGTCTCCGCCGGCAACGTAACTTTGACTGTTTGAATCGCTACCGGAACCGTAATCAGAAAAATGATCAACAGCACCAACATCACGTCAACCAGCGGCGTGGTGTTGATGGTCGAGACTACTTCATCTTCGGCATCGGCAGAACCTACATTCATGCTCATGGGGCGTCGCTCCGTATGGCCTAATTAGTATGCGTGGACTAGCAAAGTAAAAGTCTTACTTGCTACGCACGCTAGTTTTTCCACCGGCAAGCAGAACCATGTGCAATTCGCTGCTGAAATGCTTTACATGGGCCATCGCGGTCTTGTTGCGACGAACCATCCAGTTGTAGCCCAGCACTGCCGGAACTGCCACGGCAAGTCCAAGCGCCGTCATGATCAAGGATTCACCTACCGGTCCCGCTACTTTGTCAATTGATGCCTGACCAGACATTCCGATTGCCGTCAGCGCGCCGTAAATACCCCAAACAGTGCCGAATAGTCCAACAAATGGCGCGGTAGAGCCTACGGTGCCGAGGAATGCCAAGCCACCTTGCATGCGATCAGAAATTTCATCGAAAGCCCGCTGTAGAGACATTCCGATCCACGTCGAAAGATCTATCGAATCCGTCATTGATCCCTCGTGGTGACCTGCAGCCTTGATTCCTTCGTCGGCCAAATATCGAAACGCGCTGTCTTCGTCTAGCTTGAGCGCGCCTTCCGCAATCGTCGCCGCTCCCCAGAATTCAGTGCGCGCCATTTTGGCTTCGCGCATAAGACGTGACTGTTCGAGCAACTTGACGATGCCCAGATACCAGGTACCAAGCGACATAATAAACAGGATCGCCAGGGTGCCTTTGGCAACCCAGTCACCTTGCGCCCAGAGGGCCTCAAGGCCGTACGGGTTGTCGACTACGGTGGTGGCAGGGCCGGCATCTGCTGCCCAGGCTGTGACTGGGTGCATCATCATTGCAACAGCAACGAGTGCCACGGCAACTAGGGCCGTGCTGCGTACATTCGGGGTAATTCGCATAATCAATCCTTCCATTTGCGTTTCAAAATCGTTGTTAAAAATTTGGCTAAGACTCAGCCATTCAGGCGCGGCTTATTCGTCCAGCTTCCACAAATATTCAATCCGTGCCCACGACTGCACGGCCTTACCTTCTTCTGTTCCTGCCTTGAACTTGCACAGACTCAAGCCTCGTTTGGCCGCCTCGTCCAGCCGACGGAAGCCTGACGATCGTTCAATTTTGCTGTCAATCACGGAGCTGTCCGCACCAATCAAGAACTGCAGCACCACAAGCCCGGTTTCCTGCGCACGAATCGATGCCGGTGGATATTCTGGCTTTGCGCATTTACCGGCATCAACCACCGCCGGCGTACGCGATGGACCAACTGGCGCCGGGCGCTGAATTGGCGCTTCAACCGCTGGTTTGACAGCGGATACCGCAGTAATCGCCGACGGGCTAGGGGGTGCATCAATGCGCACTTCGACTGGCGGAATGAATGGCGGTGGTGGTGCCGTCATTTTTGGTGGTGGTGGAGGCGGCTTGTCTGGAGGCGGCTTTTTGACTTCCTCGATAATCTTTGTTTCGAGTGGCGCTTGAACCACTTCGATGATCTTCTTGGCGAGGCCATTGATCAACGCGTAAACCAACAAAACGTGGAGAGCGACAACAAAGGCTAGGCCGGTCAGACGACGGCTGGAATCTTGCGGGTCGGCGTAACTCATTTGAGCAGTTTTTTATCCTCAGTCTGAGGCCGAAGTAACTACTCCGACCCAAGGGCTAAATTTATCTTCTGTTGAATAGAGGCTACACTATTTCTTATGCGCGGTGGTGCAAGCTACTGGTTTTCCAGATTCGTTCAGAATTGATACTGATCAACCCAAGCCGAGCACTTTAACTACGACGACGTTGTTGTGCAAGCCCCTCGGCAAAATTTTCTTGTGGGCTATGGCGGCATGCGCTTGGGCAAACGATCACGTTCAGGGATTGCGATGCCAAACGCAGCGTTTCCCTGCAACACTCTCATAACGATATGCGGCAACAGAAATATTACCTCAGCAAAAATTGCTCTACGATAATTGCGCTGGATAACTAGCCTTTATCCATTTGCCGATATTTTCACTTTGATCAGCGGACTTTTGCTATTGTCGGATTGCAGGTGAGCAATTTGCGCAATGAGCATGACCACAAAGGACTACGAATGCCCACCAGCCATAAGAAAGTAAATGCACTTCCACGCTTTCTGACACTGCTTTTTTTAGTAGTCTTCGCACTGCCGCTTTTGGCAGCCGACGGCAAGAAACTGTTTGCAAGCTGCGTGGCTTGTCACGGCGCTCGTGGCGAAGGTAACGCACAGCTTGGCGCACCCAATATTGCCGGCATGGCGCCATGGTATGTGAGCCGACAGCTAGCCAATTTTGCCAGTGGCAGTCGTGGCTCCGATAACGCTGATCGCTACGGCACTCAGATGCGCGAGGCGGCGAAGGTGCTGATCTCTGACGATCAGCGCCTGGCAGTTTCCCAACACATTGCGAGTCTGCCGCCACAACCTGTGGCATCGAGTGCAAAAGTGAGTGACACTGACGTGGCAAACGGTCGAAGTCAGTTCAATGCGATTTGCAGTTCATGTCACGGCAGCGCCGCACGTGGTAATCCAACGCTAGGTGCACCGAGCCTGGTTGGCTTGGACGCGACCTACACTGAGCGTCAGCTCAAAGCGTTTCGCGAGGGCCGACGCGGTGCTCATCCAGATGACAAATGGGGCGCACAAATGCGGGTCGGCGCGACGATGTTGGCGGATATGAAAAGTGGTCGTGATGCGCTAGCTTATATCGCAACTTTGAAATGACTGTAGCGCGCAAAATTTGGGTATGGCCTATCGCCTTATTTGTCATATTCCTAAGCGCATTTGGACAAATCGCGTACGCCAAAGATTTTCAGCTCGCTACGCAATGTCCGGCGAGCTTTGAACTTCGGCTAGGGCGCTGCTATTTGCGGAGCAATTACGAACAATATGCATCCTTGGAAAATGCTGGTGTCGGTGGTCTGAAAACCGGTTTGCCGTCAAACCGTGAAGGATTCACCGCACAACAAATTGACCTGGGGCGCTATCTGTTTTTTGATCCAATATTGTCCGGCACGCAGCAAGTGGCTTGCGCAAGTTGTCACAATCCTGACAGAGGTTTTGCCGATGGGAAGGCGCGCAGTATCGGCGTCAATGGCAAGGAGCTGCCGCGCAACGCGCCTAGCTTGTGGAACGTCGGATTTTTGTCGCGCTTGTTTTTGGATGGACGCGCGACCACGCTGGAAGCGCAGATGCAAGGTCCGCTGTACGACGCGCGCGAAATGGCGAATACACCGCAGAAATTATTAGCCAACCTTAATGCTATCCCCGCGTATCGCCAACTGTTTGCCAGCGCTTTCAAAGATGCAGCGGCGGGCATTCGTGTAGACCATGTGTATCGCGCCATCGCCGCGTTTGAAAGCTCATTGGTCTCACTCAATAGTCGCTACGATCTCTATGCGCATGGTGTATCGGATGCGCTGAGCAAAAATGAACTCGAAGGTCTTAACGTTTTTCGCTCATTCGTCGCGCGTTGTGCGGAGTGCCATACACCACCTTTATTTTCCAACCAACAGATTGCGGTTCTGGGGACGCCCGAACCCGAAGGCCACGCCTTCGATGCCGGCGCACAAACGACGACCGGCGAGAAAGCGATGCGTGGTGGATTCAAAGTGCCGAGTTTGCGCAACGTCGAACTTACCGCGCCTTACATGCATTCAGGGCGATTCAAGTCGCTACGGGAAACAGTGAGCTTCTACAACGAAGGGCGCGGCCATGCCGTGCCTAAAAATGAAAAACTAGCGCTGCATTGGCATATTTGGGAACCCAAGCTATCCAACAAGGAGCTAGATCGTTTAGTTGATTTTTTGAAAACACTGACTGATGAATCGTTCAAACCACAACGCCCAAGTGAAGTACCATCCGGCCTACAACCAAAATAAATATCGAGGAGTGAATATGAGCAAGGTCGGAATATTTGCAGGCGTGGTGGCAGTAGCAGTAGCGGCGGCAACGGGCTATACGATTGCTAAACAACAAAGTTCGTTCTCTGGTTCGTCAGTAGGTGCTGGCAACACGCCGTCAGCGGAGGCCACTTTGAGTGGCATGAACGCTAAAGCAACTGGCAACACCGGTGCGGCGCTATTGGCTGCAGCTAGCAGCGCCGGAAAAGTCATCATGGTGAAACCAGGCAGCTTGATTCAGGACGCAGTGAATCAGGCCAAGGCCGGCGATACGATTCAGGTTTTACCCGGCACTTACAGCGAAACGGTTTATATCGATAAAGACAATATTTCCTTGATCGGTGTAATTAAAGAAGGGGTCTGGCCGGTGCTTGATGGCTTGGGCAAACTCAACGACGCTGTGCTGTATTCGGGCAATGGCATTCGCATTGAGAATCTCAAAATCGTTAAGTACAAAGGCAACGCCATCATGGGTCAGGCGGGCAACAATTTTGTGATTCGGCATAACTGGATTGTCGATACCGGCGTGTACGGAATCTTCCCGCAGCTCGGACAGAACGGACTGATTGAATACAACGTTTTATCGGGCATTGAAGATGCCGCGATTTATGTTGGCATGTCGGATAACGTGCATGTCGCACACAACGAAGTTTTTGCCAGTGTGGCCGGCATCGAAATTGAAAATTCGCGCCACGCGATCGTTGAAAACAATATGGTTTATGACAACGCCGGCGGCATCCTGACTTTCATCACGCCGGGTTTGCCGATTAAGTCAACCTTCGATGTCATCATCCGCAATAACTTTATCGTCGGCAATAATCACAAAAATTTTGGTGCGGTCGGTTCGATTGTGTCTGGCGTGCCTAGCGGTACTGGTGTTTTGGTGATGGCGGCGGACGATGTGGTGATTGAGAACAATATCATTCGCGACAACAAGAATGCCGGAATTATCGTTACCGATCACAAAAACGCCTCGAACATTTCACCTGATCCAGAATCCGATCCCAATCCAGATCGCGTCAGTATTCTGCGCAATAATTTTTCCAACAATGGCTACGAGCCTATCCCTGAAGTCAAAGCGCTGATGGTCGCCTCGCTCACTCGCCAAGGCCCGGATGTGGTCGCAGTCGGCGCTGGAACGGGCAGTTGCATGCTCGATAGAGCAGCGCATGCAACGCTGGGAATTGGCAGTTGGAGTAACACCTGTGCGAAAAACACCACAGCCGATATTGCGACACTTTTGCTCGACAAACCGGCGCCACCACGGAGTACCGAAACTGCCGACAAAGGCAAAGTTCTGTACAACGGAATCTGTGCTGGTTGCCACGCTTACAACGCGCGCATGATAGGTCCGCCAACGCAGATTATTCAGGCCATGTATGCGGGCAATGCGCAAGGCATAGCGGAATACATTGCCAAGCCGGTGAAAAAGCGTGATGATTTCCCGCCAATGCCGACACAAGCGCATCTGAATCCTGAGATGCGCCGCGCTGTTGCGGACTATATGTTGAGTGTCAAAAAGTAAGTCGCTGCAGAAAACCAAAAACAATAATCGATAGCCCAAGGAGAATTGAATGAAGAAGCCGAAACAAACCATAATTTTTCGTAGCCTTGCCTTAGCGTTTGCCTGCGGCACCACCGCGCTGCCAGTCATGGCGCAACAAGACATACAAACGGTGGTGGTCACTGCGCAGTCGCGCATCCAAACCGAACGCGACGTGCCGATTACGATGGCAGTGATCTCGATGGATCAAATCAATACACTTGGCGCGAACAATCTGGCTGAACTCAATGGCTACGTTCCTGGATTGGTGATCGATGATTCCGAGCCGACGCAGCCGAGTTTTTCATTACGCGGTTTAGGACCCTCTGATTTCGGCATAGGGACGGATGCACCGGTCGGGATTTATGTGGACGGTGTTTACACCGGCAAGACTGGTGGTGCGTTGATGAATTTCAATGACATCCAGCGTGTCGAAGTGCTGAAAGGGCCACAGGGAACCCTGTTTGGCCGCAATAGCGCAGCGGGCGCGCTCTCGATTGTTACTAATGAGCCTTCGCAAAATAAAGAAGCGGCTGCACGCGTGTTGCTCGGTAAGTTCGGGCGTCAAGACGGCGATGTGTTGTTCAATACGGCGATTAACGACACGACCGCATTGCGGTTTTCCGCCGTGCGTAGCAAGAGCGACGGGTGGGTAAAAAATAATTTTGATGGCAAGGATTACAACGGCAAAGACGATTGGGGTACGCGGCTGGCTTTTAAGTGGTCACCCCGACCGGACACCAAGGTTGTTTTCACATGGGAACATGAAGAACTCGATCAATCCGGTCGTGGAACTTTTGGCTTGATCAAAGTTGCAGCGGGGGTACGGCCGCCATTCCCGCCAAGTCCGCTTGGATCGCCCTTTGTCGATCCTCGAAATCGCAATTTAGATATTGATGCACCTAACTGGGAAACCCGCTCCTTTGATGGCGCAACACTGAAAATTGAATTGCCTTTGGCTGGTATGACATTCCAATCGCTGTCTGCCTATCGAACCTTCAAGTCGCAAAATGTGACAGACAATGACGGCACATCCAACTTCCGTACCTATTTATCTACGGTCGACGTTAAGGACGAATCTAGCTTTCAGCAAGAATTCAAGCTGTCGGCCAAGAGCGACAGCATTGACTGGGTAGCCGGTCTGAGCTACTACAACGCCGATGCGAAGCAGATACTGGGTGGGGATGGCACTCTGGCCGCGCTAGATACCTTTTTTGTGAACAGCCCGGGGATACAAGGCGCGGTAGGTGCAGGATTTTTGCCGGCTGCAGACTTGTTCAATACATTCATTCAAGGATCAGGTTTTCCGGCCAATGCGTTTGACCTCAGCCTTTGGCACGAACGAGCTTATTTTGGCGTGAAGACGCAATCGACTTCGGCGTTCAGTGACGTGATTTGGCATCTAACACCTGCAACCAATTTGACTGGTGGCTTGCGTTTCACGCGTGACAAAAAGAAAGTCACTTGGTTGTTCCCGGCGGCGTATTCCGATGGAACCGCGGCCGATCCCCTTGTTCTGGGTACCGGAAATTTCATCGCAACCAATGTGCTAGGTTTTACAACGACCAATATTTTGTTTGGCGGTCCGGCGACCGTCGCAGCGACGCAGGTGGGTACTACGCATAGTTGGACTGATTGGAGTCCGCGTCTGGTTCTCGACCACAAATTGTCCAAAGACACCCTCCTATTTACCTCGTTGTCTCGCGGCTATCAGGCGGGCGGCTACAACTTTAGCGTGCCAAATCCGACTGACAGCGCCTCAGGTCGGTTTGAACCGGAAAAAATGACCAATTTCGAAGCTGGATTCAAGACTTATCTGCGCGATATCAAATTGGCGCTGAACGTCTCATTCTTTGCCTATAAATTTAAAAACTTGCAATCAATTTCGCTGATTCCTTCACCACCGGCGCCACCTTCTTACGGTGTCGTGGTAAGTGATCAAGAAGCCAAAGGAGTCGACTTTGATGCGCGCTGGAAAGTTAGCCAGATGGTGACCCTATTTGGCGGCGGCGAGTACATCGATATGACATATACCAAGGGCTCATTCAGTCACCCGATCACTGGCGTAGTCAGTAGTCTGAATGGTCAACCGACAGGTACACCGCATTTGACCTTGATGGGTGGGGCGAGTGTGAAGTGGAGTGGACTTGACGGCTTTTTCGACTCAACACTGCAGGCCACTCACACCAGCAAAACGCGCTGCAATGCCCAGCATCTGGTGGAATACGCCTGCATGCCGGGGATAAGCTTTGACCCTGGTCTGGCGACGACCAAAGTTGATTGGAAACTTGGCTGGGAAAATCAGAATCACCGCTATGGTGTGGCGTTGCTGGTCAATAACTTGCTCGACAAACAATATCTCGATTACGGTGGTGGCGGGCAAACCGCATTTACCTTGGGAACGCCATACGCTAATAGCCTTAATCCTCCGCGCTTTGTCGGCGTAGAGTTCAAAGTCAATATGTAGTTGGACCTATTTTGAGTCGCTGAAACGAGTCGGGCTGTCGCAATAGGCAGCCCGAATTTTTTGGAGCAACTGAACATGCGGTTGAAATGGTTGATAGCTGGTGGTACGAGTTTGCTTGTGATGGTGACTGCGGCATTGTTGGTGTTGACGCCGCCAGAACTAATTCGAGTGGGGGCGAACTACACAGCAAAAATTGTTTGCTCAAATGTGTTTTTGGCCCACCGTGATGCGCAAGAAGTCTTGAAGCTGGACGTTCAAGCACCAGGGCATCCGCTGCTACGTTTAATGCGTATCGATGTTGATCGCGAAGCGAAAGTAGTCAGAGCAGGACTGTTCGGTTTCATCGGTAAAGGCTTGGCGGTTTATCGCCCTGGAACCGGCTGCGCAACGGTTCCCGATGGCGACCTGACACAAGCGGTAACGTATCAATTCACGCAGCCAATGGCATTAGCCGCTACGCCGAAGTCAACTTGGCCCGAAGGTGCTGAGGCAGTGCCCAATAGCATCGTGCAAAGCCTTATCGCTAAGGAGGAATTGGCGGGGCAGGGCATGCGAGGCATTGCTGTTATTTACCAAGGCAATCTAATTGCCGAACGCTACGCTGATGGGTTCTCGCGCGACACCCCGCTACTTGGTTGGTCGATGACCAAATCGATTACCGCCGCCCTCATTGGCATGCAAGTCAAAGATAAAAAATTGAAACTCGACCAAACCGGCTGGTGGCCGACCGCTACGCCTCCCGACGGACGCGAAAAAATTGCCGTCGCCGACCTGATGGCGATGAGCAGTGGCCTGCGTTTTAACGAGGGCTATGGTGATGTGTCCGATGTCACGCGCATGCTCTATCTGGAGCCGGATATGGCCGCCTACGTGCATGCGCAACCACTCGAACATCCGGTTGGTACGACGTGGAATTATTCCAGTGGCACGACGGTGTTCTTATCAAGTATTTGGCAAAAAGTCGTAGGCGCAGAGTCGTTAAGTTTTCCGCAACGACGATTGTTCGCGCCCTTAGGGATGCGTAGTGCGGTGATTGAAGCTGACGCGCGTGGCAATTTGGTTGGCTCGAGTTACATGTACGCCACGGCGCAAGACTGGGCGCGCTTCGGTCAGTTTCTCGCGCAGGACGGTGTGTGGCAAGGCCAGCGCTTGTTGCCTGAAGGATTTGTGGCGATGATGAGTAGCCTCGCACCAGCGTCCAAAGGCGCCTACGGACAGGGGCAAGTATGGCGCTGGGGACCCAGCGGTGATTCGCCTGAGGACAAGAGCCCGGACACAGCGTTTAAGCTGCCGCCGGACACATTTTGGATGCTCGGCCACGACGGTCAATCAGTTGCCATCGTGCCTTCAAAGCAACTGGTGATTGTGCGCCTAGGGCTGACCCCGTTCAAATTGCACTACAAGCCGCAGGCAATGCTGGCAGAAGTCATCAAAGCGCTCGACTAATAGCTAATCCAAGACGTGTGACACCAGCCCATCGGCCAGTTTGGGTTCAAACCAGGTCGACTTTGGTGGCATCACGTTACTGCTATCGGCGACTGCCATCAGCTGCGTCATGCCGGTGGCGTGGAGCGCGAAGGCAACCGCCATTTCGCCCGAATCGACGCGTTTTTCCAGCTCGCCCAAGCCGCGAATTCCGCCAACGAAATCGATGCGTTTGTTAGTGCGCAAATCGGCAATACCCAGAATCGGTGCGAGTAGGTGGTCGGATAACAAAGACACGTCCAAACTCGCGACGGGATCGCTGGGAACCAGTTCCGGTTTGATCGTCAGTTTGTACCATTTGCCGCCGAGGTACATTCCGAATTCACCCACCTGAGATGGTTGTACCCGAACTGCACTCTCTTCCACCGCAAACGCTGTCTGACAGCGTGTCACCAGCACCAACTGGTCAAGCCCGTTCAAATCTTTCACAACGCGGTTGTAGTCCAAAATTTTCATTTGGTGATGTGGAAAAATTACCGTCAAAAAATAATCCGAAGCTAGTTCGTGGCCATGTTGACGACGCGCTGCGGCTACTCTCGAGGCGGCTGCTGAGCGGTGATGACCATCGGCGATGTAGAGCGCCGCCATACCTTCAAAAGTACTGGTGATGGCAGCACATTTTGTTTCGTCGCTTAGCACCCATATCTCGTGGCGAATCCCGTCGTCGGCGGTCAAATCCGCGTCGGCGGCGTTTGCGGTGATCGCCGCAATCAGCGCATCGGCGGCAGCTGATTCGGGATAGGCCAACAGGACCGGGCCAGTCTGTGCGTTAAGCGCTTCGATTTGTCGCACCCGATCATCTTCTTTATCGGGACGGGTGTATTCGTGCTTGCGAATTCGATTGGCATCGTATTCCGCCACCGATGCTGCAGCGACCAAGCCGGTCTGCACATGCAAGCCATTGGCGGTCGGCATGCTCAGCCGATAGGCGTAGTAGCAAGGCGTTTCATCGCGCACCAAAACGCCAGCAGTGAGCATTGTGCCCAAGTTCTCGGCGGCCTTGGCATACACGCTGGGAGCGTAGGGATCGGTATCGGCGGGCAGGTCAATTTCCGGTTTTGAAATGTGCAAAAACGAATGCGGCTTGCCCTCGGCGCGAATGCGTGCTTCGCTGCTGGAGAGTACATCATAGGGCGGCGCGGCGACTTCTTGCGCACGGCCAGCAGCGGGGCGTAGGCCGCGAAATGGTTTGATGAGAGTCATGGCGTAGTCTTTTACGTGGCGCGTTGGATGAGTGGATTTTTCAGCGCGCTATGCGCATCAAGAATTATTTTTTCCGTGGTCGCCCAATCGACACAAGCATCGGTCACCGAGCAGCCGTATTTTAGCTGCGACAAATCTGCAGGTATGGGTTGATTGCCGGCTTCGATGAAACTCTCGATCATCAACCCCACTATCGAGCGATTGCCAAGGCGCAATTGATTGACGCAATCTTGCATCACTAAAGGTTGCAGTTCGGGTTTCTTGTAGCTATTGGCGTGTGAGCAGTCGACCACAATATTTTTTGGCAATTTGGCCTTGGCCAGCGCGGCTTCGGCAAGCGCAACGCTGACCGTGTCATAGTTGGGTCGGTCGCCACCGCCGCGCAACACCAAATGGCCGTATTTATTGCCGCGTGTGCGGGTGACAGCCGAGCGACCCTGCGCATTGATACCCAGAAAACTATGTGGTGCTCCCGCCGAAATAATCGCGTTGATGGCTGCATCCAAGGTCCCATCGGTACCGTTTTTGAAACCCACGGGCGTGGACAAACCAGACGACATTTCGCGATGCGTTTGCGATTCAGACGTGCGTGCGCCGATAGCGGTCCAGGCAATCAAATCGCCTAGATATTGCGGCGAAATCGGGTCAAGTGCTTCGGTGCCGGCTGGCAATCCGATTTCATTGACGGCGAGCAAAAATTCACGTGCTTTTTGCATGCCTTCTTCGATGTGAAAAGTGTCGTCCATGCGCGGGTCGTTGATATAGCCTTTCCAGCCGGTCGATGTGCGTGGTTTTTCAAAATACACTCGCATTACCAGCAGCATAGTGTCCTGAACTTTATCGGCGAGCTGTTTGAGGCGGCGCGCGTAATCCAGACCGGCAATCGGGTCGTGAATCGAGCAGGGACCGAGCACTACAAATAGACGCGGGTCGTTGCGATCTAGAATTGCTTCAAGCGCACGACGGCCCTGAATGACGGTGCTTGCAGCGGCTTCGGAAAGCGGAACGCGAGCGTGTATCTCCTCTGGCGTTGGCATCGGCGAGAAGGATTCGATATTTAGATTTTCTGTGGTTTGCATAAGAAAATTAACGGCGTGTTACCAGCACCAACTGGCGAAAAATAGAGATGGTAGAAATTGATTTAGACCAAACCAACTCGTGTCAGTTCTTCCTTGACCCACGCATAAACCACCGGTGCAGCAACCAGTCCAGGCAAGCCAAAGATCGCTTCCATCAACAGCATCGCGGTAATCAACTCCCAAATGCGTGCGTTGATTTGACCGCCGACGATTTTTGCGTTCAGGAAGTATTCGAGTTTATGCACGACGACCAGAAAGGTCAGTGAAGAAATTGCCACTTGTGGTGAGTGCGCCAGACTGACCAGCAGGATGACGGTGTTGGAGATTAGATTGCCAATCACCGGCAACAGACCGACCAAAAAAGTGATTGCGATCATGGTCTTAGTGAGCGGCAAATGGACACCGAACAAGGGCAGGGCGACCATCAGATAGATTGCCGTGAAGGTGGTGTTGATCGCCGAGATGCGCACCTGAGCAAACACCACGCGACGAAACGCGTCGGCAAGTCTCTGTACGCGTTCCGTCAGGGCGACCACCAAAGGCGCTGGAGCCCTTGCATTGAGCGCATGTGTCGTTTCCTGTATCGCGATTACCGCGCCGATGATCATGCCAAACACCACGTGGGCAAATCCAATCGCGGCATTCATGCCCATCTTTTGCAATTGGGCGGCGTGATCACGAAGCAATTGCGGTCCGCTTTGTTGCAACTGATCGAAGCTGATCGGCAGCGTGTCTATCAGCCAGTCTGGTGTGCCGGCGCGAATTTGATGGAGAATGCCTTCGACCCGCTCGCTAAGTTGTGCAAGATTTCCGGCATCGCTGCGAAAAAATGCGATAGCGCCAATGACGGCGAGGATGAAGCCACCAACCACCAACGCCGAGAGTAAAGCCACTGCGATCAGGCGGCCACGCTCGGTGGCGAAATGTTTTTCTAGGCGGGGTGCGATGACATGCACCAGTTCGAACACCAATAGTCCGGCGAACAGCGACGCCAGCAGGTGCACTGCCAGAATCGTAACCAGCGCCACTGCGGCGAGCAGGTAAGACGCGATGCGGACGCGGGATGAATTGGTTTCAGAGCTCATGTGACGAAGGATAGTCGGTGCTAGTGAAGTTTTGTTGGACTAGGCGCTATTTGAATCCAGCGGGATTCAATTTCCGAAACAATTCCTTGACCGCATCAATTCGAGTTTTCAAATCAGCTGAAGATTTTTGCCAACTCAACTTATCTTGTCCCGCCAATCTGATCTGCCGGTCAGATTGGAGTAAGCGAATGATATTTGCCGAATCAATTGGCGGATTCTTGATGAATTGCAAGCTGATACTGTTCGGTCCAGCATCGAGCTTGGCGACGCCAAAGCGACGACACAGCAAGCGCATGCGATGTGTTTCCAACAAAGCTTGTGTTTGCGACGGCATCTCGCCATAGCGATCAATCAATTCCTCCTGCATATCGCGCAAATCATCATCGCTGTCGCAGTTGGCAAGCCGTTTATACAAAGTCAGACGCTCGTGCACATCGGGGCAATAGATATTAGTGAGCAGCGCAGGGACGCGCAGATTGATTTCCGAGGTGACAGACAGCGGTTGAGTCAAATCCGGAATCGCGTCGCCTTTCTTGAGTGCGCGCACCGCAGCTCCGAGCATGTTGGTGTACATCGCGAAACCGATTTCGTGGATCTCGCCGCTTTGATTCTCGCCTAATACTTCGCCGGCACCGCGAATTTCAAGATCGTGCATGGCGAGGAAAAACCCCGAGCCAAGCTCTTCCATTGCGCAGATGGCATCGAGGCGGCGCTGCGCGTGCGCGCTAGGTTTGGCATCTTGATCGGTGAGCAAATAGGCGTAGGCCTGATGATGCGAGCGACCCACGCGACCACGCAATTGATGCAATTGGGCCAGGCCGAATTTGTCGGCGCGATTAATGACGATGGTATTGGCGTGTGGGTTGTCGATGCCGGTTTCGATAATGGTCGAACAGAGCAAGAGATTATGTTTTTGCTGGGTGAATTCACGCATCACCCGTTCCAGTTCGCGCTCCGGCAATTGGCCATGGCCAATAACGATGCGCGCCTCTGGCAATAGGGTTTCGAGTCGTTCCTTCATATTCAAAATGGTGTCGACTTCGTTGTGCAACAAATACACCTGACCACCGCGTTTGAATTCACGCAAACAGGCTTCGCGAACTTGACCGCTAGACCATTTGGCAACGAAAGTTTTAATCGCCAAACGCTTTTGCGGCGGCGTGGCAATTACCGAAAAATCGCGCAAGCCTTCGAGCGATAAGCCCAAGGTGCGCGGAATTGGCGTCGCAGTGAGAGTCAGGATATCAACTGAAGCCCGCAAGGTCTTGAGCGCTTCTTTTTGCCGCACACCGAAGCGATGTTCCTCGTCGACAATCACCAAACCAAGGCGGTCAAACTGCACATCTTTTTGTAGCAGACGATGCGTGCCGATCAAAATATCAATCTTGCCTTGGGCGAGTAATTGAATCGCCTCGGCTTGTTCCTTGGCACTTTTGAAGCGCGAAATCTCGGCGACTTTCACCGCCAGATTGGCAAAGCGGTCAGCGAAATTTTGGTAGTGTTGTTCGGCTAACAAGGTCGTTGGGCAAAGAATGGCGACCTGTTTGCCATCAGCCACAGCGATGAATGCTGCGCGCATGGCGACTTCAGTTTTGCCAAAGCCGACATCGCCACAGACCAAGCGATCCATCGGTTTGCCCGAAGTCATGTCCTCGATTACCGCCTTGATGGTGGCGATTTGGTCGGGCGTTTCTTCAAAACCAAAGCCGTCGGCAAATGCCTCCAAATCATGCGCATTGAATTTGAAGGCATGACCTTCGCGCGCGGCACGCACGGCGTAGAGCTGCAGCAATTCAGCCGCCGTGTCGTGTACTTGCTCGGCTGCTTTTTTCTTGGCCTTGTCCCATTGGCCGCTACCTAGAGTGTGCAGTTGAATAGTTTCGGGATCGGCACCGCTATAACGCGAGATCACATGCAGTTGCGAGACGGGTACATACAGCTTGGCTTCTCCGGCGTATTCCAAATGCAAAAACTCCGTGAGTCCTTCGCCGAAATCCATGTGCAGCAAACCCAAATAACGGCCAATGCCGTGGTTCTCATGCACCACCGGATCGCCAATTTTCAGCTCGGATAAATCGCGCAGCCAACCTTCCAAATTAGCCCGCCGGGCATCGGTGCGTCGTCCGCGTGGGCGCGCAGTGGCGGCGTAAAGCTCGTTTTCGGTGACGATGGCAAACGGCGTTTCACTGCTCTGCACGAAGCCGCCGGATAGCGGGCCGGTGCTGAGCATGAACGCGTTGTCACTCGCGCAAAATTCGGCAAAGTTGGCACAGGGTGCAGGGCGTAGACCGTGTTCGCTTAAGTAGTCGTTAAGCGTTTCTCGGCGACCGGCAGATTCGGCGAGTAATAACACGCGGCATTTTGTTGTGCTTAAAAAAGCTCGCACAGCAGCCAGTGGGTCATCGGCTTTGCGGTTGACGGCGAGAGAAGGGAGGCTTACCTCTGATGACGGCGGCGGAGCGGGGGTTTCACGAAGCATCGCTTCGTGCCCGTGAAGCGGGTCGGCTGTACTAAGCCGACACTGCATTTCAGCACCAACTCGCTGAACGTAGAGCGGCAACAAATTCGCCGCAATAAAAAATTCCTCATCGCGCAGAAACAAGTCTTCCGGCATCAACACCGGACGCGAGCGATCGCCGCCGAGCATTTTGTAGCGGCCTTTGGTATCCGTCCAAAATTCTGCAATCGCGGCAGGTACGTCGCCATGCAAAAGCAGCGAAGTGCCCTGTGGCAAATAGTCAAACAGTGTTGCCGTGCTATCAAAAAATAGCGGCAAGAAATATTCAATACCGGCCGGCAAAATGCCGTTTGAAACATCCTTGTAAAGACTAATGCGTGAGGCATCGCCTTCAAATATCTCACGGAAACGCTGGCGGAATTTGGTGCGCCCGACATCGCCGGCAGGGAACTCACGCGCGGGCAGCAGGCGAATTTCCGGTACCGGGTAAAGCGTGCGCTGTGAGTCCACATCGAAGCTGCGGATGGTTTCGATTTCATTGTCAAACAACTCGATGCGATAGGGCAATGCGGTCCCCATCGGGAACAAATCAATCAAGCCGCCGCGCACACTGTATTCGCCCGCAGTGACGACTTGATTGACGTGTTGATAGCCACCGAGTGTGAGTTGCGCGCGCAGTTTCTCGACGTTAAGCCGGTCGCCCTTCTTCATGAAAAACGTGTGGCTGGCCAAAAACGTCGGTGGCGCAAGCCGCGTGATCGCCGTTGATGCCGCTGTAATCAACACATCGCACGCGCCTTGGGTAACGGCGTGCAAGGTAGCCAATCGCTCGGAAATTAAGTCCTGATGCGGTGAGAAATTGTCATATGGCAAGGTCTCCCAATCAGGCAGCAAATTCACCCGCAGGCCCGGCGCGAACCAAGCGATTTCTTCCGCCAGTCGTTGCGCTTCCAGCGGGCTGGCGGTGATGATTGCCAGCAAATGCTCAGAACGAGCAAGCCCGGCGATGGCAAGCGCATCGGCGGAAGCAGCTAAATGGGGAAGGTCGATTCGTTGCCCGGACTTGGGTCGCAAAGACTGGTCGGGCGATAGACGCGAAGGCAAATTCAAGACGGGAGCAGAAGCAAAATCGCCGATATGGCGGGAGATGTGGAATTATACGTTTGCATTGCCTGACAGTCGTCAGGCTGCATCGCTTGTCGCCGATCGCATGATGCAACCGTTTAGTGACCAAGGCAATTATCGGCGACTTGGTTAGAATCGCCGCATGAGTTATTTCGCATTGATTCCAGCGGCTGGTAGCGGCTCTCGGATGGCTGTAGCAGCCGAGGCATCGCTTCCCAAACAGTATTTGCCACTGGCAGGGCGACCGATGATTTGGCATGCCTTAGCGACCTTGTGCCAAGTGCCGGCAATTGAAAAAATCTTTGTCGTGCTTAATTCAGAAGATCGTGATTGGCCTCAAGCGGAAATGGCTGTGTTGGGTAGCAAACTTGTCGTAGTTCGCTGTGGTGGTGCAACGCGCGCAGCGAGCGTGAGTAATGGCTTGCAGGCGATCAGCGCGCAGGTGACGGCTGACGATTGGATTTTGGTGCACGACGCGGCGCGGCCATGTGTGACAGTGGCGCAAATTGAAAATCTAATCGCCGCTATTGCCGCCGACGCCGCCAGTGTAGGTGGCTTGCTGGCGATGCCGCTGGCCGATACGCTGAAGCGTGGTGACCGGCAAGCAACAGACAGAACTTATGTGGCTGCCACCGTGCCGCGCGAAGGCTTGTGGCAGGCGCAAACGCCGCAAATGTTTCGCTATGCCGTGCTGCGCAAGGCGCTCGATATTGCGCCACAAGTAACTGATGAAGCCAGCGCGATTGAAGCACTGGGGTTGCAGCCACAGTTGATTGGAGCCGATGCGACGAATCTAAAAGTCACTTATCCTGCGGACTTCAAATTGGCGGAAATGATTTTGTTATCGCGGGCGACACTATGACCCTAGAAACCTCAGTTGACCGCTTGTTTTCAATCGGGATCCTTCATGTTCACTAACCTTCGAGCAATCAAAGCCGCTCGACTATTGGGTGCGCACGCTACGCACCCGATTGCACGACTGGCGCGACGCCTGACTTCGTTGCTCGTCGTAGCAGGGGTGGAGCCTGCGTCCTCCTCGCGTCTTGCCAGCCGCCTCGCCAGTCGCACACTCGGGCGCGTCCAACTGAGGTTTCTAGGATGAATGCTCCATTTCGGATAGGTCAAGGATGCGACGTGCATGCACTGGTCGGCGGTCGTCCGCTGATTCTGGGTGGCGTGACAATCCCGTATCACCTTGGCTTGCTCGGGCATTCGGATGCAGACGCACTGCTACACGCGATTACCGATGCCTTGCTCGGCGCTGCCGGGCTGGGTGATATTGGTGGCATGTTTCCTGACACCGACACACGCTGGCAAGGCGCGGACAGTCGTGCGTTGTTGCGCGCGGCATTGCAGGCGGTGAATGCCGCGGGATGGCAAGTCGGCAATGTAGATGCCACCATCATTGCTCAAGCGCCACGTATGGCACCGTATGTGGATGCGATGCGAACGAATATCGCAGCGGATTTGGCGCTGGTACTTAATGCAGTGAACATAAAAGCCAAGACCAGCGAGCGTTTGGGTTACGTCGGGCGTGGCGAGGGCATCGCGGCTGAAGCGGTGGCCCTGCTGGTCGCGCTTGATTGATAAAGCGCTGCATGCCAGCATCAGATCCACGGTTAGAATCGCCACAAAATTCTGAGGAGCCAATCCGTGGTCAAGTTATTTGGTGAAGCCAAATTGTCGGGTCGTCTTGAGACGCTGCGCGCAGTGTCCTTGTTTGAGCAACTCAAAGCGCGCGAACTGCGTATCGTCGATGGACTGCTCCACGAGCGCAGTTATCTCGCCGATGAAGTCGTGTTTGACGAAGGCGAAGATGGACAAGCCCTGTATGTAGTGCTCTCCGGCGAAGTATTGATTGTCCACCCCGACGTTGAAGGCGAGGGCTTGGTGGCTCGGTTAGGTCACGGCGAGTTTTTTGGTGACATGGCCTTGATTGATACTTGGCCGCGTGCAGCCCAAGCGCGGGCGGCAGTGCCCACTGTGCTGGGTGTTTTGTTTCGCCCTGATTTTCAAACCCTGATGTCAACTCACGCCCGGATTGCCTCGCGAATAGCACTGCAGTTGGCGCGTGAGATGGGGCAGCGTTTGCGTCAGCGTGTTGATACGGCTACACAGGGACGTGGCAAGCTGTGAGTGCTGAAGCCACACCGATTGCAGCAAACAACGCGCCGCACGGTGAGCCACACAGCGCGGGCCGCTAGTGTGGGCGGCTATTATTTCCATCACCTGCTTGTTGCTGTTTTTGTTTCAGAAAATTCTGTGGTTGGTCGTGCCAATGCTTTTGGCGCTAATTTTGTACTACGTGCTGGTCGCGCCCTTGCAATGGCTGATTTATCGTGGTGTGTCGCGCGAAGCTTCGGCGAGCATCGTGATTCTGGTTTTCATGCTGGTGGTGGTGGTGGGCACGCTCGCTGCGGTGCCCTGGGTGGTGAGCAATCTGGCCAATTTGCAAAGCGGTGTAGCACGCTATGTCGACGGCGGCACGATGTTTATGGATAGCAGTTTGCGCGGGCTGGAATCGAGTTTTTCAATATTGCGTGAAGCGCATTTGGCCGACACTGTATCAAAGCGACTGGCGGAAAGTTCTGGTTCATTCGCCGAAAAAATTGAGCCGATTGTGGTCGGTTTGATGACGTGGACACCGTCACTTTTACTGGCACCCTTTCTAGCGTTTTTCTTTCTGCGTGATGGTCGCCGTTTCGCCAAATTTCTCTCCGGTGCCGTACCGAATGCTTACTTTGAACGCACTCTGTTTCTGTTGCATGGTGTGGACAAAACGCTACGCGCCTATTTTCAAGGTCTGATTCAACTGACCATACTCGACGCAGTGACTTTGGCGCTTGGCCTTTGGTTGTTGGGCATTCCCGGGCCGTGGGTGCTGGGTATCTTATGCGCGATTTTGGCGTGGATTCCCTATGTCGGCACTATCGCCGGTGGGCTGCTGGTCGTGCTAGTGGTGGCGACTGATTTTCCAAATAGCGCTGCGATGGCTTATTCGGCGGTGGCGCTGTTTGGCTTGGTGCGCATGCTCGATGATTTCGTGTACATGCCATTGACGATAGGCAAAAGTTTGCACATGCATCCACTGGTTACCGTACTCATGATTTTCATTGGTGGTGCGGTGGCGGGTATATCAGGGCTCATGCTGGTACTGCCGCTGTTGGGCGTGGTCATGGTGATTGGTGAAACCTTGGGTGCACTAGTTGCCGATGACCGATTGCGCGCGCGGCATCACCACGCTGTTGCGCTACGTAAGCATGCGGCGGAATATGGGCTGAGCCAGCCGGAATCAAACTAAGGTGCATGTTCATGAGTGCCACCCGCAGATGATGAAACGCGCGAATTGCGGCATAAACAACACCCGCCCCTCCCATCCGCTGCGCGGCCCACGGCTGGCTTTGCAAAGCCCGCTGGCTGCGGCGGCACACCGCATGCGGTGCGCAACCCCGCCTCGCCCCCACACGGGGAGGCTACCATTTGGCTCGCTACGCTCGAAGTTTGATGTGGCAGCAAATTACGTTGTTTCACGTTAAGGTTTTGTATTTAATTTGGTCGCAATGCGGGCAGGTAAATTCGCGCGATCAGTCCGCCGCCAACGCGGGGCAAAAGTTCCAAACGGCCACCATGCGTGCGTGCAATTCGATCTACAATCGCCAACCCAAGTCCCGCGCCAGTGACATTGCTGCGCGCTGAATCCAAACGTGTGAATGGGCGCTTCACATGGTCGATTTCTGACGTCGGAATGCCTGGTCCATGATCGCTAATGTCGATTTGTATTTGTCGCCCAAGTACCGCCAACGCAAGTGTCGGTGCATCCGCTAAGCTAGTCGGTGGGGCATAACGAAACGCGTTGTCAATGAGATTTGTGATGGCACGACGTATCGCTTGAGGTCTGCCGTGTATTGTCGGCATGCCGCTAGAAAATTCGCTGGCGTCATAGTCATAGTTCACCAACAGTTTTCGCCGCGCATATTGCGCAGCGATTTCAGTCAATAATTCCGGCAGGACGATGTCTTGCGTGGCCTCGCCACTATCGGTACGAGCAAAATCCAAAAACTGCGCAATGGTCTTATCCATCTCTTCAACATCAGCCACCATGCCGTCGCGCAAAACTGCATCGTCGGTGAATTCGATACCCATTCGCAAGCGTGTCAGTGGCGTGCGCAAATCATGCGAAATGCCCGCCAAAATCAGCGCGCGATCCTGATCCAAGCGTGCCAAATCGGCGTTCATCTGATTGAAAGCGCGCGCCACCGTGGCGATTTCACTTGGACCGACTTCCAATAGTGGTAACGGCGTGTCACCAGCACCAACTTGCCGCGCAGCAATTTCCATCGCTTTGAGCGGCTGTGTAATCCGAAACACAATCAGCCACGCGCCAGCCAGCGCCAACAAAAATGCCGCAGCCCCCCAGCCTATCCATGAGAGCGGCAGCACCCGCTCCAGCCGTTCGCGCGGCAAGGCGGCCCAGTATTCTTCCTCGTCATCGTCTTCAATGCGAAAGCTCACAAACAGCCCGCGTTCGCCATTGCGCTCTAACGTCACCCGTGTGCGTGGCCCGAGTTGTTCGCGCGCAATTTCCTCGACACGTCGACTCATGCCATCGGTTGGGAGGGGGGCAATTATTTCGTCGTTATCAGATGGGTAAACGTGGATACCTTCACGATCCGACATTTCGCGCAACAGCACTACGCGCGCATCCGGACGTGCTGCCAACAGTGCCGCACGAGTAAGGTTGGCCGCGCTGGCAAGCGTCTGCGCAATCTGCCGGGCACGGGGTTCGCGGTCGTAAAGGTTAAAAATCGAGAACCATGCAATGACCGAGAGCATCATCACCAAGGCTACCAACAGGAACGTTCGCCATAGTAATGAACGAGGCAACGAACGCGAAAAGATGCTTAGGAACAGCGCGAATGCTGACCGCATCAAGCTATGCATCAAGCCGTCTTGATGCCGTCCGGAATGAAGACGTAACCAAAGCCCCACACGGTTTGCAAGTAGCGAGGTTTGGCGGCATCATCCTCCACCAGTTTTCGCAAGCGCGAGACTTGCACATCAATCGCACGGTCGAACACTTCGTACTCGCGACCACGTGCCAATTCCATCAGCTTATCGCGACTCATCGGTTGGCGCGGATGTTCGAGCAAGGCTTTGAGCAATGCGAATTCACCGGTAGTGAGAATCTGTGTTTCGTTGTCGCGACTCAATTCGCGAGTAGAAAGATTGACCACCACGCGACCAAACTTAATCACCCCATCTTGAGCAGCTGGAGTGCCCGGATGAGCCGGGGCGACACGACGACGTAAAACCGCGCCGATTCGTGCCACCAGTTCGCGTGGATTAAATGGCTTGGGCAAGTAATCATCTGCACCCATTTCAAGTCCCACTATGCGATCAATCTCGTCGCCTTTGGCGGTGAGCATGATGATAGGCATGGTCATGTTGTCACCCCGCAAACGGCGACAAATACTTAGGCCATCTTCGCCTGGCAGCATTAAGTCAAGCACCATCAAATCGTAAAGTTCGCGCGTCAGTGCACGATTCATGCTTTCGCTATCGGGCACGGCTTTAACGGTAAAACCTTGTTCGGCCAAATAGCGTTCGAGTAATTGGCGCAATCTCAGGTCATCATCAACGACCAAAATCTTGGCCTTGGATTCGGATCCCGCATTGCTGGCGATATGGTGTGTAGTGGTGGTTTTGATCTCGTTCATGGCCTGCATCCTAATGGTCTGGTCGATATCTTACCCGCCGGATTTACAAACGATTACAAAGGCCACACAAAGGTGTGCGAGTGACTGCATAAAATGGCAAGGTGAAGAATATTGATAAGGCGCGGGACGTGCTGGCAATGGACGTGACGACACAAAAAACAATAGCAATAACGAAGACTCGGCTAGCCAAATTGGTTGTCGCCAGCGCGTTGCTGTGTGTCAGTCAAGCCCACGCGCAAGTCATCGTCGCATTCAGCAGCATCGAGTTCAGTGTCGCGGTTGATCGCGGCGAGCTCCGTGAGCAAATGCGTCGCGAACATCGCGAACGACTTGAACGCGGCCTTGCCAATCGGTCCAATCATGTGCCACGACAAAACTTTGAGCGACCAGAACCGAACCAGCCAGAGAGCGACGCGCAGCGTGAGCAGCGCGAAGCCGAAATCGCTGAGCGTCGAGCGCGATGGCAGCGAATGTCACCTGACGAGCGCCAACAAATGCGCCGCGATATCAATCAAGCGGGACGAAATATCTATCCGCAGCCGCCTCGCCGGGACGGCGAGTGAAGCGAGTCTTGGCGTAGTTTTTAGTTTCGCTTGTTGCGCATGACTTGAGCTTTTTCACGCACCCAATCACGCTGCTTTTCCGTATCGCGTTTATCGTGTTGCTTCTTGCCCTTGGCAAGCCCAATAGAGAGCTTGATGCGACTCTTGCTGAAATGTAAATCCAGCGGCACCACAGTAAATCCCGAGCGTTCAACTTTGCCGATCAGGCGTTTGATTTCGCTTTGATTGAGCAACAATTTGCGCGTCCGAACGGGATCGACCACGACATGGCTGGACACAGAAATCAGCGGCGTGATGTGCGCGCCAATCAAAAACACTTCGCCGCCTTTGAGCACCACATATGCCTCAGAAATTTGCGCGCGTCCGGCCCGAATTGATTTGACCTCCCAGCCTTCGAGCATCAAGCCGGCCTCGTAACGATCTTCAATGAAGTAATCGTGATGGGCTTTGCGATTTTCGGTAATGCTCATGGTGTCTTTTTGGGTGTTGGCGACGCAAGAAGCGTTAAACGCAGCGATAGAATCGGCGCATTCTAGTGCAAGGTTTTTATGACTGATTTAATTCGCATCGAAGTGGTCTACGCATTGCCAACGCGACAAGCCGTGGTCAAACTGCGCATGCCAGCTCAAAGTACAGTCTTGGCAGCGATTGAAGCGTCGGGCTTACTGCAAAAATATCCGGAAATTGATTTGGAAAAAAACAAACTGGGTGTGTTTGCAAAGCTGGTCAAAGCCGATGCAATTTTGCGTGATCAAGATCGCGTAGAGATTTATCGCCCGTTGATTGCCGACCCAAAAGAAGTGCGAAAGAAACGCGCTGCGGAGGGCAAGGCGATGAAGAAGGGTGGTTGAGCAGCGCCTGGTTGGCCAGTTGGTGCTGGCGTGTAGTGTCGGCTTTGCACAGCCGACCCGCTTCACAGGCGCAAAGCAGTGCTTTGCGAGTTCCCCGTTACGCCGCTGTTAAGCATTCCCAGTGCGAGTTTGGCTGCGTATAATGCCGTTTTGGAGCTAAGGAAATTATCATGAGACTTATCCAGAAGGCGCTGACGTTTGACGACGTCCTCCTGGTTCCCGCGCATTCGGCGATATTGCCGCGCGACGTTAGCCTTGTTACTCGCCTCACTCGTAATATTGTTTTGAACCTGCCGCTAGTGTCCGCAGCGATGGATACAGTGACCGAAGCCGGCCTTGCCATCACTTTGGCGCAAGAAGGCGGTATTGGCATCGTGCATAAGAATTTGAGCGCGAAGCTTCAGGCGGCGGAAGTTGCCAAGGTGAAGCGGTTTGAATCGGGAGTACTCAAAGACCCGATAACGATACCGCCGACCCTCAGCGTGCGTGAAGTGCTGGCACTGACCAAAAGCTACAAAATTTCTGGTTTGCCGGTGGTTGACGGTGGCGTGGTAGTTGGCATTGTGACCAATCGCGATTTGCGTTTTGAGACCAATTTGGATCAAGCCGTGGGTGCCATCATGACACCGCGCGAACGGTTGATTACGGTGCCGGAAGGTACCTCACCGGAAGTGGCCAAAGCCCTGATGCATAAACATCGGCTGGAGCGGGTGTTGGTGGTAAATGCCGATTTTCAATTGCGTGGCTTGGTCACTGTCAAAGATATTTTGAAATCCAGCGAGCATCCCAATGCTTGCAAAGACGAGCAAGGTCATCTGCGCGTCGGCGCGGCGATTGGGGTGGGCGAGGGCACAGAAGAGCGCGCGGAGTTGTTGGCCGAGGCGGGTGTCGATGTGATTGTGGTCGATACCGCGCATGGACATTCCGAAGGGGTGCTAAAGCGCGTTGAATGGGTCAAGAAGCGCTTTCCGAATGTTGATGTGATAGGCGGCAACATTGCTACCGCAGCGGCGGCGCTGGCGCTAGTGGATCACGGTGCCGATGGCGTCAAAGTCGGCATTGGTCCTGGTTCGATTTGCACCACGCGTATCGTCGCTGGTGTTGGCGTGCCACAAATTACGGCGGTGGATAATGTCGCCAAAGCCTTGGCCGCGAGCGGCGTGCCACTGATTGCCGACGGTGGCATTCGTTATTCCGGCGATATCTCGAAAGCGATTGCGGCGGGTGCCAACGCGGTTATGCTCGGCGGCTTGTTTGCCGGAACTGAAGAAGCGCCGGGCGAGACGGTTTTGTATCAGGGACGCTCCTATAAGTCTTATCGCGGCATGGGTTCATTGGCGGCGATGAAAGACGGTGCGGCGGATCGATATTTTCAGGAATCCGATTCCAATGTCGAAAAGTTGGTTCCTGAAGGCATTGAAGGCCGCGTGCCGTACAAAGGCCCGGTCAGTGCGGTGATACATCAACTGATGGGCGGTCTGCGCGCGTCAATGGGCTATGTCGGCTGCGCCACGATAGAAGACATGCGCGGGCGTGCCGAATTTGTTGAAATCTCGTCAGCCGGAATGCGGGAATCGCATGTGCATGATGTGCAGATAACCAAAGAGGCACCGAATTACCATATTGACTGAAGGTGACGGCAAGGCAAACGTAGCGCGGCGGCTCAGAGCATTTTTGAGCCGCCTTTTTCATTCCACAAGAAGTTAATAGACGCAGGAAAATCGTCATGGCACACAAGAAAATTCTCATTCTGGATTTTGGATCGCAAGTCGCCCAGCTGATCGCCCGCCGTGTTCGCGAACAGCAGGTGTATTGCGAATTGCATTCCTTCGATGTTTCAGAAGAATTTATTCGCGAATTCAAACCCAGCGGCATCATTTTGTCCGGCGGCCATGCCTCGGTGTATGAATCGCTCGACTGGCGCGCGCCGGAGATCGTATTCAAATTGGGTGTGCCAGTGCTTGGGGTTTGCTATGGTATGCAATCAATGGCGATACAGCTTGGCGGCAAAGTTGAAGGCAGCGCGACGCGCGAGTTTGGTTATGCCGAAATGCGTGCACGTGGGCATTCAAAATTATTTGAAGGCATTAGCGACCGCACCAATGACGAAGGCCACGGTCTGCTCGACGTTTGGATGAGCCACGGCGACAAAGTGACTGAAATGCCGCCGGGTTTCAAGCTAATCGGCAGCAACGAGTCCACACCAATTGCTGCAATGGCCGACGAATCGCGCGGCTTTTATGCCGTGCAATTCCATCCGGAAGTCACTCACACGCTCAAGGGCCGCGAAATTTACGCACGCTTTGTGAATGATATTTGCGGTTGCGAACGCGACTGGACCATGCCCGGGTATGTCGACGAAGCGGTGGCAAAAATTCGTGCGCAAGTGGGCAGCGATGAAGTGATTCTTGGTCTCTCCGGCGGCGTGGATTCCAGCGTCGCAGCGGCCTTAATTCATCGCGCCATCGGTGATCAACTGACTTGTGTTTTTGTTGATAACGGGTTGCTGCGTCTGAACGAAGCCGAACAGGTGATGAAGACCTTTGCGCGCAGCTTGGGTGTCAAAGTCATTCATGTCGACGCTGCTGCCGCTTTCATGGGGCACTTGGCAGGTGTCACCGATCCAGAACAAAAGCGAAAAATTATCGGTCGTGAGTTTGTCGAAGTTTTTCAGGCCGAGGCAAAAAAATTGCCTAATGCCAAATGGCTGGCGCAGGGCACGATTTATCCCGACGTTATCGAGTCTGCAGGCGCAAAAACCAAGAAGGCGCACACCATCAAAAGCCACCATAACGTTGGTGGTTTGCCGGAGACCTTGAACCTAAAATTGCTCGAACCTTTGCGCGAATTGTTCAAGGACGAAGTGCGCGAATTGGGCGTGGCGCTTGGGTTACCCCACGACATGGTGTATCGCCACCCCTTTCCGGGTCCCGGTTTGGGCGTGCGAATTTTGGGCGAAGTGAAGCAGGAATTTGCCGACCTGTTACGTCGTGCCGATGCGATATTCATCGATGAATTGCGCGCCGCTGATTGGTACGACAAAACCAGCCAGGCCTTTGTGGTTTTCCTGCCGGTCAAGAGCGTCGGCGTGATGGGCGATGGACGTACTTACGAATATGTTGTCGCGCTCCGCGCCGTGCAAACATCGGATTTCATGACGGCGAGTTGGGCCGAGTTACCGCATTCGCTACTCGGTAAAGTCAGCAATCGCATCATCAACGAAGTACGCGGCATCAATCGCGTGGTGTATGACATTTCTGGCAAGCCGCCGGCAACTATCGAGTGGGAGTGAAGCGCATGAGCGATACCAACCAAGCTCAGATTGAACTGTGGAATGGCCGCGTGGGTGAGAAATGGGCGGCGATGCAGGTCAGGTTGGACGCAATGCTTGCGCCCGCCACCGCGGCGTTGCAAGCACGAGCAGGATCGGTTGCAAATCAGCGGGTGCTCGACATTGGCTGTGGCTCAGGCGTGACTTGCACTATCTGGCTCGATGGCGGTGCAATCGTGACTGGTGTGGATGTATCTGAGGCGATGCTGGCGGTGGCCACAGCGCGTACCAATGGCAAAGCCGATCTGATTCAGGCCGATGCATCGGTGTGGAGAAGTGACGCGCCGTTCGATTTGGCGGTATCGCAATTTGGCGTGATGTTCTTTGCCGATCCCGAAGCTGCCTTTGTCAACATTGCCGCCAACCTGCGCCAAGGCGGACGCTTGGTGTTCGCTTGCTGGCGCGCCGTGGCAGAAAATTATTGGACTGCTGTACCGATGTCAGCTATTCGTGATTTAGTGCCGCCTGCACCGCCACCTGAACCCCATGCGCCGGGACCATTCGCGTTTGCCGACAGTGAGCGTTTGGGTGAAATCCTGGCGCGTGCAGGGTTCGCGAATGTCACTTTCAATCCGGTTGATTTTCCCGTTTGCCTCGCGAGCGAAGGCGGCGCGGAGGCTGCGGCGCGCTTTGCATTGCACGTCGGGCCAGCAGCGTCTGCGCTAGCCGAGGCAGGTAATGAGACGCGCGCACTAGCAACGCAACGGCTCACGGCCGCATTTGCTCCCCACGAAAAAAATGATGTCGTCGCACTCGATGGTGCAATCTGGCTGGTCGAAGCTGTGCGCGCATAAATGAGCGAGGATAAAAATCATGACCACAATCAGAATCGATTTTGTTTCCGATGTCGCTTGTCCATGGTGCGTGATAGGCCTTAAATCCTTGGAGCAGGCGCTGGCGAACTTGGGTAGGGAAGTCGAGGCCGAAATCCACTTCCAACCATTTGAATTGAATCCCAACATGCCCATTGAGGGGCAAGACATCACCGAGCATTTGGCGCAAAAATATGGCGCAAGCCCAGCGCAACTTGAAGTGACGCGCGAGGCGATTCGTGCGCGTGGTGCTGAACTTGGTTTTGTATTCGGCGTGGGCAAACGCAGCCGTATCTACAACACTTTTGATTCGCATCGAATGCTGCATTGGGCAGGGCTGCAGGACGAGCAATGTATTAAACAGCGCGCCTTAAAGCATGCGCTGTTCGCGGCCTATTTCACCGATGGTTTTAATCCAGGCGAGCACGAAACCATTTTGCGTGCGGTGGCGCAAGTCGGTCTCGATGTGACTGCGGCGCGCGCCGTACTCGAATCAGATCGCTACGCGACTGAAGTGCGGGCGCAGGAGGAGCACTATTTGGCACGAGGGATACATTCGGTGCCCGCGGTGATCGTCGATGATAAACATCTAATCCACGGTGGCCAGCCACCTGAGGTTTTCGAGCAAGCGCTGCGGCAGATCACGTCAATATTAGTTTGAGTCCGGCGATAGTCAGCACTACGCTGAGCAAACGCTTGATGCTGGCTGGTGGCAAACGGTTGCTGCCGAAATGCGCGCCAAGTAAGCCGCCTGCCGCGACCAGCGCAAGCAACAAGGGCAGGTCCTTGGGCAAGTTTTCAGTACTCGAAAAATTTCCCAACAAACCGGATATCGAGTTCAACAAAATAAACGCGGCCGAAATGGCCGCAGCGGTTTTTGTGCGTGCCCAACCCATCGTTAGTAATAGGGGTGTGAGAAAAATCCCGCCACCCGTTCCCGTCACACCAGCAAGAAATCCAATTGCGCCGCCACTCATCAACGCGGCCATGCGTGATGGCGCGACCGGCTGTTGCTCCTCGCGTTGCGGTACCACCAGTCGCGCGGCGGAATACAACAGCACGACACCCAATACGATTTTGAATACCGCAGCGGGCAGACTGATATAGCCACCGAGGAACGCGAATGGAATTGCAGGTAGGGCGAACGGCAAAAATAAGCGCCAGGCAAAATGCCCCGCTTTGGCAAACTGCCAACTTGCGATACACGCCACCAAAATATTCAGCGCCAGCGCCGTCGGTTTGATGACCTCAGGCGCGATGCTCAGCAAACTCATCACGGCGATATAGCCCGATGCGCCTGCGTGACCGACAGACGAATACAGCACGGCAATGAAAAAAATGCCGACCGCAAGCGGGTAGAGAATTTCTGGGTTCATGTGCGTGTTGTCTGCCTCAACTGGGCAAGGTAAGTCATCGCCAAAATTGCCCGACTACCGTACCACGAGACCATTTCACCATCTATTCTCGTCACTGGCTTATTCGACAAAGTGCCAATTTCAGCCATGTGTGTATCGGTGAAAACGAAAGGTTCCGAGGGCAGCAAAATTCGCTCGGCGTTGGCAATTTCTTGGTCGTGCCATCCAAATATAGGAAAGCGTGTCGGCGAGTTAACAGGTAGCGTGTCCCAGCCAGCAGCAGCCAGCATGTCAGCGATATAGGTGTCGCGACTGACCGTCATCCAGGGCAGACGCCAAATCGGGTAAAGCACCTTTTCACGGGGTAATGAATCCGTTTCTTGCGCCAGCATTTTGCGCGTGAGTTGAAATTGCTCGGCCAGATTGGTTGCGCGCTCAATGCAACAGAATATTCCGCCTAATAGCGCATAGAGCCCCAAATTGTCCACTAGTCGCTTAGGATTCACGACTACAACGTGGGGAACAAAATTCATCATTTCGTTCACTTGCTCGCGTGTGTTTTCGTCAATGTCGGCGATCAAGTGTGTGGGAGAAAGTTCGCGAACGCGCGCAATATTCACATCTTTCGTGCCACCAATTTTCGGAATCGCGCGCAATGTTTCGCGCGGGTGAACGCAAAATCCGGTACGTCCAACGAGATTTTTTTCCAAACCTAAATCACATATCAACTCAGTGAGGCTTGGTACCAAGCTGACGATGCGCGGCTCGCCAAAATATGCTGAATGTTGAACCCCCAACGCATCGACGAATGTCTGCGACATTGGTCGTATTTGTTATGCAGCAGACAGCGTGACCACCGCCGGAATGTAGGTTTCAATAAATTCAGGCGGCATACGGCGCACGCGACCGCTACTCACTTCAATGCAGACCAAATGCCAGCATCCGCGTAGCAAAGTGGCGCCGTCGGCATCGCGTATCAATTGAAAACGCCGCTCCATCGTCAGCTTGCCATCGCAGGCGACCAGCCATGTGGCGAGCGTTAAACTTTCACCTTCCAATGCCGGCAGCAAGTAATCGTATTCAGCGCGCCGAATCGCCATCGCGCGGTCGATGCGCTGATAGTCCGTTATCGCGATACCCAGCGATTCGGAATGCCCCCATGCCACGCCTTCACACCAACGGATATAGGCCGCATTGTTGACATGATTAAGGCCGTCAATGTCTTCGGCAACGGGGATTCGCGGCAAAGTGAATGGTTTTGGAAAGTCCCAGCTCATTGTTTTTCCCATGGCAACTTCAACACACAGTGGCACGACGTCGATGCGCGCATCGATGGCTTATATAAATCGCTCGTACAGTGTACGGGTTTTAGAAGCGCTTGGCGGTGGCTGAGAGCTTCCAAATGCCTGTGCGGAGGCGGTTCAGGCAAGTCGCGAATCCGATAGTGCGCGACGTAGCGCTTCTGGCACGGTGATCGGTTGTTTGGACTGCGGCGACACGCATACTTGGGTAAATGTCGATTTGAAGGTGCTCGCTCCAGCACGATTTCGGCCGACAACATGGAACGTAAAGGATGAGTTCCTTGGTTCGTCGCAACTGACTTCAATATCAATCACATCATCCCATGCCATTGGTGCGAGAAATTCAATTGACATGGCGCGTGCAGGCGGCAGCACGTCCATTGCAAATATCTCCCGTACTGCTGGCCCTTTTAAGATATGCGTGAGAAAGTCGTGTACTGCTTCAACCACAAAGTAAGCAATGCGCGGGGTGAAAATGATGCCCGCCGGATCACAGTCGCCAAAGAGAATGGTTCGAGTTGTAATGAACTTCACCGTGTAACAGCCTCAGCGATCAGAACAGCAACATCACTTAGCAATTGCATCACGGTTTTTCCTTCATCAGCGCAATGATCTCGTCAAGGCGTCGCTCAATCCCCTGTAAAGACGTCACTTGATCTGCTGCGCTATTTGCGAATTCAACCGTGCTTGAGGCTGTTGCGGAATTTGTCGTTGGTGAAGACCGATGCTTCAACGCCTCGCGAGCCGCCATTATTTTGTTGCGGAATTCATGCGCATCGACGATCCCGGTCAGCTTCATCTCACTGGAATGTGGCCCGCTGTGCCCGGCGGTTTCAAACTTCAGCGTACTCAGCTGAAAATGTCTCAGCAGTGGTCCTTCCAAAAAAGTCACGTCCTGAATGTTTTCCAGCGGTATGGTCTTTTCTACTTGAACCAGGATTCCCTTTCGATATCGCAGTGTTGTCTCGTTCAGATGACATTCAAGCTTATCGTAATAGTGTTGCGCCCACCAACGTCCGGCACCCAAAAACCAAACCAAAGCAAATGGCAAGCCGATGATCGTAATCGCCAATGCAAAGCCAATTTGAACAACCAAAAACGGCTTTATCAGCGGATTAAACTTTGCGCGTACTTCGCTGGGCATGGTTGTCATATTCGGGCAGTTGAATAAAGTCCAGTCTGGTGGGGCCGGCAACGTTTAGTCGATGGCTTAGGCAGAACGCCAGTTGGTGCTGATCACACGCCATCATTTAGGCCTACCGAATAAGCTATGCGGCTCAATGGCTTCCCGCCAAAATCGGGAACAATTTGGTCAGCCCATCCGCCATAACTTCAACCGCCATGGCCGCCAGGATGAGTCCCATAAGGCGAGTCATTACATTGATGCCTGTTTGGCCAAGGAATTTTCCAATAGGTTGTGCAGCGTTGAGTGCCACCCATGTGCAGAGGCCAATGATTACGCCGTACATGACGAGCGTCACCATCTCGCCAAAGTGGCGAGATTTTTCGGCGTAGATCACCACCGTGGAAATCGCGGCGGGACCGGTAAGCAGGGGAATGGCCAAGGGCACAACCGCAATGCTCGCGCCGGCGGCGGCTCGACTGGCTCCTTCGTCAACGTCCTTTGCTCGCGATTCGGCCTGTTCTGCGTGCAGCATATTGATTGAACTCATCAACAACAATAACCCGCCGCCAACTTGGAACGAGGCAAGGGTGATGCCAAAAAATTCCAGAACTTGCAAGCCGAGCAGGGCGCTGGCGGCAACCACCACGAAGGCAGAAAACGCCGCAATGTTGGCGGTTCGTTTGCGTTGCAAATCAGTGAAGCCTTGCGTGAAGTGCAAGAAAAATGGCACTACGCCAATCGGATTAACGATGGCCAGCAGAGTGATCAGTGGTTTGACAGGGAAGTCCATGGTGGGAGTTTAGTCCGAGCTTGGTCGCTATATTGCCAAAAACTCATCGGACCAAATCGGCAGCCAGAGTGCTTAGGTCTTCGCCCGCGATGTCCGTCCGCGAAGGAAATGGGCGAAGTGGCGATCAGCAGTAACCATGTGGTTTGCAAACCAGTCGGTGAGTAATAGTTTGACGCGAAACGAAAGATATTGCGGATCTTCGCCGCCGCTTTCGATTTCAGCGCGCAGTACGGAAAAGTATTCGAAGAATCTCTCGTGCTGCCTAGTGTGTAGGGCGATGAACGAATAGCCGCGTTGAAACATCAACTCTTCCTCGGCAGTGAATGCGGCCTTTGCAGCGAACTGGATTTCTGCCATCAGCGGCGGCGCGAGGCTCCATGCGCCGATGCGTACGGCGTTTGCCAGTGCACTCATGTCCACCAGCAACAGGCGATGTGCTTCGTCAATCTCGGGTACGCCAATCTCGTAAACTTCATGCCATTCCTTGCTCAAACCCGGATCATGCGGATGCGCTTCTCGTGTTCTCTGCTCACAACGTTCAAGGTAGGCGCGTGCGGCGAGATCATCGGGAACCATTTCCAAAGTTTTGTTTAGCAAAGCAGTCGCCGCAGGGATGTCGTCGAGGTGATAGCAGGCGGTGGCGTGTTCAAACAACTTTAAGTTTTCGCGCTTGGCAATCCGCAATTGTGGCGGGTCAGCATCAAAAACTTCGTACACCGATTGAGTATCTTGTTTGCCGCGAACCCGTGTGCGATCCAAAAAGCGTATCGAGTAGGGCGCGGCGTTTTCTAGCGAGTACAGCGTGTATTCGCTGATCAGCAACGGTACGTCATAGTCTTTGGTCAGGCGTTCCATCCGTGCGGCGAGATTCACCGCGTCACCGATCACGGTGCCGTCCATCCGCCCTTTGCCACCAATCGTACCGATAATCACAATGCCGGTATTGATACCGATGCCAATTTTTACTGGACGATAACCGGCGCGTTGGCGGCCAGCGTTGTATTCATCAAGCTTGCCTAGCATTGCCAAGGCACCACGCACTGCTTCGTCAGGCGAATCGGGGAACAGCGCCATGATGGCATCGCCAACATATTTGTCGATGAATCCGCCGTGTGCGGCAATCACCGGTTCCATTTGCATCAGATACGAATTAAGTAAATTAAAATTTTCTTGAGGACTCATGGATTCCGAGAGCGCAGTGAAGTCGCGCAAATCGGAGAACAAAACGGTCATCTTGCATTCGACTTGCTGCCCCAGTTCGACATTGCGAATATCGTTGTGGCCGAGCAAATGCAGGAACTGGCGCGGCACGAAACGGCCGTAAGCCAGTTCAATTTCACTCAAGGGCTCGCGTGAAGCATCCATAGGATCTGTCGACAATGAAAGACGCGGATTTTTTGGCGGAATAGACATCACAGTGCAAAATCATACTCGACATGCGCTGGTCATACACATGACGAATAAACTGACTGAAAAACTTGGCGCGGTTCGACAAGTTTCCACTTTACTTAGGGAAGTGCAATATGACCAGACATGCGATTCGACTTCTAATCGTCTACTTCCTGTCGGTAGCACCTTTGTGGGCTTCGGGTGGCGGTGCGAGCCCCAGCAGCACGGCTCGACTCGAAAGAACCGCGCCGATTATCGATGCCGATTACACCGCTGGCCAAATTGCGGTGAACCAGAAAAACTGGCGGGAAGCTATTTCGCGGATGGAAAACGTCGTCAAGCGCGATGAAAAAAACGCCAACGCTTGGAACCTGCTCGGCTACGCTTATCGCAATCTGGGTGAGATGGATAACTCATTTGCCAATTACGAACGTGCGCTGACCATCAACCCGCAACACAGAGACGCACATGAGTACATTGGCGAAGCCTATTTACAGGTTGGCAATCTCGCCAAAGCGGAGGAGCATCTCCGTGCGCTCGACAAAATCTGCTGGCTCCCGTGCGAGCAGCATACCGAGTTGAAAGAAAAGATTGAAGAATACAAACGCAAGGCATCTGGCGGCATTGGCGGTGGCCATAGCTGGATGCGCAATGCTTAAGGATGCTGACGAAGCTAGCTAGCGCTCGACGCTGTCAATAATTCTTTCGCCAACATATCAATCCTTGCTGGCGAAAGCGCGTCGACCGTCACCACCCGCGCTTCGCCATGCGCCACATAGTTGTTGTTTTGCGAACGCACATACAGTGGGTCGTAGTGTTGCGTCAGCAGTTCGGCCACCAATTGGCGAAACTCGCCGTCGACGATGAATTGATTCCAGCGCGTCAAAGTTTCGCGACTTTGCAAGCTATGTAGTCGCTCGATGTTGCTGGCCAGCCATGCGGTATCGTTGATTGCGTAAACGTAATCTTCCAGCAAAAAATCGACTCGCGCATCGAGACTGACTTGTAGTCGCAGGCACGGCGCGCGACGCAGTGCGTTGATCAGCGTTTCGGGCAATTGTAGTTGGCCGATTTTGCGACTTTCGGCTTCGACAAAAACCGGCCGATCCGCTTTGAGGTGCGCCAGTGCTACAAAAAGTAAAGTGTCAAAACCCTTTTGTGTGGGCTGATTCTGGTCGGGCAAACTACCCAGCACCGAGCCCTTGTGCGCAGCGATTTGTTCCAAATGCAAGACCTGCGCGCCCTGCGCCGCAAGCGTTTCGAGCAGGCGACTTTTGCCACTACCGGTCGCGCCACTTATAACGCGAAAATCAAATTGATCGGGCAGCGTTTCGAGTTGCGTGATCACATGTCGTCGCCATGCCTTGTAGCCGCCGCCGAGCTGATGCGCTTCCCAGCCGATCTCGCGCAATACATGGGTGAACGCGCCACTACGCTGTCCGCCACGCCAGCAATAAATCAACGGCCGCCAATTTTTCGGCTTGTCGAGAAAGCCGCGCTCGATAGCCGTGGCGATATTGCGCGCGACTAAAGTCGCGCCTAATTTTTTGGCTTCGAAGGCCGAAACCTGTTTGTACAAAGTGCCGACTTGGATGCGTTCTTCATTGCTGAGCACCGGAAAGTTTTGCGCGTTTGGCAAATGATCTTCCAAAAACTCGGCGGGGGAACGAACATCGATGATGGTGTCAAATTCTGCGAGTTGTGAGACGGTGGCTAATTTCTTTTGCATAGACTTTCTGGGCGACTAAAGCGGTAGGTTTGGCGGCCTCTGCTATTTCAGCAGCGGTGCGAGCGATGGATAAATGTGATCGAGGAGTTTGCTTTGCATCGCGGCAATCGGATGCAAACCGTCGGCCTGAAATGCGTCGCGTTGACCGGCAATTGGTTCCAACAAAAAAGGCAACAGGGCGACTTTTTGTTGCTTGGCGAGCGTAACGAAAGCCTGCTCAAAATCACGCGTGTAGACCGGCCCGTAATTCGGTGGCATGCGCATGCCGACGAGCAAAACGCGGGCGCGGTTGGCTTTGGCGAGTTTGATCATGGCAGTCAAATTGTCTTGCATGTGGACCACCGGCAGCCCGCGCAATCCATCATTGGCACCGAGTTCCAGAATGACGACTTTGGGTTTGAATTGCGCGAGCGCGGCAGCAAAACGACTGCGCCCCCCCGCGGTGGTTTCGCCGCTGATGCTGGCGTTGGCGACTGTCCATAGTGACGGCGGACTCCACATAAGCACCAACTGGCGAATCCTTTTTCAAGCGCTCAGCCAAAAGCGCGGGCCAACTTTGGTCGACCCGAATTCCGAATCCAGCCGATAGACTGTCGCCATAAACTAAGATCACATTGCCAGCGCAGACCATCGGGCTGGCGATCAATGCAGCAGTCATCAACAGCAGTGAAAAAAGGGATTTGAGCATGACAGGAAATATTGGTAATGCAGCTATTGAAGTAGCGGGCTTGAGCAAAGTCGTACCCAATGGCGAGACGAGCCTGAGCATTTTGCATGAAATTTCCTTCAGCGTTGCCGCTGGTGAGGCGCTAGCTATTGTTGGTGCGTCAGGTTCGGGCAAAAGCACACTGCTTGGGCTGATGGCTGGGCTGGATCAACCAAGCGCAGGCGCTGTGACGGTCGCGGGTGAAAATTTAACCAGTCTGAATGAAGATCAACGTGCAGCGCTACGCGGGCGTTTGATGGGATTTGTGTTTCAGTCGTTTCAATTGCTGCCTGCGCTAAACGCTTTGGAAAACACCATGTTGCCACTCGAACTCGCCGGCACTGATAACGCACGAGCCACCGCCGAAGCCATGCTGAATCGTGTTGGCCTGAGCGAGCGACTTGGGCATTACCCGAAACATTTATCCGGTGGCGAACAGCAGCGTGTGGCCTTGGCGAGGGCTTTTTCAGTCAAGCCGCAGATCTTGTTGGCCGACGAACCGACCGGAAATTTGGATGCTGCAACCGGTGCGCAGGTGATTGATTTGATGTTCGGCATGAATCAGGAATTCGGCACGACACTGATTCTGGTCACCCATGATGAAAACTTGGCCGCACGTTGTGGCCGTACTTTGCGCCTGGCGGCCGGCCGTTTGGTGGGGATGACCTAGCGTCGTATTAGCGCGGCAATGCTTTCGTTTTCCCGTGCTTGACAGCTTTTCCGCCGGGTTTTGCGCTGGATTTTGTTGTGCCAGTGGCTTTTCTATTTTTTGATTTTGTGCTGACACCACTCGCTTTGCCACGCATTTTCTTGGCTTTTGGTGGTGCTGCTGGTGTTTGCGGCAATTGCACGCTCAACGCGTTGTGTGCCAGCAATGCGTCAGGCCCGGGAACCAGCAACGACAGGCCCGGTCCGACCTTGGTCTTTTTGGTAATGCCGTTGAACTGGCGCAATTGAATGCCGCTAATTTTGTAACGCTTGGCGACCGTATCGAGCTTTTCGCCACTCTTTAGTTCGTAAATATTCCACGCCGATAGTGGTTTGCTTTGAGAGGTGTGGAGCTGTAAATTGCTCAGATAAGTTTGCACTTTTGCGGCTGGCAGCACCAGCGAGGAGTTGCCCACATCCGGCATGCGCGGCCGACTGTATGCGGGGTTGAGCGCGACGAATTCGGCGACTGGGATTTCAGCCAATCGCGCGGCAATTGCCACATCCATCGGGCCATCACGTTCGACCAAACCGAAGTAGGGTAAGTTGGGAATCGGGTCGAGATTGATGCCGAACAATTGCGGCTCGGCGATGATGTTTTTGAGCGCTTGCAATGCCGGCACGTAGTAGCGTGTTTCCTGCGGCACTTTGAGGCTCATGTAGTCCGTCGGCAGGCCAAGGCGTTCGTTCTTGGCTACCGCGCGACCTACCGCGCCTTCTCCCCAGTTGTAGGAAGCCAGTGCCAAATGCCAATCGCCATGCATATCGTAAATGTGCTGCAAATAATCCAGCGCGGCACTGGTCGAGGCGACGATGTCACGACGCTGATCCAACCACCAATTTTGTTGCAAGTTATAAGTTTTGCCAGTAGATGGAATGAACTGCCACATACCGTGCGCACGGGCGGGCGAGTAGGCCAGCGGATTGAAGGAGCTTTCAACAAATGGCAGCAGGGCAAGTTCGGTCGGCATGCCGCGCTTCTCTAGTTCGGTAACGATATGAAACAAATACCGCCGGCTACGTTCCAGCGTGTGTTTCAAAGCGTCGGGATGATTTAAATACCACGCTTGCCTTTGTGTCACCAAAGGGCCGCTCAGGTTTTGCATTGAGAAGCCATTGCGCACCCGCTGCCATAAATCATCAGGTGGAGTGGTCAGGTCAATAAATGGAATGGTCGGTGAATCGTCAGCGACCCTGGTGATGTTTTGCCCTACCGGAGCCGACTCTGCGGGCAGGACGACTGGCGCTTCGGCGGAAGGATTGCTGGAGAGCATCGTCGATGATCTCAGCGCGTCTTGGGCCTGAGCCAGAGGTAGCGCGCCGCAAAGCAATAACGCAGCAAAGAGGAGTGATCGCATGAGCGGTGGAGAAACGTGGGCATTGCGCATTCAAATAAGCGGCTTGGAGTAGCCAAGGGTGTGGGAAATCGCTGGCGGCACCCCCAACTTGGCGGTGACCGCTCGCATCCGGGCCTGAACCAACCAGCATGAACCCTTCAGCTGAAGGTCCTTGGATGTTGGCCGGGTTGTCGTCCTGAGGTGTAATGCGTCGGCCACGCTCAACACCTTCTGATCACTGATTTAAAACGAATTCTTCCATTCACGAATCGCCGCGAAAGTTTCGATGTCTGTGGCTGGCGCGTGGCCTAAGCGTTGGCCGGCGGCGTGAATGACTTCAGGCGCAGCCCAACGCAGAAAAGGGTTGGTGGCCAGCTCGATAGCAATGCTCGAGGGCAAGGTGCAACGTAAATCCTTACGCAAAGCTGCCACCGCTTCACTACGCGCGCGCACCGCTTCGTTGTTTGGCTCGACGGCGCTGGCAAAGCGCAGATTGGCTTGGGTGTATTCGTGACCGCAGAAAACGCGAGTTGGTGCTGGTAACACGCTGAGGGATTGCAAGGATGCTTGCATTTGTGCCGGCGTGCCTTCAAACAAACGACCACAGCCCGCCGCGAATAAAGTGTCGCCGCAAAAGAGCGCGCCTTCGGGCAGCAAATTGTTGGAATAAAAAGCGATGTGCCCGCGCGTGTGGCCGGGGATGTTGATGATCTCAAATTCGGCGCGCAGCGCATCATTTGGTGCGGTGATGTGGATGTGTTCGCCGCCTTGCATCGGATGCGTCACGGTGGCAACATTTTCGATGGCCGGTCCATATACGGCAATCTTTTTGTCGGGCATCGCGGCCAGCAACGCGGGTACGCCACCGACATGATCGGGGTGGTGATGGGTCAGCAAAATTGCACAAAGTTGATCGCCGCTTTCGGCCAAATGGCGCAACACAGGCGCGGCATCGCCCGGGTCAACCACGATGGCGTAACCTGCTTTTCGGATTGTCCAAATATAGTTGTCAGTGAATGCTTGGAGGCCGACAATTTCCGGTATGTTTTCAGTCATAGTGATTTTTTTCCTGAACTTCCCTGATTTTTTCAGTAGGTTAAACGATGTCGATTCAAGGCTTTGAAGATTGGCTGCAAACGCCGCCCGGACAGTATGTACTGGAGTGGGAGCGTGGTCAGCATGATTTGTTGGTGGCCGATATTTTCGGCTTTAACGCAGTGCAATTATCACTGCCGCGGATAGATTTTTTGCGCACCAATCGTATGCCGCTGCGATTTCGTTGCGATGACGGGCGTTACACCGGCGATTCCGAGGTGCGCAGCGACTTGCATTTCTTGCCTTTCGCGGCCAATAGCATTGATCTGGTGGTGCTGCCACACACCCTGGAATTTGATGAGAACCCGCATCAAGTATTGCGCGAAGTTGAGCGCGTGTTAGTGCCCGAAGGCCATGTGATTGTCACCGGATTCAATCCCTACAGTTTGTGGGGCGCACGCCGAAAAATGTCGCGTCGGCAAAGCCTGCCACCATGGCGTGGCCAATACATCAGTGTGTCGCGACTCAAGGATTGGTGCTCTTTGTTAGGATTTGAAATACAGGCTGGCAGCTATGGCTGTCACGCGCCGGCAATGGCGCAAGAAAAATGGTTGCGCCGCTTAAAATTCATGGATGCTGCGGGCGATAAATGGTGGCCGATTGTCGGCGCCGTGTATGTGATTCAAGCGGTCAAGCGTCAGCAAGGCATGCGCTTGATTACGCCGGCGTGGGCAGACAGAAAAGCGCGCGCCAAAGCACTGGTTTCGGTGACCCAGTCAATGACAGAACTTCAATCCGGTAATCACAAGAAATTGGACAATAGAGAATGACGATAGAAATTTTTACCGATGGCGCATGCAGCGGAAACCCGGGTCCTGGTGGTTGGGGCGCGATAGTTCGGCAGGACGGACGCGAAACGGAATTGTGTGGTGGCGAAATGAATACCACTAACAATCGGATGGAAATGATGGGCGTGATTGCGGCGTTGGAGAGCTTGCAAAATCAATTTACTGCGCCGATAACTGCACGCGTTTCCACCGATTCGCAATACGTGCAAAAAGGCATCAGCGAGTGGATACATGGCTGGAAGCGACGCGGCTGGCAAACGGCGGATAAGAAGCCGGTTAAAAACGTCGATTTGTGGAAGCAAATGGATGCGCTGGCAAGCGGCAACAAAATCGAATGGTGCTGGGTCAGAGGCCATGCCGGGCATGTCGAAAACGAGCGGGCTGATGCGCTGGCTAGGCGCGGCATCGAGATGGCGCGCGCTGGTGTAACCATCCCGGCAAAGGTGCTGATATGAGACAAATCGTCTTGGATACCGAAACCACCGGGCTCGATTGGCGCACCGGTGATCGAGTGATAGAAATCGGCTGCATAGAACTCGACGGGCGACGGAGATCACAGCAATACTTTCATTGCTATTTGAATCCCGAACGCGCGGTGGATCCGGGGGCGATGGCGGTGCATGGTTTGACCGATGAATTTTTGGCCGACAAGCCCAAGTTTGCCGAGCTTGTATCGACATTTTTAGATTTTGTACGCGATGCCGAGCTAATTATTCATAACGCGTCGTTCGACGTGGGATTTCTCAACAACGAACTGCAATTGTTGGATCTGCCGCCGATAGAAAAGCTCTGCGGCAATATCATCGATACCTTGAAAATGGCACGCGATTTGCGACCCGGACGCAAGAACAATCTCAACGCGCTCTGCGCCGAATTTGCCGTCGATAATTCCAATCGCGAACTGCATGGCGCCTTGCTCGATGCCGAATTGCTGGCGGATGTTTATTTGGCGATGACACGCGGGCAAAATTCATTGTTGATAGATTTCGGCACGACAGCGGGCGCTAGCGTCGCTATCGCCACCGAGCATCCGCCGTTGCGGGTGTTGCGAGCGAGTGAAGATGAATTAGCGGGACATGAAAAGGTGCTGGCCGAGGTGGACAAGCAGAGTCAAGGGAAATGCTTGTGGTCCGCGTCGCAGTGACCGTCTCGCCAGTTGGTGCTGGTGTGCAGTGTCGGCTTTGCACAGCCGACCCGCTTTGCAGGCGCAAAGCGGTGCTTTGTGAAACCCCTGCGTCGCCGCTGTCACATTAGGACAAGGATCGCCAATGACACAAACCACAGTCGCCAAAGTCGAACACTTCCGCCAAGTCCTGTTGTGGCCATTGCGGCTGATGTCAGTGAAGACTGTAAGCCGGCTACCGGCAACGCCATGGGAACTCTTGCGGGCGCAGGGTGAGGCTTCGCCGTGGCGTGAAGTGGTCGATGAATACACCGGTGTTGCAGGCAGTTTTCAGGAACGTCACTACAACGAGTTTGTCGCCTTCTTACCCTACGTTCAGCGCTTCTTGTATGGCGACGGGCGTGCCACTCGCGGCAAGTTGGGGCGTCGGCTGGAGTCGCCCATGCGAGTATTCCGGCGCAAGGATGTGGCGACGGTGAGGGTGGTGAATCGCCCCGGGGACGAAGCGATAAGTCTGAATGTGGTTCACATTGACTTGTATTTCTTCCTCAACATTGACCTGGTCTTGCTCAATGTTGAGCTGAGCGCCAACAACATCAACTTGAATCAGGCGCAAGAGTTGTTGCATCGGCTCGGACGTGGTTACCCGGCAGGGTGGAGCGATAACGGACGAGCATTGCTGTGTGCTGAGAGCGTCGAGTGTCTGGATGCCGATGGTAAGGTCTTGGCGCGCTCGGATATGCAAGACACTACGGCCTATCTTGAGCATGTGTCGGCGCATCGAGCACCAAGAATATCGGCGCACTGGGACTATTTGTTGCAGCCCTTGGTCAGTGATCATTCGGCATCCGCCGGAGAGTTGCGGTACCGGCAGATCGAGTATTACCGTATGCCCTTGATGGCCTATCTGGCGATGGACAATCCCCAGACATTGCAACGTAGTGATTTCGTCCGTCTCGGTTTAGTCACTGGTGCCGGCGAGCAGGGTGTCACTAGCACTGCGCCGCTGCCCTATTCTGATCAGCATCTGCAAGACTTTGAACGAAAGTATTGTTATGACCGGTTTTGGTGTGACAGTGGACCGGCGCCGAATACACGCTATTTGTGCAATGGCCACTCCTTAATTGTGGTGGGAAGCGCGCGGTCGGAGTTTTTTAGTTGTCACCTCCGTGGCGTTTTGGCGCAATTTCGCCATCAACATTTTTTGATTTTCGTTATCGCGCATTTTCAAAAAGCCGCACTACTAATGTTCTCAGATAGGCTCGCCGAAGCCTTGCGGCCACTGGTGATTTCCGATCCAAACAGCGTACGCCGATTCAAGCGCACGATACGTGCGAGCTTTGAAGGTTTCCTTGGTTTTACCCATTTATATTGGTTTCGTGAAGTTGCCGAACAAACCCAAACGAGGGACTTGTTTCGTATGTGTGCGGATCATTTGGAGATTGAAACACTGTACCGCGAAGTCAAAGAACGCACCTCAGATATGAATAGCTATTTGGATGCCGACGCGCTGCGCCGTCAAGCCAACACAGTGGTACGACTCACGGTGGTGACTATCTTTGGCCTAATCGGCACGGTTACCACCGGGTTGCTCGGCATGAACTTATTGGCCGAGGCGGACTCGTCGATTGAGCGCCGATTGTTCATTTTTACTGTCGTCATGTCGGTCACGTCGGCAGTCACGATTTACACAATGGTCAAATCAAAGCGCTTGTCAGATTTCCTCGACGCAGTGTCCGACGAACGGCTTTCGGCTTGGCAAAAAGTGTTGTCATTTGTGGCAGTTTGGCGGCGCAATAACGACTAACAAAACGACCTAAGCAAGGAGACTCTCATGCAGGTAAAAATGAAACACGCCTACAAGCAATCTGTCGATGTGGTGTTCAAAGCCTTTGGCACCAAATCTGTTTTGGAAAAGAAATTTGCGGCCCTCGGTGCGCGCAATCTCAGCATCGATTCATGTAAGTTGACCAAGACTGCGTTGGATGTGAAATTTAACCGTGAAGTGCCCACGACTGTGCCCGGTTTGCTGAAAAAGTTCCTTGGTGAGTGGAATTTTGTGACTCAAGAAGAGCATTGGACAGGCACCGCCGGCAAAGAGTTTCAATCCGACATGGTAGTGACCTTCAGAGGCGTTCCGGTGTCGATTAAAGGCACAATGGTACTCAGCGGCGATGCCAAAGGCTGCACCAATACAGTGGTGCTGGACGTCACCAGTTCCATCCCCCTGATAGGCAAAAAGCTGGCGGAATTCGTCGGCGAAACGGCGGCCGCTGAAGGGCAAAAGGAGTACGAATTCTTGAAAGCAAATCTTTGAGCTGGTGGCGACGATGACATATTTGGCTTCACTCGGTGCACCATTGATGAATCAGTATGGTTAAGCCGGTCTCGAAAATCCTTGTCGTCAGTGTCGATGCCTTGCAACTACGCAGCACATTGCGTGGCTTGAGTGCGGCAACGCGCGGCGAGGCAAACCCGTTTGGCATAAAGTTTCTTGGCGCAGCATCGCGACAGGAAGCCCTGGAGCTACTGCATGTCGACGGTGAAGTGCAGGCACTGATGGCGGCGCATGCGACCGATCGCGCCACCTTCGATGCACGAAACCTTATTCGTGCCGCACGCGCGTTGCGGCCGGAACTGGATTTATACGTCATTCAATCCGGCATGCCCGACCACACCGCGACCGAGCATTGGTTGGCCGATCAAGTGGAAGGGTTTTTTCACGCCGACGAGCGCGACTATCGTGGTTGGTGGAGAGTAGTGCAAGCACAATTGCAAAAAAAATCACGCACCCCGTTTTACGATGCGCTCAAAGAGTATGTGGCAATGGCCAATGACTCCTGGCATACACCGGGGCATTCGAGTGGTGATTCATTACGCGGTAGCCCGTGGGTGGATGACTTCCACAGCTTCATGGGTGATAACGCGTTTCGCGCCGATCTATCAGTGTCAGTCGACATGCTCGATTCATTGCTCGACCCCAAAGGGGTCATCGACGAAGCCCAGGCACTGGCGGCGCAAGCCTTTGGCGCCAAGCGTACCTACTTCGCTACCAACGGCACTTCAACGGCTAACAAAGTGATTTTTCAGACCCTACTGACGCCCGGCGACAAATTGCTGTTGGATCGAAACTGTCATAAGTCAGTGCATCACGGTGTGGTTTTGGCCGGCGCATATCCGGTGTATTTGACTAGCTCGATCAACCGACGCTATGGCTTGTTTGGCCCCGTACCCAAGGCGGTAATTTTCGCCGCGATAGAAAATAATCCCGATGCCAAGGCGTTAATTTTGACCTCGTGTACCTACGACGGTTTGCGCTACGATTTGGCACCGATTATTGCCGCCGCACACGTCCGAGGCATCAAAGTTATTATCGATGAAGCGTGGTTTGCGCACGCCAGATTTCACCCCGCGTTTCGCCCGACAGCGTTGGAAAGCGGTGCCGATTACGCTACGCAGAGCACCCACAAAGTGCTTTCTGCCTTGTCGCAATCGTCGATGATTCATGTGAACGATCCAGACTTCGACGCGCATAGTTTTCGTGAAAACTTCAACATGCATACCTCGACCAGTCCGCAATACACGATGATTGCTTCGCTCGATGTCGGGCGACGACAAGCGGTGATGGAAGGCTACCGCTTGCTCTCGCGAACTTTGGATTTGGCAGCGGAGTTGCGTCAGGAAATCAACGCCACGGGTGTCTTTCGCGTGCTCGAACTGGGCGATTTATTGTCGGACGAAATCCAGCATGATGGCGTGCAACTCGACCCGACCAAAATCACTATTGATATTTCAAAAAGTGGTTTGACCGTCGAGGAATTCCAACAAGAATTGTTTGATAAATATCACGTCCAAGTCGAGAAATCGACTTTCAATACGGTATCGCTGTTGCTTACCATCGGCACCACGCGCGCCAAGGTGATACGCCTGCTCGATGCCCTGCAACGCATCGCCGCGACCAAGCGCGTACCGCGCAAACTCTATCGCGTGCCTGAAATCACCTGCGCCACCGAACTGCATTTTTTGCCGCGCGATGCCTACTATTGCAATGGCGAGTTGATGGCGATGATCGACGATGACGAGCAGCCAAATCCGGCCTTGATTGGTCGTGTATGCGCCGACCAAATAGTGCCTTATCCACCCGGCATTCCGGCACTGGTGCCAGGGCAAGTGATCACGATGGAGAACCTGCGTTTCCTACTTGGCCTGATGAAAAGCCACAAACGTACAGACATGCACGGCGTTGTTTACGACGGCTACTTGCCGTGCATCCGGGTGGTTACGCAGACGGAGGCGAAATCCTTAACGCGATTGCCGATTTGATTCATGCAAATGTTTGATTACTGGAGTATCGACAAAATGACTTTACGCAAATTATTTTTACTTCCCGTCGCCAGCGCACTCGCTTTCGCCGTGTCTGATTTGGCCATCGCGCAGAGTTCTGCCGACGAGAAAGCCGCAACAGAATTTGTCGAAAAGTTTCACGCGTCAATGAAAAGTGGTGACAGCAAATCCGTTTTGAGTGCATTGGCCGACAACGCGATTATTTTTGAAAGCGGCTACGCCGAATCCAAAAGCGAGTACGCCGCATCACACCTCGCTGCTGACATCACCTTCGCTGCCACCACCAAGCGCGTAGCGAAAAAGACCAACACAAATTGCGTGAAATCAATCTGCATTGTGATGCAGCAAAGCGAAACCAACGGTACGTACAAAGGCAAACCGGTAAAGAGCATCGGGGTCGAGACCAGCGTGTTACGTGGTGATGTTGGTACTTGGAAAATTAGCCATTTGCATTGGTCATCGCATAAGTAGTCGCCACCATGCCGTTGTTGCTGGTGATGGAATGGCTCGTCCACCGGCCAAGCGCCGTTGAATTCGCGACGTTGCGCTTGGAGAATGGGATGGAATGTTACGCTGACCCCATTGATTGGTTCAACCTATTGCATCAAGGTGTTGCGCAACAGGTGGTGACCTTCAACGGCGCAGGCGTAGGCTTGGTCGATAGCGGCTATACCTTGGCCGGTGTGTTGCAACAGTTCTCTCAACTACACGCCAGTCCACAACTCATCGCGAACCAGTTTTTTGACCCAGCTATGGGCACGTTGTACCTGAGCTTGCAGCATGGATTAAACAATGGCTCGCTCACCATCGCGGATGCGCGGAACGCCCTCAATGCCTACCAGCGTCCATTCGGCGCGACTGAGGCTGATAGCGGCAACTACGCAACCATCAGCAACGAACTGAAATGGATCACCGATGCGCTGGACGACATCGCTACCTTGCAAATCGAAGCCGCGCGGATTGCGGCATTGCAGGCGGGTGGCACAGGCACAGACGCACAGACCAGCCCTAACTCTGTGCCGCTAACAGAAGTGGCGGCATTAAATCTAAACTACCGCATGGCCGTTGGATTCGCTGCACAGCACACGACTTCCAGCACGCTGCAAGGTGATCTGGTGCGCGGCCTGACTACCAAAGACTATGGCACGATGTTGCAAATCAGCCACGACATCGAGCCACAAATATGCGCCAGTTGGTGCTGGCGACACGCCGTTGTATTGATCGCCCCAGCGAATGACAACAACTGGGAGATTGCAGCATGAAAAATTCGATGATCCGAAATGGCACTGCGATTTTGCTGGCGATTTGCATTGCGGCATGCAGCACGGGAGGTGTGTCGGCTCCTAGCGCGGGTGATAAGAGCGACCGGTTGAAAATTGCAGAGGCAATGTTCCAAGAGCGATGCAAGAAGTCGGGGGAGTTTATTTATCGAACTGCGGAGAATGTGGAGGGGATATTCCTTCTGAAAATTCGTCCGAGCAAGTCTAACTTTGACGAACAGTTTGCGATGACTGACCCGTATGGACATGACTCAAGCGGAGAATCGTATTTGAAGACGTTCTTTTCTGAGTTCTATAGGACACCACAAATACCAATTGTCAACTGGGTTCGCCCAGTTGGTTTTCGCTTTGTTGAGGCTATCGATCCAAAGGATGGTCAGCGCTATCGGTACACCGGACGTATTGACGAGCCTTGGCGATACGACGCAAGCTATTCGAAATCGTACAGACGGTTTGTTTTGGACAGGGAATCGACTGCTGGCAAACCGCCCCACTACGGCATCACCTACGACGACATTTCGACACGCGAAGATCGCGAATACTGGATAGCTGGAAGTAGGTTAAGAGTCGTGGATCTACAAACCGACGAAGTGATGGCTGAGCGAATTGGCTACATGATGGATCGCGGACAAGGAAATACTTCGGGCGGACGCTCGCCGTGGTTGCTGGCGACGAGCCACGCGTGCCCGTCTTTTCCACGATCCCCTGGCGGCCACCCGGTGTACTCGGACCAAACGCGCAATTTTGTCGTGAAAGTTCTAACCCCACTTGCGGAGAAATCAGATGCCAACACCAACAACTAATGATTTGCTTAAGTATGCCAATCTCCAGATGGCTGCTGAAGCTTTTCTCGTCAATCCCAACGGCACAGTAAAAGATGACATAAAGCAGGCGTTAATTGATGGCAACAACCACGCTAGCAAATTCACCGACACGCAAGCAAAAGCCTTCGTTGATCAATGGGAAATTCTTGCTCAAGTTGATAACACACCGACCGGATTCAGTGGCACGCTCTTTAAGGCCATCAAAGACGACTTAGCCAATGGCATCCACAAAGATGATCTGGTGATGAGTTTCCGCTCCACCGAATTCGTAGACGACTCTATCCGCGACAGCCTAGCCACCAACACGCTGGAGCTCAAAGACACCGGATTCGCCTTTGGCCAGCTAGCCGACATGGAGGCGTGGTATGCCGAATTGGCAAGTGGCGTAATGGCAGGCAAGAGTTTTTCTGTCACAGGCTACAGCCTCGGCGGCCATCTCGCCACAGCGTTCAACCTCTTGCATCAAGGTGTTGCGCAACAGGTGGTGACCTTCAACGGCGCAGGCGTAGGCTTGGTCGACAGCGGGCATACTTTGGCCAGTGTTTTGCAGGAGTTCAATAATCTGCGCGCCAACCCGCAACTCATCGCGAACCAGTTTTTTGACCCCGTGATGGGCACGTTGTACCTGAGTTTGCAGCAAGGATTAAGCAACGGTTCGCTCACCATTGCGGATGCGCGGAACGCCCTCAATGCCTACCAGCGTCCATTCGGCGCGACAGAGCCTGATAGCGCCAATTACACGATCATCAGCAACGAACTGAAATGGATCACCGATGCGCTGGACGACATCGCCACCCTGCAAATCGAGGCGGCGCGTATTGCCACATTGAAGGCAGGCGGGACAGGCACTGATGCACAGACCAGCCCAAATCCCGTGCCGCTTGCGCAAGTCGATGCAATGAATTTGAACTACCGCATGCAGGTGCTGCTCGCGGGCGCTGCTTCAGTCGTATCGAATTTTGCCAGTTGGTGCTGGCGACACGCCGTCAATGCAATGGATACGGCAAACGATCACGCGTGGGAGGCCGCAGCATGAAGTATTTGACGATTCGAACGCCTATTGCGCTGGTTGTTTCGATTTGCATTTGCGCGTGTAGCAGCAGTGGTGGCTCGACGCCAATGGTGGATGCGAAGCCTCAACGCTTGCAAACCGCCGAGGCGATGTTTCAAGAGCGATGTAAGAAGTCGGGGGAGTTCATTTATCGGACTGCGGAGAATGTGGAGGGGATATTCCTGCTGAAAGTTCGCCCGAGCGAAATCAACTATGACGATCAGTTTGCGATGTCGGATCCGTATGGGCTTGATTCTGGCGGAGATACCTACATAAAAATTTTCTTTGCTATGTTTTACAAAACGCCAACACCCCTCCCACAAGGTTGGATTCCCCGCCTCGGATATCGTTACGTTGATGTGATTGACCCCAAGGATGGCAAGCGCTACCGGTATACCGGACACATTGACGAGCCTTGGCGATACGACTCAAGCTATTCGAAGTCCTACAAACGGTTTGTTCTGGACAGAGAAACAGCTTCTGGTCAGCCGCCGCGCTATGGAATCACCTACGACGACATTTCAACGCGTGAAGAACGCGAATATTGGATCGCCGGTAGTTCACTCCAAAGTAATCGATATCCATACCAACGAAGTCATGGGTGAACGAATTGGCTACATGATGGATCGCGGGCAGGGAAATACATCAGGTGGGCGCTCTCCGTGGTTGCTGGCGGCGAACCACGCCTGTCCAGCATTTCCGCGATCTCCGGGTGGCCCGCCTATCAAACAGACCAGACACATGACTTTGTTGCCAAAGTGCTAGCCCCAAAATTGGAGAAGTGAAATGACTACCCCGACAACACCCACAATTGCCGACTATTTGAAATACGCAAATCTTCAAATGGCGGCAGAAGCATTTCTCGTCAGGGCAGACGGAACCCTCCGAGACGACATAGTAACTGCACTCAAAGTTGGCAACAACCACGCGAGCAAGTTCACCCAAACTCAAGCTGATGCCTTCGTCAGTCAATGGGAAGTTGTTGCTCAGCGCGCCGACACACCGACCGGATTCAGTGGCACGCTCTTCAAGGCCATCAAAGACGACTTAGCCAATGGCATCCACAAAGATGATCTGGTGATGAGTTTCCGCTCCACCGAATTCGTAGACGACTCTATCCGCGACAGCTTGGCCACCAACACGCTGGAGCTCAAAGACACCGGATTCGCCTTTGGTCAGCTAGCCGACATGGAAGCGTGGTATGCCGAATTGGCAAGTGGCGTGCTGGCAGGCAAGAGTTTTTCTGTGACTGGCTACAGCCTCGGCGGCCATCTCGCCACCGCTTTTAACCCTTTGCGTACCGTCGATGGCACCGGTGGCAACGTCACGCAAGTCGTCACCTTCAACGGCGCAGGCGTAGGCTTGGTCGACAGCGGGCATACTTTGGCTAGTGTTTTGCAGGAGTTCAATAATCTGCGCGCCAGCCCACAACTCATCGCGAACAAGTTTTTTGATCCAGCTATGGGCACGCTCTATATGAGCTTGCAGCATGGATTAAACAATGGCTCGCTCACCATCGCGCAGGCGCGGAACGCCCTCAATGCCTACCAGCGTCCATTCGGCGCGACAGAGCCTGATAGCGCCAACTACGCAACCATCAGCAACGAACTGAAATGGATCACCGATGCGCTGGACGACATCGCCACCCTGCAAATCGAGGCGGCGCGTATTGCCCCATTGAAGGCAGGCGGGACAGGCGCTGATGCACAGACCAGCCCGAACCCCGTGCCGCTTGCGGAAGTCGATGCAATGAATTTGAACTATCGCATGCAGGTGTTGCTCGCGGGCGCTGCTTCAGTCGTATCGAATTTTGCCAGTTGGTGCTGGCGACACGCCGTCAATGCAATGGATACGGCAAACGATCACGCGTGGGAGGCCGCAGCATGAAGTATTTGACGATTCGAACGCCTATTGCGCTGGTTGTTTCGATTTGCATTTGCGCGTGTAGCAGCAGTGGTGGCTCGACGCCAATGGTGGAGGCGAAGCCTCAACGCCTGCAAACCGCCGAGGCGATGTTTCAAGAGCGGTGCAAGAAGTCGGGGAGTTCATTTATCGGACTGCGGAAAATGTTGACGGATATTTTTGATGAAGCTACGATCAAACAAGATCAACTACGGGATCAATTTGTGCTTGATGATCCGTATGGACGGGACCTAGGAGACGAGGGATACATTCAAAGTTTCGTTCGAGGGTTCGAGACTAGGCAAGCGCAGTTCGCGCCGGGCTCTCCGCCACGTCGCGGGTACAACTACGTCGAGGCAATTGATCCGAAGGACGGCAAGCGATATCGCTACACCGGAAGTAATAGAGAGGTTAGCCATACCACGAGCATTTTGATGGGTGGAGATGGTAAGACGACCTTTACGACCAAAGACTTTGTGCTCGACAAGGTCGTTGTTACAGGTCAAACACCGAGATTTGGTGTCACCTACGACGACATATCCACACGAGAAGAACGTGAGTATTGGATCGCCGGTAGTTCGCTTAAGGTCATTGACCTTCAAACGAATGAAGTTATGGCCGAGCGCATCGGCTACATGATGGATCGCGGTCAGGGAAATACATCTGGTGGTCGCTCGCCGTGGCTATTGGCGGCAGAACATGCGTGCCCTGGTTTTCAGCGAAATCAATTGCGACCCGTGCAACCTGGACACGGTGCATCCGCGCAACAAATCCAAACCGAAGACTTTGTAGAAAAAATCCTCACACCAACGCTGGAGAAATGAAATGACGACACCGACAACCGCCGACTACCTGAAGTATGCGAATCTTCAGATGGCGGCTGAGGCTTTCATATACGACGAAGCAACTTCTGCACCAAAGACGGGACAACAGCTAATCAATGCCCTGATGACGGGCAACAAACACGCCTCCAAATTCACCCAAACCCAAGCCGACGCATTTGTCAGTCAATGGGAAGTTGTGGCACAGCGCGCCGATACACCCACCGGCTTCAGCGGCACGCTTTTTCGCAACAAGGCCAATCCCAACGAACTCGTCCTCAGTTTCCGCTCCACCGAATTCGTAGACGACTCTATCCGCGACAGCTTGGCCACCAACACGCTGGAGCTCAAAGACACCGGATTTGCCTTTGGTCAGCTAGCCGACATGGAGGCGTGGTATGGCGAATTGGCAAGTGGCGTTCTGGCAGGCAAAGCTTTTTCTGTGACTGGCTACAGCCTCGGCGGCCATCTCGCCACAGCGTTCAACCTATTGCATCAAGGTGTTGCGCAACAGGTGGTGACCTTCAACGGCGCAGGTGTTGGCTTGGTCGACAGCGGGCATACTTTGGCTAGTGTTTTGCAGGAGTTCAATAATCTGCGCGCCAGCCCACAACTCATCGCGAACCAGTTTTTTGACCCCGTGATGGGCACGTTGTACCTGAGTTTGCAGCAAGGATTAAGCAACGGTTCGCTCACCATTGCGGATGCGCGGAACGCCCTCAATGCCTACCAGCGGCCATTCGGCGCGACTGAGGCTGATAGCGGCAACTACGCAACCATCAGCAATGAACTGAAATGGATCACTGATGCGCTGGACGACATCGCCACCCTGCAAACCGAGGCCGCGCGTATTGCCCCATTAACCGCAGGTGGCAGCGGTACTGATTCCGGCACACACCCAAATGCAGTGCCGCTTACGCAAGTCGATGCCATGAATTTGAACTATCGCATGGCCGTCGGATTCGCCGCACAGCACACGACTTCCAGCACGCTGTTAGGCGATTTGGTGCGTGGTCTGGGCAGTAAAGACTATGGCGCGCCGCTGCAAATTAATCAGTGGGACGTTGTCGGTACCGAAACCACCACGCCAGTTTGGTCAGCCGTGGCGAATTCCATGTGGCATTACGGTGCGGACGTGAAAGTCTTCATTGAAGACCAACCCTTCACGCGCGGCAGCATCATTTCTGCCATCGCGCAGACGAGCCTCGATTTTGGCGACGTCAAGCTGCTGGTAGACAACTACAACGTGAACGGCTTTGCTGACAACCACAGCTTGGTGCTGCTGATTGATTCGCTGAACGTGCAAAACACGCTGCTTCAACTTCTCCCTGAAAACCTACGAACGAACAGCGGTGCGACGCTTGACACAATTCTGAAGGCCGCATCGTGGCGCAAGGCGAAAGTGGCAGCGACCAAGGCAAAGCCGAAGGCGACGTATTAGAAAATGTGGTGAACGCACTTGCCGAGTTTTTTCTGGGAACGCAAGAGACGGTCAATCGGCTCAAAGGCAGTCCCGAGGGCAACACCTGGGCGGACATCAATGGCGCTTCGGGAAGCGGCTACACCGGTCGAGAAAAGCTCTATGAAACCCTAAATAAAATCGTCAATGGAACTGGCGCTACGGGAACCGAATCGAGCGCAGCCTATTCCAAACTGCTAGGCAAGCTCACGTTGGCTTTGTCGGACGACACGCTCAAAGACCACGCGCGCGACGATTTTGGTGCGTTCGCGTCGCTGGCGAGCTTGAGTCCATTTGTATTGCATGTCGCTGATGATGCCGTGCTTGATGCGGCGTTCGCTACTAAACCATCAGCGCTATACACGGCATGGAAGGCCGATAAGCAAGCCATTGCTGACGCGATTACCAACGGCAAACCACCAGAGACACTGAACTTCAGTGTCGAATGGATAAATGACCGCGCCGAGTTTCTCACCCGCGCACTTTGGTTCAACGCGCATAACGAAGACCCAACGAAACAGCTTATCAACAAGAGTCCATTTGATACAAATGGGGACAGCTATCTTTTTTGGGATGTCGCCAGCGATGCCAAAATCGCCGCAGGATTTGACCCCGATTCACCACGCGCCGACACGCATCGATATTTCTTTGGCGATGAACGGGCGAATATTTTTGTGGGCGGTGACGTGGTCGATCATCTCTACGGCGGCGCCGGCGACGACGTTCTCACCGGCGGCACAGGCAACGATTGCCTTGAGGGCGGCAAAGGCAGCGATACCTACAAATACGTGACTGGTGACGGCTTCGACAGACTTGTTGATGTCGATGGCAATGGCATCATCCAGATTGATGGGCAGACCTTGGCTGGTGGTTCGCAGTACGGTGACAACCGCGTCTTTAGCGGCAAAGATGCGGATGGCAAAACTCACCTTTACACCTACGTCAGGGGCGACCGCGCAACCGGTGGCGATCTCATTGTCGATGGTGCGATGCTCATTCAAGGGTACAAGCAGACAATGAGCAATGGCTTGGGGCTTTCGCTCACCGATGCTGTTACGGTTCCAAATCCACAGACCACCACGACCTTTCTTGGCGATCCTTCGATTTATTCCACCACATTTGATACCGGCGGGTTGCATTGGAGTTATGTGTCGGTGAATTGGTTTCGTGAGTTCCGTAGCCAACACCCAGACTGGATGCCTACTAGCACTTACAACTACCAGTACAGCGCAACGACTGGCTACGTGATGAGTTTCGACGTGGGTTACTACCTCGTTGACGCAGCGGGCAACGCCACTGAAGGCGGTATGCAGGCGCGCGACGATGTCCTGAACGGATCGGCAGGGAACGATCACATCACTAGCCGTGAAGGCGACGACGCGATCAATGCTGCCGAGGGTGGACACGACATCCTAGACGGTGGCACAGGCCGTGACCGTATAACTGCAGGTATCGGCAACGATGTCCTCATCGGTGGTGCAGATGGCGATCTGCTGAACGCCGGGGCCGGGAATGATCGGCTTTTTGCAGACAGCCAAGTCAGTGTCGCGGAGGCCATTGCCAAAGGCAATCTCAACAACACCGGAACTGGACTACAAGGCGACTGGCTCGCCGGTGGTGCGGGCGACGATACGCTGGTCGGCAGCGCAGGCAATGATGTGCTCTCAGGTGGTCGTGGCGCCGATCTGCTGATTGGCGGCGCGGGCGATGACGACATTGTGGGTGATGCTGAATATGAAACAAATATTTTTGAGTGGACGGTGACATGGATTGACGGTATCCGAGTTTTTTCTCCTGCGTCGGGGGAGATCTCGCCATCAGACAGCGGAGCGGATGTGATTTACGCCGGAGAAGGCAATGACAACGTATTTGCCGGAATGGGCAACGACGTGGTGTTCGGTGAAGGCGGCAATGATCGATTGGACGGCGATCAAGGCAACGACATTCTGATTGGTGGTGCGGGAACGGATACGCTGCGGGGAGGTGGCGGCAGCGATTATCTGGATGGCGGAGATGCAGTCGACCAGCTTGATGGCGGCGACGGCGACGATATCTTGATCGGCGGCAAAGGGGTCGACACTATTGTCGGCGGTGCGGGGCGCGACACTTACGTATTTAATGTTGGCGACGGCATTGACAATATCGTTGATGACAGCACCGGTGTGGAGGCGAGCATTTTGGTAATCGGCGCGGGGGTGGATAAAAATTCCATCGTCCTGCGCAAAGGTTCATTGCTGCTCGATCTGGGCGGTGGCGATGCGATTCACATCCAAAATTTCGACTATGCCAATCCGCTGGCGAATCCGACGTTCTCGTCGTTTCAATTCGCTGACGGCACCAGCTTGAGTTGGACAGGTCTATTGGAGCGGGGGTTTGATCTCGATGGCACAGCGCAAGGCGACAGCCTATCCGGCACGGGGGTTGATGATCGGATGCAAGGCTTTGCTGGTGACGACACGCTGTATGGATTGGCTGGCAACGACACGCTGGCAGGTGGCTCGGGCAACAACAGCCTTCAAGGCGGCGCAGGCAACGATATTTACTTGATTGACCGCTCGACCGGACGCGATCAGTTATTTCAAAGTGATGCGGCGGTCGGTGACACCGATGTGGTGCGATTCGCGACCGACGTGCATGCGATGGATGTGCTACGACTCCATTTGGGTGATTCATTGGGTTTGCTTGACGTCGCCAATGGTCGCCTAGTGAGTATTGATGCGTGGGCGTCGACGCCGGATGAGCAGCGGATTAATCGGGTTGAATTTGCCGATGGTATGGTTTGGGACGGACTCGAACTAGCTGGCAATTGGCTAAGCGCAAGCGTCAGCAATGGTGGCTATGAGAACGATACGGGCTTTGGTGGCGATGGCGTCGATGTGCTCTATGGTGGCTTCGGCGACGACACCTTGTGGGGTAATGGCGGCGACGACATTGTGATTGGTCAGGAAGGTGATGACGAATTACATGGAGGCTTTGGCAACGACACCTTCATTGTCGGTCGCGGACAAGGCTCGGATACCATCGAGTACGTCGCTTGGACGAACGACACAGATACCGTACGGTTTATGGCCGGGGTCGACGTAGCCGATGTCACGGTGTCTCGTCATTGGTCGGACCTGATGCTGACCATCAACGATACCGATGAAACGATTACGCTGGCAGGCTATCTTGATCAAGCGGCGCTTGGCCAGTCGGTGATGAACGTGATGTTCGCCGACGGTACCGTGTGGGATGCAGCAACGCTGACGGCATTGTCCTTGCACATGACCGGTAGCGAACTAAGTGAAGACCTTCGAGGTGATTCGACGGACAACCTGTTGCAGGGATTTGGTGGCAATGACAACCTTTATGCCGGTGCGGGCGACGATGTTTTGATTGGTGGTGTGGGCAACGACCGCCTGCTGGGCGGGTCGGGCAGCGATGTGTATTTGTTTGCTCGGGGTGATGGTGCGGACTATCTCGACGACACGCGCGGAGCTGATTCCGACATCAACGTGCTGCGCTTCGGCGCTGGCATCTCACCGGAAGACATACGGGTGTTTGTTGGCGGAGACGGCGATGACCTCGTGCTCGAACTGTCGGCGCCAGGCGAGCCGCTGCCCGGTGAAGGCGAAGGAACCAGCGGTGACCGAGTCACCCTGGCCGGCTGGTTCTACGGCGGCACGCATATTTCACGCGTTGAATTTGCTGATGGTACTGTCTGGACGACCGATGATCTTCCTTCACGAGAAAACCAAATCCTTGGCACGGCAGATGACGACGAAATTGATGGCACTGGAAGACCGGATGTCATTTACGGGCTGGCCGGTAACGATGCGATCAGCGCTTCGTCTGGCAACGACGTTTTGATCGGCGGGACGGGCGATGATTATCTGAGCGGTGGCGTGGGCAACGATGTGTATGTCTTCAATCGAGGCGATGGCAGTGATCGTATCGATCAGTTCAGCGCTGGCGAGAACGTCGCGGATGTGATTCGGTTCGGAACCGGGATTGCACCAAATGACATAACTGCGGGTAGCAATAACAACAATGATTTGGTACTGCGTTTTGGCGCCTCAGGCGACGAAATATTGGTGGCTGACGGCCTCAGTGCAATGCTGCCGACGGTGACCTTCGACGACGGCACGATATGGGATGCAGCGATGCTCATGGGATTTGCCGCCACCATGCTGGGCACCGAGGGCAACGACAATCTGTGGGACGGAACGAGTTGGGCAAACCGTGTTATCTATGGTTTTGCGGGCGGTGACGCGATATACGGCAATGAGGGAATCGACATCATGGTTGGCGGAACCGGTGACGACACCCTCGCGGGCGGGTCGGGCAACGACGTTTATGTCTTCAACCGAGGCGATGGTTTTGATATTGCCAATCAGGACGATGCGGGTGAGGAAGATGTGGATGTGGTTCGTTTTGGTGCGGGCATTGCAAGCACTGAGGTGGCGGCTGCCCGCAGTGGCGACGACCTGTTGCTGCTGGTCGGTGTGACTGGCGAATGCGTGCAGTTATCGAACTGGTTCGCCCAAGCCGCACCGGTCGCACGTGTCGAGTTTGCCGATGGTGTGGTGTGGGATGCCGTGGCTCTAACGGCATTGGCCGAGGCATCGACCTTGATCGTCGGGACAGCGGGTCACGATGTGTTGGAGGGGTCGGACGAAGCTGCGGATACGCTGCTGGGCTTGGGTGGCAATGACGAGTTGTACGGCGCGGATGGGAATGACCAGCTGTATGGCGGTAGAGGTAATGATTTCTTGTCTGGCGGAGCGGGTGACGATACGCTCATCGGTGGCGTTGGCAACGACAGGCTTTCTGGCGGTGCGGGTAACGACATTTATGTTTTCAACCAAGGCGATGGCGCGGACGTATTCAACAACAACCGCAATGAAGAAGATGGTGAATCAATTGCGCTTGATGTCATTCAGCTTGGCACCGAGATTGCGCCAGTAGATGTTCATGTTTTTGGCGCGAACAGTGAGGACGGGTTGTCGGTGGTGCTTTCATTCCCTGACGAGAACGATTCGATCACAATTCTCGGAAACCTCGCTGATCTGCCGGAAGTTCATTTCACCGATGGCACGATTTGGAGTGGGGAAATGTTGCGCTCCATGCTGCTGAATACCGCGGGAACTGAGTACGACGATGTGTTGGTTGGATCGGATGACAGCGATTTGCTTAATGGCAAAGGTGGTGAAGACACCATTTACGGATTTGGTGGTAACGATACCCTGGTGGGCGGCGATGACGACGACAATTTGTATGGTGGCGATGGTAGCGATGTGCTGAGTGGTGGCGCAGGATCGGACTTGATGCGTGGCGATGCAGGCGACGATATTTATATGTTCAATCGTGGCAATGGCGGCGACTACCTAGTCAATTGGGGTTCTGGTAATGACCGCATCCTGCTAGGTTCAGATATATCGCCAACGGATGTGAGCTTCAGCGTAATAGACGAAGATTTCGTACTCTCGATCATCGGGACGGATGATTCGTTGACCCTTTACGCGGATTTGGCGAGCCTGCCAATCTTGGAATTTGCTGACGGCACTCTTTGGGATCGAGCCATTTTGTTGGGCATGGTTACCAATGCACTCGGTACCGAAGACGACGATTTGCTGGTCAGCACAATCTCGAATCCAGTGCTCGATGGCGGCGACGGAAATGACCTTTATTTTGTCGGCAGCAGCTCACCAAATACACACATTATTGACACCAGTGGCGAGGACACGCTGATTCTTGATGGTGTGAATCTGGCCGACATTTCGCTGGGTGTAGGTTCGTTGAAGATTACGGTGTCCGCCACCGGGCAAGAAATTCATCTTGACGATTTTGATCCGGAGAACCCTTATGCGGAAGGTGGTATCGAGTTCTTTCAGTTCGCCGATGGGACTGTGCTGAACAAGGGAGAGCTGATTGACACGCTAGGCTTTCATCCGACGGGAACCAGTGGCAACGACACGGTATCCGGCACTTCCTTGGGCGACGTGATTAGCGGATTGGCAGGCAATGATGTTTTGATCGGTCGCGGTGGCGACGATAGGTATGTCTACAGGCTTGGTGATGGCAATGATCAAATCATTGATTCCAGCGGCAATGATTTGCTCGCGTTTGGTGCAGGTATTACGCCAGAGAGCATCACTGTTACCTCGGAAGGCAATGACATTGTGCTATCGATTACCAACGCTGGCGGCAGCGTTCGGATTGCACGCGACGCGCAATCGACATTTCAAATCGAACGAATTGTATTTGCCGACGAAACTGTGTGGACTGCCGCCGAGGTGTTGCAACGGCTGGTGACCAACACCGCGCCAACGGTGGCGCAGTCCATTGCAATGCAAGTCGGTGCGCCGGGTTTCGCTTTTGAGTTTGCTGTGCCGCAGAACGTCTTTTTGGATGCGGATGCTGGCGACCGATTGATGCTATCGGCGACGCGCGTTGATGGCAGCGCGTTACCGAGCTGGCTTGGTTTCGACGGCAGTACTGCCACCTTTAGCGGCGCACCAAGCGCTGGTAACACCGGGTTGACGACGGTACGCTTGATGGCAACCGATCTGGGCGGGCTGACGGTTTCGACAAACTTCGACCTCGCGATTGGGCCACGCATTGTCGGCAGTGCAAGTGGCGACACGATGAACTACGCGGCGGCAAGCTTTGTCGGTATTGCCGTACTTGACGGTGGCGTAGGCAATGATCAAATCACTGGCAGCGAAGGAAGCGGCATCATCATCGGCGGCGCGGGCAGCGATGTGCTGCTGGGTAAAGGTGGCAATGATCGCTTCGTCATTGAAGGTGTCGACGCTGGCTACGACCGTGTCAGTGGGGGTGATGGTTTCGACCAAATCATCGGTGGCAGTGGAAATGATGATTTCCGTTTCTATCAATTCAACGGCGCAAATACGGTTGAGCGGATTGATGGTGGCGCGGGCAGCAATCGAATTGTCAGCACAACTTCCGGCGACAACTTGGATTTCTCGGCAACAGAATTGATCGGCATTGCAAGCATCGAAAGTGGAGACGGAAACGACACTGTGATGGGTAGCGCTGGTAATGATTTAATTATCGGTGGAACTGGCAGTGATGTTTTAGCAGGCGGTGCTGGCAATGATCGCTTCATCATTGAAGGCACAGATTCTGGCTATGACCGCGTGTCAGGGGGGCGATGGTTTTGATCAAATCACGGGCGGCAGCGGAAATGACGATTTCCGTTTCTATCAATTCAACGGCGCAAATACTGTCGAGCTGATTGACGGTGGCGCGGGCAGCAATCGAATTGTCGGCACAACTTCCGGCGACAACTTGGATTTCTCTACTACCGAGTTGATCGGCGTTGCCGCCATCGAAAGTGGCGACGGCAACGACACTGTGACGGGTAGTGCTGGCGACGATTTTATTATCGGTGGTCTTGGCAGCGACGTATTGGCTGGCGGCGCGGGCAATGACCGCTTCAAAATTGAAGGTACGGATGCTAGTTACGACCGTGTGGATGGTGGTGATGGTTTCGACCAAATTATCGGTGGCAGTAACAATGACGATTTCCGTTTCTATCAATTCAACGGGGCAAACACTGTTGAGCGCATCGACGGTGGCGCCGGCAGCAATCGAATTGTCGGCACCACGTCCGGCGACAATCTCGATTTCTCTTCTACCGAGTTGATGGGCATCGCCAGCATCGAAAGCGGCGATGGCAACGACACTGTGACGGGCAGCGCTGGTAACGATTTAATTGTTGGTGGAACTGGCAGTGATGTTTTAGCAGGCGGTGCGGGCAATGATCACTTCAATATCGAAGGTGTTGATGCGGGCTATGACCGAGTTTCAGGCGGTGACGGGTTTGATCAAATTATCGGCGGCAGTGGCAGCGACGATTTTCGCTTTTATCAATTCAACGGCGTGAATACGGTTGAGCGCATCGATGGCGGTTTAGGGATCAATCGTATTGTTGGCACGACCTCCGGCGACAACTTGGATTTTTCGGCAACGAACTTGATCGGCATAGCGAGCATTGACGGCGGGGACGGAAATGACACTGTCACCGGCGGTGCTGGCGATGATGTGATTGTTGGCGGTCTTGGCAGCGATGTTTTAGCGGGCGGCTCAGGCAATGATCGCTTCATCATCGAAGACGCAGATGCGGGCTACGACCGCATAAGTGGCGGTGATGGCTTTGACCAAATCGTCGGTGGTCTAAGCAACGACGATTTCCGGTTCTATCAATTCAACGGCGTGAATACTGTTGAGCGCATTGACGGTGGTTTGGGGATCAATCGAATTGTCGGCACCACGTCCGGCGACAATCTCGATTTCTCTGCAACGGAATTGTTCGGCATCGCAAGCATCGAAAGTGGTGACGGAAACGATTTGGTCAATGGCAGTTTCGGCAATGACATCATTGTCGGCGGAAAAGGCAACGACACTTTGTCAGGTGGTATCGGTAACGATACCTACGTGTTTGCAAGGGGTGATGGTTCCGATACGATCAAAGAAAATGATGCCACTGTCGGCAACGCGGATGCGATTCAATTTCTTGCCGGAATCACCAGCGATCAGATTTGGCTGCGCCATGTCGGTAACAATCTGGAGGTTAGCGTGATTGGTACTGGCGACAAGTTAGTGATTAAAGATTGGTATCTGGGGGACAGCTATCACGTTGAACAATTCAAGACAGCAGATAGCAAAATATTGACTGATGACGACGTAGAGAATTTGGTGCAAGCAATGTCGCCATTCGTGCCACCCGCGATGGGCGAGATAGTTTTGTTGGGGACGTACCATGACACCCTTGCATCGGTTATTGATGCGAACTGGTGGTAGTTATCGGATCGGTGATTGTCGACATGCCAGTTGGTGTTGAAATAGAGCCTCGGCTTGGTACAGCCAAGCCGCTTCACAGGCGCAATGCAGTGCTTGGCGAAACTCCTGTCACGCCGCCGTTAATCTCCTGCCTATGCGTGACGCGCAATCGTGTGGCGATGTTGCGCCGCGCGGTGAATTGTTTTTTGGATCAAACTTATTCGCCGCGTGAGTTGGTGGTGCTTTACGAATCCGACGATAGTGCCACGCGCGACTACCTCGCAACGCTCCACGAAGCGCAAATCCGTGTGATCGAGGTGCCGGTGGAGCCGAAGCTCACGCTGGGTGCATTGCGCAATATTTCGGTGGCGGCGAGTCGCGGCGAGTACGTCGCGAATTGGGACGATGATGATTGGCATAGCCCGCTGCGTCTCGCTGAGCAGATTGAAGCGATCTGTAACAGCGGCAAGCCGAGCTGCTTGCTCACGCGCTGGGTGATTTACGATTTGGTAGCAAATCAAGCCTACCGGTCTGGCCCGCGTTTGTGGGAAGGTAGCTTAGTGGCAAAGCGAGACGCGATTATTGCCTACCCAGAACTTGCCAAAGGCGAGGACAAAGTGGTGGTGGATCAATTGATCGTTGATGATCGCGTGGTCGGGCTGGATAGTCCACATTTGTATGTCTATGTCGTGCATGGTTCCAATACGTGGGAAACCGAGCATTGGCAGGAGAACCTGCTCCCCTATGCCGAACAATTGACGCCTGAGAGTTCGCAAAAAGTGAAGGTGCTACTCGATCAGCACATGCTGCAGCATGGCTGAGTGGCACTTAGGCGCCACGCCGAAACGGCAGGTGTGCGCTGGCCTCAGCGGCGTAGTCTTGCATCGTCGCATCTTCACGACTGACAAAATCGCCGACCGCGCGGCGCAGGCGTGGGTCGGCGATCCAAAATCCTGACCAGGTGGCGACCGGGGTAAATCCGCGCGCCAATTTGTGTTCGCCTTGCGCGCCGGGCTCAAAGCTATGCAAGCCCTGCGCAATGCAGTATTCGATGCCTTGATAAAGGCACAATTCAAAATGCAATCCGGGTATCGTTCGGTCGCAGCCCCAATGCCTGCCGTACAGTGCATTGCCATCGCGGTAGCAAATTGCCGAGGCGATGATGTGATCGTTTTCACGAGCGACGAAGACGACTAATTGCCGGCCTAGTTTTGCGCCAACTTCAATGAAAAATGTGAGCGGAAACGCTGGATAATTTCCGTAGCGGGCAAAGGTGTCGCGGTATTGGCGATGAATGTCGCGCCACATTTCCTTGCTGATTTCGTCTCCGTGCAAGGTCTCCAATTGCACGCCGGACTCAGTCACCGCGCGGCGTTCGCGTTTAAGTTTTTTGCGTTTTTCGGCGGTGAATCCGGCCAGAAAATCATCGAAGCCTTTGTAATCCGCATTGCGCCAATGAAACTGCACGCCGCGCCGCATGAGCAGACCCGCGCTAGACAGCGTCGCGGCATCTTCCTCATTGACGAAAAGACATTGCCAATTTGATACTTCGAGCCTTGCTACTTCGGCAATCGCTGCTTGGATCAGCGCCGCGACCCAAATTGCACGCGGCAAATCCGGTCGCACCAAAAATCGCGGCCCAGGTGAAGGAGTGAATGGCATACCGCTGACTAGCTTCGGGTAATACGCGAAACCGGCACGCTGCCACGCCTCGGGCCATCCCCAATCGCGCGAAAAATCGCCGAAGGAATGGGTGCGTATGTAGAGCGGGAGCAGGGCGGCGACTTTGTTGTCATCGTCCGTCAAACACAGATGACGCGCGCGCCAACCTAATGATGACAGCGTATCACCAGCACCAACTGACGATTCGCCGCTTCGCATTCCAGTTTCAGCCGCGCCCAAAAATACCCGACTGCAAAACGGATCACGCATTTGCGCAGGCGTATCGCCAGTCAAAGTCGCCCATTCATCCGCCGATAGCTCGCTTGCCGCGCTCAGAAATCTAGTCTTCATCGGTGGCGATGCTAGCGCAATCCCGAGCTATTCGGCCTTTCGGGGCCGTAATGCCATCGTTTAGAATGGCGATAGCGGCAAATCTGCTTTCTGTAAATTATTTTGATAGCCAAACCCCATGCGAATTTTGCTTTCCAACGACGACGGCTATTACGCGCCCGGACTCGCCGCGCTGGCGGCTGCGCTCGAAGGCCTCGGTGACATCTCGGTGTTCGCCCCCGAGCGCAATCGCAGCGGCGCGAGCAACTCTTTAACGCTCGACCGCCCGTTGTATCTGCGGCGTGCTGCCAATGGCTTTGGTTATGTCACCGGCACGCCGACTGACTGTGTGCATTTGGCCGTCACTGGCGTGATGGAGCAACACCCTGACATCATTGTTTCCGGCATTAATTACGGCGCCAATATGGGCGACGACACCTTGTATTCCGGCACGGTTGCGGCGGCTACCGAAGGCTATTTGCTGGGCATCCCGTCAGTGGCGATTTCGCTGGCAAGTTTCGAGGGCAAGAATTTTGCTACTGCTGGCAAGATCGCCCGTGAATTTGTCGAACGCTTGACCAAGGTACCGTTTGCTGAGCCAGTGCTGCTCAATATCAATGTGCCCGATTTGCCCTTCGAAGCATTGCGCGGCACCAAAGTCACCCGTCTTGGCCGTCGGCACAAATCAGAAATGGCCACCAAGACCAAAACGCCACGTGGCGAAACCGTGTATTGGATAGGCGCTGCCGGTGCTGCAGCTGATGCCGGTGAGGGCACGGATTTTCATGCGGTTGAAGCAGGCTTTGTGTCGGTCACGCCGCTGCAAATTGATTTGACGCATACCGCGCAAATGGCCGGTTTGACGTCGTGGATGGGCAAATGAATCAAGCTGTCGCCGGTATCGGAATGACCTCACAGCGCACGCGTGCGCGGATGGTGGATCGCTTGCGCGAGCAAGGGGTGAAGGACGCACGTGTATTGCATGCGATGGGACTGGTGCCGCGTCATTTGTTTATCGAACCGGCGCTGGCGCATCGCGCCTATGACGACTCGGCACTGCCTTTGGGCTACGCCCAAACCATCTCGCAACCTTATGTGGTGGCGCGGATGATAGAGCTGCTGATCGCCGGTCGAGAGCTTGGCAAAACGCTGGAAGTTGGCGCAGGCTGCGGCTATCAGGCGGCGGTACTAGGCGTGTTATCGAAACAGGTATTTGCGGTTGAGCGCATTGCGCCTTTGCTCACCCGCGCGCGCGAAAATTTGAAGCTGGCCAAGCTTACGCATATCCGCCTTAAACACGCCGATGGCAATATCGGTCTGCGCGAGGCCGCGCCGTTTGACAGCATTATTTTGGCTGCGGCGCCGAACACTGTGCCTGCTGCGCTGCTTGAGCAACTTGCGGTTGGCGGACGAATGATTTTGCCGCTGGGCAGCAGCGAGCAAGTACTGAGTTTGATTGAACGCAGCGAATCCGGCTTCACCGAAACACGTTTCGATGCCGTTCGCTTTGTGCCTTTATTGCCAGGTGTGGAATGAAACCGACGACGATAATTTCGCTAGTTCTTTTGCTCAGCTTGGTTGGCTGCGCCAGCACGACCAAGGCACCGGTCGAAGATAGCCGCACCACGAACATCGAAAAGCCTGTGACCACCACGCCGGTTACCGCCGCGCCAGTTGCAGCGGCACCCAGCGGGCCGACTTATACAGTCAAAAAAGGTGATGGCTTGATTTCAATTGCGCTCAATCACGGCTTGGATTACAAAGACATTGCCATGTGGAACGGCATTGAAAATCCCAATTTAATTTTGGTTGATCAAGTTTTGCGATTGTCGCCGCCGGAATCAGCCGCCCCTGGCGCTGTGTTTGTTAAGCCCATTGCCGCGCCACCCAATTTGGAAGTTAAGCCTGTTAAGCCTATTGAGGCGCCACAAGCTAGTGCGGCGAGTATGAATACCGACAACTACAAGCGCGAACCCAAAGGTGGCAAACATCCGTATTCGCCGGAAGCTTTGGAGCGATTGCACAGAGCGGAAGGAATCAAGCCGAGCGAGACTGTGGCGAGCGCAGCAACACCGGTCACTGTGCCGCCAACCGAGTCGCCACCTGTCGTGCCGACCGCCCCAGTTGCGCCGACGACAGTGGCGAATACCAACCTCATCGACTGGAGTTGGCCGCTCGCTGGTGCGGTGTTGGCGCCGTTCAACGAAAGCAGTAACAAGGGCATCGACATTGCCGGAAAACTAGGCGAACCCATCGGTGCTGCCGCTGCTGGCAAAGTCGTCTACGCTGGTTCCGGCCTGCGTGGCTACGGCAAATTGGTGATCGTGCGCCATTCCGCTGACTACCTTTCGGCCTACGCCCACGCCAAAGAAATTATGGTCAAAGAGGGCCAGACGGTAACGCGCCTGCAAAAAATCGCCGAAGTTGGCGACAGCGATGCCGACCGCGTAAAACTGCATTTTGAAGTCCGCTATCGTGGCGTACCGGTAGATCCGCAGAAGCATTTGCCGGCGCACTGATGGCTTAGTGTTGTTTGACCCATCGTTGGTGACTGATGATGAAATCCGGCGACATTCTGATTTATGAATCACCCAAGCCGACCAAAATCCGTGCCTTAACATGGTTAGCGGCAGCGCTGATGGTGTTCTGCGCGGTGGCAGCCATATTCGTTTTTGAGCACATGGTTGAAAACGAAGGCTCGACAGAACTTGCTTCGCTCACCGCCCGGTTGGTAATGAGTACTGTCATCGTCAGCATCGGCATCAGCGTGTTTGCGGGCATGCTGATTTACCTGACTTACTACACGACGCGACTAAAAACCAACGCACGTGGTGACGTAATTTACGTAGAAACGCTGCGCTTATTCGGCACCGCGACCAGAACACTCAAATCGAGCCAGATCGACAGCAGTGCCTACCATCATGGACAGCTAAATCTAGTTCGCACCCCTTCGGTTGACGCACCCTGGTTTTGGGTCAAAGTGGTCAGTGGTAAAGGCTTCCTGCTTGACCTGCACGGTACCGTGTTGGAGGTCGATGCGCTGACCCGAATATTGACCGCCGATTGGGAAAAATCTGTCGCCAACTTGCCGATGGCTGATTGAGTCTTTAGCGCGCTGACCGGTCTGACTGATACCGCGCCAAGCATTGCTCCAACTTGGTGCGCGGCAAGCGTTGGATTTTGGTCAGCAAGTCGTGCGAAACGACATCAAGATTGAGCTGTTGCCCCATGCGCTTTAGTTCGGCCATCAGATGCAGCAACAAATACGCGGTGACTTCTGCGTCGGCCAGCGCGCGGTGGGCTCGGCCGGACATTGGCAAATCAAAATGCCGAACGAGTGTGCCAAGCTTGTGATTGGCTACATTGGGGAAGACGCGACGCGAGAGCAGCACTGTGCAGGCGAATTCGACATTGCGACTGCGGTGCAATCTGGCGAGTTCGTCGTCCCAAAAAATTTTGTCGAAGCTGGCGTTGTGGGCGACTAGTTTTGCATTGCCGACGAAGTCAAAAACCTCCGCCATAACGTGCGCTGCGGGTGGTGCAGTGCGCAGCATTTCGTTGCTGATGCCGGTGAGTTCTTCAATGAAATACGGTACATAAACACCGGCGTTCATCAGGCTCTGGTAGCGGTCAACAATAATGCCATCGCGCACCAATACAGCGGCGATCTCGGTGGGTCGTCCGCCGTTTTGTGGCATATCGCCGTTGGTTTCGAAGTCGATGACAGCAAAAGTTTCAGTCATTTTGCATTTTTAACTCAGCAGCCAAATCCATCACCGCAGCGGCATAAAAACGACTGCGGTTGTAACGCGTGATGACGTAGAAATTTTGATAACCAAGGCGATACTCGGTCGGTGAGTTGGTGCTGGTGAAATCTAGTAGCGCGGCGGGGAGGTCAGGAAATGAGGACGGCATCCTATCAGCACCAACTGGTGCAATGAAGCAATTCAATTTTTCAAACGTACTGGGCAGAAAGAATGGATCGATACCATTGCCCAAAATCGCAGCAAGATTGTCGCCGCTGACCATGACGGTGATTGCAATTGGCGCGCCGGGTTGCCAACCGTGCGCGTTCAGAAAATTGGCTACGCTGCCAATTGCATCGATGGCGTTGCCAGCGATATCTATGATGCCGTCGTTATCAAAATCGACGGCGTATTTGCGGATCGATGAAGGCAGAAATTGCGGCAGGCCGAGGGCACCGGCAAAGGATCCTTTGTAACTATGCGGATCGCGTTTGGCATCGCGTGCCATGAGCAAAAATTCGCTGAGCTCATAGCGAAACAATTCAGCGCGAGGCGGGTAGTCAAAGGCCAAGGTAGTCAGGGCGGCGAGCGTATTGACACGACCCATGTTGCGGCCATAAATCGTTTCAACACCGATAATTGCCGCGATGATTTCACGCGGCACGCCGTAGCCGGTTTCGGCGCGCGTCAAGGCTTCTTCAAAGCGCGACATAAATTTACGACCAGCGGCGATGCGTTTAGGTTCGATAAACCGTTCACGATAGGCGACCCACGAATTGGCTGGCGATGCGACAGGCGGTTGCATCAATTGAACAACGCTCGGCAGTGAAACGGTTTCAGCCAATAGCGTGGCTAACTTTGCCGCGTCAAAACCATGCTGCTGTGACATCTCGGTGACAAACAGCGCCACATCGTCGCGATTAGCAAAGGTTTCTTTGGCTGATGCCGCATGTGCATTCGTCGCTGAAATGACGTAAAGAATTGCGACAAGAATGAATCGGCCAACCGCTCTCATTTAGGGTCTAAACGCAGCAATTCGTGCCCGTAGTTTGGTCAATGGCGTGTCAGCAGTTGAATTTTTTGGCGGCGCGGCGTAACGCAAATTGGCATAGTCATGCGCAATGCCACGGATGTTTTCAGCATGCGCGGGCAACGCGCTCGCGGCGCGTTCTGCGAACACTAACGGGTCTTCCCATGTGTGCCATTGCACGCCGCGTTTGGCCAACCGCGCGGTAAATTTATGCCACTGACGAATGGCTGGATCAAGCTTTTTGCGGCTGTAGAGTATCCACCCGGTGAGTAGCAGCAAGACCAGGCCGCACAAGGCTGCCAGTGCTGCGGTCATCTCTTGCCAATCTGGCGTTTTAAAGCCCAAGCCTTGCAAGAATTCGCGCTGACGCTGCGGTGTGTAGCCCAGCACCCATTGATTCCACACATTGGTCGCCGCCTCCATTTGATTGCGAATGTCGCGCAGCCAAGCCATGTCGGCACGCGCCAAAAATGGTAGCGAATCATTCTCGGGTGCAGTAGCGGCAAAGTTATCGGCTATGCGTTGCGGTGCGGAAATTGCCGTGGGATCGAAGCGCACCCAGCCGCGTCCTTTCAACCAAACTTCTGTCCATGCATGGGCATCGTATTGACGCACCACCAGCAGCCCGTCGACTGGATTTATTTCGCCGCCTTGATAGCCCGCAACGATGCGGGTCGGCACCCCCGCAGCACGCAACGCAAAGGCGAATGCGGAAGCGAAGTGTTCGCAAAATCCGCGTTTGGTATCGAACAAAAATCCATCAATTACGTCTTCAGAAAGCAGTGGCGGATTGAGCGTGTAAGAAAGCAGTTGGCGCAGGAAAAAATTCTCTGCTTCGGCGACAATTGCCTCGGTGTTATCACCATATTTCTCACGCCACTTCGCGGCCACTTCGCGTGTACGCGGATTGCCACCGCGCGGCAATTCGAGTGCTTCGGCAATCAGTGACGGCGTGTCACCGGCACCAACTGAGGTCTCGGGAAACGCACTCATGCTGTAGCGCATCCGCGCGCGAATCGGTTGCCGACTAAGCAGTTGCAAGTCTTCGGAGTAGGCGCTTTCGGGAGGTAATTTGTCGGGGAAGTCGAGCGCAAATACCCAGGATTTGCCTAACGGTTCGAGCGTCACCTCATAATCTTGTTTTGCACCGGACACTTTAAACGGTGGCACCGTGCGCACGGCGCTGAAACGCGTGACGCGCCAACTGCGACCATCAAACGAAGGCATCACCGGCCCGCGCCAATACAGCGTGTGTTGCGGCGGCGGTTTGCCTTCAAATTGCACACGAAAAGCGATGGTGTCGGATTGCGAAAGTTGCGCAATGCTGCCCGGCGACATGTTGTCGGACAGGCCGGAGACCGCCGAGGTGCGATCTTGCGGCAAACCCCACAAAGGGCCTTGCACGCGCGGAAACAATACGAACAATAGCAACATAAACGGCAATCCTTGTACCAACAACACGCCCGCTCGACGCAGCAAAAATGCTGGTGCGGGTCGGTCGTCGGCGGCGGCAGCAAGTGTGGCCGTGGTGATTAAAACTGTTGCACAAGCCATCAATGCGGTGGCGATGGATTGGGTAAACATGAACTGAGTGAGAACGAGGAAATAGCACAGTAAAACCACCGCCATCGCGTCACGCGCGCCACGCAATTCGAGCAATTTGAGCGCCAGAAATGCCGAAAGCAGCGCGACTCCCGGCAAGCGGCCAAACATGGTGCGATATTCGACTACTACTCCGGCCGTCGCGGCGATGGTGAGCAATACCAAAATGAATTTTGGCGGTAGCCGCCATTGTCGCCAAGTCATCCAACCACGCAACAACATGACTGCCGTCGCCGAAACTGCCAACCACGGCGAAAGCAAACTCGCCAAGGGTAAAAAGGCCGACAAGGCAGCGGCCAGCAACCACCAAGTTTGCCGCTGACTGACGGGACGCTTATCGCGTGCCATTGCTGTTCATTTCATCGGAGTTGCCAAACAGTGCCAGCGCACGTAAGCCCGCCGCGAGTTGCGCTTTGCCCATGTCCGGGTCAAGCCGAAACGAGGGTAGCCGCACACCCCAGGACAAGCCTGCCGCTTCCGCGTTGAGCATCCAGCGCGCCAATATCGACAAGCATTGTTCAGTATCAATTCCCATTGGCAAGCTATCCCAATCCAACCAAATACGTTGTGCCGATGCACCGGTAAAAAGTTTGGTCAGCAATGGGCCGTCGTCTTGCCGTGCCACCGCCTTCCACGCGACATGACGCGGTGGATCGGCCAATTGATGATCGCGCAATCCCGAAAAATCATCCCGGCCGCTACCGTCGCGGGTGGCACCTTGCGCGGTTTCGCCACCATAGGGCAGCGGGGGCGCATGCTCGGCAGGCGCGGGATAAACCAAACAACAAATGTCCGGCGCAGCGTAGCTCCATGCGCGGACCAAACCCAATGGCCAAGTGGTTTCTATTGTCACTGGCGGCAAACGCAACCAACCACGTTGTGTCGTTGGCATCAACAACCCCGCGGTTGCACTAGCGCCGGGCGGCGCGTCGATTTCTACCGCATCCGAGTCGTCGCTGCCAAATAGCCACATGCGCAAATTCGGTCGCAGCTCATTGCGTTCATTGCCGATCACCACTTCAAAATGCGCGATCTCGCCGACAAATACGGGCTCGGCACGACCTGGTCGCAAGCTTAGCTGCACTAGATTGCGAAAGGTATGCAAGATGGTGGCCACGCCCATGCCGGCCAACAAAAAAACCAAGGCATAGCCCAAGTTCAAGTTGTAATTCATCGCCCCGAGCAAAATCACCAGCATTGCAGTCGCATAGGCAAAGCCGCCGCGTGTGGGCACGGTATAAACCCGTCGCTGACCCAAAATAATCGGCGCAGGTTCTGGCGCACGCACCCGCAAAGCCCAACGCACAAAGCGCAAATGCAAGCGCTGGCGCAGGCTGGCGGTGTCAGCCAAAGCCGACAGGCGCGTGGCTTGCGCGTGCATGCGGGAGCGGAAAGTGGCGGCTGACATCTACGAAAAATCGGTTGAAAATCCGCCAGCAATCAGGGCAGTGGCACCGCCTCGATGAGTTTTGACGGCGTGTCGCCAGCACCAAGTCTCGTGCGGTCATCAACCGGACGCAAGCGATGCTCAACAATGCCTGGCAGCACGATCTGCACGTCTTCCGGCAACACATGATCGCGCCCTGCGAGCAATGCCCAGGCACGGGCGGCGGCGAGCAAACCGAGCGCCGCGCGAGGCGACAAACCGGCATGCCAATCGGGCGCAGCGCGCGTGTAGGCGGCGATGGCTTGAACGTAGTCAATCAAGGCCGGTGCAGCGTGAATTTTCCTGGTGGCTTGTTGCAGTTCGATCAGCTGCGCGGGGGTCATGCAGGCTGGCAGCGTAGCGAGCATGCTGCGTCTATCTTCGCCAGCCAAAAGTTCGCGCTCGGCGGCGGGGTCGGGATAGCCGAGTTCGATGCGAATCAGGAAACGATCAAGCTGCGACTCGGGTAGCGGGAAGGTGCCGATTTGATGCGCCGGATTTTGTGTGGCGATGACGAAGAAGGGTTCGGGCAAGGGGCGGGTTGCGCCTTCCACCGTGACCTGCCGTTCTTCCATCGCTTCGAGCAGGGCGCTTTGCGTTTTGGGAGTCGCGCGGTTGATTTCATCAGCGACCACGACTTGCGTAAAAATCGGTCCGGCATGAAAACGAAAACTGCCGCTATCGCGATCGAATACCGACACGCCCACGATGTCGGCGGGCAGCATATCGCTGGTAAATTGCACGCGCTGGAAGTCAAGTCCGAGCAGGCGTGCGAGCACGTGGGCGAGGGTGGTTTTGCCCACGCCGGGCAAATCCTCGATGAGTAAATGACCACGCGCCAGGAGGCAAGCTAGCGCTAGTTTTATGGCTTTGTCTTTGCCAAGGATGACGCGATTTGCAGACCGGACGACATCGCCCAGTGCGGTGAGTGCAGGAAGTTGTTGCATGGTGTAAAGGGCGGTGCTTGAGCACTCGCGAGGGCAGGGATTGAGGGATAATGCAAGGCTTCGCCGCATTGTATGTCATTGAATGAGCGCTACAGGTTTGCCCACCGCTTTCATCAGCCACCAAGACTGCCGCCTGCATAGCATGGGCGCGCACCATCCTGAATGCGCTGAGCGTTTGGACGCGATTCAAGATCGGCTAATCGCTTCGGGGCTGGATGCCTACCTGCAATTTCACGATGCGCCATTGGCTGAGCGCGTACAACTCGAGCGAGTGCATCCGCGCAGCTACATTGATCAGCTTGAAAGCCAGCGTCCGACACAGGGAATCGTGCATCTGGATCCCGACACCGCGATGTGTCCCGGAACCTGGAACGCAGCTTTGCGCAGTGCCGGCGCAGGTTGCTTGGCCACCGATCTAGTGATGCGCGGCGATGTCGCCAGCGCGTTTTGCGCGGTGCGCCCGCCGGGTCACCACGCGACACGGGATCGGGCAATGGGATTTTGTTTTTTTAGTAACGTAGCGGTCGCCGCGCGTCATGCTTTGGCTGCGTGGGGCTTGCAGCGGGTGGCGATTGTTGATTTTGACGTGCATCACGGCAACGGCACAGAAGACGTGCTCGCCAACGACGAGCGGGTATTGATGGTGAGCATTTTTCAGCATCCGTTTTATCCGTATTGCGGTACTGAAAACCCCGCCGCCAATATGTGCAATGTGCCGGTCAAGGCGGGAACGCGCGGCGAAGAGTTTCGGCGCATCGTGAGCGAGATTTGGCTACCGCGTTTGCGCGATTTTCAACCGCAGATGATTTTCATTTCAGCCGGATTCGACGCGCACTACGAAGACGACATGGCCTCCTTGGGGCTGCTAGAGTCCGATTACGCGTTTGTCACCGAACAAATCATGCAAGTCGCTGATGAATTCGCGCAAGGGCGGATTGTGTCGATGCTTGAAGGCGGCTACGCGCTCTCGGCCTTGGGGCGCAGCGCGGTGACGCATATCAAAACTTTGGCTGGCCTTTAGTAACAGTAACTAACGACTCAATTCAATTGTTAAAATTTCATCATGGCTAAAATAATTCAAGGTTCGATTCCCGCACTGGTAACGCCTATGTTGGACGACGGCGGGCTCGACTTGCCGCGCTTTCGTGCGCTGCTTGATTGGCATGTGGCGCAAGGCACCGATGGCGTGGTGGTGGTGGGTACTAGCGGCGAATCGCCGACGGTAGATGTTGAAGAACACTGCTTGTTGATTTCGACAGCGGTCAAGCAGATCGCCGGTCGGATTCCGGTCATTGCCGGCACTGGTGCGAACTCCACCCGTGAGGCGATTGCGCTGGCCAATTTTGCCAAGGACGCTGGGGCTGATGCACATTTGTCGGTCGTTCCCTACTACAACCGACCTACGCAAGAAGGTTTGTATCGTCATTTCAAAGCGATTGCCGAAGCGGTTGATCTGCCAATGATTTTGTACAACGTGCCAGGGCGCACAGTGGCAGATATGAACAATGACACAGTGCTGCGTTTGGCTCAGGTGTCACGTATCGTCGGGATCAAAGATGCGACAGGAAATATCGAACGCGGCACTGATTTGCTCAAGCGCGCGCCAGCGAGTTTCGCGGTATATAGCGGCGATGACGCGACCGCTTTGGCGCTGACTTTGCTCGGTGGTCGCGGTTCGATTTCGGTAACAGCCAACGTCGCACCGAAATTGATGGCCGAGATGTTTGCCGCTGCGCGTGCCGGCGACTGGGTTCGAGCGCGCGATATCAATTTCCGCTTGCTTGCGCTCAACCGCCATTTGTTTGTCGAAGCTAATCCGATTCCAGTCAAATGGGCCGTGGCACAACTGGGCTTGATTGGCGCTGGCATACGATTGCCACTCACGCCGCTGTCTGCCGACTATCATGCCCTGATCCGCAGCGCGATGCAGGATGCTGGCGCAGAGCCAGTTTCAGCTTAGTTTTGTTTCAACACCTTAAATTAGCCGTTTCACACCGTTCAACATTGACCGAAACACTTGCCCAAGGATTTGCATGAAGCTCACCAAACTCACTTCAGTTCTGCCCAGCTTGCTGGCCGCCACCTTGTTGGCCGCATGCAGCGGAACCTTGATGGAATCAAAAAAGATTGAATACAAATCCGCTGCCGGCGCCAAATTGCCGACCTTGGAAATTCCACCCGATTTGACGCAACCGAGCAGCGACGAGCGTTACGCGGTACCGGACACGTCACCAAAAGGTAGCGCGACATTCTCGGCATATTCAAGTGAGCGCGGCACCAAGGTCGCACCGGGACTACAAGGCATTCTTCCGCAAGTCGACAAAATGCGCGTCGAACGAGCGGGAACCCAGCGCTGGTTGGTTGTACCGGGCACAGCAGAGCAACTGTGGCCGAACATAAAAGATTTTTGGGCTGAAACCGGGTTTTTGATCAATGTCGAATTGCCAGAAGCTGGCATCATCGAAACCGACTGGGCAGAAAATCGCGCCAAACTGCCACAAGATGTTCTCCGCAATACATTGGGCAAAGTTTTTGATAGTGCGTATTCGACCCCAGAGCGCGATAAATTCCGCACCCGATTGGAAAAAAGTGCCGAGCCAGGTATGGTTGAAATCTATATCAGTCATCGTGGCTTGTATGAGATTTACATCAACGAAGGCAAGAGCGAAACAAAATGGCAACCACGTCCAGCGGATGTCGAACTTGAAGCCGAGATGTTGCGGCGTCTGATGGTGCGGCTCGGTACCGACGAAATTCGCGCTGCCACCTTGGTCGACAAAGCTGCAGCACCGCAACGTGCCAAGTTGACCCGCGCTAGTGATGGTGCCGGCACATTGATTGTGGAAGAGAGTTTTGATCGCGCATGGCGACGGGTGGGTCTCGCGCTTGACCGTGTTGGTTTCACTGTAGAAGATCGCGACCGCACGCAGGGCTTGTACTACGTCCGCTATATTGATCCTGATGTCGATGCCGCCGGCAAAGGTTCTGAAGGTGGATTCTTTTCCAAGCTGGCGTTTTGGCGCTCAAACGACAGCAAGGACGGCCGGCCGGCGTCAGATATTCAATACCGCATCAACGTCAAGGGCGAAGGAAACAATAGCGTGGTGCAAGTTGTCACCCGTGAAGGTGGCGTAGATAAATCGGACGCCGCGCGCAAGATTCTTGGTTTGTTGAATGATCAGTTGAAATAGTCTTTTCAACGACTAGTAAGCACCCGACGCGCCCATAGGTGCGTCGGGTTTTTTTATGCCACGCCGCTTTCGCGGTAAGTGATCAAGCGCTGTTTTGACAGCGCGCCGCCGAACATGATGGGCGTGATGAAGGTGGTCAAGATTCCCATCAAAACCAAGGTTGAAAACATCTCATCGCCGATGAAGCCTTTTTGATAGGCGATGCTGGCGACTACCAGTTCCATCACACCACGCCCGTTGAGGATGCAGCCCAAGCCCATTGACTCGCGCAAGGACATCCCGACGATACGTCCACCTAGCCAACCGGCGATGACCTTGGTGAAAATCGAGACCGCTAACACAGCGGCGGGGAATTCGATGTTGTCCAGAGCATCAATTTGAAATTCAAGCCCGAGAAAGGCAAAAAAAACTGGTGCCAGAAAGCCGCCTGTGACTGAGCTCAATGTCGTTTTGAGATCCTCATAGCGCGAAGCAAGAAAATGTCTTTGATCGAGAAATAGTGCGCCGAAGAAAGCACCGATGACGAAATGGAAACCGAGAAATTCGCTGACTGAGCCGAATGCAAGTACGAACAGGACGACAATGCCGAACAAAGCCTCAGGCCCGAAATACTGCACCAGTCGCTCTGGAATGACTTGCACACTAAATTGTCGGCGATCCAGAAATGCCAAGAACCAATTGAATGTCAAAACACCGCCCGCGAGTAGCAAAAGTTTGCCGGTTGCCTCTACCAATGTTGATGCAACCAGCGCGAAACTTGGCTGCGAAGGAACATTGAGCACGATGCCCAAAATGAACAAGGCGGCGACATCATTGACGATCGCTGTGGCAATCGCATAGCGAGCGATTTTGGTATCGAGGATGCCCATGTTTTCCATCAGCTTGACGGCCACTGGCAATGCGGTGATGGAAACGCACAAACCCAAAAATACCGTGCGCATCACGTCTAGCTCGAACACTTGCGCGACGGCTACTCCGCCTAAAAATGGAATCGCAAAACTGAGCAGCGCGAGTATCAGTCCGCGCCCACGCATGGCGCTGAGCACATCGCTGATACGCATTTCCAATCCAGCGCTCAAGATGATTAGGAATACCGCCAGCTCTGAAATACCAGCCAGCGCCGCTGTGGGCTGGATGTAATCTAAAACGGCCGGCCCGAGCAGCACCCCGGCAAGAATTTCGCCGATGAGTTCGGGTTGGTTGTACTTGGCGAAAACCTTGCCGAACAAGCGCGCAACGACGATCAGGACAAGTAGGCTGGAGAGCAGGGACAAAAGTAGCTCCGGTGAATGTGACCAATATTGTGGCGAGTATATAGACCGACGTACTTGCTAATGGCGGTGGAACAGAGAAATCGTGAAGCATGCTTTGCGCCTGTGGAACGGGTCGCCTGTCCAAAGCCGACATTCCACGTTAGCACTAACTGGCAAAAGCGATTGCATCAAAATGTAATCACGAATTTGTAGATAGAAATTTGTTTCGACCGAACTGCAACTACATCCAACCAGCATCGCGCTGATAGAATTCGTAGGCGGCGGGTCTCCTCGCATTGCAGGGTGGTTAACCTGGTCAGGTCCGGAAGGAAGCAGCCACGATCATTTTCTGTGAGTGCCGGGGGTTGGGCTCGCCGCACCCAATTTGAATTCCCTTCCTGCGTTACACGATACCTCACCAACCGCCAAACATCGATCCATGAGCTATCAGGTACTTGCCCGCAAGTGGCGTCCTAAGTCGTTTTCTACCTTAGTTGGGCAAGACCATGTGGTGCGCGCGCTGACGCACGCGCTTGAGCAAAACCGACTGCATCACGCTTATCTTTTCACCGGTACCCGTGGCGTGGGCAAAACCACCATTGCGCGCATCATGGCCAAGGCGCTCAATTGCGAAACCGGCGTTTCGGCCACGCCTTGCGGTGTGTGTTCGGCTTGTATGGAAATCGACAGCGGCCGCTACATCGATTACATCGAGCTGGATGCGGCTTCTAATCGCGGCGTGGACGATATGACGCAATTGCTCGAGCGGGCGGTATACGCACCGACGCGCGGCAAATACAAAGTCTATGTGATCGACGAGGTGCATCAGCTGACCGGGCATGCGTTTAATGCCATGCTCAAGACCTTGGAAGAACCGCCCGAGCACGTCAAATTTATTCTCGCAACTACTGATCCGCAAAAAATTCCGGTGACAGTGTTATCGCGTTGTTTGCAATTCAATCTCAAGCAAATGTCGCCAACGGCCATCGTCGATCATCTGGCGCGCGTGCTGGAGGCGGAGGGAATTACTTTTGAGCCAGCGGCATTGCGACATTTGGCCAAAGGCGCGGCTGGCAGCATGCGTGATGCATTGTCCTTGCTCGATCAAGCGATTGCCCACGGCGGCGGGACAGTCGCTGATGAGTCCGTGCGAGCCATGTTAGGCACGGTGGGTGACGAGCATTTGTTCGTATTGCTCGATGCCTTGGCTGCGACCGATGTGAGTGCCATGATTGAGCTTGCCAAGTTAATGGACGCGCGCAGTCTGTCTTTTGATGGCGGCTTGCAAGAATTGGCCACGCTTTTTCATCGAATTGCTCTGGTGCAATTCGCACCAGATGCTTTGCTCGACGCAACTGAGCGCGAACGCCTAAGCGTTTACGCAGCGGCGTTTGACGCAGAGTTTTTACAGCTGGCGTATCAGATTGCGATTCACGGCCGCGATGAACTTTCCCTGGCACCGGATGAGTATTCCGGTTTTGTGATGACGCTGTTGCGGCTGCATGCATTTGCACCGGAGCGGGCGGTTGGTTCAGCGACAAAAAAACACAATTTGTCTACTGGAGCGCAGGTGCTACCGCCAGTGGCAGCAAGGCCTGCACCTGTCGCCCCAATGCAGCCGGATAGCGGCGGCGCAGGGGTTTCGCAAAGCATTGCTTTGCGGCTGCAGAGCGGCTCGGCTGTACAAAGCCGAGACTCCACGCCAGCACCAACTGGCGAATCACGCGCAATGGAATCGTCGGTTCAACCGGATGACGAATGGCATGCGCTGGTCGCCAAGCTGCCACTGACGGGGATGATTAAACAACTCGCCAACCATTGCGAATTGTCCGAACGCAGCGAAGCCATCATTCGCTTGCGCCTGTCGCCGGAGCGCAAATCGGTACTCGATAAAGCGCGCCAAGAGGCCTTGCAGACCGCGCTGCAAAAGCATTTCGGCAATAGCGCGCGACTGGAAATTGTCATTGCCGAACCAGCATCAGCGACCCCCGCGCAACGAGCAACCATCGCGCAAACCGAGCGTCAACAAAGTGCCAGCGCCGCAATCAAACGCGATCCATTTGTACGCGATTTAATTGACGCATTCGGTGCCGGAATCGACGAATCGTCGATCAAACCAATTTAATTAAAGGAGTGCTTCAATGATGAAGGGCGGCATAGCCGGATTGATGAAACAGGCGCAGCAGATGCAAGCGAACATGCAAAAAGCGCAAGACGAACTTGCCGCGCTGGAAGTTGAAGGCCAAGCAGGCGCAGGCGCGGTGAAAATCACCATGACTTGCAAGCACGACGTGAAGCGGGTCAATATTGATGCGTCGGTGATGGACGATAAGGAAATGCTGGAAGATTTAATCGCCGCCGCGCTCAATGATGCAACGCGCCGTGTCGAAATGCTAACGCAAGAAAAAATGGGCGGTCTGGCTGGAGGCATGGCATTGCCGCCCGGCTTCAAGATGCCATTTTGATTCGACACTGTGGCAGCGTCTAACGGGAAGCTTTCGAGCAATACAAGTCTTGATGAACTCATCGAGGCACTGCGTTGTTTGCCAGGTGTCGGCCCCAAATCGGCGCAGCGGATTACCTATCACTTGTTGCAACGCGACCGTCGTGGCGCCGAACGTTTGGCTGGCGCATTGGAATCGGCGCTAGAGAATTTGCAACATTGCATTCGTTGCAACAACTTCACCGAAGCCGACATCTGTGATCGTTGCAGCTCGTCACGCCGCGACCCGGGTTTGCTATGCATTGTCGAAATGCCCGTCGATGCAATCAGCATGGAGCAGACTCACGCCTACCAAGGTTTGTACTATGTGCTGATGGGGCGTTTGTCGCCATTGGATGGAATCGGGCCAAAGGAATTGGCGTTTGAGCGACTGTTTGCGCGCGCCACCGATGGACTGGTGACAGAAGTTATTTTGGCGACTAATTTCACCAATGAAGGTGAAGCTACAGCGCATTATTTATCTGAGTTACTCCGCGCGCGCGGACTAAAAGTAAGCCGCATTGCGCGCGGTTTGCCGGTGGGTGGTGAGCTTGAGTTTTCTGATGCAGCAACGGTCGCTCAGGCCTTGATGGAACGCCGTGATTACGGCTGAAAGCAATTCTTCGCCGGGAGCGTCGTTCGGTCCGTTGACTGGCGTCAAAGTACTCGAACTGGGCACCTTGATTGCCGGTCCATTTTGCTCACGCATCCTCGCTGAGTTTGGTGCCGTAGTGATCAAAATTGAATCACCCGGTGATGGTGACCCGCTACGTCGTTGGCGCAAGATGCACGGCGATACTTCCCTATGGTGGCTAGTGCAGGCGCGGAACAAGCAATCGATCACTATCAATTTGAAACATCCCGAAGGCATCGCCATCGTCAAGCAGCTGGTGAGCGAAGCCGATATCGTGGTGGAGAATTTTCGCCCCGGCGTGCTTGAAAAACTGGGTCTGGGTTGGGACGTGTTGCACGTGATAAATCCTAAACTAGTGATGGTTCGTCTCTCGGGTTTTGGACAGACCGGCCCGATGGCGAACCAGCCGGGCTTCGGCGCGATTGGCGAATCGATGGGCGGCTTGCGCCATGTCACTGGATTTGCCGACCGTCCGCCGGTCAAAGCGGGAATTTCGATTGGCGACTCAATCGCTGCCTTGTGGGGTGCGATTGGTGCGCTCATGGCGCTTAGGCACCGCGAAGTTAACGGCGGCGATGGCCAAGTCGTCGACGTCGCGCTCTACGAAGCTGTATTTGCGATGATGGAGAGTTTGGTACCGGAGTTCGACGTATTTGGCTTTGTGCGTGAGCGTACCGGCAACGTGATGCCGGGGATAACCCCGTCAAATACTTATACAACTAGAGATGGAAAAAATCTGATTGTTGCAGCCAACGGCGACGCGATTTTTGTGCGCTTGATGCGAATCATTGGTCGTCAAGACTTGGCCGACGATGCCTCGCTCGCCGACAACGCCGGACGGGACGCGCGTGCTCGTGAGCTTTATGCCGTAATTGGTGCTTGGGTGGCGGCCAACGATGAAGCCACGGTATTGAAACTTGCAGCCGAAGCAGAAGTGCCGGCGAGTCGAATATTTTCCGCCGCAGACATGTTTGCTGACCCGCAATATCTAGCGCGAGAAATGTTACTCAGCACGCGCTTACCAGACGGCAAATCAGTCCGTGTTCCTGGGATTGTTCCAAAACTCTCAGCGACGCCGGGGGAGATGACCTGGGCTGGCCCAAAATTGGGCGAGCACACCAATTTGGTGCTCGAACGACTTGGCTACCCACAAATTGAAATTGATCGCTTAAGGAGAGCTAAAGCTATCTAACTGTTTTGTAATGATTATTATGAAGTTATGGAATAGTCATACGAAATTGCCCCACGCTGGGGCTTTAATCCCGAATCGACTTTCGTTAGAATTGAGTCGCTGCACGGGTTTGCAGTGAATTTGCAATGTTTGACTCTTTTGGAAACCGAAAGTCTTTAGGACAAATCACCATGAGTAGTGACGAAACAGTCGATTCCGGCCGAAGAAACCTATTAGTAGCGACGGCAGCCGTAGGTGGCGTTGCCGGGGTAGTTGCCGCAATCCCCTTTGGCATGAGCATGTTGCCTTCCGAGCGAGCGAAAGCCGCCGGTGCGCCGGTTGAAGTCGACATCAGCGACTTAGCTCCCGGCCAAATGAAAACCGTAGAGTGGCGCGGAAAGCCGGTATGGATTATCAATCGCACCAAAGAACAAATTGCGTCCTTGCGCACGACCGATGACAAAGTCAGCGATCCCAAGTCAGAAAAACTCATGCAGCCCGATTATTGCCAAAACGAGACGCGTTCGATAAAGCCAGAAATTATGGTGGCTGTCGGTATCTGCACGCATCTGGGCTGCTCGCCCACCGAAAAATTCAAAACCGGCACGGAGTCGGGTATTGCAGCCGATTGGCCGGGTGGTTTTTTGTGTCCCTGCCATGGCTCGACCTTCGATTTGGCTGGTCGCGTTTATAAGAGCAAGCCTGCGCCGGATAACCTTGAGGTCCCGCCCCACATGTACCTTGGCGATGCCAAGATCGTGATCGGCGAAGACAAGAAAGCCTGATGCGATGAGTACAATCAACGACGGTTTGAAAAGTGTGCTCGGTTGGGTTGATGCGCGTTTCCCGCTGACATCCAATTGGAAGTCTCACGTTTCGGAATATTACGCACCGAAGAACTTCAACTTTTGGTATTTTTTCGGCTCTTTGGCGATGTTGGTGCTGGTCATCCAAATCGTCACCGGAATTTTGCTGGTGATGCATTTCAAACCAGACGCCACGCTTAATGCCTCGGGTGTGCCGATTGCCTTTGCTAGCGTCGAATACATCATGCGTGACGTACCCTGGGGCTGGTTGGTTCGCTACATGCATTCAACCGGCGCATCAGCGTTTTTCGTAGTGATTTACCTGCATATGTTCCGCGGTTTTCTCTACGGTTCATATCGCAAACCACGTGAATTAGTGTGGATTTTCGGCATGCTGATTTTCCTTAGCCTGATGGCCGAAGCATTCTTTGGTTACCTATTGCCATGGGGACAAATGTCCTACTGGGGCGCCCAGGTTATCGTCAATTTGTTCTCGGCGATTCCTGTCATCGGGCCGGATTTGTCACTGTGGATACGCGGTGACTACGTGGTCGGCGATGCAACGCTCAACCGTTTCTTTGCTTTCCATGTGATCGCTGTGCCGCTGGTGTTGTTGGGACTAGTTTCCGCCCACATATTGGCGCTGCACGAAGTCGGTTCGAACAATCCTGATGGCATTGAAATCAAAAAGAAAAAAGATGCCAACGGCATTCCTCTCGATGGGATCGCTTTTCATCCGTACTACACCGTCAAAGATATTGTCGGTACGGTCGTGTTCCTTGCCGTGTTCTCGATCGTCCTGTTCTTCATGCCTGAAGGCGGTGGTTACTTCCTCGAATACAACAATTTCTTCCCGGCCGATCCGTTGCAAACGCCGCCGCATATCGCGCCGGTCTGGTATTTCACGCCGTATTACTCGATTTTGCGTGCAGTCACCTATCCCTTGTTTGGCATAGACGCGAAGTTTTGGGGTGTTGCCGCGATGGGCGCGTCGACCTTGATTTTGCTATTGTTGCCGTGGCTGGATAGAAGCCCGGTGAAATCAATTCGCTATCGAGGGCCGATCACCAAGTGGATGCTTTCCTTGTTCGTCATCGGTTTTTTCATTCTCGGTTTTCTTGGCACCAAGCCGCCCTCATATGAGTTCTTCGGCATGATCCCGGGAGCACCAGTCGCGCAATTGTTCAGTCTGTACTATTTCTTGTTTTTCTTGACTATGCCAGTGTGGTCATCACTTGATCGCTGCAAGCCTGAACCAGATAGGGTGACTTCGAAATGAGAAAATTTCTGACAGCGCTACTTTTTGTGCCGATCGTTGCATTTGCCAACGCTGAACTGCATTTGGACAAAGCCCCTGATAGATCCGGTGATAAGGCCGCCTTGCAGCGCGGCGCCAAGACCTTTGTCAACTATTGCCTCAACTGCCACTCGGCGTCCTATATGCGCTACAACCGGCTGAGCGACATCGGTTTGTCGGACGCACAAATTAAAGACAATCTACTGTTCACTGCCGAAAAAGTTGGTGAGCCGATGAAAGTTGCCCTGCAACGCGCCGATGGTCGCGTGTTTTTTGGCGCAGCGCCACCAGATTTGACGGTGATTGCCCGTGCACGTGGTTCTGAATCCGGCTCGGGTGCTGATTGGCTCTACACCTATCTGCGCAGTTTCTACCGCGATAGCGAGCGGCCGACTGGTTGGAACAATACCGTGTTCCCAAATGTCGGTATGCCGCATGTGTTGTGGGAGTTACAGGGCGATCAAACACTCAGTGAACATCATGCGCTTGAGTTGGCTAATCCCGGCAAGCTTAGCGCGAAGGAATACGACGCGATGGTCGGTGATTTGGTCGGCTACCTCAATTACATGGGTGAACCGGGCGCCGAGGCGCGCAAGCGTTTAGGCGTGTTTGTATTGCTCGGACTGTTCCTGCTTTTCATCCTGACTTATGCGCTCAAGCGCGAGTACTGGAAAGACGTACATTGATTTTTTACTTTAGACAGATTGTGAGATTACTTAAATGGGGCATCGAGAAATGAACGCGCCACCCGTCCGCAAAGTGGTACGTGATGCTGATTATTCATGGGGCACCAGCGCCATGATGAATCTGTATTCGGGCACTACCTGCCCATTCAGTCATCGCTGCCGAATAGTGCTGTTCGAAAAACAAATGGACTTCCAAGTCATCGATGTCGACTTGTTTAACAAGCCTGAAGAGATGGCCATCATCAATCCCTACAACCGAGTACCGGTACTGGTGGATAGGGATTTGGTGTTGTATGAGTCCAATATCATCAATGAGTACATTGACGAGCGTTTTCCACATCCGCAATTGATGCCGCCCGATCCGCAAACGCGAGCCAAGGCGAGGCAATTGCTGCACACAATGGAACAAGAGCTGTTCAGCCACGTTGACGCGCTCGACAAGAACCTGAAATCGGCCGATAAATCCCGCCAGCATGTACGTGATCGACTGACTGAACTGGTGCCGCTTTTCACCAAGCAAAAATTCTTGCTCGGCGACGAATTCTCCTTGCTTGACGTAGCGATTGCTCCGCTGCTATGGCGTCTGGATTTCTACGGTGTCGAGTTGCCAAAAACAGCAGCGCCGGTGATGAAATTTGCCGAGAGAATATTCTCTAGGCAGGGATTCATTGATGCGTTGACGCCGTCAGAAAAGGTCATGCGTCGCTAGTCGACAATTCGATAATCGTCCTCCGGTTTCGCCGGAGGCGTTTTGAAGCATGCGATCAACTAAACCATATCTGATACGCGCGATACACGAATGGTGCACAGAAGAAGGCTTTACGCCTTATCTGGCTGTGGCCGTAGACGAATCCACTCGTGTGCCACGTGAAGCTGTAAAAAACGGCGAGATTGTCTTAAACGTTGGTAACGAAGCAACCAACCAACTGCGAATCGCCAATGACGCCGTGACGTTCCAGGCGCGCTTCAATGGCCGTGTATTTCCAGTGATGGTGCCTATCGAGCGGGTCAGTGCGATCTACGCACGCGAGAACGGGCAGGGTATGGCATTTGAAATTGGTGAATCTAGCGGTGGGGTTCCTTTGACACCTGAAACCTCGAGCACGGCGATTGATATTGTTCGTGGAGCCACTGATCCAACACCACCGCCTTCGCCGAACAAACCCGAACGGGGCTCGCATTTAACGCGAATTAAGTAGTTTCAATTTTTACTGAAATCCGCCAGTTGACGCTGGCCACACGCTGTCACCAGTCTAAAGAAAAACTAAACAGCCGCTACTTATCCTGCATCACCCAAACCCCTTCCCAGTCGTCGCTGGGCGGATTTGCGCGGAAATGTTCGCTGCGTTCGATGTAAAGCTTGGCCGCTTTGTCGTTAGGGTTCAGGGCTAGAACTTCGGTGAATTCCGAAATTGCATCTTCCCATTTTCGCTGGCGGTATTTGACCAAGCCAGTCCGGAATAAGCGCATTGCATCGGCCATATTCGGATAAGTTTCATCGGTGTGGTAATCCATGACTTCAAAAATCGCCACCGGTTTTGTTTTGCCTTTAACCACTACCAGATCCAGCTCACGACTGTAATAAGTACCGCGCAAACTCTTTTGCGTGAACTCGCTAATCAACAAATGCGCGCCGTATTGTTTACAGGCGGATTCCAACCGCGCGGCCAGATTTACGCCGTCACCAATGATGGTGTAATCCATGCGTTTCTTCGAGCCGATGGTGCCAGCCACTACGTGATCGGTGTTGAGACCGATTCCGATATCGACGGGCATTTTTCCCTCGGCATGGCGTTGCGCATTCCAGTTCGCTAGATCCTTGAGCATTGCTATAGCCGCACGTACGGCACGATCGGCGTCGTCTTCATGCCCCACTGGAATGCCAAACGCAGCCATGATGGCATCGCCAATAAATTTATCCAGCATGCCTTCTTCGCGCTGTATGCAATCCACCATCAACGTGAAATACTCGTTGAGCAAAGCGACGGTGCCTTGCGCACCAAGGGTTTCGGTAATGGTGGTGAAGCCGCGTATGTCCGAGAACAGGACGGTCGCCATTACACTCTTACCGCCCAAGGCTTCAGCGCCTTGAGAAACCATTTGAGCAGCGATGCCCGGATCCATGAAGCGCGACATCGTGGATTTCAGCCGTTTTTCGTTGGAAATATTCTCTAGCAAAACGAGCGTACCGATGCGCTTTGCTTCGGCGGATAGCAATGGCTGCAAAGTTAGATTTACCGACACCGGCTCGCCTTGTACGCGAATTTCGGTATCCATCAAAAGCTCGGATTGTTGTGTTTCGGTAACGTGCTTGATCTTGTCGATGACCCAGGCGTTTTCGGTGCCCAACACTTCGGCAGCGGCCTTGTTCAAAATTTGACCAATTTGCAATTTGAGTATTTTCAAACCCGCCGCATTGCAAGTCACAATCTTCTCGGCTTCGTCCAGCGTAATCACTGCATTGGACATGGACTCGAGCATGGCTTCGTTGTAGTTCTTCATGCTCTGCACATCGGCAAACAACTTGGCGTTTTCCAATGCAATCGAAATCTGCGCAGTAAATGCGCGCAAGCGCGATTCGTCTTCGCTGGTGAATGGCCCGCCACGTCGATTCAAAACTTGCGTTACGCCAATAGTTTTTCCGCGCTTATTGACAATTGGCACGCACAAAATCGAACGGGTGAAATAGCCAGTCTTTTTATCGAATGCCGGATTGAAGCGCAAATCGGCGTAGGCATAGGGGATATTGATGGTCTTGCCCGCAGTAAATACCGCCCCGGCGATACCCAAATGATTCGGCAGACGAATCTGCACTGAGTCCAAACCTTGACCAACTTCCGACCACAATTCCTGCGATTTTTCGTCGTTTAAGAACAGCGTTGAGCGTTCAGCATTGAGCAAGCGCGTCGCTTCACCCATGACCTTTTGCAGCAAGGAACCCAGCTTGATATCGGCGGTCACTTCCGAAACCACATCAATGAATTCCATCTCCTGACGGCGTATCGCCTGCATGCGCTCGATGAACTGCGCGCTTTGCAAAGCCAAGGTGCCCTGGCTGGTCATGGCTTCCAGCAAACTCAAATCTTGCTTGGTAAATTTTCCGCTGCGCTTGTTCAGGGTCTGCGCAACACCGATGATTTCGCCCTTCACTGTTTTAATCGGTACGCACAAAATATTGCGCGTGATAAAGCCGGTCTGTTCGTCAATCGACCGATTGAATCGGTCGTCGGCGTAGGCATCGTGAATAATTAACGCCTCACCCGCCGTGAACACATAACCGGCTACGCCGCTGGTGTTCAGGATGCGAATTTCGCGTTGGATATTGCCCTGTGCCACCCGTGAATACAGCTCGTTGGTGTCGGGGTCGTTGAGAAACAAGGAACCGCGTTCGGCATTGAGTTCCATCGTGGTCATTTCGACCAGCGCTTTCAAAACTTCGTCCAGCGTGCCATAGCCGGCCATCCGCCGTGTGACTTCGAGCAGCAATTCAGCATGACGCAGGCGACGATTGTTCTCGACGTCGCCACGACTACGCGTCGTGGCGACTTTTGTCGTCGATTCGGTCGGCGATTCGGCTTCTAAATCGGACGGGTCATCTTGCTTCACGATGCACGTTCTCCAGTTGGTCACGCAGTGCCGAAATGGTGGCGTGCAGCTGCGCGTTTTCGTCGGCAAATTGGGTATGTGCTTGCCGCACTGCATTGTCCCTGTCGAGCTGTTGCAATTCAAGTCTTTCGCGCAAGCTTGCCACCGTTTTTTTCAATTGATCGATCTCACCGTGCGCACCCGCTTGCGTTGCACGCACCGCTTGATCAGTATCTGCACGGGTTTTCTCCAACTCGTCGCGTAAGGTTCCTGCGGTGGCTTTCATTTGCTGCATTTCATTGTGACCAGCCACACGCTCTTGCTGCAACGCATGCGCGTGATCGGCGCGGTTTTTTTCAAGCTCGTCACGCAGCGCAGCGGCGGTGGATTTTAGCTGCCGAATTTCCTGGTCGGCCGCAGCACGTTCTTGTTGTACCAAACGTAGTCGTTCTATGCGACCATGTTCGAGTTCGTCGCGCAAAGCACCGACGGTGATTTTTAGTTGGTTGATTTCTGTTGCACTAGCTTGACCAATGCGAATTGCATCAGCATGGCGATCCGCTTGAACCTGTTCAAGTTCGCTGCGCAATGCGATGACGGTGCGTTTCAAATCGCGCACATCAGCAAGTGCTAGCGTCAATTCATCTTGAAGGTCGTAGTCGGCAATCGCAGTCATGGTTGGTGTGCAACAGTGGCAAAGTGCACCAAGACTTTAATCATATCAGCCAACACTCTGAAACAGTGACGTTTTTTTACTTGCGGCGAGTGGCGCCCCCAGCACGAATCGAACGTGCGACCCCTTCCTTAGGAGGGAAGTGCTCTATCCACTGAGCTATGGGGGCGAACTTCGTATTTTAGCCACTGACCTATAATTCGCGCCGCAGTTTTAATTCTTCGGATGACAAGTTTTTTCATCCCGCCTCCCGCCTCATTGCGCCGATGTGCGCCACCACTCGCTGACCCCCATGCCCTTACTGACTCTCGACCGCGCTTGCCTCGCTTTTGGCCACGTTGCCCTTTTGGATCACACCGCATTGCAAATCGACGCAGGCGAACGCATTGGTCTGATTGGCCGCAATGGCAGTGGCAAGTCCAGTTTGCTCAAAGCCTTGTGTGGCAAGGGCGCGCTCGATGATGGCGTGCTGTGGACCGAGCCCGGATTAAAGCTGAGTTACGTGCCGCAAGAGCCGGAATTCGCGGCCGGCAGTAGCGTGTTTGATGCAGTTTCAGAAGGCTTGGGTGAAGTTAGTCGTTTGCTGCGCGACTACCACCATGCCGTGGTGCGAGTTGGTGCTGGTGATACGGCGTCAATGGACACCGACATGGAAATTCTTCATGATTTACAAGAACAACTTGAAGCGTGCGACGGCTGGCGGCTAACGCAGCGCGTCGAACAAATGCTGGCGCGCCTCAATTTGGATGGCGAAGTAGAAGTTACTACGCTATCCGGCGGGAATAAAAAACGTGTCGCGCTGGCGCAAGCCTTGGTCGCCGCGCCGGATTTATTGTTGCTTGACGAGCCGACCAATCATCTGGATGTCGATGGCATTGTGTGGCTGGAAGAATTACTCAAGAATCACACCGGCGCAGCGATGGTAATCACCCATGACCGGACTTTCTTGGATGCCGTATCAACGCGGATCGTCGAATTGGATCGCGGCGAATTGCGCAGTTATCCGGGCAGCTTTTTCGCCTATCAGGAGCGCAAGGAATTTCAGCTGAATGAAGAAGCGCTGGCCAATGCACGCGCCGATAAATTATTGGCACAGGAAGAAATCTGGATCCGCAAGGGCGTGGAAGCGCGGCGTACTCGCGCGGTTGGGCGCATCAAGCGTCTGGAAGCCTTGCGCTCGGCGCGCGTGGCACGACGCGAGCAACAAGGCAAAGTTGATTTTCGTTTGGCGCGCGGAGACGAATCCGGCAAGCTGGTGGCGGAGCTGGAAAACGTCAGCAAGTCTTTCGGCGAGCGAAAAATTGTCAGCCATATTTCCTGCCGCATTCAACGTGGCGACAAGATCGGTTTGATTGGCCCCAACGGCTGTGGCAAGACGACATTGCTGCGTTTGATTCTGGGCGAGCTGGAAGCTGATGCGGGCGAAGTGCGGCTCGGCACCAAGTTAGAAGTCGCTTATTTCGATCAATTCCGTACTCAGCTTGATCCCGAAGCAACGCTGGCTGAAGTCATCAGCCCCGGCTCTGAATACGTGGAGTTTCGCGGTGCGCGGCAACACGTGATTGGCTATCTCGGCGACTTTTTATTTGCCCCGGAACGTGCGCGCTCGCCAGTTAAATCACTCTCGGGCGGTGAGCGCAATCGCTTGTTACTGGCGCGCTTGTTTGCCAAGCCAGCCAATTTGTTGGTGCTCGACGAACCAACCAACGATCTGGATATCGAGACACTGGAATTACTTGAAGCGCTATTGCAGGACTATCCCGGTACCGTATTTTTGGTCAGCCATGACCGCGCTTTTTTGGACAACGTGGTGACGCAAAGTATCGTCAGCGAAGGGCAGGGACGTTGGCGTGAATATGTCGGCGGCTATGCCGATTGGGTCAGGCAGCGGGTGGTGGTGAGTGCGGTGGCCGCAAACACGACCAATGCGAAATCGTCAGTTGGTGCTGGTGATACGCCATCAAAGCCTTCGACCGCACAAAAAACCAAACTCAGTTTCAAAGAACAGCGCGAACTCGACCAATTGCCGGAAAAAATTGCTGCGCTCGAAGTCGAACAAAAGGCGCTACACGCCCGTTTTAGCGACCCAAGTTTTTTCCAAGGACAAAGCGAAGCGGTGCGCACCGTGCAAACGCGACTCACCGCCGTCGAGCGTGAAATCGAAACGGCGATGAGCCGTTGGGAAGCGCTGGAAGCCAAATCGGCTTAACGCAGACAGCGCAAAGTGCTTGGCTTGCAAAGCTAACGAAAAACGCGAATCCATCGGTATCATAGGCAGCAATCGGCAAAAACACTTTTCAAGCAGATCGTAAAGCGGATCTAAAAATAACCTTCACCACGAATTTCTCAGGAGGCAATATGGCAACCAAAGCAACCAAGACCACAACCACTACCCGACGCAGCGCACCTAAAGCCAAGGCAGCGCCCGCCGCCAAACCTGCCGCACCAGCCGCGCCGGCAGCAAGTACAGTCAAGCGAACCGCAAGGTCTACTCGCGACTCAGTGATGAGCACGGTCGCCAGTGTGATCGACGCGAATCCAATAGGCAAAGCGGTGAAAGTAACACGCAAGGTATCGCGAGCAGTGGTCAAAACCCGCCGCGCCAGCCTGCTGAGTAAAGCGATCCGCAATAAAGTAGTGGTCGTCACCGGTGCCACCGCGGGCATTGGCGAAGACGCGGCAATCAAACTAGCAAAGGCTGGTGCAATCGTGATTCTGGCCGCGCGTACGCCCGAAAAGCTCGATGCAACAATGGCAAAAATCAAGGCCGACGGCGGCAAGGCATTCGCCTATTCGTGCGACATTTCCGACTTGGCTGATTGTGATCGCTTCGTTAAAACCGTGCTCGACAAGCACGGTCACGTCGATGTCCTGGTCAACAACGCCGGACGCTCGATTCGCCGCTCGCTGAAATATTCATTTGAACGTTTTCACGATTTCGAACGCACCATGCAGTTGAATTACTTTGGCGCGGTGCGCTTGATCATGGGTTTTGCGCCATTGATGTTGGAGCGTAAATCTGGACAAATCATCAACGTGTCATCGATCGGCGTCCTGACCAATGCACCGCGCTTTGCCGCCTATGTCGCATCAAAGGCTGCGCTGGACGCATTTTCAACTTGCGCTGCTTCGGAATTCTCGGACCGCAAGGTTGCCTTCACGACAATCTATATGCCGCTAGTGGCAACGGCCATGACGGCACCGACAAAAATGTACAAAGCGTTTCCGATGCTGACGCCTGATGAGGCCTCAGAAATGATCGTCGATGCAGTGATAGACCGACCCGCGCGGATTGCGACAGGCCTTGGTTTGGCCGGTGCTGTCTCCCACGCGCTGACCCCAAAAATTAGTGAGTACATCCTGAATCAAGCCTACAACTTGTTCCCTGATTCAGCCGCTGCACGTGGGCTGACCGAGGCTGAAGCCGCCGCCGAAGAAAAGAAACTGCCGAAGGGCAAAGTCGATATGGCGCGTCAGTTGTTTGCGCAGGTGTTCAACGGCGTGCATTGGTAAGCTAGCCACGCACGATGAAATCGGCTGGGAAACCTCCCGGCCGATTCAGCCCTAGGTTAAAACCATCAAGGAGTCGCACTATGCATACCATCAGTCGACTGCGAATTGCCGGACTGGGCATCGCCTCCAAGGTAATTCCCTTTCCAACGCCGAAGTGTTTCGTTGGTCCCGACTCGTCGCTGGTATTGAGTAGTGAAATCGCCAAGACCGGAATCAAACGCTTAACCTTGATTACCAGCGCTGGTATGTACAAGCGCGGCGAAGTAAATCCCATATTGAAAACTTTGCGCGCCGCTGGGGTAAAGGTCGACGTATTTCATCAAGTTGAACCTGATCCGGGCTACGAAACGATTGAAGCTGGAGTTAAACATCTGCGTGACACGGATGCGCAAGCCGTTTTTGCGGTGGGCGGTGGATCATCAATCGATGGCGCCAAAACCATGGTGGCCTGCTACGCCAATAACTGCCATCCCTCAAAACTGATCGGCCTGTTCAAAGTGCGCAAAATGGGGGTGCCGTTCTACGCCGCGCCGACCACCGCCGGCACCGGTTCAGAAGTGACGGTAGCGGCGGTAGTTAGCGACAAAGCCGCACGTCAGAAACACGCCATCATTGATCCGAAGCTGGTGCCATTGATGGTGGCGCTCGATCCCAAGCTGATGATAGGCTTGCCTGCCGACATCACCGCGGCGACTGGCATGGACGCGCTGACCCATGCCGTCGAAGCCTACGTGTCAACACTGGCGAACGCTGAAACCGATGCGTTGGCAATGAGTGCGGTCGCAGCGATAGTCGCCAATTTGCCAACCGCCTATCGCAAGGGCAAGGACTTGAAGGCGCGCGAAAACATGGCGCAGGCTTCGTATGACGCCGGTTTAGCATTCACCCGCTCCGGTGTCGGCTACGTGCACGCCATTTCTCACCAGCTTGGTGGTCTCTACCATGTCCCGCATGGATTCGCCAACGCCGTGGTGATGCCCTATGTGCTTGATCGTTCGATGCCCAAAATTGCACATCGCCTCGCCGAATTGGCACGAGGTGCCGGCATTAACCCAACGAGCCGCGACGACGTCGATTTAGCTGAACAATTCATCGCCCGCATTCGCAAAATGAATCGCGACATGGACATCCCTGAAACCATCGCCGAACTCCGCCGTGCTGACTTCGAGATCATCATCGACCGCGCGCTAAAAGAAGCCCATGGCACTTATGCCGTGCCAGTATATTTTTCCTTTACCGATTGCCACGACTTGCTGATGAAGTTGCTGCCGAAAAAATCTTAAACAATCAGCAATGACTGAACGCAGATGAAAACACCAGACCTGCCGGAAAACGAAGCGCAGCGACTTGCATCCTTGCATGCGATGGACGTGCTGTTTACGCCGGGAGAAGAGCGCTTTGATCGCATCACACGAATTGCCTCGCAAATACTAGGCACACCGATTGCGCTGGTAAGTCTGGTGGCAAACGACACCGTGTGGTTCAAATCGGCACAGGGTCCTGGTGTTGCGCTGGGTGTGAATATTACCGAAACGACGCGGGAAGTATCGTTTTGCGGGCACGCCATCCATGCGGATGAGCCCTTCATTGTTGGCGACATGGCAAAGGACGAGCGGTTCAGCGACAACCCTTTGGTTACCAATAATCCGAATATCCGTTTCTACGCAGGGCATCCACTGCATTGCATAGACGGCAATCGCGTTGGCGCGCTATGTGTCATGGATGCGGCACCGCGAACAATCACAGCAGAGCAACTACGGACGCTCAAAGATCTGGCGGCAATCGTCGAATCCGAATTGCAGCGCGGTCAGCTCAATGAAACTCAGCGTGATCTGATCCGTGAGATGGACGAGCTAAAGTTGCGGGCTTCTATCGACGGGCTTACGCGCCTATGGAATCGCATGGCAATCATGGAACTGATGGCTGCCGAATTGGAGCGCGCTAAACGCGGAATACCGATGTGCGTAGCGATGATCGATGTCGATCACTTTAAAAAAGTAAACGATACCCATGGGCATCAAGCGGGAGATGCCGCGCTGGTCGAAGTCGCTGCCCGCGTCCGCCGTGCTCTGCGTGAGTACGACTCAGTTGGACGCTACGGCGGTGAGGAATTTATTGCGGTGCTGAGCAATGCAAACTTGAAATCGGCCATGAAGCTATGTGAGCGAATTCGCTTGTCAATCGAAGAGGCACCGATAGCAACTCCGGCGGGCTTGATAAACGTCACGGTCAGTATCGGCTTGGCACCAAGTCTTGCCGGCACCGCAAAGATCGAAGACCTCATTGGCGCTGCTGACGCTGCCCTATATCGGGCGAAGGCCAACGGGCGCAATCGCCTTGAGATCGGCAATCACGACGGCGCAGCCTCAAGCTAAGGGCGAAACCCCAATCAGCTTGAGATGCAAATACCCCGCAAATAACGCGTAGACAATTGTGCCGACAACGACGGTAATCACCGTCCGGGAAACGGGGCCGACCGGATAGGTTTTACCGCTAAGGCGATCACGTTTGCGGTTGGTCACGAAACTCATTACCGCCCACACCAGAAAACCGCCGAATAGCAGCACATCGGCAAGGTTACCGTTGACGACTAAATGCGCGAACGCCCAAAGCTTTACGCTAGCAACCATCGGGTGGCCGACCATGGCCTTGATGCGATTGCCGGGCACATAGGCGGCGACCAATAAGATGAAGGCTGGCAACATCAGCAGCGAAACCACGGCGTTCAATGCGCGCGGTGCTTGCCACAACACCACAGGGTCAAGCCGCGCTTGACCATAGCCCCAGACCAACAAGCCAAAGCCGGCCAGCGAGGCGACCGAAAATATCCCTTTCCAGGCTTTTTCGCCCAGCCGCGCCATCTGCGCGGCGCGCCAATCGGGTGCCAGTATGTGAATGAAATGCATGCCGAGAAAGATTGCTAAACCTGCGATGAGTGCGCTCATAGGGTGCCTTTGTGGGTAGTTGCGAGGTGCCGCAGACGAAGCGCATGCTACGCTGAATTATGCGGCCGACTGCGTTATGCTAGCCACTTCAATCCATGAGTCAACGCCCATGCTGCCACCCCGAATAGCCACCTTGCTCGATCACATCAGCAGGCAGATTGCGAGCAATCAACCCGAACGCAGCGAACATCAGCATCGTATTCCGGTCGAATATTATTTTTCTAGCGCGCAGTACGAAGCCGAGAAATCCACCTTGTTCAGCCGCTATCCACTCATCGTCGCGCACAGCAGCGATTTGAAATCCGGCACCGCGATCGCGCACGATGCCTACGGCGTGCCGCTGCTACTTACCCGTGATGCCGACGGTGTCGTGCATTGCTTTTTGAATGTCTGCCGCCATCGCGGTATGCGGCTGTTTGACGACCAAACGGCCACCGCACGGCAAGGCGTGGCGTGTCCGTATCACGGCTGGTCATATCACCTCGACGGAAAATTTCGCCACATGCTCAAAGCCGATGCCTTCGACGCCTGTCCAGCGGGCGAGCGCGATTTGGTCACCGTGCCTTGCGCCGAGCGGGCAGGCTTGATCTGGGTGATTCCATCGCCGAACAGCACAATGAATCTCGACGAATATCTGGGCGATCTGCCGGCCGAATTGAATTACTACGACGTGGCCGAACACGTCACCTATCGTGTGGTGGAAAATCACTACGCAGCAAATTGGAAACTGATTGTCGATGCGTTTTTGGAGGCCTATCACATCCGCGTATTGCATCGCGATACCATCCATCCGTTTTTTATGGACGGCATCAATAGCGGTGGGCAGATGCCCCGTTCAGGAACGAACGAGGCGCAAGGCCCGCATTTCAGTTCCATGGTGGCGCGTCGCCCCGCGCAAGAATGGCAGGGGCAGGGGAGCTTGTCACCAAAAAATCATCATGAGCTACGTGAGTTGGTCACGCCGAGTCACGCAATTTTTCCCAACACGATTGCGATATACCATCCCGATTACGTGAGCCTGATTTCACTTTTTCCAACCGGCGCTGAGTCCTTGCGCTGGGTGCATCGCATGCTGATTCCGAAAGAAAAAGCCACTCCGGAATGGCAGCCACATTGGGAAAAAACTTTCGAGCTGATCGAAAAAGGTGTGTTTCAAAAAGAAGACATTCACACTGCTGTGGGCATACAGCGCGGACTACGAACCGGCGCGAATGCTTACCTGACTGTGGGTCGTGTCGAAGCACCGCTGGCGGATTTTCATCGCGAGGTGCAGGCGGCGATTGCGTCGGTGTCGTAGCTTGCTAGTTGGTGCTGACAGTACGCCGTACAAGTCAAGCCGAACCGCCTGCGCTTCGATGACGGAACATACAGTTGAGCGGGCTGCGCGGCTGATTGCGAAACTCCGCTCGAACCTGGTTAGGCGTCATTGCGCCATTGCCGTTAGCAGTTGCGTCGTTAATCGTCACTTTCGTGAAACTTTTGGTGGGTGGATAGTAACCGATTTGATTCCGTGCTGTTCCACCATTGCAAACCTTCCAAACGCGGGACGTACCTTCCAAACGCGAACCGGCTCAACTACTTGCCCAAGGAGACTAACAACCTCTGCTATGGTCCAAGTACAGCGATAACCGATGATCACCGACCGCAACTGGACTTGCGACCCAAAGTCTGTGTAGTAGAGCCCGGTCTTTGGATCGGGTGTCTTGAGTTCGCCTAGCACGCGTCGCTCCTGTTCCGATTCCCAAACTTTGCTTTTCGTGGTCAGGACTTTGTTAAGCAGTTCTCTTGAGAGGCCGTGGTTTGGCAAATGCGGACCGAACTCAACGTCGATCTTTTCGTTAGTGTATTCGACAGCGCTCACCAGTTGGTCATCCACCTCAAGCCCAAGGCAGATACCTGTGTGCTTTTCCGCATAGTGTGCCCAAATCATCGGGTTGTCCCAGACCGCTCCAAGGCAGATCATTCCTGTGCGCTCAATGTGGTGCTTCTCGATCATCTTGACTATTTTTCGCCTGCTGGGGTCGCGGCTGTCTATGAGATTTAGTTCGAACGGATCATTTGCTTCGTGGAAGCGTGAAAGTTTTAGGCGGCGCTCCTTCAGGATCACTTCGGCCCACTTCGCAGAGGTCATGTAGTAAAGGCGCATGTGGTTTTCGCGAGGCGGTGCAGTACTAAAGGATTTGCTGTGACGCCTATCGTAGAGGTAAGCAGCAGTAAGCGGCTTTATCGCGCAGTGTCGGCTGGACCGCAGCGTTAGAGGGCGTTATTTGAAAAGCACGCGTAACAGCCATACAAATGCGCCAAGAATTACTGCCAACGGAATAACCTGCGCCGTGCTTAGGATCAAAACAGACCAGAAAGTTGAGCCAGCCTCAAATGGAACTGTCTTGAGAAAGCCTGTTATTAGAGCAAACACACCGATGAATGCACCAAAGAGAGTGACAATATTGGCCCAGTAGGCTTTGAGCTTTTCATCAGACTTCTGCTCTGCCTCGGTCTCGATTTGAAGCATCCGGCGGGCCAGAACTTCAAAGTAGATGTTCAATTCCTCGGGACGTGCTGTGTCTTGCGCAATCAGACGAGGAACCTTAACTCCACCAACGCTGACGTACTCACGGATGGGAAGTTTGTCATAAGAAGGAAGAACGTAGTCCATTGTTCTGGCATGAGTGCGGGCAATGAGAATTTTATCGGCCGACATACTGTCGAGTTCCTTCTGCAGCACATTGGGATCTGCCTCATCCAATAGCCCGTAGAGGTTTGCCGCAGTCAACGAATTGGGTGCCCGCTCAACTAGGCAAGTAAGAATGCTGTTTCGCAGTTTTTCCATTAACTCTCCGAGAAACATAGATAGTCGAAATTAGCCACAAGTGCCCTAACGTAATGCAGGTTGCAAAGCCTGCAAGTTATTCTAGGCGCTGTGAGCTAATCTGAACACTTATGACCCTCTAACATATTCAAATGAATAGCATTTTTACGATTTCGCGAATTTTTATATACGCATAAAAAATCCGTGAAATCAGGCACTGACGAGTTGCTCATCCTGAACACTATTGCGATCACGTGCGTGGGGGCTTGGAATTTTACATAGACGGTCATCGATAGACCTTATTCGCTTGAGGCTCGAATCGAATTCGAAGGATTCAAACATCGCCAGTTGGTGCTGGTAGTACGCCGTAGTCGGCACTTCTTCGCCGCCATCTCACCAAAACACGTGTAATTCCGCGCTGAACGTGGTAAGTTGCGCCTCCTCTTTTTTTCCTGAAAAGCTCGCGCTTCGGCATGCGTGAATGCACTCAGGACACCCTAATACCCGATGGTCAAGCGCGCGCCTGAGTACGATCCGCAGTGGGTCGATTTGATGATTCATTTGTTTTCCGAGGCCACGGTGCAGCGTGGGCTGGGCTATGCGGTGGGTGGAAGAGTGCGGCCGGGCAAGGTGGAATTGGAAGACGGTCAAGTTCATGTGCAGGCGCAAGTGCGCGGCACTGCCCCGGGGCTGTATCAAGTGTCGATTTGGCTGGATGCCGAGGGCACGGATCCTGACACTGGTTACGATAGCGATTGCACCTGTCCGGTGGGTTACGATTGCAAGCATGTGGTGGCGGTTTTGGCGACGGTGCGCGATCTGCCCGAGGTGGCCAAGGCGATGCAATTGATAGATGGTAGCGCGGCCACTGCCGACCTGGCATCCAGCGATACCGCCACAGAAATTACCATTGAACCAAGTCCAGCGGCTTTGGAATGGTTGGCGGGTTTTAATCAAACCGACGCTGCGGCATCAAGCGCGAATGGTCTGGGCGCCAGCTTAAAGTCGGCCAAGCAGTGTGTGGTTTATCTGCTGAGTGCTGAGCAACCCAACCGCATGTCACTGGGCAAAAGTCGTGTCTTGAAGACTGGCGCGATGGGCAAGCCTGTGCCGTATCGTCCGCAGACTTTTGACCTTGGTGCGGCGCGTAGTGCGCGCGAATTTATTGCCGAGGAAGATGTTGAGCCACTACGGCTGTTTCTAGCGCTGCAATCCAGCGGCAATTATTATTACCAACAAGATGTCGAATTGACCGGCGAGACCGGCGCGCTGTTGCTGCGCCAAGCGCTCGCCACGGGCCGATTATTTTTTGACAACCAGATTGATGCACCGCTAAAGCCTGGACCGGCGTTGCCGCTAAGCTTGCGTTGGACGCGTACTGCCGATGGCCAACAAAACCCCGGATTTGATTTACCGGAATCAGCGCAAGTACTGACCACTTGGCCGTTGTATTACATCGACTCGCAACACGCTACGGTCGGTGAACTTAGTTCAGCGTTTCCCGAGGCGGTGCTCAAACGCTGGATGAATGCGCCGCCGTTGAACGAGGCTGACGCGCTTTTGGTGCGCCAGCAGTTAGTCAAACTGGCGCGTGAATTGAATCTTGAAGTGCCGCTACCCGAGGCGCAGGAAACCAGCTTTGGCGGCACGCCGACGGTAGAAGTGACACTCGGACTTGGGCGCTTCCGCTATGTCAGCATCAATCGCGTTGAGGACACGCACGCGATTGCGTCGCTACATTTTCATTACCCCAACGGCCCGACGGTGGCCGCCAGCGAACATCCGATTGTGCTGATGACGCATCAGGTGGATGGTGTCTGGCGCACGCTGGAGCGTGATGTGGAAAGTGAACAAAAAGCTTGGCGCTTGCTGCAGGAATTCGGCTTTGAGAGCTACAAATGGCGGCTGCCCAACTACACCCGCACTGATGCCACTGGCGATTGCCTGATGCCGGCGCGTAGCGATGCGCATGGCTGGTTGGCGTTTTTGGGCGAAGGCGCAAAGCTGCTGGCCGAGCGCGGCATCAAAGTGACCCTTGCCAGCGATTTTCCCTATCGCATCGAAGCCGCCGATGATTGGTTTGTCGAGCTGGACGACGGCGAGCAGAGTGATGGCGTCGGCAACAATTGGTTCAACCTCGACCTTGGCGTGCGCATCAACGGGGAGCGCGTCAGCCTAGTGCCACCGCTGTTGCGCCTGCTGCGCGAACGACCAAAATTGCTCGCCACTGTGCGCGCGCTGGACGACGACCAAAGCTTTCCGGTGCCGCTGGACGAGCGACGGATATTGCCGGTGCCCGCAGCGCGGCTCAAATCCTGGCTGCTGCCTTTGCTGGAGCTTTTGGACGACGACCGGCCACGCTTATCGCGCTACCACGCCGCGATGTTGGCGGGCTTGAGCGAGCAACCGGCACATTGGGTCGGCGGTGAAAAATTGCTTGAACTCGGCCAACGCTTGCGCGATTTCTCTGGCATCACCGAATGTTTGCCCGCCGAGGGCTTTAATGCCACCTTGCGGCCCTATCAGCAGGCGGGGCTGAACTGGTTGCAGTTCCTGCGTGAATACGGCTTGGCGGGCATTCTGGCCGACGACATGGGCTTGGGCAAGACCGTGCAAACGCTCGCCCATTTGCATCTGGAAAAAGCCAGTGGCCGCGCCAACTTGCCTAGCCTGGTGATTGGCCCGACCAGTTTGCTGACCAACTGGCGCAACGAGGCGGCGCAATTCACGCCCAATCTGACGATATTGACCTTGCATGGCAAGGACAGATTTGATCGCTTTCACGAAATGGCGACGGTGGATTTAATCCTGACCACTTATCCGCTGCTAGTGCGCGACCGCGATGTATTGATGGCGCAAAAGTATCATTTGCTGGTGATGGATGAAGCGCAGTTCATCAAAAATCCGAAAGCGCAATCGCACCAGGTGGCACGGCAATTGAAGGCGCGTCATCGCTTGTCACTGACCGGCACGCCGCTGGAAAATCACTTGGGCGAACTTTGGGCACAGTTTGATTTCCTGATGCCGGGATTGCTGTCCAACGCGTCGCGCTTCACGCAGGTGTTTCGCTCGCCGATAGAAAAGCAGGGCGACGAAGAAATGCGCGTGCGTCTCGCTGACCGCGTGCGGCCATTTTTGCTACGCCGAACCAAAGAAGAAGTGCTCACCGATTTGCCACCGCGTACCGAAATGATTCGCTGGGTGGAAATCGAAGGTGGTCAGCGCGATCTTTATGAATCCTTGCGTGCGGTATTCGACACCAAGCTGCGGCAAGCCTTGTTGTCACAAGGCGTAGGGCGGAGTCAGATCATGATTTTGGACGCACTGCTCAAACTTCGCCAAGTCTGCTGTGATCCACGCTTGGTTAAGTTGGCCGCCGCCGAAGCGGTGGTGGCCAAAGGGCTGGCACCATCGGCCAAGCTCGCGACCCTGATGGAAATGCTTGACGAATTGCTCGACGAAGGGCGCAAGGTTTTGTTGTTCTCGCAGTTCACCTCGATGCTGGAATTGATCGAAATCGAGTTGGAAAAACGCGACTACAAATACACCAAGCTAACCGGCCAAACCAAAGATCGTGAAGCGGCGATTGAGGAGTTCCAACAAGGCCGCGTGCCGCTGTTTTTGATTAGTCTCAAAGCCGGTGGTACAGGCTTGAATCTCACCGCGGCAGACACGGTGATTCATTACGACCCGTGGTGGAATCCGGCGGTCGAAGAGCAAGCCACCGCACGCGCGCACCGCATCGGGCAGGACAAGCCGGTGTTCGTCTACAAACTGCTCACCCAAGGTACGGTAGAAGAAAAAATCCTCGCCCTGCAAAATCGCAAGCGCGGTCTGGCTGATCAATTGCTTACCGCTGGCGGCACTGCCGGTGCAACAGGTGTCAGCGGCGGTGCACTCACGGCCGCAGATTTGGACGTATTGTTTCAGCCTTTACCGGGTTGAGGAGCTCATGATGAAACATGGTTTTGTAGGTCGGAATTTATTCCGACATGGTCGTTGCAGCGGAGAAATGTCGGAATAAATTCCGACCTACAAAGTGCGTCACTTCGCGACAACTTTAGCTTTGGCTCCCGTGCTGCTGTGGCAAGGCAAGCAGACGCGCGCCAAGGTGCCGCGCTTGCCAGAGCCGGGCGGCGAGCGTAGTGGCATCGTCGGCGCTGGTTCGGTGCTTCGCGTGTTAATTGTGGGTGACTCTGCGGCTGCGGGCGTCGGCGCCGCGACCCAAGCGGAAGCACTTTCTGGCGGGTTGATCAGTGCCTTGCAAGATTCATTTCAATTGCACTGGCGACTTGTCGCCACCACAGGGCACACGACCGCGAATGCCATTGCAGATTTACATGCGTTTGATGCAGAACCGTATGACGTAATCATCACGTCGCTCGGGGTGAATGATGTCACTGAACAGCATAGTTTGCGCCGCTGGCGAGCTGCGCAAAGTGCCTTGTTGACGATGCTCCAATCACGCTTTGAAGCGCGGCATATTTTTGTCTGCGGTTTGCCGCCGATGCACCGTTTCCCCGCGCTACCACAGCCTTTGCGCTGGTACATCGGTGCGCGTGCGAAGCAATTTGATCGCACACTACAAACGCTGACCGAAGCCACACCACATTGCGAATTCGTGCCGCTCAATTTTTTCAGCGGAATAGGCACAGAAGCCATGGCTAGCGACGGTTTTCATCCCGGGCCAGCGATTTATCGGCAATGGGCGGATGAGATTGCTGGTCGTATTCGGTCACAGTCCGCCAGTTGGTGCTGACCACACGCCGTTAAACTCTAGCCACAACATGTTTCAGCCAGTAGTAAAGAGGAGGTAAGAATATGAAAGCCATCGTCTGTACAAAATACGGTGAAACCGCTGACGTCGTCGAACTCCGCGAGATACCGAAGCCGACTGCCGGCACCAACGAAGTGTTGATAGAAATTCACGCGGCCTCGCTCAATCCAGTCGACTTCAAAATTCAACAAGGCGCGCTCAAGGCGATTCGGAAATTAACTTTCCCCTTCGTGATGGGTTTTGATGTTTCTGGTGAGGTGGTGGCCGTGGGTGCTGGCGTGCGTCAATTCAAAGTCGGCGATGAAGTTTTCTCGCGAGTGGGTGCGGCGTACATGGGTACGTTTGCCGAATTCGTGACGGTCGACGAAAAGTTCGTCGCGATGAAACCAAAAAATATCAGTCATCAAGAAGCGGCGGCATTGCCTTTGGTGGCGCTGACGACATGGCAAGCACTGGTTACCGTAGCCAAGCTGCAAGCGGGGCAGCGTGTGTTGATTCATGCCGGTGCTGGCGGCATCGGCAGTATCGCGATTCAGATTGCCAAGGAACTCGGTGCCTATGTGTTCACCACCACCAGCACGAAAAATGTGGAGATGGTTAAAGCGCTGGGTGCGGATGAGGTAATCGATTACAAGACACAAGCCTTTGAGCAAGTGCTCAAGGATATTGATGTCGTATTTGAAACGCTGGGCGGCGAGAATCAAGTCAAATCATTTGGTGTTTTAAAGGCGGGTGGCATCCTGGTCACCATAGTTGGCATTCCGACATCGGCTTGGGCGCGCGAGGAAGGTTTGCCGGTGTACATGGGCTGGCTGTTTGATTTGCTTAACTGGAAAAATCGTCGCTTGGCACGCGCCCAGCATGCGCGCTTTGCCCCGGTGTTGTTGCAACCGGAAGGCAGCAAGCTAGCGATAATCGCCGAAATGGTCAGCAGTGAAATGATTCATCCGGTGATCGATAAAGTATTCCCGTTGGATCAAACCAAAGCGGCATTGCAGTACATACAAACAGGGCGTGCGACGGGCAAAATTGTGCTTGCGGTGAAGTGACCCGAGGAGAAATAGTGTTAATCAAATTATTCAAATTTATCGCGATCGCTGTGCTGGTGTTGGTGCTGATTCTTGGCATCAATACTTGGCGCAATTCTTCCAAGCAACTGGTGGTACCGGTCTTACCGGAACTAAAAGTCGACACCAATTTAGTGTCCGAGCATTTGGCCGGTGCAGTGCGACCACGAACGGTATTCAGCTTCCTCAGTGAAGATCAAGGCGCGGCGGAATTTCAGAAACTTCATCGTCATCTGGAGACGAGCTTTCCTAATCTGCATCGCGTGCTCAAGCGCGAAGTAGTGAATGGGCAAGGCCTGCTCTACACATGGATTGGCAAAGACGCTAAGGCCAAGCCGATATTGCTACTCGCGCATCAAGACGTGGTGCCCATTGCACCGGGCACGGAAACGCTGTGGCAACAGCCGCCGTTTGATGGCGTGCGCAAAGATGGCTTTGTCTGGGGACGTGGCGCGTGGGATAACAAAAGCAATTTGATTTCGCAAATGGAAGCGGTGGAGATGTTGATCGCCAGCGGCTTTCAACCCGAACGCACGGTTTATCTGGCGCTGACGCACGATGAAGAGGTGACCCGCCATGACGCGCAATCGATGTCTGAATTGCTCGCCGCGCGCGGGATCAAACTTGATCTGGTGCTCGACGAAGGTTTGATGGTGACGCAAGGGGTGGTGCCCGGCGTGGAACAGTCCGTGGCAATGATAGGGGTGGCCGAAAAAGGTTATCTCACGCTCGAATTCAAGGCGGTTGCGTTGCCCGGACATTCGTCCATGCCGCCCGCCACCGGCACCAGCGCGATTGGGCAACTGACCCGCGCCATGGATCGTTTGGAGCATCAGCCATTTCCAGCCAGCGTGAGCGGCGTGGGCCGGCAAATGCTGGAGACTTTGGCACCGGAAATGAGCGGATTTGGCCGCGTGGCGCTATCGAATTTGTGGCTGTTCGAGCCGCTTGTTCGTCGACAATTGGAAGCCAGTGGCGGCAGCAGCAACGCGATGCTGCGCACCACCACGGCGTTGACCATTATTCATGCCGGCAATAAGGAAAATGTTTTACCAGGCGTGGCTGAGGCCACCGTGAATTTTCGTTTGATGCCGGGCGATACCAGTGAGAGCGTGATTGCAAGGGTCAAACAAATCATCGCTAACGAGGCAATCGAAGTAAAGATGGTGCCAAATAACTCTGATCCATCGCCCGTGATGTCGGCGGATTCACCGGCGTTTATGGCACTTAATCGAACCGTGCGCGAGATATTCCCCGGCACATTAGTCGCGCCCGGCCTGATGGTTGCAGCCACCGATTCACGGCGATTTGTCGATGTCAGCGAGCATATTTTCAAGTTCTCGCCGGTGCGTGCGGCGAAGGAAGATTTGCCACGCTTCCACGGCACCAATGAGCGGATTTCAGAAGCCAACTTGGCCGAGATGGTGCGCTTTTATCATCGCTTTTTGAGCGTGACTGTCGGGCCTGTGGCGGGCAAATAAGTCGTGGGCGAGTTGCTGCAATTGCGCATCGACAAATGGCTGTGGGCCGCGAGATTTTTCAAGACGCGCAGTCTTGCTGCTGCTGCGGTGAGCGGCAATAAAGTGAAATGGAATGGCGAGCATGCCAAAGCCGCGCGTGAAGTTAAAGCCGGTGACGAAATTGAGATTACGGCAGGTGATGCGCGGCAAGTAGTGATCGTGATCGGCGTCTCTGATCAACGAAGACCCGCAGTCGAAGCGCGCAAGCTTTATGAAGAAACACCGGCGAGTCTTGCGGCGCGATTAAAACAGCAAGAGATGCGCAAACTAGCACCGATGCCGGGGGCGAATTTGCGCGGACGACCGACTAAACGAGACGGACGTTTGATCCGTGGCTTAAGCGATTAATCTCAGCCCTGCGGTAGTCCGTCGAGGAATTCCTCGAATGCCGCCAGCACCAATTGCGGCGCTTCGACTTGCGGATAGTGGCCGATGCCAGCAAGCTCGCGGATGAAATGATTGCTGCCGAGCAATTCGCGAAATCTCACCACCATATGCGCACCGGACACCGGATCGCTGCTGCCATTGATCAGCGCCAAGGGCATGCGAGCGTTAGTCAATGCGCCAAGCCAGCGCTCGCGAAATTGCCGTCGTTCGCGGATGTAATTGAGCAGGGGCGGCAACACACGCAAGCCTTTATTTTCATTAACCAGTTGCCATACAGATGCGCGCAACTGAGCGTCAGGCTTGGTTTGTGCGCCGAACACCACACTAAATGCGTCAAGCAATTTTTTCTGAGTCGTTAAGCGCGCGAGCAATGGTCCGAAAGGGCCGGCCATCAATTTCTGTTTCGAGGTGGCGCGGTGTGTTTCTGGAAACAAACCGCCGTTGAGCAGAGTCACTGAGTGATAGCGTGATGCGGCGTTGCTTAAATCTCGTGCTAACAATTCTTGCGTAACAGTGTCGCCATAATCGTGCGCGAGGATGTGGCAATTTCCAACACCGGCAAATTGCATCACCGCCTGCATCAAGTCGGCTTGCTCGCCAATCGTGTACTGATGCGGTAAAGGTTTGCTACTAAAACCCATACCGAGTAAATCGGCGGTGACTAAGCGGAATCGTGCGCTGAGCTGCTGCCACATCGGACTGAAATCCCAGCTTGAGGTGGGATAGCCGTGAATCAAAACAAGTGTGGGTTTTTGTTCTGCGCTGGCATCGTGCCACAAGCTGTCGAGCATGAAAATTTGGTAATCACGCCATGCCTGCATACGCCCCAGCAAGCGCCAGTTATCGAGTTCAGCTGTCATGATTTGTTATCCGCAACCTGATCGCTGTTGGTAGTGTTTTGTGACGGCGGCGAAGCAGGGGTTTCACGAAGCACTGCTTCGTGCCTGCGTAGCGGGTCGGCTGTACTAAGCCGGCACTCCGCATCAGCACCAACTGACTCAATTTCCCTGTCGCAGAGAGCTACTTCGCTGACAGGCAAGGGTTGGTCTTCATCTATCCATTCTTCAATCAACTTATAGGTCACCGCCAGCACCACCGGTCCAATGAAAATTCCTATCGGACCAAAGCCGAGCAGGCCGCCAATTACACCGACAAAAATCAAGAGCATCGGTAAGTCAGCACCTCTTTTTATGAAATAAGGCCGCAAAAAGTTATCCATTGTGCCGGCGACGATGGTGATGACCAGCAACGCCGTGGCTGCAGCGCCTTGATCCGACCAATACAGCCAGCCGACGATAGGCAAGAGCACCAGCGTCGGGCCGATTTGCGCTAAACAAAATATGAACATCATCAGTATCAATGGACCGGCGAAAGGTATGCCGGTAAGCCATAAACCGATTCCGCCGAGCAGGGATTGCAGCAATGCGGTGACTACGACGCCTAAGGCCACGCCGCGCACTGCTTGGCTGGCAAGCACCACGGCACGGTCGCCTTGGTCGCCGGCCAAGCGATGAAAAAACTTACGGATGCCGTGTGCTGCGGTGTCACCATCGAAATACAGCACCGCAGAAATCGCTAGCGTTAATCCGATTTGCATCAAAGCACTGCCGACGCTGCTCAAATTTTTTGTGGTGAGTAGAAAAATTTGATTGGCGTAGGGCGTGAGGTAGGCAAATCCCTTCTCGGCTACTTCGTTCCAGACGTCGGTGATTTTTTCACCCGCTAAAGGCAACGCGGCAACCCACTCCGGCGCGGTCGGCAATTTCCATGTATGCGCCGAATTAACCAATGCGGCGATCTCATCGAAATGCGAAATGATCGTCGTCACCGCAATGCCTAGCGGGAGCAGAAAAATTATCAGTAGCGCCAGCGTCATGATGGTGGCGGCCAGCGCACGATGTCCTTTGACGCGAGCTCGCACAATTTCCAATAGTGGCCAAGTCGCGACGACGATTGTCGCTGCCCAAATCAGGCCTAGTAAAAATGGTTGCATCACCCAAAATGAAGTCACTGCAAGGCCACCAATGGCAGCGACATTGAGTGTGGTACGCGTCAGATTATTGGATGAAGAAGACTCGTTCATTGGATACTCCAATAGGCGGTGGAGAGTTTTTGTGCTGCGCCGAAACACAGGCCATTATTGTCGCGCAGTAAGGCGAAATGCCACCCATGTTGCTAGCGAACCGAAAATTATTGCGCCGAAAGAGGAGCCAACCAGAACACCGAGTGCGCCGTAGTGCGCGCCGATGTAGGCAAATGGAATTGTGCCCAGTGTGGCTCGCGCCCAATTGAATCCCATTGAATAAAGCGGACGACCTAGATTATTGAATGCCGCATTGGAAACAAATAGCGCACCAACGAAGAAAAAACTTGCCGCCACAAAACTGCAAAACAGCGAAATCAAATCTGCAGCGAGGCCTTGTGCTGAGAAAGCCCTGATGATGAGATTTTGCCCCAAGGCCAGAATCAACCACGCGCTGGCAACGGCAATGCTCATGAACAACAAACTATCCTTGAGAGTTTGGCGTACTCGGTCAAAACGCCGGGCGCCGAGATTTTGGCCGATGATGGGGCCGACTGAGCCACTCAGGGCATAAACTAAACCGAAGGCCACTGGCGTGAGCCGATCGATGGTCGCCATACCAGCGACGGCTTGTGCGCCAAAAGGTGCCATGAAGCTGGTGACGAAGGCCAAGCCAAATGGCGTGGCGAGATTAGCCATGATCGCCGGGCCGGATACCTGACCGATGGCGCGGGCATCGGCGCGCAATTTCGCGGGTTCGAATTTTCCCAACAGTTGATGCGTACGCCGTACGCCGTGCAACGCGACTGAGAGTATTGCCAAACGCGCAACCACCATGGCGATTGCTGCACCGACCAAATCGAGGTGCAAACCAAATATCAACAGTGGATCAAGCGCCGCTGTCACCATTGCACCGGTCAGCGTCACCGTCATCGAGCGTTTGGCATCACCAATGGCACGCAACAAAGCGGAACAGGCCATACCCACGCCAAGCACCGGCATCGACGCGAGAGTGATCTGTAAATATTTTGTGGCATGCACATGTGTCTCGCCTGTCGCACCTAGTGAGCTAAGAATTTGCTCAAGGAAAACATAGCCGCCAATCGCCACGAGGATGCAGGCGACACCCATCAACACCAAGCTGGTCGTGGCGATACGCCTTGCGTCTTCCGTCCGTCCTGCGCCGATCGTCCGCGCAACTACTGCGGCAATTCCTATCATCACGCCGACACAAAACGAAACTTGGAAAAATCCAACCACCCCGGCAAAAGCCACCGCGGCAGTCATGTGTTGCTGGCCGAGTAGGGAGATATAAAACAGATTGATCAAATCGACCAGGAACACCGCGATTAAACCAATTGCGCCGGTTGTCGACATGACAGCAATGTGGCGAAATAGCGAGCCGGTGACGAAGCGAGGCGAAACAGCGGAGGGCGGATTACTCAAAGTTGATCGCCTGAAGTTGTACAAAGTGCATGGATATGCAGAATACCTCAGCGTCTGTATGCAACGCGCTAAATGCAGAAAGGTGGGTGATATTTTTGCGATACTCCCGCATCGCCTCTCGTCGGCAAATATGGATCACCATTCATGAAAAATTCAATTTTGATCGCATCGGCCTTCAGCATCGCACTGTTGGTAAATCCCGTGCAAGCAGAAGATCGGCCAACGACGACGTTGCCTTACACCCCAGGCCTGGATGTCAGCAGCATGGACAAAACGGCTGACCCCTGTGTCGATTTCTATCAATACACTTGTGGCGGTTGGATGAAAAACAATCCGATTCCCGCAGACCAGTCACACTGGAGTGTGTACGGGAAATTGACGCAAGATAATCAGCGTTATTTATGGGGCATTCTCGAAGGATTAGCCAAACAAACTGCGGGTCGCGCGTCAGGGCAAGCCAAGCTAGGTGATTATTTTGCCGCCTGCATGGATGAAGCCGCAATTGAGAAACAAGGCGGACAGCCATTGGCTGGCCAAATGAAGCAAATCGCGGCGATGAAGTCCACCGCTGAATTGCCCGCGCTATTGGCGAAATTACAGTTGGCCACGGCGAGCTCTGGTTTCTTTTTTGGCTTTGGTTCCAATCAAGACTTCGCCGATTCATCCAGCGTGATTGCATTTGCCGCTGCTGGTGGCTTGGGCTTGCCGGATCGCGATTACTACTTAAAGCCTGAGGAAAAATCGCAGATCATTCGTGACCAATATGTCGCACACATCACAAAGATGCTGATGTTGATAGGCGAGAGCGAGAGCGACGCAAAGCGCCATGCAGCGAGTGTGATGCAGATTGAAACTACATTGGCGAAAAATTCCTTAAGCAAGGTCGACAAGCGTGATCCGTACAAAATTTTCCATAACATGAACCGCAAAGAATTAGGTGCGCTGACGCCTGCTTTTGATTGGAATCAATATCTGAAATCCATTGGCGGTAAAGGCTTTAGCAAGTTCAATGTAACGGAGCCGGAGTTCTTCAAAACCTTTGATAGTTTGCTCAAAACGGCGAGTTTGGATGACATCAAAACGTATATCCGTTGGCATCTGGTGCGTGCCAGTGCGCAACATTTGTCGACCGCATTTGCGACCGAAGATTTCAATTTTTTCAGCAAACAATTGCGCGGCGTGCCGCAACAAAAACCGCGCTGGAAGCGTTGCGTAGCTTTGGTCGACGGGCAACTGGGCGAAGCGCTGGGGCAGGAATTTGTCAGCCGGAATTTCAGTGTCGCGCTGAAGAACAAAACACTGCATATGACCAAGCAAATCGAAACAGCAATGGAAAACGATTTGAATCAACTGCCGTGGATGAGCTTGGACACCAAGAAAAAGGCGCTAGAGAAATTGCATACCGTGGTGAATAAAATCGGCTATCCCGATACCTGGCGCGATTATTCGAAGTTGCGCGTAGTGCGTGGCGATTACATCGGCAATGTGCAACGCGGCAATTTTTTTGAAGCGCAACGCGATATTGCCAAGATCGGCAAGCCGCTGGATCGCAAAGAGTGGGGTATGACGCCGCCTACAGTGAATGCCTATTACAACCCGCAGATGAACGATATCAACTTTCCCGCAGGCGTGTTGCAACCGCCGCTTTACGACGCAGCGATGGACGACGCGCCGAACTATGGCAACACTGGCGGCACTATAGGTCACGAGCTAACTCACGGCTTTGACGACGAAGGCCGGCAGTTCGATGCCAAAGGAAATTTGAAAGATTGGTGGACCGAAAAAGATCGCAAGGAATTTGACCAACGTGCGCAGTGCATCGTCGATCAATATGCGCAATACACCATTGTCGATGACATCAAAATCAACAGCAAACTCACGCTCGGTGAAGATATCGCCGACCTCGGTGGTCTGGTGTTGGGCTGGATGGCATGGAAGATGGAAGTCGCCGACAAAAAACTGGAAATACGTGACGGCCTGACACCTGAGCAACGCTTCTTTGTCGGCTATTCGCAATGGGCTTGCGAAAATAACCGTCCCGAAGATTTGCGTGATCGCGCACTAACCAATCCGCATTCACCAGGCAAATACCGCGTCAATGGTCTGATGGTGAATATGCCGGAATTTCAGCAAGCGTTTGCCTGTAAAGCAGGGCAGCCGATGGTCGCTGAGAAACGCTGTCGAGTCTGGTGAGCGCACTCACGGCGTTTGGCCGGTGAATGGGCCAACCCGTCACCAGCACAATCTCGCAACTTTATCTTCAGGCTTGAATTCGCCGCCGCAATCGCGGCGCGAAAACTATTTGTACGACCACTATGCACAAATTGAATTCCGGAAAATTTTTACTAATCGCTGCACTTAACATCGGCGCAGCGATCTGTGCTTCGACTTTTTTGGGTTTTGCGCTGGGTTGGTTAGCAACGGGGCGTGAGGAGGCGGGATTTTTGTGGGGCGACATATTGCCCTTCTTCCAATTCGTGATTTTCGCGGCGATGGTCGACCACATCATGTGGGCGATGGCCAGCCAAAATGTGGGCGGAAAAATTGTCACCCGTTTGCCACGTCTCGCTTTGCAAATTGCCAGTTTTTTGATTTATGCGGTGCTGATTGCCGCAGCGATAAATCTGGTTTTTCATCAATCGCTGACCACCATTTTGGGCGCTTCCGGCGTGCTCGGTTTGGTGCTGGGCTTTGCTTTGCGTGGATTGGTCGCCGATATTTTTTCTGGCATCGCATTGCAGCTTGACCGCTCGATGAGCGTCGGCGAATGGTTGGATTTTCAGCATCGTGGTCGCGATATGTCCGGCAAACTATTGGAGATTGCGTGGCGTACGGTGGTGTTCGCTGATCGTGCTGAAAATATCATTTTGATTCCGAACGGCGAGTTCGCCAATCTGGTCATCGTCAATCGTTCAAGACCAACACGCTGGACGGAGTTTGGCTCCGGCATAGACCTTGGCGCAGAGCACGATGAAGTGCGTATCCGTGCCGTGCTGCAAGGTGCGCTGAATAAAACGGCGCAAGAAGGTGCTATCGCCAGCAACCCCGCACCCTATGTACGCATCAGCTCGATCAAAGATGGTGGCATTAATTTCCGCATGCTGTATTGCATTGATGCGGGCAGCATTTCGCCGGTGAAAGTGAATCATCTCGTGTTGGTCAACGCCCTGCAATTTCTCAAAGCAGCTGGCATCCCGGTGGTCCGCACGCAGCATACCGATGTCGCTCCACCAGCCAATGTCAGTACACATCACATCGACCAACCACAGGCGCGCTTGGCGATGCTCGGCAGCGTGCGTTTCCTGTCGATTTTGCCGCCTAATGATTTGGCCACCGTGGCCGCCGAAGTGCAGACTTTGCGCTTACAGGCCGGGCATCAATTGATCCAAGCCGGGGAGCCGGGCGACAGCATGTTTGTGGTTTCCGAGGGCGGTTTGGCAGTCACCATCGACAAGTCCGACGGCCCCGTTATCGTCGGCCGACTTTGGCCTGGCGATTGCTTCGGCGAAATGTCGCTATTCACTGGCGAGCCGCGCTCGGCAAATATTCAAACTACAGAACCGACCGTGTTATTTGTAGTCAAAAAAGAGACGATGGCGGCGATTTTTGCGCACAATCCATCGCTGGTCGAACGTATCGCTGAGCTTATCGATGCGCGGCACAAAACCAACGACACAGCGCTCCATCAAGTTGTTGTCAGCGAGACCCAACAGGTGGAAATGCGCAGCGTGCTATCTCGCATCCGGCGCTTTTTCCACGTACAGCATTAGGTCTCCGGCGTGTCGGTGTCGACCACACCACGGGTCAATTGCGCCCGCGCCGCACGCGCCAAGCCATGATATTTCTGCTTGAACTCGTCCAGCGACTCTTGTTCCAACTCTTCAAGATCGAGTAGCGCATTGTGCGCACCTTGAGTCGCGCGGATGAGTTCATCGAGCTTCACCTGTATTGCCTCGGTGTCGCGGTTTTGCGTGTTCTGGATTAGGAACACCATCAAAAAAGTAATGATAGTGGTGCCGGTATTGATCACCAATTGCCAAGTGTCACTGAAGCCGAAAATTGGCCCGGTCAGAATCCAAAGCACGATCACCCCGACCGCAATCGCGAACACCCGTGGGCGGCCACAAAAATGTGCGGTGGATTTGGCGAAATTGGAATACCAAGTAGTGTTTTGCATGCGCTTGGCCTTTGAGTAGGTTTGAATTTGCGCGAGACGGCTAATCGGCGAAATGATAGTCCGCTTGTTTGACCAATCCCGCCTCGAGCAAAACTTTGCAACCATAGCGACCATAGGTTTTTGTCTCGACCATCCAGCTAGTGCCTGTTTCAATTGTCGGCGTTGGCGCGAGTCCGTGAGTTCGCGCGTACTGAGCAAGATCCGCGCGCGACATGCCCGGCGTAATGCGCTCGCACGCGTTGCGAACGCGCGATTCGGCAGTAAGAAAGTTGCTAGTGCAATAGGCCATTCCGAGTAAGGGAATGCCGAGTACGATTAGTAAATAACGCCGTAGTTTCTTCATTGAAATTTACCGCTTCAATGCGGCAAACGCGGCCGCCATTGCTCCGCTAGTGGGGGCGGCTTCCCGTGGTGGATTTTTAGTCTTAGCGTTACGGGACAGCGTGTCATCAGCACCAACTGACGAGTTAGGCGATTTCGTTGTCCTCGGAATTTCATCTGCCAGTCGCATGGTTAGTGCCACACGCTTCCTTGCCAAATCCACTTCTAACACTTTGACTTTCACCACTTGGCCCGCCTTCACCACTTCATGCGCGTCTTTGACAAATTTGTTTGATAGCGCAGAGACATGCACCAGCCCGTCTTGATGCACGCCGATATCGACGAAGGCGCCAAAGTTGGTGACGTTGGTGACCACGCCTTCGAGCAACATGCCGGGTAGTAAATCTTTCAAGGCTTCGATGCCATCACGAAAGGTCGCGGCTTTGAATTCCGGTCGTGGATCGCGGCCGGGTTTTTCCAATTCTTTGATGATGTCTTGTACGGTGGGCAAGCCGAAGCGTTCATCGACATATTTGCGAGCGTCCAAATCGCGTAGCGCACGGCTATCACCAAGAATTTCCCGCATGCTTTTTTTGATGTCTTTAATGATGCGTTCAACCACCGGATAAGCTTCCGGATGCACAGCCGAAATGTCGAGTGGATTGTCGCCATTGGCAACGCGCAAGAAACCGGCGGCTTGCTCAAATGTCTTGTCGCCGAGGCGCGGCACTTCGCGCAGTGCCGCACGTGATTTGAACGCACCATGCGTATCGCGATGGGCGACGATGTTGCCAGCCAAAGTGCTGTTGAGGCCAGAGATTCGAGTGAGTAGCGGCACGCTCGCCGTGTTCACATCCACGCCAACGGCATTCACGCAATCTTCCACCACGGCATCCAACTGTCGTGCAAGTTTGGCTTGATTCACGTCGTGTTGATACTGCCCAACGCCGATGGATTTCGGATCTATCTTGACCAGCTCGGCCAGCGGGTCTTGCAGTCGCCGTGCGATAGACACCGCACCGCGCAAGCTGACATCAAGATCGGGGAATTCCTTGGCCGCCAATTCAGAGGCCGAGTAAATCGACGCACCGGCTTCAGAGACGACGATTTTGCTCAAACCCAGTTCGGGGTGGCGCTTCATCAAATCGCCTGCCAATTTGTCGGTCTCGCGGCTCGCCGTGCCATTGCCTATGCTTACCAGTTCAGCGTGATGTTTTTGTGCCAGCAAGCGCAAAGTCGCCAGCGATCCTTCCCAGTCTTTGCGCGGCTCATGCGGGTAAATCACGGCGGTATCAACCAGCTTTCCGGTGGCATCCACCACGGCCACTTTGACACCGGTGCGGATGCCCGGATCAAGACCAATCACCGCACGCGGGCCGGCTGGTGCAGCAAGCAATAGGTCATGCAAATTGCGCGCGAAAACACGTATCGCCTCCATTTCGGCACGCTCACGCAATTGCGTCATCAACTCACTTTCCAAATGCAGCGAGAGCTTCACCAACCAAGCCCAGCGCGCGGTCTCCAACAACCATTTGTCGCCGGCACGATTTTTGTCGGCGATACCAAAATGCCCACTGACGATAGCGATGCAAGGCGAGGCTTGGGGCGGGTCGCGCAATTCTGCTTCGGTCTTGATGGCCACGCGCAAAAAATCTTCATTGCGGCCACGCAATAAGGCCAGCGCACGATGCGACGGAATCGATTTGACCGGCTCACGAAAATCAAACCAATCTCGAAATTTCGCTGCTTCGTTTTCTTTACCGGCGACCACCGTTGAGACGATGAGCGCATGATCATTCAAAGTGCGGCGTAGTTTTTCCAGCAGCGCAGCGTCTTCGCTGAAGCGCTCCATCAAAATTTGCCGTGCGCCTTCGAGCGCTGCTTTGATATCCGGCACATGGAGCTCGGGCGGCTCTAGTTCGACGCGCACATATTTCGCTGCTTCGATTTCAGTGGTCAACGTCGGATCGTTAAACAAATTATTCGCCAAAGGCTCTAAGCCAGCCTCCCGCGCGATTTGCGCCTTGGTGCGACGCTTGAGCTTGTAGGGCAAATAGAGGTCTTCCAAGCTCTGTTTGGTCTCGGCATTGGCAATCAAGGCGCGTAGCTCGGGTGTCAGTTTTCCTTGCTCGTCGATGGCTTCAATCACTGCGGCGCGGCGGTCTTCCAATTCGCGCAGATAGCTCAGACGCTCTTCCAGAAGACGTAACTGTGTGTCGTCCAGATTGTCGGTAATTTCTTTGCGATAACGGGCGATAAACGGGACGCTCGCGCCTTCGTCGAGGAGTTGCACGGCAGCGATAACTTGTTGCGGACGTGCGCCAATGTCGGCAGCGATACGTTGTTCTATTGATGGGAGCATGGGTGGGCAAGGTGTCGCGCCTGAGCGCTAGAAAAAGGTGGCGAACTATGCACGACGAGAGGCGCGCTGGCAACAAAAATTGTGCGGTTTTTTGCAATATGGCTGAGGTATGCTTTGCGACTCTTCCACCGCAATCAGGAGCGCATCATGGCAATGGACCGTATTGACTATTTCATCCACGGCGACGACATGCAGTTCGTCGAAATCGAGCTCGACCCCGGCGAGGCTGCGATAGGCGAAGCGGGCAGCATGATGTATATGGAAGATGGCATCTCGATGACCACGGTATTCGGTGATGCGTCAGCCGATCAAGGTGGTTTCTTCGGCAAGCTGGTTGGCGCAGGCAAGCGGCTGATTACCGGTGAATCAATGTTCACCACGGTTTACACTCACAACGGTCAAGGCAAGAAACGGGTGGCTTTTGCCGCACCCTACACCGGCAAAATTATTCCTCTCGATTTGACCAAATACGGCGGCACCATGCTGTGCCAAAAGGACGCTTTTCTGTGCGCAGCAAAAGGCGTGTCGCTAGGCATTGCGTTCCAGAAAAAAATTGGCACCGGATTTTTTGGCGGTGAAGGTTTCATTATGCAAAAGTTAGAAGGTGATGGTTTAGCCTTCGCGCATTCCGGCGGCATGGTGATAGAGCGCCAGCTCGCCTTAGGCGAAACCTTACGCGTTGATACCGGCTGTGTGGTTGCTTATACCCCGAGCGTCGATTTTGATATTCAGTTTGTCGGTGGCGTAAAGACCGCGCTGTTCGGCGGCGAAGGACTATTTTTCGCCGTGCTGCGCGGGCCGGGAACGGTCTGGATACAGTCCTTGCCATTCGCCCGTTTGGCCTCACGGATATTTGCGGCAGCACCGAGAGGCAAGGGTGGCGGTGGCGCTGGCGGTGAACAAGGCGGCGTGCTCGGTGGTTTGTTCAATGGTGACGACTAAGGGGTTTTAATCGGTCGGTAACATGATTTGGTGACGGCGTATGGCCAGCACCAACTGACGTGTCTGGATTCGAAGCCGTCAAAAGTGTTTGTGTGTAATCATTCGCGTCTCATTTGATTTCAATAAAGGTGATTCAACATGGCATCCAAATTTACCGCTAGTGCTGCAGCGCGCTTACTGTGGGCGCTCGGGACATTCGTTGCACTTGCCGCACAAGCGCAGGATCCTAGTGCGGCGCTGCTTACGCCGCCGGTTGCGCTGTTAAATGAAAACGTGCCGCCGGTGTCGGTTGCGCTGCAGGCGGACGTGACGCGTTACACGGAATTTAAGCCGACGAGTTTTACCGCGTGGCATTCAAAAAAACGCGAGATGCTGGTGGTGCGCCGACATCTGAATACGCCGCAAATTTTTGCGCTGAGCGCCCCGGGTGCGGCGTTGAGTTTGCGCACGGATTACGTGGAGCCAGTGCGCGGCGCAAGCATTCAGCCCAAAGGTGGCGAGGCGATGATTTTTACCAAGGACACTGGTGGCAATGAAGTGTTTCGTTTATATCGCAGTGACTCATTGGATACCAAAGGCATTGCCGTGGCCAAGCCGATCACGCCGGAAGACCGGCGTGTTAATGGCTCCGCCTGGGCCAAGGCGGGCGACAAGATTGCTTATCTGACGGTGCCGTTGAATCGGTCCGGTGCGACGGACGGTATCCAAACTGATTTATTTGTTGGCGATCCGAAAGCCATGGAAGCTGACCCCAAAGCGGCGCGATTGCTGGCAACTCTGCCTGGTGGCGGATGGGGTGGACTGAGTTTTTCATTTGATGACAAGCGCTTGGTGCTGGTTGAATATGTTTCGGCAAACGAAAGCAAAATTTGGCTCATGGACATTGCCACCGGCAAGCGCGAGCAGTTCATTGAGGCAGGTTTGGAAGCCAAAGCCGATGAAAAGGTGTCCTATGGTGGTGTACGTTTTAGCCGCGACGGGAAAGGTCTATATGCCGAAAGTGACCGTGATTCGGAATTCAAGCGATTGGTCTACATTGATTTGAAAACACGCATAAGTCGTGTTTTGTCGGGCAATATCAATTGGGACATACAAAGTTTTTCCGTGTCGAAAGACGGCAAGCTGATTGCGATAGTGAGCAATGAAGATGGTGTCGACGTGCTGCACTTATTGCGCCTGGCAGATATGAAATGGTTGCCAACCCCCAAGCTTCCAAACGGCAGTATTGGCGGCTTGAGCTGGTTCAGGGACACGGACACTTTGGCGCTTACGGTCAGTTCGGCCAAAGCGCCATCGGATGTTTTTTCATATAGCGTGAAAAGCGGAAAAATGGAGCGGTGGACAACCCATGAAGCAGTGGGAGTCGATCCCGCAAAATTTGTCGAAGCGGAAGTTGCACGCTGGAAGAGTTTTGACGGCAGGATGATTTCCGGCTTGGTCTATCGCGCACCTGCAGCGAAGTATCCGGGCAAGCGTCCAGTGGTAATCAACATTCATGGCGGACCGGAATCGCAAGCGCAGGCCGGTTTTGGTGGGCGAAATAATTATTATGGCAACGAGATGGGCATCACCACGATCTACCCCAACGTGCGCGGCTCCAGCGGCTTTGGCAAGACCTTTTTGAAGTTGGACAACGGCCGGCTGCGTGAAGATTCGGTGAAGGACATACGTGCGCTGTTTGATTGGATTGCTGCGCAGCCGGACATGGATGCCAGTCGCGTGATGGTGACTGGCGGCAGTTATGGCGGCTATATGGTGTTAGCGATTGCCGCCTTATATCCGGAGCACATTGCCGGCGCGATTGATGCGGTTGGCATTTCAAATTTTGTGACCTTCTTACAAAACACCGAAAGCTATCGTCGTGATTTGCGTCGTGTCGAATATGGTGACGAGCGTGACCCGTCTATGCGCGCATTCTTGCAAGAAATTTCGCCGCTGAATCGCGCTGAGAAAATGACCAAGCCTATGTTCATTGTGCAAGGTAAAAACGACCCACGTGTGCCCTACACAGAGGCCGAACAAATTGTCGCAACCTTGAAAAAACAGAACACTCCTTACTGGTACATGCTTGCCGACAACGAAGGTCACGGCTTTGCCAAGAAGGCAAATAGCGATTATTTGTTCTATTCGTCGATTAACTTTATGCGCAAGTATTTGTTGGAGTAAGACGCTTAATTCCGGCTAGGCTTTACGGCTTCTCCGGATTGCTCAGAGTCCCCGCTCGAAAAGCCTCGGAAGCCGATTGGTAGTAGCTCACCGCCTCATCGAGCGACTTCAATGCGGCTTCATTGGCGGGGATTTCTTTGCCGCTGTCGGCATCGAGCGCGCGCCAGCGGCGTTGTGGGCGTAGCTCTATCAAAGTGCCGTGTTCAAGGTAGCCGACCGATTGATAGTTCGCCATGAAGGCGCGTTGATTGCTTGGCCCATCGTGCAGGATGTCGTGGCCGAAAAATTTTGATCGATAGCTGAAATTTAGTAAGGCCAATAAGGTCGGGCCGACATCAATTTGTGATGACAGCGTCTTGATCGTGGCTGGTTCAATATTGCCCGGTGACCAAATCAGCATCGGGATGTGAAAATTCTCAATTGGCAAATCGGTCTTGCCACGCCCCGATGCTGTGTGATCGGCGAGGATAACGAACACCGTGTTGGCGAACCAGGGTTTTAGCCGCGCCTGTCGCAAAAAATCGCCGATCGCCCAATCGGTGTATTTCACCGCGCCGCCACGACCAGTGCCAGAAGGAATGTCGATACGATCATTGGGATAGGTATAAGGACGATGGTTGGTCGTCGTCATGATGTGGGCGTAAAACGGTTGCTTAATCGCATCACGTTGATCGATTTGATGTAGCGCCAAAGTGAATAAATCTTCGTCGGCTACACCCCAAATATTTTCAGCATGGATGTCTTCTTTCTTGATTGAAGTGCGATCAATCACGGTGTAGCCATTTCCGCCAAAGAACGCATTCATGTTGTCGAAGTAACCATAACCACCATAGATGTAAAGCGGTTCGTAGCCATTTTGTTTGAACACTTCGCCAAGCGTAAATAGATTGGCGTTGTTCGGCCGCTTGACGATGGAATTGCCCGGTGTAGGTGGAATGGAAAGGGTAATAGCTTCCAAGCCGCGCACGGTACGCAAGCCAGTGGCGTAGAACTTGGTGAAGAACAAACTCTCGCTCGCCAGTTTGTCCAGATTCGGTGTGAGATTTTCTTTGTTGCCAAATGCCGCCATAAATTCTGCTGACAAACTTTCGACTGAAATCAGCACCACGTTCAAGTTCTTTCTTGGGCCACGGCCGACGATTTCGCGCTCGATAGGCATGGGCGACGCCGGATGAAAATTAGCCGGTGCGAGGATTTCAAATTGCGCGCGCAAAACTTTGTAAACCTTTGCCACGGTGTCAGAGCGATAGAACTGTGCGTAGTCGATTTCGTTGTTGCGAAACGCGCTGAAGAATTCGTAGTGACCATTGCCAGCCAGCTGCACGGCTTGGGTATCGTCGCTGAATTCTTTATAGCGTGGCTCGATCAAAAAGAACGACAGCACCGGCAACGCAAAGATGATGGCGAGACCGATGAAGCGTTTGCGCCACGGCAATACCGGCGCGTTTGATGCGTCTTTGATGCCGCGCCATTGCGTGTAGAAAAGTCCGACCGTTAAAAGGCCTATGCCGATAAATGCAGGTCGTAAATCGTAGGACTCGCGGATGTTGCCGATGACTTCGCGCGTGTAAATCAAATAGTCGACAGCGATGAAATTAAAGCGCGAAGCGAACTCGTTCCAGAAGAAAAATTCGGATACGGCAACGAAGGTCAAAGACGCACACACTATCAGCATCAAGACTCCTGTCACGATGCGAAAAGAACGCGTCCAGTTGGCCGGCCAAAGCACAGTGACTAAAGCAATGAGCGGCAGCCACCACACGCCAGCTGCAAGATCAAACACCGCGCCGATGGCAAACATCGGAATCACGCGCTGCGGCATCAACAAACTGAAATCGCCGTTAAAGATGAGCAAACCAAAGCGCACCAGCGCATTGAGCGCGATGTAGCTTAGCAATACGCGAGCGGGGATGAGGAAGTGGCGAGAATTGATCAGATTGGCAAGCATAAAAATTATTGGATTAGTTGTCTTGCCTTTGGTGCTGACCATGGGATGGCCCGTTCATCGGCCACACGCCGTCAAAGTGACTTTGACGACGTGATCACCAGCACTGCGCTATTTTTTTGGCTTCGGTTTAGCGGTCTTTACTGAAGTCTTTGGTTTGCCCTTCGCCGGCACTGCCGCCCGTTTAACAACCGGCTTGGCCGCGGCCTTTGCGACCGGCGCAACTACCGTTTGACCTGCCGCAATTTCGCGGCTGCGTCGCAACAGTTCGACATGAGCGGCTTGCATGTATTTGCCAAGGTCTGCAATATCCGGCATCACCCGACGGCAGCCAATCAGCCCAAAATCCAGCCAACCGTTGTAGCTTTGCAGCGTAATGTTTAGCGCCATGCCGTGATAAGGAATCGACACAGGATAGGTACTGATCTGCTTTGCACCGGCAAAATACAAAGTGATATTCGGGCCAGGCACATTTGAGATAACTACGTTGGCAAAGGCCGGCATAACATTCGCTAAGCGCGAACGAGCGAGGCCGTTGGCCAGCGCGCTAAAAAGCCATGGCGCGCCGAGCGAAGGGAAATCTGTTGGCAGCAGCGTTTTCATTTCACTCATTACCGCCTTCACGCCCTCACTCGATCTACGGATTGCCTGCAATCGCTCAATTGGATCCTTGACGTTACTGGCCAAACTCATCCTTGCCATAGATACCTGATTGCTCATGTCGGTATTGCCTTCCGGACGCAGACTCACCGGTACCGCAGCGAGCAAGGACTCTTTTGGTCGGCAACCCATGTCGGCCAAATAGCGCATCATGCCTTCAGATGAAATCTCCATCACCACATCGTTCAAGCTGACTTTATTGATCGCCGTGATTTCCTTCACTTCCTTAATCGGAATTGAAAAACGGGCAAAGCTGCGTTGATTGGTAATTCCCACGTTTAAGGGCGTGCGCGGTGCAAACCAATGCGTTTTCTCCGCGACGGATTTGATTTCACCCGCTACTTTTGCCGGACGCATAGTCCGGCGCGCAGTCTTGATCAAGCTTGGCAAAGTCTTGACCAGTTTTACGGTTTGCATCAAATTGTGTTTGATACCAGCGCCTGCTAGCTCCGCAATACCAAAGTTATCGCCAGGCGCAGGCCGCCGCACTTTTGCCGGGCGCACCACGCGCGGCTCGGGGGTGACATCCATAATCGCCTGCATCAGGACCTGACCACCCATACCGTCAAGTCCGGCGTGATGAAACTTGCTGTAGAGACCCACATAGCGAGTGCCTTTCGGCGCGTCAGCAGGTGCCGGCAGGCCATCGAGCACATACATTTCCCACAGCGGGCGGCTGCGATCAAGCAAGCTGGAATGTATCCGTGACACCAGACGATCAACCTGAGCGCGGGATGCCGGAGGCGGCACAATGACATGACGAATGTGATGCTCGATATCCAGATGGTCATCCATCACCCAAATCGGATTAGCTATGTCAAACGGCATGTTGACCAGCTTGCGGTTAAAAATCGGCGCCAAGTGCATCCGATTTTGAATGTGCTTGACCACGTCGGCAACAAAGTCGCCTTTGTACTCCGGCGGCAATTCATACATGCTCAAACCACCAACATGCATCGGTGTTTCCGGCGTTTCCAAATGCAAAAACGCTGCGTCCATCCCGCTTAAGTGGTCCATATTTTTCTCCGTAAGAATTCAGAAAAAGGCGACAAGTGCTTGTCCGAATTGTCGCATGGCGGCAGCCAAAAGCACGCGATGACAAATTGCTATTTTTTGGCCGGAAATGGTAATTATTGGTGTGTACATGATCACCAAATGAGGCAGAAAATTTCCTGATTGAAATTGTGAATGCCCACTGTGGCGCAGAGTGGCAGCGGGGGAGAAGGATTCAAAGGCGTGTCACCAGCACCAACTGGTAAGGTCGTAATTGTTTTTGACAGGCGCACCTAGTGAGCTAGCATAGGGGTTTAGGATGAATGCATTCGTAATGATTGGGAGCGGTCGGTGAGCTTTATTGCGCATGTGCGGAAAGATGACGATCAACAATGGCTGGTTGATCACCTTCGTGGTGTTGGTGAGAAATCGTCGGCTAACGCGTCGAAGGTGGGTCTCGGTGCGCAAGGTGATCTGATTGGACTGCTGCATGATCTTGGCAAATATAGCCAAGCGTTCCAGAACTACATAAAGTCCGCCGCCGGGCTACTCAATCAAGACGAGGACGAGGAGTACGTCGATGCAGATCGTCTGAGAGGGACGATAGACCACTCCGCAGCAGGGGCGCAGCTAATCTGGCGCGAGTTAGAAAAGCGTGGCGAAATGGGCAAGCTGGTCGGCGAAATGCTTGCGCTTTGCGTTGCCTCACATCATTCTGGTTTGATCGATTGCCTTACGGTCGACGGGGTCGATAATTTTTCTCGGCGCATGAAAAAGCTTGCCGAACGGACGCATATTGACGAAGCGCTTGCTGTTGCTGATACCGAAATCTTGACACGCGCAAACACTTACTTTGCGGCAACACCGCTGATTGAAAATGTCGCTAGCAAGCTGAAGGCCATCGCCACAAGTTCCTCTGCAGCGGGCAGTGCAACCATCGTTCAACAACAGATCGGCCTACTCACACGTTTCCTGTTTAGCTGCCTTATCGACGCCGACCGTGTTGATAGTGCTGATTTCGAGACGCCACGCTCAGCAAGAAACCGAATGCATGGTCGGTATGAGACGTGGGCCGTGTTGATTGCGCGTCTCGAATCGCACCTTTCGCTTTTTGCAACACGCGAGAAGCGCCATCCGATTGATGACCTACGTGTCGATATTTCGCGACATTGTTTAGAGGCTGCATCGCGTCCGCGAGGATTTATCGGCTCACCGTTCCGACCGGCGGTGGCAAGACCTTCCAGCCTGCGCTTTGCACTTCATCACATTCGCGCCCACAAGATGGATAGGGTGATCTACGTCATTCCTTTACATCCATCATCGATCAAAACGCAAAAATTGTGCGCGGCATTCTCGAACCCGCTGACGATCCTAAGAGTCGGGGGCGAATCGTCCTGGAACATCACGGAAATCTGACGTCCGAGCAACAAGGCTGGCGCGAAAAAATGCTCACCGAAAATTGGGACGCGCCAGTGATTTACACGACGATGGTGCAGCTGCTTGAATCCCTGTTCGGCGCAGGTACACGCGGTGCGCGGCGCATGCACCAGTTGGCAAATGCCGTCATTATTTTCGATGAGATTCAGACACTCCCGATTAACTGCGTTCATATGTTTAACAACGCGATGAACTTTTTGGTTGAGCAGTGCGGTAGCACGGTCTTGCTGTGCACAGCAACGCAACCCTTGCTCGACAAAGTAGACAAAACTAAAGGCGCGATACATGTGCCTGAAGGCAATGAGCTGATGCCCGATGTAAACGAATTGTTTAGGCAATTGAAACGGGTGGACGTGGCTTACGAACATAAGCCGGGTGGCCGGACTAACAATGAAATCGCTGCGTTGGCAGCAGGTGAAACGAAACGAGTCGGCAATTGTTTAGTGATCGTCAACACCAAACGATCTGCACGCGAACTTTATGACTTGTCCAAAACGGATGAGCGCGTTGCGGTAGCGCACCTATCAACGAGCATGTGTCCAGCGCACCGCAAACGTATCCTGCATTTTGTTGGTCGATGCTTGCGCTGGAACGTGCCGATTATCTGTTTTAGTACGCAACTGATCGAGGCCGGCGTTGATGTCGATTTTGGATCGGTGATTCGCTTCATGGCGGGTCTCGATTCAATCGCACAAGCGGCTGGACGGTGCAATCGCCATGGGCTTCGAGCAGTCGGCAAAGTCTTTGTCGTGAATCCGCAGGACGAAAATTTAGATCGCCTTGATGCTATTCGAGCTGGTTGCGAGAAAACGCTACGCGTCTTTTCAGATTTTGACCAAGACCCAGCAAAGTACGGCCATGACCGCATCGGTGTCGAAGCGATGACTTGGTATTACAAGAATTATTTTTTTGATCGCGCTAGTCAAATGGGCTACCCAGTGAGTGCGACTTTGATTGGGCGTGACGACACACTACTCAACATGCTATCTGCCAACAGCAATGCTACTCACGAGTTCGCAGCACGCAATGCTGGAAAGTCGCAACTTCATCTACGGCAATCGTTTATGGCCGCAGCCAAAGCGTTCAAAGCGATAGACGCACCGACGCGCGGCATCATCGTTCCGTATGGCAAACAGGGCAAGAAAATCATTGCTGACCTATGCGGTGCGTTTGAGGTTGAAAAACAGTTCGCCTTGCTCAAACGAGCGCAGCAATACACCGTGAATGTTTTTCCTCACCAATTGAAAAAGCTTGAGGAGGCTGGCGCGGTTCACGGAATTCAAAATGATGTTCCCATATTGCATCTAGACTCGCGCTATTACAGCCGTGAATATGGGCTGAGTACTGAACCTGTTAGTCTTATGGAGAATCTGACATCGTGAACGACACACGCCACAAAGGTATCAGCTTCAAAGTCTGGGCGCGTCACGCGCTGTTCACTGATCCGCTGACGCGTGTTGGCGGAGAAAATGCTCCTATCACGTCCCCACCTACGAAGCCTTGAAGGGCATTGCCAAATCGATTTACTGGAAGCCGACTTTCGTCTGGATCATTGATGAAGTGCGCGTAATGAAGCAAATTCGCACGCAGACCAAGGGCACCAAACCACTCAAGTTCAGTGGCGGAAATGAGCTAGCGATCTACACCTTCCTCACTGGTGTCGAATATCAGGTACGCGCACATTTTGAGTGGAATCTACATCGCCCAGAACTGGTTGATGACCGAAATTCTGGCAAGCACTTTGCCGTCGCCCAGCGCATGCTGGAGCGCGGAGGAAGGCAGGATATTTTTCTTGGTACACGTGACTGTCAGGGCTACGTCGAGCCATGCGAGTTTGACAGCGGCGCAGGTGCCTACGACGGCGCGGGTGAGCTTGCTTACGGCTTGATGTTTCACGGTTTCGACTATCCCGACGAAACTGGCGATGGAAAATTGCATGCGCGATTTTGGCGACCGACGATGAAAGATGGTGTGATTTGCTTTACACGTCCAGAGCGGTGCACAGTGCGAAAGTTTGTGCGCGAGATGAGCACCAAGACCTTCACCAAACCTGATTCACTGCGCGGTGTGGAAGGTGAGTTTGCTGAATTGCAATTGGAGGCGAACGATGGCCTGGATTGAAAAACTCTACGCGACTTACGAAGCGTGCAAAGGGCTCGAACCGCCGGGAGCGGAACGCCTGATGCCAATCAGCCATACCCCGCAACAAGCGCACATCGAAATTGCAATTGATGGCGAAGGCTGCTTCAAAGCAGCGCAGGTGGTTCAGAAAATAGAAACGATAATTCCTGCTACGGAGCAATCCGCAGGGCGTGCTGGCAGCAAAGCGCCACCGCACCCGCTGTGTGACAAAGTTCAATACTGCGCCAAGGATTACGTAACGTTCGGCGGGAGTAAGAAGTCGTTTTTTGTTGAATACGAAGCGCTTCTGTCTTCGTGGTGCGACTCAAAGTTCGTGCACCCCAAGGCGCAAGCAGTGCTCGCCTACGTTCGTAAGGGAGCGATAGTCGCCGATCTTGTCGCGCAAAAAGTTCTTCATATCGGCGACGACGGAAAACTGCTCACCAAATGGACTGGAACTGACAATCAACCAGAGATTTTTCGAGTGTTGACGGCGCAAGACGGAGAACGCGATCAGGGCGGCGCGTTGATTCGTTGGCAGGTTTGGGAGGGCTTTGAACTATCAACCGGCGTTTGGGAAGATACGTCACTCCAAGAAGCATGGACAAATTTTGATGCCGCCAGCAACGCTGCTGAGGGCTTGTGCATGGTTACGGGCAACAATATGACGCTTGCAAAGAGCCATCCAAAACGTATTCGTCATGCGGGCGATGGGGCGAAACTCATCAGTGCTAATGACGACAACGGCTTTACGTTTCGGGGACGGTTTACAGACGGAGAAGGACGACAGGCTTGCGGTGTTAGCGCTGTCGTCACGCAAAAGGCTCACAACGCGCTACGTTGGTTAATCAAGCGGCAGGCATATCGAAATGGCGATCAAGCCATTGTGACGTGGGCGGTCGGCGGTAAGCCCGTTCCTGACCCATGGGCGGATTCGTTATCGTTGATTCTCGGATTCGAGGAGACGCATCCGACCCTAAGTGAAGCCATTAACAACGGCGTGTCACCAGCACCAACCGGCGTGTTAGCGAATGAAGCAATCAACATCGGCGACGTGGGTCAGGCAACGGCACTGCGCCTCAAACGTGCCATTGCAGGATACGGCGCGATGCTCGCAGTCACAGACGACATCGTTGTCATGGGATTAGATTCGGCAACGCCAGGGCGCATGGCGATTACGTTCTATCGCGAACTCAATGGCTCGGAATTTTTTGCACGCATTGCGGCTTGGCACGAGCATTACGCGTGGCATCAGAACTTCGGCAAGGACAAAAAGTTTATCGGCGCACCTGCGCCACGCGATATCGCAGAGGCGGCATTCGGTCGAAGACTTGATGACAAGTTAAAGAAAGCGACGATTGAGCGCTTGCTGCCGTGCATCGTCGATGGTCAAGCAGTTCCGCGTGATCTAGTCGATTCTGCCGTGCGTCGTGCTTGCAATCGCGTGGCGCTCGAACATTGGGAATGGGAAAAAAGTCTTGGCATCGCCTGCGGTCTTTTTCGTGGGTATTCGAAATCAAACGGAAGGAACTACGACATGGCACTTGAAGAAAACCGAACGAGCAGAGACTATCTCTACGGACGTTTGCTGGCCGTCGCAGACAATATTGAGCATTACGCGTTGTCTTCTGCTGAAACCAATCGCGACACGATGGCGGCTAGGCTGATGCAACGCTTTGCTGATCGACCGTATTCGACTTGGCGCACGATCGAACTTGCGCTAACGCCATACAAATCTCGATTGCGTGCGTCAGATAAAAAAGCTGGATTTCTGTGGAAGCGCGAAAAACTTATGGATGAAATTCAGCACATTTTTATCGCTGACGATTTCACCAATGATCGCGCCTTGTCGGGCGAGTTTTTGCTCGGATTCCATTGCCAGCGACGGGCGCTACCGCACCCGCTCCGACCGACAAACTCGATACCAAAGATCAACCCTCAGACGAATAATTTCAGAGACTCACATCATGGCCACACTGCAAAACAAAGTCGATTTCGCCATTATTTTCCGCGTCAAAAACGCTAACCCAAACGGCGACCCGCTCAACGGCAATCGCCCACGCACCGGTTACGATGGTTTGGGAGAGGTAACTGACGTATGCCTCAAACGCAAACTGCGTGACCGCTTACAAGAAGCGGGGCACGCTATTTTTGTCCAGTCGGATGAGCACAGTGACGACGGACATAAGAGTCTCGCGAACCGCGCCAAAGCAGTGCTTGGTGTGAGTCTTGGTGGTTCGGAGACAGTAAAACTTGCGTGCGCAAACTGGTTTGATGTTCGTGCGTTCGGACAGCTATTCGCGATCAAAGCAGGCGGCAAGAAAGCCAAGAAAGGTGAAGCGGGCGAGGCGTCGGAAGGTGACACGGGCATTTCCATTGGAATCCGCGGCCCCATCACGGTTCAATCTGCATTCTCCGTCGAGCGCGTCGATATCACCAGCACACAAATCACCAAGAGCGTGAGCGGTGAAGGCGACGGATCGAAGCGCGGCTCCGATACCTTGGGCATGAAACATCGTGTTGATCTTGGCATCTACGTCACTTACGGCAGCATCAGTCCTCAACTCGCGGAGCGCACGGGGTTCTCTGCCGAAGATGCGGCGGTTAACAAAGCCTTGTTGCCGAAAATATTTGAAAATGATGCCTCCTCGGCGCGGCCTGATGGCAGCATGGAAGTCGTCAAAGTGATTTGGTGGCAACACAATAGGAAGTCAGGAAACTGTTCTTCTGCTAAGGTTCACAGAAGTTTGGACGGTCAATGCAGATGGTTCATTTCCTTGGACGACATCGGTGTTCAACCTGACATCCTTGAGGGGTTTTAATCATGAGCGAAATTCATTTCATCGTTGAAGAAGCGCCCGAAGGCGGCTTTACCGCGCGCGGTGTTGGGCAAGATATTTATACAGAGGCGGGACGATATGGCGGGTTGCACCGCCAACGTGCGCGAGGCTGTGCAGTGCCACTTTGACGACGACAAAAAGCCCAGCATTATTCGTCTCCATAACGCGGGAAGAGGCGTGGCGGATGAGATTGCCGCGTGATTTGTCGGGGGCGATGCTGATTCGACAATGACGAAACTTGGATACACAATTGATCGGCAACATGGCAGTCACGTTCGATTGACCAGTCATCAAGGCGGCGAGCATCACGTTACCGTTCCGCTTCACGACCCGCTGCGAATAGGCACATTGGCATCGATTCTTGGTGCAGTTGCTGCGCATCACAATATTGAGCGAGATGATCTCCTTCATCGATTGCTGAACTGATTGCTTGGCTGTGATGGAACCCGCCGAACCCATCCCAATCTCCGCCCTCCAACACAAGGTGCTATTGCCGCCAGTGTGCGCTGATTCATGTCGAGCAAGTGTTCGCTGACAACTTGCACACGCAACGTGGGCAAGCGGTGCACAAATTGGTTGATCAGCCCGGTGTCGAAATTCGTGCGGGTATTCGTGTAGAGCGCGCCTTGCCTATTTGGAATGATGCGCTTGGCTTGATTGGCAAGGCCGACGTGGTGGAGTTCGAGGCAGACGGCACGCCTTATCCGGTCGAATACAAACACGGCAGTCGCGCCAAAGCGCCCTGGATTGCGGCGTGCGATGATTTGCAAGTTGCAGCACAGGCGATGTGTTTAGAGGAAATGTTGCGGCGCGCGGTTCCCGCCGGCGCACTTTTTTACGCCACGTCAAAGCGTCGCCGCGTGGTCGCCTTCAACGCTGAACTACGGCAACGCGTCGTTACCGCAACTGCGGCAGTGCGGGCACAAATCGAAAATCGGGAAGTGCCGCCGCCGGTGAATGACGCGCGATGCAAGCAGTGTTCGCTCGTCGAGTTATGCCAGCCGAGCGTGACAAAAACGCCGGCGTTTGCCAACGCGCAAAGCCATTTATTTGATCCATTGGTTTGAATCCGAAATATGTCTAAGCCAAGTCGATATAAGCTCAGTTGGTGCTGGTAACACGCCGTCGAATTAGCCATGCAAACTACTAAACACCCTTTACGTCACGCTGCCCGATAGCTATTTGCATCTCGACAACGACACGCTGCGCGTTGAAGTCGAGAGCGAAACAAAGTTGCGTGTGCCGCTTCATCATCTGTCGTCAGTCGTCTGCTTTGGGCATGTGATGGTGTCGCCCATTTTGATGCATCGGCTCGCTGGTGACGGCAAATCGCTAGTGTTACTCGATAGCAATGGTCGTTTCAAAGCGCGGCTGGAAGGCCCAATATCAGGCAACGTTTTGTTGCGGCAAGACCAGCACAAACGATTGTCTGATGTGGCAGATAGCCAAAATTTTCCGCTCATCACGGCACGCGCTTTTATCGCCGGGAAAATTAGAAATTGCCGTCAAGTTTTGCAGCGTGGTGCACGCGACAGCAGTCGCGAAGACGACAGTGCGGCCTTAACCGCCACCGCCGATGAACTCGGTCGCGCGCTGTCGCGTCTTGAACACGCCACAGATCTTGATTCAGTTCGCGGCATTGAAGGCGATTCAGCCAAACGCTATTTTGCGGTGCTCAAATTTATGATTCGCGAAGACGCTAGAGAGGCATTTACGATGAGCGGTCGCACGCGAAGACCGCCGCTCGATAGGATGAACGCACTACTTTCTTTTTTTTATTCCATGCTCATGAACGATGTGCGATCAGCTATTGAAAGTGTGGGGCTTGATCCGCAGTTCGGGTTTCTGCATGCAGTGCGCCCAGGTCGTGCGGCGCTAGCGCTAGATCTGATGGAAGAATTCCGCCCGCTCCTTGCTGACCGTCTCGCAATCACGTTGATCAACCGCAAACAAATCAATGCTGGTGACTTTGACGATCACGCCGGTGGTGCGGTAATGCTAAAAGCCGACGCAAGGAAAATTGTTGTTGTTGCGTATCAAGAACGAAAGCAAGACGAACTCACCCACCCATTGCTAGAAACTAGTGTGGCTCTCGGTCTGGCGCCATTTATCCAAGCGCGCTTACTCGCGCGCGCCGTGCGTAGCGACATCGAAACTTATCTGCCGTTCTGCCCAAAATAGCCATGTTGATCGTTGTCAGTTATGACGTTTCCACTGAACTTAGTGCCGGTCGAAAGCGATTGCGCCGTGTGGCGAAAATCTGCGAAAGCACGGGGCAACGCGTACAAAAATCCGTGTTTGAATGCAACGTCAGCGCGATGCAATATGATGAATTGGAGCGCCGGTTGTTGGCAGAGATTGATTTGGAAAAGGACTGTCTGCGTTTTTATCGAGTAACCGAGCCGGTTGAGACGCACGTGCGTGAGCATGGAAAATTCAAGGCAGTCGATTTTGATGGGCCACTAGTGCTATGACGCGCGAACTGGAAGCAACGCGGAAAATGCGGCAGGTTCGCGCAATAGCTTACTCATTGATTTTGCTACTGTGCGCTGAATCGGTAAGATGACTGAACGTCGTAAATGTTGCCGCTATAAAACGTTCCGCGCAAAACGTGAAATTTTGCTTTGCAGGTCAAGTAGTTGCGCGATCTGACGCGCGGCGGCGCAAGCGCATCGCGCGAGGATTGAAACCGCATGGATGACCGATAGCGCGAGGAACCGTTCCAGTCTCGGATGACGCGCGCAGCGCCGGCGAGTGAAACTCAGGGCAGCGAGTTCGGAGATCGCGGCGGCGCAAGCGCCGCGCGAGGATTGAAACTGATGAAACGGTGCCTCAGCGCGGCGACGCGCGGCGCGCAAGCGCCGCGAGGATTGAAACATGACCCGTCGCGTTTTTGATGGCGCGCAAGCGCCGCCGAGGTGGAAACTCTACCAGCTTTTCGAGCCATGACGCGCGGCGCGCAAGCGCCGCGCGAGGATTGGAAACGACGCCAAGAAAACCGGACGCCTAAAAATGCGCGCGGCGCGCAAGCGCCGCCGAGGATTGAAACGGTAACGCGCGACAGGGCAATGGAGCGCCGCGGCGCGAGGATTGAAACGGGGGGCGTTTCGGACGCGCGGCGCGCAAGCGCCGCGCGAGGATTGAAACCAATAACCATTACTGGGGGCGTGCCGCGAAGGGCGCGAGCGGCGCAAGCGCCGCGCGAGGATTGAAACCGGCGATACCGGCGGCGCGAGTGTCGGCGCAGCACCGGAGGCGCGCGCGCGCAAGCGCCGCGCGAGGATTGAAACACCGTTGGAGTCCTGGAAAACGCCCGGGGTGACGCGCGCGCAAGCGCCGCGCGAGGATTGAAACGCCGCCACCGTGGCCGAAACCATCGCCACGCACAGACGCGCGGCGCGCAAGCGCCGCGCGAGGATTGAAAACCCAGCAAGTAACGCGGGCTGGTATCACACAGCGGACGCGCGGCGCAAGCGCCGCGCGAGGATTGAAACGCGGCGTAATGCGCTTTGAAGTTGGCCAAATCGGTGACGCGCGGCGCGCAAGCGCCGCGCGAGGATTGAAACGCCGCGGATCAAACTGAATCAGAGTTGGTCGAGGCGCGTGCGCCGCGCGAGGATTGAAACCACGGCCAGCTGCGTGGCGCAAGCGCCGCGCGAGGATTGAAACAAGACAAAGCACCTCAACATCTGGTGCGTCGCCGCGACGCGCGGCGCGAGGATTGAAACATCTGAACAGAATTGAGTAACCGCCTTTGATGTGGACGCGCGGCGCGCGAGGATTGAAACTAGCCATAGGTCTTTTAGGTACTGGATCATTGGAGACGCGCGCCGCGCGAGAATTGAAACCAGACGCCGTTGGCCTTGGCGTTGGTGGTGTGACCGACGCGCGGCGCGAGGATTGAAACAGCTGAGTGTGCTGACCGAAGGTTTTCGTGCCGAGCGACGCGCGAGGATTGAAACCCAGTACCATAAACCGGCGCGGACGTGCCTAACGGAGACGCGCGCCGCGTGAGGATTGAAACTACGATCAGGTGCTGGACGCGGTGGAGGTGGCTAGACGCGCGGCGCGAGGATTGAAACAAATACATGCGCGGTCAAGCCAAGTAATTTGGTGAACGCGCGGCGCGCAAGCGCCACGCGAGGATTGAAACGGAAAATGGAATGGCCGACCGACAGTTCGGCAGCTAGTCAAACAGATCGCAAGTGCGTTTCGAGCTATGAAGCAACAGATGCTCAACGACGGCGTGTCACCAGCACCAACTGACACACCTAAGCTACTCGTCAGTTCGCGCCGCCGAAGCTGTTTCGACACGCTGCATTTCCCGCCAGCGCATCACGTCGGAGGGCAGATCGACATCCCACAGCGTTTCCAATTCGCACCATTGCAGATTTAGTTGCGTCAGGCGTTCTCGCGTTTGCGCCATCACTTGAGCGCTGCCCCATGCGATTTCGCGAAAAATTTCTGGTATCGGGCGAGCTAAACCGACCAACACGTATCCGCCGTCTTCTGCCGGAATGAACACGGCATCGTCGCCTTCTGCGAGTGCCTTTGCCGCCTGCTGCAGGTGTGTTGGGTGCATTACCGGGCAATCAGTGCCGATGAGCAACATGGCGCCCTGCGTATTGGCGAAACTGGCGGCCATCCGTTCGCCCAGATCACCGTCGACTTGCTTACGAAAACCCAAGCCTTGGGTGTTTGCTTGTGATTTCATCAAGGCGCGAAAGAAGCGTTGTTTGGAATCGGGCGCACACCACAATGTGACATCACCGATGCCAGCGTCGTGCGCGACTTGCAATGCGCGTAGTGTCATTTCGCGCTGCAATCTTGCTGCGCCTGCCGCACCCAATGTCGGTATCAATCGGGTTTTGGCGTAGCCGTGCAACGGAGCTTTGGCAAAAATTGCGATGCTAGTCACGCGGCAGGTATCCGTATTGGCGGGCCAAAAAATGTGGCGATACACCCATGAAATACGCCGCGCGCAAGCTCCACATTAAAAAGATAGTGCGCCATAAACCATGCTTTTCCCAGCGTCTTGCCGAGGTCAGCACCGTTTCGCGGAAGCATGCTGGCGACGCGATGCACTTCAAGCGCTTGGACAATGCCACGTCTTCCATCAATGGCAAATCCGGAAAGCCACCGACACGCTCAAACAAAATTCGCGAAACAAAAATCGCTTGATCACCGGTAGCAATTCCGCTCCAGCGCGAGCGAATATTGATTGCCTTTGACACCAGAGCCAGCAGGCGATTCCGGCTGTCGATTCGTACATCGAACCGCCCCCATCGCCCGCCCCACGCGTGCGCTGTGGCCCACAAAATTTTCTGCTCGTGCTCTACCGTGACCCGTGTGTCGGCATGCACAAACCACAAGACGGTGCCGTGCGCCGCAACTGCACCGGCATTCATTTGGCTGGCGCGACCACGCGGTGCGATTAAAACTTGGTCGGCCAAAGCTTGTGCCAACTCCACCGTCGCATCCTCGCTGCCACCATCAACCACAATCACTTCAACGCCGCGGTGACGCGCATCTTGCAGGGCTTCCAAGCTGGCGATTATCGTCGGTGCCTCGTTCAACACTGGCATCACGATGGAAATACGGACTGCGTTCATCGGCAAAAATTGTGTATCACTTATCCGCGCTGCCATGCATGGAATTTCTCGACCCAAGCCAACAAATGTTCCGGCGCGTGGGCTTTTTTCCATACCCCGGCGGCATATTTGTTGGCTTCTGCCAGCGTTGGATAGATATGGATGGTGCCAAGCATTTTGTTCAGACCTATGCCGTGGCGCATAGCCAAAATATATTCAGCGATTAAATCGCCTGCGTGTTCGCCGACAATGGTCACGCCCAGAATTTTGTCTTTACCCGGCGCAGTCAATACCTTGACAAAGCCGTGTGCTTCGCCGTCGGCTATCGCTCTGTCCAAATCGTCAATGCCGTAATGCGTCACTTCGTAGGCGATTCCCGCTGCTTTGGCATCGGTTTCATTGAGTCCAACGCGGGCGACTTCTGGTTCGGTAAACGTGGCCCAGGGAATCACCGAATAATCGGTGCGAAATTTCTTGAACGGGTCGAACAACGCGTTGACCGCCGCGTACCACGCTTGATGCGCTGCCGTGTGAGTGAATTGAAAGGGACCCGCGACATCTCCTGCGGCGTATATGTTCGGGTATTTGGTTTGCAAAAAATCGTTGGTTTCTACTGTGCGTTGCGCTGTGATACCGAGTTCTTCAAGCCCGTAGCCGGTCAAATTCGCCACTCGCCCGACGGCAACCAAAACGGCGTCGTAGGGAATTTTGACTTGCGTGCCGTGATGGTCGGCAAGCATGATTTTTTGTCCATCCTCCATCACGCAAGCGCTGGCTTTGTGCTCCAGCAAAACGCTGATGCCTTCCTTGGCAAATCCCTGCGCGACCAAGCTCGAGACTTCGGGGTCTTCACGAATCATCAGACGCGGCAGCATTTCGACTTGCGTGACTTGCGCGCCGAGGCGGGCGAAAGCTTGGGTTAATTCACAGCCTATCGGCCCACCACCGAGCACTACCAGCCGTTTGGGCAAAGTGCGTAGCTCCCAGACGTTGTCGGAGGTCAAGTAACCCAGCTCGGCAAGGCCGGGAATCGGCGGCACAAATGGCCGTGCGCCAGCCGCAATGACGATGCTGCGGGTGGTCAATCGACGCACACCTTTGGCGTCGGTGATTTCAACTTCCCATGGCGAAACAATCTTGGCGCTGCCCTCGACCACATCAACGCCAAGCTCGGTGTAACGCGTGACTGAATCATGCGGCTCAATTTCTTTGACTACGCGCTGCACACGCTCCATGACATCAGCAAAATCGAACTCGGCAGTCGCCGAACGGATACCGAATTCTTTCGAGCGCTGCATGTGCGAAAGCAATTTGGCTGAACGAATAATCGCTTTGGATGGCACGCAGCCGGTGTTCAAACAATCACCGCCGAGCTTGTGTTTTTCAACCAGGGTGACTTTGGCTTTCACTGCTGCAGCGATGTAGGAAGTGACCAACCCGGCCGAGCCACCACCGATGACAATTAAATTGCGATCAAAGGTTTTCGGGCGATTCCACCCGGCGTAGACTTTTTGCGACTTAACAATATCGACAATGCGCTTGGCGATTAGAGGAAAAATGCCGAGTAGCACAAATGAAAATATCAGCGCAGGCGACAGGATGCCGGACAGCGATTCGATGTGCGCAAGCTGTGTGCCGGCATTCACAAAAACTACCGTGCCGGCCAACATGCCGAGTTGGCTGACCCAATAAAAAGTCCAGCTTGGCAGGGGTGTTAAACCCATCACCAAATTGATGACGAAAAACGGGAAGGCGGGCACTAGTCGCAAGGTGAAAAGGTAGAAACCACCTTCGCTGCGAACGCCATCGTTAATGGCTTTGAGGCGATCACCAAAGCGCGCTTGCACCCAGTCACGCAATAAAAATCTGGACATCCAAAATGCTAAGGTTGCGCCGAGGCTCGATGCAAACGAGACCAACACCACACCCCATAGCAGGCCGAATATGGCGCCCGCTGCGAGCGTCATGATTGCCGCACCCGGTAGTGACAATGCGGTCACCAACACATAGATAGCGAAGAAAACTCCGGCGCTGAGTAATGGCTGTGAGCTGACCAAAGCGGCAACAGAATCTTGCTGACTTTTGAGGAAGCTCAAGCTGAGATACTGCGTTAAATCGAAGGCGAAAAACGCGACGATAAATGCCACGATGACACCGAAAATGAAGGCGCGTTTAGAGTTCATGTGTTTCTCCCTGATTTAACGGCGTGCGGCCAGCACCAACTGGCAAAGTGTAGTTGGTGCCGTTTGAAATTCGCTCGAAATATGAGACGTGCGCAGCGGATTCTGGGGGCCAATTGTTTCGAAAATCGCTTGTCCATTGCGCCTTGTCATAGTTAATAGCCAAGGCGTCTACATGCACGCCGAGTAGCTTGCAGCCATACAAGCTTGGAAAAGGTGAAGGCTTGGTACTGATGCGCGTCAGCACACCAAAATTGCTGCCTGCAAAATTTGGCATGCCCGCTGCGCCGTTGTTGATAATGACTTTGTTTCCATCCGCAAAAACGCGCAATGCTGGCAAACAGGTATGGCTGCTGGCGAAAATATCCACATCAGCATTGGCAAAAGCGGCGGCTCGCCATGGTTCGTCCGACGCATCATTTAACGCGCTTGCATCGAATCGCCAACCAGCCAAGGAATCTGCATCACCGTGCACCACACCAACGCGCAAGTCACCAATGCAGTAGCGCCGGAGCATCGGTAGCGCGTCAATTAGCAACAGCAAATCCGGATGGCGCGCTGCTGTTTTTTTTAATCGTGCGTGGATGAGGTTTGATCGCGTCACGGTCGCTGCATCGACGTTTTCCGGGTAGGCACAGCCACACCCTGCGTCATCATCGGGTGATGCAAATTCGGCTTCTACATTGCCGACAATCGCATCGTGCCTCAATACCGTTTGGTTAATGGCTACAAAGCCATCGTCATCCACATTGAACCAATTGAAATCGCCGTTGAAGCACAAGCGCGCATCGTTTTCCTGTTCACGCATTGTCAGCACGGTTTTCAGCGCTGGCAGATTTCCATACAAGCCACCAATCACATAAAGCGTTTGCGTCGATTGTGTTGTTGCATGTGCAATGGCCGCTGCGCCGTAGCTATAACGCAGCGGACATGTTCGACCTGCACGACCGGAGTCGATCATGTTTGATTGCCGGATGCGCCAACAGCCAATCGGGATTTTTGCGCCAGCAACAGAGGCAAAAAGAAACCTGCCGTGCAGATCAGTAAACCGTACAAATTAGTGCCTAGTAAGGTCGCATATTTGCCGCTACCAATCGCCCAACTTGCCGGAATCCAGTTGGTGGCTTGCAACACACCCAGTGTCAAGCCACTCCAAAATGGCAAATGAAATGAGAGCGGCGAATAATTCACCCAGCGAGAAAACAGAAATATCGGCGCAAGGCCGATCACCATCGTGCCGCTGATGGTGGTGGCTTTGAGGATGTCGGTTCCGGCAATCATTGGCAGATTGCCCAGCAGGGCAAAGCTCACCATGGTCAGCGAGCCAATGGTCATGGCTTTAGGCGACGGCAAACGGCCGCCAAGCACGGGCAGCTCACGCGCGACGAGTTTGGATAGCGAAGTGAAGGTCGAGTCCAAGGTCGAACCGGCCGAACTTACCATTACCACCAGCATTGCAAAAAATCCGGCGAAACCTAAACCGCGCGCAACGTCAGCCGGCACATTGCTGGTGATGGTGATGCCTTCAAGCTTGGCATGGATGCCGACCAAGCTGAACGCAAAAATCGCCACGAAACCCAGCACACCGGCGATGATGAAAGCCCGTAGCATGGCTTTTTCTTCGGTGATGAAGCCACGGTCGGTCAGCACCGGATCGTGGAACGGATAAGAGAACACTTGCAGTAGCGCGACCAATAACAAATCTGCACCGCTACTTAGTGCAAAGTTTCCTTGGCTGAGCAGCGCCTCCGGTCCGTGTGCTGGTAGAACCAGCGCCAGCACCACGCCAACAAACAGGATGAATACGATGGCTTGAATCACGTCGCTAAAAATTGAACTGCGCAGGCCACCCTTGAGACTATAAAAAAGTACCGCCGCAGTGAACAACAGCGCTGCGCCGATGAAATCTGCCGAGCCACTCGCACCGTAGTAACCACCGACGACAGCGGTATTGCTCCACACTTCGTTGAACAGTCGCACCAGTATCGCGGCCGAAAAAGCCAACGCTGCGGCGCGCCCGTATTTGCCGATCAAGAAAGGCACCAAGCCGGTCGCGCCTTCTTTGGTGCGCAGACGATAGATCACCACACCGGCGAGTGGAATCGACAACCAGTAAGCGGCATAGGCCAACCCGCCAACTACGCCATACGCCGCACCCAGATTGGCGGCGTTGGTCACCGATTTGGCGAATATCCAACTGATAAAAATACTTAACATCAAGGCCCATTCGTTGGCGGGTCGACCAAACTCATCCTGACCACGAAAGAAGCCGCCTTCGTCGCGCGATCGCGGTACGACCAAATACATCACCACGCCGAACACCAGCAAAAATCCCCAAAAGAACATACCTTGCAGGTCACTCATGTTGATGTGCCTTTTTTGTGAATTTCTAAATGCCGCAACTCGGTGCAGCTGCTGTCGTTTCCTGCTCTAAGGCGCCACCGCAGCTAGAGCCTTGACCCGCCGTGCAACCATAGCAATGATCGGCCACGCGTATTGGCATCTCGTCAAGCCGCATCATCGTGGCTTCAGAAATGTGCAACCGCGCGTCGGTTTTCCCGTGCAATGCCAAACCCAACTGTTGATTGAAATCGCAATCAAAAACATATCCCTGCCAATCGATGCTGAGCAAATTGCGGCACATCACTTGTTCAAGATTTTCATCGCGATGCGCGGCACGCAAGGTGGCCATGTAGGAATTGAATTGCCCTTTGGAAATCAGCGTGCTGCCGAAGCGCTGGATGGGCATATTGGTAATGGTGAACAATTGATTGAACACGATATTGAATTCGTCCGCCAAATGGCGTTTGTAGTCGGCTTCGAGGGCAACTTGCGGCGGCGGTAGATTCGGCCCTTGCGGGTTGTAGACCAAATTCAGCACTAAGCCGCTTTGCGTTTTGCCATAGCCCAGCGCGTTTAGTTTTTGTAGAGAACGGATGCTGGCTTCGAACACACCGTCGCCACGTTGTTTGTCAACATTGTCTTGCGAATAGCAGGGCAAAGAGGCGACGATTTCGACTTTGTGTGCGGCGAGGAAACCTGCCATATCCTCAAAGCCCGGCTCTTCCAAAATCGTCAAGTTGCAACGATCAATCACCCGCAGGCCACGCGCTCTGGCAGTGACCACAAGATTGCGAAATTCAGGATTAAGTTCCGGCGCGCCGCCTGTCAAATCAATGGTGTGGATATCCGGGCTCGCCGCAATGAATGCAATTACCGCTGCGATAGTTTCCGGTGTCATTTCTTCTTTGCGCGTTGGCCCAGCATTCACGTGGCAATGCAAGCAGCTTTGATTACAGCGATAGCCGAGATTAAGTTGCAGCGTATTGATCGTGCGCCGACGCAAAGGCGGAAAATCGGTGCGGGTCAGCAAGTGCAAGGTGGCGTGCATTTTCAATCTCCAAAATTTTGCTATCGTCGTCGCGTACTTAGACGTTGGTGCCGCGGATTGCTTACAGTGAGTGCTTCTAACGGCTTGTTATCAGCACAAAATGGTGAATCCTAGCTTCAGCCAGCTCTTTCCTCCAACAAATGCACGCGCACTTTCTTGCCTTTGATTTTGCCATTCGACAATCGCCGCACGGCTTCGCGGGCAATGCTGCGTTCAACAGCGACATAGGTCGACATTTCTGTCACATTGATTTTGCCGACTTGCTCCTTGGTATATCCGGCTTCGCCAGTGAGCGCTCCGAGTACATCACCGGCACGGATCTTCTCCTTGCGACCACCGAGAATCTGCAAAGTTGCCATGGGTGGCAACAGCGGTTTGTTCGATGCGGATTCCAACTCACTCAGCGGATGCCAAATTGCTTCGAAATCGTTGGCCTTTTCAATATTCGCCAGCCGTCCCATTTCGTCGCCGCTGACTAAACTAAACGCCCAACCTTCCTGGTCAGCACGTCCGGTGCGGCCAATTCGATGCACGTGGATCTCGGCATCCGGTGTGATGTCGACATTGATGACCGCTTCGAGTTCCTTGATGTCCAAACCGCGCGCCGCGACATCGGTGGCGACTAAAACTGAGCAGCTGCGATTGGCGAATTGCACTAGTACTTGATCGCGTTCGCGTTGTTCCAACTCGCCGTGCAAAGCCAGCGCATGCACCCCTTCGGCACGTAGTACATCCAACAAATCACGGCATTGCTGGCGCGTATTGCAAAACGCCAAGGTACTCACCGGTCGATAATGTTTGAGCAATTGTCCTACGGCGTGTAAGCGCTGATCATCGCGGATCTCGTAAAACCGCTGACGGATCTTGTTAGCCTGATGTTGTTCCAACAGTTTCACTTGCTGCGGATCGCGCAAGAACTGTTTGCTCAGGCGCTCAATACCCTCTGGGTAAGTGGCGGAAAACAGCAAGGTTTGGCGGACAACGGGACAGGCACGCGCAACGGTGGCAATGTCATCGAAAAAGCCCATATCGAGCATGCGATCGGCTTCGTCCAGCACCAACAACGCCAAGGCTTCAAGATTCAAGCTACCACGCTCTAAATGATCCATGATTCGCCCAGGCGTGCCGACCACGATGTGCGCACCATGTTCCAAGCTGGACATTTGCGGACGCATCTGCGAGCCACCGCACAGCGTCAGAATCTTGATGTTGTCTTCGCTCCGCGCCAGACGCCGAATTTCCTGCGTCACTTGTTCGGCTAATTCACGCGTCGGGCACAGTACCAAACCTTGCACTGCAAAGCGCCGTGGATTGAGCAAGGTCAGCATCGGCAATGCGAACGCCACCGTCTTGCCGCTACCAGTTTTGGCCTGCGCGATAAGGTCTTTGCCAGCCAAGGTCAACGGCAAACTGGCCGCCTGAATCGGGGTCATCTGGTGGAAACCAAGCTGCTGCAGTGTCAATTGCATCGCCGGCGAAAGCGGCAATTGGGAAAAAACATCGCCTGTATCAGGCAGTGTTAGTTCAACGGGAGTAGTTTTTGTCATGCCAAATTATAGTTGGATGGCAGCCATGATCTGGATGCCTTGTCGACCGAATTGCACAGCCCCAACAACATTTTCGCAAGTTCGCCTTGACAGGGATAAACGAGTGTTTAATCATCGGTACATTAATGGCGATGAAACATGCATCGTTACTGGCGCATTGGCTGGGAGGCCGCATATGGAAATTGAATTTCAAGGTTGCGCATACACCGCGCTTAAGCCGTTGTCGCGAAAGCGAATCGTATCTGTGATTGCCTTGGTATTTAGCGTCGGCACGGCCTTCGCGCAATCGCCGCCGGTTCCTAGCGCTGGCGAAGTGTTGAAAACCATGCCGGTGCCAAGCGGTAAACCTGATGCTGCGGTGCAAGTTGAAGGTGGTGCCGCTAAAGCACGCTCAGTGGCCGATGTTGAAGGTATGAAGCTTGAGATTAAGGGTTTTCAGACTGTCGGTATGACAGTCATGAAAGACGCCGATCTCGCAGCAGCAGTGGCACCATTCATCGGTCCTAATAAACGTTTTCAAGAGATGCTGGATGCGGCGGCGGCCGTGAAACGTGAGCTTGCTCAGCGTGGTTATTTTTTGGCTGACGTGATCATCCCTGAGCAAAAAATCGTCGATGGCATCGTGATTTTGCAGGTGCTTGAGGGGCGCTTGGGTAAGGTTAAGCTCGAGATTGATGCAAACGTTTCTGTGCGGCGGTCCTTGCTGGAGTCCTATCTCAATACTTTGGTTGAAGGTGAATTGATAAAGACGGCAACCGTTGAGCGTGCGCTGTTTCAGATTCATGATCTGCGAGGAATCGTTGCGCGCAGCAGCTTTGTACCGGGTGCAGAGCCGGGTACGGCTGATCTGGTGATTAGCGTAAGCACGGCGAGTTTTTACAACGCCAATATTGACTTTGATGCCAATGGCTCCCTATACACTGGGCAGCATCGGATTAGCGCCGGGGTCGATGGCAATAACCTACTTGGTCAAGGTGACCTAATCAGTCTGCGCGGGACGAATGCGATTGATGGCGATCTGCGTTTTGCCCGCATCTCAGTGCTCAGTCCGGTGGGTTCTTGGGGAAGCAAAATCGGTGCTGCGTATACCGATTTGTCATATCGCCTTGGTACGCCGTTGTTCGACCCGCTCAGAGCTAGCGGTTCAGCGTATGTCAGTTCGCTTATTGCAATTCATCCTTTCGTGCGTTCGCGCAACTCAAATTTACTGACGGTCTTGCAATTTGATCAGCGAAAATTCCACGATGTTCAAGCCACCGCAGCGGTTGATTCAACTAAAACTGCTTTGGTCACCTCGTGGGGTTTTTCCGGCGACTTCCGTGACACTTTATTTGGCGGCGGGATCAACGTTTACAACATTTCATGGACTCGCGGCAGATTGAAGTTTGGCAATGCGATCCTAACTGCTGCCGACGCGGCCGGACGAAAAACTGCCGGGCGGTATGACAAAGTCAATATTTCGTTTTCTCGCTTGCAGGCGTTGGCAGACCGGTTAGCTTTGTATGGCTCATATAGCCAGCAGTTCGGTCGCAAGAACTTTGATTCAAGCGAAAAATTCAGCCTTGGCGGACCGAATACGGTGCGCGCGTATCCACAGGGCGAAGGTGCCGGCGATGAAGGGTATTTGGGTACGCTGGAACTGCGATATCGACTGCCATTTGAGGAAGATCTACCAGGCAGTTTGGTGCTTACCGGGTTTTACGATATGGGCAAGGCGACCCTAATCAAACACCCGACCAGTGCTGATATCGCCGCCAAATCGGCCTTGGAGCGACGAATATCCGGTCCAGGTCTTGGCTTAAATTGGGAAGTACCAAATGATTGGTACTTACGTGCATCGGTGGCCTACCGCGATACCAGCCAAGCGACCGCCGATCATCTTCAACGCTACCCGCGATTCTATTTTTTGTTCAGCAAATCGTTCTGATTTGCGCCGAACTACTTGGGTTAATGTCGAAAAAATCGCAGCAAAATAGTCAAAGGATTCGCCATGTTCAAACATGCCAGTGTCAATAAAGTTTTCCGTTTGGTTTGGAGCGAGGCGCGCCAAGCGTGGATTGCGGTTGCGGAATCCGCACGCGGTCGGGGTAAGCGCAGTAGTACGCAGACCCGGTTGCGCGAAGTGTCTGGCGACGAGGTGACACGTAGCAGCGTGTCACCAGCACCAACTGGCGATTTGAATTTTTCCTTGCAGCGTGTGGCGCTCGGATCCCTAGTTGCCGCGCTTACGATGACCGTCAGCGGACTCTCGCTAGCGCAAGTACCCGCATCTAATGCCTTGCCCACGGGTGCTGTCGTCGCTGCCGGTCAAGCCACAATTAATGCCAGTGGCGCACGCATGGATGTAACGCAATCAACACAAAGCGCTATCGTCAATTGGTCGAGTTTCAACATTGGCAGCGCAGCACAGGTGAACATCGCACAACCAAATGCGGCTTCGGTGATCCTCAATCGCGTTGAAGGTAGCGATCCATCTTTGATTTTTGGACGCTTGACCTCGAATGGCCATGTTTTCCTGACCAATCCCGGTGGCATCCTGTTTGCTCCAGGCGCCCAGGTGGATGTTGGCGGTTTGGTCGCCTCGTCTTTAGCAATATCCAATGCAGATTTCCTTGCTGGCAAGTTTAATTTCAACAATGCTGGTGCTGCCGGTGCAGTTGTCAACGCTGCAGCCATCACCGCACAATCCGGTGGTTTTGTCGCGCTGATTGCCCCGCAAGTAAGTAACACTGGAAGCATCGTCGCGCCTAGCGGCAGCATTGGGATGGCTGCAGGTGATTCGGTCAAATTGGATTTTGATCACGATGGCTTACTGAGTTTTGAGGTCAACCTCGCTGCCGCCGCTGCGCGTGCCGACAATCGCGGGCAGTTAATTGCCGACGGTGGTCGCGTGGTAATGAATGCACAAGCCAAAGACGCACTGTTGTCGACAGTGCTCAACAATGACGGCTTGGTGCGCGCCCGCAGTCTCGAATCGCGTGGCGGGGAAATTTGGTTAGGTGGTGGTTCGTCCGGTGTCGTCAGTGTGACCGGGACGCTCGACGCATCTGGTACTGCGGCAGGGCAGAGCGGCGGTACAGTCAAAGTGTTAGGTGACAAAGTCGGCTTGTTCGGCGCTGCGAGCATCGATGCTTCGGGAGTTGGTGCTGGTGGCACGGTGTTAGTGGGCGGCAATTGGCAGGGCAAAGGTGCTGAACAAAACGCGAGCGCTACTTATGTTGGCAAGGATGTGAGTATCAGTGCCGATGCAATAGATCATGGCAATGGCGGCAAAGTTGTGGTTTGGGCCGATGATTCGACTCGCTTTTATGGAAATATCTCCGCACGCGGCGGCGCTTTGGGTGGCGATGGAGGGGTTGTTGAGGTCTCCGGAAAACACGCATTAGATTTTCAGGGCTTGGCAGACCTTCGTGCACCGATGGGTAAGGTCGGCAATTTGTTGCTCGATCCAGATGAAATCACTATCACACATGACACTGCGGCAAACACCACAGGCATTTCTTGCGCCGACGACGTTTCGAGCAGTTGCGCGACTCCCGATGGAACTGCGACGTTTCTTGATACAACGGCAACCACCGGCACCCTTACCGACGGAACTTTGAACGCGCAGTTAGCGATCGGCAATACGACAGTTCAAACTTCGACCGGCGACATTACTTCTGATCCGGCTGTAGTGATTACCGGAGGAACAAGTTCCCTGACCTTGACCTCTGGCGCAGCTATTAATCTTGGCGGAACATTTACTGGCGCGGCACTCAATCTCAATTTCGTTAGTACGTTGAGCTTGGCGGCCAATCCTGTACTCACCGGCGTAACGACCGTGACCGCAACTGGCGATGGCACGAGCACGATTGTTGGCCCCAATGCAAACACGACTTGGACGCTTTCTGGGACGCCATCCTTGAGTTTCGGTTCGGGGACGATAGGTTTTAGTGGTGTCGCAACCCTGCAAGGTGGTAGTGCAGTAGATACATTTACGCTAGGCGCGGCCTCGACAGCAAACATCAAGGGCGGTGATGGCATCGATGTGTTGGCCTTGGCGACCAACACCTTGACTGGTTCATTCGCTGGAGAAGCAGCGGGTGGTTCGATCACGGGAATCGATAGTGCAGTACTGACCGCAGTGGGCGCGGCGACCGGCTTTGACGGCACCAGCGCCAACGTCTCGGCTGGCTTTACGGATGTGGGCTCGCTAACGGGCACTGGCACGCTGACCGGCATCAATGCGGCCAGCGCATGGGCGATGAATGGCACCGGCGGCACCTACACCAGCACGAATGCGCTGACCTACAGCGGCTTTGCCACGCTGCAAGGTGGCAGTGCTGTGGATACATTTACGCTGGGCGCGGCCTCGACAGCAAACATCAAAGGCGGTGATGGCATCGATGTGTTGGCCTTGGCGACCAACACCTTGACTGGTTCATTCGCTGGAGAAGCAGCGGGTGGTTCGATCACCGGCATCGGTAGTGCAGTACTGACCGCAGCGGGCGCGGCGACCGGCTTTGACGGCACCAGCGCAAATGTCTCGGCAGGCTTTACGGATGTCGGTTCGCTGACCGGCACTGGCACGCTGACCGGCATCAATGCGGCCAGCGCATGGGCGATGAATGGCACCGGCGGCACCTACACCAGCACGAATGCGCTGACCTACAGCGGATTTGCCACCCTGCAAGGTGGCAGTGCTGTGGATACATTTACGCTGGGCGCGGCCTCGACAGCAAACATCAAGGGCGGTGATGGCATCGATGTGTTGGCCTTGGCGACCAACACCTTGACTGGTTCATTCGCTGGAGAAGCAGCGGGTGGTTCGATCACGGGAATCGATAGTGCAGTACTGACCGCAGCGGGCGCGGCGACCGGCTTTGACGGCACCAGCGCAAATGTCTCAGGCTGGCTTTACGGATGTGGGCTCGCTAACGGGCACTGGCACGCTGACCGGCATCAATGCGGCCAGCGCATGGGCGATGAATGGCACCGGCGGCACCTACACCAGCACGAATGCGCTGACCTACAGCGGCTTTGCCACGCTGCAAGGTGGCAGTGCTGTGGATACATATACGCTGGGCGCGGCCTCGACAGCAAACATCAAGGGCGGTGATGGCATCGATGTGTTGGCCTTGGCGACCAACACCTTGACTGGTTCATTCGCTGGAGAAGCAGCGGGTGGTTCGATCACCGGCATCGGTAGTGCAGTACTGACCGCAGCGGGCGCGGCGACCGGCTTTGACGGCACCAGCGCAAATGTCTCGGCAGGCTTTACGGATGTGGGCTCGCTAACGGGCACTGGCACGCTGACCGGCATCAATGCGGCCAGCGCATGGGCGATGAATGGCACCGGCGGCACCTACACCAGCACGAATGCGCTGACCTACAGCGGCTTTGCCACGCTGCAAGGTGGCAGTGCTGTGGATACATATACGCTGGGCGCGGCCTCGACAGCAAACATCAAGGGCGGTGATGGCATCGATGTGTTGGCCTTGGCGACCAACACTTTGACTGGTTCATTCGCTGGAGAAGCAGCGGGTGGTTCGATCACCGGCATCGGTAGTGCAGTACTGACCGCAGCGGGCGCGGCGACCGGCTTTGACGGCACCAGCGCCAACGTCTCGGCTGGCTTTACGGATGTCGGTTCGCTGACCGGCACTGGCACGCTGACCGGCATCAATGCGGCCAGCGCATGGGCGATGAATGGCACCGGCGGCACCTACACCAGCACGAATGCGTTGACCTACAGCGGCTTTGCCACGCTGCAAGGTGGCAGTGCTGTGGATACATATACGCTGGGCGCGGCCTCGACGGCGAACATCAAGGGCGGCGATGGGATAGACGTGCTGGCGCTGGCGACCAACACCTTGACCGGCTCATTCGCCGGTGAAGCGGCTGGTGGTTCGATCACTGGCATTGGCAGCGCGGTGCTGACCGCAGCAGGCGCGGTGACTGGCTTTGACGGCACCAGCGCGAACGTCTCGACTGGCTTCACGATGTCGGTTCGCGACGACGGCACGCTGACCGGCGGCAATGCGTTGAGCGCATGGACAACCTTAGGCAACGGCGGCTTTTACCAAAATGTCAAAGTACTGCTCTTCAGCCCTTGCGCGCTGCAGGTGGGCGCCTGGATACCTTTACTTTGGGCCATACGGCGCCCGCTGTTGCCTGGCGCCCCCCTTGCCGGCTCATTGCCGGTGAAGCGGCTGGTCTCCCGGCATGGTGCCGGCTCCGTCGGGACTGCTTTGACGGCCGCAAACATCTCAGCTGGATTCACGGATGTCGGTTCGCTAACGGGTACCGGCACGTTGACAGGCATCAATGCGACGAGTGCGTGGGCTGTGAGCAGCATCGGCGGCACGTACACCAGCACCAACGCGCTGACCTACAGCGGCTTTACAACGCTTCAAGGCGGTTCTGCGGTAGATACTTTTACGCTCGCTTCAGGAGTTAACTTCGCGGGTAGCATCGACGGCGCTGGAGGCACCGACGAACTCAAAGCCACCGACGGTACTAATGTTTGGACCAGTTCTGCAGCCAACGCAGGCACTTTCAACACCAATACAGTGTTTAGCAACGTTGAGACACTAACCGGCGGCAGCGGCAGTGACTTGTTGGTTGGCACCGGCGGTGTGTATCATTTCACGGCGATTGACACTGGCACATACAACGGTATGTCATGGTCGTCGGTGGATACGGTCACGGACAACGGAGGCGGAACGTTTATCGGTGACTTTGGTTCGCGACTTTCCGGACCCTTATCAGGACTTGGAGCGACCACGCTAAGCGGGCAAATTACTGCCACCACAATGCAGTTTGATGGCGCGACCACCTTGGCCGCTGATACAAGGCTTACGGCTGCTTCGGTGACTTTTGGCAACACGCTGAATGCGACAACTAAAGGCACAGAGGGGCTTTTGGTTATCGGAAACACCATTTTCAATAACGCAATCGGCAATGCTAAAGAGCTTGGCGCTTTGGTCATCGGCGGTACGACGACTTTTAATAGTGGCGCGACCAGCGTTAAAACGGACGCGACCGCCAGCACCGGTAATCAAACGTATTTCAGTACGGTGACGCTAAACGATGACTTGAGTCTCATCGCAACCGGCGCAGGAACCATCGCTTTAAATGGTTCGGTCAGCGGCAACGCCCGCAATTTGTCCATTAACGCGGCGACTGCCGTCGCCTTAGGTGATGGCACCGGGACTGATAATTTCACCGGGCTGAGCAGTATTGATATCAGCGGCCCGACCACCATCAGATCAAATGGAATAACCACTAGTGGCACCCAACGCTACCGAGGTGCGGTGACATTGGGACTAGACGATATTAATAAGACCAAGAGTCTTACCGCGACTAGCGTTACCTTCGACAGCACGGTAAACGCCACCACCAAAGGCACGGAAGCACTCGCAGTTACGGGAAACGCAATATTCAACAACACCGTTGGCGTTGCAAAGGAACTTGGTGCAGTCTCAGTTAGTGGGACGACGGCGTTCAACGCAGGGGCAACGGCTGTTATGACTGACTCGGCGAATACAGGCGGGCAGGCATACAGCGGCGCCGTTACGCTCAATGACGATGTGAGTTTCATCGCCTCTGGAGCGGGTGTCATCGCCTTTAATGGCGGGGTAACTGGTAACGCCCACAGTCTGACGGTAAGCGCACCGACCACGGTGGTGTTTGGTGATGGCGTTGGAGCTGACAGCCTGCTGGGACTAAGTAGTTTGGATGTCACTGGTCCAACACAGATTAAATCGCAAGCAGTAACCACTAGCGGAACACAGCGCTATCGTGGCACAGTGGCATTAGGAGTTGACGATGCCAACAAGACCAAGACCTTGACTGGAAGTACTGTCACCTTCGATAGCATCGTAAACGCCACCACGAAGGGTACCGAGGCGCTAGCCATCGTCGGCAATTCAGTCTTCAATGGCAGCGTAGGCGCAGTCACTGAGCTTGGCGCACTGTCAGTCAGTGGTACCACGCTATTCAAAGCCGGTGCCACCACGGTGAATACTGACGCGACTGCGAATACGGGAAATCAAAGCTATAGCGGCGCCGTAACGCTCAATGAAAACGTTGGTATCGGGGCAAACATCGTCACCTTTAGCAATACGCTGGATGCCACAACCAAGGGTACTGAGGCGCTTTCCATTACCGGTAATGCAGTGTTTAACAGCACTGTCGGCAACACTAAGGAACTCGGTGCGTTAGCGGTAAGCGGTACGACGACATTTAATGCAGGCGCGACCAGTGTAAAAACTGATGCGACTGCCAATACCGGAAATCAAACCTACAGTGGCTTAGTCACGCTCAACGACAATTTGAGTTTGTTGGCCACCACGGCGGGAACCATTGCGCTTAATGGCGCACTCACTGGCAACGCAAATAGCCTAACGATTAGCGCACCGACCTTGGTGAGGTTTGGTGATGGCGTTGGAGCTGACAGCCTGCTGGGACTAAGTAGTTTGGATGTCACTGGTCCAACCCAGATTAAATCGCAAGCAGTAACCACTAGCGGGACACAGCGCTATCGTGGCACAGTGGCATTGGGAGTTGACGATGCCAACAAGACCAAGACCTTGACTGGAAGTACTGTCACCTTCGATAGCATCGTAAACGCCACCACGAAGGGTACCGAGGCGCTAGCCATCGTCGGCAATTCAGTCTTCAATGGCAGCGTAGGCGCAGTCACTGAGCTTGGTGCACTGTCAGTCAGTGGTACCACGCTATTCAAAGCCGGTGCCACCACGGTGAATACTGACGCGACTGCGAATACGGGAAATCAAAGCTATAGCGGCGCCGTGACCCTCAATGAAAACGTTGGTATCGGGGCAAACATCGTCACCTTTAGCAATACGCTGGATGCCACAACCAAGGGTACTGAGGCGCTTTCCATTACCGGTAATGCAGTGTTTAACAGCACTGTCGGCAACACGAAGGAACTCGGTGCGTTAGCGGTAAGCGGTACGACGACATTTAATGCAGGCGCGACCAGTGTTAAAACAGATGCGACTGCCAACACTGGAAATCAAACCTACAGTGGCTTAGTCACGCTCAACGACAATTTGAGTTTGTTGGCCACCACGGCGGGAACCATTGCGCTATATGGCGCACTCACGGGCAACGCAAAGAGCCTAACGATAAGCGCACCGACCTTGGTGAGGTTTGGTGACGGTATTGGAGCTGACAGCCTGTTGGGACTAAGTAGTTTGGATGTCACTGGTCCAACACAGATTAAATCGCAAGCAGTAACGACTAGCGGGACACAGCGCTATCGTGGTGGCGTTACCTTGGGCATTGACGGCGTCAATAAAACGAAGACTCTCACTGGTAGCACCGTAACCTTCAACAATACAGTGGTTGCAACTACCAAAGGCACGGAAGCACTTGTAATTACCGGCAACGCAGTGTTCGACAATACCGTCGGCAACTTGAGGGAACTCGGTGCTTTGGCCATCAGCGGCACGACAATATTTAATCCTGGTGCAACGATTGTCAGGACTGATTCGACAACCAATACCGGGAATCAAACGTATAGCGGCCTGGTAACGCTCAATGAGAACCTGAGCTTGCTGGCTACCGGGGTTACCGGCACGATTGCGCTTAATGGCGCACTCGCTGGCAATGCGCACAGTCTGGCAATTAGTGCGCCAATTGTATTGCTTGGGGATGGCACGGGGGCTGACAATCTGCTCGGTCTCACCACGCTAGATGTCACTGGTCTGACCCTTATCAAGTCGCAATCGGTAAGCGCCAGTGGTACACAGCGCTATCGAAACGGTGTGACAATAGGACTCGACGATACCAATAAGACCAAGACCTTATCTGGCACGACCGTCAGCTTTGACAATACCTTGAATGCGACTAACAACGGTACTGAGGCGCTTGCAGTCACCGGCGATGCGGTGTTCAGCAACACCGTCGGCAATACCATGGCGCTCGGTGCGCTGGCCATTAGCGGGGCGACGACATTTAATGTCGGCGCGACAAGTGTCAAAACCAATGCTACCGCTAATACCGGGAATCAAACCTATAGCGGCTTGGTGACGCTTAATGAGAACTTGAACCTGCTTGCTACGGGTACAGCCGGAACCATTGCGCTTAATGGAGCTCTCACTGGCAACGCCCACAGCCTAACGATTAGCGCACCGACGATCGTGAAGCTCGGTGATGGCGCAGGCGCCGACAGTCTGCTTGGTCTCACCACTTTGGACGTTGCTGACCCGACGCTGATTAAGTCGCAGGCGATCACAACCAGCGGCACGCAGCGTTATCGCAACACTGTCGCGTTGGGGCAGGACGATGCCAATAAAACCAAAACCCTGACCGGTACTACGGTGACTTTTGACAACACGCTGAATGCAAGCAATAGAGGCACAGACGCACTGGTCGTTACGGGTAACGCGGTGTTCAACAATACCGTCGGCAATGCCGTTGAGCTTGGTGCGTTGGCCATCACCGGCACGACGACGTTTAATGCTGGAGCGACAAGTGTCAAAACGGATGCAACGGCCAATACAGGAAATCAAACCTATAGTGGCCTGGTAACACTCAATGAAAACCTGAGTTTGCTGGCCACCGTTGCGGGTAGCATTGCACTCAACGGTGCGCTAACAGGCAACGCCCATAGCCTTGCATTAAGCGCGCCGACCAGTGTGCTGCTTGGTGATGGTACAGGCGCAGATAGTCTGCTTGGCCTCACCACCTTCGATGTCACCGGGCCAACGCAAATCAAATCACAAGCCGTAACTAGCAGCGGTGCTCAGCGCTATCGTGGGACAGTGGCGTTAGGCGTTGATGATGCCAACAAGACTAAAACACTTACCGGCACTACCGTGACTTTTGACAATACCCTGAACGCTACAACCAAAGGTACTGAAGCACTCAGCGTTGTTGGTAATACCACCTTCAACAATGCCGTTGGCAGCCTAAAAGAACTTGGCGCTTTGACCATGGGCGGTACGACGACATTTAATTCTGGAGCCACTGGTGCCAAAACAGACGCTGCCGCCAACACTGGCAATCAAAGTTATGTCGGCGCAGTGTCAGGCACGGGGTTATCGCTGTCGAGTGGTACAGGGTCGGTGACGGCAATCAACTCGGCGAACGACTTCGCCGGCACGCTTACACTGTCGAGCAAAGGTAGTAGCGTGACCGATGCCAATGCCTTAACTGTAGTTTTAAACGATCTTGCGTCGGCAAGTGTGATTTCCGGAGGCGCCTTAGTGGTGTCGGGCGACGTGGCAACGAACCTTACGGTGAACTCAGCTAACACTATTTCTTTCGGAACGACTACCGTTACTGGAGGGTATCTCGATGCAACTGGTGCGGGGAACATCACTCAAACCGGAAAGTTGTCAGTTGGTGGCAATCTATGGATGCTGACGACAGCCGGTAACATTGACCTTGGCGGATATCAAAATATCAACAATGTCATCGATTTAGTTAATCCTTACGTCAATCATCTAGGCGGTACGGTTTCTCTGACTGCGCCAATGGCAACTGTGGTTGGCGGCGCGGCAACACAACCTGGCAGCGACGTTTCTTTGATGGCAGATCGAATAAACGTAGGAACTGTCCGAACTTCTAATTCGTCGCTATCAGATGTTGGTATTACTGCGGCTCGCGTGACGCTTAGAGTGCAAGATCCCGACGGCGGGCCAAAGATTGCGGCGACTGGCGCAGAAGGCTTAATAACTGCCAATCAACCGAGAGACCTGACGCATCCTCAGTTGGCAGCACTGACGCTTTTGGCCAATGGTTATATCGGTGATCCAGCCACCCCGAATGTGACGACGGTCGGTCTGCGCGTTGCAACCACGGGCCTTGTTGTGGTCGACACAAAGTTGGCTGGACCAAACACCATAATGCTCGTCGGCAACCCAGCGCTTCAACCCGTATATCCAGATTCTGGAAAAGTAGGCTTCCGTTCAGTCAAATACAACGGTGTTGAAGCGACTTCGGAACAGTTGACCGGCGCTTTGGATGCGGCCTACCTTGATATTCGCAACCAGACGATCGAAATCAGGGAATCTGGATTTGCCAAAGAAAACGCCAACAAGATATTGCGTCGTGGCGTAGTGACATCAGCAGGACCAGGCCAACCGGCAGTCGATGACAGCACTGGCATGGCGCAGCTTGATTCTTGCGATGGAAACTTCATTAACGATGCACTTATTTGTCAATAAATAGTTAAGAGTTTATAATCAATGCGTTAAACGATGGTCTCGGGGGTAAATTCAACTCTGTGACTAAACGAAAATCCTGCCATGCCGTATACATTGGCATGTTGTTAATGGAGGTTCATCATGAGTAAGTTTTTGGTTGCGGTCGGTATTACTTTGGCTTTGAACTGTGGCGGCGCTGTCGCGGCTGACCTCGAATATCGGCAGACGATTTCTATAAATTCACCCAATCCCACTGTGGATGAAATTGATGCTGCACTGTTCCCGAAAGGAATCGCTGAATTAAAGGCTGAGTGCGCGCAGATGGAAAAAATCGGTTTGCGTTGCCAGAGTGTGATTTCAAAGTCATCAATGGACACCATACAGGTAACCTTCGCCCGTGGATCGGCAATGCTGACAGAAGAAGGTAAGGGCTTCTTGCGTTCGCTTGGCGCGGCACTTAAGCGCAAGCCTGATGTTTGGAAATCTGTCGCAATCGAAGGTCATACCGATGCGACGGGGGCTGACGGTACTAACCGGAAGTTATCGAAAAATCGCGCCGACGCGGTCAAAAGTTTCTTGCAAGCCGAGTTTGGCTTGAGCAATATTGAAACGATCGGACGTTCAAGTGAAAAGTTGCGTGATACTGATAATCCGGGTAGCGCAATGAATCGCCGTGTTGAATTTGTACCTGAGTGGTAAGCGGTTTTCGGATGATTTGCCTTCAGAATCACTCGGTGAATGCGATGAAATTATCGGGTGTTCTAGCAGTTGAACGTTTCTTTGGTGAGGTGTCATATGTCTAAAATTTTCGTTGCCTGTTTCGTGTTTATTGCGAGTATCAGTAGCGCATTTGCTCAAAGCAATTCCGCCGATGTCGGTCTGGTGAACGCGATGCAAGGGGAAGTTAATTATCAGGGTAAAGAAGGACCTGCAAAAAAAGCGCAGGCTTACATGCGCTTGCGTCACGGCGATAAAGTCATTCTTGGTGCTGGTGCAAGTATCCGTATCAGCTACACCACCGTGAGCCGTCAGGAGTCATGGACGGGACCGAGTACTTTTGTCGCAACATCGGCTGGCGGTGAGGTAATCAAAGGTAACAAACCTGAAATTGTGCAATTGCCTGCAGTAGCGCCTCAGAAACTGGCGCGAATCGCCGAGTTGATGAACACTTCCCGCGTCGGTGGTTTGGTAGTTCGCTCGGTTGCTGTGCAAACTGCGGCTAGCAAGGAAGAAGTCGCTGAAGCCGTTCGTGCCTATGAAGTTATGCGTAAGGGTGCTCCTGACAATGATGTCACGCCAGAATTGATGCTGTATTCGGTGTTTGAAGAGCGCGGCATGATCAGTGATTTGCAAAAAGTCGCTGGCGATATGGTTAAGCGTCAGCCCGATAATGCTGATATCCAACGCTTGGCCAAAGCTGCGATGGATGCAAGGTAATTAGCTTTACGGCGTGTGGCTGGTGAACGGGCCATTCCATCGTCAGCACCAACTGGCAAAGCCGCCACTAAATAGTTGCAGTTGAAATAAAAAACCCCAGCTGAACGCAGGTTCAGCTGGGGTTTTTCTTTGTGACGCCAAAAACGATCAGGCAGCAACTTCGCGTGACGCTTTTTTGCGCTCATGCTCTTTCAAGAAACGTTTGCGAATCCGAATTGATTTCGGTGTGATTTCCACCAGTTCGTCATCGGCGATAAATTCCACTGCAGACTCCAGGGTTACGAGAACCGGTGGGACTAAACGCACAGCTTCGTCGGTACCCGACGAACGCACATTGGTCAGTTGTTTGCCCTTAATTGGATTTACCACCAAATCATTATCACGGCTGTGTATGCCGATCACGATGCCCTCATACAAGGGATCGCCCGGACTGACAAACATGCGACCACGATCTTGCAGTTTCCACAAGGCATAAGCCACCGCCGCACCGTCATCTTGCGAGATCAACACGCCGTTGCGACGTTCGGCCATATTGCCTGCCATCGGGCCATAGTCATCAAAAATATGACTGGCAAGCCCGGTACCTCGGGTCAGGGTCAAAAACTCGCCCTGAAAGCCAATCAGACCACGCGCGGGGATACGGTACTCAAGGCGGACGCGACCTTTGCTGTCGGATTCCATATTCTGCAAATCGCCACGACGGCGACCAAGCTCTTCCATCACGCCACCCTGGTGGTCTTGCTCGATGTCGATGGTCAGCAATTCATACGGCTCGTGTTTTTCGCCATCCACGTCTTTAAACAGCACGCGCGGCCTTGACACTGCCAATTCGTAACCTTCGCGACGCATAGTTTCCAGCAAAATTGTCAGGTGCAGTTCGCCACGGCCGGAGACCAAAAACACGTCCGCATCGGCAGTTTCTTCGACACGCAATGCGACGTTAGCCAGCAGTTCTTTATTTAGGCGTTCGCGAATTTGACGGCTGGTAACGTATTTGCCTTCTTTGCCTGCGAGTGGTGAGGTATTTACTTGGAAATTCATCGTTAAGGTCGGTTCATCGACCACAAGAGGTGCGAGGCCGACAGGGTTCTGCGGGTCGCAAATCGTGACGCCGATGCCTACTTGATCGATGCCGGTGACCAGCACGATGTCGCCAGCGACGGCTTCAGTCGCTTGTTCACGCTCCAAGCCCTTGAACATCATTATTTGTCCTACTTTGGACTTGCCTTTGTTCTCGTCGCCATACATCACGGCGACTTCTTGAGCGACACGCATGCGGCCTTGTTTAATGCGGCCAATTCCAATGCGACCAACATAGCTGTTGTAGTCGAGCGAGCAGATTTGCAATTGCAACGGCATATCGGCATTAACATCTGGCTGCGGTGTATGCGCGATGATGGCTTCGTACAAAGGGCGCATGTCGGTGCCGGGCTTGGTTGCATCAAGCATAGCGAAGCCATTGAGTGCCGAGGCAAATACAACAGGAAAATCGAGTTGCTCTTCGGTCGCACCAAGTTTGTCGAACAAGTCAAACGTATGGTTAATCACCCAATCCGGACGAGCGCCGGGGCGGTCGATTTTGTTAACCACGACAATCGGACGCAGGCCAAGGGCGAGCGCTTTGCGCGTCACAAATCGGGTTTGCGGCATCGGGCCTTCGACCGCATCAACAAGTAAAAGAACGCCATCAACCATCTTCAATACGCGTTCAACCTCGCCGCCGAAATCTGCGTGGCCGGGGGTGTCGACGATGTTGATGCGCGTGCCTTCAAAATCAATCGCGCAGTTTTTTGACAAAATCGTGATGCCACGTTCCTTTTCCAAATCGTTGGAATCCATGACGCGTTCGGTCACAGCTTGGTGGGCGGCAAAGGTGCCGGATTGACGCAGCAATTGATCAACCAGCGTGGTTTTGCCGTGGTCAACGTGGGCGATAATGGCGATGTTTCTGAGGGCGCGGGACATAAAGCGTTACCTGAAATAGAGAAAGAAAGCGTTGGTCAAATGACCAAACTAAAGCAAAACAAAATTCAACAAAAAATGATGCAAAATTGTGGGAGACGTTGGTGTCCAATTGGTCGTCGATTTGCGGGTAAAGCCACCCAATGACACGACACAATCACGAAACACACGAGACACAAAACGCGGCGCGCATTTTAGCACGGCGTGACGCATAAATTTGATTTTGCAGGAGATTTCAATGCTTGGCATCATCGGTGGCAGTGGTCTTACCCAGCTTGCCAATCTAGACGTGGCTCACCGCGAAGTCATGCGCACGGCTTGGGGCGAACCTTCCGGCCCCTTGGTGTTTGGCAAATTGGCAGGACAGGAAACCGTATTTGTCCCTCGTCATGGCTATGGCCACACCATACCGCCGCACTTGGTGAACTACCGCGCCAATATCGACGCGCTGCGTCGCGCCGGGGCGACATGGATAGTTTCAGTGGCTTCGGTGGGCGGGATTCGTGCCGATTTGGGGCCAGGGGCATTGGTGGTGCCCGATCAAATAATTGATTACACCTGGGGACGTGAATCGAGCTATCAGGATGCCTCGCCTTCGCAGGTAGTACATATCGATTTCACTAAGCCATATGACCAAGCAGTGCGTCAAGCAATTCTGATGGCGGCAAATCGATGCGAAGAGCCGCTCAGCGACGGTGGCGTTTACGCGGCGACCCAAGGACCGCGGCTTGAAACGGCGGCAGAGATTAATCGATTGGAGCGCGATGGTGCATCCATTGTCGGCATGACCGGCATGCCCGAGGCGGCATTGGCGCGCGAGGCGGGATTGCCATATGCCGCGCTATGCGTGGTGGCGAATTGGGCGGCAGGGCGGCACGATTCCGCCAAGGCAATCAAATTTGATCAGATTGAAGCAGCGTTGCAGTTGGCGATGGGCCGTGTGCGACGCGTGATCGAACACTTGGAGTTGCCATGATTAAGCCAGTGCTACGGATGGGTGATGCGCGCTTGTTGCGGGTGGCGCTACCGGTGTTGGATTTCGATTCAGTTGAGCTTTCGGCGCTGTTACGAGATATGCGCGATACGATGGCGCATCTGGATGGGGCAGGGCTGGCCGCGCCACAAATCGGGGTCGATTTGCGGGTAGTGATTTTCGGGAGCGACGATGTCAATCCGCGTTATCCCGATGCTTCGCCAGTCCCGGGGACGGTACTCATAAACCCAGTCATAGAGCCGCTTGGCGGAGATGTTGAAGATGGCTGGGAAGGTTGCTTGTCAGTCCCTGGTTTGCGCGGCGTCGTGCCGCGTTGGCGTGCGTTGCGGTACTCAGGATTCGATGAGCACGGGAAGCATTTTTCGCGTGAAGTCGATGGTTTTCACGCGCGTGTTGTGCAGCATGAGTGCGATCACCTCGATGGAATTTTGTATCCGATGCGGATAACCGACTTTTCGCAGTTTGGCTTTGCGGATGAAATCTCTAACGGCGTGTTACCAACACCAACTGAGACATCAACTCACGATATACAAAACGAAAAGGACAATTCATGAAAATCCGTGCTGCCGTGTTGCGTGAAATGGGGCTGCCTGCGCCGTATGCAGTGTCCAAACCTTTGAGTGTTGAGATGGTCGAGCTTGCGCCACCCGGGCAGGGCGAGGTGTTAGTGAAGATACGCGCAGCGGGTCTGTGCCACTCGGATTTGTCCGTCATTAACAGCGACCGGCCACGACCAATGCCGATGGCCTTAGGACATGAAGCTGCGGGCGTAGTCGAGGCGCTCGGCGAAGGCGTAAATGACTTAGCCGTGGGCGATCATGTGGTGATGGTATTTGTACCCAGCTGCGGGCATTGCCCGACCTGCGCTGAAGGCCGGCCAGCCTTGTGCGAGCCGGGTGCGGTGGCCAATGGTGCGGGAACTTTGCTCTCTGGTTCACGGCGCATCAGCAACGATTTAGGGGTGGTCAACCATCATTTGGGTTGTTCAGCCTTCGCCGAATATGCGACAGTGTCACGGCGTAGTTTGGTCAAAGTAGATAGGGATTTGCCGTTTGAGCATGCCGCCCTATTCGGCTGCGCGGTGCTCACCGGCGTAGGCGCTGTGGTTAATACCGGGCGTGTGCAAGCGGGTGCCAGCGTAGCGGTGGTGGGCTTGGGCGGCGTTGGATTAGCGGCGTTGTTAGGCGCTCGGGCTGCTGGTGCGCGGGAAATTGTGGCAATTGATTTGTCGCCAGAGAAGCGTGCTTTGGCTTTGGAGCTAGGCGCGACACATGCTTTCGATGCAGCCGATGCGGATTGCGTGGATGCCGTGCGTGCGGCCACCAAGGGTGGACTGGAGACGGTATTTGAAATGGCCGGTTCAATTCGCGCGTTCGACACCGCTTATCGGATCACGCGGCGCGGTGGTACGACGATTACGGCAGGCCTGCCGCCGCCTACAGCGACCTTTGCCTTGCCGATGGTGAATCTGGTGGCCGAGGAACGCACAGTGAAAGGCAGCTATATTGGGACTTGTGTGCCAGTGCGTGATTTGCCGCGGTACATCGCGCTATTTCAACGCGGACGACTGCCGGTGGATAGATTGATGAGCGGAACGATACGCTTGGACGAAATCAACGAAGGATTTGACCGACTGGCGCAAGGCACGGTAGTGCGCCAAATTGTGTGTTTTGACTAGCAAAAAACCCAGTTGGTGCTGGGGTGCAGTGTCGACTTTGCACAGCCGACCCGCTACGCAGGCGCAAAGCATGCTTTGCGAATTCCCTGCTACGCCGCCGTTGAATTGGCGTGCCGGGGAGCTTACTTATCTTGCCGTAGTTCGTTCATGCGTCGCGCATGATTTTTGGATTCGGTGGTGTTCATTTCCGAGACGCGACGACCAAATTCAGCGCGGGCTTCGGGACCTTTTTGGGTCGCTTCGATGCTACGTATGCAGCGCCAGCGCTTTCCAGTCTTGGTCGAAATCTGCCGCATCTCCTCAATGGGATGATGCGAACGGCAGTGGTAACAAAATTTAGTCACCGGTCGGGTGTCGTCGATAATTTCCGGAGTCATGGGGGTATCGTCAGTTATAAGTAAATTCAGCAGGTAGCATGATACGCTTAACCGAGCAATCCAGCTTAGCGGCCTTTGTGATCAGAACCTAGCAATTCCATGACCGACCCCACCACAATCGATACCACCCCGGCCGGAAACACCTTGCCTGAGTCGCCGCCGTTACCACCGTATCAGGGCCTTACGCTCGATGACGTGGTTTTGGTGGATACGCAAGCGCGTGCCGATGTCGCAATTAAGGCATTGCTCGCGGCCGACGCGGTGGGATTCGATACCGAATCCAAGCCGACTTTTGCCAAAGGTGAGGTATCGACCGGGCCGCATTTAATTCAGCTGGCGACTGATTCCAAAGCCTACTTGTTCCAGACTTGGCGGCCATTTGGCATGGATGGCGTTAAAGCGGTGCTGGAGTCGTCATCGATTCTGAAAGTCGGTTTTGGTTTGGACGGCGACAAACATCTGTTGCTGGTGAGATTTGAAATTTCGTTGATGCACACACTGGATTTGGCTCGTGCATTACGCAACGAAGGCGAAAAAAATACCATCGGTGCGCGTACGGCGGTGGCGCGTTGCTTTGGGCAAAAGCTACAAAAATCACGTCGAATATCGACGTCAAACTGGGCGCGCTCAGCGCTGAATGACAGCCAACTTTTGTACGCCGCAGACGATGCACATGTGGCTTTGCGGATCTATCGCGCGATGCATGCGGCAGGTCGTTGCTAGCAGCCAAGGACATCCTTGCCAGTGTCATCTGGTGAGCCGCTTCTAGGTGATACTCTCATTTATGAATGCGATTTGGAGTAGGCAATGGACTTGATGTGGGCATTGGTTGTGGGCGTGGTGAGTTTGGCGGCGGGCGGAGGGCTGGTGGCGTTGGCCTTGTCGGCGCGCACGCGCGATTTGCAGCAGCGCTTGACGCAGGTGAGTGATGAGCTCGCCAAGCTGCGCGATGAAAAATCCGCCTTGGCGATTCGCTGTGCCAGCTTGCAAACTGAGCTAGAAAAAGATCAGATCATGTTTGCTGAACGCCAAGCCACGCTCGAAGCAGCGCGTGCGAGTTTTGGCGATGCATTCAAAATCATTTCGACCGACGCCCTGGCGAAGAACAATCAATCATTTCTTGAGCTTGCACGTGCCTCCCTCGAAGCGCAACAAACGGTGGCCAAAGCCGAGTTGGAAAAGCGCCAAACCGCAATAGGTGAATTGGTCGCGCCGGTGAAATTGTCGCTGGAAAAATTCGAGCTGCAAATCCAAGGCATAGAAAAATCCCGCGTCGATGCCTATGCGACGCTGACCGAGCAGGTGCGTGCAATGGCAGATGCGCAAGTCGCGCTGCGTGCTGAGACCGGCAACCTGGTCAAGGCATTACGCGCACCGCAAACGCGCGGACGTTGGGGGGAGTTGCAGCTTAAACGCGTGGTCGAAATGGCCGGCATGCTCGATCATTGCGATTTTTATGAGCAAGCCAATGTGACCACCGAAGACGGTCGCCTACGGCCTGACATGATTGTGCGACTACCCGGTGGAAAAAATATTGTGGTCGATGCCAAAGCGCCGTTGGCGGCCTACCTTGAGGCACTTGAAACCAATGACGAGGAAGAAAAGAAACGCAAGTTGCTCGACCACGCGCGACAGGTACGCGACCATTTGAAAAAGCTCGGACAAAAATCTTATTGGGAACAGTTCCGGCCATCGCCCGATTTTGTCGTACTGTTTTTACCCGGCGAGACTTTTTATTCAGCAGCGTTGGAAGCCGATCCGGCCTTAATAGAAGCAGGTGTCGACGCGAAAGTGATACTCGCTACACCAACTACGCTGATTGCCCTATTGCGAGCGGTGGCTTACGGTTGGACGCAACAAGCACTCACCGAAAACGCCGAACGCATCAGCGCATTGGGGCGTGAGTTGTATGAGCGGATTGCAGTACTTGGCGACCACTGGGTCGGTGTCGGCAAGAATTTGCAGGATGCGGTGTCGGCCTACAACAAATCGGTTGCCTCGATGGAGCAGCGCGTGTTGGTCACCGCGCGCAAATTTCGCGATTTGAAGGTCGCGCCAGAAGGCAAAGAAATTCGCGACCTCGCGCCCATCGAAATGTTGCCGCGCGATTTGCAGGCAGAAGAGTTTTTGCTTGCTGCTGCAGACACGAATGCAAATTCGTCGGACAAGCTCACGTCATGAGCCTTGCGGTCATCAAAATGATTTCCTTTATCACAGGAGGAAATCATGTTTGCCAATGTTCCAACCGCGCTAACTTACTTAACTCAGCACGCCGATGCGGCGGTTTTCGTTTTCACCACCAGCTTGTGCGCACTCGGCGCGATGTGTTTGCCGTTAGTGGGCTAGCTTCCATGACATATCGCGGATGATGCTGCGCAAGGATTTACGGGTAGTTAAACTAGCGGACTTATCTGCCGACGAAGGCACGCTGTTGCTTTGTCATAGCGCGCGCTTGGCTACCGATTTGCGCCGCGCCCACGGTGCCTTGCAGGCCGCCAGTGGTCGGCCAAGTTGGCGCGCCTTGCAAAGCGCGACGATGGCGATGTGGCTGGAGCATTTGTGTTCCGGTGCCTTGCTGCGTGGCGAGATTCCACCGGATAGCGTGCCCGGTGTTTTCCTCAACAAATTGCAAGAACGTAGTTTGTGGGAGCAGACGATTTTGACCGACACAAAAATGTCGGCGGTTGCCGCTGAATTGTTTGACACGGATGGCATGGCGCAGGTAGCGATGGAGGCTGGCAACTTGTCTCACGTGTGGCGACTTACGCTACCCGAAGCGATGCAAACCGAAGAGTGGCGGGCGTTCGAGCGCTGGCAAGCGAGCGTCGCGGCGATTTGTGAAAAAAACCATTGGTGCACGCAAACCCAAGCGCTGGCTTGGCGCATCGCCTGCATCAGTCGCGGTGTGACTGGCTTGCCAACTCAGATTGGCATCGCCGGATTCATGGCACCCGACCCGATGTTGGCGCGACTGTTGGTCGCATTGGAAACGCGCGGCGTGCGTGTGTTCCGACTGGAGCTTGGCAGTGCTGAAGCGGCACAGATTTGCCGTTATGAACTCGCTGATGCGCAAGCCGAATGCGATGCTGCTGCGCGATGGGCGGCGAAGCAGTTACACGACTACATATGCACCTCAAAAAACAGTCGCACCCCCATTCGCATCCGAATTGCTGTGGCCGATTTGCCGGTGCGCCAGCGCATGCTGGCTGCGGCTTTGGATGCGGCATTGCACCCTGATTGGGTCGGTGCAGCCTGGGCGGGGCATGAGCGCGATTACCAAATCATCGGCACGTCGGTGTTGGCCGATCAACCCTTGGTCAATGTGGCACTGAGCTTGTTGCAATTGCTAGTGCATCCGCGCCGCGTTGCGCAAGCGGATTTTGGTGTGCTGCTGTGTGCTTGCGGATGGAGCGGCGATGTGTCGGAAGCAGATGGGCGTGCGCAATTGGAAGCGAATTTGCGCGAGCGCTTGTCGACAGTGACGACGCTGGATAGCATTCATGCGGCGGTTACACGATTGCATGTCGAATTGAATATTCCGCGCTTGTTTGAGAGCCTTTCGGCCATCGTCGACGCGACCAAGCAATTGCGTGCGCAAAGCAAACGACAGTTGCCTAGTGCATGGGCGGTGCATTTTGTGGCGTTGCTCGAATCCGTCGGCTGGCCGGGTGAGCGTCCGTGTATCGCTGCCGAGCAAGCCGCGTGCGACGCATTGCGTGAGAGCTTGACCAACTTGGTCACACTTGATGCCATGCTTGGCCGCGTCGACTCCAGCGTAGTGTTGCGGCACCTTCAACGGCAATGTCGCGACCAAATTTTTCAAGCGCCACGTCGAGTGCCAGCGGCGGTGGAAGTATGCAGCTTGACCGATGCTATCGCCGCGCCGGTCGATGCGATGTGGGTAATGGGATTGATCGAGAGCGCGTGGCCGACTGTGCCGCGACCGAATCCTTTATTGCCAGCCGAAATGCAGCGTCGCGCCGGAGTCAATGCGGCGCGCGCCGATAGTTTGGCAAGCCAAGCGCAAGCGATACAAACGCTGTGGCGGCACGGCGCTGATGAAGTTGTTTTTTCGTCAGCCACCCGCGAGGGCGAACGGGAATTGCGCGCAAGTCCGCTGATTGCGACGATAAAAAAAACGACCCTGACAAGGGTCGTCGCGGTTGCGGAAACAGCATCAAAATCGGATGAACGGCTGGAGCGCTTCACCGACGCACTCGCCCCCGCTGTGACCGATGCTGAGCGCGTGCGCGGCGGAACGCATTTGCTGCAAGCGCAGGCCATCTGTCCGGCGTGGGGTTTTTATCAATATCGACTCGGTAGCGGCGTGTTACCAGCACCAACTGACGGGCTGGACGCGAAAGCCCGCGGTGCCTTGTTGCACAGCGCTTTAGAACTGTTTTGGCGGGATCGTGCGCAAAGCGATTTGCTGCAAATGAATGCGGCCACGCGCGCCGATGAAGTCAGCGCAGCGGTTGAAAACGCGCTGGTCAATTATGAGCGCCATGCCATTGCCGCGCTGCCGCCACGCTTGCGACAGTTGGAGCATCAACGATTAGTAGCGCTGCTACAAACCTGGCTGGATTTGGAAGCGCAACGCAGATCGTTTCGCGTGCTGGCTTGTGAAGAAAAACACAATCTCAATATCGAAGGCCTGCCGGTGCGCGTCATCATTGATCGCATTGATGAATTGGACGATGGCCGACTGATCATCATTGATTACAAAAGCGGTCGCAAAGTGTCGGCCAACACTTGGTCGGAGCCGCGCATCAGCGAGCCGCAATTGCCTATCTACGCCGCGCTGGCGTTTCCTGATCGTGAGCTCGCGGCCGTCGCATTGGCAAGGGTTACGTCGGACAATCCAGCATTCATTGGCATCGCGCAGGCTGCCGATTTATTGCCGTTAGTGAAAGCCCTTGACGATCAGCGCAAGCGTTATCCAGCAGACGAATTTGCCGATTGGAATGCTTTGCGCGAGCGCTGGGCCGAGCGCATAAAAGTGGTCGCTGCTGAAGTCAAAGATGGCTGCGCGGCAGTGGTGTTTGATTCAGACGCGAGCGTTGCCTATTGCGAAGTTTTGCCTTTGCTACGCGTGGCTGAGCGGCGTGCACAATTTGAGCAACAAAAAAAATGACTGGAAAAATGCACCAATGAAAGTACCAAAAAGAATCGAACCGTTGATAGACGAAGGCATGGTTGATGAAGTGATTCGTCAATTGATGAGCGGCAAAGAGGCCAACGTTTATGTCGTGCGTTGCGGCGACGAAATTCGTTGCGCGAAAGTTTACAAGGACGCCGAACATCGTAGCTTTAGCAAGAGCGCCAACTATCAGGAAGGCCGCAAAGTAAAGAACAGCCGGCAATCGCGAGCAATGGCCAAAGGCACGCGATTCGGGCGCAAGATGCAAGAAGAAGTCTGGCAAAACGCCGAAGTCGACGCGCTGTTTCGACTCGCGGCGGCGGGTGTCACCGTGCCCACGCCCTATGTTTGTTACGAGGGCGTCTTGTTGATGGAATTGGTCACTGATGCCGACGACATGCCCGCGCCAAGGCTCAACGATGTGGCCTTATCCGCAGCACAAGCCGTGCAATTGCACGCCGAACTTTTGCATCAAGTAGTGATCATGCTTTGCGCCGGAATTATCCACGGCGACTTATCGGAATACAACGTTTTGTTGGGCAAGCACGGCCTGGTCATCATAGATTTGCCGCAGGCCGTCAACGCGGCAGGCAACATGAACGCCAGCGCCATGCTGGAGCGCGACGTAGCCAACCTCGCCAACTATTTCGGCCGCTTCGCACCCGAATTGTTGGACACCCAATATGGCAAGGAAATGTGGCTTTTATACGAATCGGGAAAGTTGAAAACCGATACGGAGTTGACCGGAAAAATCGCTTTAGAAACCCGCGTCGCTGATGTCGCTGGCGTGTTGGAGGAAGTTAATTTGGCGATAAAAGCCGAGGAAGCGCGGCGCTTGTTTTTGGCGGGTGAGTGATTTGAATTCCTTGAAAGGTTTCAGGTGAGCAAGCAGCACTACGCTAACGCACTAATTAACGGCGTGTCACCAGCACCAACTGGCGACTTGCTTTTTGACGACGAGCAAAACCGCCGTCGTGCTCTCGCGCTTGAATCGTTCATTGTCGAGGCCCCAGCTGGTGCGGGCAAGACTGAGCTTTTGACGCAACGCTATTTGCGTCTGCTGGCGACGGTCGAATCGCCCGAAGAAATCATTGCGATTACTTTCACCAATAAAGCGGCAGGTGAAATGCGTAGCCGGATTCAGGATAGTTTGGCGCTGGCGCAGGGTGGCGTTGCACCGACGGCGACACACAAGTTGATTACCTTTGAACTTGCGCGCGCGGCCTTGGCGCGCTCTGCGGAACTCGGGTGGGATCTGCTCAAGCAAACTGGCCGCATGCGTTTGACCACGATAGATGCCTTGTGTAGCAGCCTCGCGCGGCAGATGCCGTTTTTGTCACGCTTCGGTGCGCAACCGGCAACGATAGAAGATGCGTCGCGCCACTATGCTGACGCGGCGCGCCGTGCGTTGGATCATTTGGAAGATGATGGCGAGCATGCCGAAACGGTAGCGACCGCGCTGGCCTATCTGGATAACGATGTGACGCGTTTGAGCGGTTTGCTGGCACAAATGTTGGCGCGGCGCGAGCAGTGGCGCGAGATCGCCGAACTCGATAATCCCGAGTTGGCGATTGGCGATGCGCTGCATGCTTTGGTCAATTTAGATTTGTCACGCGTCGCCGATGCGCTTGATGCCTCGTGGCAAGCGCGTTTGATGCCGTTGGCACGATTCACGTCGGCAATTTTGGAACGTGACGAGCTTGCGGATTGGACTGAACTGCTGACTGCGGAGATTGATGATTTGCCGAAGTGGCGCGCTGTCGCCGCGATGCTGCTGACGCAAAAAAATGAGCCGCGCAAAACGGTGACGGTGAAAAATGGCTTTCCGGCGGGTAAGGAATTCAAGCCGCAAAAAGATGCAATCATTGAATTGCTACAAGACCTGAGTGCTAGCCAAATATTGACCTTGCAACGCATAGGTCAACTGCCTCGCGTCGATCACGACAACGACCTCATCGTGCGTGCAATGGCGCGGCTGATGAAGCTTGCGGCGGCTGAATTGTGGTTAGTGTTTCGCGAACGTGGCGAGGTGGATTTTGGCGAGCTTTCCATGCGCGCAATTGCTGCGCTCGGTGATGAACTCGATCCTTCCGAGCTCGGCTTGCGGCTCGATTACCACATCAAGCATTTGTTGGTCGACGAATTCCAGGACACCAGTCCGACGCAAATCGATTTGCTCACGCGGCTTACTGCGGGCTGGCAGTCGGGCGACGGACGTACATTGTTTGTGGTTGGCGATCCCATGCAATCAATCTATCGATTTCGCAAAGCCGATGTCGGATTATTCTTGCGCGTCGCTCAAAATGGTATCGGCGAATTGACGCTAGAGCAATTGCGCTTGTCGCGCAACAATCGTTCGTGTCCGCCAGTGGTGGATTGGATTAACCAAACTTTCCCGCAAGTTTTTCCGGCCGCAGATGACCCGACGCGCGGCGAAATTACTTACCGCGAATTTGTCGCCACCCGCGAGACCGCTAGCGATGCGGGTGTCACGCTGCATCCGGTGATTGTTGCCAAATCAGCCGGTCGGCATGCCGCAGCGCGCGTCGAAGCTGAGCAAATTGTGCAAACCATTGCCGCCGAATGGCAGGCCGATCCGAGCAGAAAAATTGCCGTGTTGGTCAGCGCGCGCAATCGGCTGACGGAACTGGTTAGCGAAATTCGAACGACACATCCTGATTGGCATTATTCGGCAGTGGAGATTGAAAGTTTGGTGCAACGCCAGCCTGTGCAGGATGTAATTTCACTGACCCGTGCACTGCATCATCGCGGCGACCGCGTGCATTGGCTGGCGATATTGCGCGCGCCGTGGTGCGGCTTGGTGTTAGCCGATTTGCATGCACTGGCGGGCGACGACCACAAGTCGACGATATGGTCGCTGATGCATGATGCGACGCGCCTCGCCCGCTTGTCGGATGATGGCCAGCGTCGGCTTGGTCATCTGCGCATCATGCTGGCTGAAGCCTTGACAGGGCAGGGCAGACAGAGCCTCCGATGCTGGGTTGAAGATGTCTGGAAAAAACTTGGTGGCGCGACATGCCTTGAAGGCGCGAATGATCGCAATGATGTTGATGCGTTTTTTAATCGTCTAGACCAACTCGATGCGGCGGGGCGATTTGCCATCGATAACCTCGAAGCCGACATGGAAAAACTCTACGCCGCGCCGGACGCGCAAGCCGATGGTCGCTTGGAATTGATGACCATCCACAAAGCCAAAGGATTGGAATTCGACACCGTCATCCTGCCCGGTCTGCACCGACGCAGCGGCAGCAACGAGCCACCATTGTTGGCATGGGATAGTTTCGCGTTGGAAGATGGTGAACACCTAGTCGCCGCGCCACTCAATCGCCGTAGCGTGAATGCCGCCGAGGCCCCGAGTGCTTACGATTTTTTGCGGCGAATGGAGAGCGAGCGAGAAGCCAATGAATCGACCCGCGTGCTCTACGTTGCCGTCACCCGCGCAGTCCGTCATCTGCATATTTTTGGTGTGATCGAAACCAATGACGATGGCGTATTGGTAACACCACAAAAAGCTACTGCACTCGGTCGTTTGTGGCCGGCGCTGGAATCAGAATTCATTGCAGCGATGCCAACCAATGCGCAGGCGTCACCGATCGTGCAAGGGCAAACCGATTTCTACGATGCGGCGGGGGAAGGTTGGCCCGATGACATGCCTGATCAATTATCAGACGAATTGTCGTGCTTCGTTCCCGCCATGGTGCGACTTAAAACGCCTTACGTCACCCCTGACACATGGACCGCGCCGCCGATGGCAAACGTGTCAAAAGAACGGAACATCACTGCAGCCAACGCGCTCGCCGCAACGATAGGCACTTTGGCGCACGCCTGCATGGAACAAATGCTGCGCGACGCAAGGCCATGGACGGCCACCCGAATCGAAGGAATGCACGCCAGTCTGGAGCGTTGGCTGATCTGTCGTGGCTGGCGCATCGAAGAGAGCACCACCGCCGCGCGCCGTGTAATCGACATGCTGAAGACCACCATCGCCAGCGCCGACGGACAGTGGGTGCTGGCGCGCCACGAAGACGATGCCGTAGAACTAGCGCTATCAACCACCGTGCTCAGCGACGACGAACAATTGACCGGCGGCGTATCGACCAAAGTCGTAGATCGCAGCTTCGTCGACAACGGAACGCGCTGGGTGATTGACTACAAAACCGCTGACCTTGGTTCGAGCGCCGACGCGGCAAGTTTGCGACAACATGCGGAATATTATCGACAGCAACTTGAACAATATGCGGCCTTATTTCAAGCGGACGGATTGCCAGTGCGCGAGGCGATTTTTTATTTGGCGCATGGGAAGTTGGTGGAGCTAGAGTGATCTTTGGTGCTGGCGAGGGACTGCCCCGTTCACCGGTCATACGCCGTCATTCAACCGATTTTGCTACTCACTTCCCATCCTGCGCCAGCAAAGCCGCCAAAATATCTTGCTCCAACCTCACTAGAAAAACTGAATCTCCCAACGAGCGCCCGCTAATCAAAAAATATGTCCTCAACACGTTCGCCCAGCGTGGCAATTTTGGCGGTGTGTAATCGGACATGATGTTCGGCCAACACGCGTGCGACGGCGTAGAGCAATCCCGGGCGGTCGGATGCGGATATCGTCATCAGGAAATGGCTGCCTTTTTCGTCGGCGCGGATGTGTACTTGGGGTGCGATCGGGAAGTGTTTGACTTGGCGCGACAGGCGACCTTTGGGCGGTGTGCGTAAAGGCGCACCGGGGCTTAGTTGTTGCACCAATTCGTGTTCGAGCAAGGCGGTGAGATCGCGATACGATGTGTCATCGCCCGGGTGCAGGAGGACGAAACTGTCGAGCGCGTATCCATTTTTTGCGGTGTGAATTTTTGCGTCGACAATCGTGTAACCCATCTGCGCGAACACGCTGCACAGGCGGGTGAATAGTTGTTCCTGGTCTGGCGTGTAGATCATCACTTGGATGCCGTCGCCGTGGGCGTTGATGCGGGCACGGACAACCGGTGCGACCGGTGCAGCAGCATCTCCTTCTTTCATGCGGAAATACAAATTTTTGGTGTGCCACGCGATTTCTTCGGCATCGTGACGCATGAAATAACCAGTGTCGAGTTGCGTCCAAAAGTCTCGCTCCACTTCAGGCTGCAGGCCCAAGCGACGCAGGATGCGCAAGGCATCTTCCTGGCGTTCCGGCACACCCAAAACATGCACCGGCGCTTCGCCTTGTAGTGTGCGCATCGCCATCCGATACAAGTCTTCGAGCAGCTTGCCTTTCCACGCGTTCCAGACTTTGGGGCTGGTGCCACGAATATCGGCAACGGTCAGCAGATACAACGCAGACAGGCGACGCCCGCTCTCCATCGAAGCGCTGAATTTTGCAATCACATCGGGATCTGAAAGGTCTTGTTTTTGGGCAACGGAAGACATCAGTAAATGTTGCTCAACGAGGAACACAATAAGTTCGGTGTCTTCCTGACTAATGTCATGACGCTGGCAAAATTCGCGTGCGTCATCCATGCCCAGTTTTGAATGATCGCCACCACGGCCTTTGGCGATGTCGTGAAACATGGCGGCCAGATACAGCACCCATGGTCGCTCGAAACCGGTCATCAGTGCCGAGCAAAACGGATATTCGTGAGCGAACTCCAGCATCGCAAACCGGCGCAGGTTGCGCATCACTTGCAGGATGTGTTGGTCTACGGTGTAGACGTGAAAAAGATCATGCTGCATCTGCCCGACGATGCGGCCGAAGGCTGGCAGGTAGCGACCCAAAATTCCGTATTGATTCATTTGCCGCAAAACGCGTATCAAATGTTTTTGCTTGAACAAATCGAGGAACAAGGCGCGATGTTCGGGCATGTCGCTAAACGCTTCGTCGATGCGGCCTCTGGCGCGCCACATTGCGCGTTGGGTGCGCGGGGTGAGGCCTTTGAGATCGCCACGCGCCATCAATAGTCGAAAGCATTCAAGAATGGTTATTGGTGAAGTATGAAACACGGCTTCGTCGCGTACGTCGAGCAAGCTGTGGATGGTTTGAAAGTGCTCATCAATCAGCACCGCAGGCGGATGTTGATCGGGTTGCAACCATTCGGCAATCGACGAGAGCAACAGCACATTGAGCTGCGTGACGCGCTTGGCGTTACGGTAGTAGCGTTGCATCAAAATTTCTGAGGCGCGACGATTACCCTGTGCTTCAATGGTGAACGCGTGCGCGAGTTGTTCTTGATGATCAAACAGCAATCGTTCTTCGCGCCTTTTGACCAGCAAGTGCAGCTCAATGCGTAATTCAGTCAGACGATTTTCAACTTGCTCAAGCTGCAAGGCTTCGAGGCTGTCGATAAGCTTGGCTTCGACCAGCGCTTGCCAGTCGGAGCCTAGACCAGCGGCCAGCGTGACCCAGCGTATGACTTGAATATCGCGCAGGCCACCGGGACTTTCTTTGCAGTTGGGTTCCAGCGAAAAAGGAGTTTCGTTGTATTTGGCATAGCGCGCGGCTTGTTCCAAGCGCTTGGCTGTCAAGAACTCAGCTGGATCAAGTTGCGCGCGGAATTGCGTTTGAAAATCGTGGAAGATTTTTTCATTGCCGGTGATTAGTCGTGCTTCGAGCAACGCGGTTTGCACGGTGATATCGCGCCCGGCGGTGTCCAAACATTCTTGCGTAGTGCGCACGCTGTGGCCCAAATCCAGGCCGATATCCCACAGCAAACCAATCAGCGTTTCGATGCTGCTTTGGGTTTCTGGCGAGGCTGCGTCGTCACACAAAATCAGCAAATCGACATCGGAATACGGATACATCTTGCCGGCACCGTAGCCACCGACGGCGACCAGCGCGATTTGTCCGGGGAGTGCGAGCGCTAGCCAAATATCATGCAGCACGCCATCGAGTAGTGCCGAGCGGCCGCGCAACATCGCGTCGCTATCACGGTGCTCGTGCCATGAGACTTCCAAGGCCGCCTGCCCGGAAACAATACGGGCACGAAATGCAGCGACCTGTGTGGGGTTCATGCGAGTTTTCGTAAGTTAGGGTGTGAGCACCACTTGAGGTGGGCAGGGTGGTGCACCGGCCGAGACGGTCAGCACTTCGACACCAGTCTGGGTGACGCGCACCGTATGCTCAAACTGCGCCGACAAACTGCGATCTTTGGTGACAATAGTCCAGCCATCCGGCAGCTCTGAAATGGCGGCTCTGCCCGCGTTAATCATGGGCTCGATGGTGAAAGTCATACCGGTTTGGAGCATCGGGCCATCGCTACTTTTGCCGTAGTGCAACACTTGCGGTTCTTCGTGGAAGACTTGCCCAATGCCGTGGCCACAAAATTCACGCACCACAGAAAATCCATTCTTCTCGGCATGTTTTTGAATCGCCGCGCCAACCGCACCAAGCCGCACCCCGGGTTTGACTTGAGCAATACCCAGCCACATGCATTCGTAGGTGACATCAACTAATCGCTTGGCCAAAATTGACGTCTCGCCGACAATAAACGTGCGGCTGGTGTCGCCATGCCAACCATCTTTGATGGTGGTTATGTCGAGGTTGACGATGTCGCCTTTTTTGAGCGGACGCACGTTGGGGATGCCGTGGCAGATTTGATGATTGACCGAAGCGCAAATTGATTTTGGATACGGCGTGTAACCCGGCGGCGCGTAGTTCAACGGGGCCGGAATGCAGCCTTGCACATTGACCATGTAGTCGTGGCACAGCGTGTCCAACTCTTCCGTGGTCACGCCGGGCTTGACGTAGGGTGTGATGTAGTCAAGTACCTCGCTGGCAAGGCGGCAGGCTATGCGCAGTTTTTCAATATCGGCGTCGGATTTGATAGAAATGGACATTGCGGGGTGACGGTCGTTTGGGCGCGCCATTCTAGCGCCCCACTGGGTTTTGACGGCGGCGAAGCAGGGAATTCGCAAAGCACTGCTTTGCGCCTGCGTAGCGGGTCGGCTGTGCAAAGCCGACACTGCGTGGCAGCACCAACTGGCGACTACAGGCGTGCAAGCACCGAAATGCTTGATAACAAGGCAGGTGAATGGCTATAATGGCGCGCTGTCCGGATTGGCCGGACAAATCCACACGCTTGGCACCGAAGGGTGGCGCTGCATTTGTAGCGCAACACAGCCAGGCGGCGGTTTAACCCATCGGAGATAGTTCAATGAGCACAACCATGCGCCAAATGCTGGAGGCCGGCGTACATTTCGGCCACCAGACACGTTTCTGGAATCCCAAAATGGCTCCGTATATTTTCGGCCATCGCAACAAGATTCACATTATCAATCTCGAAAAGACGCTGGCTAAGTATCAGGAAGCCGTCGCTTTTATCAAGAAAGTGGCTGCCAAGAAAGGCACCATACTTTTCGTTAGCACCAAACGTCAAGCCCGTGAAATTATTGCTGAAGAAGCAATTCGTTGCGGCATGCCTTATGTTGATGAGCGTTGGCTCGGCGGCATGATGACCAACTTCAAAACTCTCAAGCTGTCGATCAAGCGTCTTAAAGACCTTGAGCAAATGAATGAAGACGGCAGTTGGGAAAAACTGTCGAAAAAAGAAGCGCTGACACTACAGCGCGAACTTGACAAGCTACGCAAAGGCATTGGCGGCATCAAGGATCTGGGTGGCTTGCCCGATGCAATCTTCATTATCGATGTCGGCTATCACAAAATCGCGATCACCGAAGCAGCCAAACTTGGCATTCCAGTTGTCGGTGTGGTTGATACCAACCATTCGCCGGATGGCATCAACTACCTCATTCCGGGTAACGACGACTCCTCTGGTGCGATTCGGCTTTACGCACGTGGCATGGCGGACGCCATCCTCGAAGGCAAGAGCCAGTCATTGGTTGATTTGGTCGGTCATATCGCCAGCGACGACGAGTTTGTCGAAGTAGACGACGCAGCAGCTGAGTAATTTGTATGAGTGCAGCGCGCATTGGTTGCGCGCTGCACAACATTCAATTTGGACTGAGATAAATAAACAGATTTGGAGTTAAGCATGGCGGAAATCACCGCAAGTATGGTCAAAGAATTGCGCGAGAAGACCGACGCGCCAATGATGGAATGCAAAAAAGCGCTGACCGAAGCGGGAGGCGACTTGGTTAAAGCCGAGGAAATTTTGCGCGTCAAGCTCGGCAACAAAGCCACCAAAGCGGCATCGCGTGTGGCGGCTGAGGGCATCGTAGCAATCAACATCAGTGCTGATGGCAAGCTCGGTGGCATCATTGAAGTCAACAGTGAAACCGATTTTGTCGCCAAGAACGACGATTTCCTCAAGCTTGCTGCCGATTGCGCGGTTTTGGTTGCCGACAAAAATCCGGCCGATTTAGCAACGCTCTCTGCGCTGGCAATGGGCGATGGCACAGTCGAATCGACCCGCATGGCTTTGGTTGGCAAGATTGGCGAGAACATGTCGCTGCGTCGTTTCACACGCATCGCCGCCAAAGGCAAATTGGCTTCCTACTTGCACGGCGGTTCAAAGATCGGTGTGTTGATTGACGTCGTTGGCGGTGATGACACGTTGGCAAAAGATTTGGCCATGCACATCGCCGCATCGAAACCGAAATCACTGGATTCCAGTGGCGTGTCGCAGGACTTACTTGACACCGAGCGCCGGATTGCGATTGAAAAGGCGCGTGAAGCTGGAAAGCCAGAAGCGATGTTGGAAAAAATTGCCGAAGGTACGGTGCAGAAATATTTGAAGGACGTGACGCTGCTGGGTCAAGTGTTCGTCAAAGCCGAAGATGGCAAGCAGACAATAGAACAATTGCTTAAAGTCAAAGGTGCCTCAGTGGCAAGTTTCTGTTTGTACTGTGTTGGCGAAGGCATCGAAAAAGTCACCACTGATTTCGCCGCCGAAGTCGCTGCACAAGCAGCGGCCGCTGCCGCAGAAACTGCCGCAAAGGTTGCAACACCCGCTTAATCGCGGGTAGTTTTTGCAAGGCTTACCCTAAAGGAAAACATATGCCATCTCCCCGATTCCGTCGGATATTGCTCAAACTCTCAGGCGAAGCGCTGATGGGTGAAGATGCTTATGGCATCAACAGTGCAATGATCGGTGGAATCGTCGGTGAGATAAAAGCGGTCGCTGATCTCGGGGTCGAGATTGGCGTCGTGATCGGCGGCGGCAATATTTTTCGTGGGATTGCCGGTACCGCCACCGGGATGGATAGAGCCACTGCCGATTACATGGGAATGCTGGCCACCATCATGAACGCGATGGCATTGTCCGATGCCATGCGTCAAGCCGGTCTCAATGCACGTGTGCAGTCAGCGCTGAACATCGAGCAAGTCATCGAGCCTTACATTCGTGGCAAAGCCATTCGTTATCTGGAAGAAGGCAAAATTGTCATCTTCGCTGCTGGCACTGGTAACCCGTTTTTTACCACCGACACTGCAGCGGCTTTGCGTGGCTCTGAAATCGGCGCAGAAATTGTGTTGAAAGCCACTAAAGTCGACGGGATTTATTCCGCTGATCCGAAAAAGGATCCGACGGCGACACGCTATGCGCGCATCAGTTTCGATGAAGCTATCCGGGGCAATTTGGCGGTGCTTGATGCCACCGCATTTGCCTTGTGTCGCGACCAAAAACTCCCTATTAACGTATTCTCCATATTCAAGCCGGGCGCACTGCTGCGCGTGGTGATGGGCGAAGACGAAGGAACAATGGTGCACGTATGATTGCTGAGCTAAAACAAACCACTGAATCGAAAATGCAGAAGAGCTTGGAAGCCCTTAGGCTCGATTTGGCAAAAATTCGCACAGGACGCGCCCACACAGGGCTGCTTGATCACGTGCAGGTCGACTATTACGGCAGCATGATTCCCATCAATCAAGTGGCAAACATCACGCTGCTCGACGCCCGCACTATCGGTGTCCAACCGTGGGAAAAAAATATGGTTGGCAAGGTCGACAAGGCCATTCGTGATAGCGACCTGGGACTGAACCCGGCAACGCAGGGCGAAATGATTCGGGTACCGATGCCTTCGCTGACAGAGGAACGCCGACGTGATCTGATTAAGGTGGTCAAGCATGAAGGTGAGGGCGCAAAAATTGCGATTCGCAATCTACGCCGTGATGCCAATAGTCACCTCAAAGACGCGCTGAAAAGTAAGGAGATCGCCGAAGACGACGAGCGGCGCACGCAAGAGGACGTTCAAAAACTGACTGACCGTTACGTGATTGAAGTCGATCGTTTGCTAGCGGAAAAAGAAAAAGAGTTAATGGCTGTTTAACTTGGGTCGACGCGCTACATCGAGCCGTCTCATCGAGTCGCACTTGTAAATCGGTTCGCCACTCTCAAAAGGCAGCAGATGTCTAAACGCCACACCAGTTCTACACAAGTTATTCCGGCGGTCGGCACAATGCCGCAGCACGTGGCTATCATCATGGATGGCAACGGTCGTTGGGCAAAAAAACGTTTTTTGCCGCGCGTAGCCGGGCATCAGCGTGGCGTTGAAACCGTTCGCGAAATGGTTAAAGCCTGCATTTCCCGCGACATTAAATATCTCACGCTGTTCGCCTTTAGTTCAGAAAACTGGCGTCGCCCGGTAGAGGAAGTTTCTTTCTTACTCGGCCTCTTTGTGCGGATGCTGCAAAGTGAAATCGGCAAACTTGATGCCAACGGCGTGCGCTTAAAAGTGGTTGGTGACTTGAGCGCGTTTGAGCCCCGCCTGGTTGCGTTGGTTCGTGAAGGCGAGGCAACTACGGCGAATAACACAGCACTCACATTGACCATTTGCGCCAATTACGGAGGCCGCTGGGATGTGTTGCAAGCACTCAATCACATGACTTTAGCGCATCCAGAAAAGGCCGGAAGTTTCGGTGAGGCCGATTTGGCGCCACATCTGGCGATGGCCTATGCGCCAGAGCCGGATTTGTTCATCCGCACCGGTGGCGAACAACGCATCAGTAATTTTTTGTTATGGCAATTGGCCTACAGCGAGTTTTACTTTACCGATACCTTGTGGCCAGATTTTGATGATACGGCGCTAGAGCAAGCCATCGTTTCGTATCGTTACCGCGAACGACGATTCGGTAGAACCAGCGAACAACTTGTTGCAGTTGCGAAAGCTAGCGATGCTTAAACAACGCGTCATCACGGCCTTGTTATTGGTCGTTTTGTTAGGCGGCGTTCTGTTCTTTTTGCCTGCAACCTATGTGCCGCTTGCGTTCGCTGGCGTTGTTGCGTGTGCGGGCTGGGAGTGGGTGCGTTTAATGCGTTTGAATAACAGCGCGGGCTATTTTTTTGCTGTCGCGCTGATGCTGGTTTGCTGGCAAGTACTGATCGGTGTGCCTGAATCGGTGACAAGCATTTTCGGCATTTCTGCTCTGTTTTGGTTGTTGGTTGCGCCGCTCTGGTTTCGTAAAAAATGGCGCTTGGCTGGCAATGACGCGTTTGGTTATGGCATCGGTTTGTTGGTCATCGTGCCGACGTGGCTGGCGATGGTGGTTTTGTTTCGCGCTAGTCCTTGGTTGCTGTTGGCAGTGATGGCGATATGTTGGGTCGCCGATATTTCTGCCTATTTCGTCGGTCGTCGTTTTGGCCGGCGCAAGCTCGCTCCTACCATCAGTCCAGGAAAGACTTGGGAAGGGGTTGTTGGCGGCGTGATTGGGGTACTGATATACGGCGAATTGGTGTTGAGTTTTTCGCCACTAGGCGATTATTGGACGATCGGGCCTATCGCTACGGTGTTGGTTTTGTTGATGCTGACGGCGGTGAGCGTGGCGGGCGATTTGTTCGAGTCATTGCTCAAACGCCAAGCTGATATCAAAGATAGCAGCCAGCTCCTGCCTGGTCATGGTGGCGTTTTGGATCGCATCGATAGCCTGACCGCGACATTGCCTTTGGCGGCATTGATTTACAGGTGCCTTGGTCAATGAAGCTGACTATTCTCGGTGCCACTGGATCAATAGGTGTCAGCACGCTGGATGTGGTCGCGCAGCACCCTGAGCGGTTTGAAGTTGTCGCCTTGAGTGGTCATAGTCGAATCGATGTGCTGGCCGCACAATGTACAAAATTCCGACCGAAATTTGCTGTCGTTGGTGATGTACTAAGTGCAGAAAAGTTGCAAGCACAGCTACACCGCGAGTCGGTTGCTACCGAGGTGCTTTACGGCCCTTCAGCGTTGGAACACATATCAAGCTTGCCCGAGGTCGACGCCGTAATGGCAGCGATCGTCGGTGCCGCAGGACTGGCGCCAAGCCTAGCCGCAGCGCGGGCCGGCAAGCGGGTGCTGCTGGCGAACAAAGAAGCGCTGGTGATGGCGGGCAGCGTGTTCATGGATGAAATCAAAAAAAGCGGCGCGGTCCTGCTGCCCATTGATAGCGAGCACAACGCCGTGTTTCAGGCCATGCCAGATGATTACGCCGGTAGCCCGATGGCGCGCGGCATCAAACGGATTTTGCTCACCGCTTCGGGCGGCCCGTTTCGCAATCGTGCATTGAGCGAGCTTGCTGATGTCACACCGGAGCAGGCGATTGCTCATCCGAATTGGACGATGGGGAAAAAGATTTCGGTGGATTCCGCTACGATGATGAATAAAGGGCTCGAAGTCATCGAAGCACATTGGTTGTTTGGCGTGCCAGCCGCGCAAATTGAAGTGGTGATACATCCACAAAGCGTGGTGCATTCGATGGTGGATTACGTCGATGGCTCGGTCATTGCGCAGTTAGGCAATCCGGATATGCGGACGCCGATTGCACAAGCTTTGGCCTGGCCGCAACGCATTTCATCCGGGGTAGCGCCGTTGGATTTGTGCGCGATCGGGCGCTTGGATTTTGAACCGCTCGACCTCCAGCGATTCCCTTGCGTTGCCTTGGCTTATCGCGCGCTGAACGAAGGCAACAATCGCGCGGCAGTACTCAATGCGGCAAACGAAATTGCTGTCGCCGCTTTCCTCGAACGTCGCTTGTCATTTCTTAATATTCCCACGGTCATCAGTGCGACCCTTGATGCTGTTGAGAGCGTGCCGGCTGATGATTTAGCGTCGATTCTTGAAGCCGACCGGTACGCGCGCGAGGTCGCAACGATAGCGTGTCAGCGGTGTCATTTATGAGTGTGACGACATTGCTGTGGTACGCCGCCTCGTTTTTTCTGGCGCTCGGAGTTTTGGTTGTCGTGCACGAATTCGGCCACTACGCAGTCGCGCGCACTTGCGGGGTCAAAGTACTGCGCTTTTCGATCGGTTTCGGCAAAGTTATTTGGTCTATTAAACGTGGTCCTGATCAAACCGAATGGGCGCTTGCGGCTTTTCCGCTGGGTGGTTACGTCAAGATGCTCGACGAGCGCGAAGGACCGGTGGCGGCTGAAGAGCTGCATCGCAGTTTTACTCGCGCAACATTGGGTAAACGTACGCTGATTGTGCTTGCCGGACCCGTGGCAAATTTGCTGCTGGCAATATTTTTGTACTGGCTGACTTTCGTCGGTGGTACCCAGGAACTGCGACCGACACTAGGCGAACCGCCCGTTGGCTCGATAGCAGCAGAATTGCGAGTTGGTGCTGGTGACACGCCGTTAAGCGTTAATGGTGTGCGCATTCAAAGCTGGCAGGACTTGCGCTGGGAGGTGTTGCAACATGCGATGGACAAAGAGGCGTTCGAGATCGAAGTAATGCGCCCCAATCAAACGCACGCATCGTATCGTGTTGGTGGTGAACTGCTTGCAGACAAACCTGTGGATCAGGATGTGCTGCTGGCTTTAGGATTGGTTCCGTTTCGTCCGGCCATTCCACCAGTTGTTGGCTTCGTTCAAGCCAATTCGGCCGCTGAGCGCGCCGGAATGCTGGTTGATGACTTAGTGCTTGCCATAAATGGCGAGACAATTGCCGACTGGTCAGAATTGGTGGCGATGGTTCGTGGCGCACCAGGTCGCGCCCTGCAACTCGAAATTCGCCGTAATGCTCAATCGCTGCAAATCGTCGTAACCCCTGATAGCGTCATTAAGGGTGATAAAACCAGCGGTCGACTTGGCATCCAAGGCAAAGAGGATCGAAACGCGTTTGAAGCTCGATTTGTAACTGTAAGTTATCCACCGCTCGAGGCTTTAAGTCGTGCGGCGATGAAGACCCGGGATACTTCGATACTGACACTGCGGATGATGGGGCGCATGTTGCTGGGTGAAATATCCTTAAAGAATATTTCCGGACCGGTAACAATTGCTGACTATGCCGGTCAATCGGCGAGCCTCGGTCTCGCCTACTATCTTGGTTTTCTTGCGCTCATCAGTATCAGTCTCGGCGTGCTCAATTTGCTGCCGATTCCGGTGCTTGATGGCGGGCATTTGCTGTATTATTTTGCCGAGTTCGTCAAAGGTGGGCCGCTCAGTGAGCGTGCCATGGAATACGGGCAACAGCTCGGTTTGGTATTCCTAGGAATCTTGATGAGCTTTGCTTTTTACAACGACATAAATCGTCTGATTTCCGGCTGACTTAATGAAAAAATCCTTACACAGTGCTTCGACGCGCTCATCCAAACTCAAGCGCGGAACACCGCTGCGCAAGGCCGCATTGGCCGGCATGATCAGCACGCTGCTGGTTGCTCCCGCCTACGCGTGGGAAGCATTCAAAATCAAAGATATTCGCGTGGAAGGCATACAGCGCACTGAGGCAGGTACCGTGTTCTCGTATTTGCCGGTCAAAGTCGGCGACACCATGACTGACGAATCCGCCTCACAAGCCGTCAAGGCGCTTTTTGCCACCGGGTTTTTTAAAGACGTTCGACTTGAAGTCGAGGGTCAAGTACTGGTCGTCGTTGTCGATGAACGACCGGCAATTGCTTCGCTAAAGTTCGACGGACTTAAGGCGTTCAAGACCGAAGATTTGACCAAAGGCCTCAAGGAAGTTGGTTTAGCCGAAGCGCGAATTTTTGACCGCTCAATGGTCGAACGCGCGGAGCAAGAACTCAAGCGTCAATACTTGAGCCAAGGATATTACGCAGTTGATTTGAAAACCACCGTCACGCCGTTAGAGCGCAATCGCGTTGGCATTAGTTTTACGGTCGTGGAAGGTGAAGTTGCGCGCATAAAGCAAATCAATATTATCGGCAGCAAAGCTTTCTCCGAGTCCGATCTGCTCGATCAATTCACACTGCGGACGCCTGGTTGGCTCACTTGGTACACCGGTAACGATAAATATTCCAAGCAGAAACTTTCCGGCGATTTGGAAAAGATGCGCTCCTACTATTTGGATCGCGGCTATCTCGAGTTCAATATTGAGTCCACGCAAGTTTCGATTTCTCAAGATAAGCAGGACATCTACATCACCATCAATATGACCGAAGGTGAACAGTACACCGTCTCGTCTCTAAAGTTGACCGGCGACTTGATCCTGCCCGAAAGTGTGTTGACACCATTGGTGAAGGTCAAACCGGGTGAAGTGTTCTCCCGCGAGGCGATGACCGACACTACTAAAGCCATTACCGATCGTCTGGGCAACGAAGGTTATGCGTTTGCCAACGTTAACTCAGCGCCTGAAGTAGATAGAGAAAAACGTCAGGTTGCGTTCACTGTGGTGCTCGATCCCGGTCGTCGTGTATATGTCCGACGTATCAACATCGCTGGCAACACCAAAACTCGTGATGAGGTAATTCGTCGTGAAATACGGCAGCTGGAATCGAGTTGGTATGATGGCGAGCGCATTAACAAATCCAAAGAACGCATTGATCGCCTGGGTTACTTTGAAGACATCACCGTCGAAACACCAGCCGTCGCGGGGACTATCGATCAGGTCGATGTTGACGTCAAACTCAAGGAAAAGCCAACAGGAAATTTGTTAATTGGCGCGGGCTTTTCAAGTGCTGAAGGTTTGGTGCTGTCGGGCTCCATAAATCAACAAAATTTGTTTGGAAGTGGCAAACATCTTGGCTTCCAGCTTAGTACCAGCAAGTCCAATCAGGTTTATTCGATCTCCCATACGGATCCCTACTGGTCGCCTGATGGCATCAGTCGTGGCTTTGATATATATACCCGCAAGACCGACACTAGCTCGCTAAACACTGGTACGTTTGGTTCGGATTCCATCGGTGGAGGTGTGCGATTTGGCTTCCCGATCGCCGACGATGAAGGCATGCATTTGGGACTATCGATTGATAAGACTTCGTTGAGCTTGAATATATTTAGTCCGATCCGTTACATCAATTATGTGAATACATTTGGGGCGGACAGCACCACCTATCTGGCGACCTTAGGCTGGACGCGTGATGATCGCGATAGTTTTAATTATCCGACCAAAGGCACGCTGCAGCGCGCTGTGATTGAACTCGCCACCCCAGGTAGTACTGCCACTTATTACCGTGCAACCTATCAATATCAAAAATACTTTCCTTTTGCTAAAAGATGGTCTTTGATGCTCAACGGTGAGCTAGGTGGTGCACAAGGCTATGGCGGCAAAGAACTACCCTTCTTCAAAAATTTCTACGCCGGCGGAATTGGTTCGGTGCGCGGCTATGAATCCGGATCGCTAGGTCCGCGTGATCCGACCACGGCCGAATATCTGGGTGGAAATTTCCGTGTAATCGCCAACGCCGAGTTATTCATGCCAACACCGGGCGCTGGTACCGATAGGTCGTTCCGGATTTCAGCTTTCGTTGATGCGGGCAATGTTTTTGGTTACGGCGATGCGTTTAAACCAGGTAACCTGCGTTACAGTACGGGTTTGGGGCTGAGTTGGAATTCACCGATGGGGCCATTGCGTTTTGCCTTAGCCAAACCATTGAATACCCAATCAACCGACAAGTTGCAGCGCTTTCAGTTTCAACTCGGAAATTCTTTCTAATCTACTAACCTGAATTAACAGGCAAGCCATGTTTTCCAAACGATTTTTGATACCCGTCGCACTTAGCTTGATGACCGTCACCAGTGTGGTGTACGCGGAGTCACGCATTGGTTTCGTCAACAGCCAGCGCGTCATGAATGAGGCACCTCAGGCAGCCAAAGCAAAGAAGCGTATCGAGAAGGATTTTGAAAAACGCGATGCGGATCTGCAGAAGATCGCCAAGCAATTGAAAGAAATGCAAGAAGCGCTGGAAAAAGGTGGCGTTGCGATGGCCGAGCCTGATCGCCGCGTAAAAGAACGGGAGTTCGGGGAACTAAATCGCGATTTCCAACGAAAACAGCGTGAGTTTCGCGAAGACCTTAGCCAGCGCCAAAACGAAGAGACGGCTGCAATATTTGATCGCGTTAACAAAATTATCAAACAGATTGCCGATGCAGAAAAGTACGACATTATTTTTCAAGAAGCGGTTTACGCCAGTCCGCGAATTGACATCACCGATAAGGTGATCAAGGCGCTCGTCGAGGCACCTGCAAAGTAAGCTAGGCCAATTATGGCGGTGCGGCTTGATGAAATCGTCGCCCGTTTTGGCGGCACAATTCTCGATTCAACCGGAGTGCCAGTTGGTGCTGGCGACACGCCGTTAATTACCATTCATCGCATTGCACCGCTCGATAGTGCCGGTCCCGGCGATTTGGCTTTCCTTGCGAATCCGAAATATCGGCAGCAGCTTGCTACTACACGCGCTTCAGCGGTCATCATCGCACCAACCGTTGACCATTGTCCGGTTCCAGCCATCGTTGTCCCGCAACCCTACCTTTACTTCGCCCGCGTTGCGCAGTGGATGAATCCGCCGCCGCCAGTGGTTGCGGGTTGCCATGTGAGTGCGGTGGTTGAGGGAGAGGTCGACCCGACTGCCTCAGTTGGAGCCAACACTTGGATAGGTAGCGGCGCGCGTGTTGGCGCGGGTACCGTGATTGGAGCGAATTGCAGCATCGGCAACAACGTGCAAATCGGCGAGGGCGTGCGACTATTTCCGAATGTGAGCATTTATGCCGGTTGTGTAATTGGTGCAAGGACAACTATTCACTCAAGCGCGGTTATTGGTGGCGACGGCTTCGGTTATGCACCGGATATCGACCGTAGCTGGTTCAAAATTCCGCAAATTGGTCGGGTGCTGATTGGTGACGATGTTGAAATCGGTGCGGCCACCACCATCGACCGTGGCGCCATGCTCGATACAGTAATTGAAGATGGTGTGAAGATTGATAATCTCGTGCAAATCGCACACAACGTGCGCATTGGCGCACATTCGGCAATTGCCGGTTGCACTGGTATCGCTGGAAGCACAACAATAGGCAAACGCTGCACGCTGGCTGGTGCGTCGATGATTAGCGGACATTTGACAATTTGTGATGACGTGATTGTCTCGGCGGGGACTTTGATTGCCAAATCAATTGCCAAAGCGGGCATGTACAGCGGTGGTACGCCGTTTCTTGAGCATAGCGATTGGTTGAAGAATTTTTCCAAGCTCCGGCATCTCGATGCGATGGCCGATAAAATTCGAGCGTTGGAAAAACGCTTGGCTGACCTGGAGAAAAAATCATCATGAGCGACGCTGACACTACAACGGGAAAATCTGACACCGGCGCGATGGACATACGCGGCATTCTGGATTATTTGCCGCATCGCTATCCGATGCTGCTGATTGACCGCGTGCGGGAAATAGTCGTTGGCGAACGTATCACCGCGATCAAAAACGTCAGTATCAACGAGCCATTTTTCCCCGGCCACTATCCGCATCATCCGGTCATGCCGGGCGTGTTGATTGTCGAAGCAATGGCACAAGCCGCAGCCTTGCTGTCGTTCAAAACTTTGGGTGGCACGCCGGAAGATAAAGCCAAATCCGTGTATTACTTTGTTGGCATTGACGGCGCGCGCTTCAAGCGGCCGGTTAGCCCGGGCGATCAATTGGTGATTGAAGCAAAAATTCTCGCGACCAAACGCGGCCTATGGAAATTCGCCGCGACGGCAAGTGTCGACGGTCAAATCGCCGCCGAGGCAGAGCTAATGTGTACGCTACGTCCAGTGCCATGACCGTACACGCAACAGCCATCGTGCATCCCAATGCCCGAATTGCCGAAGGCGTGACCATTGGCGCATACAGCATCGTTGGCGAGCATGTTGAGATCGGTGCCAATACTTGGGTCGGGCCGCACGTGGTAATCGAAGGCAACACCCGTATAGGTGCCGACAATCGCTTTTTCCAATTCTGCTCAGTCGGCGCAGCACCACAGGATAAGAAATATGCTGGCGAAGCAACACGGCTCGAAATTGGAGATCGCAATACTTTTCGTGAGTCTTGCACGATCAATCGTGGCACCACGCAAGATCGTAGTTTGACCACAGTCGGCAATGACAATTGGGTAATGGCCTATGTGCACATCGCCCACGATTGTGTCCTCGGCAGCAACATCATTTTGGCTAATAGCACGCAGCTAGCTGGCCATGTCCACATCGGCGATTGGGTGATTCTCGGTGGGATTACCGGTGTGCATCAGTTTGTGCATATCGGCGCACATAGCATGACCGCTTTTGGCAGCATGTTGGCGCAGGATTTACCGCCTTACGTTATGGCATTCGGCAATCCGGCTGAGCCGCGCGGCATCAATGCTGAAGGGCTCAAGCGACGTGGCTTTTCTGCCGAGGCAATTGCCGCCATACGCCATGCTTTTAAAACACTGTATCGCAAAGGCTTGTTGCTCGACGATGCCAAATCGGCGATTGCCGAAGAAGCCAAAACTTGTGCTGAATTGTTGCCACTGTCGGAATTCTTGCAACACAGCGGACGCGGGATAATTCGCTGATGACTCGTATTGCCATGGTCGCTGGCGAAGCGTCCAGCGACCAACTCGCGGCACATTTGATCGCCGCGCTCAAAACGCAGCGTAGCGATATTTCCTTCTATGGCATAGGTGGACCCAAGATGGAGCGCGAAGGTTTCAACGCGCTATGGCCAGCTGAGAAACTGTCCGTACGTGGCTATGCCGAAGTGCTGCGCCATTACCGCGAAATTAGCGGTATCCGGCGGCAATTGCTCAAACGCGTATTGGCCGACAAGCCCGCTGCGTTCATCGGTGTCGATGGCTCGGATTTCAATTTGTGGCTTGAAAAAAAGCTCAAACGTGCCGGCATTCCGGTGATTCATTTTGTTAGCCCGTCGATTTGGGCATGGCGCAAAAATCGCTTGAAAAAAATAGTGCAATCGGTTGATCATTTGCTCGCATTGTTTCCGTTCGAGCCAGCGCTGTATGCCAATACGCCGGTGAAATGTACGTTTGTTGGTCACCCGATGGCCGACGTAATTGCACCCGAGATCAAACAAGCGGCAGTACGTGAATCACTGGAAATCGCGGCGGACAAACAAGTTGTCGCGCTCTTGCCTGGGAGTCGGCAGTCCGAGCTGCAATACATGGCCGAGACATTTATCGAAGCGGCAAAATTATTGCTGCTGCGCTTTCCCAAAATTCAGTTTTTGGTACCGTTAATTTCGCGCGAAACACGTCTGCAATTTGAAATCGCGTTGTGGCAATGTAAGGCCGACGACTTGCCATTCACTTTGATGTTCGGCCACGCAACCGAAGCCATTGCGGCGAGCGACGCGGTGCTGGTGGCCAGTGGCACAGCGACGTTGGAGACCGCACTAGTCGGCAGGCCAATGGTCATCGCCTACAAGATGTCGCCATGGACACACCGCATCATGCTGGGCATGGGTTATTTGCCATGGATAGGTTTGCCAAATATTCTCGCGCGGCGTTTTGTCGTGCCGGAATTTATTCAAGACGATGCGACACCGGAAAATCTGGCGCAAGCGCTAGGTAATATTTTGGTCGACAAGCCAGTGCGCAGGGCAGTCGAAAAGGTCTTCGCCGATATCCATGTTCAGTTGCGCCAGGACACTGGCCAACAGGCAGCGAAAGTGGTGCTGCCCTATCTTGGTACGGCCTGATGCTATTGCGCGTCTGTGGGGTCGACGAAGCCGGTCGCGGCCCCTTGGCAGGGCCAGTTTTCGCCGCGGCTGTCATCCTCAATCCGGCGCGCCCCATCGTCGGGCTGAATGATTCCAAAAAACTTTCAGAGCGCATGCGTGATCGGCTGGCGTTGGAAATTCGCGAAAAAGCACTGACCTATGCCATTGCCTATGCGACGGTCGAAGAGATAGACGAAATCAATATTTTGCAGGCCACAATGCTGGCTATGCAGCGCGCCGTTGCGGGTCTTGCGCCAGCCGCGAGCGAAGCATTAATTGACGGTAATCGCTGCCCGAAACTGAGCATTCCCGCACGCGCCATTGTGCGTGGCGATGCCAGTGAGCCGGCAATTTCCGCCGCGTCAATTCTGGCCAAAACCGCCCGTGATGCCGAGATGTGCCGCATTCATTTGTTAGTTCCGCAATACGCCTTGAATCAACATAAAGGCTACGATACGCCGCAGCATCGTGCTGCGCTCAACCGCCATGGCCCGACCGAATTTCATCGCAGAAGTTTCGCGCCAGTGCGCGCTTTGCTTGAACGTGGGGGCATAACCACCGCATGAAATCCCTAATTGCAAGCGCCGCGATCACCTCGCGCGACAACACCAAATTCAAAGCGCTGCGCGCGCTCGCCGAAGACGCACGCGAACCGCGCAAGCAAGGCCGTGCGATTGCCGACGGCATACATTTAGTGGCCAACGCAATCGCGCGTGGCGCGCAGATTCAACAACTTGTCATTAGCGAAGGCGCGCAAAACCATCCCGAAGTCGTCGCCTTGCAAATGCACAATCCCACGCTAGATACTTTAGTGCTGCGCGACACGCTGTATCGCGAAATTTTTGCGCTTTCTGCCTCCGTCGGCATCTCTGCGGTGGTGGAAATCCCAGCCATACCAGTGCTCAATTTGTCTACAGGCGCCGTAGTACTAGATGCCGTGCAAGATGCTGGTAATGTCGGCGCGATCTTGCGCACTGCAGCTGCTGCGGGCGTTTGCACAGTCGTGCTGGGCAACGGATGCGCAGGCGCATGGACGCCACGCGTGCTGCGCGCAGGGCAGGGTGCGCATTTCAGCTTGACCATACACGAGCAAATCGACCTCGCCGAATTGATGAAAAATGCGCGTACCAAATCCGTGGCGACTGTCGCCAAAGATGCTGAAAGCATTTATAACCTCAATCTCACCGAACCTATCGTCTGGCTATTCGGCAACGAAGGCGCAGGACTCTCGCCCACACTCGCTGCTTTGGCGACTCATCGCGCCACCATTCCGCTTGATGTCACCACAGAATCGCTCAACGTAGGCGCGGCAGCGGCGATTTGCCTGTTTGAAGCGGTGCGGCAACGGCGGCGTAGCGGGGGTTTCGAGAAGCACTGATTCTCGCCTGCGTAGCGGGTAGTCTGTACACAGCCGACACTCCACGCCAGCACCAAAGACGAATTAACCGGGCTGCTTCACCACCCGCAAATAAGGCTTCACTGTTTTCCAGCCATTTGGAAACAAGGTCTTAGCATCGTCATCTGACACCGAGCCAGCGATAATCACATCATCGCCATGCTTCCAATTCACCGGCGTCGCAACCTTGTGTTTGGCGGTGAGCTGCATCGAGTCCAGCACACGCAAAACTTCATCAAAATTGCGTCCGGTGGTCATTGGGTAAGTCAGCATCAGTTTGATTTTTTTGTCTGGTCCAACGATGAAAACTGAACGCACGGTGGCATTTGCAGCCGCAGTTCGACCGTCCGCGCCACCTGCTTCGTCGGCTGGCAACATGTTATAGAGCTTGGCGACGGCCAAATCCGGGTCACCGATCATCGGATACTTAACCGCATAGCCTTGCGTTTCCTCGATGTCTTTAGCCCATGCACTATGACGATCCACCGGGTCAATCGACAGACCAATCAATTTGCAATTACGTTTGGTAAATTCAGGCTCAATCTTCGCCATGTAGCCAAGCTCGGTCGTGCAAACTGGCGTGAAATCTTTGGGGTGCGAAAACAAAATCGCCCAGCTGTCACCTATCCACTGATGAAAGTCGATCTGGCCTTGCGTGGTTTGCGCAGTGAAGTTCGGTGCAATATCGTTTATGCGTAGTGACATGATTGTCTCCATTTGAAGTGAAACGTTAATAATAGCTGACGAATGTTTCGCAACGTGTTGCCACATCGAACTGATCTAAGCGAACGAGCTCGCTTACTCACCCCTAGTGCGCGTTTTCGATACACAAGCGTTAAATGCGACGGCAATCGACTGGCGCGAGGCGTACATTGTTCGCCAATGGTAGCAAAACAAATTGTCCGGGTGATACGATGCCTTGGCGTTAATGGCAATCTCACTTGCCGACTCTGAAGGGTGCATTGCCCATATCAAGGAACCATATGAGTACTTTCTCCGCATTAATGGACGCGCTCATGTCCGCCGCGCCTGAGCGCAGACCGGCAATTGAGCAAGTGATCCATGAAACTTTTGTATGCCGCAAGGCTGTTCTTGCCTTGGACATGAGTGGCTTTTCCTTGAGCGTGCGCCGCGATGGCATCCTGCCGTATTTGTGCCTGATTCGGCAGATGCAAAAGCTGACCTTACCGATAGTGACATCGCACCATGGTGAATTGGTTAAGTATGAAGCGGACAATCTGTTGGCCATCTTTGATGACCCGAAACAGGCAATCATGGCGGCCATGGCGATGATCCAAGCGTCAATTAATCCGTCCGTGGATAGTATTCAGGCGCTTGGATTTGGCATCGGAATTGATTACGGCGAAATACTGGTGCTCGATCACGTCGATTGTTTTGGCGATGCGGTGAACTTGGCGTACAAGCTGGGCGAAGATGTCGCACGGCCAGGCGAAGTGCTTATTACTGAACTGGTGCGCGAGGCGGTCATCAACGACCCCGCCTTCGCCACACAAGCCTTGCCCTTGTCATTGTCCGGGTTGGAATTCCTTGCTTATAAGGTCTCTAGTTCGCAGTAACAGCAAACCAGAATCAATAAGCCCGCCGATCTATCATTACCGTCTGCATCAAGGTTGCGGCGATTTCTTCTATGGATTTGGTGGTGGAATCCAGCCAGCGTACACCTTCGCGGCGCATCATTTTCTGGGCTTGGTCGATTTCCCAGCGGCAGTTATCGACGGACGCATAGTGGCTGTCGGGACGGCGTTCCTGGCGGATGGAGCTTAGGCGTTCGGCGGAGATGGTGAGACCGAAAAGTTTGTGATGATGTTTGCGCAAATCGTCGGGCAATTTGCCGCGTTCGAAATCTTCGGGGATGAGCGGGTAGTTGGCGGCGCGCAGGCCAAATTGCAAAGCAAGATACAGGCTAGTCGGCGTCTTTCCGCTGCGCGATACGCCAACCAATATGACATCAGCTTTGTCGAGTTCCGCGCTGGAAATTCCATCGTCGTGCGCCATGGTGAAGTTGATTGCATCAATCCGAGCGGTATAGGCCGAGCTATTTACGCTGCTGTGTGTGCGGCCTATGGTGTGGGTGGATTTGACGCCGAGCGCGGCTTCCAGCGGCGCGATGAAGGCGGCAAAGAAATCCAGCACGAGGGCGTTGGTTTGGCGCAGCAGGGCGGCGATTTCGGCGTTGACCAAGGTCGACATCACAATAGGCGCGATGCCGTCCTTGGTGGCGGCTTCGCCTATGCGTTCAACGCAGTCTTGCGCTTTCTCGACTGAGTCAACAAACGGAATCCGTATCTGCCGATAGGCGACGCCTTCAAATTGCGACAGCAAGCTATGTGCTAGCGTCTCCGCAGTTATCCCGGTGCCATCTGAGATGATGAAAACAGTCCGTTTGATTTCTGTGCTTTGATCGGTGGACATTGATTTTTGTAAATGCCGGAAATGAAGTACGTGATGGAGTTGGCTGGGCGCAATGACGATAAAATCATCGTATTACTTCAAACTGAAATGCATCCTACCGGAAAGGCTTTGTGATGACGCGCTATGCAGTAGCTTTTGATCATTTGCGTATGACTGATGTCGGCGACGTGGGCGGGAAAAATGCGTCGCTGGGAGAAATGATTTCGCAACTATCTCAGACCGACGTGCGTGTGCCCGGCGGCTTTGCAACGACCGCCGATGCCTTCCGCGAATTCCTCGCACATCAAGGCTTGAACGATCGAATCAATGCGGCGCTCGATGCGCTGGATGTGGATGATGTCGACAGCTTGCTGAAAGTCGGTGCGCAGATACGGCAATGGGTGGTGGCAACGCCGTTTCCAGCGGCGTTGGAAGCCGAAATCAAGCGCGAATACGATGCCTTGATTGCAGTAAGTGGCGAGAGGGCATCGTTTGCGGTGCGTTCAAGCGCAACCGCAGAAGACTTGCCCGATGCTTCATTCGCCGGCCAGCAAGAAAGTTTTTTGAACATTCACGGCTACGACAACATCTTGCATGCGGTAAAGGAAGTGTTCGCCTCGCTCTACAACGACCGCGCAATTGCCTACCGTGTGCACAAAGGCTTTGCCCATGCCGATGTCGCGCTCTCAGCAGGCGTTCAGCGCATGGTGCGCTCGGATTCCGGTGCGTCAGGCGTATTGGCGCTGGGCAAACCGTCCGTCATCCGGCGCAATCTTGGCTCTAAACTCATCAAAATGATTTTTACCGAATCGCGCGTGGCGGGGAAAAGCACCGAGACCGTCGATGTGCCTGAATTGGAACGGCATAAATTTTCATTGACCGATGCCGATGTGTTGGAACTGGCGCGCTATGCGGTGATTATCGAGAACCACTATCAGCGTCCGATGGATATCGAGTGGGGCAAAGACGGTGTGGATGGCAAACTGTACATCCTGCAAGCGCGCCCGGAGACGGTGAAGTCGCAACAGGCCGAACACGCCAAATCCGGCGGCGGCAATGTGCTGGAAAAGTACAAACTCAAACAGCATGGCAAGGTGCTGACCAGTGGTCGGGCGATTGGGCAAAAGATTGGTGCTGGCCCCGTTCGCATTGTTAAAGACCCGTCGGAGATGAACAAAGTCCAACCTGGTGATGTGTTGGTAGCCGATATGACCGACCCGAATTGGGAGCCGGTGATGAAGCGCGCTTCCGCGATCGTGACCAATCGCGGTGGTCGAACCTGCCACGCTGCGATCATTGCGCGCGAGCTTGGAATACCGGCGATAGTTGGTTGCGGCAACGCGACTTCATCACTGGTTGAAGGTGAAAGTGTCACGATTTCATGCGCCGAAGGTGATACCGGCTATGTCTATCGCGATGCGCTGGAATTTGAAGTAACGCGGCAAGAAATGGGCAATTTGCCGCCCTTGCCGGTGAAGATCATGATGAACGTCGGCAATCCCGAGTTGGCGTTTGAGTTCGCGCAAATTCCCAATGGTGGTGTGGGTTTGGCGCGTCTTGAGTTTGTGATTAACAACATGATCGGCATACATCCAAAAGCGATTTTGGAGATGGATCAATTGCCCGCGTCCATGCGCGCCGAAATCAAACGTCGTTCGCGCGGCTATGCATCCCCTGTCGATTTTTTCGTTGAGAAACTGACTGAAGGCGTGGCGACGATTGCAGCAGCGTTTTATCCCGAGCCGGTAATCGTGCGACTTTCGGATTTCAAATCCAACGAATATCGCAAGTTGATTGGTGGCGAGATTTATGAGCCGGAAGAAGAAAACCCGATGCTCGGATTCCGAGGTGCGTCGCGCTATGTGGCACAGTCCTTTCGCGATTGTTTCGAACTGGAATGTCGCGCCATGAAGCGAGTGCGCAACGATATGGGCTTGACCAATGTGCAGATCATGGTGCCATTCGTGCGTACTGTCGAAGAAGCGCGCGGCGTGGTCGAGCTGCTGGCGGCGCATGGCCTCAAGCGTGGCGAAAACGAACTCAAATTGATCATGATGTGCGAGATTCCGTCAAACGCTCTGTTGGCCGAAGCTTTCCTCGAACACTTCGACGGTTTTTCGATAGGCTCGAACGATTTGACGCAACTCACCCTCGGTTTGGATAGAGATTCCGGCTTGGTTGCCCATGCGTTTGATGAGCGCGATCCGGCGGTCAAGAAGTTGCTTTCAATGGCGATTTCCACCGCCAATCGTTTGGGTAAATACGTGGGTATCTGCGGCCAAGGCCCATCCGATCATGCCGATTTTGCCGAATGGTTGATGGACGAAGGGATACAAACTATTTCACTGAATCCTGATACTGTGATTGATACTTGGTTGCGCTTGGCGACGCATAAAAAATAAGCGCGATTGTTTCACAACGAAAAGGAAACACTATGGACATGCTGTGGTATCACTGGATGATTCTTGGCCTGGTGCTTGGATTGTTGGAGTTGATGATCACCAGTTTTTATGTAGTCTGGTTCGCTCTCGGTGCCTTGCTAGTAGGTTTGGTATTGTTGGTCTATCCGATTGGCATGACCGCGCAAATCGTGTTGTGGACCTTGGCGTCGATAGCGATGACCGTGCTTTGGTTCAAAGTGTTTCGCCAAAACGATAAGACACGTTCAGGAACCGCAGACGCGGCCTTGGGCGAGTTCGGTGTAATGGCGCACGCGGTTGAACCGATGGGGCGTGGCGAAGTGCGTTTTCAGAAACCGGTGATGGGTTCGGACACATGGCCTTGTGTTTCCGATGAAGCGATTGGTGCGGGGCAGCGGGTGAAGGTGGTGGCCGTTGATGGTCAATTGTTGCGGGTAGGTAAATCCTGAGGGAGCGATCATGGGTGAATTTGGATTTTTAGCGATAGTCTTTTTTGGTTTTGTAGTGGTCACCATTGCAAAAGGCGTGCGTGTCGTGCCACAGGGTGAGGAGTGGATTGCTGAGCGCTTGGGTAAATACCATAAGACCTTGTTGCCCGGCCTCAACATCATCATTCCTTATCTTGATTTGGTGCGCTACAAACTAGTCACCAAGGACATTATTCTGGATGTGCAAGAGCAAGAAGTAATCACCAAAGACAACGCCGTGATTCTGACCAATGCAATTGCCTTTATCAAAATCACCGACCCGATAAAAGCGGTGTACGGTGTGACGGATTTCTCCGAAGCGATACGCAATATGATCATGACCACGCTGCGTTCCATTATTGGCGAGATGAATTTGGATGAAGCTTTGTCGAATCGCGACAAGATCAAAATTCGCCTGCGCGAGAGTATTGCCGACGAAGCAATTGATTGGGGCTTGACAGTCAAATCGGTAGAGATTCAGGACATCAAACCCTCTGCGTCGATGATCCATGCGATGGAAGCACAAGCGTCCAGCGAACGCGAACGTAAAGCGGTGGTGATACGTGCAGAAGGCTCCAAACAATCGACCATTTTGAATGCCGAAGCGCAGTTGCAGGCGGCACGTCTGCAAGCCGAAGCACAAATTACTTTGGCCGATGCCAGCGCTGAATCAATCAAGCGCGTGGCAACCGCTCTCGGTGGCGACGACGCGCCAGTGCGTTTCCTTTTGGGCGAACGGTACATCAAGGCATTGGCCACGCTGGCGAGTTCGGATAACGCCAAAACAGTCGTGCTGCCTGCCGACTTGCAGGACGCATTGCGCGGCATGTTTGCCAAGGCGCGTTTGTAATTTACGGACAGTTTTTGTCGATGCGTTTGTTGGCTTTTGAAACCGCGACCGAGCATTTGTCGGTCGCGTTGTGGACCGATGGCGCGCTAATCGAACGCCATGAAGCCTTGCCCAATAGCGGCGCGGAACGCTTGCTGCCTTGGGTGCATGAAATTCTTGCTGAAGCGTCGATTAGTTTGCAGCAAATCGATGGCATTGCTTTTGGAGCGGGGCCTGGTGGCTTCACTGGCCTGCGATTGGCTTGCGGCGTGACTCAAGGTTTAGCGTTCGGTTTGAATATTCCGGTGGTGTCAATTTCGACCTTGCAAGCACTCGCGCTGGCATCGGACGAGCGGTTTGTTTGGGCGTGTTTGGATGCGCGGATGAATGAGATTTATTGCGCGGCCTATGAAGTCAATGGTGACGAAGTGCGCGAAGTCATACCACCTGTGTGTGTGGGTGACAGCGTGTCACCAGCACCAACTGGCGAAAATTGGGTTGGTGTCGGCGATGGATTCATAGCGCATGGCGATGACCTTCGCGCGCGCAAACCAGATATATTAAAAGTGCTGCCAAATCTCTACCCCACCGCTGCCGCTGTCGCCCGTTTGGCGGCACCACGATTTGCACGCGGTGAGGGTATCAATGCAGCGCTGGCACAACCGATTTATGTACGCGATAAAGTGGCATTGACGACACAGGAGCGTCTCGCCAAAGGAGGCTTGAATTGAATATTGATCGACGTAATGTTCAGCGACATTTCGGCCGCGATTTCATGCCAATGACGGCGGAAGATATCGACGAAGTGTTGGCGGTCGAAACGCAAGTTCAAGTGCATCCGTGGACGCGCGGTCAATTTCAGGATTCGCTTGTCGCTGAACATGCTATGTGGCTGATGAGCAAAGACGACGCGCTAGTGGGTTATGCGGTCACCATGAACGTAGTCGATGAAGTGCATCTGCTCAATATTGGCGTACCGACGGAAGTTCAAGGCAAAGGGCATGGTAGCGCTTTGCTCAGCTACATCATCGAATTGGCTTGGCACAGCAGCGCCAAACGCGTTTTATTGGAAGTGCGTGTCAGTAACCTGCCTGCGCTGGCTTTGTATGCGCGCTGCGGCTTCAAGGAAATCGGTCGGCGACGTTCGTACTATGCTGCATTTGAAGGCCGCGAAGATGCGATCGTGATGGCGCGCGAACTGGCGTGAATACGGTGAGCACTCTGACGCGTGAACAAACGCTGCGTGAAATGGGCTTAGGCCCGGTCTGGAAATTACGCGAACAGCCTGTTCGAGAAAGTTCGCTTGTTGGTGGTTGTGATGAAGTTCTGGTTTCACAAGATGCGTCGTCAAACGATTGGCCAGCTTTACAAAGCACAGTTTTAGACTGCCGCCTCTGCACGCTATGCCAGCAACGCAAACAAGCAGTGCTTGGCGTTGGCGATGTTCAAGCCGATTGGCTATTCGTTGGCGAAGGTCCCGGCGCGGATGAGGATGAAAAAGGCGAACCATTCGTCGGCCAAGCCGGAAAGTTGCTCGACAACATGCTCGCCGCCATCGAACTCAAGCGTGGTCACGATGTGTACATTGCCAATGCTGTCAAGTGTCGCCCGCCAGGCAATCGCACACCGACCGATGAAGAATTGAATTCGTGTCGCCCCTACTTAAAGCAACAAATCGCGATGATCAAGCCGCGATTAATTGTGACACTTGGCGGCACAGCGGCAAAGACGCTACTGCAGCGTGACGAAATTAAAGTCGGCTCGCTACGCGGGCAAGTGCACGAGTACGAGGGCATACCATTGATTGTCACTTATCATCCATCTTATTTGCTGCGTAGCCCAATGGAAAAAGCCAAAGCATGGGAAGATCTTTGCTTTATGCGACGCACCATGTTTGATTTGAAACAATAATATTGCAACGTAAGTACGGTAAAAAGGCGTCACAACTTGGGGACAATCATGACAAACAAATCAAAAATTATTTACACACTCACCGACGAAGCACCGCTGCTCGCGACCTATTCTTTCCTGCCCATCATCAAGGCTTTTACTGCACCTGCAGGGGTTGACGTGGAAGGGAGCGACATCTCGGTGGCGGCGCGCGTCCTCGCCGAATTTTCGGAATTTCTCACTCCCGAGCAAAGGGTGCCAAACAATTTAGTTGAGTTGGGGCGACTCACACTGTTGCCCGATACCAATATTATCAAGTTACCCAACATCAGCGCCTCCGTCGGGCAATTGACTGCATGCATCAAAGAGTTGCAAGCCAAGGGCTATGCTTTGCCCGACTACCCCGATTCGCCCAAGACCGACGAAGAAAAAGCACTCAAGGCGCGCTATGCCAAATGCACTGGCAGCGCGGTGAACCCAGTGCTGCGCGAGGGCAACTCTGATCGCCGTGCGCCGCTGGCTGTCAAGAACTACGCCCGCAAGAATCCGCATTCCATGGCCGAGTGGAGCCAAGCCTCGCGCAGCCACGTCTCGCACATGCACAGCGGCGACTTTTATCACGGCGAAAAATCCATGACACTGGACAGAGCGCGCGATGTGAAGATGGACCTGATCACCAAGAGCGGCAAGACTATCGTGCTCAAGCCAAAGGTGTCGTTGCTGGATCGCGAAATAATCGACAGCATGTTTATGAGTAAAAAGGCGCTGGAGATTTTTTACGAGCGCGAGATTGAAGATGCCCGCAAGACCGGCGTGATGTTTTCGCTACACGTCAAAGCCACCATGATGAAGGTGTCACATCCCATCGTCTTTGGTCATTGTGTCAAAATTTTCTATCGCGATGCGTTTGAAAAGCACGGTGCGCTGTTCAAAGAGTTGGGCGTCAACGTCAACAACGGCATGGCCAATCTGTACGAAAAAATTGCCACTCTGCCTCAAAGTAAGCAAGACGAAATCAAGCGCGACCTGCACGCCTGTCACGAGCACCGCCCCGAGCTGGCCATGGTGGACTCGGCCAAAGGCATTACCAACTTCCATTCGCCCAACGACATCATCGTGGATGCGTCGATGCCTGCCATGATTCGCAATGGCGGCAAGATGTGGGACGCCAATGGCCGCCTGAAAGATGTAAAAGCCGTGATGCCCGAGAGCACCTTTGCGCGCATCTACCAGGAGATAATCAACTTCTGCAAATGGCATGGGGCTTTTGACCCCAAGACGATGGGCACAGTGCCCAATGTGGGTCTGATGGCCCAGCAAGCTGAAGAGTACGGCTCGCATGACAAGACTTTTGAAATACCCGAAGACGGCGTGGCCAACATTACTGATTTGAACACCGGCGAAGTCCTGCTCAGTCAGGACGTGGAGACCGGCGACATCTGGCGCATGTGTCAGGTCAAAGATGCTGCTATTCGCGACTGGGTCAAACTGGCCGTTACCCGCGCGCGCAACTCCGGCATGCCGGTGGTATTTTGGCTGGACCAGTACCGGCCGCACGAGGCGCAGCTAATTACCAAGGTCAAGATGTACCTGCACGAGCACAACACGGCGGGGCTGGATATTCAGATTATGAGCCAGGTGCGCGCCATGCGTTACACGCTGGAGCGTGTGATACGCGGGCTGGACACCATCAGCGCCACCGGTAATATCCTGCGCGATTATTTGACTGATCTTTTCCCCATAATGGAGCTTGGGACTAGCGCCAAGATGCTTTCCATCGTGCCGTTGATGGCTGGCGGCGGCATGTACGAAACCGGTGCCGGGGGCTCGGCACCCAAGCACGTACAACAACTGGTGGAAGAAAACCATCTGCGCTGGGATTCGTTGGGCGAGTTTCTGGCGCTGGCTGTTAGCCTGGAGGACATGGGTATCAAGAACGGTAATGCGCGTGCCAAGCTGCTGGCTAAAACGCTGGACGAAGCCACCGGAAAATTTCTCGACAATAATAAATCGCCCTCACCCAAAACCGGACAACTCGATAACCGTGGCAGTCAGTTTTATTTGTCGCTGTATTGGGCACAGGCACTGGCTGAACAAAACGACGATTTGGAACTTAAAGCGCATTTTGGCAAGCTGGCTAAAGCACTCGCCGACAACGAACAAAAAATCACCGATGAACTCAAGGCAGTGCAAGGCAAGCCTGTCGATATCGGTGGCTACTACATGCCCGATACCGCAAAACTCTCAGCGGTGATGCGGCCAAGTGCGACGTTTAATGCAGTTATAGATGCGGCGTAAGGCGCAAAAAATGTCGACAACTAATGCAAAAAGACATTAAAGCCAAACCTAAATACGCCATCGTTGCCTCGGTGCAATTACCGAATGTAAACGACATTGAGTTTGAAGCGTCATTGGCCGAGCTACGTGATTTGGCCAAGACGCTCGGCTTTGAAATCACTGCCACGTTTACGCAAAAGCGCTCCAGTTTTGATCACGGTGCCTATCTTGGCACCGGCAAACGTGAGGAGATGCGCGCCTACGTCGATAGCGAACCAGTCCCCGGTGCATTCGAAAAGACGCTGCATGCAGCGGCGGATGCGACCAACGGTGAAATCGAAGTCATCTTCGTCGACCACGAAATCTCGCCCTCGCAAGCGCGCAATTTAGAAAAGGAAGTCGGTTGCGAGGTGATGGATCGCACCATGGTGATCCTCGAAATTTTCCATCGTCATGCGCGTTCGCGGGCGGCGCGCGCGCAAGTCGAAATCGCACGGTTGGGCTACATGGCACCGCGTTTGCGCGAAGCGGCCAAACTAGCCGGTCCGCAAGGGCGGCAGCGCAGCGGTGTCGGCGGGCGCGGCGCGGGCGAGTCGCATACCGAACTCGACAAAAGAAAAATCCGTGATCGGATTGCCGATTTGCAACGCGAAATCGACGCGATGGACGTTGAACGAAAAACCCAACGTGCGCGCCGGCAAGATCGTCAAGGCGGTGCCAACGTTGCGTTGGTCGGCTACACCAATGCCGGTAAATCGACGCTGATGCGCGCGCTCACCGGCAGCGATGTGCTGGTCGAAAATAAACTTTTTGCGACGCTCGATACCACTGTGCGGGCACTGCAACCCGAAAGCAAACCGCGCGTGTTGGTCAGCGATACGGTCGGCTTCATCAAAAATCTACCTCACGGATTGGTCGCTTCATTCAAGTCAACGCTGGAAGAAGCGCTCGATGCTTCGCTACTGCTCCACGTTATTGATGCTAGCGATCATGGCTTTGAGCGGCAGTTGGAAGTAACCGACAAAGTGCTCGCCGAAATCGATGCGAAGGACGTGCCGCGCATCCGCGTATTCAACAAAATCGATCACGTCGGCGATGCTGCAGCGCAAGCCGAATGCGAAGCCAACTTACGCGCCAAATATCCGAATTGCGTTGTGATGAGCGCCCGCCGCGCCGATGACATTGCGCACCTACGCGAAATGATCATCGCATTTTTTCAACAAGATATGGTCGAGGCGGAATTGTTTTTGCCGTGGTCGGCACAGCAGATGCGTGGCGAAATTTTCGCGCGTTGTGAGGTGTTGGAAGAGCGCGCCAATGATGAAGGCGCGACTTTGCGAGTTCGCGGTGAAGGTGCAGTGGTGGAGCGACTGATCGCTCAGTTTGCGAATTCGCCAGTAAGCGAGGTCCGCTAACGCGTGCTTCCGTCGCCTCAAGCTTGGGTCTAAACTCAGGCCACACCAAATAAATATTGGAGGCGATCATGAACAAACGTTTCTGGCTTTCCACACTGGTTTTCTTTGTCGTTGCCATGGGCACCGATTTCTTGTTGCACGGCCTATTGTTGAATGGTGATTACGCCCAACTACCGAACATCATGCGCTCAGAGGCCGACAGTCAGCAGCATTTCCCCATCATGTTGCTGGCGCATGTTTTTATCGCGATTGCGTTCGTTTGGATTTACCAGCGTGGTTGCGAAGACAAACCCTGGCTGGGGCAGGGACTACGTTTTGGTGTCGTTGTTGCCTTCCTGACAGTCATACCGACCTACATGATTTATTACGTGGTGCAACCGCTTCCCGAGATGTTGGTGATCAAGCAAATCGTATTTGATTTGATTCGAACGGCGGGTTTGGGTGTTGTAGTTGCTTGGATGTATCGCACACGGAGTTGAGAAATTTTGTGACGGCGTATCACCAGCACCTACTCATTGATTGATTACGGTGAAACACCGCTAAGTTGAGACCTCAAAATTTCGTCATGATAAAAAATTCCATCAAGTATCTTGTTCTGTGCGTGTCGGCAGCACTGCTCGCCAGTTGCGCAACGATGACTCAGGAAGAATGTCAGCACGCCAATTGGCTGGATATTGGTTTGAAAGATGGCTTGAGTGGTGAGCCGATGGCGACGCTTGATGATCGAATCGGCATCTGCCGCAAGGCCGGCATCGCGGTAGATACGGGTCGTTATGTCACTGGCCGCGATCAGGGCTTGCAAACCTATTGCCGGATTGAGAACGCGGTGGCTCTGGGCTTAAACGGTTCGTACTATGCCGGTGCGTGTCCGCCGATGGTCGATGTGGAGTTTCGCCGTCGTTATGAATTGGCGCATGCGGTGTATCAAGCGCGCTCTGAACTAGCGAAGATCGATTCACGCAGCGATGCACTACAACGGCAATTGCGTGATATCGATCTCGCTGAATACAAGCGCGTAAGTGAGTCCGAAAAGGATGAAGATCGCAAGCACGTTCGAAAAGAGTTCGATGATCGGCGCAGTCGATTGCGTAGTGAATTATTTGAGCTCGATCGCCGGGCGCGACACGCACGTGATGCATTGCGTGCGGCAGAATTGGCCCTGAGCAGGCCTTGAGGATCGAATGATTTTTTGAAAAGACCAAACCTTCTAGCCAACAACATAGTCAATCATCCATGGTTATCAAAACAGTTAAATCCAATGTCGCCAGAAAATACGACGTAGTGCTTTACGGCGCCACCGGTTTTGTCGGGCGGCAAACTGTAGCCTATTTCGCCAAATTACCAGCTGCGCTACAAAGGCAACTTCGCTGGGCAATCGCCGGGCGTAGTGCAGGCAAACTGCAAGAAGTTAAGACGGCTTGTGGCGCGGGAGCTCGGAACGCGGATGTGATTGTGGCTGATGCATTGGACGTCGCTGCCCTTAATGAGTTAGCCAAAAATACCGCGGTGGTGCTAAGCACCGCCGGTCCATTCGCGATTTTTGGCAGTGAGCTGGTAGCCGCCTGCGTGCGCAACGGCACGCACTATGTTGACATCACTGGCGAGACGCCCTGGGTGCGGGAAATGATCGAGCAGTATCAGGACCAAGCTGTCAAAACCGGCGCTCGTATCATTCCGTTTTGCGGCTTTGATTCTGTACCGTCCGACCTCGGCGCTTGGCTGATGACGCAAGCGATGCAAGCGCAGCATGGCGAAGAATGCGTCAGTGTCAAAAGTGCAGTGAGTATGCGCGGTGGGGTGAATGGCGGCACGCTGGCATCCGGCCTCAACATGCTCGCCTCCGATGCGGTCAAAGATTTTGCGCAACCGTTTTTGCTCAATCCCAAAGGCACGCAACCCAAGGACAAGAGTGCACATGAAGATCCGGTTTTGCCGGTCAACGATCCAGACTTCCGCGCCTGGTTGGTGCCCTTCGTGATGGGCCCGATCAACACCCGCGTGGTTCGCCGCAGCGCCGCCTTGCTCGGTTATGGCAAGAATTTTCACTATCAGGAATACATGCGCATCGGCAAAGGCCCAATCGCCGCCGCCGCTGCCGCCAGCTTTAGTCTCGGCATGGCCTCATCCAAACTGATGGTCAAGCTGCCGGGGGTAAAACAAGTCACCGAAAAGCTCATGCCTGGCCCGGGCCAAGGCCCGTCTGAGAGCGCCATGAACAACGGCTCGTACCGCTGCGAACTGGTTGCCAAGAGTGCATCCGGAAAAATGCTGCGCGGAAAAATCGCTGACAGTGGCGACCCCGGCAATCGAGCGACAACCAAGATGGTGTGTGAGTCTGCGTTGTGTTTGGCCTTGCAGTTCGACGAATTGCCTGACGCTGCGGGTAGCGCAGGGTTCCTAACCCCAGCAAGTGGCTTGGGTGATGTATTAGTAGAGCGATTGCGAGCGGCGGGCATGACGCTTGAGGCTGGAATTAAGTGATACTCGACGTCCGCTTGCCTGATTCGCCACCCGTCGGTTTTGCCTCGCGCCCATCCATAAACTCCCGATTGTCCCCACGAAGGAAAACATCATGACCACTACCGCAACCACCGGCCTGCAACTCCGTTCTCTGGTCACGCCCAATGGCGAATTGGAGATTTCCTTGCAACAGTTTGATATCGCTGACCCGGGAGCGGACGAAGTTGTTATTCAAGTGACAGCTACACCGATCAATCCGTCCGATCTGGGTCTTTTGTTTGGCATGGCAGATCTAACCACGGCCAAATTAAGCGGTACGACAGAACGACCAATAGTCACTTCGGCGATCCCCGAAGCTGCGATGAAAGCCATGCAGGGACGTGTCGGCGTGTCGATGCCGGTGGGCAACGAAGGCGCCGGTGTGGTGGTGCGCGCTGGCAGCTCGCCACAAGCACAGGCTTTGCTAGGGCGAACAGTTGCGATGGTGGGCGGCGCGATGTACACCCAATTTCGCACCGCCAAAGTGGCGCAGTGCGTCCCGCTGCCTGAGGGAGCTTCAGCCGCCGATGGCGCGTCGATTTTTGTGAATCCGATGACGGCTTTGAGTATGACCGATGCAATGCGCCGCGAAGGGCATAGCGCATTGGTGCACACCGCGGCGGCAAGCAATCTAGGTCAAATGCTCAACCGAATTTGCATCAAGGACGGTATCAACTTGGTCAATATTGTTCGCAATGCGGAGCAGGAAGCGCTATTGCGCGACATGGGCGCAAAGTACATTTGCAATTCCAGCGCGCCAGATTTCGTTGAGGATCTGACCAATAAACTTGCCGAAACCGGCGCGACCATCGCATTTGATGCTATCGGCGGTGGCACCTTGATCAGCCAAATTTTCAGTTGCATGGAAGTCGCGATAAATCGCAAAGCCAAAGCCTATAGCGGCTACGGTTCGAACACGCTTAAACAAGTCTATGTCTATGGCGCACTCGATACCGGGCCAACGGTGCTCAAGCGCAACTTTGGCTTCGCCTTCTCCCTCAACGGCTGGTTACTCACCCCATATCTGGCGAAGATCGGCGTCGAAGCCATGCAAGCAATGCAGGCGCGCGTGCTGGCAGAACTCAAGACAACTTTTGCCAGCCACTACTCGCGCGAAATTTCGCTCGCCGCAGCTTTGCAACCGAGCGAAATCGCGATTTATGCACAACGAACTACGGGCACCAAGTTTCTGATTAATCCAAGCTTGCCGGCTTAGTTTTTTTGTCGGTACTGTGGCGGCATTAGCGACGATTCTCATAGATCGCAAAAAGGCAATTCATCAGTTGGTGCTGGTCACACGCTGTTGAAATCCGATCTGCAAAGTTACTGATGCAATACGAAGAACAAGCACCAAGGCCGGAGTTTGCAGCGCTAGTAAGCCGATTCTGGGCTTTTGAAACAGCGGCCGAGGATCCGTTTCAAGTCGATCATGTGGTCATGCCGGATGGCGCATGCAATCTGACTTTGGTCGAGCCTGGTCCGCAAGGGCGGTTGTATGCTTCCTTGTCGGGGCCAAGTGCGGTGGCAATGCGCGTACCGATTTATCGCGGCGTTCGCTATCGTGGCGTGCGCCTGCAGCCTGGCGCTTTGCGAGCTTTTCTGGGCATTGATGTTGCCTTGATCGTCGGTAGAAATTTACCGCTCGAAACTGTCATGCCCGAATGTTATGCATCGTTGTGCGTCTGCTTGTCGCCGTTGCCACAGTCCTTGGCGGCATTCTCATCGGGAATTGAACGAGTGTTTGCCGATTATGTTGATCACGCGCGCCTACTCGATGATGCTGTGCAAAAGGTCGTTTCCTTGTTGATTCAAACTGAGGGCAATGAATCCTTGAGCGTGTTGTTGGAATCGTCTGGACTCAGCGAGCGCCAGTTACGGCGGCGGTTTGTGGCCGAGGTTGGGGTCACGCCAAAGGTGTTTTCGCGCTTGCGTCGAGTACGGCGCGCCTGCATTGATCTATTGCAAAACAAACGTCTGGGCGTTGCGGCGATTGCATCCGAACACGGGTTCGCTGATCAGGCGCATTTTTCGCATGAATTGCGCGCCATTTTTGGTATGTCGCCACAACTGTTGCACCAATATTTGAGTCAAATTCAGCACACCAATGTATCTGGACTGAACGGTGAAAACTAAGGCGCGTGGTGTTGTCCGAAATTTACAATTGTTGTCACGCGCGATTGCGTATGGTTTGGTCTTTCCGCAACCAATCAGGGTCATCAAAATGAAAAAAACCAACCGTACTAATGCACTGGTCAATCTGATTCAGGGCATCCTGCTAACGGTCGCGCTAGCGGCCACAGCGGCTGCTGCCGAAGGCGTTTCGGCGCCCAATGAATTGATGAAAAAGCTCGACATGCTCAAAGGCACTTGGGTCGGCGACGCCAAAGGCACAGGCCCGGACGGCAAGCCCTACCAAGTGCGGCAGACTGAGCGGGTCGGAGCAATGCTTAACGGCGATGTACTGGTGATCGAGGGGCGCGGCTACAAGAGTGACGGCTCGCTGGCATTCAATGCCTTTGGTACGGTGGCAGCCGATGTCAAGACCGGTGCCTACGAGTTTCATGCCTATACACAGGGTCGCTCCGGAACCTTCCGTATGGAATCTATCCCTACCGGTGTAGTGTGGGAACTGCCAGCCGGTCCGAACGCAACGATGCGCTACACGATCAACATTGTTGATGGCGTTTGGCACGAAGTAGGCGAATACCTGGCCAAGGACAAACCACCGCGCCAGATTATTGAGATGACATTGAAACGTACCGGCGACACCGATTGGCCCTCGGCGCAACCCGTTAAGCCATAAATGCCATAGCATCTCTATAGTTCAATAAAAGCAGCCGCATCAGCGGGATGCTGAGCAATTGGTGATGGATTGAAAACATAAGGGACATAAGCGATGACCAAACACTTTTTTGCGCTGTCACTCTTTGCAATTTCTATGATTGCGAATGCGCAGGCGGCGGACCAAGCAGCGGAAAGTGCCTACCAAGTTTGGCTAAACCCCGGGATCTATTCGCAACATTTTGACTCGAGCAAAGGTTTGCGCAACAGCAATCTTGGCTTTGGTGCTGAGGTGAAGGTCGCTGAGGACCATCGGCTCATGGCTGGCACCTTCATCAACAGTAACAGTCACCGATCCCGCTACGGAGCGTATCAATGGTTACCACTGCATTGGCAATGGAAAGGTGTGCAGATCGGTGCCGGCGTGGTCGCGGGCGCTTTCGATGGCTACCCCAACTATCGCAACGGCGGCTGGTTTGTGGCACCGGTTCCGGTAGTCTCAATCGAAGGCACTACCTTTGGCGTCAACTTAACGCTGATCCCAACGGTCGCGAACCGCTTTGATGGTGCGCTGGCGCTGCAGTTCAAAGTCAAGGTCTGGTGAGCACCGAAACCAGGCATTCGATCATTGTCAATTCGACGACCGCACATAAGCTTCATGCAAATCAACCGGTTTGACACCCTTTTTGCGTAGCCGGATATTGAGCATCTCAACACCGACTGAAAACGCCATCGCGAAGTAGATATAGCCCTTTGGCACGTGGGTGCCCATTCCGTCAGCGATCAAGACCACGCCGACCACAACAAGGAAAGACAGAGCTAACATCTTAATGGTGGGATGTGCGGATACAAATCGCCCGATGGCGCTGGCAAACAGCATCATCAGCCCGACGGATGCCACGACCGCAGCGATCATGACGGCGACTTCGCTGACCATGCCGACCGCAGTGATGATGGAATCAAGCGAGAAGACTAGATCGATGATGGCGATCTGCGCGATGACGCCGAAAAAGGTTGATGGTACTTTGGCCGATGCTTCACCTTCTTCACCTTCCAATAGCTGATGCACTTCGCCGGTGCTTTTCCAGATCAGGAACAGACCGCCGACAATCAAGATAATGTCGCGGCCTGATACGTCGTGACCGAAAAGCGAGAACACCGGCGTGGTGAGGCCAACGATCCATGACAACACCAACAGCAGCGCGATGCGCATAAACATCGCCATGAACAATCCGACTCGCCGTGCAAGTTCTTGTTTTTCGCGCGGGAGTTTGTCGACCAAGATCGAAATGAAAATGATGTTGTCGATCCCGAGCACCAGTTCGAGCGCGGTGAGGGTAAAAAAGGCGACCCAGATTTCGGGCATCAAGAGCAATTCGATCATGGTGGGCTTTCGTCTGGGTTAATACAGCATGGCGTAAATCGAATTACTGGCGACCGGATGCCAGCGCAGCGATGCGTTCTTCCAAGGGTGGGTGGCTTGAGAACAGCGCCATCCAACCCGGCCGACCGGTGATGCCGGCAGTCGCCACATTCTGCGGTAGCGCGCCAGGTGCCATCCCACCCAGACGACGCAATGCAGCCATCATGTGCTGTGGCGTACCCATGAGTTGCGCAGCGCCTGCATCGGCGCGGAACTCACGTTGGCGCGAAAAGTACATCACGATAACGCTGGCGAGAATGCCAAAGACGATGTCGCACACCAACACGGTAACCATGTAGCCGATGCCCGGGCCGGATGAGTCTGAGCCACGACGCAGGAACGAGTCGACCAGATAGCCAACCACGCGAGCGAGGAAAAATACGAAAGTATTTACTACGCCCTGAATCAAAGTCAGCGTCACCATATCGCCGTTGGCGATGTGTGCGACTTCATGGGCGATTACTGCCTCAGCTTCCTGACGTGACATAGTTTGCAGCAAGCCGGTAGAGACGGCGACCAATGAGCTATTGCGAGATGCGCCGGTCGCAAAAGCGTTGGGTTCGCCGTCGTAAATCGCCACTTCCGGCATTGTCAGATTGGCTTTGCTGGCAAAGCGTTGCACGGTCTCAACCAGCCATCGCTCGGTCGCATCTTGTGGCTGTGTAATGACACGCGCGCCGGTGCTCCATTTGGCGATGAACTTGGACATGAACAGTGAGATAAATGAACCTCCGAAGCCCATGATTGCGGAGAACATTAGCAGCGTTGGCAGATCAAGCCCGGCCGGGCCCATAAAGCGATTGGCACCGGTAAGCGAGACGACGATACCCAGTACCACCATGATGGCGAGGTTGGTAGCAAGGAATAAGAAGATGCGTTTCATTGAAAACTCCAAAACGGATTGGTAGACGGTGAAGTTTAGGGATGATCAAGGCATCGTACAAACTGAAATTTACTTAGGGACATTTCGGAAAAACCTGAGTAATTGCTGTGACAGTTTAGGTTCGTTGGGAAGGATTCACCGAACCGTTAGCGCCGAAGTACACCAACGATACGATGAATTGTCCCAAATGCCCCGAGCGTGGCAAGCGTGTACATCGGGATCAATTCGACGCTGATTTTTAACGACAGTAGCGCAGGTGCGATCTCCCTTTGCGGAATGCTGGAAAAATAAACGGGTACGGTGGCGCTAAGCCATCACGGCACTATTGCGAAACTTCATTGGCGTGGTCTTGGTCCAGCGCCGGAATGCCTGATGAAATGAGCTTTGATCGGCATAGCCCAAGGTATCGGCAACTTGCGTCAGCGAGGCGTTGCCATGCGAAACAAGATCAAGCGCGAGTGATTTCCGGTAGTCGTCGAGCAACTGGTTAAACGTTACACCTTCATCACTGAGGCGACGTTGCAGGGTGCGTGGGTGCAGATGCAAGCAATCGGCAATGAACTCTCGCGAGCAGCGGCCGGTAGCCAGCATCTTTTCAATCAGACGCCGCGTCAGGCTGACGATGTCGTCCTCGATTTGCGGCTTGAGCTGATCGAAGTAGGCGCAAATCAGCGGGGCGTAAGCGGTGTCGCGAATCGCGGTCGGCATCTGCAAGATCGCCGGATCAAAATACAAACTGTTTGACGCTTCGCCGTAATACACCGGCCCGCCGAAAAATCGTTTTGCCGGTGCTGGATCTGCAGGTGCCGGATGCTGAAAGCCGACTCTCACCGGCTTAAATGAATCCATGCCCGCTGCCATCGCCAGTATGTTCTTGCTGATCCCGACTGAGAGCTCGACGATTTGCCGACCAGAGCCTGAGCGCGGTTTCGGTGTGTAGGTAATCGATGCTGGCGTGCCCGTCTTAGGGTTGCCTTCATCGAGGCTAACGGTAAAGCCGTTCGAGTGAATGGCCATCCGGCTACTGAGCGCCTTCAATGCTTCGCCAACGGTATCCGAAAGTCGCGCAATCAAGCCTACCGGGCCGAGAATGTTCAAGTTCTGTAGCTTGGCCAAGCGTAAACCGAAATCAGGGCAGTCCCATTCGTCGGCGCAGGTCTCGAGCAGTCTGCACAGCGCGTTGTACGAAATGATCGCTTCGGGATCGGTCAATACGTCGACCGTAAAACCGTGGCGGCGTAAAACGGGCTCTAGCGGGCGGCCCAATGAGTCGGCCATCGCTTGCAAACCGGTGAACGATTCGGCACGTGAGTGATATTCGGCAGTCGATGACGACAATTTCATGTCTCCGATTCTAAGTAAATTGGCCCAAATCAACAAGAAATAGGGCAGGGCAATCATTAGTCTCCCGCCATCGTGGAAAAACCACGACGCTACGGAGCAAACACGCAACGCCGGAGCTCACAAAAACTGTTACGCGAGGATGAGGATGAGCACACTAAATCGGCTGCTGTTAATCATGATGATTTGCGCTGGCGGAATCTCGTCGGCTGGGGCAGCAAGCTCCGGTGCACCTAACATTCTGGTGATTTTCGGTGACGACATCGGTTACTCGAATGTCTCGTCCTATGGCGGCGACATCATGGGAGTGCAAACGCCGAACATCGACCGTATCGGACGCGAAGGCGTTCGCTTCACTTCCTTTTATAGCCATCCAAGTTGCACGGCGGGGCGTGCGGCATTCATTACCGGCCAGCTACCGGTTCGCACTGGCATGACCTTGGTTGGATTGCCAGGCTCCACCACCGGGCTGAAAAAAGAAGATGTGACGCTGGCGGAAGTGCTCAAAACCAAAGGTTATGCCACCGGGCAATTCGGCAAAAATCACCTTGGCGATCTGGAAGAGAACTTGCCGCATCGCCGCGGTTTCGATGAATTCTGGGGCAACCTGTATCACTTAAACGCGCAAGAAGAGCCAGCGGATTTGGACCGCACCCGGATCATGGGCAAGAGCACGGCATTCCTGCCGCGCGGTGTGGTTTCCGGCTCGGCTGACGGCAAGACCAACGACGAAGGCCCGTTGACGGCCAAGCGAATGGAAACGGTCGATGATGAAATTCTCGCGCACTCCAAAGATTTCATTGCGCGCCAAGTCAAGGCGAAGAAGCCGTTTTTTGTCTGGCACAACTCAACCCGTATGCATGTGTTCACCCACTTGAAGGATGCGGTTAAGGGTAAGTCCCGCGCTTCTGCCGATGACAACTATGGCGCTGGTTTGGCTGAGCACGATGGACACGTTGGCGAACTGCTCAAGCAACTTGACGATCTAGGCATCGCCGAGAACACGATCGTGATTTACACCACCGACAATGGCGCTTATCAGTACATGTGGCCGGAAGGCGGCACCACGCCATTTCGTGGTGACAAGGGAACAACCTGGGAAGGTGGCGTGCGCGTTCCTGCAGTGGTGCGCTGGCTCGGCCGCATCAAGCCAGGCCAAGTATCGGCTGACATCATGGCGATGGAAGATTGGTTCCCGACACTGGCCAACATCGGCGGCGAAGCCGACACGGTGGCCAAGCTGAAGAAGGGCCAGAAGTACGGCGAGATGAGCTACAAAGTGCATCTGGATGGCTTTGATCAAACCGATTTTCTCACCGGCAAAAGCTCGAAATCGGCACGCAACCACGTCTTCTATTACGACGAGGCAAACTTGACTGCAGTACGTTTGGGGCCATGGAAAATTTCCATCGCATCCAAGCGTGGCGGCAAATGGGATGACCAATTGCAGCCCTATGGCCGCCCACCGATTACCAATCTGTTAATGGACCCGTTTGAACGTCAGGACGGCGATATAAACCGTGCATGGACCGAGGCCAAAGGCTGGGTGTATATGCCGGTAATGGGTTTGATGCAGCAGCATCTTGAGAGCTTCAAGGAGTTCCCGCCGCGCCAAGTGAACATGTCTGGCGATGTCACGAAGATGGTTTGGGGCACGATGCAGCAGATCAACGCAGCTGCAAGTGTGCGTCGCGCTTCGGGTGGCTAGAAAAGTTTGAATTCGTTGGCTGGAACTAATTCACAAGGAGCAGATATGAAAAGGATGCTGGGCCGGTGTGCTGTGTTGTTCGTACTGACTTGTTGTGCGCTGCACTTGACGGTTAGTGCGCAAGAGCCAAAGCCGGTTGCAGTCACTGCACCACCAGTGATCAACCTGCAGCAGGCACAAGAAGACTTGGCCTTTGCGCTTGGTGTACAAGCCACCATCTGGGCTTATCCCTTGGTGATTACTGCTGCAACGGCGCAAAGTCTCACCGCAACCGACAAACCATTGCCCAGCGGGCGGGCACCATTTAACAGCTTTGGCCACGTCGGTAATTTGGTCACGGCGGCCAGCAAAGAAGTCGTATCGCCAAACGCCGATACGATTTATTCCACCGCATTCGTCGACCTGAAACAAGGTGCGGCACAAATCACTGTGCCGGATGTCGGCAAGCGTTATTACTCGCTGATGTTGGAAGATGCCTACACCAATGTTTTTGGCTACATCGGAACGCGCGCGACGGGAACCAAGGCTGGCAAATACTTGATCGTTGGCCCAGGTTGGAAAGGCAAAGCGCCTGCCGGAATGCAGGTGATCCAGTCACCCACAAGCTTGGTCTGGATCATCGGGCGCACCTTGGGTGATGGCGAAAAAGACTTGCCCAATGTAGCTGCGATCCAGCAGCAATATCAAATAGAAATGCTGTCGCCGGTAGTTGATGCAGCACCGATCAAGCAGCGTTGGAACTTGCAAGCCAAGCCCAGCAAAATGCCGGTAAAACAGGTCGATGAACTGGATTGGAAAACTTACTTTACCTGGACTGCGCAATTGATGGCGGACAACCCGCCGCCGTCAGTCGATCGTGTTTTGATCAGCCAGTTTTCAGCGATTGGCCTTTCCGTCGATTCGACTTTCCTGCCAGAGCGTTTGTCCCCTTCAATGCAAGCAGGTTTGGCGCGTGGCTACGCCGCTGGCCGACAAATTATCAAAGCCGAGGCCATGAAAATCGGCGCCAGCGAATCAAATGGTTGGGCTTATAACTTGAACGCTGGCAAGTGGGGTCAGGACTTCAATCTGCGTGCTGCCATCGCTTACCGCTCCTTAGGGCAAAACACCGCGGAAGAAGCGTTGTATCTGAACACCCGCAAAGACGGGCAGGGTGATCCGCTCACTGGCAACAAGCGTTACTCACTGACTTTTGCCAAAGGTTCGCTGCCGCCGGTAGATGCCTTCTGGTCAGTGACCATGTACGACCACACTAATTTTTTCGTTGATAACCCAATTAACCGATATGCCATTGGCAATCGGACGGAGGGCTTGAAATTCAATGCCGATGGATCGCTAACTTTGTATTTCCAAAAAGATCCGCCGACAGGCGACCAAGTTGGCAACTGGCTACCTGCACCGGATGGTGATTTTCGTCTTTCGCTACGTTTGTACGTCCCGAAGGACGCCGTGCTTAACGGTGAGTGGAAGCCACCCGCCGTGGTCGCATTGCGCTAGATTCAGTGTTAACGTTGCAACGGCGTGTGGTCAGCACCAACTGGTGCGCTTCGATTGTGCGCAGCAAAATTGGAGGAGTCAAAATGAAATTTATGCTTTGTTCGCGCTTGATAGCAGTCCTTGCCTTGTCTCTGTGTTGTGTTGTGGCTGGCTTTGCCGCCGATGGCAAACCGGCGGGCAACCCTTTCCTACAAACTGTTCGCGTTGCGCCCAACCTCGAACCGGCGATTCCGCACCCCGAACAGGACGCTGAAGTGCGCGCCAAGTTGGAGCGCATCAAAGCTAAAACCGGACGTGCGCCGAACATCCTGATTTTGTTGGTCGATGACATGGGTTACGGCGACCCAGGCGCCTTCGGTGGCGGTGCAGCGATTGGCGCGCCAACACCAAACATTGATGCGCTCGCCAGTGGCGGACTCAAGCTGACCTCAACCTATGCCCAGCCGACTTGCACGCCCACGCGTGCCGCAATTAACACCGGGCGTTTGCCAACGCGCAGCGGACTGACGCGACCGATACTCACTGGTGAAAATCCTAAGGTCAATCCTTGGGCTGACGAGGCGACCGCCGCCGGCTTGCTCTCCGAGGCAGGCTATCGCACGGGCATGGCGGGCAAATGGCATTTGGGTGAAGCGATTGGCACACAGCCACATCAAGTTGGTTACGACGAATATTTCGGTATTCTTTCGGTGGTCAGCGAAATGTCGCAGGTGATTGATGGTCACCTTTACCCGGAAATTGTGAACAAAGCGGAGCGCTTAGCCAAGGTCAAGCAAATCGCATCGACGCTGGTCACGCGCGGCCTGCGCGGCCAACCGACTGAAGTTGTTAAGAAGATGGCGAGCATTGATGATCTGAGCCGTATGGACCAAATGTTCGCTGATTGGTCGGATGGTTTTATTCGTCGTAGTGCCAAAGATAAAAAACCGTTTTACCTCGTGCATGCTTTCTCGAAAGTGCATAACGATAACTATCCAGCACCAGGGTACGCCGGTAAAAGCCCGGCAGGATTGCCTTACAAGGACGCCGTGGTTGAAGTCGACGACATTGTCGGCCGCTTGATCAGCACGCTAAAGGAAACCGGGCAGTTGGAAAACACCTTGGTATTCTTCACCTCGGACAACGGGGCCAACGAAGACACTTGGCCCGACACCGGCTTCCAGCCGTTCCGTGGCGGTAAAGGGACGACATGGGAGGGCGGTGTGCGCGTACCGGGCATCGCCTATTGGCCGGGGACGATAAAAGCGGGGCGCACCAGCGATGGTTTGTTCGATCTAACGGATTTGTTCAACACGAGTTTGGCGTTGGCTAGTGCGCAAGAAAAGATCGCCCCGACTCGCTACATCGATGGCGTCAATCAGACCGGCTTCTTACTGGGCGACAACGGTGAGTCAGCAAGGCAAGCCGTGTTCATGTATTCCGAAAACAATTTGATGGCGATGCGCTGGCAGGAATTCAAAATTCATATGCGTGTATTCAACACTGCCGAGACACGGCAGAACATCGACGCCTCGACGATTGCCGTTACCGGCATGTCGCCCTGGGTATTTAATCTTTACGCCGATCCCAAAGAGCAGCGCAGCAGCGGCCATCGTTACTTTGAATGGGGCTTTCCCGTGGTTCTGAGCATGATGGGCGCACATGTGGCGACTTTTGCACAGTTCTCACGCAAGGACATTGGGCTGAGTGTTGCACGATAAATAGAACCAATGAACTCACGGCGTGTGGCCAGCACCAACTGACAGATTAATTTCCAAAGGACAATGAAATGATGAATCAATTCCGTAAATTGGCGCTGTTTGTCAGCATGTTGCTCAGCTTGGCCGCAGTTGCTGCCGCACCCGCGCAGCCGAACATTTTGTTCGTGCTCGCCGACGATTTGGGCTACGCCGATGTCGGCTATCACGGTAGCGAAATCAAAACACCGACACTGGATCAATTGGCCGCTGGTGGTGCGCGGCTCGAATCGTTTTACGGGCAGCACGTTTGCTCGCCAGCGCGCGCCGCGTTGATGACCGGGCGCTATCCGATGCGCATGGGTCTGCAAACCTTTGTCGTTTTCCCCGGACATTCGTACGGATTGCCGCTGGACGAACGCACCTTGCCGGTCGCGCTCAAAGAAGTCGGCTACAAAACGGTGATGACAGGCAAGTGGCATCTGGGTCATTACAAGCAAGCCTACTGGCCGCAGAGCCGTGGCTTCGATCATTTCTACGGCAGCATCCTTGGGCGAGGTGGATTACTTCACCAAGGAAAAAGGTGGCTCTGTCGATTGGCAACGCAATGGTGTGTCGCTTAAGGAAACCGGCTATCACACCACGCAGTTGGCAGACGAAATGGTGCGCGTGATTGAGGCCGACGATGGCAAAAAGCCGTTGTTCATGTACATGCCGTTCCTTGCGCCGCACGCGCCGTACCAAGCCCCCAAAGAATACGAAGATAAATATCCGGACATCAGGACCCGACGCGTCGAACTTACGCCGGGATGATCACCGCGTTGGACGATTCGATTGCCCGCGTGCTGGAAGCGCTGAAGCGCAAAGGCATGCGCGACAACACCATCGTCGTGTTCATGAGTGATAACGGTGGCCCGCTCACCGCAGAGATCGCTTCCGGCACCGGCGGCACCGCGGCAGGTCTGAATCTTCCAGCGGTCAATCTGCCGTTGCGCGACGGTAAGAGTTCGCTCTACGAAGGTGGCGTGCGCACCCCGACCATCATCAATTGGCCCGGCCATATTCCCGCCGGCCAAATCATCAACGAGCCTATGCATATTGTTGATTGGTTCCCTACGCTGGTGAAGTTGGCGGGTGGAAAGGTGGAAGGCGCCAAGCCCTTGGATGGCATGGATCTTTGGCCCACACTCACAGCCAAAGCGCCCGGCCCGCACAGCGACATTCTGGTGAATGTGGAGGCCTATCGTGGCAGCATCCGTCAAGGCAAATGGAAGCTGGTGCACACGATCACCTGGCCACAAAGTACTGAACTATTCGACCTCGATGCGGATATTGGCGAGAAGAATAATGTCGCCGACGCCAACCCGACCGTGGTCGCTGTATTGATGAAAAACTCAACGCCTATGGCAATCAACAAGCGCCATCGAAATGGCTGGCGACGCAGTTACGGTTCATGAAATTCCAAGGCAAGATGTTGACCGAGGCCGACGATAACGGTCTTGCTGAAAAGCAGGATCTAGGCGCATTGCGCATGATGGGTGGCAAATAGCCAACGAGTTCGCTGAAATCAATGAATTTGAATCGAGGAGCAAAGCCATGCGAAATTTAATTGCTGTTGCGCTGGCCAGTCTTTCGATCGGTGCCTTTGCCGCCACCGAATACTCGCCTAACGTCGGACAAACTTTTCCCAATCGTGTGTTCTTCGGCGACACGCATCTGCATACCGCCTACTCGACCGATGCCGGCATGGTCGGCAACCGTCTTGGCCCCGAAGCCGCCTATCGCTTTGCCATGGGCGAGGAAGTGACAGCCACTACGGGATTCAAAGCCAAACTGGCACGTCCGCTCGACTTTCTGGTGATCGCTGATCATTCCGAGAATCTGGGCTTCCCGGTGCAGTTGGCGAAAGGGCATCCGGCATTGCTGACCAATGAATTCGGCAAGACCATGGCCGCCTTCGTCAAGGAGGGCAAGTTCGCTGAAGCCTTTGCCCATTGGCGTAACGCGCGCCAAAGTGGTGTTGACCCGACGGCGGGACTGGGACTGGAAGCCGATGCCTGGGCACAACTCACCACGCTCGCCGACAAGTACAACCAGCCGGGTCGTTTTACGGCCTTGATTGGCTACGAATGGACCTCGGCGCCGGGCGGGCGCAATCTGCATCGCAACGTGATCTTTCGCGATGACAAAAGCAAGGCCGGCACCGTAGTGCCTTTTTCCGCCTATGACTCGGTCGACCCGGAAAAGTTGTGGCATTGGATGGCTGATTACGAGGCCAAGAGTGGCGGCAGGGTGTTGGCCATCGCTCACAATGGCAATTTGTCCAACGGTTTGATGTTTGATGACGTGACGGTAACCGACAAGAAGCCGCTGGACAAGGACTACGCGCAACGGCGCGGACGCTGGGAACCGATCTACGAAGTCACTCAGATGAAAGGTACCGGCGAGGCGCATCCGTCCTTGTCGCCGACGGATGAATTCGCTGCGTTCGAACTACTCGACGCCGCTTCACTGAACGGCCCAATACCCACCACGCCGACCATGTATCCGCGCGAATACGCCCGGGAAGCGCTCAAGCGTGGCCTGAGCTACGAGGCCAAGCTAGGAGCCAATCCGTTCAAATTCGGCATGATCGGCTCCACCGACAGCCACACCTCGCTTTCAACCTCTGAAGAAAATAATTTTTTCGGCAAAGTCACCCCGGTTGAGCCAAGCAACAAGCCCGAGCGTTTTGACGAGTTGATCACCGGGCGTATGCCTGAAGCAGTTGCCGCTATCAAGCAGCCGATGTGGAAGGCCTCGGCCGCTGGCATCGCCGCCGTCTGGGCACGCGAGAACACGCGTGAGGCGATTTGGGATGCCTTCGCCCGCAAGGAGGTTTATGCGACCACCGGCACGCGCCTGGAAGTCAGGGTATTCGGTGGCTTCGATTTCACCGCCGCAGATTTGACGCGCAGCGATTTTGTTGCCAACGGCTACAAGAAGGGTGTGCCGATGGGCGCTGATTTGAAAATTGATGCGCCAGTTGGTGCTGGTGACACGCCGTTAAAGACGCCCAGCTTTCTCATCCGCGCCGCACGCTCGGCGGACGGCGCCAATCTGGATCGGGTACAGATGATCAAAGGCTGGCTTGATAAAGACGGAAAGACTCACGAAAACATTTACGAAATCGCGTGGTCTGGAAACCGCAAAATTGGCAAGAACGGCAAGCTGCCGCCGGTCGGCAATACCGTCAATGCAAAAGAGGCCACCTACAACAACAGTATCGGCACACCCGTGCTGGAAGCCTATTGGAAAGACCCGGCGTTCAAAGCTGACGAACGCGCTTTCTATTACGTCCGCGTGATCGAAATCCCGACGCCGCGCTGGACGACTTTTGATGCGAAAGTGTTTGGCGTTGCGCTGCCCAAGGGCGTGCCTATCAGCCTACAAGAACGCGCTTACACCTCACCGATGTGGTATTCGCCGAAGTGAAGGGCGGCTGCGGCTTACGGTGGCAGTCACGCTGGTAATTCTGGCAAAACCAGCCAGAGAGCTTGCAATTCGGATTGATTCACCACACCGCGCGAACACGGATATTCGTGACGCTAGATCACGCTTCCCTGCGCGGAAAGCAGTCGGATGGGTAAATAGTTTTTCAAAATGTGCTGACTCAGGCCATCGGCCCACAATGTGTAGCCATCGGAATTAGGATGAATACCATCCCTTGATAGTCCGGTTGATGTGGTCGACGCCGGATGCCAGTGCATAGTTCGCTTGCCCTGACCAAACAACAAACCTGCCAGAAGCTGGTTCATCGCAATTGCCCATCTACCCATGAACCATCGCAAGGGCTGAGGCAATGCCATGCAGGCATGCATGGGTGGAACGGCGCTATGCACAAGCAGGTCAGGGGTAAAGCGCTGTTGAATGACGTCTGCCAATTGGTTTTGCCATTCCACCCATCGCGCAGGGGAGCACAAGCAGGTCGCGTCGTTTGCGCCCATCGAAATGACCACAACGTCAAAGCGGCGGTAGGGCACTTCTTCCAGCATTTTGACTAAGCCTGGCGAGTCCAATCCATTTGCCGCCAGCAGTCGCCACTCGACTGTGTGGTGTTGGCTCAATCGACTAACCAATTGGCCACACAAGGCAAGATTTTGGGTCGAGACGCCGACACCGGCCGCACCCGAATCCCCAGTCACCAGTATGCGAACCAGCGGACCCTTGCCGCAAAGCCCGTGCCGGGAACCCGCAGCCTCAGGCATGTGCGGTGTCACCCGGCGAACGTTTAGCGACTGCAGCCAGAGAATCGGCCAAAGCAGGGCTAGCAATAGACGGCGTTCCCAATCACCATGAAACGGCGCTTTTTCTGCTCTGTGATTGTGCATGACGACCTTTGAGGTAACCGAGTTATCGCAATATTGCGGAATACTTGTATGCACTTTGCTGACAAATGAATGCAATGTCAGTGCGCTGTGGCACTGAGCGACTCCAGCAGTTTCGGCCTAGATCCCATCCAAAGTAGGACGCGCTATTAACGGCGCTCAAGGGTTTTGACGAGACAAGCGGTGAACAATGATCAAGTCGTCACCATCTTTTTGCAGACGCAGCGGTAAAGCAGCAGCGTTCGGCCGATACGACAAAATCTTGCGGCTATAGATTGTGGCTCGAGGTCTGATGTGCTGGAACAACGACGGTACTCAGTAAGCCGATCTTTAGCACTACCCAGTTGCACACCGATCAATGGGTGTTTCTTTCGCCAAGCCGAATTTCGTCATACTCCCTTGATGACATCAAGTCTGAGTGCCTGCAATTGGCAAACTTGAATATGCGCTGCAGGCTGAAAGCGGTCTTTTGGGTTTCTCGGAAGCGGTTAGTTAACGTTCCGGCTCAAGCGCGCGGCTTCATGCGCCTAGCTTGCAGCCGGGGGTTAGGCCTCAGCAACTTAGGCGACCGTGGACCGGGGGTCTCGTTTGAGACTTGGGTGATCGGCGAGCATTGCCTCAGCGAGATGAAAATCGTTTACCGAGGAGAAGATGTAGCGCTCGCTCAAGATAACTTGCAGCGAGTTGAAATTCTTTACGTTCGCCTGCGAGTACCGCACTGGCTCTCCGCTTAAAAGTGCATTGCTCATTGCAATGATACCGTTTGGATCTGAGGAGTTGGTGACACTGCGTGTCTTTAACCTAACCGCCTCTCGACGAAGATTGACGTGATCTCTTCCATTCAAGTTTTAATTCAGGGACCTGGCGCGCTTGCCGCGACAGGTCACCTACAACGAAAGGTTGGGCCTTTTGGCGCTGCAAGTACTGGATTTCATTCCGTACACCATCCAGAACAACCCATAGATCTTGCCATGTAGCGTACTTACCTACCTCATGCGCGAAGCGGTTTCGCATGTTCTTGATGTCACGCAAATACCCAGGATTGGAGAGAGCATTGCATTTTTCGAGGAACAAGATTCGTTTCCCAAGTGAATCTTCCTTCTCGATTTCCGCGGGCGTAGCGCTGGCTTCCATGGCAAACTTCAGTGCGTCGTCAAGGGCTGATACTGCATTGACAATGTAAAGGGTTGCAAGGGTAATGTGCTTGGCTATCTGCCAAAATAGTAAAAACGGCTTGCCCATGTCGTGGTACTCAAGGGGTCGCTTGCCGCCGAGCACGAACGCGTATGTCCTCAAGAGCCGCAAGCACATGTTCAAACATTCGCGTCCTCCGTAGTGGCTATTGGTATCCAACGTAGAGTTGGGGCGCACGCGCCTGCCGCCTATAGCAAACTGCGGTGATGCCCATTGAGGCATCTCGTTGAAGCGCTTCGCAAGTCGCTGCCTGCCGCGCACAAATCTGCGCTGCTCTGGGAGCAGGCGATCCATGCTCAGAGGCTGGTCGATCAGCCAGTTCTGCGGGGAACACGTATCGATCACGGAGCGAACAAAGAGTTGGTGGTCGTCCTGCGCACGAGCAGGAGCCAGCGAGCAAACGCTCGTCGGGTATAGTACGCAAACCGTGTTGAGCCAATCTCGACGAAGACCGAACCGATCCCGCGGTCGAAATCAATGCTGTGTTGCCGAACGTAGGTGTGTCGTAGCAGACGTAGGCTCGACGCTAGCACTTGACCGAACATGGGTTGATAGATGACTCTTGCATCGCGCGGCCAGGTTCGCTGAACTACGGGCCGAAGTACTCTGTTGAGTCCGGGCTGCAGTTTGCAGAACAACTCATGTCTATCGGGCAGTAGGTACAGGCGATCTGGATAGGGGAGGCCGAGCCGGCGTGACAAGAGATAGGCTGAAGAGATGTTCGTCAGAAACACATCATTAATAGTGAGGGTGAAAGCGCTTGGGTGATAGCTGAACGCTGGCGTATCCGCGCCGGCGAAGTTGAGTCGCTTCTGTGTGGTCATTGAGCGCTGCACCAGCAATATCCTGTCGAACTGGCCGATCCGCCGCTTTATGTGGAAGTTTGGCTCTACACCAAAGAAGTCCTTGTTTAGCATGTGAAACCCGAGCCACAGACCAACTCGGACCTTGTCCAGCCAATCGAGAAGACGAGAGATCTCGATGGCACTGAGCGGGTCAGAGGCCAAGGCTCGCTCAACCAGATTCTTGGCATCGGCCTCAAGGTCTGAGTGCTCCGA
>JADKHX010000005.1 GCA_016721505.1 Rhodocyclaceae bacterium | reverse complement strand
GCAGGCCAAGACATTGCAGCGAGACGATTTGCAAGCATGGCGCGCCAAGTGTCTGGACTGGAAAACGCGCTACGGGCTAGACGAAGGCAAACCTTTACCGGAATCGGGGCCGATAGGTCATTTCCATTTTTCTTCGGCGCTGTCTGATGCCGCGCCAGCCAATACGCTCGTTAGCTCCGGTAGTTCGGGTCTCGCCGTAGAAGCTTTTTATACGGTATTCCGCAACAAGCCGGGTCAGCGAATTTTTCTCACTTCAGGGTTGGGTGCAATGGGATATGGATTGCCTGCCGCCATCGGCGCCTGTTTGGCAAATCAAAGTGCGCCCATGATCGCAGTAGAAAGTGATGGCAGCTTGCAATTGAATTTGCAAGAACTGGCGACATTACGCGCCCTGCAACTGCCTATTTGTTTGTTCATCATGAACAATGGTGGCTATTGTTCAATTCGTAATACACAAAGAAATTATTTTAATGAGCGTTTCCTTGGCACCGGTCCTGAAGCAGGACTGTGGCTGCCGGATCTAGAACGGGTTGCCGCTGTTTATGACTTACCTTTTATGCGCATAGAAGGAACCGCCAATTTGTCCGTGGCGATGCAAGCAGCACTTGCGCTGCCACGACCATGTTTGATTGACGTACGGCTGATGGAAAACGAAACTTTGGCACCGAAGTCGGCTGCGATGCCACAGGCCGATGGCTCCATGTTGTCGATGCCGTTGGAAGACATGTCACCTTTGCTGCCTTTGGCGCAATTGCAGGCTGAAATGTTGATTCCGCTGTTACCGCAGTCGTTCGCCGTAAAACGCTGATCGCGGCGAATCTGATGACCTGTCCATGTTGCGGTAGTGCGGAAATTTTGGCGCATAGCGAGCAGCGATTGACACGAGCTTGCCCAGCCTGTGGGCATCGATGGCAACAAAATCCAGCAGCGCGATCCGTCGACTATCGACAATTAAGCGGACGCAACACGCCTATGACGCAGGCACATCAAGCCAAGCTCGATGACCGACTTAAAGACATCCTGCCGTTACTGTCTCCAAACCTGCGTGTGCTCGAAATTGGCTGTGCCGAGGGCTCGCTCGCAGCGCGCGTGATTGAACAAGGTGCGCTGCACTACACAGGCATCGAGCTCTCTGCCGATGCGCTAGCCGCCGAGAAAATTTTGCATCGTGTAGTACGGGCATCGGCGACAAGTCTGCACAAGGAAGTTTTTGATTTGTTGTTGTCGTTTCACGTGCTCGAACACATCGACGATATTGGCGCTGAAACAGTGCGTGGCGATCGCTGCTCTCTGATAATGGCGCGCTGTTGCTCGAAGTACCTAATCATGCCGGTCACGAAATGTTAGCCGATGACCCCAACGTCGAGCATCTGCATCAATTCAGCGCCGGTTCTCTGTGCGCACTATTGCAGCGCGCAGGCTTTACGGTTCAGCGTTTGACCAGCGGGCATTTTGAATCATTGGTGTACGGCGACAGCCTTCGCATACTCGCCCGTCCTTCACAATCGCCCGAATCAAAACGTGCATCGTTGATTGCTCGATTCAAACTTGCGCTACATCGCCCGTTCGCCGTGTGGGGAATTGGAGGTGACTATCTCAGCTATGTTGCACCATGGATAGCTTCGCTTCCGTTAAAGGCATTAATCGATAGCAACCCGGCACGGCATGGCGAAAGAATTGGCGAATTCTCGATACAAACTTATGACAAGGATCGGCACAAGGATTTATTGATTCTGGTGGCGAGTTTGCGCTTTGCCACCGAAATCACACTGGATGCCAAAGCATGCGGTGTTGCTGCTGGGTCTCTGGTTTATCTTGACGATATTTACGGCGAACCGTTTAGCAAACATCGCGCCACAGAAAAGTCATGACGCAGCTTCATCGAGCCTGCCCAATCTGCCAATCTGGCGAGGCTCGGGCACTGTATCAAAACGCGATGGCCAGCATCGATGGCTTGGATATGAGCTATCGCGTTGCACGCTGCGAACAATGTTCTCTGGTTTTCGCTGATAGATTGCCCGCTCCGGACGACTACGAAACCTATTACCGCTCACTGTCGAAATACGATGTCGGCACGATAGATGTTTTGCCGGCTGCGCTGATTTCTGCTGCCGATCGGCTGCGTTGTGATGCAGCAATATCACTGTTACAAATACATACGACAGCCACCGCTGAGATATTGGATTTGGGTTGTGGCTCGGGCATGCTACTTAGCACTCTCCGTGATGCAGGTTGGTCAAAGCTCAAGGGTATAGACCCGGCACCTGGGGCCCCTTCACAAGCGCTCGCGTTGTATGGGCTCAATTGCATCCAATGCGGCACGCTTAATGAAGCTGCAACGAAATGCGACTTATTGGCTGTTGATGTGGTCTGCATGATGGGAGTATTGGAGCATTTGCCGCGATTGGAACACGATTTGGCACACCTCGTCAGTGCGCTAGCTCCGACAGCAAAAATCCTCATCGAAGTCCCCGCACTGGAATGTTTTTCCCGAAAAGTATTTGAGCCTTACGGCGAGTTTTCGCTAGAACACATACAGTTTTTTTCGGCTACAAGCTTGACCGCCCTATTTGCCAAGCTAGGCTACGCACCGCAGGCGCTATCAATAGTCGAATTGCCTTCGGGGTACTGCGATAGCTTAATGGGGGTATTCGTTCGCGCCCCGCGCCCGCTTGCCGAGGAATACAAAGCCACAATTAACAACATGTCGAATTTGCTTGAAGACTACCTTCGAATCTCTGAAAAACTGATGGCCACTGCGTTAGCGCGCATCGCCGCGAACACGGCAAGCAGCCTAGTGATTTACGGTGCGGGAAGCCATACTGCGCGACTGCTGCCGAAATTGTCGGCCAAGAGACAAGTCGCATCACTGCAATCATCGACGGCAATCCGAATTTGCAAGGCAAACGTCTGGGTGACTTTGCGATTGAAGCACCCTCGGCCTTGGCGAAATATCCTGCTTCGACCATCGTTGTGTCGTCATTTCGTTCGCAAACCAGCATCGCTGAAACGTTGCGTGCGATGTGCGCAAATTCTGTCCTTACGCTTTACTAAATTTACATCTCATGTCCGCACACCACACCGTTATTTTTGACCTCGATGGCACCTTGGTCGACTCAGCGCCCGGCATCATTGCCGCTTTCCGCGCGGTGCTGGCTGCGCATCAAATTGCACCGCATGTGCCATTGAACGATAGTCTGATTGGTCCGCCGCTGACAGAAACCTTGATGCGTTTGACGGGTGAAAGCGATGACGCTCAACTCGCACAATTCATCGATGCCTTCAAAGCTGCTTACGACGGTGAAGGCGTCAACGCGACACCCGCCTACGCAGGTATTGATGTATTGCTGCAAGGTTTGGCTACTCGCCATCAAAAACTCTTTGTGGCCACCAACAAACGTATCGCGCCAACGCGCGCCATAGTGGAAAGACTGCACTGGTCGGCACATTTTTCCTCGCTCTACGCGTTGGATATTTATAAACCACGACTTGCCGACAAAGGTGCTTTGCTTTCGCACTTGTTGGCTGAGCAAAATCTGTCGCCGGCATCGTGCATTTACATCGGCGACAAACACGAAGATGGCCACGCCGCAGATAGCAACGGGATTACGTTTGTCGCCGCACATTGGGGCTATGGTGATTTCGTGCCGACCAACTGCCCGACGCACTGGTTACATGCCACCTCGCCTGCCGAATTGTTGGAGTTGCTAATTGCGTAAGCTATCTGTTTTCGAAACGGCTTGCGAGGACCTCACTTCTCTATTGTCCGCAAGACCGCTGACAGAATTGCATGGCCGGCGAATTTTCGCCACAGGCTGCACCGGTTTTTTTGGGTTTTGGTTGTTACTGCAATTACCTGCCTCAATCGCCGCGGTGCTCAGATTGAGTTGGTCGCGCTCAGTCGCAATCCAGCAAAGTTCTTGCAACTTCACCCCGAATTTTCGGGCATGCCGTGGTTGTCATTCATCACAGGAACGATAGTTGATTTCCGTCTCGGCGCAAGCCATTTTGATGCCGTGATTCATGCCGCAACTGACACCTCGCCCGAGGCCGCCACCAAGCCAATGGAATTGTTGGCAGATATCACTGAGGGCACGCGAAATTTACTGGCGCAAGTGTCGACGACTGGCTATAAAAAATTTCTGTTCGTCAGCTCCGGTGCGGTCTATGGCGAGCAAGCAGCCAACGTCGCCGCAATCAGTGAGTCGTCGTTGCTGCCTGCCGATTCAACGTACACAGCGAATTCGTATGGGCATGGCAAACGCATCGCCGAAACGCTATGCTTAGCAGGCGCCAGCGCAAACCTGCCAGCACCAGTGATCGCGCGCTGCTTTGCCTTTGTCGGCCCCTACTTGCCGGAGCATTTAGCGCCTGCGCAATTTGTCCGCGACGTACTAAGCAAAGGTGAAATTATTTTGCAAGGTGATGGAACTCCGCTGCGCACCTATTTGGATGCAGGAGATTTGGCGCTGTGGTTGCTAACTTTGCTGGCGCGCGGCAAGGCCGGACGTGCCTACAACGTCGGCGGCACAATGGCGATATCGATTGAGGAGCTGGCAAAGGCAGTACGCGATGGGCTGCGGCCGCAAGCAATCGTGACCGCTTTGGGCACCGCCAGTAACGCACCACGTCAGCGTTACGTAGCGGACACCACACGCGCACGTGAGGAATTGAATCTCGCGTCGTGGACGCCATTGAGGCAAAGTATTGAACGTATGGCACATGCAATGGAAAGCGGCCGATGAAGCAGGCATCACTTTTTTCGGCCACAGCATTGCGCGCGAGGTGGGACAGCAATCAAGTACTGCGCTTCTTGCTAATTGGCGGCTGGAATACCTTATTCGGCTACCTTTGCTTTTTTGTCATCTATCAATTGGCAGGCAGTTTTTTGCATTATTTGTTGGTCAGCATTCTTGCCCACTGCGTTGCTGTTAGCCAATCCTATGTGACTCAGCGCTACATTGTGTTTCGTTCAAACGCCACAATGGGTGCTGAGTTTCTGCGCTTTAACGGCAGCCATCTTGGTGTGTTGCTACTTGGTTTATTGGCGATGTTTGTGCTGGTCGAAGTCATAGAACTTTCACCGTTATGGGCACAAGCTTTGGTCACTGCTGGCAGCGTATTCCTCAGTTACGGTTTGCATAGTCGCGTGTCGTTCGCCAACACTGATATCGAACGGCGTATCACCAGCACCAACTGGCAAAGTGATAACGCAGCCACCGAACTTGGCGAATCTTCACATGCACCGGACATGCTGACTAGGCTTGCGCTAATCTATTTGGCATTGCCGGTATTTCTCTATCTCATCGGTTGGTATCAGCCATTGCTTGGCATCAGCCTTGCCGCCGTTTTGGCTTACGCCTGCTGGCACACATTGTCTGGCTGCGTCGCCGACACGCTGCCACCAAGCAAACTCATCGTGATGCTGACTTTGTATGCGGCCATTTTGTGGACTGTGTTTGGTGGAGCGGGACATTTCTTTTACGCTATCGCCCACGACTGGATTATTCGCGATGCGGTTTTGCACGATCTGGTCGTCGGTGACTGGCCGCCGCTGTATGACGCCGTGGACGATGATCTTTACCTGCTACGCGCACCGGTCGCTTATTTTTTACCCGCCGCAGCACTGGCAAAAATTTTCGGCATCGCCAGCGCTGATCGTCTGTTGTGGCTGTGGACGGTGCTCGGCGTGATGTTGTTTTTTCTTTTGCTGCCGCTACGCCACGACAAGTCACTACGCTTCATCGCCGGCTTGTTGGTAATCATCTTTTTTAGCGGCATGGATATCGTTGGCGTGATGTTTCCCGATTTTTACGCCGCCAATTCACCAATGCCAGGTGCATTTATTGATTGGTGGATTAAGCCACCACCCTTGGTTAGCTATTGGTCGAACACTTCCAATCTTTATTGGAATCCTAATCATTGCTTGCCTGCCTGGCTGGCAATCGCTATGTTTTACCGGCATTGGCGGCATCCGCGCTTCATTGGCATCGCGCCTTTGCTGGTGGCGCTATTGCCACTGTGGTCGCCATTCGCGCTGATTGGCATCACGCCCTTCTTGCTGTTGTTGCTTATTTACTGGCTCAAATCGCCAACGCGCGCGCAATTGGACATACCCGCCACGCTGACCAGCGTAATTATTTTCGGCATAATTTTCGTCAGTCTCGTCGTACCGCCAAGCAATGTCCAACTGACCAGTTCGACCATCACCGCACCAGAAAACACCGGATGGATTTACCTCAACAACTTCAATCACTTTTTGACTGTCGCAGAAAATTACATCCTGTTCGTGATCTTTGAGTTTGGCATCCTCGCACTGTTGGTGTTGCGTAATCTTGACAAAAATTTGATGGCAGCAGCGCTGGTAACGCTGCTGTGCCTCCCATTCATGAGCCTCGGTCCAGGCAACGATTTGGCGATGCGTGGTTCCATACCTTCGCTAACCATCCTAAGCATTGCGGCGCTCCATCAACTCACCGCAATGCGGTATGACTATCAACTGATACGACGACTCGCCGTGACGGCGGTGCTTGGTCTTGGTGCGGTAACTTCTTATTTTGAAATTTCGCGCGCCATTCAGTGGAAACAATGGTCGCCGAATCTTGATTTCACCTTAATCGATGCTAACAATGGAAGAGTGGCACAACACTATTTAGTTAAACGTGGTGCCTCGCCCTTTGCTGCAGTATTGCGACAGTCTGAACCAATTCCCAATGCCGTGGACTGGGTAAGATTTTGTCCACCGATACATCCACGCAACCGTGCCAATCGCTCCTACGTCCCTTTCGCTTGGCGCAATAATCGCAATGATGGAGATGTCGGGCGGGAGCGCAAGCGTTTGGCTGGGCTTCCGTCGGCGCAAAATACCAAACCTTAGTCTTCGCTTTTGAGAGCCACACACATGCCACTGATTTCTATCATAACGCCCTGTTTTAACGAAGCCGATAACGTTGACGAACTACATCGACGTATCGCCGAACAGTTCGCCAAAATTCCTGATTGCGACTACGAACATATATTTATCGACAACGCATCGACTGACGATACGGTGGCGCAGATACGGCGTATCGCCAGCACCAACTCGCGGGTCAAAGCCATTGTCAATTCACGTAACTTCGGGCATATTCGCTCGCCCATGCACGCCCTGTTGCAAGCTCGCGGCGACGCGATCATTACTATGGCATCTGACCTACAAGACCCGCCGGAATTGATTCCGAGTTTTGTGGCCAAATGGCGCGAAGGATTTCGGGTAGTGGTTGGGGTCAAACCGCAATCGTTAGAAACACCGCTGATGTCCTTGGTGCGCCGCAGCTACTACCGCACCATAGGAAAAATCGCCGATGTCACACTCATCCCCAACTTCACCGGCTTTGGATTGTATGACCGCAGCGTAGTCGAAATCGCCCGTCTATATGACGACCCTTACCCTTATTTTCGCGGCATGATTTCCGACATCGGGTTTCCTCATGCAGAAATCGCCTACGAAAAGCCATTGCGCTTGCGCGGCATCACCAAGAATAATTTCTATACGTTGTATGACCTCGCGATGCTTGGCATCACCAGCCATTCCAAGGTTCCGATTCGTCTCGCCACGATGAGCGGCTTTGCCTTGTCAGCCTTGAGTCTGCTGGTCGCCGTCGGCTATCTAATTTTCAAAATAATGTTTTGGGATCAGCTATCCATCGGCATGGCGCCCATCCTCATCGGTTTTTTCTTCTTCGCCTCGGTGCAACTTTTCTTTATCGGAATACTTGGCGAATACATTGCTAATATTCATACGCAAGTGCAAAAGCGTCCACTGGTCGTTGAGCGTGAACGGATAAATTTTGACGCAACACCATGATGGCAAGCGCAGAGTGACTGAAGCGAACAGCGCGTCACCTGCGTCCACCGGTAAGGCCACTGCCACGTTGCTCGATCGCATTTTTTCTATCGACGAAAACAACTCACGCATAGCACCGGACACGCTAACTATGGCGGCGCTGCTTTATGTTGCGCTACCCACACTAATTTTTCTGATCGGCTGGCTACGTTGGTGGGCAGCACTTCCGCTGGTCACGTTGACCGTCGTCAGCATCGCGCAATATTGCCGACGTAGCGACGTCGCCTGGACCCAACCCTACACTCGCCCAGCGCTTTTTTTCATCATTGTCATCGCCTTTGTGTGGGCGAGCCTCGGTGGCGCAGGGCATTTTTTCGAAACGAATCCGGACTGGCTCATTCGCGACAAAGTGCTGGGTGATTTGACGTTATCGCCGTGGCCACCGGCTTATCAGGTGGGCGAAGTCGAGGCACATTTGCTACGTTCTGCCTTTGGCTTTTTCTTGCCAGCAGCGGTAGTCGGGAAGCTATTTGGCATTGCATGGGTGGACGTCGCTTTGTTCATCTATTGCGCGCTTGGGTGCAGCTTGTTCTTCTTATTGCTGCCGCTGACCAAACGATTGGGTTGGCCACTTTTCACCTTGTTGCTTACGCCGATTTTTTTTAGTGGCATGGATTACCTCGGCATCGTCCTCATCACCGGCACCACGCCAATATTTCCCTTGCGCCTCGAATGGTGGGTGCCGTTCAGTTATTCGTCATTTACCGGACAAATGCACTGGGCACCCAATCACGTCATCCCTGTGTGGCTCGTCACGCTCCTTTTTTATCGACATTGGGGGCATCGTGCATGGCCTGCGCTGTTCATGGTGATGTTGCCACTCACCGTCATCTGGACGCCATTCGCGGTCGCCGCAATTTTTCCGTTCTTAGTGTTTGGCATCATCGCGTGGTTTCGCAGCGGATTGAGCTTTTTTGATGCGAGAATTTCAGTCGTTCAACTCGGCACTGCGTTGTTGTTGTCCGCACTAACAGTGCGGTTCATCACATTAGATTTGGCTGCAATCCCGACGCTTCCGAGCGAAAAATCGGCAGCGCACTGGTCACTCTCCACCGACCAGATTGCTGACAAATATTTACTTTTTACATTGATGGAGTTTGGCATCCTCGCCCTGCTGCTCGCACGCGGTGTGCGTCATTCTTTTGGAATTTTCTGGATCGCGTGCGCGCTACTCGTCGTTATACCATGGCTGAAATTCGGCCCATCGAACGACCTGATTTTGCGACTTTCAATTCCTTGCCTGCTTGTGCTGATGATCGCGTTGATGTTGCAAATTCAAGACGCATTGAAGGCGCGAACGACGAACGGCCGTGTTGCCGCCATCGTCCTCGTTTTCTTAATCGGCGCGGCAACGCCGTTCAACGAAATGTTCCGTGCATTGTTCAACAAACGCACGCCGCCTGACTATAGTCGCAGTCTCGTCGAACAGCATTGGAACACCGAACCACCGCACTACGTTGGAGTTGCCAATAGCACATGGCTTAACAGCGTGTTGCGAGCACCAACTCGCGTGCCGTCTGCCGCAGAGCGCAAAGCGAACAGCGACGCCAACGCCCACTAGAGCCTCGTAATTGCTCAGGTTGAGTGGCATGTGGTAATCATCGCACCTGTTGGTGCTGACAACATACCGTTGTGTGTGTTCGACAAATGTCACGGTTGCTGATATGCAGGATGCGCGCAGCAATCAAACTGGCCATAGGCGTATTCGGAACGCAGCGGAATGAGGAACACGTCGTTCTTTTTAAACTGCGGACTTGACGTGAATTTGTTGCTACGCTGAATAATTTCCGAAAAGTCCCAAGTGATAGAGGGTAAATGCGCAAGTCGTGCCGAGTCGCGCACCCACGGCCAAAGACTGACGTCGTATGAGACATAGGCGAAACCAAACTCCTTAAACACGCGTTGAATGCTCGTTTCAAGGTCGACGCAGAATTTGGTTTCATTCACCGATGGGTCACGACAATGGGTGCCTTTGTCGGTCGGCAAATAGAGTGAGGTGCGCCACCCGCTAGACGCCACTTTGAACGCGTGCACTTGGTGCGGCGCGTCGATGAAATCCGCGCCGATTTCCAGGATAAGTCGATTACGCAAACTGTATTGCGCATCAAGTTCGTTTAACCTTTTAAAAATTCTTTCGAAGTTTGTCACGTCTAGGTTTTTCAAGTCCATCCACAACTTGAGTGATCCCGCTGCCGATAAGTAAGTGGAGATGTCGAGCCCCATATCCGCATCGGGCGGATGGAAAAGACTGAAATCACCAGTTACGCCGTTAAACACTGCATCGAACTCAACGCACTTAAGTAACAGCTTGGCTTCCTTCAGCTTCCCCAATGTGCCGACGTGATGAATACAAAGCTTGTCACGTATTTTCGCGTCGACAGCGCGCAACCGTTCTTGGGCAATTTCCATCGCGTCGCGCATGTCGAGCCGGTCAGTAGGGGTAGTTGAGTCGGGCGACAACCAGGTCATGCCGCGAGGAAGTATGTGTCGTGGTCGTATGCGAAACAAATCCGATGCGGGCGATCGCGTCCTGTCAACATGATAGGAATCTATCTGCGCCAAATCCCCAATCAGGTGATAAAGGTCCGCAGTTTCGAACGGTTTGGCGCGATTCTCGTTCAACGCAGAAAACTGCGCCGGAAAGGCTTTTTTTGCGGCCGGGTTGAAGTAGATCAACTGCGGCACGTCTGTGTGCTGATAGGTGTGAAGTTCACTGTTGTGGCTGCTTCCGTTGTCGGCGTCATCACCATGGTCGGAAACATAGACAACAACCGTTGGCTTGGCCAGATCGCGCGCCGTTTCGATCACTTGGCGCAGGTTGTCGTCGATATACCGAATCGCGGAATCGTAGCAATCAACCCTTGCCAGATCGCCCTTCGGATCCAATCGCCGATCCCCAAAATAAGCCGCGCTTGACCATGTGGCTTTGAATGAGTCTCGCCATTGTGGCGGAATGTTCTTGCAATAGTCTATGTGTCCAGCATAGGAGTGAATGAAACTCACACGATTGCTCGGTGAATTTTGTCGCAGTGCTTCAACCGCTTTGGAAACCATAAAATCGTCGTATTGCACTGCGTTGGTATAGCCGCCAAAATTACGTCGAAAAAAATGACTGGAATGCGCTCGTTCTGCGAGCGATGTAACCGGGTTGTCCCAAATGCCAAATTGATTGTGGTTCGAAAACCATGAAGTCATAAATCCACCAGCGTTCAAAATGTCAATCAGACCGATGGGCTGAAGTGCATTGTCTGCCGTGCGTTTCGCCGTCGGCCGTAGACCTTTACCTCCTTCAAAATTCAAATCTGTCAGCATCTCGCCCAAGGCTCTGGCAGTATGGCTGTGAGGCGCAATTGCGTCATCAAATCGAATAATTTCAGCCGAAAACGACGACAGAAATGGTGTCGTCTCGCGCAAATAGCCATAGATACCCATGTGGTGGCGGGTGGTTGATTCACCAATGTATATGACGATGTCCGGCGGTACCGCCGCTAGCGTCACATCTTTTGGCGGCGAAATCTGCTGCCGACCAGTGGCATAGGCCTGCGTGCTTTCCGTGTGGGCTCGCAAGGCCAAATTCGCGCTCGTCGACATCTGCGAAGCAAAGTTCGCGAGGTCCGTTGCCGCCATTGCAAGCAATCCTGCACTGCCAATCAGCAAGAGTTGTGTTGACACCGGCGACATCTCGCTTGCCGGCTTTTCACCCAGCCGATTTGGCAGGGTTTCTTTGGCAGCAAACAATTGCCATACCATCAGCGCAATGCCGCATAAGGCCAAGGCCGAAAGCAAACGAAGTAATCGTATATCAGTGTTGGCGACGACAAACTGTGTGCTTTCTTCGCTATCGGTTTGCAGCAACGCGGCAATGCTGTCGACACCGATAGGCGCAACCGTCGAGCCGAAATAACACACCCAGGCGATGGCGGAACATACCGTGATTGTTAGCAACCCGAAAGTGATTTTCGAAGGAAGCCGCTTGATGCGATGACGCGCAACGGAAAATCCAAACAGCATTATCGACAGACACAATTGCGCAATCCACGCTGGCGTTTCTGGTAACCAATGCACCCATGCAATGAGCAAAACCAGCATGACAAGAGTGAACGTAGCGGGGTTCCGTTTCTGCCGCCACCACAGCAAAGTCCAACGAGCAATGTGGGTCAGCCACGAATATGCGATCGGGAGGCAAAAAAACCCGAGAGTGCAACCGAAAAAAATATACACGCGAACAATCTCTGGCGGCGTTTCTAACGCAAGCAGCAAAGGAAACGTGCCAACACAAATGGCAAACCCCCAACGCATCGAGCGACGCACACCATGCCAACTGCCTGTAGAGTTCGGAATCATCTTTAGATTGTAGAAGCGAACGTCAAGAATAGGCCTGAACTTGTTCTACCAAAAGCTCATGACTTAACGGCGTGTCACCAGCACCAACTGGTGTTCTAATCGTTGTAAGGGAGCGGGACGTGCACGATTACACATCCGTCACCAATACGCGATCGTTTTGCAGATTTTCAAAGTCCCCGCTCTGCCAATTGTGCCAATTTAATCCGCCGCTGTGCCATGTGGCTTTTCGTTCAACCCCAAATAGCGCATGAAGGCACTCTCTAGCGTCAGCGTTGGCTTGATTTCAATCAGAGTATGTCCTGCTTGCTCAAGTGAATGCAGGGTTTGCCACAGCAATGAGCGGGGGATTTCGGCGAACCAGCGGCCGTCGTTCTCTTGCGTCATGCCTGCCAAGGCATTTGCGCCACTGCTACGCACCGTCACCAATTCATTGTCGCCCACCAGTTCGTTGGGCGATTGAATTGTCCTAAGCTCGCCTTTATGGATCAAGCCAAACCGATTTGCTAGGCGCTCTACATCATGCAATACATGGGACGTTAAAAAAACGGTACCCCCATTTCTTTGATATTCGGCCAAGATGGCCACCACGTCCTTGCGACCAATCGGATCAAGCCCCGACAGCGGTTCATCGAGAATCAGCAAACGCGGTTCAACGACCATGGCATGCGCCAGCGCGACACGCTGCGCTGTGCCTTTGGATAAATTTCTGATCGGTCGTTTGGCGACGTGGGCGACCGAAAACTGCTCCAGCCATTTCATGCAAACCGCGTCGGGGTTGGCTGGCCGCAACTGATGCATATCGAGCCCCGTGCGCAAAATCTCCAGCGGACTGAGTTGTTCGTACAGAGCCACCACCTCAGGAACGTAGCCGACACGTCGTCGCGAATTAGCTTCGCGCGCATCAATGCCAAATATTTTCACTTCTCCTTGATACTCGCGGATGATGTTCAGAATTAACTTGATCGTCGTTGACTTGCCTGCTCCATTGGGACCGACGAAGCCAAAAACTTCGCCTTCTTCTATTGAAAGCGAAACACTTTTCAACGCCTCAACCACAAGTTTCTTCTGCTCAAACCTTTTGCTGATGTTGGTCAGTTCTATCGCTTTCATTTGCCTGGCCTCGTTGCACCGCGAACTCCAACTTCCTTCAACGCAAAAACACCGTTAGAAAAAGTATAGCCAAGTCTAATTGGGTCGTTGGGGAACTCGCGGAGCACACCGCTCGTTAGTAAACTCTGTGGATCAGTAAGTGGTCGACCTAAGCGTTTTTCGTATCGAGCTTGCGCGTCACGCAGAGTAATCAGACCATCTAATCGAACAATTCTTAAGGTAAGCATTTCCTTTAGCTTTTTATCGCGTGAGTCCTCACGCTGCGCAACCAAATAATTCCTAGCGGTTATGGCATTAGGAATATTCTCCGCCTCAATCATCAAACCAAATCTACGGAACGCTGTACTATTTTCTGTAGAACGATCCGCAGCGAGAAAAAGGGCATCCTTCGCTTGCTTGTATTGGTACTTAAAAAAATACAGGTTGTAGCCTAAAAAAAAGGGTGGGACTTCATCCCAAAAGCGGCACTGTGTTGCACTCCGCAAAATATCAAGAGCCGCGTCGACATTGCCACCCCAACTTAATAATGCATTTGCCACGTAGTAATTGTCTTCGTGACATTGATTGAGATCGGCAACAACGGAGTGAATTCGGTACAAATAGTCTTGGTCGGATCCGCTGACTATCGCTTCGCCAGCCATTAACACGCGAGTCGTTTCGATATTGGCGGCGAGATAGCGGTCGCCCAAATACATAACTACTTGAAACGTGGCCGGGAGCACGACAGAATCAGCCAACGAAGTCGCGTTTTTTTTGTGGGTCGCCGTCAAGTTTGTGGTGCATAGGGCGAAGCCAATATAGGCGGTCAGCGCAACGACGAACCACGTGAGGCTGGAACACCTATCCTTGCACTCAAGAGACGCTATACGCATATCAATCAAATCGCCGGCGAGAGAAACCAGCACAAGCAATCACCAACAAAACCACTACATAAGCTGTCGGCATCGCCATGAGTATCCAAGGTGACGGACCGATAAACTCCAGTTTGTTATACAGCGCCGCAGGCCGCACATCAAGCATCGCCAAATCTGGCACTATCCATTGCACCCATTGCAGTCCTTGGTGATACCATTCGGCACCTCGGACAACATCGCGATCCGTTTCCAGTAATTGAATAATGGTCGACGCCGAACGCGCAATTATCATGAAGCCTATACCGCCGACAAAAACAAGGTGCGGCGTTGTTGCAACCGTTGCAAGTACAAGCCCGAATGCAACCACTACGGTCACATCAAACCAAACTAGGACGCTAGTGAACACGAAAGCGGGTCCCAAGGACACATTGGTTGCCTGCGGATAAACGCTCGCGACCCACGATACGGCACCAGCCAAAAGGGCCGAGAAAAATAAACAAGTTACCAAGGCAACCAGCACCACAGCGCCAAAACGCGCAAGCAGAAATTCGGATCTGGAGTGCGGATAGGTCAAGCTGGTCAGTACTAGGCGTCGCTCAACTTCGCGAGCGACTAAATCTTGGATTTGAAGTAAGGCAAGGGTGGGCAGCACCACCCGGATGAAGGACAAACCAACATCAAGGGCGACTGTCGCTGGTTGACGCGGACTGAATTGTCCAGCCAACCAAGCGACACCACAAAGAATTGACCCCACGATTACGGCAATCAACACGACCCGCGAGCGGATGATCAGGCGCAAAGCCAAGCGTAGGTCTGGGAGGAAAGCAACAGGTTGGTTCATGGTCATCGGTGTCAGGATTCGGGTTCCTATGCCGTGAATTTTAGTCAAAAAAAAGCCGCGAATACAATCGCGGCTCTCGTTAAGGATGATACAGCTAGCAATTTACGACGACGAACTGCCTCTGGCGGTTGCTGCCGATTGCGTTTGAGTGGTCGTTACCGTTGAAGCGTAAGTGTCAGTTGTCAAAGCACCGCCATTCGAACCGATGGAAAACACTTTGAATTTGCCTGACGTATTTCCAATCGCAACGCCGATATTAGCGGTAGTCGCGACGCAATCATATGAACCGATATTGCCAGTCGACATCACGATTTTCACGGGAGATGCCAACAACGTACAACTGCCCGTCGTAATATCAGCGCCAGAAGTGATATCTGCTGCCGCTGCGTGTGCCATGCCGCCAACGGCGAGTAGTGAGGCTGCAAAAAGAACTTTTTTCATGGTATTTCTCCTATTAGACCTTGCTAGCCATCATGACGGTAAGCGCATTTTTCACATCAGCCTGAGCGGATGCATCGCGCGATTTTTTCTGATAGTCAGAAAACTGAGGGATAGCAATTGCTGCCAGGATACCGATAATCGCGACGACGATCATCAACTCAATCAGCGTGAAACCTTTGTTAATCTGCTTGCGCATGGAAATCTCCTATAAGATCGGCGGGGTTCCGCCTGAATCAATAGAAGCAAATTTCAGGCCAGCTCTTTTTTTCGCGTATTCCCGCCGCTTCCCAGAAGAGCTGGCCACCTTTGAAACTGATTTTTAATTCCACAAACAAATTTTGGTCGCAACCTGACAATATTTGTCACATCTACTAGATCTGATTAAAAATGATTCCAGAGACATTAGCTTCCACACCTTGGTCTGGCCGCATTACCGCAGGCGACTCGCTGCGCGATAGCGGCAACGTGCTTGCCGCAATAGCACACTACCGCGAAATCATTGCCGACTATCCAACACTAGCCTTGGCGCATTACAAACTCGGCACAGCCTACATGCGGTTGGAGAAAGTTAACGAAGCAGAGGCATGCTTTCGTTCTGCGCTTCGCTTACAACCCGACCTTGCGGTTGCGTTGAACAACCTCGGCTTGTTGATGATGGGTCAGGAAAATACAACTAGTGCCGAAATATTCTTTAGAAAATCGCTCGCCAGTGATAGTTCGCAATATCAGCCCCATTTGAATTTGGGGAATTTATTACGTGACACATATCGTGACACAGAAGCCGAAGACTTATACAAGCGAGCCACCGAGCTAAATCCAAACTATGCGCGTACGTTTGAGCGTCTTGGTGTTCTTTATCTCGACCAGGGCAAGACAAGCCATGCCATTTCAGCTTTACGCCGAGCGGTAACGCTGGATCCGCTCTTGACCGACGGCTGGATTCATCTTGGCGTGTGCCATATTGATTCCCGCGAATTGGAAGAAGCACAAGACTGTTGCAAAAAAGCGATCGCGGCGGGCACAACGGATATTGCGGCGTGGCACAACCTGCTTTTAATCGATAACTGGTTAGGGACCGACCGAAGCTCTGCATTCGCTAACCACCAAGCATTTGGCGCATACATGGCCGACCTTGTCCAAGAAAATCTACCAGCAGTGTTTAAAAATCCTCGTATCAATAGTCGACGGCTAAAAATTGGTTACGTGTCTGGAGACTTCAGGCGACACTCTGTCGCTTTTTTTGTTGAAGGATTACTTACTCATTTAGACCGTAGTAAATTTGAACTTTTTGCCTACTACACCTGCAAAAAGTCTGACCACAAAACTGAACAATTTGTTGCGCTATTCGACCATTGGCGAAATGTCTTTGATATGGAAACCGACGCTATCTCTCAAAGCATTAAGCGCGATCAGGTCGACATTTTGTTTGATTTGTCCGGGCACACGGGCAACAACCGTTTGGGTGTTCTCGCCAACAGAGCCGCACCAGTACAGGTTTCGTGGATCGGCTATCCCAATACGACTGGCTTGCGCACCATGGACTATCGCATCACCGACGAAATATGCGAGCCCGAAGGTGAATCCGATAATTTCCATAGTGAAAAACTGGTTCGCCTGCCATCGACGTTCCTTTGCTACACGCCGCCTGTCGAGGCGCCAGACGTTGCGAGTCGTCCGCTGCTAACTAGCGGGCAAGTTACCTTCGGCTCATTTAACTCGAGGATCAAAATCAGTGATCAAACTCTGCGCCTTTGGGCCGCTGTATTGAATGCTTTGCCGGCATCGCGGCTGTTACTCAAGTCCATTCGTGGTATTAATGACGACGAGACTCGCGAGACTTTGATTCAACAGGCTCGCCGTAATGGTGTCGACGTCGACCGGTTTGACATCGTGCTTTCGAAACCCATGCTTGAAGATCATTTAGCCATGTATGGCGAAATCGACATCTGCTTGGACACTGTTCCCTACAACGGAACCACCACGACTTGCGAAGCGCTTTGGATGGGCGTCCCGGTGATTGCGCTAACCGGTGATCGGCATGCGTCGCGAGTCAGCGCATCACTGCTTGCTAATGTTGGGCTCGCCGATTTGGTAGCGACCTCAGAGGCTGAATATATCCGTATCGCTGTCGAACTCGCCAACGATCAGGATCGACGGAGTACGCTTAGGCGTACTATGCGCGGCCGGATGCGCAACTCGGTACTTTTGGACGCCCCAAGATTTGCTTCGGTGATGGGCGACACCTTGCGTGAAATGTGGGTCACATTCTGCGAACAGTCGCCACTACCCGCTTCCGTCGCGGAACAGCCGGTATCGGATAGTCAGTTCATCTTGGTTGCCGGTGGACATCAAGTTTGTATCGAGGCAAACCCATTTCACAGCATCACTTCATGGGTTTTGCTAGAGCAAGAAGATTGGTTTGAAGACGAAATTCGCTTCTTGAGGAAAGTCTGCAAAACGAATTGGCATGCGCTTGATATTGGCGCGAATCATGGCGTGTACGCGCTAGCCTTAGCAAGTGCTGGCGCGCGAAAAATATGGGCGTTTGATCCTTCTCCACAGCCGATGGCTATGCTGCGCAAGAGTATCGAACGTAATGAATTTCAAGCAAAGATAGAGCTTGTACCAACCGCGCTTTCCGATCAGATAGAGACAATGATTGTCGATCCAGCACAATTCAGTGAGCTGACGATGGTATCGAAGCCTCAGATTGATCAGGATATGAGCAAAACTGGTGGAATTTCTATTCGCACCACAACGCTAGACGAGTTCGCAATGCAGACGTTGGGCGACACTATGGTCGACTTCATTAAACTCGATGCTGAGGGTTCCGAAATCGCCATTCTCGATGGCGGAAAGAGCTTTTTCAATAGACATTCACCATTGGTAATGTTCGAGTGTCGTCATGGTTCCGCCGGCGCAAACACCGCGCTCATAGCAAAATTTCGTTCGATGAATTTTGGCATTTACAAGTTGATTGACAGTCTGGGAGTACTAATACCGGTGTCGGCTGAGCAAGCAAACGGATTGGATCCGTTCACCTTGAATCTGTTTGCTTGTTCACCTGAGAAAGCAGAAACCTTGCAAGCCGAGGGAACTATTATTTCCGGCGCCGTGACGAACGGTGCGGCGTTGGCACCTGAGTGGCTAGATTTATTGTATAGGCTTCCGGTATTTTCGACTTCGCCGAAAGGGCTGTGGGATACGTTTGATTTTGGCACGACGTACGGCCAAGCGCTGGTGGCATGGTGCGGCAGCAAAAACCCCTTACTAGCAACAATGGAGCGCTTGGGTCTATTACAAACTGGATTGAGCTTGCTACAACAAGCCATGGAAGAAGGCGACAGCCATCCAGCGGTTGCCGCACTAGGTATTCGTTTATGTGCCGACATCGGCATGCGGGCCGAAGCCCTGGAACTTGCGAGTTCATTTCTTGAGCAAATCCCGATAGCAATCGATTTTCCAGAAGACCGCCCTGTGCCGCCACCGTATGACAAATTCGATAGCAAGCTACCCACGCTTTCACTGGGGCAATTGTTGCATCAGAGTGTGGTGGAGTTTCGCCTAGATCGCAGCGCACATTCGACCGTGTTTAGCAAGAAATCTCGGGCTTACGTTGGCCATGCCAATGTCAACCCTGAGCATAGTGCGCGATTTGTACGAACTACTGCACTGGTAAATGCAATATTGGGGATAACACTTCGCTTGCATCACGATGCCAAATTATTTCATCCCTCGTATGACAATATGAATTGGCAGTTGTGGCGCAAGTTTGCAAAGAATGGGGAATGGATCAGCGTGAATTCCGACGCACCTTGGTAAATTTATGTCTCGAACAATTGGTAGGACAGGTCATGTCTGCTTGAATGACGATAACAAGCCCTTTAACATTCACTCGCCGCAAGCCAACCGCTTCAATCCAGGATCACAGATGCAGTGAATGCACAAATACCTCTAAAACTACATATTGGCGGCATTGAAGCGAAACCCGGCTGGAAGATACTGAACGTTCTTATTGGTCCTAATGTCGACTTCGTTGGTGATGTTCGAAACCTTTCCGCTTTTGCAGATCAAAGCTGCACTGAAATTTACTGCTCACACATCCTCGAACACATCTCCCAAAACGATATGCTGCCAACACTGAAAGAATTGCATCGCCTGCTGGTTGTGGGTGGCAAGCTAATGATTTCGGTGCCGGACCTGCAAGTATTGTGTGAACTTTTTCTCGACCCAAAGCTTTCTGGCGCGCAACGATTTCACGTGATGCGAATGATTTTTGGCGGACAAATCGACGCTTATGATTTTCATCAAATCGGGCTTTCGGCTGAATTTCTCGCCGACCATCTTCGACTCGCCGGATTCTCAAGCGCCGAGCAAGTCGACGGATTTGATTTGTTCGACGATACCAGCAGCTTCGCTCCTCTGGGCGCCCTATAAGCTTGAATGTGATAGCGATTAAGTAATCCGAGATTGCCAGTTGGTGCTGATATGCAGTTTTGGTTATGCATAGCCGAACCGTTACACGGGCGCAAATCAGTGCGTTGCGAAGCTCCAGCTGTGCCACCATTGAAGCACGGCGGTGTTACACCACTTCATCAATCTGTTGTGTATCAAGAAACTGCTCGGCGTAGTTCAAATAGACTTTCTGCGAGACGAACACATCAAATAGGTCGGGGTCGATGTGGCCGTTTTTCTTGAAGTTTTCCATGATGCTCATGGCTTGCGATAGTTTCATGCCGGGTTTGTAGGGGCGGTCGCGAGCCGTCAGCGCTTCGAAAATATCTGCAATGCCCATCATCCGCGCTTGAAGCGACATTTGGTCGCGGGTCAGCCCTTTGGGGTAGCCTTTGCCGTCCATGCGTTCGTGATGCCCGCCTGCATATTCCGGGACGTTCTTGAGATGGCTAGGCCAAGGCAAATGTTCCAGCATTTTGATCGTGGCGACAATATGGTGATTGATGATTTCGCGCTCTGCTTGGGTTAGCGTACCGGCACGTATGGTCAAATTATCAATCTCATCATCAGTCAAAAATGCCGCGTCGATGCCGTCGACGTTTTGCCAGCGACGAGTGCGTCCGATATCTTTCACCCGTTGTTGATCAGGTTCTTTCATCGCTTCGCCGCCGACGTTGCAGGCGCGAAGGAATTTTCGCTCGTCGTTCAGTTGGTTGATTTGCTCGGCGCAGCTATTCGTAATTGCGGCTTCGGCTTCGGCATCGGCTTGCTCGCGCAGCGCCAGTTTGGCTTCGAGCGCAGCAATTTTCATATCGCGTTTGAGCACTTCAAAACGCGTATCGACCAAACCAATTTTGTCGTACAGGGTGTAAACTTGGTCGCTTTATCGACGACATGCACTGGTGAAGTGACCTTGCCGCAATCGTGCAACAAGGCCGGCAATTTTTAATTCGTAGCGATCCTTGTCGGTCATTTTGAATGCTGCTAGCGGACCGTCAGTAGTTTTATTTACGGCTTCGGCGAGCAACATCGTCAAAGCGGGGACGCGCTGGCAATGACCGCCAGTGTAGGGAGATTTTTCGTCAATCGCCAAGTTGATGAGATTGATGAATGATTCAAAAGTTCTTCGAGTTGCGTTATCAGCAAACGATTGGTCAGCGCAATCGCCGCTTGTAAAGGAGTGACTCAGCCAAACTTTGATCTGCCGAGGAGAACGAAACAACAGCACCGGTTGCTGGATCTTGGGCGTTAATAAGTTGCAACACGCCGATGATTTCACCTTCGTGATTTTTCATCGGTACCGTGAGAAAGATGTCGAACGATAACCAGTGCGGCGATCGAACGCACGGGTGCCGGAAAAATCAAAACCTTCGGCGGCGTAAGCGTCATCGATATTGACCGTAGTTTCGTAAATCGCCGCGTGGGCGGCGACCATCGCATCGTTACTTTTTCCGTTCTCGTCGTATAGCGGAATATTCGGGAAATTGATCGGATTACCGGTCGTTCCACCCATCGCGATATTCAACGAATCAGTGCGAATAATCTCAAAGCGGAGCGATTTGCCATCCTCGGTGACGCGGTACAGCGTGCCGCCATCGGCGTGGGTGATGGTTTTTGCGGCGACCAGAATGTGCTCGAGCAAGCGTTCGATGTCGCGCACTTTGGACAGCGCCGCGCCGATCTCATTGAGTTGTTCGAGACGGCTAAACAGATCGTCGTTAGTGGTCATTTGGGTTACCCGTTATCGGCGTGTCACCAGCACCAACTGATGACACACCGCGAACAAATAATTACTTGATACAAACTGCGCGTACTTGCTTCAGATCAGTAACACCCTGCAAAGACTTTTCCAAGCCGTCCATTTTCAAGGTCAGCATACCGTCTTCAAGCGCTTGTGCGACCAACTGCACAACGCGCGCGTGATCTTGAATGAGCTTCGTTGGCTCGATGCCGATCATCAATTCATGCAAACCGCAGCGGCCTTTGTAACCGCTGTTGCCGCATGCGTCGCAGCCTTTGGCACGATAAAGACAAACTTGCCATCTTTCCTGTAGTCCTTCAACAACCGCGCTCGCGTCGCAGCTAGTGCTTTTGTTTGGTCGGCTTTGAACGTCTCGGTGTTGATCAACTCACTGGTGTATTCCTTCAAAGAAGATGCCAATTTCTTCTTCTTCCGGCGTGTAGGCCTCTTTGCACTTGCACAATCGTTTGGCCAGCCGCTGCGCCAAAATCCCAAGCAATGCGTCGGAGAAGTTGAACGGATCCATACCCATGTCGAGTAGTCGAATAATTGACTCGGGTGCGCTGTTGGTGTGCAAGGTGGCAAACACCAAGTGGCCGGTCAGCGAGGCTTCAATACCAATGCCCGTGGTCTCAGCGTCGCGCATCTCGCCGACCATGATGATGTCTGGGTCAGCACGTAAAAACGCCTTCATG
>JADKHX010000004.1 GCA_016721505.1 Rhodocyclaceae bacterium | reverse complement strand
CTCATTGTGCGGCGTGTATCAAGCGCGCTTCCAGCCTTGTAATGCCGCTGCGTTCGCCGGCAATCGCGAACTCCATTCGCTTCATCAAGCTACGCATTGTGGTTAGTCGCTACCCGGCTTTCGGCAAATTCAACACCGCAAAAGCCCGCCGTCGAATGGCAAACCAGCATGCTCCATTTGTTCAAGTTGAAAGAGTTGGGCGCGGATGCCAAAGCGGCAGTGACTGATGAGTCTTCATTTGTTACATGCTAACCCGTAGTCGGATTTTGCCGCGCTGACTAACACTGCGAATACCTTGAGCAATGCGATCTTCGGGCGATAATGCGAACATTCGCTAGCGGTCAGATTTGATGCAGACGTCCCAATCGAGCGCTTCAGAATAGCCTCGCCGTGGTCATTGTGCCAAATGGTGGTGTCGGGAGTGCACTGCTGGTAATTGAGGCGCGAAAATCTATATGCAGAAGTCATCGGTTTGAGTCGGCAAAGTACTCCGGCTTGACCTGCTCAATGAGTCCAGCATCATTGAATGCGCGCGTTACCTTGCCGGGCTCGGCATTCCGCGACTGGTGATTGATGCAACGGATTTCTTCACGACGGGGCGTTGAGCTGGAAGAGTTGTCGCAGTTGAGTCCGGAACACATGGCCAAGGCATTTGCCGTTAATGCAATCGGACCGGCGCTGTTGATGAAACATTTTTACCGCTGATGCCACACCGCGAACGTGGCGGTTTTCGTCACACTTTCGGCCAAAGTGGGAAGTATTGGTGACAATCATTTGGGTGGTTGGTAGCTATCGCGCTCAAAGCAGCGCTCAACCAAATCGTCCGCACCGCGGCACATGAACTGCGGCGTAGCGCACCTAATGCTATCTGCGTGGCTTTGCATCCGGCACGACACCCGACTATCTGCACCATTTGCGAAGGCCGGACTTGAAATACAAAACGCCGGCAGTTGCTGCTTGTCGTTTGCTTGAGGTCATCGCCAAACTTGACTCCAGTCATAGCGGGCAGTTTTTTTGACTATCGAGGGGACAGTTTGCCGTGGTGAAACTTGCAGAAATTTTTTAGGACTTTGAAAATGAGTTGCTCAATCTTTGTCAGTGGCTGCGTTTGGTCTGGCAGCTTGCTCTACTCCGCGCCGGATGGCATCACGCCGGTGACACCGTTCGAGATCAATCGCCACCTTGGCAATGGTAAGGAAATTGCCCGCCTCGATCACTCGTTTGAACGCGACATGACGGACGTCAGCGCCAACTACCGATTGCAAGACGACGGCAGCGGGAGGTCATCAATCAGGTTTTGATACCAGCGTAATGAGTGGCGGCGACGCGATTGGCAAAGCCAAGTTCACCGGTGACAGCAATCGGGCTTCCTTAAAGGTGTCATTTTTAGCCTTTCTACGGCGGCTATCACGTCGTTGCCTCTTGATCAGCAGGCCTATCGATGGGCATGGGAGCCGGGCCAGATCGCGACTATTTGTGGATTCTGGCGCGCGACCGGCAGTTGCCGGCGGAAGTCAAGCGCAATTGCTCAAACAGGCGACTGAGCTGGGATTCGATGTTCAAAAATTAATCTGGGTCAGCCAGAATCGCCAGCGATCAATAGGCTGAATGAGCAGCGTCGTCAAAACAAATTTGAATCCAAAGAAATTGCTACTCAGCAAATGGACCGCGGTGTCGCCACAGAATAAAGAGAAACACTTTCTGGTCACCAAGCTAGTGCCAGCAGGGGTGACTGCAGCGCTGATCGAGACGGTCGAGCTGGAAGCCGTGCACTCCCGCCGCAGTGTCTTGATGCCTTGGCGCGAATTGAACGACCAAACACAATGGTTGCAGGGCTGGCATTAATTGATGAGCAGCCCTAAACACATCGCGGTAGTTGGAGCCGGTATCGCCGGCTTGTCATGTGCGACATTGCTGCAACAGGCCGGTTTCGGTCCGCATTTCGATAAGAGTCGAGGTCCGCCGGGCGCGAGCACGCGTCGCGGCGAAGACTGGGAGTGTGGATCATGGCGGCGCAATCTTTCACCGCCCGCGACCCTGAATTTTCGCAACGAGGTCGCGCGCTGGCAGCAGGCGGCGGGCTGACCTTTGCAGCCTCGTATCAAGGTATTCGACGGCACAGGCTTGAGGATCGCGGAGTCCAATCGCACGATTCGTCGGCGTACCGCGGATGACTGCACCGGCACATTTTCGCTGATGCATTTAACGTGGTGAGCGACACTCGATTGATTCATCGCACCCGCAGGCCGACGGATGGTCGCGTTCGGCGCTGCGCAACAGCAAATTCTCAATCAGCGATTGATGCCGTCTTGCTGGCAATACCAGCGCCTCAGGCGTGCCGCTCCTGCGCGATGCTGCTGACCTTCAAACGTCGCATAGCGCCAGAATGCGCGGCGCGTGGGCATTGATGCCGCGTTATGCCGATCAGCCCGAGCCGCCATTCGATGCGGTATTCGTCAATCACATCCGCTGCGCTGGGTCGCGCGCAACAACAGCAAGCCGCGACGCAGCGGTGCTACCCTATTGTGTCGCGGAGTCCTGCGTGGAGCGAGGAACATATTGAGGACGAGGCCGATACGGTCGCTGCAGTGATGCTGATGCCTTGCACAACTGGTGCGCCACCACCACAAGCATGGACGGCGCACCGTTGGCGCTACGCCGACAGCGACCCTGCGCTTGATTGGGTGCGTATGGGAAGCCAGCTGGGCATCGGACTCTGCGGCGATTGGCTCAACGGCGGCAAGGTAGAAGGTGCCGGGCTTAGTGGTCGTGCCTTGGCACAGCGGATCGTCGAATTAAACGCAACGCAATCGTCCACCATATTTAAAGGCGTTGAGCGCTCCGCGAAGCGGACATCCCGGCATGCAGAGCAGATCGGCACCAACCGGCGACTACCGGGCGGCGTTGCCTGCGTGGGCAAGACCTGCACACGCTCGTGCGTAGGGATAAGCGATATTCCCGGATAAATGACCCAGAGATCAAGTTTCAAATCCGCCAGCGCGTGCCGCATTGATGGAGTCTGCGTGGCGCATCGGCGCGTTTGATTTCTATGCCGAGTCGAAACCATTGCGGATAAACAATCCATCGAGTTCTGCGCCAGTGTGCGTTGCCCCAAAATAGCCGCGTCGGGGCTCCAGCGCGTAGCAAGAAGCCTCATCACGAACCCTTCCCACGATGCGCCGCAGCGCGGTGTGACAGCAGCGCACCGTGCGTGCTGATGCCGGAGCAATTGATGCAACAAACCACTGTCGCGCCAATACAGCTGGCGACTTCCACTGACGCTTGCGTTTTCGTGCCACGGCGCAAGCTGGCGAACGAGGTAGGCGCTGGTCAGCAAGTCAAGGTAGCGTCGCACGGTAGGTCCAGAAATACCAGAGCGAACGCGTGCTGGGTCGGCGGCGTTCCAGATTTGCCCGTGGTAGTGCGCCAGCATCGCTAGAAAACGCATCATCGCCGCTGCGCAGGCTCCATGCCCAGTGCGGCAAATCGCGTTCCACCAGCGCCAGCAAGGCTGCTTGCGCCACGCCCGGCTGTCGGCGTTTGACCTCTTGAAACGCGCGAGGAAAACCGCCGCGCAGCCACAAAATTGTCGGTCTCGCTCACCTCCAACTTCATCAAGCGCCGGACCACCAATTCCGATCACCTCGATGCGCTTGCCAGTGATTCACTGATTGCTGCAATAGCGCCGGCGAGGACTACCCAAAATCAGGAAACGTGTTTCTCGCCATGATTAAAGCTGGTCAGCAAGCACGCGCGCACCGGAAATAAGTCGCCAGCACGTTGAATCCGTCGATCACCACCAGCCCGGATAGTGGCGCCAATGCCGTCATCGGCTCGGCTAAGCGCCAGACTAATTGGATCTTCGAGGTCGAAATAATTGGACGAATCCGCGCGACAAACTGCCGCGCAGCGTCGTCTTGCGAACCTGACGCGCCCCACCAATGCCACGACGGGCTACGATCCGTGCAGATACGAATACGGTTTTCGAACAGCGGACGATTTATCATCTAGCAGATAATTTACCATGAAAATCCAATATTGATTGTTGGAATATCGTGGTGTGATTTGCGTATGTCGTATTCCAAAAACCATCAATAGGCGCGAAAAGACGGCGTGTCACAAGCGCCAACTGGCGAGCTAGGGGCACGTAGTAGTGAAAAACTGCTATGGCGCAGCTTCGTTTAAGCCTGACTTGCCCTGATTTGATCTTTGAAGTGCTTGCTCGTTTTCGGCTTCGTCGATTTCTTCTTCACGGAGAATGACCAAATCAGTTAAGGCTTTTATCTGACGCCTATGCATACGAAGTTGGATGACAAAGACGTTAATTATCGAAACAGAAATCAAAAGCATAGAAAAAAATTCTATGGATAACTGCTTTCGGCAAGCACCAACCCAACCACAATCGTAACCAGCCACGCAATCAGCCGTCAGCCTAATTTCTTGCCACGTTCTAACGTACGTACCTGTTCCCTTTGCAAGCGAATTGCCGTCACTTTTTCATAGCGTGACATCTTGGTTGCCAGATCAATGGGATTGTCATGATCATCATGTGTCCTAATCATGAATTCAGTAAGACATATAGACGGAGGTGACGAACGACCGCCGGTTTTTGATGGTTAAAGCCAACCAACAGCGTATCACCAGCACCAACTCGCAAGTTAGGCGATGGCCAGCGCCTAACTACTCGCCCAAATAAGCCGTTTGCACGCGCGCATCGGCCAGCAGATTGGGCGCCGTATCAGCAATCGTAATCTTCCGCTTTCCATAATATAACCGCGCGAACAAACCTTCAATGCGAGCAGGGCATTTTGTTCGACGAGGAAAATGGTGACGCCTTGGGCGGCGACGTTTTGGATGACTTCAAAAACTTTGGCGACCATGATCGGCGCTAGTCCCATTGAGGTTCGTCCAGCAAATACCTTGGTCTGCCCATCAGTGCGCGGCCGATGGCGAGCATTTGTTGTTCGCCGCCGGAGAGGGTTCCGGCGACTTGTTTTTCGCGCTCTTTGGGCGGCAACATGGTGAAAATCCGTTCGACATCAGCGGCAATTTCGGCCTTGTCGTTGCGGTGATAAGCGCCCATGGTGAGGTTTTCGGCGATGGTCAAGCCGGGCGAAAATTCCGCGTCCTTCAGGCACCAAGGCCAAGCCTTTATTGATCAACACATGGCTGGGCAATTGGTTGGATTTTTCGCCCGCGTAACGAATTTCGCCGGTGGAATTTATCATCCTGCCAGTGCTTTGAGCGTCGAGGTCTTGCCTGCGCCGTTGGCACCGAGCAGGCAAACCATTTCGCCTTGCATGACCGAAAACGATACGCCTTTGACGGCGGCGATTCCGCCGTAGTGGATTTCTAAATTGAGCGCGTCGAGCAAAGGCGACGACGGGTTGGCTGGGCTATTCATTTGCAGTTCCAATGTAAGCCTCGATAACTTTCGGATTGGCGCGCACGACGCTGGGTATGTCTTCGCAAATTTTCTGGCCGTAGTCGAGCACGGCGACACGGTCGCACAAACCCATCACCAATTTCACTCATGCTCGATCAATAACACGGTGAGGCCATCGCTGCGCAAGCCTTCGATGAGCGTGCGCAAGCGCCCGGTTTCGGTGGCGTTCATGCCGGCGGCGGGCTCGTCTAGCGCTAGTAATTTTGGTTCCGTAGCCAAGGCGCGAGCGATTTCCAGGCGGCGTTGATCGCCATAACTCATCTCGCGCGCCAAGCTGTTGGCATGGTCGGCGACGCCGACGTAATGCAACAATTCTTCGGCGCGGCGGCGAATTCCGGCTTCTTCGGCGCGCTCAGTTTTGGTTCGCAGCATTGCGCCAAACACGCCGGCATGGGTTTTGACATGTCGCCCAACCATCACGTTTTCGATCGCCGTCATGTTGCCGAACAGGCGAATGTTCTGGAAGGTGCGCGCGATGCCTGCAGCGGCCACGGTGTGTGGGCTTTCCAGCGTAAGCGGTTTGCCATCAAAGCTGATCTGCCCGCCATCGCGCTGGTAAAGCCCGGTGAGGACGTTAAAGAACGTAGTTTTGCCAGCACCGTTTGGCCCAATCAATCCATAAATCTCACCACGTCGGATGGTCAGGCTGACATCCTTCAAGGCCTGCACCCCGCCGAACCGCTTGCCAATACCGCTGGCATCGAGCAATACGTCAATTGCCGCCGTCATTTGTTTGCCACCACCGTCATTTCGCGCCGATGGCGTGATTCAGGCCATAGACCTGCAGGGCGATAGCGCGCATAGTCAGCACCAAGGCCAAACCGAAAATCAACATGCGTAAAACTTCCGGGTCTATCCACATGTGTCCGAAGACCTGCCATTTGCACCGGTTCAACGGTATAGCGCAAAATTTCCGGTAGGAAGGACAGCAGCACGGCGCCGGCGATGACTCCAAAAATGTTGCCCATGCCGCCAAGCACCACCATCGCCAAGATCATGATTGATTCATTGAGTACAAAACTCTCGGGGCTGACGAAGCCCTGAATTGCGGCGAACATACCGCCCGACAAGCCACCGAACGAGGCGCCCATGGCGAAGGCCAACAGTTTGATGTTGCGCGTGTTGATGCCCGATGCTTTGGCCGCGACTTCATCTTCACGGATCGCCACCCACGCCCGCCCGATGCGTGAATCTTTGAGCCGTCGTTGATCACCACAACGAGCATCAGTGCCAGCATCAGAAAATAATAGTATTTGATCAGGGCCGCTAAAGTTCAAGCCGGCGAGCAGGTCGCTCTTGCCAAAATCGATGGGCCAATCTGAAATGGATCGATCTGCGCGATGCCTTTTGGTCCGTTGGTGATATTGATCGGGTTCGACATATTGTTCATAAAAATACGAACGATTTCGCCAAAACCCAAAGTCACAATCGCCAGGTAGTCGCCGCGTAACTTTAAGGTTGGCGCGCCTAATACCGCACCTGCAATGCAGGCGACGAATGCGCCAATTGGCAGGATGATCCAAAACGGCAGATGTATTCCAAAATGCGGCGACGCCAGCAGCGCGTGGTCATAAGCGCCAACTGCGAAAAAAGCGACATAGCCCAGGTCGAGCAGTCCGGCAAAGCCAACCACGATATTGAGGCCAAGCGAGAGCAGCACGAACAGCACCGCGAAATTGGTGATCCGTACCCACGCTGTGCCCACCAGTGCTAAAGCGAAGGGCAGGGCGATTAAGGCGATTGCCAGCAGCACCATTGGCAGGACATTGCCTTTTTATGGATGGCAAGTTCAGATGAGTTCTCATGCGCGCTCCGATACACGTTCGCCGAGCAAGCCCGATGGTCTGAACACCAATACCAAAATCAGCATCAAGAAAGCGAAAACGTCTTGATAGTTACTGCCGAACAAAACATAGTTGCCGCCGTCTTTGCACTGATCCACCAACATTGAGCTGGTCAGCGACCATTGGCACAAATCAGAAATTTCGCCGATGTAACCGGAACCCATGGCTTCCACCAAGCCAAGCAAAATACCGCCTAGCACTGCGCCGGCCAGATTGCCAATGCCACCGAGCACCGCTGCGGAAAAAGCCTTGAGGCCGAGTGTGAAGCCCATGGTGTAATGAATGATGCCGTAATACGAGCCATACATCACCCCGGCGACCGCACCTAGTGCGGCGCCGATTACACAGGTGGCGGCAATCACTTGGTTGGCATTCACGCCCATCAGCGCGGCGATGCGCACGTCTTCGGCGGTGGCGCGCATGGCGATACCAAAGCGGGTGCGATATACAAACCAGGTCAATGATCCCATCATCGCGAATGACAGCAGAATGATGGCGATTTGAACGCCACTGATGGCGGCCTCGCCAATGGGAAAACGGGATTTTTCGATTATTTGGGGGAACGCCCTTGGGGTTGCGACCCCACACCATCAATGCGAGATGGGCGAGGATGATAGACATGCCAATCGCGGTGATCAGCGGCGCCAGGCGTGGCGCGTGGCGCAGGGCCGATAGGCAACACGCTCAAACAAATAACCGATCAGCATACAAACCGGTATTGCCGCGGTACTGCTACCACCAGTATCAACGGCGCTGGGAGCGAGCCACCAGCCAAGGCAACGATGACCGAGAAGGCGACCATCGCCCCAATCATAACGACTTCGCCATGCGCAAAATTGATAAGCTGGATCACACCATAAACCATGGTGTAGCCAAGCGCGACCACGGCGTAAACGCTACCGGTGGTCAGGCCATTGATAATTTGCTGAAGGAAAATATCCATATTTTTTAGTCGAAAAAAAGGGAAGTCGCGGTTGGGCGACTTCCCTTGTTTCTACCTCACCGATTACCGCTTATGGTTTAGCGGCAGGGGCTGCTGCAGGTGCTGCAGCCGGAGCTGCGGCTGGAGCCGCAGCAGCTGCCGGGGCTGGTGTCGAGCCCATCGCTACGTACTCATCAAGCGTCATCGACTTGCCACCTTTGATAATCGAGACTGGCGTGATCTTGCCGGCCTTCAAGGTGAAAATCGTCATTTCAGCGTCTTTACGATCGCCTTTGGCATCAAACTGGATGTTGCCGCTGGCGCCGTTGAAATCGCTAGCAGCGAGCACTGGCAGATACTTTGCAGGATCAGCCGAGCCAGCCTTGACCATCGCGGCGATTAGCAGCTTGGCAGCATCATGGGTGAATGGCGAGTAAAGAATCGGATCAACCTGGATGCGGCTTTGTAGCCATCAAGGAAAGCTTTGCCGGTTGCCGCAACTGGGATACCAGCTTGCGAGCAGATCAGGCCTTCAGCGGCTTCACCAGCCAACTCAGCCATACCTGGCTTGTCGGTACAGGCGCCATCACCAAAGCGAACACAGCTTTAATGCCAAGCTCACGAGCTTGCTTGAGCAATGGGCCGCCTGTGGCGTCCATGCCGCCGTAGAACACCGCGTCAGGCTTTTTGCCTTTGACTTTGGTCAGCACTGCTTTCCAATCAACGGTCTTGTCGGTGCCTTTTTCGCGCGGCAGAACTTTAACGCCGGCAGCTTTCAAGGTTTTCTCGACTTCGTTGGCGAGGCCTTCGCCGTAGGCGGTTGCATCGTCAATCACGGCAACGGTCTTAGGCTTGTTTTGGCTAGCCAGGTAACTGGCAATCGCTGGACCTTGCTGGTCGTCACGACCAACCACACGGAACGTCACTTTAAGTCCACGCTCGGTGAGTGTTGGGTTAGTGGCGGAACCGGAAATCACCGGGATGCCAGCGGCTTCGTAGATGACAGACGCAGGAATGGTGGTGCCTGAATTCAAGTGGCCGACGATACCAGCAACTTTGGCATCAACCAATTTCTGAGCCACAGTGTTGCCAACCTTCGGGTCGCCTTGGTCATCTTCAGCAACCAGCTCAAATTTAACTTTCTGGCCGCCAATCATGGTGCCAGCAGCATTGGCTTGGTCAATGGCCAAACGCGCGCCATTTTCGTTGTCCTTGCCAAGGTGAGCAATGCCGCCAGTCAAGGGGCCAACGTGGCCGATTTTGACAACCGTCATCGGTGCCGCAGCGGGAGCAGCAGGGGCAGCTTCTTCCTTCTTGCCACAACCCATAACAAGGACTGCGGCAGCGACGGAAAGCGATAGGGCTTTCATCTGAAAATTCATATTAGGAGGCTCCGTAAAAATGTGGGAAAAGGTCTGCAGGACCAAACGAGCAAGAAATGCTACGTGGCTCAATTTTGACAAGCTATAGGCTTACCTGTCAATGATTGATTTTGACGTATGGGATTTCGACCGAAATTCAGTGCCATAACCCAACAACAGCGTGTTGTCAGCACCAACTGGTGAAGCAGCGGATGCGCAATGTTTAGCGTCCCCTCGTTCGCTCGCGCATTCACCCTGAACGGTATCAATACAAATCAATCATCTTCCTCATGCAACTTGAATGCCGCCGCCAGCTTGGCTTGCGTGCCGGGGGGCACGGGGGCGTGGTGGGCGAAGCGGATGCTGTAACTGCCTTGGCCGCTAGTCATGGATTTGAGGCGCGAGGCGTAGTCGGATATTTCGGCGAGTGGGATTTCGCCAGTGACAGTGCTCATACCGATGCCGCCTGACGCGCCGTTGGTGCCAGTGACGTGGCCGCGTCGGCTGGCTAAATCGCCGGTAATCTCTCCCATCACTGATTCTGGGGCGACGATTTCGATATGCACTATCGGTTCCAGGACAATTGGTGCGGCGGCGCGAATAGCAGCGACTAGTGCTTTTCGTGCGGCGGTGAAAAACGCGACTTCTTTGCTGTCCACTGAATGATGTTTGCCGTCATAAACGATGACGCGAATGTCTTCGACCGGATAGCCGCCGACCACGCCGTCGGCTAAGGCACGGCGCACACCCTTTTCAACTGCAGGCATAAATACGATAGGAATCACGCCACCTTTGACTTGGTCGACCAATTCCAATCCCGCACCGCGCGGCAGTGGTTCGACACGCAAATAAACTTCGCCGAATTGACCGGCACCGCCGGATTGTTTTTTATGGCGGCAATGTCCTTCGGCGTTTTGTGTCACTGTTTCGCGATAAGGAATGCTCGGCGGGCGGGTGACTAATTCGAGCTTGTGCTGGGTGGCCATTTTTTCCAGCTTGTAGCGCAAATGCATGTCGCCGAGGCCGCGAATCACAGTTTCGTGGGTGGTCGAATGGCGTTCTACCTCAAAGCACGGGTCTTCCATTTCCAGCTTGTGCAAGATATCGAACAAGCGTTGTTCATCGACTTGACGCTTGGTGTCGACAGCCAGGCCTAACATCGGTTTGGGAAATTCCAGCGGACGCAAATGAATGTGATCTTCATCGTGTGAGTCGTGCAACACGCAATCGAAATCAATTTCGTCGACCTTAGCAATCGCACCTAAATCGCCTGGCATCAATGTCGTGACTTCGACAAATTCCTTGCCTTGCAGTTGGTACAAATGGGCGACCTTGATGGGTTTTTTGGCATCGCCGACAAATAACTGAGCGTCCTTTTTTACAGTGCCCTGATGCACGCGAAACACGCTGACTTTGCCCATGTACGGGTCGGCGATAACTTTGAACACGTGGGCGACGACATGCAGGTTCGGGTCGGGTGCGACCGCGTAGTCGATCGCATCAGCGCCGCGTGCACCGCGAAAAAACGGCGCTATGTTGCCTTCAGTCGGATTAGGTGCGAGAGTCGCCAAGACGTGCAAAAGCTCAGGAATCCCCGCGCCGGTTTTCGCCGAGACAAACACTATCGGCACCAAATGCCCCGCGCGTAGCGCCTGCTCGAACACGCCATGCAATTCAGCAGCCGATGGCTCGACTTCGTCCTCCAAATAACGCGCCATCAAGTCTTCGTCTTCTTCGATGATTTGATCAATCAGCGCCCGGTGCGCCCGCGCGACTGAATCAAAATCGCTATCGCCGCCGTTTTGCGTGAGTACATCCACTGTGTCGTGTCTATCGTGCGCCGGCAAATCAAGCACCAGACAATGCTTGCCAAACTGCGCTTGGATGGCGGTGACAAGCTTGGGTAGATCAATGTTATCGGCATCGATTTTGTTGATCACGATCATGCGCGCCAGGCCGCGCGCTTGCGCCGCATTCATCATCCGCGTGGTTGCCAGTTCGATACCGGTTTGGGCGTTGATGACGATGAGTGCGGTATCCACACCGGCCAGCGCAGCCATTGCTTGACCTGAAAAATCCGGATAGCCCGGGGTGTCGATCAGATGAACGTGCACGCCTTCAAAAGCGAAATTAACCAATGCCGATTGCAATGAATGACCAGCCGCTTTTTCTTGCGGGTCGTAATCGCACACTGTGCTGCCCTTCTCGACCGCACCTTTGGTTTTTATCGCACCCGCCTTGAGCAGAAGTGCCTCGGCCAAGGTCGTCTTGCCGGCGCCGCCATGACCTACGAGCGCGATGCTACGAATAGATTCCGTGGTGTAGCTTGGCATAGGTCGCTCCTTGTTTGCGTTTGATTGTACATAACGGCGTTTCGCCAGCACCAACTGGCAGACTGAGGGCATACTGCGCGCCCATGGCGCTCAAATCTACTATCTTCAAATTCGATCTGCAAATTGCCGATCTCGACCGGAACTATTTTCAAACCCATGCACTCACCATCGCACGGCATCCGTCGGAAACGGATGAGCGAATGATGATGCGGGTATTGGCCTTTGCGCTTTATGCCGACGAAGCCTTGGTGTTCGGCAAAGGCTTGAGTGCCGAGGACGAACCGGATCTATGGGAAAAAGATTTGACCGGAGCGATCACGCATTGGATAGAGGTCGGCTTGCCCGATGAGCGAAAAATCCGCCGTGCTTGCAGGCGTGCCAAACAAGTCACCGCGCTGACTTACGGTGGGCGTGCGGCGGATATGTGGTGGCAAGCCAATGAATCCTTGTTACTGCGTCAGGACAATTTGGCGGTGCTCAATATCGCGCAAGAAGACAGCAAAATGTTGGCCGCCAAAGCCACCCGAAATATGAGTATTCAATGCACCGTGCAGGAGCGGGAATTGTGGTTGAACATTGAAGGTGAGGCGCTACACATCGTGCCACAGGTACGGAGGTAGTGGCGTTTGGCAATCTATGATTTGGCTAGCATGGCCGCGAATTCTGTCGCAAATCGATGCGCATCCCCTGGCCAGCGGGCGGACAAATAATTGCCGTCCTGCACGGTAAATCCGATATCCAAATTGTCCGGATTGTCGCGCGTGGTATTCAACGGGCCGACGATAAAATCCCGCCGCTTGGCGAGTGCCGCGCAAACTTCGGCCTGCACAGTTTGCGGATAGGTGCGGTAGTAATTTTTTAACCACAAACAAGTCAAAGCCCACGCCGATAATTCCATGCGTTGGGTGAGCGCGGTAGTCTTTTTGCCATGCAAAACTGAAACGCCGGAAGGCAATTCGGATCTTGCGGCGAGCACAACGCCGTGGCAAATAGCGCCGACAGGCTTTGCCGCGATAAAAAAATCGGCAACGGCATTTTGCAATATCGGCGATTCCAAATACGGCTTCATGCCCTGAGCATGGCCGCCGGTGAGTAGCAGTCCATGGAAATTCTTGGCAACAATTTCCGCATAGGAAATTGGCTTTTTGAATTCCCTGCTGGCAATCATCCGCGCATACGCTGCTTGGCCGTTGACATCAGCGCGCAGCACCGGCGCGAGCATTCCGAGTCCAGTGCCATGCACCATCCGAGGGTCGGCTTGGCCCGGCTTGCCATCGGGCGTTGCGAAAATTACGTGATGTCCATGCGCCGACAAAATCGACCACGGCACGGCCGATTCGGTCGGATCGAAATCGGTGCTGGGCAGCGGCATCAGGACAGTTTTCATGGTGCAGCTTTTTCCGCATGTTGCGTGCAATGTGCGGCAATCGCATCGGCCAAAACTGGTTGCAAACCGGGTGGCAAATCGTGACCCATGCCGGGAACAATTAGCAGCGTCGCACCTTTGATGTGATGCGCCGTATCGCGCCCCGCGGCGACTGGCACCAGCTTATCGTCCCCGCCATGTATCACTAAAGTCGGCGCGCTGATTTTTTGCAATAAACCTCGGCGATCCCCCGAAGCCATAATCGCCAGCAGTTGTCGCGCGGTGCCAGCCGGGTGATACGAGCGATTGAAATTGCGGGTGATGCGCGCGTGCAATTCGTCTTTGTCCTGTGGATAGCCCGGACTGCCGATGACGCTATACACCTTCATCGTATGCTCGATTACGCTGCTGATATTGCTTGCGTCGGTTGGCCGCGCCATCAACACCCGCATGGCTTCAGGTGTGCCGCGATGCGCGCGTCGATTGCCGCTGGAAGACATCACCGAAGTGAGACTGATGACCCGCGTCGGGTGATGCGCCGCCATCAATTGCGCAATCATGCCACCCATTGAGGCGCCTACCACGTGTGCCGATTTAATCTCTAGCGCATCGAGCAAACCCACCGTATCGGCGACCATATCGTCGAGCAAATAAGGCGCGCGCACCGGCAGTTTGAGGAAGGCGGCAAGTAAAGCAAGTTTCATATTTACGCGCCGTCCGACATGCACTTTGCCCGACAAACCAATATCGCGATTGTCGAATCGAATCACGCGGAACCCGGCATCTACTAAGCGCTGGCAAAACGCATCTGGCCAATTGGTGAGCTGCATGCCCAGCCCCATGATGAGCAATATCGTCGGTGACTTGGCCGAGCCGAGTGATTCGTATTCGATGATCTGGCCGTTGATGTTTACGTTGGACATTTTGGTCTCTCGTCAGTTGGTGCTGGTGAAACAAAGCAAAACAAAAACTACCAGCTACAAGGCGGTCGCGCAAAAAACGCGCTCTGCGCCGTAGCGTGTGGTGAAACGCCGTCGTTCACACGCTTGCTCACGCCGTCTCCACCCGATTGCGGCCATTATGTTTGGCTCGGTACATCGCCTCATCGGCGAGGGTTAGCAAGCCATCGACGCTGAGTTTGACGTTGTTGGTGGCGATGCCAATGCTCACCGTGCATCTCGGATCATCAGCGGACTTTTCGACGGCAGTACGAATCCGTTCGGCCACTACGAGCGCTTGTTCCGCGCCGGTTTCCGGCAGGAGGGCGACAAACTCTTCGCCGCCATAACGCCCAAGGCTATCGGCGCGGCGCAAGGCCGTGGTTGCGTGCTTAACGACACTGACAATCACCCGATCGCCCACTTGATGTCCATAGTTGTCATTCACCTTCTTGAAGTGATCGATGTCCATAATCAATAAGGTCATGGGCCGACCACTACGAACTGATCGATCCATTTCCTGCTCGCAAATCTCTAACCAGGCGCGACGGCTCAAACATCCCGTCAGCGAATCATGGCTGGCAAGATGTTCAAGCTCCTTGCGCACTCGTGTCGAGGCCATCAACGTGAATCCCAAGCCTGCCAGCGTGCCCCCATAAAGGAATGAGCTGACGTAAACGGTTTGTCCCAACGAGTTTTCAAAAAGCCCTATGTCAGGGCGATCATAAAAAAATGAAATCAGCCGCAAGGTGGTGACTACGGCTTCGGTAGCAATAACGAAGGCCGTGAATCGGTAGGCAAATATTGGATCACCATGTTTGTAAATTACTCGGGCATGAAGCAACATTGCCGTTGCTGCATAGGTAGTTAAGACAGTCGACCTGAGCTGATAGCTGGCCGAAACTGTGGGGACCAGAGTAATAACCGCTAAACATACAGTACCAAAAATGATCCAGTTGCGCGGCGCGACCGACAGATCGAAATGTCGGCGGCTACCAAAATAAAGTAAGGTCATACCAAACATCATCACTAAATTGGCAATAAAAATCGTGATGAAATCCGCCCAAACGCCCCGCTTTGAAAACAGTACGCAAGCAACAAAAAAGATTGCCAAGGCACTTGCCCAGTGTGTGATTCCGCGCACATAAGGTGGATAGCTGTTACGCAACAAAAACAGCACCAAAGACATCATGCCAACCAGAACAGCTGTTAACCACACCGCAGTTCGTAGATCCAAATCAGTCATGACATTACCTGCTTCTAAAAATCACATCCCAGACACCATGCCCGAGTTTCAGGCCGCGTGTCTCGAACTTGGTTTGTGGTCGATAGTTAGGCCTTGGCGCGAATCCGCTACAGGAGTTCTCCAATAAGGCTTCGTTGGCTAGCACCTCCAGCATCTGCTCAGCATAGTCCTGCCAATCGGTAGCGCAATGCAGATACCCGCCGGGCTGGAGTCGCGATGCCAGCAATGCGACAAACGGCGCCTGAATCAAGCGGCGTTTTTGCTGTCGCTTTTTCGGCCATGGATCAGGGAAGAAAATGTGAATTCCGGCCAGCGATGCGGGGGCCAGCATGTGCTTGACGACATCGACTGCATCATGCTGAATCAGGCGTAGGTTGTTCAATTCGCGGGTCGCGATTTCTTTTAGCAGACTGCCGACGCCAGGCGTATGAACTTCGATGCCGAGATAATTATTTTGCGGTGATGCTGCCGCGATGATTGCGGTTGTTTCGCCCATACCACAACCGATCTCGAGAATGGTCGGTGCGGCGCGTCCGAACTGTGCGGGCAATTCACATACGCCGGCTTGATAGGGGATTCCCCATTGCGGCATTCCTTCCGTGTGATGTCGCCGCTGAGCTTCCGAGACTCGGCCTTGGCGCAAAACGAAACTGCGAATGTGATCGTGAGCGTGCGCTTGTTCAACCGCTGTCGTCATCGGGGTATCACTCATCGAACCACATCCACGGTCGGTCGCGGCACGATTTTCGGAATTTTGACGGATGACTCAGCCGATCCTTGCGCCGTAAATTTTTGTCATCAAGGTCGACAAGTCATAGCGCTCGCCACGCAGCATCTCGGCAAAAGTCGCGCAGGCATCTTTCATTTCTTTGGCGCTCAAGTTGGGATCAAGCTGCGGCTTGAGATTGAGCGCCTTGATGATGTCGGCATCGGTAGCGTTTTGCGCTTCACTGGTGAAATACCACTTGGCTAAATCATGCGACATCTTGGCTATTGCGTGAATTTGCCCCGCATGCCATTTGGCGTAGGCCTCGCGTGTCTCAATCCCCACCGGCGTATCCGCATCGCAAGCGGCCGCGAGCAAGGCTACGCCGTGCGCGCGGCCAAACAAAACTTGTTGAACCAATACCGTGGAATGCTTGACCGCATAGCCAGTTTGTTTGGCTTTGAGTGGTGCCAGCGGCTTTGTCTCGGCGACTGCCTGCGCCCGAACGGGTGCGGCCAAACTGGTGACCAAGCTGATGGCCAAACTTGCCAGCAGGAAGTGGGACAGCTTCAACTGCCTATCATCCCGCCAATGGGCGAACTGGGACTGGCGGCGTACAGCTTTTTGGGCATCCGTCCAGCCAAAAATGCTTCGCGTCCGGCCTCTACCGCCTTCTTCATTGCGCTGGCCATCAGCACCGGATTTTGCGCTCCAGCAATTGCGGTGTTCATCAGCACGCCATCGCAGCCAAGCTCCATCGCAATCGCCGCATCTGATGCCGTCCCCACCCCCGCGTCCACCAACACCGGAATTTTGGCTTGCTCGATGATGAGCTTGAGATTCCATGGATTCAGTATGCCCAAACCCGAGCCAATCAGGCTGGCTAGTGGCATCACCGCGATACAGCCGATGTCTTCCAGCATGCGCGCCTGGATCGGATCATCGCTGCAATAGACCATCACTTCGAAACCCTCAGCCACCAGTGTTTTCGCGGCCTTAAGTGTCTCTGGCATGTTGGGAAACAGTGTTTGCGCATCACCCAAAACTTCGAGTTTGACCAAACGATGATCGTCCAACAATTCGCGCGCCAGACGCAAAGTTCGCACTGCGTCGTCCGCGCTGTAACAGCCTGCGGTATTGGGCAGCAAGGTGTAGCGGCCGGCAGGCAACGCGTCCAGCAAGGACGGCTGCCCGGGCTCCTGGCCGATATTCACGCGACGGATGGCGACGGTGACAATTTGTGTGCCGGAGACATCGAGCGCACGCGCGGTCTGGTCAAAATCTTTGTATTTTCCCGTGCCGACCAAGAGGCGAGATGTGTAGGACTTTCCGGCGATGATTAAGTTGTCTTGATTCATTTTTAGTACCAGAAAACTCAGCCGCCGCCAACTGCGACGACAATTTCGAGATGATCGCCAGCGACGATTGTGGTGCTGACATGTAAACTTCTGGGTACGATTTCACCATTGCGCTCGACCGCGACGCGCTTGCCGCTTAGCTCACGCGCGACTAGCAATTCAGCAACCGTGAGCGACGATTTTGGCCACGCAACCAGCGTTCCATTGATAGTAATGTCCATAGCCGATTTTAACGAGTCTGCCCACGCACTAGGTGAGCAATCGCCTTCGCGTAAGTACCACCGCGACCCAAAATGCCAATAGCGAGATTCCCATTAGCACCAATAAATGCAAGTCAATGTCGCTTGGCAGCGTATCAAACATCAATGGTCGAATTAGCGCCACTGCGTGCGTCAGCGGCAACCATGCGGCGATGGTTTGTACCAAGGGTGGCAATTGATTGGTGGGAAAAACACTCCACAGAGCAATACCATTGGCGTAATGAACAAGGTGAAGTAGTACATGAAAAAATCATAGGAGGGCGCCAGCGCGGTGATGATTAGCCCGAGTGCCGCGAAGCACAAGCCGGTAATGAAAATCACTGGCAAAGCCCACAACGCAAGCGGTGAAGCGACAAACCCCAACATCAAAATCACCGCCAAAATCGCCACTCCGGATAAGCTGGCCTTGGCAGCGGCCCACAGCAATTCGCCCAGCATCACGTCGTCGAGTGATACCGGTGCATTCATAATCGCTTCCCAAGTTTTTTGCATGTGCATGCGCGAAAACGATGAATACAAGGCCTCGAAAGATGCCGCGTTCATGGTCGAACCGCATACCGTGCCACTGGCCAAAAAAGCGATGTAAGTCACGCCACCGACCTGCGGCAATAAACCACCCAATCCGTAGCCCAAGCCGAATAAATAAATCATCGGGTCGGCCAGATTGCCGAGTAGCGAGGGAATCGCCAGCTTGCGCCATACCAAAAAATTGCGCCGCCAAACAGCGAGTGCGCGCAGTGAAAAGCGGGGTAGGGAATAGTCCAAGGCGCTCATCGCTTTAATCATGCGTTTTTACCCCGCTCAATCGCGCAAATCGCGACCAGTGAGTTTGAGAAATACATCCTCAAGATTAGCCGGACGATGCAAGGTGCGTAGCTGTGGTTTGTCAGCTAAATGCTGCAACAGCGCGGTCGCATCGCTGACATAACAAAACGCCGTTTCGCCACTCACTTCAACGCGCTGCGCAAACGCGGGCGCTTGGTTCAAAGCCCAGGTCGGCGCGTCCTCGCCATAAACTTCCACCACTTGCGCTTCGATGTGTTCGCGGATCAATTCACGCGGCGGGCAGATAGTCATCATCCGTCCGGCATCCACTCTGGCAAGGCGCTGACAAAGGCGATCTGCTTCGTCCATGACATGAGTGGTCAGCAATATGGTTTTGCCCTGACTCAACAAGCGCTTCAAACGCTCCCAAATCAAATGTCGTGCCTGCGGGTCCAGGCCGGTGGTCGGTTCATCCAGCACCAACAAATCAGGGTCATTAACCAAGGCCCGCGCCAAAGTCAGCCGCCGCTTCATGCCACCAGACAAGGTACGGATGTTGGCGTTCTCCTTGCCGGCCAAGCCCGCGAACTCCAATAACTCCGGAATTTTCGGGCGAATATCCGCATCGCTCAAACCAAAATAGCGCCCATAAACCAGCAAGTTTTCCGCCGCCGTAAAGTCAGGATCAAGATTGTCAAACTGCGGCACCACACCAATGCTCGCCCGCGCTTCACGCGCCTGCGCCGGCACCGGCAAACCAACCAAAGTAATGGCACCGGAATCCGGCGTAGTCAGCCCCAGACAGCATCGCAATGTTGTTGTCTTGCCCGCCCCGTTCGGGCCGAGTAAACCAAAACACTCGCCACGAACCAATTCAAGATTGAGCCCGTCGACAACGCGTTTGCCTGCGTAAGATTTTTGCAGGGTCGAGACAATGAGTGGGCTTTGGGGATGCATCGTTGGATTTTAGGGGAAAGTAGTATCGGGCAAAGGCAGGGATTTCGCCAGTTGGTGCTAGTAACACGCCGTCGTGAGTGTTACCGTTTGACCCGCGCCACCAATTGAAACGAACTATTCAATCGCCGAAATACTTACGAAAGAGAAAATGGACTCGAACACAGTTGACGCGAACAAAGATTTAACCCTACCAATCGTTGTCTCGGTACTCTGCATTTACGCTGGCTTTTGGCATACCGATGCCCCCGAAAAGACAACTTTGTCGAAATGATTGTTATCACTTTCCTGTCGGTCTGTGCGCTTACGCTTGCCGAAAGAGATGGTGCTAGAGTCCGTCGAATACTTGGCCAAGCAGGAATAATCGGCGTGTCAATCATCCTCTTCTTGTTCTTACTTGGCCAAAGGCTTTCGCCAACCGCACATGTTGGCGACATTTTTTTTCAGATGCCTTGGATAGATTTCCTTAGGATCGTGGCCGTAAGTTTTGCGGTGGCAACCGCAGAGGAGCTTGCATTTCGAAAGTATCTGCTTGAGTTTTTATTCAGTAAATACCCGACGATAAAATCAGCAGTGATTTGCATCGTCATTTTTGTTGTCCTTCACGGCTGGGCCATTGTGACTCCACTTGTAACCAGCACGCTTTTCACTTGCTTGGTCGTTCGTTATAAGTCGTGGCTCGCCGTAGTGGCGATGCACTGTATGTACGATAGTATTTTTTATGCCGAACGCTACATCAAGTTGATGAAAGGCGTTGCCCATGATGTCACACAGACCGCGGGCATGTTAAAGATTGTTACTTTCAGTCTCTTGGGATAATGATGCTATCAGTTTTGTCCTTCCTCGCACTTTTGTCGGTTACAAAACGCGTTCAAGCGCGATGGGGAATTTCTCACAGAGAGAGCGGTAGCTAAACAGAAAAAGTGGTGCGATTATGAGCCATTGAACAAATGGGTCTGCTCAATTGACTGAAGGAAATAGGGGCTACGAGGAACAGTCCTTAATCTTTCGTTGAATTGTGACGTACACAACAACCAGCAAAAAATCACCGGCGAAATGGGACGCCAAATCGTACGTGTGGCTAACGCAAAGCGCGAATAATGATCTCGCGGATCAGATGCAATCGACGATGAAAAATGATCTGCGCCGGGGACGACGACGACCGGTATATCGAGCGGTTCGGCCCAGGCTAATACGTTGCTTGAGTACGGTTTCGTCTTTGTCGCCGTGGATGACGAGGGTGTCTTTGGCAACTGCTTCGGTGGTGTAGCTGCGCGCGCCGGTGACGAATCCGGCGGCGGTGCCGACTAACACCAAGCGTTTAGCGGGTGCGCCGGACTCAGCCAGAACTTTGGCGAGACGAGTGATGACGAATGCGCCGAAAGAAAATCCGGCAAGGTAGAGCGGAAGTTTGCTACCACTGTCATAGCTTTCGCGCATCCATTTGACTACGGCCAGCAAGTCATCAGTTTCGGCAATGCCGTGATCATGCGTGCCGTCTGAACTACCGACCCCGCGAAAACTTGGGCGCACGGTGATGCAATTCAAATCACGAAAAGCACGGGCAATCGAGGTGACGACTTTGTTATCCGCGGTGCCGCCGAAAAGCGGGTGTGGATGAGCGATGAGCGCGATGCCTTGCGCGTTATCAGGCAGATCGACGAACAGCTCTATTTTGCCGACCGGCCCGGCAATGAGAATTTGCTGAGGCATGTCAGATTTTCAGTCGCTCGACGACGCGACCATGAATCAAATGCTCGTCAATAATTTCATCGATATCATCGTTGTCGACATAGCGATACCAAATCGCCTCAGGATAAATGACCAGCACGGGGCCAAGTTCGCAGCGATCAAGACAGCCGGCGGTATTGATACGCACGCGTGATTGAATTTGGTCGCCGAGCTGCTTGACGCGATTTTTTGGCGTAGGCGCGCACGGCTTCTGCGCCATGGTCGTTGCAGCAGGCTTCACCGTTTTTGCGTTGGTTGGTACAGAAAAATACGTGATGGTCAAAGTGGCTCATGATGTAATTTTGGTGCGTGTTTGTGTTTCATTGGGTACAGGATATTTTTGTGCATTCTTGATAATCTTTTGCCGAACAGCGGCCAACATGTCGACCCCCAAAACATCGGCAAGTTCAGTTAAATAAACCAAGACGTCGGCGATTTCATCTGCCACTGCGGCACGCTTTTCGTCCGTCAGATTCGCGCTTTCTTCGGCGGTCGCCCATTGAAAATGCTCGACCAATTCGGCGGCTTCAACCGGAGAGCGCCATCACTAAATTTTTGGTGTGTGGTACTGATGCCAATCGCGCTCGGTGCAGAAGTTTTCGCGCGCATCGCGTAGCGATATGAGGTCAGTTATTGCATCAGTTGGTGCTGACGACACGCTGTTGAAGGTGGCCGCTAGATCGGTCACGCCATCGTCAATCATTCGCATCTCCTTTGCGATACATCATCAGCCAAGGCAGAGCGAGAAACGGCCATAGCGATGCGGCGAATTGAGTCAGGCCATGAAAGTTCAAAAATTGCCCCGGATTCCATACCTGTTGCATTTGGATCAAGATAAGGATTGTCCGGTGCGAGGTTAACCATGACAGTGGCGATCAGCAGCGATACAGCGGCCAGCGCGCTTTGTGCGGTTGGTACCAATCGCCGCGCCAGCCAAAGCAGCGCAATGCCGATGCTAAAACCAATCACGCTGCCTTCGGTGGCCCATGCCAGCGCCAAGCTTGGCTGCGTGATCAGTGCCAAGCTGACGGTTTTGACCAATAACCCCATCGCCAGTGTGAGTGCGAGAAAACTGAATCGTGGTTGGCGTGGCAATTGTGCGGCCAGCAAACCGACGGCGAGAGTCGCCGTGCCGACCACAGTGGTTTCGATCGCGCGAAATCCGCTGGCACTGAAGGCTTGCGCGGCAGGTAGTTCGATCAAACGGCGCACATCGCCAGTGCCGAACAACAATGTATTGGGTTCGAGCTGCGTCAACAGCCACAGCGCCAATAGCACTAGTCCGGCATCTGCTTGTGGCGGATGAACAACCGCTGGCGCGAATGACCCCAAATAGCCGACATCGAGAAGGCGTGGTTGCAGCCAACGCGCAAGGCTGGCACCGAGTAACGCGCCAAGTGCGTTGCAACTCACATCAATATTCGATGGAATTCGGCTAGGTAAAAAATTCTAGACGATTAGCAGCGCATAACCAAGCGCAAGTCCGGGCATCAGTCGCATGCGATTTACACCAACGCCAATACGTAGCCCGCCAAGCCCGCGAGCAATATTGCAATGACGAATAGCACGCGACCTTGCCACCGAAGTTCGTTACGCAAATCGGCAATTTCACCAGTTGGTGCTGGTGACACGCCGTTACTTAATGCCTCGTGCAACAAGCGCGGCAACATTGGCAATACTCGCGCCCATTGCCCGGCTTCGCGCTCCATATTGGGCTCAACGCCCCAGCCGACTTGTTCGGTCATCCACTTTTCAAGGAAAGGTTTGGCGGTTTTCCACAAATCCAATTCCGGATCTAGTTGCCGCCCAAGACCTTCGATATTTAGTAAAGTTTTTGCAGCAAAACCAACTGTGGTTGGATTTCGACATTGAAGCGGCGTGAAGTTTGAAATAAACGCAGCAGCACGCGACCGAAGGAAATTTCTTTTTAACGGGCGATCAAAAATTGGCTCGCACACGGCACGTATGGCCGATTCAAATTCATCAACCCGCGTGTCATGCGGCGCCCAGCCGGATTCGATATGCACTTCAGCGACGCGTTTGTAATCGCGACGAAAAAAACGCCAGGAAATTTTGCGCCAGATAGCTTTTGTCATTGTCGGTCAGCGTGCCGACAATGCCGAAATCCAGCGCGATATAGCGACCTTTTTGTCGCCGTCAGTGGCGACAAAATATTGCCGGGATGCATGTCGGCATGAAAAAACCATCACGGAAAACCTGCGTGAAAAAGATTTCAACGCCCATGCTACCCAAACGCGACAAATCAACTCCATTTCGCGCAGTTCGGCAATTGCGATACCGGCGTGCCATGCATGCGCTCCATCACCATCACACCGGTGGTGCACCAATCCCAATGCACTTCGCACTAACAACAAATCAGAATTCAAAATTGTGCCGCAACTGCGAACAGTTGGCGGCTTCACGCATCAAATCCAATTCGTCATGCAAATATTTGGCGAATTCGGCCACCACTCGCGCGGCTTCAGGCGGCGGCCATCTATCCACAGGCTTTCCAACAAAGTAGCGCCCACGCGAAGCAGCGCAATGTCTTGATCGATCACCGGTTTGATCCCAGGACGCAGAATTTTCACGGCGACTTCCAGCGGCAAACCGGTTGCCGCATCGGTAATCGGTAGTGTTGCGAAATGCACTTTGCGCGACCGACGCCGAAGCAACAGGTTCGCGCTCGAAGCTGGCAAAAACTTGATCGACCGGACGACCATATGCGGCTGCGAGCGCTGCCACTGCAAGTTCTGGCGCAAAGGGTGGCACGGCATCTTGCAACTTGGCCAACTCATCGGCAGTCGGTTGCCAACAGGTCTCGCCGGTCGACAGCACTTGGCCAAACTTGACAAAAATCTACCTAATCTTCAAGCGCGCGACGCAAGCGGACGGCGCGGTGTGCGCGAAATTTCATCGACATTGCGCCAAAACATCAGCGATACAGCGCCGCGCAATAGCTTGCCCAGAACCCAAAATCTACCTCTTGCTCGAGAATCATGCGGTCGAGGCCATAGCGCAATACGATGAGCGTAATTTTGAGTAAGCGAAAAGTGTTGAGTGGACGCAAGATAGACACGGGAAGCACCGCAGAACGGGCATAGTAGCGAGGGTTGCGGCTAAGTATAATTCGCGATTGCTTGTTTCGACGATTCTTTGTCACCTTCACTATTGTCTGTCGCGGTATTCAACTTTCATGTCTTCCACTCAATTCTTTTTCGATCCACGCCAGCACCTGAGCGACTTGCTCAAGGCCGCCCTGGACAAGCGTTGCGGCCTGAACATGCGGCTGCAGAAATTTTTATCGAGCGCCCCAAGCAGTCCGGTCACGGCGATTTCGCCAGCAATTTGGCGATGCAAATTGCCCGTCCGCTCAAAACCAATCCTCGCCAAATTGCCGAGCGGCTCATTGCTGCCTTGCCGGCCTCGGAATGGGTCGTCGCGGTCAGCATGGCTGGCGCGGGATTTATCAATTTCACGCTGACAGCGGCGGCACGTACGCAAGTTGTGGCGCAGGCTGTAAGCCAAGGCAATGCATTCGGACGCGGTGCCGACACCGGCATTAAGGTTCAAGTGGAATTTGTTTCGGCCAACCCGACCGGTCCGTTGCATGTCGGTCACGGACGTGGCGCGGCGTTCGGCGCCAGCTTGGCATCGGTGCTGGCCTTCGCCGGCTATAGCGTCAGTCGCGAGTATTACGTGAATGACGCCGGACGGCAGATGGACATCCTTGCCTTTGTCGACCTGGTTGCGTTATCTGGAACTTTTTGGCGAGCTAGTGCCATTCCCACCCAATGCCTATCAAGGTGGTTATGTGCGTGAAATGGCCGAGCAAATACAGGCAGCACATCAAGATAAATTCAGCCGTCCGGCAGCGGCGGTTGTAGCTTGTTTGCCGACGACCGACAATCTGGATGAGACGCTGGACGGACTGATTGTGGCGGCCAAGGACTTGCTTGGCGAAGATTGAGATACGTGCATCAACACGTGCTGACCGAGCAATTGGCCGAGTGTCGTTCCGATCTCGAAGAATTCGGTGTGCATCACGATGTTTGGTTTTCAGAAAACAGCTTGCACGACACCGGCATGGTGCAAAAGCCATCGATACGCTCGAGGCCAATGGACATATTTACGAGCAAGACGGCGCCAAGTGGTTTCGCTCGACGGCGTTTGGTGACGAGAAAGATCGCGTGGTGCAGCGGGACAACGGTGCTTTACCTATTTCGCACCGGACATTGCATATCATTTGAATAAGTTCGAGCGCGGCTTTGATCGCGTGGTGAATGTGTGGGGCGCTGACCATCACGGTTACATCACTCGCGTCAAAGGCGCGTTGTCTGCCTGGGAATTGATGCGAAGAGACTTGACGTGACGCTGGTCCAGTTTGTCAGCTTGTTTAGAGATGGTGTAAAAGCATCAATGTCGACCCGTGCGGGCGAATATGTAACTTTGCGTCAGTTGCGCCACGAAGTTGGTAATGATGCTTGCCGGTTTTTTTACATGCTCAGAAAAGCTGACCAGGCGCTCGATTTCGATATGGATTTGGCGACCAGTCAAAGCAACGAAAATCCGGTGTATTACGTGCAATATGCGCACGCCAGAATTTGCTCGGTGTTAGCGCAATGGAATGGCGATGAAGCAAGCTTGCGCAAGTGGATTTGAGCACGCTGAAGCACGAACTGGAAATAGCGCTGTGCGCGCAACTTGGTGAATTCGCCTTGTTGATTCAAAATGCGGCGAAGGATTTCGCGCCACATTCCTGGCGTTTTATCTCAAAGATTTGGCGGCCGCGTTCCATGCGTGGTACAACGCCGAACGGGTTCTGGTCGAAGACCGCTATCCGTAATGCGAGGTTGGCGCTGGCAGTCGCCACGCGCCACGCGTTGCGCAATGGCCTATCGCTGTTAGGCGTATCTCAACCGGTGAGTATGTAAGTCATGAATAATCCTGCTTATTCAAACAGCCTTCCCGCGCCTGCAAGGTGGCGGTGGAATGATATTGGAATTTTTATCGGCCTCGTGTTAGGAATTTTGATCGCGGCTGGCGTGGTGCTTTTTCTCAACAAAGCCACGCTGCCGTTTCAGGACAAATACGAAGGTGCCAACAAACCCAGCGCGGCGAATAACAGCAACGGACAAGCCGCGACTCCGCTGGCTTTGCCGGTAAACCTGGTAGTACAGTGCAGGAAAAACAGCGCCTGATTTCCTACGGGATTTTGGAAGGCAAGACATCACCCCACAAATCCACCTGTAGCAAAGCCACCACGCCACCGACGGCGACAGCCACCACCACTCCGCCAACGGCGACAGAATCAACCGTTGTTGCAGAGCTACTGTTTGCAGTTAGGCGCGTTTCAAAAGCTGCTGATGCGGAAAACCTTAAAGCCAAGTTAGCGCTGACGGGTTTTGATGCAGCGGTTCAAGAAGTCGAGATTCCCAAACAGGCACCATGCAACGAGTTCGCGTTTGCTCCATTTGCCACTGCAGAAATGAATGCGGCGTCAACGCCTGTCGCAAGCAGGCATTGCCGGTACGGTGATTAAACAGAACTAGGAGTGCGACTGAATCATTAGTACAAAGTTCTACCAAAGCGGCGACCGGTGTGATGATGCAAACATACCGGATTGCCCCACACGGCGGGCTAACCGAGCAGTGCTTGGTCGCTGGTGATTAAGAATGCGGCTTGGCTGTCGCGGGCGAGTTCCAAAATTTCTGATCGTCCGCGTCGGTGCAACGCGGTAGCAAAACTCAAGCGGATTGCGCCGGTGCGGTGACCGCGCGCGACGTTTTGATAGGCCGCGATTGCAGCGGTTTGCGCCTCGGCTCCCAACCTGAACAGCGGATAGTTCAACACGCGCACGAATTCTGCGAGGCAGGCTTCGTTGGTCACCACCTGCCAACGACCGGCTTCGATATGATTGCGCAGCGGCGCGAATTGGCTGTCAGCGAACACGTAAAGCGAGATCAAGACGTTGGTATCGAGCACTACGGTGACGCCATCGCTCGACAAATCAGCGGACATAGCCGATTTCTTTAAGTGCCGTGATTTTCTTGGTCAGTAGCAGATGTCCGGCGACGTTGGGATGGGGCGCATCAACTTTCAATTTTGGATCTGAAAGTACCTCAGGCAAGGCATTCTCGATCAAGGGATTTTGTGGCATCGGCAATCGGGCGATAAAACTCGGGGCCGAGAAGCTGCTAAAAACCGCGCCAGTAATCGAAGGTTTTGGCGTTGCCAACAATACTGCTTTTGCGCCTTTGGCTTGAACCAAATCTAGTATACGATTCAGATTGGCGAGGTGTCTCTAGCCGAGGCACGCGGCGCAGCATGTCGTTGCCACCGAGACTAACGAAGACGAGCGTTACGAATGTTCGTCGAGCAAATCGGGCAAGCGCGCGAGGCCGCCGGCGCTAGTGTCTCCGCTCACGCCACCATTAATGATTTCCCAACCTGTATTGGCCACGAGTAGAGGCCACGCTGCTTGGCCATACGCCGTTGCCGGCAGTGAGGCTATCGCCCAGCCGAGGGCGCACGCGTGCCGCGTGGCAAAGCTTGTTCAGGCTTTGCTGCATGCGCTAATCGCGCTGAAAATGATGGCGATGCGCAGCCAGCGCAACATCCTCATGCGGATTTTGTTTTCGATGGCATCGGGCCACCGATGCGCCATTTTCTTTGCTCGGAGTGCCACTTGTTTTGCCGTTCGGCGGCGGCCTTTTTGGGCAGGCGTTCGTGTGGCGTAACAATGCGCGCAGGAAATACCCGCAACATAATTTTCAGACAATTTGTCAGCTCGCCGCTAGCGGATGACGACAAGCACGGCAAGGTTCGTGCTGGCCGTGATCTAATCCATGACCCACGGATACGCGCTCATCAAACACAAACAATCGCCTTGCCAGCGACTCTCAGACTCCGGAACGGTTTCCAGATATTTTAAGATGCCGCCTTCAAGATGAAAACTTCTCGAAACCTTGTGTCGGCACGAAAAGGCGTCGATTTCTTACAGCGAATTCCGCCGGTACAAAACATAGCCACTTTCGGCTTTGACTCGCCAGTTCAGCACTTTTCACCCACGCCGGAAAATCACTAAGCCCGCGGTATGTGGATTGATCGCGCCGGAAGCTGCCGATAGCGACCTCGTAGTCGTTGCGCACATCGATCACCAATACCTCGGGATCGTCAATCAGACGATTCCAGTCCTGCGGCTTAGGTAGGTACCAACCAACAATTCGGATCGACCCCGGGCACACCTAGCGTAACAATTTCACGCTTGAGTCTTACCTTCATGCGATAAAAAACGGCGGCGTGTTGGCGACGGCTTTTGTGCTGCAAATCAGCCAAACGAGCATCTTCAGCATGGTCAAGGGCACGAACGCCTGAATCTGGCCAGGCGATGGTGCCATTGATACCCTCAGCGGCGAGCAATATCGTCCCTTCACTTGGCGCCACGCCGTCACGCTGAAAGGCTTTGAGTTCAGCGAAGTCTGGCAAAGTAACGAATTTGTAAAAGGCGGCGGTGAGAAATTGCGTCAGTGACGGATGCTCTGAAATTTTTGAAAATACTAGCTTAAGAATTTAACGCCAGACATCACTCTGACATTGCCCACAATTTTGTCGCTGCTGTTTCGTCACGTGAGGCTCGATTCGAGCCAACTTTAATCGGCGCGCCGCGCATTTGACGCTTTCGTTTGGCCGCAATAATCGCCGCCCTGATATCGTCGCCTAGGGCTGCATATGAAGTCGGTAACGCACCATGGCTTGCGTTGTTGAGCACTAGCCCATCAGTGGTGCGAAAGAGGTTCAAAAATGCTGGCAAATGTTGTGTGAGGTTGGTGGCCGCAACATCAGGGTGTGCAGCCACCGAAAACGTGGTGTAGCCCGCTTTGGCAAGGCGACGGTTCAATTCATAAGCAAACATCAGGCAAGCAATTTTGCTTTGTCCGTAGGCCTCGCGCTTGTTGTAGCCGTTTTGAAATTCGGGTCGTCAAACCGAATATTGCCCCATCGGTGCGCCATGCTGACAGACTGACGATACGCGTGCTGATGGTGTCTTGACGACTAGCGGCAAGAACAGACCTGTCAAAGCGAAGTGGCCGATGTAATTCGCCGCCAACTGACTCTCGAAACCATCTTCGACTACGAATATGGCGGCATCATGATCCCGGCGTTGTTGATCAGCAGGTCAAGTTTTGAATAGCGCTCAGTGAATGCGGTGGCGAACGCACGCACGGATTTCAGACTGCTTAGGTCGAGCTGCATGCAGGTGACTTTGGTCTTGGTATGTTTTGCCAAAATAGTCGCTTTGCAGCCTCGGCCTTTCCATGTTTCGGCAGGCCAACACCAGCTCGCAGCCCTTCGAAGCAGTGCCATGGCGGTCTCGAATCCCAATCCGATGTTGGCTCCGGTAATCAAAGCCGAGTCGGCCCTTTTGCTGTGGTACTTGATCAAGTGTCCAGGTCATCTCCCGGAAGTGCTTTCCACTTTTCAGTTTAGGTACCGCGCTTCGCGCACGAAATCCAAACGGTCTTGCCCCAAAACAACTCATCGCCAACGATGAAACTTGGCGCGCCGAAAACCCCTCGATTAACGGCATTTGCGTGGCGACTTTAAGCGCCTCTTTGACCGCTGGTCACCAGCTAAGGCAAAATGGCCATCGGATCAAATCCCGACTTGCTCAGCACCGCTCCGACCGTGGCTGGGTCGTTCATGTTTTGCTGATCAACCCAATTGCATTGAACATCGCGTCGCGAAATTTGGCAAACGCGTGCATCGTTGCCAGTTGCAGGCCGATATCGGCGCGCATCAGGTGCAAAGTATTGATCGGGAAATGTGGGTTCATGGTGAGACACTACGCCAGCGCTTGGCGAGCGATTGAGGTCGTTAAAAAGATATGCGCCTTTGAGCGTACGCTGATCGGCGGCCGGTTCCCCGTGGTTTGAAAAACACCGCCAAGCAGGATCGGCTTAAGTTCAATTTGCGCTCCCGTATCCGCCGCAAGTTTCGATAGTTGAGTGTAGGCCAGATAAGCGGCCGGGCTGCCAAAGTCAAAATAGAAGTCAAGTTTCTTTTGCATCAAAATTTCTCCATCCAGGGGCGCAAATCCACTCTCGTGAGTCCAGGTCGTCACGGGCTGACAATGAAGCATCCAGTATTGATCTGCGATATGGTCAGGATTCAGGATTCCATCCTGCGCTTTCTTGGCATACGCTT
>JADKHX010000003.1 GCA_016721505.1 Rhodocyclaceae bacterium | reverse complement strand
TGAGATTTTTCTATCGCCTCCCGTCTCTTTGACGGCCAGGATAGAAAATAAAAACCGCCGAGGCGGTCATTGCGATGAAATGCAGGGACGAGCGAAATCGCTATCACTGCCTGAATGGACGAGAACTCTCTTGAGCCCTGCAATCCGACGGTCGCCGATGTCGGCTGCCGTTTGAAAATGTGACGAACCGGAATCCGATTACGACACTCATAAATGCTGTTTGTTTTGCGTGGCCAGCTACCACTTTTGGCCGCGAGGCATTACGCCTCACGGTTGATGGGATGAACGATATCGACCGGGAAATCCGGTGTCAAGCGAGGTTTCGGCACATAGACGGAATGCTCGGGATAGTCAGTGACACTGAGTGAATGACAGGGACAACGAGGGGCGATATCCGAAACGAATTATTTTTTGTCAGGCACTGTAGTTTTGCAACAGTGCCTGTCAGCGAAGCAACCGAACTACTTGATATTGGGGCCATTCAGCAAGTCGCCCCCCTCCTGCTGGTTTTCAGAGTTCCGATAGCCCATTGCCCGATAACCGCGCTGCCGTTTGTCCCACATCCGAAGTAGCGCCGGGTGTCCGGTATCCACGAAATCAATGATCCGGACATCGGTCTTTGTGGCATGCTCGCGGTGAATCCGACCGGCATATTGCTGCAGGGTTCCCTTCCATGAGATTGGCATCGCCAGCACCAAGGTATCGAGGGCCGGGTGGTCGAACCCCTCTCCGACCAGCTTTCCGGTCGCGATCAGGACGCGCGGCGCCTCGGGCGGTAGTTCGTCAAGCTCAGCGATCATGGTGGCCCGTTGTTTCTTCGACATCCGGCCGTGCAGTACAAACGGCGACGGCACCTGTCCATCCAGGGCGGCCAGAATTGCGTCAAGGTGCTCCGTGCGTTCGGTCAGAACGAGAACTTTCCGGCCTTGCCGGTAGGCATCCCGGACTTCGGCGGCAATGGCGTCGGTCCGCGCCCGGTCATTGGCAAGATGTCGGAACACATCCTGAATGCCAGCCTCGGGCGGTAAATCAATACGCGTAAAGAGTGATCGCGGCTCCACGACCAGATCGTGTGGGGCGTTGACCGACTTGGCCGCCGTGTAGCGGATTGGTCCGCACTGCATGAAGATGATCGGCTGCTGGCCGTCGCGACGAATCGGCGTAGCGGTCAGGCCAAGCACGTATTTGGCCTTCACCACTTTAAGAATTGCGTCGAATGAGGTAGCGCCAATATGGTGGCACTCGTCGATGATGACGTGGCCGTAGTTCTCGACGACAGGGTTGATCTCGCCCTGCCGTGACAACGACTGCATCACGGCGATATCTACCTTGCCGGTCGGCTTGGCCTTGCCGCCGCCAATGGTGCCAACCACGCCCTTGCCAACACCCAGGAAGGATTGCAGGCGTTCCTGCCATTGCTTGAGCAGTTCGGTGCGATGCACCAGAACCAGCGTATTGACACCACGCCGGGCGATCATCGCCGCCGCCGTTACCGTCTTGCCAAAAGCGGTCGGAGCGCAGAGCACGCCGGCATCATGATCGAGCATGGCCGTTACGGCGGCCTCCTGATCCGGACGCAGGGTGCCGGCGAAACCGACATCCAAAGCGACACCGGCGTACCGCTCATCAATCAAATTGCAAGCAGTCCCGTTGTCCCGCAACAGATCCCGAGCCGCATCGAGGCAGCCGCGCGGAAGGGCAATGTGATTGGGGTAGTTCTCGGCGCAACCGATCACGCGCGGTTCGTCCCAGACCGAGAAGCGCATCGCCTGTTTCTTGTAGAACTCCGGGTTCTGAAACGCAGCCAAGCGGATCAGCCGATTGGCCAGTGCCTGCGGCAGTTGCGCTTTCTCGAAGTAGACGAGATTGGCGAGTGTTACTGTCAGCGACTTCGGCATCGGGCCGGCCAGCTTCTTGAGGGCTAATCGCTTCCATGGCTCCTTCAAGTCCTCCTCGTCGATGAATGTCACATCGAGCGGATGGGCATGGCCCGTCGCCCTGAATATGGTTGGTTCAATGTCGTGTGCCGCCATCGGCTCGATGGTCGACAGAAATCCCCATTGATCCTGGTAGGGGCGCAGATCGGCATCGACGAATACGCTGCACCCGTTCTCGCGCGGATACTTCTGCAAGGGCAGCGCGATCAGATTGCCGAAGCCACCTTTGGGCAAGGAATCCTGGTTTGGGAATAGCCGATCATAGGATTCGAGCTTCAGTTGCCGGGTGCGGGCACAGGTGTGGCTGATGATCGCGGTGCCGAGGCGACGGGCATCGCGGGCTGAAACCTTGCTGGCGAAAAACACCCAGGCGTGTGCGCCCTTGCCTGACCGAGAAATTTCCAATACCGCCGGTACCCCCAGTTCTTCGCAGGACTGCGTGAATGCACGCGCATCGTCACGCCACTCTGCCTCGTCGAAATCGACCGCCAAGAAGTAGCAACTGTCGTCCTCCAGCAAGGGATACACCCCGACCGTGTGCTCGCCGGCCAGGTGGTCGTAGATCACCGCATCCGACAGCGGTATCAGCAGGCGTTTGCCGCAGTCGCCGCATTTGATGCGGGGCTTTTCGCAGACACCGGCAAGCCATTCGTTGGCGCAGGCCGGCGAATATCCGGTCTTGCTGGTGGTTTTGCTTTCCCAACGGACCGGATACACATCGGCACGTCCCCGAAACAGGCGGCGGAACAGTGCGACCTTCTCGCCGGTTGTGAGTCGCGATGGTTCAGGTTCCGGAGCGAGTTTTGCCGGCGGGAGCGGAAAACGCCATTCGATGCCGTGGGATTCCAGCAGCGAGATCAGGCGGGCATTCTCCAACTGCAATGCGGTAAGTTGATCATCCTGCACGGATCCAGTTCTCCGACGACGTTCCACAGGGTTGGCTAGCAATTGGCAGACGGTGATCTTATCAGAACAGCGGATAACACGCAAAATATATTGATTTATTGCGCCTATAGTGCATAATCAGAATATATTCTAAGCACTTGGGGTGAATAAGATGTTGGTCGAGTTCCGCATTAAGAACTTCCGCAGCTTGCGTGATGAGCAAGTGCTTAGCCTTGTTGCATCGAAGGACAAGACCCTGCAGGACAGTCACACGCTCGTCACCAGACTCAAGGCCGCGCCCAATTTGCTGAGGAGTGCCGCCCTCTACGGCGCCAACGCTAGCGGCAAGTCCAATCTCATCAAAGGGCTTCAGTACATGCGCGGCGTGGTGATGGAGTCGGCCACTGTCATCCAGCCCGGTCAGACCTATGCTGTGCAGCCTTTCCGGCTCGATGCCGAGTCTGCCAGTCAACCGACCGAGTTCGAAGTCACCTTCATCCTTGACGGGGTGCGATATCAATATGGCTTTGCCATGACGCATCAGCGCATTGTGCGTGAACACTTGCTGGTCTACAAAGCCTTCAAACCACAGCGCTGGTTTGAACGTATTTTTGATACCAAGACCGGCAAGGACGAGTACGACTTCGGCCCCGGCCTCAAGGGCCCCAAGAATCTGTGGGAAAGTGCCACCCGGCCGAATGCTCTGTTCCTGTCGATGGCAGTTCAACTCAACAGCGAAGCACTGCGGCCCGTGTTCGACTGGTTCGCCAATGGCCTGGTGATCTTCAACGAACAGGCCCAGCTCAGCCCGCAGGTGTCGATCCAGATGCTCAAGCAAGCCGAAGGCCGCAAGCAGATTTGCGACTTCCTTACCGCCGCCGACATCAGCATTGCCGACATTGAGGTCGTCACGCGCAAAGTGCCGGGGCAAGCTGTCCATTTTGACCTGGTGGCCGGCAAGACAGAAGTGCGTGCCGAAGATATGGAAGAGCACCAGCTACGCTTCTCGCACGTCACGGAACAAGGCCGAGCCGTGTTCGACCTGATGGATGAATCCAGCGGCACACGTAATCTGCTGTTTCTCACCGGGCCGGTGCTGGACATCCTGACGAAGGGGCTGACACTGGTCATCGATGAGCTCGACACCAGCCTGCACACCCTGCTGGTACGCGAACTCGTGCGCCTATTCCACCGGCCCGAGGCCAATACCGGCGGCGCGCAGCTCATCTTCACCACTCACGACACCTCACTACTCGACGCTCCGGATCTGTTTCGCCGCGACCAGGTCTGGTTTGTCGAGAAGGATCGGGAGCAGGCGTCCACGCTCGTAGCTCTGTCCGAATTCAGCCCGCGCAAGAATGAAGCCCTGGAGCGTGGTTATCTGATCGGCCGCTACGGAGGCGTGCCTTTCCTCCACTCGGACCTGGGGGTGAGGCACTGATGGCGCGTGACAACTCCCCTTGGGAGCGCCAGCGCAAGCAGCTTGAACGCAAGTTGAATCGGCGCGCCAGTTATGACCGCATCCTGATCGTTTCCGAAGGAAGCAAGACGGAGCCCAACTACTTCAAAGAAATCCGCGCCGCCAATCGGCTACACACTGCCAATGTCGAGGTCCAGCCCAGCGAGACGGGGACGTCATCGATCCAGGTGGTCAAATATGCCAGGGAACTGTTCGAGAACGGCGACCGGCACAAGCACATCCAGCCCCGTGCTTTTGAGCAGGTCTACGCCGTGTTCGACCGCGATGACCATGCCAGCTACTTCGATGCGTTGAATCTCGCCGCGTCACTCGATGGCAATCTCAGGAACGACAACAAACAGCACGTCATCTTCAAGGCCATTGCTTCAGTGCCGAGCTTCGAACTTTGGCTGCTGCTGCACTACGATGACATTCAGGCGCCACTGCATCGAGACGAAGTGATACAGCGGTTGAAGCAGTATTTCCCAGGTTATGAAAAAGGCGCGGCAGGCACGTTCGCCACAACGCGGCAACACTTGGATGTGGCTACGCTGCGCGCGGGGCGACTGGCAACCATGGCCACCGCCTATGACGATCCAGAGCCATTTACTGCAATCGCCGAATTGGTGTTATTGCTGACCAACCTCCGCAATATGTAGGCGATTGTCCCGATGTGAAGTCAGTCATGGCGCGGGAAGCCAGCGCGCATTTTCACTTCAACTTCGCCACCGCCACGGCAATCGCCGCAGCCCGGCTGATCCCCTTCCCACGCGCCCAGTCATCCAGCCGCTCCAGAACGACCGGATCGATCGACACGGTGATGGCGCATTTCTTTCCCGCCCGCTTGATCGACTTCCTTCCATCCGGTGCCTGGTCGATGAAATCGTCAATGTCGGCCGCCAAAGGCGATACATCAGGTTTCCGTAGTTTCGCCATCGGTTCACCGTCATCCTTCCATTGTTTCGCCGCTGACCTCAGCGTACGGCCAACCGAATACCGATGCGGCCAGACAGCGGTATTCATGGGCTGCCTTCTCGTCGCGGCTCGGGTATTCGAGGATCGAACAGCCCAGTGCCGCAAGCATCGCGACGGCCTTCCGACGAATCACCGGCGCATCGACATAGCCAACCCCCGGCGGCAGTGATCCGGCGGTCTCGGCATTGTCCCTGCCGGTCGGATCAGCCATGCACAGGAACACCGAGGCCGAGATGTCACGGGTAGCGCGTGCCTGGGCCAGCAAGCCGGTCATGTCGTTCAATGCCCAGAGATCGAAGGATCTCGGCTGCAATGGAATCAGCACATGATCGGCCAGCACCAGGGCGGCACGTAGTGCCGTGGAATCACGACCGCCGGCATCGATGACGATGTCGGTATAGCGCTCCCTGGCCAGATTGACTTGCTGCCGCAATGCTTGGCCATCGGCGTAATGGACGCAGGGAATCTTCGGATCCACCTCGCGGCCTGAAAGGGCTGCCATCAAGGTACCCTGGCGATCGCCATCGACGGCGAGGACATCACGACCATGAAGCTTGCAGGCAATGGCCAGATTAAGAGCAGTGGTGGTTTTGCCGACGCCACCCTTGGTATTGAGGATTGCCAGAATCATGATGGCGTTTCTCCGTCATCTTGGGGTTGGTTTGCCGTCGTTTCACCATTGCCGGAAATTTTCCGGGACGACCCCGACCTGCCATAGGGAAGTTTCAGGTCGCGCAAACGCTCTCTGGCGACTTCGCGATCTGTCACGGGTTGTGCCTTGGCGGCTTTCTCGGCTTCCTCGGCCTGACGGCGCTCCATTACCTTGATAAATGCGCGCCACTGATCGAGACACAACATGTCTTCCGCGCTGGGGCCGATTTCTTGAAGACGTTTTCTGACGCGGGTTCGCCATGCCGACGGATTCATGATCGGCTTGTTGGCCTTCATGGCCTGCCAGTACGCTGCTTCGATCAGTTCTTCGAGGTCCACCACCACCGGTTCTGGTGTTGATTCCGGTACGGCCGGCTTTCTGGAGGAGGTAGGTGGTGGTGGTAAGTTCTTCTGTTTCTGTATAGGTGGTATATCCCCCACTTCGCCACCGGTGGCAAAACCGCGCGAGGGTTCACCACCGATGGTTTTTGCCATCGGTGGTGAACTGGGGGTTGGCTGCAAAGGTTCATCGGTGAAGGTCTTTTCCCAGTGGATCTTGCCGTTCATCAACTGCACCCGTTGCTGCCGGTAATAGCAGGCCGCTTCGAGTTCACTCCGGATGGATTTCCACATGGTCTCGGTCATGCCGAGAGCAACCTGCATCTGCCGGATGTAGAGGATCCAATCGGCTGGCCGTCCGACAATCCAGGCCATGACGGCACGGGCCTTGAGGCTGATTCGCTTGTCTTGCAGGAGGTCATCGGGTACGGCCGACCATGCACGTCGCTTGATGATTTTGACGGGATCATTGCTCATGGGCGGCTCCCACGGTTTGTGTCAGCTTGCGCGGACGGCCGGGACCGCGTCGTTTCGGCGTGGCAGGCGCGACGGCAGCCAAGGAAACGGACTCTTCGTTGCCGGTGAGGCGCATCAGGTCGCGGACGAGGACGCGCTGGTGGCCGGCGACGATGGTCAGCGGCAACGGATAGGCATTGCGATAGATGAGGTTGCGGGCAGTCTTCTTGGCACCCTGCAGGGTGCGGCTGTAACCGACGAGGTACAAGGCTTCGCCGGGATGGATAGCCAGGCGGCCGCCGAAATCGATGGTGTTCATGTTCGTCTCCGATGAAAACGCGGGAGACATGCGATTTTTTGAGCCCGTCAGCCTGGACGGTCAGCGGGCAGTTCCCGCGATTGGACTGGGCGTCGCGCCAGGCTTATTGCCGGGCAATCGAGACAGGCTGGGGCAGCAGGCGGGAAGCCAGGCACAGGTGGTGTAACCCGAGCGACGCGAAGCAGGCCTGCAGGCTTGCCAAAGTAATGTGTCGAACAGCGACAGTTTTCACGTGGTCGATGCCAGTGGCGCGATGCTGTACTTGTTTGCCTTCGGCACGGGCCATTACGCCGGTAGCAGTAATCACATTGACGGACTTTCGAATTGCTCTCGCAGCGCTCGCGGCGCCTTGTCGCAGGTACAGTCCCGCAGCAAACGTGAGTTCGAGGATGATAAGTTCGGCCCCCTTGTCGAAAATGACAAATACAGTGGCCGCCAGCGCGACGTAGAGCCAGATTTTTAGCTCGTCGTGTCGTTCAGTCGCCGATGTGCAGCATAAGAGGGAAAATACGTCCATAAACGGCAGTCTATAGAACTGCTTCGCTCCTCCGACGGCGAAAAGCGCACACGGCGGCCGCATTTCAAAAATGCAGGAACTTGATTTACTGATAGAGGCCTGCACCTGCCCTGGCCTGTTAAATGATCGCCATCTACGCCCGCTTCGGCTTCTTCTTCGCAAGTTTGTCGGCCAGCCGTTCAGCCTGCAGATGTGTATATCGCTTCAGCATCTGCAATGTCTTGTGTCCCGACACGGCGGCCAACTCGAGCACTGAAAAGTCCCCCCTTTCCGCCAAGCGAGAGAGGGCTTCGTGACGAAGATCATGGAATGTGAAGTTCTTGATTTTCGCGCGATCGCAGGCGTAACTGAATGCGTGATACAGCGTGAGCCGTTCAACTGGCAAAACCTTGCCCGTCGTGCTTCGCGGCAACTTATCCAGAAGTTCCAGCGCGGCGGGTGACAGAGGAACAGCGCGAGGCTCTTCGTTCTTGATTTTTTCGGGGTCAAGCAGGAGTATCAGCTTGCGTTTTCGATCAACCTGACTCCAAGTCAGGCCCAGCAGTTCCCCTTGTCGCATTGCCGTCTCGACGGCCAACTGGACCGCTGACCATAGCCATGGGTTCCTGGATTTTGCACTCGTTGGTGAATGCGGTCCACTCATCGGCAGAGAGACGACGATCCCGACCGACGCTGTCCGATGGCTTTCGATTTTTTCGACAGGATTACCTCTGGGCAACGTGATGCCCTTTTTCATTCTGGGCAAAACCCAAAACTTTCGAGAGCATGTAAATTTCCTTCCTGACGGTGCTATCACTGACGCTCGGCCGATCTGCCGTCCCCTTGATGCGTTCATCGCGAAACTTGGCCACCAGCTTCTGATCGATGGCTGCCAGACTGTATTCACCCAGCACATCATCAAGGCGCGCGAGCTGATAGCGCCAGGCTTCCTTTTCATCCTGTCTGACCCGGTAATGGTGAGGCGCAAATTCGGTCTTGAAATCCTTGATCAGATCGCGCAACGTGGTCCGCTCCGCATCAGAGGCTGACTGATATACACCACGCTCCATCCCTGCTTCGATCTGCTTGGCCCAAGCATCGGCCTCGGTTTTGGTGCGGAATGACTTGGACTCGGTAGGCCACCCCTTTTTCCTCACCCTTGCTTGCCAAACCTCTCCGGATTTTTCCAACTTGATGAGTGAGGAGCCAGCCCACGCTTCGGCAGCTGCCTTGTCCTCAAAGTATCGAGTCTGCTCGGCCCCTTTCTTGTTGCGGACCGTCGCGTGCCAATATTCTCTGCGAGTGATGTATGCCATTCGTACTGCCCCGAATTTGCCCCGAATGGCTAAAATATTACCAGCATTTCTCTATACAACCATTGCTGTTACTGGCTATACAGGCACTTAAATAACCTGCCTGGAAAGCGTGTGTAGGTTCATAGCCTACCGTGGGTTCGAATCCCACCTTCTCCGCCAGCACCGAGTTTCAAGTCCAACGGAATACTGAATTGGACCTAGGACTGGGTCAGCAGCAGCAAATCAGTTTTTACCTTTTCCAAAACGCTGCTCCAAACCCTTTCCTCGCCTTGCCGGTATAGTTTTACAGACGAATACCAAGGGCTGTCGTCTCTGTCTAACAGCCAACGCCAATCTGGAACGAAGGGCAACAATACCCAAGTGGGTTTGCCAAGCGCACCACTCAAATGCGCCACACTGGTATCGACACTGATCACAATGTCCATCAGCTCACAAAGCGCGGCAGTATCAGTGAAATCGCGAAGCTCATCGCCAAAGTGCCTGATCCGAGAACAGCCTGCAAGTGTGACGCTGTCACTGCTACGTAAGTCCTTTTGCAGACTCACATACTCCAACCCGTCTGGCAGATAATCGATCAGCGAAGCTAAGGCAATGCTGCGGGTGTGGTCGTGCTTATGTCCTGGACTCCCGCTCCACACAATACCAACACGCGGCCGTGCTTTTTCCCCCAGCCTCTTGCTCCACGCATGCACCTTATCGGGGGCGCTTGTTAGATAGGCGTTCCTACTTGGAATGGTCGCCAGATTTGTCTCGAAGATCAATGGCAGCGAGAGCAATGGGCAATGAAAATCAAAAGCTGGCAGTGCGCCGCCTTGCACTGCCCACTCACTCACACCCTTTAGACCCTGTAGCAGACCCATCAGTTGTTTAGGAACTTGGGCAATTACACGTCCACCACGTTCAGCTACCAATGTTGCATAACGCATGAACTGAATCGTGTCACCGAAGCCTTGTTCACTCTGCAAAAGGACGGTTTTACCGAGCAATGACTCGGTACCTGACCACAGTGGTTGGACAAAATCTGGTCGCTTTAGGCCTGTTGTTCCAGCGCTCCAACGCCATTCATACAAGGCCCAACCGGCCGCATAGTCACCGCATAGTAGAAGCGCCAAGCTTTTATTCCAATTTGTCCCGGCGTGATCCGGTTTGATACTGAGCGCTTTGTCATAACAGGCGAATGCGGCATCGAACTGTCTAAGTTCATAGAGCACAATCCCCCGGTTGGAGTAGGCCTCGACGTAATCGGGTTTAAGGCTAATGGCTTTGTCGTAACTAGCCAGCGCAGCATCGAATTGTTGAAATTCTTTGAGCGCAATACCTCGGTTGGAGAAGGCCTCCGCGTAGTCGGGTTTAAGGCTGATCGCTTTGTCGTAATTGGCAACCGCATCTTCAAACCGTCTAAGCTCTTTTAGTGCATTACCTCGGTTGGAATAGGCCTCCGCGTAGTCGGGTTTAAGGCTGATGGCTTTGTCGTAACTGGCGAGCGCAGCATCCAACTGTTCGAGATCTTTGAGCACATTGCCTCGATTAGAGTAGACCTCCGCATAGTCGGGCTTAATGCTGATTGCTTGGTCATAACTAGCGAGTGCGGCGTCCAACTGTTGGAGTTCATTTAGCGCATTCCCTCGATTGGAATAGGCCTCCGCGTAGTCAGGCTTAAGGCTGATCGCTTCGTCGTAACTGCCAACTGCCGCATCGAACTGATTGAGCTCTTTGAGTGCATTTCCTCGATTGCAGTAGGCATCTACGTAGTCAGGTTTGATGGCGATTGCTTTGTTGTAACTGGCGATCGCGCCTTCGAAGTCTTTGAGCTCGTTGAGCGCATTCCCTCTATTGGAGTAAGCCTCCGCGTAGTCGGGTTTGATGCTGATCGCTTTGTCATAACTGGCAACTGCGGCATCAAACTGTTTGAGCTCGTTGAGTACGTTACCTCGATTGGAGTAGACCTCTGCGTAGTCAGGTTTAATGCTGATCGCTTTGTCGTAACTGGCGAGCGCAGCGTCGAACTGTTTGAGTTCGCTCAGCGAATTACCTCGATTGCAATAGGCCTCTGCAAAGTCGGGTTTCAGGCTGATTGCTTTGTCGTAACTCGCCAGCGCGGCATCGAACTGTTTGAGCTCTTTAAGTACATTACCGCGATTGGAGTAAGCATCTACGTAGTCGGGTTTGATGCTGATCGCCTTGTCGTAACTGGCAAGCGCTGCTTCGAAATTTCTGAGTTCATTAAGCGCGTTGCCGCGATTTGAGTAGGCCTCCGCGTAATCCGGCTTGATGTTAATCGCCATATCGTAACTGGCAAGCGCAGCGTCGAATCTTTTGAGTTCTTTGAGCGCATAGCCTCGATTGGAATAGGCAACTGCGTAGTCGGGTTTGATGCTGATCGCTTTGTCATAACTGGCGACTGCGGCTTCGAAGTTTTTGAGTTCATTGAGCGCATTGCCGCGATTGGAGTAGGCCTCTGCGTAGTCGGGTTTGAGGCGGATTGCCTCGTCGTAACTAGCAACCGCAGCGTCGAAGCGTTTCAGCTCTTTGAGCGCATTGCCTCGATTCGAGTGAGCATCCGCATAGTCCGGTTTGATGCTGATCGCTTTGTCATAACTGGCGAGCGCAGCATCGAACTGTTGGAGTGCTTTGAGGGCGTTGCCTCGGTTTGAATAGGCTTCTGCGTAGTTCGGTTTGATGGAGATCGCTTTGAAAATGAGGTCGGCCGCTCGCTGGTTATCGCCGGACTGATAAGCGGCAACGCCAAGTAGGTGTAAAGCGTCAAAATGTTGTGGATCTATTTTCAGTATGGCTTCATAAACTACGCCTGCCTCCACGATCCGCCCTTGTTGGTGTAGGGCAAGCGCTTGAGAAAACTGAGTCTTTACATCAGTTCCAATAGCTTGGACAGGCGATTGTTGATTTTCAATGTGTGCAGGCTTGGGTAGCATGGTGCGAATAATCAAATGCGGCAATATAGGAGTCGTCGAGTATTGACGGCATTAAAGTTTAAAGTCAAATCTGATCTATCACTGAATGTAGCGCTGCGATCTGCTTCTCGGAAAGGCGATGCGAAGCTTGCGCCAAATCTAAAAGTCGCGCCAAGATTTCGCGGTATAAAACATCGCCCTCGGTTCGCTGTGCAACCAGCTCAAGATGTCGCGCCAGCGTCGCAGTATCGCCACGCGACACGGGGCCGGAGACGGCTTTGGCAAGACCAAGGCGACGTGCGGAATCTAGCGTTCCCAGCGAGAGCGGCATTAACGCAGGCAAAGCCGTATCGCGCTCGAAACCGCATTCCTCCCACAAATTAGCTGCTTCGGCCAGCAAGGCGAGCATGCAACTGGCGGCGAAGTTTCCGGCGAGGTGATAACGCAGCCGGGCTCCGGCGCGCAATGTCAGCGGCGTCATTTTGAGTTGCGCGGCCAAACGGTATAGCTGCGTGTGCAATTCGCCTGTGGCCTCAATTGCCACACTGCTACCTGCCAAATGCTCGCGTGCCACATCCGGATCAGAAAAAATTTGTAAAGGATGAAAGCCACCGACTTGTGCGCCACAGGTTTGCGCGTGACGCAACAATGCAAGCTCGCCAGCGGCGCTGCAATGCACGACAAACTGCCCCGCTCGCCAAGTGATTTCATTCACAACTTCCTCTATCGCCGAATCGGGAACAGTAACGAAAACCAAGTCGCAATTGCTAACTAACTCTTGCGCGCTGACGAAAGCGCGTGCCGGCGGGCAGCGTGCCAAGAGCGCCGTCGACGAGTCGAAACTGCGGCTGTAGGCACCAATGATGGATTCGCCCGAGGCGCTCCAGGCCGCAGACAGCGTGCTAGCGACGCGACCCGCGCCGATGAATCCAAGACCAAGTGTTGGCATGAGTACCCTTTTGTTGCAAATTAACGAAATAGTATTTTCTGCACAGGATGCGTGCAGCTTTCATAGAATGGCGTGAGGACTGTTGCAAAATGCGATAAGCAGCGATATTCGGATTTTAGGATGCAAAAAAGTATTGGCGTTCGTCACTAACGCTAATGCAAGCGCGAACCAAACAAGGACACGAATATGGAATTTTCGTCTACCGACTGGGTAACAGTAGCACTGACCGAGGCGACACTTTCGCACGATGGCCCACCACTTTATGTCGCGGCGCAACGTGGTTGTATTGCGGCGGTCAAGGTCATGTGCGAAGCCGGTTCGAATCTGGAGGTTACGGGGCCAAGAAATCAGCGGCCGCTGCATGTCGCTGCGGCCGGAGGACACGCCGGCATTGTCGCGATTTTGCTCGGTGCGGGCTGCCTGATTGATGTTCAAGATGAAGACGGTAATACGCCCTTGATCTCTGCCGTGCTTAATGGTCAAGCATCGAGCGCGGAGATATTATTGGCGGTGGGTGCCGATGTGACTTTGGCACGCGTCGACGGCATGACGGCACGGCACATTGCGGAACTACCCGGCACACCAAAAAACTTGCATGAACTGATGGCGCTGGGTGACGAAGAAATTGCCGGACTGGAAGAGTTCAGCCCCGGTGGCGAGCTAGTGATACAGTAATTTCTTCGCGATCGTGATACAGCTGTTTGGCGCGCCACTGATGGCCGCTGCCGGCAAGCTTTGCTTCCACCATGGCCTTGCAGGCCAATACCTCCTCGCGACGTTTTTTCATCGGTAGTTTCAGATTGAATATGGCTCGCTGTGCGTGTCCTTCTGCCAGCCAATCGGCCATCAGCTTGGCAATCCGCGCGGGCTTTTCTATCATGTCGCAAACCACCCAATCGACGGGATGTTTGGGTCGCCAATGAAAACCATCAGCGTGTAAATGTTCGACTTGGTGATTGGCCAACAACGCGGCATCGAGCGCACCGTTATCAATCGCCGTGACATGCAAACCGTGATGCACCAACTGCCAAGTCCACCCGCCCGGCGCGGCACCCAAATCGACTGCAGTGCGGCCTTCGCGCAACCATGTTGCACGCTCGTCTGCGGACAAAAAAACGCCCAAAGCCTCGGCCAATTTTTGTGTCGATCGTGACGGCGCGCCACGCGGCAATTTCAAGCGCGGAATGCCCATGTGCCAAGGAGAAGCGTTTCCCGGATCACTAGTTCCGACCCACGCGGCTGCGGAACTCAAGAAAAACACATGCAGTCGCGGTGCGGCGGCATCGCCGCCGAGGAAGCCTGCATTACGTGCGGCGCTCTCGAATGCGGGGCCGAATTTCTTTAAGAACCCTGAAAGTTCTTTGGCCTCATTGGTGTCGGCAGTTTCCAACAATATTTCACCGAATCGTGTATCGAAATTATCGCGAATGCAGGCGAGCAGCGGCGTGATCCGATCACCTGTTGGCATTGCGTCAACCAGCAATGCTTGATGCACGACTTGACGCGCAAAGACAAAATCATCGAAGCGTAATCCATGGCGTAAGCGCAATGCTGCGGCCTCATAGGGAATGAAAACCGCAAAACCTGAATCTTCACGCGCCTTGACGAAACCTGCAATCGCTAGAACGGCCGCCGCATCGGTAATTTCTTGCGCGCATTCACGCTCAAAACCCGGGCGGCAATACAGTAGCGTGCCGGGGAAGTTTGTGCCGCTCACTTGAATAAACCTTTAACCGCACTTCCGGCCTTACCCAAAGCCTCAGCAGTTGCGCTTAGGGCGCGCTCAAAGCTATAGGCACCGGTCAGTTTGTGCTTCAAAGCACCAGCAATGATTTGGCCGAATTCATCTGGCGTGATGCCATTTTTTTGTTGCCCGATGTGATTCAAAGTGATGTCCGGCAGCGACACGCCTATCGTTTTACCGTTCATAAATGCCGCGCTAACTTGTGCGTTGGTGGCACGCAAACTGAAGTGATCGACGATGATTTTCTTGCCAGAGTTTTTGTCATCACCACTACCCAAAGCCGTTGCAATGTTTTTTTGAATGACATCGAAATTGGTCGCTGTGGTGCCTTTTTCATAAATCACATCGGGTGCGGCGACCTCGATGCGCTTAATCAACACGACATCTTTGGCCAGCGTCGCAATATTGATCTCGACCAGCACGCGTTCCACCTTGAGCGCATAAAGCGATTTGAAACCGGGCGGATTACCAATCACCAGATTTGACAATTCACCACGCCCGTCAAGCGTCGAGATTTTGACCGAGCCAACCCGCACCGGCGCGCCGGTCATTTGGCTGCCTTGGCTTTCGATGGCTTGTTTGATCAAGCGATCAACATTGCTATGCAGCCAATACGCAACACCGGCAGCCAACAAAATCGCCATGAGCAATGCCATGGCGATTTTGAAACTCATACTTTTAGGTCGCACTGGAGGTCAGCATGACAGCGTCTCACCAGCACCAAAGACGCAAATCTCACCAATTGGTGTAAGGGTCTAAGTTTTGTACGACTGGTCAGCACGATCAAGTTTACGTAACAAAGCCGGCCACGCGATTTGTGCACCAACGCCATCAGTCCCCTTTTGCATGACTTCTTTGATCCCTTGAAGAATCGCCGGATGAACCTCAATCAGCTCGCCTGCGGCTTGCGCAGTGATTTGTATCTGACAGGTGGTTTCGAAAAAATACATTGCCAAAAATGCATCCGGTATGGTCGCGCCGACGGTCAGCAAACCATGATTGCGCAGCATCAAAAATGAGTTGTGACCAAGATCGGCTTGCAAGCGTGGTTGCTCATCAAGGCGCAACGCTACACCTTCGTAATCATGGTAGCCCAGCGCGGCGAGGACGAACGTAGACTGCTGCGAAATCGGCAACACGCCACATTTTTGTGCGCTGACCGCCACCCCTGCCCGTGTGTGCGTATGTAGCACGCAACCGACATCGTGACGCACGGCATGCACCGCGCTGTGTATGACAAAACCCGCCGGATTCACGGGGAATGGTGTGTCGTGCAAAATCTTGCAGTTTTCATCAACTTTAACTAGTGACGATGCAGTGATCTCGTCAAACATCAGGCCGTAGGGATTTATCAGGAAATGATGCTCAGGTCCTGGCACGCGAGCACTGATATGGGTGAACACCAAATCAGTCCAACCGTACATCGCGACCAGGCGATAGCATGCAGCAAGCTCAATCCGCAATTGCCATTCCTCGGCACTTACCTTGTCTTTCATTGATGGGATATTCATCGCCTAGCCTCCATAAGTTGAATCTATTGAAACTGGAAAAAAGTCAAAGATTTTTACGCCAATATGATGAAATTGATTTTAGTTCAACAGGCCGCGTTGCGCGAGTAAAGTACGCCGTCGGCATAAACACTACAGGCTTTGTCAATGAATACCCAATCACTTTCCCGTTACTCTGGTGCAGCGATACTTATCCACTGGCTAACCGCGTTGCTTATTTTTGTCGCATTTCCATTGGGCAAATACATGCATGATTTGCCGCTGTCGCCGCAAAAACTGGAATTGTTTTCGTATCACAAATGGTTAGGTATTACCGTGTTGTTGTTGTTCCTGCCGCGTCTATTGGTGCGCATCGCCAAACCACCGCCAACCGCCCTGCCCGCGCCGGCGTGGCAACACAGGGCCGCCAGCGTAACCCATGCACTGCTGTATTTGCTGATATTGTTGGTGCCACTCTCGGGTTGGCTAATGAGTTCGGCCAAGGGTGTTTCAGTGGTGTATCTGAGCCTGGTTCCGCTACCTGATCTGGTCGATAAAAATAAAGAACTTGGCAGCTTGCTCAAGGAATTTCATGAGGCCTTGAGTACCGGTTTGTTTGTGCTGGTCGCGCTACATTTGGCCGCCGCGATTAAGCATCATGTAATCGACAAAGACGGCACCTTGCGCCGCATGTTGCCAGGCCGTAATACTTAGAGAGAAGCTATGAAATCACTTTCACGTTGGTTCCTGTATGGTTTGATATGGGTTTCAAGCGTCGCAAATTCGGCCGAATTGAGCCAAGTTCAACACGACAAAAGTAGCGTCAGTTTCGGCTATAAACAAATGGGCGTGGCGATGGACGGCAAATTCCGCAAATTTGTGGCGAAGCTAAATTTTGACCCGAGCAAGCCCGCCGCTGCCAATGCACAAATCGACATTGATCTGGCTAGTATCGACACCGGTACTAGCGAAGGCGACGAGGAAGTGGCCGGCAAGCAATGGTTCAATAGCAAGGCGTTTCCGAGCGCAAAATTTGTCTCCACCAGCGTCAAATCACTAGGCGCTGATCGCTTTGAAGTCGCCGGTAAACTCAGCATTAAAGGCAAAAGTGTTGATGCAATTGCACCTTTCACGTTCAAACCGCAAGGCAATGTCGGCGCGTTTGATGGCACCTTGCTGATCAAACGGCTGGACTTCGCCATCGGTGAAGGGCCGTGGGCAGATGTCAGTACCGTAGCTAATGAAGTCCAGATCAAGTTTCACATTGTCGCCAATGCTGCACCCGCTGCTGCAGCACCCAAAAAATAGTTCATACTTTTTCCGCCGCAACCAATTCATCCCACAGGAGTCATCTCATGAAACGTATCACCGCACTTAGTCTCGGTTTGTTAGCCTCAAGCTTCATCGCAACCAGCGCAGTTGCTGCGCCGGAAACTTACATCATCGATAACTCGCATACCTTCCCGCGATTCGAGTACACCCACATGGGGTTTTCCAATCAGGTGCATCGCTTCAACACCACTAGTGGAAAAGTGGTGCTGGATCGTGCAGCAAAAACCGGCTCGATCGATGTCTTGATTGATGCCAAATCGGTCGACACCGGTTCCACGGTGTTCAATGGCCATATTCAGGGCGATGGATTTTTTGATACGGCGAACTTTCCAACCATCACGTTTAAATCCGATAGCTTGAAATTTGAAGGCGATAAGCTCATTTCAGTCGACGGCATCATGACCATGAAAGGCATTAGTAAGCCGCTGACGCTTACCGTCACCGCGTTCAATTGCAAAATGCACCCGATGGCTAAAAAGGATGCCTGTGGTGCCAACGCGACCGGCAAGCTAAAGCGTTCTGAATTCAATGCAGGTAAATATGCACCGGCAGTGAGCGACGATGTGACAGTGACTTTGAGCATTGAGGCCGTTAAGGAGTAGAGGCACTACCGGGGCGAGATTTGTCTCGCCCCGGCATTCGTCATCATCATGTCTTTTTTCGGTAGAAATTTATGCGCTGGACTTTTCATCGCCGCGGCGATAACGGGGCTGGCACACTCGCAAACCCCGACAAGTGTGGTCACTCCTGGCTCTACTGCATTTTGTCTTTTCGAAATCCCGAGTGACGAACCGAATCGCCATCGTTGGATCAATCTGGGCATCGTTCAATATATTGAAACGACCCCGACCGAACTAAAAATCGCATATGGCGGTGGCAGTTTTGGCAGCGGCTTTGAAGTAAGAATTCCACTTGCCAAACCGGAAGACGCGCAGATATTGCTGGATAAAATTCGCAAAGCTGCCGCTGCTTGCCGGTAATTTTCTAGACTTTTTATGCTGAACTTTCTTCCTCACGTTCTGATCGGCATCCTTACTTCTATCCTGTTGGCGCTCAATTCGTTTTTCTGGGTGCCGATATTGGTGCTCTTAGCGCTAGTGAAATTCGCCACTCCATGGCCGGCATTTCGCCTCAAAATTGATCCCGTCATATTGTTCATCGCCGAGGCATGGATAGGCTGTAATAGCGCTTGGATGACGCTCACCCAACGCACGACATGGGATGTCCAAGGTATCGCCGAACTCCCAGCCAAGAGCTGGTATCTGGTGAATAGCAATCATCAATCCTGGGCGGATATTTTCGTGTTGCAGCATTTGCTCACGCGGCGAATTCCCCTGTTGAAATTTTTTCTCAAGCAAGAATTGATATGGGTGCCGGTGATGGGGCTAGCGTGGTGGGCGCTGGATTTTCCTTTCATGCGGCGGCACAGCGAGGCTTACTTAAAACAACATCCGGAAATGCGTGGCAAAGATCAAGAGACTACGCGCAAGGCGTGCGAGAAATTCGCGCTGATACCAACTAGCGTGATGAACTTTCTCGAAGGCACACGCTTCACCAAAGCCAAGCACGCGCGCCAACAATCGCCCTATCGACACCTACTCAAACCCAAAGCGGGCGGCATCGCGCTGGCGCTTAACGCGATGGGCGAAAAGTTTCATTCGATACTTGATGTGACTATTGTTTACCCTGACGGCGCACCGAATTTTTGGCAATTTTTATGTGGCGACTTGAAGCATGTGGTGGTACATGTGCAAACGCTGCCTGTGCCGCCTCATTTACTCGGCGGTGACTACGCCAACGATCCCCAAGTACGCGAGGCATATTCTCTCTGGGTGAAAGAGTTGTGGCAGCATAAAGATCAGAAAATCACCGACATTCTGGCAAACTATTCCGTATAAAAAATGGCCATCGGTGACAAACCCGCAAACGATAAAGTCGGTCTATTGGCAGTGGGTCGTGCCGCGCTGCGCCTTGCGCCGACGGCACCACGTGCGCTGCGCGCGGCGCTCAATGTCGCTTTGCTCAAACCAGACAGCGCACAATCCATTGGCCAGCTTTTGGACTTGCAAGCGCGGAAAAATCCAAACAAGGATTTCCTGTTATTTGAAGGTCTGCGCTGGAACTATCGTGACTTCAATGTCTGGGCGAATCGCATCGCTCTAGTGCTGCAAGCGCGCGGTGTCCAGCACGGCGATAGCGTTGGTTTGCTGTTCGATAACTGCCCTGATTTGCTCGCCTGCGTCGCTGCTACCGTCAAACTCGGCGCAGTAGCTGGCATGCTCAATCCCAATCAGCGCGGTGAAGTATTGCGCCACAGTGTTGAACTTATCAAACCACATGTATTGATAGTCGGTGACGACTGCGTCGCCGCATTGCAAACGGCGTTTCCCACAAAACGTCGGGGTGCGATTTGGTTTTGGGTCGGCAGAGGAACCGCACCGAGTGGATTTGAGAGCTTGCCTGACGCTGTTTCGTCAATTGTCTCGTCAGTTGGAAATGACGTGCAGTGTCGGCTTAGTACAGCCGACCCGCCGCAGGCGCAAGGCAAAGAAAATTAAAGCCAGCGACCCGTGCTTTTTAATTTTCACTTCCGGCACCACCGGCATGCCGAAAGCCTCGGTCATGACGCATATGCGCTGGCTGAAAAGCGGCTACGGTATCGGTCAAATGGCGCTGCGGTTGCGCGCTGATGATGTGTTTTATTGCCCCCTACCCTTCTATCACAACAATGCGCTGACGCTGTCCTGGAGTGCCGTAATGACCAGTGGTGCGACGTTGGCAATGGCGCGTAAATTCAGCGCATCCAAATTTTGGGATGACATACGCGGTACGCGGGCCACGGCATTTGTGTACATCGGGGAGCTGTGTCGTTACCTGCTCGCCAGGCCACCGAGCGCGATGGACAAGACACACAATATTCGAGTGGCGATAGGCAACGGTTTACGTGCCGAGATATGGGATGAATTCCAGGCGCGATTTGGCATCGCACACATCTGCGAATTTTATGGTTCCAGCGAAGGCAATTTGGTTTTCATCAATGCCTTGGGCTTGTCACGGACAGCCGGTTTTTCGGCCCAGGCTTACGCGATTGTGGCCTTTGATACGCACTCAGAGCAGGCAATGCGCGATGGTCGCGGATTCATGCAGCGCGTCCCACGCGGCGAATCGGGCTTGCTGATTACCGAAGTCACTGCAGGCAGTCCGTTTGATGGCTACACCGACGCCAGCGCGAACGAAGCCAAGCTATTGCGCAATGTATTCAAGCGTGGCGACACGTGGATTAACAGCGGTGACTTGGTGCGGGAACAAGGCTTCCGTCATATCGCCTTCGTAGACCGTGTCGGCGACACTTTCCGCTGGAAAGGTGAAAACGTCGCCACTACAGAAGTCGAAGGCGCTTTAGCCACGCTGGATGGCGTTGAGCAGGGCAGCGTGTATGGCGTATCGGTTCCGCATGCCGATGGTCGTGCCGGGATGGCTGCATTGGTGATGAACGCTGGGGCAAAATTTAACCCGCGGATGGCTGCACAACATCTAACGCAAGCGCTACCGGCCTATGCGGTCCCGCTTTTTGTTCGACTGATTTCGGCGCACGAAACCACCGCCACTTTCAAAATTCGCAAAGTGGATTTGAAACAGCAGGGCTTTGATCCGACAACAATTCAGGATCCTTTGTTTATCCTACGCGACAAGCAAAAAGGCTATGAACCACTCACCGCTGCGATTTACGCTGAGCTGGTGCGAGGCAATTTGCGCTTGTAGGTCGGAATTTATTCCGACACAGACGCAGCCACGCAAAAAAATCGTCGGAATAAATTCCGAACTACAAGAAATCTGGATTCATCACCGCCCGCAGAATCACTTGTTCGCCTTCTTCGCGAGATCGTTTGTAGAACCACCACACACCACCTTTTTTCACCGACCATTGTGCCGCAGTGCCGATCATCACCAGTGCAGCAATTTCACCTAAGGTCGGTTGGTGCCCCACCACAATCACTGCGCGTTCGTCGTCTGGCCAATTGCACGCCGCGAGAATATCCAACGGCGTGCTACCAGCACCAACTCGCGGTTCAATCTCAAACGGCAATTGCAGTGCGTGAGCAGTCTGCTGCGTGCGAATCGATGGGCTGACCAATACTCGCGTGCGCTTGGCGGCGCTGGGTAAATGACTGCGCAACCATTGCGCCATATGCCGCGCTTGTTTTTCGCCACGCGGAGTCAAACGACGTTTCGCATCGCTGATATCAGCCGAGCCATCTTCGGCCTCGGCATGTCGCCACAGAATCAATTCCATTGCACACTCCAATTTGTCTTTGAGCGGTCAGTTTATAGGGCAGGTGTTACCGCTTTATGACCGTCGCCAACAGGGCATAGGCCCGCTGTGCCTTTGAGATACCCGAAGGCGCTAGCGGCACCCGCAGCATTAATTGTTCGCTGATATTTTTCAGCGCGGCGACGTCCCTGCTGCCGGATAGTTCCAATTCAACTTCAGACAATTTTTCGTGTAGTCCGCCGGCAAAAATATCGCCGCGATCAAGCGCTACCAACACCTCACCACCAGATTCCAACGCCAAATGCCAAGTGATCCGGCGAAATCGTGTTTGGAAAAGTGGCGCGATGCGATTCAAAATTTCGGCCTGCTCCAACCAGCGCCGCACCTTGAGGTTATCGACCGCAGAAAAATCAAACCGACCGCGATAGGGTACTTCCCATTCCGGCCGAATACTCAAACCAGCCACCGCTTTTCCGCCCAGCTTGACGGTCTGCAAACGTAATCTTCCCTGCCGCCGGATACGTAGTGCAACGCCGTATTTTTTCAGCGCCAAATCCGGTGTGTCGAAATAAATATTGTCGAGAATTTGATTGGTTCGTGCGGTTGCCGAGCGCAACAGTGGATGACGCATAAAGCGCCTTTGATCGGTCGGCATCAGCGCCAACTTAATTTCAATTTCTTCCACCAAACAAAGTCTCCTAGCGCACTAGGTCAGCCTTCAACCAGGCGGTTACGAACGATAAACCAATACCGGAATTTTGCTGTGGGTCAACACCTTTTGCGTCTCTGATCCGAGCAATAATGCAGACAAACCACGTCTTCCGTGAGACGCCATAAAAATCAAATCACAAGCACTTTGATCGGCACATTCGATAATGGCTTGATAGGGAAGTTCGCCAGTTGCCGACTTAATCTCACAATCAACACCGCCGGCAACAGCCATCGCTTGACACGCGGCAAGTATCTCAGCCGCACGCTGTTCCGTTTGTTCGGCAAAGGCTTGCGGTGTGTTTGGATCGACCAAAACACCTTCACCGTAAAACACCACCGAATAATCCGGCTTGGCATAAAAGAAAGTCACTTTCGCCCCAGCTTCACTGGCGAACTTGATGGCACGTTGCACCGTAGTGGTCGAAAACTCTGTGCCATCGGTAGGAACAAGTAAGTGTTTGAACATGATTTTTCCTCTAGGCTAGTGAATGGCAACTGATGCCGTATGGAAAGTGTACGCCACCGCACTTCGGTGGCGTTGACTCAGATCAATCCCGGAGCATGCGACAAGAACCAAAATAAACTAACAAGTTTGTGTGTGCTGAAGCATTTTCTTGAGTCCATCAATTGCTGTAATTTGAATGTATTTTTGCTGCACCACGATAAGTCCGCTGTCCTGCAATTGCGAAAGCCCACGACTCACCGTTTCAAGCTTCAACCCGAGGTAGGAGCCAATCTCGTCACGCGTCGCACGTAAGTGAAATTCTGTCGGCGAGTAACCACGTGCTGCGTAACGCTGAGACAAGTTAAGCAAAAAAGCCACCAACCGCTCTTCGGCGCGCAGCGTGCCGAGCAACATCATGATGCCGTGGTCACGCACAATTTCGCGACTCATCACACGATGAAAATGTCGCTGCAAGGTTGGTATCAGTGTTGCCAGGTGCTCAAGATCAGAAAATGAAATCACGCAAACTTCACTGTCTTCCAAGGCAATCGCATTGCAGGTGTAGGCATCACCGCTGATGCCATCCATGCCTAAAATTTCGCCATTCATATGAAAACCGGTGACATGGTCGCGGCCATCTTCGGTAATCACATCGGTTTTGAAGAAGCCAACTTTGATAGCGTAAATGGCGCTGAAAGCATCGCCGTAGCGATATAAATGCTCGCCACGTTTCAGTTTTTGGCGGGTGGCGACGATCTCATCCAAACGCTGTAGCTCATCGTCGCTCAGTCCCAGCGGCAAACATAGCTCACGGGCGCTGCATTGCGCGCAGGCGTCTTTGAGCACATGCAGTTTGATGACGGGCGGGTGCTGCACAGGCGCTGCTTTCATGAACGAATTCCTGGGAGAAAAGCAAAGCAATTGATCTTTATCAATGTGGCAAAATTTCTGAGGTTCATCCTGTTATTGGAGATCATGCATACACAAGAGCTAATTTTTGATTCGTCATTGATATCGAAATATGACGTGAGCGGACCGCGCTACACCTCATACCCGACTGCTGATCGTTTCATTGAAGCGTTTGCTGCACGGGACTATTGTCATTGGCTCACCCGGCGCACCGTTGATGGTGGTGGTTTGGGTTTGAGCCGACCACTTTCATTGTACGTGCATCTGCCATTTTGCCGCAGCATATGTTATTACTGTGCTTGCAACAAAATAATCACCAAAGATCATGGGCGCTCGGCCAAGTACATTAAGTATTTGGCTAAGGAACTAGCCCTAGTGGCTGGCTTGGTTGATGGCAGTCGCGATGTTGTGCAATTGCATTTTGGTGGCGGCACGCCGACCTTTCTTTCTGACGATGAAATGCGTCAGTTGATGGCACACATTCGTCAGCATTTCAATTTAATTGCTGGCGGCGAGTTTTCAATTGAAGTGGATCCAAGATGGCTTAGCCGCGATACGGTCAAATTGCTCGCCGAATTGGGTTTCAATCGCATGAGCATAGGCGTACAGGATTTTGATCCTCGGGTGCAAGCAGCGGTCAATCGCATCCAAACACTGGACGAAACACGCGCAGTGATGGAGGCGGCGCGCGAATTCGGCTTTAAAGGTATCTCGCTAGATTTGATTTACGGATTGCCACATCAAAACGTGGTGAGTTTTAATCGAACGCTCGACGAGGTTATCGCCCTCTCTCCGGACCGCCTGTCGATTTACAACTACGCGCATGTTCCTAACCTTGCCAAGCCGCAACGGCGCATCAACGAGGCCGATTTGCCATCGCCAGAAGCGCGCCTGCAAATTTTGCAACTAGCAATTCGTCGAATGCGCGAAGCGGGCTATGTGTTTATCGGCATGGATCACTTTGCCAAGCCCGATGATGAATTAGCAATAGCGCAACGACGCGGTCGCTTGCATAGAAATTTTCAGGGCTATTCGACCCACGCCGATGCCGATTTACTGTCCTTTGGAGTCTCGGCGATTAGCAAAGTCGGACCGACTTATGGCCAAAATGTACGCACGCTGGACGACTATTATGATTGTTTGGATAGAGACGAATTGCCGGTGATGCGCGGTGTCGTACTCAGTCCCGACGACTTGCTTCGACGCAGCATCATCGGCGCTCTGATGTGCCATTTCGAACTCTCAATTGAAGCGATTGAAATCGCTCACTTGATCGATTTCAGAAGCTATTTCGCACCTGAATTGCTTGCCCTCCAAGAAATGGAACAAAGCGGTTTGCTCTGCATCGAATCAAACTGGATCAATGTGCTGCCACGCGGGCGTTTGCTGGTACGCGCCATTGCGATGGTGTTCGACCGCTATTTGCGGGCAGAGCAAGAACGGGTGCGCTATTCCAAGGTGATCTAAGGCTTTACATTGGCGCAACAATTATCGTCAAGCGCGCATGTGAAAATGCATCCATGCGCGAACAATACTTCTCCAACTCAGCTGTCCTTATTGGCGCGCTCGCTAGCGCAATCCAACTAGCCTACGCAGCGCCAGCGGCGCAAGCCGATCCTCCGCCGCCGACACAACAAAGCGCTGATGATGCCGAGCCGCAAAAAATCATTATTCGCGCCGAAAAGCAAAACGAAACCGACCAACGTCGCAGTTCGACCGCATCCAAATTGATTTTTGGCCGTGAAGAACTAGATCGCAACGGCGATTCCGCAGTCACCGAAATTCTCAAACGGCTGCCCGGCGTGACCATGGGCGGCAGACCAGGACGCGGAGGTGGCGTGCGGATGCGTGGCTTGGGTAATGGTTACACGCAAATTTTGCTCAACGGCGAACGCCCACCGGCAGGTTTTTCTCTCGACACGCTGCCGCCAGATCAAGTCGAACGCATAGAAGTAATACGCGGCACTGTTGCCGAATTCAGCACGCAAGCCGTTGCCGGCACCATCAATATTGTGCTGCGCGAGGGCTATAAACAAGCCCAGACCCAATGGCGCGTCAGCGATTCGATGGAAGCTGGCAATCACAGTCCAAATATTTCCGTGACGCATTCTGGTGATGTGGGTGCACTCAATTATTCACTTACTGCATCAGCGTTTCAGAATATCCAAGTCGACGATGTGCTGACTTTGAATTTGACACAGAACACAGTGGGCGCTGTGCTCGAAGATCAGAGTGTTACACTTTGATGTTTCAAGCTTTTGTCGTGAGCTCGCGCACCAACTCCGACAGCAAAACGCTACTGACTGAGCCGGTTGGAATTTCGCCTTACGCCTTTGCGACGTCGACCGGCACCAATGAGGGTACCTTCGCGCGGGGTTTTGGTAACTATCAACACAAAATTGATGGTGGTGCGCGTTTGGAAATTAAGTTTGGATTGGGGCAAGGTAAGAGCGACGCAAGCACCACGCGCGAGCAATTTGATGCGGCTCATTTACTGTTGCGTACCTTGCTGGATACTAACAACAGCAGTGATTCAAATCTCAATTTCGCTGGCAAATATAGCTCACCACTCGGCGACGGACATACCTTTGCCGCAGGCTGGGACAGCGAGTTTGGCAAACGTGCGCAGCAGAAAATTTCGCTCGCCAACGGATTACCGAGATTCGCTGGCTCGGGCGATGACTACGATTCACAATCACGAAAGCTTGCTGCATTTGTACAGGATGAATGGGATATCAGCAAAACTTGGGCGACCTATTTTGGTTTGCGCTGGGAAGGCGTAGAAACCAAAAGTGATTCCAATTTGCTCAAAGTAAAAAACACCAGCAGTGTGTTCAGCCCGGTTCTGCATGGCGTGTGGCGCTTGCCCGAACTTTCGAGTTCAGGCCGCGATCAAATCCGCTTGAGTCTGACTAAAAGTTATCGCCCGCCGACTTTGGCCGATTTAATTGCACTGCCGAGCTTGGCTGACGTAAATACGCCCGTCACGCCCGACCGCACAGGTAATCCAGCCTTGAAGCCGGAATTGGCAACCGGACTGGATTTCGCTTTTGAGCACTACTTAGGACGCAGCGGTGTAATGAGCGCGGGAATGTTTCGCCGAGAAATTAGTGACCTGATACGCCGCGATATCAGCCTGCAAAACGATCCCAGCGGAAGCCTCGGTCCGCGCTGGGTTTCTGCGCCACGGAACATTGGCAAGGCGACGACATCAGGCATAGAGCTGGAAGCAAAATGTCAATTGAGTGATTTCATGACCGACGCGCCAGCGGTCGATTTGCGTGCCAATTACAGTCGCTTCTGGTCCAAGGTTGACAGCATTCCGGGGCCGAACAATCGGCTCGACCAGCAAGCCAAACAAACTGCCAATCTGGGTCTCGATTATCGCTTGGCGCATTTGCCGTTAACGCTCGGCGGCAGTCTGAATTGGACACCGGCCTACCTCGTGCAAAGCAGCGCCACACAGGCGGCAAGTGTTGGCGTTAAACGCCAATTCGATTTGTATGGCCTGTGGAAATTCACACCCAACGCGCAACTACGCTTGTCGGCCAACAACGCGCTGGCCGATGATTCTTTGAGCGGTAGTCAATTTGTCGGTACAACGTTTACACAGACCTCCAGCGTTGTCGCCCAGACCTATACGGTCTGGTCCTTGAGGCTGGAAATTAAGATTTAACGGGATATGATGGCGGCGAAGCGGGGAACTCGCAAAGCACTGCTTTGCGCCCGCGTAGCGGGTCGGCTGTGTAAAGCCGACACTGCACACCACTACCAACTAACGAAATTCCTCAATGATTGGACGCAGCACTTTGATTATCGTAGGTCGGAATTTATTCCGACGTTTTTTCGCGTCGATCATGTCCGTGTCGGAATAAATTCCGACCTACAAAACCCTAATGCCTGATTCCGGTTTCCTCGCAGTATTTCTAATTGGCCTGCTTGGCGGCGTGCACTGCGCTGGTATGTGCGGCGGGATTGTTTCTGCTTTGAGTTTTCAGCCAAATGGCATCCTGAAAACGGCAACGCCACCTGCGTGGCATTTGCATTTGGCCTACAACATCGGTCGCATTAGCAGCTATGCGATTGCCGGTGCCATCATGGGCGGTTTGGGTAGTTTGGGCTTGCTGCTCAACGGCGCTTTGCCGGTGCAAATGAGTTTGTATATCGCCGCCAATCTGATGATGGTTGCGCTAGGCTTGTATCTCATTGGCATCACCCAGAGCCTGGCTTTTACCGAACGTGCCGGTCACTATTTATGGCGGCGGGTGCAACCCTATACAAAACGTTTCCTTCCCGCACAAACCATCGCCCAAGCCTTCCCGTTGGGCATGTTGTGGGGTTGGTTGCCGTGCGGTTTGGTGTACAGCGTGCTGGCGATGACCCTGCTCACCGGCAGCGCCTTGCGCGGCGCCGCGACCATGCTGGTGTTTGGTCTGGGCACGCTGCCGAATTTGATGGCGGCCGGACTATTGCTGGCGAAATTCCGCCATGTGGTTCAAGGCCGTGCCTTACGCTTGTCGGCAGGTTTGCTGGTGCTGTGCTTTGGCTTGTGGGGATTGCTCAATGCGAGCGATTTAGGCGGGCGATTGTGGGCTGGCGTGGTCTGTCATTTGTAGGCAAGCCATTTTGCAATGCAGGCGTTGAATTGTTCAGTCGCTTGCACCATCACCCAGTGCCCGGTGTCGAAGGCCTGCGCTTCGCTGCCCGCACGCATTGGCAAGGCTTGCAGCCAATCGGTCGAATGAAACATGAAGGGTTTGCGCGCACCATAAATGTAAAGCAGCGGTACCGACGGCGCGACCACTAGGGTGTGGCTCAAGCCGCCTTGCGAGCCAAACCAGCGCATGGCATAGGGGTAATTTTGTTGCCATTGAATAACCGATGGCGGATTTGGGCAGCGCATTTTGCCGGCCATGAATCGGGTCATCGCATTGGCGAGTCCCGCCAAACCGAAATTGCCTAGCTTCCACGCCACAGCAAGCCAAAATTGGTAGCCAAAAATTGCCAGCTTTGCTGAAGTGGCCAAGCTCTTGGCAAAGGCCGTAGTGTTGTAGTCGCCAATATCAACTGCAACGATTCGCGCCACCCGATCCGCATGTTGCGCAGCGAACTCGTAGCCGAAAATGCAGCCCCAATCGTGCAACACCAAAGTGATTTTTTCGTTTGGGCAAACCGCATTCACCACCCGCAAAATCGTTGCCGTAATTTGTTCTAGCGAAGGTGCGGCAGGTGCTTTCGACAAGTCAAAACCCGGCAGCGTAAACCGCACACAGCGATAACTGCCGTTAAGCGCTGCCACCGTGCTGTCCCACAGCCGATGCGTATCCGGCCAGCCATGAATCATCAGCAAAGTTTCTTCGCCCTCGCCTTCGATGAAAACCGTAATGCCATCGACATCTATTTGCGTTTGCATCACGCCGCCTTCTCAAGCAGATTTTTGACTTGCCAGGCGCCGCTATGGAACACAAGTTCATCATCGAGCACCACCGATTCGGTGACCGCAAACACATCCACATGATGACGCGCTTCGGCACGACGAATATTAGGTTTGCTATACACGCCATGCTTGGCACCGAGCGATAAATGTATGCCGCACATGCGCTCATAGGTGCCAATGTCGGTCACCACACGATCAACCGAAAACGCGCGATTCATGCCAAAGCCCAGCTCGCGTAACCACACTTCGCCTTCGGCAGCGCGAATGTTAGCCAGAACTGCATCAAATTCCGCTGTCGAATTTTCAGTGCCGACCACACGACCTTTTTCGACAATTAAAGTAATCGGATCAGGCGGCAAATTCACCGAATAAGTTGTGTCGCCAAACGCGAAAATTCGCACCCGTCCGCGCACTGCTTCCAAGTCCTTGGCCTCGGTAAACACTTCACCCAGGGGAAACTGTCCGCCGACATTCGGCATGCCCGAATAGTCACCGATATTTAACTTGGCTGATTCAAACGGCGAGCCAAACACGAGTTGCTCACCGCCACTATTCACCACGCCAAACTCTGCCGCGTCAATGCGCGCCTTGAGCGCAAGACCCACACCACGATAGTAGTTTTGGTCGTACGCCAACGACTCGACATAGTAGTCAGTCTGCACGCCGGTCATACGGCTCAGGTGCGGATGTTCGATAACTTTCAGACCACGCTTGAACAACTCCACGCGAATGCGAAAAGCTTCGAGTCGAAAACTGGTCGATTGAATCAAGACCACTAAATCTCGCGCCGCCAAAGTCGCGAATGCATCTAGTACCGCTTGCGGTGTGACCGCGTCAAAATCAACAAACTGTGCGCCAGGCAGACATCGGCGATAAGCCTCAGCCAGCGTCAGCGCCAATGCGCAACCGGAATCGGCAACGATGATGGCGCGTCGCGCGTCGGTATGTTTAATGGCCAGCGAGAGGATGTCGCGGATGTGCTGCGTGGCAAGATCAACCTGACTCAACTGTGCTGTTGTGGAATTCATTTGGCGTAGGCAATGAGGCGAGATCAGCATGTTAACGCCTGTGATGATTCAAGGCATTCCAGACACAAATCGGCGAATCGCTAGCCCTTTACTGTTGCCCTGCCAAACGTCCCGGTGACTTTTCGCAACAACCATTTGGGCGTTGCGCGCCCGGCCAGGATGCTCGCCAAATTGATGATACCAGGCACCTTGATCACCTCGCCTTTCATACAAGCGCGATAGCCTTCTTCGGCCACTTTGCCCACCTCACCAACGAGTATGCCGGGGAGCCGGAGGCCCGATGATTCAGTGGCCATACTGACCATGTTGGTCGCGGTAATGCCGGGACACAAAGCCGAAATGGTGACTCCAGTCCCTTTGAGTTCCTCGGCCAATGATTCGGTCAGCGATAACACGTAGGCTTTGGTTGCCGCATAGGTTGCGAGCGATGGTATTGGTTGGAACGCCGCAACCGAAGCGACGTTCAACACGCGACCTTGACCACGCGCCACCATAGCCGGCACAAAATGCGCCAGCATTTCTGTGAGCGCGGATACGTTCAAGTCGATCAACTCCTGATGCCGCCCCGGCCGCATCTTGACGAACTGGCCATGTTCCAACACGCCAGCACAATTCACCAATACGTCAATCGCGTGTTTGTCTTTCTTCATCTTGGCTGCCAACAGCGCAGCATTGCCGCCCTTAGACAAATCTGTCGGCGCTACCCAAGCCTTCACACCGTGCTCGGCTGCCAGGTGGGTCGCCAGTGTTTTGAGTTTGTCGGCGCTGCGGGCCACGAGCACCAGATTGAACCCATCGCGAGCAAAACATCCTGCAAGCGCCTCACCGATGCCAGAGGACGCGCCGGTGATTAATACGGTTTGGTTTGCACCGGGTTTTTGCTTGGCCATGAAAGTCTCCTGATCGTTTGGATTGAAACGCGGATGGGTGGACAAGTTTGAACCTAGATTGATGTCTTCCGCAAGTGGCTTGCGGAAGACGGCGTGTGGCCAGCACCAACTGGCAAGGGTTGAGTCGTCAGCAAATTCCGATCTCTCGATCATTCCTATTTCCGCAACAGTGCCTTAACAATTACGGTGATTCTATTTATTCCGCAAACGACCATCATGCTTGCCTATTTGTCGTTCCGTTTCAGCATTTGCCGAAAACGGGTTCTGGCAACTCAATTGCAGCAGAACCTTTAACGACATTACTGGAGAATTTTAATGACTACCAAACCAAGCAATCCGATCAAACTTTATCGCCACCCGCTGTCCGGACATGCGCATCGGGTGCAGCTCATGTTGTCCTTGTTGAAGCTGCCGACCGAATTGGTCGAGGTGGATTTGATGAAGGGCGCGCACAAGCAGGCTGAATTTCTGGCGCTGAATCCTTTCGGACAAGTTCCAGTGTTGGACGACAACGGCACGATTCTGGCCGACTCGAATGGCATGCTGGTTTATCTGGCGCGCCGTTATGGCGGTGAAAGTTGGCTACCGACCGACGCGGTAGGCGAAGCTGCGGTGCAGCGTTGGTTATCTGTGGCAGCGGGACAAATCGCTTTCGGTCCGGCGGCGGCGCGACTGGTGACCGTATTCGGTGCGAAGCTCAACGCTGACGACCTGATCGCACGCTCACACGCACTACTCAAAGTGATGGAAGTCGAGTTGTCGAAGCACGCATTCCTGGTCGGCTCGCACGTGACCATCGCCGACGTCGCGGCTTACACTTACATCGCCCATGCACCAGAAGGCAATGTGTCGCTGAGCGACTATCCGAAAGTGCGTGGCTGGCTGAATGCGATTGAATCATTGCCGGGTTTTGTCGGCATGCAAAAAACGGCGGTTGGCCTCGCAGCCTGAGTTTGAATCGACGGGAGCAAGACATGGGAAATGACTCGGCGGGACCTTGGCATAGCGGTGAGCGCGAATTGCAAGCGCGCCTTGGTGTCGCCGAGCGCATGCAAGATGTTGGCAGCCGCGTGATCCGCGACTACATGCCGGATCAGCATCGCGTGTTCTATGCGCAAGTGCCGTTTTTGGTGCTTGCCGCCGTTGATGCGGCGGGCGATCCGTGGGTCACGCTGGTCGAACGTGATCGGTCTGCGTCTTCCATTGCCTCATCCCCCGATCCAACCCATCTGAATATCAACGCCCTACCGGCAAGCGGAGATCCGGTGCGCGATGCGTTGGAGATCGGCGATTCCATCGGCGTCCTCGGCATTGAACTGCCCACGCGGCGACGCAATCGCGTGAATGGAAAAATTGTCCAGCGCAGTGCAAGTCAACTGAGCTTGGAGGTCGAGCATTCCTTTGGCAATTGCCCTCAGTACATCCAGGTGCGCCATGCAACTACCGCCGATGATTCGTCGGCCACTGATGAAAAGCCAACCCAAGATGCGGCCGCCGAAACCCTATCCGGACTCGACGACGCAGCGCGTGCGCTGATCAGCGCGGCCGACACATTCTTTGTCGCCAGCTATGTGGATGTTGGTGGCACCGGCCGACAAGTCGACGCCTCGCATCGCGGCGGCAAGGCGGGATTTGTTCGCGTGGATGGCAACGTGCTCACCATTCAGGATTTCGCCGGCAATTTATTTTTCAACACGCTGGGCAATTTGCACAGCAATCCCCGCGCTGGCCTGGTGTTCGTCGACTTTGCCAGTGGTGACTTGCTGCAACTCACCGGCCGCACCGAGATCGTGATGGATGGCGATGAGGTTGCCAGCTTCCAAGGCGCGGAGCGCTTGTGGCGTGTCGAAGTGACCAAGCTGGTGCGTCGTCGCGCGGTACTCAAACTGCGCTGGGTCTTGGATAATTTTTCGCCGAATTCATTGATGACCGGATCGTGGCAAGAAGCGCAAGCACGACAAAAAGCCATGGCGCTGCGCGAAGCGTGGCGGCGCTTTCGGGTGATGCGCGTCGTTGATGAAAGTGCCTCAATCAAATCGCTTTATCTTGAACCCACCGACGGCGCCGGGCTGCCAGTGTTCAAGGCGGGGCAACACTTGCCGATCCGGCTGAGCATCACTCCGGGTGCCGCGCCGGTGATTCGTACTTACACTTTGTCGGTGGCGCCGTCGGACGGCCACTACCGCATCAGTGTCAAACGCGAAGGTATCGTATCGACACATATTCATCAGCAACTTTCGGTTGGCAGTCAGCTCGAAGCCCGTGCGCCATTGGGCGACTTTGTCGTCGATGCGGCAGAGCACCGGCCATTGGTGCTGCTGTCGGCCGGCGTCGGCATCACGCCACTGTTGGCGATGTTGCGCCATGTCGTGTACGAAGGCCTGCGCAACCGGCGTGTGCGGCCGACGTATTTTGTGCACTCGGCGCGGACCAAGACTGATCGCGCCTTTGATCGCGAACTGCACGAATTGCTTGCTCGCGGTGGCGAGGCGATTCAAGCACTCCGCGTGCTCAGTCAGCCCGAGGCGGAGGCGCGGCAAGGCACCGACTACGAGGTGCATGGCCGCATCGACATCCACTTGCTCAAAGCCTTGCTGCCCTTCGACGACTACGATTTTTACCTGTGCGGTCCGGCCCAATTTACGCAGAATCTCTACGACGACCTGCGCGCCCTGCGCATTCCTGATGATCGAATTCATGCCGAACAATTCGGCCCGTCCAGCCTGCGCCGCAGCCGCGCCGGTGGACCGGACGCGAGTGAATTTATCAACCCGCCCGCCGCCGAAAATGAGGTGTCCATTGTGTTCGCCAAGTCGGCCAAAGAGGCCACTTGGTCGCCGGGCAACGGCAGTCTTTTAGACCTGGCCGAAACGCGCGGATTAACGCCGGAATTCAGTTGCCGAGGCGGCTCGTGCGGCACCTGCAAGACCAAGATTCTGTCCGGGCAAGTCAGTCATATTTCCGTGCCGGGCGTTTATCTGGAGGCCGACGAAGCGCTGATCTGTTGCGCCGTGCCAGCCGCAGCGGGGAGCGAAACTGCGCCACTCGTGCTGGACTTGTAGCGAGTCGCGGCAATTCAAGAGCCGGTGATTCGGAAAATTTGTCGGGCGGGTTCAGACTGGTTGCGGCCTTTCGGATTTCTCGAAAGCAGTCGTCTAACATAGTGTCAGCCGCCCGCGGGGCTTTTCGCGAAGGTCGGCTCGATTGCTGCGCTACTTGTTTTTCCATTATGCTACTTCGCGAGCTATGACTAGGTAAGCCGCATAACAGAGCATGCGTCACAAGTCAGTTAGCCCGCTGTCTTTGACTGCAATCGGTGGTAATGTTTTGATCGCTCTTGCGCAATCTGAGTCGCACCGGCCTCGCGCTTAGCCTCTTCGATACGAGCGGTTGTGAGGGCTTTATTTTCTGGAAGTATCATCAAACACATAATCCATAATTGAGTCATCATTCATGAATTTGGCTTTATTGTACCCAAGCTCAGAATTCTCCTTTTTGTTCATTGCCACAAGTACACTTTCAACTTTATTTGGGTCAAATCCAATAGGAAGCTTTCGCATAAATTCGCGATCAATAGGCTTTAAGTCTCCAATTGCATTTCGATAATACATAGCAAATATGGGCGATCCAGAGCTTCCCTCAAAATTGCTGATGTAATGGTCAATCTGAACGCCCGATTCAAGCGAATACCTATCTGAACTATTAATTTTTAAAGCACTATCTGTATTTGAATCACCATGTCGATCACCGGGAAAGCCCGCCAGGAAATTAAAGGTGTCTTCTGCTCTACTATTTTTTAAACTCAGCCTCAATCTTGTCCTTAGGAAGGACATTAATTGAGCCGTAGGCTTCTGGCACGCCTAAACATTTATCGACACGTAAAATAGCTACGTCAGATTGCACATCAAGCTTAATCACCCGTTCCACTGTCAAATATTTTTTATTATCGAATTTTCGACTAGCATCTCTGACAATCTCAAATTGGATGGCTCTATTTGAACTGGGATTTTAAATCAGCACTAATTTGCGCTGATACTTTAGAGATCTGATCTATAACCAACGTATTCTTATCTCTTTTGTTATAGAACAGCCGATCTTCATCTGTTGAAGAATAGACTAAGTGAGCATTGGTAAGAATGTGACATGGACTAATGAAAAAAAAGCAGTCCCACGCCAACTGTCACTACCGTGTTTACCTTGAATTCTGCCTATTGATCTAAACGGTCCTTGAATATTTTTGTCAATTAAGACATCAGTCTCTTTCGGCTCGGTTCGTAAAACTTTAATGAAGCGGCCTTCATCTTTCGCCTTGAACACTGCTGCTTTTAGATTGAATTTAGCTCTAGCTTGATCATGTTCATTGCAAGAAATACATTCACCACCAGCAACTTCAAGTAAGTTTTTGTCAGGCCATGCTGAAGTTGAATAGAGCATAAGACCTGTAACTAAATAAAATCTCAAGTTGAAATTAAATAACATAACAATAGCGCCTTTTCAACATTAGCGGATCCCACTGTCTTGACCGGCAAATATCGAGCCTAGTTGGTGTAGGGAAAATTGCCTCACCAGAGGAATGAGCATAGAAAAACCGCCTCTGGCGTGCACAGTTACGCAAGCTGTTGTTCGGCGGTACATGCGTCCCGGAGCATCGTCATAGGCGTCCAGTCGCGCTGCATTGCCGAAATCCGTCATAGTCCATTGCTGTCGTTCAGTCTGAACGTTAGGTGTCGGCAAAGTTGGTTAGGCGCTTCAGACTGGAAGCTGACTTTCGAATTTCTCGAAATCAGTCGTTAAACTATGCATTGGAAACGGACGTACAACTTCACGCGCTCCCGTTTTGTCAAAAGCAAAGATCGATCTCTTTGCTTTTGGGGGAGTCCATATATGCCGGGTTAGACAATTTTCTTGAGGGCAGGAACAAAAGCTTTTCGAGCCAAAAGCTTGAATCCAGCAGGGGCCGGATGAAGCTCAATACTTGCCATTGATCTTTGCCGTTGTCATCTTCTGGCATCGTCCCAGCGGACTGAATTGCTATAAGTAGCCCTAATGCTTTCTCTTTCTTTAGCGCCAATTGCGATAGGCCAAGGCGCTCAATCAGTTCTTTGAAAAGAGTGCGGCGAAGGTCTTTCGGAACCTTAGCTTTTTCCATTGGCGCCTTCAGCCAATCTGATGGCCCAAAGAGACCTTTTCCTGTTGGCCATGCGTTGTCGTAATTGTGCATTAGTACCGGAGCATCACTGTTGTAAGCTCGGAATCGCAAAATGACCTCTCTGTATGCGCCAATGATCTTGGCGATAAGAGCCTCTGGCTGCCCCTCACGGAAGCATTCACTAACTGTTTTCGCTTTGGAGCAGTCGTCTTTAAGTAGCCGAAGAAAGTCACTCATACCGGCGATATCGTTACCACCGCCGCTTAACATTAGTGCACGGACGTCAGCGCCGTACATTTTGAAACCGAAGTCGATGTCTTTTCTGTACTTTTCGCTCCACTGCGCGGCCTCCGCGCCGTTGTAGCCGACTACAACTAGCGTTTGATCCGACATTGCGCTTCCAATTTCTCCCGCAAGATTATCCAGTGGGTACCAGAACCAAGAGTCTCCAATCATCAAAATAGTTGGATTTGCATCGGCTGATAATGCTCCATGAACACCCCCAGAAAACGTTGGCCATAACAGCTCCTATTTAGAACTTCGTTCCGGGAACCGCCCGGCCGGAAATAATCAAACCAAAAACGTAGAGTTTCACGATTGTCTAGCGTGACTTCGAGGCTCCTGCGCGACTTTTCGCGCAGGAGCCTCGAACGAGGGTTAGCTCTCAGTGTGCTATTCACCCTGTGGGTCCCGAGCAGCATAGAGCGATGATTGTTTGACTACTCCGCCGAACTTCAGCACCTTCTTCAGGTAGTGCCTATAGGCTTCGACATATTCCTTGGGCGCACGGGGGTCAATCCATACGCTTTGAACGAGGTCGCGTGCGTTCACCCTAATGGAGATTCCCTCTCTCGCGACTGCTCCCTCTAGGGATGGCTAGACAACGACTCGCGTTTCACGCTCATGGTCAAACGCATTTCGCTTTAGGAAAAGTGGCGCGATGGTGGTGCCAAATGTGGGATTGGCTTTCCGCTTCTTCTCGAGACTGTCCAGCGCAAAGCGTACTTCCTCTTGGTACAAGTACTTGATGTTTTGAATTTTGAATTGTATGTCTTTCGCATTCTGCGCAGCCGTCATGACTGACCCTAAGTTCATCTAATGTTGTACCGATGCGAACACCCAAAGTGTTTGGCGAATAGATGCGCCACATCGCATCAGAGACCGCCTTTCTGCACCAGCATTGAGCAAAGATGTCTGGGGACCTTTTGTGATTTATCCCTTGGTCGTAAGGATCATCCCAAGTCGACGGATGCGAAAAATATAGTTCATTGGATTTGAGTAACTGAATGCCTCGTTCAAAGCCGACGATCCGATATAGGTTCCGTTTAGTTGGCGAGCGAGGTGCTGACATGTTGAGAGCTAACGTTCAAGGTAACAGGCGCTGCGCGGCATTATTGCGCAGCGTCCTCTCTACCGTAGGGTTGGGCATCGCTGCCGCTCAAGACAGACGCATATCGATTCCAGTCGACAGCAGGTACAGTTCCAAGGGACTGTAATCGCTGCAGCAATCGGAATAGAAACGCTGCGAGAGATCCTTGTGTATCAGTTACGGCAAGAGCCCCCCCAAACGTATCGAAGGCACGATCAGACAAAGCAAGGCCACAGTCAAGTGAGCGTGTTCCACTGAGGGCTGCTAAGTTTGATGAAAAATGTTTTCCCGCTAACCCGTCCGCCCAGTCCACGTTGGTAGCAACAATACCTGCGACTACGGGGAATAAAAGTTTCGGTGGATACTCACCGCCAGCATGCGGGATCGGAACACTTGTTCGTTCGAGTTTCCGGACTGAATGAGCTTTCTCAGCAGCGTAGTCGAGATATTCCTTACTTATCGTTGGCTTAACTTCAAGAACACAGTAAACCGCTTCCGCAGGAATAAATCTGTGAGCGTGCTGGTCCAATAAGGTCGGTGTGTACTGATGATCAAAGATGATCACATCGATTTGATCGCTTGTCGCGCCGTTTGAGTCGATCACGATCCCTTGATCGACTTCGTAACGTCTTGGAAGGTATTTTCGTAGAACTTGAATGAAGTGCTGTTCGTTTACATCGCCCATTACCCCGTTGTGAGTAATGGACTTCCCAGACAGACCGAGCTGAACTGCTAGGACTGCCTGCTCTGCGACGAACGCTTCTCGTAAAAAGCGCTTGCCATCGATTTCTGAAGAGTTCTTTGCCTTGTTCATATCACCAAACAATCTCTTCCCAAGTTTTCTTGCCCAGTGATTCCCACGCCTTGGCGGCGATAGCCGCTTTCTCGGCTCGGGTGCAATCGTCGGACACGATGTTGTTAGTGTTGGCTGGGTCGATGTACTGCGCTGTTTCGATTTTGTCGCGAAAATGCCCTAGCGCCTTCCAGACGTTCGCGGCGGTGTTTCCAACCCGCGCATACCGAAGTGAATCTATTACCGCCATTTCTAGGTAGAACGATGAAATCGAAAGCCCGTGTCGCAGACGCCATAGCTTCAATATTCTGATCTCGCTGATTCTGTTGCTTCCCGTGACATACGATACGTGAGTATCGACATTTGTTAATGTCCAGGTAGCCTTTCTATTTCGGTAAAGACTGTGGTCGCTTCCGTATTGCGATTGCCGACGACCTGGCACTAAATCGATCGAGTAGCCGTTAACGGTTACTCCGATCGAGACATCTTGCTTTCGTGCCGTGTATCCCGCAGCTGTAACGGCGTTGTACAAGGTCGAATACATGTCAGCGAGGGTGCCAGGCGTTGTGGATGAAAGAGACAAGAAGATGTCCGCATCGGTTGAAGCTGAGATGCCAGTCCCCTTCGTTAATGAACCAGTGTAGCTGGCGCTGACTAGGTACTGATTCCCCCATTTTTCCAGTACTGGATAGATCACGTTTCCCGCTGCCTTTGCCCCGGAAACGTTAATAGCGTACTTCTGGAGTAGGGATTGGAGGTACTCATCCGCAGTCATATTGCCCCCCAAGGGTATGCGAGGCCCAACGTGGAAGTGAGCCGTCTGCGCGGCTTTTCGCGCAGGTCCGCTCGACTGAAAGGTTATGCCTCATCGGGAAACCTCATGTCACTGCGAGCACGCCCTGAGAGCTTTAGGATTTCTTGGTCGGAGACCATTCGCTCCACTACAGCGCGGTAGTCGTTGAGAGCCTCGCTTAGCCCCTTTATCTCCGCCGCAATTCGAGGCATGTTGAGTGCATCTCCTTCTTCTCCCGCCATTACGGATATGTAGCTGGCTTTCTCTTCAGCCGTGTCCGCAACGGGAAACATGTTCTTGAAGTAAAGGCGCGCCAATGCCGTGCAAAGTTACCGTTCGATCAAGCTTGTAACCGATTATCTCGGTGATGCGATCTTGCAATTCGGGATTGATAACAGCGATATGGTGCTGACCGAGAAAAGCGCTTTGGAGTTGCGAAAGTCTTATGCCTTGACGCCGAATCAGCTTATCCCATCGCTCCATTGTCTCAAGCGCCAATGCAGGAGGCATCCTTGAGATTGTCTCAACCGGATTCGGTTGTGCCTCAGAGACAAGACACTCTCCATCCTCAATACAGTCTTCAGGACGAAGACGCGCAGCAAGTCGAGCACCGCGTCATCGCGTGCTTGGTCTGAAAATCTCAAGTCCGAGATTACAGTTCTGACCAGATCAACAATGGATTTGAGTTGTGCGAACATTGGTCTCTTCACGCCCAACGTTTGAATTCACCGGCGCTGCGCGGCTTCATCGCGCAGCGTCCGGTGGAATGATGGGTTCGGCACCCACCTCACGGCGTAGCAACCAAACCGGAGCGCGGGAAATTGCACGCGGACGCGAAACCGCAAAGGCTGCAACGCGGTTCAGCGCCGCAGATTTCACCGTAGTTTTTCGCACAGAACATCCAAAGCAAGTTATCGACGTATGTAGGGTTCGTTTCACTCACACGGGCGATGTTCGTCATAAGGACGCTTGCATCTATTTCCGATGGATAGCCGCCAAAGTAGCCGAGGCGTGCGCCACTCAATGCACGCCTCACATGTAAGTCTGGTTTGCCTGCGCGAATGCCCACGTTTCTTAGATATTCGAGGGCGAGCGTAAAACCAACCTGCCTTAACTTGTAGGCCCCCGGACGGGACAGCTTTGATGCAATCGAATTCGGGTCGCCACTCTCAACGAATTTGTCTAGCGAGCCATACTCCGAAGCAATCCTCTCCATTGTGCGGATGTTCTCAGCGAGGCTACTCATTTGTTTTACCATCACCCGATTCCCACAGCGAATCTGTTGCAATGCACTAACAAAAAGCTGCGGGTCTGTAGCGCGAACGCGGTCGAGATCATAGCCATAGAAGATAACTTCGATTTGCTGCCGATTCCTCGCGATGGGCTCCCAACGTCTTTGATTGCTCAACAAAGACAACACCAATCCGCGAAGATGATCACGTAGCGCAAAGGGCTTTCCCTGCGCCCGATCCTCAGAGGCATGCACTGACCAAGCTGGGCTATGACGTCCGGCACGTCTATGCCCGCTGCGCCAAGCGTCTTCTCAAGGGTTGCTAATAGATCGCGTGGTTCGGGAGCCGGCATCATATTCCCTGTTATCGGTGAAGGACTGATTCAGCTTTAGGTGAACGTAATGTAGACCGCAAAATCTGCAAGTTAATTTGGGCGCTGCGACTTAATCTGGACATCGAAACCTCTCTAACACTTTCTAAAGGTTCGCTTTTTTCTGATTTCAGGAATTTTTATATAGGTATAAAAAATTCTGTGAAACACCGCAGTCCTACTTCGTTCATTGTATGCGTCTTAACTGCATTCTGCGTTTGGCTTGATTTCGACGCTTCCGCTGCATTGCAGGCGTAGAAATAAGGTGCGCGACCGTCGTTCTAGAAGATGTAGGAATCAACCTAAATTTTCCGACGACCGTCCATTGATGGCAGTTCGTAAAAAACCCAAAGTCAGATGTTTCAGCTTGGCAGCAAGCAACTTTGCGGGTGGACTTGCCAGTTGGTGCTGGCCACACGCCGTTGCTACGAGCCTTCTTCGCTTCGCCGATCGATTTCTATTGCTCTATTGCAATTGCTCGATTGTTCTCACTTTGCATGAAGCCCCTTGATGCGCACACGTGCACCGGGCTGCTTCAGCGTGACCGCTGCAGACGAGACCGGTAGCCCCGGATCACAAGTCAGTGCGTCAAAGGTGTTGAGCAGATTTGTTTTTACGAGTTGCAGTTTTTCTATCTGCGCGTCAACTTCCGCCAGCTTGGCACTGAGCTGTTGCTCTATCTCTCGTCGGCCGAAATTGCCTGCGGCAAGACGCGGAATGATTTCGACGATCTGCGCGAGCGAAAAGCCGAGTGCCTGCGCACTGCGGATGAATTGCACGCGGGCGACATGTGATTCGCCAAAGCTTCGGTAGCCGTTGTCTGTGCGCGTCGCCGGATCCAGCAGCCGCTGTTTTTCGTAGTAGCGGAGCGTATCGACACTGACGTTGGTTGCGCTGGCCAGTTCGCCAATTTTCATGGTGAATTTTCTCTTTGAAAATAATGTTTGACTCTGGAGCCTAGTCCAAGCTTCAAGATGCTCGCACTCAACATTTCTCAACCAAGGCGAGGACACTTCATCATGTTAAGACTTTTCATATTTCTGCTGATGGCAACACCGCTGTACGCGGCGCAGGCGCAAGACAGCACCCCCGCCGCCATGAACAACAAACCGGCGGTGGAGCTTTCGATTATCAAAACGTCGGACATCACTACCCTGGAGGCCCTGACCTATTCTGGCGGTGATTACACCAAGGCAGTCAAGCTGCAGCACATCGCGGTGCTGGTGCGTCATCCAAAAGGCAGCTTTTTGTTTGATGCAGGCCTTGGCAAACAGATCGATGCGCAGTTCAAGCAAGACATGCCGCTTTGGGCGCGACCTTTCTTTAGTTACGGCCCGGTTACCGACGCCCGCACACAGCTCGACGCGGCTGGTTACCCACCAATTCAGCGCGTGTTCTTGTCGCACGGACACTGGGACCACGCCAGCGCGCTGGTGGACTTTCCCGAAGCGCAGATTTGGTTGAGCCAGCAAGAAAAAGACTATCTGGCGATGCCCCACCCGGCCGCTGTTTTTCCTTCACAGATATCCGCCGCATCGATCCAGTGGAAGCCGTTCAAGTTCAACGACAAGCCGTATGGCGCCTTCGCCCAAAGCCTGGATTTGTTTGACGATGGCAGCGTGGTGTTCGCGCCGCTGGCAGGACACACGCCCGGCTCGATCGTGATGTATGTCACGCTGGGTTCGGGGAAAAAATTCCTCTTTGTCGGCGACGCGGTTTGGAAGGCTGAAGCGGTCGCTAAGCAACGGCCAAAGATGTGGATTCCCAGCAGCATTGTTGATAACGACAAGGCGCTAGCTTTGCAAGCCGTGGGTGCTTTGACTCGTATCCATGAAACCGATCCGGCGCTGCTCATTGTCCCTGCCCATGACGCCGCCATCCATGACGCAATAGGCGCCTACTTTCCGCAATTCGTGAAGTGAATAAAGTCGAGAGTCAGGTCTTTCATAATTACATCATCACATTCAACAACACTGGCATATAGCAAATCTCGCAATCAAATTCGCAGGAGCAATATGCATCTCGCCAGTTGGTGCTGGCAACACGCCGTCGCGACGAGTAATGAGTTGGGTCATGCATTGCTATACGTGATGCTTAGGCGGTGAATTATTAACGGCGTGTCCCCGGTGAACGGGGGATGCCATGGCCGGTGAACGGGCCATTTCATCGGCAGCACCAACTGCTGAGATTTTTGGCCAGCAATCGATGCGGTTCGCCTCGTCGTGATCGGTGCCTTTTTCTCTTTGATAAAAATTTCAAATTTCCTTGCAGGATCCTCTTGCATGAATCAGTTGTTGTATCTACAATAACCAAATGCGTATCACCTTCGATCCGGTCAAGTATGAGAAGACTTTGCGGGATCGGGGTCTGGACTTTATGGATGCCGAAATCGTCTTTGAGGGTGTAACGCTTGAGTTTGAAGACCTTCGAAAATCCTACGGTGAAACTCGAATGATTTGTTATGGCTATTTGGCTGGCAGATTGGTAGTTATTGGATACACACCGCGTGGCGCGGATCGTCACATTTTCAGTATGAGGAAAGCCAATGAACGCGAACAAGACCGCATCGCGCCGCTCCTTGAAATCTGACCTCGCTCGCGTCGATGCACACGTGGTGACACGCGGAGAGTACGCTGAATTGCCGGAATTGAACGAAAACATGCTGGCGCGTGCTCAAGTCAACAAAGGTGGACGACCAATTTCCAGCCAATCCGCGAAAATTACTTTCGTTGCGCTTACCGGCTGATGTCATCGAACGATGGAAAGCAACCGGGCCTGGCTGGCAGACCCGCATGGCGGATCGTCTTAGCTCGGTTCGGTGAAAATTGCGGTCGATTAGAAAGCTCAGGAAAGCCTAGGCATGACGCAATCGGTGCCTACTTTCCGCAATTCGTGAAGTGAAATGCGTCGAAATATTCCGCGATATGGCAGCGCTTGCGCCGCGATTCTGGTGAAAGGACACGGCAATAGTCAGCACGGAGATTACTGGCCCAGCAGGCGATCTGGCTTTGCTCATCTACTTTCCACTTCCCAACGAACCGCTTGCGATCCGCGCCACCCAAAGCGCATACATTTTTCCCGACGGATGCAAACCATCAGCCGCAACTAAATCGGCCTGCGCCAAACCGAGGCGCGAAATGTCGGTGATGTTGAAATACATCACACCGTGCTTTTTGGTAATCCTTGCATTGATGGCATTGAACTGATCCAGCGCCTGCGTGATCTCGGCTTGCTTGCGCTGCCCAAAGGGCGTGTAGCCGTAATCCGGAATGGAAACCACCAACACATTACCCTTGACGCCTTTGGCAAGCGCGATGGCCGTGAGCAAAAGATCCTCAAATTCAACTGCGTACTGATCCGCCGACTTGCCTTGGTATTGGTTGTTTACGCCGATGGATAGCGATACCAACTCAAAGTCATGCTTCAACTGTGCTTTGTCGATGGCGGCCTTCAAGTCATCGGTTCGCCAACCGGTTTTTGCAATGACGAGTGGGTCACTGAACACACGGCCATTGCTGCGCAATGCCGACACCAGTTGGACAGGCCAGCGTTCCTGCGCAGTCACGCTTTCGCCGATAGTGTAGGAGTCGCCCAAGGCTAGGTAAGTTTGTTCGGTTGGCATGGCGTTGGCATCCGCGAAAAGGAAGGTGGCTAACAAAAACAGAATTCGGTTCATGGCTTCACAACGTAACAATAGGGTCAAGGTGAGTATGTCCGAGGTCAAGAATTTAGGGAAGAATTTGCGCGGGAATTAAAGCGGCGAGACACTCGGCCGAGTTCGCCACCATCTCAGTGGATAGCTCTCGCTCGAAGGAGAATCAAATCCAGCCTGAAATAAATCGAGCCTGACCCTGAGGTTTCTGAGGTTTCCTTACTCACGTTCTGAGATCAATTGAATACACAATCTTGATGCGAAGCGGTTGACTTGTAACAAATGCGCAAGCCTGACTGGATAGTATTCTTGGACCTAAATCCCATCCCTAAACTCGGTTCCAGCAAATCCCCATGTCCCAACATTACCTGTATCCCTTGTTCAACCCCAAAGCGGTGGCAGTCTTCGGCGCCAGCGAGCGGCACAATTCCATCGCTGGTCAGATTGTCCGCAACCTGCTTGACGGGAATTTTTCCGGGGCGATTCATCCGGTTAATCCAAAGCATGAAAGCGTGTTCGGACAAAAATGCTACCCGACCACTTTTTCACTTCCAAGCCGCATCGATTTGGCGATCATCGCTACACCGGCAGCGACGGTACCAGGCTTGATCCGTGAGATCGGCGATCATGGTATTCGCAACGCCATTGTTATGAGTGCTGGCTTCCGTGAAGTGGGTACGGAAGGAATCGAGCTGGAGAATGACATCTGCAAGGCGGCGAAAACGCACCGCGTGCGTTTCGTTGGTCCAAACTGTTTGGGCATGCAACGCCCGGGGTTGGCACTCAATGCCACTTTTGGTCCGGCCACGGCAAAGCTTGGCGACTTGGCGCTGGTCTCGCAATCGGGCGCGGTGTGCACGGCTGTGCTCGACTGGGCAGCGGCGAACGATGTCGGCTTTTCCAGCATCGTGTCGATGGGAGCGGGCGCCGATTTGGACTTTGGCGAGATACTCGACTTCCTGGCGTTGGATCCGGCGACCAAAAGCATCCTGCTCTACGTCGAAGGCATCCGCGATGCCAGACGCTTTATGAGCGCGCTGCGCGTCGCAGCCGCGATCAAGCCGGTTATTGTGGTCAAGGTTGGTCGTCATCCGGCGGGTGTTCGTGCCGCACAGTCGCACACCGGCGCGCTGGTCGGCTCCGATGCCGTCTTTAGCGCAATGATGCGTCGCGCGGGCGTTGTGCGCGTGGAAACCGTCGTCGAATTGATCGCAGCAGCACAGGCGCTCTCACGTCACGTGCGGCCGCGAGGCCGGCGTCTGGCCATTGTTACCAATGGCGGCGGCCCCGGCGTGATGGCGACTGACCGTGCCGCCGATTTGGGTATGGTCTTGCCCGAACTGGCTGCAGAGACTGTCGCGGCGCTCAACACGGCGCTGCCCGCGCATTGGTCGCACGGCAACCCGGTGGACGTGCTTGGTGATGCGGGGGCCGATCGCTACCATACCGCTGTCGCTGCCTGCCTCGCCGATCCCAATGTCGATGGCGTGCTGGCGATGCTGACCCCGCAGGCCATGACCGAACCGCTTAAGGCGGCCGAGGCCGTCATTGAGGCTGCGCGTAGTTCAAACAAACCAGTGCTAACGGCCTGGCTGGGCGAGAAAACAATGGGCGCCGCCCGGGACCGCTTTCGCGACGCCGGCGTGCCGACCTTTATTTCGCCGGAAGGTGCGGTCGAGGCCTTTGGCCATTTGGCAGCCTATTACGAAAACCAACGACTGTTGCGGCAGACCCCCGGACCGCTAGCCGAGTTGGACGCCCCGGACGTCGAGGGGGCGCGCATGATTATCGAAGCGGCACTTGGCGAGGGGCGCACGGTACTCTCGGAAACCGAATCCAAGAGCCTGTTGGCGGCGTTTCACATTCCGGTTGCCCCTACCCTGATCGCGCGCTCGCCGAGTGAGGCGTTATTGATGGCAGAACAATTGGGATTCCCTGTTGTGCTGAAAATTAACTCGCCGGATATCTCACACAAGAGCGACGTTGGCGGCGTGCACCTCAATCTCGACAGCGGTCAGGAAGTGCGTGCGGCGTATGCCGAAATGATGGCAAATATCGCGCGCAAATGTCCGCAGGCACGCGTTGAGGGTGTGGTGATCGAGCCAATGACCACGCGGCCGCATGTGCGCGAGTTGCTCATTGGCATTGCTTCCGACCCGGTGCTTGGACCAGTGATCAGTTTCGGTGCCGGCGGGGTAGCGGTTGAGGTATTCAGGGATTCAGCACTTGCACTGCCGCCACTCAACCGCTATTTGGCGCGCGACCTGATGGAGCGCACGCGCGTGTTCAAGATGCTCGGTGCCTTCCGCAATCTACCCCCGGCGGCACTGGCGGACATCGAAAACGTGCTGCTGCGCGTTTCCGAAATGGCCTGTGAGTTGCCTTGGCTGAAAGAACTGGACATCAATCCGCTGATGGCCGATGAGAACGGCGTGACCGCTGTCGATGCCCGCGTCGTCGTGGCAAGACAACGTCCGTTAGCAGTGCGTTATGCGCACATGGCCATTCATCCCTACCCGGCCGATTTGGTAAAACCGTGGCAACTCCCCGATGGAACCATGCTGGTCATCCGGCCGATACGTGCCGAAGACGCCGAACTGACGCAGACCTTCGTGCGTCATTTGTCGGCCGAGAGCAAGTTTTTCCGTTTCATGAGTGCTCTGAATGAACTCACCCCCGAAGTGCTGGCACGTTTGACCCAAATCGATTACAGCCGGGAAATGGCCTTCGTCGCCACTGTCGTGGAAGACGCTCACGAGGTGGAAGTTGCTGTCTCACGTTACAGCACGCTGCCGGATGACCAGTCGTGTGAATTCGCCCTCGTGGTATCCGACGACTGGCAGCATCGCGGCGTTGGCTTCAAGATGATGACTGTGCTGCTGGAGCACGCTGCCTCGCGCGGACTCAAACGCATGGAAGGCGAGGTGCTTGCCAGTAATTCCGGCATGCTGACGCTGATGGGTGAGATTGGTTTTACTCAATCGGCTCATCCCGACGACCCTGGTATCAAGGTGGTGGTGAGAGATTTATAAGCAGACGGACAAACGCGCCAACGGATCGCCTTGCGCTTAGCTCGGCACTGAATAGAATTAAGTGCTAGCCAAGGAAAAAGGATCGCAGATGGTCTCGATGACAGTGAATGGGGCATCACACGCAGTCGACGTCGAGGAGGGTATGCCGCTGCTGTGGGTGCTGCGCGATGTGCTGAATCTAACCGGAACAAAGTACGGTTGCGGCGTCGCAGCGTGCGGCGCTTGTACGGTGTTGGTCGACGGTGTGGCGACGCGCAGTTGCGTGTTTCCGGCAGCCTCGGCAGCCGGCAAGACCATCACCACGATTGAAGGTTTGAAAACCGGCGGCACCTTGCACCGTGTACAGCAGGCGTGGGTTGACGCGCAGGCGCCGCAATGTGGCTATTGCCAGTCGGGTCAGATCATGGCGGCGGTGGCATTGCTCACTGAAAAGCCAAAGCCGACCGACGCCGAAATTGACGCGGCGATGACCAATATCTGCCGTTGTGGCAGCTATGCGCAAATCCGCACGGCGATTCATGCCGCCGCGAAAGCGTAGGGGAGCGGCCATGGTCTCGCGCAGATTTTTTATTTTCAGCGGTATTGCCGCTGCCGGTGGTTTGGCGATTGGTTATGCATTGATGCCATTGACGACCCTTGGACGCGCACGAAAGATCGCCGGCAAAGACGGCGCGACGATGGTCACTGCGTGGGTGCGGATCGGCACTGACAACAGCGTGACGGTAATTGTTCCGCACTCGGAAATGGGCCAAGGAGTGCACACCTCATTGCCAATGATGCTGGCCGAGGAACTCGATGCCGATTGGTCGTTGGTACGGATGGAACAAGCGCCGGCGGATAAGGCTTTCGCCAACGCCGCGCTAGCGCAAGGTTTTCTACGCGGCGACAAGACTATCCCGAGTGTGCTGGCGGGGACGGCCGATTTCAGCTTTCGCAAAATTGCGGAAGTAATAAACCTGCAGGTAACCGGCGGCAGCACCTCCGTGCGCTTTACTGGTGTCGAGGGCATGCGGCGCACCGGCGCAGCGGCGCGCGCGATGCTGATCAAGGCGGCAGCGACAAGCTGGGGCGTGCCGGAGGCTGAGGTTATTGCCAAGCAAAGCAAGCTCAGCCATGCCTCGGGCAAGACAGCGACCTATGGCGAGATGGCCGCCATTGCCGCGAGCTTTGATGCACCGGCCGATGTGCCGCTGAAGGCGAAGAAGGATTACACGATAGTCGGCAAGCCGATTGCACGCTTCGATATTCCGCCAAAGGTCGACGGCACGGCGGTCTATGGTCTCGATCTGCGCTTACCGAATTTGAGCTTCGCGGTGGTCGCGGCGAGCCCGGTTTTCGGCGGTACGCTGAAGTCGGTCGACGCAGCGCCGGCCAAGGCGATGCGCGGCGTCAAGCAGGTGGTGAAACTTGCCGATGCGGTCGCTGTGGTTGCCGACAATACCTGGCGCGCAAAAGAAGCGCTATTGGCGCTGAAACCGGTATGGGACGATGGCCCCAACGCGACGATTTCATCCCAATCTATTTTTGCCGCAATGGACGCCGCGCTCGATGCCGGCAAGTTCAAGACTGATCACAGCACTGGCGATGCTGATGCCGTGCTTAAGGGCGCGAAAAAGATCATCGAGGCAACCTATTGCGTGCCGTATTTGGCGCACGCAACTATGGAAACGGTTAACTGCACCGCACATTTTGAAAACGACAAGCTGACGGTGTGGGGTGGCTTTCAAGACGGGCTCGGCGCGCGCGCGGCAGCGGCAAAATTTGCGGGGATTTCGATTGACGATGTCAGCTTGCATCACACGGCGATGGGCGGTGGTTTCGGGCGGCGCGGATCGACCTTGAATTACCTCAAGCATGCAATCGGTGTGGCACGGCAGGTGCAAGGACCGGTGCAAGTCGTATTCACGCGTGAAGAGGATATGACGCAGGACAATTATCGCCACGCCTCTGTCTCGCGCATGAAGGCGGCGCTGGACGAGAAGGGCAAGGTGACGGCCTGGCTGCATCAATTCACCGAGAAGTTTGACCCGCCGGAAGCGACCATGGTGAACTACGATTTCGCCAATCAGGCATCGCGCTATGTGAAGGGACTAAATCCGATTCCGTGGGGGCCATGGCGTAGCGTCGATCACACCCAGATGGGGTTTTTTATTGAAACCTTTGTGGACGAATTGGCCTACGCTGCCGGGCAAGATCCGTTTGCCTTCCGCCGCGCGCATTTGGGCGGCGCACCGAGGCATAAGGCAGTGCTTGAACTAGCTGCGGCTATGGCCGGCTGGGAAACCAAACCGGCTCAAGGTCGTGCGCGCGGTATCGCCATCCGGGATGCCTTTGGCACCATCGTGGCACAGGTCGCTGAAGTTTCGCTCAACGCCGATGGCCGCGTGCGCGTGCACCAAGTCTGGAGCGCGGTCGATCCGGGCGAGGTGATTAATCCGGCGACCTTTGTCGCACAGATTCAAGGTGGCGCCATTTATGGACTGACGGCAGCACTCTACGGCGAAATCACCATCGACAAGGGTCGCGTGGTACAGCGCAATTTCCCTGATTACGAAATGGTGCGGATGGCCGATGCGCCACAACACGAAGTGCGCTTCATCGAGTCCGGAGCCCGCACCGGCGGTGCCGGAGAGCCGGGCACCGCGCCTATCGCAGCGGCGGTCGGCAATGCACTATTCGCATTGACAGGTAAGCGCATCCGCGAGTTGCCATTCAAAAATTTCGATCTCAATACCGGGAATCGAAGGAGCTAGCCAGTTGGTGCTGGCGATACGCTGTTGTAAGAGATTTCCATGAACACACGATACGACAAACTTTTGCTTTTCAAATACTCGGACACATAGTTGATGCAAATCCTCATCGAACTGCTGCTGGAGTTTCTCATCCAAGTTATTGCCGAGGCATTGTTGGAACTGGGATTACACGCAATGGTCGAGCCGTTCCACAAGCCCCCAAGTCCATGGCTGGCGGCAATCGGCTACGCGATTTTTGGCTTGATCTTCGGTGGCGCTAGCCTATGGTTGTTCCCTCACAATGCGGTTTCTGGTGAGACATGGCGTTGGATAAATCTATTGCTCACGCCGATTGCCGTCGGTTTGTGTATGTCATGGATGGGCGCATGGAGGGCCAAGCGCGCGCAGACCTTATTTCGCATTGATCGTTTCTCGTACGGCTATTTATTCGCGCTCGGTTTTGCGCTCACGCGATTTTTTTGGGCAGCATAGGACTATGAAAGCGTTATTCACAATCGACAGTCTGCGCGCATGCGAGATCACCGAAAGTGATGTTCCCGTATTGCAGAAATTCTTCGATGCCAACCCCGAATACTTTATCGCGGTGAATGGCATGCCGCCGCGCGATGATGAGGCGTGGCAGGAGTTCACTGATCGCCCTCCAGCGGGCATGCCTTACGACAAGCAATTGCTGATTGCCTTTGTCGATGACGATGGGCAATGGCTCGCGATAGCGTCTATTCTTTCGAACTTCATCGCGGCCAATGTTTGGCATATCGGCTTATTCATCGTCGCGACTCGCCTGCATGGGAGTGGTGTGGCACTTGCAAGCTACTCGGCGCTGGAGGATTGGATGCGTGGCAATGGCGCACAGTGGATACGTTTAGGTGTGGTGCTGGGTAATCAGCAGGCGGAGCGGTTTTGGCAGAAGGTGGGATATGCGGAATTGCGCCAGAGGACGGGGATACAAATGGGGAAGCTGGTAAGCACGGTTCGCGTGATGATGAAGCCCCTTTGCGCCGGTGCGCCAGAGGCTTATCTGCAGCTGGTCGAACGCGACCGCGTGGAATCCACATCGTAATTGGTTGATATGCATTTCCTACTACCGCTGGGATGATGCACGACAATCCATGAAGACGAACTTGGTAATTCGCAATGCCACAGAAGTCACCGTGCCGTGGCTGAGTGAAGTACTTGGGCGGCCGGTGGCGAGCTTTCGTATTGCGAACGGTCACGGAAACTGGTCGCAACAGCTAGCGCTCGAGGTCGAGTTGGGCGATGACACGTGGTGCGCGGTGAGGCTGAAGATTTGCGCAGGCAACACCTTCGGCCGCTCTGAAGTTGATTACTACACGCGAGACTATCTTGGCTTGATCGACGCGCCCTTGGTACGTTGTTTCGACGCGCAATACGATCCGGCCGTTGGCTATCACCTGCTGCTGGAGGACTTGACCGCAACGCATCACGACCGAAAAGAGGTGCCGCCAACGCTGGCCTATGGCATCGCCGTTGCGCAGGCGTTGGGACGGATGCATCGGCATCACTGGGAATCGTGCGCGGTGCCGGATGCGCAGGCAATGAATCGATATTTTGACGAGATTCGTCCGGGCGTTGTGCCAATGGAGCATGCGACCGGGCAGATACTGCGTGCGCGCTTTGATCAGCACGAGCAAGCCTTTCGAGCGCGCTGGGCCAACCCGCATGGCATGTCGTTACTTCATGGCGATCTAAATCCGACCAACATATTGACACCGAAAGATGCTGAGTTGCCGGTGTATTTTCTCGACCGGCAACCGTTCGATTGGTCGCTGACCTACGGTCTTGCGGTCGCCGATCTCGCCTACTTTTTAGTCATTTGGTGGTCGCCGCAAACGCGACGCGAGTGCGAAGGGAAAATATTGCGCCATTGGTATGAAGCAGTTGGTCGGCCGGATTATTCATGGCAACAAGCACAAGCGGATTGGCGATTGTCAGTCGAGCAATGCCTGAATGTTCCGTTTGAATGGTGTTCGAAGACAGACACGCTGACAAAGATGCGCTGGCTGTGGGAGTTCCAACTTGCCAGCGTGCAGGCGGCATTGGCAGACCAAAGTCGCTTGCAGTCCGCTGGCAGTTCCCGTTAATGCGGAAAAGGCGGACAATTCACTCTCCAGCTAGGCAGTGTGATTCTGTATCCCGTTTTGTGTCGCTTCGCTGACCCATCAAACCTTAGGTTTTGAGGAGGATTGCAGATGCCAAAACTATTGCGAAATGTACTCGCAGTCATAGTGGGAATCGTCATTGGCGGGTTCGTCAACATGGCACTCATTACCATTAGCCCAGCCATCATTCCTCCCCCGATCGGTGTCGACGTGAACAACGCCGAGAGCCTCAGCCAAGGCATGCATCTGTTCGAGCCACGCCATTTCCTCATGCCTTTTTTGGCGCATGCGCTTGGTACTTTGGTCGGCGCGCTTGTCGCTTATCTGATTGCGGCAACGGTAAAGGGACGATTCGCCTATGCGATCGGCGTGGTTAATCTGTGTGGCGGCATTGCAGCGAGCTTCATGATCCCAGCACCAGCTTGGTTCATCGCGCTGGATCTGCTGGTCGCCTATCTACCCATGGCATGGCTGGGTATTCAAGCCGGCAATCGTCTACTGCAAAACGGTAATGGTGGAGCAACAGCCGGAGGCTAGACTTCAAGCCGGATAGGTCGCGTGACTTGGGATCTGCACAAGGATTCACGCTGATTACCTCTGAGGTAGTTGCAGCCAAGCGGCCTGATGGCGCACCATTCGCTACCCGCCCGCAACTTGAGATAATCGACGCTCGCCATGGCATTCAATCCATATCAGAAACTGCTTTTCCTGCTCAACGCCACCGTCTTGATCACGCATCAAATTGATGCCGCGTTCTGGCACGAGTGGGAGTTGTTCCGTATTCCCGGCGGCAACCAAATCAATTTGCTGTTGAATCTGCCGATCATTGCTTTGGTGCTTTATGCACAGGCACAGGTTGCAACAGGTTCGCCAACGGCACGTGCTTACTACACGCTGATCGCCGGTCTAGGTTTTTTGACGGTGCTCATTCACTCGGCCTTTTTTCTTTCGGGTTCTGAGGAATTCCTGCAGCCAATGTCAATTGCCTTATTGCTTGCGACTACGGTGTTATCAACACTGCAATTGCTAGCACTCCGTGCTCGGTAGATTTGCAGAGCGCGGCTGCAAAGTGCGACCTGTCGCGTATGGATTTCTTGATCCAATCGCTAGTCAAAACTAGCTAGCCCCACCGCGAAGCAAGCTAATGCCACTTGTACTGAATTTGTAGTGCATAGTGATGCCGACAACAGACTAGCGAGCCGTATATGAAAACAATCAATGTTGATGTCGCCATCATCGGCGCTGGAACCGCTGGAATGTCGGCCTACCGTGCCGCGTTGGCGCATACCAAGAATGTGCTGGTGATCGAAGCTGGCGTGTATGGCACCACCTGCGCGCGCGTCGGGTGCATGCCCAGCAAACTGCTGATCGCGGCAGCCGAAGCGGCGCACAGCGCGCAGCATGCGGCGCCATTTGGTGTGGTGGTTGATTCGGTCAAAGTTGATGGCCAGGCGGTGATGAAACGGGTGCGTGAGGAGCGCGACCGGTTTGTTGGTTTTGTAGTTGACTCGGTGGAAAGCTGGCCGGCCGAACACCGCTTGCTCGGGCACGCGCGTTTTGTCGATGCGCATACATTGCAAGTTGATCAACACACTATCGTTGTGGCCAAACGCATTGTGATTGCCACCGGCTCTCACCCCAACGTGCCTACGCGATGGCGCGAGGCGCTGGGCGAACGATTGATCATCAACGATGATGTGTTTGCCTGGCAGACACTGCCGCAGTCAGTCGCCGTGATGGGTGCTGGCGTGATCGCGCTGGAGTTGGCCCAAGCGCTGCATCGCCTCGGGGTGCGGGTGCGCTTGTATGGCCGCAGTGGCCGCATCGGGCCGCTGACCGATCCGGCCTTGCAGGCAGAAACCCTGAAGATTTTTTCACGCGATCTGCCATTGCAAATGAACGCCAAGGACGTGCAACTCCGCCGCGAGGGCGAACAGGTTGTGGTGCGATTGGGCGATGACGAACAGCGTTTCGAATGCTTATTGGCTGCCAGCGGGCGAACTCCGAACGTGCGGCAGCTAGGCTTGGAAAACACCGGCCTGCCAATGGACAGCGATGGCGTGCCGCGCTTTGATCCCACCACCGGGCAGATTGGCGACAGCCATGTTTTTATCGCCGGCGATGTGAATGCTGAACTCGAACTGCTGCACGAAGCCGCGGATGAAGGACGGATCGCCGGCGACAATGCGGGGCGTTTTCCGGATGTCACGGCGCAAGTGCGTCGTGCGCCGTTAGCGGTGGCGTTCACTGATCCACAAATCATGCTGGCCGGGCAAAGTTTCGCCCGACTGACGGCCTCAGGCAAACCATTTGCAGTGGGCGAAGTGTCGTTTGAGGATCAAGGACGCAGCCGGGTAATTCTGAAGAATCAGGGTGCTTTACGCTTGTATGCCGAGTACGCTAGCGGCCGTTTTTTGGGCGCCGAAATGATAGGTCCTGCCGCCGAGCATTTGGGGCATTTGTTGTCGTGGTCAGTGCAACGCGGCGACACCGTGGAGCAAATGCTCGACAGCCCTTTTTATCATCCGGTGATCGAAGAAGGTCTGCGTACCGGGCTGCGTTCCTTGCGCGATGCGTTGAAACATGTGCCTGCCGTTGTGGAGCCGCAAACCGAGCGCTGTTTGGATTGCGGGCCGGGCGGATAGCGCATCGGCATCGGCCGGTGATTAACATTTACGAGCGACACCTTTGACGCTACCAGCCGTGGGTTTGCCCAACCTGGCTCGTCTAGTAGCTAGTTTGAGTCAATGCTGCGGCTGTAAGCCGTCGGGCTTGGACGTATTGTTCGACCCGTCGTCTCTACACTTCTGCGCGAAACCGAAACGATTTTTACCGCTTTTTTTCACCACATACATTGCCTCATCGGCCACGCGCCGAAGCGCTTCAGCATTGTCGGCATGATCAGGGTACAAGCCGATCCCTATGCTTGCCCCAACAAACATTGACTTGCCCGAAAAATTTATCGGTTCCGATATTTCGCTAATCACTCGTTGCGCAATCTGACTAATCACTTCACTATCATTCAGATTTCCCAGAATAAGAATGAACTCATCGCCACCAATGCGGGCAGCAGTGTCTTCATCTCGCAGAATCGCCACCAAGCGCTTTGATACTTCTATCAAAACGTGATCGCCTGCTTCGTGGCCGAAGGTATCGTTGATGGTCTTAAAGCCATCAAGATCAATAAATAAGAGCGCTACTTTTCTTCCCGAGCGGTGTGCCGAATTCAGTGCCATCTGTAGCCTGTCTTGCGCCATATTCAAGAGCAAAAGACCGGTTAGCTGGTCATGGGTTGCCATTCTTTCCATTTCCATTCGCTGTCGATGCACTTCCTCAAGCAAGCTGGCGGTTGCGCGCTGAAACATGGCGATTGCCAGAAATACAATCACTGGCATGACGGATGCGCCGAACAGAAACGTTATCCAAGAGGATGTTTGTGTAACGTACTCATTTGCATCGACGGGCATCACTAGAATTCCGTTTACAAAACCGTAGCCCGAAATAAAAAACAAAAAAAGTGAGCTTGTCGCTGCAACTATTCCAGCTTTTAGCGAGTAAAGCGTGCTGACGAGAAAGATAGATATCACGAGCCACCATAGACCTGCGCCAAGTATGCCTAGCGTGAAAATTCCGACGACACCAATCATGAAAAATATTGCTAGAAGAACACTCGCCCTTACAGAGAAAGACAGTTTTTCTCTGAAAACAAAAATTGAAACGACGATAGCTGCCAGCGAAATGTGAAATGTGTAGAGCGGTAACCAGCCAGTTGCAAGACTGCGCGAGACCGAAGCCGGGGTACCAAAAATAGCAAGGACAACAACCCCTTTCCATATGTAGCTAACCAGAGCGTCACGAATATTCAGTAATTGCTCGGCCGGTGTCTCAGCTGAATTCAGATATTTTTTTATCATTTTTCCTCCACTAGGGAAGAGCGCAATTCGAGGTCGAGCAGGGTGCCGCCTCAATCTTTGCCAGTTGGTGCCGGCCACACGCCGTCGTAGCTTCGCTCAGGCGTTTGAATAGTTATCAATGAACTTAGTTTCCCGCGATGAACGCCACTAGCGCTTCCGCCTCCAATGGTTTGGCGAACAGATAGCCCTGCCCCTCATCGCAGCCCAATGCCGCGAGGGCCAGCGCCTGCTCCTCGGTCTCGATACCTTCAGCAATCACGCTCAGATCCAGGCCATGTCCCAATTGCACAATGGTGTCGACTATCCGATGACTGCTTTGTGCCTGCATCATCTGTGAGACAAACGAACCATCAATTTTCAGCCGGTCGACATTGAGTCGTTCCAGGTAGCTCAGTGAGGAAAAACCTGTGCCGAAATCATCGATGGCAACCATTACACCGCGTTGCTTGAGCTGGTTAATCATGCCGAGCATGAATTCGTACTCCAGCATGGCCACCGATTCGGTGATCTCTAGCTCAAGTAGATGCGGATTGATGCCGCTTTCACTAAGTACAGCGTCGACACTGGCAATGAACATGGGATGGCGGAACTGGGTGACCGATACATTGACCGCCATGCGCAGATCCTTCACCCCACTTCGTTCAAACTGACGCAAGCTCAAACAAGCGGTGCGCAAGACCCACTCGCCCAGGCTGATGATCATGCCCGAACTCTCTGCCAACGGAATGAACTGCTCCGGCGGAATGAACTGGCCTTTTTCGTTTTGCCAACGTAACAGCGCTTCGACGCCAATGACCTTGCGATCCGATAGCGTTACCTGTGGCTGATAGACGATGAACAGGCGATCACGTTCAAATGCTGCACGCAAGTCCTGCAGCAAGCGCACTCGGCTGCGTGTGTGCAGCTCCATGTCGCGCGCGAAATAGCAAAACTCTCCGCGCGGACCTGCTTTGGCAAAGCTCAGCGCAATGTTTGCGCATTTGAGTGCAGCGCTGCCGTCGCCTTCGACTTCGGTCAATCGCGCCAAGCCGATTGATGCCGACAATTGGTGGTCACTGTTGTCGAGGTTAAACGGGGTGCGAAAAATGGCTTGCAGAATCTCTGGACGCACAAGACTGTCTTTGCCCAACACGCCGAAGGTGTCCGCATCCACGCGAGCAATTACGGTATCAGCGGGAAGCGTTTGCTTGAGACGCGTGGCCACCGCCGCAAGTAGCGTGTCGCCATAGCTATGTCCGAGGGCATCGTTGAGCTGCGAAAAATGATCGATATCAACTAGCGCCAGGGTTTCTTCGGAGCGCTTGTCAGCGATGACCATCGACAGACTATGGACAAAGGACAGACGATTGGGAATGCTCAACAACTGATCGTTGTAGGCGAGATCTTTGAGTTGGGCGAACAGCAGAACGTTCTCCAAGCCGATCGTAATGTTGGTGCAAAAGACCTCAATTAATTGAAAATCAAGTCCGTCAGGGGGGATGGTGGTTTCGATGTAAGCGGCCATGTCACGGCCGGTCTTGCTAGGGAAAAACAAAGTGGTGCTGTCAGTCGAAAATTGGTGCTGGCGCGCTTCCATCGCCAGATTGATTTGGTTGGTCACGCGCGGCCGTCCCAAACTCGACAGCGGTTCTTCAATACAACGGGCATAGCTTCCGGCTGCGGCAATGATGTGCGTACTTTCTGCACCTTCCCCTTTGTCGTGGGCACAGACAATGCCTTCCGGCGCGAGGCGTAGCAAACCGGCGAGTTGGGTGATGACCCCGGCGGCGAACTCCTGCAAACCGTGACGTGCCATCAGCTCAGCACTCGACCGGATGATCATTCCCAAACCCCGCCGACTGGCGTTGATCGCGTGAATCTGGTCATAGGAGCGAATCGCCGTCGTCAGCGTGGTGTACAGCCGATTGCGCGATAGTTCGGATTTGGTCTTGTAGTCGTTGATGTCGTAGTCACGGATGGCATCCATTTCCGGCGCGTACCCCGGCTGTCCGGTGCGCAGGACGATGCGTGACTCGTGAATATTGAGTTCCTGGCGAATACTTTTTACCAAACGCAGTCCTGCGTCCTCGGACTCCATGACCACATCCAGCAAAATCACCGCGATGTCCTGCTCCTGCTTCAGTAGTTCTATCGCGTCCGTTGAAGAATAGGCGTGGAGGAACATCAGCGGACGGTTAAGAATCGGTGTATTGCTCAACGCAAATTCTGTTGCCTGATGCACATCATCATCATCGTCGATGATAAGGATGCGCCAATGCCGCACGGCACGACGATCCCGCTGTGGCTCGTCCTCAGCCAACAGGGTGAGAAAGTCGTCGTCAATCTCCGGTTGAGTCATTGAATGCCGCCTCCTCGTCTTTTTTCTTGATGCTAATCCGGATATTGCAATCAGGCAATGGCGGATTGCTAAAGCACTCTGTTGTTTTTGCTTGAACGTCCAGCCACAGGCGGAAACTTTATTGTGAATTGGCTACCTGCACCGGGTTGTGAGGTGGCAATGAGTTGGCCGCCAAGCACACCGGTGACAATATTTCGGCAAATCACCAGCCCCAAGCCGGAACCCCCTTTGCCTAACTTGGTGGTGAAGAAGGGCTCAAAAATTCGCTCAAGCGTCTCCTTGCTCATGCCAGCGCCGTTGTCACTCACCACGATCTCAACCATGCTTGCGTTAGCAGTAGCAGAGATCCGCAGAAGGCCGGCTTGTGCGGACTCAAATGCGTGCACGGCGGCATTCTGGATCAGGTTCACCAACACTTGCCCCAAAGGACCAGGATAACTATTGCAGGAGATACCGCCGGGCACATCAACCACTATCGTCCATGCCGCACCTTTAAAGCTGGGCTGCAATGACGCCACATTGTCTTCTATCAAGGTCAACAGATCGAACTGCCTTTGTTGCTCCGAAGTTTGATCCACTGCCACCTGCTTAAAGCTGCTGATGAGGTGGGCGGCCCGATAACAGGAGCGAACCAACAAGGCGCTCATGTCGACGCTACGTTGTACGAAACCATCCAAAGTTGAGCGTTTGATTCCGCCTTCGGCAACGGCGCGTTGAAAATCCTTGGCATCATCTTGCAAGGTGGAGGCGGTAGTCAGCGCATTCCCGATCGGCGTATTGAGTTCGTGTGACACACCGGCTACCAACGAACCCAGTGACGCCAGTTTCTCAGCATGGACAAGATCGTCTTGGGTTTGCTGCAATCGGGCAACAGTCGCCGACAACTCAGCCGTCCGCTCCTCGACCCGCGCCTCAAGCAAGCGCTCGGAAGAACGCAGAGATTCAACGATCTGCGCTTGCGCTTTTTCTTTTTCAGCACGGATAACGTGGAAACGGTCCGCCAAGGCAAATGCCAGAAAAATCATTTCCACGGCAGCGCCAAGTTGTATGCCGGTGACTGTAATAAAGTTGGTTGGCAATACGCCCAAAATACGTAGGGCCAGCACAATCACGCCCAACAGCAGCATCAAGAAAGCCGCCGTGAAGATGTAGGCACCGCGTTGCCGTTTGAAGCACCCCATCAGAGCAACCACAACAATCAGTACCGCCGAGACAATCACCATTACCAGCGTCATCGCAATTTGGTACGTAAACAGCGTCACCGCACATGCCACTGCATTGATCGCAATAACGGCCTTCAAGGCTTTGTCCGAGCGCGGCAACAGCGTTTCAGTTCCTATCATGTGGCGCATGAAGGCCACCAGGAAAATCGCGCAAAGGTGGGCTGCAACTGCGAAAGAAATGGTTGACCACGCCGGCGCGTCGCCCCATAAGTACTCGATGCCAAGACCGGTTGACGAAGCGACGGCCAGCACGTTACTGCCGACGAAAAGGATGTAATACAAATAGCCGCGATCCCGCAGCGAGATCAGCAGCAACAAATTGAATAGCAGCATGGCAACTGCCATACCAAAAAACGCGGCCTGCGCCGTGTAATCAATCCGCTCGTGGATGTGGAAGGCATTGCGGTTCCACAATTTCGCTGGAATCTCGACCGAGGTACGCGATTCAATACGCAGATATATTGTTTGTTCGCCCTGCGCAGACATCGAAACGGGAAATATAAAAAAGCGATGTTTGTACAGTCTTGACGCAAATGGCTCGGCATAGCCACTTTTGATGATACGGTCGGGCAAGCCGGGCGAGAGACCATAGAAGTCGACACGAAACAATCTTGGGTACGCAATCTCCAAGAGTTGATCTGAGGCGCGACCGCTCAAATTGCGCACTTTCAGACGCAACCAAAATGCTGATGCGGACAGGCCAAAATTCAGTGATTCCGCAGGCAGTGGTGGAGCGCCAAAGCGCGCGGCGATTTCGGGTTGCTGAACATCCGCCAATGTCATCTGTCCGCCCGGATCCTCAAGGACATCGAAATATCGGGTCAGTACCGCAGGCTCCCCGCCAATCTGACCAACGTCCAACACCCTATCGTCGGCAAAGGTCATGGCACTCAACAGCATCAGGCCGCTCAGCAGGCTCAAAATCAAATGCCGGTTTTTTCTATTGGTGGACATCGCGCCAGTCGCACTAGTAGTTTGGCTCACTAATTTAGCACCAGTAGCGGAATAAGCCAGCAAGTCGTTCGCCGCATCGCGGCGATTAGGTTTTCCGGCCAACCGCAGCACCGAGTGAGTGCAATCGACTCAACGTAAAATTAACTTGAGTCACGTGCCGACAACTTAAAAATTTAAAGCCCCGCGAAGCGTTTGCGAGAAGAGACATGCGTAGAGAAAATCTGTTTGCAGCTGCCAAACGAATAGCAGGTGTGACGAGCGTGCTGTTAGCGATAGCGAATGCCGGTGCAAGTGAGCTCGCCTCCGCGCCGACCAAAGCCTGCCGTGTCGAGGGCATGCCCAACGAATTGCAATGTGGCGTTGTTATTCGTCCGCTGAATCCGCTCAAGCCGGAAGGCACGAAAATTAATGTGCATTTTCTGGTGGTGCCGGCGATGGCGCGCAACAAGCAAGCCGATGCGGTGTTGTTGCTGGCCGGTGGCCCCGGGCAGAGTGCGATTGCCTTGGCACGCGCGGTATTGCCACAATTAGCTCGGCTCAACAACCGTCGCGATTTGGTCTTTATCGACCAACGCGGGACGGGAAAGTCTGCACCCTTGCAGTGCCCGGATGATTCCAAACTACCGGTGGCGCAAGTGCTCGATACCGTCAAGCAGTTGCAACGCCTTAAAGCTTGCCGCGACGATCTCGCCAAGTTGCCGCATGGCGACCTGCGTTACTTTTCGACCTCCATCGCGATGCAGGACTTCGAGGCGGTACGTCAGTTGATTGGCGCACCGCAGTGGAATTTGATCGGCGCGTCGTACGGCACCCGCGCTGCGCTGGAGTACATGCGTCAATACCCGGACAAGGTTCGCCGCACTGTCCTCGACGGTGTGGCACCGCCAGACATGGTGCTGCCATCGAGTTCTTCGACCGATGGTCAGGCGGCGCTGGAAGCGGTATTCACAGCGTGCGAAACCGAAGCGGCGTGCAAGCAACGATTCCCTGAGTTGCGACAAAAATGGGCCGCCCTGCTCGGCAGTTTGCCGCGTGTGATCAGCGTCAATCATCCAGCCAGCGGCTTACCCGAACACTTCACGCTCACCCGCGACGTGTTGTTGCGCGCGGTGCGCACGCCACTGTATGCGCCTGCTATTGCTGCTGCCTTGCCAGCGGCGATTGTGGCTGCCGCAGAGGGTCGTTTTGAGGCCTTGGTCGGTTTGTCGAGCGCACTCGGCTCATCCAAGGCAACCCGGCTGGCGATGGGTATGCACTTTTCGGTGGTTTGCGCCGAGGATGTTCCACGTCTGGCAGACTATGCAGACAAACCCGGCGCGGATTTCGGCAAGCTAGATGCGCTGCAGTACCAGAGCGTTTGCGCGGAATGGCCAAAAGCTGAGGTGCCGGCCGCCTTCTATAACGTTCCGCCGTCTACCTCGCCGGTATTGCTTTTGAGCGGTGGCGCTGACCCTGCCACGCCGCCGCGCCATGCGACGCGCGTTGCGGCGTCATTGGGTGCCAAAGCGCAACACATCGTGGTGGCGCAAGCCGGGCATGGTGTGATGACGATAGGCTGCATGCGCGATGTGGTATTCCGCTTCATCGACGCCAAGACTGAGGCTGAAGCACTGCCGCAAAACGCCGACTGCGCGCTCAAGATTCCACGTCCCGGAGTTTTCGTCCCGGTGCAACCGTCGTACGCCGGTGCGAAGGAGTCCTCATGATCGCCATCGACCACGTCAGCAAACAGTTCACGATCCGCAGCGGCAGTTCGCTGATCAAGCGCGGCAAGTCGCAGATCATCCACGCTGTGCAGGGTGTCAGCATGCACGCACCGAACGGCCGTATTACCGGCCTGCTTGGCCCCAACGGTGCTGGCAAGACCACCACTTTACGGATGCTCAGTGGCTTGTTTGAACCGGATGCTGGCAGCATAAAAGTCGATGAGATTGCCGTCGCCACTCATCCGCGTCAGGCCTTGGCGCGAATGGGTGTGCTCGGCGACGCCCATGGACTCTACCCACGACTTTCGGCGCGCGAAAACATTATTTACTTTGGACGCTTGCAGGGCATGGAGGTCGATGCGGCGAATCAGCGTGCCGAATATCTCGCGCGCTTACTCGACATGAAAAGTATCCTCGACCGTCGTACCGAAGGATTCAGCCAAGGCGAGCGAATGAAAACAGCGCTGGCGCGCGCCTTGGTGCACGACCCGGCCAACATCGTGCTGGACGAGCCAACCAACGGCCTTGATGTGCTGGCGACTCGCTCGCTGCGCGAGGCCTTGCGGCATCTGCGTTCACCCGAAGGAGGTGGCAAATGCATTGTCTTTTCGACCCACATCATGCCCGAGGTCGAGCAGCTGTGTGAATACGTGGTGGTGGTGGCGCAGGGTCGCAGCGTCGCGCAGGGAACCGTTGAGGAGTTATTGACGCAGGCTGGCGAAAGCAAATTCGAAGACGCTTTTGTCAGGCTGGCATTTGGCCACGCAGAAACGGGAGTCGCGACATGAGCACGGGTCTTTTGAAAAATGTTTGGCTGGTGCTGTCCAAGGAAATCACCGATGCGCTGCGCGACCGACGCACCCTGTTGCGGCTGATGATTCCAGCGGTATTAATGGGTCCCTTGCTGTTGTTGGCAGTGTCCGCGTTGATCAGCTCGATCGAAGAACGGGCCGACCGGCGCGAGGTGCTGGTGGTCGGCATTGAACACGCGCCGAGTTTGCGCAATTTCCTCGAACGTCAGACCTTTACCATCAAGCCCGCACCGGCTGATTACGAGGTGAAATTGCGCAACTCAACACTGCTTGAGCCGGTGGTGGTGATCAGCCAGCATTTCGAGCGCGAGCTTGTCGAGGGCGAACGCCCGATCATCGAGATCGTCAGCGACAGCGCCAACCAACGCGCCAGTAGCGGTGTTCGTCCGCTGCAGCGTTTGCTCGAAGGTTTCAACAATGAGCGTGCCAGCATCACCATGGCCTTGCGCGGAATCTCGACCGGCCTGTTACGTCCGGTGGCTTTCGAAGAACGCGATCTGGCCAGCGTGCAAGCCCGCGCTGCCCGCATCACCGCAATCATTCCAATGTTTATCATCATGGCCGTCCTCTACGGTGCCTTGACGTCAGCACTCGACAGCACAGCCGGCGAACGCGAACGCGGCTCACTCGAACCGCTGCTGATGAACCCGGTGCAACACATCGCTTTGGTGATCGGCAAATGGGGTGCGGTCGCCGTCCTCGGCATGGTGGTAGCAGCGCTCGCCAGCATCAGCTTTATCCCCGCGCAATGGTTTCTAAAGAACGATAGCCTGCAAGCAATGTTTCAGTTTGGGAGTTGGGAATTGGTGGCCTTCTTGCTTTTGCAGCTACCGCTGGCTGGCGGTGTGGGCGCAGTACTGATGGCGCTGGCGATTCAATCCAAAACCTACAAAGAAGCCCAAGCCAGCAGTACGCTGGTAATAACCTTTGTCGGCCTAGCGCCTATGGTCACCCTACTCAACCCCGGCGGCGATGCCCCGTGGTATTTGTGGGTGCCCGGCCTGTCGCAAAACACGCTGATGCTGTTGGTGCTCAAAGGCGAGCCGCTCACGCTAGCCAATACCGGCCCCAGTGTCCTTGTTGGCATGCTATTGGTTGTCGGTTGCCTGGCTTATGTCGCCCGGCAGATGCGCATGGCGGTCGCCCGCTGAGCGTGGGTCGACGAGCGCTAATTCAAGGCCGGATTTGCGCGTAGCCGTTCGATTGCCAAATCGAGGAATGATCGAACCCGATTTGAGGCATGACGCCCTTCGCGATGAAGCACGTGCACCGGCAGCGGATTAGGTTCGTAATCACTTAGTACTATTTTCATCTCGCCTGCCCGCACCTTGTCGGCAACTTGGTATGACAACAGTCGAGTAAGCCCAAGGCCGCTCATTGCGGCCGCAATCGCAGAGTCGTTGGTTGAGGTTGTCAGGCGAGGCGAGAGCTTGATGCCAAGAGTGCGACCCTTATCGGAAAACTTCCACTCGGATGTCGAGCTGACTGCGCTAGCGTGTATCACATCGTGTTTTAGCAAGTCCTGCGGCGACTTTGGTGTCCCGCGTCGCTTCAAATAAGCGGGCGAGGCGCAAACTACACGGCGAACTTGCCCGACGCGAATCGCCTGCATTGACGAGTCTGGCAGATCGCCGATTCGCACCGCGACATCCATGCCCTCGTCCATCATGTTCACCACGCGATCCAGAAAGAAACAACTGGCACTGACTTCCGGGTAGCGCTGTAAATATTCCGCGACCACCGGCGTTACAAATAATGCACCGAACAACACCGGCGCCGTCAACGCCAGGCGTCCGCGTGGCGCGCCATGCAGTCCGCTGACCGATTCGTCGGCTTCGCTTAGTTCGGCCAAAATCCGCCGACAATCCTCCACATAGCGCGCGCCCGGCTCGGTGACCAGCACCACGCGGGTAGTCCGGGTGAGCAAGCGCACATCCAACTCATTTTCCAGCTCGTTGATCGCTCGCGTTACGACCGGTGGCGACACCTTGAGCTTGCGTGCGGCACCGGCAAAGCCATTGCAATCCACCACTGCGACAAAAATTTTCATCTTCTGAAGCTTGTCCATATCATTCCCTGTTGATGCAAGAGTTCAACGTATTTTCCACTGATTAAGTTTCCCCAACGAAATAAATACTGTCACCGCAATCAGAATTTGGCGCCGCAAATCCAAAGGCAAACAACCATGTTTCAAAACGATCGCGACCGACTGACGTATCATTTGCAGTACCGCTTTTCGACAGCACCAGCACACAGATGAACTTAGTTGCTCACTGCAAGTCGCTTGCCCTATCTGCGATCATCTGCGCAGTACTAAGTGCCTGCGGCGGTGGCGGTGGTGGTAGCAGCGGCAGTACGGTGGTTGTTGCGCCACCGGTGGTGACGCCAACACCGGCAATCCAGCCTTCAACTCAATTTCAGGGAACGCTGGCGAATACGGCGCCAGGTGCTGGCACTGTTGCTAGCGATTGGTTACCTGCTACCTGCACTGACCAGCGGCAAAAGAACTGGGTACGCTCTTGGCTCAATGAACAATACCTGTTCTACCTCGACGCACCTCTGCTCAGCATTAACCCAGACACTTATACCGGCTCGGTCGAAAATCTTTTCCTGGACTACACCGTGCGCGGTGTGCCGGCTAAAGACAAGTTCAGCTTTGTGATCACGCAGGCCGCTGCCGACGCAACGTTTCAGAGCGGCACGACAACCTCGGTTGGTTTCATACTGCGACGCGATGCCAGCAACGGCGATATTCTTCGTATTGCCTACGTCCATCCAAACGGACCGGCTGCCGCAGCAGGTTTTGTTCGTGGCATGACACTGGCATCCGTCGACGGCGTGGATACTTTGCACAACCTGCCAACGGCTCAATCAAACAAATTATTTGCCAGTCCTGCGGGCACTAATTCTGTTGTCGGCGTGCAAGACATCGTTGGCGGATCGATCCGCACCATCAATGTTACGACAGCGCTGTTCAGTGTCAGCCCGGTGATTGTTGAGCGGATGCTTCCTGGCACCAGCATCGCCTATCTGGCGTACACCAGTTTTTCGACACCCATTGGTGAAGTGCAACTCGCCGATGCGTTTAAGCGCTTTGCGGCAGCTGGCGCGACTGATTTGGTCATCGATCTGCGTTACAACGGCGGTGGCTTTCTGGATATTTCGGCGCAGCTCGGCTATTTGGTGGCTGGCGCAACACGAAGTGCTGGCAAGACCTTTGAAACCCTGACCTACAACAATAAGCGCAGCGCAGAAAATGTTGTCATCGCTTTTCGCAACGCAATCACTTCTTTCTTTGGTAACAATGCGCGCGCAGGCGAGCCTCTCGTCGCGCTCAATCTGCCGCGTGTTTTTGTCATCACCACCGGCAGTACCTGCTCGGCGAGCGAATCATTAATCGGCGGTCTGCAAGGGGTCGATGTGCAGGTCATTTTGGTCGGTGGTACTACCTGCGGCAAGCCTTATGGATTTACCCAGGAGAATAACTGTACGCTGGCTTTTTTCGGTATCGAATTCGAAGGCCGCAACCAAAAGGGGGCGGTAACGCCGGTCACCGGTATAACGCCTACCTGCGGCGTCAGTGACGACTTTGATCGACAACTGGGCGACCCGGCCGAACGAATGTTGGCCGCCGCCGTAACGTGGCAACGAACCGGCGCCTGCCCTGCATTTGCCTCAGGGTTTACGCCACTAATGCAGGTACGTTCGACCAGCGACACCGTTAATGCCGATATGGAATTTATGCCCGACTCGCTTGAAACACTCAAACTAATTAGGCTGCCAAAATGAGTTCAAGCAGACCGATTTTTTTATCGCTAGTGGTGGCGTCCGCTTGTGGCTTTGCATCATTGCCGGCATCTGCGGTGTCACCAATGCAACCGGCATTGCTTGCAACTACAGATGCCGTCTGCCGTGCTGAAATTTCAAGCGCTGCGAGTCGCTTAACTGGTCGTTCGATAAGCCTTGCAGCCGATGCGTTTATACGCAACGATAGCGTGCCGCTGACCAGCGTCGGTGAAGCGGCCGATGGCAGGATGCTCCGACCAGCGCAAGTGTTGCAGCTAGGAATTGACGCAGATGGCTGCAAACTCGGTCTTGCGGGTCGGGAAAACTGGACAGCGGTTAAAAGTTGCGGCTGTCAAACTGCCGCCACGCTGCTCTTTAAACCTAGAAACCTCAATTGACCGCTTGTTTTCAATCGGGATCCTTCATGTTCACTGACCTTCGAGCAATCAAAGCCGCTCAACTATTGGGTGAGCACGACTACAGAACAGCAAGGATTTCATCTGGCGACGAATCGTACTAGTCGAACACGGCAAACTCTCGCCAGTTGGTGCTGACCACACGCTGTTGCAAACCACTACTTTGTGCATGAATTTTCGGCAAGCACTTTTCCGGTTATGCTGGGTATTCGTTTTCGCCGAATGTATTCATGCCTGCTATTCACGCCACACAAATCCCATCCAATCTAGCCTCCTCGTTCGGGCTGTTTCGACATTCACGCGGTGGTTTGAGCGATCCAACGCAGATGCCGCGTATCGAACGCTCGCTCGCAACAGCGAAGATTGATGCGGCATGGCTGATGGCCTACGACGATTGTGTGGGATTGCAGAGCAACGAACACGCCTTGCCACCTTTGGCCTTACAAATTGCTGTGGCGCCTTTGCATCTGTCCATCCTCGCCGATGCACAGTTTCCGTTTCGTGCGTTGGGGCTGGTGCACCTCTCACAGCAGGTCGAGCAGACCTGCGCAATTCCGCCCACGGCGAGTATCGATTTGCTCGCCTACACCACCGACGCTCGGTGGGAAAAACGTGGCATGAGTTTTGGTTTGGTCACTGAGGCGCGGGTTGATGGCAAGCTGTGTTGGCAGGCAACTACGCGCGCGCTGGCGTTGGGGAAATCACCTTTGGCTTTGACCGCGGCATCGCATAGTGCCGATGACGACTCCACACCGCCACGCTTGGAACAAGTAATTGACGTGCCCGAAAACTGTGGCCGACGTTACGCGAAAATCGCTGGCGATTTGAATCCGATTCACCAACATGCGCTGCTCGCCAAACCCTTTGGCTTCAAGCGCGCGATTGTGCATGGCACATGGACACTAGCGCGCGCCCTAGCGATCGCCCGATTGCCACACAGCGAGTGCTTCAAATTCAACGCGAACTTCCGCCGACCAGTTGAATTGCCATCGCGAATTTTGGTTCGAGCTTTCGGTGACGCATTCGGTGATATTGATTCATCGCAACAACGCATCGTGGTTCAAAATCCTATCGACGCGACCACCCATTTGCGCATCGAATTTGAAACGCCTGCGGTATGAATCAGGATCAACAAAACGCGCCGCAAGATTTGCGCCCGGGGATATACCGCCACTACAAAGGCAAGCTCTACGAAGTCATTGGCAGCGTTCATCACAGCGAGACGCGCGAAATGCTCACGCTTTATCGAGCGCTGTATGGCGAGCGCGGTTTATGGGTGCGGCCGACCGCGATGTTTAGCGAAGACGTGATGGTAAATGGCATACTTCAGCAGCGTTTTGCGTGGGTCGGCGGGAAGACTTGACCATGAATACGAGTTGGTGCTGATGTACAGTGTCGGCTTTGCACAGCCGACCCGCTCTGCAGGCGCAATGCAGTGCATTGCGAATTCGCTGCGCCGCCGCCGTTGGAAACTCAATCTTGGCCGCTTTAATGTGGAGAGTCGTTTAATGAATAGCAGCGTCGAAAACCGTAGTCGGTCGCCTATTCTTTCGGACGAAAAAGATTGCTAAGCCCATGCGCGCAGATCGCTTTTGTCGCTACGTCGTCATTGCCCTTCTGTGCGGAGCATCCACTCTCATTACACCTGCGTTCGGCGCTGGTGCAGACCGAGTCCTCGACGTAAGCCGGATCGACGCTGAGTCGGCATCGCTGTCCGAATACTTTGACGTTCTGGAAGACCCCGGCGCCGGTTTGAAGCTTGCGGATGTAAAACGCGCGGAGGTGGCGGCTGGCTTCAAGGCATCGGGCACAACAGCAGAGTCAATCAATTTTTCCTTTACCAAATCCGCCTACTGGCTGCGGCTTCAAGTACGCAATGCCAGCGACCAGCCATTGGATCAAATGCTCGAAATTGCCAATGCGCGTTTGGCTGATGTCAGGCTCTACGGCACATCGCTGACGCACGGCGATCAAGCGCTGCGCAATGGATTCGCGGTGCCCTTCGCCCAGCGCCCTTACCCGCACCGGTTTATCGTCTTTCCGCTCGCTGTGCCGCCCAAAACCACGCAAACGCTCTACCTGCGTATCGAAACGCTGACACCGATGGATATCCCGGCAAAGCTGTGGAATCGCGTCAGCTTTCTGCCCTACGAGCGCTACGAATACATGCTGCAGACGGTTTATTTCGGCACGGTGCTGGCGATGATCCTGTTCAACCTGCTGCTCTTTGCCTCGCTGCGCGATGCGGGCTATCTGATGTACATGCTCTGGATCGTGATGATTACGCTTGGCGTCGCGTCCTATACGGGTTTCGCTATGGAGTTCTTGTGGGACGATGCGCCTTATTGGACGACGGTCTCTCTGGCAATTTTTGGCGTGTTGTCTTTTGCCGTCTTGATGGTGTTCATGCGTGAAATGGTTGCGGTGCGTATGGTGGCACCCCGGCTCGATAAAAGCATCAAGGTCCTGATCGCTTTCAATGTTTCGATAGCCGCGCTTTGCTTGTTGTTTGGCCATCAGGCGCTGCTCAAGCTGGCGGGAACAGTGACTGCGGTGGAAGCCGTGGTGATCCTGTGCATTTCAGTCTTTTGTGCAGTCAAAGGGCGGCGTAGTGCGCGATTGTTCTCAGGGATTTTCATGGTGTTCCTGCTCGCTGCGATCACGGCGAATTTGCGCCGCTACGGCGTCCTGCCCAACAATGTCATTACGGCCAACGGGATGCAGGTTGGCTCGGCCATCGAGATGCTCCTGCTCGCCTATGCGCTCGCCGATCGTTTCAACGTCATCCGTGCCGACCGGGAAAGCGCGCAAGCAGAAGCACTCGAGGCCCAGCGTCGCCTGGTCGAGGGACTGCGCGACTCCGAGCGCATCCTTGAGGCGCGGGTCGACCGACGAACCAGCGAACTTTCCGCCACCGTCACTCGCTTGCAGCAAACCCAGCATGACCTGGTGGAGGCTGAAAAACGCGCGTCACTGGGTTCTCTGGTGGCGGGCGTTTCACACGAATTAAACACGCCGATAGGCATTGCACTCACCACCGCCTCCACCATGGAACAAGACGCGCGTGAATTCAAGCGGGTGATGAGCGAGGAGGGCGTAAAGCGATCCACCCTGGAGACTTTTGTGCAACGCTCGATAGATATGGGCGAGCTGTTGGTGCGCTCGTGCCACCGTGCCGCCAATCTCATCAGCAGCTTCAAGCAAGTGGCAGTCGATCAAACATCGGAACATCGCCGCAGCTTTGATTTGCTCGAATTGGTGAACGACAACGTCACTTCCCTGCGACCCAGCCTGAAGAACGCCGCATGGACCATCGCGGTTGAAGTACCCGCCGATATCCAATGTGACAGCTATCCGGGGCCACTGGGGCAGGTGCTGACCAATCTCATCCAGAACGCCGGCGTGCATGCCTTCGAAGATCGAACATCAGGGCTGTTGCGCATCAGCGCGACAGCGCACGAAGGCATGGTGGAATTGTGCGTCAGTGATAACGGCCAGGGGATGTCAGCGCCAACGCTGGCGCGCATATTCGAGCCGTTTTACACGACCAAGCTGGGCAAGGGCGGCTCCGGTCTGGGCTTGGCAATCTGCCGGAATATGGTCACCGGAGTACTGGGCGGACAACTCACCGCGACAGCACAGCTCGGTACGGGTAGCCAATTTGTCCTGCGCTTCCCCATGGTTGCGCCACGATCGACAAAAAACGGTCACGCGGTGTAGCGGGCATTTCTGGTCTGGCCCCAATTTTCCACGTCAACGCTTCACCCTACCCGCCGGTATGTATCAACTCACCGTGAGTTTCAGTGATGACGTGCAAAAAAAAGACCTCAGCTATCAGCGTGCGGAGACGGTCACCCTGACTCCGGAGAAATTGGTTGTGATTGACTTTGATGCGCAGAAAGGCCGGATTACGATGATTTGATTTTGCCAGTTGGTGCTGGTGACACGCCGTTGGTAGAGGCTATCCGCTGTGTCTAAACTTGATCGCGGTTCCAAAGACCTGAGCAGCGGCAATGCAGCGGAAGCGGACATTCGCCAACGTCTGTTTAATGGTAGCCCAATTTCACGATTTCCATCGCGAGGGAACCGCCTTTTGTGGCCGACTGCATCGAGCCCAATCCAACCTGGCGCCAAACTCATCACTATTGGCTGCTGACTGACCGAAAACCTGCATTGGAGATTAAGGCGTTGCTGGCCGGGTCTCGGTCAGAGCGGATACGTTCCTAGTTCGAGCAGGACTGCGTCGATTCTCGAGTGATCTTCCTTGCATCGGGCAACGTGATCGCGAATTGCCTGCCAGAAGCGAACAACAGAGTCATCATTGAGCTCTTTCAGTACTACGAGTTCCATTGCGACAATACTCGTCTCTTTACCAAGATGTGCATAATGTGCTGGGAATGGACGGAAGAATACTATTTCCTGTGACGCATTCGAGGTGGACTAGGTGAAGAGTGATTACCAAAGCGGCTCCGTTGAGCAATATGATGACCGCATGGGTTACGGGTATATAAAGCCCGATGAGCCAGCGAGCGAAGGAGAACGTATTCTTGTCCATCGTCGATCATTGCGAATTTCCGGCGTGCCGCTATCCCCGGGGGATCGGGTTATCTTTAAGCCTGAACTTGTCCCACGAGGTTTGTTAGCGGCCGACGTTCATTTTGAGCAAGTGGATCCAAGCAGCGATGAAGCTTTTCAGGGAACCATAAGCACACTCCATCCAGATCGCGGCTTCGGTTTCATCGTCGACGACAGACTAGATCAAATCTTCTTTCATTTCTCGCAACTGGCAGACCAGGACCAACCGCCGCCAATTGGAAGTAACGTAAGCTTCCAAAAGCAGCAAACGGCGCGCGGAATGCAAGCATTCCGGGTTGCGCCCCTCGATACGCCCATTTCGAGCACCTTGTCGAGGGACGTCCCACAGGCTGATCTGCCAAGGAAAACTACTTAGCGCAGGCCATCCTTGCTCGAGATAACAAGCGTTTGGATGACGCTGCCAAGTTGTATGAAAAAGGGCTTGCTCAATCTCCTTCGGTGCAGCTAATAACCAGTTATGCCTCGATGGAAAAGAACAGAAACCGACGGGCGGATGCGATACGAGTCTATGAACAAGGTCTGCGAGTCTTTCCCAATAATATGAAACTGCTCGAAGACGCGGGGCTCCTCGCCGCGTCGTTGGGGGACTTTAAGAAGGCTCTAGACATGCTGGGGCGCGGCCTAGCATTGAGCCAACAAACGGCACAAGGAGGCGACCGCATTTTTCTCCTAGCAATAGCCCGAATTCATGCGAAGAGAGACAGTGGCCGCTCCGACTTAGAAGAGGCGTGGAAATACTACAACTTGGCCAAAGCAGCATTCGCGTCGAGTCGGCACGGCAAGGCTGGCTTCCCCCGCGATGACCTTCTTATCATCGATCTCGCGAGCATCCGTCTCCAGCACTATCGTGGTGGTCTGGCGTACGATTTCCTTAATGCTGCAGGTTTTAGACCAGTTAGAGCAGCGCTATTCGAGCAGAAAACGGTTGGAGCAGACTTTGTGGTCGCGCCAAAGAACTCCGATTTGCTCGAAGGTTACGGAATAGCGGGGAATCTTTTCTTTAGGTGCCTCTTTAAATCGGATATTTCTAGAGCGGACATAGACAGTATTGACGAGGTCGTCCGCGAATGGGGCGCAGGTGGCTTGGTCGACGAGCAAGTCGTCCTACTGCTCGTTGCTTCGTTACCCCAAGGGGTCGAGCGCCTTCTATTCCAACGGTTAGAGGACCGGAAACGGACGGTTCCGGCAATTGTGCCGATAACACAATCGCAGATAGAGACAGCCGGACGAGCTAGTGACCTTCTACGTGAAGTGCTGGATCGCTGGCTATACCGGCGCGATCTTTTTGCTCAAAACTTCCCAGTGTCTGGTCGACGCTTCTTTGGTCGTGAGCGGTCGCTGGCGGAAATTCGGGATGCCATCGCAAATGGAACTGCGGCCGGTATCTTTGGTTTGCGTAAAGTAGGTAAAACATCGCTCCTAAAGGAAATTGAGAGGCGCGCTAATGAGGGTGGAGATATCGCCATTTACATTGATCTTCTTCGAATCCCCGCCGACATCACAGACACGAGATGGTTGTATTGGAAGCTGGGAAACGAACTAGTGAAGAGAGCGACGAATCGCCAAGCATTTCGGGGCATTAGATGGCGACTCGGGGATGAATACAATGATTACCTTGATATCCCAGATAACTATCCTGTCGCAACCGCGTTCGACTCCGACCTAAGCCGGACACTTGATGTGATTCGGCGGTCCTCGCTCAATCCTCGGCCAAAAGTCATCGTCATGCTGGATGAGATCGAGCGGCTAGTGCCAAACACTTCCGGAAAAGACGGATTTACGGGGTTCTTCGACTTTTTCAGCTACATTCGTGGTGTGGCTCAAGAGTCCTCAGATTTTGTTCCGATCGTGACTGGCGCAAATGCGGCCATTGCCGAAGCAGCACAGTTTTCAGGAAAGGACAATCCGGTCTTCAACTTCTTCCGCGAGATATATCTTCCTCTGCTGCAAAGCGGCGAATCAATTCAGATGGTTCAGACGCTTGGGAAAGGAATGGGTGTACGGTTCTCGGCAGAGGTGGCCTCTCCGAATACACACCCTGACTGGTGGACACCCCTTCTTCATCCGCCAGCTTGGCAGTTTCTTGTGCGCTCGATATCCCGAACGTCCGCTCACAATGACTGTAAACAAAATCAACGAATTGATCGACGCGTACCTAGAAATCGCCGGACGAGATTTTAGCGAAATTGTGGAAAGGTTCTCACGCGACTATCCAGATGAACTCAATGTCTGCCTAGCAATAGCCAAAGGGAAAGATACTAGATTGGATCAGATCACGCACGAGTGGTCGAAAACTTTGAGCTTAAGGCATCTTGTTGGTTATCAGATCGTTGCGCTTGCTGACAATAGAGCGTCGTTAACGATCGAGCTAATGCAGCGTTGGTTGCAAAGTGGAAAGGTAGGCAATGTCAGCTAGTCTAAGAATTCGTCCTGGCTCAAAGTTCTTTGTCGGGCGGGACGAGGAGTGTGATGGACTTCTTGACGCAACACGAAAGACAAATGCGGTGTTGCTTTTCGGCGGACGGCAATCTGGGAAGACAACTCTCCTACTTCGGCTAAGAGACAGATTGTTTCGCGAAGTTGGCGATGTTGCAACCTTGGGTTCGCTTGAAGTACCAATTTACGTCGACCTCACTCGGCTTAAATACGATGCGGTACCTGCAGACCTTTTTCAAATGTTGGCACGCGCAGCCCGAACATCCTGCGCACAGCAAATTGTTGGGTTCCCCTGTAACAATGCTCCTAGCACGAGCGTTCGTCGTTCTGGAGATCTATTGGAAGATTTCATAGGCGATTTACAAAACGTCAGCACGGAATGTGGGGAAATTGAGCCGCGTTTTGTTTTCCTTCTTGATGAGGCAAAACGTGTCCTGGGTGATCGATTTCCTCGGGGATTTCAGGACAACCTATTTTCTTTGCTATTTGGCGAACCCGGTGCAGAACTTCAGTATCGCGATGGTTTTCGCAGGGGCTCAGCATCTATATGCATTTTCTCTAGACGATACGTCGCCGATTGGTAGTCGGGCCATCCTTTGGCACATAAAGAACCTCCCCAAAACGGCCATAGACGCCCTCGCCAAGCAGGCATTTCCAGAAAGAGTAGATGCGGAGCTAGTTGAGGTGGCTCGCTTTATCTGGGAACGATCCGGTGGGCAAGCCGGCTTAGCAGCAAAGCTGCTAGAAGAGCTGGCAAGTATGTCGCCACCGCAAGTCACGGTAGAAGTATTGCTGACTGCGGAAGCAACCGTGTCACGTGACAATCGAGGGCTACTAGAGAATTGGTCGCTGTCGCTGACACCTCGTGCGCGAGCCGTGGCCCGAGATTTTTGCGAAAATGACCAGATATCTCTGACCACGATTGCTGCTGTTCTTCGCGATGCAAAGCTAGAACCGCTGCTCGCGCCAAGGGTGGTGGAGGAGCTTCAGTACATGGGCATAGCGGACGAGCTGCATGAAAAGTTAGTTCGTCGGAACGCCATCTTTTGGGATTATTACGAGCGGTTGAAATTCGAAGGTGCAAAAATCTCCTCCGCGCAAGAAGTATGGAGCCTTATCGAAACGACAGAACTCTCAATGAGGGATCTTATCAAAAAGAAATACGACGCCGTGTTTGGCAGAAAAGCAGAAGAGGTAATGAGCACGGTTATAGGTGAAAAGGCGTGGGCCGGAATTCAGGAAACGAAGGCGAAATCGAAAAACAGTTATAAGTATTCCCGGGAGGTAGTCGAGCGCGATACGATGTCATGTATGTATTTTGGACACCTCAAAGATTTAATGATCCATTCGCGGGGTTGGCCACACTTCAAGCACATGTTTCGTGACAAGCGTGAGCTCGAAGACAGGGTGAACGCAATTACACCGGTTCGAAACGATCGGGCTCACTTTTCTGAAGTACCTGAGAAAGAATTGGATAGATGCCGAATTGCCTGCGACGATTTGTCAGTCATAGTGGATCGCCAGTTGGAAGAGCTTATGCAGGATGGAGCGGAGTTAGCGTAAGTCCGGTCAGGTTCCCCCAAGTTGCCATCATTGCTTTGCCGTCGTTCAATCGCGAGTCTAGACGACCGGTTTGGAGCAACCAGTTCGCGAAACGCTATGTCGCCTTGCAGTCTGAAGCCGACCTCGCACAAACGTTGATGGGGGCATGAGCACTCTGAGGTAATGCCAGTTCGGTGCCCACCTGCTTCAACTCAGGCGCACCCATTTTTTCAGATTGTTTGACGGAAATACTGCTTAACGGCGTATCACCAGCACCAACTGGTATCGATCACTCTCGCACAAAAATACGGGAGGAAGACCACGGTTTGTCGGGGTTCTATCGATTGAACAATTCCCACAACTCGACGGCCGACTGCTTAAGTGCTCGCCATAGCACTCAACGCAATCCAAACCTCACCATAAATGCAATTGGCATAGTCCGTTTGGATGATGACGATTCGACATTGCTGGAGTAGCATGCCTATGGGGGATGAGTTCTGGTCTTGGACCGCAACGCAATTCAACTTTTATGCTTACATCAAACGGAGAAATTAAATGAACTCACTGAATAAAGTTTGCCTGCTTGCGCTTGTGTTTGTCAGCCTGATTAGCGGTTGTGGTGGTCATGGCAGTGACGCAGTAGCGCCTAGCGCACCGGCCTTGACGCTGGGTGGCACAGCGGCGGTTGGTGCGCCCATCGTCGGCGCCACCATAACAGTGACCTGCGCGGCTGGTAGCACGCTACCGACCACTACCACGAGTGCGACCGGCGCATGGCAAGTCACCCTGACTGGCCAAACGCTACCTTGTGCAGCACAGGTGAGCGGTGGCTCCATCCGTGGCGCGCCTAATTCGCTTGCTTATCACTCTGTTGCTATCGCCGCAGGGACACTCAACCTTACTCCAGTCACTGATCTGGTCGTGGCCAATTTAAGCGGTGTAGCAACCACCAGCGCTTGGTTCGGCTCGCTGCGCGGTGCAAGCGCCACTTCGTTCAATGCAATTAACGCTACCGCAGTGGCGGCCTCGCTGGCACAAGTGCGAGGCGCGCTGGCGCTGCCAGCCCTTAACAACATCAACCCACTCACCGTGGACTTCAGTCCCGTAGGCGGCAATGCGATGGACGATGTCTTGACTGCACTTCAAGCCGCGATCACGACAACCAGTACCAGCTTGGCCACTCTCAGTACCGCTGCCGCCGGGCCTACGTTCATTGCACCTGTCGGCTTTAGCAGCGCACTGGCCAGCGGATTTGCAGGCACAACGAGCGGCGCAGGTACTGGTCCGACGAGACCCAACGCTCCAACCGGCGCAAGCGCAACAGCAGCCAGTGCAACGCAGATCAATCTAAGCTGGACGGCGGTTTCCGGCGCGACCAGCTATAACATTTATCGGGCATCTGCAGCCAGCGTCGCAATCGCGGCGGCAAACAAAATTAACGCGTCTGCGGTCACCACGAGTTCGTACAACGATGCGACCGGACTGAGCGCGTCGACGGCTTATTTTTACAAAGTCACTGCCGTAAATAGCGCTGGCGAAAGTACCACTGGCTCCAATGAAGTTACCGCTACCACGAGCGCCGCAGCAGTGAGCGGTGGCGGCGGATCAAGCGGTCTTACCTTCTCACCTGCATTCGGTGGCGTGAGCACAATTGCCAATGCCGCACCAACCGTCACGCCTATTTCCGCAGATTTAGGTGGTGGCACGGTCCTTAGCTATGCCGGTGGCCTCAGAATCTCCACTAGGCAGAATCAAGGTGTGAACGAGTTCAACCTCACGTTTGTCGGCAGCGCATCTAGCTCACTTAACAATGGCGGATTTACCCTCGCACCTGGTTCATGCGCGCTGACGGCAAATGCATTAGGCGCGCCGCTTTGTTCCACCTTTGGCATCACCTTCAATCAGGCCGCTGGTACCGTGTCGTTCGTCAATACGCCGATGGGCACAAGCTTGTCGGGCAGCGCGCCAACCGTCTTCACGATCAACGGCTCACTCACCTTCCCCGCGACCGCCAGTGGCGGAACAAGCGTCGCTGGACAAATGGGCGGTGCAATACAAGGCACAGCACTTGCGCTGACCGGCACGGTCACCACGCCATTTGGGCTGACCTTTCTGGGCCAGATGACAACAGACGGCACGAATTTGTATATCGCCGATGGGTCCTTCTATCGCGTGACAAAACTCAACCTGACGACGGGAACTCAGACGACGTTGGCCGGTGCGCTCACCATTACCGCTGGTAACGTTGATGGCACAGGCGCGGCGGCGCAATTTAGCTCTCTCAGCGGGATCACCACCGACGGCACTAACTTGTATGTATCTGACGTCGGCAACCACAGCATTCGCAAGATCGTCATCGCCACCGGTGTGGTGACAACTCTCGCTGGTTCGGGTACGGCAGGGTCTGCCGACGGCACCGGCACCGCAGCGACGTTTAACCAGCCGAATGGAATTACGACGGATAACACAAACTTGTATGTCGCCGACTTCCTCAACAACAAGATTCGCAAAATCGTCATTGCGACTGGTGTGGTGACGACACTTGCAGGATCTGGCACAGCAAGCCGCGTCGACGGTACTGGCGCAGCAGCAACGTTCAGCAACCCCTATGTTCTGACAACAGACGGCACGAATTTGTACGAGTCGGATTTGTTTGGCGGCTCAATACGAAAAATCGTCATCGCCACCGGTGCAGTGACAACCCTTGCCCTGTCCGCCAGTGGTCTGGATGTTCGAGGCATCACCACTGATGGCACGAATTTGTATGTGCTCGACAACAACAACAGTAAGGTGGTCAAGAAAATTGTGCTTGCCACGGGTGCTGTTTCGGTCATCGCGGGTGGCGGTAACAGCTCACAGAGCATTGCCGACGGCGTAGGTACAGCAGCTAAGTTCTCCGCCCCAAGAGCGATTACTACAAACGGAAGCAGCCTATTTGTGGCCGACAGCCAGGACTTACGCAAAATTCAATAGGCCGCATTTCACGAAATTCACCCGGCACACGAAGGCCTGTCAGCAGCACCGCAACCTTCGTGTGACCTACTTACTCACCGGAATCACCGTTCCCGCTGGCACCGGTACTGCTGTCACGCTGTTTTGTGGCGAGCCTTCAATCAAGCGGTCGGAGTAAGTCAAGTAGACCAGCGTATTGCGTTTGGCGTCCACCATGCGTACTACGCGCAGCTTTTTGAAAACTAGCGAAATGCGTTCGCTGTACATTTCTTCTTGTTGCTCCAATGCCTTGCCGCCAAAGCTGATCACGCCGGTTTGGCGGCAAGCGATGGATGCTTCGGCTTTGTCTTCTGCTAGCCCTAAAGCGCCTTTAGCAATCAGGGTAGCAATCAGGGTCAGCTTCGCATTGAATTTGGGCATCATCAACCACGCCAGTTGGTGCTGGTGATGGAATGGCCCGTTCATCGGCCACACGCCGTTATTTAGCCTTCTAGCGTTGAACTCACTCTCGACGACACGGAGACAAGCGAGTCAAGCATCACAGGCCGCGATAAATCTCTCGCCGATGGCCAATCTTAAGTATCTCAATAACAAGCATCTGATCTTCGATGGCGTACACTGATCCGGTAGTTACCTTGCCGCAATCGATAGCTTTCCTGACCGCTGAGTTTTTCGCAGCCGGGTGGGCGCGGATCGTCGCATAGCGAGTCAATGCGCGCGAGAATTTTCTTCACATCCGCCTTGGCAACATCACGCAAGTCCTTGGCTACCGACGGTCTGAAGGTCAGTTCATAGCGTGCCATCGGCTTTTAGCTTGGCCAAAAACGCTTCGTAGCTCATCGGCTTTTCTTTCTTGCGCTTGGCAATCGCTGACAGATCTTCTTCATCCTCACGCAGTGCTTGCCGAATCGCATCATTGGTAATCTCTGACATGCTGCGATGCGCAGTTGCTGCTTTGAATCGCAGCGCTTTGTGCAGTGCTGGCTCTAAATAAAGCGTGGCGCGAACCGGCGTTTCACTCATCATAAACTCCTAAACGTTATGTGGTTTTAACATTTTAACATCTTGGTCATGGCTCGCGCCCGCAAAACAGCCGCGCGCTTTCCGCCCGATCCACTTCTGCAAACCCTCGCGGCAGCCTTGGTTCAGCTACTACCGGAATCACCGTCCCCGCTGGCACCGGTACTGCTGTCACGCTGTTTTGTGGCGAGCCTTCAATCAAGCGGTCCGAGTAAGTCAGGTACACCAGCGTATTGCGTTTGGCGTCCACCATGCGCACTACGCGCAGCTTTTTGAAAACTAGCGAAATGCGTTCGCTGTACATTTCTTCTTGCTGCTCCAGCGGTTTACCACCAAAGCTGATCACGCCGGTTTGGCGGCAGGCGATGGATGCTTCGGCTTTGTCTTCTGCCAGCCCCAAAGCGCCTTTAATACCCCCGGTTTTGGCACGCGACACATAGCAAGTCACGCCTGCTACTTTGGGGTCGTCGTAGGCTTCGACGACGATTTTGTGATCGGGGCCGATGAGCTTGAAGACCGTATCGACAGCGCCGATTTCTTCACTATTGGCGACGCCGCAGCCGGTAATAAAGAGCGCAAGCGCGGCAGCGGAGAGTACGATTTTTTTCATGGAAGTTTCCTTAGGAAATAAGCAGAGTTCGTGGCCACGGCGACGAGTGCGCCATTGCGCCAGATGGGTGCATTATCCAATTTGCGCAGACGTCCGCATCCTGAACTATTTGCCACAACATTTGCTGTTAGTCTGCGCTACGCATTCATGCAAAAATTTTATGACTAGTCTTGTCATATTGCTCGACGCTCGCAACGAATGCATTTGCCGACTTCCTAATGCAAATCAAAAATTGAGAAAATCACCTGATCATTGGCCGTCTGTCCAAGCATGAACGCGGCCTTCGCCCTCCTTCCTGACTTTGCACTGATACTGCTCGGCGCTGCGTTGCGCCCTGGCTTGCATTTGGGCGACCACTTTTGGAATGGTGTTGAAAAACTGGTGTATTTCGTGTTGTTCCCGGCGCTGCTCTTCAACGGCCTGGTGCGCACGCACATCAACTGGACAGCTGCCGGACCGCTAATCGCCACTGCCACAGGAGCGCTGTTGGCTGGGATTGTCTTGGGTTATGGCCTGCGCCTGTTTCAAATCACATCGCGTCGATTTTCTTCGCTGCACCAATGCGCTTTCCGCTTCAATTCCTATATTGGTCTGGCGATTGCCGGTAGCCTTCACGGTACTGAAGGCATCGCAACTATGGCCATCGTGGTCGGTGTCATGGTGCCACCCGCCAACATGACCGCAGTGTGGGTGCTGGCCAATCACGGCGCCCGGAATGTCTGGCGCGAACTAGCGCGAAATCCATTGATTATTGGCACCATGGCGGGCTTGGCAGCGAATCTGGCAGGTGTCGAATTACCTGAGCCAGCACTCAAACTACTAAGTCGTCTCAGCGATGGAGCGGTGGCGCTGGGGCTTTTGGCGGTCGGTGCGGGCTTGCGCTTTAACCAAACCGCGATTGACAGTATCGGCGGTGAGAGTGCGCTGCGTGGTAAGACCGCTGCCAGTATTTATTTGCTGGCGGTCAAACTAATTGCGATGCCACTCGTGGCGTGGGGGTTGGCGCGCCAATTCGGTCTATCGCCACTGTATGCCGACATCGTTTTGCTCTTTGCCGCCCTGCCCACCGCCAGCTCGGCATTCATCCTGGCGCAACGTATGGGCGGCGATGGCGCGGCAGTGGCATGGCAGATATCAACCTGCACGCTGTTGGCGATGCTGACGATTCCGCTTTGGCTGAGTGCTATGCACTAGTCGAGACTGCTGTTGCGCGTCAATAGTCAAACTCGCCAGTCTTAACGGGCAAATTCAAAAGGCGAGTCGATTTCAAAAAAGTCGCCCTGCATCATGGCGGACGGGGGGATGCCGAACATCTGCTGGAAGGTTCTGGTGACATGTGCTGCGTCGGCAAAATCTGCGGCGTGAGCTGCCGCCGTGATGGTGCGTTCGCGCGCAATGGCAAGCGTGGCGCGGGTGAGCTTGCGCCAGAGCAGGTAACGCCGAAATGGCAGGCCAAGCTGCTGCTTGAACAGGTGTGCGAAGCGACTCGGCGATAAGTGAACGGTCGCAGCGGCGGCCTCGACCGACATCCGCAGATCAGTTGACTCACGAATTTTGTTCAATACCGTCGTTACCCGCGAATCGTAACGGCGAATCGGCGGCGCGCCGGCGCACAGCGACTTGACGCAATGCCTGATCAGTGCCGGTACTTCCATACTTTCAAACGGGTACTGGCAAAATTTTTGCAGCTCCGTTACGCACGAGGCGAGGGCAGCTTCCGGCAGGAAGTTGATGTCCTGTGGCAGCGCAGCGCGCAACCAACTGCCTTCGGTCGACTCAGGATCCATCAGCAGCAGCGCGCCCATCGAACCCTGACCGTTGTAGGCGTGCTCAACATTCGGGCGCACGACGATGCCACCGGCCGAGCGCCATTCGCCGTCCGCACCGCAGATGCTGGCTGCGCCGTCAATGCTGATAACAATTTGGATGGCGTGGTGGGCATGGGACTGAATGACGCCTTCGCTGCGGCCGAGCGCCAAGAATCCGCCATCCCACAAATACCAGCGCGGCGCATCGTACCCCGTAGAGGACTTGATTGAGAAGTCGTTCAATGTTGCTCCCGTTTCTGGATAGCCAGTTTATTCAAGAACAACAGCGAATACGTTCAATCCTGGTTGCACGCATTTTTCTATCTTGTCAGCCATGGTGACGCATGGTATCGCGGCAAGCAACAGTGACCAAATCGGTGACCAAATTTTTTAATACCAAGGAGTCGATCGTGAACGATGTCTATTCAAGGGAAATATCCCTCGCGCAAGATGCCCTGATAGGGCGGGATCACGTAGCTTGTTTCACCCATCTCGAACGCGCGCATGTGCTCGCTCAGCGCCGAACGCTCCGCCACACCTACGTGCATTGGCTGATGTTGCGCGCCGGTCTGAGCCGAGGCGATTTCCGCGAAGTCATCGGCCAGATGCCACGCATGTTCGCATCGGTCCTGTTTTCCCGGATCTGGGTTCCCCTCGGCAACACCGGCAGAGCACGCGTCAATGCTTTCAAAGCCATGCCAGTGCCGGAGGACTTGCGCAATCTTGTTTCCTAGGCCATCCACATTTATTCAATCAGACTTTATCGAGGTGCCCCATGATGCATGAACTTGTCACTCTCATTGGCCAGTACGGCGTGCTGATGATATTTGTGGTTGTGCTGCTGGAACAAGTGGGGCTGCCACTACCGGCCGTGCCCGCCCTAGTAGTTGCCGGTGCGTTGGCCGCCGATGGCCAGCTCTTGCTACCTTTGCTTTTCGGCGCGGCGATGCTCGCTTGCATCATCGGCGATGCAATCTGGTACGCGGCAGGCCGGCGTTACGGTAATCGCGTTTTGAAGACGCTTTGCCGAGTGTCCTTGTCGCCGGATTTTTGCGTGACTCAGGCGCGGGCGAACTTTGATCGCTGGGGCATGGGACTGGTGGTCATTGCGAAATTCGTTCCCGGGTTATCGACAGTGGTACCGCCGCTGGCCGGTGCGATGCGTGTGGAGTGGCGTGCCTTCTTTCTTTTTGATGGCATCGGTGCGATGCTTTGGTCGGCTTGCGGTCTCGGTGCCGGCTACGTGATGCATGCGCAGGTCGCAGAGCTGCTGTCGCAGGCGGAGCGTCTTGGCGTCGGCGCCTTGATTCTCGTAGCGGTGACAGTGATCGTCCACATTACGGCCAAGTGGTGGCAGCGCCGGCAAATGAATGCGATGCTTCGTTCAGCAAGTATTCATGTCGACGAGCTACACGCGCTGATGAATTCCGAGGTTCGGCCGTTAATCGTCGACTTTCGTTCCCATCAGGCACGCAGGCTCGATCCCAGAACCATCCCGGGGGCGAAACAAGTTGAGCTAAGGGCGATTCCCGTGGAAGTCAAACAACCTGTCCAGCCAGGTCAAGACGTCATCATCTTTAGCACTTGTCCCAATGAAGCTGGCGCTGCCCTCGCCGCGCAGTTACTCATGGAACGCGGTTATGCCCGCGTGCGGCCATTGCAAGGCGGGTTCGAGGCTTGGACGATGGCCGGCCACGACGTGCAGACCATTTCCGCAGTTGCGGCCTGAAATCGCATTCGCGCGAGACGCCGCAAAAACGGCGCGCCAATTGATTTGAACTTTGTCAGAAAACAGGAGCCTGAAAATATGGAATATCTCGTCGGAGTCGTTCTTGCCTTGCTTGTATCGCTATCGGCCACGCTCGTCGGCCTCGATAAGGATCGCGCTTTTTATCCCACCGTGCTGTTGGTCATCGCCTCGTACTACAACCTGTTTGCGGTTATCGGCGGCTCGACTCAAGCACTCATCATTGAATCTCTGGTGATGGCACTATTTGTCGCTGCCACCGTACTAGGTTTCAAACGCAATCTATGGATAGTCGTCGTCGCGCTTTTTGCGCATGGTGTATTCGATTTCTTTCACGGCCACTGGATTGCCAATCCCGGCGTTCCCGTTTGGTGGCCGATGTTTTGTCTCAGCTATGACATTGCTGCTGCGGCCTATCTCGCATGGTTGCTTCTAAATCGCAAACGCAAACTGATTCACCAATAAACCTGCACGCTGTTGGCGATGCTGACGATTGCGCTGTGGCTGAGTGTTATGCACTAATCCCGATTACGCCGGCGTAGTTGCTACTACGCTGTCACACTAAATTCAAGCGACCATTTAGCTTGCGTAGCACCTTTTCAATACGCGCTCGCTTACTTGGCTGATTGATTTCATCGAGCCTGCGCGCTAACACATCACTCAATTGCATCACGCTTTTGTCCGCCACAACGGCAGCGATTTGTTCGGCATACATTGGCGTTTGGTTCACCGCACTGGTTTCCAAAATATCCAACAAATGCGGCATTGCAAGCTTGGCGTAGCCGCTGGTCGCCAGTGCGCAAAGTATCGATACAGTTTTGTCTTTGCCGATGACGGAAGCAACAGAAAACGCAGCTAAAACTTCGGGAAGACGTTTGGCTAGAATTTTGGGCTGGCTGGCGGCGAGCGTGGCGAGCGCACTAAGCGCGCCCCAATGCAGGCGGTTATTGTTGCTTTTGAGTGTCGTGAAAAAAACATCAGTGTGCGGCGCAATCAATGCGGGAGACCGTTCGCCGATCTCATACAACACCTTAATCGCATCGCCACGCACAGCGATGGTGCCGCCAGCAAGCGCCTTGGCCAACTCGGCAATCGCTATCTGGTCGCCGCTGGCTACCAAAGTTTCGGCGAGCGCAACATTTGGCCGCTCATCTCGCCGCCCAAGATTGCTGGCTAACTTCTCGAGAATCGTCATAGGTGCACCACTGGTAGAAAATTGCAGATTGCCAATTATCAACATTATGTCGGAGCGTTTACACTGATCGTCACGAGGTGCTGAATCAGTCTGTCGAAACGCGATGAAGGGTTTGGTTTCGTTGCCGGTGATTTGGCAATCATCAGGCGTTGATTTGGGATCGCTGCTTAGCGCAATGAGATACCGTAAATACGAAAGAAATTATCTTGGGCTTGATTAGAGAACCGGCACCTGCGTTACACATTTCCCAGTGGTTCAACACCGCGACACCGATTGACCTGGCTTCGCTGCGCGGTCGCGTGGTGGTGCTGCATGCGTTCCAAATGCTCTGCCCAGGCTGTGTAATTCACGGCGTGCCGCAAGCGACGCTGATTCACGATGGATTCTCCGCCAGCGATGTGGCAGTGATTGGAATTCACACCGTTTTCGAGCACCATGAAGCGATGATGCCGCATGCGCTTGAAGTATTCATCCACGAGTACCGCATTCGTTTCCCGGTGGGTGTTGATATGCCGGGCAGCGGCAGCCCGATTCCAAAGACTATGGAAGCTTATGAGATGCGCGGCACGCCGACGCTAATACTGCTCGACCGGCAGGGTCGTATCTATCACCATCAGTTCGGCCGAATTGACGATCTGCGCTTAGGCGCATTGATAGGCCAGCTTATTTCAGAGGCGGCCTGAGCGTAATCAATTGACGGCGTGTGGCCAGCACCAACTGGCAGGTTTAGCGCCCAATCTGCACACTGGGATCCAGGCGTTGCAGGGCTTCGGCGAGGGTCGTGGCACCGGTCAGGTCAAGATCAGCTTTTGTGTAGGAGCGACCCGGCAGCCCGTTGCAAGCATTCTTATCCTTTGATTTCAGTCGCGAGCCGGTCTGGGTTATGCAGTTGGTTTTTGACAGGACTTTGTCCGATTGTTCGACGACTGGCTTATCGCCATCAGTACTCTGCGCGTTGTTTTGCGCCGTAACCGTGCCGTCGGCTGCAAGTGCATTTACCGACATCAAAACGCCAACAATGATGATGCCACTAGTCAGTTTATTCACGGTGATCTCCTCGGTAATGCGTCAACGAGCGATACCAACAACGAACTCAGCAGACACGAGATACGCTGTCAGCACTTTCATCATATACCTGTTGCACTTGCCTCGGCGCAACAATCGGGACTAGCATCGCACGACAAGACACGATGTGTATTGTGTCGAAAATATGTGCACATCCAACTCGCCTTTGGTGCTGGCGAGAGACTGGCCCGTTCATCGACCGCACAGCGTCAACCAGATTGTTAGGAGAACCTGCAATGATCACATCTGCTGCGCGCACAAGCATAATCACCTTCGTTTTCGCTGCGATGCTTTCGACAAACGCTGCGCTTGCCGCCGAAGTCGAAACCCCAACTACCACCATTTTCGTCGCCAAGAAAATCGTCACCATGGAGCGTAACAATCCTGAAGCGCAGGCGGTTGCCGTGTCGGGCAAACGCATCCTTGCGGCAGGCTCGTTGGCGAGCGTGAAGGCGAGTTTGGGTGACCGTCCATACAAGCTGGACCAGACTTTCAAAGACAAAATTGTGCTACCCGGTTTTATCGAACAGCACATGCATCCGCTGTTGGGTGCGCTCACGCTGATTACCGAAGTCATCGCTAATGAAGATTGGGAATTGCCCGGCAAAACTTTTAAGGCGGCCAACACACCAAAGGAATATCGGCAACGCTTGAGCGCCGCAAATCTTGCGCTGGGCGACTCCAAAGAATGGTTGTATTCGTGGGGCTACCATCAGCTGTGGCACGGCGAATTGACGCGGGCGGAGTTGGACAAAATCAGCACTACACGGCCGATCATTGTTTGGCATCGCTCCTGTCATGAGTTTTTTCTCAACACCGCGGCCATCGAGGCGCTCAAGCTTGATAGAGCAGCGATGGATGGGCACGGATTAGCCAGTAAGCAATACAACTGGGAACGAGGTCATTGGTGGGAAAACGGCGCGAGCGAATTGCTTTTTCCATCGCTGATGAAACCGATGGCGTCGCCGCAGCGGATGGTCGCCGGGCTCAAGCAATTGGTGGCGTATTACCACCAAAAAGGCGTGACCGCGCTGAACGAACCTGGCGTGCTGCTCCTGCCGGGGCTGTGGGAGCTTTACCAAAAAGTGTTGGGCGCGCCCGATGTCCCGTTTTACAGCACCTTCTTCCCCGATGCCCGTTCGCAAGTCAATGCTGGCTTGGGTTTGGCCGAGTCGCTGGTCGAGGCAGAAAAGAAAGTCGCGCTGGGAAATTGGAACGACGGCGGCAAAGTGGCGATGTTCCCCAAGCAAATTAAATTGCTCGCCGATGGCGCCATCGTCTCGCAAATGATGCAAATGAAAGACGGGTATTTGGATGGCCATCATGGCGAATGGTTGATGACGCCAGAAATGCTGGAAGAACGCGGCAAGTTGTATTGGGATGCGGGCTATCAATTACACATTCATGTCACCGGTGACATGGGCATGGATGTGGTTCTCGACATGCTCGAACGGCGCATGCGCGAGAACCCGCGCAGTAACCACCGCACGGTGATCGTCCATTTTCCGAATTCAACCGAGGAGCAAGTCGAGCGCATCGCGAGGCTGGGCGCTATCGTCAGCGCCAATCCTTACTATCCGATAGGCTTTGCCAACAAATACGCCAAATTTGGCCTCGGTCCGCAACGCGCCAACGCCATGGTGCGCAATGCCTCGGTGATCAAACATGGCATCCCGCTCTCGTTTCATTCGGACCTGCCCATCGCGCCAACCGACCCGTTATTCCTCGCCTGGTCAGCAGTGAATCGGCAGGCCAACGAGGGCAATGTCGTCGGTGCCGAGCAACGCATCGGCGTGCATGATGCGCTACGGGCAATCACCATTGAGGCCGCCTATTCATGGCAACGCGAAAACGATCTGGGCAGCATCGCGCCGGGAAAAATCGCCAACTTCACCGTGTTGGAACAGGATCCCTACAAAGTCAAACCGATTCAGCTCAAGGACGTTGCGATCTGGGGCACGGTGTTCGAAGGGCGTCTGTTTCCGGGTCGCCCAATGCAAAAACATACAAGGAATCAAAACAATCGCAGCAACTTCGATCCGGCGCTGTTGGCGCACGATCACACCAATGGCGACAGTTGCAGCATCACCCGTCAGATTGTTGCCGCGTTGGAAAAATCGTGGCCACACAGTGTTGAGATTTCTGGCGTGGACTAAGTCTTGGCGAGCTCAGCAATTAACATTACGACAGCGCAGTGACAGCCTGCGCGGACCATCTTGATTTTCCAATTTGCCAACACCTACTAGGTAACATCACTCAAACTTCCACAACTCACCAGCAAAGGAAATCATCATGAGCAATTCCGCACTGACTTTTGCCAACGTCGCCGACTCCATCGGCAAGGAAATTGGCGTTTCAAGTTGGGTCACGGTTGACCAAAATCGGATCAACGCCTTTGCTGATTGCACCAACGATCATCAATGGATACACGTCGATGTCGAGCGAGCAAAAAAGGAAAGTCCGTTCGGAACAACCATTGCGCATGGCTACTTGACCTTGTCCTTGCTGGCCGATATGAGTTATGAAATCGGCATCGTGCCGGAAGATGTGGCAGCGGTGTTCAACTATGGATTGGACAAAGTTCGCTTCCTAACGCCAGTCAAATCCGGATCGCGTGTTCGCGCTCGCGCCACACTAACCGATGTGACTGAGCAAGCCGGTGGACGCAAGCTGCTCAAAGTCACCAACAGCATCGAAATCGAAGGTGAAACGAAGCCCGCATTGATTGCAGAAACACTGGCGGTGCTGGTCGGCCAGCCGTAGTACGGAAATTTTGTCAGCCAGATTTCTCAGGGGGTTTCATTAATGAAAAAATCCACTCAATCGGTGACCGATCGCTTGACCGAAACCGCGGCGCGCAATACCTTGGCGATCAATCCCATCATTGGGATCAGCAAACAGGATTTTGTGGACGCGGCGAAAGTGTTGGTCGGTAGCGCGATCAAAAAGCCCGTCCGTGCGGTCAAACACTTCCGCGCCTATGTCAAGGCGCTCGGCATTGTCGTGAAGGGAGAGTCGAACCTAGCCGCCGACCCAAAAGACAAACGCTTTGCCGACCCGGCCTGGCAAACCAGTCCGATTCATCGGCGATTGATGCAAGCGCATGCAACCACCGGCGCAGAGTTTGCGCGCTACATCAACGAATCGAGCATGGATGAGCGCGACAAGGCGCGCGCAAATTTGTTCGCGTCTATCCTGGTTGACGCGATTGCGCCGAGCAATACACCGCTTAATCCCACGGCGCTCAAACGCGCAGTCGACACCGGTGGTGCGAGCTTCGTTAAAGGGTTCAAAAATCTCGTCGATGACGCACGCCACAATCAAGGTTTGCCGTCGTCAGTCGACAAATCCGCGTTCGCGATTGGGCGGAATCTTGCATTGTCCAAAGGCAGCGTGGTGTTCAAAAATGAAGTCCTGGAGCTGATTCAGTACACGCCACAAACTGCACAGGTGCGTCTGCGTCCCCTGCTCGTCTGTCCACCGCAGGTGAACAAGTTTTACGCTATGGATTTATCACCGGAGAAAAGTCTGTTCAAGTTTGTCACCGAACAGGGTGTGCAACTTTTCGCCGTGAGTTGGCGCAACCCCACCAAGGAGCATCGCGATTGGAGTATGTCGACCTATGTCGAGGCAATAGACGCGGCGGTCGATGCAACTCGGCAAATCACCGGCAGCCCGGATATTTCGATTTGGGGTGCCTGTTCCGGCGGGATGACCGTGGCGGCCTATGTGGGCTGGTTGGCCGCAACCGGACAAGGTGACAAAGTGGCGAATCTGGTCTCACCAGTTTGTGTGCTCGATTCGAGTAAGGCGATGGACACTACCATGGGTTTGTTTGCCAGCGAGAAAAGCCTGAATGCGATTAAAGCGACGATCAAACGACGTGGCTATGTTGATGGTGCCGAAATGGCACGCGTTTTTGCATGGTTGCGGCCCAACGACTTAATCTGGAATTATTGGGTGAATAATTACCTGCTAGGCAACGATCCGCCAGCGTTCGACATCCTGTATTGGAATGCCGATACCACTCGCTTGCCGGCAGCCTTTCATGCGGATTTGATCAGCGTTTTCCAAGACAGTCCATACCGCAATGCCGGTACGTTAAAGATTCTCGGCGAACCGATAGACATGAGCAAAGTGAATGTGAATGCCTATATCGTTGCCGGCATAACCGATCACATCACGCCGTGGCGCGCTTGTTACGACACCGCCAGAATTTACGGCAACAAGAGCGAATTTGTTCTCGCCAACGCGGGGCATTTGCAAAGTCTGCTAAATCCACCAGGCATTAGTAAGTCCTACTTTTTTTCTGCCAAAGTCGGTGGTCCGGATGCGGATGCGTGGGCAACTAATGCCGAACGCAAGGATGGCAGTTGGTGGCCGCACTGGATGACGTGGATGCACCAACGCTCTGGCGAACTAGTGCCCGCGCCGAAAAAACTCGGTAGTCGCAAATTTCCTCCAGGCGTGGCAGCGCCCGGTGAATATGTGATGGCTCCATAAGGACAACGATGGACTATGCAACCAGACTTTTTCCTCGCATGAAATCAAATTCGCCAGTTGGTGCTGACAACACGCCGTTAAAGCGAGAAGGCGCGCCACAAGATCGCCTGACCAATGTCAAAATCGATCCAATTTCCGGCATGCACATCGGTACCATCATGATGGGCACTCAAGAGTTGCGCGTTGGTATTCGTCCCGCATCAGCCACTAGGAAATCAGTTAATCCACCGATGCTCTTATTCAACGGCATTGGTGCCAATATGGAACTGGCCGGACCGATGCTGGCCGAACTCGACACCACCGACACGATAATTTTCGATCTCCCCGGTGCCGGAAAATCGCCACCACCCAAACGCCCCTATCGCTTGTTTTCGATGGCGCGGCTCGCCCGCGATTTGCTCGATGAATTGGGTTACGGCATTGTCGATGTGATGGGCGTTTCGTGGGGTGGTGGCTTAGCGCAACAGTTCGTTATCCAATACCCCAAACGGGTACGGCGATTGATACTCGCGGCGACCGCAATGGGTGGCGCAACCATGCTCCCGGGCAATCCGCGCGTGCTGCTAAAAATGGTGCATCCGCGCCGCTATTTGGACAAAGGCTATATGGCCCGTGTGGCCCCGGAACTTTACGGCGGTGATCTACGTAGCGACCCCGAAGCGATCAAACTGTTCACCGATCACGCCCGCGCCGGGCACCCCAGAGGTTATCGCTATCAACTGCTGGCGATGGCTGGCTGGACCAGCTTGCCATGGTTGTGGCGCATCAAACATTCCACGTTGGTATTAGCGGGTAATGATGATCCTTTAGTCCCGCTGGTGAACGCCAAAGCACATGCCTGGCTGTTGCCAAAAGCCCGCCTGCACGTGATCAACGACGGGCATTTGTTTTTACTGACGCGAGCGAAGGAAACTGCAACGCTAATCACTACGTTTCTTGACGAACGCTGAGGACATCAGAGAAAGAAACCATCATATGTCGGTCGGATTGCCAATTGGCCAGCGCGTTGTGGTGTCGGAGTTTGCCGAAAATCCGATGGAGGCGATTGAGCACTACCTCAGTCTAGCGACGATGCCGGCGCCTGATCCGGCGACGCTCATGGCTGACGATGTCATCATCGCAATCAAGAGTGCGTCGGTCGGCTGGGTTGATTTACTAATGACTAGCGGTCAATACCAACACATGCCTGCGCCACCTTATTGCCCCGGGCTGGAATACAGCGGCGTGGTGGTCTGGACCGGCACTGCCGTCGACGCGCAACAGATCAGCATCGGTGACCGGGTATTGGTTGACGGCTTCATGGCCGGCCCGCGCTCCGGCGGTGCTTATCAGGCCTACGGCGGATATGCTTCTTATGGCGTCGCGCCCCAAGCGGCGGTCCATCGGATTCCGCCCGGCTTGTCCTTCGATCAAGCCTGTTGTCTGCTCGGCAATTACGAAACCGCTTATCACTGCCTGATTGCGCGCGGCCAACTGCAAGCTGGCGAAACCGTATTGATTCACGGCGCCTCCGGCGCCACCGGGCTCGCTGCTGTACATGTGGCAAAACTGGTTGGCGCTACAGTCATCGCGACCGGTCGTTCGGACGAGAAGTTGGCATTGGTAAAAGCACAAGGTGCCGATCACGTGATCAACTGCAAAGCGCCGGATGGCGAAGCAGGCATAAGGCGATTTCGCGACGAGGTGAAGGCGCTCACCAATGGTCGAGGCGCTGCTGTGGTGTATGACGGCGTCGGCGGTGACATCTCGTTGGAGAGCCTGCGTTGCGTGGCCTTTGGTGCGCGCTTCCTGATTGTTGGCTGGGCATCAACGCCCGATGTCGCACAGGGTCGTGGCCAGCGCGGCGCACCGAAGGCCAACGCGCTACCAACCAATTTGATCATGATGAAAGGACTCAACGTACTGGGTTGCCCGACGGTAATCTCCACCGTCCACGACCCGGCGATTCGCACGCAACGTTTGGCAACCATCATGAAATGGGTCAAGCAAGGACTTATCCAGCCCTACATCTCACATGCGTATCCACTGGCTCAGTTCAAGGATGCCATGCGCGCCAAGTGGAAAGGCGAGGTAATGGGCAACTGCGTGCTGCATCCTTGATAATCGGGGGTGAAACAGCAACGCCATGAACTTTGCTAACGCGCGTTGTAGTGGTCGAACGACCATGACTTCAAAAGCTCAATCACAAAACCTTTTTACATCTCCGCCACATTTTCCAACACCATGACCTACAACACTTTGGCAACACAACTTGACGATGGCATCATGACCCTGACGCTCAATCGCCCTGATCAGATGAATTCCTTTACGGTTGAAATGGCGCACGAGCTGGTCGACTTTTATCGTACCGCAAGTGCCAACGATGCCATCCGCGCCATCGTGGTCACTGGTGCTGGCAAAGCTTTTTGCGCAGGAATGGATTTGAGCCGACCTGGCAATGTATTCGGTCTCGATGAGTCGCTGCAACCGACGCTGCAAGACATGCAAGATCGTCTTGACGACCCCGAAATTATGCAAGGCGTGCGCGACACCGGCGGCATGATTTCGCTGGCGGTGTATGACTGCACCAAGCCGGTGGTCGGCGCGATTAATGGAGCAGCGGTTGGCATTGGTGCAACCATGACACTGCCGATGGACGTGCGCCTTGCCTCGGACAAAGCACGGATCGGGTTTGTTTTCGGGCGCATCGGCATCGTGCCTGAAGCTTGCTCCAGCTGGTTTTTGCCGCGCATCGTGGGCATTTCACAAGCCTTGGAATGGACCTATTGCGCCGACATTCTTAGCCCCGAAGAAGCGCTGCGTGGTCGCTTAATCAAAGCCATCGTGCCGCACGATCAACTGCTGATTGAGGCACACAAACTTGCGCATCGAATGACCGATGGGCGCTCGGCTGTTGGCACGGCCTTGACGCGCCAGATGATGTATCGCAACGCTGCGCATAGCCACCCGCTTGCCGCACATCAGGTCGATTCATTGGCCATGTTTTATACGAGCATGGGCGATGGCAAAGAAGGTGTGCGTTCATTTTTGGAAAAACGCCCAGCGGATTTTCAAGGCAAAGTATCAGCAAACATGCCAAGCTTTTATCCGTGGTGGTGAGCTAAGCGTAGTGCATTCAATCAATTTGCGACAGAAATTATTCCAATGAAAACGAAATTTCTCATGCTCTGCGCCGCATGCTTGCTGAACCTTACGGCAACAGGAATGGCGCTTGCAGCAGTCCCCGTCACCGAGGAGCCCGGGCACATAGTGCGCTATCGTTCGGCGCGTTTTGTCCTCTATACCAACAATTTTGCACCGGGTGACTGGACGCTGTATCACGAACATCGGAACGATTTGCTGGCGGTGATTGCTGGCGAGACCATCGCAATCAGTCAAAAGCTTGGCGGTGAACCCGGTGAGCAAAAAGTCCCGGCGGGTACCGTGGCTTTCTTCCCTTATGCCGACATGACAGACGGCTACGTTCATCGCGTGTCAGTGAGCGGAACCAAGCCATTCATCAATATAGGCGTCGATTTTCAAGAGATCGCTCCGAGTGCAGAGCGCCGAGCATTAGTGCCGACTTGGAGTAGCAAGTTTGCAAAACTGATCGCCGAAAATCGCCGTGGGCGAGCTTATCGGATTGAATTGGATCCAGGACAAGCGCTGGTGATACCTGACAACGGTAGTGCGCTACTCGTTGTCGCCTTGAGCACCGCAACAATTATTTTTTCGAACGCGACTACGGATGCTTCACCTTGGGAATCCAATATGGGCGACTTCAAATTTTTCGAATCCGCCCGGCCGCAACAGCTAAGCAATGCCTCTGCCAATGGCGCAAGTCTGATCGTGTTTCAAGCCTATTGAGTAGCGGCGTTGATGCGGGTTTGTGGCCACATTTGCCGCCATTCCACCATGCTCGCGAAGCGTGGCGAGCTGATACCTCAGGTCGGACTCGCCAACGCACTCGCGCTCACGCTGAGGCTGTAGCGCTCGACGGCGACGCGCTCGACAGCGCTGGCGAAGTGCGGGTTGTCGCGCAAGATTCGACTGAAGTCGGTCTTGTCCAGCACGAACAAATCACAACCGGACTTCGCCCGCACACTGGCAGTACGCTGCACACACATCAGGACACCGATTTCACCAAATATGTCGCCATCACGGAGGACACCCATGACGTGGCCGTCGTCGTCAAGCACTTCGACTTCGCCGCGCGCCACGAGATAAAGCTCGCGACCAATGTCGCCTTTGCGAATGATCATTTCGCCAGCGTCGACCTGCTTTGAACGTAGCGCCATGATCACCTGCTCAAGGAAGACCATATCGCCATCCTTGAACAATGGAACTTTGCGCAGCACTTCTTCGTTGACGACCTCGTGCCAGCGGCGGCCGTCCCTGGCGATCAGGTCGGCCGCAGCTTTCGGGCCCCAACTGTTGCGCGCATAGTTGGGAAAGTCAGCTGGCGTCGTCGCCCAATAATCCAGCAAAGGCTGCGCTATGCGCCACGCCGCTTCGACCAGATCGCCGCGCGAAAAAAGCGTCGCATCGCCATGAGAACACGCATAAATCATCACTTCATAACCGGTGTAGCGCGAGGCCTTGAACGCATCGCCGTAGCCGAACCGCATGTGCACCGGCTGCAGCCGCATTCGTGGTCCGGGGACTTTGGCTTGAAACTGAACCTCGATGCCCTGATAGGGTTGAATGTGAAAAATCAGTCGATTGGCACCCAAGGACGTGACAGGCGTGCCACGGAAAATGACTTCCGGTGCCTTTTTGAATTCGACGATGATCTCGGTCCCGCGTTTCCACAGCGCCTTACCGGATCGCAGATAGATCGGGACGCCCTCCCAGCGCCAGTTGTCGATATGAAATCGGGCGGCGGCGTAGGTCTCGGTGTTGGAGTTTGGATTGACGCTGTCTTCCTGGCGGTATCCGGGCTTGAGTATGTTTTGGGTTCTGTCGGTTGATGGGCCGTACTGTCCACGCACCACATACCGTGCGACCTCTTCCGGCGTGTAGTTGCGCACCGATTGCAGCAGCTTGGCTTTCTCGTTACGAATCGCGTCAGGCTCAAACGAAACCGGGACCTCCATGCACAGATAGGCCAGCATCTGAAACATGTGGTTTTGCATCATGTCGCGCAGCACGCCGGAGCTATCGTAGTAGCCGCCCCGCCCCTGGACATCGACGGCTTCGGAGACATTGAACTGTATGTTGTCGATGTAGTTCTTATTCCACAGCGGCTCAAACATGCCATTGGAAAACCGGAACGCGAGCAGGTTCTGCACCGTCTCCTTGCCCAGATAGTGGTCAACCCGGTAGATCTGGCTCTCGTTCCAGTTGCTCAGAACCTCGGCGTTGAGCTTTAGTGCTGATGACAAATCCGTCCCAAAGGGTTTCTCGACGATGATGCGCTTCCAGCCGGGACCGTCCTTGAATCCTGACTTGTGCAGGTTGTCGCAGATCTGGCCGAAAAAGCGCGGAGCGGTGGCGAAATAGAACAGAATATTTCCGCCGGCTTGATATTCTTGATCGAGTTGCCGTACCTTGTGCTGAAGTGCCTTGAACACATCGAGATCGTCGAAGGCGCCGGGAAGGTAGTGGAAACGACTGACGAGGTCGTCCCACACTTCTTGATCGAACTCGTTGCGCGTATGAAAGGCATTGATGTCCTCGCTCATCCGCGCACGGAAAGATTCTGTCGTGAGGTCGCCCGTTGCGGTCCCCAAAAGGGCGAAATGCTTCGACAGCAGACCATCGCAGGCGAGGTTATAAAGCGCGGGGACGAGCAGGCGTTTGGTCAGATCACCGGACGCGCCGAACACCAGCATGATGCAGGGCTGGCTTGGTGGCGCGGTATCCGAAGCATCGGCATCCCCCGCGCGCGTCAGCGCCGGTGTGTCGGGAGTGCTACTCATTGCCAGCTTCGACTCAGACGAAATTCGGCGAAGGCCAGCAACAAGCACATCATTGTTGCGTCGCTGTGGACAAGCCAAATGGTGTCGGAAGCCATATCTGTGCGATTGCAATCCCCGATAACAATCTACTCATTTACAGTCCCAATCCAAATGATTTGACCTCCGAATTTGGGACCTCGCCGAACTCGCCAAATTACCGAAACAAGCTGTCTGGATCGCCTGAATGCTAGCAGAAATGACCTGACAGGCGCGGACCCCGGATGCGGGTGACTAGGATGCCGGCATGGATTGGAAGCGAAATCGGAAGCGTACTTGGCAGTCTCGAATTTTTGCAGTCCGCGAAAACAGATATTGGCCAAAGCCTGATTCAGATAGGTCATATTTAATTGTTGCCGGATGAAATGTACCTGAGTCCTTGGTCAATTCGACTCAGCTTCTCGCGCCAAATCCCACCGACGTCCGATAACCTGCCGGCGTGACCGCGTGCGCTGCGCGGAAGCAGGCGGTCAGATGACTTTGGCTACTAAACCCGCACTCCTGAGCGATACGGGAAATTGGCATTGATGACACGGTCAGCAACTTGCGCGCCTGCTCCAAGCGCGCGCCAACGATGTATCGATGCGGTGGCACACCCATCGCCTCTTCGAAAATCCGCCGGAAGTGAGCAAGGCTGACGTCGGCCCGCCGGGCGAGCACTTCAGCGGACAAATCCTCAGTCAGATGCTCATGAATGTGGTTGAGCACCTTTTGCAGTCGAGAAAAATGGACGTGCCGTGCGTTGATTCCACGTGTCCCCGAAGTCGTTAGCACCCGGAAAACTTGCTCGAGCATAACGCCTGCCAGACGCTCCATAAATCCCTCGTCGGCCTGACGTCCTTTTTGTAACTCGTTGACCAATTGCAACGCCGATGCACCTACCAGTTGGTCGCTGAACGGTAGCGGTTGCTTATGTGCCGCAGCAAGCACGCTGAGGCTTTGCATCGCACTATTGGCGCCCTCAAGAAAATAGAAAACAGCATAGTCGACCGTCCCTGAATAGTGCCAGTGTGTCGGTACACCAGCGGGTACGAGTAGCGACTGAGTTGGCAGATTCATGCTACGCAAATGATCTGGCTCACCCTCACTGACACGGCCACCGCCGAATTGAGTGACCAGACTTGTCGCTGCAAGGCCAGAAACCGTGCACTCTATCGTTTGGTACACGTAGCGTTCAATATACAAAGGTGTCGAGCCACCGATATGACCTTCGACAATAGGGCTACGGCCCAAGTCCCTGCGAACATTCATCCAGATTGGCAGCGGCATCACTCTCTCCCTACACGATGAGCGTTTTTTGACAAAGATACGCGTCTTTATTGAAAGCCGCCAGTCTCCGAATCTTGCAAAATTTGTCGCATACCAAAATAAAAACTAGGGGAGTCACTTCATGAAACTGAGCAAAGAAATTCAACTACCGAGCATTGCAATGACCGGGTTCGAGACGCCGATGAGCGAAGAGGAACAGGCTATTCAACTCAGCGTTCACCGCTTCGCCAAAGACGTGCTGCGCCCGTTGGGGCGTGAATTGGACAAGATGACCGCAGCGCAGGTTGTCGCGCCAGGCTCTCCCTACTACGGCATGTTTGCCGAGGCCGCGAAGCTCGGCCTTGACCCGGATCTCCTCGGACAACTCCCGCCTGAGATGGCGATCCGTGTCGAATCGATGATCGGTGAAGAAATGGGTTGGGGCGATAGCGGCCTTGCTGTTTCGCTCACGGTGACTCAGTTTCCGCTGGAAATGGCCAAGACCATTGGCAACCAAGAACTGGTCGATTTGAGTACCGGCAAGATTGGTTGCTGGATGATTACTCACCCGGACAAGGGCACCGACGTCGGCGCATTCGACATGAAGCGCGAGTGGGTTCCCGGCGCACAAGGCAACAAAGGCACCATGCGTGCCACCGTTGGCAAAGACGAAATTACTATCAACGGCCAATGCTCGGCGTGGGTTTCCAATGGCGCAGTCGCGCAGGTAGCATTGGCTTATTTGACCGCCGACTATGGCGATGGATATTACGATGCCGATGGGCGCCCCAACGGGGTGGCAGTTATCGTTCCGCTCGATCTGCCCGGCGTATCCAAAGGCAAACCACTGGAAAAAATCGGTCAGCGTGCCTTACCGCAGGGTGAGGTTTATTTTGATAACGTCAAGATTCCAAAACGCTTTGCAGTGGCGTTGAAGGACGAGTACTACGGCAACGTCGCCTCCGCCTGGTCTTTCGCCGGCACACACATGTCACAAATATTTACTGGTGTTGCGCGTTCGGCATTTGAAATGGCGCTGGCCTATTGCCACGAGCGCAAACAAGGTGGTCAATTGCTTATGGATCACCAACTGACCCGTTATCGGATTGGCGACATGATGCGGCGTGTGGAGTTGTGCCGAGGAGTGGCGCGCCGCTCACTGGCTTATGCGCGAATGACGCCGCAAGGCCATCCGTGGGCCACGGCATCGGGAAAGGTCACGGTCACCGAAGAAGCCGAAAAAGTAGTGATGGAGGCCTTCCGTCTGTTCGGTGGCAATGGCACCACGCTCGAATATCCGATTGAAAAACTGGTTCGCGATGTGCGCTCGGCGCTAATCGAAGATGGCGAAAACATGATGCTCACGACGCGTCTGGGTTACCTCTGCCAACAGATGTATGAAGACGGCTGGACGCAAAACTGACTTGACTTCTCATCAACCAACAAAACCCTAAGGAGAACAGAATGGCCAAGTACCCCGTAGTTGTTTATGGCGCCAGTGGTTACACCGGCATGCTCACAATGGACTGGTTGATCGACCAGAACATCCCTTTCACCGCGATTGCGCGTAGCGCCAAGCGGACACAGGAAATGATGGCGCAGCGTGTTGTGCGTCTCGAATCCGCCACCTACGAAATCCTTGAGGTGGAGCATACGGTGGAGGCGCTGACCAAGGCATTCAAGGGCGCCAAAGTCGTCTGCAATACCGTGGGTCCCTTCTCGCAATTTGGCGCGGCGGCGGTCGAAGCGGCGCTCAACGCTGGATGCCATCACCTCGACACCACCGGTGAGCAAGCCTACATCCTTGACATGCGCGAGCGTTTTGGCGAACTCTATCGCCAAGCCGGCCTGTTGCTGGCCCCGGCAACCTCGTATATGTATACCTTTGCCGAGATTGCCGCCGAACTAGCGCTCGAAACGCCGGGAATTGATTGCATCGAAACCGGCACCATTTGTCGCGGCACCCGCGGCGGCGTTGCGGGTGTGACGGTCGGTTCGACCGCGTCAATCTTCGGTATGGCGCGTATGAAGCAATACTACTTGTGGGAGAAAAGCCTGGTCGAACACGCGGTCACTGATTCGTTTGATCTGGTCGACCCCAGCTTCATGCGGCCGGTTTTCGCACTGCCATGGAGCGGCACTTCGCTGCCAATTTATTATCAGAATGACCCACGGGTGCATAGCTGCATCTCCGCCGTCGGTTTCTACGACAACAACGTGATGCGCCTAGCTCACGGCTTTTTCCAGAAATGGGATGCCGAGTTCAAAGACCTGCCGACCGCGCATCAGGATGCCATCATCAAAGGCGCCGTCGATTCGACAACACCCAGCATGCCGGCGCGGGAACGTACCACGACGGTGCGCACGGTCGATTTCGCCATCGGGCGCGGCCAACTCTCTGCCGTACGCGCCACCGTGCACGGGCTGACGGCTTACATCTCGACCGGTGCATTACAGACTGCCGCCGTCATGAAGCTGCTCGACGGCGATACCAAGAAGGTGGGTTTCGCCTCGGCCTGTAAAGCATTCGATCACCGCTATCTGCTCGGCTTCCTTGAGCAGCGCGGCCTGGCGCGTGCCAGCGTTCAGACGCTGTAACGGGAGCAGCTAGTATGGCTACCATTGACTTCTTTGATCGCGGCTGGCGCATCAACCCGACGGGTGCTGCCTATATTCAGGACGATCGCGAGTACAGCTTCAACGAAGTCGGTGAACTGTCCTGCAAGGTCGCCAACGCCTTGCTCGCGGCAGACTTCGGCAAGGAAACCAAAGGAGCGGTCTGGGCGCTGAATGATGTGCCGGCATGGACCTGCACTTTGGGTCTTTGGCGCGCCAACATGTGTTGGCTTCCAGTCGGTGCTCGTAGTTCCGCAGAAGAGAATCACTACGTGCTCGATGCATTTGATTGCGAAGTGCTGTTCTTTCAAAAGTATTTCGCACCGGCGATTGCCGAACTTCAACCACGGCTTCCCAAGATCAAATTATGGATCTGCGTTGACGGCGAGTGTACCGACGTAGCAGGTACTATCTCGCTCGAAAAGTGGGTGATGAATCAGCCAACCACTCGGCCGAATGTTGCGGTTGATATGGACGATGTGGTGATGTTGTCGTCAACCGGAGGTACCACCGGCATGCCGAAGGGCGTGATGAACACCCATCGCAGCCTGCAAACTTTTTGCGCGCATTACACGATTAGCTGCACTTATCTGGCCGAGGAAAAAATCGTCAACCTGGCGGCAGCGCCGATGACCCATACCGCAGGGATTCTTTCGCTGCCAGCTACTGCGCGTGGCGGCACGGTAGTCGTGGTGACCAAACCTGACCCGACGATTCTTCTTGCCGCGATACCAAGATACAAAGTGACAGAATTCTTTCTGCCACCCACAGTGATTTATCGCCTGCTGGATATTCCGAACCTGAAGAGCAAGGTCGATTTCAGTTCGCTCAAGTACTTCATGTACGGTGCGGCACCGATGTCGGTCGAAAAACTCAAACAGGCGATTGAAGTCATCGGCCCGTGCATGATGGGCGGCTATGGTCAGACCGAAGCTCCCGCATCGATTTCTTATCTGCCACCCGATGAGCATTTCAGCAACGGCAAAATCGCTTCAGACGACCGCCTGTCATCGGTGGGTCGTCCAAATCCACTAATCGGCGTGGAGATCATGAACGACTCAAACGAAATCCTGGCTCAAGGTGAAACCGGTGAGATCTGTGTGCGCGGCGATCTGGTGATGAAGGGCTACTACAAGGCGCCGGAAAAAACCGCCGAAACCATCGTCAACGGTTGGCTACACACTGGTGATGTCGGACACATCGACCACGAAGGCTATTTGCATATCACCGACCGCAAGAAAGACATGATCATCTCCGGTGGTTTCAACGTCTATCCGAGCGAAGTGGAGCAAGTGTTGTGGTCGCATCCAGCGGTGCAGGACTGTGCGGTGATCGGCGTCCCTGACGAGAAATGGGGCGAGGCAGTGAAAGCCGTGGTTGAACTCAACAAGGGTCAAACCGTGACGGCAGACGCGTTGATCGCCTTGTGCAAGGAAAAGCTCGGTTCGGTCAAAGCACCAAAGTCGGTCGACTTCGTCGACGCCTTGCCGCGCAGCCCGGTTGGCAAGGTATTGAAGAAAGACTTGCGCAGCCAGTACTGGGACGGCGCGCGGCGAAAAATATAGCGATTGCAGTCCGCCTTCTGGAGTAGTGCACCAGACACAAGACGTCTAACGGGAAAAGCGCAGCGAGTGGCTCGCCTGCCGCCAAACTATGGAGCATCAGAACATGAAAAGCCTGGAAAGTAGATTCCCCAAAAAACGCGTCCTGATCACTGGCGCCACCAGCGGCTTTGGCGAGGCACTGGCATTTGCCCTGGCAGAGCGCGGCTGGAAGGTAGCCGTCACCGGACGCAAGCTCGATGCCGTCAAACACACGGCCAATGAGGTGACCCGGCGCGGGGGCAAGGGCCTGGGCCTGCAACTGGAAGTGCGCGAAAAAGCGCAATGGGAGGTGGTGCGCCAAAAGCTGCACAAGGCCTGGGGCGGCATCGACATCCTGGTCAATAACGCCGGCGTCGCCGATGTCAATAAGATGGTCGACCTGTCGGATAACGACTGGGAAAGCCTGCTGTCGACCAATCTCGATGGCGTCATCAATGGCTGCCGTACTTACGCACCGGACATGGTGAAGCAAAAGTCCGGCTACATCCTCAACATCGCCTCGGCCGCCGGTCTGCTGTCCATGCCGGAAATGGCCAATTACAGCGTCAGCAAGGCGGGCGTTATTGCACTCTCCGAGACCTTGTATACCGAATTGTCCACCGCCAATATCGGCGTAACCGTACTCTGCCCATCCGGCTTCAAATCCAGCCTGCTAGACAAGGCGGCGCAGAACCGGGGCAATACCGCAGAACTCAGTGTCGGCGCACGGATCGTGCAAAAGGACATGGACAAAGGCAAGCACACCTCGGAGACGGTGGCGGCCTTCGCCATCAAGGAAATGGAGAAGGGCAATCTCTATTCGATCCCACAGGCCGAGTACAAGCTGATCTGGGCCGCGAAACGCCTAGCACCTAATACTTTCTACAAGGCGGTGGGTTGGCTATATCGCAACCGGCTCGGTCCGTTCGCAAACTGATCGGTGACTTCAAACCGTGAATCGGCGCTGACAGCACGGCGCCGATGAACCCAGACAGCATCCAACAGGAGAAATGAGCATGAGCAACATCTATATTGCCGGCATTGCAATGACCGTTTTCGGACGCCACCTCGAACGTCCGCTTGATGACCTCGCTCGCGAGGCACTGAACGGTGCATTGAAAGACGCTGGCTGTACCACCAGCGACTTGGGCGCCGCGTTTTACGCAGGCATGACCAACGGTCCGCTACAGGGCCAGATTTCAATCCCCGGCCAGGTCGTGTTCAGCAAGATCGGCGTCGAAGGTATCCCCATTTACAACATTGAAAATGCCTGCGCATCGGGCAGTTCGGCCTTCAATCTCGCGGTGCAAAGCCTCAAGGCCGGCGCCACCGATGTCGCGCTGGCACTCGGCGCAGAAAAGATGAACATCGCAGACAAAATGAAAGCCTTCTCGATTTTTGAAGGTGGCTGGGATGTCTCGCGTGCAGAAGAAAATTACCAAACGCTGGTGAAAATGGGCGAGGGTGTTGTTCCCCCACCAGGCACCGAGTCAGACAAACCCTATAGCAAATTCATGCAGATCTATGCCGCGCTGTGCCGCTTCCATATGAAGACCTATGGCACAACCCAGCGCCAGATCGCTGCGGTGTCGGCAAAGAATCACACGCACTCGGTGCACAACCCCTACTCTCAATTTCGCAAGCCATTTACGATTGAGGAAATTCTTGCTGCGCCGCCCATCACCTATCCAATCACGCTGCCGATGTGCGCGCCGCTGTCCGACGGTGCTGCCGCCGCCATCCTGTGCACAGAAGAAGGTCTCAAGCGCATCGGTGCCGACAAGAGTCGCTGCATCAAAGTCGCGGCCAGCGTCATTCGCAGCTTTACCCACCGCCGCCTCGACGAGCCGCAAAAAAACATTGGCCGTCTGGCCGCGCTACAAGCTTACGAGCAGGCCGGTCTCGGCCCGGAAGATATGCATGTCGCCGAGGTGCATGATGCCTCAGCGATGGGCGAAATCCTGCAGGTCGAAAATCTCGGCTTCGTACCCTTCGGACAGGGCGGTCCTGCTGCGGAACGTGGAGAGTTCACTGTAGGCGGACGCCTGCCGGTGAATCCTTCCGGTGGTCTTGAATCGAAGGGCCATCCGCTGGGCGCGACCGGCATCGGTCAATTGTACGAACTGGTGACACAGTTGCGAGGTGAAGCCGGCGAGCGCCAAGTTCACGGTGCGCGAAATGCCATTCAGGAAAATGGCGGTGGTTTGCAGGGTATCGAGGAAGCTGCAGTCGCAATTCATATTCTTAGCAAGTGAGCGAATTTGCCATGCTACCCATGGCGATTTTCGCTTTGGAATCCCAAATCATCACGAAGGAATAATGATGTTCAAAAACAAAGTCGTCGTAATAACAGGAGCAGGTTCCGGCATCGGCCGCGCACTCGCAATTCAATTTGCGCAAGCCGGATCGCGTCTCGCGCTGTCCGACATCAATGATGCCGGTTTGGCTGAAACTATCAAATTGTTGCCGGCTGGCGGTGAATCACGCGGCTACCAGCTCGACGCCTCATCATGGGAGGCATTTCAAGCGCATGCAGACGATGTAAAGCGCGACTTCGGCACTGCGCACGTCATCATCAACAATGCTGGCGCAACTGTGATTGGTACTGTAGCGCACACGTCAATTGAAGAGTTCCGTTGGCAACTCGATTTGAATATGTACGGCGTGCTCTACGGTACCAAGGCATTTCTGCCGATGATGCTGGATCAGCGCGAGGGCTGGATTGTGAATATTTCCAGCGTCTTTGGTTTGCTCGCCTTCCCGACGCAAAGCGCCTACAACATGTCGAAATTTGCGGTACGAGGTCTGACTGAATGTCTCTGGCAGGAGTTGGAAGGTTCTGGGGTGCAAGCGGTGTGCGTGCATCCCGGTGGCATCAAGACCAATATCGAGCGCGCAGGTCGCCGTGTCAAAGCAGCCGGTGCAGAAGAGGATAACTTTGCCGGCATGGCTGAAAAGATGCTACTCACACCGCCGGAGGATTGCGCTGCCGACATTATTTCCGGTATGCGCGCCGGGAAAAAACGCATCATCACCGGCAACAAATCAACCACAATGTTTTGGTTGTCCCGGCTGTTTCCCAACGCCTACCCGGCCATCCTTCGCCGCCTTGCCTGAAAGCCACTTTTATGAACATTGCTCCTCGTCCTTTCTTCACCTCCGCTGCGTTGTTCAATTTCGCCATTGCTTTACCGCTCATGTTTGCCACGCCATGGATGGGCGAAGTCCTGAACTTGCAACTCAATCCCAGCGGACAGATGTTCCTGCGCCTGATCGCCGCAGTCGCCATTGCATTTGGCTGGGCCTATTGGATGATTGGCGTCGACCCGGTTCGCTATCGTCCCTACTTAGTTCTCGGCGGCGTATTAAAAGTAGTACTCGGCTGCTTCTTCTACGGCGCCTGGTTGACTGGCATCATCGGCTGGCAACTGCCGGTGTTGGTAACGGGGGATTTCGTCTATGCCGCGCTATTCCTGCATTACTATCTGCAAAGCGCCGCCCCAGTAACAGTCAACAATCCACGTTAAACAGAGGATCAAATCATGTCTTGGAACTCACCTTCATCTTTTCGCCAGCACGTGCTTGGCGGCGCAATTGCACTGGCACTGATGTCGCATGGCTTTGCAAACGCAGCTTCAGAGTACTCACCACCCACGCGTGACAACCACCCAAACCGGGTGTACTTCGGCGATACCCATTTGCACACGTCTTATTCCTCCGATGCCGGCATGATCGGAAATAATCTCGGTCCGGAAGAAGCCTATCGCTTCGCGCGCGGAGAAATGGTGACCGCCTCAACCGGGGTCAAGGCAAAGCTGGCACGCCCACTAGACTTTCTGGTGATCTCTGATCACGCAGAGAACTTAGGTTTGGCACCGATGATCGCCGAGAACAATCCTGAATTGCTCAAGACCGAGTTCGGCAGCAAAATTAGCGCAGCAGTCAAAGCTGGAAAAGTCTGGGATGCCTTTCGCATGTGGGGCGGCGGCGTGATGAGCGGCAAAGACCCGCTTAAGGGCAACGAGGCGCTGACGCGCACCTATTGGCAACGCCTCACGTCAGCGGCCGAGAAATACAACGAACCCGGGCGCTTTACCGCCTTGCATGGTTTTGAGTGGAGTTCTGCACCGGGCGGCAACAACCTGCACCGTGTAGTGGTGTTCCGCGACGGCAAAGACAAGGTGGATACCGTCTTGCCGTTCTCAATGTTTGACTCGCAGGATCCGGAAGCGCTATGGACCTACCTAGGCAATTACGAGCGCGATACCGGTGGCAAAGTATTGGCGATTCCGCATAATGGCAATCTCTCGAATGGGCTGATGTTCGACACCGTAACCCTCGCCAATAAGCCGATGGACAAGGCCTATGCCGAGCGGCGTATGCGCTGGGAACCGATCTACGAAGTCACCCAGATGAAAGGCGATGGCGAGGCTCATCCGTCGATTTCTCCAACCGACGAGTTTGCCGATTTCGAGACCTGGGATGTCGGCAGCTTTGGCCCGGAGCCCAAAACACCCGACATGCTGCCGCGTGAATATGGGCGCGAAGCGTTGAAGCGTGGTCTTGCCTTTGACAGCATGCTAGGCGCCAATCCCTTCAAGTTCGGCATGATCGGCTCAACCGACTCACACACCTCATTGGCCACGCCTGACGAAGACAACTTCTTCGGCAAAGTCACGCTCGGCGAACCCACCACCGACAAGCGTCGTTTTGACGAACGTATCATCCCGGCCATTCCGCAGAAGGCCAACCCCGACGCCAAGATCGTCCACGCTCAGGCTTCCGCCTCTGGCTTGGCCGCTGTCTGGGCACGCGAAAACACTCGCGAAGCACTTTGGGACGCGATGGCCCGCAAAGAAGTTTACGCCACCACCGGCACACGGCTCGAAGTTCGGGTCTTCGCCGGTTTGGGTTTCATGCCCGGCGATTTGACTCGTGCAGACTGGGTAAATCATGGTTACGCCCATGGTGTGCCTATGGGCGGCGAACTAAAAGTAGCCGCTAATAGCATGTCAAAAACAGCCGCACCGACGCTGTTGATCAAAGCAGCCCGCGCACCGGATGGCGCCAACCTCGACCGTCTTCAGGTGATCAAGGGTTGGCTGGACAAGAGCGGCAAAACACACGAGAAAATTTATGACGTAGCGTGGTCTGGGGCACGAAAAATCGGCAAGAACGGCAAGCTACCTTCGGTGGGAAATACCGTCAATGTTGCCAATGCCAGCTACAGCAACAGCATCGGCAGCCCGACGCTGGAAGCCTACTGGAAAGACCCCGCATTTCAATCCAGCGAACGGGCCTTCTACTATGTCCGTGTGCTTGAGATTCCGACCCCGCGCTGGACCGTCTATGACGCAAAGGTCTTTGGCACCACGCTGCCCAAGGGCGTTCCCACGGCCATTCAGGATCGCGCCTACACCTCGCCGGTCTGGGTGACCTCCCGCTAATCGCTGAACCCGGCGCGGGGTCCAACTCGCGCCATCGCTTATTTCGTCGCTGTCCGTTTTTTGCCAGTTGGTGCTGGTAACACGCCGTTGGATTTCGCCTTCAGGTGAGTTTCTATTTTTGCCACGGCCTCGTCCAGGCATTGGCGCATGGTTCGCGGGTCAGGCAGCAGGTTGCGATCAGAAACGAAGGTCAGGCCGATTTGGTCCAGGTAAGAACTTGCTGTAAACATTAAGCCGCAGCCGCTGAACAATGGCGGTATGCCGGTGAAGCCGACCAAGCGGGCGCCGATCAGGTAGAGCGGTTTGTCCGCGCCCTGCATTTCGGCAACACCACAATTGCCGGCCGACAATATGCCGCGATGCACACTGTTTTCGCGGTTGGCGTTGCGCCCTAGCCAGGCCATCAGCGGCGCTGGCAAATTCTCATACAGCGAGCGTAGGCGAAAGCTGGTCAGTTCGTCTTTCTCGACACTGTGTAGCTCGGGATGCGTCGAGCAGATTGCGTGCAGCCGCTCCAGCGGGAAGGTGATGCCGGTGTGCAATGCAATCTGATTCACCGCAATGCGATTGCCGATCAGCGCGTGCGCACCTGCATTACGCACATTGACCATCAACAGCGCTTGTAGCGGCACCTTGATCATCTCGCCTTGCTGTTCTAGGTAGGCGCGCATGGCTTCACCACAGATGGCGAGCAGGACGTGGCTTGCCGTTGCGCCCGGTACCTGTGCTGCCATGCGAGCTATCAGTTGTCGCGGGTAAAAGCCACCATCGAACACGCGCGCCGCACCGAGCGGGCGGGCAAAGCGGGTTGGCGGGCTGTCGAGTACGGCGTCGCCATCGACAGCACGCTTTGCCAGTCGCAGGGTGAGACCGGTCGCAAGGCGACCAAGGGTGCTCCAATGGGTGACCAGTTGCAGCAGCAGGCGGCCGCTACGCAGCGTATTGTTGATTGCGCCGCGCGCTACCATTTCGGCCGGACTGGGTGTCACGGCACGCAGATGTGCGACGTGCTGTTTGGAGAGTTCATGTTGCTGCGGGTCGGGCCGATGGACGTTGAGCGACTGCATCAGTTCCAGCGCGGTGAACTCATCCATCGCGCCATGATGTACTTTGAAATACAGCGCAAACGATCCGGACGGGCAGCCATCGAAATTGTCCAAGCCCTCGATGACATAGAGTTCCCACAGCGGCCGATCGAGGTCAAGCGGACGCGAGTGCAGGCGCGCGATTTGAATGCAGAATTGTCGCCAGTCGCCCGGCTTGGGCAGTGCCAGATGGCGTACATGAAAATCCAGATCGAATCTCGCATCATCTTCCCAATACGGAAAATCGATATTGCCGGGCGTCGGTCGCACCTTCTGCCGGAACACCGGTGCTGAGTTGATTCGATTGGCCATATGCTGGCGGATCTGGGTAAAGCGCACCGGCTTGTCGCCCAGGGCTGACTGGTCATACAGATAGATCAGGCTGATGTGTGTCGGGCTCTCAGTCTTTTCCAGAAACAGGAAATTAGCGTCTTCGCTATCGACTTGATAAATGGCCATGGTGTGTGTTTTTTTGAAATTGAGTGGTGGCGATTGATCACGCAACCCTTGCGCGCAGATAGGCGGCGGCCTTGGCCAAGGCATCGCGGCTTTCCGGCAGGAAGGCAAAGGCCTGCCAGACGTGCGGCACTTTGCGCCAGATGTCGACCTTGACCTCGACCTGATAGGTGTGGGCGCGACGCGCCATGCGCAAACTGTCATCGAGCAACATCTCGGAATCGCTCACCTGCACATACAGCGGTGGCAGGTCGTGATAGTCACCAAACAACGGCGACAGCTTCGGGTCGTCGATGGCCAGATCGCCCATCACCAGCGGGCGCGGATTAATCGCGCGCTGGTGCGCGGCCGGCAATGCTGTATCACTCGCCGCATTTTTCCAACGCGACGCCGAGCTATCGCTGGCATCGAGCAGTGGCGAGAGCATGTAGCCGCCGGCTGGCATGGGCAGCCCTTGGTCGCGAATTTCCAACAAAGTCGACAAGGTCAAACCGCCACCTGCGGAATCGCCGGCAATGACAATCTGCTCGGGCGAAAAACCTCGCTTGAGCAGCCACTTGTAAGCCAATACGGCATCGTTGAGGCAGGCTGGAAAAGGATGCTCCGGCGCCAGCCGGTAATACACCATCAGTGCTTGCGCATCGGCCTGACGACAGAGACGACTGACCAGCCCGGTGTGCATGTGGGGCATGCGTAAGACAAAGGCACCGCCGGGCAGATAGAGAATGATGCGCCGTTTGGGGGTGGCGTCGTGGCTGACCCATTCAGCATCGAATGCCGCGCCCGGAATGCGCACGCGCTCGCGCCGCGAACCGCGCGGCACGCTGAAACGCCCCAGGGTCTGATCGAAATCTTGACCAGATTGCGCACCTGGTTAATCGAACCGACAACCCGAAACAGCGGCTTGACGCTCAAGCTCAACTGCAAATTGAGCAGATCCGTCTGCCAGCTTTGCATCATCGCGGAGACCCTAAACGTATTGCTCGCGCAGGACTCGCTTGAGTATCTTGCCCGAAGGATTGCGCGGAATGGTCTCGGCAAAAATCACCTTCTTGGGCAGCTTGTAGCGCGCCAAACGCGTAGCGCAGAATTCAATGATCTGTTGCTCATCGACCTTGGTCTGATCCGCCACCACGATGGCGCAAGCAATCTCGCCCCACTTCTCGTCGGCCAAACCGATGACCGCAACCTCACTGACGCCGGGGATACCGATGATCACGCTTTCGATTTCGGCGGGATAAATATTCTCGCCGCCGGAAATGATCATGTCCTTGATGCGGTCTTTGATGTAGAGATAGCCATCGTCATCGATGATGCCGAGATCGCCGGTACAAAACCAGCCATCCTGAAACGAGTCCCGCGTGGCTTCCGGCCGGTTCCAGTATTCCTTGAGCAAAAAGTCGGACTTGATCACCACCTCGCCTTCGCCGCGCTCGCTGATCACCCCGTCGATGCTGCGCACGCGGATGTCAGCAAACATGCTCGCGCGGCCAGCCGAGCCGACCTTGCGCAAGGCGTCTTCGTTGAGCAGCAGCGTGCCGCCGCCGCAGGATTCGGTCAACGCATAGCCCTGCACGACCTGCATATTTTTGGCAGCATAAATCTTGATCAGGGCCTCGGGCATCGGCGCGCCGCCGGTGATGAAATAGCGAAAATCGGGTGCGTTGAGTTCGGCAAACTGCGGCACCTGGCGCATGAAATTCAGAATCGCCGGCACCGCACCGCCGATCGAAACGCGCTCCTCGACAATCAATGACCAGACCGTCATGGGGTCAAACTGCGGCATTGAGATCAGACTGATACCGCGCATCGCGCAAAAAATGACGGTAGTCAGGGCGGCCACGTGGAACATTGGCAAAGGCAGCAGGACGCGATCTTGATAACGGACATCCACGGTCAGCGCCCATGAGCTTGCTGCAGAGTGCACCGAGTCGTGGGTATGCACGACGCCCTTGGGATTGCCGGTCGTACCTGAGGTGTACATGATGAAAAGATTATCTGTTCCGCCGCACTCGACGCCCGGATCAGCAGCATCGGCCGACTTGAGTCGCTCGGCGAGAGATCCTGCATCACCGGTCGCCGCCATCCATTCTTTAACCGTGGTCGGATGGGTGGTGCCGGACTTGATGCCATCGGCAAGTTTGGCAAATACCTCGCCATAGACCAGAACCTTGCTGCCACTGTCGGAAAGGATAAATTCCAGCTCTGGCGCTGCCAGTCGCGTGTTCAGCGGTACCGCCACGGCGCCGATTTTGGCGGCACCATAAAACAGGGCACAGAATTCAACACAGTTGGGCATCAACAGTGCCACCCGGTCGCCCTTACCGACACCCAGCGAGGTCAGCACGCTGGCGCATTGGTTGGCCAGCCAATTGAGCTGCGTGTAATCCATGCGCGTCTTGGTCGAGGGTTCGACATAGGCTTCGAGTTGGGGCGAAACGAATGCGCGCTGTTTGAGCATGCTGCCAATATTTTTCATGAGCTTCTCCGTGTGGTTCGTAGATTTGATTTAAATGTCGGTTAGGCCGTCTTCCGAGTGCGGCGCGCAGTGTTTGGCGGCTTGTTTGACGGCGTGGTACCAGCACCAACTCGCAAGTTGCGAAACGCCTGTTCGATCAATTCGGCGATGCGGTAAGGTTCGCGCACCGCCTCCGGTGCCGCGCCGATGGCGAGACAAATGTCTTTGTTCACACTGGCGAAGGTGACGTTAAGCCCGGCACCGGGCGGCAGAATCGGCAAGCCGTGGAAGGCCACCATCGGTGCGCCACCGAGATAAAGTTGTTCACTCGGTCCCTTCATATTCGAGATCACCAGATTGGCGCTTGGTCGCTTGCCAAATAGCGGCAAGTTGTCGGCCATGGTGAGAACGCCGGTCAGCACCAAAGCCATGCCCTGACGCGCGGCCTTGCGCATGCCGCGCCCCTTTTCCTTGGCGCTTTGCGTTGCCGCATGGATTTGGCTCAGGCGATCACGAATGCCGGCTTTCGGCTCGCCCATCGCAATCAATTCCACGGTGACTTGATTGCCACCCTCGCCGCTGGATTCGTCGCGCATCGACATCGGCATGAAGGCGACCAAGGGTTTATCGGTTGGTGCCTGCTGCTCACGCAAGTACTGCTGCAGCGCGTCGTCGATCAGCGTCATCACCACATCGTTGACCGAAGTGCCGGTCGCCTTGGCTATGGCCTTGATCTGATCCAGCGGCAGCTCCATGTTGGCATAGGCACGGGCGGCAGATTTTGGTGTGTTGTTGAACAAGGTATATCGCGCCGCGAAGGGCAGTGAAGTCATGCGCGGCTTCAAGTTCAAGGATTGCGCACCCATGTCAAACACACTATTGCCAAAGCCAATCAGATCAGCCGAGAGACTGGTCAGGCGCTTGAGCACGCCTTGCAACTTTTGTACTTGTGAAACACTAGGCCGCGGCCGGCGTACTTTTTCGGCGTTTTCGAAAGCCATCCATGGCGCAGCCAGCCGCTTGTTGCGCACCGAGTCACTCAGGCAATTGCGCATCACCCGCATGCCACCCTCGCCATCAATCAGCGCGTGATGCACCTTGATCATCACTGCGATGCGATCGTGCTCTATGCCGTCGATGACATAGCATTCCCACAAGGGGTGGCCGCGATCAAGCAAACTGGTATTGAGGAAAGAAACTGTCTCGTAGAACTGTTTCATCGACCCGGGGCCGGGAATCGCAATGTGCCGGACGTGATAGTTCATGTCCGGTTTAACGGTTTCCCAGGAGCCGATACTTTTGTCCAGCCATTTGAGTTTGTAATTGAACGGCTTGGCCGCCTCACTCTTTCGGTAGGCTTCGACCAGGCGCGGGCCGAACGACGCCTGCTGCCCCTTGGGCTTTTCAAAAATCATGAACGCCGTCATGTGCGCACGGAGGGTCGCGTTCTCGATCAATAAAAACACCATGTCCAACGGGCCAACTTTGATCATGCTACGACCTCCTTTTGATTCGCCAGGGCGACAAGTGCATCGAGTTCTTCGACGAAGTAAGCGAACAGGCGCCAGCCATCCTTGAGCACCTCGCGATCAAGCAACATGCAAACGTTGGCTTGTCCGCAATAGCTCCACATGGTGATGTTGATGGCAGTGCCATCAATAATCTGTCCGGTTGAAAACCAGTTGGCAATCTTCCAGCGATCGAGATACAGCGCTTCTTTCGGCCCCGGCACATTGGACAGTGCAAGATTGCCAAAGAAACTGACGCTGCCGCCTTTGCGATGGATCGCCTTGCGGATATAGGTAATTCCCCATGGCGGAAGGATCTGCATCACCGCATTCAAGTCGGCACCGGCTTCCTTGATCTCTTTCAAGTGCTGCTTCATTTCGGCGTTGGCGTCATGGCTGGCATGCAGTCGTTGCAGCGGATCGGCGATGTCGCTACGCACCCAGCAATAGTCGAGTGTGGCGAAATTGCCCAATCCTTCCATCCCGGGAGGTCGTTGGCCCGCGAACGGCGTGCCGCCGATCAGCGGATGCGTGTCAGGGTCATAGTTGAGATCGCCCAGCAGACGCCGCATCGCGCCAGCCACACAAGTGGCAAACACGTCATTGATGGTGACCCCCAAACCTTTGCTGACCAAAATAAAGCGCTGCAAGGGAATGCTGTCACAGACAAAGGTTCGACCCGCGCTCAAGGCCACGTTGATCGGTGTTTTTTTCATCATCGCCCCGGATGGATGGGGCGGCAGGCCTGCTGCCTTACGTTGGCGGTCAAGTTGTGATTTGCGCCACAGCCCATGAGCCACTTTAGGCAAATTGCCGATCATCACCTCGGGCCAGTCGCGCAAGGCCCAACCAAGCCGGGTCCACCACGATGGCAGCGGCGGCGGGTTGTAGGGTGGCGGGCTCTCCGCCTTTACGCCCGCTTGCGCTTGATAGAACTGCTGCATCAGCCAGGCCGCCCCGACGCCGTCCACATAAGCATGGTGCACCAACAAGACAATCGCCACCTTGCCGTCGGCCAGTCCCTCCACAATCCACTCCATCCACAATGGCCGGTCACGGTCCAACTGATACGCATAAACCGAGGACATGAACTCACACAAGGACTTGTGATCGCCCGGCGGCGGGCAGGCCACACGTCGAATGTGATAGTGCAAATCAAAGTCCGGATCTTCCACCCAGTAGGGATGATTCAAGCCCAGCGGTGAGTCGAGGTACTTCCAGCGCAGCATCGGCACATGATGTATTCGTCGTGCCGATTCTTGGTAAAACCGGTCGAAAGACCACCCGTCCGGATCGGTGGACGGATCGATGATCGCCACCTTGAAGGTATGCATGTAGGCTTTGGATGTTTCCATGCCCAACATGAAAGAATCGGCGCCGCTCAGTCGTTTCATGGTTCCTCCACCTTACATTTCGAACCCAAAGTTGCTTCCAATCTTACCCGCGCTGGCGGGGTGCTGACACCTCTGCTCTACGTGACTAACAGTCGATCCAAAACAGCAAAAAACGAGAATGGAGGCGGTATATCAGAGTGTGCCGCGACGTTGCAAAGTGATGTCGTCGACAAGCAGCGCAGCAAGGTCAATTGGCGGCTTGCAGGCGCATGTGAAAATGCCATTGACACAGCAAAGCTCATTTACGTTTTGGGACACGCTTTGCCGCCGATTTGAGCTTCGTCGCCGGATTCCGCTTAGGAACCGCTCGGGTCTTGTCCGCTGTTGTCAGCGCACGCTTTGGCTGCCCCGATGGCACCACGGAAGTGTCAAGCGCATCCGCTGCCGCAAGCAACTCCAGCCAGGCACCGCGCAAACATTCAAGAAAAAATCCCGGGTCGGGCATCATGTTGCGGCACGAGACCGCTGATACCCACATCACCCGGTTGTAACTGACACCTGTGATGTTTAAGCCACCGCCATCGCCGGGAATGCTTACCGGGTAAAGGCACATGGCTTTGGCACCGGCGAGATAGATCGCCTTGTCCGGCCCGCGGACGTTCGAAACCGTCATGTTGATCGAGGGCAGCATGAATTTGTCGAGTGCGAAATTGACCACCGGCGGCGGCAAAACATCAAGCAGATTTTTCAATAAATCCAAACCCAAGGTCTCGGCGTTTGCCTTGCTTGCCCGCGCGCCTTCGTAAGCCGCTTTAAGCCGCTCGATCGGGTCGGCAATATCGGAGCGCACCGGCACAGGCACGCCAGCGACATCGTTGCCTCCGGCCGAGGCATCGGTGCGCAGCGATATTGGCATCAATGCACGCAGACTTTCCTCGGGCAACTCATTTTTGGCAAGCAGGTAGTTGCGCACTCCGCCGCCCGCGACAGCAATGAACACATCGTTCAACGTAGCTCCCGGCACTTTGTCGCGGATGCGCTTGATGCGCGAGATCGGCATGCCGAAGCCGTCGACCACACGATTGCCGGATACGCGTTCACTGAAACGGGTTTTCGGCACCTTGCCAAGCTTAGCTAGAACATCCTCAGAATCAGGCGCGGCACGACCGATCGAGTCCAGGCGCGCATTGATGACCCGTCGGCCAATCGTGGTGGCTAGGCGCGACACTTTGCCGACGCGCTGAACCGCATGGATGAGTGCCTGCGCCGCCACCTCAACCGCCAAGGGATCACGATCCACGATGACAGGCTGCAAGGGCTTTGATTCCCTGACCTCCGGCGAATCTGAATGCAGTTGCTCGAACAAGTGAATGGCAGCCATTCCGTCTACCACGGCATGGTGAATTTTCAAAAATACAGCGAAAGCGCCGGGCGGCAGATTGGGAATATTGTCCAAACCCTCGATCACATAGACTTCCCACAGGGGCTTCGTGCGGTCGAGTGGGCGCGAATGCAAGCGTGCCACCTGAATCATCAGCTGGCGCCAATCTCCTGGTGCCGGCAACGCAATATGTCGAACGTGGAAATCAAGATCGATATCACCACTCGCTACCCAATATGGCCGATCCAATCCGAAAGGTACGGAGACCAACTTTTGCCGGAAGACGGGATGCAGATAGAGACGCTGCTCAAAATGCTGCAGGATGTCCTTGAAGCGCACCTTGCCGCCCGGTGCCGTACTGACATCGTAAATGGACAGCGTGGCAACATGGTTGTACATGGTGCGGCGCTCGGAGAACAGCGATACGTGGTCAGTTCCGGAGAGTTGTTGCATGATAAAAATTCCAAGTATTGAAAGGTTTAGTACCGAATCCGCCGACTATCAAACGTCGGTTGGCAGACGGTAGGTTTTGAACTGCTCACGCAGCTTCATTTTTTGCAATTTTCCGGTTGCGGTGTGCGGAAGTTCAGCGACAAAAACTACGTCATCCGGCGTCCACCATTTGACGATCTTGCCGTCGAGATACTGCAACATGCCTTCGCGGGTAAGTTCCTGACCTGGCTTTTTGACAATGATCAGCAGCGGACGTTCCTGCCATTTCGAATGCGCTGCGCCAATCACCGCAGCTTCTGCCACTGCCGGATGACCCATCGCCGCATTTTCCAGATCGATGGACGAAATCCATTCGCCACCGGACTTGATTACATCCTTGGAACGGTCGGTAATTTGCATGTAGCCATCGGCATCGATAGTGGCGACATCGCCGGTATCAAAATAACCATCGGCATCGAGTATCTTGCCGCCCTCGCCGCGATAGTAGCTGGAGACTATCCACGGCCCACGCACCATCAGGTGGCCGAAGGCTTTGCCATCGTGCGGCAAGGCATTGCCTTCATCGTCGGTGATACGCAGCTCGACGCCATAGATGCCACGACCTTGCTTGGCTTGAATATCCAGGCGCTGCTGCAAGTCGTAGTCACGATGCTTGGGTAGCAGATTACAAACCGTACCCAGCGGCGACATTTCGGTCATGCCCCAGGCATGAATCACAAATGCGCCGAAATCAATTTCGAATCTTTCGCTCATCGCGCGCGGTGCCGACGAACCCCCGATCACCACCCGTTTCAGTGCCAGCTCGGATTTTGGCTTGAGCTTGTTGGCATCGACATGCTGGAACAACATCAACCAGACCGTCGGCACACCCAAGGCCAGCGTGACTTTTTCATCGCGCATCAGTTCATACACACTCTTGCCGTCCATCGCCGGCCCGGGCATCACCAGCTTGGCACCACACAAGGCGCCGGCGTAGGGCATGCCCCAAGCATTGACGTGAAACATCGGCACGATCAACAGCGCGGTTTCATTGGCACCCAGACCCAAGCCGTCCACCGCGCTGGCCATCATCGAATGTAAAAGTGATGAGCGATGTGAATACAGCACACCTTTAGGATTGCCGGTGGTACCGGAGGTGTAGCACAACGACGAGGCAGTGTTCTCATCAAACTGCGGCCAATCGTAGTCACTGCTTTGATCGCCGATCAAATCTTCATAGCAGATCAAATTGGGAACCCGGGTGATCGCCGGCAGATGCGTGCGATCCGTCATCAGCACAAATCCTTTAACGCTTGTCATCGCTGCGGCGAGTTTCTCGACGATGGGCAAAAAGGTCAAATCAAAAAACAGAAACTGATCTTCGGCATGGTTGGCGATGTATTCAATCTGCTCCGGGAACAAACGCGGATTGATGGTGTGCAAGACGGCACCCGTACCTGAAACACCGAAGTACATTTCCATGTGTCGATAGCCATTCCAGGCCAGCGATGCCACCCGCTCGCCAGGTTGGACACCGAGTTTGGTCAGCGCATTCGCCAACTGTTTGGAGCGGCGATGTATGTCCGCATAAGTACAGCGATGAATCGGACCTTCGGCAGTGCGCGAGACGATCTCGGCGGCGGGATGGAATTTGGCTGCATGCTCGATCACGGTGGAGATCAGCAGCGGGCGGTCTTGCATCAGTCCTAACATCTTGTTTCGCTCCTTAAGTCGGTTTCAGGCAGATTGACTACCCATCACGGCCTTGGTTTCGAGAAACTCCTCGATGCCCGCAGCGCCCCATTCACGACCACTACCGGATTGTTTGTAACCGCCAAACGGCGCGCTCAAATCCAGTCCTGCGCCGTTGAGATGCACCATGCCGGTACGCAGACGCTTGGCAACCGCACGCGCGCTATCGACACTTCCGCCAAAGACATAACCGGAAAGCCCATACACCGTGTCGTTGGCCATCGCGATAGCTTCCTCTTCGGTTTGGTAGGGAATGATGGTCAGTACCGGTCCGAAAATTTCTTCGCGCGCAATGCTCATCTGGTTGGTGGCGCGACTGAAGATCGTCGGCTTGGTAAAGTAGCCGCGGGTGATGCCATCAGGTCTACCAGCGCCACCTGCAATCAGTTTTGCACCTTCGCTGATACCCGCATTGATTAGCGTTTGTACACGCTGAAACTGACGCTCGTTAGCAATCGGACCCGTAGTGGTGTCGGCCGCCTGTGGGTCGCCAACCACTAATGTCTTGCATGCTGCCGCAGCAATTTGTTCAACTTCGTCGATGCGCGCTGCCGGCACAAACATCCGTGATGGCGCATTGCAGCTTTGCCCGGTGTTGCTCATCATGCTCAGCACACCATGGGTTACCGCCGCATTGAGATCAGCATCGGCGAGGATGATGTTGGCTGACTTTCCGCCGAGCTCAAGAGAAACGACTTTCACTGTATCTGCGGCATTCTTTGCCACCGAACTACCGGCACGCGTCGAACCGGTCAGTGAGACCATGTCGACCAGCGGGTGCGATGACATCAAAGGGCCGATCTTCGCGCCGTCGCCGTGAATCATGTTGAACACGCCGGCAGGTACACCGGCTTCGTGCAAAATTTCCGCAAACAGCTGTGCCGAAAATGGCGCCAGTTCGCTCGGCTTCAAGACCACCGTGCAACCAGTCACCAAGGCTGGAGCGACCTTGCAAACAATCTGATTCATCGGCCAGTTCCATGGTGTGATTAGCGCGCAGACGCCAACCGGCTCTCTGGTCAACAAGGTCGTGCCTTGCGTTTTTTCGAATTCAAAATCCTTGGCCAGCGCCAGCGTGGTTTGCAAATGCCACAGCCCGATCGGGCCTTGCACCGGCTTGGCCAGAGTGTGCATCGGCGCACCCATTTCTTCGCTGATGGCAGCGGCCATTTCATCCATACGTCGTTCGTAAATGCTGGTGATGCTGGCCAGCAGATCGAGGCGGGTCTTCAGCGTGGTTTGAGAATAGCCGGCAAAAGCACGATGCGCGGCGGCTACTGCACGCTCGACATCTGCGGCGCCCCCCATCCTTATGCTGCCGACAATTCGTTCGGTCGCCGGGTTGATGACATCAAAGCTTTCACCGCCCTCTGCTGGATCTACCCATTGTCCGTCGATATAAAACTGTTGGTAATTGCGCATTGCTGTTCTCCCTGGTTTTTGATTTAACAATTCAATATTTCGAGGCGGCCGTTTTCGTCCCGGTGCGGCAGTAATAGCACTAATAAAAAAGTTTCTAGCTGACTAAAAACTACGACGATTTACAAATAGCCCATCCGTCTTGCGCTAACGACGGTGGCCATACGAACCAGCCTCAGCGACAAGCGCTTGAGATGAAACACCAATGCCGCACCCGGCCCGGTGAGACAGATGTCTTGGCCTTTCTCAACCGCACGCACCATGTCTGCGGCAACGACATCCGGCGAACAACCCTTGGCAAGGTAATACGCCTGCAGTTTGGCAATCTGGCTGGCGGGTACCGACGGCGCGACTCCGGCACCTGTGGTGACAATGGCGGTATTGATCACTCCCGGGCAAACGGTAGTGATGCCAATTTGTGTGTCGGCAAGTTCCATCTTCAGCACTTCGCTGAAACCTGCCACGGCATGCTTGGATGCGGCATAGGCCGCCATCGACGGCGCCGGGAAATTGCCCGCCGATGAAGCAACGTTAAGTACCTGCCGAGGACCACCAGCGGCAATCATTTGCGGAATGAAATAGCGGCAGCCATGCACCACGCCCATGACATTCACATTCAGCACTCGCGGCCAATGCTCCAGATCACTTTCTAGAAACAAACCAAAATAGGCAATGCCGGCATTGTTGATCAGCACATCGACTGCGCCAACTTTTTCATGCACTGAGGCAGCAAATTCCTTCATCGCGGTTTCGTTAGAGACGTCGACCACATAAATCAGGCACGTCACACCAAACGTCTCAATTTCCTGCTTGACCGCCTCCAGCGGACCCAACTGAATGTCCGATGCAACGATGTTCGCCCCACGTCTGGCAAACGCAATTGCTGCCGCCCGACCAATGCCGGAACCCGCGCCGGTAATCAAGACTTGCTTGTCTTTTAGATTTGCGATTGCCATTGCGGTTCCTTTTGCCGGGGCTCTGATGCGTTTAGGGTTTGCGCGTGCTGGCTGCTGCCAATGCGGCACGATCTTTGTCGGCGCCTATCGGGTCAATACAAATGATCGACGGACGCTGATCTTCAATCGCATACGAAGGCAGATTCGATGAGCTCGAACAGACGCGGCCATCCTCAGTGAAAGCAAAGTCGCGCAGCACGGTGACTCGTGTCGGGCTGGCATAACTTTGGAAAGTTTTGGTGGCAGGCGTAAAGCGCAAGATGCGATCCGAATTGTTTGCCGCCAGCCAGACTTCACCGGACTTGCGGTCTACGTTTAGCGCATACGGCGTTTCATATTCACCTTCGGCCACGCCCGGAATCTTGAAGGTCTCAAATTTTTTGGTCGCGGTGTCGAAACTCATCAGCGCGCTTTCGTCAAACGCAGGAATCCAGAACACGCCCTTGGCATCGAAACGCGGACGGCGCGGCCCTTTCAGCGGCGTGTCGTATTCGGTGATTTCCATGGTCTTCGGATCAATGCGGCCGATCTTGCTGGCATAGAGCTTGGCGTACCAGACGCTACCATCGACCGGATTGAAGTCGATGCCGTAGGGGAAGGCCATGATCTTTTCGCCGAAGAAACGATGGTGCGAGAGATTGATCATCAGCGCCTTATCCGGCACCCACGACGACATGCGTAGCAAAGTCGGAAACAGCTTGTCAGTCACCCAGCGCCAGAAGCCGTTGTGCGGCAAGTTGATCACCGTCATGGTTTCGGTCTTGGGATCAAAGCGACCCATCTGATTCGAGGCGACGATGGTGAACCAGACCATGTCATTTTTGTCGACGCGCAGCGTATGCGGATACAAGGCGTCGTGACCGACCGGATAGGACTTGAACACTTTCTTCACCGGATCAAACGACATGATGGTGCTGGACAAGGAGTTGGTAAACCAGACGCGCCCGTCACTGGTCTCGCCCATGCTGTGCGGGCCATGCTTGCCAGTGAAAACGCCTATCGGCAGCGCCATGCCGGAGAACTTGCCACCACGTGGCAGGTCGATATCCGGCAGATGGTTTTGTTCGATCACGCCGGTTTTGCGATCCAGCACCCACAGAATGTCGTGACCCTCGTCGGTGCCATAGACCTTCTGATCCTTCATCACATCAGCATCATGAATGAATGAGAACGCGTCGCCGAGTAGCCACTCTTCTACCTTGGCCTTGGCAAGTTCAGGGCTAGCGCCATAGTTGTGCAGCGCTTGCACCGGCTTGCCATCAAAACCCCGGCTCAACACATCGGCAAACATGGTTTTCTGCGACGCGGTCGGGATAGCCAGAATGCCTTCCATCTTGGTGATGGTGCCCATCCACTCTTCGTGACTCTTGGGAATCCGCGTGGTCGAATTGCCCATCTGGTGGCAGTAGTTGCACTGACTGATAAATCCTGGGCGATCTGTGGCCACATCCTTCCAGGGTAGCTTGGCATTGTGCGCCGACGCCGAAAGCGCATCGGAGGCGGCTTGCAAATCAGCAAAGACCTTCAAGGACAAATCAAGCGGCAACAACTCGTCCGCTTTGACTGTTTTGGTCACTCGATTGTCTTCGAAATTAGCGAGGCGAACACGGACGTCGAGCGCGCCAGCATAGGCAGTGCGGATCGTGTATTTACCGGCCATATCGGTGTAGACCGTTTCGCGCTTTTCCTTGGCTGCATCAAACACTGTCACCATTGCGCCGTACGCGGGTTTGCCGTCGGGCAAGCTCACCGTGCCGGTAAAGGATGCCGCATGACTGGCACTGGAGAAGCCAATCAGACTGACGATAACGGCGATCAGGCTGGCGATTTCCGCGGCGACGCGCAGCGGAGAATTGAGCGGATGGAGTTCGTTCATATTGATGTTCCTTGGCGTATTTTTCATTGAGAAATTCATGGCGATTTCCCCTTAGGCAGCACGCGCATGGAACCATGCGGGAAGTTGTTTGCTGACGCGCAAGGAGCCGAGGATGCCAATTGACAAGATCGACATCAATGGCCCGCCACACAGCAAGTTCAACAGCAACATTGCGGCGGCAATATCCAGCTTGAGATCGCCCAACCCGTCGCCTAACCAAAGCATCAGAATCAGCACCAGGCCACTGAGCTGATTGAGCAACATGACCCATTCAAAAAACTTGAATGCCTTGCCCTGCCACAACAGCACAGCTTGCAGCAGGAGGCAGACGGCCGGCACGAAATAGCCGACAGCCATCGAGCCGGCGTAGGCCATTAGCAGACTGGAAGCCAACAGCAAAGCGGTGAAAAGCGTCGCCTGCGAGGGGCGGACTGAAGAGGTCATTTTGCGTCTCCTGATGAGTTTGTTCGAGCCTTGACTTTAGACCGCCCGGCAAACCAATAATTGACTTTGCGCGCCAATTTCGCCAGAGTTCGTCCATGGAACCGAGACCGCCACGAGGCGCCAAATGAACTCTTGGGTACGCAGCGGCGCATTGGTTGGCGCACCCGGCCTGATTGCTGAGCTTGGCGGTGACGCCGATGCATTGGCACGCGATGCGGGCATCGACCTCGCGGCATTTGACGATCCCGATTTCCCCGTCCCGACGGGTTCTGTGGTCAGCTTTTTGGAGACTGCAGCAACAGCCTGCCGATGCGAAAACTTTGGTCTCCAATTGGCGCAACGACAAGATATGTCATTGCTCGGGCCACTGTGGGTATTGATGCAAAGCGCCACGACAGTCGGCGAGATGCTTGACGATCTCGCCCGCTATTTCATGCTACATACCACCGGCGCCTTGATCTCTGTCGCCTCAACGCCGCGCCACTTGATCTGGAACTACAGTTTGGCGACAGGTACCGGCAAAGATGATAGGCAGACGATGGAGCTTGGCATTGCCATACTGGTGCAAGAGTTGAGAAAGGTATGTCCGCAATGGCAACCGGAGCAAGTTTCGTTTCGCCATAATCCATCGAAGGATTTGCGTCTGCATCGAAAAATTCTCGGCACAAATTTTTTGTTCAATGCCGAGCGGAATGCCGTTTTCATCGACAAAACGATTCTGACAACGCCTTTGCACTCAGGCGACCCGCTGGCGCATCAAGCGCTGGCATCGCGACTCAGTGCTCAGCGCAAACAGTTACCCACTCTGCTTTCCACGCAAACCGAAACCGTGATCCGTTCCCTGCTGCCGGTGACCACCTGCGATATTGCAGTGGTTGCGAAAGTACTAAATCTATCGACTCGCAGCCTGCAAAGAAATCTCACCGATGCCGACACCAGCTTCAGCGCGATGCTCGACGCAGTTCGCGCTGATCTGGCACTGAAATACTTGCGCCAGTCGGGGCTTGCGGTTGCCGATATTGCCGAGATACTCGGCTTTTCCGAAACCAGCGCACTGACGCGGGCATTTGGTCGCTGGTACGGATACAGTCCGCGTCGCGCGCGACTATCCGCCTCCGGCATCAGCTAAGTTTGTCAAACATCCGACCAATGGCCACCGAGATCAATTCAACACATTTGCAACTGCTCGTCACTCGCGTGATGCCTTTTGGCAAATACAAAGGCCGCCTGATCGCCGACCTGCCCGGCAACTACCTCAACTGGTTTGCCCGTGAAGGTTTTCCACCGGGTGAACTTGGTCAGTTGATAGCCCTAATGCATGAACTGGATCACAACGGGCTGTCGTCGCTACTGGATCCGCTGCGGCAACGATGAATACTTGCCAGTTGGTGCTGGCCACACGCCGTCTAAGTAGTGTTGAAATCTAAAGCTCAGACTTGCTTGTCCATCGACTCCACAGCACCATGCAGCGCACGCTCGAATATCGGCGCATCGCGTTTGACCAGTACGACTGTCTGATTTTTCATGCGTAAGGCTAGAGCCTCGGACGAAATGGAGATGGCACATTCGGCTGCGTGATTGCTGAACAATAGCAGTGAACGTGATGGGTTGATCCAGGTGAGGTGTTCGCGGCGGGTTTGTCCGCCGGTGATGAAGTCAACCCAGTCGCCACGTACCAATTGCCTGACTCGACGCAGATTGGCGCGATCGGGCGAATTTTCACCGCCCAAATCTTGTCCGCTCGGCAGCGAAATGTCCTGAACGCGAACACCATTTTCAGTTTCGTGACTGACCTGCAGGGTTGGAACAGGGCGAACGACTGTTGGTCGTGAATCGGTCTTCGGATCAGCCATGATGACGCTTTGAGTGTCAGCGCGCAATGCGGCCAAACACAATTCAATCAGCGTATCCATAAACTCGCGTCGCTCGTCCGCCGAGATACCGATTTCATCGAGACCCTGGTTTAAGCCTTTCAAAAGGGCGGGCAAGTTGGCAACTTGATGCTTTTGATCCGCAGCCTCTTTTTTCGGCGCAACACTGGCGACCAGGTGGGTCGCGATTTGCATGGTCTCGACGAACGGCACGCTCTTGGAACCGGAAGCGAAAATGCGGGCCTGCAGGAGATCTCGCCAGTAGCTAAGCAGAAACTGTTCTATTGCCTTTGGTATGGGGTTTGCCAACAAGGGGATGAGCGCTTCATCAGCTGCCCGTTGCGCGAGAAGTTGCCCTTCGCGCTGGATTCGGATTTCTTCTTCGCGTGCGCGAACGGCTTCAGCCAGCACCCGATTGGATTCGGCTTCGATGAGATCGCGCTGGGCGATAAATTCATCGAGTTCGACGATTGCGGCTTCGAATACGCCGATATCACCATCGTAGGTATTTTGAATTCGCTCAACCAGCTCTGAGAGTTTGCGATAGAACGGATCGTTCGCATTGACAAACTTTCCCCAGCGAATGGCGATGCCGGAAATGCTGTCGAGAAAGCGCCTGGCGGGGTGGCTTTGATTGGCAAAGAACTGCTGATTGAGCATAGCCAGTTTGAGCACTGGCACTTGCAAGCGGCCGACCAAGAGCTTGATACCCTCTGACACCTGATCATCGTTGAAGATCAGATCGAACAGTGCCGAGACAATGTCCAGCGCTACGGCTTCTTGAGGGCGCATGACACTGGCGGCATCACTGTCACGCGCCTGTCGAACGACGTTGGTGTGGGTGCCAGTCGAACCTACCACTGGAGCCGTTTGAAGCGTCTGCAACGATTCAAGGAACTTTCGACTGCCGGCCTCAACAGCCGCTATCGTCCGCATGCCGCTGGCAGGTGTTCGCGCCTTTTCCAGCCGCTCAAGCGTGCCCATCATCTTTGTAGTTTCGGCTGCGGCTACTTCGGTACTGACCGGCGCAGATTCACGGTATTTACGCTTCAGCTGGGGCAGGATGTCAGCATCTATCAGAGTTTCGTTGATCGTCCGGTAAAGCTGCGGCAACTCCGTTACCAGATGTTTACCAATTAATTGCATCAGCACCAGGCGTTGGTCTGGTTCCGGGAAGGTCTCGGCACACACGGCTTCAAGACATTCGCAAACCGAACTAACGCGAAAGGCACTGTAGCCGTGAGGTAATGCGTTACGCAGGACAAGCTGGGATAAGCGACGCTCGAGGGCGCTGGTTTCCTCAATACAGGCGGTTTTGACGCGATCGACGACATCGCGTACTGCAACCTGAACAGCCAGCTCGGCATCGGAAAGTATTTCCAGATGCGCAAGCTCCTGCATCTCTTGTTGCGGCCTTTCACCCGGCGTTAGCGGCACGACGCGTTGCGTCAGTGTGTCACGGAATAGGGGCGGCAATTTGCTCCAATGATCCTGCAAGCCGCCATACAGATGCAGATAGGCGTCACGCTTGATTTTGAGACGACTGGTGCTACCAAGCTCGCGCGCCTCGCCAATCAGCGTTGGGCCCAGTTCCTCGATCAAATCGCAAAGTTCGTGTTCCGAAAGATCGCGACACTTCTGCACGAGTTCCCGAAGCGCGGTCAGGTTGGTTTCAGTCATGTGAGCTTCGAGTATGGGTAATTGAAAAAAGCTGGCGGATTATTGCATTCAGAACACAGCGTCAAAACGTGGAACAGAAAATGAATTACTCATTACGGGTAATCGTTTGGCCTCGTGACTACTTTGGTTTTGTGCTAAGTCCGCCATAGCTTTGTACCGACGTCTGGCTTGAGTTTGCCGCCCACGCATTCTGGCTGCCGAATCCGGGCAACTTACGCTGGCGTCAAGCTCAGCTGTGTGCGTCAAGCTTGAACTCAGTCAGGCGCTCGTAGCTGCTACGAGCCTGATCTGCAATACGTTTCAAGTCGTCGGGAAGCTCGTCCCGCTGCGCGCGCCGGCGCGGTGCGGAAAATCCCGTCGAGCGCTCCACTGCGGCATACCACGCTGGCGCCCACACGCCATCGCTGGCGCGCTTTCCTGCCGGCCAGCGCAACATCTGCTCGGCGAACGCAATGCCCAATGCAGCGCACAGCGCACTCAAAATGCCGTGTGGTTCAGCGAGTACATCGAATGAATCTATTACGGGCGGTGCATAGCCCAAACGATCTGCCTCGCGCTCGAACAATTCGCGTTGTTGCGGCACACCGATATCTTCCAGCGTGGCCTGACCACGAACTTCTGCATAAGACAGCAATACGTCTTCCGGTGCACGAATCAAAAACGCGTTGCGCTGTTGCCCAATCCAGTCACGGCCGATCTCGGGCAGCATGTGATGCGTCATGTGCTTTTGATAGTACACACGCCGCCCGTCTGGTACTGGTCCGAGCAAGCCATCGACAACCACACGCCAATCTGTCGGTTGTGCTTTCAAAACCGCTTCACGCATCGGATGAGCGGCGCCGCTTGCCGCGAGATAGGCCGCGTAGAAAGGCTCGTCGATCACCGCCGTGTCGGGCCGATTTTCAAACGAGCGCATTAACGCGGTCGAGATGTTGCGTGGCCCCGACCACATCGCGATGCGCACAATTTCCTCGTTCACTGACGCCCCTTTAGCGCTTCGGCATCCTTCAACCGCTCGTAGAGTTCGCACATCCGCCGCGTCAGAGGTCCGGGGAGCGCCGATGGCATTGCGTGTCCGTCAATCGACCGCACGGGCGTTAATCCGCCAAAGGTGCCAGTCACAAAAGCCTCTTGTGCCGCATAAACATCATCAAGTGAGAAATTTCCCAATTGCAGTTCAATCCCACTGGTGCGTGCCAACGCAATCACATTGGCGCGCGTTACGCCATTGAAACAAAACTCGCCGGTCGAAGTGCATAGCACGCCATCACGGACAAAAAAGAAATTGGTCGCATTGCAACTCGAGACGAAGCCATCGGGATCGAGCATCAAGGCTTCATCAGCGCCCTGGTCGATGACTTCGACCAGGGCGCGAATCAAGTTCAGCCGCGAATGCGAATTCAAACGCATGTCGAACATATGCGCCGGCGTGCAGCGAATACTGGATGTCACCAACTTCAATCCTTGCTGAATGAGCCTCGGGGACGGCAATTTATATTCTGCAACAATAACAATCGTCGGCTCGCCTATGGCATTGCGTGGATCCTGATTGACGGTCTTCTTCGGACCGCGCGTGACCATCAAGCGCAGATGCACGCCGTCGCTCATCTCATTGGCATCAAGCGTTCGCCACAGCGCCGCTTTTATCTCATCTTGCGATAAGCCGATATCCAGCGCAATTTCCTTCGCGCCCCAATAAAGCCGGTCAAGGTGTTGCTCTAGAAACACCAAGCCGCCACGATGAAGGCGCAATCCTTCCCAAACGCCATCGCCCAACACGAACCCGGCATCGAAGATCGAAACCTTCGCCTCACTGCGCGGCACCAATGCGCCGTTCAGATAGATCAACACGCGCTCATTGCGTGGATCATTTGCGTATTCTTGACTTCCAGCCATCGACTTTCACACGGTCAAAAGATGAACAATAAGCCGCTGAGTATCTTTGACGACGATGCCTCGGTCAATCGCATTTTCATTTCAACTTGAGCGAACCGCACCGGTGTAAATCAGTCTAATTGAATGGCGCAACGACCAAACTTACTTGGCCAAGATCCAGTCGGCTATTTGGCTGACAACTTCTCGTTCCAAACCGTTGTAACCGTGAAACGCCATCGCTTCGCAAGGATCGCCTGTAGTTTCACCACCTTGGAACGCAAGCAACTGAACTCTTGGATTACTCCCAAGCTTACCCATCAATTCAGGTGTGAGCGCGAACGGGCAATGCGCGCATTCATCCTGTTGGTGGTGCACCACCAGTACCGGCATATGTATTTCTTCTAGCGGCAGGGCGGGCACAGGCCGGCTTTTTTCGTCCTTGAGAATTGTTGAAGTCAATACGATGCCGTCCGGCCCCTCTTTGCCGACAAGCGCTGTCGCCACGTAAGCCACCGATTGAGTTCCGCGACTTGTGCCGATGAGCCAGACCGGAACCTTAGTTTTTTCTCGTAACCAAACGATTACCGACCTTATGTCAGCCACATGCTCCGGCTTCTGACGGAAGCCTTGCAAGAATGGATGCGACTGACGATCAGATGGCGCGTCGACAACAGCGACAACGAACCCTGCGTCGGCATACAGTTGGCGGGTTCGGACGAGGAAATTTCCACCTCCCCACTTAAAAGTGCCATTGGAAAAAATTTGAAGGCCTCCATGTCCACCTGCGAACAGGACGACTGCTGCCTTCGGGTTGTCCGGCGTAAGCAGAAGGATGCGTTGCGTGACGCCGGCGCGCGTGGGAATGTCGACGACGCTTTGGCCGATTTGGGCGTAAGCGCCAGAAAAAAAAGAGACCAGCAAACTAGTAAGGAGAAACTTTAATGGTCGCATCAACACTTTCGGCGTAATTGAATAATTAAACAGTATCCAGACTACAGCATTGTCGCTGGCGCAAACCTACAGACCCCTTCTGTTTAAGCTAATCGTTTGCTTGTTGGATAAGTAAGACGATCTGCCCGCACATCATCGACATCAAATTAGCTTCGAAGCGAATTAACTGCGACCGCTGTGGGCAAGTCACTAGTTGGTGCTGGCAGTACGCCGTGCGCTTTGCCATGGCCATCGCAGGTCGAAACGACGCCCATGGAGGAAGTCACTGATCCAAGTCTTTTGCACCCAGTAGTGAAATGTCAGCAGCGATACGATCACGGTAAAGCCACAATTGATAACGAATTTCACCACGGCCGGAAGATCGTATTGGATAAGCCACCACGCAGCGAAGGTCACCAGCGGAAGGTGAATGAGGTACACCCAATAGGCCGATTGAGAAGCATATTGAATCCATGGCGAATCGCGGTCAAAAAACCGCATGGCGCAGCCGATGAACAGAAAAATCAGCGACCAGGTGAACAAGCCGTTGCCGAGCACTGCTGCCAAATGAACTTCGAAGCTCTGGCCGTGTGTTTTGATGTCCTGTAGTGAGGCAGCTCCAGCGAGCGGAACCAACAGCAATGCCAATGCAGCCCAGCCATAGACGCCTCGAGCCAAGGTCGCCAGAAAATCGATGTAGGAGTGCATTAGATAGCCGAGCACAAAGAACGAACCGAAGTAGAGCAATGACGGCCAATGCGGCATCAGCAAGGTGTTCTCAAGCAGCAATTGACCGCCAAGGTAGGGCCAGGAAATCGCTGCGGTGTATAGCCCGAATACGAGGATCACAAAGGGCGACTTCAATATTCGATTAATCGACGCTTCGACGCTCGAACTTTTTTCAACCAGCCAGCGGCAGAACGGCAGCAGCAGATACAGCAGGCAGAGGTATTCAAGAAACCATAGATGGCCAAGCGACGGCTGATCGATGGCGATCCCGTTGGCCACCAACTCCTTGCCAAGAATTTTCAAAGCGTTAAGGTCGGGAATGAAATCGTGGGTGCCGAATCTGGCGCTAAGCCCGAAATCCGCTGCCAGCAGACCCGCAACAGGAAGTATGGTTACTGCCGCGGCAGCCATCGGCGCCAGTATTCTTTTTGCCCGATCTACCAAGGTTTCGCGAACGCCGCGCCGCGCCACCAAAAGCGCCGCGAAAAAACCAGCCAAAACGAAAAACGCCTGCATGCGAAAACTGTGAATGAAGAAAAGCAAAACGTCGAACACGTAGGACGTGTTGCGATCTGTCGGGATAGGAATTGGTGGGTCGGCAACATAGAACATGGCGGCGTGCAGCACAATTCCAAGCATCATCAAGCTGCCACGCAGCGCATCCAATCCGTAGTAGCGGCGATTGTCCATGGTTGCATTCGTTCCTATCGTTAAGCTGAGGTGGACACGACTTCACCCGATTTATTTTTCGACAAAACAAAGTACATGTCGCTGTCACCATTGCCCCTGGCGGGGAGTTTGCCACGATATTTGTAGTCGAGCTGATCACGCGTCAGTCCAACTTTTAGTCGCAAGCGCGCTGCGCTAACTACTTGATGTTCCGGCGAGGGCGTGGGTTTCTCAGTTGGTGCTGATGAAACTAATGCAAAATCAAAAACTACCAGCGACAAGGCGGTCGCGCAAAAGACGCGCTCTGCGCCGTCGCGTGAGGCCACACGCCGTTCGCTGTGCCAATTTCGCCGCTTTGACCTTTGGCGGATCAACACCAGCAAACTTAAGGCAGATCAAGAAATCTTTCGCACTAAGCGGCTAGTATGACGCGGCCGGATGCCGACTGTAATGCCATCACATCATTCCAATAACAAACTTAGATCAATAGGAGAAACTTTCATGAACGGAGCGCAATCACTTGTCCAAACGCTGATTCACTGCGATGTCGATACTTGTTTTGCCAATCCAGGCACGTCCGAAATGCACTTCGTCGCAGCGATGGATTCGGTGACCAAGATGCACCCTGTCTTGTGTTTGTTTGAAGGCGTGGTGACCGGCGCGGCGGACGGCTACGGACGCATTGCTGGCAAGCCCGCAGCGACGCTACTGCATTGTGGCCCCGGGCTTGCCAACGGCTTGGCCAACTTGCACAACGCGCGGCGTGGTAACACGCCGATTGTGAATATTGTTGGTGATCACGCAACCTATCATCAGCAATACGATGCGCCTTTGGCTTCCGATGTCGCTGGATTCGCGCGACCGGTTTCTTCGTGGATATGTGAATCAAAAAATTCGAAGACCGTGGCCGGCGATGCAGCGCGTGCCGTGCAAGCTGCGCGCTCTGCGCCGGGTGGTGTAGCGACGCTGATACTGCCAGCCGATACCGCATGGAATGAAGCCAGTCGCGCCTCGGAAAAATTGGACGACATAGGTCCGTCGGTGGTCAGCGTCGAGACGATAGAACAAGTCGCCAAGCTGATTAGCGATGGCAACGCCGCAGGCAAAAAGACTGCCATGTTGTTGAGCGGCAAAGCGCTCTTGGGCGAAGGCTTGGAGGCCGCCGGACGGGTGCAAGCGAAAACCGGAGTGCGCTTGTTTTGCGATACCTTTGCCGCCGTCACCGAGCTTGGCGCGGGGCGTGTACCGGTGGAGCGGATTCCATATTTCGCTGAACAAATCGTTGCCTATCTCACCGGCATTGATCGCATCATTTTGGTCGGTGCAAAGCCGCTCGTATCGTTTTTCGCCTATCCGGGCAAGCCCAGCTGGTGTGCGCCGGAAGGATGTGAATACAGCTATCTTTCACTGCCCCACGAAAATGGCGCAGAAGCGCTAAAGAATCTTGCCGACGCGCTTGGTGCGCCGGCGAAATCGCCAATCCGCGTGCCGCTCGATTTACCCGCTATGCCAAGTGGTGGTTTGAACGCCATGAGCGCGGCACAGATAATTGCAAACCTGACTCCAGAAAACGTGATCTTCGCCGATGAGTCAGCAACTTCGGGGTTACCGCTGTTGATGAATCTTGGTCGCGCGCGTCCGCATACACATCTGTCCTTGACCGGTGGGTCGATCGGGTTAGGTCTACCGCTTGCTATCGGTGCGGCAATCGCTGCGCCGGATCGCAAAATCGTCTGCCCTCACGGCGACGGCGGTGCAGCCTACACCGTGCAAGCGCTATGGACGATGGTGCGCGAAAACCTCGATATCACAGTGGTGATTTACGCCAATCGCTCGTATGCAATTTTGAATATTGAACTGCAACGCGTCGGAGCTATCGGTGCTGGACCCAAAGCTTTGTCGATGCTCGATTTACACCATCCGGAAATGAATTGGGTGCAAATCGCCAACGGCTTTGGCATGGAAGCCAGCCGCGCCACGACTGCCGAAGAATTTGCAGCGCAGTATGAATCGGCGATGAAGACGCGTGGCCCGCGTTTGATTGAAGTGATGTGTTAGTCAAAATACATGGAATAGAAAACCTCGTGACAATCGGCGAGGCGAAATATCCCCCTCGCCCGAGCGAGGGGCGGGGAGTGGGGGGTAAATAAATTTGCCTTTATTTTGTTTGTTAGTCGTTCCAACTTTGCTACGAACAACGGCTAGGAGCTATGAAAATGATAGTAGCGCTGCGCGCAATCGTCGGCGATAACAATGTGCTTGACGCGGCTGAAGTGGCCAAACGTTCTGCTGGCGCATGGCGACCTGACAGCCTCAAGGCCGCTGCGCTAGTGCGTCCGAAGACAACCGATGAAGTCTCGCAAGTGATGCGTTGGTGTCATGCGCACGATGTTTCGGTAGTGACGCAAGGAGGCTTGACTGGTCTGGTACACGCGAGCGATGCAGCGTCAGATCAAGTTATTTTGTCGCTGGAACATATGTATCAAATCGAGGACATCAATCCGCGTCAGCGCACTGCGACGGTACAAGCCGGTGTGATTTTGCAAACTTTGCAAGAAGCGGCGGACGCGCACGACTTGAGTTTCCCGCTTGACTTGGGCGCTCGCGGATCGGCCACTATCGGCGGCAATGCGGCCACAAATGCCGGTGGCAACAGGGTGATTCGCTATGGCATGACGCGCGATATGGTGCTCGGGTTGGAAGTAGTGCTGGCCGACGGCACAATACTTTCATCGCTGAATCATCTGATAAAAAATAACACTGGCTATGATTTGAAGCATTTGTTTATTGGCTCGGAGGGCACGCTGGGCATCATCACGCGCTTGGTGTTGCGCTTGCGTGAAAAACCTGTCGGCCAAAACATGGCTTTAGTCGCCGTGCCAAATTTTGCGGCGATGGGTAAATTGTTGAAGCACATGGATCGCTCGCTCGGCGGCACACTGTCGGCGTTTGAAGCGATGTGGCAATCTTTCTATCGCTTAGTCACTACTGCACCAGCCAAGGGCAGACCACCCATCGCGCAGGACTATCCCTACTACGTACTGATAGAAAGTCAGGGCGCGGCACGAGAATCAGACACGGCACGCTTTAACGCGGCACTGGAATCCGCGATGGAGCAGGAACTGATACTCGATGCAGCAATTTCGCAATCGGATGCCGACTGCCATGATTTCTGGTCGTTGCGCGACGACGTCGGACAATCCATGCAAGGCGGGCTGCCGGTGGTTTTCGATATTTCATTGCCGATTGATGCAATGGAGCGCTACACCGAAGATTTAGCGCGGACTTTGACAGCACAAATCAGCGAACATAAGTTGTGGATATTCGGTCATTTGGGCGATGGCAATTTGCACATCGTAGTTCAAGTAAAGCCACAAGACTATTTCGCTATGCGTCCGAAAATAGAAGCGCTGGTATATCAACCACTGGCCGCATTCGGTGGCTCTGTTTCGGCCGAACACGGCATCGGGCTGGAGAAAAAACCTTACCTCTCAATTAGTCGAAGCGAGACAGAAATTGCCATAATGCGCAGCATAAAAGCAACGCTTGACCCGAAGTCGATACTCAATCCGGGCAAGATTTTCTGACGCGCATTAACGGAGATAGAGGCAGAAATTATGGGAACCCTAAACGTCGCACCAGTCACCCCGCTCGACTATCGCCGCCTCGCCGAAAAACGCCTGCCTAGATTTTTGTTCGATTACATCGATGGTGGCGCAAATGACGAATTGACGATGGCCGCCAACATCGCTGATTTTCAACGCCTGAAATTAAAGCAACGGGTGATGCGCGATGTTTCCAACATCAGCACCGCAACCACCATCGCTGGCGAAGCCGCGAGCATGCCTGTCATCCTTGCGCCGGTCGGCATGGCCGGTTTGATGGCGCGGCGCGGCGAGGTGCAAGGCGTGCGCGCCGCCAACGCCGCTGGCGTGCCATTCACCTTATCTACGGTGGGAATTTGCCCGCTCGAAGAAGTCGCTGCCGCATCATCAAAGCCATTTTGGTTTCAGCTCTATATGATTCGCGATCGCGGCATTGTCCGCGATATGTTGACGCGCGCGCAGGCTGCTGGTTGCACCACCCTCGTATTCACTGTCGACCTGCCGATCGCCGGGATGCGCCACCGCGATGCCCGCAATGGTATGGGTGGCCATAGTTTGCGCGCTCGCGCTGCGTCGGCATGGCAAATTGCAACCCATCCAATTTGGGTTGCCGATGTAGGCGTTTTTGGCAAACCGCATTCCTTTGGCAACCTTGAAGATATGGTGGCCAACCCGACCGACATGGAAGCCTACAAAAAATGGCTCAATGCCCAATTTGATTGCTCGGTGACCTGGAAAGATATCGAATGGCTGCGCGGCATTTGGCCGGGTAAATTAATCATTAAAGGTATTCTCGAAGCTGATGACGCAATAGCCGCCGTGGCGGCGGGCGCTGATGGTGTGATCGTTTCCAATCACGGTGGACGTCAACTCGATACCGCTGCATCCGGCATCTCAAAATTACCTGAGGTAGCAGCCGCAGTCGGCGACAAAGCCGAAGTCCTGATGGACGGTGGGGTGCGCAGCGGAATTGATGTCGTCAAAGCCCTGGCCTTAGGCGCCCGCGCCGTGCTAATCGGTCGCCCTTGGGTCTGGGCCAACGCCGCCCGCGGCCAAGCAGGAGTGAGCGATTTGCTCGCGGTATTCAAACGCGAAATGGAAGTCGCCATGGCGCTGACGGGCGTGACAAATGTGGCGCAGTTGAACGCGGATTTGATTGATCGTTAAGGCTGTATGAAAGCGTGTCGCCACCCGCGACGACGCAGAGCTGTCACCCCGCGAAGCGGAATCCAAGACATGCAGAGCTCGTATTTTGCGCGACCGTCTTGTCGCTGGTAGTTTCTGATTTTGCCTTTGTTTCATCAGCACCAACTCGCACAATCGACATTTACGTACCGGTATTCACCCACGGCTGTGGCCGACCTGGCGTGAGGGTTCGCAGACGCAGCGGTGCGCTGCCGAGGCCAGAGCGTTCCATCCAAGCAAACACTGAATCGACAGTCACGGTATCGATTTGTCCCGCCATGCGGCGGCCGAAGGGATGGTCGTCAAAACTGATGTGCGCCGATGTCAGGCGCGCGCCTAGCCGCGTGAGTGGAGAAATCTGCAATGTCGTTGGTCGATAGTCTTGGTCGCGTAACCATCGCCGCGCAGACTCACGGGTATTCACTGCCGGTTCTATCATCATCGCTAGCGTTTCGATCGCCCATTGATTGCTTTGTTGGTACGGCCCCAACCACGGATAGGCCAGCATGTTGTAGCGCGGCTCGTCCAATGTTTTTAGCAGCGCATCGTCTTTGAGTTGCTGCGGAAGCCGCGCTGCGATGCTGCGTGCCACCACCACCACGCCCGCTTCGTGCGCAAAGAGGCCGTCGCCAAAGAACTCGGCGAGCCCCTGGCGATAGAGCGTGCTGCGGCTACTGCCGCATTGGTTGAGTTTGTGCACCACGCGCCACGCGCCACGCCCACCGATTGCCGCATCATCGCGATAGGCGATACCGAGATGCGAATAGCGAAGACCGTATTCGCTCAGATTTTGTCCGGCACGCGCAATCAGTACCACCTTGGTACCATCGCGCTCACTCATCGCATCAAGCTGTTCAGCAACGCTTGCCGCAAGCGCCAAATCACGGCGGATGGATTCCAAACTCGGCTTGGTCGGCTCGCAATTTTGCCCTGCGAGTACCCCATTGCTGGTGGCACATAGGCTGAACAAAACCAGTGTCGCCAGCAGAAATTTTTGTGCCTTGCGAGCGGCGCATAGCTGCGTTTTCATCAGCGTATCCGCTCGTTGTATAGCAGCGATTCACCCAAGGCGTTGGGCACCAGACAAAGCACTTCGCCAGCGGCAGAGAGCAGCCAGCCCGCCGCGACCACGGTCACCGATACAGCGGTGCCAGCCACCACCACCGACGCACCAAGCGCTTGGCCGGTGAAACGCAAACTTGCGGTCGCACCATCGGACGCACGGCGCAGCACCCACACCGTGCCGGTGGCCGAAGCTTCGACCGCGACCACCGTCAGCATCGCCCCCGCACTAAGGATGGCCACCGGCGCAACGCTGAGCACTGCGACCGGCATCGAGAGCAACAGGCTGGATGCCGCGCTGGCCTCGCCGCCATGCGCGCGGCTCGGCGTCGCCATCAGCGCGACTACCGGAATCAGTGACATCGCCACCATCGCTCGCAAGGCGCGGCGGCGCGAAAAGTTGTGCGTACTTGTGTTCATGAATGCTCCTTGGTCAAAGTGAAAAATTAGTTGTTCGAGCCAGCAAATTTGATGCCGCGCGCTGTGGCGGTTTCGCTCGCCACCATCACGGCGCGCTGGCTCAAATCCTGCGCACGCTCCAGTTGTTGAACTTCGTGCGCGTCACGCAATGTCTTGGCCAGAGTGAAGGCCGACGACATCAAATACAGCCAACTCACCAGCAGGTAAGACTTCCAGGTCGGATTGATTTCCATGCGCCATAGACCCCACGCCGTCAAAGCCATCGCCAGCGCAAAGCCGCTCCAAACCACCATGCCCCACAGCGGCGTATCCGATGGCGATTGGGCGTTGTCACGGATGTATTTCGATAAGGCAAAGGCGGCAGACAAGCAGAAGAAATAGCCCATGACCATAAACGCGCGATCCAGATCACCGCCGGGCAGCCATGCCAAACCTGTACCGCAAACCAGCACGGCGATGCCGAACGAAATCCAGACTTGTGCGCGCCAGGCGCGGGTGTCGCGTTGAATCGTATTGATCTTGTTTTCCATGAAATGCTCCTTGGTTGATTTGTCGGGTGACGGAGCGATCATGAACACGACAGCGCGCCAGTACAATCAAAAGCCACGATGTGCTATTTCGTTGGACTTATAGTATCGTTTGAAGATACTTATGGAGGACGACACCGATGAGCACCACCACCGATCTCCTGCTGCAGCTTAAAGCGGAACTCAAGGCCGCAGGTGTGACTTACGCCACCGTCGCCGAGCGGCTGGGTATGGCCGAATCCAGCGTCAAACGGATGTTTTCCAAAGACGGCGACATGCCGGTGTCGCGCATTGACGATATTTGCCGCATCATCAATTTGGATTTCGCCGACCTCGCCCGCCGCGTGGCTGATACCCAGCCGCTAATGCTGGAGCTGACACTGGCGCAAGAGAAGGCTGTCGTGGCAGACCGTAACCTACTGATCGTGGCGATTTGCGTCATTAGCCAAATGCCTGCGGATGAGATTCTTGCCACCTACGACATCAGCGAACCGAAGCTCATCCGCGCGCTGACCCGACTCGACAAAATCGGCATCATTGATCTACGTCCCGGCAATCGCTACCGACTCAAAGTCGCCAAGGGTTTTCGCTGGCTACCGCACGGCCCGGTGATGGATTTCTTTCGCAAGGAAGTCCTACACGATTATTTCGCTGGTGGTTTCGATGGCGAATCAGAAATGCTGATGGTGGTGCACGGTGAAATCGGCCGCGGCCTCGCCAACTCATTCCGCGAGCGTCTGGCACGCATTGGTCAGGATTTTTCCAATCAACATCTCGCCGACCAGAAGCTACCAGCTGATCAACGCCGTCCTTACACCATTGTTATCGGAATGCGCTCTTGGTTAATGGCGGCGCTGGCCGATATGCATCGACGGAAGACATAGACAACTTTTGAATTGATATACGACAGCGTATGGCCGATAAACGCGCCAGTTCCTTACCAGCACCAACTGGTAAACCAAAAAACCTACTTCACCATCAAGCGCTCCAGCAACGCCGTCGCATCGGCCCGCGTCATATAGCGTGGCACGCCATACGTACCATGTGCTTCGGCAAAGGCGCGGTCGATGATTTTGTCGAAGTCGCTACGCTGAAGCTCTTTGACGACTTGTGGAATTTGCATATCAGCGTTCATTTTGCGGATTTGCGTGATGAAGGCATCGGCGAGTTCGGTATCGCTCGCACCCGCATTGCCGATGCCCGAAACGCGCGCCAAATCTGCGAGTCGATGGGCGCAATGAGATTTTGAAAAGTCCAAAATTTGTGGCATCACAATCGCATTGGCGAGGCCGTGGGGGACGTGATACAGGCCACCGAGTTGATGGGCGATGGCATGCACGTAGCCGACGCCAGCCCGAGTGAAAGCGAGGCCTGCCATGCACGAGGCGACGGCCATGCGCTCGCGACCTTCCAGATTTTTTCCGTCGGAATAAGCGATGGGCAAATTGCGCACGATGCTGGCAGTGGCCATACGCGCAAGCGCGTCGGTTTCTTCGGTGGCGATAGTGGCGATGTAGGCTTCGACAGCATGGGTAAGCGCGTCCATGCCGGTGGGTGCAGTGATGAATGGTGGCAGACCGGTCATCAATTTTGGATCGAGCGCAACCATCGATGGCACGACTTTGGGGTCGATGATGGCGTGTTTGATTTGCGCTTGTTTGTCGGTCACTACGGCGGCGATGGTAACTTCCGAGCCAGTACCGGCGGTGGTCGGCACGGCAAAAAATGGCAGACCGCGTTTGCGCGGTGCCGAGTACAACCACACGCCGGCCAGCTTGGAGGGATGACAATTATTTGACTGGCAAAGCAATATCGATTTCGCGCCGTCAATGGACGAACCGCCGCCGACTGCCAGCACCGCATCGGCCTTGAAGTTATTGAGTCGCTCGACCCCTTTGAGCACCAATTCATAGCCCGGGTCCGGCTCGATTTCGCTATAAACCTCAACCGTCACACCGCCGCTTTGCAGTTGCTCGATGATGGGATTGATGATGCCCAATTTAAACACCGGTCCATCGGTAATCACCATCACCCGCTTGACCCCGAGTCCGACAATTTCACGCGCCAGCGACAACGATGAGTCAGGCCCGACGAAAGAAAAAGGCTTTGGAAAATTAAGCAGCGGTCCGACGATACCAAAGATGGCGACTCTAATGCGGGCAATCAGATTCATCGAAATTTCCTTTGTGGAATTAGGTTTTACTGAACTGGTATCTAGCGTTGTGTGGATGCAGGATACCCTTACTCGGCGGAATTTTGCCGACGCATAGCGGTCAAGCGAACCAATCCATCGCTAACGCATTTGCCTCGCAGCACAAACTTATCTCGCGCTAGATTTGGCCACCACAAAGTCAAGCCCATCTAGCAATTTGAAAATCGAAAATTGACGTTTCAAGAATTAAGCTAACGCTATAGTGTACTTATCATTAGTCTGCATGGTCTGCCGCTATGAAACCCAACTATTTCTTGTGCTCAATTGCCGCCATTTTGCTTGCCGCGTGTAGTCATGGTCCTGACCTTGTGACTGACTGCGTAGCTAGCGGGACAATGACGCCAATTTGTAAATTCCAAAACCCCGAAGACTTGGAAGCGCTGCCCGATGGCAAAACTTTGCTGGTCAGCCAAATGGGCAAAGACATCAAAATTCACACACCAGGTTCACTGGTTTTTTTCAATACCGAAACCGATGTGATTACGCCTGCATTTCCGTTGCCTGTCGCCACTACTGCGGCAGCGGCAAACGCCGAAAAGTGGGGCGCAGCCAACTGCCCTGGCATTCCTGATGCGCACTTTTCGCCGCATGGAATTTCGCTCAAGCAGCGCACCGATACCCGCTGGCAAATCGCAGTAGTGAATCACGGTGGTGGTGAGCGCATCGATCTTTTCGAACTGCTCGACTATCAAACTGGTGGCAATCCGCGCATTGAATGGCGCGGCTGTGTGGTACCCGCTGCCGAGGTCTTTCCCAATGATGTTGCAGTGTTGAAAGATGGTGGCATAGTCGCCAGCCACATGTATGACAACACCACAACGGAACTTTTTGGCTTCAGCATTAATGTGTGGAAAGCCATGCTGGGCTTTAACACCGGCCATGTTTGGGAATGGCATCAAAGCAGCGGATTCCACATTCTGGAGGGCAGTCGCGGACCATTTATCAACGGGGTCGAAGTCAGTGCCGACAACACGACGGTCTACGCCAATGTTTATTTCGGCGGCGAAATATTGCGGCTCGACCGTGCCAGCGGCAAACGCACCGGAGCAGCGACGGTTGGAAAAGCGGACAACCTTGCGTGGAATTCCAAAGGCGAATTGTTGGCCGTCGCGCATCCCGGTTCAACGCTCGAGACCATCCGCTGTTTCGAGCATCCAGGCAGCACCTGTACCCTGCCCTACACGGTGTGGCGCATCAACCCGACGACCATGAGCAATGAAATGCTATTCACCCACCGAGGCGCGCCGATGGGCGCGGCCACAGTGGCGCGCGAACTTGGTGGTGCGCTGTACCTAGGCTCCTATTCTGGCGACCGTATGGTCAAGATGCCGTATCCGAAATAGTTTTTTTGATTCGCCACTTGGTGCAAAAATGCAGTGTCGGCTTTGCACAGCCGACCCGCTACACAGGCGCAAAGCGATGCTTTGCGAATTCCCCGTTTCGCTGCCATCACTTTCTATTCACGCCGGAAAAAAGGATTTCACAATGCCCAGCTCAACGCTACGATTTATCGTTGTATCACTCGCCGCCGTTTTCATCAGTGCGAACGCCGCCGATGCCCCGCCGGCAAACCCGATTCGAGCAAGCGTTTTGCTCGATCACATCAAGGTACTTAGCTCGGATAAATTTGAAGGCCGAGGTGTCGGCAGTGCTGGCGAGACGCTCACCGTGGACTACCTGGTTGAGCAATTCAAAGCGATGGGTCTAAAACCCGGCAACCCCGATGGCAGCTATGTGCAGAAGGTGCCTATGGTTGGTGTTTACGGTCAGCCTTCGCTCAAACTTGGCGGCTGTGCGGCAAAAATATCGCTCAATGCACCGGCAGATTTTGTGGCCTTGTCCACGCAAGTGAAACCCTTGGTCACCACGAAAAATTCCGACATCGTGTTTGTCGGCTACGGCGTGGTCGCGCCGGAATACGGCTGGGATGATTACAAAGATGTCGATGTGCGCGGCAAGACTATCGTAATGTTAATCAACGACCCGCAGATTCCTGATCCGGCGAATCCCGACGAGCTTGATCCTAAAATGTTCAAAGGACGCGCCATGACTTATTACGGGCGCTGGACATACAAATATGAAATCGCGGCGGCCAAGGGTGCGGCAGCGGCCATCATCGTGCATGAAACCAAAACCGCTGCGTACCCTTATGTCGTTGTCATCAACGGCAACACCCGCGAGGGATTTGGCTTGCGCCGCAAAGATAATCACAGTGGCGATGTACCGGTGCGCTCGTGGATACGCGTTGAACGTGCGCAAGAATTATTCGCCGCATGCGGGCAAGATTTTGCTGCACTCAAACAAGCCGCATTGAAGCCAGACTTTCGACCCGTGGCGTTAAACGCGAAGGCCAGTTTCAGCATCAAGCAAACGCTGCGTGAGGTGGCAACCAAAAACGTCGTCGCGAAAATTGATGGCGCGGGCGGTAGCGATGTAGGTGACAACGCCGCGCGAAAAAATGAGTGGTTGATCTACAGCGCGCATTGGGATCATCTGGGCAAACAAGGACCGAATTTTTATCCCGGCGCGCTCGACAATGCTTCCGGCACGGCGGCTTTGCTTGAACTCGCTCACGCCTTTAGCGAAGATGCCAAAGCAGGCAAAACGCCTGCGCGCAGCGTGCTGTTTCTTGCCACCACGGCCGAAGAATCTGGTTTGCTCGGCGCAGCGTGGTACGGTAGCAATCCGCTTTATCCACTCAATAAGACCATCGCCAATATCAATATCGACGGCATCAATCCCTACGGCTTGACCAGCGACATTGGCATAACCGGTAAAGGGCAGTCGAGCATGGACGAACTGCTCACCGACGCGGCCAAAGCACAGGGTCGTACGGTAAGCGCCGAGGCACGTCCTGAGCACGGCAGCTTTTTTCGTGCCGACCAATTTGAATTTGCCCGCGTTGGTGTGCCGGGTTTGTATCTGGCCGGCGGTACTGATTTCATCGGCAAACCGGCAGGCTATGGCATCGCGCGACGCGATCAATTCACGGCGAATGATTATCACAAGCCAACTGACGTGATCAAACCCGATTGGGATTTGGCTGGTGGCGTGCAAGATGTCGGCCTGCTTTACCTCGTCGGTCGTCGGCTCGCCGATGGCAGCGAAGTCCCATCGTTCTATGCCACATCAGAATTTAGAAAATTGCAGGACGCACGCATGAAGAGTAACGGCAAATAATTTCGGCTAACAAATACAAGGAGACAAAAAATGAACATCAAAATGATGTCACGAATCGCATTAGCGACACTTATCTGCGGCGCGAGCAGCGCGGCAAGTTTTGCGCAAACACTTAATCCGGCACATTTCGACCCCAAAGGAAAACCACCTTCGGCGACGACTATCGCGTCGCAGCAAGCGTTGCGCGCCAGCCTACCGCTGGTCGACAAGCTCGATTTTGAAGAAGCCAAACGAGGTTTCATCGCCGCCCCGACATCGCGTCAAATCATGTCCGACACCGGCACGGTGGCTTGGGACATGGGCAGCTACGATTGGTTGTTGCCGGAGAAAAACGGTGGCAAGGATTTCGACAGCATTCACCCGTCGCTTCAACGCCAAGCCTTACTGAATATGGCTTTCGGGCTTTACGAGGTATTGCCGGGCAAGATTTACCAAGTACGCGGATTTGATCTGGCCAACATGACCTTGGTCAAGAGTGATACCGGCTGGATTATTTTTGATGTGCTCACCACCAAAGAAACCGCGCGCGCAGCGCTGGCTTTTGCCAATGAAAAACTAGGCGCACGCCCAGTCGTCGCAGTGATTTATTCGCACGCCCACGTCGATCATTTCGGTGGCGTTCGTGGCGTGGTCGATGATGCTGATGTGGCAAGCGGCAAAGTGAAAATTATTGCGCCTGCACACTTCATGGATCACGCCGTTGCCGAGAACGTACACGCCGGTCCGGCAATGACCCGGCGCTCGCAATTTCAATACGGCACCATCTTGCCGCGCAATCCATTCGGGCATGTCGATCAGTCCATCGGCAAAAATGTGGCAGCGGGAAACGTTGGGCTAATAGCGCCGACCACCAGTATTGTGATGCCGATACAAGAATTGACCGTGGATGGTGTGAGGATGGTTTTCCAGAACACACCAGGCACCGAATGCCCGGCGGAAATGAATACTTGGTTGCCTGACATGAAAGCTTTTTGGGCTGCGGAAAACATCACCGGCACCATCCATAACATCTACACCTTACGCGGTGCGTTGGTGCGTGATGCGTTGGAATGGTCAAAGAAAATTAACGAAGCCTTGTATATGTTTGGCGACAAAGCCGAAGTGATGATGGCAGCGCATAGCTGGCCACGGTTTGGCAACGCCCGCATTCAACAAATCATGCGCGATCAGCGTGATGCTTATGCCAATCTCAACAATAGCGTGCTAAACCTAGCCAACAATGGAGTAACGATCAACGAAGTACACAACGTTTACAAATTGCCTGCCAGCTTGCAAAAAAGTTGGGCGGCGCATAGCTACCACGGCTCCGAAGCGCACAACAGCCGCGCCGTGATCAATCGCTATATTGGTTATTGGGATGCCAATCCGGCCACGCTAATTCCGCTCTCGCCCAAAGACTCCGCGCCGGAATATGTCGCGATGATGGGCGGCGCGAAAAAGATTATGGCGCGCGGAAAAGTGCTGCACGATCAAGGGAAATATTTGCTGGCAATTGAACTACTCAACAAGCTGGTTTATGCCGAACCACAAAATCAAAAAGCCAAAGACATGCTGGCCGATTGCTTTGAGCAAGTCGGCTACCAAAAAGAAAGCACCTCTTTGCGTCACAGCTTTTTGGCCGCTGCAATGGAACTACGCGCGCACGTCAATACCGATGTAAAAGTCAAAACCACCGGCCCGGATTTGGTACGCGCCATCTCCAGTGAAATGTTGATGGAAGCGTTGGCGATACGCTTCAACAGCAACAAAGCACAAGCATTAGGCATCGCTTTCAGAGCCAATATCAGCACGCCCGACACGGGTGAAACCTTTGTCCTCGAAGTGAGCAACTCGACCATGACCAGCATTCATGGCGTTACCAGTGCCAACCCCGACATTACGCTTACGCTACCGCGCATGGCTTTGGTTGGGTTTCTCACCGGCCAAGCCAAACTGGAAGATTTAATCGCCAGTGGCAAAGCCACGCTGACCGGCAACCCTGCGCCCTTGGCGAAAATAAAAATGGCCGTTGATGAATTCCCACCAGCGTTTGAAATCATGCCGGGAACTTTGGCGCAAACGACAACGCAATCGCTACCGACGAAATAGACAGCGTTGCATTGACTGTGGTGCTGGTCGGGGACTGGCTCGTCCATCGGCCACACGCCGTTGCGAGCAAGCGGTCGCCCTTGCTGACCGGAAAGTTTGCCTCAATCGAAATACAGGAGTCGCGTGAAATGCTGAAAATTCAATCCGTCAAATTCGTCGCATTGCTAACCGTGGCTGCGTTCCTGCTCCCTCGCTTCGCCTTCGCCAGCGCCGAAGTACCGGAAGACACCGCCGCGCTATTTCAGACGACTTGCGCGATCTGTCACGACCATCCGGAAACCAAAGCGCCGCCCGTTGATAGCTTACGCAAAATGCCATTCCAGCGAATTTTGCAGACGCTGGAGATCGGCATCATGCAACCGATGGCAGCCGGTTTGAAACCCGCGCAGCGCCAACAGATTGCCAAGTGGCTGGCGGCTGCGGAAGATGCAAAGCGCAATCAATGGCTGGAGACAAGGGCATGCGCTAAAGAGACCCCCGCCGTACTGACCGGTCGAGAAAACTGGGGCTATGGCAGCGACAACGCGCGCCATGCGATGGATGTGAGTATCGACAAAAAAAATGTCGGCGATATTGAACTGCTATGGTCGATTGCGCTCCCCGCCGTGACCTCCATGCGTTCCATGCCAGTTGGTGCTGGCGACACGCTGTTCCTCGGTGCGCAAGACGGACGCTTGTTGGCGCTTGATCGGCAGAGCGGTTGCGTGCGTTGGAGTATTGCGCTGGATGTGCCGATACGCACGGCACTGGCCTTGGCGCGCACGCCGGATGGCATTAACACTTTATTTTTCGCCAATGAACTCGGCACAGTATTTGCCGTCGATGCGACCAAGGGTGCCGTGCGCTGGAAGGCCAGCGCCAAGACCCACCCGCTGTCTATCGTTAGCGGTTCGATGGCGTACCACGAGGGGCGTTTGTTCGTGCCGATTTCCTCGTTTGAAGTTGCCGTCGCCGGTTCACCCAAACACGAATGTTGCCGCGCACATGGCGGCGTGATGGCCCTCGACGCACAGACCGGCGAGAAAATCTGGAACTATGCCACCACTAAAAATGCCGAGAAGACCAGCCTCAATAGTGAGGGTGTACAAATGTGGGGTCCATCCGGCGCGGTGGTGTGGAATCGCCCAACGGTGGACGCAAAGCGTGGCCTGCTGTATTTCGGCACGGGCGAAAACGCCTCATCGCCCGCCACCGAAACATCGGACGCCATCATCGCCGTCGACCTCAAAACCGGCGAGCAGCGCTGGGTATTCCAGGCGCTGACCAACGATGCATGGAACGCCGCCTGTCTGCGCCACGCGGCGAGTTGCCCGAAAGAAGATGGACCTGATTTCGACTTCGGCGCACCGGCAATTTTGGTGGCCGATGGCAAGGGAAAAGGCAAAGGTGATTTGATTTTGGCAGGGCAAAAATCCGGCGAAGTTTTCGCGCTCGATCCCGACAAAAACGGTGCGCTAGTTTGGCGACATCACTTCACGCCGACCTCGGTCAAACACAACTCCAACGCCGGAATTCATCACGGTATGGCGACCGATGGCCGGCGCGTAATTGTTCCCATCGCCGACTCCGAACACAAAACATCAGACCATATTCCACAGCCGGGAATCCATGCGCTGTCAGTCGCCGACGGCAAAGTGCTGTGGACGCGGCCACTGACGCGCGGTTGCGAATTCGATCCCGCCGACACCCCGGGCGTCGGTTTGAACAACAAACTCGGCGGCACCAGCGTGCGTCCACCGTGGCCGGCCTGCACTTTTTATTACGCCCCATCGGCACCACCAACGCTCGCCAATGGCTTGGCCTACGTCACCACCCTCGATGGCAAGCTACACATTCTGGATGCCGCCAACGGGATGACGCTGCGCAGCTTTGAAACCAACCGCGCCTTCGCCGCCAGCAACGGCGTAGAAGGCCACGGTGGCGCGATTGATGTTGGCGGCGCGTTGGTAATCGGACAGCAAATTATCATCACTTCCGGCTACGCTTTTGCCGGCCAGATGCCGGGGAATATGCTGTTGGTGTATGGAGTAAAGGCAAAGAAATAGTTAGTCACTTTAGCTTCAAAACATAGCGCGGCGCCTGCTCGCGCTGTGCATAAAGCTGCGGCAGAAAATAGCGCAGGTTCGCTACTTCTTCAATCTGGTGTCGCTCCCATTCGCGCAGCATCGCCTCGTTGAACGTGCTGGTACGCAGTAGCCAATTTACCGCTGAGCCTATCAATGGCCAGTCAACGCCGATCAGCGAGTCGACGCGATAACGACTGCCGCTTGGAGTGGTGTCAAACAGGTGACGAAATTCGCCTAGCCATATTCCGGCGACCTCGGGATGACCAATCATGCCGTGCTTTGATAATTCGGTGATGCGCCCCGCGCCTTCACTATCAAACACGCCAAACCATTCCTGACGTGCCACCAGCGCACCGACACCGATACCTGCGCTGCCATCCGTGGCTGGTTCTTTGAGCCAAATGCGACCGTGTTCGCTCAAGTGAAACAAGTGATAAAACGGATAGCGTTTGCCGTCAATTTCAACCTCGGAAATTGGCAACACGCGATACCACCACGCCAACATTTCCGGCGTGATGCCTTCGAGTGGCAGATGGGTAATTTCCAAATGAATTTGGCCGTTTGGCAATATCGTGTGCGAATATTTTGCGGTCTTGTAGTCGATGACCGGCCAAGCAAAGTCACGCGGCGCGTCATGAGTCAGATTCGTGCAGGCAGCAATTTGAAAAGCAAACCACAGCGCGACAAAACGATAAATACAAGAAGAAACTTTCGACATCATGAATTCAATTATCCTTAGCCGAAACTAGCGCGTCAATGCGCCAAACCAACAAACGCAGACCCAAGCTATGACTTCACCGTCCGTCGCGCCAAACATCAGCCAACGCGCAATCCGAGTGTTGCTGATCACGCGGGGACTACGGGCCTTTGTCGACGGCTATGTGGCTATTTTGTTACCTGTGTATTTGCTGGCGTTGGGGATGAATACGCTAGATGTCGGGCTACTGAGCACTGCAACGCTGCTGGGTTCTGCAGCGCTAACGCTTGCGGTGGGGGCATGGGGGCATCAATTCGCTTCGCGCGGTTTGTTGCTGTCAGCCGCAATACTCATGGCTGCGACGGGCTTGGCATTCATCAGCGTGGATGGTTTTTGGCCGCTGTTGCTTGTCGCGTTTGTCGGCACGCTAAACCCTAGTGCGGGCGATGTCAGCGTGTTCCTGCCACTGGAACATGCGCAGATTGCAAATGTCACGACGGATAGCAATCGTACGACGATTTTTGCGCGCTACAGTTTGACCGGCTCACTATGCGCCGCATTGGGTGCGCTGTGCGTGGCCATGCCAGAGGCGCTCAGCACATATGGCATCGAACACTTGAATGCCCTACGTTGGATGTTTGTGTTTTATGCGCTGATCGGTATGACGGTTTATATCTTGTATCGGCAGCTACCGATACTGCATGCGCATGAAGCGTTTGCTCACCCTGCCCCACTGAAGGAATCGCGCGCAGTCGTCGTTCGCATTGCGGCGCTGTTTTGCGTCGACGCGTTTGCCGGTGGTCTCGTTTTGAATTCGCTGCTGGCATTGTGGCTATTTGAAAAATTTGATTTGTCACTCGCCGCCGCTGGTTCATTCTTCTTTTGGTCGGGCTTGCTGAGCGCCTTTTCGCAACTCGCCGCCCCGCGTGTGGCACAGCGAATCGGCTTACTCAACACCATGGTATTCACCCATATTCCGGCGAACATTTTTCTGATTTTGGCGGCACTGGCACCGACACTTCCGATCGCAATTGTGCTGCTGTTTTTGCGCGCCTTGCTCTCGCAAATGGATGTGCCAACTCGCAGCGCCTATGTGATGTCGGTGGTCACGCCGCCCGAGCGTGCTGCCGCCGCCAGCTTCACCGCCACCCCGCGCAGCCTCGCTGCCGCACTCGGGCCAACGCTGGGCGCAGCCATGTTCGCGACTGGATATTTAGCTGCGCCATTAGTGCTTGCTGGTGGCTTGAAAATCGCCTACGATTTTGCCTTGTGGCGTTCGTTTCGTTTGCACCAGGCACCGGGGGAAACAACGGAAAAGTAAATCTCTCCAGTTGGTGCTGGCCACACGCCGTCACAAGGTGATTAAGTCTTTTCGCGTGAGGCTAGAAGCCGACACTGGCAGCACCGCGAATTCGCACCGGGTTTAGGCTTTCTCTGATCCCAACATTGGGCGACAATGCCACATGGCCGACCAACGAAAAGTTCCGGATAGTCTCTCGGGAATCCATCATGAAGGGTGTAGCGACGACGCCGGCAGGAACACGTCGACGCCGGCCCTGCGCGTCATACCTAGTGCCTTCGACGGCGAGTCGTTTGCGGTATTGCCGCTATTCGTGTTCTACCTGCTCCTAGCACTGGGACTGACCGGCTGGTCTTTTTACGCCGGCGGTACACCAGCCGAAACGCTGACTGCCGCTGAGCTTGCCGCAGACTCGATGGGGCAGGTGGCGGTCCTGGTCATTGATGCGGTGCTGCTCGTGCTGGTCATGTTGGCCTGGCAAGGTTCGACGCCCTTGTTGCGCCGACGTATTCCGGCAGGCGCCGTTTATGGCATCACGCTGGTGTTGGCGGTTCTAGTTTTGCTGACTACGTCAGGGAAGTTTCGAGACTGGGCGATTGCGCGCTCCGTTCCGGCGCCGCCCGTTATCACTCGCGAACAAGTTTTCGACACGGCCAAAGCCGGGTATGAAAGAAACTTTTCCAACTTCGCCGGCGAGCCTCAGCCCGACTCCTATTTCGAGGGCGACTGGCGACGCCAGGGCAAGATCTACCGCAGTGACCTGCGTCGGCTGGAAGTTCGCCGCAACGGTGAAAAAATGCAAGTACGCATCTGGCACGAATGCAATCCGGGCGGCTCACCTTGCGAGGTCGGCGAGGTTACCGCTCAGGTGGCGCGCAGCACGGACGGTCTGATCGCCAGCTTGGCCGCCGAAGTCGATATTCCCGAAGGCCGACTCTGGATGCGCATGGCAAGGGGTCGAAAGCCGGACGATTCGGCTGTCATCATGACCCAGGTCTATCTCCGCGAGAGGCCGGAGTGGCAGGTCTCCAGCGGCGGGGCGGTGGCGCTGTGGCGCGAGCAGTCACCAGTGCCGGTGGCAGATTTCCTCGGTGACTGGTCGCGCAGTTTCCCGGGCGAGATCGGCGACTTCACGCGCCTTAGTCTGCGGGAAACCGCGCCGGGTAGTCATGCGATGCGCGCCTGGGCACGCTGCGAGGACAAGCGCGAATGCGATCTCGGCGAGTCGCCGCTACAGGTCGAGGCCGAGGCCGGGCTGGTGCGCAGCGTACGCTCCAAATTTAGCAGCAAGGGGCGCGAACTGCTGGTCTCGCTTGAGCCGCCCCGACAAGGGGGGCGCTCCTTCGCCGTCACCGAGAATTCTGCAATCACTTATGAAACAGTCGTGGTGAAGACGCGTCGAGGGCCGGACCGCAATGTCGTGCGGGAACGTGGCCGCAGCACGGCGACCCGACGCATTGCCTTGCATCGCGGGCATCCGTCCGAGCCTTTTTCCGCGATGATCGCGGCCGGTCCATTAGGCCTGACACCTGTGGCGGAAGGAGCGCCAATAAAGGAGGGCTGTGCGGGCATCGACGACCTGCATCTGGCGGTGGTGCGCGACTGCATCGGCAGGCTGGGTTCCTTGAAGGCGGGCCTCGAACAGCGCAACCGCCAAGGCCAGACTCCACTGGCGCTGGCGGTACTGGAAAACAAACCAGCCATGGTGAAGGGATTGTTGGCGCAGGGTGCCGATATCAATGCGCCGATACTTTTCGGGGAGGGCGAATGGCCGGTGAGCAGCGGCCTGCAGCGCGCGGAACGACCAGAACTTGCCGCTGGTTCGACGCCGCTGATTATGGCGCGTGATGCTGCGATAGTCAGCCTGCTCTTGCAGGCAGGCGCCGAAAAGGATGTCAAAAATAGTTATGGCTGGTCTGCTGTTTTCTACTACACCCATCATGGTAGCGTCGAGATGCTGGAAAGCTTGCTGGCTGCCGGTGCTGACATCAATGCAACAGCCGATGCCGATCGCTCTCATCGCGGCACCACTGCGCTGATGTGGGCCGCCTACATGAACCGTACTGCCCATCTGCAGACACTGCTCAAGTATCTGCCGAAGCGGGATATGCGCGATGCAGCTGGCAAGACTGCATTGGACTACGCGAAGGGATTCGGACATGCCGAATCAGTGCGACTGCTGAGCGCTCCGGCGCCCTGAGTATCGGCGATGGTGAGAAGCGCAAGCAGGTCCGCAACGCTCGGGTCACCGCCAGGCTTGGTGATGTTTGCAGCGAGACGTTGGCTGCACCATTGGTGCTGGCAGGCGGCTTAAAAATCGCCTACGACTTTGCGCTGTGGCGCTCGTTTCGCCTGCACCAAACTCCGGGAATAACAGCGGAAATGTAAATCTTGCCAGTTGGTGCTGGCCACACGCTGTCACACGATGATCAAATCTATCCACCTGAGATCCAGCAACAACGCTTACTTACCGCTACCTACGAAGCATCTGTTTGGTCAATTTGGCGTCTGCATCTGCCGCCTCGGTTGCCGAGTCGGGATCGACCAAATTAATTCAGAGTAACGCTACAAATCAGCTAACGAAAGATATCCAAAAAGGTGCAATTTGAGGTTATTGATTGTGACATGGCTTTGATAGCCATCGTCGACACAGAAGCGTGTGCACGCTGAACGCTGGAGATAGTGGAGTGCATCGCCTGAGTTACATTAGGTAGCAATCTTTGATTGCGCAGACGACGCACGCTGGTCGGCGAGATGCGAAGCGGAACGTTGTGGAGATTGTTATCCTTCTTTGGAGTCGCCATGTCTTTTGCTTTGCCACGCCTTCGCGCCCGTTTTGTGCCATCCGTGCAGCGGTTGTTGACCCTTGTTCTGCTTGCACTAACTTACCTTGGCGCAAGCGTAACGTACGCACAAGATGATCCGCCTGGTCGGATCGGACAACTGGCGGATATTCAAGGCCAAGCTTGGCTATTCGATGCAGATCGTTCGGAGTGGCTTCCGGCCGTTCGCAACCGCCCACTCACGTCGAGGGATCGCATTGCGATCGAGGAAAGAGGTCGCGCAGTCATTCGCATTGGATCTATCACGCTGCGAATCGCTGGCGACAGCGAACTTGAACTGCAGCGCGTCAACGACCAGCAAGTAAGACTATTTCTTCACCGCGGCACGCTGGCGGTGCAGGTGACATCGCCAGAGGTGGCGTCAGAAATCGAAGTTGTCGCGAGCTCAGGCAGGTTCTTTCCGCTCAGTCCTGGTCACTATCGATTTGACCGCCGTGGTAACGAGACAAATGTAACCACTTGGAGCGGCGCTCTAGGCGTTGAGGGTATGGCCGGCTATACCATCAGCGAAGGACAGCGACTGACGTTGCGGGTGATCGACGGTAGCAATCAGCTCGCGTCCAGCATCTCAACGGTCGCGCTGGATCCGTTTTCAGACTGGGTCGCGAAGGACGAGCAGCGCGTGACGCAAAGCTATGCTTCCCAATTCGTATCGCCGGAGATGACCGGGTGGGAAGATCTGGATCGATATGGTCGTTGGGACAACGATCCACAATACGGCGCGCTGTGGCTCCCTTCAGTGGTTGCCAGCGGCTGGGCGCCCTACCAATTTGGTAAATGGATTTGGATGGCGCCGTGGGGTTGGACGTGGGTGGACAATGCGCCATGGGGATTTGCACCGTTTCACTACGGTCGATGGGTAAGCGTAAGTGGGCGATGGGCGTGGTCGCCCGGCCAACGGATTCGACGCCCGACTTACTCTCCTGCTCTCGTCACATGGACCGGACGGCCCCATACCTATCGCGCAGGACATGACGCTGGTCCGGCGGTTGCGTGGAAGCCGCTAGCGCCGCAGGAACGCTATGTTCCTGTCTATCGCGCTAGTCCCACTCATCAACAAAATGTTGATTTACCGCATACGACACCTGGTAACGATCGGCATACGGATCGCGGCCGCGCTGGTCACGGCAGCACCAACGAAACGGTTGGCACACTGTCAGGGGTTCGACCGGGAACGGCAAACCGATCAAACGAGCCCGGAGTAGGTCAGGATCCAAGACCAACCAACGGTCGGAATTTCCCTGCGAATACTGCACCTGTGCCTCCACCACCGCGCACGACCGGTGTCACGGATCAGACAATGACGCCAACGCCACCGGCCTACTCACCACCGGCATCCGTCCCCAATCAAAGTCAGCAAAATGCCGAACGACCATCATGGCGTGGTGACAATGGACGTCGTGAGCGACTCTCAGAACGAAATGAAACTCAGGATGTCGAGCGCATTCGAGATTCGTCTCGCCCGCTTCAAACGGAGCGTACGGGACAACGGGGTGTTGATCCTGTGCCACAGCGACCAGTACCGATTCAGGTTGCGCCACCGGCGGCATCGGCTAATCTCAATCCGCCGGTTGTGCGCGCGCCAGCGCCAGCAACATTTCAACCTCCGCAATCGACCATGCAACCCAGGGTCAATCCACCAGTCGCGGTTGCTCCGCCCCAAGCGCCTGCGCCAGCCACACAACAAACACGAAAATCGCCGGACAAGGGCGAGAAAACTGATGACGGCGAAAACCGCAATCCGCGCCGGCAGATCGGCACCATGGAGAGATAGCTAGACGCTACCCCTCCATTCCGCGACGAAAGAAAAGCACGACCAAGCAGTGTCAACGCCCGTACCCGCTGCGGTGCGGTCGCAAAGCCAACAGCTTGGCCAGATGGTGCTGATGGTGGAATGACCCGTTCATCGGCCAGACGCTGTCACCACCACCATCGAACTAATCAACAACCTTGCTGACCGCCTATCGATGGCTTGGACGCGACCGATTATTTGCCTCGCTTGGCAGCACAGCCACGCGATTCAAAATCGACCTTGGATGCCATGTATTCGGCCTTGGGGTAATACTCGCCCATAGTTGAAGCGACATCGGCATTCTTGCTGATTCGTTTGATCGCTTGTGCGTAACCATCATCGGCCAGCATCTGGCGCATTATTAGCATGCCGTAATCGGGGTTGAGCAAGGCACCGGTTCCGTCGGTGGTACCGTCACCTTTGTCGCCCCAATTGAGCCAAACCACACCGCATTGGTACGTCGCATTCGCCGGACGGTCGGCAGCGCGACTAACGACGATGGTGTAGCGACCATCGCGATCCAGCGGCACTTGATAGTCGGCAACGCAGCCATGTTTTGGCGTTGCGGTGGTGGACATACCTTCGCCGGTACACATCGACCAATAGCGCACTTGCGTCGGCACCTTGCCGACGGCCTTTTGACTCACTCCGGTCTTCCGGAAGCTGGGTGCTTTGCCGCTGACGACCACCACTTTGCCAAACGAGCGGTGCAAGCCAGTCGAGATGTAGTTGTTGTGGATGGTGCTATAGAAACCACCTTGCACTGGCGGTGCGAGATCGGGTGCCGGATCAACGCCGCAATTTTGCGTACCACTTAGCGAGTTGGCGGTATTGAAAAAGCGTCGCCAGGTTGGCGTTGCCGGTGTGCCCCGGGAAATTGGGCACTTGGCAGTATTGATTTCGCTGCCGAGCGCGATGGGCGAAAACCACTGTTCCTGAGTCAGGAGTGGTTTTGGCATGCTTTGGTCTGGCGAACTAATCGCTTTGCACAATGCCTGCCCGGTCAGCACGCTGCCATCGGTGAGGTGCAGCTTTGGCTCGGGCAATGCGGTGCCGCCGAGCAAGTCTTCCTCGACATCGGGCGCATAGACGCGCAGCGCGATTTCGCTAGGACCATCGGTAGCCGGGCCTACATAAAGCGTATTTGCGAGGCGTGCGCCTTTGTCGGCGGGCGGATCAACTGGCAGCACCGTGACGGTATACAGGCGCTTGGCAGCGTAGCGGGCATTGCCCAAAACGTAGGGGTTAGTCGATCCTTCCAGCGGTGCAATTTCATAATCGGCAATCGCGTCCATCGGCATGCCTTTGCGCGGCGAACCCATAGCGATGGTCGACTTGTAGGCATTAAGCGATTCGTGGCGCGCATAGGCGTACTGACGAGTGAGCGTGAGGCGCGACCCTGTTGGCAATGTGTTGTAGCGCGCCAACCAGTAGGTTGCTTTTTCCTCAGGAAATAAAAAACGCGCACCGTCTTCACCCAGCGCGGTGGGTTGTGTGGTGGAGATCGGCCCGGCCCAGAAGCAGGTCGACAGAGGATTGGCGGCGTGAGCCGAAGCAGCACCCGCCGCAACGAGCGCTGCAATCGTTAGCCTAATGAAAGAGCTGACACTCGAGAACGAAACGAGCCGCCCAGCTGCTACAGGTTTAGGTAAATTTGCCATGTCACAACCTCATCGTCAGTTCGTCATTTGCCTGCTTAAACCGGAGCGCAAGCCGCTCCAGCACTTACACACTAATGTCATGCACGCGGGACTGGCAGCACCTATATGCCGAGAAGTTTTTTGGCATCGGCAAGCGCCTGCATTGCCTGATCATGCCGCCCTGCCTTGTGCAGTTCCTCAGCAGACGCCCGTAGCTGGGCGACAGTGATGGCGTCGGTAGAGCTGAGCTTCGGGTTCGTTGCCAGCTTGGCATCGATGGCTTTCATTTCATTGGGACAGTTGTGAGCGAAGGCGAATCCGCTGGCGACAATCATTGCGGAGCCAACTACGAAATGTTTCAGTGCGCGCATTTATTTCTCCTTAGATAAAAAAATGTGGTCAATGTAGCAAGTTCGATTTTGCACCGATGACTTAGGACTGGCAAAAAAATTTTAGATTTCCGGATCAATCGGTGTCACCAAGCCCGACTGGGCTTCGACGACTTCTGCCGCATCCAGACACAAATCATCCCGATTGCGCTGTCCGGTGATCAGGACACCAATCGGCAATCCGCTGGCGACATCGCGGCCGGCCGGAACACAGGCGCTGGGCAAGCCGAGCAGATTGGCCGGCACTACCGGGCGGATCATTTCTATCGTCTCGGCGGCGCCTTGCGGCGTGGCGACGTCGAAGCCATGTTCGAACGGGAGTTGGGTCCACGTCGGTGACAGGATGAGCGGATGGGTGGCTAGAAACTGCGACCACTCACGGGCTATGCCATCACGGGCGATCAACAAACGCGACATTTCTGCGGCATCCTTGAAGGGCGGCGTTGAGGCATTAATGGTGTTCAGGAAAGTTGCGCCATCGGCTCCCATGAATGGCAGCAACTGCGGCAGAACCGCCGCAAAATCACCCATCAGGAATTTCGCCCATACCGCAACCGCTTCTTCAAAACGCGGCGGGCAAGCCTCGACCACGTCGTAACCGGCGTTGGATAGCGCGTCGGCGGCGTTGCGCACCGCGGCGCTGATGGCGGCGTTGCAACTTCCGCCTGGTGGCATGGCCATCACCGCAACCCGAATCGGGCGCGCTAACGGCTTGCCGAGCAGCGGCATGTCAAACGATTGCGGGTCGCCGGGATGGGCGCCCATCAAAATTTCGAATCCCAAACGCACATCTTTTATGCAGCGCGCCATAGGACCTTGCACCTGCATCAATTGCACGGCCAACAAGCGATCTTGACTCGGCACGCAGCCCGCATCGGCGATGCGGCCCATCGATGGTCGTATCGAGGCTATACCGCAGGCATTGGCTGGATTGCGCAGCGAACCGCCAATATCATTGCCAAGGCCGATCGGACTCATTCCGGTAGCCAATGCCGCAGCTTCGCCGCCACTGGAACCACCCACGGTACGCCGCAGATTCCACGGGTTGCGCGTGAGGCCATGCAAGCTGCTGTCGGTATGCACCCGTAGCGCCATGTCGGGCAGATTGGTGCGCGCAATCGGGATGCCCCCTGCTACGCGCATGCGCTCCACCACTGGCGCATCGACCGGCGCAATCGCCTGCGCCAACGCTTTCACGCCCCAGGTCGTCGGCAAACCTGCCATGTCGATATTCTCTTTCACGGTGAATGGCACGCCATGCAGCGGACCTAGCGCTTCACCGCGCGCCACCATTTGATCGGCGATTGCCGCCGCCTTGCGCGCATCGTCGCCGAGCACTCGAACGATGGCATTGACTGTCGGATTGACTGCCTCAATCCGCCCCAAATGCGCTTCAATCACTTCCGCTGATGAGACCGCTTTATTCGCGATCAGAGCGGCTAATTCAGTTGCCGATTTTCGCCAAAGTTCGTGCATTTTTGTCTCCAAAATAATTGTCGAAACGTTTTGCTTGGCTGTTGATTATGCCGGTTCAGCGAAACCAATCTGCCGTCATCAATGCTTAGTCGCTTCGCGGTATATTCACGCCTTCAACTTTTCATATTGGCAAAGGGTTTTCCATGAATAAATTATTCCTTGCAGTGCTACTGGCATGCACTTTAATCGCCAACGCATTTGCCGATGATGGTTTGCAGATGGCGATGGCTGGTGCGCATCGTGCGCCCGAAAACCTTGCGCGAGACAGTGCTCGGCATCCCGCTGAAACACTCAAATTTTTTGGTATCAAACCGAATATGACGGTCATCGAGATCACGCCAGGCGGCGGCTGGTATACCGAGATACTCGCGCCCTATTTGCGCGCAAACGGTCAGCTAATTGCTGCGTCTTACGACCCCGAATCATCGGTCAAGTATTTCAAGAAAAACCGCGCTGATTTCGAAAAAAAGCTCGCCGACAATCCGGCGGTTTATGACAAAGTTAAGCTGAGCGTTTTTGAGATGCCAAACAAATTGGATTTCATGCCGACGACCCAAGTCGATATGGTGCTGACCTTTCGCAATCTGCACAATTGGTCGCGCAATGGCGATGCTGCAATCATCGCCGCCTTCCAAAAAGTATTTAATTCACTAAAGCCCGGTGGCGTCTTCGGCATCGTCGACCACCGCTTGCCGGCCGCAGTGAAGCAGGACGAGAAGGCCAGCAGCGGCTATGTGCATGAGGCTTACGCGATCAAGCTGGCAGAAGCAGTGGGTTTTAAGTTGGCAGCGAAATCAGAGATCAATGCCAATCCCAAAGACACCGCCGATTATCCTGAAGGTGTTTGGACTTTGCCACCGACCTATGCCCTGAAAGACAAAGATCGCGAAAAATATCAGGCAATCGGCGAGAGTGATCGCTTCACGCTGAAGTTCGTCAAACCCTGATATTTGTCTGTTCGGGTGCGAAGCGGGGAGTCAAATTTGCCAGTTGGTGCTGGCCACACGCTGTTGCCGGCACTGACGTTTCTATTAGCGCACATTGCAAACTGACAACCCGTAACCGCTGTTTAATTGATTATGCCGATAGTGTTTTTAGTCACTGCTAGTCGTGGGTCTGGTTTATGACACGGTGGAAAACGCAGTCGATTGCGCTTTTAGCGGTGTTACTGATTCACGTCCTCATGCTGCTGTGGTTGCTGAGTGTGCGACCCCAAGCGTACCGATCCTTGCATCGAGAATTGACGGATGTCGCGGCTGTTTTTCTGGTGCGCTTGCCGCCACCTCCGCCGCCGCCAGTAGAAACTGCAAAAGCCGAACCGGTCGATAGCGCGCGACCATTGGCGAAGCCTGCGCCGAGTAAAACCGACACCGAGTCGCGCGTTGACGATGAAGGTCCACCGAAACACGGTATGGGCAGCGGCGGTGAATGGGGCAACGCGATCTCGTCACCCAATGCAATTACCGTGGCACCGCGCCGCGTGCCATCGGATTACGCGGATAAAGTCAAAGCGAAAGTCGTCGCCAATATCGTTCGCCCCGATGGTGCGTTTTATAAAGCGACAGTTGGCGAAAAAGCAGACGCCAAACCTTTGCAACGCCAGTGTACGATTCCCTATGAAATTACCGTCGATCGAGAGGGCAAACTGGTGAGCTTTAAGATCGAGTCTTGTGGCGATAAAGTGCTTGATGCGGCGGCCGAAGCAGCGCTGCAAAAATCCGGCCCATTCCCTCCGCCGCCAAATGCCGGGGCTGCTACCTATGTGATTTATGGCAGTGCCAACTTTCGAGCGCAATGAAATGAAAACTATCTTGTCCGGTCAGCTTTTGGCGCTCAGCGTTGTGGCGCTCATCCTTAGCTTGAGTGGCTGCACCTCCACGCCTGTCTCGCAGGCACCCGGCGCCGTACCGACCAAGTTTGCCCGCTTCAAAGCACTGGAAGCCGGTCCGCCATTAGCGATGGCGCCGAGCGTGCTACGACGCCTCTCGTTCGACGCCGATAGTCGGCCTAGCTTCGATTGCGCTGAACGCGCGACGAGTATCGAAGACGCAATTTGCACCGACAAGGAATTGGTGGCGCTGGACCGCGAAATGACGGCATCATTCCGTTATGCACTGCGCAGCGAACTCATTGCCGGTCGCTCCTTGTTGCTGACGTTTCACCTGCACTGGCTGCAAACGCGCGGTCGCGAGTGCAAGCTGCCGCCATCGCGCCTAGGCGATGCCGCACTTGATCCGGCCCAGCTCAGCTGCTTGCGACAGACCTACCGGAGTCATGTACAGGCCCTGTCAGGATGGCCGTCACCGGCACCGCGCACTAAAACTACAGCGCATCCGGTTTCCGCCTATGTGAATTATCGCCTGGTGGATGACCGCGACACTGCGTTGTGCTCGGACATGGCACAGCGTTTTGATAGCTTGTTGGTAAGCCATGGCGACGCGGACCTAAAGCAATTCGCCGGTGTGAGCAAAATCGTCGGGACACATGGCGAAGAACTGACCCGTACCACTGGTGTCGTTGGTGGGCGTAGCGTTGCTGTTGAGTTGGTCGACCCCGGCCTTTATGCCAGTTACCAAATCCGGGCAAAAACCGCAACTGTTAATGGTCGGCGCGTAATCGATGAAAAATCTTTGGCGCGATGGATACAAGAGCAGAAAAATGCCGGTGGTCGCTTTAACAGTCTGTCATCGCAAACTGCCGACTATGCCGCCATTGATGTGTTCCACTTGCGTGGTCGCGACTTTGCGCTGGTCACAGAACCGTGGGCGTATTACTCACCGGCAGCCAAAGGCGAAGCAGCCTATGCCGGGCTGTTTGAAATCGTCAACGAACCAGCCGGTAGCGCAGTCGCCCCACGCTGCCTTTACCGGCTATTTTTGGCGCCGCCGGTAGCTGGAGTGAGTGCGCGACTGCTGGCATATACCCAGTTAACTCAGGCACTAGACGCGATGATTGGCGGTTCGCCCACGCTGGTCAACAGCTATTCGCCATCCGAGCGATTGGAGCGTTCTGCTCTGCGCGAAGAGTCGCTGTGGACGCAACTCACGCTACCGTTGGTGGCAATTGACGATGCCAATCGACCCGGTCGTTTGTTGGCCATGCGACGACAGCACGACGCCATGATGGAAGCGATCTTTGATTGGTCAGAACGCAGCGCTGCCGCAAAGCAGCGGTATCGCGAATTAATGCCGCTATTCACTCCAGCGCATGCTGAGCTGGTTGCACTGTTTGAAGCTGGTCAGGGCCTGAGCAACGTGGAGGCGGTAGGCGCAGCGGATATTGTCGTGATGGATACGGTCGCCCACTTCGCCGAAAATCTGCGCCACGAGGTGGACGTGCACAGTCAAAACGCCACGGCACTGGCAAGTTACACGCCGCGCTACGTCGCGGCACCTTTGCCAGGTGCACTTGAGCAAGGACGTCAATTTACAAACTTGCACAGCGCGTTGATCAATCGTTCGCCACCAGCCGTTATCACTGATTTTGTGAAGTACGAATTTAGTGATGCGGCACGCAAACGTGGGCGCAACCGGCGCAGCAGTTCGGGCGAAACCGCTTTGATGGCCGCAATCGAACAACCAGAGTTGGTGCAGCAATTACTGATAGCCGGCGCAAATCCAAATGAAGCCAACCTGTTCAACTACACGCCGTTGATGGCGGCCGTTGCCGCAGGACAACTCGGCGTCGTAGAGCAATTACTCAACGCCGGTGCCGAGGTTGCGGCCGCGACCATTCCCTGGGACAGTGTCGGCGCCGGCTGGCCGGATGTTGAGCTTGGTGCGGTTAGTGGACGGACCGCATTGATGATTGCCGCGAGTGGAGGATCAGCCGAACTGCTACGGCTGATTTTGCAGCGGAATCCACCGCGCTCGCCGCTTGATTCAAATGGGCGTACTGCGTGCAACTTGCTGGAATCCAATACGATTATTGCTCGCACTGAGATGAGCGAATTAAGGGCAAGTATTTGTCGTTCTGAGCCGCCAAAAATCACTGCTGAGCGTGTCACCGTGAAACCAATGACGCTGGGCGAATTGCTTGCCGCTGGGGCGACTCGGCTAACTCGTGACGAGGTGGTGCGGATGACCGCTGGTTCTGTGGTTAGAGGCGAGAACCCCGATGGCAGGGGTTCGTATGAACTGAAATTCACCGCCACCGGATTGATCGAAGGTAGTTCGCGACTCGAACGCGGCGACGTGATACCGATCAAGGGCTACTGGAAAGTTGACAATGATGCGGTGATTTGCGGCAGCAGCGCACTAGTGATCGAGGGCATGGGGAGAAAGATAACGCTGCCGACACTGTGCACGCGGTTCTATCAGTTGGGCGAGTCGCGCTATGCCGTTAAGAGTGATGCAATTGACACCGATATGGTTCGTCTGGTTCCGGCCTCAGCAGCCAAATAGCTGACTGACTTTCTGCGTTGGGCATTAGCGCGCAGGGACTTAACCGAACAAAGCGACACACTGCCGACTCAGTGCAACCAGCTCGCCTCTGCAAGACCAGATCGAAGTATTTTCCCAACCATAACCATCACCAGCGGTGGTCAGTTCGCTATCGAAGCGTAACCAGCCGGCGCGGGTCTCGGCATCGAGCGGCGTGACCAACTCAAGCGTCCAATTCATACTACTTAACATGATTGGTGAATTGAACAGCGCAATCGCCGATGGTGGAATCACGTCGCCAATCATGACCAGATGCGTCTCGGATGAAATTTCTTCGTCGCGAAAACGGGCAAAAATCTGCGCAGCGGAATGCGCTGACGCCGAAAATGGGTAACCGCCAAGTGCCCAACGGGTATCGAAGTGCTTTAAAAACACCGGCATCACACCATCGATATACGGTCGTGACGCTATCGCAGCAACCTCTTTGTTGCTTGGCGGCGCCTTGGGGGCTAGCGAGAGTTGCGAGACCCGAGGCGCTCCGAAAATCCCTACGGAAGTGAATGCGGTCTGCCCATCGATTTTTATTTTTGCCTCGATTTGCACGGCGGATTTACCGCGTCGCAATAGCGTTGCATTCGCCGTAATTTTGCCGACGCCGATTGGACCAACAAAATTCGACTGCAAGGAACGCAATGGAATATCGGCACCGAGAATCTGGCGCATGGCCGATACCGCCAATGCCGCCTGCCAGCCGCCATAGGCGGTGCGTCCTTGCAACCAATCGGGCGTCAACTCCAGCGTTACACCGCTTGCATCGGTCTGCATGCTTGCAAGCAATTCAGAGAAGGTTTTGCTATCCACAGTTTTTCCTATAAAAATTAATCACCAGCCGCCACACCCTCGCGACGCGGATCCACGCCGCCAGCCCAACCTGATTTTCCGTTGACGGTCTCACGCACAATCAAATGTGTACCACTAGTCATTTCGGATTTTGAAATCACATGGCCGCGTTTTTCTAACTCACCGATCATCGCTTCGGCCGCTGTGCCGCGTTCAACATCGGTAGCCCCCGGACGCGGTCCGACGTGCGGCAGCGCGACCGCGGCAGAGGGGTCGAGTTTGCCGTCGAGCAATCCAGAAACCGCACGCGCTACGTAGTTGATGATGCGCGGTCCACCAGCGGAACCAAGCACCGCATAGAGCTTGCCATCCGCATCAAAAATGAATGTCGGCGCCATCGACGAGAGCGGGCGTTTGCCCGGCTCCATACGATTCGCGACCGGCTTGCCTTCTTTCTCAAATGACCACGAAAAATCGGTGAGCTGATTGTTGAGCAAAAATCCGCCAACGCCAATCCGGCTGCCAAATGCGCTCTCGACCGAACTGGTCATGGCTACCGCGTTGCCTTCCGCGTCGACAATGGATAGATGTGTGGTGGCTGGAATTTCTAATGAATCGTCGTCGGCCAATGCAAGTTTTTGCGGCAAGTCGCCGGGCGGCGCGTTGGGCATGGTGCGCTCAGGATTGATCAGCTTGGCGCGCTGAGCAAGGTAACTTGGATCGAGCATTTCCGCTTGTGGAATACGAATGAAATCCGGGTCGGCCAGATAGCGACCTCGGTCGGCAAAAGCCAGCCGCGAGGACTCGACAAAGGCATGCGCCGCAGCGGGCGACATCGGGTCGGCCATCGCTGCATTGGCGTACTCAAGGTGGGCCAAAATTTGCAGCACGGTGATTCCGCCCGAAGATGGCGGCCCCATGCTGCATAAGCGCCATATGCGATACGGTGCGCAGACCGGATCGCGTTGCTTAGCCACATAATCGGCGAGGTCGGCGAGATTCAAGATTTCATCTGCTTTTGCGCCGCGCGCCAGCATCGCCGAGATGATGCTTTGCGCAATATCCCCGGTTTGCATCGCGCTTGGTCCCGCTGCGGCGATCGCGCGTAAGGTCTTGGCTAGTGCCGGATTTTTCAAGCGCACGCCAACTGCCTTTGGAGAACCGTCGGCGTTGTAGTACAGCGCAAAGGCGGTGGGATCTTTGCGCAGGAACGCATCGTCAGTCAGTAGTTTATTTAAACGTGGCGAGACTTCAAAACCGTTGTCGGCCAATGCAATTGCATACTCAAAAGTTTTTGCCCAAGGCAATTTCCCATGCGCCTGATGCGCTTGTTTGAGCATCGGCACCACACCCGGCGCACCGACGGCACGGCCTGTCGCAATCATGTCGGCGAAGCCTGCCGCGCTACCATCGCTGCGGCGGAAAAAGCTCTTGCTTGCTGCGTTTGCTGAGGTGGTGCCACCTTCGCCATCATTGCCGCGCCGTGCCGTCTCGCGGCCATCCCAGGAGGTGACTTTTTTGCTATCTGCTTGCCAGTGCAACAAGAATGCACCGCCACCGATACCAGACGATTGTGGCTCGACCAGCGTCAAAGTCCATTGTGCCGCCAGCACCGCATCGACCGCGTTGCCACCGTTTTTCATGATGGTAACTGCCGCATCAGTCGCGTAACGATTCGCTGTGACCGCCATAAATTGTTGCGTGTGCACTGTCGCGCGCGAGGCCGTGCCGCTGGCAGCTTCGGGCTGCAGACTTTGGGCTGTGGCGATGGTACTAAATATCGTCGCGAGGAAAACTGCGTGTTTGATTCCGCGAACCACGTACATCAAAAACCTCCTAGCTCGCCTTTGGTGCTGGCGATGGAATGGCCCGTTGGTCGGCCATGGCATCCCCCGTTCACCGGGGACACGCCGTCAGCGTAGCAAATAAAAAACGGGCAGCGCAGGAAGTCCTGACGCTGCCCGTTTTCGGGGAATCGAAAAACCGCTTACGCAACCAGCGGCACAATCAACAGTGCCACGATGTTGATAATCTTGATCAAGGGATTGACTGCCGGGCCGGCCGTATCTTTGTACGGATCGCCAACCGTGTCGCCAGTCACGGCCGCCTTGTGAGCTTCCGAACCTTTGCCACCGAAATTGCCGTCTTCAATGTACTTCTTGGCGTTATCCCATGCGCCACCGCCGGTGGTCATCGAAATAGCCACGAACAAACCGGTGATGATGGTTCCCATCAAGCAACCACCCAGAGCGCGAACTCCCGCGCCGACGCCGTTCACTTCAGGCATCAAGGCATTCATGCCGAACGCAACCACGACCGGAACGAGCACTGGCAACAACGAGGGAATCATCATTTCTTTGATCGCCGCCTTGGTCAGCATGTCCACGCAGGTGCCATATTCGGGCTTGGCGGTGCCTTCCATGATGCCTTTGATTTCGCGGAACTGACGGCGCACTTCAACCACCACGGCGCCTGCAGAACGACCCACCGCTTCCATCGCCATCGCGCCGAAAAGGTAGGGAATCAAACCGCCGATGAAGAGACCGATGATGACTGCCGGATCGGACAAATCAAAAATGAACTTGATACCAGGCTTGGCGGCCTCAAGGCCGTGTGTGAAGTCGGCAAACAAAACCAGCGCGGCCAGTCCTGCTGAACCAATTGCGTAGCCTTTGGTCACCGCTTTGGTGGTGTTGCCCACTGCGTCGAGCGGGTCGGTAATGGCGCGTACTGAAGGTGGCATTTCTGCCATTTCAGCAATCCCGCCGGCGTTGTCGGTAATCGGTCCATAAGCGTCGAGTGCAACGATGATGCCTGCCATCGAGAGCATGGATACAGCAGCGATAGCGATACCATACAAGCCACCCAGCGTGTAGGCTGCCCAAATCGCGGCACACACTGAAAGTACAGGCCATGCAGTAGATTTCATCGATACGCCCAAACCCGCAATGATGTTGGTACCGTGACCGGTGGTCGAAGCTTCTGCGACATGCCGCACTGGGCTAAATTCTGTGCCCGTGTAGTACTCGGTAATGTAGACCATCAAGCCAGTGAGCACTAAGCCGATAACAGCGGTGCCCCACAAACGCATGTGCGCGCCGCCATTGATGCCCATCGCAGCATTGAGCATGTCGTCGCTAATTGTCCAAATCGTAATGAAGTAAAACGCCACCAAGGCCATCACGCCGGCCACCGCTAGGCCTTTGTAGAGAGCGTTCATGATTTTCGCGCCGGGCGAGGTTTTCACAAACATTGCGCCAACAATCGAGGCAAAAATCGAGAAACCGCCTAATACCAACGGGTATTCCACCGCTGCTACCGCATTTATCGCCGATGCTTTGAACAACAACGCGCCGAGCAACATTGTTGCCACGATGGTCACTGCATAGGTTTCGAACAGGTCGGCCGCCATACCAGCGCAATCGCCTACGTTGTCGCCCACGTTATCGGCGATCACTGCCGGGTTGCGCGGGTCATCTTCAGGAATCCCGGCTTCGACTTTGCCTACCAAGTCCGCGCCGACGTCAGCGCCTTTGGTGAATATACCGCCGCCAAGTCGCGCAAAAATGGAAATGAGGGATGAACCAAAGCCTAGGCCAATCAGGGGATGCACCACTTGTTCCAGCGATGCGCTCGGATCCATCATTTTGAGCACCGCGTAGTAACCGGCAACGCCTAACAAACCCAATCCAACCACCAGCATGCCGGTGATCGCACCGCCACGGAAGGCCACGTTAAGCGCCTCGTTCAAGCCTGTGCGCGCGGCCTCAGCAGTACGGACATTGGCACGAACAGAGACGTTCATACCGATGTAGCCCGCTGCACCGGAAAGCACCGCACCGATAACAAAGCCGATAGCAGTTTTGGCGCCAAGCGCAACCAAAATCACCACCGCGAGCACAGCGCCGACGATACCAATCGTGGTGTATTGGCGATTCAAATAAGCCTGCGCACCTTCTTGAATCGCCGCCGCGATTTCTTGCATCCGCGCATTACCGGCTGATTGCGACACAATCCAGCGGCTGGAAATCCAGCCATATCCAATCGCCAAGATGGCGCAGGCCAGTGCAAACATCAATCCTGATGACATACCCGTCTCCTAAAATTAAAACGTTTTTCGTGGTACAAAATTAACCAGCAATTATACGCAAGGATGATGCCTTAAGGTAAAGATGCCTACGCTATCAAGTTACGCCAATTAGCTACTATCATCCGCTGCACAAACATTGAATCGAAAGGAAATCCCTCCCATGTTGCAAGGCAAAGTTCTCGTCGCCCAAGGTGGCGGCCCGACTGCCGTCATCAATCAATCGATGGCTGGCGTTGTCCTCGAGGCACGCAAGTTCCGCAATGTCGAGCTTGTCTATGGTGCTTATCACGGTGTGGCGGGAATTGTGAATGAGGATTTTCTCGATCTGACTCAGGAAACCAGTCACAACATCGAAATGGTGGCGAACACGCCTTCCTCTGCACTTGGCTCGACGCGCGACAAACCTGACGTCCATTACTGTCACAAGATTTTCAATGTGCTCAAGGCCCATGGCATCAGCTACTTTTTCTACATCGGTGGCAACGACTCTTCCGATACGGTTCGAATTGTCAGTCAAGAAGCACGCGCTGCCGGCTACCCGTTGCGCTGCATTCATATCCCGAAGACCATCGACAACGATCTGGTCGGCAACGACCACACGCCAGGATTTCCCTCAGCTGCGCGCTTTGTGGCGCAAGCCTTCATGGGCGCAAACCTCGACAATTATGCGCTGAAGGGGGTATACCTTGCCGTCGTCATGGGCCGCCACGCCGGCTTTTTGACTGCCGCCTCAGCGTTGGGCAAAAAATTTCCCGATGATGGCCCGCATTTAATTTACGTCCCCGAACGCACCTTCAACATCGAGCGCTTTCTCGGCAATGTGAAGCAGACTTATGACAAATACGGCCGCTGCATCATCGCCGTCTCGGAAGGAATTCATGACGAAAGTGGTACGTCGATCATTACCAAACTGACGTCGGAGGTTGAACGTGACGCGCATGGAAATGTGCAACTCTCCGGTACCGGCGCGTTGGCAGATTTGTTGTGTAACGAGATCAAGAGCAAACTAGGTATCAAGCGCGTGCGCGGCGATACGCTTGGCTATTTACAGCGATCATTTATTGGTTGTGTTTCGGATGTCGATCAGCGCGAGGCACGAGAAGTCGGCGAAAAGGCAGTTCAGTTTGCGATGTGGGGAACCAGCGATGGCTCGGTCACCATCAAGCGCACCGGCTTTTATTCGGTCGATTATCAACTTGTGCCACTCGAGACTGTCGCTGGCAAGACGCGGGTGATGGAAGACGAGTTTATTGCCGCCAACGGGACCGATGTCACCGATGCATTTCGCATGTACTTGCGACCGCTATTGGGGTCAAATTTCCCCGACGCTTATCGCTTGCGCCTAAACAAAGTCGCAAAAATTCTTTCGCCAAAGCAATAGCGTAAACGCTGGTTACCAAGCAAACATGACGACGCAGAGCTGCCACCCCGCAAAGCGGCGTCCAAGCCATGCAGAGCTCGTTTTCTGTGCAATCGTCTTGTCGCTGGTAGCTTATCGCCCGTGATCTTGCTTCATCAGCACCAACTGGATCCTCGCTACTGGCTAATCACCAAAGCAGATACCCATGTCGCGCCCAGCTTGGAGCGTATCGCCATCGAGCGGGACAGCTTTCATCCGCCCCGCGACCTGGTCAAGCGGCACATAGTTAACATTTGGAAACGCCAACGCAACCATCACGCCGGATCTGCCTGCAGCTAAGGCGCGCACCGCGGCGGTACCGAAGCGGGTTGCCGCAAGCCGGTCGAATGATGTCGGCGTGCCCCCGCGCAACAGATGGCCTAAAACCACCGTACGGGTGTCCTTGCCGGTTCTGTCATGCAATAGCTTAGCGATGCGTTCGCCAATCCCACCGACACGCTCGACTCCGCCGATCTCAGCCGGAGCCAGCAGCGATCGCTCAGTGCCCTTGACGATAGCGCCTTCAGCAACCACGACGATTGAGTACAGGCGGCCGTAGGACTCACGTTGCGTGATCTTCTCGACCACGCGCTCGAGATCCACTTCGATTTCTGGAATCAAAATGCAATGCGCATCGCCGGCAATCCCGGCATGCAAGGCGATCCAGCCCGCATAACGCCCCATTACCTCGACCACAATCACCCGATGATGGCTTTGTGCAGTGGTGTGCAGTCGATCAATGCACTCGGTGGCAAAGCCCACGGCCGTATCAAAGCCAAAAGTGGTATTAGTCTTGTCCAGATCGTTGTCGATGGTTTTCGGCACGCCAATCACACGCAAACCACTTTCGTGCAAGGCATTGGCGATTGTCAGTGAGCCGTCACCGCCGATGGTGACGAGTGCATCAAGCTTTTGTTGCGCGAAGAATGCCAGTATTTCACCGCGGCGATCCTGCTCCTGGAAGCTTCCATCGGCTTTTCGCACCGGGAATCTCAATGGATTGCCGGAGTTCGTGGTGCCCAGAATCGTGCCACCAAGACTACCGATACCGCGAACATTTTCACGCTCCAGCCGAATCAAACCTCCCTGCGGATAATTCTGGGGTGAGAGTATTCCGTGGAATCCATCTCGTATACCGTAGCACTCCCAGCCCAGCCGCAGGGCCGAAAGAACTACCGCGCGGATGACCGCATTGAGGCCCGGCGCATCACCACCGCCGGTAGATATTGCGATACGGCGTATCGGCTTGGTGTGCATACGCGAGGCTAACTGAAAAGCGCCTCAGGTCGAATTAAATCAAAGCGCCGAATACTTTTGCGCGAATCTCGTCCACCGATCCAACGCCTTCGACGCGACGATATTTTGGCGCGACAGCCTCGCCGGTTTTTGCCCAGGCTTGGTAATAAGTAATCAAGGGCGAAGTTTGCGAATGGTAAATTTCCAGACGCTTACTGACCGTCTCGACTTCGTCATCTTTGCGTTGAATTAAATCCTCGCCGGTGACATCGTCTTTGCCTTCAACTTTTGGCGGATTAAATTTAATGTGATAGGTGCGCCCCGAACCAAGATGTACGCGTCGGCCGCTCATGCGGGTCACAATTTCGCTATCGGCAACGGCGATTTCCAACACGTAATCGACACCAACACCGGCTGTCTTGAGTGCTTCGGCTTGTACGATCGTGCGCGGAAAACCATCGAGCAAATAGCCCTTGGCACAATCCGCTGCGGTCATTCGCTCTTTCACTAATCCAATGATGATGTCATCGGATACCAAACCACCGGCATCCATAATTTTTTTTGCCGCGATGCCCAGCGGGGTGCCCGCTTTGACTGCCGCACGCAACATATCACCGGTCGAGATTTGCGGAATACCGAATTTCTCGGTAATGAAACCGGCTTGCGTGCCTTTACCCGCGCCGGGGGGGCCGAGAAGAATGAGTCGCATAGTTGCTCCAAAAATTTTTGCTGCGTAGGAAGGGATTGCTAATCGTTTGGTCGATTGTAAATCGCAAATTACACAAACAACGTCAAGGCGAAAAACTATCGTGCAGCGAAAACTCTCCTTACCCGCGCTAAATCCTCCGGCGTATCCACTCCCGCCGCTGGCGCATGGTCGCAATTGACGACTTGAATCGGAAAACCATGCCATAGCGCACGAAGTTGTTCCAGCGATTCCCACTGCTCCATTGGCGATGGGCTGAGCGCGTGATACTGCTTGAGAAAGGAAACTCGATAGGCATAGATGCCGATGTGGCGCTTTGGCGCGAATCCGGTCGGAAATGCCTGTGATGGGTTGGTAAATGAGCTTGCAAACGCATCGCGCGCCCAAGGAATCGGTGCACGCGAAAAATACATCGCACGGCCGTCTTTGTCGCTCACCACCTTTACCACATTAGGATTGAAAAAATCTCCTGCGACGTGCAAGTCGTGCGCGGCGGTGGCTATTGCCGCAGTTGGATTATCTTGCAAGGCTTGCGCCACCGCGATAACCAATGATGGCTCAATGAGCGGCTCATCACCTTGCACATTCACCACGATGGCATCGTCTGGCCAGCCTAGATTCGTCGCTACTTCGGCCAAACGGTCGGTACCACTTTGGTGATCGACTGCGGTGAGCATGGCGCGATGAGCATGCGCTTCAACCACCGCCTTTACGCGCGCATCATCGGTGGCAACCCAGGTCTCAATCGCACCACAATCCTTAACCGCTTCGACTACCCGCACCACCATGGCTTTGCCGCCTATATCGGCCAGCGGTTTGGCGGGCAAGCGCGTGGAAGCATAACGCGCCGGTATGACGATGCGAAACGCCATCAGGACTCATCCGCACCTAAAGTTCGTGCCTGATCTTCCAGCATCACCGGAATATCATCCTTGATCGCGTAGGCCAAACGGCAGCCAGTGCAGACCAATTCGGAGGCCGATTTCCGGTAGTCCAAAGGGGCTTTGCAAATCGGGCAAACCAGTATTTCAAGAAGGCGGGAATCCACGATTTTTCTCCATAAGTTTCGCCACAATATAGTCGGCAAGGCTGGGCGCTAGGACCGCATCAATCGGCAAAATCCAAACCGGCAAATTTACCTTTAAGTGCGCCAATTTTACGGCATCCTTTTCAGTGGTCAGGATTGCGTCACCGTCAAAATCTATGTCTTCGGCGGTGTAGCGATGATGGTCGGGGAAGGCGTGATTAACCGCCTCAATGCCAAGACTTCTAAGCTGATTGAAGAAGCGTTCCGGTGCGCCGATGCCCGCAACAGCGTGAACTTCTTTGTCGTGCCAGTTGGTGCTGGTGACACGCCGCCGGGCATCATCGATTGCGTAGAAATCACCAGCATTCATCGTCATCTGAAAAAACGGCACTGCAGCACAATCGCATGGCGGCACACTCACCCCATTGCCGACAATCGCGTCAACCTCTTGCAATCGCCGCGCAGTCTCACGTAGTGGTCCGGCCGGTAGTAACCATCCATTCATGAAACCGCGTTCATCGACCACCATGACTTCTAAAGTTCGAGGCAACGCATAGTGTTGCAAGCCATCGTCACTAATAATCAGCGTTGTCAGCGGCGCAATCTCCAACAATCTACGTGCAGCTTGGACGCGATCAGTACCAACAACCACCGGACAATTTGCGCGACGACGAATCAGCAAAGGTTCATCGCCGACTTGTGCCGCGTTGTCATCAGCGTGCACCTCACCGCCCTGCCCCACCCCGCCATAGCCACGCGAAATCACGCCAGGGTGATGGCCGCGCGCTTTGAGTTGCTCGACTAAATGAATCACCAAGGGTGTCTTGCCCACGCCGCCCACGGTGATGTTACCTACGACGACAACCGGAACCGGCAATGTCGCAATACGAAAAATACCGGCTGAATAAGCCCAACGACGAATCGAAGCCAGGCAAAAAAATACTGCCGCCAAAGGCAGCAGCGATATTGCCAATGCGCCGCGCTTGGACCACGCCGCGAGCATAGTTTTCTCAGCGCGTGGGATTTTGCGTGGCAAAAGAAATATGCGATAAGCCCGCGACCTGCGCCGCTTGCATCACATCAATCACGCCTTGATGCGGCGTCTTGGCATCGGCATTGATAATCACCACCGGCTCCTTGCTACCTGCACCACCGATATGCCGCGATAGAGCAGCGGCGATGACGGAAATCTCTCGTCCGGAGACCGTGACTTTGTTGACCAGTACATCACCCGACGCGGTGATAACTACATTGATTTCGTTAGCTTGCTCAGGCGTCTGGCTGGTGTCGGCGGTTGGTAGGTTGATTTCAAGCCCCGAGAACTTGGAGTAAGTCGTCGTCACCATCAGAAAAATCAAGATCACTAAAAGCACATCAATCATCGGAATCAGATTAATTTCGAGCTCTTCGCGGGCACGTCCTCGTTGAAAGTTCATGGCAGCACCTTTAGACGCTAAACGCGCTCGCCATGCACGGTATCAACCAATCGGATTGCTTGACGTTCCATCTCGACCAGCATCCCATCGACCACAGCACGGAAATGTCGATACGCAATCATGCTTGGAATGGCGATGATTAACCCAAAGCCAGTGTTGTACAAAGCCACCGAGATGCCGTGCGCCAATGCTTGCGGATTGCCTGCTCCTGTGGCTGCACCAAAAATTTCGATCATGCCGACAATTGTGCCGAACAATCCCATCAGCGGCGATACAGACGCGATTGTGCCGAGCGTCGTGAGGAATCGCTCAAGGTCATGACCCACGCCGCGCCCTGCCTCTTCAATGGACTCCTTCATCAGTTCGCGAGAACTTTTAACATTGCGCATCCCCGCCGCCAGCACTTTGCCCAAGGGTGAATGCTGCTCCAGTCGTGTCAGCATCGCCGGCGTAACGCCACTTTGTCGATACTCATTGACGACGCTTATCACCAAACCCTCAGGCACGATATTCGTCGCGCGCAAGGCGCTGGCGCGCTCAATGATGAGTGCCACCGCGACCACGGAAGCAACGAGTAAAAACCAGATTGGCCAGCCAGCGGCCTGAATGATAGAGAACACGAATTTGGCTCCAAGCAAAACAACGATAGAGCCACTTTAACGGGGTCGAGCCGAATCAGCAATGTTAAACAAGCACCGGAAATGGGGTCTAAGCAAGCTCAATTGTTAGCGGATGTTCAATTTTGCCGACCAATTGCAATTCATATGTATACTATTTTGTTTACATATCAACAAATCTCAGGCATATTTGCGGCCTGAACTTTTTGCAACCAAAGTCCGTGAAATCCACGCCGCTAATTCTCGCTGCTTGCTTGGTTGCCTTCTTCTCGACAGTTGGCGCCGCACTCCCTTATCCGATCTTGGCACCCCTATTTGCTGCGGAAGCGACCAACAATCTCAATCATTTTTGGGGTCTGCCGCCAAAATTGTTGCTGGGATTTGCATTGGCGATTAACCCGCTGGGTTTGTTGATAGGCGCGACTTTACTGGGGCCGTTGTCCGACCGATATGGGCGCCGACCACTGCTGCTCAGTACCTCACTAGCCGCCGCCGTGGGGCATGCGATTACCGCATCGGCGCTAATAATTCAGTCCTATCCGCTATTTGTCGTCGCGCGTTTCGCTACTGGATTGATGGAGGGCAATGACAGCGTAGCGCGTGCCATGTTGGCCGACAACTTGGTAGGCAATGAACGGGTGCAGGCCTTGTCCTGGCTGAATAGTTCGCTGTATTTGGGTTGGTTGGCCGGGCCGCTGATTGCCGCATTGAGTGTGGGTTGGGGCATGACGGTGCCGTTTTGGATTGCCGCCATCGCCCTGCTGGTGACATTTGTTGTTACAGCACTCGTCGTACCGCGCCAATCACCCAGCCACATCGCTGCAACCACCGGCTGGTGGCATGTCGTGCAAAATCAGCACGCTTTGAAATTGCTCACGCACCCAGAATTGCTAGCTTTGTTCTACATTCAATTGGCATTGACCTGCGGTATCACTGCTTTTTATGAGTTCTACCCGCTTTGGTTGGTCGAAGTTGCAGGGTTTAACGCGCAAGGGATTGCGTGGACAACCGCTGCGTTGTGTGGCGTTATGGCAGTAGCATCGATATTCGCCGGAAGAATTCATCGCCAAGAACCGCTCAAAACAGCGAGTATGTTTGCCGTCCTGATCGCCGCGACGATAGCCACAGTTGGACTCGGCAACGCCACCATCGGCATCGTGGCAATTGTGCTGTTTGGTATCCCGAACGCCGGTTACAGCGCGATGATGCCCGCTTGGAGTGCCGAGCGATTCGGTCATCTCGGTCAAGGCGCAGTTATGGGTTTGCTGTCGACGATTTTTTGCCTTGCCAATATCCTGATGGCCTTGGCAGGTGCAGTGCTTACGCTCATCGACACACGCTTGATTTTGCTGCTCGGTGCAGTGCTATCCGCTTCAGCGGCTTGGCGTATCAGACAGTGGAATCTTCCAATAAGTTCGCCAAGTTCCCCGACGACAGAACCGAGATCGACATGAATACCGCCGATCATGTTTTATTCCTACTCAAAACGGGCGGCGTTCAAACCGCGCAGCAACTGGCCGAAAAATTGCTGCTCACCTCAATGGGCGTGCGCCGTCACCTCGAAGCGGCAAGCAAAGCCGGTTTTGTGGGGAGCGAAGATCGTGCTGACAAAGTCGGTCGCCCAGCGCGCTATTGGCGGCTGACCGACTCCGGACATGCGCGCTTTCCTGATCGCCACTCAACACTCACTGTCGAGTTAATTTCAAGCGTGCGCGAAGTGTTCGGACAAAGCGGCCTAGACAAATTAATTAACGCACGTGAAGTGCAATGCGAAGCACAATATGAAGCCAAAATTGGTAGGAAAAAAAAGCTCAGTGAGCGTGTCGCAAAACTTGCTTTAGCACGCGATGAGGAAGGCTATATGGCTAAGGTCAAAGTCCAGAGCGACGGCAGCTTCTTGCTCATCGAAGACCACTGCCCCATCTGCGCCGCAGCTGCAGAATGTCAAAATTTTTGCCGCTCCGAACTCGCCGTTTTTCAGCGCGTGCTCGGCAGCGATTGCACAGTGAATCGTGTGGAACATTTGCTAACAGGTGCGCGGCGCTGTGTTTATGAAATTAAATTGATTGATAGATAGTATTTGATGATCGCATTCGACCGGGGTAGCGTAGATCGCCAGTTGGTGCTGACAACACGCTGTCACAATACAAAAGCCCCAATACAATAAAATTTGCTGCAACAAATTCACTTATTTTCCGCTCGACTTTGCGCCACAATCAATGAACTCACTCCCGCAAATCGTCTCCATCTCCGAACTCAATCGCCTTGCGCGCAACGCGTTGGAGCGGGAGATTCCTCTGTTGTGGGTGGCGGGTGAAATCTCGAATTTGACGCGGGCGGCGTCAGGTCATGTTTATTTCAACTTGAAAGATGATGGCGCCCAAGCACGTTGCGTGATATTTCGAGCGCGAGCGGGTTTGGTGCCCTGGGCGCTGGCGAACGGGCAGCAAGTAGAAGCGCGCGCACTGGTTTCGCTGTATGAGCCGCGTGGCGAATTCCAACTGAATATCGAGTCGATGCGGCGTGCTGGACTGGGCAAACTTTACGAAGCGTTTAGTCGGCTCAAGGCGGAACTGGAAGGCGAAGGTTTGTTCGCGCCGGAGCGCAAGCGCGCACTGCCGCGCTATCCACGTGCGATTGGTATTGTCAGTTCGTTGCAAGCGGCTGCTTTGCACGACGTGCTCACTGCCTTGTCACGTCGCGCACCCAATGTGCCAGTGTTTATTTATCCGACGGCGGTGCAAGGCGAAAGTGCACCAGCGATGATTTGCTCTGCACTAGACGCTGCGAATCAACATGCGCAGTGCGAGCTTTTGCTAGTGGTGCGTGGTGGTGGCAGTATTGAGGATTTGTGGGCATTCAACAATGAGGCAGTGGCGAGAGCGATTGTGGCTAGTCGTCTGCCGGTGATCGTCGGTGTAGGTCACGAAACCGATACGACAATTGCTGATTTTGTCGCCGACCAGCGCGCTGCAACGCCCACTGCTGCAGCTGAATTGGCGAGTGAAGCGTGGTTCTCGGCAGCGCGCCAGTTGGCCGAATTGCATAGCGCGATGCGTGCCACAATGGAACGTCGTTTGAACACCATGCGCCAGCGCGTCGACGAGGCGTCGCGCCGTTTGTTGCATCCCGCCACCCGTTTGCAGCGCGTGCATAACCAGCTGGCAATGTTGCGTCAACGCATGATCGCTGCTGGTCGGCGCCGATTGACTGCACAACAAGCACGATTAGCGTGCGCGTCAACGGCGCTAACCCACCTCAATCCCGAGGCGATTTTGCAGCGTGGATATTCGATTGTGGTGGCATCGCCATCGGGAAAAGTCGTCACCGCTGCGGAGCAAATCTTGCCAAATGACGCGGTCGTGTTGCGCTTTGCGACGGGTGCGGCGGACGCCAGGATAGAACGAACACGCAAGGAATGATCGCCTGCAGGCGCCTGAGTTTGGGTACCTTCGGCTATACTGAAGTTTAATTATTTTTCACTGGAGAAACATCATGGGCGCAATACTTCAATCACTTGGACGCACCGTTACGGCGGGCGTTGTTTTACTCATTGCACTCATCGCGCTGGTCGGTTCAGCCGATCACATGAGTCATGCTTGGGCGACCGTTTTCATGCGCTACTTGCATGTCATGTCGGGCGTAATGTGGATCGGTCTGCTGTGGTATTTCAATTTTGTGCAGATCCCTTCAATGCCGAAAATTCCTGATGAGCAAAAGCCTGCTATTGGCAAAGTCATTGCACCGACTGCCTTGTTTTGGTTCCGCTGGGCAGCACTTTCAACAGTGGTTACTGGACTCTTGGTGGCATCGATGAGCGGATATCTGGGCTTCGCATTGATGCTTGATGGTGGTTTCCGCGCCATCGGCATTGGTATGTGGTTAGCGCTAATTATGGCTTTCAATGTGTGGTTCATTATTTGGCCAAATCAGAAAAAGGCGCTGGGTATTGTAGTGGTTGAAGCCGCCGAGAAAGCTGCCGCTGCGCGTCTAGCGATGCTCACTTCACGCACCAATACCTTACTTTCCATCCCAATGTTGTTTTGCATGGTGGCACAGCAAAACGGTGGTTTGTAATTGGCAGCGCAAACACACTGCGCAAAATAAAAAAGCGGCTTAGGCCGCTTTTTTATTTTTCTGAATCCGATTAGCGTCTTGCGCATTGCTCACCGATATACGCGACCGCCGCATCGATCTGATCAACCAGAATCAAGCACAGATCCCCAGCTTGCAAACGCGCCAGCGCCGCGTCAATCGCAACGAATTCACCATTAATTTCCTCAATATGTGAAGTGCGTTTTGCACCTGCCAGGCCTTGCCGCAGCAGTGCGATCACCTCGCCATCCTCGCGCCCGCGTTGACAGGCATCCTGGTACAACAGCACGTCATCAAATGCCGCGCCAAGTATCTCGGTTTGTTGGCGTATGTCTTCATCGCGTCTATCGCCCGCACCACTAATCACCACGCTGCGACGCTTGGCGGGGATGGCCTCAATTGCCTTGGTTAGTGCAGCAATCGCATCGGGATTGTGGCCGTAATCGGCAATCAAGGTTGCGCCACGATAGTCAAACACATTGAAGCGCCCAGGCGCACTTGCTGCATCGCTAGTGAAAGTCGCCAAACCGGCGCGAATCACACTCCAATCCAAACCCAAGGCCCATGCAGCTCCAACAGAGGCCATCGCATTTTCGACTTGAAAACTGATCGTGCCCGCGCGCGTAATGGGAACGCCAGCGAGTGAAATGACAACTTCATTGCCACCCTGCGCGGCAACAATCGCATCGCCACTGACAAAAACAACTCGATGCCCGCGCGCACGATGTGCCGCCATCATCGGCAAATTTTGATCGGCGGCAAAGAAAATAATTTCACCTGGACAATCACCGGCCATCTTTGCAACCAGCGGATCGGCCGCATTCAACACACCCACGCCCCCGGCTTCGACAGGTGCGACGTTTTGCACAACGACACGTTTGAGTACCGCTAAATCAGCCACGCTGGTAATGTAATTCAAGCCCAAGTGATCACCCAAACCGATATTGGTGACCACCGCGACTTTGCAGCGGTCAAAGGCCAAACCTTCGCGCAACATACCACCGCGAGCGGTCTCAAACACCGCTGCGTCGACATCAGGATGCATCAACACATTGCGAGCACTACGTGGACCGGAACAATCTCCCGTGTCGATACGTTTGCCCTGCACATAAACACCATCTGTGTTGGTCATGCCAACGCGCAAACCGCTGGCAGCAATTAGGTGTGCAATCAAGCGCACGGTTGTTGTCTTGCCGTTCGTACCTGTCACCGCGACGACCGGGATGCGTCCATCGCCACCGTCGGGATACAGCGCTGCAATCACCGCTTCGCCGACCGGCCGGCCTTTGCCAAAAGATGGTGCGGTATGCATGCGCAAGCCAGGCGCAGCGTTGACTTCAACAATGCCGCCACCGGTTTCTTCCAGCGGCCTTAGCACCGTGTCACAGACAATATCGACACCACAAATATCCAAACCTATCATCTGCGCGGCCGCTATTGCACTGCCGGCTACATCGGGATGCACGTCATCCGTGACATCGGTGGCCGTGCCGCCGGTGGACAAATTCGCGTTGTTGCGCAACACCACGCGCTGACCTTTGGGCGGAATTGATTCCGGTTTAAAGCCTTGAATCGCGATGCGTGCAACGGCAATTTCATCAATCTTAATCCGCGTCATCGGAGTGGCATGGCCATCGCCGCGCCGTGGGTCGGCATTGATTTGTGCAACCAATTCGACAATGGTGTGCACGCCATCACCAACCACAAAAGGTGAATCTCGACGCGCAGCGGCAATCAATTTATCGCCAACTACCAGCATACGAAAGTCATGCCCCGGCATATAACTTTCAACCATGATGTTGCGCCGAAACTCTTTGGCAGCGTTAAAGGCGATTTCGAGGTGATCACGGGTTACGATATTCACCGTAACACCTTTGCCCTGGTTGCCATCTTGCGGCTTTACCACCACCGGCAATCCTATCTCCAATGCTGCGGCCCACGCGTCGTCGATATCTTCCACCGGTCGACCAGTCGGCACCGAGGCACCAGCAGCTTTGAGCAATCTCTTTGTGAGTTGCTTGTCCTGCGCGATCGACTCGGCAATCGCACTAGTGGAATCGATTTCTGCTGCTTGAATTCGTCGTTGTTTCGAGCCCCATCCAAATTGCACCAAACTGCCTTGGGTCAAGCGTCGATACGGAATGCCATGCAACACCGCCGCATGAACAATTGCGCCGGTTGATGGCCCCAAGCGCACATCCTCATCCATCTCTTTGAGTTTGGCCAGCGAGGCAGCCAAATCGAATGGCGTATCGGCGCGCGCTGATGCGATCAGCTCCTGCGCCATTTCCAAGGCCATACGCCCGACGCTTTCCTCAGTGAATTCGACAACCACTTGAAAGGTCCCGACATCCACCGTGGCCTGTGTGCGACTGAATGTCACCGGGCAGCCGGCTTGAATTTGCAGCCCTAAAGTCGCCGCTTCGAGCACATGAGCAAGAGACATTGGATCGAGATGCCCTTTGGGTTGCAACTGACCCAATTCGGGAAACCGCGCACGCACGCGCGCTTCAAATCCTGGCATCGTGTCGATAACACATTCGTCCGGCGCACAAGCTACGATGGCTTCAACCGACGTATGACGGCTCCACAAATTCGGTCCCCGCAGCAATCGAATACGCGATACATCCATGTGACAGTTTTCCTATTTATTGAGCAATGCTAATGCACAGAATTACGTTGCAAACGTTGGCGCGTCACTAGTAAAGGTTTCTAATCCGGCTGCGATCAATTCGGCTGAAATACCCAGCCCCCAAGACACCGCAATCGCTGCCGCAACACTGGCTTTTCGTCCTTCGTCGGTCAGCAATTGGGTGGCGATATTGACCAAGCGAGCAGGCTCATCACCTTTGCACAATGCTGCTTGTTGTACTTGCAAGATCACCGCACGCGAACCATTTTGCAGATGCTTGGCAATGACGTCATTCGATTCTGCGGCGTAGAAAATCACTTCGCCATCGCACAGTTCGGCCATCTCAACGACTTGCGCATCATCGGCGTTAAGTACCGCAATTCCGCTGGTGAGCACGACATCGACTTGCGTGCGCAATACTTTGTACACGTGATCACCATGATCCATATAAAACTCGCTAAAAGCAGCTGCATCTCCCACATCAGTGACCACACCAACCTGACATTTATCGTAGGGCAAACCCTCGCGCAACATGCTCTCTGCTGTGGTTTCAAACACCGCAGCGTCGACTGAGCGATTGATTAACACACGCTGGCCGGCATCGAAATTAATCGAGTTGCGCGCGTCCACTCGACGGCGGCCAAGGAACAAGCCGTCTGCACAGGCCAAACCCGCGTGATAACCGGCGAAGTCCAACAGCCAATGCACGAGGCGAGCGATCTGAGTGTTTGAACTCACTTGGTGAGTTCCACAAATTCCAACTATCGGTATCCGCCCATTACTCGTCTCAGGAAACAGATGCGCCACAATCGCTTCGCCGACTGGCTGAGGTGTACCGCTGGCGGGCTTCAAATGCATCAGTAGCCCTGGTCCCGCATTGACTTCGACAATCGCACCACCCTGCTCTGCCAGGGGTCGCGAAATATCCTGCGCGACCACATCAATCCCGGCGATATCCAAACCGACAATTCGAGCGGCCAGGCCCACTGCGGCAGCGACTTCGGGGTGCACAAATTCGCTGCACTCGAACGCCACATTGCCATTACGTTGGATCAACACACGGCGACCGTTTTCTGGAATCGAATCGGGCTCCAAGCCTTGTCGCGTCAAATCTTGACGTATCGACGGGCTATTGATGATGCCAACTTCCGCCAGCGGAAAATCTTCCCCGCTGCCGCGTCTCGGGTCAGCATTGATTTGGTCCTCGACTAAGTCATAAACCGTATTCACGCCATCGCCGACCACCCAAGCGCTCTCACCGCGCGAAGCCGCAACCACCTTTCCCGCGACCACCAACAAACGATGCTCGTTGCCCGCGATGAATTTCTCGACCATCACTTCGCTGCCATGCCGCTGCGCGAAAGGAAATGCGGCTTCGACCTCGGCTTGGGTGGTCAGCTCAATCGAAATTCCACGGCCATGATTGCCGTCGGTCGGCTTAACTACTACTGGCAAACCAATATCCTGCGCGGCTTCCCATGCGGCTTCGGGGGTGTCGACCACTTGCCCTTCTGGCACTGGCACACCGCAAGCGGCGAGTAACGATTTGGTCAAATCCTTGTCGCTCGATACGCTCTCCGCAATCGCGCTAGTTTGGTCAGTTTCGGCAGTCCAAATTCGGCGTTGCTTTTTGCCGTGCCCAAGCTGTACCAAATTACCATCGTTCAAGCGCATCGAAGGAATTCGCCGTGTAGTGGCAGCATTCACGATGCATGCAGTGGAAGGACCTAAGCAGTAACTTTCGACTAAGTCTTTGAGCTCGGCAATCGCGGCTTTGACATCGAAAGCTTGATCGTTAATCACCGCTACCAACAAATTTTTGCCCGCTTCAATCGCCGCGCGACCGACCGTTTCGTCACGTGCGCGCACGGCCATTTTGTACACGCCACGCGTTGGCGTTTCGCGGGTTTGACCAAACCCCGTTTGCATGCCGGCGAGGTTTTGCAATTCGATGACGATATGCTCAAGAATGTGCGCCGACCAGGTGCCTTCACGCACCCGCTGCATGAATCCGCCGCGTTCATAAACACCGCAACGATGCTCAATCAAACCCGGTAATGCGGCATCGAGTCGCTCGTAAAACCCGTCAATCTTGTTCGATGGAAAATCTTCCAACTCACCAATATCCACCCAAGCCTCTAGCGTCGGCCGGTAAGTCCAAATGTTCGGGCCACGCAAATGCGTAACGCGCAAAAGTTTGATGTTTTTGATTGTCATGGTGCGCGTTCGCGGTTTCAACGCCTTTTTAAAGTTTTCTTATTGAAGAAAAGTGCAGGTCGATTGCTTGATTCAGCAGCCAACTACTGACACTACCCTTCATCACGTTTGTCAGATTACCTTAAACCCTTAAACCCGAGAATATTTTCGCCACCATTTTAGGTGGCGCATGGCTTATTCTCTCTGCTATGACTGCTACCGACAACCAAACGCTGCTCTCCACCAGCCACCACGCCGATTTGCCCGAACATTGGCAAGCCGAAATCGCCGCGCAACTCTTGCCCGGTGAAGCGATACTCGACTGGGTCGAGGTCGACCTTGATGCGACATTGAATTTTCGTGCGGGCATCATCGCGCTGACACAAGACAGCCTCATCGCCAAATCACCCGGCGCTACGACATGGTCGCGCTGGCCGATGCAAGCAGGCATGGCACTCAAACATTTTGACTACGCTGGCGTGGGCACCTTGGAATTACTCGGCCCACATGCCTGCCTCGCCAGTTGGCGCTACACCTTGGGGCACAATCTAGCCGCCTTACGTGTAATTCGCGAGTTCAATATTTTACTGACGTCAAAAACCAGCGGCAAACCACCGCGGCGGGATGCCGAGGATATCTGCCCGAAATGCAAAACACCGCTGGAACCCGGCAGCGATGAATGTTCGATTTGCACGCGCGAAATTTACAAACCGCCATCGACGTGGACGCTGTTTCGCCTCTGGCGATTTGCCAAACCGTATCAAGGTCAATTACTGGCTGGTTTTTTGTTGATGCTCGGCTCCACTGCCGCAACTTTAATCCCGCCATATTTGGCGATGCCGCTAATGGATGATGTCCTGATTCCGTTTCAAAACGGCACCCATATCGATCCGATGACTGTAGCCGGATATATGTTGGGCTTGCTAGCTGCCGCGTTGATTTCTTGGGGCTTGGGCTGGGCCAAGACTTACATTTTGGCGCTGGTGTCCGAGCGCATAGGCGCAGATCTGCGTACCACGACTTACGAGCATTTGCTGCAACTATCGCTTGAGTATTTCGGCGGCAAACGCACCGGCGATTTGATGACCCGGATCGGTTCGGAGACTGACCGCATCTGTGTTTTTTTATCGCTGCACGCACTGGATTTTGCCTCCGATGTATTGATGATTTTCTTGACCGCCGTGATTTTGTTTTCGATAAATCCATGGCTGGCCTTGGTGACATTGATTCCCTTGCCATTCATTGCCTGGATGATTCATTTGGTGCGCGACAAATTGCGTACCGGATTTGAAAAAATTGATCGTGTTTGGGGCGAAGTAACGAATGTTTTGGCCGACACGATTCCGGGCATCCGCGTGGTTAAAGCCTTTGCCCAAGAGAAGCGCGAAGCTCAGCGTTTTCGTGAAGCCAATCGACATAATTTGTTGGTCAATGACAAGCTGAATAAAACCTGGTCGCTGTTTTCACCTACGGTTTCGCTACTCACCGAAATTGGCTTGTTGGTGGTTTGGACCTTCGGCATTTGGCAAGTCTCGCAACATGAAATTACCGTCGGTGTGTTGACCGCGTTCCTTGCCTACATTGGTCGTTTTTATTCGCGCCTGGACTCAATGAGCCGCATTGTTTCGGTGACGCAAAAAGCCGCCGCTGGTGCCAAGCGCATCTTCGATATTCTCGACCACGTCTCTAACGTGCCGGAGCCGACCAATCCAATTCATGTCGAAACCGTACGCGGCGAAATCACCTTGCACGACATTGGTTTTCGTTACGGCAATCGCTCAGTGGTGCGGAATTTGTCACTACACATACAGCCCGGCGAAATGATCGGCCTCGTCGGCCACAGCGGCTCTGGCAAAAGTACGTTGGTGAATTTGATTTGCCGTTTTTATGATGTGACCGATGGCGCGATTCGCGTCGACGGCGTTGATGTGCGCTCGTTTCCGGTCGCTGATTACCGTCGGCATATCGGGCTGGTGTTGCAAGAACCGTTTTTGTTTTTCGGCTCGATTGCAGAGAACATCGCCTACGGCAAACCCGAAGCCACAAGGCAGGAAATCATCGCCGCTGCACGCGCCGCACATGCCCACGAATTTATTTTGCGCTTACCCATGGGCTACGACTCGTTAGTCGGCGAACGCGGCCAAGGCTTGTCAGGCGGCGAACGGCAACGCATTTCCATTGCGCGCGCGTTGCTGATAAATCCACGCATTTTGATTTTGGATGAAGCAACTTCCAGCGTTGATAGCGAAACAGAGAAGGAAATTCAAAAGGCACTCGATAATTTGGTCGCTGGTCGCACCACGATTGCGATTGCTCATCGACTTTCCACCTTGCATAAGGCCGACCGGCTGGTGGTGATGGACCGAGGTGAAATAGTCGAAGTCGGCGGTCACGATGAGCTGATGGCGCGGCAAGGCGCGTATTACCGACTCTACGAAGCGCAAGCACGCAACGTTGACGGCAATCCGGTGTTGCCGCCCGGCGGCGTCGCTTTGGCGGGAGCGAAAACTCATGGCTGAAATAACATTTCAACTGCAACGAAACGCCTTTGGCCGATTGGTTTTGACTGACGCGAAAGGAGTGTCGCATGAAGGTGTTTCGCCCGTGCGTGCGTTCCCTATCGCCGCTCCGGATGAAGGCGTTTCCATTGTCGCCGTCAACGGTGAAGAATTGGCTTGGATAGAAAGCCTCGCCAGTTTTCCCGCCAACCTGCGCGATTTGGTGACTACCGAATTGGCCGCACGAGAGTTTATGCCGACCATAACGCGCCTGAAACGCGTCTCAAGCTTTGCGACGCCGAGCACATGGACAGTTGACACCGATCGCGGCGAAACTTCATTTGTCCTGCGCGGTGAAGAAGACATTCGGCATCTGGGCAAGCACTCGCTCTTAATTGCCGATAGTCATTCGATACAGTTTTTGATTGCTGATGTATTGGCGCTGGATAAAACCAGCCGTAAGTTGTTGGATCGGTTTTTGTAACGCCGAAATTGCCCAAGTTCACCAGTTGGTGCTGGTCATGGAATGGCCCATTCACCGGCCACACGCCGTTGCGAAACCGCTATCTTGCGACCGGAGCCTTGTCCACACCAACGATTTGCGCACCGCGAGTCAAGCCCCGTGTTTTAAACCAACCTATGTTCATCTCTAAGGCATAGCGCGCATCAGCTTTCGCGCAGTGATTGTTTTCGGTTTGCGGCTGCATTTCCTCGACGTTGATAATTTTTCCAACGTGATCGAGGAAGGCGACTGAGAGCGGCAGCAGCGTATTTTTCATCCACATGCAGTGCCGCATTTCTTGCGGGAACACAAATAGCATGCCGTGTTGCAGAGGCATTTCGGCGCGTCGCATCAAACCAGTCGCGCGCTGTTCTGGTGTGGTGACGACTTCGGCTTCAATGCGGTACATACCTGCTGTCAACTCAATTTGCGGGATGGCGTATTGGGCTGAGGCGTTGAAGCTGTTCAGCATTGCAACCAGCGAAACCGCCGTCAAAACACTTTTTTTCCGACTCATCATCATTTTTCTTCTCGCCATTGACCTGGTTGCATGTCCTGCAAAGTCCAATTTCCGATTGAGTGGCGAATCAGGCGCAGGCAGGGGTAGCCGATTTTCGCAGTCATTCGCCGGATTTGTCGATTTTTTCCTTCACGCAAAATAATTTCCAGCCATGTGGTTGGAATTTTTGCGCGCACACGAATCGGCGGTGTGCGTGGCCACAGCGATGCTGGCTCGTCGATGAGATTGCATTCGCATTTCGCGGTGACGAAATCGCCAAGATCAAGACCTCCGGTGAGGCGCGTCAAATTAGCCGGTTCTGGAGTGCCTTCAACCTGCACCCAATAGCGCTTGGCGAGCTTATGCCGCGGGTCGGCAATGCGCGCTTGCAATGCACCATCGTCGGTGAGTAACACCAAGCCTTCCGAGTCCGCGTCGAGCCTACCGGCCGGATAAACATTTGGTATCGGCACAAAATCCTTGAGTGTGACGTGACCCAATTCAGAAGTGAATTGCGTCAAAGCGCCATAGGGTTTGTTAAGTAAGATTAAACGCGACACTGACAATCCCTGACTCGAAAATATGACATCACCGGAATTGCTGTAATGACTGGTTTTGGCAGCGCAGGAGCGGCAAGGGTTTTCATTCAAAATCAATTGTTACATTTGCATCAAAAAAAACCCGCTCAAGTTGCCTTGAGCGGGTTCTTAATTTTAGGTGCTGACAAAATCCTCAGCACCTCAAGTCGAAGCGAAGAGCGGCAATCAGGGTTTCTGAATGTTCGATGCTTGCTTGCCTTTTGGGCCTTGCACTACATCAAACGTTACCTTGTCACCTTCCTTCAGAGACTTGAATCCCGCCATGTTGATTGCGGAGAAATGCGCGAAAAGATCCTCGCTGCCATCATCTGGAGTGATGAAGCCGAAACCCTTGGCGTCGTTGAACCACTTAACTGTACCTGTTGCCATGAAAACTCTTCCTTAATCAAAAACGAATAAACCGGATTTCAGCGCACACGGCGTGTGCAAACATGATCACCGGGGTGATGTTTGTCTAACAATTTTGAAGCAGTGAGGGACACCGAGCGGCGATTCAGAAAACTGAAGGACAGCGGGGAGACCGGAAACCTCGGCGAAGTGAAAACAATTCGTAGGGGACACTGAGACAGACCTTGAGTCAAACACGCCTCGCCTTATACGCCTGTTTCATGAAATGGTCAACTTTTCTAGCAAATGTCACATAAAAACCACACTGGAAATTTTCCTTATCGTGCACGATAAGAACTACGTTGTATGCCCTATTCAGCCCTTGCAGATCGACATCGTCGTCTCCATATCGCATTAGAATCAAATCATGGTCACGCGCAAGCAAATCGAACGTGATGGCGGTGCTGTCCTGCTTCCGGAAAAAAGTCGAGTTAAGCCTCCACCAATGTTTAAGGTGTTGTTGCTTAACGATGATTTCACTCCAATGGACTTCGTCGTCATCGTCCTAGAGAAGTTCTTTGGGCTCTCTCGCGAGCAAGCGACCATGGTAATGTTGCACGTACATCGAGATGGGAAAGGTGTTTGCGGTACTTACCCTCGCGATGTGGCGGCTACAAAGGTTGAACAAGTCGAAGCATTTTCCCGTCGGCATCAGCATCCGCTGGCCTGCGTAATGGAGGAAAACTGATGATTGCTCAGGAACTCGAAGTCAGCCTGCATATGGCTTTTGTAGAAGCACGACAAAAGCGCCACGAATTCATAACCGTTGAGCACTTGCTGCTAGCGTTGCTAGACAACCCGAGTGCTGCGGATGTTTTGCGTGCATGCGCCGCCGATGCGGAAGGCTTGCGCAAGGAACTACTGACGTTTATCAGCGAACACACCCCAACTATTGGTGGTCTGGACGAAATTGATACCCAGCCGACCTTGGGATTCCAACGCGTTATTCAGCGTGCGATTTTGCACGTTCAGTCGTCGGGCAAGAAAGAAGTTACCGGCGCCAATGTGCTGGTCGCCATTTTTGGCGAAAAAGATTCTCACGCAGTATTTTTCTTGCAACGTCAAAACGTCTCACGCCTTGATGTGGTGAATTTTATTTCGCATGGCATTACCAAAACGCCGCATCCGGCTGGCAAAGAAGAATCTGCCGAAACCGAATCCGAAGCAGCGGAAAAAAACAGCCCTTTGGATTCATTCACAGTAAATTTGAATCAACAAGCACTGACGGGAAAAATCGATCCGCTAATCGGTCGCGAAAGAGAACTTGAACGAGTTGTTCAAACCTTGTGCCGTAGGCGCAAAAACAATCCGCTGTTGGTTGGCGAGGCCGGTGTCGGCAAGACGGCTATTGCGGAAGGGCTCGCCCATCGTATCGTCGAAGGCCGCGTGCCAGAAATTTTGTCTAAATGCGTAGTGCACTCCTTGGACATGGGCGCGCTGCTTGCCGGAACCAAATATCGCGGAGATTTTGAGCAGCGCTTGAAAGGCGTGCTTAAACAATTGCTCGGCGACCCGAATGCAATTTTATTCATCGACGAAATCCACACACTGATCGGCGCGGGTGCCGCATCGGGCGGCACGCTGGACGCGTCGAATTTACTCAAGCCCGCGCTGGCTTCCGGTGAATTGAAATGCATCGGCGCGACGACGTATGCTGAATACCGCGGCGTATTCGAAAAAGACCATGCCTTGTCGCGACGGTTCCAAAAAGTCGACGTTGAAGAACCGAGCGTAGAGCAAACCGTTTCGATTTTGCGTGGCTTGAAGAGCCGCTTTGAGGAGCATCACGGCGTTAAGTATTCCGCGACCGCGATTTCTGTTGCAGCGGAACTTTCTGCCAAATACATCAATGATCGCCATTTGCCCGACAAGGCGATTGACGTCATTGATGAGGCCGGCGCCGCGCAAAGAATTCTGCCGAAGTCGAAACAGAAGAAAACAATTGGCAAGCTGGAAATTGAAGAAGTCGTCGCCAAAATTGCCCGCATTCCGCCACAGCATGTATCTGCGGATGATCGTTCCGCACTCAAAAACCTTGATCGCGATTTGAAAAATCTGGTGTTCGGTCAGGACTCGGCAATAGAGGCCTTGGCTAAAGCAATCAAGATGTCGCGCTCAGGCTTGGGTCAGCCACAAAAACCCATTGGCAATTTTCTTTTTTCCGGCCCTACTGGGGTTGGCAAAACTGAAGTCGCGCGACAGCTCGCTTATTCAATGGGCATTGAGTTGATTCGATTCGATATGTCTGAATACATGGAACGCCACGCGGTGAGTCGTCTAATCGGTGCACCACCTGGCTATGTTGGTTTCGACCAAGGTGGATTGTTGACCGAAGCGGTGACCAAGAAACCGCATTCGGTATTACTGCTCGACGAGATTGAAAAAGCCCATCCCGATGTGTTCAACATCTTGTTGCAAGTGATGGATCACGGCACGCTGACAGACAACAATGGTCGCAAGGCGGATTTTCGCAATGTGATTATTGTGATGACCACCAACGCGGGTGCCGAAGCACTACAAAAATCTAACATTGGCTTTACCTCCAATAAAGGTCAGGCCGATGAAATGGGCGATATCAAGCGCATGTTCTCGCCTGAGTTCCGCAATCGCCTCGACGCCATCATCTCATTCAAAGCACTTGATGCGGCGATTATTCTGCGTGTCGTTGATAAGTTCTTGATGCAGCTCGAAGGCCAGTTACACGAGAAAAAAGTCGAGGCGATTTTCACCGACACGCTACGTGCATGGCTGGGCGAAAAGGGTTTCGATCCACTGATGGGCGCGCGACCAATGGCGCGCCTGATACAAGACACGATACGTGCAGCGCTGGCGGATGAACTGCTATTTGGACAACTCGTTCATGGTGGCCGCGTGACAATAGATTTGGACGAAAACGAAAAAGTTAAATTGACTTTTCCGGCGACCGAGTCTGATGTTGCAGCGCCTGCACCGATACAGCACTGACGCTCGACTGAATCTTTTCTACACTCGACGCGCCGCACATTTAAAACGTGTGGCGCGTTTTTTATTTCTGAGGAATCGATATGACCTATCTGACTACGGATCTTTGTGACACACATGAAGACGCTGTGCGCGTCGTCGAACCGATGTTCACCAGTTTTGGTGGCAAGACTGCCTTTCACGGTCAAATTGCAACGCTGCGCGTTTTTGAAGACAACTCCTTCGTGCGCAAAGCCCTTGAGTCGGCGGGGCAAGGACGAGTTCTGGTTATCGACGGTGGCGGCAGTATTCGGCGTGCACTGGTCGGTGATCAACTCGCCAGTCTCGGTCTCAAAAATGACTGGGCTGGTATTGTGGTCAACGGCTGCATTCGGGATTCACGTGCGATAGCTGAAATGGATATTGGGGTTTTTGCCATCGACACGCATCCGATGAAAACCGTCAAGAAAAATGTCGGCGAAGCAGATATCGTTGTCTCGTTTGGCGATGTCGACTTTGTTCCCGGTGAATGGATTTATGCCGACGAAGATGGTGTGATTGTGAGCAAAACAGCAATTCACGCGGCGTAGACATTTTGCCTATCAAATGCATTTCCATATTTTTCAAACAGATAGCGCGCCAAGCTTAATGTAATATGTCTTATATAAGACTGTTGACATAGCGCAATCCCTAACGTAAACTTTATGCCGTGGTCGCCGAGCTTGAGCGTGACCGCCTACTCACTTCACAAAGGAACTCCAATGACTGACCGTAAAGCACAAGCTGCCGCTCTGGCCAAAGACTGGGCCGAAAACCCACGCTGGAAAGGCATCAAACGCGGCTACACCGCCGAAGACATCGTTCGTTTGCGCGGCTCGTTCCAAATCGAAAACACACTGGCGCAACGCGGCGCTGACAAACTTTGGGACTTGGTCAACAACACGCCCTACGTCAATTGCTTAGGCGCGCTCACCGGCGGCCAAGCAATGCAGCAAGTCAAAGCTGGTATCAAAGCAATTTACTTGTCCGGCTGGCAAGTCGCCGCCGACAACAACGGCTACGCCGCAATGTATCCAGATCAATCACTCTACCCCGTCGACTCCGTGCCAAAGGTTGTCGAGCGCATTAACAACTCTTTCCGTCGTGCCGACGAAATCCAACATTCCAAAGGCATAGACGCTGGCGACAAAGGCTACATCGATTATTTCGCGCCTATCGTTGCCGATGCCGAAGCCGGATTCGGTGGCGTTCTCAATGCATTTGAGTTGATGAAAGCCATGATTCGCTCCGGCGCTGCTGGTGTGCATTTTGAAGACCAGCTCGCTTCAGTCAAAAAATGCGGCCACATGGGCGGCAAAGTTTTGGTGCCAACGCAAGAAGCCGTACAAAAACTGATCGCCGCGCGCATGGCCGCCGACGTGATGGGTGTGCCCACTATCATCCTCGCCCGCACCGACGCCGAAGCTGCCGATCTTGTGACTTCGGATGTGGACGACAACGACAAGCCGTTCATTACCGGCGAACGCACTGCAGAAGGTTTCTACAAGACCTACAAAGGTCTCGACCAAGCCATCAGCCGCGGTCTCGCCTATGCGCCCTACGCTGACATGGTGTGGTGCGAAACCGGCACACCGGATTTGGAATTCGCACGTAAATTTGCCGAAGCAATTCGCGCAAAATTCCCCGGTAAATTGCTCGCCTACAACTGCTCGCCCTCATTCAACTGGAAGAAAAACCTCGACGATGCCACCATCGCCAAATTCCAGCGCGAACTCGGCGCAATGGGCTACAAATACCAATTCATCACCCTCGCCGGCATTCACAACATGTGGTACCACATGTACGACCTCGCACAAGATTATGTGGCTCGCGGAATGTCAGCGTATGTCGAGAAGGTACAAGAACCAGAATTTGCCGCGCGCGACCGTGGCTACACCTTTGTATCGCATCAGCAAGAAGTCGGCACCGGTTATTTCGACGAAGTCACCACCGTCATTCAAGGCGGCACATCGTCAGTAACAGCACTGACAGGTTCGACGGAAGAAGAACAGTTTCACTAAGCGTTTTTCATTGTAAAAAAAGCCGCGCTTGATTCGAGTCGCGGCTTTTTTTTACCCACGCGTATGACAGCGTGTCACCAGCACCAACTGAGCACACTGCGTCAAGCACGCTCCCAATAATCACTACGCGCATAACATGCTTTCAGCATATCAATAAACAATCGCACTCGTAGCGGCAAATGCCGACGATCTGGAAACACTACATATATCCCGACCGGCGGCGCAGCGCAATCGTCGAGCACAGTTTTGAGTTTGCCTTTGAGCACATCATTGCCAACTTCCCACCACGAGCGCCATGCCAACCCTTTGCCGGCCAGCGCCCATTCGCGCAACACGGCGCCGTCGTTGCTTTCCAAATTGCCTGCGACTTTGACGACCTGCAATTCCCCATTCGCCATCAACGACCAACCGCGCTGTTGCGTAAGTGCTAAGCAGTTGTGGTGAGCAAGCTCAGCTGGTGCTGATGGTACGCCGTTGGCGCGCGAATATTTTGGGGCGGCGACGATCACGCGGCGCATTTCACCCAAGCGCACGCTGACTAAATTTGAATCATCCATCTCGCCGATTCGCACCGCGCAATCGACGCTTTCATTCATCAAATCCACCAGCCGGTCGGTCAAATCGAGATTGATGCGCACGTCGGGATGCTCGGCCTGAAATGTCGCCAGGTGCGGGGCGACATGTCGCCGCCCAAATCCGGCGGGTGCAGAAATTTTGATATGCCCACGCGCACGAATGCTGCCAAGCGAGACGGCCGTTTCTGCGTTGCTCAAATCGGTTAGCACGCGCTGACAATCTTCTAAAAACGCTTGGCCTTCCCGCGTTAGCGTGAGTTTGCGCGTTGTGCGTAGCAAGAGCCGCACGCCCAAGCGCGTCTCCAGCGCATCAATGCGCCGCCCGATGACCACCGGCGTTACCTCGTCCAGTCGCGCCGCTTCGGCCAGCGAGCCGCGTGTGGCTGCATTCACAAAGGCTTGTATTTGTTTGAAATGGCTCATGGATGGCGACTTTTATTCGATACTCGATTCAATACTTTAAGTATCTACTGAATGAACAAATGCTCAGCTTATCACGATGTTTGTAATGTAATAGAGTTTCGCTTTGTACCCAAATTCGCCCACATTCACCGACAAATTTAAGGAAAACAAATGAGCACAATGCCTGCTGGCGTTCAAATCACCGCACCCGTTTCAGCTGAATTCGCGACCATTCTCACGCCCGAAGCGCTGGCTTTTGTCGCCAAATTGCATCGTGCATTCGAGCCGCGTCGGCGTGAATTGTTGGCGGCACGAATCACACGCCAAGCGCGCATCGACGCAGGTGAAATGCCGGATTTCTTGCCCGAAACGAAGCATGTTCGCGATGGCAACTGGAAAATTGCGCCCCTACCCAAAGCGCTGGAGCGTCGCCGCACCGAAATCACCGGCCCGGTAGAAGCCAAGATTATTATTAACGCCTTCAATTCCGGCGCAGATAGTTACATGAGCGATTTTGAGGATTCCAACAGCCCGAAATGGGAAAACCAGATTCAGGGACAAATCAATATCCACAAAGCGATTCGGCGCGAACTAAGTTTTAAAAACGAAGCGGGCAAAGAATACAAACTCAACGACAAAATCGCCACGCTACAAATCCGCCCGCGCGGCTGGCATTTGGACGAAAAACATGTGTTGGTCGATGGCCAGCGTGTATCTGGCGGCGTATTCGATTTCGCGTTGGTGTTTTTTCACAATGCAAAGGAACAGATCGCACGCGGCGCAGGGCCGTTTTACTATTTGCCAAAAATGGAATCTCACCTGGAAGCGCGTTTGTGGAACGACATTTTCGTGATGGCGCAAAATGAAATCGGCATACCGCAAGGCACGATTAAAGCGACAGTTTTGATCGAGACGATATTGGCGACCTTTGAACTTGAAGAAATTTTGTACGAACTGCGCGAACACAGTGCGGGTCTGAATGCGGGACGCTGGGACTACATTTTTTCGTGCATCAAAAAATTCAAGCGCAACAAGAATTTTTGCCTGGCGCAGCGCAGCGCTATCACGATGGAAGTTCCCTTCATGCGCAGCTACGCACTGGCACTGGTCAAAGCCTGCCACAAGCGCGGCGCACCGGCGATGGGCGGCATGAGCGCGCTGATTCCGATTAAGAACGATCCAGTCGCCAACGAAAAAGCGCTAGCCGGAATCCGTCATGATAAAACCCGCGATGCCAACGACGGCTTTGACGGTGGCTGGGTCGCGCATCCTGGACTTGTTTCTATTGCTGCGGAAGAATTCCAAAAAGTACTGGGCGAAAAACCCAACCAATGGGAAAAGCAACGCGACGAAAATTTCGGCGCTAAGGATTGGCTCAATTTTTTACCCGAAACCCCCATCACCGAAGCTGGCGTGCGCAACAACATCAATGTCGGCGTGCACTACCTCGGTTCGTGGCTGGCCGGCAACGGCTGCGTACCGATACACAATTTGATGGAAGATGCAGCGACCGCAGAAATTTCGCGCTCGCAAATCTGGCAATGGGTAGTGTCGCCCAAAGGCGTGCTTGATGATGGTCGCAAAGTGACTGCCGATATGGTGCGCGGGCTAATTGCTGAAGAACTCGCGAAAGTAAAAGCGACCGTCAGTGCGGCAGGCGACGATGTCAAAACTTACGAGCAAGCGGCAGTCATATTTGAGGAAATGTCACTCTCAGAAAACTATCCGGAGTTCTTGACGTTGCCGTTGTACGAGGCGATGGACTAGGGAAAATTAACTCGCCAGTTGGTGCTGACGACACGCTGTCAACACCAACTAGGTCTTGCCCGTGCTTCCAAATCCGCCCGCTCCGCGTTGGCTTTCGTCGAATTCGTCGACAATATTGAATGCGACCTGCACAACTGGAACAACCACCAGTTGTGCAATACGCTCCATCGGGTTAATAACAAATTCATGTGCGCCGCGATTCCACGTAGACACAAATATTTGCCCTTGATAATCCGAATCAATCAGACCGACGAGATTGCCCAAAACTATACCGTGCTTGTGACCCAAACCTGAGCGCGGCAGAATCATCGCGGCGAGGCTGGGATCGGCCAAATGAATCGCAATACCAGTCGGAATTAGCGTCGTTGCGCCCGCTTGCAAATGAATCGGTGTGTCAATACAAGCGCGCAAATCTAAGCCAGCCGAACCTGCTGTGGCGTATTGCGGCATCAGCGCTGCATCGACAGCTCGCAGTCGTGCATCAATGATCTTGATGTCAATTTTGTGCATCGCTATTCCCTTTGCTGATCAATGTCGCCAGATGTTTGACGATATCGCGCGCCACTGCCAATTTGTGTCCCTGAGACAGCGGATGCGCACCGTTTGCGTCAAATAGCGTCACCGCATTTTGGTCGCCGCCAAGACCGTCTTGCACCAAATTGCCGACCACTAGCGGCAGTTTTTTGGCGACGCGCTTGCCTTCAGCATAACTCGCCAAGTTTTGACTCTCCGCCGCAAAGCCCACACAAAATGGTGCATTCGGACGCGAGGCGACCTCCGCCAAAATATCGGGATTGGCAACCAAATCAATGCTCATTGCAGCCGTTTTTTTTATTTTGTGCACCGCGTTTCCGACTGGCCGATAGTCGGCCACCGCGGCGACGCCGATAAACACATCAGCATCATCAACCGCCTGCATCACCGCATCGCGCATTTGCGCAGCGCTGGTCACGTCAATACGCATCGCGCCGCGTGGCGTATCTAACACCACTGGACCTGCCACCAACCTCACTTGCGCGCCTGCTTCGACGCAAGCACGGGCGAGTGCAAAACCCATTTTCCCCGAGCTAGCGTTGGTTAATCCGCGCACCGGATCAATCGCTTCAAAAGTTGGTCCGGCAGTAATCAATACACGTTGATTGTTCAACAATTTTGGTTGAAAAAACGCGATCAATTCATCGAGAATTTCGCTCGCTTCCAGCATTCGCCCCGCGCCGGTTTCGCCGCAAGCTTGCTCGCCACTTGCCGGGCCAAAGACGCTCACACCATCAATGCCAAGCTGCGCCACATTGCGCTGCGTGGCCGGGCTCTGCCACATTTGTCGATTCATCGCAGGCGCTACCAAGAGCGGACAATCTCGCGCCAGGCAAAGTGTTGAGAGCAAATCATCGGCCATGCCATGTGTCAGCTTGGCTAGAAAATCAGCCGTTGCAGGTGCGATCAAAATGACATCTGCGCCGCGACTTAAATCAATGTGCGCCATCGCGTTATCCATCCGCGAATCCCATAGGTTATGCCACACCGGACGACCAGTTATCGCTTGAAATGTCGGAGCACCAACGAAATGCGCACCGGCATCGGTAAGCACTACATCTATTTCAGCGCCTGCTTTGACGAGCAAACGCGCCAATTCAGCAGCCTTATACGCCGCCACACCGCCCGTCACGCCAAGTACCACGCGCTTTCCATGCAGTTCGCTCATGGCTTTAGAATCCTGAAAATGCACAATTCAAACATTCTAAGCCATGGCGATTAACCACTGGCCAGCGGCGGAGCGACCTCGTGAGCGTATGCTCAAGCATGGCGCGGCGGCACTTTCTGATGCGGAAATTTTGGCGATTTTCTTGCGTGTGGGTAGGCGTGGCAAAAGTGCGGTCGATTTGGCGCGCGAATTATTGAGTGAATTTGGTGGCAATTTGAGCAGCTTGGCATCCGCGTCACCAGAAGACTTCCAGCGAATATCCGGGATCGGTAAAGCCAAGACAGTGCAACTGATGGCGGTAATAGAACTGGCCAAGCGCACACTGGTTGGCCAAATGAACACACAAGACGTACTCTCAAATCCGCAAGCCGTAGCGGATTGGTTGCGCCTCCACATTGCACCCTCAGCACATGAAGTCTTTGTCGCGCTTTGGCTTGATGCGGGCAACAAATTGATTAAGCAGGAAGAGTTATCCAGTGGCACCTTGACGCAAACCAGTGTTCACCCACGCGAAGTCGTCAAAAAAGCGCTTAAGCACAACGCCGCCGCTGTGATTTTTGCGCACAACCACCCTTCCGGCCGCGCCGAAGCATCGGCTGCCGACGTTTCCTTGACGCATGCCTTGAAACAAGCGCTGGCTCTGGTGGACGTTCGATTACTCGACCATTTCATTGTTACCACCAACGAAAAACCGCTTTCGTTGGCAGAGCGAGGTTTGGTCTAAGTTTTCCCGGCGAAATGGGAATTTCGGTGATTTTTTGGATTTTTTGCCGAAACACTGTTGAACAATAGAAAAATACACGTTAAAATTGTCGGCTTTACTTTTAGGCAATATTAGGAGCAAGCATGTCCCGCGTTTGCCAAGTCACGGGGAAAGCCCCGATGGTCGGAAATCACGTTTCGCACGCTAACAATAAGACCAAGCGTCGCTTCCTCCCTAATCTGCATAACCGCAGGTTCTGGGTCGAAAATGAAAACCGGTGGGTAAGTTTGCGTGTTTCTAACGCAGGCCTGCGCACAATCGATAAAAAAGGTATTGACGTTGTCCTGACTGAGCTGCGCGAGCGCGGCGTGGCCGTCTAATTCCGCTAGTCCCAAGTATCTAGGAGAAAATCATGGCCAAAGGCGGACGCGAAAAAATCAAACTGGAATCCACAGCCGGAACCGGGCATTTCTACACCACGTCGAAAAACAAAAAGACGACACCGGGCAAGCTGGAGTTTATGAAATATGACCCGAAGGCGCGCAAGCATGTCGCCTACAAGGAAGTGAAGCTAAAGTAACTTGGCTACACAAATAAAAAACCCGCCTTGGCGGGTTTTTTATTTTTAGCGGCGAAAACTTATACTGCGTAGCGCCTCAAGCTCAACGAGAATTCCTCAAGCTGGCGAATACCGCTCGCTTCTGCACGCGCGATCCAGTCCTGCAACTGCCGCACCAGTTGTTCATGCGAGGCGCTTGAACGCTCCCACAGCGCCTCTAACTCGGCACGCATAGTCACCAGCTTGTCAAGACGTTCGCTCCTCGCCAAAAGCGGACCAAGTTGTTCGCGTACCGCTGGTGTCAGCGTTGCTGCATCTTGCCCAAGCAAACGCCTGAAGCGTTTTCCATCCTGCGCGGTCATTTTCAAGCGACTAAATTCTTCTGCGGCAAGCTGTCGTACAGAGGTCAGATAACGGGCGAGAACGTCGTAGCGATGTGTGATGACTGCTTGCAAGGTGTCCAAATCAATCGAGGCGCGCGCTCCGCCAAATTTAGCCTTTGGTGCGACTTTCTTGACCTGCGCCAAGCCCAGCCACTGAAGGATACAGATATACATCCAACCGATATCAAACTCATACCACTTGCTCGATAACTTTGCCGAGGTGGCATAAGTGTGGTGATTGTTGTGGAGCTCTTCGCCGCCGATAAAAACGCCAAACGGAAAGATGTTTCGCGCCGCGTCGGCACTCGCGTAATTGCGATACCCCCAAAAATGACCCACGCCATTAATTACGCCAGCCGCCCAAAACGGAATCCACAACACCATTACCAACCATAAAACTGCACCAGGAATAACACCGAAAATCAGCATATCAAGCGCCAGGGCAATCAGAATTCCAGACTTGGGATTGGCCGAATACACCTTGCGTTCTAACCAGTCATCCGGTGTGCCGTGGCCGTAACGCGCCAAGGTCTCTTTGTTGTGTGCTTCCTTCACGTACAAAAAAACACCGCCCCACAAAACGCGATTGATGCCTAGCACTTGTGGGCTGTGCGGATCGTCAGCCGTTTCGCATTTCGCATGATGTTTGCGATGAATAGCAGCCCATTCTTTCGTCACCATGCCAGTGGTGAACCAAAGCCAGAATCGAAAGAAATGGCTGGGGAGTGGACTTAAATCAAGTGCGCGATGCGCTTGATGCCGGTGCAAAAAAATTGTCACTGTGGCAATTGTCACCTGAGTTAAACACATGGTGATAATGAAAAACCGTAGCCAAGAAAATTCAACTAGACCGTCAATCATTGCGCTCTCTCATTTTTCAGATTACCTTCGCATAGTTTGGCTACATCGGGTTGATTCTACGTGATTCAGTGCCGCTTACTCTTACCCTTATTTTGCTTAGTATTCCGTGTCGAATTGTCGACGGATGGCTTGTGGCCAATGCTCTGAGGTCGACCAACAACGCCACCGTCAATCAGACGGAAATCGATTTTGTTGGTCTCGAGATCTGCACGAACCAGTTGCACTGATACGCGATCTGACAAGCGGAAACGCCGGCCGCTACGTTCGCCGACCATCGCATGGGCTTTTTCATCAAAGTGGAAATAGTCGTGGCCAAGCTCAGAGACATGAATCAAACCTTCAACGAACACATTGTCGAGCGCAACGAACACCCCGAATGGCACCACTGCTGAAATGCTGCCGGTGAATTCTTCACCAATTCGATCACGCATGTAAAAACACTTCAGCCAGGCTTCAACATCGCGCGTTGCTTCATCGGCTCGACGTTCGGTTTTCGAGCAATGAACTCCAATTTCATCCCAAGATCCTGGTTCGTAACGAACACCCTTCAACGCAGCCTTGATAGCCCGATGCACAAGCAAATCCGGATAACGGCGTATCGGCGAAGTGAAATGCGTATAACTCTCATATGACAGCCCGAAATGCCCGACATTGTCCGGGCTATACACCGCCTGCCGGAGCGAGCGCAACATCACTGTTTGCAGTAGCTGTTTGTCTGGCCTATCACCGATTCGCGCCAGCAGCGCTGCGTAGTCCTTGGCACTTGGCGTTTCGCCACCACCGAGTTGCAAACCGAAGGTGCCGAGAAAGTCACGAAGCTTGACCAAGCGTTCAGGTGTCGGACCTTCATGCACACGATACAAAGCCGGATGTTCACACTCATGTAAATACTCGGACGCACACACGTTGGCCGCTAGCATGCATTCTTCAATCAACCGATGTGCGTCGTTGCGATGATAAGGATCGATGCTGGAAATTTTCCCGTTGTCATCAAAACTCATGCGGGTTTCCAGCGTCTCGAAATCAATTGCACCACGCTTTTCTCGCGCGTTAAGCAGGACTCTAAACAGCGTGTCCAAGGACTCCAGATGCGGCAATAAGGCAGCCAATTTTCTACGCGTTGGTGCATCGCGCTCGTAAAGTGCGGCCGCGACATCGGTGTAGGTCAAACGTGCATGCGAGAACATCACTGCCGGATAAAACCGATAGCGACTGATGACCCCAGTGCCAGAAATTGACATGTCGCAGACCATACAAAGCCGCTCAACATCGGGATTAAGCGAACACAATCCATTGGAAATTTTTTCCGGCAACATCGGAATCACGCGACGCGGAAAGTACACCGAGGTGCCACGGTCATAAGCATCACCATCGAGCGCGCCACCAGCGGTCACGTAATGCGACACGTCGGCAATCGCGACTATCAAACGGAAACCTTTGCCAACCTTTTCACAATACACCGCATCGTCAAAGTCGCGCGCTGTCTCACCATCGATGGTTACCAACGGTAATTTGGTGATGTCTTCCCTGCCCTTCCAGTCGGACTTACGTACTGTGTCAGGCAGCTTTTTGGTTTCTGCCAAGGCGTCTTTCGAGAACTCGTGCGGCAGTTCATGCTTGCGCAACGCGATTTCGATTTCCATGCCTGAGTCTGCATAGTTACCAAGCACCTCAATCACTCTGCCAATCGGCTGCGACTGCCGACTCGGTTGTTCGAGCAATTCCACCATTACTACTTGCCCGGCTTCCGGGCGCGGCAATTTGGCGTTCTTCTTTTCGTACGGGGCGAGCAAAATATCTTGGCTGATGCGTTTGTTTTCGGCCACCACAAACCACACCCCATGCTCTTGGAACACGCGCCCGACCAGCTTGGTATTCGCGCGCTCAATCACTTCAACAATTTTGCCCTCAGGGCGGCCTTTACGGTCGATGCCAATCACGCGGCCAATCGCACGGTCTCCATGCAGCACTTTGGCCATTTCCTTGGCTGACAAAAACAAATCGCTGCCACCCTCTTCCGGCGCCAGAAATCCATAACCATCGGGGTGACCTTCAATGCGGCCACGAATCAAATCGGCTTTGTTCGGCACCAGCCAATCGTCGCGGCGGTTTTGCATGACTTGGCCATCGCGCGCCATCGCCCCAAGCCGACGTTGGAAAGGTTCTTGCTCGGCAGCTTTTATGTCGAGCAAGTTGCAAAGTTCGACGAATGCCAGGGGCACACCTTGGGTGGTCAGAACGTCGAGAATGTATTCACGACTTGGCAAAGGCTCGTCATATTTCTCGCGCTCGCGTTCGAAAAACGGATCAGCTTTACGGCGACTCGAGTAATTTATTTTGGACTTTGGTTTGGCTGACTTGTTTGACAATTTGGGGCTTTCAATTAGAATCCGCGCCGCGCCCGCCCGGGTGGCGGAATTGGTAGACGCACTAGTTTCAGGTACTAGCGAGTAACTTCGTGGGGGTTCGAGTCCCTTCCCGGGCACCAGCCGATTTTCTGGTTACGCCGTTGTATGGAAACTCTGCACGATAACTGCGCAATGTAACGGCTCGGACATCCGAGCCGTTTGCATGTTACACCGCGCAATATAGGGCATAACGGTAAATCCCCGCCAGCATCATGATCGTCGCCAAGTCGTTCCCTGCGGACCGTCTTCCAAAACAATACCTTGCGCCTTTAGTTCGTCGCGGATGCGATCAGATTCAGCAAAATCTCGTGCTTGTTTGGCACAGGTGCGCGCCATAATTTTTTCCGCAATTGCCGCATTGCTAAGCCCGTGATCCTCGATTAGCCCTGTCGCCGCTTGTAAAAACACCGATGGCTCGCGCTGCAACAGCCCCAGCACGCCACCGAGCGCTTTGAGCTGCACAGCGGCGGCTCGATTGCCACGATTAACATCGCCAGCGATATCAAACAACACCGCAAGCGCTTCTGGCGTATTGAAATCATCATCCATTGCGGCTCTGAATCGCTTGCTGTATTCGTCATCCCAGTTCACTATGTTTGACGGCGTGCCACCAGCACCAACTGGCGAATCCTGGCGTAGCGCTGTATAAAGCCGACGCAGTGCAGCGTGCGACTCAATCAACTGGCTTTCGGAAAAGTTCACGCTGCTGCGATAGTGCGAACGCACCACAAAATAACGAATCACTTCGGCATCGTAGCGGGCCAGCGCCTCACGCACGGTGAAAAAATTTCCCAGCGATTTACTCATTTTTTCTTCGTCGACGTTAAGCGCGCCAGTGTGCATCCAGTAGTTGGCGAAATTCACGCCATGTGCGCCCTCGCTTTGGGCGATTTCATTCTCGTGATGCGGAAATTTCAGATCCGGCCCACCACCGTGAATATCGAGCGTTTTGCCTAATACGGCTTCGCACATCGCCGAGCATTCGATATGCCAACCAGGTCGCCCCGAGCCCCATGGCGAATCCCATTTAGATTCGGCAGGTTCACTGGCTTTCGCGGATTTCCACAGCACAAAATCTAACGGATCGCGCTTGGACGTATCGACGGCGACGCGCTCACCGGCGCGCAAATCGTCGAGAGATTTGCCGGATAATTTTCCGTAACCATTAAAACGTCGCACCGCAAAATTCACATCGCCATCGCCCGCTTGATAGGCCAATTCCTTGCGCTCCAAGGTCGCTATCATTTCCAGCATCTGGGGAATGTAGTGCGTCGCGCGCGGTTCAAAATCGGGTGCAGCCATTCCCAAGGCAGCAAAATCTGATTGCATTGCCGCAATGGTGCGATCGGTTAGCGCGCCAATCGACTCGCCACCGTCACCGGCTTTGCGAATGATTTTGTCATCAATGTCTGTAATGTTTCTGACGTAAGTCACATCGTAGCCACTGATCTTCAACCAGTGCGCAATCACGTCGAATGCAATGAAAGTGCGGGCGTGTCCCAGATGCGGAATATCTTGTACCGTCAGACCGCAAACGTACATCCGAATTCGGCCTGCTTCAATAGGAATGAATTCTTGTTTTTCTCGGCTTAACGTGTTGTGAATTTTCAGCATGTTGGCAAGTTTGTTGACACAAGTGAGAAGCGACACAGGGAATGGTTCAAGATAGCGCGCTAATGCAAGTGTTTTCGACGCTTCATTGACCCGCGGGGAAGCGCTTAGTAGCGGCACGTTTTGGTAGAATCTTCGTTGAATTTTAACTTGATTGATCAGCAGATTTTTGTCACTTGACACCGAACTTGGTCAGGCAATTGAACGGCAACCACCTCCATGAAATCATTTTCTTTTCGTCTTCCAGTTTTTGCCGTAGTCATCGCGATGACATTCGGCCTGCCCGTCTATGCAGACACTTTGACCGATGCCAGTAAGTTGATTAAGGAGGGGCGGCACTCGCTGGCGCTAGAGCAACTCGATCGGTTTTTGGCTAGCAAGCCGAAAGATGCTCAAGCACGATTCCTGCGCGGTATTGCGCTCACCGAAATGAATCGGCCGACGGAAGCGATCGCCGTGTTTCAGCGACTCACCGAGGATTACCCCGAGTTGCCTGAACCATACAACAACTTAGCGGTGATTTTCGCGCAACAAAAGCAATACGAAAAAGCCAAAGGTGCGCTCGAAATGGCGATTCGTACTCATCCGTCTTACGCCACCGCGCACGAAAATTTGGGCGATATTTATGCGCGCCTTGCCAGTCAGGCCTATGACCGCGCGTTGCAGCTGGACTCCTCAAACGCATCAGCACAAAGCAAGCTCGCCTTGATTCGTGATCTGATGACAACCAGCGTACGTAGCCCTGTCCAAGTGGGTGCAAAGCCAGTCGAAACCGTTAAACCGGTGGTCGTAGCGACGGCGCCGCCGCCATCGCCAGCGATCACCGCGCCTGCAGCAAGTGCGCCAATTAAAACGGGCGAAGCAGCAAAGTCAGCCGTTGTCGGTGTTGAAAAACCAAGTGCGCCGACGGCAAATGGTGGCGACGTGGCAAAGACGCTCAATGCTTGGGCAAGCGCTTGGTCGAACAAGGATGTCAGTGCCTATCTCGCGCACTACGCACACGATTTTCAAACGCCAGGCGGACTATCGCGCAGCGCTTGGGAACTTGAACGTAGGCAAAGAATTACCAAGCCTGGCGTGATTCAAGTCAGCATAGAAAAACTAAATGTCAAGCTTGCTGGTGAAACAGCGGCCGCAACGTTCCGACAAAATTATCGGTCTGCATCACTCAAAGCCAACAGCACCAAGTCGGTCACGCTGGTACGACGTGACGGCAAATGGCTCATCACACACGAACAAGTCGGATCGCGCTAATGTCTGCATTGCGTTTTTCGTTTTCGGCCACAGTGATGCGCGCTGCTGCGGGCGTCACGGTGGTGGTTGCTGCGCTTGCGGCATGGGCGATGCTGCCCAAACCTGAACGTCTCGCGCAGACAACATTGGCTAATCACCGCCCGGCTGGAGATGACGGTACCTCGCTGTCAAATGGCGAGCTGGAAGCACAACTGGCGAGTGTTTTTGACAAGATTGAATCCAACCGTTTGGATTTGGCAATGCGTCAAACCGATACGCTGCTGGCAAGTTACCCAAACTTTCGCCTCGGGCATTTGATACGTGGTGATTTGTTGTTGGCGCGGACGCGTCCGCTAGAGACGTTTGGCGATGTTGGCAGCAATTTGGCCGCCGAAAAAGTCGCCGATCTGCGCGATGAAGCGATGGCTCGACTTAAAGCTTATCGCGCAAAACCGCCGGTAGATTACGTGCCGCGTTATTTGATGCAAATGCATGCTGAACAACGTTATGCAATGGTCGTCGATACACAAAAATCGCGCTTGTATCTTTATCAAAATGACAATGGCACGCCGAAGTTTGTTGCCGACTATTACATCTCACAAGGAAAGCTTGGCGCTGACAAAGTACGCGAGGGCGATCGCAAAACGCCAATTGGTGTTTATCACGTCACTTCGAGTTTGCCGCGTAGTGGCTTGGCTGACTTGTATGGTAGCGGCGCCTATCCGCTGAACTACCCAAATGCATGGGACAAACAACACGGTCGTGATGGGCATGGGATTTGGTTGCACGGCACACCGTCGGATACTTATTCACGACCGCCAAAGGCCTCGGATGGCTGCGTAGTGTTGGCCAATCAAGATCTCGATGCATTGGCCAAAACGCTACAAGTCGGCCTCACCCCCGTCATAATCAGCAACAACATCGAATGGCTATCGCACGACGATTGGCAGCAAGAGCGTGACTCATTACTGGCGGTGATCGATGCATGGCGCATGTCGTGGGAAAACCGTGATGATGCCCACTACGCTGAAAATTACGCGACAGATTTTTTGTCTGACGGGCAGAGTCGTGCGGCATGGTTGGCACGCAAACAAACTGTCAACGCGGGAAAAACGTGGATCAAAGTTGGTGTCAACAACATTAGTATGTTTCGCAATCCCGGCGCAGAAGACTACGTCGTGGTGACTTTTGATCAGAACTATCGCTCGAGCAATTTATCCGGATCGATGAAAAAGCGTCAGTACTGGATCAAGGAATCCGGGCGCTGGAAAATTGTCAAAGAAGATGCGGTTTGAGTAATTTCACTTTGAGGAAATGGACATGATTCGCTTTATAGCCTTAACGATTTTTAGCTTATTGCTTTCCACACTCAGTTTTGCCGCAGATCCGGCAGCCAATCCTCGGGTTGAGATCAAAACTAGCCAAGGCACGATGATCGTTGAGTTGTACTCGGAGCAAGCGCCGAAGTCTGTCGCCAATTTTTTGCAATACACTAAAGATGGACATTACGCCGGCACGATTTTCCATCGCGTGATGGATAACTTCATGATTCAAGGTGGCGGCTTCACAGAAAAAATGGTGCAGAAAGATACTCGCGCGGGCATCGTCAATGAAGCCACCAATGGCTTGAAAAACGAGCTTGGCACTTTAGCCATGGCGCGCACCAATGAGCCGCACTCGGCAACGTCACAATTTTTCATCAACCTTAAACACAACGAATTTCTCAACAACCCCGGCCGCGACGGTTGGGGCTATGCCGTGTTCGGCAAGGTAGTTGAGGGCATGGATGTGGTGCAAAAAATCGCCAAAGTCCCGACCGGCAATTCAGGCATGCATCAAAACGTTCCCACCACTCCGGTGACCATTATTTCTGTCAAATTACTCAGCGAAAAAAAATGACTACTAGCGAAAAACCTACGATCAAGTTCACCACCAACCACGGCGTGTTCACCTTGGAATTAAATGCCGATAAGGCACCCAAGACAGTTGCCAACTTCATTGCTTACGTGGCCGCTGGTCACTACGATGGCACGATATTTCATCGCGTGATCGATGGTTTCATGATTCAAGGCGGCGGCTTCACTCCAGGCATGAAACAAAAGTCCGTCGGCGAACCTGTCGATAACGAGGCTAGCAATGGACTGAAGAATGATCGCTACACAGTGGCGATGGCGCGTACTTCCGACCCGCATTCGGCCACGGCACAGTTTTTTGTCAATGTCGGCGACAACGATTTTCTCAATCATCCGGGTCAAGACGGCTGGGGCTATTGTGTATTTGGGCGGGTGGTTGATGGCACCGACGTGGTGGACAAAATTACCGCTGTCAAAACCGGTAACAGCGGATTTCACCAAAACGTGCCAAAAGCCGACGTGATTATCGAGAGCGCGGTTAGCGTCTAGTCCGATGGGCGGCGGCATGCTCTCCGTTGCCGGTACCGCCCGCTTTGTATCTGACTTGCACCTGCGCCAAGAACGCGCGGATTTGACCGAGCGATTTGAGTGTTTTTTGATCGATTGTGCCGTGCAAAAAATCGATGCGCTATTTATTCTTGGCGACTTGTTCGAGTATTGGATAGGCGACGACAATATTGATGATTTGTTCGCCAGCGAAATCGTCGCCAAGCTAAGACAGCTATCCGAAGACGGCACGCGACTATTTTTCGTCCATGGCAATCGCGATTTCTTGATCGGCTCAAGTTTTGCAATGGCAACGGGTGTGAGTTTGTTGCCAGAGTTAAGTGTGTTGAATATCGCGCATACATCAGTTGGTGCTGGGGCCCTGCAAATTCTTTTGCTTCACGGCGATACCTTGTGCACTGACGACCACGCATATCAGAACTTTCGCCGTCTCGTTCGCACGGACGAATGGCAAGCAACGTTTTTGGCAAAACCATTGGACGCACGGCGCGCCGAAGTTGCTGCGCTACGCCAGCGAAGCGCAGACGCCGTCCGCCAAAAATCCGCTGAAATTATGGACGCCAATCCAAACGCTGTGCGACAAACACTCGCTGCGTCTGGTTGCCAGGCAATGATTCATGGCCACACCCATCGACCCAGTCACGAGATCGTTGATACCACGACTGGTAGCGCGCGCTGGGTGCTTTCAGATTGGGATGTGAATCGCGGCGATGCTTTAGAAATCAAGACCGGAAAAATTCAGCGCTTGGATTGGTCGCACTAGCCATCGCTGCAAGTTCGTCAATCCACCTTAAGTCCGCGGCGCAAATCTGCTTGCAAATCTGCTTGGGCTTCGAGACCGACAGCAATCCTTAACAAGCCTTCGGTGATCCCCGATTGCGCGCGCGCTTCAGCGGTTATGCGGCCGTGGGTGGTGGAAGCGGGATGAGTAATTGTGGTTTTGGTATCGCCAAGATTTGCGGTGATCGAAAGCAGTTTGCATCCATCTACCACACGCCAAGCCGCATCACGTCCACCGCGAACTTCAAACGAAACAATTGCGCCACCGCCGCTTTGCTGTCGTTGAGCGAGTTCAAACTGAGGATGTGAAGGGAGCCCGGGGTAATACACACGCAACACGGAGGGCTGCTGTTCCAACCATTTTGCCAAGACCAGTGCGTTGGCTGATTGCGCAGTCATTCGGATAAACAAAGTCTCCAGACCTTTAAGAATGATCCACGCATTAAACGGCGACAGCGTTGGTCCAGTAGTGCGAAGAAACTTGAATACCTCGTCAGTCAGCACTTTGGGACCGCACACCGCGCCGCCGAGCACGCGACCTTGCCCATCAAGATATTTGGTCGCCGAATGGACTACCAAATCGGCACCGAGTGCAAGCGGCTGTTGCATCGCTGGACTACAAAAACAATTGTCTACCACCAGCAGCACACCGTGCGCGTGCGTAATCTTGGCCAGCGCGGCAATGTCGACCAATTCGGTTAACGGATTCGAAGGTGACTCGACAAACACAATGCGCGTATTGGGCCGCAAGGCCGCAGAGTACGCAGCCAAATTGGCACCGTCAACAAAAGTTGTTTCGATGCCAAAACGCGGCAGTAAATTGGCGAACAATTGCTGGGTCGCACCAAAAATACTTTGCGAGGCGACGATGTGCTGACCGGAATTCATCAGCGCCATCACCGTCGCCGTAATCGCCGCCATGCCGGTGGCCGTGGCTATGCAATCTTCCGCGCCTTCTAATGCCGCCAAACGCTGTTGCAAGCTCGTTACAGTCGGGTTGGTGAAGCGGGCATAGACGTTGCCTGGCTCAGCGCCAGAAAATCGCGCAGCGGCTTGCGCCGCGTTTTTGAACACGAAACTCGAAGTTAGGTAAAGCGCTTCTGAGTGCTCACCATATTGGCTGCGCTCCTGACCCAATCGCACGGCAAGCGTTTCGGGTGCCCAGTCATTTTGTTCGAGTTCATCCATTTTTTTGACCAAAATCCCTATTCGGATGAAACCAGATTTAGATCCAATTGCCCGCCGCTACCATCGACTTCATAGCCGTCGTCATCTTGATCGTCCACCGGCGCATCGCGTCGATCTTCCATGTGTTTTAGATACGCTGGACTGATATCGCCGGTTACATAGTGACCGTCAAAACAAGATGTCTCAAACTGCGTTACTGCCGGATTGACCGCACGCACGGCGGCACGCAACGCGTCGATGTCTTGATAAATCAATACATCGGCACCTATCTCTCGACAAATTTCATCGTCATCACGGAATGCCGCAATCAGCTCGCTACGCGATGGCATGTCGATGCCATACACATTGGCAAAACGAACTGGTGGCGACGCCGAAGCGAAATAAACCTTGGTCGCGCCAGCTTCACGTGCCATGTTGATGATCTCGCGACTGGTGGTTCCGCGCACAATGGAATCGTCCACCAACAAAACATTCTTGCCTTTGAACTCTTGCGCAATTGCATTGAGTTTTTGGCGCACCGATTTTCGTCGCGTGGCATGGCCCGGCATGATAAATGTGCGTCCGATGTAGCGATTTTTCACAAACCCCTCGCGGTACTGCAGGTCAAGCCGCCGCGCTAATTCCATCGCGGCAGGTCGACTTGAATCAGGAATCGGCATCACCGCATCTATCTTCAAATGCGGCAAAGTCAGGCGGATTTTGTCGGCCAAAAACTCACCCATTTTTGCGCGCGTTTCGTAGACCGAAATTCCATCCATCAATGAATCCGGTCGCGCCAGGTAAACAAACTCGAACATGCAAGGCGCGTGGACGGTGTGCTCGGCACATTGTCTGCTCAGAAAGTTTCCGCGCAAATCTATAAGCACTGCTTCGCCCGGTGCAACATCGCGCAGCATTTTGAAACCCAAAGTATCAATCGCCACACTCTCAGACGCAACCAGATATTCCGTGCCTTCAGGCGTGTCGTTTTTGCCTATCACCAGCGGTCGAATTCCATAGGGATCGCGGAAGGCTAGCAAGCCATAGCCCGCAATCATCACCACCACCGCATAAGCGCCACGCACGCGGCGATATACACCGGCCACGGCCTTGAATATGGTTTCGGCATCCACTTGATATTGTGTTGATGCGGCTTGCAGTTCGTGCGCCAACACGTTGAGCAAAATTTCGGAATCCGAGTTGGTGTTCATGTGCCGCAGGTCTTGCAAAAACATGTCCTGCTTGAGCTGATCAGAATTGGTCAGATTGCCGTTGTGCGCCAGCATCAAGCCGAACGGTGAATTGACGTAGAACGGCTGCGCTTCGGCCGGGTTGTAAGCCGAGCCTGCAGTGGGATAGCGGCAATGGCCGATGCCCCATTGGCCGGTCAGGCTACGCATGTTGCGGGTGCGGAACACATCACGCACAAGACCCGAGCCTTTGTGCATGTGAAAGCGGCCCCCTTCGCTGGTCGCGATGCCAGCGGCATCTTGACCACGATGCTGCAAGACCTGCAAGCCGTCATAGAGCAACTGATTGACTGGTGAGGTCGCGACCACACCGAGGATTCCACACATGGTTATTCCTTAACAATACCGGACGACATTTAATCAATCAACGAAACTAGCTATCGGTGAAACTTTATTCGTGCTGCCAAATCCGCCGGCATCCAACGCTTAACCGCAAACACTACTGTTTCTATTGGTTGCGCCAACACTGCATCGCGCCAGTAAGGTTGCGCTGGTAACGGCGTAATCCCTGCCAACATGACCACGATTAGCACAATCACTGCGCCTCGTAGCGCACCAAAACACGCCCCCAAAAGTCGATCCAACAATCCCAAACCTACTGCGGTAAGCATCAACGAAATAGCAAATCGAAGTATGGCAAATATCAACAAAACCCCGACAAAAATACCGACATACGCCGCCGCTAAACACAGCCCCGGATCGGCAATCCAATTCGCTAACCATGGCACCACACTACTTGCATATTCCCTTGCGGCAAAGAATGCCACCACCCATGCCGCCAGGGCCAACAATTCACTCACCACCCCGCGCCACACGCCAACCAAAACCGAAATACCGACGATGCCCAGCACCGCGTAATCAAAAAGCGTCATTGCCAACGACTAACCGGCTATTGCGACAACACACCATTTACTTTGATGGTGAGAATCCGCGTTTGCGCTTTTTCAGCTTCTGCGCGAGTTGCAAAAGGACCAGCACGTACTCGGATTCTGGGGCCGGCTGATGACTCGATTTTCTCTGTCGACACAGCGATTTTCATTTCCTTGACCTTCGCCAACAATGTTTTGACGTTGCCTGCATCTTTATAAGCACCTAACTGCACAAACCAAGGTGCGCTAAGACTCTCGGTGCCGGTCAGCGCTGCTAATGCACGCGGCTCATCAGTGGTTTTTGAACCAGCGACTGCTGGCTCGGCAGGTTTTTTGACTGGCTCAGCCGCCTTTGCTGTGCTTGACTTTGGTTTGGCAACAACGGCACTCTGCGCCTTGCTAGGCCAGGCCTCCGCAGGTTTCGTAACTTCCACAACTTTTGCCGCCACTGGCGCACTGGTTTCGGTCGCACTTGGATTTGTGCTCGATGCTGCCCTCGACGGCGCATTTGGTGGTGCACTCGTTGTCTCTTTGGCCGCCGGTGTTTCAGATTTCGATACCGCCGTTGTCGCCACGGCAGGCGACGCGGGTGGCATCGGCGTTGGCTTAACAACTGCGCCAGGCACGATTTTGCCGGTGAATCCAGGGCCGTCTTGGCTAGGAATATGCACTTGAATTTCCGGCGCAACAGGTCTTGGTTGGCTGTCCATCACCATCGGTAGCACGATGACGCCAAACAGTGCCAGAGCAATCGCGCCTATGAGGCGGCGACGGGCTTGTTTTTTCAGTTGTACTTCATCGCTGCTAACGCCAACAGCGGCAGCGCCCTCTAGCTCACCTTCGGTATCTGTCGATGTTGAATTCACGTTGTCTTTCATCACAGCATTTTTCATATCGATCGGTCGAGAAATTTCAGCGCTGCAGCAACGGTCAGGAAGGAACCGAAGACCAGAATTCTATCATCGAGATTCGCGTGATCGGTCGCAAAACGCATCGCGGCGGCGACATCGGCACAGGGGCCCGCGACAGTCAAATTTCGCGCGCCAAGTAGCGCCACCAACGAGTTGGTGCTGGCGGCACGCCGTCCTGGAAGCTCACACGGCAACCAATCCGTGACCTGCTGGTGCACGGCGTCGATGATCCCATCAATATCTTTGTCGGCCATCACTCCAAACACCGCCCAAGTACGCCGATGAAAGCCCATGCCGCTTAGATTTTCGGCCAGCACGCGCGCCGCATGCGGGTTGTGAGCGACATCCAATACTTTCACCGGTCGCCCTGGCAGCACTTGAAATCGTCCCGCCAAACTCAGCTCGTGTAACCCTTGGCGTACATCTTTCATTGCCACCGGCAATACGCCCGCCAATGCGTCAAGCACTGCTAACACGGACGCGGCATTGGCCAATTGATTTGCACCACGCAGTCCCGGATAAGCCATGCTAGAGCGCCGCGCAACTTCTCGGCGACCAGCAACATCGCGAAAGCTCCAATACTGCCACTGCTGTTCTTGCGGCATATAGCCAAAATCTTGCCCCAACACGCGCAGCAGCGCGCCGATTTGTTTTGCGTGATTCAACAGTGATTGTGGCGGCTTGGCATCACCACAAATCGCTGTCACACCGGGACGAAAAATTCCGGCTTTTTCAAAGCCAATCGCCTCACGTGTGTCACCCAGAAAAGCTTGGTGATCGAGGTCTATGGTGGTTACTAAGGTACAGCTTGCGCGATAAATATTTGTCGCGTCCAATCTACCGCCTAAACCGACTTCGAGGATCACGACATCAAGCGCCGCGTCTGTAAAAACTTCCCACGCAGCCAAAGTCCCGAACTCGAAATAGCTTAAATAAGTATCGCCACGCGCCTGCTCAACTTTTGCAAAGGCGGCACAAAGCACTGCATCCGAGACGGCGCTTGCGTCGACGCGAACGCGTTCGTTGTAGCGCAATAAATGCGGGGATGTGTACAGCCCGACACGGTATCCGGCATTACGCAATACACCTTCCAGCATTGCGCAACACGAGCCTTTGCCATTAGTGCCAGCAACCAAAATTACAGGGCAAGTCTCGGTCTGACGCAAAGTCGCTTTGACCGTCGTGACACGCTCCAAACCAAGCTCTATTCCATCTACGCCAAGAGGATGGCGTGATTCGAGCAAGACAAGCCAGTCGACTAGTGTCCGCGTTGTGGACAATTTGCCAGTTGGTGCTGGTGACACGCCGTTAAGCGCAAGCCAGCGCCGGTGCTCGCAGCAATAGGCTCATCAGCACCGCAAGTTGATCGCGCATTTGCCTGCGGTCGACGATCAAGTCAATAGCGCCTTTGCTCATCAAAAATTCGGCGCGTTGAAATCCTTCGGGCAAGGTTTCGCGTACAGTTTGTTCAATCACGCGCGGCCCGGCGAAGCCTATCAGCGCGCCGGGTTCGGCGATGACAATATCGCCGACAAACGCAAATGAGGCCGACACGCCGCCCATTGTTGGGTCAGTCAGCACGCTGATAAATGGTAGTTTATGACGCGCAAGTTGTGCCACTGCGGCGGTGGTTTTGGCCATTTGCAGCAGGGAAAATAATCCCTCTTGCATACGCGCACCACCTGATGCAGTGATGCAAATAAAGGGGGTTTTGCTATCGATTGCCGCGCGCACACCGCGCACAAAACGTTCGCCGACTACTGAACCCATCGAACCGCCCAGGAACTCAAACTCGAAACAGGCGACGACCACCGGCAATGATTTGATTGCGCCTTGCATCACCACCATCGCATCTGTCTCGCCAGTGTCTTCGGTCGCCGCACTTAAGCGATCCGCGTAACGCTTACTGTCCTTGAATTTCAGCGGATCGAGCGGCAGCACTTCGCTACCAATTTCAAACCGCCCTTCGGCATCGAGCAATTGATCAAGCCGCACCCGTGCGCGCAAACGATGATGATGATTGCATTTCGGGCAGACCCCTTGGTTGCCATCCAAATCAGCGCTGTACAACACGGCTTCGCAAGCCGGACACTTTGACCACAGTCCTTCGGGAATCGCCTTGCGTAGACCTTCCGCGCGTTTGATTTTTGGTGGCAAAAGTTTTTGTAGCCAGCTCATTGCAATTCCTCCACTGCAACAACCTCATCCATCGCATTGCGTATTGTCGCCAACAATTTCTGTACGCGCGCTGGTGCCTCGTCAATTGGTGAGTTCTCGATTTCCTCGATGATGCGACTGCCGATAACTATGGCATCAGCAACGCGGGCAATCTTCGCCGCACTTTGCGCATCACGAATGCCAAAACCAACACCAACTGGCATGCCGACTTCTGCGCGTATCGCCGGAATACGTTGCGCGACTTCATCAAAATCAAGATGGCCAGCGCCAGTCACGCCTTTAAGTGCGACGTAATAAATGTAGCCACTGCCCAGTGCAGCGACCTGTGTGTAACGTGTCGGGGTGGAGGTTGGCGCGAGCAGAAAAATCGGATCAAGCGCTGCGGCTTTTAGCGTCGCGACAAATTCGGTGCATTCCTCTGGCGGATAATCCACTACCAGCACGCCATCAACACCTGCCGTTTTTGCAGCTTTCACGAACGGCTCGATGCCATAGGCTTCGATGGGATTGGCATAGCCCATCAAGACTACGGGGGTTGTCGAATTTTCTTGGCGAAATTTTTCGACCATCCCCAACACGCCGCGCAAACTCATGCCGTGCGCCAAAGCGCGCTCAGACGCGCGCTGTATTGTCGGGCCATCGGCCATCGGATCTGAAAACGGAATGCCGAGTTCAATGATGTCGGCGCCGCCAGCGACCAATGCACGCATCAATGGTAGCGTTTGATCAGGATGAGGATCACCCGCTGTGATAAAGGGAATCAGCGCCTTGCGGCCGCTCGTTTGTAGTGTCTTGAAGGTAGATTGAATTCGGCTCATGGCAGGTTGGCAACAATGGTCACAATTGGCGAAATCAAAACACAAGGCCGGATTTCTCGGCAACGGTATGCATGTCTTTGTCACCGCGCCCAGACAAATTCACTAACAGAACTTTATCGCTCGACAAGGTCGGTGCCAACTTGGCGGCATAGGCCAGCGCATGACTCGATTCGAGCGCAGGAATGATGCCTTCGAGGTGACAACAGTCGTGAAACGCTTGCAAAGCTTCGTCGTCGGTAATGGTGACGTACTGGGCGCGACCACTGTCCTTTAGCCACGCGTGCTCAGGGCCAACACCGGGGTAATCAAGGCCAGCGGAAATCGAATGCGTCTCGATAATCTGACCGTTGTCGTCCTGCAAAAGATAAGTGCGATTGCCGTGCAAAATGCCTGCCCGACCAGCGGTGATGGAGGCTGAATGTTTGCCGGTTTCTATGCCGTAACCTGCCGCTTCGACACCAATAAGCTTCACAGCAGTGAACGGGATGTAGGGATAAAAAATACCCATTGCATTGGAGCCACCGCCGACACAGGCAATCACCGCATCAGGCTGGCGCTGCACCATCTCTGGCATTTGCACTATGCATTCATCGCCAATTACCGCTTGAAAATCGCGCACCATCATCGGATAGGGATGCGGACCAGCCACCGTGCCGATGATGTAAAACGTATCAGCGATGTTGGTGACCCAATCGCGCATGGCTTCGTTTAGCGCATCCTTGAGCGTCTTCGAGCCGGACTCAACCGGCACCACGGTTGCACCAAGCAACTTCATGCGATAAACATTCGCGGCCTGCCGGCGGATGTCTTCCGAGCCCATGTACACCACGCACTGCATGCCGTAACGCGCGGCTACGGTAGCAGTCGCCACGCCATGTTGCCCCGCGCCGGTTTCTGCAATCACACGCTGCTTGCCCATGCGCCGCGCCAGCAATGCTTGACCGATGCAATTGTTAATTTTGTGCGCGCCAGTGTGATTGAGGTCTTCGCGCTTCAAATAAATTTGCGCACCACCAAGCACCGACGACCAACGCTTGGCGTGATAAATCGGTGAAGGACGACCAACATAATGTTTTAACTCTGAATGGAACTCGGCTTGAAACTCGGCATCGTTTTGCGCGGTCGCATAAGCCTCACGCAACTCAGCCAAAGCGGGCATCAAGGTTTCGGCGACAAAACTTCCACCATACGGACCAAAATGTCCTGCTGCATCGGGCAATTTATAGGGCATATCCTGCATTTGCATGAGTACGAGTTTCCTTGTCTAAATCCGAATCCGCGTTCGCTACTGCGGCAATGAATTGCGCAATTTTTTGCGCGTCCTTGATACCTTTACTTTTGCCATCGCTAGCTTCCACGCCACTACTTACGTCTACCGACCAAGGGCGAATCGTTCTTATTGCATCGCCGACGTTTTCAACCGTCAGTCCGCCCGACAAAATAAAGTTACGCGGCATTTCTGGCGGAATGAGCGACCAATCAAAAGTTCTCCCGCCGCCACCAAAACCGGTCACGTCGGCATCGAGCAACAGTCCTTTTGCGCCGCTGTATTGAGCCGCACATTCTAGCAAGTTGAGACCTGATTTGACCCGCAATGCCTTGATCCACGGTCGAGAAAATTGCGCGCAATAGTCCGCCGTTTCGTCGCCGTGGAACTGCAGCACATCGAGTTGTAACTCATCGATTGCCTCGTTAACTACAACTGCTTTAGCATTAACGAACAAGCCGACCGTACTGACAAATGGCGGCGCCTGCGCTAGTAATTCACGGGCTTGTTGTATCGTCACCGCGCGCGCGCTGGCGGGGTAGAAAACCAGACCAACGGCATCCGCGCCTGCCGCCACAGCGACTGCTAAATCTTCAGCGCGCGTGATGCCGCAAATTTTGACTCGAGTTCGCATGGAGATTGCCAAAAACTTTAGATAAACGGCGTGCTGCCAGCACCAACTGGCAAATTCCAACTTGAATCATAGTCGACCCCCGACAGGTATAAACCGTCTGGTGAAAATGTTGCAGCGCTTTGCGTGCGATCACGCTTAGTGAGCAACTCGGCCAGCCACTCGGGCGGCTGCTTACCCGTACCAACGACAATTAGTGCACCGAGGATATTGCGAATCATGTGATGCAAAAACGCATTGGCGGCGAAATCGAAATAAATCAAGTCTCCTACGCACGAAATATCGAGTTGCTGCATCACGCGCACTGGTGTTTTGGCTTGACATTCCGCAGCGCGAAATGCGGAAAAATCGTGCTCGCCAATCAGATGACTGGCCGCTTCACGCATTCGCTCAACGTCGAGCCGACGGTGATACCAACCTACGCGTTTGTCGAGCAAACCTGGTCGCTGCGCGCGATTGAGCAACACATAACGGTAGCGCCGCGCACGCGCTGAAAACCGCGCATGAAACTCATCGGTAACTGGCTGCGCCCAAAGCACCGCGACGCTAGGAGGTAGCGTCGCGTTCACGCCGCGCACCCATGCATCAAGAGGCCTAACAGCCTCGGTATCGAAATGTACCACTTGCGCTAAGGCATGCACACCGGTATCGGTGCGCCCGGCGCAAATCACGCGAATGGTGGTATCGGCAATGGTGGAGAGCGCACGTTCCACAGCGTCTTGCACACCACGCCCGTTGGCCTGAGATTGCCAGCCACAGAAATCCGTGCCGTCATATTCAAGACCAAGTGCAAATCTCATAGCGCCAATCCACCACTGGGTTGAAACTGCGTGGCGACGACAATGGCAATGAATGTGATCAGTGCCATCACGAGGACGAGTTTGTCCATGGTCCCAAACGGGTACACCCGCAACGATATGGATTCGGGTGCATTTTCGATACCTGCTTCGACATCAAATCGTGATTTCCAGCGCTGTGGATTAGCGCGCTGACTGCCTTGTTCTAAACGACGTAAGGTTAGGCTCAAACGCAGAGCGGCGCGGTCAGGATCAAAGCCGGGTAGATGCAGCGTGATCAACAATTGGCGCAAACCAGCGACTAATTCATTCAAGTCCATGTGACCTAACAACAAGGCGAGCATGGCGAGCGAGAGCACCAAGCGGCTGATTTGATCAATTGCAGCACGCAGACCGTCTGCGCTGGGCGCTGGAATACCGGCGATGGAAACCAGGGCGACACCGGGTGTCATCAACAAAAATATCAAGGCGACAGAAAACAACAACCAACGGCTGCGTTTTAGCAATCGGTGAAAATGCAAAGGCACGCAAGCGCTGGCCACTATGGCCGCAACCCCAGCCATATAAACAACGGCGGGCGAAGCGAGATTCATGGCAAGCAGGATGGTTAGCATCCATACCGTAAGCAGCGTTGCCGGATTCAATGAATGGCGCTTGAATACGCTGCTCAACATTGCCGAGATCTCACTATCCCGGCAACGTCGTCAAACCAATCAGTCGCGGCAGTACTAACCGAGTTGATTGAGTCGAGCCTGCGCTGCGGCTTGTTGCGCTGCGCTGCCCTCTTTGAGCACTTCGGCGAGCAACTCACGGGCACCATCACGATCACCCATATCTTCATAAGCGAGCGCGAGCTCAAGTTTTGTGGTGGCTTCGGGGTTGTCTGCGCCACCGTTCGTTACCGCAGCAGGGCTATCCAGTTCCAAACTGATACCACCCAAATTAAGTGGTGCAGCGGCGGCAGCTGGTTGGACGAGCGGCGCATCGAGTTTGACAGTGCCGAGATCGAAATCAAAATCAACGTCAGAGCCCACCGCAGCAGCCTTGGGCATTTCGACCGCTGGTAAGTCCAGTTCCATGCCGCCCGCTTTTGGCATTTCGAGATCAAAACTGATATCTGATGCGTGTGCGCTCACGGCCGAGGCTGCTGGAGCCGCGGCGCTTGGCGGATCAAGGTCAAATGAAATATCAGAGCCCAAATCGACAACCGTTTCGGCGGCCACAGCAGACGGAGCGTCGCCACCCAAATCAAGATCGAAGTCAATATTCAAACCTTCAGCTTTGACAGACTCAGCTTCGGGCGCCGCTTCATCCGCGTCTAGGCCAAGATCAAAATCAAGCCCAGATGCTGGCGGCTCGGCGGCATCCGCGGCTGGTGGCGCGGAAAAAACCATCGTAGCTTCAGGATCCACTGCCGCTGGCGCGGGTTCGGGTTCATCGCTCTTCGTGTGATAAAGCGCATTGTTCGGGTCGAGATTTTGACCCATAACTAGAACGCGTTCCCAATCAGCACCGCTACCACCGGTTTGGTCGTATAGATCTTTGGCCAGGGTATTGAACTGTAGCGTGCTGCGTCGGCCGGAATATATTTCCAATAGTTTGACGTGAATAGCATGGCGGCCGGGATCAGCTGCCAAGCCTTCGAGCAAGCGCTCTTCGGCCTGCGCGTCGCGCCCAAAGGCGAGGAAAGTATCGGCCTCAACAATCGGATCAAGCGGTTCGTCAATTGCGCTAGACGCAGCCTGTGACACACTGTAATCAGTTGGCGTAGCTTTGGCGATGGTTGAGTCACCTAGCGTGGAGCTATCGCTGAAAACTGAGTTTGCCGACAAACTCGACGAAGTCATCGGTTCGATAACCTCTTCTTTGACATTTCTTCGTTTGCGTAGCGCCGAGAATCCAAAAAACCCGGCTAGCAACGCAAATACCGCCAAGCCTTTCAACAGCATGCCATTTTCTTCCATGAAATCTGGCTCAGGAGCTGGCGGTGGAGCGACCACGGGTTTTGGTTTGGCCGGCGGCGCACTGTCTGCAGGCTTGGCAGCCTCGGCTTTGGGGGCATCGGGTTTTGTCGCGTCAGTTGGTGCTGGTGGCACGCTGTTAGCTGGGACTGCCACTGCCGCCGGAGCGGCTGGTGGTGGTGACGCTGGCGGGGTGCCAGCCTTGGCGGCCTCAGCTTGCTTTTGCGCCGTTGCACCGGCTTGGCTCTTAAGCTCGGCCAGCTTCTTCAAGTCTGTGAGATTTTTTTCGAGATCTCCAATGCGACTGTTGGCTTCACGCAATGCGCGATCACGGGAGATCAAATCTTCTTCGATCGAACTCAAGCGACCCTGTAATGGTTTGCCTTTGGCATCAACACCGCCGCCCGCTTTGCCACCTTCAGTCTTTGAGACTTCAAGCTTGTCGCCGCTTACCGCTTTGGGCACCTTATCAGTCACCTTCGGTGCGATTTTGCCCGACGATGTTTGGCTTGCGCCACTCTGTGTTGCAGGTGCGGAACCAGCCAAAGCCGCTAACTTACTGCGGTACATTGAAGTCCGCCGCTTGCGCGACGATCTCACGTCGCGCCTCCGCTTTTTGAATCTTTCCTGCGACGTCGGCGCTTGGGATAGTGAGAATTTTGCCCGCCTTGAGGCGATTCATATTGTCGCCAGAAAACGCTTCTTTGTTGCTCTGAAAAAGCGCGACCAACATCTGGTCCAGGCTAATTCCTTCAGGTTTGGTCTGCGCAGCAATTTTGCCCAGCGTGTCACCCGAAATCACTTTGTGTGTATTGCCGTCAGCAGACGCCGTCGGTGTTTGGCGAGGCATTGGTGGCGCGGCAGGTCGGATGACCGCCAACGCTGGTGCATCTGCGACACTTTTGCCAGCACTCATGGCAGGAATCATGACGGGCGCACGTTCAACAGTTTTTATTTCCGGGCTCATTGCCGGTACTGGAGGCGCTTTCACTAATTCTGGCGGATCAAGCAGGAATGTGTACTCGCGTACCAGCCGACCTGACGACCAACTCAGCTCGATCAGCATGTCAACGAATGGCTCGTTGATCGGTTTATCTGAGACCATCTCAATATAACGACGGCCATTGCGTTCCTTGACTTCGCGAGAAAATTGCACCGACGAAAGTGCTGTCTGATACTCGATGCCGGCGATGCGGAAAGCGTCTACCGAGGCCAGTTTGGCGGTCAGAGAGGGAATTTCATCGCGTGCCGCCGTCACTTCAAGTTCTGCGCGCAAAGGCTGACCCAAGCCGGATTGAACTGTAATTCTGCCCAAACCGGCAGCGCTCACCCACGCCGGCGACAACGCCAATGAGGCAGCCAGAATTAGTGCTTTCTTGCGAAAATTTTTAGGTGAATTAACCACAGCGTCTCCCCGCAGGGCTTAAATCGAGTAATCAAAATAACATCATGAGCTTAAGCGCGCAAGCTCAACCTTCATCTCACATATTACTGTTAGCTCCAAACAACATCACTGCAACAGGATTCTGAGCATGCGTCGTAGGGGTTCAGCAGCACCCCAAAGTAACTGATCACCCACCGTAAATGCAGCCAAATATTCCGGCCCCATCGCCAGTTTGCGCAAACGCCCCACTGGCACCGACAGCGTTCCGGTGACTGCCGTTGGGGTCAGCTCACGCATGGTGATCTCACGTTGGTTGGGTATCACCTTTGCCCATTCGTTGTGCCCTGCTATCAATGCATTGATATCGGCTAGCGGCACGTCTTTCTTTAATTTGATGGTAATGGCCTGCGAATGGCAACGCATCGCGCCGATGCGCACGCACAGGCCATCGACCGGAATTGGCGCATCGGTCAAACCCAAAATCTTGTTGGTTTCAGCCTGCCCTTTCCATTCTTCCTTGCTCTGACCATTGCCCAAATCTTTGTCTATCCACGGAATCAAGGAACCGGCCAGCGGTACGCCGAAATTCGAGGTCGGGAAAGATTCGTCGCGCAATATTCCGGCAACTTCCCGGTCGATATCAAGAATCGCCGAAGCTGGATCGTCGAGTAGATTGCGCGCCACTCGGTGCGCCTCACCCATCTGAACCAGCAATTCGCGCATGTTTTGCGCGCCCGCTCCGGATGCCGCTTGATACGTCATTGAGCTTATCCACTCGATCAGCCCCGCCTCAAACAAGCCGCCAAGCCCCATCAACATCAAACTGACAGTGCAATTGCCACCGATCCAGTTTTTGCCACCTTGTGCCAAATTTCTCTCGATTACCGCAAGGTTGACCGGGTCAAGAATGATCACCGCGTCGTCTTGCATGCGTAAGCTTGATGCGGCATCAATCCAATGTCCGCTCCAACCTGCGCCACGGAGCTTGGGGAATACTTCATTGGTGTAATCGCCACCCTGACAAGTGATGATGATATCCATCGCTCTGAGTTCGTCGATGTTGCTTGCATCTTTGAGTGCAGGCAAATCGCCACGGCCACAGGCGGTGATGTCAGGCGTCTTCGCGCCAACATTTGAGGTGGTAAAAAATACCGGCTCGATCAGCGCGAAATCGTTTTCCTCGCGCATGCGTTGCATCAGCACCGAACCCACCATCCCCCGCCAACCGACAAACCCCACTCGTTTCATATCAACACTCTTATCCTTTTTCTGTTCTGCCGTTCAATAAAATTATTAGTAGGTACTCGCGAGGGACTGGCCCGTTCACCGGCCATACGCCGTTACCCGTCGTCTAGTGCAGCGCCGCCAGAACGGCATCACCCATTTCTCGCGTGCCGACTACTGGTGCGCCAGCGGTTGCAATGTCGCCGGTGCGTACACCATTGGCCAAAACTCGCTTTACCGCCGCTTCGATTTTATCGGCAGCATCGGCATTGCCAAAACTGTAACGCAACATCATTGCCGCCGACAAAATGGTGGCCAAAGGATTAGCGATATTTTTACCAGCAATATCCGGTGCGGAGCCATGTATCGGCTCGTACAAACCAAAGTTGTTTTCGTTCAACGATGCCGATGGCAGCATGCCAATTGAGCCAGTGAGCATCGATGCTTCATCGGACAAAATATCGCCGAACATATTGCCGGTTACCATCACGTCAAACTGCTTAGGATTTTTCAGCAATTGCATCGCGGCATTGTCGACGTAAAGATGACTCAACTCGACATCAGGATATTGCTGGCCGACAGCGATGACGACTTCACGCCACAACTGCATGGTATCCAGCACATTGGCCTTGTCTACCGAGCACAAACGACGGTTTCGCTTTTGCGCCGCTTGAAATGCGACGTGCGCCACACGCTCGATTTCCGGCACCGAATAACGCATCGTGTCGAAACCTTCACGCACACCATCACTGCGCACATGTATGCCGCGCGGCTGGCCAAAATAAATATCACCGGTCAGCTCGCGAATAATCAAAATATCCAAGCCCGCGACTACTTCCGGCTTCAAACTCGACGCATCAACGAGTTCTGGGTAAACAATCGCTGGACGAAAATTGGCGAACAGATTGAGTTCTTTGCGCAAGCCCAAAATCGCCTGCTCGGGTCGCAATTCGCGCGGCAAAGTGTCCAATGAAAAATCACCAACCGCACCAAACAAGATCGCATCTGCGTCACGCGCCGCCTTAAGTGAAGAGACAGGCAAAGGATGGCCTTCCGCTCGATAGCCCGCACCCCCGACTGCCGCCTCGGTGAAGCTGGCTTGCAATCCTAGTGCAGGAGCCTTGAGCACCCGTAGCGCTTGTTCGACGATTTCCGGCCCGATTCCATCACCGGCCATGACGCAAATTTTCATTCAAATTTCCTAATCAGTTTTTCAAGCAAACAGCCAAGGCTGTTGGCTTATTCGGCGTTCTTCAAATTCGCGAATCTTCTCAGCCAGTAGCAAAGTTCGGCCAATATCATCCCAACCATTGATCAAAGATTCTTTGCGATGCGCGTCAATCTCAAACGGAATCGTATGACCATCTGGACGCGCTACTTGCTGCTGCGGCAAATCAATCTTGAGCCGAAAACCAGGGGAGAACTCCGTCAAGCCAAACAAGGCATCAATTTCATGCTTCGGTAAAACAATAGGCAAGACACCGTTCTTAAAGCAGTTATTGAAAAAAATATCTGCAAAGGACTCACCAATCAGCGCACGAAAGCCACAATCCTGAAGCGCCCACGGCGCGTGTTCGCGGGACGAACCACAGCCAAAATTGACTCGCACCAAAAGAATCGAAGCGCCGACATAACGATCCTGATTCAGGACGAAATTAGGATTGCGCGGACGCACAGAATTGTCCATTCCCGGCTCGCCGTGGTCAAGATAACGCCATTCGTCAAACGCGTTCGGGCCGAAACCCGAACGCTTAATTGACTTCAAAAATTGCTTCGGGATGATCGCATCGGTATCGACATTTGAACGATCCAACGGCGCAACCAATCCCTCATGCAGGACAAATTTTTCCATCATTTATCCATTACTTGGCGGCTTTTTCAATCGCGTCACCACCTTTTTTGATGTCCTTGCCGATGCCTTCGACCGTGCTGCAAGCCGACACCGTCAACATAAAAAACGTCGCCAATACACTCATGCTCAATTTCTTCATCATTTTCATCTCCTTAAAAAATTTCTCTGACGTCAACAAATCTTCCGGCAATCGCGGCTGCCGCTGCCATGGCCGGGCTGAGCAAATGCGTGCGCCCGCCTGCACCCTGCCGTCCTTCAAAATTTCGATTTGAGGTCGAGGCGCAACGCTCGCCAGGCTCTAACCGATCGTCGTTCATCGCCAGACACATTGAACAACCGGGTTGTCGCCATTCAAAACCAGCAGCAACAAAAATGCGATCCAGCCCCTCCGCTTCAGCTTGGCGTTTTACTAAACCCGAGCCGGGCACCACTAGCGCCAACTTCACATTCGACGCTATCGAACGGCCTTTAACCACACTTGCCGCAGCGCGCAAATCTTCAATCCGTGAATTGGTACACGAACCAATAAAGACTTTATCAATTTTGATTTGCGAAAGCGGCGTGCGCGGACTCAGGCCCATGTATTGCAGCGCCCGCGCCACACCTTCACGTTTTACCGGGTCGGAAAAATCCTCCGGCGCTGGCACATCGCCGCGGATTCCACAGACCATTTCCGGCGATGTTCCCCACGTCACCTGCGGCTCAATACGTGCTGCATCAAGCACGATCACTTCATCAAATTTTGCATCGACATCAGAGACCAAGTCGCGCCATTCGCTCACCGCGCGCTCCCATAGCTCTGCCTTCGGCGCGAAATTCCGACCACGAAGATACGCAATGGTCGTCTCATCGACGGCCACGAAACCCACCCGCGCACCGGCTTCTATCGCCATGTTGCAGACCGTCATGCGACCTTCCATACTCAGCGCACCTATTGCCTCGCCGCCAAATTCAATCGCATAGCCGCTACCGCCTGCGGTGCCAATTCGCCCGATCAATGCCAACACGATATCCTTGGCAGTCACGCCGATACCGACTTTGCCGTCGATACGCACCAACATTGTTTTCGACTTCTTTTGCAACAGGCATTGCGTCGCCAATACATGCTCAACTTCTGAAGTACCAATGCCGTGCGCTAAACAAGCAAACGCACCGTGAGTCGAGGTGTGCGAATCACCGCAAACCACTGTCATACCGGGCAGCGTTGCACCGTGCTCCGGGCCAATCACATGGACGATACCTTGATGCTTGTCTTTGAAGGGAAAGTAAGCCAGCGCGCCGACTTCGCGAATATTGGCATCTAGCGTTTCGACCTGTTGGCGGGAAACCGCATCGGTGATGCCGTCCTCCCAACGTCGCGTTGGCGTGTTGTGATCTGCCGTAGCAACGATGGATGAAGTTCGCCAAGGCTTGCGTCCAGCGAGCTTCAGCCCTTCAAAGGCTTGCGGGCTGGTCACTTCATGCACCAAATGACGGTCGATGTAAATCAGCGCCGTACCATCAGGCTCGTTGTGCACTACATGTGCATTCCATAATTTTTCATACAACGTCTTGGCCATTTTTCTCGTCGAACTCAGTTTTTGTTGCAATTATTGCGAACTATTTCACCCGAAAAATTATCGCATAGACGCTCGCCGTTGCCAGGCTGGTCAGCGCTTCATTCAATGATAGCTAGCAAGCAGAAGTGGCCAAGGCGCACTGGCGAACCAATAAATCTGCGGATTGATCCCAGGGACGATGACCAGGGGTGACCGGCGAATGGATCATTCCATCACCACCAACTATTACCACACTGAAATTATGCAATTCAAATTCGCGTGCCTTCAACCAGCACTTTGCGTCGGAAATGCTCTAACACTTTTGCAGTCACCGGACCTGGTTTGCCGGTGCCAATGACGCGACCGTCAAGCTTGACCACTGGAATAACCTCGGCGCCAGTGCCGGTCAAGAAACACTCGTCCGCACACCAGACGTCATAACGCATCAGATCAGCTTCGCGCATCGGAATATTTTGCTCCTTGGCAATATCAAAAATAGTGCCCCGCGTGATGCCTTTGAGCGCGCCTGCGGAACTTGATGGCGTAAGGATTTCACCCTTGCTGACTACAAAAATATTGTCAGCCGTGCATTCAGCGACATAACCCTGCGCATTGAGCATGATGGCTTCAAGCGCACCGGCTTGCCGAGCTTCGATTTTCGCGAGGATGTTGTTCAGGTAGTTGAGCGATTTAATCGTTGGCGGCAGCGCATCCGGCGAGATACGGCGAGTCGGCACAGTGACGATACTTAAGCCATCGCGATAATGCTCTTCGGGATAAAGAGAAATTTTGCTGGCAATGATAAACACCGTCGGCTTGTCGCATAACCACGGCGCCAAACCGAGATCGCCGATGCCACGGGTAATCACCAGTCGGATGTACCCATCGTTCAAATCATTGCGCCGACAAGTCTCGCATACTGCCTCGGCAAACTCGGCCCGCGTCAGTGGCATGTCCAACATAATCGCACGTGCCGACATCTCCAGTCGTTCCAGATGTTCGTCGAGGCGAAAAATATTGCCCGCATAGATTCGGATGCCTTCAAAAACGCCATCGCCATAGAGCAAGCCATGGTCGAAAACCGAAACCTTTGCATCCGCTGAATCGACATATTTGCCGTCGAGATAAATGATCATGCGTGCTCCACTAAAAGTTAGGAAGATCAACTGACATTTTAGGCGTGTCGCGCTCGCAGAGTGCACCTATCAATTGAAGTACTCGCAGTTCAATCGTTCCGACAGATTGCCGCAACTCAACGAGATTGCCGACGGTAATGCCATAGTTTCTCAGAACACTGCTCTACACCTAGGCAATAAGCAACAGTGTGTTAGTGCTACAACACGGTATCGGATTTCTCGCCTCGCTCGTATACGATGTGCGCACGCCCAACCAATAAAGTGTCCAGCGGGCCGATCTGAGTGACGTCCTTATTTGTGTAAGGCAATTTGTGCAAAATGAATCTCAATGCATTGAGTCGTGCGCGCTTTTTGCAATCAGACTTGATCACCGTCCACGGTGCATCGGCGGTGTCTGTGTGGAAAAACATGGCTTCTTTAGCCTTGGTGTACTCGTCCCATTTGTCGAGTGATGCCAAGTCTATTGGCGAAAGTTTCCACTGCTTCAGGGGATGACTTTCGCGCTCTTTGAATCGTCGCCGCTGCTCGGGGCGCGATACAGAAAACCAAAATTTTATGAGATGCACCCCGCTTCGAACCAGCGTGCGTTCAAACTCTGGGGTCTGGCGCATGAACTCCTCATACTGCTGATCATTGCAAAATCCCATCACTCGCTCAACTCCGGCACGGTTGTACCAAGAACGATCAAATAGGGCAATTTCACCCGCTGTTGGCAAATGCTGAACGTATCGTTGAAAGTACCACTGGCCACGCTCGGTTTCTGATGGCTTTTCCAGCGCCACAACATGCGCACCCCGAGGGTTGAGGTGTTCCATAAACCGCTTAATCGTACCTCCTTTCCCAGCTGCATCTCGCCCTTCGAACAAGATCACCACTTTTTGCCCGGTTTCCTTTACCCAGTTTTGTAGCTTTAACAGCTCCACTTGCAGATGATATTTTTGCCTTTCATAGTTTTTTCGTGTCATTAGGTGACGATAGGGATAGCCCCCATCCCGCCACCCTGAAGCCAATTCATCATCCGGATGCTCGCTTGCCGCGATTTCTTGCTGCAATAGTGATTCAGTAAGCGACTGCACCTCGTCTGGTGAAGCTCCATCAACCACTGCTTTGAGAGCCTTTGCCAGCTTTGCACCTTCACCAGCTTTGCTATGCGCCACGATGTCACGCAGCGCGGTAATTTTTGAATCACGCGCCGCTTCGGAGCGATCCCTGACCACAAATTTTTCGATTCCTTTAGCGCTACTTGAAGACGCCACATCTCCTGACGAGGGTCGTCTGGCACCGGGCCTCGGCTTTCTAGCGCTGGTCGCAGGTGCGGTGGCTACACCAGGTACCGACTTTAGCTTTTTGCCTGGCGAATTTGCCCGTGCTGTCTTGGTTACCATTTCGTACTCCACGCAGGCGGCGGCGGTCAAAATGACCAAGGCCTAAACGCCCAAAGATTCATAGCATACTTAGGCTTGGTTTATGCAAGATTGATCGTCGTCAAATTCGTGTCGAATGATTTACCGTAGTTTCCAGATATTGACTCTGCAACTCTTGGTGACAGCGCATGGAATTGAGTAAGCCAGATAACCTATCAGGTGATCTTTGGGGTGGCCTCGCAGCGATGCTGGTAGCACTGCCAGCTGCAATCGCTTTCGGCGTGGCGATTTATTCTGTTGTTGGCTCGGCACAAACAGGCCTGGGCGCGCTGGCGGGAATACTCGGCGCAACCGCACTTGGGTTAATTGCGCCTGCCTTTGGTGGTACTCGCCGTTTAATCACCGCACCCTGCGCACCTGCGGCGGCAGTGCTTTCCGCCTTCGCCATTGAGGCAGTGCACAACGGCACTGCGTTGGATAGCACCATTCTCATGCTGTCCATTTTGGCGTTGGTGGCTGGGCTGCTACAAATTTTGTTTGGGTTACTGCATTTGGGTCGGCTGATTAAGTACATGCCATTTCCCGTCGTCAGCGGATATTTGTCCGGCGTCGGCCTGATTATGATTGGCAGTCAATTCCCAAAATTTTTGGGAACTCCGAGCGGGCAGACTTTTTGGTCAGCACTTGTTGATTATCAGCATTGGCGCTGGCAAGGCATGTTGGTCGGCGCCATCACGATTATCGTTATGGTAGTTGCCCCCAAATTCACCAAGCTGATACCAGGTGCCATTCTCGGACTCATCGCCGGGATAGCCAGCTATTTTGGCTTGGGTATGTTTGACCCATCTTTATTGACGCTCAGCGACAATTCTCTGGTGATTGGAAAAATCGGCGGTGACACTTCGGCTAACTTTGTCAGCGGCCTGCATCAGCGCTGGGATGCCTTGACCGAATTGAACTGGCACCAGTTGCAAGTATTAATTTTCCCCGCCATGACGCTTGCCGTGCTGCTATCTATCGACACCCTGAAAACTTGTTTGGTGCTCGATGCGCTCACCCGTTCGCGCCACGATTCAGATCGCGAGTTAATTGGTCAGGGCTTGGGCAATTTCGCTGCTGGCATGATCGGTGGAATCCCTGGTGCTGGAACAATGGGCGCGACACTAGTCAACATTTCCGGTGGCGGAAATAGTCGATTGTCGGGCACGATTGAAGGTGTTTTGGCACTCGCTACTTTCGTGTTGCTGGCCAACCTGGTCTCGTGGGTTCCGGTGGCAGCTTTAGCCGGCATATTGCTGGTGATTGGCGTGCGCATGATAGATCGCACGAGCCTTCAGCTTCTGAAATCTAGACAAACTATTTTGGATTTTGCAGTGATTGCCGCAGTCATAGTCACCGCACTGACCGTGAGTCTGATTGCGGCATCCGGCGTTGGCGTGTTGCTGGCCATTGGGCTATTTTTGCGCGAACAAATCGGTGGCAGCATTGTGCATCGCAAGACACTAGGCAACGCAATGAGTTCGAAACGTGTTCGTAGCCGCGACGAGATGGACATATTGACCCAGCATGGCAATCGAGCAGTAATTCTTGAGCTACAAGGCAGTCTGTTTTTTGGCACAGCAAATCAGCTTTATTCGAGTCTCGAACCGGAACTGAAAACTCGTGATTTTGTGATCCTCGACATGCGTCGAATTCAAACCGTCGACGTCACCGCCGCGCATCTACTTGAACAAGTTAAAGACATGCTTGCCGACAAAAAGGGGAGTTTGATTTTTAGTCAAATCCCTCTGAACTTGCCGTCGGGTCGCGATGTCCAAAAATATTTTGATCAAGTGGGTTTGATTCGGAATATCAATCCTGTTCGCCTGTTTGATTCATTGGACGACGCCTTGGAATGGGTCGAGGATCAAATTATTGCCGATGCATCGCTTAAGCACCAAGACGAAAGCCCATTGGAACTGCATGAGCTGGACTTATTTAGCGGCCGCAAAGAGGAAACACTGATTGCGTTTGAGCAATGTATGGAAAAAAAATCCGTGGTCGCAGGTGAGCGAATTTTTTCTCAAGGCGATGCGGGTGATGAATTGTTTTTGATTCGTCGCGGCTCAATCCGAATACTGCTTCCGCTTAACGACCGTCAATCGCACCATTTGGGTACATTCGGTCGAGGTGCATTCTTTGGTGAAATGGGTTTTCTGGATGGAGAAAGTCGTTCTGCAGATGCGGTGGCATTTACCGACACGGAACTCTATGTGCTGTCGCGCAAATCGTTTGATGTCTTTGCCGAGCATCACAAAAAATTGGGATTGCGCTTGATGGAAGGATTGGCCAGCGTACTAGCCGGTCGTTTGCGCTTCACTAATAAGGAGCTTCGCGCACTTGAATCCTAATCACTGACAAGCCTAAACAGCAACCACGACTAGCGAAGTGCCTCGCTTGATGTTGCTTTGGTAGAAAACGCAGAATGCACCACCAACAGCCCTGCCAAGGCAAACGCAGCCGAAATCGTAAAGCTAATTTCAGCACCTAAGCCCATCCAAGTTTGTCCGGCGATCAAGCCGCCTAACAGTCCTCCGCCACCAAAAGACAAGCCGCCGTACAAAGATTGGATTCGACCTTGCTGACGTGGCAAAAACCATTGGTTAAGCGCGGCTACACTAGCGACGTGATGTGCGCCAAATGTCGCGCCATGCAGCACTTGCGCGGCAATCAAAAGCAACACCGTATCGGCATACCAGCCGATGACCAAAAACCGCACCACTGCGAGCGCCAGGCAGGCCATCAACACCTTCTCAAGCGTGTCAAGATTAGCAAGACGTGGCATGCGGATGAAGACCAAAATTTCGGCAATTACCCCAAGTGACCAAAGCAAGCCGATAGCCATATTGTCATAGCCATGCGCAGCCAAATGAATGGAATAAAAGACATACAAAGCACCATGCGCTGCCGACATCAAAAAACCGACCAGCATCAAGGCAATGACTTTGCTTTGGCGCAGACTCGGGATCGCTTCATCGACTTGAATCGCAGGCGCAGTTGGGGCGTCCCTAATCACAAACGCGGCGACTAGCGTGAGCGCTAGTGTCGCCCACAAAATTCCGAGCAGCGATGAAATCGGGTGACGATCGAGCCACCAGCCCACGCAAAAAACCGCGACAACAAAACCTATTGAGCCCCAGACGCGGATGCGTCCGTAAAAGTTTGGCTCGTGACGTAAATGACTAAACGTCAAAGCCTCCACCAGCGGCAAGGAAGCGCACCAAAAAAAATGCAATAGCGCGGTGACCACGACGAGCAAGATGAAGTCTTGGGTAAAAAAATAGCCAACAAAAACCATCGTCGATAATGCTGCAGACGCTCGAATGATTGGTGTGCGACGGCCAATTGAATCGGAGACCCAACCCCATACCATTGGCATCAACAATCGCACCAACTGACCCAAGGTCATCAATACTGCGATCCGATTCGGCGCCAGATTTTGTGCTTCGAGGTAAAGCGAAAAGTACGGCATATAAGCGCCGACAAAAGCGAAGTACACGAAGTACCACAGCGACAGTTGCCAATGTGGCCAATGCATAGCAGCATTGGTTGATTTGGATTGATTCATTTGTATTGTCTATTGATGCCCGTGCGCTGCTCGCAACGGTGCCAGACTAAGCAACTTACCCAGCAATATGCCCCGGAATTTTTGGCATCGCACAAGTCACATCCGCACATTGCGCGCGATGACGTAATGCCGCGTCAATCAGCACCAACGCCAACATTGCTTCGCCTATCGGTGTTGCTCGTATTCCGACACAGGGATCATGACGACCCGTAGTTTCGACCACAGTTGGCGCCCCTTGCAGATCCACCGAGCGACGCGGCAAACGAATGCTGGAGGTTGGTTTGACGGCGAACTGCACCAGCACATCTTGGCCAGTCGAAATTCCGCCAAGTATGCCGCCTGCATTGTTGCCGGCAAACCCTGCAGGCGTCATTTCGTCGCCGTGTTCGCTGCCTTTTTGTTCGACAGATTTGAAGCCTGCACCGATCTCGACTCCTTTGACGGCATTGATACTCATCATCGCAAAAGCGATTTCAGCGTCCAGACGGTCATACACCGGCTCACCCCACCCGACCGGCACACCAGAGGCGCGAACGCAGAGTTTTGCGCCGACTGAATCGCCTGACTTGCGCAGCTTGTCCATGAATGCTTCAAGCTCATCGACAATCGCCGCGTTGGGTGCGAAGAATGCGTTGTTGTCGATTTCTGCTTCGTCGATAAATGGAATTTCGACCGAACCAAGTTGACTCATCCAGCCGCGTATCGAGATGTTGTAGCGTTCTTTTAGCCACTTTTTTGCCACCGCTCCGGCAGCCACTCGAACTGCAGTTTCACGTGCCGAGGAACGCCCGCCACCGCGATGATCGCGGCGACCATATTTTTGCAAATACACATAGTCCGCGTGGCCCGGGCGGAACGTATTGACGATGTTGCCGTAGTCTTTGCTGCGCTGATCTTCGTTGCGGATTAGCAAGGCAATTGGCGTGCCGGTGGTCACTCCTTCAAACACGCCGGACAAGATTTCAACCGTGTCAGACTCACGTCTTTGCGTTACATGCCGCGAGGTACCCGGTTTGCGCCGATCAAGTTCAATCTGGATATCGGCTTCGCATAAGGCCATGCCGGGCGGGCAACCATCGACAACACAACCAATCGCCGCACCATGCGATTCACCAAACGAAGTGACGCGGAACAAAGTGCCAAATGTATTGCCAGACATACAGAGATTACTTTCTATGATTGACGGCGTATCGCTGGCACCAACTGGTGCACGGTGAACTTTTCTTCAGTTATGAAGCTCGATCAGTGCTGCGTCGTTTGCCCGGAATACCGGCCCCGTCGGTGCCATCCGGCCAATCGCGGATGTAGGCTTTGAGCATTTTGTTTTCAAAACTTTGCTCTTCAAGTACTGCCTTGGCGACATCGTGAAACGACACCACGCCCATCAATACACTGCCATCCATTACCGGCAAATAGCGTTGGTGGTTTTCTATCATCAAGCGGCGCAAGGCATCCATTTCCATCTCGGGTGCAGCAATACCCGGATCGCGAACCATTGCCGAATCAATCGGCACGTTTTGCCAATTGGCACCGTGTTTTTGCACCGCCAGCAAGACCTCGCGGAAGGTCAGCATACCGACCATTTGGCCGCCGGAAAAACACACCAGCGAACCGACGTCATGGCTGGTCATGAACTCAACCGCTTCAGACAACGGCTTGTCAGGCGCAATGGTATAGAGCACCGCGCCTTTGATTTCAAGAATTTCCCTGACTTTCATGGATGGCCTCCTATAGGCTTCATGTCACTAACACGTTCCCTTGACGGCGTTTGGCCGATGAACGGGCCAGTCCCTCACCAGCACCAACTGCCATGCCGCAGAAAAATGTTAACGCTTAAGCTCGCTCAATTTGCCCGGCGTTTTGAGCCAATCATCTGCATCGGCGGGCGGATCTTTGCGTTCCACAATTACCGGCCATATTTTCGCCAGTTCAGCATTGAGCGCGGTAAACTGCGCCTGATGCGACGGTACATCGTCCTCGGCAAAAATTGCTTCGGCTGGACACTCGGCCACACACAATGTGCAGTCGATGCATTCATCCGGATCAATGACTAGAAAATTCGGTCCTTCATGGAAACAATCGACCGGGCAAACATCTACACAATCGGTATATTTGCATTTGATACATGACTCAGTCACGACGTAGGTCATTTTTTACTTTCCTTTTATTTCAATTCCTGCACAAAATAAAACGCCGCCCAGTTTCGTTGTTCGGCAAATTTTGCTAGCATTGTTCCACAAACCCGTCGCCTGCGGCACAAACTGCATCACATCTCCGACGCGCTCGCTGCGCCAATACCCCAAGTTTTCTAGCACCAAATCCAACAATGAGGAATTCATGAGCGAACATATTCTGCATGTCACCGACGATAGTTTCAAAACCGAAGTGCTGGACTCTGCGACACCCGCACTAGTTGACTTCTGGGCAGAGTGGTGCGGTCCTTGCAAGATGATTGCCCCTATTTTAGAAGACGTTGCCGTCGCTTACGCAGGCAAATTGAAAATCGTCAAAATCAATATTGACGACAATCCAAAAACCCCCGGCGAATTTGGCATTCGCGGAATTCCCACCTTGTTGTTGTTCAAAGGCGGAAACCTCGAAGCGCAGAAAGTTGGCGCAGTTTCCAAATCTCAACTGACATCCTTCATTGACAGCAATATCTAAGCCGATACAATGATGTCTCGGAGCGCTACATAAACTGTGCTCCGAGACTTCCGCAGCAGAAAAAACGCGTGTTGCAGCGCGCTGCTCGATTCACCTCCCCCAAATAGCACTTCCCTCCATCTCGCGAATCACTGATTCGCAGAACGCGTATATCCCCATGCACTTATCAGAGCTCAAAGCCCATCATGTCAGCCAACTGCTTGAGATGGCGGCTGCTAATCAAATAGACGGCGCGAATCGTCTGCGCAAACAAGAACTCATCTTCGCGTTGCTGAAAAATCAAGCCAAGAAAGGTGAGACGATTTTCGGCGACGGCGTGCTCGAAGTCCTCCCCGACGGCTATGGTTTTTTGCGCTCACCGGAGACTTCTTACCTCGCAAATACGGACGATGTGTACATCAGTCCTAGTCAAATTCGCCGCTTCAATATGCACACGGGCGACACCATCGAAGGTGAAATTCGCACGCCGAAGGAAGGCGAGCGTTACTTTGCGCTGGTGAAAGTTGATCGCGTCAATGGCCAACCACCTGAGGCCAGCAAGCACAAAATTCTGTTTGAGAATCTGACTCCGCTACATCCAGAAAAACATATGCTGCTTGAGCGCGAAATACGCGTTGAAGAAAACACTACCAGTCGCGTGATCGATATGATCGCGCCAATCGGTAAAGGCCAACGCGGCTTGCTCGTCGCTAGCCCCAAGAGTGGCAAAACGGTGATGATGCAACATATCGCCCATGCCATCGCCGCCAATCATCCAGATGTCAAACTCATCGTTTTGCTTATTGATGAGCGCCCGGAAGAAGTCACCGAAATGCTACGCACCGTCAAGGGCGAAGTAGTTGCATCGACCTTTGACGAACCGGCGACGCGCCACGTGCAAGTCGCCGAAATGGTGATTGAAAAAGCCAAACGCTTGGTTGAACACAAACAAGACGTGGTGATTTTGCTCGACTCGATTACCCGCCTAGCACGCGCCTATAACACGGTGCAACCGGCTTCCGGAAAGGTGCTCACTGGTGGTGTCGATGCAAACGCCCTGCAAAAGCCAAAGCGTTTTTTTGGCGCGGCGCGAAACGTGGAGGAAGGTGGCTCATTGACTATCATCGCCACTGCATTGATTGAAACCGGCTCACGCATGGACGACGTGATTTATGAGGAGTTCAAGGGCACCGGCAACATGGAAATTCACCTAGACCGCAAGATGGCTGAAAAGCGCGTCTATCCAGCTATCAACGTGAATCGCTCCGGCACGCGACGTGAAGAGTTACTGCTCAAACCCGATGTACTGCAAAAAATGTGGATATTGCGCAAGTTGCTCTACAACATGGACGACATGGAAGCGATGGAATTCCTGTTGGATAAGGTCAAAGCGACTAAAAATAACGGTGAATTCTTCGACGCAATGCGTCGTGGCTAAGCACTTTGCTGTAAAATTCGCCCTCGTTTTGTAAGCACTGTAGGCGCGTAGCTCAGCTGGTTAGAGCACCACCTTGACATGGTGGGGGTCGTTGGTTCGAGTCCAATCGCGCCTACCAACATTACCTAGCAATGCTGGTTTGTTGGTAAAAAATTGTTGGCAGAAAAAAACCGCCCGAGGGCGGTTTTTATTTTTGTGCCGCAGGAAATCCTTAGTTTGCTGCTTCGTCAACGCGAACCTCATTTACGAGTCCGATGGTCATGTCGACTGCCGACGAGACAAAATTGATCAGATGAGCAAATTCGCCGTCGCTCAATTCGCGCACTGCGTCACGTGATCGATAAATGTTAATGAACTCATGTTCGCGGCCAGCATGCACGACTAAGCGTCCCAAGCCAATTTGTTCAAATGCCGCCCAAACACCCGGCGCAAAACCGCGGGTTAAATTCATCGCAAATGGTAAAGGATCATTGCGCGACAGCAACGAAGCGATGCGCAAAATGACTTCGAACGGCAGAGCGATTTTTCCGCTCTCGGCCATTTCCAGGATATTCAAATCATCGAGCTTTACCGCCTGGGCTAACTCGTCGGCGGAGAGACCAGCAGTCTCGCGCGCATCGCGCAAGAAAGTACCGGCGGCTTCGATAGCTTTACGTGATGCCGGATCGTTTATCAGCGGCTTGGCTGCGCCAACTGCCATTTCGGCCGCCGTGCCAGCCCAGCCCATAACTTGATCGGCCACCGATTTCATTTGGGACGCACGGCGCATGATTGTCGCGCCGAGTCCTTCACCTAAATTGGCTGTCGCACCCAACGGCGTCGCGATGTGTTGGGCTGTTATTCGACTGGTCTTTTTGGTTTTGCTTGTCTTGCGCGCGGTCCGCATTTTCTTTAGCGCAGCGGATTTAGGTTTACGTGATCCGGTTTCATCCATGACCAACTCCTTCTCAGCGTGGAAACCAACAATCTCTTAAAACAAACTAGCAACCACAAAACGATCTCGTGCGGCGAGTTTCTCGAGTCCCCTGCTCACTTCCAGCGATGCACCCCATTTCATGACGTGCGCCAAAAAGGTGGTGAGTGCAGTGGACAGTGCGTAGCCGGCTTCTTGCCATTCTTGTCGAAATTCGGTGAAACCCATGGTGCGCGCGGTTAAGCGACCACCTTTCATCGGTACCAAAGTCACTTTGCCCGCACTGTTTCGGATAACAATTGCCGTTGTACGATGCCCATTGATAACAACCACGATGCACCTCCCGGTTCACTTTTCGATTCGCTTAGGTGCGGTAATGGCGAACCATCTGCGCCACCGCAATAAGTGATTTTTATCCGATAAATGGATTCCGGTCTGTGCCGGATTGACGGAATTTCGGCTATCTGTTCGTGCTCTTGAATCCAGCCATCGCACCAAGCCTACTGCATCAGTGCGAGCTTGATTTGTTCCAGCATAGCCGGATCGTCTAATGTGGTCAAATCGCCCGCATCACGGCCTTCAGCCAGCGCTTGTATCGAGCGTCGCAACATTTTTCCCGAGCGTGTCTTGGGCAAACCAGGGACAAAAAACACCCGCTTGGGTCGAGCAATCGCGCCAAGCAAATTGTCCACGGTTTTTTTGACTTCGGCTTCAAGCGCCGCGCGCAACTCCGCTGTTGCCACCCGTGCAGCATCCTTAACCACGGCGAAGGCGACCGGCTCCTGACCTTTGAGCGAATCCGCCACACCGACCACAGCGACCTCGGCAATCGCGCTGTGACCTTGAATCGCTTCCTCGATTTCGCGCGTGCCAAGACGATGTCCGGCTACATTTATCACGTCGTCAGTGCGACCAAGAATGTAGTGATAGCCCTCCTCGTCCTTGATGCCCCAATCGAATGAGGAATACACCAAAGGCTCGCGGAACAAGCTGAAATAGGTTTTGACAAATCGTTCGTCGTCACCCCAGATCGTCGACAAGCAACCCGGTGGCAAGGGCGGAATAACCCCGACGATGCCTTTTTCATTGGCATCGCATTCGCTGCCATCTTCGCGGAAAATTTTCAGATTGAAACCATACACCGGGAACGAGGGCGTACCAAATTTGATTTTCGTATCCTCCACACCGCGCACCGTCGAGAGCATCGGCCAGCCGGTTTCGGTTTGCCAATAATGATCAATTACCGGCAACTTAAGCGCGTCGGCAATCCATTCATGGGTCGGTTGATCGAGCGGCTCACCAGCCAAAAATAGATGCTTGAGGGACGACAAATCGTATTTGGTAAGGAAAGCTTGATCTTGTTTTTTCAAGACGCGAATCGCCGTTGGTGATGAAAACATCACATTGACTTTGTGCCGTTCGACGATTTCCCACCACACCCCGGCATCGGGACGGATCGGCAAACCTTCGTACATGATGGTGGCCATGCCAGCAATCAGCGGTGCATAAATAATGTAGCTGTGGCCGACCACCCAACCGATGTCGGAAGTGGCAAACATGGTCTCGCCGGCGAATCCGGTGAAGATATATTTCATCGACGCGGCAAGCGCCACCGCATGTCCGCCAGTGTCGCGCTGCACACCTTTTGGTTTGCCGGTAGTACCCGAGGTGTACAAGATGTACGATGGTTCAGACGACTCCATCCACTCGCACGGTACTTGCGCATCCATATGTTGTTCGCGCAGCGCAGCGTAATCGACATCGCGTCCTTCAACGTAGGGGCAAGCTTCTATGCCACGATTGACGATCAAAATTTTTGCCGGCGGGAACTCACTCAAGCGGCAGGCTTCATCCAACAAGGCTTTGTAAGGCACGGATTTTCCGCCACGCATTCCGGCGTCCGACGACACAATCAAACTGGGCTTGGCATCATCAATTCGGGTCGCCAGCGAGCCTGACGCAAAACCACCAAAAACCACTGAATGAATCGCGCCGATACGCGCACAGGCCAATATCGCAAACGTCGCCTCGGCAATCATCGGCATGTAAATCAGCACGCGATCACCACGACCAACCCCCAGCGATTTCATTACTGCCGCCATCCGCATGACCTCAGATTTCAGCTCGGCAAAGGAATAGATTTTTTCGACATTTGTCTCCGTCGAAATGAAAATCAGCGCACGGTCATTGGGGCGAACTGCGGCATGACGGTCGATGGCGTTGTGGCACAAATTCGTAACGCCACCGCTGAACCATTTGGCAAACGGCGGACGCGAGTAATCACAAATCGTCGTCGGCTCAATTTTCCAATCGATAAGCTTGGCCTCCTCGCGCCAGAACGCGTCAGGTTCGTTTATCGAACGTTGATGAAAGTCCGCATATTTCTCTGCCATGGCGCTGCTCCTGAGTAGTTTTGCAGACTCTGCCTGAACAAGCTGACACGAAGCTTAATCAAACGTCCCCGCACGGCGTTTGGCCAGCACCAAGTAGCAAATGAACTCAGCCGGCAATATCCACCACCACCCGCCCACGCGCTTTGCCTTCTACGTAGGCGGCGAAGGCATCGGGAAGTTGGTCGAAAGAAATGTGTCGCGTCATATCCGCCAAACTTCGTGGCTTCATATCACTCCCCAAGCGACGCCAAACCTCGCTACGCTGTGGCATAGCGCAATTCACCGAATCAATTCCGAGCAAGCTGACGCCGCGCAAAATAAACGGCATCACCGTGGTGTTCAAGCTGTGGCTGGCGGCCAGTCCAATGCTGGCCAGCGCGCCACCGACTTTCATCGTACTCGCCATCCAGCTCAATACATCGCCACCTAAGTTGTCCACAGCGCCTGCCCAGGTTTCGCTGCCCAGCGGTTTGATTTTGGCCAAATCCAGCGATTGCCGCAGCATGACTTCTTGCGCACCGATGGATTTGAGGAATTCCGTTTCTTCGACTTTGCCAGTGAGCGCAACGACCGAATAGCCAAGCCCGGCGAGGATGGAAATCGCGATGCTGCCCACGCCACCCGTCGCGCCGGAAACGATAACTTTTCCACTGGCTGGTGTAAGCCCATTGTGTTCCATCCGCACCACCGCCAGCGCCGCCGTGAACCCCGCCGTGCCGAGCGCCATGGCTTCAGCGCAAGATAATCCGGCCGGCAGTTTGACTACCCAATCGGCAGGAATTCGTGCGCGCTCGGCGTAGCCGCCGTGATGGGCGACACCAATGTCATAACTGGTCGCCAAGACTTGAGCGCCAACCGAAAATCGCTCATCGCTACTAGACGTGACCGTGCCAGCCAAGTCGATTCCACCGACACAGGGGAAGCGTCGAATAATCCGCCCGGCGCCGGTCGCTGCCAATGCGTCTTTGTAATTGATAGACGAGTGCGACACGGCGATAGTAATTTCGCCCGCGTCAAGCTGGCTTTCTTCCATCGTTGTCAAACCGCTGGTGACTTTGCCGTCAACTTGTGAAATTAATAGTGCGCGAAAACTCATGGCGAATCCTTGTTGTAGTCAAAATAATTGGTGATGGCTGTAGCGGACAGTATGACAGCGGCTGAACAGGGGTTTCACAAAGCACTGCTTTGTGCCTGTGTAGCGGGTAGTCTGTACACAGCCGACACTGCACATTAGCACCAACTGGCATGTTTGATTATAGGAAGCGACCGTACGCGATGCCGCTCGATACCGGTTGCGCGAATAAAACTAGTTTACACAAAGCCGATTGGCCGCTAAAGTAGTCAGTTATGCCATTTAACCCATTGCTTCCATTGAGAATTTTTGCCACGACCAGCGCGTTGTGCGGCTTGCTATGGTTGCCGCTGGCTCACGCCGAGGAAGCGGCGGAAGCGCCGCCAGCGGTGGAATCCAAGAGCTTTGTTGAGCGTGCCAGCGCATCAATTCAGGACACATTGGATCAAGCCGTTGAAATGCTGGGCATCCCTTATCGGCGTGGCGGTAGCAAACCGGAAACTGGATTTGATTGCTCGGGTTTTGTAACCCATGTGTTTGCGCAAGGCATCGGCCTGATTCTGCCGCGCAGTGCGAAAGAGCAAAGTAAATCCGGCGAAAAAGTATTGCGTGAAGAACTTAAGCCCGGCGATTTGGTGTTCTTCAACACCATGCGGCGAACTTTTTCCCATGTCGGGATTTACCTTGGTCACGATCAGTTCGTGCACGCACCACGCACCGGTGCCGAAGTTCGCGTCGAAGACATGCGCGATAAATACTGGAAAAAGCGCTACAACGGTGCACGACGCGTAACGCCTTAAGTCGTACTTCCATGGCGCGGCGTCACAATGACCGCGTTGCCTGCCAGTCCAATTCCAACAATTTGGTTGCACCGACTCCGACACAGCCTAGCGCTTGTTCAATTTACTTGCAAATGCGAATAGTTCTCAATACAATGAACGAAGTTGCTCGCTTTAATCATAACTTTGCTCACCCATTGGGACAAGGAAGCTCATGAAAACTATCACCACATTCGCGCTAATTTCTACCATCGCCTTGCTTGCCGCACCAATCCACGCGCAAGAAAAAGTGCTCAATCTCTACTCGGCGCGTCACTACCAAACTGACGAGGCGCTGTACAGCAACTTCACCCAAAAGACCGGCATCAAAATCAATCGCATAGAAGGCAAGGAAGATGAGTTGCTAGAGCGCATTCGCAATGAAGGCGCCAACAGTCCTGCCGATTTGCTGATTACGGTTGACGCAGCGCGCCTAGCCAAAGCCGACGCTATGGGTTTGTTTGCGCCGGTGCAATCCAAAGTACTCGAAACACGCATCCCCGCGCATCTGCGCAGTGCCAATTGGTTTGCGTTCTCGACCCGTGCGCGCTTAATCATAGCCAGCAAAGATGTGCCGGTTAGCGATGTGCAGACCTACGAAGCGCTGGCCGATCCGAAACTCAAAGGCAAAATTTGCGTGCGCTCCGGCTCACACCCTTACAACATTTCCTTGATGTCCTCGCTGATTGATCACATGGGTGAAGCCAAAAGTGAAGCCTGGGCGCGCGGCGTGGTGGCGAATTTTGCGCGTACGCCAAAAGGTGGCGACACCGATCAAATCAAGGCGGTCGGCGCGGGCGAATGTGGCGTAACGATTTCCAACAGCTATTACGTCGCGCGCCTGTTGCGCTCGGATAAAGCCGAGGATAAAAAGTTGATGGAACGCGTCAACATCATTTGGCCTAATCAAGCCAGCTATGGCACACATATCAATGTTTCGGGCGCGGGCATGTTGGTAAATGCACCGAACAAAGCGGCTGCCGTGATGTTTCTCGAATATCTCGCCAGCGACGATGCGCAGCGCTACTTTGCCGACGGCAACAACGAATGGCCAGTCGTGCCGGGCATCGTCGTCAAGAATCCTGCGCTCGAAGCGATGGGGAAATTCAAAGCCGATACTGTTGCCGTGGCAACGCTGGCGAACAATTCAGTGAGCGCGCAGAAAGTTTTCGATCGCGCCGGTTGGCAGTAAATCCAGCGCTTGGATAAATCTCCGGCTATCGTTCAAGAGCGGTAGTCGGCGTTGATTTTTACGTAGTCGTAAGAAAAATCACAGGTCCAAACTTTCGCGTTGGCAGTGCCGCGACCCAGATCGACGCGGACGGTAATTTCAGCTTCTTGCATGATGCGCGCGCCCGCCGCTTCGATATAACTTGCGGCACGGCCGCCGCCTTCGGCAACCAGCACTTCTTCGCCCGCACTACCTAGCCAGACGCGGACTTTTTCGGCATCCAAATCAGCGATTCCCGCATAACCAATCGCGGCAAGAATCCGACCAAGGTTGGGGTCGGAAGCAAAGAACGCGGTCTTAACCAGGGGCGAATGCGCGATCGCGTAGGCAACGGCGCGGGACTCTGACGGCGTGTGGCCAGCACCAACTGACACGGTGATAAATTTGGTCGCGCCTTCGCCGTCGCGCACAATGGCTTGCGCGAGTTCTTGCGCAACGGCAATCACGGCGTCGCGAAGCGCAGGCCAATGCGGTGAATTTTCCGCATCGATGTGCACGCCACTTGCGCCGGTTGCCACCACCACAAACGAATCATTGGTCGATGTGTCGCCGTCCACTGTGATGCAGTTGAAGGAAACATCGGCTGCATCCTTGGCGAGTTGCTGCAACATATTGGAAGGAATGCCTGCATCAGTGGCGACAAAGCCGAGCATGGTCGCCATGTTTGGGCGAATCATGCCCGCGCCTTTGGACATACCGGTCACAGTGACTGTCTTGTCGCCAATCGCAATGCGGCGAGACGCGGCTTTGGCTACCGTATCGGTGGTCATGATGGCGTGTGCTGCAGCGTGCCAACCGTCCGCGCGCAAATCCAACTTTGCTGCCGGCAGGCCAGCGATCAATCGGTCAACCGGCAAGTGTTCCAGAATCACGCCAGTTGAAAATGGCAGGACTTGTCTGTCTTCACAACCCAACAATTCCGCCACGGCGCCGCAGGTGCTAATCGCTGCCTGCAAGCCGATATCACCGGTCGCCGCATTGGCGATGCCCGTATTGATTACCAAAGCGCGCATGTCACTATCAATAGCAAGATGTCGTTGGCACACTTGCACTGGCGCGGCACAAAAACGATTTTGGGTAAACACGCCGGCAGCACGACTGCCGGGCGCGAGTGATATTAAGGTTAAATCACGGCGATTCGCCTTGCGGATGCCCGCCGCAGCGGTGCCGAGTCGAACACCGGCAACCGGGAAAAGTGCCTCTGGTGCTGGCGTGGAATAGTTAACAGGCATGGCAAATCTCCGAAAAAAACTTATTCAGGCGCAAACACCAGCGCCCACAAATCACACACGGCAGCCACTCGGGAAACCACATCCGACATAGTCACGCGCAGCGAGGCGTCATTCAAGCGCAATTGGTGTTGCATACGGCGAAAATCTCGATAGGCGTTGCGGACATCGTCACTCAAGCCAGAGGGAACCAGATTGAGTTCGGCAGCGATTTTAAGCAGTGCGATGTTACCTAGATTTTCTGTCAATGCAGGATGGATGTGCGCGTAGCCGAGCACCAAATATTGCACAATGAATTCGACATCGACCAAGCCACCACGATCATGTTTCAAATCAAATTCCGCCGTGATTTCTTCGCTCGCCACGCCCACGCGATGGCGTGTTCCATGTGCATCGAACATTTTGTCGCGCATCGCCAAGACTTCTTTCTTCAGCACTGACAAATCGCGTGCCTGCGACAAAACTTCTATTCGTATCCGCTCAAACGCCGCGCCAACTTCCACATCACCTGCCGAGAATCGCGCACGGGTCAGCGCTTGATGTTCCCACACCCACGCAGACTCAAGCTGATACCGGCGAAACGCATCTAGCGAACTGACCATCAAACCGGATTCACCATTAGGTCTTAGCCGAAGATCCGTATCGAACAACTGTCCGGCCGAAGTTTTTGCCGACAACCAGGTGTTCAAGCGGGTGCCCAATCGTGAATAAATCTCACTGGCTTCGCTGCCGGTGTCGTCATACAAAAAAACCAAATCAAGATCAGAAGCGTAACTTAATTCCTTGCCGCCCAGCTTGCCGTAAGCAATGATGGCAAATTTTGGCGATTCGCTATTTCGCGTCGGCAATTGTCGCCATACGCGCTGCAGCGCAATACCCAAAAATTTATCTGCCAGTCCCGAGAGTTCATCGGCAAGTGTTTCCACGGTCAAACTTCCCGCTAAATCTTGCACCAGTAAACGGAAAGTTTGCGCGTGATGCGCTTCTCGCATCACGTCCATTTGCCGCTCAATATCCGGCGCAGCATCGTCGAGCTTTTCATTCAGTTCAGCCATCAACGCGCCATGCTCTAAGGCGTTTGTATGCAAACGCTGATCGAGCAATTCATCAAGCAAAATCGGATGTTGCTGCAAATAATCTGCTGCCCACTTGGAGCTACTGACCAATGCGGCGAGTTTTTCCAGAGCCTGCGGATATTGTTGCAGCAATGCCAAATAGGCAGCACGGCGCGAAATCGCTTCGAGCAAATCCAAGCTGCGTATCAATGTTGCGTCGGGGTTTGGCAATTGCGCGGCGGCGTGAATCAGCCGTGGCACCAAAACATCAAATCTGGCTTTGATGTCATTGCCCATTTGTTGGTAACGCGCACCGCTATGCATGGCAGCAATGCGTTGGATAGCGGTTTGCGGGTCGCGATAACCCAAGCGCGAAAACGCTTCGCCACTTTTATCCGCGCCCGCATCGTGCCAAAGATTTTGCAAACTATGCGCGCCGGCATCAGGCGCGGCGAACACCGCATTAAAGTGCTTTGAGACGTTGGCGCGGTGGTCGTCCAGCTCAGTTGCCAATGCGGCAAATGAAGCGAAGCCCATCGCGTTTGCGACAATGTGACGGTCGCCTTCCGCATCCGGCAAGTTGTGCGTTTGCGCATCGTCGAGATATTGCAAACGATGCTCCAGACGACGCAAAAATTCGTAGGCGTGAATCAATTCATCGACATTAGCCGATGGGAAAATTCCTTGCTCGCCGAGCAAGCGCAGCACCGCTACCGTGGGTTTAATTTGCAGGCTACGTTCGCGCCCACCCCGTATCAATTGAAATACTTGTGCGATAAATTCAATCTCGCGAATACCGCCAGGGCCGAGTTTGACATTGTCGACCATGTCTTTTTTCGCCACTTCGCGGCGTATTTGCGCATGCAAATCGCGCATTGCGTTAATCGCACCGAAGTCGAGATATTTGCGAAATACAAACGGACGGCGCACCACATCGAGCGAATCTTGCACTTCCTTGCTAGGCGACAAAGCCCGCGCCTTAATCCATGCGTATCGCTCCCATTCCCGCCCTTGGGCGACGAAATAATTTTCCAGCATGTCGAGCGAACAAACCAGTGGCCCTGAATCTCCGTTAGGGCGCAAGCGCATGTCGACGCGAAACACTTGCCCATCTTCAGTAATCTCGGCAATCGCATTGATGAGCCCACGCCCCAAGCGAGTAAAAAATTCGCTGTTGGAAATACTCCGTTGCTGATCATTTTCGGTGCAAGTTTCACCGTCTTCGGCGTAGACAAAAATTAAATCAATATCCGATGACACGTTAAGCTCGCGGCCGCCGAGTTTGCCCATTCCGACTACCATCATTTCTTGCGCCACACCAGTCGCGCTGCGTGGCACGCCGTAGCGCTCCACGAGCGTCGCCATCAGCACACGCTGGGCGCTGGCCAAGGTGAATTCTGCCAGCACGGTCATGGCTTCGGTGACCTCCATCAGCGATGCTAGTCCGGCTAAATCACGCGACGCGACACGGCTTATTACCGTTTGTTTCAATTGTCGCAAGCCTGATTTGAGACTGGTGTCGGTGAGCACTTGTTCGCTCAAGTACTGCGCGATTTCGGTTGCTGTCACGGGATCATGCAGCTTGTCCAGCATTACAGCGGCCAATTCAGGCCGCCGGTGACTCAATCTTGCTAAGAAACGCGATTGGCCAAGTATGTCGTCAAGTAGGGGCATCGGATAGAATTTGGGGGTCTGTTTCGGCGGCCAACACGGTGGGGTAAAAACACTCCTGCACCGAGACGGCATCCATGAATAATTGTAGTCCGCGCCGCACCCGACCTCATGCCCTCATCTGGTTTTTTCTCTCGTCTATTACATATTTTTGATCGCCATCCGGCGCAGCCGAGGACATGGTGGATGGCTGGCATTCACGCGCTGGCAATTGTGCTGACGATTATCTATTTTCTGTTCGCGCTTCTGATATTGGTTTTGCGCTTGGGCGTACTACCGCAAATTGAAAACTATCGATCGGACATCGAACAAAGCTTGGGTGAGGCGCTGCATCGCGACGTAAAGATTCGGCATATCGATGCCTACTGGGTTGGCTGGCATCCGGCGCTGACCCTGCATGGCTTGGAGATAAAGGACGTCAAAGGCCGCGCTGCGCTGCAGTTAGATACGGTCGAAGCCGAGTTGGCGTGGGATTCTCTGCTGACCATGCAAATGCGCTTGGCACGATTGGAAATTCTCGGCCCATCGCTGGTGGTACGCCGCGATGTCAATGGAAAAATTTCGATCGCGGGCGTGGGTGTAGATGACGCTGCCGCACAAGTAACAGAAGAACAAACTCACGAGTTGGTGCTGACCACACGCCGTCAAGTTGATGCCTCGCCAGAAGGCGATGCCGCATCTGATTGGTTGCTTGCCCAGCACAAGATAGTCATCCGTGATGCGAGCATCACGTGGATAGACGAATCTCGCCAAGCGCCGCCGTTAGAACTAAAGCAGCTTAAATTTTTCACTAGAAAATGACGGCAGTCGACATCGTCTAGGTCTCACCGCACAACCGCCTCTGGCATTGGCATCAAGAATCGATTTGCGTGCTGATTTTCGCGGCGAGGAGCTCAGCACTATCGCCACTTGGAAAGGCGAAACCTATCTTGAGCTTGATTACGCAGATTTGGCAATCTGGCAAAAGTGGATTAACTATCCGGTGGAATTACCGCAAGGCAAAGGTGCACTGCGCTTGTGGCTGAGCATCGACAAAGCGCGCGTCGAATCGGCCACGGCCGATGTGCGGATCGACAATTTGCGGGTGCGTTTGCGCAAGGATTTGGCTGAACTTGAGCTAGCCCATCTCGAAGGTCGGCTTGGCGGTCGGCACACCAATACAGGGACTTCAATCACCGTCAAGAAATTGCAACTAGCAACCACGGACGGTATCAACATCGCGCCGACCGATGTTAGTTTTTCGTGGGTCGCTGGCCAAGGAAAGAAACCAGCCACCGGATCGATGACTGCAAACGGGCTAGACCTTGACGCGCTGGCACGACTAGCTGGACATTTGCCGATTGATGATGCCGTTCGCACGCAATTGGCAGCCTATGCGCCTGGCGGACTGCTGCATGACCTAGCGCTGGAATGGACGGGAGAAGCGAAAGATCTACAGCACTGGAAAGTCGCTGGACGCTTCGAGAAATTGCGTCTCAATGCACAAGGCGCGGTACCGGGACTCGACGGTATCAGTGGCAGCATCAACGGTAATGAGCGTGGCGGGCAGCTCACGCTGGCCGGACAACAAGCGGCGCTCAATTTACCGCAGGTATTTCCCCAACCACGAATCGAGCTCACTGCCTTCGCCGCGCAGACGAGCTGGCGTGCCACTGATAGCAGCCATCGTGATTTGGCGATCACTTTGGACAAGCTTAACTTTGCAAATCAAGATGTAAGCGGCGAAGGCAGTGGGCGCTGGCATGCAACTAACGATGCCGCTGGCGAGATTGACTTAACGGTAAAGCTCAGTCGCGCTAAAGCCGATTCGGTTTGGCGCTATTTGCCGCATAGCGTGGGTGACGATACACGTAAATGGCTGCAGCACAGCTTGAGCGGTGGCACGGTCAGCGACGTGATGATGCGCTTGAAAGGCAAGCTTGCCGACTATCCGTATCGCGGCGGCAAAACTGGCACTTTCATCGTCAAAGGGAAATTTGCCGGTGGCAATCTCGACTATGCCCCCGGTTGGCCAGCCATAGAAAAGCTAAGCGGCGAGCTTTTGTTTGAAGGCGAAAAGATGCGTATCCGCGCCACCAGCGGACAAATTTTTGGCGCCAATCTCAAAGACGTGACCGCTGAATTGCCTGACCTCGAAGCGCTTGATCAAGTACTTACCATCAAAGGTAAAGCCTCCGGTCCGACTTCAGAGTTTTTGCACTTTATCGATGCCAGCCCGGTTGCTGAGAGCATAGACAAAGCAACCGAAGACATGCGCGCCGTGGGCAATGGCGAGCTGGATTTGAAACTGGTGATTCCATTGAGCACCGAAGCGCCGGCGCGCGTCGAAGGTAGCTATCGCTTTTTTGGCAATCGCCTCATCGTCGATGACGATGTACCGCCGCTGACCGATTTGAATGGCCAACTCAAATTCACCAGTAATAGTTTGGAATCCAAAGGGCTGCACGCCAATCTGCTCGGCGCACCAATGAACGCCGAAATCAAAAGCGGTAGCGATGGCAATGTGCAAGTCAATGCCAACGGTGAAATATCTGTCGCTGGATTACGTGCGCAATACCCGCTACCCATGTTCGACCATCTCTCAGGCGCAGCCAAATGGACGGGCAACATTCGCGTCAAGCGCAAAGTACCTGAGCTCGTCATCACGTCAAACCTGGTTGGGCTTTCGTCTAGTTTGCCGGTGCCGTTTAACAAATCGGCGCTTGAGGCAATACCAGTTCGCTTTGAGCGGAAAGTGCCTCCACCCGTGGATTTACGGGCGGCCCGCGCAATCAGTGCGAAGGCAAGGCCAACGCCTGAAGCCGCGTCAAGCTTAACCGATACCTTAGAACTCACCGTTGGCAAAATCGCGCAGCTACAGTTGCTACGCCGACTCGATCCAACGAGTTCAACCATCACGCGCGGACTTTTAAATGTCGCGGCCGGTGGACTGCCCGCGCAGCCTGGCAAACTACCTGAACGAGGAATCCAAGTCGCAGTCAATGTGCCGCGTGTTGATTTGGATTTTTGGCGACCGATGTTTGCCACACCCAACTCGCCGCAAAAGGCCGCCAGCCCCGAAGCTGTACACACACCCGCGTTGCCATTGCAGTTCGACGTGCACGCCGAAGAACTGCAAGTATTTGGCAAACGCTTTGGCAATTTGCGCCTCAGCGGAACTCGCGCCGATACCCTCACCCGTTTTGCCATCAAGACCACCGAAGTGTCGGGCAATTTCGATTGGGACAGCCGTGGCAATGGCAAATTGAGCGGAAAAATTCCGGTCTTTACTTTGCCCGAAGCGGCAGTCACCAACCGCAACACCAGTCCGATCACGGCAAGCGATTTGGGAGCCAATGACGCTTCAAGCCAAATACCTGCATTGGATGTCACTATCGGCAAGCTACTACTCAAAGATAAAGAGTTAGGTAGCTTGGCCTTGATTGCCGAAAACACCAACGGCGAGTGGCGTGGCAAATTTGATGTGCATAACGATGATGCGACCCTCAAAGGCACAGCCTTGTGGCGACCGTCTGCCCTGTCTTCAACTCCACTTATCGCTATGAGCGTAGCGCCGGTCAACACTTCGCTTGAATTCGATGTCGACGCAAAAAATTTGGAAAAACTACTCGACCGATTCGGCTACGGCGAAACGCTGCGCAAAGGATCAGCGAAAATCAATGGTCAGCTTAGTTGGCAAGGTTCGCCCTTGGCATTTGACTATCCAACATTGAGCGGAAAATTCAAGGTCAATTTGGACGATGGGCAATTTCGTCAGCTTGAACCAGGTGTCGGGCGTTTGCTCGGCATCTTGAGTTTGCAATCTTTGCCGCGCCGAATCACGCTCGACTTTCGCGATATTTTCAGTCAAGGATTTGCCTTCGATAGCATCGAAGGCGATGTGGTCGTCGCACGCGGCGTGCTGGACACCGGCAATCTTGAAATTAGCGGCCCCTCAGCACGCGTTTTGCTCAGTGGCAGTGTTAACCTCGCTAACGAAACACAAAATCTTAAAGTCAAAGTTCAGCCTGCGGTGGGAGATAGTCTGGCTGTCGGTGCGATGTTAGTGAACCCGATTGCCGGTGCGGCATTGTGGCTGTCGCAAAAGTTGCTCAAAGATCCGGTCGGACAAGTGCTGTCTTTTGAATATGCGGTATCTGGAAGCTGGACTGATCCAAAAGTTGTCAAATTTGACAAAGATGCCGGTAAGACCAAAGCCGAAGTCAAGGCCAACCCATGAAAATCGCCGCAATCCAAATGATTTCCGGGCCAGACGTTCCGCCGAATCTGTCCACCGCCGCAACTCTGATCGCGCGTGCCGCCGATGACGGTGCAAAGCTGATTGCGCTACCGGAATATTTTCCACTCATCGGTGCCTCGGATGCAGCCCGGTTGGCCGTACGCGAGACTGAAGGCGCTGGCCAAATTCAGGATTTTCTGGCCACCCAAGCCAAATTGCACGGTGTGTACCTGGTAGGCGGCTCACTGCCTTTGCTAGCCGACGATGCGACCAAGTTGCGCAACACGTGTCTGGTGTTTGACCCATCCGGCCAACGCGTCGCGCGATACGACAAAATCCACCTATTCGGCTTTAACAAAGGCGACGAGTCTTACGATGAAGCCCGCACCATAGAAGCCGGTCAAGAAGTACTCAGCCTCGCGTTAAAACTTGGCGACGAGACCTGGTCCATTGGTATCGCCATCTGCTACGACCTGCGCTTCCCGGAGCTTTTCCGTGCGATGGGCGAGATAGATTTGCTAGTAATCCCCGCCGCCTTTACCGAAACCACCGGATTGGCGCATTGGGAACTGTTGCTACGCACCCGCGCCGTCGAGAATCAGTGTTATGTTCTCGCATCGGCACAAGGAGGACGGCATCCGAACGGGCGAGTTACTCACGGCAACAGCATGCTTATCGACCCGTGGGGCGAAATCATCGCGCGCATGGACAAAGGTGAAGGCATGGTGGCCGGAGAAATCAGCCACGATCGCCTGAACGAAATCCGTACCAGCCTGCCCGCATTGCAGCACCGAAAATTATGACAACGCAACAATTTAGGCATACGAAATGACTTCACATCTGCAAATCGCTGAACAAACTTTACTTGCCCCACATGGCTTGGCTTCGCGACAACTTGACGGCATTTTTGGCCAGCTTTTTGGTCATCACATCGACTACGCCGATTTGTATTTTCAATACGCAAGATCCGAAGCCTGGAGTCTGGAAGAAGGCATCGTCAAATCCGGCACTTTCAACATTGAGCAAGGCGTTGGCGTGCGGGCGATTTCGGGTGAAAAAACCGCCTTCGCCTATTCCGATGACATTTCGCATTCGGCACTCAAGGCTGCCGCGGCGACCACGCGCGCGATTGCCGCCGCTGGCGCGCCACGCTTGGTGCCGCTGCTGCGCAAGGCCGCTTGCCAGACACCCTTGTATGTCGCCGACGATCCGATTGCGTCTCTCGACGCAACACAAAAAGTTAACTTACTGGAACGCCTCGAAGCCCTTGCACGTGCCGAAGATACGCGCGTCAAGGAAGTCATGGCACATGTTGCCGGCACCTGGGAAGTCATTCTCGTCGCACGCTCTGATGGGCATCTGGCTGCTGATGTGCGGCCATTGGTGCGCGTCTCCATCACCGTCATCATGGAAGATGAAGTCGGCGGCGTAAAGCGCCGCGAGCAAGGTTCGTCGGGCGGCGGCGGACGTAGCGATTACAGCTATTACAGCGACGACCAACTAAAAACTTATGCGCGTCAAGCCGTGCATCAAGCCAGCGTTAACCTCGCCGCCAAACCCGCACCGGCAGGCGAAATGACCGTCGTACTCGGTCCGGGTTGGCCTGGCATATTGCTTCACGAAGCCGTTGGTCATGGACTCGAAGGCGACTTCAATCGCAAAGGTAGCTCTACGTTTTCGGGACGCATCGGCGAGCGGGTTGCTGCCAAAGGTGTGACCGTAATTGACGACGGCACCATCGCCCATCGACGCGGCTCGCTCACCATCGACGACGAAGGCACACCCACGCAACGCACGGTGCTGATCGAAGACGGCATCCTCAAAGGCTATTTGCAAGACACACACAACGCGCGCCTGATGAAAACCCGCCCGACCGGCAACGGCCGCCGCGAATCGTTTGCTCACCTGCCGATGCCGCGCATGACGAATACGATGATGCTGAACGGTGACCGTGATCCGGAAGAAATCATCCGCTCGGTCAAGAAGGGCCTCTATGCCGCGAATTTCGGCGGTGGCCAAGTCGACATCACCAGCGGCAAATTTGTGTTCTCAACTGCCGAAGCCTATTTGATTGAAGACGGCAAAATCACCACGCCAGTAAAGGGCGCAACGCTCATTGGAAACGGGCCAGAAGCCATGACCCGTGTGTCAATGATAGGCAATGACATGGCTCTAGATTCCGGTGTCGGCACCTGCGGCAAAGAAGGTCAAAGCGTGCCGGTGGGTGTCGGGCAACCTACGTTGCGGATTGATGGCCTCACCGTGGGCGGGACGGGATAAGACGCAAAATTGATCTTTGGCATTACGGCGTGTTGTCAGCACCAACTGGCCAATTATCGATCCCCCACTCGTCACTGCAAAAATTCACTCAGCGCTTTGCCGGGGCGCGTCTATATTGAGCTTCATTCGATAAATTTCAAGTCCTTGAAATAGGCCGATGCGCTGCCATCTTGTACGCAGCAGGTGCTCAGGTGAGGCCTGCATTCATTGTCGCTTTTTCTATAAAGGATATGACCATGCGTCACTATGATTTAAGCCCCCTGTATCGTTCCGCCATCGGCTTTGACCGATTGGCAAACCTCGTCGACAACGCCTTGCGCACTGACGCGCAGCCGAGCTACCCGCCTTACAACGTTGAGCGGCTGGACGAAAATAACTATCAAATCACTATGGCCGTCGCGGGATTCAGCCGCGCCGAAATAGACATTGAAGTTGAAAACGACACGCTGAAAATCGTCGGTAGCAAGCAAAAAGTTGAACCCGCAAAAACCTACCTGCATCGCGGTATCGGTACCCGTGACTTTGAGCATCGCTTCCAGCTGGCAGAACACGTCAAAGTGGTCAGCGCGGCGCTCGACAACGGCTTGCTGAGTATCTCGCTGGCACGCGAAATTCCGGAAACCATGAAGCCGCGCAAGATCAGCATTGCTGGCGACCAAGCTGAACAATGGTTGGAACGTAAGGCTGCATGATTGACCGGCGTGTCGCCAGTTTGTGCTGGCGACACGCCGTCACCCCCTCTCCCCGACCCTCTCCCGCTAGGGGAGAGGGGGAAACCATTGCGCGAGCTCAAAACAAATCAAGCTGCGATTTCGTTTCCGCTTTTTCTAAGACCGGCTTTACAAATTTGCTGCAGTCCAAGCGCGGTAATGATTTATCCAAACCCAATCGCTTTGCCGCGATTCGATAGCGTTGTGCGATGACCTCAGCCAGCGGCCCGCTGCCGCGTTGGCGCTGGCCGAATCGGCTGTCGTATTCCTTTCCGCCGTGCATTTGCCGTAGCAAGGAATACACATGTTCGGTGCGACCTGGCTGATTGCGTTGTAGCCAATCATGAAACAAGGGTTTCACTTCGTGCGGCAAACGCAAGGTGATGTATTCCGCTGAAGTTGCACCAGCTTGCGCAGCGGCTTCCATGATCTTTTCCAACTCGTGATCGGTGAGCGCCGGGATGAGCGGAGCGACCAGCACCGTCACCGAGATTCCAGCCGCCGTCAGTTCGCGCATCACGGCCAATCGGCGTTGTGGCGACGCGGCACGAGGTTCCATGGTGCGCGCGATTTGCGCATCCAAGGTAGTGATGGATATCGCGACGTGCAACAAATTTTTTTCCGCCATCGGCACCAGCAAATCCAAATCGCGTAACACCAATGCCGACTTGGTTATCACCGATACCGGATGTTGGCACTCGGCCAGCACTTCCAAAATACTGCGCGTCACGCCCAGTCGCCGCTCGATCGGTTGCCACGCGTCGGTGTTGATGCCCAAAGCGATGGGCGCGCAGGTGTAATTTGGTTTTGCTAATTCCTTGCGCAACAATGCTGCAGCATCGGGCTTGTAGGACAGCCTGGTTTCAAAATCTACCCCTGGCGAGAGACCCAAATACGCATGCGATGGCCGCGCGAAACAATAGGCGCAACCGTGCTCGCAACCACGATACGGATTGATCGAGCGGTCATACGGAATATCGGGGGAATCGTTGTAGCTGATGACGGTCTTCGCCGTGTCGATAATCAGCTCAGTCGCCATCGGCGCAAGTTCATCCTCTGCTTCGGGCCACCAGCCGTCATCCGCCGCCTCGCGGTGCCAGTCGGCAAATCGGTTGTCTGGATTCGTCACCGCGGCGCGGCCACGAAATTTATTCGACGCGTTGTTCACTTTTTCACCACAGCGATGGGTCAATCAGTATAACTGTTGTTTCATACAGCCCTGCGCCAGCATGACACAAGCAACAAGATCGCGCAAATGGTCACCGATTTATTAGCGTCTTTGGGCGGGAAAGCAGGCTTCCGCTGCGTGTCACGGACGGTGTGGCATGCCAAGGCGGCGTTCCGTCCAAGTCTGGAAAGTTTTTCCTAAAATGACGATCATGGACACCGCACCATCAAATTCAATTTCTTTTCGCGACGCGCTACGCTTTTGGCTCAAGCTGGGCTTCATTGGTTTTGGTGGGCCGGCTGGTCAAATCGCCATCATGCATCGCGAACTGGTCGAGCAAAAGCACTGGATTTCTGAACGGCGGTTTTTGCACGCGCTCAATTACTGCATGGTCTTGCCCGGGCCTGAGGCGCAGCAGTTAGCGACCTACATAGGCTGGTTGATGCATGGCACATGGGGCGGCATAGTCGCCGGCGGATTGTTCGTATTGCCTTCGCTATTTATTTTGATCGCGTTGTCGTGGATTTACATCGCCTTCGGCAGCGTGCCGCTCATCGCTGGTGTGCTCTATGGCTTCAAGCCAGCGGTGACGGCAATTGTCGTCGCGGCAGCATGGCGCATCGGTGGCAAGACTTTAAAAAATGCTTGGCTGTGGGCGATTGCGATTGCTGCTTTCATTGCAATTTTTATTGGCGGAATTCCTTTCCCGGCAATCATTTTGAGTGCGGCGTTGATCGGTATGGTCGGTGGACAAATCGCACCAAAATTTTTTACTGCGGGTGGTGGACACAACAGCGCCGCGCTTGATTCGGTCGATGCCATCATTGGCGATGCCACACCCACTCCACCCCATGCGCTATTTCGGCTGTCGCGTCTAGCGTCGTACTTGGCCGCCGGCCTTGCGCTATGGCTTATCGCGATGGCCTTGCTTGTCGCGCATAGCGGTGTCGATGGCGCGCTGGCGCAGATGGGCTGGTTTTTCAGCAAAGCCGCGCTGCTCACTTTTGGCGGCGCTTACGCGGTGCTGCCCTACGTCTACCAAGGCGCGGTAGAAAATTTTCATTGGCTAAGTGCGCAGCAAATGATTGACGGTTTAGCCCTGGGCGAAACCACCCCCGGACCCTTGATTATGGTGGTGGCATTTGTCGGATTTATTGGTGGCTGGAATCAAGCAGTGCTAGGCCCGGATGCGCTATTTCTCGGCGCCGCATTGGCCGCCGGCGTGGTCACTTTTTTTACCTTTCTGCCTTCGTTTTTGTTCATCCTGATCGGCGGACCATTGGTCGAAGCGACGCACGGACAAATGAAATTTACCGCACCTTTGACGGCAATCACGGCCGCCGTAGTGGGTGTCATCGTCAGCTTAGCGGTATTTTTTGCATGGCATGTTTGGTGGCCGCTGGCAAGTCGCGACGCGCCATTTGATGGGTATTTCGATAGTTTCTCGCTGCTGCTCACTATCGCCGCCGCGCTGGCGTTGATGCGCTACAAACTCAACGTCATTGCCGTCATCTTTGCCTGTGCGGGGATGGGCGTGGTTAAGACTTTTTTGCTGCATTGAGAATGGCCGAATCAACGCACGAAACAGAAACCAACACCCGCCCGCAGGCAAGCCTTGCCGCGCGCGCCAAACGGGCTGCCTTGCGTGGCCTGTTGGTCATACTGCTGTTGCTCGCGCTGACGCTATTGCTGCCGACTTCCTACGTTATGTATTTGCTCCACGCATCGGTGCCCGAAGTCGCTGTCGGGCGCGAGAGCATCTGGTGTAACGAACGCTATTTGCCCAAGCTCGATGCGCGCGGCGCAGTGATCAATTCACTGCATCAGACTGTCGCCGCGAAAGGCTATTTGTACGCGCTACTTGGCGCCTACGCTTTGCAGCAAGACAATCGCGAAGGGCAGGAACACTTTTTTGAATTGCCCGCGCGTGCCAAGTCGCTCCCGCAATTGCATCAGCACGATGCAGACTCTGGCTTCGAAGCCAGTAGTTTTGAAATCGCCGACACGGTCAACCCAAAACATTTACGCGAGATCGTCATCGCATTCACCGGCAGCAACGACGACGCTGATTGGCGAACCAATTTTTCGCTGGACAAAACACAATACGATCAAGCCGTCGCCTATGTGCAGCGCATCAGCACAAAGTATCCGGAGGTGCCTATTGCCGTCACCGGCTATTCGCTTGGCGGCGCACTCGCCGTGCATGTGACAAAAAACGCCGCCACCGCACATTTAATTTATGCTGCATGGGTTTTTAATCCCAGCCCAAAAACATGGGCTGACTCCAGCATCAATCCAAAAATCTGGCAAGCTTCAACCAGCGACGACATTCTCAAATTCGCCCGTCTGCGAATTTTTCGCTTCCTGCCCGGCGTTGCTGCGATTGGCGCGCCGGTCAATCAACGTGCTGAAAATTACTACCTCATCGAATCAAATCCGGTGCACGCCCATTTCCGTTGGGCGCTGGCGCGCAACATTTTGCACAGCGCGGATTTGGCGCTGTGGAAATTATCAAATGGCGAGGTGGGAAGTTCCGAACCGCTGGAAATTTTGCAAAAATCACGGTTTAAGGCGTGTCCGAAATCGTGAAGTTTGCCAGTTGGTGCTGGTGATACGCCGTTGCCAAACACGAGAAAGGTACGCGCTCATGACACACACACTTTACGGCTCACAAGGCTCAGGCTCCGCGGCGATTGAAGTCGCCTTGCACTTGTGCGATCTGCCCTTCCGCGTGGTGCGCGCGTCGACATGGGAAAACGATTCCGCACAAGCTGAACTAGCGCGAGCGAATCCACTCAAACAAATTCCGACCCTGATACTGCAAGATGGCAGCGTGCTCTCCGAGAGCGCGGCGATATTGATTCACCTTGGGTTGAACCACCCGACATCGGGCTTATTGCCGAATTCGCCCAAGGCTCGCGCGCAGATAATTCGCGGCCTGGTTTTCATCGCGGCGAATTGTTATTCGGCCATCGGCATCATCGACTACCCCGAACGCTGGACGCTGGCTGATGCAACACAAGCGCATGAGGCCTTGAAGGCAGGGGCAAAGCGGCGACTGCATGCCACTTGGGAAATGTTCGCCGACACATTTGCCAGTGCGATGTCGAAGGCGAACGAACCGATCAATGCGCTCGACATACTGTTGGCCGTGGTGTCCAAATGGTCGGGCACGCGTGCGCATCTTGCCGAGCATCGCCCGGAATTTTTCGCAATGCTAAAGCGCATCGACAGCCATGAATCTGTCGCGCCGATATTCAATGAGCATTGGCCAGTAAAAAATTAGCGCGGTACTAAATCGCCAGTTGGTGCTGGTGACACGCCGTTAAATGCGTTTCGCATCCACCGTTCATAATTCGCCTTGGTCGGCTGCCCGATGACCGAAAACGGTGCTGCATTCGGCGCCAGAAAAACCACAAATGGCGTGAGCCCTTGCCACTTTGGATCGACCGCGTACTGAATCACGGCGTTTTGCCCGGCGAAGGCGAAGAGGTGATCGGCCAAGCGGTAATGCGGGTTCGCTATCAGCGCTGCATCGGCTTCACCGGGAGCGACATCCATGACCACGGTGAGCAATTGCGCGGGGCGTTTTCTTTGCTTGATTTCGCGCGCCAAATTTTCCATCACGGCAGGGCAATTGGGGCACCATGTCGCTGAAAAAAGAATGACAGTCGGTTGCTTTAGTGTCACCTGAATTTCGCGCCAGACGTTGCCATCAAACGCTTCGACGCGCTTTGGCGCGGCTTGCGCTGGTCCATGTGCAAACGTAGCGAGCAACACCAGTAGCGCAGCAACTTTATGGCGTGACTTGTTCAACGCGGACTCCTTGTTTGGTGGGCGATGTAGGTTGCAGCCCGGTGCGCCACAGTGCAAATATTTTCCCATCACGCTTGAGCAACAGTGGATGATCGTTGTCGTCAGCTGTCTGGCCCAATTCTCTCTGGGTGAATTGTTGGCCGCCGTTGTCGGAAATCCACGCGCGCCAGTTAGTTGCCTTTCCATCAAAGCTGCGCCAGGCGATCACCACATTTTTGCCCGCGCTCTCCACCGACGCATGCTCAGCGCGTTCGTCGGGCAGTGCCAGCGCTTCACCGCGCGGCGAACCATCGGCGTTGAGCTGCCCATAGCGAACTCGCCCAAGGCTGTCACGAATACCAAACCAAACCGCGTGATAGCCTCCATCTTCCGCCGCACTCAAACCGGGGCCGTGGTGTGGGCAAGCGTCAATCGCCCAATGATCAAAAGTCGCACGGGTTGGCAAATGGTTCGCATCCGTACGCAGTGGCGCGAAGGCGTGGTCGCGTTCGTTCGGCGCAAACACATGTCGCCACATTGCCACCATGCCGCCGTCCGGCGAAGGCGCGAGTGCAATGCGGCAACATTCGCAACTGTGATCCGCCAATTTGATATCCGGGCCAAAGGTCTGGCCACCATCGTGCGATTCATTGCGATAAATTGCCGCGCCGATGTAGCTTGATTTCTTGCCCGCAGCCTTTACTGCTTCCAAATCACGCTTGTCTATCCAAATCGCATGCAGCACGCCATTGCGATCAAACGCGACCGACTCGAAACGATGGGTAATTTCCTGCGTGTCTCGATGAACCGTAAATGGCGCGGAGAAAGTCTGCCCCGTGTCGGTGGATCGAAGCATTCGTATGCGTCCGCTAAATGGCTTGGTTAATGGCTCGGTGTAGGTAATCACCGCCCGTCCATTTGAGCCGAACACGATCTTAGGACGGTTCTCGCCGTCGGCAGCAATCTTGTCATCGCCGGTGCCGATGATGCGAGTGGCCGACCAATGCTTGCCGTCATCGGCACTTGTCTGCACGAACAGCCTTTTCGCGTCGTCAAGGCCAACAATCCAAAGCTCGCCACTCGGCGCGAAAGTCGCGCCGATGGCCAGTGGCGGTGGGCGGCGCTTTGCCAATGACGGCGTGTCCGAGTTGACGTTGACACCTAACGGCGTGTCACTAGCACCAACTGGCGGGCTAGCGGTGTGGCCTTCGTGCGCCAGCGCTTGAACTGCTGTTAACAAAGACACGCAAACAATCGCCGCAAAACTGCCAACCCATTGACATGACTTATGCATCGCCAGCCTCCTTGACATCATTATCACAAGTCCGCTCTCACGCTTACAAAAAACGTCCGTTGCGGATAGGGATTGGGGTTCACGTAATACTTGAAATTGCCCACATTATTCACACCCAGCGACGTGCTCCAAGTCTTGTCGATGCGATACAAAATTTTTGCATCGACCACGCTGTAATGACTTACCGCGCCATAGACATTCGGATTCGGATCGTTGTATTGCGTGGTTGTGGTGTTGAACAAGGCGGCATGCTGGCGACCGCTGAAGCGATAACTCAGGTTAGCCGACAGCGCATCGCTGAAGCGATATAGCCCGACCAGCGTCGCACGCCAATCAGGAATGCGCGGCTGTATGCTGCCTTCCAAACCAGGGTTGCGCGTGTCTTTGATGATCTTGGAATCGGTATAGGTGAGGCTGCCATTGAGATCAAATCCGCGCAATAAAAAGCCGCTCAGCTCGCCCGCAATTTCGATACCGTTGGTGCGCAACGTATCGACGTTTTGGATGCTGGATAAATTTGGCGTCACAGTGACATCGGTTTGCGAGATCAGCGCGTCGCGTTTGTCTTCAAAGAAATAGGTCGTTCGCAGCATCGCACCATCCCAACGCTTTTGCGCGGTGAGTTCGCTCGAATAAACCCGCTCCGGTTTGAGATTCGGATCGTTCATGCGAATGCTGCCAACACCAACAAAGGTTTGAAACATCTCGGCGACGGTGGGGTAACGCACCGCTTTGCCGAACGATGCGCGCACTGCCAAATCCGGTGCAGCGTGAAAGGCCAAATGCATTTTGGGTGAGAAGTGCGAATAGCTGCGCTCGCCGTAAATCAGGTTTTTGGGGTTGGGCAACACGTTCGCCGCGTTGTAATTGCTACCATCAAACGCCCGCCACCATTCTTGCCGTCCGCCCAACATCAGCGTCCACAGCGGCGCCACGCGCCATTCATCTTGCAAATACACCGCTTCGGTTTGCGTCTTGCCAAATGAATTGGTGTTGAGCGTGCCGCTCTCGCTCACCGTCCAGTCCGCTATCGGCGCGGCGGCTGTGCCGTAGGTAACGGATGCCAATTTATATAGATCGCGGTGTGCACCAAAACTCACAATATGCGTGTCACTATCGTCACTGCGCCAACGTCCGCGCAAATCAAAGCTCTCCCATCCCGTGCCATCGGCATAAGTCACTTGCCCGCCCGGTTTCACCGCACCCAGCCCCGAGTCCAAGCCATTGGTCAAGGTCGCGCTACGCGAGATATCTTTTTTCTGATCATAAATGCTTGCCGCCAACTCGCCATCCCAGCGTGCGCCGTGGGCGTTGAGCGACACGCCGTGCATCCAATGTTCGCTCTCGCTGCTGCTCGGTGCGGCATTCGACACGGTGTAATCCTGCCCGGCAATGCGGATAAATTTATATGGATTGGCCAGCGTGGAACCCGCGTTGTACACCGTATTGCCCGCCGCATCGCGCAGATAACTATCCACTCGTCCATCAGAACTATTTTGCCAAATGCCCAGCGCGTATTTCGCTGAGAACATCGGCGAGAAGCGATAACCAATGGAGAGCTTGCCCATGTCTTGCGTGGTGTCGTCAATACCGGTGGAGCTGACAATAATGCGTGGCTTGCCGGCCGTGTCGATGTCCCGATACACGGTTGACGTACTGACATCGGTGAACGTCCCCGCAGCCGCCGCTGCACCAGTCTTGGCTGTGGTGTTGCCGAAAGTTTGCGGATGGCTGCGGTTAGTCAAGTGATCTGCCGCCAACCAGAATGTCCAATTGTCAATCGCATTTCCCACCGACGCGCTTTGGTGATTGCCGCTGAATCTATCATTGGTGCCGTATTCCTTAAATCGCTCGGTGAAAAAATCGACCTTCACGTGCGCTTCAAATTTCTGCGGCGTACGCGTGGAAATATTCACCACTCCGCCCGCTGAATTGCCCGGATAGAGCGCCGAGTACGGCCCGTACATCACATCAACACGATCAATTTCTTCTGGCGATACCATGCCCCAGCGCGGCGCGGTGCTGAAGCTGTTGTTGAGGAAATTCGAGAGCAACATGCCATCGGCGTAGACCGTGGTCTGCGCGCTGGCAATCGAGCTATTCACCCGCATCACCAAGATGCCGTTGCGGTCGCCAATGTAGCGCTCGCGCACGTGCATGCTAGGCAGATATTGCAATACGCCCGCCGTGGTTACGCTGTTGATGGATTCTTCTATCTGTTGCAGCGTCACCGTTTCAGTCGTGGCAGGGAAATTGATCGGCGTTACCTTTGGCGCGACGACTGTTACGGTTTGTGTTGTTGCGCTTTGCGCGAAAGCAGGAAATGCGTTCAGTAGCGCGACAGTGATGACCGTCGCCCGCGTGGCGATAATTCTTTTCATGAGTCTGATCCTTGTAATCCGCGCCAGCGTATAGCTGCATTCGGCGCGCGTAAATGTCCCGTCGCGAAGGCAGTCGATTGCGACGAACTAGTGGTGAAACTAAGGGATCAAACTCGGGGCGGTCCTCGTGGACGATGACTGCTGGCGGCCAGAAGGACTGGCTGCGGGGCGACAAATACAGCAACTAAACCTTCACCAGTTGGCGCTGGTAACACGCCGTTAACGGGGTGCGCCGTCAGCGGGGCAGCACCGGCGAGGCAAATGCCGCAACAGCTGTGATCAACCGAGGTGCCGGGCGCGGGTGCAGAATCCGTCGATGCTGGTGACTGTTTGGAGATGCCAGTCGCCGTACAGATTTCACCGGCGAACCCCGTTATGCCGACGGGCATAACGACCGAATGCACAAAACCCGTCCCCGCCAGCAGGTTCATCGTCATCGCCAAAAAAGCGACGACAACAAACCAATGGCGGGTTGAATTTCTCAAGATGGAACGGCGGACGAGCGACATGGAGGGTGCATGCTACCGCAAAATTTGCAGTTGCCGCAAAGCGTAAGGCCTAGATCAACTGGCTTCCCGTGCCCTTTCAAACCCTGCCTTGGCCAAAATAAACGCGGCAATAAAGGTAAACGCCATGCCGCTGCCGCCTCCCAGAAACGCAATTGCACCGGCCAAATCCCCAGCGCCAAATGGTGTGGCGGCGACTGACAAACCGCGATTCGGGGCGAGTAGTCCGGCCCAATAAAAAACCGTGTTGGCCCAACCGGTGAGAATCATGCCATAGCCAACCCATTGCATGCGGCGGCCCTCCAATTGCAAATGTAAAGCTAGTAGCGCCGCGCCGCTAATCATCACCCCATTGAGAATTCCGCCCACATGCGCGGCCTGCCAGCCACGCGTGCTGCCCGGTACCAGAACATGCCATTCGGGTAGCGGCCAAAGTGTCACCACGCCGAGCAAGGAAAAAACCAGCATCACACCGGCCAATAAGCCGACAAACAAAACGCTCATACCGTTGGCAATCATCAAATTGGCGATGCGGCGTGAATTACTATTGGCGGTCATTAAATTTTCCTCACACAGTTAATGTCTTAGCTGCAAATGAGCCCTCATAGGCCGCTAGCATTTGCGCTACGTTTTCATTGCTCAAATGATGCGCGTCGGCGCCGGCGGCGATCCATGAACGCCAGGCCAGTGCAATCTCATTTTGTTGTTCGTTGCAAAGCGGATGCGCACGCGGATGGTAGCTGGCCGACAGCACCGGCAAAGCCGCATAGCCCAGATCAAATCCGAATCGCGCAAAAAAAAGCCAAGCCTTGATTGCCTGCCAAGGTTTGCGATAGTAGCCCTCGACGCGAATCATTTCCGCGTAGCACTTAAACGTCTCCCAGACGATATGCACGAAGGCGAGCAACACCATTTGACGCCGATACCATTCATGCTCGCCGTAGCAGGTTTTGTAAACATCAAAAGCCACCGCGCCGTGTTCGACTTCCTCAACTTGATGCCACACCCACAGCGCACGTAAGGTCGGGTCGGCATCGCGCATGTATTGATCGTAGCGATCCAAAATAATCATGCCGGCAAGAAAGGTAAAGGTCTCATAACCCGCCACAAAACCGACTTTGAATTTCCGGCTGCCGGTTTCCAATGCACGCACAAAATAATTTTTGGCATGCGCATCGATTTCTGGCAGCCGCAAATAGTGTGCGTTCAAGCGTCGCGTCCAACTTTCAAAATTAAACGCGTGATAAGCCTCTTGGCCGATGATTGCCTGCACATCTTTAACTAATTGCGGGTTGGCCAAATCGCCACGGATTTCACGCAACACTGCAACCAAAAATCGTTCAAAGTGCGGCACATGTACACCGAGTGCATTGATAAAAATTGAGAAGTTTGGACATGAACGACTCCATACCAAATCACTGGTTTGCACTTGCTCGAATGCGAACTTGAGACGACGGATGAGGATGGAATCCATCGGGTGCGGCGTGGACATGTTCTCGCTCGTCATGACCCTGTCTCCGACAAAATTTAGACTGGAAAGAACAACACCGCTAACAAACCCAAACCGCCGTACATGCCGATTTCCAGCGTCTCGATAAATGGTTGGCGACCTTCGAGCGCACCGCGCACATGCACTAGGACCATCATCACCGCCACTGCAATTAACACTTCAAAGGTGAACGCTAAGCCAATGCCCGTCAGCGCCGCGCGTAGCATCAATGCTTCCACGATCAACACAAAGGCACCGAGGCAGCGCCCGAAATAGCGCGTCAAATTACGCCCGTCCTGATCGCCTGGCTGCCGCCAATGAAACCAACGCGACCAAATTAAGGGCGCAAAAAATAGTGGCAGCGCAAACACCACTGTGGTTATCGGCATCACCACCCAAAGAAATATCTGGCTGTATTCGCCCCAAATTCCGATACACGAAACCAACCAAAGCCAGAGCTCATTCATGGTTTGAATTTGTCCAAACCAAACATGTGACTCAATTTGCCATCAAACGTCTTGGTGCTCAAGAGCTGCTTCATCAGTGGCAAACGAGTACTGTTTTTTCCACCACGAATAATGCTTGGTGGCGTGTTGCCCAGCAGCGCATCCACCACCGGCCCAACAAATTCATCGACTGGGGTTGCTCCCCTTTGGCCAGCCTGAGCACGGGCGTGAACATTCTTTGCAACCGGTTGATAGAACGACGCTTCGGGCAAACGCAACGCCGCCTCACCATTGTCGCCAAAACTCGAGCGCACACCGCCGGGCTGTATCGTCACCACCCGAATCCCAAAGGGTGCCAGCTCCATACGCATTGCATCGGACAAAGAATGAAACGCCGCTTTGCTGGAGCAATAGGCGCCAGCAAACGGAGTGGTGAATAGCCCGACGATGCTGCCGACATTTGCCAGCACTGCAGCACCACTTTTTGCCACTGCCGCTCGCAACAAAGGCAGAGCTGCTCGCGTTACCGCCACCGGCGCAATCACATTGGTCTCATATTGTTTGCGCAAATCTTCCCGCGTCAAATCAATCACTGCGCCGACTTGACTAAACCCTGCATTGTTCACCAGCAGATCAATTCGTCCTTGCTCACTCTGTACAACAGCAAGTGCCGCCGCAATAGTCGCGTCGTCAGTCACATCCAGCGCCAGTGTGCGCAACCCTTCGGCTGCCAATGGTGCGAGTGCTTCCAACTTGCGTGCCGTGGCATACACCACATGCCCGCGACGATGAAATTCGCGCGCCATGGCAGCGCCAATACCGCTGGAACAACCGGTTATCAAAATACATTTCGACATTAAATTTTTCCCGTGCAAAAGAGTTGGTCGATTAAATCCAGTCCTAAATTTAGCGACTGTACTTCGGCTAGTTGCAAGTTAGCGCACCGCATGCGAGCCTTAGTATTTTTGTCGCTTTGCCAAACTGTGGCGCAAAACTTTGCGACGATACGCGCGCAACGAACAACTCGTCGGTTGGTGCTGGCCTGGCCCGTTAACCGGCCATACGCCGTTAGCGCAATGATACTGCCTGCAGAGAAACCATTTTCTTACCCCCTGCAACAGCTTGCGACCCAAGCTCGGTGAATCCGTAGCGCTGATGAAACCGGCGCGAAGCTTCGTTAGGTGGATCGATATCGAATTCGCAGGTCAATTGCTGGGCATCGGTTTGCCGCGCGAAAGCAAAGATGTCGTCATAGAGAATTTTGCCGACACCCTGACCTTGATATGCATTGGACACCACCACACGATCAATGTACAAAAAGCGTTCGAACTGCTCAGCGAACCAACGGTAGTTAACGCTGTCGTAGGTGCAGCCTTCGCGGAATGCTAGAAGGAATGCGACGACTTCGCCGCCAGCTTGAACCACGCGACAGTAAGCAGCTTCGTTAAACAGAAGCTCAAGGCGCTCGGGCGATAGTGGGCTAAGGAAGTGCTCGGATTGCTTGTTCAGGCGGACTAAATGCGGGAAGTCAGCGCGTGTCGCAACACAAATGTTCATGCAGCGTCCTCGGCATTTCACTATGGCTTTTCATCAAACGCATACCCCAATTCCACCACGCCTTTGCGCAGCACTTCCATCGCCAGTGGCACGACTTCTGGTGCGCCGCGCACGCCGAGTTCGACATGGCGAGTGACCGTTTCTGAACCTAGAAACGGCAGGCTAAAAGTTTTAACTTGCGGGTAGTCGATTTCGAGTTGTCGCATCATCGGAATCATTGCGCCTTCGACGCCTTTCCAGACGAGGATCGCGGCTTCGGCGGTGACATTCACATTGAATAGATGCGTGTAGTGCGTGTCGAGTACCCATTCGACCATCGGCCAGGCCATTTGCGGAAAACCGGGGACGAAGTAATGCTGTTGCCAGGAGAATCCGGCGATGCGGTTGTAAGGATTGGGGATGATGTCGCAGCCGATGGGAAAATTGGCCATTTCCAAAATGTGCGGAGTGGGCGTGTAGTTCATTTCTATGCAGCGCGCGCGGATGGTCTCGGTGGCGACTTCGTGCAAGGCCAAATCGACGCCCGCCGCTGCTGCAGCGGCTTGGCGAGTGTGATCGTCGGGGGTGTTGCCGATGCCGCCGAAACTGAAAACCAAATCCTTGGTCGCGAAACTTCGTCGCAATGTGTCCGTGAGGCGTTCGCGGTCGTCTCCGATATGGACCGCCCAATCGAGCACGAGGCCGCGTTGTTTGAGGATTTCAATGAGCTTGGGGAAGTGCTTGTCTTCACGTTTGCCGCGTGTGATTTCATCGCCGATAATGATGGCGCCGATGCCGGATACTGCTGACGTCATAGCTGCACTCCTTGTTGTTGGCGCAAGCGACGCAGTGCAGCCAGGCCAAGATGAACGAAAATTAGTGCGGTAAATACCGGCGCAACAAGTTGCACGACAGGCACGTAAGCAATAGCTGCACCGGTGGCGCCGGCCACATAGAAGCTCGGACGCCGCGTACTAATCAGTTGTTGCAGTTCTGCCGCTGTCGCATGTTCGGCAAGCGCATCAAAACGAAAGGTGCGCTGGTTCAGCCACATCGTCCACAGAAACGGCAACACCAAAATTACGCCGGGAATCACCAGCAACGGCAGCGATAACAAACCACCAACGAGGAAAATCCCGCCAGCCACCAGCGTATTGCGCAAGCTTCCCCAAAACACGTTTTCACCATGCCGAACTAAATCGGGATAATCGCGCACCGCGACAGTGTTCACCATCATTGGTAACGCCACCACTGCGACAAGCAGTATGGTCGTCAGATAAGTCAGCATGGCGAAAACGGCAATCAATAAAAACACCGCCGCCCATTGCGCAATCCACTCCCAACCAGACCAAGGTAATACCGGCAGCAGATAGCCCATCAGCTGTATGCCGTATGGCCAAAGGAGGTAGCCCGCGAAGGCCCAGAAAATTAGCGATCCGATTGGTGGCCACAACACGTGCCACCACATCCCAGGACGCATCAATTCGCGTGCGGCTTGCGTGGCTGCGGCAAAAACTGTCATCATCAACGCACCCTTCCTTCCCACATTTTTTGTAGACGTTTCACCGACACTGGCGACGGCGTTTTGAGCTCCTGCGCGAATAATGCCACGCGCAATTCTTCCAGCAGCCAACGGAATTCTTCGAGGAAGGGATCGGCCAGCAATCCGGTCTGCCCGGCTTGGCGCAAAGCATTACGTTCGCGCTCCCACGGGCGGCCGAGACTTTGCCATTCGCTGAGCAGGCGCTTTTCGCGCGTCTCGTCGCTGCGGGCTTTTTCCAAACGCAATTGCGCGGCTTTCAAATAGCGTGGGTAATGTTGCAGGCGCTCGAAGGGTGTTTCGCTGATGAATGATTTTTGCATCAGCGCAGCGACTTGGGCGGCGATGTCGGCGCAGGACAATGGGAATCCGCGCTGCATGCCGTTTAGCTTTTTTTGTAGCGCGGAATACTCGACGATGATGACACTGACCAGTCGCAGAATTTCTTGCGCGACCAACAAAATTCGCCCACGTGCAGCGTCAACTCGCGCACTAAACGTCGCCTCATCGGTTGGCAACGGCAGCGCTAAACAAGTGCGCGTCAGTGCTTGGTTGACCAGTTGCGCCTTTAATTCTTTCTCGGTGCCCAAGCTCATGAATTGCATGGCCAGATCACGCATGCCGGGGAGTTTTTCAATGGCGTTTACTTGTGCCGAGAGTTGCAAGGCAAACAAACGCATCAGGCCATTGCGATGCGTTTGCTGGGCCTTTTCTTCGGTGTCAAACACGGCGAGGCGCACCGATGTGCCTTCATCCACTAGCGCCGGGAAACCCAGCATCGCTGCCGCGCCCGCGCTTTTGATTTCCATTAGTTCGGGTAGCGCGCCGAAGCCCCAGCGCGTGTGACTCGTCGCCGCCGTTGATGACGCCGGCGAACAGGCTCAAAGCCACTGCACCCACTCAACTGACGCGGTAGGAGAATCCGTAGTGGCTTCGGCATAAGCCTGCTCAACCCGATCCCGAAACTGCGCGCGCAATTCTGACAAGTTGCGCGAAAACGCCAGTGTGCCGCCGTGGGTATCGGTGAGCCGGAAATTCATCGCCAGATGCGGGCGCAACTCACCAGGACGAAATGCATCGAGCGGTAACTTCATCGCCAATTTTTCTTCGACCGCACGAATCACCGCACGAGTCAGCGATTCGTCAACGTCATTGTCGCCATCGCAAAAATCACTGACGAATCCATCCAGCGGCTGCAGGCGGTGACGGTATCGCTGCGGTAGCGTTTTGATCAATGCCAACACTTTCTCTTTGAGCAACCCAGGCACGAGCCATTCGCAGCGATTTACCGGAATCTGATTGAGCGCCATCAATGGCAGCGTCATTGTCACGCCATCATCAGCGGCGCTGGGATCATGGTGATAACTCAGCTTGAACGGCTGACCGCGATGGAGGAAGAACGGCGGGAAGGCATCGGTGGTAATGCCCGCCGCCTCGTGACGCATCAACTGATCTTTTTCGAGACACAACAGCTTTGGATTTTCAACTTCCGCCTCTCGCCGCCATTTGTCAAAAGCGGCCAGCGTAATGATGCCGTCGGGAATCTTGTCGTCGTAAAAGGCGTGAATCAACTCATCGTCAACCATTACGTCCGGGCGACGTGACTTGTGTTCCAGCACCTCGATCTCTTTCATCAGCTTGGCGTTGTGCTGAAAGAAACGCCACTTCTTGACCCAGTCTTCGCCGACTTCCCCTTCGACCAGTGCGGAACGAATCAGAATCTCGCGCGATAGTTTCGGGTCGGTCGGGCCATAGTGAATGCGCCGTTTGGCGTGAATCATCAGGCCATGCAGGGTTACCCGCTCCCACGCTACGACTTGCCCCGGCCCCTTCTCCCAATGTGGCTCATAGATGTGCCTACGTAGCAGATGCTCGCCCACCTGTTCCAGCCATTCCGGTTCGATCTTGGCCACGCAACGGGCAAACAAGCGCGAGGTTTCCATCAGCTCGGCCGCCACCATCCACCGCCCGGCCTTCTTTACCAAGGTCGAACCGGGGTGAATGTAAAACTTTATCCCGCGCGCACCGAGATAGTGGCCCTCCTCTTCCGCCTTCAAGCCGATATGGCCGAGCAAGCCGGTGAGCAAGGCTTTGTGGATCGCCTCGTAGCTTCCCGCAATCGAATTTCCTTTCCAGCCATGCTCGGTGCACAGCACATGCAATTGCGCGTGGACATCGCGCCATTCACGCACGCGCATCCACGACAGGAAGTTGGTCCGACACCATTGCCGTTGTTTGTTGCTCGACTCGTGTTTCCAGATTTCCTCGGTGGCGTGCCACAGCTTGAGATAAAACAGAAACTCGGACTTTTCATCTTTCCATTTGGCATGCGCTTGATCGGCCGAACCGGCCTGCTCCTGCGGGCGGTCACGCGGGTCCTGCACCGACAAGGCGGCGGCGATGATCAGCATTTCCTTCAGACAGGAATGCTCGCGCGCCGCCAAAATCATGCGGCCGATTTTCGGATCGAGAGGTAGCTTGGCCAACTCAACGCCGACTTTGGTTAGTGCTTTGCTGGTTTCGTCAATTGCCCCGAGTTCAGCCAGCAACTGATATCCGTCGCTGATCATCCGAGGCGGTGGTGCTTCGAGGAAGGGAAAGTCTTCGACATCGCCTAGATGCAGTGACTTCATCCGCAAGATCACCCCGGCCAAGCTGGAACGCAGTATTTCCGGCTCGGTGTAGGCATCGCGTTTATTGAAGTCGTCTTCGTCGTACAGGCGGAAACACACGCCGGCGGAGACACGTCCGCAACGCCCGGCGCGCTGACTAGCGGCGGCACGGGAGATCGGTTCAACTTGCAATTGTTCGATCTTGTTGCGGTGCGAATAACGCTTGACCCGCGCCAGGCCGGAGTCGACCACATAACGGATGCCGGGCACAGTCAGCGAGGTCTCCGCCACATTGGTCGCCAGCACCACCCGCCGGCCTTGATGGCCACTGAACACGCGGGCTTGTTCTGCGGCGGATTGGCGGGCGAACAATGAGAGCACTTCCAGCCCGCTCGCGTTTTTGCCAAACGCATGTTTGCGCAGCGCATCGGCCGCTTCACGTATCTCGCGCTCACCAGGCAGAAACACCAACACATCGCCCGCGCCTTCGCGATGCGCTTCGCCGACCGCGTCGACTATCGCGTCATTCAGATCGGTGTCTTTTTGTTCTTGCCAAGGCCGATAGCGGGTTTGTATCGGATACAGACGCCCGGATACTTCAATCACCGGCGCGTCGTTAAAGTGTTTGGAAAATCGCTCGGCATCCAGCGTGGCTGAAGTAACGATGACTTTCAAATCGCGCCGCTTGGGCAGCAGTTGTTTCAGGTAGCCGAGCAAAAAATCAATGTTCAAACTGCGCTCGTGCGCCTCGTCAATCAATATCGTGTCGTATTGCGATAGCCGAGGGTCGGTCTGTGTTTCGGCCAGCAAAATGCCATCAGTCATCAGCTTGATATAAGTCTCGTTCGAGACACGATCGGTGAAGCGAATTTTGAAGCCAACATGGCGACCGAGTTCGGATTTCAATTCCTGCGCGATGCGGGTTGCAGTGGCACGCGCTGCAATGCGGCGCGGTTGCGTGTGGCCGATGAGTCCATGCAAACCACGACCAAGTTCCAAACAAATTTTGGGTAATTGCGTGGTCTTGCCCGAACCGGTTTCACCACAAATAACGACGACTTGATGGTCATCAATCGCCTTGGCGATTTCGTCGCGGCGCAGATTGATTGGTAGCGTCTCGTCGTAGGTCAACAGTGGTCGCGCGGCACGACGCGCAACGGGATCAAACTTCATTGGGTTAACTTTTGAATACTTAAGATACCCAGCACCGTCATCAACAGTGAACCAAACAAATGCAGCGAAACGGTGCCGACTGCCCAGCCGTATTCCTCCCGTTGTATCAGCGCCACGACTTCCGCTGAGAAGCTGGAAAACGTGGTCAGTCCGCCAAGAAAACCGGTAATGATGAACAAGCGCATTTCGGGCGAGACTTCGACTTGCGTGTGGAACACGGCGACCGCCACGCCGATCAAATAGCCACCGAGCAGATTGGCCGCCAAAGTGCCCAGCGGCATCAGACCAGCGAGCGGATTGAGCCACAGACCGAAGCCCCAGCGTAGCCAAGCACCGAGCGCGGCACCGGCGCCCACCGCGACAAAGGACATTGCATTCATTGATGCACCTCACTAGCAGCGGGGTCAATCACACCGGTGGTGACCAGCGTGCGAATGACACGGACGGTATCGATATCGGCAGCCATGTACGCCTGCCGCAGGAACTCAGCGTAGGGCGCGTCCTCGGCTTCGGCACCGCGAGCGAACATGGTGTTGTAAGTAAAGCGCAAGAACAGGCACATGGGTTCCCGCTCTTCTATGCGTATGGTCAGCAAACCACCACCATGGGTGGGCGTGGTGGCAGTCTCGAAACGTACCCAGTGGTTGATCGCAAAACTGGCGCGATCATCGATAGTTACCGCGCCGAAATTTAGCCGCCGCTCTACCACTGAATCACGGCGCGACAAAATCTGGCAGCCATCGAGGCCGGGTAAAAATGGTCGCGCATCATCGACCCGATACATCAAGCCAGCCCAGAGCTGTGCTCGCGTCAGGAATTCGGCGTGCGGGACATTGGCATCATTGACGGCGACTAAATGTTCAAATTGCATGGCTTGAATTATGCCTGTTGGCACAGGCGCAGACACTGCGCGCCGGTAGAATTGTGGTTTCGTTGCACACAAAATCATCATGAGCACGCCCGAATTGAACACTCCCGACGCCGTCGCATCGACAAGAATTTCGCACTTTATCCGGCACTTGATTGAAGCAGATCTTCTATCCGGTAAATTTGCCGAACGAAAATGGTCCGGCGAGCCTGGGCCAAATGCACATTCTCCAGTTGGTGCTGGCAACACGCCGTTAGTAGGTAACGACCCCGCCAAAATCCGCACCCGCTTCCCGCCCGAACCGAATGGGTATTTGCATTTTGGTCACGCCAAATCCATCTGCCTGAATTTCGGTTTGGCCAGCGATTACGCCGGCGCCTGCCATTTGCGATTCGACGACACCAACCCGGAAAAAGAAGAACAGGAATATGTCGATTCGATTATCGACGCAGTGCATTGGCTGGGCTTTGAGTGGAAATTTGGCGCTGAAAAGAACGAGTATTTCGCCTCCAGTTATTTTCAGTGGATGTATGACTTCGCCGTCAAGCTGATAGAAAACGACTTGGCTTATGTCGACTCGCAAACGCCGGACGAGATGCGCGCCAACCGTGGCACGCTCACTCATGGCGGTGTCGATTCACCATTTCGTACACGCACAATTGCTGAGAATTTGGATTTGTTCCAGCGCATGAAAGCGGGCGAATTCCCCGACGGCGCGCACATTTTGCGCGCCAAAATCGACATGAATTCCGGCAACATCAATCTGCGCGATCCGGCGATATATCGCATCCGTCACGCCACGCACCACGCCACTGGCAACGACTGGTGCATCTACCCGATGTACACCTACGCTCATCCGATTGAAGATGCGCTGGAAAACATCACCCACTCGATTTGCACTTTGGAATTTGAAGATCAGCGTCCGTTTTACGATTGGCTGCTCGGGCATTTGGCGGCACTCGGCTGCATCAACACGCCGCCGCCGCAACAAATCGAATTCGCACGGCTCAACTTGACTTACATGGTCTTGTCGAAGCGCAAATTGATACAGCTGGTCGAAGAAAAGCACGTCAGCGGTTGGGACGATCCACGCATGCCAACCCTTGTCGGTGCACGTCGGCGCGGCTATACAGCGGCGGGTTTTAGGCGCTTTATGGAGATGATCGGCGTCGCCAAAAATCATCAGCTGATTGACATCAGCGTGCTCGAAGAATGCATGCGCGACGACTTGAACGAAACCGCGCAACGCCGCATCGCGGTGCTCGATCCGATCAAACTTATCATCGACAATTATCCCGATGGACAGACGGAAGAAACCCAGCCACCGAACCATCCACAGCAACCCGAATTGGGTGTTCGCGTGGTGCCGTTTTCCAAGGAACTGTGGATAGAGCGCGATGATTTTGTCGAAGCGCCACCCAAAGGCTACTTCCGCTTGTTCCCCGGCAATCGCGTGCGCTTACGTTATGGTTTCGTCATCGAATGCACCGGCTGCGATAAAAACGCAGCAGGCGAAATCACCGCCGTGCATTGCAATTATTTTGCCGATTCAAAATCCGGTACATCGGGGTCCGCCAATTACAAAGTCAAGGGCAACATTCATTGGCTCAGCGCCGCCCACGCGCAATCGGTCGAAGTGCGCCTCTACGACAGACTATTCAGCGTTGAAGCGCCAGGCGATGGTGGCAAGGATTACATCGAAGAGCTCAACCCGGCATCGCTGACCAAGATCACCGCCTATGTCGAACCGTCGCTGATGCAAGCTCAAGCGGAAGACCATTTTCAGTTCGAGCGCCACGGCTATTTCGTCGCCGACCGTGTCGACTCGAAATCAGGTGCGCCGGTGTTTAATCGTGCGGTCACTTTAAAAGATGCATGGGCGAAGGCCGCAAAATAGGCCATGCTGTACATAGACTTATTCGCTGCGTTACACGACTACAAAGTCCGCTATATCCTCGTCGGCGGCCTTGCGATGAATCTGCACGGTGTCCCACGCATGACAATGGATGTGGATATCGTGCTGGCCATGGATGACGCTAACCTCGACATGTTTATTGAATGCGCGCGAGCGATGAATCTATCGCCGGTTGCACCAGTTGCGCTTAGTGACCTTAAAGACCCAAACAAACGTCGCGACTGGTTCGAACGCAAACACATGATTGCCTTCGGCTTGCAAAACACGGTAGCGAGACCACCGACCATGGTTGACGTTTTAGTAGCACCACAAATTGACATCGCTGTCGCGTTTTCCCGCGCGATCGCCACACAGATAGGAAACACCGTGGTGCAGTTGGCCTCGATCGAAGATATGATTCAGCTCAAGACTGCGACCGGGCGCGCGCAGGATCAGAGCGATATTGAACACTTGGAGCGATTGCGTGATCGATAAACAAACGACACCAGGTGGCGGCTTCAGCTACTACGTTAGTGATGAGCAACTGTCTGAGTTCGCCAAATTGAGCTTGTCGGAACGACTAAGATGGGTTGAAGCCGCGCGCGAATTTACTTGGTTGGCACAGACGCCGCAAATACGCGAACGGCATGAACGTTTACGCCGTGGGCTGACGATTGTTTAGGATAAAAATGAAAAACTTCATTTCATCGCTTGCCGCTAGTTGGAAAGAAAACGACTCCCTGCTCTGCGTCGGTCTCGATCCCGACCCGGCGAAATTCCCGCTTCATTTGCGTGACAAACCCGACGCGATTTTTGAATTTTGTCGAGCGATTGTGGATGCCACTGCCGATTTGGTCTGCGCTCTCAAACCGCAAATCGCCTACTTCGCGGCACGTCGTGCCGAGGACCAACTTGAAGCCTTGATCGCCCATATTCATGCCAAGCATCCAGGCATTCCCGTGATCCTCGATGCCAAGCGCGGTGACATTGGCAGCACGGCGGAACAGTATGCGATTGAAGCATTTGAACGCTACCAAGCTGACGCGGTGACGGTGAATCCCTACATGGGACGCGATTCAGTGGAGCCTTGGTTGGCTTACAAGGACAAGGGCGTGATTTTGCTTTGCCGCACATCGAATCCGGGTGGTAGTGAATTGCAGTTTTTGCCAGTTGGTGCTGGGGCTCTGCATGGCGGGATGTCGGCTTCGCCGAGCGCCAACACGCCGTCAAGTGTCACCGCGTCACCTCACACGCCGTTGTTTGAACATGTCGCTCGCCTCGTTTCGCAGTGGGATACCGATGGTCAATGCGCGCTCGTGGTCGGTGCAACCTTCCCCGCCGAACTTCGCAGTGTACGGGAGATTGTCGGCAACATGCCGCTGCTGGTGCCCGGTATCGGCGCGCAAGGTGGCGATATTGAAGCAACGGTAAAAGCAGGCAAAACAGAGAGCGGAAGTGGCCTGATGATTAACTCATCCCGCGCGATTTTGTATGCCGGCAAGGGCGAAGATTTTGCCGAAGCGGCACGCAAAGTCGCGCTGGAAACGCGTGACGCGATTAATCGCTATCGCTAGCGTTTAATCGCCTCGGCGGGTTACGCGTCGGTGGGCAAACGGTGGTCTTTGAACTGCTCACGCAATTTCATCTTCTGCAATTTCCCCGTCGCGGTGTGCGGTAGTTCAGTGACGAAAACCACGTCATCCGGCATCCACCATTTGGCGATTTTTCCGTCCAGGAATTTGAGCAGATCTTCTTTACTTAACTCCTGATTTGCCTTCTTCACCACGATCATTAACGGGCGCTCTTGCCATTTGGCGTGAGCCGCGCCGATGACTGCTGCCTCGGCCACAGCGGGGTGTCCGACGGCGGCGTTTTCTAAATCAATCGACGAAATCCATTCGCCGCCGGACTTGATAACGTCTTTGCTGCGGTCGGTGATTTGCATGTAGCCGTCGGGATCGATGGTTGCTACATCGCCGGTGTCGAAGTAGCCATCGGCATCGAGAATTTCTCCGCCTTCGCCGCGATAGTAACTTTCAACTATCCACGGTCCACGCACCATCAGGTGGCCGAAGGCTTTGCCATCATTGGGCAGCAATTTGCCATCGTCGTCTTTAATGCACATGTCCACACCAAACACCGCGCGGCCCTGTTTTGCTTGAATATCTAAACGTTGCTCAAGCGTGAAATCGCGATGTTTGGGCAGTAGATTGCAAACCGTGCCGAGCGGCGACATTTCTGTCATGCCCCAGGCGTGTATGACAAATGCGCCAAAGTTGGTTTCGAATCGCTCGCTCATGGCGCGCGGCGCGCTTGATCCGCCGATCACCACACGACGCAGCACAAGGTCTGTTTTCGGCACTAACCGGTTCGCATCGACGTGACCGAAAAGCATCAGCCACACCGTGGGCACTCCCAAAGCGAGCGTCACTTTTTCATCTCGCATCAAGGCATAAACACTTGCGCCGTCAAGCGCCGGGCCGGGCATTACTAACTTGGCGCCGCACATCGCACCGGCATACGGCATGCCCCACGCGTTCACATGAAACATCGGCACGATGAGTAGCGCGGTCTCGGCGGTTCCCAAGGCGAGGCCATCTACCGAACAGGTGAGCATGGCGTGCAGCAGGGATGAGCGATGCGAATACAACACGCCCTTGGGGTTGCCCGTGGTGCCGGAGGTGTAGCACAGTGATGAGGCAGTGTTTTCGTCAAACGTCGGCCAATCGTAGTCGCTGCTGTGGGCGTTGATCAAGTCCTCATAACAAATTAAATCGAGCGTGCCATCGGCAGGCATGTGCGCGCGATCCGTCATCAGTACAAAGCCCTTGATCGTCTTCAACGCGGGCGCAAGCTTCTCGATCAGCGGCAAAAACCCCAGGTCGAAAAACAAATATTGATCCTCGGCGTGATTGGCGATGTACTCAATCTGTTCGGGGAACAGCCGCGGGTTGATGGTGTGCAACACCGCGCCGGTACCCGACACACCGAAGTACATTTCCATGTGCCGAAAGCCATTCCATGCCAATGAGGCGATGCGATCACCGGGAGATACACCCAGCGCGGTTAACGCATTGGCCAATTGTTTGGAACGCCGGTGGATATCGCCGTAAGTGCAGCGATGCACAGGGCCTTCACTGGTGCGCGAAACAATCTCAGCTGCCGGATGACACTTTGCGGCATGTTCGATCAAAGTCGAAATAAGTAATGGTCGCCCTTGCATTAGTCCTAACATTTTTTCCTCGCTTTCGATTTGATCACTGGTGGTTCAATTGGTAGTTATGAAAAAGCACAAATCAAAAAAATAACAGCGACAAAGCGGTCGTGCAATAGGCGCACTCTGCGCCGTCGCATGTTGCACCCTGCGGGCAGACAATAAAATCGCATCGCGCCCATCACTGCTGCGGTTTCCAACAAATCTTCTATCCCCGCTGCGAAGCGTAGAAATTGAAGCGGCCGGGATTCGGCCATTTCTTAATTTGGCAAGCGCAATGCATGCAAGGTTTGAAGCCACTTCAATGCAAAACAACGGTATCGTCCACGCGCACGCGACCAGACTGTGCAGCACTGCCGTAAACGCCCAAATTTTGCCCCGCTTCGCGCACGATCGAGCGCAGCACTGATGGATCTTTTGCTAGCTCGCTTTGGGCATGCGCGGTCATCCCACAGCGAATCGTGGGCACACTCATCTGACACTGCAGACTACCCAGACTAAGCCGGCGTCCACCCCACTCGGCCTCAACCAAGCCACTTTGTTCCGGCGCTGTTGAGATCAGAAAGTTGGGACGAAACCGGCGCACATCCCATACCGCTTTCGGATTGACTCTTTCCATCTCAGCCAGTGAAGCTGTCGTCATGAGGTGCAGCGGCCAAAGGTCGAAGTAGGTGCCAGGCGGTGAAGTGAACTCGAACAGATCGGCCGGAATGGTCGAGTAATCCAGCGAAGGTTCGCCTGCCTCCCGACTGAGCAGCTCGCGTGTGTCGCGCTCAAGCTTCGTATAAGGCAGCAGTTTCTCGAACCATGGCCGCCAACGGCTATGGGCGATTTTGCCGATCAAGGACGAGCCGGGTTGTGCACGACGATAGTGCGCCTTGTTGCTTGCCGGCTGCAACGGCATCAGCGAGACCGCATGCCCGAGGAATTCCGACAAGATTCGATTCACCTGCGGATCATCACTACGGATACTCCTGCCGTCCGGTAGCGTAATCGCCACGTGAGGCACATGGTCGATGCCTGGCGGCTCAAGATAGCGGGCCGAACACAGCATCAAGGTCGGAAAGTTTTTTGCGCCACGAATCTCGCCAGCCGTATCGTCGCGCAAGGCCCAACCGCGATCTCCAAGCAGACCCATGGTCCCGGCTTGGACATCGACTGCCATCAGCCGCTCCCCGGCCATTGATTTGACCGGATAGCGCCAGATTTCGGAAATCACTCCAACCATTTCGGCGCTCATGATTTAGGCGCGCAAGCAGTCACTCCGCGCAGAAGTTCAGAACCAGGCATCCTGCATCTCGAGACAGGTCGGATCAATCCGTCGAAGTATCTCAGCCTGAGGGTAAATCTCCGGCAACTCCCAGGTGATGTAGTAACGCGCCGCTTGCAACTTGCCACGGTAGAAATCGCCGTCATCACCAGTCGCTGTTGCCAAGCCACGCTCGGCGACGACTGCCTGCCGAAGCCACATCCACGAGATCAGGATACGGCCACAAAGATCGAGGTACACGGAGGCATTGGCAAGCACCGCATCGACACCTGCGGAGGCGAAAGACCTGAGCAAGTGCGCGGTCAATTCCTCGAGCAATTCGACGCTTTGCTGCAATGAATGCGCCAGCGGCGCACAAACTTCCAAACCTGCCGCGGCAGTCACCGTTTCGCCAATTCGCGCTTGCAGCAACGCCAGCGCCGCACCTTTGTGTTGCGCGACCTTGCGCCCCAGCAAATCTATCGCCTGAATGCCGTTGGTGCCTTCGTGGATAGGATTCAAGCGATTGTCACGGTAGTACTGCTCGACCGGATAATCGCGGGTGTAGCCATAGCCGCCAAGAATCTGGATCGCCAGCTCGTTGGCCTTGAGGCAATACTGTGATGGCCAGGATTTGGCTAATGGCGTCAGCAAATCAAGCAGCAGATTGGCTGCATCGCGCTGCTGATCGTCGCCGGTAGCGATGTCGTCAACCAAAGCGCCACAGTACAACTCCAGTGCCAATGCCCCTTCGACGTAGGCCTTCTGTTTGAGCAACATGTTGCGCACGTCGGCATGCTCGATGATCGGCCGCTGCGGCGTATCAAAATCCTTGGCTTGCGGCGGACGCCCTTGTGGACGATTGCGCGCGTAGTCGAGCGAGTGCTGGTAGCCGGCGTAGCCGAGCATGGTGGCGCCCATGCCGACACCGATGCGCGCCTCGTTCATCATGTGGAACATATAGCGCAGGCCTTGATTTGGCTCACCAATCAAATAGCCGGTGGCGCCGCGTCTTTCGCCGAAGTTCAACATGGTCGACGTGGTTCCGCGCCAGCCCATTTTGTGCAGCAGACCGGCCAGCGCTACATCATTGCGCTCGCCAACGACGCCGTTGTCATCCACCAAGAATTTCGGCACGATAAATAGTGAAATCCCGCGTGTTCCGCCAGGAGCGCCTTTGATTCTTGCCAACACCAAGTGCACAATGTTTTGGCTCAGCTCATGGTCGCCGCCGGAGATAAAAATCTTGTTGCCGGTGATGGCGTAAGTGCCGTCTTCTCGAAGTTCTGCACTGGTACGCAAGTCGCCCAGTGACGATCCGGCGTGTGGCTCGGTCAGACACATAGTGCCGGTAAAGCGGCCGTCAAGCATGGCTGGCAAGAAGCGCTGTTTTTGTTGCGGCGTGCCGAAATGATGGATCACGTTACCTGCCGCAACAGTCAGTAAGGCATACGACTGCGTTGCAATGTTAGCGACTTGGAACGTGCCTTGAATCGCTTGCATGATTACCTGCGGCAGCTGCATGCCACCGAGCTCGAAATCGTGATGCGCCGCTAAAAATCCAGACTCGGCATAGGCATCGAGTGCAACTTTTACTTGCGGCAACATGGTCACCACGCCGTCTTCGAAAACCGGCTCGTGTTCGTCGACCTCGCGGTGATGCGGCGCAAAGTAATCTTCGGCGACCCGTCGCGCAGTATCGATGGCGGCATCGAAAGTATCCCTGCTGTGATCAGCAAAACGTTCGCGCTGAGTCAGCTCGGCGGTGGGCAAGAGTTCGTAAAGTTGAAAGGCGAGTTCGCGTGGATTGATTAAAGGCAGGCTCATCTGGTTTAGCGCCCCACAAATTTTGCGGCACGCCGCTCGACAAACGAAGCCATACCTTCTTTGACATCTTCACTGGCAAACAGCGGCGCCAAATCCGGCATCAAACGTTCGGCAGCAGCGGCGTCACTCTCGGCTCGCGCCAGACGTGCGGAATGCAGCGTAGCCTGCACTGCCAGTGGTGCCTGATTGGCAATGGTATCCGCAAGCTCCAATGCACGCGTCAATTGCTGACCCGGCGCAACCAGCTCCTGCACCATACCCATCCGATAGGCTTCCTGTGCACTCATTTCATCGCCGGTCAACAGATAGCGCATGGCATTTCCCCAACCAATTTCTTGAAAGAAACGGATGGTCGCGCCGCCAACCGGATAGATGCCGCGCTTGACTTCAATCTGACCAAAACGCGTATCGGTGGCGGCAATGCGGATATCGGCCGAGAGCATCAACTCAATGCCGATGGTGAAACAAATTCCCTGCACGGCGTAGATCACCGGCTTGCGCACTACCGCTGTTCCGGTCAAGCCAAACGGATCGAGCGCGCCATCTTCGAGATCCGGAAATTTTCCCGACGCAAATGAAGGCGCCCATTTCGGCAAATCCAGGCCGCCTGTGAAGTGATCGCCAACCGCATAGACCACGCCGACGCGCAGCTCATGATTGCGGCTGAGCTCACCATAGGCGAGTGTCAATTCGCGATACATGTCCAAGTCAAACGCATTGCGCTTTTCAGGACGATTGAGACCGATCATCAAGACGTGACCGCGGGCTTCTACGAGAAGAGAATTGGTGCTCATTTCACACTCCGAAAAAGTTGGTGAGTTGGTGCTGATATCACGCTGTTGTTACAGCGCAAATCGAACGATGCATATTGGACCACCTACTCAACCCGCTTGACCGGCGGCGCGAGCCATGTGCCATCAAGCGCCGCTGGTTTGGGCCAATACAAACGCAGATTCATGGTGAAACCACCGCTGGCGGGTGCCGGCAGCCAATTGCTTTGCTTGTCGGCGGTAGGCGCATCACGTTGGATATACAGATCGAGCGAACCATCGGCGTTGTACTTCATCGCATCGCGATCGCCGATAGCAAAACGCTTGATCGGATTGGCGGCAAAGAATTGGCGGTCGTTGTACATTGTCAGCGACCAAAACGCGCGCACCGGCGGTAGGTTGTCCTTATCGAAATGCCTCACGTATTTGGCGCCGCTGTCATAGGGCTTGCCATCTGCATCGGTAAAGGCAGATGGGTAGATCGCGTCCTCGGCAACATTGGCGCCCAGACCGAAATACGCAATCACCGCGCGTCCCAAATACTCTGCACCGTAGGTGCCGACCGGGCTCAAGGTCGTGCGCCAACCGTTGGCGCGATTGCCTGAACGACGCACCGCATTGGCGATTTTCTTTTGCGCCACCGCAGGTGCAGCAGCGAGTGCTGCCTGGACATCAGGCGCAAGTTTGGTCACATCCACATCCTTGCCCGCAACAATCCCGATTCGCGCCATCCGTTCTAGGATCGGATAGTCGACTGAATGCGGCGGGTTGTCCTTCAACAGGCGACCAAACAAAGCGAAGAATTTTGCTGTATCCATCTTCGCTATTTGCTCAACTGGTGCGCTCAGGTCTTGTGCTGGATTCACGCTTGCGGCTGGTGCCGCTTTGGCTGGCTTACCCCACGCCGACAGTAGCGATGTCTTCAGCCCGGCTTGAAATGCATGCACTGCAGAGAAGTCAGCAACGCCATTGGTTTGCGTGCGCCCAATGACCCAGCCCATCCCTGTCGGCGAGCGGTATGAGCTCATGTTCGGCGGCAACTTGCCTTTCCAATTTGGGCCAACGATGGCGAAAGTCTGTGCCCCGGTTCCGGTTGTGCGCTTGCCGGGCGAAGCAAAAACTTCTGTCCACATGTCCATCAACGGCAAAAGATAATAACGGCCGCCAGAATCAGCAACACTAACGATCAATGGTTCTTTGCTGACGTCGTACCAAAGCGACGAATACAGCGTGTCGGCGTTGGCGCGCACCACCGCCTCAAAGCGGTCATCTGGAAACACCGTGGCATGTCCAAACTGATTCATCGGGGCATTCATCCGCCCAGTGCTTGTCGCGGCCCCAACATTGGTCGAGACTTGCCGGGTAATTTCCATAATTACCAGTGGATAGGCATAAATGTAGGCGTCAACAGCGAGATCTTGTACCTCTTCTGTCGTCAGTGGCGTTGTCGCTGCGGTGATGACAGGGGCAAAAAGTCCAAACCATGCCAGCATTACTGCGGTCAGTATTTGGTGCAAAGTATTGCGAATTTTTTGGTTCATGTTGCTGGCCTCCAAATTTGTGCTGAGTTGGCTGGTATTGCTGCCATCTTGAGTGCTTGTCTGGCAAGGATAGAGTGTATCGGAGAACCGTCAAAATGAATTCCGCCGAATTGCGTTCGGCAAACGGTTAAGCTACGCCCTCAGCCAAAATTACTCCGGCGATTTATATGATCCTAGAAACCTCAGTTGACCGCTTGTTTTCAATCGGGATCCTTCATGTTCACTGACCTTCGAGTAATCAAAGCCGCTCAACTATTGGGTGAGCACGCTACGCACCCGATTGCACGACTGGCGCGACGCCTGACTTCGTTGCTCGTCGTAGCAGGGGTGGAGCCTGCGTCCTCCTCGCGTCTTGCCAGCCGCCTCGCCAGTCGCACACTCGGGCGCGTCCAACTGAGATTTCTAGGATGAAACGAGAGATGAGCCGTCAGCGCTTTCTTAAGGAGCGCATTGAAAAACGTAATCTGCGGCGTGCTGGAGCGCGCCGGCTTCAGGGCATTGATCTCGAGGCCGACGACAAACAACTCGCAGTTCGTCTGCTGGAGCAGGATGACACGCTGCCAGGTAATCGCCAGAGTGGTTTTCGTTTCAACTTCCTGCTGGTAATTTTGGTGCTCACACCACTCTATTTGTGGTTCGAACTTTCTTTTGGCGTGCACCTGCTGGACACGATCAGTGGCAAAACCACCGAGGAAGAAACCACCGCCATTGAGCATTGGGGACGACTGATTTCCGGAATTGCCGTCTCCTTGCTGTTTGTCACCGAATGGTTTCGTCAGTGCGAAAAGCGCAACCATCCGTGGCTGATTCGCATCTTGGTGACTGCCGCCATTTGCTTGGTGTGCATCCCGCTGACCTGGCTGACTCAAGGCAAAGTAATCGACTTTTATGTCAAACGTGGAAGTACAGAAATTGCGCTAGACCTTGCCGGCCTGACCGTAGCGGTTGCAGTTGGCTTTTACATGCTGCGACTTTGGTTGCGCCGTTGCATTGTTGAACAAAAGCATGGCCCGGTGATGACTGTTTTCGGCTTGGTGATGATCCTCGGCACTGGTGTCACATTTCTGTCGACGACACACTTTTGGTTACCGCAGTTCAATGAAAAAATGGGTATTGCGCCGGTGTTGTCCAAGCAGCTAGGTGAGGAACGACAGCAGGCGGCGACCCTGTCTGTCTTACGCCGTGGCGCGCAGGAAGGTATTTACAAGCCGAAGCTAATCGATCTTTCAGCCAGAATGACCGACAGCCCGGAAGGCAAGGCGGCGTTGGCTTTGTTCCCTGTTATAGGATCGGTGATCGATATGCCGCACATTGATGGTGAACGCGCCCGCATCATCGCGGAACTGATGTACCGTGACTGGGACGAACAATCCGGTGCAATCTCCTATGCTGCGTTTGTGGATATCGAAGCGTCATTGCGGCGCATGCATGCCGAGGAATATCAGACCGCGTCGGCAGAGTTCACCAAGAACAAGAGTCTGAGCAAGGCAAATAAGGCTTGGGCTAGCTCCATGCGCGATCTGTTCGGTACCGATCAAATTCGTCCGAACCTGAGTCTTGACGAGTTCCTGCAACAACCAGCGCTTTCAAGCTACATGGCCAAGCAAGTGGCGTGTTTTGATTGCCAATTTAAGGTCGGTATGTCGCGTGAACAATTTGGTCGCGAACTGTACAAATGGACGCAAAATCACAATGTCGAACGCACGATAAATAACTTTGCTTCCGCTAGTTATTTTGAAGACGGGCGCGATGGCGAATCCGCCGGGCGGACTTATTGGGTACCGATTTGGGCGCTGTTCTTCTCCATGCTGGGAGCGTTCACTCATCTATTCAAAATGTTATTTACCGCCGCGGAATACTTTCAGCGGACAACCTTCCATCGCGTTCGAGCGGCCGACTCCTTGCTGGCCGATGAGGTCGTCGCCAACGCCAAATTCTTGATCGGCGTTGCCATCGCACTGATATCACTGTTCATCTTTTTCTCCGACAACCGCGTTACCAGCGATCCCGAGTACATAAAGGTTCGCGAACGCCTCTGGGATAAACATCCGGTGATTGGTGCGGTGGCGGCGCATTGGACAATCAATGCACAGGGACTGCTCTACCCTTTTACCAAGAAATTGCGACCGCAATGGCTGGAATTCAGAAGCGACCCCTTACATTGGATTCCATTCGCGTCGGCCATGGCCAAGCGCGAGGACGAACGCTAGTCAGTTGGTGCTGGCCACACGCCGTCACGGTTAGTTCAACCAGCGCAATGCAATAAGTACCAATCCTGCCAAAAACACCGTCTCGCCAACCATCAAAGCTACGGGTTTCATACCAACGGAAGCGATTTCCTTGAGCTGGGTTTTCATGCCCAGCGCACTGATGGCGATGACCAGACACCAGCGTGACAACTCATTGCCGGCACCGACCACAGACTGGGGCACCCAGCCGGTGCTGTTGATGGCGGCGAGGGCGACGAAACCGACTGCGAACCAAGGCAGTAGCGGCGGACGTTCGCCACCTTCGGCGTTGCCGTCTTTTGCAGCACGGGTCCGAGTAATCATCGCTGCGACCAGAATGATGGGGAGCAGCATGGCGATTCGCATTAGCTTGATTACAGTGGCGGTGTCGCCGGTTTCCTGGCCCATGCTGTAGCCGGCACCGACTACCTGTGCTACGTCGTGGATGGTGCCGCCGAGGAAAATGCCGGCCGCGACCGGGGGTAGATCGAAGGCGCGGACTAACATCGGATAGGCAATCATCGCAAGTGTGGACAATGCTGAAACGCCGATCACGGTGAACAACGTGGCGCGCTCCTTGCCCGGATGCGCGGGTAGTGCGGCTGCCAGGGCGAGTGCAGCGGACGCGCCGCAGATGGCGGTGGCACCGCCGCTGAGCAGTCCGAACAGTGGATTGAAGCCGATTGCGCGGGCGACCACCACCGAGATCAGGATGGTTAGTACCACCGAGGCAACCACTAGCGCCACCGGTTCCCAACCCAGCGCGGCAATCTGGCCGAAGGTGATGCGGATGCCTAGCAGGGCAACGCCGATACGCAGCACCTCACGAGCGGTGAACTCTATGCCTGGCTTGCATTTACTTTCAGTGGCGAGAAAGTTCATCGACATCCCCAGCAGCAATGCAAACAACATCACCGGCGCGCCGTAGTGCTCGGAAAGAAAACTGGCGGCAGCGGCAACGATGGCGCTGGCGATCAGGCCGGGTAGCAAGTCTTGTCCGCGCGTTTGCAGTGCACCTAGCGTCAGTGTGGTCATCTCAGGCGCTCGTTGTGTTGGCAGCAAGCTGCTGCTGAACCTGTGCCAAATCCTTGTGATAGTTGCGGACACCGACCATGAACATCAGCGCTGCAGCAACACCCGCCAGTGGCAACAACTGCAAGGCCGAGGCGAGGCCGATGCGGTCGGCCAACAAGCCGGTGATGAATGGGCCGGGCGCAAGACCAATCAAGTTATTCGACAGCGCCCAGGTGGCCATCGCCGTGCTGTGTATGGGCGGTGGCGTCAGGTTGGCGACCATGGTGCCGACCGGTCCCATGATGCCGGTGCCAAAGAACATGGCCATGCCGATCACGACCAATTGGCTGGTTCCCAACGGTAGCGAGAAACCGATGCACAGCAGTGCCGCGCAAATCAGACAATAGCTGACTGCCAGCGCCATCTTGCGGGTTGGTGAATCGTGACACAAGCGGTCGGCGATGGCGCCACAGATGGGCATACCGGCCGCTGCGCTAAGCACGAAGATGGCTGCTACGCCACCGGCTGTGGGCAGATCCATATCGTAATAGCGATTGAGGAAACTGGGCAGCCAGGCCAACAATGCGCCGGTGATAAAAAGTTGCAAACCGCTACCGACGTAAATGCTGATTACCGATGGCGTCGAGAACAGACTACTCAATGGCGGGCGAACTTTTGCCAGCTGCGAGTTCTCGCTGATGTCCGGACTGTCGATGCGCGCGGGCTTGACCACCAAGGCATACAGGACAGTCAGCGCCATGCCATACACCGCCATGCCAACGAAGGATGTACGCCAGCCGAAATGCGTAGCCAATACGCCCCCGAGGCCGATGCCCATCACAGAACCTAACATGCTGCCCGCAAAAAATGCACCGGTAACTGTGGAGCGCTGTTGCGGTGGAAAGATGCTGAGCACGACCGCGAGGCCGACACTGGCGTAGGCCGCTTCACCAACACCGACGAAGAATCGCGCGGCGAACATGCTTTGGTAGCCCGAGGCGAGACCACAGACCAGTGTCGCCACACTCCAGATCGCGGCCATGATGGTCAGGCTGCGAATGCGGCCCCAGCGGTCGGCGACCAGCGATAGCGGAAACGCGAGCAGGCCGACGGCGATCGAAACGACACTGGAGAGCGAACCCAGCGCAGTGTCACTCAAACCCCATTCGGCCTTGAGCAGCGGGAAGACCACATTAAGCACCTGACGCGACATATAGTCGGACAACAACAGACCGAAGGTCAGGGCGAACACGGCCCACGCGTAAGGCCGGGTGACACGTTGCCAGGTGTCACCGCTGATTTCCGCTGTTGCGTGTATGGCCACAAGCGCTCTCCTCTGGTTACGACCGCGTTCGTTGCGCAGCTCTGTTGAATATCGGCAGTGCAAATGGGGAGGCGCCCTAGGCACCACGCCACTCGGACCATCAAGCTACCTTGCGCAGATAGCCCTGCTGGCCGCCCTTGGGATTCGGGGAAAAGCCGTTTTCGGCCAGCGTCTCTTCGACGCTGTCGTAGAAGACGCCAATCTTGAGAATCTCGCGCGCTTCGCGGCCAGAGGCGACTGGACGACCGATTTCCTTGGCAAGACGCACCAACTGTGCGATCTGCTGCACCGAGGTCATCTTCTCGGTACGGCTCTGGTTCCACAGGTTGTCCTCGATGCCACAACGCACATGCAGACCCATCGCCATGCCCATGAGGTTGATTGGCAGCGTATTGAGCATGGTGCTTTCCACCGTCAGCATCGTGCCGTCGGGAATAGCGCGCAGGAAGTTGGCCATGCTGTAGATCGTCGGCTGGTCCATACCGCCGCCGATCGCCACCCAGTTGCAGACCAACGGACCTTTGTAGACACCGCGTCGGATCAGGCGTTCGACCGACTCGTAGCTGTTGATGTTGTAGAACTGAAAGGCGCTCTGGATGCCGGCGGCAGAAAGACGCTTCACGTGCTCTTCGATGAAGCCGGGGCCGGAGGGAACAATCATCTCGCGGTAGGCCTCGTAGGTCTCATTGCCCATCGAGGTGCCGGCGTAGTCACGCACGTCCATCTGCTCGATGACGTTCATCTGAGTCGTGTTGACGGTGACCGTGACCTGGTCCGGTTTCGGGTCTAGCTCGGCCAGCATGTGGCGCGTGTCGTCCTTCAGCCACTTCGCGGCTGCGCCGTCTTCCGGAGGCGCGAAGGAAATCGAGCCACCGACCTGAATGATCATGTCGGGCACTGCCTTGCGTACGCCGGCGATTAGCTCGTTGAACTTTTCCAACCGCTTGGAGCCCTTGCCATCAAGTTCGCGCACATGCAAATGCAGCACCGAAGCGCCGGCGTTGTAACAGTCGACAGCCTTTTGCACCTGCTCTTCCATAGTGACAGCGATGTCCTCGGGGAAGTCCGAGGGAAACCACTCGGGGCCATAGGGTGCGGCAGTGATGACCAGCTTCTGCATGTTTTCGGGGAACAGGGATCCGTCGAGGAAGTTCATTTTTTTCTCCTTGGTGAGTTGGTGCTGGCGAGACGCCGTTGCATGCTGAAAAAGTTTTAATAAGTTTTTTCGCCGATGATGCCGGCACGTTCCATCTTGCGATGGCAGGGCGGGTAATCCATCACCGCGTAATGTTGGGTGGAGCGGTTGTCCCAAATCGCGATGCTGTTGGGCTGCCAACGCCAACGTATCTGGTACTCGGGGATGTAGGCCTGACTGATGAGATAACGCAACAAATCGCTACCGCCCATGCTGTGATCCTGACCGTAGCGCACATGATCGGGCGTATGGAAATTACTGAAATGGGTGGTGAAAGCATTGACGAAAAGTATTTTCTCGCCGGTTTCGGGATGGGTGCGCACCACCGGATGTTCTGCATCAGGAAATTGCGCTTTGAGCGCGAGGCGCTTTTCTATCGGCATCGCCGCACCGAAGCTGGCCTCAATGCTGTGCCGCGCGCGCAGCTTGGCGATTTTGGTTTTGATTTCTGCGGGCAGCTTTTCATAGGCCAAGGCCATATTCGCCCACATCGTGTCGCCACCCACCGACGGACATTCGATGCAACGCAGTACACAGCCAAACGGCGGCGCATCGCGCCAGGTCGCGTCGGTGTGCCAGGCGTTCTCGTAGCGGTCCATGGGGCTGTCGGGATTCTTGTAAATCTGTACCAGACCGGGGAAATCCGGATGGCTGCCAGCGACAGGATGGTCTTCCAGATCGCCAAAGCGTTTGGCAAAGGCAACATGTTCGGCACGACTGATGTCCTGATTGCGCAGGAACAACACCCGGTGCTTGACCAGCGCCGCACGAATTTCGTTGAATAAACCGGTGTCATGGACTGCATCGGCGAGATTGACATCGATTAGCTCGGCGCCGATGGCGCAAGTCAGTTGTTCGATACGCATGCTGAGTTCTCCTCGGAATTTTTTTGCTTCTTTTTAAATGACGAAAATCGACGAGCCGGTGGTTTTGCGCGCTTCCAAATCGCGGTGCGCTTGCACTGCGTCTTCCAGCGCATAGCGCTGGTTAATCTCTATCTTGATGCGACCGGCGGCGACGTGGCCGAAAATTTCGGCAGCCAGTTCGGCTTTCTCCGCCGGGTCGGCGATGTAGTCGGCCAGTGCCGGGCGGGTGATGTAGAGCGAGCCCTTCATCGCCAGCAATTGCGGATTGAAGCCATCAATCGGGCCCGATGCCGTACCGACGCAGACCAGCAGGCCGCGGCGCTTGAGCGAATCCAGCGAGGACATAAAGGTGGTCTTGCCGACACTGTCGAAGACCACGTTGACGCCAACGCCATTGGTCAGTTCGCGCACCTGCTTGGCCACATCTTCATGGCTGTAATTGATGGTGTGATCGCAGCCGTGAGCCTTGGCTATCGCAGCTTTTTCTTCGCTCGATACAGTGCCGATGACGGTGAGGCCGAGTAGCTTGGCCCACTGCGAAACAATCAGACCAACACCACCAGCGGCGGCATGCAGCAAGAGCGTGTCGCCCGCCTTGAAGGGGTAAATGCGGCGCATCAAATAGGCCGAGGTAAGGCCACGCATGGTCATCGCCGCAGCGGTCTGGCAATCAATACCGGCGGGCAATTTGATTAGTGGTGCGGCCGCAATCAGGCGCTCGGTGCTGTACGCGCCGAGCGTATTGAGAAATCCGGTATAGGTAACTTTGTCACCGATGACGACATTGCTGACATCTGCACCAACGGCTTCGACCACGCCCGCCGCCTCAACGCCTATGCCCGCTGGTAGTGGAACCGGATAAGTGCCGTTGCGAAAATAGGTGTCAGCGAAATTCAGCCCGACGGCTTCATGACGCAATCGCACCTGGCCAGCGCCCGGCTCGCCGACTTCGACGTCTTCCATGCGCAAGACGTCGGCACCGCCTGTTTCGTGAAACCGTATCGCTGAGGCCATTTCTGCATCTCCTATGTTTTTGTTCATTGCCTTGGTGGCATGTTGCGTACTCTAGTGGCGATTTTCAGCGTCAACTTGCCAAACGGTGTCGCAAACTTTTCATTACGTGCCATATACTTTCTGACAAGAAATACAGCAGCGACAAGTCTCAGTCGCGTTTACTAGCGTGATTAACAGCAGGAGATATCTTTCATGGGTGCAGCGACAGTACGAGCGGCAGTACTTAAAAATTATGCCGAAGTTGCGCAAACACACGGTTTGAACTCGACAAAAATGCTGCGCGGTGTTGGCCTTGCGCCATCCATGTTGGTCGACCCCGAGCGCATGATTCCATTTGAATCTGTACTCAAATTGCTGGAAGATTCAGCACAACAATCCGGCTGTCAGACTTTCGGTTTGAGCATGGCCGAAACACGACAGTTATCAGATTTTGGCGTGGTCAGTTTGCTGATTAGTCATCAGCGCACCTTACGCGATGCACTGACGACGACAATCGAATATCGCCATTTGCTCAACCAAACTTTGGCGATGGACATCAAAATTTTCGGCAAGACGGCGATCATTCGCGAAGAAGTGATGGTGGAGGCGGGCTTGCCCAAACGGCAGGCAACGGAACTTGCCATGGGTATCTTGTATCGCATGTGCGACGGATTGATGGGCGGCAGCTGGAGCCCACGCAGCATCAACTTCAAGCATCCCGCAATCGCCGAGCCACAGCAATATCGACGAGTATTCCACTGCAAGGTTTTGTTCGATGCGGAATTCGATGGCATCGTCTGCAACGCCGATGATCTGGATCAACCCAATCCCAAAGCCGACCCGGCAATGGCCGCCTATGCGCGTCGATTCATGGACACGATGTCGAATACTCATGATGATTCGGTAGTGTTCGACGTGCGCAAGGCAATCTATTTGTTAATGCCGGTAGGCCGCGCGAGCATCGAGCAAACCGCCGATGGACTGGGGACGAGTGTGCGGACACTGCAACGCAGCCTGGATGCAGCCGATGCAAGTTTTACTGAGCTACTTAATGACGTGCGCCGTGAACTCGTGCCGCGTTATTTGGCGAACAGGAAGCATTCATTGCAACGGATTGGCACCATGCTGGGCTACGCCGTTCCGAGTTCATTTACCCGCTGGTTCACAAGCGAGTTTGGCGTTTCACCAAGAGTTTGGCGGCGGCAGAACGTCCTCGTTGCCGGCAATCTTGCGCGTGACCAGCTAGGACGCAATTGACTGCAGCCAGGCAACTGCAAATTCAATTGTTACATCCTGCAAACCGCCACGTGAGATCACGCCTTTGCCGGTCGAGCCGCCCTACAATTGCGAAAATGCTTTTCATTTTCTGGAGTAATTTGCCATGCGAACACCACTAATTCTTGGCTTGATTCTTTTCACTGTTTGCTTCGGTGTGCAGGCACAAATTGAGGTCGTCGACTCGCAACCAGCCAAGCCACCCTCAGCCAACTCAGTCTGTCGTTTGCTCACTTCCGCCGACATTGGAACAATCGGCTACAACATTAACAACTCGCCGCGTGACAATGAAGTAAGTATGCCGGTCGAAATGTCTGGCGCACCCGCGGCAATTCAAACTGAGCTGTGTTTCTATTACGCCGATGTTGAAAATAGTCGTAAGAGCGTCAGTCTTGCAATAGACCATTTCGAAAAAATGGACGGCATCGTGGCCTGGCTGAAGATGAAAAATGATCAGGCCAAAACGGCAACCACAGTGGTGACCGAACTTGGCGACACCACTTGTGAAGAAGGTGACTATCCGTTCACCGTATCCAAGACCGCGCCACGAAGCAAGGAAATGACGCAGTTCTATGTCGCCTGTGATCGCTTGGTCAATGATAGACGCGTCAGTCTTTCGGTCGAGATTCCAACTGACCGCAGCGGCCTGCCATCGCCAGCCCAAACCAAAGCGCTGCTCGATCTGGCCATTGGTCGCTTAGGCGTAGCAAAGAATTGAACACTATCGCCGACCTGCGTAGCGATACGGTTACCCGTCCGACTGCCGCAATGCGCGCGGCGATGATGGCGGCGCCGCTCGGTGATGATGTTTTCGGCGATGATCCTAGCGTTGTAGCTTTGCAGGACAAGTTGGCGACCATGCTGGGATTTGAGGCGGCGCTGTTTGTTACCAGTGGAACCCAAAGCAACCTTTGCGCGATCTTGTCGCATTGCCAACGCGGTGATGAATACATTGTCGGCCAATTTGCTCATTGCTACCGCTGGGAAGGCGGCGGTGCCGCGGTGTTTGGTAGTGTGCAACCACAACCGCTGACGCATCAGGCCGACGGCACGTTATCGCTGGCCGATATTGCAGCGGCGATAAAGCCGGACGACGCGCATTTTGCACGCACCCGTTTGTTGGCGCTGGAAAACACGCTGGGCGGAAAACTGATTCCGTATGACTATCTTGTTCAAGCCACAGAATTAGCCAAGGCACATGGGCTGCAAACACATTTGGATGGGGCAAGATTGTTTAATGCGGCAACGGTGCAAGCGACACTAACCGGCGGCACGGTGCAAGCAGAAGCGCGCCGCATTGCGCAGAGTTTTGATAGCGTTTCGGTGTGTTTTTCGAAAGGCTTGGGCGCGCCAGTCGGCTCAGTTTTGTGCGGTAGTCGTGATTTGATCGCGCGCGCTCATCGCGTCCGCAAGATGGCTGGCGGCGGCATGCGCCAAGCGGGCATTTTGGCAGCGGCAGCTAGCTATGCGTTGGACCACCATGTTGCGCGGCTTGCTGACGATCATGCCCTAGCCAAGCGCCTTGCTGAGGGTCTGGGTGATATTGCAGAACTTGTGGTTGAGCCACCACACAGCAATATCGTTTTTGTCGATCTGACCGAAACTGTGCGGCCGCGTGCCGAGGAATTGATTGCCTTTCTAAAATCTCGCCAGATACTTATCACCGGCCTATATCGACTGCGTTTCGTGACGCATTTGGATGTCAATGCCGACGATATCGATCGTACGATTGCTGCCGTGCATGATTTTTTTGGCGGCTGAAATTCGTAACGCAATGTAATTGCCGTCAGCGGCGCGAGTCATTAAGCGTTTTTGAACGTGTGACAGGTCCTGTGGCCTGTCTTCATCGAAGGAGCGCACCATGAAATTCAGAACCCCCGTAATTGTTGGACTGCTGTCGACCACGTTGCTGGCGAGCACCGCTAGTTATGCGGGTGACCGTGCCTTGGGCGTCTTGCTCGGTACGGGTGTCGGGGCAGCAATTGGCCGCTCGGTCGGCGGCCGTGATGGTGCCGTTATCGGTGCAACTGCTGGCGCACTACTCGCGCTTTCAGCAGAAAGGCAACACCGCGAACAACAATATCAACCACAGTACCACGCACAATATCAACCCCAATATCAACCGCAATACCGCCCGCCGGTAGCTCAGGTTGTCTACGCGCCATTGCCGACCTACCAGCAGCAATATGAGCAGCACTATCAGCAAATTTATCCCGCCTACCAGCCCAACTATCAGCAACAAGCTTGGGAACATCATCGTCATAACGAATGGCGGCGTGAGCAAATGCGCGAGCACCATCGGCGCGAGCGCGAGCGTCACGAACGCTACGGTTACGGTCACTAGCGTTTGCAGTACTAGTTGCGCGACTGCGTACTGATACGCCATTCGCGCGACACCCCTCGCTTTCCGGTTCTCGGTGGCAAGCTTGTCTTAATTTTTACCGTTCAGCTTTACCCAATTTGAGTCGTGTTGGATTATCCTCAGTGGCCTAGCACGTCAGCTACTGAATTGCATATTCCATGTTTTTCGACTTGCACAAGCTGCTCAACCCACCACCTTGTCCCATCGCTGTCCAACTCAGGACAACGCGGGTGAAGACAGTTGCGCTGCCGGTTTATGTCATGGCTTGCGGCGACCCCGAAGTAGTTGCTGTACATTCTTCGATCGCCGTCAGAAAATGAGCTGGTGATGAAGACCAAAACTGGCATCGGCATAATTTTGGTACTTCTGCTGGCGGGATTGACCGCGATGGGAATATACAAACTCACCCTCCCGCGCATACTAATTTTGCACAGCTACGATAGCAGTTACGCTTGGACGCGCGATGTCGACATTGGCCTACACCGGGTTCTCGATACGCACACAGATTGGTCGATTCGCTGGCACTACATGGATCTAAAACGTTACCCGTCGCAAACCCAACGTGAGGCGGCCGGTGTGGTCGCGCGTGCGCTCATTGATCAATGGGCACCCAAAATTCTCGTCGCCATTGACGACGATGCGCAAGGCTATGCAGCACGCTATTACATCAATCGCGCCGATATCAAAATCGTCTTTGCGGGCATTAACGGCGATGCCGGTGCATATGGCTACGACAAAACCACTAATGTCACCGGCATCCTCGAGCGCAAACAACTCACTGCGATAAGGGATGCAATTCAAAGTTCAAATCTGAGCGCCACCGTTTTGTCGTCCAAGCCAAAAAATGACGAGGAGTTTTTGCGGCTCATGCACCTTTCTGATCAATCGGGATCGGTCGAAGATGATGATCGTTTTATCCGCAATTTTGATTGGCAGCCACTGCTCTTTACCGGCAGCCGCATGGTAAATACGTTTGCCGAATGGCAGGCTGCAGTCTTTTCGGCACAAACACGTGCCGATGTAATTTTGCTCACCAACTACCGCTTGTTAGCAAGGAGCAGTAAGGACCCAACGCTAGTGCCGCCGGCGGATGTTGTACGTTGGACGCAGGCGAATTCTCGTTTGCCGCTAATCGGCGCCAACAGTTTTTTCGTTGAAGATGGTGGCATGTTGGCTATCGGTACTTCCGGCTTTGAGCAAGGCGAAGTTGCAGCCAGCATGGCCGTGCGTTTGATGGACGGGCACACGATGCCCACTGACATTGCGCAAACCGAGACGCGCCAATATGTCGTCTCGATACGAGCCAAGGCACTTGCGGCACATAAACTGACACTGCCGAAGTCATACGAATCAGCTGCCCGTGCCGAAGGCCGCTATTACGAGGAATAAGCCGCTCAGACGCAGCCGACCGGATTTATTTAGCTTGGCCGTAACCCGCGAACTTATCTAACACGCGGCGCATCTCGTCGCCTGGCAATAGCTTGGGCTGACCAAGCTGCAATGCCCGCCAATACTGCTCGGCGAGCGTTTCCAACTCGATGGCGAGCGCCAGCGCATGCTTGAGATTCTGACCATAAACCAGCATGCCGTGATGCGCCATTAAGCTGGCGCACCGATCTTTCAGTGCTGCGATTATCGCGTCGGACAATTCTTGTGTACCAAAGGTGGCGTAAGCCGCACAAGGCACATCGTCGCCACCAAATCGCGCGACCATATAGTGAAATGCGGGGATGGACAGACCATGACAAGCTAGCGCCGTGGCGAATGCTGAGTGGGTATGAACGATGGCACCGGCATCTGGATGTGCAACATAAATATCGTGATGGAAACGCCATTCGGAGGAAGCTTGGCGTTGTTGTGACGGCGGCGGCGAAGCAGGGGTTTCGCAAAGCACTGCTTTGCGCCTGAGTAGCGGGTCGGCTGTACTAAGCCGACACTGCACACCAGCACCAACTGGCGAACTTGAATCTTTTAGTGGCAACCAAACCATATCGTCCGCCACGCATTCGGCATACGCCATTCCTGTCGGCGTAATGACAAATCCACCTTCGCATCGCGCACTCACATTTCCTGCACTGCCTCTGTTGATACCGCTGGCGTTCATCGTCAACGCAGTCGCGAGCACTTGCGCTTTCAAGTTTTCCATTGCAGTAAATCTCCCGCTGCTAACACGCCACGCTCGGAAATAAATCCGCTAATCAAATGCGCCGGTGTGATGTCAAACGCCGGGTTAGCGACAGAAATACCTCCGGCGTGAAGTTCGTTTGCGGCGCGTTCTTCAATGGGAATTTCGGCGCCGTTTTCGCATCTGAAATCGAAAGTTGACAAAGGCGCCGCGACGTAAAACCGGACACCGTGCGCCTTGGCCGCCAGCGCTTTTAAATAGGTGCCGATTTTGTTCGCTGTGTCACCATTCGCCGCGATGCGATCGGCACCGACCAGCACTACATCAACGCGACCTTGCATCATCAACAGACCGGCGGCGTTGTCGGCAATCAAGGTGTGCGGAATACCCGCTTCGGCGAGCTCCCAGGCGGTCAGCAAACCCTGATTGCGCGGCCTAGTCTCCGACACCCAAACGTGTACCGCGATACCCGCTTCGTGCGCTGCATACACCGGGGCGAGCGCCGTGCCGTGGGCGACGGTGGCAAGTCGTCCAGCGTTGCAGTGGGTCATGATTTGAATTGGTCTTGCAAGGGTTTGGAGGTCGAGCAAAAGTTTCAAACCGTGATTGCCGATTGCGGCATTGGCGGCTTCGTCTTCGGCGGCAATGCGGCTAGCGACTTTCCATGCTTCGCAACAGCGGCAGAGCAGGGGTTTCGCAAAGCACTGATTTGCGCCCGCGCAGCGGGTCGGCTGTATTAAGCCGACACTGCGCGTCACTTCCAATTGGCGAATTTCTGCATCCATTCGCCGCAACGCCCACTGTAGATTCACCGCCGTCGGACGTGTCGCTGCGAGTGTTTCAATCACGTAAGCCAAACGCGCATCGGTAGCATCGTCGGCAAGGCCAATAGCCACGCCGTAAGCCGCGGTGGCTCCGATTAACGGCGCCCCGCGCACTTGCATGTTGATGATTGCGTTAGCGACCGATTCCAAACTATCGAGCCGCTGGAACACCGCCTCACTCGGCAATCGCGTTTGGTCCAGCACCACAATCGCGTCGCCATCTTCCTGCAAAGTTTTCAGGCGCTGCGGTGTCACTTGCCGCCCCGCTACGCCTTAGTTCAGCTTGCCGTGACAGTGTTTGTACTTTTTCCCGCTGCCGCAAGGGCAGGCATCGTTGCGACCAACTTTTGGTTCGACGCGTTCTATCGTCGCAGGAGTTTCCGGCTCACGTATGCCCAACGCTTCTTCGTAATTGGCGTGATGGTATTGCACGTTTTCCAGTGGTGGTGGCGTGTCCGGCACTTCGATCTGTGCTTCGGTTTGAACTTCGACCGACATCAACAATTTGGTCACATCGTTGCGCACAACTTGCAGCAAACTGCCGAACAACTCAAACGCTTCGCGCTTGTATTCTTGCTTTGGGTTTTTTTGCGCATAACCACGCAGATGTATGCCTTGGCGCAAGTGATCAAGTGCTGACAAATGCTCGCGCCAATGCTGATCCAAACTTTGCAACATTACATTGCGCTCAAAAGCATGCCATGCCGTCGCATCGACCTTGTCAATCTTCTGCACGTAATGCGCATCAGCAGAATCGAGCAAGCGCTTGAGGATGTCGTCGTCGGTCATTTGTGGCTCATCCTTCAGCCACTGCCCGACCGGCTGCTGCATTCGCAACTCAGCGCTCAGGGTAGTTTCCAGACCGACGATATCCCATTGCTCTTCAACGCTTTCCAACGGCACATGCAAACGGAAATTGTCGTATATCAGACCTTGACGCATAGCTGAAATCGTCTCAGAAATATCGTCGGTATCGAGCAACTCGTTGCGCATCTTATAGATTTCGCGACGCTGGTCGTTGGCGACATCATCGTACTCGAGCAATTGTTTACGGATGTCAAAATTGCGCTGTTCGACTTTGCGCTGAGCAGATTCCAGACTACGGCTGACCAGCGGATGTTCAATCGCTTCGCCCTCCGGCATCTTGAGGCGAACCATGATGGAATTGAGTCTGTCGCCAGCAAAAATCTTGAGCAAGGGATCATCAAGCGCGAGATAAAACCGCGACGAACCGGCATCGCCTTGGCGACCCGCACGACCACGCAATTGGTTATCGATGCGGCGTGATTCATGACGTTCCGAACCAATAATATGCAAGCCGCCAGCGGCCAAAACACGGTTGTGCACCGCTTGCCAGTCGGCACGCAAGCTTGCTGTGCGGCTGGCTTTGTCAGCATCCGACAGGCTCGCATCATCACGAATCGCGTTGATTTCCTTTTCGATGTTGCCACCGAGCACAATGTCGGTACCACGACCAGCCATGTTGGTCGCAATCGTAATCACGCCAGGAGCTCCGGCCTGCGCGACGATCTCGGCTTCGCGCGCATGTTGCTTGGCGTTAAGCACTTGATGTGTCAGCTTCTCGCGGGTGAGCAATGCCGAGAGCAACTCGGAATTTTCAATCGACGTAGTACCCACCAGCACCGGCTGACCGCGTTCGTGACAATCGCGAATATCTAAAACGATAGCGGTGTGCTTCTCGGCCGCCGTGCGATAAATCTGATCGTTCTGATCGATCCGTACCATAGGCTGGTTGGTTGGGATCACCACCGTTTCGAGGTTGTAGATGCTATGAAATTCGTAAGCCTCGGTGTCCGCCGTGCCGGTCATACCGCCCAGCTTGGTGTACATGCGGAAATAATTTTGGAAAGTAATCGAAGCCAGCGTCTGATTTTCCGATTGTATCTTCGCGCCTTCTTTGGCCTCCACCGCTTGATGCAATCCGTCCGACCAACGCCGTCCGGTCATCAAACGACCAGTGAATTCATCAACAATAATCACTTCGCCGTCTTGCACCACGTAGTGCTGATCGCGGTGATACAAAGTGTGCGCACGCAGCGCCGCGTAGAGGTGGTGCATTAACAAAATATTGGCTGGCTCGTAGAGGCTACTGCCCTCGGGCAGCATGCCCAGACGCGCCAAGATTTCCTCGGCTTTTTCGTGACCAGCTTCGGTTAGCAATACTTGATGGGATTTCAAATCAACGGCGTAATCGCCCGTCTCGGGATCGCCTTCCGATTTCACCAACTCACCTTGCGTCAGCAACGGCGGTACAGCATTCATCCGCACATATAACTCGGTGTGATCTTCGGCCTGCCCAGAAATAATTAGCGGTGTGCGCGCCTCATCAATCAAGATCGAATCGACTTCGTCAATGATCGCAAAACCCAGCCCGCGCATCACTCGATCGGTCGCCGCATAGACCATGTTGTCACGCAGATAATCGAAACCGAATTCGTTGTTGGTGCCGTAAGTGATGTCAGCGGCGTAGGCCACTTGTTTGTCGTCGTGCGGCATCTGCGAAAGATTTACGCCGACTGTCAGCCCGAGAAATTGATGCAAACGCCCCATCCATTCCGCATCGCGCTTGGCGAGGTAGTCATTGACCGTAATCACATGCACCGGCTTGCCGGAAATCGCATTGAGGTAGGACGGCAGCGTCGCCATCAAAGTCTTGCCTTCCCCCGTGCGCATCTCGGCAATCTTGCCGCTGTGCAGCACCATGCCGCCAATCATTTGCACATCAAAGTGGCGCATGCCGAGCGAGCGCACACCGGCTTCACGCACCACCGCGAAGGCCTCGGGCAATAGCGCGTCAAGCGTTTCACCGGCCGCAAAGCGCTGGCGGAATTCCACGGTCTTGGCCTTCAAGGCATCGTCCGAGAGCGCCTTTGTAGCCGGCTCGAGCGCGTTGATGCGCTGAACATTTTGGGAATATTGTTTAATCAGGCGGTCATTGCGACTGCCGAAAAGCTTCTTGAGTAGACCAGAAATCATTGCGCGCGCCACCAAAGGCAGCCGGTAAAAGTGACAATCTCCGATTTTATCATCGCTTGCGACCTATCTTCTAATACACTTTCCTTTGCACGCCGCAGCGTCAGCACCAATTGTGACCCTGTATTTTCGAATTGCATCGTGCCTTAGCCACCAAAGGAAATCACCATGAAACTCTTGCGCTACGGTTCCGCTGGTCATGAGCAACCCGGTATGCTGGATACATCCGGGCAAATACGTGCGTTGTCGAGTATCGTGCCGCAAATCGACAGTTTTGTTTTGTCGCCACGCGAACTTGTCAAACTGCGAAAAATCAAACCTGAATCCTTACCAGTGGTGAAGGGTTATCCGCGCTTGGGTGTGCCTTTCATAGGAATAGGCAAATTCATCGGCGTAGGTTTGAACTATGCGGATCACGCCGCCGAAGCCAATCTGCCGATTCCTGGCGAGCCCATACTGTTCAGCAAGGCGACGACATGCCTGAGCGGGCCGAACGACAATGTGATCATGCCCAAAGGCGCGACCAAGCTTGATTGGGAAGTTGAGCTGGGCATCGTCATCGGCAGCAAAGCGCAGTATGTTGAGGAGGCGAACGCGCTTGATTACGTGGCTGGCTATTGCGTCGTGAATGATATTTCCGAACGCAATTTTCAGATGGAACGCGGTAGCCAGTGGGATCGCGGCAAAGGTTGCGACACCTTCGGGCCGGTCGGACCGTATCTGATCACCACCGACGAAATACGTAATCCGCAAACGCTGGGAATGTGGCTGGATGTGAATGGACAAAATCGTCAGCACGGCAATACAGAAACCATGGTGTTCGGCTGCGCGTATCTGGTTAGTTACATCAGCCAATTCATGACCCTGCTCCCCGGCGATATCATCACCACCGGCACACCACCGGGCGTTGGCCTGGGCATGAAGCCACCGACGTTTCTAAAGGTGGGTGACGTGATGACGCTGGGGATTGAAGGACTTGGTCAGCAAAGGCAGACGGTGGTGGCTTATGCTAAGCAGTAAATCAGCGTGTTTGACAATTTTTTGGCGCTAGTTATTGAAGGTCATTGTTTGACGGCGTATCACCAGCACCAACTAACCTGATTAGCGAAAACGCGTATGTATAGAAATGTGATTTTGCAAGACTTGAACCTGGACTTTCTGCTGGTCGTCCTCAATAGAACCGGTATCGATAAGGTTCAAGTTTGCCCATCTCTGGGTCCGTTGCGCTGGATGGTCATTGCCCTGTTTGCCTTGGCAAGCGCGTTACCCTTGCCCGGTACCGCGGGGCAAACCGATCTGGACCGCATTGACGCCATATATTTGCTTGCTGAAAACAATACGCGAGCCGCACTCAAAGAAGTCGAGGCACTAGGAACGACCCTTGGACCACAGACGCCCTACGTAGTAAGGCGGAAATATTTCATGGCTCGTATTGAGCTTGAGATCGAATCCGCACAGATGGATGCTGCAGCAGCTTCAGTCGCTAAGCTGCTCAGTTTGGCACTGGAGCAAAAGGATGACATTGGCTTAATTCTCGCAACCGCGGCGGACGCGAGTTTGATGACCTCGGCTGGCGAGACTGGCGCAGCGATTGCAAAGCTTGCAAAGTTGGCGCCGTTGGCTGCGCGCATCACAGATTTTGAAACCCTGTCCTACTATTTCAGGGTACTGAGTAACGCGCAGATAGCCGTCGGCAAGTTCGAGGCCGCCTTGGATAGTGCTCTCAAGGCCTTGCATAACGCGGAGCAACAGGAAAAATACGGACCGCAAGCACGCCTGAAGTCGATGAACACTCTGAGCAATGTGTATTCGGCGATGAACAATCCGCAGAAAGCGCTTGAAATCCTCAATCAAGCATTGACACTGGCCCATCAACTTGGTCTGAAGGGGATGCTGGCGACCCTGTACCTCAATCAAGGTGGAGCCTTTTCAAGCCTTGGGCAAACCGACGAATATATGGCAGCCAATGAACGGGCGCTCAAGATCAGCCGTGAGAGCGGGCAGAAACAAACCGAGGCGGTAGTGCTCAGCAACATCGGCGACAGCTGGCTGTTAAAACGAAATTATCGCAAAGCGGAATTATTCTCCCGACTAGCGATGGACAAGTACAAGGAAACCGGTGACCAAAGCGGTTTTACTACGGCGCAGGCCAACCTCGGCTTTGCCCTGATGGGTCAGGGCAAAGTTGACGAAGGCGCTGCCCAAGTGAGGCAAGCGCTCAAAGTCCAGCACGGTGCAGAGGACATTTCAAGTGAGGAAGGCGTTCTAGCAGAGTTGGGAAAAATGTACGAACAGGCTGGACGTTTCAAGGAAGCAGTCGCAAGTATCCGTGAACAGCAGAGCTTGAGTGCGCAATTATTCAAGGCAGAGCGTGAGCGCACAGTAGCAGCACTACAGGAGCAGTTTGATACAGTCCAACGGCAGAAAAAAATTGAGTTGTTGGCGAGGGAAAACACCCTCAAGGATTCCGAAATCCGCAACCAGCAGCTACAACAAACGGTAACCATCCTTGGCACCATCGTTACAGTGATGGGCGGGATTTTTGTTTTCTACTTGTATCGACGAGCGCGCGATGCCAACCTGAAGCTCAGTGATGCCAACAAGCAGCTCGAGTTTCATTCCGTACGAGACGCGCTGACCGGGCTCTTCAACCGGCGTGCATTCTTGGACATCATGCAACAACGACCCCGCGATGTGACCAGTCTGCGGCGCGAGGACGATAGTCCTGATGGCCTGTTGGTGCTGGATATCGATCACTTTAAGTGTGTCAACGATACCTTGGGTCATGGGGCAGGCGACGCCGTTCTGGTCGAAGTGGCCAGACGCCTGCGCCTTGCGGTACGCGAGTCCGACATGATCATGCGCTGGGGCGGCGAAGAGTTCTTGGTGTACTCTCCTAAAGGCACCGCTTTGCATATCAAAAATCTGGCCGAACGGATTCTGAAGGTAATTAGCCAGGCACCTTTCAACGCTGGCGGACAATCAATCACCGTCACCGTTAGCGGCGGATTTTTGTGCCTGCCGTTTTCTGGTATTCCTGAGACTGAATGCAATTGGGAGAAAACACTTCAGATCGCCGACATGGCGCTTTATCTGGCCAAACTCAATGGTCGAAACCGTGTTTGTGGCGTCGTCCATTTACTGGTTCCCTTTGCCGAGGCTTTGCCATTACTTGAGAGTGACCTGACGGCTGCAATACACGCCAACATGATAGAAATAGTCGAAGTCTGCGGTCCTCCGCTCGACGCTTTGGCACCAAGGCTTGCGCCGAAAGACTAGCGCGCAGCACTGGTCGGTCGGAATACGATGAGGCAGGCGCGGGGTCGACAGCGAATAATGCTGAAGTTACACCGCCGTGTTGAACTTCTTAAATTCCAAAAACACTACGAATCAAACAGCTTGTTCACTAGTCGATGCCGGCGACACACCATCAATACCGCGCGTTCCCCGGCGTCCTCGGGAACGGAATCACATCGCGCACATTTCCCAGTCCTGTGACGTAAGCCACAGTCCGCTCAAACCCCAGCCCGAACCCTGCATGCGGAACCGTGCCGTAGCGGCGCAGGTCGCGGTACCAGCTGTAATGTTCTTTGTCGAGGCCGCCTTGAGTCATGCGCGCGTCGAGCACGCTTAAGCGTTCTTCGCGTTGGCTGCCGCCGATGATTTCACCTATGCCGGGGGCCAGCACATCCATTGCGGCGACGGTTTTTTCGTCGTCGTTCATGCGCATGTAGAAGGCTTTTATTTCTTTCGGGTAGTTCATCAAAACGACCGGCATTTTTGCATATTCCTCACAGATGAAACGCTCGTGTTCGGATTGCAAATCTATGCCCCACTTGACCGGATAGTCGAATTTCTTGCTGGCCGTTTCGAGTATGCGTATCGCGTCGGTGTAATCCATGCGGACGAAATCGGCGTCGATGATGCCTTGTAGTTTGGCGATCAGCCCTTTCTCTATACGCTCGTCAAAAAACGCCATGTCGTCGGGGCGCTCGGTCAGCACGGCTTTGAAAATAAATTTCAACAAGGCTTCAGCGAGGCTGGCGTCGTCGGCCAGATTGGCGAAGGCGATTTCCGGTTCGACCATCCAGAATTCGGCGAGGTGACGGCTGGTGTTGGAATTCTCGGCGCGGAAGGTGGGGCCGAAGGTATAGACCTTGGACAGCGCCATGCAATAGGTTTCGACATTGAGCTGACCGCTCACAGTGAGGAAAGTTTCACGACCGAAAAAATCCTGTGCGTAGTCGATTTTTCCGCTTGCATCGCGCGGCAAATTATTCATATCCAGCGTGGACACACGAAACATTTCGCCCGCGCCTTCGGCATCCGAGGTGGTGATGATGGGCGTGTTGACCCAGACGAATTCGCGGCTGTCGAAGAAGCGGTGGATGGCTTGCGCGATGGTGTGGCGCACGCGTGTAGTGGCAGCGATGACGTTGGTGCGCGCGCGCAGGTGGGCGACTTCGCGAAGAAATTCCAGGGTATGCGCTTTGGGTTGTATCGGATAGGAATCGGGGTCGTCGACCCAGCCCAGCACACGGATGTAGGTGGCCTGCAATTCAAAGGCCTGGCCCTTGGCTTGCGAGGCAACGATAGTGCCGGTGGCTTCGACCGCACAACCGGCGGTGAGGTGCAAAACTTCCTCGTTGTAGTTGGCCAACGATTCTGGCGCGACCACTTGCAGCGGCTGAAAGCATGAGCCGTCGGAGACATTGACGAAAGAGATGCCGGCCTTGGAATCACGCCGCGTGCGCACCCAGCCCTGAATGGTGATGGTGGAACCTGCCGGCGCATTACCGCTAAGAACTTTGGCGATTGAGAGAGTTTGGGAAACGTGGGAAACCATGGTGATTCTCCGAAGGCAAATTGTTTAGGCAGTGCGCCATTTTATCGAGCAACCGACGCTGGCAATTTGTTCTTGTGGGCCATCGCCGTAGAGCGCGATTTGTTTCATCGCCAAAAATAAATCGCGTCGAGCGTCGTCCGGTGCTGGTTGCACGCGCGAGGCATCTAGGCGGCCTCGGTAATTCAATTCCAAGTTGGCGTTGTAGCCAAAGAAATCCGGTGTGCAAACGGCACCGTAGGCGCGGGCGACAGATTGAGTTTGATCCAATACATAGGGAAAACCAAAATCCAGTTCGCGTGACCACGCGACCATGTGCTGCCACCCGTCTTCGGGATAAGTCACTGTGTCATTGCTCATGATGGCGATACTGCCTACGCCCAGTGCTTTCAAGTCTTTGGTGTCCGTAATCAGCCGATGAATGATGGCTTTGACATAGGGGCAATGATTGCAGATAAACATCACCAGTAATCCGTTTGGCCCGCGACTGTTTGCCAAGGTGTGATGCTTGCCGTCGACACCGGGCAAATCAAAATCCGGTGCAGCTAGACCGAAATCACAAACTGGCGTTGGCAAACTGACCATGGGAGCATTCCACAGGATTGGTGATAATGCGGAAATGATACCCAGATTCCACGTTCCGTTTTTGCTCGCGCCCGGCGCAACCGTTGACCTGCCAACGGAAGCGGCGCATCACGCGCTCAAGGTTTTGCGAGTTGGTGCTGGTGACACGGCGTTACTGTTCGATGGTCGCGGTGGCGAATGGCTGGCGACCCTGCAACCGGCTGGCAAAGGCTTGCGGGCGGTGTTGCGTGAATATTTTGATATCAATCGCGAACCGGACGTGCAGGTGAACCTGGTGCAATGTCTGGCGGCGGCTGACAAGATGGATTTTGTTGTGCAAAAGGCCGTCGAGCTGGGGGTGGCGCGCATACAGCCTGTTGCCGCCAAGCGCAGTGTGATCCGCCTCTCTGGCGAGCGTATGGAGCGTCGCGTAACGCACTGGGCCAATATTGCCAGCGCTGCTTGCGAACAAAGCGGACGCAACCGCGTGCCGGAAGTGGCACCGATTCTTGATCTAACGCAATATCTCGCTGCAGCAACCGCGCACAATGATTTGCGTTTGATCTGTCTCGCGCCGAGCGCAGAAGTGCAATGTCTCCGCTTGCGTGATTTACCGCGACCAGACAAACCAGTGACGTTGTTGATTGGCCCGGAAGGTGGTTTCGAGGAAGGTGAAATAAAAGCTGCACAGTTCGCCGGTTTTCAGGCTTTGAATCTTGGCCCACGCGTGCTGCGCACTGAGACCGCTGGCCCTGCCGCGCTCGCTGCCATCATGGCACTTTGGGGAGATTTGTAATGTTTGAATCGGCTGAACTTGATCATCGTATCGACAAAAAAACTTTCAAGCAGGAAGTCCCTGCGCTGCGCGCGGCGTTGCAGGCGGCGCAATATGAACTGAAAGAGAATGGAAAGATTCCGGTCATCGTTTTGGTCAGTGGCCAAGATGGTGCCGGAAAGGGCGAGACGATTAACGTCCTGTACGAATGGATGGATCCGCGTTTTATCTCGACCTTGGCGTTTTCAGAACCCAGCGATGAAGAGCGCGACAGGCCGCGCATGTGGCGTTATTGGCGGGCATTGCCGCCCAAAGGTCGGGTGGGAATTTTTGCCGGCTCTTGGTATTCCGATCCGATACGGCAACGTCTGCAAAACAGCTTGAGTGAGGCGGGACTCGACGCGCGTATCGATCAAATCAACCGCTTCGAAGCCATGCTGGCCAGTGAAGGTGCGCTGGTATTGAAGTTCTGGTTTCACCTGACCAAGGACGGCCAGCGCGAGCGACTAAAGGCCTTGGAAAAGGACCCACGCACGGCATGGCGAGTGACCAAATGGAATTGGAATCGGCTCAAAACTTACGATGATTTGCAGGATGTCGCCGGGCATATTTTGCGCATGACCAATACGCCGTGGGCACCGTGGATTGTGGTTGAAGGCAGCGACGACCGCTTTCGTTCGCTCAGCGTTGGGAAAATTCTGCTCGATAGCATTACGCGCCGCCTCGCGACACCGGAGCCGTCCGATGTACCGGTTGCGCCACCGCCACCAGCGAATATTGATGGGCGTGATTTGCTGACCGAACTCAAGCTCGATCAGGTGATGACCAAGCCGACTTTTTTACGCGAGTTAGCCAAATGGCAAGGTCGGCTGTCCGAGTTAGTTCGTGATCCACGCTTCAAGCAGCGCTCGGTGGTCTGTGTGTTTGAAGGAGCCGACGCCGCCGGCAAGGGTGGTGCTATACGTCGCGTTAGTGCGGCGCTCGATGCGCGGCAATATCAGATTGTGCCAATTGCCGCACCGACCGAAGAAGAGCGCGCGCAGCCGTATTTGTGGCGCTTTTGGCGGCACATGCCGCGTATCGGCCGCATCACTATGTTTGATCGCTCTTGGTATGGTCGGGTGCTGGTCGAACGGGTTGAAGGTTTTTGCTCACAATCCGACTGGCTGCGTGCCTATTCCGAGATAAATGATTTTGAGCATGAATTGGCAGATTCAGGCGCTATCGTGGTCAAATTCTGGCTGCAAATATCGGCTGACGAGCAGTTGAAGCGCTTTAAGGAACGTGAGCAAATTGCCTTCAAGCAATTCAAGATTACGGCTGAAGATTGGCGCAATCGAGACAAATGGAACGACTATCATCGCGCCGTTTGCGATATGGTTGACCGCACCAGTACCGGTGAAGCACCGTGGACGTTGGTCGAGGCGAACAACAAAGAGTTTGCGCGAGTTAAGGTCCTGCGAACCTTATGCGAACGGATCGAAGCTGAGTTTGCTAAAGCTACAGAAACTGACAAGAAATCGACGAAAAAAAAGAAACCTGAAGGAAAGAAATGACCATAGAAACACGCACCACCGCCCCACAAGCTGATGAACGTCCGGTCGCATGGATACGCCAAGCGGCGCCGTATATTCATGCTTTTCGCGGTCGCAGTTTTGTTATCGCGTTTGGCGGCGAAGTACTCTCGGAAGGTGTAGCACAGGCGCTGATTCACGACATCGCATTGCTTGATGCGATTGGCATCCGCTTGGTGTTGGTCTGTGGCGCACGGCCGCAGATTGATGCGGAGATGCACGCACGTGGTCTGGAACCGCGCTTTCACAATGGCTTGCGCATAACCGATGCCGAGACGCTTGAATGCGTAAAGCGCGCAATGGGTGTTTCGCATTTCGAGATACAAGCGCTACTATCACAGGGCTTGCCCAACACGCCATTAGCTGGTGCGTTTTTGCGCGTCACCGGAGGAAATTTCATCACTGCGCGGCCTGTCGGTGTGGTGGATGGAATCGATTTTCAATACACCGGCGCGGTGCGTAAAGTAATCGCCGAAGAAATTTTGGCCGACTTGGCACAAGAAAACGTGGTGTTAATTACGCCGATTGGGGCATCACCCACCGGTGAGATTTTTAATCTGGCGTGGGAAGAAGTAGCCGAAGCAGTAGCAGTAGCAATTCAGGCCGACAAGCTGATTTATTTGTCCGATGCACCGGGTTTGGTCGACCGACGTGGCATCGCGGTCGATGCTTTGACCGTCGATGAAGCGCAACATTTAATCGACAAAAAGGTCGCGCAAGCGGACGACATCGAACGAGTTTTGCCCAGTGGTGTGCGCGCTTGCCGCAAGGGCGTCGGGCGGGTGCATTTTTTGGATCGCAAAGCCGACGGCGCGATGTTAATGGAATTTTTTACCCGCGATGGCGTGGGTACGGTAATGACGCAAGAGCCACTGGCTAAATTGCGCGACGCGACAGCCGATGATGTCGGTGCGGTACTCAAACTAATAGAACCGCTGGAAGCCGACGGCACGCTGGTTAAACGCAATCGCGAAAAACTGGAAATGGAAATCACGCGGTTTTCGGTACTCGAACATGACGGCATTGTGGTCGGCTGTGCGGCTTTATATCCATTTGGACGTGAACACGCAGCCGAGCTAGCTTGCCTTGCAGTGATGCCGGATTTTCGACGCAGCGGCTATGGCGATCAATTGCGTCGCTACATTGAAGTCAAAGCCAAAAAGAAAAAAATTAAGCTCTTGTTCGTACTCACCACGCGCACTGCACACTGGTTTATCGAGCGCGGATTTACCGAAGCCACTATTGATCAACTCCCGGCCAAGCGTCGCGAACTTTATAACTATCAACGGCGGTCAAAAGTGTTTGTGCAGGAGCTTTGATACTCGCACAAGCTAGAATCTCGGTTTAATTTTGTCGCAGGGAAAAGTCATGGCACGAATGGTCAATTGCATCAAACTCGGGGTCGAAGCCGAAGGTCTCGACTTCCCGCCGATGCCGGGTGAAATGGGTAAACGTTTGTACGAGAATGTCTCGAAGGAAGCATGGGCACTGTGGATCAAACAACAAACCATGTTGATCAACGAAAATCGCTTGAGTCTGGCAGACCCAGCACATCGCAAATATTTGTTGGAGCAAGTCACCAAGCACTTTTTTGGCGGCGGCGCAGATCAAGCGCAAGGCTACGTTCCGCCTTCTGTTTGATCGAATATTAACGGCGTGTGGCCGGTGAACGGGCCATTCCATCACCAGCACCAAAGACAAAAATTTAATCGGGAGAGTCCTGTGTTTAGCAACCTAATGCCACAACGTCGCGAATTTTATGACTTGCTAGCCGCACATTCGGATCGTGTCGTCGCTGGTGCGAATGCAACTTTGCGCTTGGTTAATGCGCTGGGTGGTAATAGTGATGAAGTTGAGACGCTGGTTAAGGAAGTGAACCTGAACGAACAGAGCGCCGACAAAATCAAAGCAGACCTTATCACCTTATTGCATAAGTCTTTCACTACACCGATTAACCGCGATCAGATTCACACACTGACCCTCGATCTTGATGAAGTGCTCGACACCTTACAAGATGTGGCGAATGCGGTAGGCATGTACAACATTACCGATTCAACCAGTGAAGCGCGCGAAATGGCTTCGCTTGGTGCCGATGCTTGCATGCGCTTGAACCGCGCGGTGATTGCATTGGCAGACAAAACGCGTAGCCAAGAAACCATCGATTTGTGCAAAGCAATCGACCAGATTGAAACCAAGGCCGACAAAGTATTGAAGAAGGCCATTACCAAACTGTTTCGCGATGGTGGTGATGTGTGGGCGGCGATGAAGCTCAAGGAATTTTATGTGCTGCAAGAAGCGGTGATTGATCACTGCGAAGAAGCAGCCAAAACGATAGAAGAAATTCTGATCGACAATTCCTAAAGGACCAGCGCGATGGAAGGTTTAACAATCAGCGTTTGGGTTCTCGCGCTACTGATTTTGATTGCCTTGGCGTTCGACTTCATGAATGGGTTTCATGATGGTGCGAATTCGATTTCGACCATCGTTGCCACCGGCGCACTAACCCCAAAGCAAGCGGTTATCTTCGCCGCGTTTTTTAATTTTGCCGCGCTCTGGGTGTTTCAACTTAAAGTCGCTGCGACCATCGGCAAGGGCACGGTTGACCCCAGTTTCGTTGATCACTATGTGATTTTTGGCGCACTATGCGGTGCCTTGGCGTGGAATATTATTACTTGGTTTTATGGCATTCCCTCGTCCTCGTCCCACGCGCTGATTGGCGGTTTGGTCGGTGCGACGTTGGCCAAAGCAGGTGGCATCGCGCCAATTATCTGGAGCGGTTTTGGCAAAATTTTGGTCTTCATCATAATCTCGCCGCTAGTAGGATTTCTGCTAGGTGGGATGCTGATGGTGTTGGCCGCGTGGGTGTTCCGCAATCAGTCGCCGTATCAGGCTGGGCGATGGTTCCAACAAGCGCAACTGGTCGCGGCGGCAGCCTATAGCCTCGGTCATGGCGGCAACGATGCGCAAAAAACCATCGGCATTATTTGGCTGTTACTGATCAGTGCCGGTGCCTCCACTACAGATGTTTCAACATTGCCCAACTGGGTGATTTATTCCTGTTATTTTGCGATTGCCTGGGGCACGTATTTGGGTGGCTGGCGCATCGTAAAAACCATGGGTACCAAGATCACCAAGCTGACTTCAGTGAGCGGCTCGTGCGCGTCAATGGGCGGTGCAATCAGTCTTGGCCTCGCCACGCTGGGTGGCATTCCTGTATCAACCACGCATACCATCACTGGTGCGATTGTCGGCGTCGGCGCGGCCCAAGACGTAAAGGCCGTGCGCTGGGGCATCACCATGAATCTGGTCGTCGCGTGGATATTGACCATCCCCGCATCGGGTTTGATTGCGGCGCTGTTCTGGAAGTTTGGGCGCAGCTTTTTGGGTTAACCCAAGTTCGGCAGCGGCGGCGAAGCAGGGGTTTCGCGAAGCACAGCTTTGCGCCTGCGTAGCGGGTCGGCTGTGCAAAGCCGACACTCCACGCCAGCACCAGCTGGCCGTTTCTAGCCAATTCAACCCTGCGCGATTTCCTTTTCCATTTCGGCGATGCCGATATGCCGCACGTCACGCCCCTTGGCCATGTACACCACGTACTCTGAAATGTTTTTGGCGTGATCGCCAATCCGCTCAATGGCTTTGGCGATAAAAATTAAGTCCAGCGAACTGGAAATCGTGCGTGGGTCTTCCATCATGTAAGTTATCAGCTGGCGCATCGCCGCTTTGAAGCCCGCATCGACCTCACTGTCTTGTCTGGCGACCTGCGCCGAGGTGCTGACATCCACGCGCGCAAATGCGTCGAGCGCCATCCGCAACATCGCCACGGCAACTGCTGCCATCGGTGCCAAATCGATACGCGGAATCACGGCAAGATTGGTGATTCCCTCGCCGGGGTTGGTCGTACCGCGATGCGCCGCGCGCCCGCGTTTGGCAATTTTTTTGGCTTCATCGCCAATGCGCTCAAGATCGGTAATCGTCTTTATCACCATCATCACCATGCGCAAATCTATCGCCGTTGGTTGACGTTTGGCGATGACTTGAACGCAGGCTTCATCAAGTTCGACTTCATGCCGATTGACCCGTTCATCATTTTTGATTACTGCATCGAGTGCCTGCAAATCACCGCTGGCCAGGCCAGCCATCGCGCTGGTAATTTGTTGTTCGACCAAACCGCCCATCGCCAGCACACGACTGCGAATGTCTTCAAGTTCTGCGTCAAACCTTTTGAACGTATGTTCTGTCATGGCAAGCTCCGTTAATGTTGCCGAACTATAAGCCGTACAGATGACGGTTTTGTTTCAACGCACAGATTGCCTTAGCCCGCTGCTTTCATGGTTTTCACACCGCTCGGTGTCGCCAATAGCAGAACGTCGGCTCCCCGTGCAGCGAACAAGCCATTGGTGACCACGCCGGTGATTTGGTTAATGCGCGCCTCCAGCAAAATCGCATCACGAATGGCTAAATCGTGCACGTCCAAAATAATATTGCCGTTGTCGGTGAGCACACCAGCGCGCAGCACTGGCTGGCCGCCAAGCGCAATGAGCGCGCGCGCCACCTGCGCGCGTGCCATGGGAATCACTTCGACCGGCAAAGGAAACTTGCCTAAGCGGGTGACCAATTTGGATTCATCGCACACGCAAACAAAACGCCCCGCTACCGCTGCAACAATTTTCTCGCGCGTGAGCGCTGCGCCACCGCCTTTGATCATCGCTAGCTTGTTATCAACTTCATCCGCGCCATCCACGTAGATAGGAAGTTCGCGACCTTCTTCAACCACGGTATTGAGATCGAACACCGGTATGCCGTGCGCTTCGAGGCGGACGCGAGTCGCTTCAGAGCTAGCCACTGCACCGCCAATGCGTTGCTTAATTTGCGCTACTGCGTCAATAAAAAAGTTGGCGGTTGAACCAGTGCCAACGCCAAGAATCGCGCCCTGCGGTAGGTATTTCGTTACATATTCGCAGGCGGCCTGCGCGACTGATTTTTTTAGTTCGTCTTGCGTCATCGTAGATTGTCGTTCCCAAATAGTTAGCGTTTTCGTTGCGGTGGAAGATCGGTGCAGCTACCGTGTGCGACCTCGGCCGCCATACCGATGGACTCTCCTAGCGTGGGATGCGGATGTATGGTCTTGCCGATGTCGATGGCATCCGCACCCATTTCAATCGCCAGCGCAACTTCACCGATCATGTCGCCTGCATTGGGACCGACCATGCTGCCTCCGATGACACGATGCGTTTCCTCGTCAAACACCAACTTGGTGAAGCCGTACTCCGCACCATTGGCAATTGCGCGTCCTGATGCAGCCCAAGGGAATTTGGCGACGGTGACCTTTCGGCCAGCCTTTTTTGCTTCGTCTTCACCGACGCCGACCCACGCCACTTCTGGATTGGTGTAGGCCACACCGGGAATGACTTTCGCATCGAAAAATGACTTTTGCCCCGCCGCAACTTCGGCTGCCACATGCGCTTCATGCACGGCTTTATGCGCCAACATCGGTTGCCCGACAATATCGCCGATCGCAAAGATATGCGGCACGCTAGTACGCTGTTGATGATTCACGGGGATGAAGCCGCGCTCACTAACGACCACACCGGCCTTGTCGGCGCCAATCTTGAAACCGTTCGGGGCACGACCGGCTGACTGCAAAATCATGTCATAGCGTTGTGGTTCTGCGGGTGCTTTCTCACCATCGAATTTGACCCACAAACCATCGTCTTTCGCTTCCACGGCGACGGTTTTTGTTTTCAGCATGACCTTATCAAAGCGCGCTGTGTTTTGTTTTTCCCAGACTTTGACCAAGTCACGATCCGGGCCCTGCATCAATCCATCGAGCATTTCGACCACATCAATGCGCGCACCGAGTGATGAGTAAACCGTTGCCATTTCCAACCCAATAATTCCACCGCCAATGACCAGCATTTTCTTTGGCAAAAAACGCAGCTCCAGCGCGCCAGTCGAATCGACGATGCGTGGATCTTTTGGAATGAATGGTAGGTGTACAGCGGCGCTGCCAGCGGCGATGATGCATTGCGTAAATCGAATCACTTTTTTCTCGCCGGTTTTTTCTTGTGCATCGCCTGTGGTCATTTCGACTTCGAGATGATGCGCATCGAGGAAGTGTCCGTAGCCACGCACCACCTCAACTTTGCGGCCCTTAGCCATACCGGTGAGACCGCCAGTGAGCTTACCCACGACCTTGGATTTATGCGCACGCAACACATCCAAATCCACCGCTGGTGGCCCAAAACGCACGCCAGACGACACCATCTCTTGCGCTTCGTCCATCACTGCCGCCACGTGTAGCAAGGCCTTGGACGGTATGCAACCGACGTTCAAACAAACGCCACCGAGCGTCGCGTAGCGTTCGACGATGACAGTCTTCAAACCTAAATCGGCCGCGCGGAAGGCACCGGCGTAGCCACCCGGACCAGCGCCAAGAACCAGCATTTCGCATTCGATATCAGGCTTGCCGGTAAAGCTGCCAACAGCCTGCACTGTCTCTTTCGCCGCTGGGACTGGGGTGGCGATGGGAGCAGCGGGGGAAACTAACGGCGTGCTACCAGCACCTACTGGTGAGGCAGCCCCGACAACTTCCACCATCGCGACCAGCGTTCCTTCAGAAACCTTGTCACCTACTTTAAGCAGCACTTCCTTCACCACCCCCGCGACGTTTGAAGGCACGTCCATAGTGGCTTTATCGGATTCAAGCGTCACCAGCGATTCGTCGAGCTTGATGATATCGCCGACCTTTACTAATACTTCGATGACAGGAATGTCGGTGAAGTCACCAATGTCCGGCACTTTGACTTCGACTGTCGCGCTCATAGCATCACCCGCCGCATGTCGCTGAGCAGCGCCCCGAGATAACTAGTGAAGCGCGCAGCAGAAGCGCCATCGATCACGCGATGGTCGTAGGACAAGGACATTGGCAGCATTTGTCGTGGAGCGAATTGCTTGCCATCCCATACAGCTTTAGTTTGCGTTTTCGACACGCCGAGAATTGCTACTTCCGGGGCGTTGATGATGGGGGTGAAGGCCGTGCCGCCAATGCCACCGAGACTGGAAATTGAGAAACATCCGCCGCTCATTTCGGCGGGTCCCAACTTACCATCGCGAGCTTTTTTGGCAAGCTCGCCCATTTCTGTGGCTATCGCGCCGACGCCTTTTTGATCGGCGTTTTTAATTACTGGCACGACTAAACCATTCGGCGTGTCGGCAGCAAATCCGATGTTGAAATATTGTTTGTAAATCAAATTTTCACCATCAAGCGAGGCGTTGAAATCAGGGAATTTTTTCAGTGCAGCGACGCTGGCTTTGATGAGGAATGCGAGCATCGTCAATTTCATTCCTGACTTTTCATTTTCCTTATTCATCGCTTGGCGGAAGGCTTCCAAGTCGGTAATGTCCGCTTCGTCAAACTGCGTGACGTGTGGAATCATGACCCAATTACGATGCAAATTCGCGCCGGAAATTTTCTTGATGCGCGACAGCGGTTTGGCTTCGACCACACCGAATTTTGTGAAGTCGACTTTTGGCCACGGCAACAAATTTAGTTCGCCGCCCGACGCCGTTGTAGTTGGTGCTGACGACACGCCGTTAGAAACGCTCCCGCTCATTACGCCTTTGACATAGGCCTGCACATCTTCTTGCAAGATACGGTTTTTCGGGCCGCTTCCTGTGACACGCGAAACGTCTACACCCAACTCTCTTGCGAATCTTCTCACCGACGGACTGGCGTGACTCATGCTGCCGCCTAAAACTTCCGCCGCCAGTTCGCCCGGTGATGGCATATGAATGCGCGGTGGCGCGCCGTGGAGTTCGGTAGGCGCAGGCACCATGCCTTCGTTCATCGCCATCGCGCTGCTGCTCACTGGCGTTTGCGCGGGAGGTGGCGCCGCGAGCGTTGGCGTGGGCGCTGCTTGCTGTAGTGCTGCGGGAGGTGAGGTAGCTTTTAATGGCGGCGGCGTATCACCAGCACCAACTGACGCACCTGCGGCCGCGCTGACAGCCGCCATATCAACCACCGCCACCACGCTGCCTTCAGATACCAAATCACCGACCTTCATTCGCAGTTCCGTCACCACACCGGCGGATGACGATGGCACATCCATCGTTGCTTTGTCGGATTCGAGCGTCACTAATGAATCATCGACTTTAACGACATCGCCGACAGCGACTAACACTTCAATCACCGGGATGCCTTTGAAATCACCGATGTCTGGAACCTTGACTTCTACTAAATTCGCCATGATGCCCTCAGCATGAAATCGGATTAGGTTTGTCAGCGTCGAGACCGTATTTCTTTATCGCCTCGGGTAGTTTTGATTTATCGAATTGCCCCTCGTTGGCCAGTGCGGTGAGTGCCGTCAAGGTAATCCAATAGCGATCGACCTCAAAGAAATGGCGCAGCTTTTCTCGCGTGTCGGAGCGGCCAAAACCGTCCGTGCCCAGCACGGTAAAACTTCTCCCGCTTGGTACCAAGGAGCGAATTTGCTCGCCAAATAATCGGATGTAATCGGTCGCCACAATCACCGGGCCGCGCGTGTCGTTCAAACATTCGGTGACATGTGAAACGCGTGGCTTGTCGCCAGGGTGGAGTAAATTCCAGCGCTCGCAATCAGCGCCATCACGCGCGAGTTCGTTAAAGCTCGGGCAGGACCACAAATCAGCTTCCACGCCCCAGTCCGCTTGGAGCAATTTCGCCGCCGCCATCGCTTCGCGAAATATCGTGCCGCTGCCCAGCAATTGCACCCGCGCGCCGTTGCTCGCCGCGCCTTTTTTGAACTGATACATACCCTTCAAAATATTCGCTTCGCTGCCCGCCGGTAACTCGGGATGTTCGTAATTTTCGTTCATCACCGTCAGGTAATAAAACACATCTTGCTGCTCGGCAACCATGCGCCGCAAACCGTCTTGCACGATCACCGCAACTTCGTAAGCGAAGGTCGGGTCGTAAGAAATGCAGTTGGGAACCGTCCCGGACAAAATGTGCGAATGGCCATCTTCGTGTTGCAGCCCCTCGCCATTCAAGGTTGTGCGCCCCGCCGTGCCACCAATGAGGAAGCCGCGCGAGCGTTGGTCGCCCGCCGCCCAAACTAAATCCATCGTGCGCTGCATGCCGAACATCGAATAGCAGACATAGACGGGAATCATTTGCACGCCGTGCGTCGAATACGCTGTTGCTGCCGCAATCCAATCGGCCATTGCACCGGCTTCATTGATGCCTTCCTGGAGAATTTGGCCGTCTTTGGTTTCTTTGTAAAACATCATTTGATCGGCATCTTGCGGCACATATTTTTGGCCGTCTTGATTCCAAATGCCGATTTGACGGAACAAACCTTCCATACCAAAAGTGCGCGACTCGTCGACCACAATCGGTACCACGCGTCGACCAATAACCTTGTCCTTCAACATTACATTCAGCGCGCGTACGAATGACATGGTGGTGGAGAACTCACGCCCTTCACCACCCGCTTTAAGTAGCGCGTCGAAGGCTTTGAGTTCTGGCACTGCCAGTGATTCTGCTTTGCGTCGGCGCGCTGGCAAATAGCCGCCGAGGGCTTGGCGACGCTCGCGCATATAGGCGAGCTCCTTGCTGTCTTCGGCGAATTTCAGATACGGCAAAGATTCAATATCGGCATCGTCAATTGGTAGCTTGAAACGATCGCGAAACCCTTTGAGTGACTCAACATCCATTTTCTTTTGCTGGTGCGTAATATTCTTCGCTTCACCCGCTTCTCCCATGCCGTAACCTTTGATGGTCTTGGCCAAGATCACCGTCGGCTGCCCTGTGTGCGCAACCGCTGCGGCATAGGCTGCATAGACCTTGTGCGGATCATGCCCGCCGCGATTCAAACGCCAAATATCGTCGTCTGACCAATGCGCGACCATCTTCGCCAGTGCCGGATATTTGCCAAAGAAATGCTCGCGCACATACGCGCCATCTTTGGCCTTCATGGTTTGATATTCGCCGTCGACCAACTCCATCATGCGCTGACGCAAGATGCCGGTTTTGTCTTGCGCCAGTAGTGGATCCCAATAACTTCCCCACACCACTTTGATCACATTCCACCCTGCGCCGCGAAAATCAGATTCCAATTCCTGAATGATTTTTCCGTTGCCGCGTACCGGTCCATCGAGGCGCTGCAAATTGCAGTTGATGACGAAAATTAGATTGTCCAAACGCTCACGTCCGGCCATGCCTATCGCGCCCATCGATTCAGGCTCGTCCATCTCTCCATCGCCCATGAAGGCCCAAACTTTGCGACCATTTGGCCCGGTACCAGCCGATGCCAAACTGCGTGCTTCCATGTACTTCATGAACCGCGCTTGATAGATCGCTTGAATTGGTCCCAAGCCCATCGATACAGTGGGGAACTGCCAAAACTCGGGCATCAACCACGGATGTGGGTACGACGACAATCCTTGACCATCCACTTCGCGCCGGAAATTATCCAGCTGCTGTTCCGTCAGCCTGCCGAGCATGAAAGCGCGCGCATAAACACCGGTCGCCGAATGCCCTTGGGATAGCACCAGATCGCCGCCATGCGTGTCTGTCGGTGCATGCCAGAAGTGATTGAAGCCGACGTCGTACAAAGTCGCGGCCGAGGCATAACTTGCAATGTGCCCGCCCAAGCCAGAATCGTCGCGGTTGGCACGCAGCACCATCGCCAATGCATTCCATCTGGCATAGGCGCGGATGGTGTGCTCCATCCGGTAATCGCCCGGCGCAATCGCCTGCTGGTCAGACGGTATCGTGTTGATGTATTCGGTGTTGGCGCTATACGGAATATTGATGCCCGCCTGATGCCCTAGGGTGATCAGTTGTTCGAGCAAAAAATGTGCGCGTTCTGGGCCAGCTTGCTGAATAACAGCCTCAAGCGACTCTAACCATTCACGCGTTTCACGCGGGTCGGCATCGGGCGGCAATTTGGCTAAATTTGATGGCGCGTTCGAATTAGCTGACATGCGGGTATCTCCGGAAAGTTAGCGCTTCAGCGGCGTCGCGCTGATAGCCACTTATGTAAGAGGATACGACGAGCTTGATCGGTTGGAAAGCGCCAAGCTTGAAATTTTTACGTGAAGCGCACGCTTACAGATTAAATTCCGCATGGAACAACTGGGCTTAACGCCGAGCGATCGGGAGGCGTAACTCGGACCAAGCGGTCGTGCGTCTGAAGTGCTAAACCGCAAACGCCCACTCAGTTTGCAGATAGTCAAAAGCTTGCACGGCGGACTGCATATTCCCCATGAGGGCTTGTTGGCAGGTGTGGGTTGAAGCTGAATTTCGCCATCACAATGACGGCGTGTGGTCAGCACCAACTGGCAAAACGCCGTCAGACCTTGAGTATATTGAGCGATGATTTTTGACAAGAAACGCTCACCGATTTTCGTTGATGTGATTCAAAAAGGAACATTTATGGCACATAGCCACCGCTACGATGCACAGGGAAAACAGCTCTGCTGCACACAGGAAGAGAAGATAAACAGCAGTGCCGAAGCGCTGATAATGCGCAAAACAGCAGAGGTCGGCAACGGGCCATCCGCACGTCAAAATCGTGTGGCGAGTGATCACAAAACACACGAACATGCCGATGATGACGGTCACGATCACTCAGATGGTGGCGGCAGCATCGTCACAATGTTCTTACCTGCCGCTGCCAGTTTGCTGGCACTCCTGATTGCCCTTGGCCTTGACAATTATTTTCCGCAGTCATGGTTCACCGGCTGGTTGCGCACCGGCTGGTATGTTGCCGCCTACTTGCCTGTTGGTTTGCCGGTGCTCAAAGAAGCTTTTGACAGCATTGCCAAAGGCGAAATTTTTTCGGAATTTTTATTGATGGGCATTGCCACTTTGGGTGCCTTTGCCATTGGTGAATATCCAGAGGCAGTAGCGGTAATGCTGTTTTATGCAGTGGGCGAAGTATTCCAAACGCTGGCAGTAAGCAGAGCGAAAACCAATATCAAGGCGCTGCTTGATCAACGCCCAGACGAAGTAACGGTGCTGGAAAACAATCAAGCCACCATCCGCAAGGCCGAGACGGTCGCTATTGGCTCAATTATTCAGCTCAAGGCCGGGGAAAAACTCGCACTTGATGGCGAATTATTATCAGCAACAGCCTCTTTCAACACGGCGGCGCTTACCGGTGAAAGCAAACCTGACACCAAAACCCAAGGGGAAGTGGTACTGGCGGGTATGATTAACCTGAACGTGGTTGCGCAGATCAAAGTGACCACGGCCTATACCGACAGCAAGCTATCAAAAATTCTTGAACTGGTGCAGAACGCTACCGCACAAAAAGCACCCACCGAGTTGTTCATTCGCAAATTCGCCAAAATCTATACCCCTGTTGTGGTCGCCTTGGCTGTTGCCATTTGCGTAACACCCTATTTCTTTGTTGATACCTATGTGTTCATTGAATGGTTGTATCGTGCCCTGGTCTTTCTGGTTATTTCCTGCCCCTGCGCTTTGGTGATTAGCATTCCGCTGGGCTATTTTGGCGGCATCGGGGCGGCCAGCAAGAACGGTATCCTGTTCAAGGGCAGCAATTTTCTGGACAGCATTTCCACCATCCAAAACGTGGTCATGGATAAAACCGGCACCATGACCGAAGGGGTCTTCAAAGTACAAGCTGTCGACCTAAAGCCTGAGTTCAATAGAGATGAAATTCTGCAAATGGTCAATGCGCTGGAAGGTCAAAGCTCCCATCCTGTAGCCACGGCCATTCATCAATTTGTCGGTGATCTTGATAGCAGGATCGTGCTGAACAATGTGGAGGAAATTTCAGGGCATGGGCTTAAAGCCGCGGTAAATGGCAAAGAATTATTGGTGGGGAATTTCAGGTTGCTCAGCAAATTCGGCATTGCCTTTGATATCGACCCCGCCAGCATTGTCTATACCGTAATCGCTATTGCTTACGACAAAAAATTCGCGGGCTATATCACCATTGCGGACAGCATCAAGGAAGATGCGCAAGAGACAGTGAACCTGCTGAAAGCCATGGACGTAAAAATTACCATGCTCAGTGGCGACAAGAATTCCGTCGTGCAAGCGGTGGCCATCCAACTAGGGATAACACAGGCTTTTGGCGATCTGCTGCCTGAAGACAAGGTCAACCAAGTAAAAATGCTCAAGGCCCGCAGTGAAACCGTGGCGTTTGTGGGGGATGGTGTCAACGATGCGCCGGTAGTTGCCTTGAGCGATGTTGGCATTGCGATGGGTGGTCTGGGTAGCGATGCCACTATCGAAACTGCGGATGTTGTTATTCAGGACGACAAACCGAGCAAAATTCCCGTCGCGATCGCCATTGGAAAACAGACGAAGCGCATAGTCTGGCAAAACATTACACTGGCCTTTGGCGTAAAGCTTGTCGTATTGATACTTGGTGCCGGTGGCCTGGCTACCATGTGGGAAGCCGTGTTTGCCGACGTTGGCGTAGCGCTATTGGCGATAGTGAATGCGGTGCGAATCCAACGGATGAAGTTTTGAAATCAACGTCAATGAGACGAGACAAATTTCATCCGCAAGGACAGAGAATTGAAGGCAGCATTTATGCATTTTGAAGGCATCTTTCAGTCAAAGAAAGGATCGCCGGAGGCTGATGAAATGAAGGTGCTGGTGACATTGATTGAAGCCTACGAGAACAAGCACTATGCGATAGAGGCAGCTGATTCAGTCGAGGCAACTAAATTCCACATGGAATAACAAGGATTGCCGCCGCGCGATCTGGAGGCGTGCATCGGGCCAAGCGGGCAACCGTGTCGGTGTCGCGCACCACCCGCGGCAGGCGTCCGGCACCTTCAATCAGCTTTGGTCGCCGACTTCATGTCCGTGGGCATCGTTCAACTGCTTGAACAGGATATGCGTTCCCTGTACGCCGAACAAAAAAGCCACCCGAAGGTGGCTTTTTCCCGACAAAGTGCGAGGCAATCTCAGTTGGTGCTGGTGACACGCCGTTGTTAAGGGTGCTCCAAGTCCCAAATCAGATGCGCGTCAATTAGCAGGCCGTAATAGGCTTTGAGCGCCGCAGCGCGGGCTTGTAGCGCAGTGTTGTTGGCCGCAGTGGCCTGTCGGCGTGCCGTGAGCATGGTTTGCAAATCGGCTTCGCCCAAGACGTAGGCGCGCTGGGTGAGTGCGGCGTTTTCTTGCATCGCCGTCGCGCCTTCGTTGGCGATTTGCAAGCTTTCAAAACTGCCCTTGGCCATCACCACCGCGCTCGCCGTTTGCGCTTCAATTTGCCGCTGTTTTAACAGCGCTTCGTGACGCGCCATGGTCGCCGAGGCAATGGCTTTGTCGCTTCTTGCACTGCGCGATTCGCCGGGCAAAGGAATGCTGATCGTGACGCCGGAAATTCGCTCACTACTGCGCGCTTCTGATGCCGAATAAAAGCCCAAAGTCGGATCGGGCATTTTGTCGCTACGCGCGCGCTCGGCGTTGGCTTGGGCAAGTCGAATTTGTGTTTGGCTAAACTTCAATTCGTCACTTTGCGCCAAAATTCGGTCGCGCCAAAACGTTCCCGCATCGTCAATAAGAATCGGCGAAGGCAAGTCAACGCGTTGCTGCTTCACGCCAACGAAGCGCGACGACAAACGCGACCACGCTGACCACGCCTGCGTCTTCGCTTCGATGCCGGCGCGTCGCTGCTCGGCCATTTCTGCCTGTGCGATGCTTAGCTCAAGCTTCGAGGCATCGCCTGCACGCTCGCGTTTTTCAACCGCCGCTAAGCCCGTGCGCGTTGCTTGCAGATTAGCCTCGCTGAGTTCCAATGCACGCTCGGCGACTAACCAATCCACCCACGATGTCATCAACTCGCGCCCCGTTGATAGTAGCGCATCGCCATATCGCGCTTGCGATTCCTCCACCGTCGCTGCGCCTATGCTGCGATCTGCGCTGGCTTTTCCGGGCAAACGCAGCGTGCGCTCAACGCCAAAATTCCATTCGTTGGAGCGCGGAGCATTGTCAATACGGCGGCGCTGGCTGCTAGCGTTCAGCGTCCATTCATACGGCGAGCTATTGAGAATATTCGCTTCTTGCAAAGCGACTTCGAGACCTGCACGTGCCGCAGCAACGCCGGGGTCTTGTTCGATTAACGGCCGTGCGACCTCCGTCGGTAGCAAGCCCACCGGATTCACCGGCGACGCTGCATTGACGCCAATTGGCAGCGCCAAAACTGCGATTAAAAGTCCTATCGTCTTCATGTAATTTCTCCTGCTTCAATCAGTGGCGTGATCCAATAGCTCAAGCCTGTGCCAGAAAACTGTTGGCGAATCAAAGCCAGCAATGCATCTTTGTCCGCAGCCGCAATCAAAACTTTGATTTCGGTCGTACGGCCACGGCCTTGCACCAGTTCGCCCTGATCCAAGTACTCATGAGGCAATCCATGTGCTGCGGTTCGAGTGCTGGTGAACACGGTTTGGCTCGGTTGCATGAGCAATAGGTCGAGCAACTTTTCTTCGACCTCGGGTTGGCATAACAGCGTTAAACATAATTCAGACATGGGACACCTCGGGTTTCGGGAAAGCGAAACGCAAATACAAAATGGGTAGGAGCATCAGCGTAAGCGCAGTTGCTGTAATCAAACCGCCAATCACCACAATCGCTAGCGGTCGCTGAATCTCCGATCCCGGACCGGTGGCAAATAGCAATGGCACTAAACCAAACGCCGTTATCGCCGCTGTCATCAGTACAGGGCGAAGCCGTCGTTTCGCGCCCTGCACCACCACATCGGCAAGGTGCATGCCTTCCGCTTGCAGTTGATTGAAATAGCTCACCAGCACCACGCCATTGAGCACCGCGATGCCTAGCAGCGCAATGAATCCAACGGACGCAGGCACCGAAAGATATTCGCCAGTAACCCATAAAGCGACGATGCCGCCAACCAAAGCGAAGGGCACGTTGCTCAAAATCAACAAAGCTTGACGCACTGAGCCGAAGGTTGAAAACAGCAACACAAAAATTAAGCCTAAGGCCACCGGCACGACCACTGCCAAGCGCGCCGCAGCGCGTTGCTGATTCTCGAATTGACCACCCCAAGTGATGCGATAGCCGGTTGCCAGCGGCACCTTTTGTGCCACCAAGGCTTTGGCTTCCTCAACAAAGCCAACCAAGTCACGACCGCCAACGTTTGAAATCACAACGCTGTAACGACTACCCATTTCTCTGTCGATCTTGACCGGCCCTTCGGCGCGCTCAAGCTTGGCGACGCTGGCCAAGGGCACCGTGTTGCCATCCGACGTCGTGATGCGCATGGCTGCAAACTCGGCTGGCGAAGTGCGAACCGCTTCACTTCCGCGCAGCACAATCGGCGTGCGGCGATTGCCCTCAATCACAATCCCCGCACGCTGCCCTTCGATTTGCGTGCGTAGCGCGTCTTGAATTTCCTCAACGCTCAGACCCAATCGCCCAGCTTGCAAACGGTCTACTGCTACACGCAAGTATTGGACGCCGTCGTTTTGAACAGTGTAGACATCTTGATTTCCGTTGACGGTTTTAAGGACTGCTTCAACCTGCGACGCATAGTCGTTGAGCTTGGACAATTCCGGCCCGAAAATCTTGATCGCCAAATCGCCGCGCACGCCGATGATCATTTCTGACACCCGCATTTCAATTGGCTGGGTGAAGCTGTACTTGATGCCCGGCATCGGATCGAGCACTTTTCGCACTTCGTCCATGAGTGCTTCCTTGGATTTCATGCGCCACTGCCCTTGTGGTTTGAGCAACAAATACGTATCAGTCTGGTTCAAGCCCATCGGATCAAGACCAATTTCATCTGATCCCGCGCGCGCCACAAGGCCGGCAATTTCCGGAATCGCCTCCATTAGTGCGCGTTGAATTTTTATATCAATCTCGGCGGTTTGCTCCAAGCTCACAGAGGGCAATTTTTCGATTCCGACAATCAAGTCGCCCTCGTCCATCGTCGGCATGAACGTCTTGCCGACCTGCGTATAGACCACGCCGGCCAAAAACAGCATGCCAACCGCGACCCCCGCCACCAAGCGCTGGCGCTGCAATCCCCACGCCAATGCAGGCTCGTAAAGTGCGAGCAATTTGCGTGGCAACCAGGGTTCCTCGTGTTTGACTTCGCGCAACAAATACGAAGCCATCACCGGTATCACCGTCAAGGACAACACCAGCGAAGCCGCCAATGCGAACACAATGGTGAGCGCAACCGGCACAAAGAATTTGCCTTCGAGTCCTTGCAAAGTCAGCAAGGGTAAGAACACCGTGATGATAATAAGAATCCCTGAAGTGACTGGCACGGCCACCTCGCGAACGGCGCGGTATATCGTATGCAAGCGCGGCAGCTTTCCCGCTGTCGGATCAGTCGCCAAACGCTGCACGATGTTCTCAACCACCACCACCGCAGCATCCACCAACATGCCGATGGCAATTGCCAAGCCGCCCAAGCTCATCAAGTTCGCCGACATGCCGAAGAAGCGCATCAAGATGAAGGTCATCAGTGCGGCGAGCGGCAATACCAAAGCGACCGTTAATGCCGCGCGAATGTTGCCTAAAAACAATACGAGTAACACAATGACCAACACCGTCGCTTCGAGCAAGGCTGCAGAGACCGCACCAACGGCCTTCGTCACCAATGACGCGCGGTCGTAGAACACTTTGGTGGTCACGCCTTGGGGCAAGGTCGGCTGCAATTCGGCGAGCTTTTTGCGCACGCCTTCGACCACTTTTTGCGCGTTCGCACCCGCCAAACCCAGCACCAACCCCTGCACCGCTTCGCTTTGGCCGTCCTTGGTCACCGCGCCGTAGCGCGTCGCCGTACCCAATTTGACTTCGGCCAAATTGCCCAACCGAATCGGCACGCCGTCTTTCATGGTGACGACTATCGCTTGCAAATCACTCAGGTTCAACACGCTACCTTCGCTGCGCACCAACATCACTTCGTCGCCTTCGCCCAAGCGTCCTGCGCCATCGTTGCGATTGTTCGCGTCAATCGCTTCCTTGATTTGCTTGATCGTCACGCCGCTGGCTGCCATCTTGACGTAATCAGGAATGACCTCAAACGCGCGCACCACGCCACCCAAGGCATTCACATCGGCCACGCCGGGCACCGTGCGCAGAGCGGGGCGTATCGTCCAATCCAGCAAGCTGCGCTTCTCGGCCAAGGACATGCCTTCGGCTTCGATGGTAAACATGAACATCTCGCCCAACGGTGTAGTAATCGGAGCCATACCGCCACTGATGCCCGAGGGTAAGCTATCACTTAAGCCGCCAAGCCGTTCGTTGACTTGTTGGCGCGCCCAATAAATGTCGGTGCCATCTTCAAAATCGATAGTGACGTCGACTAATCCATACTTGGTGACAGAACGCAGAATTTTGGTTTTTGGAATGCCCAACATTTCCACTTCGATCGGCACAGCGATACGGCTCTCAACTTCCTCTGGCGTCATGCCCGGCGCCTTCATAATGACTTTGACTTGCGTGCTCGACACATCCGGAAACGCATCGATCGGCAGGCCCACATACGCATACCAACCGGCTCCCGCGACAATTAAGGTCGCCAGCAAAATGAACAAGCGTTGTGCTAAAGAAAACTGAACGAGGCTCGATAACATTATTCGCTCTCCTTAGGATTGAGCCACGCACCTTTAAGCGCAACCAATCCGGCGACGGCAATTTGATCCCCTGCTTTTACGCTACCTTGCACCCGCGTGCGTTGTCCAGCCCTGGACACGACCTTCACGGGACGCGCTTCAAAGCCTTCTGGGGTACGCACGAACACGATCGCTTGATCGCCTTCGTGCACGACCGCTACCAGCGGCACATCCCAACTGTCGGGCATGGTCGCAGCCGGCATTTCTACGGTGACAAATTCGCCTGGACGAACGGATTTGTTTTTGCCTTGAATCTCGGCGCGCAATGCCACGGTTTGACTGGTCGCGGAGATCAGCGGACTGGTGCTCAAAATTCGAGCACTGAGGTCATGTCCCTGTACCGTAATTTTGGTTCCTCTTGGCCAGTTTTCGCTCTCGGATGCAGGCACTTGGATATCGAGCCACAGCGTGTCGATTTTTGCAATATGTGCCAACTCCGTTGCCGCCTCTACCCGCTGCCCCAACTTGGCAGAAATCTCAGTGACGATACCTGACTGGGTCGCCGTCAGTGCAATGCTGTCTTGTGGTTGTCCCGTCGCGATAATGCGCGCAATCGTCGCCTCCGCTACGCCGCTCAGACGCAACCCTGAACGTGCTTGATTGAGCGTCGCTTCTGCGTCCATCAGCGCGGCTTGCGCTTCCTGAACGCGACGTTTTGCGATGATGCCTTCGTCGAACAATGACTGCTCACGCGTCGCCGCTTGCCGTGCCAAGGTCGCACGAGCGTTCGCCTGCAACAATTGCAATTGCAATTGCCCAAACTCGGGGCTGGCAAAGCGTAGCAATGGCTCGCCCGCGCGTACCGCTTGATTAAGCTGCACCAGCATTTGCACGACGACACCCGCCACCGGCGAACTCAGCACTTGCTCAGCGCGCGGTGGGATCAGCACTTGCGCCGGAAAGCCGATTTTTATCGACTCAGCTTGCTTTTGCACCGGCGCGGTTTGGATACCGAGCGCCTTAATCTGGCTTTCGCCAACCGCGAACATCGCCTTGCGCTCTTCGGCATGCGCGGCTGCGCTCATGCCGTACGCCAGTGCAATCGCCAGCACACCAAGGGAAAATCGGAAATTTGTCTTTTTCATGGAGAACCTCAAAAATCGTCGGGATACGCAAGGCAAAACCGGCCTGCGGATCACGTCTGCGTGAATGGAAACGGATTAAATTCTTGCCGTAACGGCACAGAAATCAGGCTATTTGGACTGGTCGTTGCATGGAAGGGTCAATGATTGCGTTGACCCAAGCGCATCGAACTGCTAACAGATCGTGCGCAAACTAGCAATGCTTCGCGCCTAGGCGCGGGCAAAAATGCCGATGTTTGCGGTGATCGTTTTGCTACGCGAGGCGCAGTGCTCGAGGCGGTCGTTCGAGCAGGGACGAAATGGCCGAAGTGAATGCTTCGGCGCGTGCAGGGGAGTGCACACCAACTGATTTTGGCAAGCTCAAATCGCCAGAACAAGAAGCTTGCGAGGCGAACACCAGATGAACATGGCAATGCTGGTGACCTGCTTGATGGGGTGTTAGTCCATCGCCATCAGGCACGCCGCTAGTTTCATCGAAAGCTTTGACGCTCGAACCACCTGTATCGTCGAGGTCGTGAGCAAAATGGCCTAGATGGACAGCATGGATGCGGGTTCGTTCAGCAGCCTCGCAGATATCGGCCATGCTTGCGATTGCCGCATTGAAGGGCAGCAGAAAGGCAAGAAAAAACATGATCAAAGTGCGCATGTATGTATGCTAACACAGCAAAATTGCTATTCGGGCCTGAAACGCCTAGATTTTGATTGCGCACCTCATGCGAACGCGCATAAAAAAGGCCACCCGAAGGTGGCCTTTTTTGAAGCATTCGACTTGCGTCGATTAGAACGTGTGGCGTACGCCGAAGCCCCAACCGGAAGCGTTCGCCCCGGCAGCAACAGTTGCACGACCACCGGTGTTCGGCAATACAGACACCGAAGCAAGATTGTCGTTAGACAAACGCTGATAACCGCTATATAGGATCGTGCGCTTTGACAACTCGTGTGAGTACTGAACGCCCCAGCTATCTACATCGTTGTTTGCGGCGGAAGCGTCGTTCGCTTTAGCGTAGCCAAAGTAAACCTTACCCACCGCCGTCACTGGAACCTGAACACCCACACTCAACAGCTTGTCAGTTGCAAACTTAACACCGCCTTGAGTACGCTGAACGGTTTGATATGAGCCCATTAACTTAACAACGCCGAAGTCATATGCTCCCGACACCCAGTTTTCGCTCGCCTTGTTGCTGACTGCTGGAGCAGTGGTGTCGAGAATATCGCGGGCGCGCTGATGGATGTAGTTTAGAGCTAGTGGGCCGTCTGAATATTCAACACCGAAGGCGACATCCGACTGCTTTGTTTGTGGCTGTCCAGCGCCACCTTTAGGGTTGGCATCAAGCTCGTCTTGACCACTAAACGCATACTGCACACTGATCACAAAACCCGACATCTTCGCCGACTCCAATGTCACTGAATTCGAGAAGCGGCCATTGACAGTCTGCAAGGCGTAGGGAATCGTGCCACCATTAGTCGGAATTGATTGTTCTGTAGCGGTAACAAAATTGCCGCGTTGAAGCGCATAAAGCGGACTAAAGGTGGTCGATGCCATCGGATCGTACTTGTCAGTGGCATTCTTGCCTAGGGTGTTTTGACGACCAACTTTGATCGAACCCGTATTGTTTTGCAAGCCGATCCAACCCTGACGCTCGTTACCACCGCCAGTTGATGTCACGCCTACACCTGAATTCACGTCCGGCGACAAACCATACTCAAGGGTGAACAGCGCTTTGAGTCCATCACCCAGATCTTCCGTACCACGGAAGCCCAAACGGCTGCTTGACCAACCGCCGGAATCAATACCGCTGGTGCTTGAAGAACCAGATGACGAGTGCGTGTAGGCAACGTCAACAATTCCGTAAATCGTTACATTCGACTGTGCAAAGGCAGCGCTTGAAGCTAATCCAGCGATTGCCAAGGCTATGAGTTTCTTTTGCATTCTGAATCTCCTAAATGATTAGTGCGACTTTTCTGTGGCTTGCAAGTTCTTAATCTAAACCACTTCGCTTACATATTTGTTTCGGTTCAACGGGTGTTTTGGAAACAGTCGCGATGACGAATGCCACCGCGACTTGTCAATCAAACATCCTGAGTCAGATTAGAAGTTGTGAATCACGCCAAAGCCGTAACCATTCGAATCGCCACCCGGAGCAACCGTCGCATTGGTTACGCCGCCATTGCCATTGCCAGCAGGTGTTTTGAAGGTTGCAGCGCCTTTGTTGTTCATCTTGTTGTAACCAGCGTAGCCGATGGTGCGCTTGCTCAGGCTGTGCTCAAACACCACACCCCAAGAATTCGCGTCGTCGTTAGCTGCGGCGCCGGCCATTTTGTTGTCGAAACGAGCGTACATCAAGCGCAGCAAGTCATTCTTAGTGACAGGAACCGTCATACCAATACTCTTGATATTGAAATCAGCATTGGTTGCGCCGGCAGCATTTTCGGACTTCATGGTCTGCCAAGTTCCGGTCAGCGCTAGCGGGCCGAAATCATAGGTGGCTGCAACCGCATTTTCACGCTGGTCTGCAGGGCCGGTATTGCCGATATGGTTAACACGGTGATGAACAACACCAACCGACAAAGGACCCATGTCGTAATCAACGCCAACGCCATACAGACGCTCTTGGTTCGTGTTAAACGCGACTGTATCGAGTTTCATCGGAGCGAAACCCACCACACCGCGCAGCGTAAAGCCGCTCATGCTGGGGGAAGTGTAGCCAACCGAGTTTTGCGTAGCGTAGGGGTTGATTGTCGCACCAAAGTTACCATTAAAATACTGCAGCGGGCTGTAGCTATTAGCAGCGTCAAGCGAATCATATTTTCCAGCCCAATTTGCACCGGTTGCATAAATGTTACCGGCGATGATCGTGCCGAAATTGCCAGACAAGCCAACGTAGGACTGACGGCTGCCAGTGATGCCAGCGTTGGTATCAGCTTTCAATGAGCCGTATTCGAGGCCGAAGATGGCCTTCATGCCGCCGCCCAGCGCTTCTTCACCACGGAAACCAAGACGGCTACCGTCATGACCGCCGGAGTTGATGCCGGTGGTTTTCGAACCGCCGGTGCCGGACGAGTGCTCGTAAGACATGTCAATCTTGCCGTACACCGTCACGTTGGTCTGCGCAAATGCCGCCGAGGATGCCAAGCCAGCAATGGCGAGGGCGATGATTTTCTTTTGCATGGTGAATCTCCTGTTTCAGTTAATGACAAAGGGCTGCAGCTTTCCATCAATTGAATCGCTGCGTACCGCAATCCCTCTTTATTGGGAATCCAACTGTGATTCTGGCATCTCAAGCTAGAGTTAGTAGCCTAAAAGCAGTCAATCTTGTACTCAGTTTGGTTAGCTGTGGCATTTCTGCAACAAAATTTTGGGTTTATGCGGCAGTTTCCACCATCAACGGGCAGGACCCAAAGCGCCGAAATTCGACTGAGAATGCCTGCCCTATAATTCCAGCGCTCAATTTCGATGCAGTTTTCCTCGCACGCGACAACTTTTTACATGGCAAAAAAACTCTTCATCCGCACCTTTGGCTGCCAGATGAATGAATACGATTCGGACAAGATGGTTGATGTTTTGGCTGGCTCCGACGGAGTCGAGAAAACCGACCGGCCGGAGGATGCGGACATCATTTTGTATAACACTTGCTCGGTGCGGGAAAACGCGCAAGAGAAGGTGTTTCACGACCTTGGTCGCGTGCGCCATCTGAAGTTGCTCAAACCTGATTTGGTGATTGGCGTAGGTGGTTGTGTGGCGAGTCAAGAAGGCGCGAATATCATCCGCCGCGCGCCGTATGTTGACGTAGTTTTCGGCCCGCAAACGCTGCATCGCTTGCCTCAGCTCATTGCGGCGCGGCGCGAAACTGGCAAATCGCAGTTGGATATTTCTTTCCCTGAGATCGAGAAGTTTGACGCGCTGCCGCCGGCGCGCGTTGAAGGCTGTTCGGCCTTTATTTCCATCATGGAAGGTTGCTCGAAATATTGCACATTTTGCGTTGTACCTTATACGCGTGGCGAGGAAGTTTCGCGACCATTGGATGATGTGCTGTGCGAGGCTGCCGCGTTAGTAAAACAAGGCATCCGCGAGATCACTTTGCTCGGGCAAAACGTCAACGCTTATCAGGGTAGTTTTGGCGACGACGGTGAAGGTCGCGCCGATCTGGCTTATCTGATTGAAGCGCTGGCCGAGATGGATGGCATAGGCCGCATTCGTTACACGACTTCCCATCCACGTGAAGTCACCGCGCGCTTAATCGAGGCGCATCGCACGGTACCTAAACTTGCTTCGCATTTGCACCTGCCGGTACAGGCTGGATCTGATCGGATTCTTGCCGCGATGAAGCGAGGTTACACCGTACTCGAATACAAATCACTGGTGAAAAAGCTGCGTGCCGCGCGTCCGGATCTGTCTTTGACGTCAGATTTCATTGTCGGCTTTCCCGGCGAAACCGAAGACGATTTTGAGAAGACCATGCGTTTGATTGAAGACATCGGGTTTGATCAAAGCTTCTCGTTTTTGTACAGCCCGCGCCCCGGCACACCGGCAGCCGATTTGAAGGACGACACGCCGCAAGAAGTGAAAATGAAACGTCTGATTCGTCTGCAAAAACATATCGAGGCGCATGCGTTAAAAATTAGCCAAGCGATGGTCGGTAGCGTGCAGCGAGTACTGGTCGAAGGCCTATCAAAAAAGGATGCTAATGAACTTGCCGCGCGCACGGGCAATAACCGCGTCGTCAACTTTGCCGGCAACGCGCGATTGATCGGCCATTTTGTTGGGGTGAAAATCACCAAGGCTTTGCCGCATAGTTTGCGTGGCGAGATTGTTTTTGCTGACGCTGAAACAGATGAAGGTGAAACTGGTAGTACGGCATCGGCATTCAGTTCATGACTCATAGCACGGCGATTCGCCACCTCGATGTATCGCTATTGCCGCCGGACAATTTGCGGCTGCAAAATCTTTGTGGACCTTTGGACGAAAACCTGCGCCAGATTGAAGCTGCTTTTGATATCAGCATTTCGCGTCGTGGCGAGCATTGCCGCATAAGCGGTGAACTGGCGCAAACTCGACTTGGCAGCCTGGCTTTGACGCATTTTTATGCACTGGCCACCGAAGCCTTACCGCTTGAAACAGTGCAACTTGATCTAGTCGAATTGGCGCGCAAGGGCAAAGAATCAGCACTTGAACGCAATGTCGATCTGCACACACGCAAGCATGGTCTACATGGACGCACGCCAAATCAAGTCAATTACCTGCAACAAATTCAAGCGCACGACATTACTTTTGGCGTTGGACCGGCAGGGACCGGTAAAACATATTTAGCTGTCGCCGCCGCCGTTGATGCCTTTGAGCGCGAGTTGGTGAGCAAGATTGTGTTGGTGCGCCCGGCGGTCGAGGCGGGCGAGCGTTTGGGATTTTTACCCGGTGATTTGGCGCAAAAAGTTGACCCGTATTTGCGGCCGCTGTATGACGCGTTGTACGAGCTGATGGGCTTCGAAAAAGTCAGCAAATTGTTCGAGAAGCAGTGCATAGAAATCGCGCCGCTGGCCTATATGCGCGGGCGTACGCTGAGCAATGCCTTCATCATTTTGGATGAAGCACAAAACACCACGCCCGAGCAAATGAAAATGTTTTTGACCCGCGTCGGTATCGGTTCTAAGGCGGTGATTACTGGCGATGTGACGCAAGTGGATTTGCCGCGCGGGCATCGCTCCGGTCTAATCGAAGCGCGGCAAATTTTGCTTGGCGTACGCGGTCTGGCTTTCGTTGATTTCAATGCCTCGGATGTCGTGCGACATCCTCTGGTTGCGCGCATCGTCGAAGCTTATGAGCAACATGGCCACATCAAGCGCTAGTTTGTCACGACGGTCGCGGCGACTTCCGCCCCGACTTCGACACCGACTTCCACCTCTGAGTTTGAGTGTCCAGTACGCGACCAGCGCGATCAATCTGCCAACTCGCAGCCAAGTGCGGCACTGGGTGCGCGCGACTTGTTCCATGGCGGCGACAATCGCGATACGTTTCGTCGATGAAGCGGAGGCGCGCAGTTTGAACCTAAGCTATCGCGGCAAGGACTATGCAACCAATGTGCTGTCATTTCCCTATACCGAGGGCGAATTTTTAACTGGCGATTTAGTTTTATGCGCAGCGGTCGTTGAAGCAGAAGCGCAACAACAGGGCAAAGAAATTAGTGCACACTATGCGCATCTAGTGATTCACGGTTTATTGCACCTGCAAGGCCTTGATCACGAACGCAGTGCGACGGATGCCAAAATTATGGAAGCACGCGAGATACTGATACTCGCCAACCTCGGAATTTCTGACCCTTACCAATAAAAATGGACCCTTCCCCGAAACGTAGTATTAGTAACATCGGCATACTTGAGCGCATTACCGCCCTGCTCTTGCGCGAACCCAAAGATCGCGAGCAACTCACGCTAATTTTGCGTGGCGCGTTCGAGCATCATTTGATGGATGCCGATGCGCTATCAATTATCGAAGGTGCATTGGCGGTTTCCGACATGGCGGTGCGCGACATCATGGTGCCGCGCGCGCAGGTCGATGTCATCAACGTCAATGATCCCCCCGAAAAAATCGTCGCCGCTGTCATCGCTGCGACGCACTCGCGCTTCCCTGCTGTCGGCACCAGTCGCGACGATGTATTGGGGATTTTGCTAGCCAAGGATTTGTTGCAATTTGTCGCCGGAAAAGAATTTGACTTGCGTGACTCACTGCGCCCCGCGGTGTTTGTACCTGAGGCCAAACGGCTAAACGTGCTGTTGCGCGAGTTCCGCGCCAGCCGCAATCACATGGCTATCGTGGTCGATGAATATGGCGGCGTCGCCGGCTTGGTAACCATCGAAGACGTGCTTGAGCAAATCGTCGGCGAGATTGAAGATGAATTTGATTTTGACGAAACTGAAGCCAATATCGTAGCCGACAACAGTGGTCGCTTTCGCGTCAAAGCGGCCACCGAAATTGTCGATTTCAACGAGGCGTTTAAAACCGAACTTAGCGATGAACATTGCGACACCATTGGTGGATTGGTGATACACGAACTTGGTCGGCTGCCCAAACGCAATGAAATTGTGACCATCGCCGGCTTGCGCATACAAGTGATGCGCGCGGATAGTCGTCGCGTGCACACCTTGCTGGTTGACCCACCCAAAGCACCGCTGCCGAACGACGAAAACACTGGCGCATGAGCGGCGTCAACGCCTTGGCGCTGCGACTACTACTGGCTTTTGCGCTCGGCGCATTTTGCGTCATCGGCTTCGCTCCCAACGGCGTGTCACCAGCACCAACTGGCGCGCTACTCGGACTATTCATTTTGTGGCGACAAGCGTCGTCGGCCCGTATGGCCGCACTATTTGGACTGGCCTGGGGCTTAGGATGTTTTGGTGTCGGCGTGTCGTGGGTGTATGTCAGCTTGTCGCAATTTTCTGGCCTGGCACCCGCCTTGTCGGTCGCTGCGACGTTTTTGTTTTGTTTTTATCTCGCGCTGTATCCCGCATTTGCCGGTGCGCTTTTCGCACGTTGGCGCTCGCTCAACGCCACATCAAACTGGCGTGACATTTTGCTTTTCGCCGGGCTGTGGACGCTCAGCGAATGGCTGCGCGGAAACTTGCTCACAGGTTTCCCGTGGCTCAGTGTCGGTTACAGCCAAAGCCCGCCTAGCCCGCTGGCTGGCTATGCCGCTGTGCTAGGTGTTTATGGACTTGGATTTGTTGTTGCGCTGCTCGGCGGGCTGCTTGTAGTCGGTTGGCGCTCGCTCCGACACCTCACGTTGGTAGTGATAATTCTCGTGCTCGGTTTTTCGCTGACCAAAGTAGATTGGACGACGCCACACGGCAAGCCCCTGGCCGTCAATTTGTTGCAAGGCAATGTGCCACAAGACGTGAAGTGGAGTCCGCAGCAAATTGCGTTTTCGGTCGAACGCTATGTAGCTTTGGCGAGCCAGACTACGCCAGCGCGAAACGCCGTATTGACCGTGTTACCTGAAACCGCACTGCCGCTTTTTTTGAACGAAGTACCGCGTGAAATATTGCAAACGCTCACTCAACATGGCGACGTGTTATTCGGCGTGCCGGTCATCAACAAAAACCGCAGTTATGTCAATGCAGCCGTCGCGATTTCGCCTGCGCTTAGCATGCAAGCCTACGCCAAACGCCACTTGGTACCCTTTGGCGAATACGCCCCACCCGGCTTCGATTGGTTCTTCAAATTTTTACGCATCCCGATGTCGGGTTTCACTCCCGGGCAAGATTCACCGCCACCGATGTTGATCGCCGATCAGCGCATCGCACCCAACATTTGTTACGAAGATTTATTCGGCGAAGAATTGCTTTACGCTTTGCCACAAGCCACGCTGTTATTGAACATGTCCAACACCGCGTGGTTCGGCGATTCGCTGGCACAACCGCAGCATTTGCAAATATCGCAAATGCGGGCGATGGAAACCGGACGTGTGATGTTGCGCGCGACCAATACCGGCATGACAGCGATGGTCTTGCCCAACGGTATCGTCGCTGCACAATTGCCGCCATTCACCAGTGGCGTGCTGCGTGTTGAAGCGCAGGGCTACACAGGACTGACGCCCTATGCGCGCTGGGGCAACGCGCTGATCCTGCTATTGGCCGCGCTCGCCATCGCGCCAAGCATTGTCGTCTATCGCCGCCGTCGAGCACGCCAGCCTAGCCAGTAGAATTCGTCCTTTCGCTAGTCGGCGGAATTTTTCATTAATGGCCGGAGCTGTCATGTCTTCCCCGCAACAAAAACCTAGTTTTCAAGAATCCATTTTGCGTCTCCACGACTTCTGGAACGCGCAAGGCTGTGCGCTATTGCAACCCTACGATATCGAGGTCGGCGCCGGTACATTTCATACCGCCACGTTTTTACGCGCCATTGGCCCCGAGCCTTGGCGCGCCGCCTATGTGCAACCTTCGCGGCGCCCGAAAGACGGACGTTATGGCGAAAACCCCAATCGTTTGCAGCACTACTATCAATACCAGGTAGTGCTTAAACCTTCGCCCGACAATATCCAAGAACTGTATTTGGATTCCTTGCGCGCACTCGGCATCAACACCAGCGAACACGATATCCGCTTTGTTGAAGATGACTGGGAATCGCCCACGCTAGGCGCTTGGGGCTTGGGCTGGGAAGTCTGGTTGGACGGCATGGAAGTTACTCAATTCACCTATTTTCAAGAAGTCGGCTCCTTGCCATGTAAACCGGTGTTGGGCGAAATCACCTACGGGATCGAGCGTCTCGCCATGTATCTGCAGGGCGTGGAAAGCATCTACGATTTGGTCTGGGCTCCGGGGGTAACCTACGGCGACGTGTATCACCAAAATGAAGTCGAACAATCAACTTACAACTTCGAGCACTCCGACGTTGAATGGCTGTTCGCCCAGTTCAGCAAATTTGAATCCGAAGCCAAACGACTCATCGGATTGGGCTTGCCATTGCCGGGCTACGAGATGGTGATGAAGGCATCGCACAGCTTTAATTTGCTCGATGCACGTGGTGCGATTTCGGTGACCGAGCGCGCGGCTTATATCGGTCGCGTGCGGGCGCTGTCGCGCGAAGTGGCGCAGGCTTATTACGATTCGCGTGAGCGTTTGGGGTTCCCGATGGTGAAGGGAAATCAACATGCGTGAAACTCTGCTGATTGAATTATTGACCGAAGAACTGCCACCGAAATCGCTGGCGAAATTAGGCATGGCGTTTCGCGAGCAGATGCAAAAATCGCTGGCCGATGCAGAATTTATTGACCGTACAAATCAAGGCAAATGGTTCGCCACGCCACGTCGCTTGGCAGTGCAATTTGCTGATTGTCTGGCGACACAGCCTGATCGCACGATAGAAAAAAAAGGACCGTCGGTGGCGGCCGGGTTGGTGAATTCGCCAGTTGGTGCTGGTGATACGCCGTTGGGTATGCCAACTAAAGCACTCGAAGGTTTCATGCGCTCCGCCGGGGTGACTTTCGATCAACTTGAACGTGCAAGCGATGGCAAGGCAGAATATTTTTTAGTCCGCCAACACAAATCCGGCGAACCACTGGCCGTGCATTTATCAGAGATGATCGAGGCCGCCTTGAAGAAATTGCCGATAGCAAAATTCATGCGCTGGGGCAACAACGATTCACAGTTTGTGCGCCCGGTGCACGGACTGATTTTGATGCACGGTGCGAATGTCGTGGCGGGCAAAGTGTTGGGATTGGAAAGCGGCAACATCACGCGCGGGCATCGCTTTATGAGCGCTGGCGACATCACAATTTCTCACGCTGACCAATACGCTGATGCGCTCGCCCAAAGAGGAAAAGTTGTCGCTGATTTTGCGACACGGCGGGCAATGATAGTGACGCAACTCACCGAGGCGGCGGCCAAGCTCAAGCTACAGTTTCTTCAAGACGAAGCCTTGGTCGATGAAGTCACCGCACTGGTTGAACACCCAACGGTCTATGCCGCCCAGTTCGACGCCGAATTCCTAACTGTGCCGCCGGAATGCCTGATTCTGACCATGAAGGCGAATCAAAAATATTTCCCGCTGCTCGATAACGGCAAGCTGACCAATCGCTTTTTGATAGTGTCGAATATGCAGGTAGCGGATCCCGTCAACATTGTCGAAGGCAACGCCCGTGTAGTTCGCCCGCGCTTGGCCGATGCCAAATTTTTCTTTGAAACTGACAAGAAAACTTCGCTTGCCAGCCGCGTTGATAAATTGGATCGCATCGTCTATCACAACAAACTCGGCACGCAAGGCGCGCGCGTCAAACGCCTCGTCACCCTAACCGGAAAAATCGCCACTCTGCTGGATGCCGATGTGGCGCAGGCCGAGCGCGCGGCGCTGTTGTGTAAAGCCGATTTGGTCACCGATATGGTTGGCGAATTTCCAGAATTGCAAGGCATCATGGGGCGCTATTACGCATTGGCCGATGGTGAAAATACAGTCGTCGCCGAGGCAATCAAAGATCATTACCATCCGCGCGGCGCAGGCGATACGCTGCCGGTGGGTAATGTCGCTTGCGCGGTGGCGCTGGCCGAACGGCTTGATTCACTGGCTGGAATGTTTTGTATTGGACAAATCCCTACCGGCGATAAAGACCCGTTTGCATTGCGGCGCGCGGCCTTGGGTGTGTTGCGAATTTTGATTGAACATCGTCTGCCAATTGATCTGAACGATCTCGTCAATGCCGCAGTTGCGCTTCAGTCGGCGCAGAGCGCTAATGCCGGAACCGATATCCTTATTTTCATATTCGACCGGCTACGTGCCTACTTGCGCGATAGTGGCTTTTCGCCGAGCGAAACCGAAGCGGTCGTGTCCTTGAATTCCTATCGCATGGACTTGGTGTTCGAGCAGCTTTCAGCCATCCGTTCATTCATGCAATTGCCCGAGGCAGAAGCACTTACCAGTGCCAACAAACGTGTCGCCAATATCTTGCGGAAAGCCGAGGAAGCCGGGGAAAGTTTCGCTAATTCAGATGCTTCATTGCTCTGTGAATCGGCAGAATTGGAATTGCATGCGGCGCTGTCTGCCGCCAAACCAATCGCCGAGGCGCATTTCGCAGCGGGTGATTATTCAGCCTACTTAAAGACCTTTGCAGTACTCAAGGAACCAGTGGACAAATTTTTCAAGGACGTTATGGTGATGACCGACAACGCGCCGCTAAGGTCTGCAAGGTTGGCCTTGTTGCAGAATTTGCAAACCGCCATGAACCGCGTCGGAGCGTTGTCGAAACTCGCTAGCTAAAAAAATGAAACTCGTCATTCTCGACCGCGACGGTGTAATCAATCTGGACTCAGACCAGTACATCAAATCGCCTGAAGAATGGAAGCCGATTCCCGGCAGTCTGGAAGCGATTGCGCTACTCAATCAAGCCGGTTTTCGCGTAGTGGTGTGCACCAATCAATCCGGTATCGGACGCGGGCTGTTTGATATGGATACGCTCAACGCCATCCACGACAAAATGATTCGTGCTTTGGCGCAAATCGGCGGGCATGTCGATGCGATATTTTTTTGCCCGCATACCAACGCCGACGAATGCGATTGCCGCAAACCAAAGCCCGGCATGCTGCGCGAAATCGAAGCACGTTTTAATGTCTCGCTTACTGATGTTCCGGCGATTGGCGACAGCCTGCGCGATTTGCAAGCCGCACAAGAAGTCGGTGCTAAACCGGTGTTGGTGTTGACTGGCAAGGGCAAAAAGACATTGGCTGATCCGCTGCTGCCACGTCGCACACCAAACTTCCCTGATCTCGCCAGCGCAGTGGCGCAGATTCTCAAGAACGACCCATCGTGAACAAATTGCGCTCGTTGATTTTCGTCACCATCATGGCGATCATCACACCGCCGCTGGCGCTGATAATTATTTTTAGCTTTCCTTTGCCACCACGCGCTCGATTACATTCAGCCAAACCTTTTGTTAACGCCACCATCTGGCTGATGGAAAACATTTTGGGAATCCGCCACCATGTCGTCGGCGCTGAAAATATTCCGGCGACCCCGTGCGTGGTGTTAGCCAAGCACCAATCGCTTTACGAAACTCTAGTACTGCAAAAAATCTTTCGCGATACGGTGTTTGTGTTCAAACGCGAATTGCATTGGATTCCCTTCATCGGCTGGGGCTTGGCCGCCACGCCGATGATTGCGATTGATCGTGCAGCCGGACGCGATGCGCTGCGCCAACTTGCAAATATCGGTGGCGAGCGACTGAGGCAAGGCTTTACTGTCGCCATCTTTCCCGAAGGCACGCGCAGCAAGCCCGGCACGCAACATAAGCACAAGCCTGGTGGCGCACATCTGGCCGCCAAAGCCGGCGCATTGGCTGTGCCGCTGGCGCAAAACTCTGGCGAATGTTGGGGCAACCACATTCTCGACAAACGTCCCGGTGTAGTGACGGTTTCAATCGGTCCTGCGATTGATCCGCACGGGCTCACCACCAGTGAAATCAGCCGTCGCGCCGAAACTTGGATAGAAACTGAAATGCGTCGCATCAGTCCTCATCTGTATCCCCTATGACTGCGGCGCTGTCCTCTCGTAGCACCAAAAAAGCACCGCAATTAGCACTGCGTTTGGGTGCCTTGCCGGACTGCGCAATCGATTGGTGTGACGGCGTTGGCATCGTCTACCTGGGCCGCGAATTGCGCGTGCGACTTGGCACCGCGCACACCGTCGCAGCACTTGAAGGCGAGAACTTGCATCTGCCATTGCCGCCAGAAGCCAGCGCGCGGCAGATCCAAGACAGCGCCGAAGCGTGGCTGCGCCAGCAATGCGTGGCCTATGTCGAAACCTTGTTCGCGCAAAATCAAAATCGCCAGTTGGTGCTGGTGACACGCCGTAGTCCACAAGTCTTATTGTCTTTCGCCGCGCGCGCGCCGTGGATTAGCGTCGACGATGCCAACACCGTCCGTTGCAATTGGCGGCTGATAGCTCAGGCACCGCAAACGATAGCTCAGCATGCTGATAAAGCCTTGCGCCAGCTGAGTGCGCTGTGCCAGACCAACACCACTGTCGATATGTTCGGCGCATTGCCCGCCTGAAGGAAATGCGCCTAGAACAACTTCTGCTGTTTCGCACCACGCTGCCGCCCGAAGCCACCGAGCCGCGCCAGCGCCACATCGTGCTGAACCAAAACGTCGTGCCCTATGTGGTGCGTCAAGGCAGTCGCCGCCGCTTGACGCTGAACATCGACGATAGAGGCCTGCGCGTCGGCGCACCCAAGCGCATTACCACGACGGAAATCGAAGCCTTCATTCATCAACATGCGGATTGGGTGCTAAAAAAACTTGTTGAGCTTAGCGCTCGCGCGCAGCCACGCCACCTCGCCATCAAGGACGGCAGTCGGCTGCCGCTGTTGGGCAATCTCGTCCCCGTGCGCGTGCTGCCCGGCCACAACCGAAGCCGCTGGATTGCCGACACCCTGCTGCTCGAAGCGCGCGCCGATGCCGACCTGAATCTATTAGCGCGGCGTGCCGTGCAAAAACGCGCACTGGCACATTTCACTGAACGCATCAACGAATTCGCGCCGCAAGTTCGCGTCAATGCACCGAGTGTCGGCCTGTCCTCAGCCCGCACCCGCTGGGGAAGTTGCAGTGAAAAAACCGGCGTACGGCTCAACTGGCGACTCATCCATCTGCCGCCACATCTGGGCGACTACGTGGTGGTGCACGAACTCGCCCATTTGCACGAGATGAATCACAGCGCAAAATTTTGGGCGGTCGTTGAATCGGTTTGCCCCAACTGGAAAAGCGCCCGCGCCGAATTGAAAGCCATCGCACCGACACTACCTTTGCTTTAAGGAAATGCCATGAGAATTTTGCACACCATGATTCGCGTCGGTAATCTCGATGCATCGATTGCTTTCTACACCGAAATCCTCGGTATGAAACTGCTACGCCGCAAGGATTACCCCGAAGGCAAATTCACCCTCGCCTTCGTCGGCTATGAAGACGAATCACTCGCCAGCGCGATTGAACTCACCCACAACTGGGGCGTGGATTCCTACCAACTCGGCAATGCCTTCGGTCACATCGCCGTCGAAGTCTCGGATGCCTATGCCGCATGCGCACAAATCAAACAACGCGGCGGCAAAGTCTCACGCGAAGCAGGGCCAATGAAAGGCGGCACCTCGGTGATTGCGTTTGTCGATGATCCGGATGGGTACAAGATAGAGTTGATTGAAAGGAAAGCTGCCTAGGTCGGTTTGATTGGATAGCAGCTATTAGGAGGCAACAATGATCAAAGGATCCTGTCACTGCGGTGCAGTCACCTGGCAATTCAAAGGAATGCCCGAATCGGCGACGGCTTGCAACTGCACAGTGTGTCGACGCTACGGCGTGTTGTGGGCTTATGACTTTGAAGGCGAAGGCATTCACGTCGCGGGACCAACGCAAGCCTACGTTCGCGGCAAGGCCATCGAGTTCCACTTTTGCACCACCTGCGGTTGCGTCGCTTACTGGCGAGCGCTGGCCACGCAAGACGGACGACGTCGGATTGCAGTGAATCTGCGACTGACTGAACCGGAACCAATTGCCAAACTTCCGATTGATCATTTTGATGGGCTGGACAAATTCGATGATCTGCCACGAGATGGGCGATGCGTGGCCGATCTTTGGTTTTAGATTGTGCGGAAACCAGCTAGGTATTGATGGCGAACAACTTTAGTTAACTTGATTAAGCAAGCATCATTGCAGTGCGAAAAATTATTACAAATTAGGAACCTGATTCCCAATATGTAATCCGCCAGACAGTAGCGAGGAGCAGAAAATAATGGCGACAGCCAATCTAGAACTTCCAGAGAATTTGCAGAACGACCAGCGCGATGGCCAGCTGACAATTATCTGGAAGTGGTCGAATTCCAACGTCATTGGAATTGTGATTGCACTGATATTTGTTGGTTGGATGGTTTCAAACGTCGCAGGATTTGGCGAAGTTCACTGGACTGACCTGCCAAATGCTGTCCTGCGCAAAATCACTCACGATCCGTTTCCGTTCAATCTGTTTGTGCCAATTTTTTTGTTTGCCGGACTTTGCGCGCTGTACAAGATTTCGGCACACACGATTAATCACACGCAAATTCACGTCAGTCGATCCAAGCTTGTGGTTCGTCATAGTCCTCTGCCGTGGTTTGGCAATCGAGAAATCGAAACTAACACTATCAAACAAATATTTACCAAGCTAAGCCCCGTGCGTCGGCGAGACGAGATGGCAACGCTGTGGGCGCCTTACGATCTCTTGGCGATTGATCGCACCGGCAACACGCTCAGATTGCTCAGCAACTTGAATTTGACCGGCGAACAGGCGCGGGCTATCGAGCAGAAAATTGAGCAATTTTTGGGTATCAAAGATGAGCTGGTCAATGAGATTCAAATTGATCACGCGTTTTCCAACCCGGGATTGAAATCCGCTAACGCGATAGGTTCTCAATCAAGCTTGCCCGCCGCGACGGCGCATCAACGAACTCGAATCACACAAGGATCCGATCTTCTAATAGCTCAGCGATGGCGTAGTGAACGAACGATTTTTATGCTGATTTTTTCTTTAGTTTGGCTGAGCTTTACCGGATTTCTTGCTTGGAGCTTTATGACACGATTTGGCTCTCGGCCTTTGCTACCAATTTTTTTTGAATCGGTATTGATTCCGTTAGGAGCATTGGCTTCAATCGGAATATCGATGTTGTATGTATCCAGTGCACAACTAATAAACAACACACAAGTCAAGCTCAGTCGTGCCCAACTAACAATCCAACACGGCCCCCTGCCATGGTTAGGTTCTGGTTCGTTTCCAACACAAAACATCAAGTCGCTTAATGTTCAAAAATCGAGAATTGGTCACGGCAACAGCCAGCAAATGGTTTTCAAACTTGAAGTTCATATGACTTTGACCAATGGAAAAAGAAAAAAAATAATCGGTGGCTTTGATACGCAAGGAGAAGCGCAAATCGTTCAACGAGAAATTGAAAGCTATTTGCGAAGATGAATTCGTGAGCAACTTCCCCCCGCTTTTCATTTCCCACGGCTCGCCAATGCTGGCGATCGAACCTAGCGACGCGACTTCCGCATGGCAAGCACTAGCGCAATCACTGCCACAGCCGCGCGCCATACTTGCCGTATCGGCGCATTGGACCACTGCGGCTCCTGCCGTGAGCGCATCGGCAAAACCAGAAACGATTCACGACTTCTACGGCTTCCCGCCTGCGTTGTATGAGATTCGCTATCTCGCACCAGGCGCTGTCGATCTGGCGCAGGAAGTCCTCACCTTGATACCTCAGATTAATATCGACCAGCAGCGCGGTTTGGATCACGGCGCGTGGATGCCGCTCTCAGCGATGTATCCGCAGGCCGATATTCCAGTGATCCAATTCGCTGTGATGCCCAACCACTCGCCTGAATTTCACTATAGCCTTGGACAGCAACTCGCGCCTTTATTGTCCACTGGCGTCATGCTTTTGGCATCCGGCGGCCTGGTGCACAATCTGCGCGATTTGGTTTTCGACGCGCCGGAAAACATGGCGAAGCCTTACGCCACAGCGTTTCGAGATTGGTTTGTTGATGCGCTCAATCGGCGCGATCTGCCCGCCTTGTTTGACTACCGCCGCCTAGCACCAAACGCCGCGCAGGCGCATCCGACGGAAGAACATTTGCTACCGATCTTTGTCGCGCTCGGGGCAGCCGGAGAAAATTTCGCCACCCGCATCGTCTATCAAGGATTCAGCCTTGGCACCTTGGCGATGGACAGTTTTGCCTTTGATGCGGCTTAGCTCAAGACTGAGTTGATTGAAAAGCAAGGCGCCTAACCCTCATCTTATCTGGCACGGTGGCGTTCGAAAATTCTAACGAGTCTTAAGTAAATCTCGTCTATACCTGTCCGAACTCAACGATTGACTTTGCCTACGCTAAGGGGATAAGGCCGCGAGTGCGCGCTAAATTTTCTATTCTGCCAACGGCACACTAATCGCATCAAGCCCAGCCAGGACCTCAGGCGTCAGTTTCGGCAATACCTCTAGCGCTTTCATATTGTGCTCAAACTGCGCTAGCGACGATGCGCCAAGGATCACCGTACTGACGCGCGGATTTTTAGCAGCCCAGGCAATCGCCAATTGCGCCACGCTGCAATCGAGACCGACGGCAATTTGTTGAAATTTTCCAACCGCCTGATTCTTGGCTTGGTCGGTCAGTCCCGCTACCAAAAAATCCATGCCTTTAAGCGTCGCTCGACTCTTCTCGGGAATCCCGTTGGCGTATTTTCCGGTGAGCAAGCCGCTGGCCAGCGGACTCCAAGTGGTCAGTCCAAGTCCAATGTCATCGTAGAGCGCCGCGTATTCCTGCTCGACACGCTTGCGATGAAACAGGTTGTATTGTGGTTGCTCCATCACCGGCTTATGCAGATGATGTTTGTCGGCGATTTCCCACGCCGCACGAATTTCCGCTGCCGACCATTCGCTGGTTCCCCAGTACAGCGCCTTGCCGCGTGTGATCATGTCGCTCATCGCCCAAACGGTTTCTTCCAGCGGGGTGTGCGGATCGGGACGATGGCAATACACCAAGTCAATGAAATCCAGCCCCATGCGCTGAAGTGATCCATCGATGGCTTGCATCAAATATTTTCGATTCAATGTGTCTTTGCGATTCGCCGAGTGCGGGCCACGCGACAAGCCCCAGAAGAATTTTGTGGAGACGATGTAATTGAGTCGCGGCCAATTCAGCGCCTTGATCGCATCGCCCATCACCTGCTCACTTCTGCCCAGTGCATAGGCTTCGGCATTGTCAAAAAAGTTGATTCCCATATCCATCGCGGCGGCAAGCATTTCCTTCGCCGAATTCGTATCAACTTGATTGTGATAAGTGACCCAAGAGCCAAGCGAAAGTTCGCTGACTTGCAGCCCAGCTTGACCGAGACGGCGATATTGCATGTTTGCTCCCTTTTGGTTTTTTCGTAGGGATAGATTATCGACCCCTAAGCCATACTAGACAACGATTGGAGTGTTGGGTTGTTGTAATTGTGATCTACAAGGCTTGGAACACTGGCAATCTCTCCACGTATCAAGGACAAACTGTCAAAATTCTTTGAGTAGTTCCTCAATCAATACACGCTTTTGCTTGCATCGTTCGGTCTCCCAGCAACTGCCAAAACGTTTGACAGTTTTTCCGTTACGTTGAATCGCCACTTCAAAAGGCTTTTTCATCATCACTGTATGCACATAGGTGACGAAGGATTCGGCGAAGTCATCAAAGGGATTTGTCGCGGCGTAAAGCGTCGGGAAATTTGTCGCTTCGAGTTGTGCGTAGCCCATTTCAGCGTGATTGGCGTTTAACTTGGCACCGAGGTAGTAGACGACTTTGGGACGCAGCCAGAAATTTTCTTCATAGTTCGAGACAAATTTTCCGGTCTGCTTTGAAAATTGCCACGACAAAGAAGCGAAAGGATATTGCGAAAGATTTTCGCCCTTGAAGTTTTCCCACCATGGTGGATGAATCGACTGCCCGATCGCCAGGACGTGGCCGATTTCGTGCAGCAAAATATATTGGATCGCGTTTTTACGAGTGTCGTTTTCCGGCGTTTCTATCGTCGCCATCAATGTTGTATTGTTGTTGGGTTTGAACGGGGTGCGCTCTTTCCATGTTGCCCACTCGTTGGCTTTGCGCGCCGAAAGCACGTCAACATCCAAGACGATGTAGGCTCCAGCGGGCTTGCCATCGGCACTAGAGAATCGGTCGGTGTATCCGCTGCCACCCAAACCCTGAACCAAATAAATTCCTGCCAGCCGCCTTTCCAGCGCGCGCCGAATTGCTTGGGGAATTTCGGCCATAGCAGTGTCGATGTCACGTCTGAACTCCGCTGTGATGCTAGGTATTTTCGGCCGCTCAGGAAACCCACTCAACATATTGTCCAATAGAACGTAATCCACCAGCTCGGCCGGTGCGGCGCCAATTCTTTGTTCAAATGGCTTCGCCAATTGCGCTTGCCAAAAAGCGGCCTGAGCAACCGGATGTTTGCGTTGCGCTTCCTTCAAGCAGGCTTTGTCGCTTTCCGCACAAGCAGCAATGCTCGTGCTTGGGAATACAACGCAGAAAATTGATGCCAAGAATATGGCGTAACGCTGGCGGAAGTTATATGGCATTGCGGCGCACTCCTACCCTAAGTAATTGGCAATAATAGCTGAGCGAATTCTTCAGTGCGGCGAGACTTGTTCAATTTGACCGACATAAATCTGTCAGTTGGTGCTGGCCGCACGCTGTCATTCACTACAATCCAAACTCAATGCGAATCGGGAGCTAGCTATGCGACGATGGAATGGATGGGGCGATGACGCCACAGTAGCGACACTGAATGCCGATGCTTTAACAATGTTGCGTGAGCTCGCTGGCGCACCGATGGCATCGCAACCACCTGACGCGACGCTGCAAGGTTTTCTGAGCAGACTTCCTGCATCGCGATTGCCCGCGCATCCCTTAATTACGACCGATGCGGGCGAGCGATTCAAAGTAGCGCTGGGCGAAAGTTTTCACGATTGGTTGCGGCGGCGCGTGGGTGCGCTGCCAACAGTGCCGGATGGTGTCGCCTTCCCTGAGAGTAGCGGCCAAGTGCGCGAATTGCTGGATGCCGCGCAGGCCAACAATTGGATGGTGATCCCCTTCGCCGGCGGCACCAGCGTCGCGGGCCATTTGGATTGCCCGCAAAGCACTCGACCTGTACTGTCGATCAATCTGACACGCATGAATCGCCTATTGCACTTGGATAAATTAAGTCAGCTCGCGACCTTCGGCGCAGGTACAGCAGGGCCATTGGTCGAGGCACAATTGCGTGCACAGGGCTACACTCTGGGGCACTTTCCGCAATCGTTTGAATACAGCACAGTCGGCGGCTGGGTGGTGACGCGCTCTAGCGGGCAGCAGTCATTACGCTATGGTCGCATCGAGCAAATGTTCGCCGGCGGTCGAGTGGAAACGCCCGTCGGCACACTGAATATTCCAACCTTCCCTGCGTCTAGTGCCGGGCCGGATTTGCGCGAAATGGTGCTGGGATCGGAGGGAAGATTTGGCGTGCTAACCGAAGTCATCGTTCGCGTCACGCCATTGCCGGAACATGAAAGCTTCCACGCGATTTTCTTGCCGAGTTGGGATGCGGCCGAAGCCGGTGTGCGCGAGCTTGTGCAAATGAAATTGCCACTATCGATGTTGCGTGTGTCGAATGCTGTAGAGACCTATACCAACTTGGCGATGGCCGGGCACCCGAAACAAATTGCGCTACTCGAAAGTTATTTAAGTATGCGTGGCTGTAGCCAAGGTAAATGCTTGCTGACGCTCGGCACGACAGGCGACAAGCGGACGAGTGCACACGCACTGAAAATTGCGCGGCAGGTACTCGCCAAACAAGGCGCGGTGTATTGCGGAAAGGGCATGGGCGCGAAGTGGGCGGAAAATCGCTTTAAAGGCCCATATCTACGAAATGCATTGTGGGAAAACGGCTATTCCGCCGACACAATAGAGACGGCAGTGGATTGGCCGCAAGTGAAAAATTGCATGCAAGCGATGGAGAATGCGGCGCGCGAGACCTTCGCCGCCTATGGTGAAAAATGCCACGCCTTCACGCATTTGTCGCACTTGTATCCGCAAGGCAGCAGCATATATTCCACCTTCGTTTGGGCCACTGCACCGGGCGGATTCACGCCGAACTTTGAGCGTTGGCAAAACTACAAAGCCGCCGTGTCCGCGGCGATTGCGGCGCATGGTGGCACGGTGAGCCACCAGCATGGTGTGGGGCGCGATCATGCAGCAAATCTACCGCTAGAAAAAGGCGCACTGGGCATGAGCGCACTGGCTGCGCTGTGTCGTCATTTCGATCCGCAACGCATCATGAATCCGGGCAAGCTGCTGCTGGATTCGTCGGCGGATGAAACATGGGTATCGTGAGTCGAGCGGAAAACCTCGCTCGCCTTGTCAATGACGAATGGGATGTACTCATCGTTGGAGGTGGCATCAGCGGCGCGGGCGTGTTGCGCGAGGCGACACGACGAGGTTGGCGCGCGGCGCTGATTGAGCAGCGTGATTTCGCTTGGGGCACGTCGAGCCGTTCGTCCAAATTGGTTCACGGCGGGCTACGTTATCTCAAGGAAGGGCAGTTCAAACTCACCCTGCATTCGGTACAAGAGCGCGACCGCTTGATGGATGAAGCGCCGGAGTTGGTCGAAGCGCAAAGTTTTCTGTTCGCCAATTGCACCGGACGCAAACCCGGGCGACATTTATTTATGTTGGGGCTGAAGATTTACGACCGCATGGCCAAGGGGCGACACAAGAGCGAGTATCACGACGCCAACGCGACGCGCGTACTCGCGCCCGGCATCGCGCCTGCCAATTTGGTCGGTGGCGTCACTTACATCGACGCAAAAACCGATGACGCACGCTTGGTGATGCGCGTACTGGCCGAGGCTCAAGCCGAAGGTGGTTTGGCGCTGAACTACGTCGAAGCTGCGTCCCCGATCTTCAACGAAGGTCGCGTATGCGGTTTGAATGTTGTCGATGTAGAAACCAAACAAACTCACGCGATCAAAGCCCGCTGCGTGATTAACGCGACTGGGGCGTGGGCCGACAATCTGCGTGGCGCACTTGCAGGAAAAGCTATGATTCGCCCGCTGCGCGGTTCGCATTTGGTGATTCCATTTTGGCGCCTGCCAGTCGCGCAGGCGATAAGCGTGATTCATCCGGCGGATGGTCGTCCAGTGTTTTTTTATCCGTGGGAAGGCGTGACCTTAATCGGCACGACCGATCTTGACCACACTGGTGATTTGCAAATTGAAGCCTGCATCACTCAAGCTGAAGTCGACTATTTGCTCGCCGCCGTGGTCGATCAATTTCCATCGCTGGTAATAAACGCCGATGACATCGTGGCGACTTACGCTGGTGTGCGACCAGTTATCGACGATGGTAACGACGATCCATCGAGCGCGGGACGTGATCATGTGGTGCTCGATGAATCGGGCATGGTGACGCTGACCGGCGGCAAGCTGACAACGTTCCGATTGATGGCACAGGACGCACTGCGACTGGCCGCGCCACATATTGGCAAAGTATTTGCGATTGATGACGAACAAATGTTTGCGCCGGCGGCAGCCTTAAATCCGCGTTGGTCAGCCGCCGTCAGGCATCGTCTAGCGGCGCGCTATGGTGCGCGTGCAGCCGAATTTTCATTGCTGCATAGTGAAGAAAGTTCTCCTGTGGATTTTGACGCTGTGCCAGGCACGACTACCTTGTGGTTGGAGCTCGCCGTCGCTGCGCAACATGAGTCCATTGTGCATCTTGACGACCTGCTTTTGCGTCGCACACGATTGGGTATTTTGTTGCCGCGTGGCGGCTTGGATTATTTGGTGCGAATCCGAAAAATTTGCCAGCCTTTGCTGAATTGGACAGATGAAAAATGGGATGAAGAATTGACGCGCTACACAGCTATCATTGCCAAACACTATGCAGTTCCGCGTGGAGTACCACAATGACCACGGGTAAAAATTATCTCCTCACCATCGACAACGGTACACAAAGTGTGCGCGCTTTGCTGTTCGACACCGAGGGCAATTTGGTCGACAAAACGCAGGTGATGATGAGCACTTATGCCTCGCCGCAGGCCGGCTGGGTGGAGAATGACCCCGAAGAGTTTTGGCGCGCCCTTTGTAGCGCTTGCCAACAATTGTGGGCTAAGACAGCCATTCCAAAATCGGCCGTGCGCGCGCTGACCATCACCACGCAGCGCGCAACCGTCATCAACCTCGATGCCGATGGCAAGCCGTTACGACCGGCAATTATTTGGTTGGATCAACGCCGCGCGACCACCAAATCAAATTTGCCTTGGTACTGGAATGGCATTTTTTCACTGATCGGCATGACCGACAGCATCAAGTATTTCCATGCCGAAGCCGAAGCGAATTGGATTGCGCAACATCAACCGGAAATCTGGGCGCGCACGGACAAATATTTGCTGCTCTCGGGTTATTTGAATCACCGCTTCACGGGGAAATTTATTGATTCTGTTGCGAGTCAAGTAGGTTATTTGCCCTTCGATTTCAAGTCGGGAAAATGGGCGGCGGCAAGTGATTGGAAGTGGTTGAGCTTGCCGATCAAGCTTTCGATGCTGCCGGAATTGGCCGCTGCCGGAACGCAAATCGGCACAGTCAGCGCGGCGGCGGCGCACGACACTGGCATCCCCGAAGGCTTACCGGTCATCGCAGGCGCTGCCGACAAAGCCTGCGAAGTGATCGGCGCAGGCTGCCTCACGCCAGAGATCGCTTGCTTGTCGTTCGGCACGGCGGCAACAGTGAATACGACGACGAAAAAATATCTTGAGGCGACGAAATATATTCCGCCATATCAAGCCGCCATCCCGAATCACTACAACACCGAAGTGCAAATCACGCGCGGATTTTGGATGGTGAATTGGTTCAAGGAACAATTCGGTCAGCATGAACAAGCGCGCGCCGAGACGCTTGGCGTGTCGCCGGAAAGTTTGTTCGACGAACTTGTTAGCGCTGTGCCGCCCGGCGCGATGGGTTTAATGTTGCAACCGTTTTGGAACCCGGGGGTGCGTATCCCCGGCCCTGAAGCCAAAGGCGCGATTATCGGTTTTGGCGATGTGCATACGCGCGCACATTTGTATCGCGCGATTATCGAGGGGCTGACCTACGCACTGCGCGAAGGCAAAGAACGCATCGAAAAACGCGGCGGCGAAAAAATTACCCGCGTGCGTGTAGCGGGTGGCGGTTCGCAAAGCGATGCAGCGATGCAAATCACGGCGAACATTTTTAATCTACCGAGCGAGCGCCCGCATTTGTACGAAACCAGCGGACTTGGTGCTGCAGTATTAGGTGCAGTCGGCGTGGGGCTGTATGCGGATTTTCCGACCGCACTGAAAGCCATGACTCGCGTTGGCAAAATTTTTGAGCCACAGCCGCAACACGTTGAAATTTATGAACAGCTTTATCGCAAGGTTTATTGCAAGATGTACGCGCGATTGCAGCCCTTGTATCACGACATTCGCCAGATCACGGGATATCCACATGGGATTGAGTAGCGACGGCAAACATTTGCACGTGAGTGAAGGTGAGTATTCCGCGCTGATCGAACAACTCGCGCACAAAGTGCATCAGTCCAAGTGGTCGTTCGATATTGTGCTGTGTCTCGCTCGTGGTGGCTTGAGACCTGGTGATGTCTTGTCGCGTATTTTCGATAAGCCGCTAGCGATACTGTCAACCAGCTCCTACCGTGCTATGGCCGGTACCGCACAATGCGAATTACATATAGCCCCGTACATCAGCTGCACCAGCGATATTCGTGGACGCGTGCTACTGGTAGACGACATGGTCGATTCGGGTGAAACCTTGCACGGTGTCGTAGCTTGGCTAACGACTGAGTATCAGGAAATTACCGAGCTGCGTAGCGCAGTACTTTGGCACAAGGCGGTGTCAATCTTTACACCGGATTACGTTGTCGAATTCCTGCCAACCAGTCCTTGGATACATCAGCCGTTTGAGAAATATGACGGTATGAAAGTTGAGGATCTCTGAACGCCGCCAGTTGGTGCTGGTGATACGCCGTTCCTTGCATTGGTTTGTTGTTAGTCCAGTCCTTGGCCTAAAGCCTTAACCCACCACGCTTTGTATGCTGGATTGTGGATACCCTCTCCATGCGCAGTGTTTCCATGAACCGGAAGATCAAGTGGCTTGACGTTTTCTGGCGGCAACCCCAAGGCACGGTAGATTTCTTCCATAGTCTTCGCTTGTTTTTCTTCAACATGGTAAGTCGCATACCATAGCTCCGGCGGGGTGGCGCTTGGCATCCGATACCAGCCAGCAATTTGACCCTGTGCGTCCATGTCCCAACCACCCGAAAAAATAATAACTCGAGCGACACGTTCACGCTTGGCAATGAAAGCCGCCATTCCGCCTCCTTGCGATTGACCGGCAAGAACGATGCTCTCCCAGCGAAGCCTTGTACCGGTTAAATATTTACCCCACTGGCCTTCGTTGTCAGTAGTGACAAGATGTTGCAATAGTTTGCTTAGGCGACTGACTATGGCGTCCTGTGGCTGGTCGTCGATCAGCGCCGTTACGTTGTCACCAAAAGCTCGTTTTTGGCGAAATTTTTCTGCGCAGCCTGGTTCGTCCTTGTTGCGCTGTCCAACACAAACTTGGGCAACCGCCGGTTCGTCCACATAAGATAAGCCGATTACTCGGTAACCCTGCTCTAGGGCCGTTTGATATATCTGTTGTGGCCCTCTATCTGGTTTCCCTCCAGTCCCCGGTAACCACACGAGCAGCTTCCCTTGTCGTCCCGCTGGATCATACAAAATCAGGTGGTGCGGATCGGTCGTGCGGATGAGTTCATTGGTTAGCGACGGGGCGATACTCAATTGTCGTGTTGCCGCATGACTTGCCGCGAAAAAAATCAAACCAAAAGCCAAAGCAACTGAATATCTCGCGGTGCCGGTCATTGAAGTAAGTTCCTCAATTTGTCTTTTTTATCAAACATCGAGACTGAGCATAAAAATGCGCCGAGAACGTTAAGCCATTTTTCTTCGTCAGCTTCCCGTCCCAATTTACGATCTCAAACAAGCGGGTCGAGTTTTCCGACAATTCAATTCGCTAGTTGGTGCCGGTAATGGAATGGCCCGTTCATCGGCCACACGCCGTCAGCTCGGCATTGCGCGGCGATTTTTCAGTGCAAGCCAACCTCGCACCACGCGATAGAGTACCCACAGACCGGTAAAAACGATAACCGGAAAAGCTACCACCAAACCGATAATGGTGATGGCGAAAAAGAAAGCAATGATTAACCAAATTAGCGCAAACCAAAATGTGCGCTGCTGCCAGCTCCAATGCGAATCCAACCAAGTGCCACGCACTTTGTTGCGGGTGTAAAAATTGATGAAAATGGCGATGATGGATGGCCAGCCCGACAAAAATGCGGTGACCACAAACGCCGAACTCAAGACACCGGACAGGGCCGAAAATGCGTGCAGGGCGTACATGACGTGAGCAGTCGTCACCGAATTTTCTGCACTGTCCTGCACCAATCCGGGATTGTGATTTTCGATTTCGTTCATAGTGGTTTCACCATCAAGGTTGCGTGCCCGGCCGCCGGGTCGAGCACATAGGGGTGGTAGCCCGCCCGCACATAGGCGCGCTGGGCGACGTGATTTTCAGATAGCACTTCCAGCGTCATTTTGCAGCATTTCAATTCGCGGCCCAATTTTTCGGCATAGGCCATCAGCGCGGCACCAACACCCTTGCCGCGTGATTCACTTTCCACCACGACATCATGCACATTCAATAGCGGTGCAGCGGCAAAAGTAGAAAAGCCGACGATGCAATTGATCAACCCGACGGCGCGATGACTGGCCTCGTCCCACGCCAATCCGGCGTGAAAATTGTTCAAGGTCTTCAAGCGTGAAATCAAATTGGCGTGGGTGAAAGCTGCCAGCGGGGAGCCGCCGCCCATGGGATCGCGGGCGTAGCCATCAAGCAAGCGTAACAATTCCGCTGCGTGATTTTCGTCATTCAAATCTACCGCGCGAACGGTGATGCTCATAACCCCAGATCCTTCCACATTGCATCGACGCGCGCTTTGACCGCCGCATCCATAACTATCGGCCGCCCCCATTCCCGCGTGGTTTCGCCTGCCCATTTGTTGGTAGCGTCGATGCCCATTTTGCTGCCAAGTCCGGCGACCGGCGAGGCGAAATCGAGGTAGTCAATCGGCGTATTTTCGACAATCAAAGTGTCGCGTGCAGCATCGACTCTTGTCGTCAGCGCCCAAATTACTTCTTTCCAATCGCGGATGTCGACATCGTCGTCGACCACGATGATGAATTTGGTGTACATGAATTGACGCAGAAAACTCCAGATGCCGAACATCACCCGTTTGGCATGTCCGGGATATTGTTTCTTCATGCTCACCACCGCCATTCGATATGAGCAGCCTTCGGGTGGCAGATAGAAATCGGCGATTTCTGGAAATTGCTTTTGCAGCAGTGGCACAAAAATTTCATTCAATGCCAAACCCAACACCGCCGGTTCGTCGGGCGGTTTGCCAGTGTAAGTCGAGTGATAAATCGGCTTGCTGCGCATGGTAATGCGCTCGACCGTGAACACCGGAAATTTGCTGGTCTCGTTGTAGTAACCGGTGTGATCTCCAAACGGCCCTTCGTCGGCCGTCTCGCCTTGATGTAATACGCCTTCCAGCACGATTTCACTTTGTGCGGGCACCTGCAAATCGTTGCCTATGCATTTCACTAATTCTGTTTTCGCGCCACGTAGTAATCCGGCAAATTGGTATTCCGAAAGCGAGTCTGGTACTGGCGTTACCGCACCTAAAATTGTCGCGGGGTCGCAGCCCAAGACGACCGAAATCGGAAACGGCACGCCGGGGTTTGCCTTGCAATGTTCGGCGAAATCTAACGCGCCGCCGCGATGCGCCAGCCAACGCATGATGAGTTTGTTGCGTGCAATTAATTGCTGTCGATAAATGCCCAAATTTTGCCGCACTTTATTGGGGCCACGTGTCACCACCAAGCCCCAAGTGACCAGCGGCGCAGCATCGTCTGGCCAACAAGTTTGTATCGGCAGTCGCGACAAATCAACGGCATCGCCATCCCACACGATCTCCTGACACGGCGCACTGCTGACTAATTTCGGTGCCATGTTCAGCACCTGTTTCAACACCGGCCATTTGTCCCAGGCATCGCGCAATCCCTTGGGCGGCTCGGGCTCCTTTAGGTACGCCAAAAGCCTACCTACTTCGCGTAAGGCAGATTTCCAATCGCTGCTATCACCATCGTTGGCAGTCACTGCCATTGCCACGCGCTCGGGTGTGCCGAACAAATTGGCCAGCACCGGTATCGTGTGGCCTTTAGGATTTTCAAACAGCAAGGCCGGGCCGCCGGCACGCAATACACGGTCGGCGATTTCAGTCATCTCAAGATGCGGATCAACCTCGGTTGAGATGCGTTTGAGTTGGCCGATTTTTTCTAGCTGTGCGATGAAATCGCGGAGGGAGGAATAGTTCATGCCCACAGTGTAAACGTCTGGCGCTCAGTTGGTGCTGATGAAACAAATGCAAAGCAGAAACCACCATGCAACAAGGCGGTCGCGCAAAAGACGAGCTCTGCATGCCTTAGGCTCCGCTTCACGGGGTGGCAACTCCGCGCCGTTGCGTGTGGTGATACGCCGTCGACATCAGGAAAAAGCTTCGCCGCACCCACGCGGTAATTCTATTTCCGCTGCCAACGATCTTGCGGTTCCAAAACTGCCATCGCACCGGCGCCATCGAGCCAGGCTTTCGCCTCAGCATCGCCACGCAAATAGGCATCCCAAAACGCCGTCGACAAAGCGAGTACTACCCGATGATGATTAGGATTGCGCGGTCGATTTTCGCCAGGCAAAGCACGGTCGCCGAAGGCGTTGTGCTCGGCGTTGAATAGAACGATCTCATATTTCCCGCCCGGCGGTAACGCCGGAAAAACTGCAAGCCTGGTCTCCATCGTAGCCTCACCGACGAACGCCACGTCGTGCGTCCCGGTCATTAACAGCCAAGGAATTTGAACGCGGCCAAATGCCGTTTTTGCATCACCCTGTTTGGGTGCGTTGGGACTCATCACCACCGACGCCTTGATGCGCGCATCGGTAAATGTCGCTTCGCCCAACGGCGTGCGCTGGCCGCTGACAGCTTGCGTGGTGACTGCGCCAAATGAATGACCTGACATGCCAACTCGACTTAAATCCATACGTCCGACGAGTAGTTGGGACTCGGGGAAATTACCGGCGAGATTCCACTTTTCCAACTGATTCATCACGACCGTAACGTCTTCAAACCGCAACAGCGCATTTTCCAAACTCGCCGCTTTCTTTAGCGAATCCATAACTCGCCCAGGACGATGGCCTTTCCAAACACCATCATCGCTACCGTGATGCTGCATCATGACCACCACATATCCGCGCGCCGACCAATGCTCGCCGAGATAGGGATTACCTTCTCGATTGCCACCTAATCCATGGCTGAAGAGAACGACCGGCGCCGGCGCTGAGCCCTCGGGCAAAAAGATGCGCAGGGGAATCTCACGACTTCTGCCACCATCTTGCACCACAAGATCAATGTGTTGCGCCGTGCCGGATTTGGCAGTAAGCAGCGGATCATATCCAGTAGCTTGCGCCGCGACCAAACCACTTGGCAGCCAAATGAGGATGCATGCGGCCGCAATAGTCCCTAAAAATCGGTAAGGTTTCATGTTCAGAATCCTTGCTCACTCACCGTCATTGCAAATGCAGGGACGGCCTAAAGGCCGCTCAATTGCCGTACATATTTCGTGGCAATCGAACCGAATGAAAGCATGCGATCGTGTACTGATTTTGCGTCGCCGCCAAACTTGATTTTCATGTCCTTGGCGAGAGCGTTGATTTCCAAATTGCCAACGTAGTAGGTCGACAGTTGTGTTGAGCTCATTTGCGCGCGCTTCCACTTTCCAGCGGCCTCGCCATCCTCTTGAAAGCCTTCCGTCATCATCAAGTCCATTGCCTCTTGCTGAGTCATACTTCCGGCATGGATTTTGTGGTCAATGATGGCGTTGATAACCAAGCGCAAGCGCATTTTCATTTGCTGCATTTTGGTTTCAGGGCCACCGAAGCCGGCGTCAGCCATGATTTGTTCGGCGTAGGTCGCCCACCCTTCGATGAAAGTGCCGCTACCAATCAAATGACGAATCTTGGTGGTCGTTGGCACTTTGTTGGCGACGATGATTTGCAAATAATGCCCGGGCATCGCTTCATGCACGGTGAGATTCGCCAGCATCGCATCGTTGTACTCGCGATAAAACGAGGCCGTGCGCGCCGCTGTCCAATCGACTGGCGTTGGCGAAATCGCGTAAAAAGTCTCGCCATTTTTTTCCAGCGCGCCGGCGGCATCGCAATAGGCTACTGACACGCCACGTGCATATTCCGGCATGACGATGACTTTAACCGGATCACTTGGTAGGCTGACCAAATTATTTGCGCGCGCAAATTCAGTCGCGGCGGCCAAAGTCTGATTAGCTTTGGCGACGATATTGGTGTTGTCGGATCGTGTTTCGGCAGAACGCGGCTTTGCCAATCCGGAAATCTCCCGTCGAACGCGGTAGCAAATCGGTCTCCAGCCACCGTCCATAGGCCTCGAGTGCCGCAATCGCGCTGGCTTGTGCGGGCGCTAGTTTTTCGCGCATGCTTGGTTCTTGTTTGATGTACTCATCCAACTCGCCACGCACCAAGGAAATCGCGCCTTTGTTTTGCATGATTGCGGTCTCGGTGAATACACGCGGCGGATTTTTTAAATTCGCTTGTGCTGCGGCGACCACTTTTGGCACCGCTTCGAGTCGCGCTTGCACAGAAATCAACCGTGATTTCAGTGGCGCAAAATCGCGTGCCAACAATCCATAAATGCCATTCGATGGGTTGTAGTTCAGCGGGTTTCTTTCTGCTTCTCTAAGCACTTCAAGGTCAAACAAACGTCCGCGTAATTCGTTTTCCAAAATAGCTTTATCCACCGCATCATTGGGCGACAACGACGATGCCGAAATCGCTGTAAGTTGTTTGAGTGTGGACTGATACAAGGCGCGATCCGCGGCCACGCCGCGCATCGACAAATCAGTGGTACGGGCATCAAATCGATGGTCGCCCAGCGCTGTCGCCGATTCGGGATGGGTTGTCAAATATCGTTCAATGTAGCGATTGGCAAGCGACTCAAACTTGATGTCGCCAGCGTTTTTGGCCAAAGCGCAATTAGTGCCAAGGATGGCGCAGGTCAGCAGAAAAATACGTTTGATATGCATGATTTTCTCGATCTCTAACGACGATTTATTCAGTATATAGACGCGCAGACATCTCTCAAGTCGCGTTGTAAATATTCGGGTACACAATCTCCATCATGCGCGAGGGGTTCGCCAGCTCGGTAAAACCAAAGCGTCGATACAACTCATGCGCATCTTTGGTCGCCAGCAACATACGCCGTAAGCCTTGTAGTCGCACATCGGTCTGAATAACTTCCAGCATCCATTTCGACAAGCCCTTGCCACGGTGCGCCTCAAGCACATACACATCGGCCAGATAGGCGAATGTGGCTTGATCGGTAATCACTCGCGCGAAGCCGACTTGCGCCTCGCCGTGATACAGACCAAAGGGCAAAGAATTTGCTATCGCTCGTTCGACGATGGCAAATGGCACATTTGGCGACCAGTAACTGCGCGCCAGATAGGTGTGGATCGCGACGATATCCAATCGATTTCGGTCAGTCGAAATCGTGTACTCGTCGCGGTGTATCGTCGTGTTCACGACAGGGGAATCGCCCGCGTCTCGCCGTGCTTCATCAGCCAGATTTTCTCTGGCGCCAGTTGGTGCTGATGACACGCTGTCAGCAGATCACGTGGCGGATCATCGAAGGCTTCTTGGGTGAGCATGAAGGTGCCCCAATGCACGCCCATCGCCAGCTCGGCTTCAAGATCCAACATCAGGCGCACTGCATCATCGGGACTGACATGCATTGGCTTCATGAAATCACGCGGTAAATAAGCGCCAATCGGTAATGCCAAAAAGTCGATTTTGCCGATGCGTTGGCATATCGTTTTAAAGTCATTTGAATAGCCGGTATCGCCGGGAAACATGAAGCGCCACAATTTAGATCTAGTGCGCTGCCATTCGAGCGCAAAGCCACCCCAAAGCGAGGCATTGGTGTCGAAGGGCGTGCGTCGGCTCCAATGTTGGGAAGGCGTGAAATGAAGACGTAAATCGGAACCCAGATCCACGCGATCCCACCAATCCATCTCGACCACATTTGAAATGCTGCGCGTGTCGAACCACGCTTTTAATCCCAATGGCACAAAGATGCGCGGCGTTTGGCCGCTGGTCATCAATTGTGCAATCGTCGCATCACACAAATGATCATAGTGGTTGTGCGAAATCAGCAAAACGTCTATCGGTGGCAATTGCGCCGCTGTTAGTGGTGCAGGCACACGGCGCGGCGCGCCGAGACGACCATAGGGGCCGGCGAAATCAGCTAGCGTCGGGTCGATCAGAATATTCAATCCAGCCACTTGCAACAAAATGGTGACGTGTCCCAACCAGGTCACCACTGGCGCAATTTGCCGCTGCGCTAACTGCGCATGATTGACTGGCGTGCTCCAATCAATAGCAAATTTCTTGTAACCCCCTTGTGGTGCATGTTGCGGCCTGAAATCGCCACGCAGCGTACGCCATGCCATGTCATGCCAAGAGAAATTACCAATCGCAACTTCGCCATTGGAATTGCAAAAGCCGCCTTCGCGGTGATGGGCGGGCTTCATTTCAAGCTACAAACCGAGGCAGCAGGTTGAACTCAATGATCAAGCCAGAAAAAATCGCCGCGCCAATCCAGACGTTGTGCCGAAACGCTTTGAAGCAGGCTTCACGCGCTCGCCCACGAATCAGCGTGTAGTGATAGCCGGCAATGAGCGTCGCGGTGGCAATGCCGGATTGATATCCCCACGACAACTTTTCTACAACGCCAACGCCGCAGAGTATTGCCAAGGCGATTGCGTAGCTTGCCATCACCGCCGCTACATCAAATTTTCCGAATGTAATCGCCGATGTACGAATACCGATTTTCAAATCGTCTTCACGATCTACCATGGCGTACTCGGTGTCGTAAGCAATTGCCCAAAACACGTTGGCCAGCAACAACCACCAAGCAAGGCTTGGCACCATATCGTGCACCGCTGCATATGACATTGGAATGCCAAAGCCAAAAGCCACACCCAGATAGGCTTGCGGAATGGCGAAAAATCGTTTGGTAAAGGGATAGCTCGCCGCCAGAAAAACGGCAAACACCGACAATTCCAGCACCATCTTCCCCAACGGCAATATCAACATTCCGGCTGTCACTGTCAGCCCGCCAGCCAGCCACAAGGCCTCTTGGCGACTGACCTGCCCGGTAGCGATAGGTCGATCTTTGGTACGCTCCACATGGGCATCAAAATCACGATCGGCGTAATCGTTGATTACGCAACCCGCAGAACGCATCAGCACCGTGCCCAGACAAAATATCAGCACCAGTAATGGATCCGGCGCGCCACCCGTCGCCAACCATAGCCCCCATAAAGTCGGCCAGAGCAAAAGCAGGGTGCCAACCGGCTTGTCCAAGCGCATCAATTTTTCATACAAATCGACACGTTGTTTAAATTCACTTAAGGTCATTTGATGAATTGTACTGGCGCAAAGAGTAACAAGCTGCTGGACAGTAACTAAGGAAATACTTATGCTGAGTCGATGTATTCTGCACTGCAACGCACTAAGTGGCGGTTAATTCCAACTGCAGCGATTGGCTCCATAGTCCTCGCTATGACGCTGGTGGCAGCATGCGTTTTGCTATACCAACGTCAGCAGGCGATTGAGTTGGCTGCCGACCAGATTTATGACGTCGCCATGCCAACCATGTCTGAAGCAACTCGGATGGTTCGCGGTCTTGAGCGCTTGGCGCACACGGGGCAAGCGCTAATTTGGATTGACGACAAAGAACAGCGGCAGGTGATGCGCCAAAGTCTGGATAGTATTGCAATGGATGGCGTCTTGCAGGGCGATCCTGAGCTACGTGCGGCAATTAACGAGGCATTTGCGACACTTGACTCAAATCTAGCCATGCTTAGGCAAAAGGGTAATCCTGCACGCGCTGAGTGCCTGACGCGCTGGCAACCCGTTGCACAAAAACTGTTTGATTATTCCGAGCGGGTTGGTTACACCGCATCAATGGCAGCGAGCGATGATGCCGAGCGCATTATTCTTGCGACACGCGATTCACGTGACCGCTTACTGCATTTGGTGCTTGCCTCACTGGCTATTTTTGCGATAAGCCTCAGTGCGTTTTTCGTGATGATTGTGCGGCCGCTGATTCGCCTTTCCAGAACGCTGACAACAGCGCAACAAGGTTTCTACGGCGCCAGCAAAGAAGAGACATTTCGTGAATTTCAGGCACTCGCTGACGCAGCCGATGCTTTGGCCAGCGGACAACGTGCACTCATTGCCAGTAAATTTGAACTCGAGCAGTTGGCACACACCGATGTCCTCACCGGGCTTGCCAATCGCCGTCAATTTATTGCCAAGTCCGAAAGCGAACTATCACGCCATGACCGTTACGGCGATGGCACTTCATTGATCATGTTTGATCTCGACCACTTCAAATCAATCAATGATCGTTACGGTCATGAAGGCGGCGATGCGGTGCTGAAAGCGATCGGTACCGGTCTGGCTGGTTTGGTGCGGCGCGTCGATTTACTAGCGCGAATCGGCGGTGAAGAGTTCGCTGTTTTGTTACCACAACAAAATTTTGATGTGGCGATTTTGACCGCCGAACGTCTACGTGCAGCGGTGGAAACAATGATGGTCGAAACTTCGGCAGGTGCAGCGATTCGCTTCACGGCAAGCTTTGGCGTGGCACAGCACGTACAAGGAGAATCGCTTGAAGCCCTGATGAATCGCGCCGATGTAGCGCTGTACGAAGCCAAAACAATGGGGCGCAATCGTGTCGTGCTGGCGGCGCAAAGTGCTGACCATACGCCTCAGCAGCTTGAAATAGCAGCGAACATCAAAAATAGAAAAGCTGAAATTTAAGCTCGCGGACTTGGCGCTGAGGTAGCCACTAGCGGCAGAAAAACTTCCGTCACCAAGAGTCGCGCTGCGCCTCGCGTAAACAAAGCACGACGAGCCATCAGCGCGAGGGGTTTGCCGGTTGGTTTGCCGTCGGTTGTATCGCCGCACCAAGTCTGCGCTGCACGATACAGCGGATGCCTGACATCGACACGGTGATACTGCAAAGGTCCAGCACTGACTTGTGGATCGGTGAATAAAACTACCGCTAAAGCATTCCGGCCGGCGCGGCGTAATAGACGCATCGCCGGCGCGTTGGCCAAAGTGTGTGCAAACACCCAAGGCACACTATCCACCGTCAACACAACTTCGCGAATCATCAGCGATTGATTGGCCTGCCGACTTTTGTTCACACCAAGAAACCAGCGCTCGTCGCGATTGGGTACTGCTCTGGTTTGTCGCACGCGCATCACGCGAGTGGTTCCGTAGCGTTGCAGACGTGCGGTCAATGAACCGCTTTCGCGCAGCCAGGCAGACATAATTTTCGATCGCAGAAAATCGCTACTAACACCCGGTCGCAAATCTAACGGCAACATCGGCAACCAGCCGCCACCATCCATCGAATGAGCGCGACGGTCGGGGCGGTGAAGATGTAATTTCAGCTTCATAGATTCAGTTTATGCCTTGAGTAAATCTTCTCGTCCGCCGAGCCAGCGGGCGAGGTGCATGTCGACCTGTGTCGTCGACTCGTTCAACATTTGATCCGCAACACGACGCGCGTTTGCGACCATGTCAACATCCTCCAAATCGGCATAGCGCAACAATGGCATGCCGGATTGTCGCGCGCCGATAAATTCGCCCGGGCCGCGTAAATGCAAATCCTGATTGGCGATTTCAAAGCCGTCATTGTTCTCGAAAATAATTTTTAAGCGTGCGCGCGCCAACTGCCCGAGTGGTTGCGCGTAGAGCAAGATACAGGCGGAATGCGCTGCACCACGGCCAACGCGGCCACGCAATTGATGTAGTTGCGCCAAACCAAAGCGCTCGGCATGTTCTATCACCATCAGGCTGGCGTTGGGCACGTCCACGCCTACTTCTATCACCGTGGTCGCCACTAAAAGTTGAATTTCGTTGGCGGCAAAAGCGGCCATCACAGCAGCCTTGGCGTCGGCTTTGAGGCGGCCATGCACCAACCCGACTTTTACGTCGGGCATTGCCTCCACCAGCATGGCAAAAGTTTCCTCAGCCGTTTTGAGTTGTAGCGTTTCTGATTCTTCAATCAGCGGGCAAACCCAATAGGCTTGGCCGCCCGCAATGCATGCCGCGCGCACTCGCGTAAGCACATCGGCGCGGCGCGAATCGGCGACCAATTTGGTGACCACTGGCGTACGTCCAGGCGGCAATTCGTCGAGCACCGAAACATCCAAATCCGCATACAAACTCATCGCCAAAGTGCGTGGAATCGGTGTTGCGGACATCGCCAGTTGGTGCGCGTACTGGCCTTTGTCTTTGAGCGCCAAACGCTGACGTACACCGAAGCGATGTTGCTCGTCGACGATGGTGAGTCCGAGTTTTTTGAACTCGACATTTTCTTCGATAAGTGCGTGGGTACCGATGACCAACGGCGTGTCGCCAGCACCAACTGACGAGATCGCCTCACGTTTGGCTTTGGCTTTTAAGCTGCCGGTTATCCAACCAACTTTCATGCCCAATGGTTCTAACCACCCGCTCAATTTCCGATAGTGTTGCTCGGCCAAAATTTCCGTCGGTGCCATCAGCGCAGCCTGGTAGCCCGCCTCTACCGCTTGCAACATCGCCAAGGCCGCGACGATAGTTTTTCCGCTGCCGACATCGCCTTGCAATAGGCGCTGCATGGGATGCGGCTGCACCAGATCAGCAGCAATTTCACGCCATGTCCGAACTTGCGCGTGAGTTAATTCAAACGGTAAGCTGGCCAACAGTGCCTTGGTCAATTGTCCGCTCGCCATTAATTGTGGTGCACTGCGTGTGCGCCTGGCGGCATAGGCACGACGCAAACTCAATTGCTGGGCGAGCAGTTCATCAAATTGCACGCGCCGCCATGCCGGATGTTTGCGCGACTCAAGATCGCTCAATTTCACATCTGGCGGTGGCGTATGCAAAAGACGTATCGCGGCGGCAAATTCCGGCAAGCGGAGGGATTTCAGCATTGCCTTCGGCAAGGTGTCGTGCATCGCATTGGCCGCTTCGCTACGTTCCAATGCCCGCGCAATCAAGCGGCGCAAAGTGGCTTGACCCAAACCGGCGGTGGTCGGATAAATCGGGGTCAAACAATCCGGCAGTGCTTGTGCCGCGCCTACAGTTTGAAAACGTGGATGAATAATTTCTTCGCCCAGATAGCCTTCATGCACCTCGCCGAAAACGCGCAGCCGCGCGCCGATTTGCAGCATTTTTTGTTGGTTGGGATAGAAGTTCAAAAAGCGCAGCGACATTGCGCCACTGTCATCCACCACCCGCGCAATCAATTGCCGACGCGGGCGAAAAGCAATTTCGCAATCGACGACTTCAACTTCAAATTGTGCCGCCTCACCAGAACGCGCATCGGCAATTCGCGTGATGCGCGTTTCGTCTTCATAGCGCAAGGGCAGATGCACAATGAAATCTGCATCCGTGCGCAAACCCAGCCGCGCTAGCTTGGCGGCTAAGGTGTTAGTGGATTTTGGTGTGGCTGCGGGTTTCAATCAACGACCAAAATCGCATCGGCCTCAACCAAGGAACCACGTGGCAGTTCTTTTACGCCGACTGCGGCGCGCGCCGGAAACGGCTCCACCACATAACGCGCCATGACTTCATTGACCTTGGCAAAATTGCTCAAATCGGTCAGATAAATATTCAATTTAACTGCGTCGTTCAGGCTAGCACCAGCGGCTTCGGCGACGGCTTTGAGATTCTCAAACACGCGCACGATCTGTGCCTCGATACCTTCGGCGAGTTGCATGGTGACGGGGTCAAGCGGGATTTGTCCGGAAAGATAAATCGTCTTATCCACTTGTACCGCTTGCGAATAAATACCAATCGCAGCGGGTGCGGCAGTGGTTGAAATAATTTTACGTGCGCGGCTCATGGCGGACTTTCTTGGAGGAATGGTTAAGGTTCAATATGCTAGCGCGAATTGGCGTTGCGTCGGCTCGAAACTCGCGTTACAAGAATCGCCGAATCCTTTGATAATGGCGGCAACTTTTCCCGTCGTGAATTCGGTATGAATAATGAACTCGTAATCGGTTTAGTTTCCATATCAGATCGCGCCGCTGGCGGTGTTTATGCCGATGCTGGAATCCCGAGTTTGGAAGCCTGGCTTGGGCGTGCCTTGGCTTCGCCGTGGCGAGCGCAGACGCGATTGATCGCTGACGAACAAGCACTGATCGAGTCGACACTAATTTCCTTGATTGACGAATGTGGCTGCCATCTGGTGCTCACCACTGGGGGAACCGGGCCGGCGTTGCGTGATGTCACGCCGGAAGCTACGCTGGCAGTTGCACACACCGTGTTACCGGGCTTTGGCGAACAGATGCGGCAGATTTCCTTGCAGTTTGTACCGACTGCAATTTTGTCGCGCCAAGTCGGCGCGATTCGGCGCCATGCGGGTGGTGCGGCATTAATCGTTAATTTGCCCGGTCAGCCCAAAGCGATCACGGAAACGCTGGAAGGGCTCAAAGACGAAAACGGGAAAGCGCTCGTGCCGGGAATATTCGCCGCGATCCCCTATTGCATTGATTTAATCGGTGGCCCTTATGCGGAAACTAAGTCCGAAGTGGTGAGCGCGTTCCGTCCCAAAAGCGCGCGGCGGCCTACACCCGACTAACTAAACGACTGAACGAAAAAGTTAGCCACCACGTAGCCAGGACCGCTTTCGAGTACTTCGCGTGGATGCAATCGTGCGTTTTTGTCATCGAGCGCAAATTGCAGCGCGACTTTATCTTCCAGCGCCGCCGGTGGCAGCGCCATTCGCGCGTATTCGCCAACCACTGGCAGATCCAATAACAATGCTTCGGTTTGGATGCCGCCGGCATCGGCAATAACGCCGCGCGGAGACAAGGAAATCGTTTGGATCCCAACGCTGCCCTGACGGGCATCCGTGCGAACATAGCGACGCACCACGCCTGCTACCCAATTGTTGCCGCCCTCAGCTTGCACTGCCAGCAAGACGCCGATACTGACCCACTCTTGCCGACCTTCGCAAATTCGCGCACTCATTCCACCGAGGCTTACGTCATCGGCCTCCCAACGATACAGTCCATTAGCACTTCCGACATCACCGGTGATGTGACGACGCGATGATGCGAGCCCATACGCAACATGCAATCCAGATTTGACCGGTCGTCTGGCGTGACTTCGTGTGGGCGGGGTGGGCGACCAATAGCGCGACAAGTGTTGGAGCACGCGTGTCACTGTATCGGCATCATATTGCGCACCGAGTACAACGTTGGCAGGAACGCGCTTATCGCGCTTGATTACTTCGATTAATTCGTCAATCGCAACTAAAGCTCCGCCGCCGCTAAAAAACCGCAAGGTCGCACTAGGTTCTGGCGTTTTGGCCATGCGTGTCGGTGGCAACGGCTTGGTAATGTCCACCCAGTACATATTGTCGCGACGTAGTTCTTTGGTGAAAATAAACCAGTGCAAAAAATGCGAAAGGAGGCGGCTAGCGATATCAATTTCGACCAAGCCGAGCTTGTCTGGCGAAGACGAATGCAACAGCAATATTTTTAGATACTCAAGCTCAATACTGCTGATACCTTGATTCGGATAAAGCTCGACTTCTCGCGATTCCAATTTTGAAGCGACCGCACGCCAATAAACCTCACCGACCGCAGCCCAAAAATCAGCACCAGCTGGTTTGTAGTGATACAGCTCATATTTGCGACACTCTGCATGCGCATGAATCAAGCGGGCATAGATCGGCAGCAAGTTTGTCTTAACAGTTTTTTTGCTCTCTGAATCGACTCCGGGTGAATCAAATCGGCTTAAGCAGCCTCTGTAGGCCTCAGCGAGCTTCGACCAGTAAGCAAACCCGGCGTCCCATAGGCTACTTTCACTGCTGCGCTGAGTCTCGGCGCCAGTCATGCGGGATAAGTACTGCCTTGTCAGACGACGCGCTTGTGGAGTCGCGGCATCATCGATTTGCATTATTCGCTCAAGTCGGAGCGACAACTTGATGTCATCAAACTCAACCAGGGCTTCAAGCCAGACCGCAGCCTCTTCGAGCGCACTCAGCGGTTCGCGCGCCACAAGATCGGCGCAGATACGCTTTGTCTCCCGTGGATCGGCTAGGGGGTGACTTACTTTGCTGGAAAAAATACCGAAGACGCTCATAAGCTAGTTCGCTTGAATTCCGACCGGTTCGAAATGTTTGGCACTGCGAGCGTCCAAGATACCACCACCAGCGACAGAAAACAGCATATTGCGGCGCACAAACGCAATGATTTTCGGCGTGGCTGAACGCTATATCCGTTAACATGAGGCATCCAATTAACAGCGACGACGCCATGCAGCAATATCTGGATTTAATGCGCCACGTGCAAACCCACGGTCAGGAAAAATCCGACCGCACCGGCACCGGCACCCGCTCTGTGTTTGGCTGGCAAATGCGCTTTGATTTGGCCGCCGGTTTTCCTTTGCTGACCACAAAAAAATTGCATACGCGCTCAATCATTTACGAACTGCTGTGGTTCTTACGTGGCGACACCAACATCAAATACCTGAAGGAAAACGGGGTCTCGATTTGGGATGACTGGGCCGATGCCGATGGCAATTTGGGTCCGGTCTACGGTCATCAATGGCGGCATTGGCCTGGAGCGGAAGGAAAGGAAGTCGACCAAATCACTCAGCTCATCGACGGTCTGAAAAAAAACCCCGATTCGCGTCGGCATATCGTCAGCGCGTGGAATCCTTCCGATATTCCAAAAATGAAATTGCCGCCTTGCCATGCACTGTTTCAGTTTTATGTGGCGAATGGCAAGCTCTCGTGCCAGCTCTATCAGCGTAGCGCAGATATATTTTTGGGCGTGCCGTTCAACATCGCTTCTTACGCGCTATTCACACTGATGGTCGCGCAAGTATGTGGCTACGCGCCTGGCGAATTTATTTGGACAGGCGGCGATTGTCATTTGTATAGCAACCACTTGGCGCAAACCGAATTGCAACTTTCGCGCGATTTGCGGGCGTTGCCGACGATGACTTTGAATCCCGAAGTGAAAGATATTTTCGCCTTCAAGTTTGAAGACTTCACCCTCAGTGGATATGACCCGCACCCGCATATCCCGGCGCCAGTGGCGGTTTAGCTTTGATGGCAGCGAAAAACTCAGCCGCATGGACGCAATTGCAGCAGCACGCCAAGGCATTTGGCACAACGCATCTGCGTGATTTGTTCGCCAAGGATGCGCAACGCTTCGAGCGCTTTTCGCTGCAACACGATGGCATCTTGCTGGATTTTTCCAAGCAACGGATCAATGCTGAAATCTTGGCTGCGCTGCATGCGCTATGGCACGCCGCCGAAGTTCCGGCGTTGGCAGCACGCATGCGCGCGGGTGAATTGATCAACCACACCGAAGGCCGCGCGGTGATGCACACCGCGTTGCGCCAGAGCGGCAATGCGCCAGTCAATGTGGGTGGAAAAAACCTGATACCGGATGTGCATCGCGTGTTGCAGCAGATGGAAAAATTTTGCGCGGATATTCATGGCGGCGCTTGGCGCGGAGCGACCGGGGAGCCGATTCGACAAATTGTGAACATCGGTATCGGCGGCTCTGATCTCGGCCCCAAGATGGCGGCGCGCGCACTGGCCGCGCATCACAACAAAAATATTCGCGTCGATTTTGTCTCCAATGTCGATGCGGCTGATCTGGCTGGCGTTCTGGAAACTTGTGCCCCAGCGAACACGCTATTTATCATCGCCAGCAAAACTTTTACCACGCAAGAGACTATGCAAAATGCCGCCTCAGCACGCGCATGGCTGGTCGCTGCGCTTGGCGAAGCGGCGGTGGCAAAGCATTTTGTCGCCGTGTCGACTAACTTAAAAGCCATCGCTGAATTCGGTATCAACCCCGAAAACAGTTTTGAATTTTGGGATTGGGTTGGTGGCCGTTTTTCTGTGTGGTCAGCGATAGGCTTGGCTCTGGCGTTGGCAATAGGGATGGAGAATTTCCGCCAGTTTTTGGCTGGTGCTGAAACAATGGATCAGCATTTTTTTGCCGCACCGGTGGAACACAATTTACCGGCAACGCTGGCCTTGCTCGAAGTTTGGAATACTAATTTTCTCGGCGCACAGACGCGCGCGCTGCTACCTTACAGTCAATCGCTTGAGCTCTTGCCGCGCTTTTTGCAGCAATTGGAAATGGAGTCTAACGGCAAACGCATCGACCGCGACGGAAACCCGCTGCAATATGCCAGCGCACCCATAGTGTGGGGCGAAGCCGGCACCAACGGGCAGCATGCGTTTTATCAATTGATTCACCAAGGCGGCCGGTTGGTACCATGCGAATTCATCACCTTTATCACGCCGGATTTCGATTTACCCGAGCATCACGCGAAGCTGTTGTCGCACTGTTTCGCGCAAAGCGAGGCACTGATGATTGGACGCTTAGATCACGGCGTGTCGTCAGCACCAACTGGCGATATTCCGTCGCTCGCAGCTTACAAAACATTCCTCGGCAATCAACCCTCGACCACACTATTGCTAGACCGCCTCAATCCATTTTCACTCGGCCAACTCATCGCGCTTTACGAACACAAAGTCTTTACGCTAGGCGCATTATGGAATGTGAATTCATTCGATCAATTCGGTGTCGAGCTAGGCAAACAACTCGCCAATCGCCTACTACCAATGCTTGAAGGCCGCACGCCGATAGAGGGGGTCGATAGCTCAACGGCAGGACTGATTGCGGCGAGTCGCAGGTAGATACTTCTTACAAACCTCACGAAAATTCAATGAGCCAAGCCGCCACCGCCTTACCTTCCTACGCACGTCTAATCGACGACCGGCGTGCACCATTCATTCGCGCGCTGCTCAATCTGATTTTACGTTGGCTCATCAAACGCGCAATGAAACCTGACGCAGATGTCTTCAAACTGCGCGCAATGCAAATTCGGCTGGATCAAAAATATGCGCACCCCGATCCCGCCGCACGTGTCACGCAGGTAGATTGTGACGGCGTCAAAGCGACATGGATAGATTTGCCCGAATCGCGTCCTGAGCGAGTCATTTTTTATCTCCATGGTGGCGCGTGGATGTTTCATTTTCCGCGCACCTATGCAGCGATGATGGCGCGCTGGGCGCGCCACCTCAACGCACGGGTGTTGTTGGTCGACTACCGCCTCGCCCCTGAGCATCGCTACCCCGCTGGCGCTGACGATTGCGAGACCGCGTATCGTTGGCTATTGGCGCAAGGTGTCGACAGCAAAAATATAGTCATTGGTGGCGATTCGGCCGGAGGCAATTTAACGCTCGCCACGCTGCATCGGCTGAAGGTGGCCGACCAACGCTTGCCCGCTTGTGCGGTAGCGATTTCACCGTTTGTGGATTTCACTTTGAGTAGCGCCAGCCTGGTCAGCAATGAATCGATAGATCCGATGTTCACTCTGGAAGCGATGCTCGGTTTGCGTCCGCACTATCTCAATCCCGAGCAGCTTTTGAACATTGACGCTTCACCTGTTTTTGCCGATTTCACCGGCCTGCCGCCAATTTTTTTCCAAGCCAGCAATACTGAAATGTTGTGCGATGAATCGGTACGCGCCGCCGCACGCGCACACCAAGATGGCGTTGTCGTCGAACTCGAATTGTGGCAAAACCTGCCGCATGTATTTCAGGCGCTGGCAAAACTCCCGCAGGCTGACGCCGCACTGAAAAGCATCACTCGTTTTGTTCAAACACATACCGGTTGGGTCGCTTGACGGCGTCTTACCAGCACCAACTGATGAGATACATATGAACGCCGAACACTTAGCGAACACCCCCTCTTCCCTCGCGGGCGAGGATCGGAGAGAAGGGGCGGGCGCAACCCTCACCCTCATCGCCGCCGTCGCCCGCAACGGCGTCATTGGCATCGAAAATCGTTTGCCATTTCGCCTGCCCGAAGATCTAAAACGCTTCAAAGCGCTGACTATGAACCATGCCATCGTCATGGGGCGCAAAACATGGGAATCACTGCCGCGCGCATTGCCGGGGCGACACAATATTGTCATCACGCGGCAAGCGAACTACGCTGCGGTCGGCGCGAGCGTGGTCGCTAGCCTTGATGCCGCATTGACGATGGTCGGTGACGCACCCGCTTTCGTAATTGGCGGCGCAGAAATTTATGCCTTGGCGATGCCCCTTGCAACGCAACTTGAACTTACCGAAGTCGCCGCAGAAATCGTTGGCGATGTTTGGTTTCCACCATTTGATCGCAGCTTATGGCGTGAAACGGCACGCACATCTCATCACGATGCTGCGGCGAATCTCGACTACGATTTCGTCACTTATCGGCGCAATACGCCGTGAGCATCGCCGATACACAAACTGAAGAAGACGCAGCGCCAGCGAATAGTGGCGAAGCCGCGTTAGCCGCGCATGTCTGCCCCAACTGTGCTCATCACATTGAGCATCCACTACCCAATTACTGTGGTCATTGCGGACAAGAAACCACACTCAAACCACCGACCGTGATCGAATTCGCACAGCAATTTGGTGGCAGTGTTCTGGCGACCGAAGGTGCGTTGTGGCGAACACTAAAGCTGTTATTGTTTCGACCCGGGCAGCTGACGCTTGAATATTTAAACGGCCGTCGTCGTCATTATGTTTTGCCTTTGCGCCTGTTCATCACGATGAGCGTCATCGCACTTTTGCTGATGCGCGTAGTGATGCTGCTGCAAGCGCCAACGCTGGCGCAAATTGAATCCAAAATCACGATAGATAGCCCGGAAAAAAACGAAGGAACCGTTGTCAGCATCGGCAAAGTCACCCTCAAAATTCAAGACAACAAATTAGTGTGTTCTGGACTGCCTGATTCGTTGTGTGCCCGCCTCAAAGACCGCTTTGTACTTGAACCCAAAGCCATTGCCAAGCGCGTTCAAGGCTTGCCGGAACTCACCTTAAGTTACGCGGGAACGGCAATGTTTTTGCTCTTGCCGCTATTCGCCGGATTTCTAAAAATAGTTTATTTCAGACGCCATATGCGCTGGACCGAACATCTGATATTCGCGCTGCACCTACATGCATTTTGGTTTGCCATGTTGATTGTTCAACTTACCGGAATTCCAGCGGTCATCGCCATTCCGATTTACTCCTTCATGGCCGCCCACGCAGTGTATGGCGGTACAAAGTGGTCCACTTTCTGTCGGTGGCTGGGATTGAGCATTGTCTACGCAGTGATTCTGGGAATCACGCTACTGACAATAATCGTTTGGGCCTTCGTGTTTGGCTAGCGGCAAACTAGTTCAGCTTTCGAAATGCCAGTACGGCGTTGGTGCCGCCGAATCCAAACGAATTGGAGAGCGCCAGATCAATTTTCATGTCGCGCCCGCTTTGCGCCACGTAGTCCAGATCGCAGGCCGGATCTTGATTGAAAATATTCATCGTTGGTGGCGATACTTGATGATGAATTGCCAGCGTCGTGATAACCGCTTCAATTCCCCCTGCGGCACCGAGTAAATGTCCGTGCATGGATTTTGTCGCATTCACCGCGACTTTGTAGGCGTGGTCACCCAAGGCTGCCTTGATCGCCGTTGTTTCGTTGACATCGCCGAGCGGGGTCGAGGTGCCATGCGCGTTTACGTAGTTGACATCATTGGCATTTGCGCCCGCGTTACGTAGCGCAGCGTGAATCGCACGACGCGGACCATCCATATCGGGTGCGGTAATGTGGCTGGCATCTGAGCTCATGCCCATACCTGCAAGTTCGGCATAGATACGTGCACCACGCTTTTTTGCGTGTTCGTATTCCTCAAGAATTAACACGCCGGCACCTTCGCCAAGCACAAAGCCATCGCGATCTTGATCGAATGGCCGGCTGGCGGTAGTTGGATCATCGTTACGTTGTGAGAGCGCCTTGAGTGCTGAGAAACCGCCAATGCCGGTCATACTGATTGGGGCTTCGGCGCCACCGGCAATCATTACGTCTGCATCGCCGTATTCAATCACTCGTCCGGCATCACCGATGCAATGCGCACTAGTGGCACAGGACGATACCATGGACATGTTTGGTCCCTTGGCGCCGAACTGAATCGAGATCATTCCGGCCACCATATTAATAATCGCGCCGGGAACAAAGAACGGTGAAATTCGCTTCGGTCCTTTGGCAATCATTTCACGGATGTTGTCTTCAATCATCTGCAAGCCACCAGTGCCCGAGCCCATATTCACGCCGACACGTTCAGCATTCGACGCATCGATCACAAGGTCAGCATCTGCCAATGCCATCTTTGCTGCGGCGAGGCCATAGTGAATGAATTTATCCGAGCGCCGGATTTCCTTTGGCGGCATCCAATCTGCAACAACGAAGTTTTTTACCTCTGCGGCAATCTGGATCGTCATCGAAGACGCGTCAAAACGTGACACAGCGCCAACGCCACTGACCCCATGAAGTAGATTGTCCCAAACTTCATTGATCGAATTACCGATGGGCGAAACCATGCCCAGCCCGGTCACCACAACACGACGCTTTTGCATCAGGTGGCTCCGTGCTCAGAGCTTGCGCCACCGCGTAGCTTGCGCCAATTGGTCAGTGCCGTGCCGATGTGACCAAGCGTTTCCAAAACCACGACACTGGGAATCATGCGCTCACGCCCGATTAGTGCGGCACCGCCGGCCCACAACTCGATATTTCCCGGTAGCGCGGCGCGCAATTCAACCAAAACGTTGCGTGCCTTGCGCCACGGATAGGCACTAGAAAATGACAGCGCCACAATATCTATCGTGCTACCAACGGTCGCACCGACGATATCGCTGGTCGGTGTTTGTGCACCAAGTGAGAGACACCAGGCACCGTTCGCCGCCAGCAGCGCTTCAGCCATCAGCAATCCCAAGAGGTGTTCTTCGTCTTTAACCGTGGTGAGCAACACATGAGGTCGCTTGCCACGACTGGCCAGCGCATAGATCGACGAACGGAGCTGGTTTTGCATCAACTCGGTGTACAAATGCTCTTCATAAATTTCAATTTCGCCGGTCATCCAGCCATCACCGATGCGACGATTCAGCGCGGGCACGGTTTTAGTGACAAAACGCTCCAGCCCATCGCGGGCTAATCGCTGAGCGAACTCGGCGCGCAAATGATCCACGTCCCGTGCTTTTAGCATCGGGATCACCCAATCCACTGCCTCATCGGCACCGATACCGATTGCCGTGCTGGCAGACTGCTCACAAAGCTCGGTCAGTGGCATCCGCAGCAAAACACCGGGACGCTGACCTTGATCCATGAGGCGTTTTATCAGACGCAGATGCTCCACTTGATCGGCTGGGTAAACCCGCTCACCGATGGCATCACGATGCGGCTTAGGAAAGCCGTAGCGGCGCTCCCACACTCTAAGCGTGTCCTTGCCCACGCCGATATCTCGTTCCAACGCAGCGATGCCTATGCCGGCTAGCGGCAAACTTTGTTCAGTCATTATTTTGTCCATGACAAATTAGTTGACAACACCTCAACTGGTGACTATCTTACGACTTAGTTTTCAGTTTGTCTAGGACAAACCGATGAAACCGCCTTCATATTATCGATTGTTCGTGAGCAGATTGGACCAATCGCCAATTTTATTGTGGTTACCACGGTTAATTCCGAATACCGAAATTTGTCTACGACAAATTAGGCATGGCTGACTGAACGAAACTCCCTGACCACACTCATCAAGGAAGACACAATGAACGCCCCAGATCGATTCTTGCTGCCTGACGTGCAAGGTAGTCCTGACACCCGCCAGTTGGCCATTCAACAGGTTGGCGTTAAAGGCTTGCGCTATCCACTGGCGCTGCTCGACGCAAATGGAGCAACGCAATCTACCGTCGCCACATTAGCGATGACAGTAGGCTTATCGCCCGAAGTTAAGGGTACTCATATGTCGCGCTTCGTTGAGCTGCTCGAGCAGCCACGCGAAGTCACGAGTATCGGTGCGCTGCGTCAGATGGTGGTGGACATGCTGTCCTTGCTGCAAGCCGATTCCGGTCGTATCGAGCTGAAGTTCCCCTACTTCATTCGAAAACTAGCCCCGGTTTCCGGTGTTGCCAGCTTGTTAGATGTCGATACCACCATAGAGCTTTGGTCGAATCATGCTCAACAAGTCAGCATGGCTTTGACGGTGGTGGTTCCTGTAACCAGCTTATGTCCATGCTCCAAGAAAATTTCAGACTATGGCGCGCACAACCAACGCTCGCATCTCACCTTGCGTGTCCAACTCCACGAACAGATGGCTATTGAAGAACTGATACGGATTGGTGAAGAGGAAGCCTCTTGTGAAGTATTCGGATTACTCAAACGCCCTGACGAGAAGTGGGTGACCGAACGCGCTTATGACAATCCGAAATTTGTCGAAGACTTGGTACGTGACATCGCGCTACGCCTGAAAGCCGATCCGAGAATTTGGAAATGGTCAGTGGCCTCAGAGAATTTCGAGTCTATTCACAACCACTCCGCCTATGCGTTGATCGAAGGCACCAATGCTTGATCGATTGACTGGCCAAGGCCACCTTACGCGAAACACGGCACGAGCGCGCCTGCTCTCGCCGCACATCCCAATGCACCAATGGATAAGGCAGTGTGATCAATGAAAGTCGCAGTCGTTGGCAGCGGAATTTCAGGCCTTGGCGCGGCATGGTTGCTGCGCCAAAAACATGACGTCACTCTGTTTGAAGCGGCCGATTACCTAGGCGGGCATACGCACACCGTCGATGTGGTGGTTGATCAGGTGGAATGCGCAGTGGATACCGGTTTTTTGGTTTTCAATCACCGCACTTATCCAAATCTGACCGCATTGTTTGAGGCCTTGGACGTCCCCACGGTGGCGAGCGACATGTCACTCGCCGTCAGTCTTTCCAACCCCGATTTGGAATGGGCGGGATCAAGCCTGGCAACCCTGTTTGCGCAAAAACGCAACCTGCATCGACCGGGATTTTGGCGCATGTTGCAAGATGCCTTGCGATTCAATCGCAGCACCCAAAACGCCAACTTGCCTGACATCACACTGGGTGCTTATCTGACACAAGAAAAATACAGCGAAGAATTTCGTCATTGGTATTTGTTGCCAATGGCAGCAGCGATCTGGTCGTGCCCGACCCAAGCGGTGCTTGAATATCCCTTGACCGCATTTGTGCGCTTTTGTCGCAACCATGGCTTGCTGCAAATTTTTGATCGCCCGCAATGGCACACAGTTGAAGGCGGTGGTCGTCAGTATGTTGAGCGCATGGCCGCGCAACTGACTGATGTCCGTTTATCCGCGCCGGTGCTGGCGGTGCAGCGTGAAGCGGATGCCGTCTGTTTAACGCTGAGCGGCAACCGGCAAGAACGATTCGATGCAGTGGTTATGGCTTGTCATAGTGACGAAGCGCTGGGAATTCTGGGTCATCACGCCAGCATCTCTGAACAACAAATATTAAGTGCGGTGCGCTACCAAGCGAACCGTGCGGTATTGCATACCGATACGCGCTTGTTGCCGCGCGATGAAAAAATTTGGTCGGCATGGAATTACATGGCGGGGGAAGCCCGCGCTGACCAGCAATCAGTCAGTGTTTCGTATTTGATTAACCGTTTGCAACCGCTACCTGTCAGTACACCAATTATCGTTTCCTTGAATCCACACATCGAACCCGATGCCGGAAAAGTACTGGGTGAATATGCTTACCAGCACCCATTGTTTGATCAGGCGGCAATTGCGGCACAAGGCCAGCTAGCAAGTATTCAAGGCCAAGACCGGGTTTGGTTTTGCGGCGCGTGGGGCGGCTACGGTTTTCACGAAGATGGTTTGACATCCGCGCTGAAAGTCGCGGCGCAACTCGGCTGCATTGCACCGTGGCATACGACACGGCATGAACTGGAACGTAGTGCATGAACCCGATGCTGTGCACTGGAACGGTGAGTCACGCACGCTTCGTCGGGCGCAATAGTCCCACCGCACACCACTTTGTGTACCCACTATTTTTTTTGGCCTTACCGCTGTCTACGCTGCATCGTGCCAGTAATCACTGGTTTGGTATTGAGCGGGCACGGGTTCTATCGCTGCGTTACCGCGATCACGGCGCGCACGATGGCGCGCCGCCGAACCGTGGGTGCGTGCCCTGCTTGCCACCGAAGGCATCACGACAGCGGATGGCGAGATTGTGCTGCAAGCCTTTCCACGCATCCTCGGATTTGTTTTTAATCCGGTGAGTTTCTGGTTTTGCCACGATCGCACGGGGGCTCTGCGCGCGGTGCTCTGCGAAGTGCGCAATACCTTTGGCGACCACCACAACTATCTCGTCGCTCACGCCGACCAAAGACCGATCTACGCGCAAGACAGTTTGACTGCACGAAAAGTTTTTCACGTCTCGCCATTTTTTCCGGTGTCCGGCGAATATCGTTTTCGTTTTGATTTGAGCTCGCGTCGCCGGCGAGTAAATATTGATTATTGGCAAGATGGCGAACGCGTTTTGGCCACCGTGCTTGATGGAGCACCGCAAATGCTGACATCGAAAGCGATACGCGGCGCGCTGTTTCGCCAGCCGCTATTAACACTCGGTGTGGTCTGGCGCATTCATTGGCAAGCCCTGCAACTGTGGCGCAAACGCGCCGTGTTCCATTCCCGTCCAAATCCACCAGTTGAAGAGACCACACGATGAATACCCACGTTTCACCCTTGCTACAGCCATCGCTGTCTGAGCAAAACGTACCCGCTGCAGTTTCCGCTGCAACTGCCGCACCCGCCACTGCCACTGTGATCAAACTGCTGCAGCATATCGAGGGTGGCAGCGTGCGGCTGTGCTTGCCAAACGGTCAAAGCACAATACTAGGTAGCGGCCCGGAGCGCGCCAACCTGATGGTGACCAATGAGCGGGTATTTCGACGCACATTGGCCGAGGGGGATATTGGCTTTGCCGAAAGTTGGATAGACGGCGATTGGCACAGCGACGAGCTCGCAGAACTACTGACTTTACTGGCGCAAAACCGCGCGCAATTGGCACGTGCGGTCCATGGCAGTTGGTTGCCAGTTTTAGGGCATCGCCTTCGCCATCTTTTGCGCAGAAACACACATGCCGGCGCAAAGCGCAACATCCTTGCGCACTACGATTTAGGCAACGAGTTTTATCGGCTTTGGCTCGATGAATCGATGAGCTATTCGGCAGCGCTATTTGGCGAAAATCCAGACTTAAGCTTAGCCGATGCACAGCGGAAAAAATACCTGCGCGTACTCGAATTGCTGAATCCAAAACCGGGTGATGCAATCTTAGAAATCGGTTGTGGCTGGGGTGGCTTCGCCGAAATCGCAACCACCGAATTTGGCTGCATCGTTCACGGCATTACGCTGTCTCCTTCCCAACTGGCGTGGTCAAGAGAACGGGCGACGCGTGAGTGTTTTTCTGCGACAGCAAAGTTTTCCTTGCTCGACTATCGTGACGTAAAAGACCAGTACGAGCATATCGTGTCGATAGAAATGTTCGAGGCAGTGGGTGAGCAATTCTGGCCAAGTTATTTCAGCCAGTTGGAGCGCTGCCTCAAGCCCGGCGGACGCGCCGTGGTGCAAACCATCACTATCGCCAACGATCGTTTCAAAGCCTATCGGCGCGGTACTGACTTCATCCAACGGCATATCTTCCCCGGCGGCATGTTGCCCTCGCCAGCCGAATTTGAACGGCGTGTCACCAGCACCAACTTGCAAGTCAAAGCCGCATCGGCTTTTGGCATCGACTATGCACGCACACTGGCGCAATGGCATCAAAACTTTGAAGCCGCGTGGCCGCAAATTTCAGCGCAAGGATTTGATGAACGCTTCCGCCGTCTATGGCGCTTCTATTTGGCGTATTGCGAAGCTGGATTTCGCTCCGGCGCGACCGACGTTTACCACTATCTGCTCGAGCGATCCGAGCCAACCCGCAAATGAAAGCGCGCATGCGGAAATCGCTTGCCGGACTGGGTCTTACCCTCATCGCAGGCTACGTTGGGGCGGCGTTGCCAGAGCCGATTACCCGGGATGCCAATGATTGGAAAGTGCAAGGTCAGGGCGAAATGCGCTGGTTCGGCCTGAAACTTTACGAAGCTAATCTATGGTCGCGTGGTGTAGTCGCCGCTGTCGATGCGCGCCTGGTATTTGACCGAAGCTTTGCGCTTGAGCTTCGCTACGCGCGCAATATTTCGGCGCAAGCACTTGTTCAGGCCAGCATGGAAGAAATTCAGCGACTCGGCAAGGTCGATGAGCAGCGTCTGGCACGTTGGAAAATTGAGTTGGAAAAGGTTTTCCCGAATGTGCAAAAAAATGACGTGATTGTTGGCGTACATCTGCCTGCACGCGGCGCCGATTTTTACCATCAAGGAAAGTTAACCGGGCGGATCGAGGATGCTGAACTAGCCCGTGCATTCTTTTCTATTTGGCTAGACGAACGCACTAGCGAACCGGCCTTGCGTACGCGCCTGCTGGGGGCAAGCTAAGCCTTTCGTTTTGCAATGAACGCTGACCTGAAAAGCTGGCAAATCCTGGCCTATGGCATGCTTGGATTTCCGCTCGCCTTCGCCGCCTTGCCGCTCTATGTCTACGTGCCACGGCTTTATGTTGACAGCGTCGGCCTGCCTTTGGCCTTGGTTGGTGCGCTACTTCTGCTCACCCGATTTGCAGACGCTTTGATAGATCCACTACTTGGTCGATGGAGCGATCAAGTCGGTAATCGACGTCGCTTGATCGCGCTTGCACTACCACTGCTCGCCATCGGTTTGGTCGCACTACTCGCACCGCCGGATTCGGCTCAAGCGATGTGGCTAATTGGCGCATTGGTAGTGACTTTTCTTGGCTACAGTCTTGCCACCATCAACTATCACGCATGGGGTGCCGAACTCGGCTCATCGTCGCAAGAGCGTGTGCAAGTGACCAGCATCCGCGAATTCTGCTCGCTTGGCGGCGTAGTGCTGGCGGCCAGCTTACCGGCAATCTTGGCCGACGATACAGCCACTGCGCTGCAATTTCTCGCCTGGCTATTCGTTCCACTATTGGCTATCGCTGCATTGATCACGCTACGGGGCACGCCGGTCAGTGCCACGCTGCCGGTCAGCGCCGCGACCAGCACCCCGTGGCGGATTGTTTTTCACGACCAGCGCTTTCGTCGCCTGTTGATAGTGCTAGCGGTGGGCGGCATCGCCTCCGCAATCCCGGCCACACTGGTGCTATTTTTTATCGCCGACGTGCTACAGCTAGAGTCGTGGCAGGGTGGATTTCTGGCGATCTATTTCGTAAGCGGCGGACTGGCACTGCCGCTGTGGGTAAAGTTGGCGCAACGCATCGGTAAAGTGCGCGCGTGGTCTGCCAGCATGCTGCTAGCCATTTGCAGTTTTGTCTGGGCATTCTTTTTACCGACTGGCGATGGCATTTCATTCGCCATCATTTGCGCAGCGAGTGGCGCCGCCTTAGGTGCCGAGTTGGCACTGCCTCCAGCGCTGCTTGCCGACCGATTAGCTGATGGTCGACGCGATGGAAAGGCCCTTGGCGGCGCAGGTGCGTATTTCGGCATTTGGAATTTCGTCACCAAGTTCAATCTCGCATTGGCCGCCGGAATCGCATTGCCGCTGGTGAGCTTGGGGGGCTACCACGCTACCAGCATGTCAGTTGGTGCTGGTGACACGCTGTCATCACATGGATTGCTCGCACTTGCGGCTGTTTACGCCCTGCTACCAGCGCTGATTAAGGCAATTTCGCTAGGGCTGGTGTGGCGCTGGCGCGACGATCTGGAAGGAGAGAAAGATGCAGCACTTGCCATATAGACCATTGCGTCAGATCGCCGCTGCACTCACTGTATTGATCACGCTCACCAGTTGTTCCAACGTGCAAGTTGAGCAATACCGAAACGAGACACCGACCTTCAATATGCGTCAATACTTTTCCGGCACACTTGACGGTTGGGGAATGTTTCAAGACCGCTCCGGCAAAGTAATTAAGCGCTTCACCGTCACCATAGCCACGCACTGGGAAGGCGCGCAAGGTACGCTTGACGAGCGTTTCACCTGGTCCGACGGCGGCGCCAGCGGCAACCCGGCACGGCGCGTTTGGCGTTTGCAAGACATGGGTAACGGCCACTTCGTCGGGCGCGCCGATGATGTAATCGGAGAAGCGCTCGGACAGGCGTCTGGCAACGCCTTGCGCTGGCGTTATGTGCTGGCGCTCAATGTTGACGGTGACATCGTTAATGTCGATTTTGATGATTGGATGTATCTGGTTGACGACCAGGTTTTGCTAAACCGTTCGGTGATGAGTAAGTACGGTGTGAAACTTGGTGAGGTCACGCTGACATTGAAGCGACGGAATTTGCAGCAACCCCAATAATTGGTGAATTTTCAAATGACAAGAACCATCAAACTTGACGAAACTATCGAAGTATCGCGCCCTATCAACGAGGCATTTGCCTACATTTCAGAATTTTCCCGGATCGAAGAATGGGATCCTGCGGTGGCACGCGGGACGCGGCTGACTGAGGGTGCGCTTGGTGTTGGCAGCGAATTCCGCATCGACATGAAAGCCGGTTTTTCATTGCACTACACGGTTATTGCGTGGGAACCGGAGCGTCGCCTGTTGATGCGGGTGGACTCGAAAGCATTCACCGCCGTCGAAGAAATTTTGTTCACCGCAACCAACACCGGAACGCGCATTCAGTACATCGCTACATTCAAATTTCCCACCGCGCTTGGGCTCATCGCCAACGCCTTTCCGGGCTTGATGGACCGCGTCGGCAAGAGCGCAGTGGCTGGCATGAAGCGCGCGTTGGACGACCAAATGAGCGCGCCGCTGGCATCGCGAAGCGTTGCGCTGGGTGACAAATTATTGCTGCCCGGTCTTTTTGGCTTCACCCGTCTTGGTTATCGCCGCGCACGCAAGCAGTGGAATCCGGTATCGGCCTATCTTGGCGATTGCCATGTGCTGATTACCGGCGCAACTTCCGGACTTGGGCTAGCCACTGCCGAAGTGTTAGCGGCACGCGGCGCCGAGCTCACCTTGGTCGCGCGAGACGGGGTCAAAGCCAAACGGATTGCCAAGGCGCTGACCAAAAAAACCGGTAACGCCCGCATTCATATTGAGATCGCTGAACTAAGTCTGCTGGCTGAGGTCAATGCGCTGGCCGACCGATTGCTGAAGGCCGGTCGGCCGATTGATGTGCTGATCAACAATGCCGGCGCGCTGATCAATCCTCGAACCGTTACCAGTGAGGGGCTTGAAAAGTCCTTTGCCTTGCTGCTGCTAAGTCCTTACCTACTCACCGAGCGTTTGTATCCCCTGCTCAAGGTAAAGCCTGGCGGACGAGTGATCAATGTACTTTCCGGCGGTATGTATTCGCAAGGTATTCATCTGGATGATTTGCAGAACGCAAAAGGCAAATACTCGGGTTCCGTCGCCTATGCACGTGCCAAGCGCGGCTTGATGATGCTCACCACCGAATGGGCGAAGCGCTGGCAAGCCGATGGCATTGCGGTAAACGCAATGCATCCGGGCTGGGCCGATACCCCTGGTGTGGAATCCTCACTGCCTGCCTTCCACCGTGTGACTAAGAAATTGTTGCGCACGCCGGCAGAGGGCGCGGACACTATTATTTGGTTGGCGACAGCCACTGAAGCGGCAAAGGTCAGTGGCGAATTCTGGCTAGACCGTCAGCCACATCCGGCGCACGTGCTCGCCCATACGCAAGAGAGCGTTGAGGACAGACAGGCATTGATCAAAGCCTTATCGAAATTGGTGGCAATGCCTCAACAGTGATGGCCTAGCTGGTGCCTTTGCCGGGCTATTAGGGCGGTGCTGCAGCGCGCAAGCGATAAGCGTCGATATTCGTTTATGCTGGCAGTCACCTGCCAAATTACGGAGCCAAACCATGAGCACTGTTTCGCCTGATGCGCTAGCCCTTCAACGCTTCTATCACTGGGAACAAACTGCGCCGCAACGGATCACGCTTACCCAACCGACCGGCGGCGGTGCCGCGCGCGATTACACCTGGGCCGAGATCGGTGATCAAGTCAGGCGCATGGCCACGCATATCCAAAGCTTCGGCTTTGAACCCGGCTCCCGGATTGCGCTGATGTCGAAAAACTGCGCGCATTGGCTGATGTGCGATATGGCGATCTGGATGGCCGGCTATGTCTCAGTGCCGCTGTATCCGACACTTGCCGCCGGCACGGTTGGCCAGATCCTTGAACACAGTGAATCGCGCTTGTTGTTTATTGGCAAGCTCGACGATTGGGAGACCATGAAACACGGCGTTCCCGCCGGCCTGCCGTGCATCACCTTGCCGCAGTCGCCCAAGACCGATTTTCCAACGTGGGAAGAAATCATTGCCCGCACCGCACCGCTGCAAGGCAATCCGGTACGTGATGGCGATGAGTTGTGCACCTTGATGTACACCTCCGGCACCACCGGCAATCCCAAAGGTGTGATGCATAGCTTCAGTACGTTTGCCTGGGCGATTACCGAAGGTCTCAAGCGCATTGAAGTCGACAACAACGCGCGCATGCTGTCCTATCTGCCGCTCTCGCATGTGGCCGAACGCATGCTGGTGCAGCACTCGTGGCTGTCGCGCAGCGTGCACGTGTTCTTCGCCGAGTCGCTCGATACCTTTGCCCAGGATTTGCGCCGCGCACGTCCTACGGTGTTCTTCTCTGTGCCACGGCTGTGGGTCAAATTTCAACAAGGCATTCACGCCAAGATGCCGGCAAAAAAATTAGAGCGCATGTTGCGCATTCCCATCTTGCGCGGGATCGTGCGAAAAAAAGTACTCACCGCACTCGGCCTCGAATGTTGCACCTTTGCCGCAGGCGGCGCTGCACCAATGCCACCCGCGCTATTGAAATGGTACGCGCTGCTCGGTTTGAACCTGATTGAGGTTTATGGCATGACCGAGAACTGCGGCCTATCACACGCCACACTTTCCGGCCAGCCACGACCCGGCACTGTTGGCATGCCCTATGCGGGCATCGAATCGCGTATCGATCCGGTCACTGGCGAGATTCAGATGCGCGGCGGATGTGTAATGCTCGGCTACTACAAAGAGCCGGAACTAACCAAACAAACCTTCACTGAAGACGGCTGGCTGAAGACCGGCGACAAGGGAGCGCTCGACGAAATCGGCGCGCTGAAAATTACGGGTCGCGTCAAAGATTTGTTCAAGACAAGCAAGGGTAAATATGTTGCGCCTGCGCCAATTGAAGACAAACTGGTGATGCACTCAGCAGTCGAAGCCTGCATTGTGACGGGCGCCAATCTTGGTCAACCGTTGGGCATTGTGATTCTCTCGCCCGACGCCGCGCAACGCTCAAAAGATGCCGGGCAGTGGCAAGCAATGGAATCCTCATTCGAAGCCCATTTGAAGGAGATTAATGCCACGCTCGATCCACACGAACAGCTCGATTGTTTAGTGGTGATGACCACCAGTTGGACGGTCGAAAATGGCTTTGTGACCCCGACCATGAAGGTCAAACGCAATCGCATCGAAGAAACCTATGCAAATTTATACGAGCCCTGGGTGGCGCAGCGCAAGAAAGTCATTTGGCATCAAACCTAGAAAATTTTTGCGGTGCTCAAATTAACCCACAAGGGCGTGAGGCGCTAATCGTGTTGCTTTGATTGCCGTTTTTTTAACAAGCGTTTCCAGAAAACCAGCTCAAAGAACATTCCCGCGACGCCGAAAACTGAAGCGCCAAAGTATTGTCCAAAGACTTACAGGAGAATCGCGATTGCCAAACAGGACCAAGTCATAAGGTGTCGCATCACTTTCCTTTCTTTCGCGGTAAGTGTTAGCAATTCAATGCAGCGACTTGACGGCGTGTTGCCAGCACCGACTGACGTAAACAAGAATAAGGGGGACACCATAAGGTAGACCGCCTATCTCGGACATCCTAAAGAGGACACACCATGTGTTTCTCAAAATGCTGCGTACTTCGATAACCATCCCGACACGATGTAAAGCACGTTAAATAACAATACGAAATAGGGAACGCGACGAAGTTGTCGCATTTCTCTTAGCTTCGTTTGCTGCAGTACGAACCAAACTACTAGTGGAATTATGGTCATCAGGGTCAAAGCCATCGGCCAACCGCGCAGACTATGTATGCTCGACAAGGCTAGTGCCAGAATCGGGATGGAGGATCGCGATTCGGGATTTTCAGGTGCCTCCGGTCGGCTCAGTGACGTATTGGAATCGACTTCCAGTTCAACGGATCGCAAACTTACACCAGCATTTGTAGGCTCGCGCCTTGACTCCTCCAATTTCATCTCAAAATCGCTCCAACAAAAGTTTGATTTTTTTACTCACCTAGTGATGCCACCATCGACAATCAAGGTGTTGTTGATCAAATCAAGTGTAAATCGTCTTGAGTTCAATTGCCGAAGCCCTAGCACGCCATCCGCGCCTTCGTAGTCGCTTGAACGATAAGTTTCGCCATTTGCAAAGCGACAATATTCAACATATGCGCCGAAGGGAAGCTTTGTTGTAGATTGCTGTAGGCGATTTCGTGAGACATCACATACTTGCTCACGCCCCCAAGTATGCATTCGAAGCTCCTGAATCGACTCGCTGCGCATGTTGTCGAAAACTTCTCGGTCAAACAGAACCAAGTCCCGTGCCGCCGCGCCAGTGTCGACGATTAGGTTCAGGCTTACACTTTCAAAAGTCAAGGCAACCATGACACGATTTCGAATTTTGCTGCGAAATAGTGGCACCACATGTCTACTTGGTTGATATTCGTGTACGCAATCATCTGATTTTTCGCTAAGCGTCAATATATGGTCTGGAAGGTTGAAGTCTGCGCATCTCCCGTCCAGGAATGGTGTGCCGACAATCCCGCCAATAAGTACTTTCTGCGCTTGTGGTACCTCATAGTGATGAAAATTCACGGTACGAATTTGGTCGCCTGTTGCTGTGAATGACATGGCCTCAGTTGTTTGTGGAAGTTCGCCCGCAGGATCGCCCCATTTATCTCCACCAACAAAAAGCAAATTGCGCGTGAGTCCCGTGTCAACAAAGTAGCCTGCGCTAGGCGTACCTTGTTTTAGCGAAAACATGGTGATGATTGATCCAGATCCAGGGTTTTGCCCCAAAGCCTCTGACGACAAGTAACTTAACCCCAAGAATACGTAGCCACTCGCGGGTAAAGCGGAAGCCGCCATTGCGTTACTTAAGCAACTTATCAACACAATACCGAGCCATCCTGAAGTACTTCGAAGCAAGCTGCGCAAATACTGGTTCGGTGCAAATACTGTGTCAATGCGTTTCCTGTAATGAGACATCAGGCTTGATTTCATTGGCAAATGTAACCTGTGAAATGAAAATTGGACATGACATGAGCTGGATTGATGCGGACACCAAGCATCAATCCAGAGCCTTCAATACCGGTAAAAGGACGGTATCAAATTATGGATTGCTAATCGCGACGCCGACTGCGCACCCCACGATCCCACCCAATTCAGAACGAGTAAAAATCGCGCCGATGGCCCCCCCCAGCGCACATGCTTCAATCATCCGCTTGGTTTCAGCAGCTGCCGCCTGCTTTTTGGCTTCCTCAATCTCCTTCTTTACTTGCTCATCGGTCTTTTCATTCGGTTTCGGTTCACTCGGAAAGTCACCGACGCGAACGCCGTCATAACCAAAACCAAAACTAGACTCATATCCCCCATATACGTCTGAATCCATAGCGATAAACTGATATTCAAAACCAAATCCTAGACCCCCACCCACCGCATCCATTTCCGTCAAAGTCAATTCACGCATTTTGATCTCCAAGTAAAAAAATAATAGCCCACAATCTGTCTAGCTAGGACAAATCATGAGCAGGCTCCTTCGCCGGAGTTCCGGCGAAAGTTCGGTTTGCGTTGGGTGGTATTTGTACCTGCCCCAACGCAATGACTCGCCCCGCGCCGTCTATCGTTTCCTTCCGATGTGCGACGATGATGCGGGTGAGTTTTAGTTCGGAAATCGCTTTGACGATGCGATGCTCATTGAATATGTCGAGATGACTGGTGGCTTCATCAAGCATGAGTAGTTTGGGTTGGCGATACAAAGCTCTTGCCAGCAACACGCGTTGCTTTTGTCCGCCGCTTAAGGTGTTGCCCATGTCACCGACCAAGGTTTGGTAACCCATCGGCATTTGATGAATTTCCTCATGAATCGCCGCAAGCTTGGCGCAGTATTCAACGCGGTGTTGATCGCTGTGACTGTCGAAAAACGCAATGTTCTCCGACAAGGAACCCGCCAGCAACGCATCTTCTTGCAGCACCCCGCCGATGATGCTGCGATAGGTTGATACACCCAAGCGCTTAACCGGCACGCCGTCTAACAATACTTCGCCTTCTACAGGGTCGAGTAAGCCAAGCAAGATTTTGAGCAGCGTGGTTTTGCCACAGCCCGATGGGCCAATGAGGGCGACGGACTCGCCTGCCTCAATGACGAGGTTCAAATCTTTGAGCACCCACGGCTCACCATCGGCGTAGCGAAAGCCTAAATTTCTGACTTCAACTTTCGGCGCGAGACGCGAAATATCTGTCTCGACGGCTGGCCGAATCTCTGGTGTTTCTAGCGCAATGTCGGCGATGCGTTCCGCGTGCATGCCGAGCATTTTCAAATCAATGCCGTAGCCGATCAGTGCATTCATCCGGCCTGAGAACGTGCCTGCATAACTGCTGAACGCCATCAACATGCCCAGCGTCAACGCATTGTCCATCACCAATCGCGCGCCGATGCTGAAGAAGATCAGGGAGCTTGCGCCACCGATGAAAGTTGATGAGGTGCCGAACAGCATGCCCAGCTTTTGGGTTTTGATATCGCGATTGAACACATCGACGAGCAAGTTTTGCCAACGCGATTGACGCTCGGCTTCGAAGCCCGCAAGCTTGATCGGCACTACGGCGCGCAGGGTTTCGATGAAGTGGGAATTCTCTTTGGCCGAGAGCACCAAGCGCTCTTCGCTGGCTTGGCGCAATGGGCGGTAGAACGCCCAACGTAGCAGTGCATAACTGGCGGTCGAAGCCAACACGATTGCCGTCAGCATGGGGCTGTAGGCGAACATCATGCCCAGCGCCAGCACCGCCATGATGCCATCGAGAATCGCTGAAACGATGGCCGTGGTCAGCGTGCCTTGCAGCGCGCCCATCGAACCAAAGCGACTGATGATGTCGCCGAGGTGACGCTTCTCAAAAAAAGCTGGCGGCAGGCGCAGCAAGTGCGCAAACAAACTGCCTGTCCACTGCAGGCGCACATCCATGGCGAGGAGCATCAACACCCAGGAGCGGAACAGGCCGATGCTGGTTTGAATAATAAGCATCAAACCGAAACCGACGGCGAGGACGGAGAGCAATTCTCTGTCTGCGGTGACGATGACTTCGTCGATCACGAATTGATTGAACAGCGGTGCGGCGATGGCGAAGACTTCGAGCGCGAGGGCGACGAGGAAGATTTGTGCGAGTGTGCGGCGCAGACCGACGACGCGCGTGGTGAGATCGGAGAAGCGAATCTTGCGACGTTCGTCGGCGGGTTGAAACGCAACCGTAGGCGTGAGTTCCAGTGCGACGCCAGAGAAGGATTTTGATGCTTCATCCAGCGTCAGAATCCGCTCGCCGTACGCGGGATCGATGATGACGAGCTTGTTGCCCTTGATGGCTTTCAGGACAACGAAGTGACTGAGATTCCAATGCAGCACAGCGGGCAAACGTAGCTTGGGCAATTCGTTCAATTCCAAACGCACGGCGCGGGCGGAGAAGTTGAGCGCTTCGGCGTGGCGTACCAGCACGGTGATCGTTGCGCCTTTGAGCGAGACCGAGAAACGGCGGCGCAGTTCGGCGAGGTCGATGTGTAAACCATGCGCGCCGCTGACCATCGCCAGACAAGCGAGTCCGCATTCGGCGGCTTCGGATTGGAGGATGGGACGGATAGTGGCCATCGTGTTATGCGACTGGGTTCGTCAGTTGGTGCTGGCCACACGCTGTTGTGTGAAGGTGCCCCCTCTCCCCAACCCTCTCCCACGAGGGGAGAGGGAGTAGAACCGCGTTGTCGTGCAGTGACGAGGTGGGGACTGCACTGTCGGCGCGGCTCAAGATCATAATGCTCAGTTCCCCGCTTGCCGCTGCGCGAACGCCAAGATCGGCTCGAACATCCATTCCACAATTCGGCGACGTTCTTGCACGATGTCGGCTTCTACTGCAAGACCCGATTTCAGTGCTTCTTCTTTGCCATAGACAGCGATGCTTTGCCGAGCCAGACGCAGCGTAATGCGGTACAAGGCTTCGCCGCTCAAACGTGAGCCGTAACGCGCTTGCACAGCGGGCGGCAACTCGTTAGGGGCGAGCGCACTTTCACTCACGCTCGAAACGGTAGCCTGTTGCAGACCAAATTTTTGATATGGATAGGCATCGAGCCGCAATTGCGCGGCTTGTCCGTTTTGCACGAAACCAATCGCGCGACTTGGTGCATAAAGCTGCGCTTCGAGTTCGGTGCCTGCTGGTTGCAATGTCGCCAAACTTTGTCCGGCGAGCACCGTTTGACCGACAGCAAACGGACTGGCGGTGACGCGTCCGTCATGCGAGGCGGTGATTACCATTTCGCGACGTCCCGCGTTCTCTGCAATCTCTTGTTCCAATGCGGCGCTGCTGCGATCAAGGCTGGCGATTTCGTTTGCCAATGCACCATCAACTTGCGTCATCTCCGCAGACAAGGCAATCTGATCGCGCTTGAGCGAAAGTCGCTGCCGCTCCAAACCGGCAAAACGTGCGTCTTGGTCGATGAGTTGTTCTTGCGCTTGATTCAGATGGGCGTTAGAAATGAAACGCGCGGCGGCGAGATTTTCTTGTTGCGCGAGTGCGGTTTTTGCCAGCGCTTTGCGCCGCGATTGCAAGGTGATTTCTTCATCGAGCTTGGCTTTTTCGCTGACCAAATTGCGCAGACGTTCTGCCAGAGCCTCGTGACGCAACGCCGCTTGCGCTTGGCGTTGGCGGCGTTCATCGACCAACGAGGCAAGCCGCGTTTGCAACTGACTTGCTACCAAGGCAGCGGTCACGCCCGAAGCACTTTGGTGATCGAGATCAATGACAAATAGCGCGTCGCCCGCATGCACGACTTGTCCTTCAATTGCCGCAACCCGTTGCAGGCGACCGCCCACTGGTGCAGTCAAGTTGATTGCGCCGCCAACGGGCAACAACAAGCCGACGACGCGCGTTTTGCGGCTGGCTTCGCCGTACAGACCAAAGGCCACCACAGCGGTAGCTAATGCCAACACGACAGCGGTAATCAGCCAGCCCGACAGTGAACGACCAAGGCGTAAATTGCCAAAGGCATTGTGCGATTTTGCTTCCAAGGCTTCGGGGCGGAACAAACTCATGACTTGGTGTTTTGTGTGTTTGCCTGCGGTCGCGCGAAGCGCAAGAGAATGCGTTTTACATGACAGGGGGGGGGGGCTGTCAACTACATTTGCATTGCCTTAATTCGCTTTTTGATACGCTCGGCGTAGACCACGTACCCACAAAAATATTTGGCAAACAGGGAAGGTTCTGTCTTTCCGCTACGAAAACTCGTTGCGCTACGGCGTGACGGTTGGCGGCCGCCTGCCGGTTCAGTCAGGCAGTGGCCGTCGTGGAAAAAACATCGAGGTTCGACGCTGATATTCGGCGTAACCGGGGCGCTTTTGCACCGTGTAAAACTCGGCGGGAATCGCGCCCGAGTAGTGCGTCAGAACGACATACATGACGTAGGAAAGGTAGAGCAAAGCCGCGCCCAGACTGAGGCTGTACCAAAGCGGAAAGGCCGCTGCTAAATTCGTTAGCGATGGAATCGATGCCAATATCAGCGCATTCCAAACCATCCACTCACCGAAATAGTTCGGGTGACGACTGAAGCGCCAAAGGCCTTCTGCACAATACTCCCGCTTGCGCCCCTCGTGGCGCATCCGCGCACCGAAGCGTAGCTTTTGCGCATCGGCGACAAACTCAAACACAAACGCTGCCAGCCACAATGCGTAGGCGAGGACTTCGAGCGCTGTCAGTGGCCCCGCTGGATAAGCCGCCTGAATCATCGCGGGCAGTGCCAGCACACTCATGTTGGCGATCCCTTGACTTGCCACCTCATACAGCATTGCCGGGGTTTCGCGCCAGTTGCGCCGCGCCCAGCGCAGCCTCTGATATTGATAGCGGGGTAACTCACGATCTAGCGCGCCGATGCGCCAACCGATCAACGCCATCACCGACATCCGGCCACCAACGAACAAATACATTGCAGCGATGATGCCGCTGCGCCATGTCAACTCCGGCGTGAAGATCAAGACCTGAACACCGATCAAGAACAAGCCAAGCGGCCAGCCGATATCGACATACGACATGCGCTTGGTTTTGATGGCCGGCAGAATCACGACGAACAGAAACAACACTGACTGAACGCCGGCGTTGGTCCACGCGAAGCTGCTGAATGTAGGCGAGATGGCCAGCAAGGTAAAGATGAAGAGATACGGCAAGCTGCTGAGCAGATGACTAATGAATTGTTTCAATGGAAACGTCCTTTAAGTGCTGGCTATGGTTACGGTTGTGGACGATGGCGTGCATCGTCCGTGGCTGGATCAGCGACGATGCGTGCATGGCGCTCAAAAGTCCAATACGACCAGGCCCAGTCAATCATTACTACGATGCGATTGCGAAAGCCGATCAGGAAAACGATATGTGCCAGCAACCACAGTAGCCACGCCGGATAACCGGATACCTGTAGCTTGCCGAACACCGCAACCGCGGCGTTGCGTCCTATCGTTGCCAGCATGCCGTAGTCGCGATAGCGAAATTTCTGCGTAGCCTGGCCTTTCAGTTTTCGCGAAATATTCTTCGCCACCTGCGTCCCCATTTGCTTTGCCGCAGGCGCAGTTCCAGGGACTGCCGGTTGATGCCATGGCATGGCCGCGAGATCGCCGACCACCATAATTTCCGGGTATCCGCTCACCGACAAATCTTCTTCGACCAGCACCCGCCCGGCGCGATCCAGTGGCACGCCGAGCGCTGCACCCAAAGGTGAGGCGGCCACACCGGCCGCCCAAATCACGGTTCGCGCGGCGATCCTATCGGAACCCATTTGCACACCATCGGCGTCAATATCCGAAACGCGGCGACCTAGCCAAACCGCGACGCCGAGTCGCTCCAATTGTTGCCGCGCTCGTTCCGAAAGCGCTGCCGGAAAACCCGGCAAAACCCGGTCGCCGCCTTCTATCAACACCACCCGCGCATTGGCCGGATCAAAGCGGCGGAACTCGCCTTGCAGCGTATGTCGGGCGATCTCGGCAAACGCGCCCGCCAGTTCAACGCCAGTCGCACCCGCGCCGATCACCACAAAACTCAGCCAAGTTGCTCGTTGCGCAGCGTCCTCTTCACGCTCGGCACGCTCGAACGCCAGCAACACCCGCCGGCGAATATCGTAAGCATCTTGTAGCGTTTTCAAACTTGGTGCGTAGGCAGCCCAGCGCTCATTGCCAAAGTAACTTGAACTGGCACCAGTGGCTACCACTAAGTAGTCGTAGTCCAGCGCCTGCTCACCGTCGAGCGTCACCATACGCCGCGCGGAATCAATCCGCTGCACCTCGCCGTAAAGCACGGTGACATTGTTCTGATCAGCGAGGATATTCCTGATTGGTGCGGCGACGCCCGGCGTTGATAGCCCGGCGGTCGCGATCTGATACAGCAGCGGCTGAAACAAATGGTGATTAGTCCGGTCGACGACTGTAATGCGAACCGGCGCTTTTGCCAGCGCCTTGACGGCAAACAAACCGGCAAACCCGCAACCGATAATGAGGACGTGTGGCAACGCATTGCCAGCGGAATTTTTCATCCCACTATGTTAACGCCATGAGCGCCGCTTACTCGCCCACCGGTCGCCGTGATGCGGTATGGTGAGCAGTCGAGTCGCGGCTAAACAGTGGGGTGGCTTTAATAAAAGACTCAGATAACACCTTGATCCGCCCCTATTCCTATTGCTCTACGGGGCGGCAACTCATCAGTCGGTGATTAGCGCAATTTCCGCGTCGCTCAGCGGCGCAATCAGCGCACGGAATGCATGCCATGTCGCATGTCCGACCAGTGGACCGGTGACGATCAGACCAAGGTAACCGAGCAGGATGCCAAACGCAATGAGTAGCGTGATCAGAAAGCCCCATAGCAACAGTACAAGCGGATTGCGGGCTAGCGCGAGAAAACTGGCGATCATCGAAGTGATGGCGTCCTGATCGCGATCGAGCATGAGGGGTATGGACACCACCGATACCGAAAACACCAACGTGGCGAAGAATCCGCCAACGAGAAAATAGGCGATGAGAAAGGACGGATTGTTGAACCGTAGCAGCATGGTCAGCAGGCTGGATAGTGTCGGCATGCCGCCATCGTAGAACAGTGCGAACACGACCAATCCAGCACGCGCCCAGACCAAATAAATAATGATGACGATGAACGAATAGACCGCCACTGCGCTGAGCGGGCCGCGCCAAGCCAAGAGTGAGGGGCGCAACGCGGGTTTTTCTTTGCGCTCGCACTGGCGCGAAAGTTCATACAGGCCGATAGCAAACAGCGGCCCGATCAGCAGCGTGCCGGTGATGAGGCCCGAGACCAGCGGCACGGCATTGCGCAGCGTGAGGATTACAAGAATGCCGCCGAGGGCAAAACACACACCGTAAAACAAGCTGGCGCCGCGACACGCGCGCAGGTCTTGCATACCCGCGCGAATCCAGTCCAATGGCGCTGACAGCGGCAAGCCGCTGCGAATGGTCGGGAACGGAAGGTTTGGTTTAGCAGGTGTCACGGCGCGAATGGAACCCTTTGGGCACGCAAACCGATGTTGTTATAAACATAAACCATAGGTCAAATGATCCACAGTGTTGATAGCAGTTCGCGCCACTTGGCGCTGATGATGGCATCGCTCGATCACCGATTGCATGCCTGATGATAGCGAATAATTGGGGACGCTTGGAGTCAATAATCGAATGCAACGCTTTACGATTATTGAGTACAAGGTGTGATGATTGACACCAGCCCAATGCTAGTCAAATTCAATTTCGGCGTTTGTCATCGGTTGTTGTCTGAATCTCTCATCAAACTATCTTAACGCCGCGTTTGCGTCAGTTGGTGCTGGCGAGGGACTGGCCCGTTCACCGGCCATACGCTGTCGCGGCTCCCCTCCGGAAAGTAGACCGGCACATCGCCTGGTTGCCATCGAAGGTGTCGCGTCATGACCAAAGCAAACATCGGCGACTCGATCAATTCATCAAGCCAGTGACGTAGCGCCGGCCAAGCTTGTTGATTGAACCATGTCGAATCGGTCAATGCGAACTGCCGGACAAAAGGTGCGATGGCAATGTCGGCCAGGCTTGGATGATCGCCAAATAAATAGGCATCTGTTTGCAATCTCGCGTTGAGCGACAACAAATAATTCATCGCTACTGCACGATGTGCTTTCGCGTCGGCAATGCCATAACGCTGGGGATATTTGTAGCGATCCAAGTTGAACTTGAACTCGCCATCACATTGCGCGATCAAGCACAGCATGTCATCGAGCGCCCCACCCTGCGGCACCAGCCAACGCGCCGGATCGCGCTGGCGCAACGCCCACAGCATGATGTCGAGACTCTCATCGATGACACGACTATCAACATCAATCAGCACCGGCACCGTACCCTTGCTTGATGCCGCCAACATTTCTGCAGGCTTGCCGCTTAGCACTACTTCTCGCAGTTCAACGCTTAGTCCGGCAGCCGCCAATGCCCAGCGCGCCCGCATCGCATAGGGGCAGCGGCGAAATGAGTAAAGAATTGGGCAACAGGTTGCCACCCGGAGCTCGCTCAATAACTGCCCATGAAATCCTTCTTGCCGATCTCCACGCCGACATGTCGCAGCAAGTTGTAGCTAGTCGTGACGTGAAAGAAAAATTGCGGCAAGCCATAGGCGAATAGGTAGGCGTGGCCGGTCAATTTTTTCTCTTTCGGGGTACCGGGGCGCAAGACAATTTCCAGCGCCGCGCTGTTCTCGAATTGCGCTGCTGTCATCGTATCAAGCAACGCCACAGTCTTGGCAATGCGCGCTTTGAGTTCAGCAAAATTTTGCTCATTGTCTTCATACGCCGGCACGTCGGTGCCGGCCAAACGTGCCGGCACGCTTTTGGCGAAATCACAGGCGATTTGTACCTGTCGCACGAGTGGAAACATGTCGATTGCAAGGCGAGTTTGCAACAGCACGGCGGGGTCTACTTTTTTCATCTCGGCATGCGCTTCGGCCTTGCTCAACACATCGCCAAGTGCTAACAACATTTGTTTGAAAACGGGGACGCTGGCGGAATACAGATTGGTGGACATGGGTTTCCTTTGGTTGGGGTATGAATGGATTATAGGAACTCAGCTGACGCCATGTCGTCACACGCTACGGCGCAGAGCTACCAACCCGCGAAGCCGACTTGCCTTTTGCGCGATTGCTCTGTAGCTGGTAATTTTGGGTCTTGCCTTCGTTTCATCAGCACCAAAGGCGCTGCGCTAGTCAATTGCCCAATGGTCGCTGTCGCTCGAAGAAAGCCCAAATTATCTCGGGGCCGTTTGGCGCCATAGGTGACGGGCCGAGCAGTCGCGGACGACGCCAGTAGGGTTGCGGCAGACCATGTCCGCCGCCATGAATGGTGACCAATTCGACCTCAACTGCGGACGTTTCGCGCCACGAAAGCTGCTCGACACCAACGCCGATCACGGCTGTGCTCTGTATCCTTGTAGGCGGCGTAACGATGTGATTGTGATCTGCGAAATACTGGCCTGACTCGCGCGCCGAGCGGACATTGCCACCTTTAAAAAACAAGCCGAATAAACTACTTTCCCCTCCATCAAACGGCACTAGCGGATCTTTTGTTCCATTCATGATCATGACGGAAGCACCCTGCCCCATAGGCGTACATTTGAAATTCTCGGGCGACGGCACGTTAGCCGATACCGCTGCGACAGCGCGGAATCGCGTCGACGCTTCAGGTGCCAGACGAATCGACATAAAACCACCAGCCGACACGCCAGTCGCAAAAACGCGATTGCGGTCGACGCCCACTTCGGCAATCAACTTGTCGACCAGCAGATTTAAAAATCCCACGTCGTCGACACCAACGCCATCGACACTGAAGTCGCCGACTTTGCTGCAATCGTTCCAGTCAAAAGTGTAGGCATTGGGATAGACCACGGCAAAGCCATGCGAGTCAGCAAGCCGCTCGAAGCCATAACCCGTTTCCAGTCGAATTTGTGCACCGTTTTGGCCTGAGCCATGCATCACCACCACCAGCGGTGCAGATTTCGGCAAGCCTTTCGGTATGTATGTCCGATAAGTTCGCTTCAGCCCACCCACTTCGATGGAGGCTTTGGTTAGTGTGCCCGACAGCGGCGGCATCTCAGGATCGGGCGAGTAGATAAAGTAACCGAATAGCGCTCCACCCAGAGCGATCACGACAAGTATGCTCAACACGGTGAAACGGAGAAGGCGTAGCAGATTTTTCATCCTAATGGGCCTCTGCCACCAATGACTACCGGCTATGGAAGTACGCTGACCACGGCAAGCACCACATCCACAATCGCCACGCCTATTGCCGCATCGGAAATAGCTTCGGCTGACGGTTGGCCAGGAGTGTCCTGATGCGTCGCTAGTTGCGGTCGCGTTGCGATTTCAGCTTGCAAATTTTCGTAGTTTTGTGGATAACGATCCCGCTGGATATTTCCGCGCGCGTCAAGTAGCGAAGCGATCGAGTAGGTCGCGTAATCAATCTTGCCGTCGTCAAGCGCCGCCCCTGCGTGAACTTTGGGAATGATCATGACGCGGGCGGCGCGCTAGCTTGAAGACAGTTTTGCCGAAAGCTTATCCGCCTCGGCCTGCGCTTTCTTAAAATCCAGTTTTCCCTCGTAAATCGCGCGGCCAGTGATCGCGCCCATGATGCCTTCTGACTGAACCGCGCACAGCGCTTTGATGTCTTTTAGGCTGGCGATGCCGCCACTGGCAATCACCGGGATGCGCAGCGCTTGGGCGAGTTTTACGGTGGCCTCGATGTTGACGCCGGTGAGCATGCCATCGCGACCGATATCGGTGTAGATGATGCCTTCTACGCCGTAATCTTCAAATTTTTTGGCCAGATCGATGACATCGTGACCGGTCATTTTTGACCAACCGTCGACGGCGACTTTACCGTCTTTAGCGTCTAGGCCGACGATGACGTGGCCAGGGAAAGCGCCGCAAGCATCGTGCAGAAAACCGGGGTTTTTGACCGCTGCGGTACCAATGATGACGTATTGCAAACCGTCGTCCAGACAGCGTTCGATGGTGTCCAAATCACGAATACCGCCGCCGAGTTGGACCGGGATCTCATCGCCGACTTCATTCAAGATCGCTTTAATCGCGGCTTCGTTTTTAGGCTTGCCGGCAAACGCGCCATTCAAATCGACTAAATGCAATCGCCTTGCGCCCAGAGTTACCCAGTGCCGCGCCATCGCTGCGGGGTCTTCGGAAAACACCGTGGCATCGCCCATTTCACCTTGTTTGAGGCGTACACAATGGCCGTCTTTGAGATCAATCGCAGGTATCAGCAACATGATTTTTAGCGTGTTAAGTAGTGATTCAACTTGGATTCCAGCACATGAAATTGCTTAGTAATTGCAATCCCGCTTGCGCGCTTTTTTCAGGATGGAACTGTACGGCAAAAATATTATCGCGACTCACCGCGCTGGTAAAGCGTATGCCGTAATCGCTGGTCGACGTCGCGAGCTGTGGTTGGGCGGGTTCAACATAAAAACTATGCACGAAATAGAACCGCGATGCGTCAGCCACACCAGTCCACAAAGGATGTGTGCGGTCGCATTGATTGACGTTGTTCCAACCCATGTGTGGCACCTTGAGGCGCGCGCCGTCACCGATTTGCATCGCTGCTGCAGGGAAGCGCGGTATGCGTCCAGGCAGAATTTCCAAACCGCGCGCCGGGTCTTCAGCGCCACCTTCTTCGGACTCACCGAACAGCATTTGCAGACCAATACAGATTCCCAGAAAAGGTTTGCTGGCGGCAGCTTCTATGATGGTCGAACGCAGTCCGCGCGCGTCGAGCTCGCGCATGCAATCGGGCATGTAGCCTTGGCCGGGCACCACCACGCGATCTGCTGCGGCGATTTCCTTGGCCGAGGCAGTGACGCGCACCCGCGCGTTTGGCGCGACGTGTTCCAGCGCCTTGGCGACGGAGCGCAAATTGCCCATCCCGTAGTCAACTACTGCGACGCTTGTCATGATGAAGTCAGAGTGAGCGGAATTACAACGTACCTTTGGTCGAAGGAATGCTACTCGCCGCCCGTGGATCGACTTCACAGGCGATACGCAATGCACGGGCGAATGCCTTGAACACGGTTTCGGCTTGATGATGTGAATTGTCGCCAGCGAGCGCGTCGATATGCAGGGTGATTCCGGCGTGATTGACCAAGCCTTGAAAAAACTCATGCACCAGATCAACATCGAATTCGCCAATCATGGCACGCGTAAATGGCACGTTGAACACCAACCCGGGGCGACCGGACAAATCAAGCACCACCCGCGACAGCGCTTCGTCGAGCGGCACGTAGGCGTGGCCATAACGACGCAGGCCTTTCTTGTCGCCCCACGCTTTGGCGAGTGCTTGGCCGATGGTGATGCCGACATCTTCTACCGTGTGATGTGCGTCGATATGCAAATCGCCGACCGCCGAAACCTCCAGATCGATCAGCCCGTGACGGGCAAGTTGATCGAGCATATGGTCAAAGAATCCGATGCCGGTATTGAGCTTGGAAATACCCGTACCATCAAGATTGAGTGCCACGCGGATTTTGGTTTCCAGCGTATTACGAGTGACTTCGGATTGCCGCACTGGTTGCTGCATATTGTGTCGTGGTGTCGGTGATTTGATGGTCGCATGATACCATCGGCTTCCCTGATGATTACTGCGTCGGCAAAGCTTTGCGCGACCAATTTTTTGACCATGAGCCGCTATTGGAGTGATGTTGCAAAAGGCTTGACGCCTTACGTGCCGGGCGAGCAACCTAAAGTTGCCAACCTCGTTAAATTGAACACCAACGAGAATCCTTATCCGCCTTCGCCGCGTGTCCTGCAAGCGATTGCTGCCGAACTGGGCGAAACGGGGAACAACCTGCGGCGCTATCCCGATCCAAATAGCGAAGCAGTCAAAGCGGCAATTGCACGTCAACACTGTATTGAACCGAGTCAAATATTTATCGGCAATGGCTCCGACGAAGTGTTAGCGCACGTTTTTCTCGGTTTGCTTAAACACAGTTTGCCGATTTTGTTTCCGGATATCACTTACAGTTTTTATCCGGTGTATTGCGGGCTTTACCAAGTACCGTTTCGTACCGTGCCGTTGCGCGACGGGTTTGAATTGCGAGTGGATGACTATCTGGTGCCCAATGGTGGCGTCATTTTTCCGAATCCGAATGCGCCGACGGGACGTGCGATTGCACTGACTGAGATTGAACGGCTGCTGCAAGCAAACCGCGAATCGGTGGTGGTGATTGATGAAGCCTATGTTGATTTTGGGGGCGAGACGGCGATTCCGCTGATTGCCAAATACCCGAATCTATTGGTGGTTCAAACCTTGTCCAAAGCGCGCTCCTTGGCCGGTTTACGGGTGGGTTTTGCCGCAGGACATGTTGACTTAATCGAAGCCTTGACGCGCGTTAAAGACAGCTTCAATTCCTATCCACTCGATAGGTTGGCGATCGCCGGTGCAGTCGCGGCATATGAAGATGTGGCGTATTTCGAGCAGACCCGGCACGCCGTGATGGCGACGCGCGAACGCCTCACGGCGACGCTGACAAGTCTGGGATTCGAGGTAATCCCTTCGAGCGCAAATTTTGTTTTTGTGCGCCATCCAAATCGCGATGCGCGTGAGTTGGTGCTGGCACTACGCCGTCAAAATATTCTCGTGCGGCATTTTTCTTTGCCACGCATCGAACAATATTTGCGCATCACGATTGGCACTGATGCCGAGTGCGATGCACTGGTGGCGGCGCTCGGAAACATTGAAAACTAGGAACTGCTACAAATGCGCCTGCTGGTAATCCAGAATTTCTTCGAGATGGTGCATCACTTCGTCGCTAATTTTATTTTCGCGCCAGAGCCGAATTAACTCCGCGCGCTCAGCAAGAATCGCCGCGCGACGAAGTCGGTCGTTTAACTCACTGCGCGGTGTTGCATCAACCCCATCGGGTGCCGCCAGCGCAATTCGTGCAGTAATTTCAGCGCGCAACTGGTCAGCCCAGAAGCTAGGCGCACCTTCACTCGCGACAATCTTGTCGATTGCCGACAGTGCCGCCGCACTCATCGCAGCACGAACTTGTTGTTGTTCGCTCTTGAGACTCCACTCGGTGCCGACTTTTAATCGCCGGATCAAGCTCGGCAGGCTCAAGCCTTGTCCAATCAGCGTTATAGCGATGACAAAGAAGGTCAGAAAAATAATCAGATCGCGATGCGGGAACGGCGAACCATCAGCGAGCGTGGTCGGCAAGGCGAGTGCCGCCGCCAGTGAGACGATGCCGCGCATGCCGCACCAACTGATGATGGCAAGCTCATTATTGCCTTGGCGTGGTTCGTTGGCATGTGAACTGCCACCCAGCCAGCGCGGCAGATAGGCCACTGGAAAGACCCAGGCGAAGCGAACCACAATCGCCACGATGCTGACGAACAAGCCCAAGCCAACCAGCTGCGCAAAGCCATAACTGGCGAGTTTCTCGCCGATATCCGAGAGTTGGATGCCAATCAACATGAAGATCAAACTGTTGAGCATAAAGACCAGAATATTCCACACCGAACGGGCAAGGATACGCATTTCGGCCGAGACAATTTCCGGGGCATAGCGTCCGCGAACAAGGCCTGCGGCAACCACTGCGAGAACGCCGGACACATGAAAATACTCGGCCACCATGTAAGCAATGTAGGGCACCGTGAGCGAGGTTAGAACCTCAATGAAGGGGTCTCCCAAGCGCCGGTGCACAGCGATAAAAAGATGCGCCAGCGCAATTCCCACAGCAACGCCACCGAGTGAAACGCTGGCCAGTTGTTCTCCGGCATCGACCAGCGAAAACACACCGGTCAGTGCAGCGGCAACCGCGAATTTGTACATCACTAGTCCGGACGCATCGTTGACCAAACTTTCGCCTTCGAGCACCGTCACGATGCGACGCGGGATGTTCAAGCGCGACAAGATGGCCGTCGCCGCAACAGCATCGGGCGGGGACACTATGGCGCCGAAAACAAAAGCTACCGCCCACGGTACATCGGGTACTACCAACTTAAGTGCCGCGCCGACCACCATGGTAGTGGCCAACACCAGCCCAATCGCCAACATGCTGATGGGCCGAATGTTGGCTTTGAAATCGCTCCAGGAAGTGAGCAGTGCAGCCTGATACAGAATTGGTGGCAACACCAGAATCAAAATTGCATTGGGGTCGAATGGGAACTCTGGCAGGCGGGGGATAAAGCCGACTAATGCGCCACCCGCGACCAGTGCAATTGGGTAGGGAAATTTAAGTCGCCGCGCAATCCAGCCCAAGCCGACTGAACACAGCAGGAGCAGAAGCACCAGTTCGAGCAGAATCATTGAGCACTACCCGAAAAAATTCCGTCTCGGTTCATACGCTCGATGCAGCTTTGCATTACTTTTCGCACCTTAACTCGGCCGCGCGCGCGTGCGCAATCAAGCCTTCGCCACGCGCGAGTATGCTGGCAATTGAACCCAAGTTTTGTGCGCCAGAAGCGGAAATTTCGATGATGCTGGAGCGCTTTTGAAAGTCGTATACGCCCAGCGGTGAGGAGAAGCGTGCGCTGCCGGAAGTCGGCAACACGTGGTTCGGTCCGGCGCAATAATCGCCTAGGGATTCGGAAGAAAAATGCCCGATGAATATCGCACCAGCGTGACGGATTTGTTCGAGCAAAGGTACTGCCTCCGTAACAGCCAATTCCAAATGCTCGGGCGCGATCTGATTGGCAATTTGGCAAGCTTCCGCCATGTTGCGTACCTGAATTAGCGCGCCGCGATTTTTCAATGATGCGGCTATCACTTGCTTGCGAGGCTGCTCCGGCAGCAATTTTGCGATGCTTGCAAACACACGTTCGATAAGACCTGCGTCCGGCGACAACAAAATCGACTGCGCCATTTCGTCATGCTCGGCCTGCGCGAACAAATCCATCGCTACCCAATCTGGATTTGCACTAGCGTCGGCGATCACCAAAACTTCCGACGGGCCGGCGATCATGTCGATGCCAACGGTGCCGAAAACACGGCGCTTGGCAGCCGCCACATAGGCGTTGCCTGGGCCGACAATTTTGTCGACCTGGGGAATTGTGTCAGTACCATAGGCCAGTGCGGCGACGGCCTGCGCGCCGCCGATAGCAAATACTCTATCGACGCCAGCCAGCGCCGCAGCAGCTAATACCAAGGCATTGCGTTCGTTGCGCGGAGTCGGCACGACCATGATGAGTTCAGTGACACCCGCGACTTTGGCGGGCAAGGCGTTCATCAATACGGAGCTGGGATACGCCGCCTTGCCGCCGGGCACATAGAGACCGACACGATCAAGGGCCGTAATTTTCTGGCCTAGTCGAGTGCCATCAGGCTCGGTGTAGCTCCATGATTTCGCCAGTTGGTGCTGGTGATACGCCGTTATGCGTTGCGCCGCAGCTTCCAGTGCGCTCCGTTGCTGCGTAGGCAATCCAGCCAGCGCCGCCTGCAATTCACTTTGCGGAATTTCCAAATCGGCGACGCACTTGACATTGACTGCATCAAAACGCTGAGTGTATTCGAGCACCGCCGCATCGCCCTCACTACGCACGCGCGCGAGGATTTCGGCGACAGTGCGTTCAATGCTGTCATCTTGCGCCGCGTCGACGTGCAGCAGCGCCTTTAGGTCGCGTGCAAAGTTGGCGTCGCTGCTAGCCCATCGACGTATCACTTGACCACCTTGGCGAATGCTTCGATAACCGGTTGCAACAATTCGCGCTTCATTTTCAGCGCCGCTTGATTAACGATCAGCCGTGCCGAGATGTTGCAGATATCTTCGACCGCCACCAGATGGTTGGCTTTCAAAGTGCTGCCGCTCGAGACCACGTCAACTATCGCGTCGGCTAATCCGGCGAGTGGCGCAAGTTCCATCGAACCGTAGAGCTTGATCAGATCAACATGCACGCCTTTGGCGGCGAAATGTTCGCGCGCGGTGTTGATATATTTGGTCGCCACTTTGAGCCGCGCACCGCGTTGCACGTAAGAGGTGTAGTCAAATCCGGCTGGCACCGCAACGCACATCCGGCAACTGGCAATCTTCAAATCCAGCGGCTGATAAATGCCCACGCCATCGTGTTCCAGCAATACATCTTTGCCCGCGATACCTAAATCGGCCGCGCCGTATTGCACGTAGGTCGGCACATCAGACGCGCGCACGATGACCACGCGCACATCGCTGCGGTTGGTGGCAATGATAAGTTTACGTGATTGCTCGGGATCTTCCGCCGGAACGATATCCGCAGCAGCCAGAAGCGGCAGCGTCTCTTCAAAAATGCGACCTTTGGACAGCGCGACGGTGATTCCGGAAAAATCATTCATCATCGTTTACCCGTCATTTGACGCGGCGTACATCCGCCCCGAGAGCGAGCAATTTCTTGTCCAATGCTGCGTAGCCGCGATCAAGGTGATAAATGCGCTCAATTAAAGTCTCACCACGCGCCACCAAACCAGCGATAACCAAACTGGCCGAGGCGCGCAAATCAGTGGCCATCACACTCGCACCTTCGAGAAACTCTTTGCCAGTTACCACTGCCGTATTTCCGTCGATGCGAATATTGGCGCCCAAGCGAGTCAACTCAACGGCGTGCATGAAGCGATTCTCGAAAATCGTTTCACGGATGATTGACGTACCTTCGGCCACGGCATTCAATGCCATAAATTGCGCTTGCATGTCGGTAGGAAACGCCGGGTAAGGTGAGGTTCGCAAACTCACTGCGGTGAGGCGTTTAGGTGCCTTCAAATTGATTGCGTCGCGCTCGGTAGTAACTTCGCAACCTGCATCCATCAACTTGTCGATCACCGCGTCCAAATACGCCGCCGACGTGTGATTTAGGCGCACGCTGCCGCCTGTAGCTGCTGCTGCGCAGAGGTAAGTGCCGGTCTCGATACGATCTGGCATCACTTTGTGCGTCGCGCCGTGTAAGCTGCCCACGCCTTGAATTCGAATGACATCCGAACCTGCGCCAGAAATTCGTGCGCCCATGGCCACAAGGCAATTAGCCAAGTCCACTACTTCCGGTTCGCGCGCAGCGTTTTCTATCACCGTCTCGCCATCCGCCAAACAGGCGGCCATCATCAAATTTTCAGTGCCGGTGACGGTCACCATGTCGGTGAATAAGCGTGCGCCTTTGAGGCGAGTTGCTTGCGCGTGCACATAACCGTGCTCAACACTGATTGTCGCGCCCATCGCTGCAAGGCCTTTGATGTGTTGATCGACGGGGCGCGCACCAATCGCGCAACCGCCAGGCAAGCTAACGCGTGCCTCGCTCATGCGCGCCACCAGAGGCCCGAGCACAAGGATAGATGCGCGCATGGTCTTAACCATTTCGTAGGGCGCGACGGCATTATTGAGGCCCGAAGCATCCAGTGACAGCGTATCACCAGCACCAACTGGCGCATCAGTCGGCGCCACTTCTCGCGTCACTTTGACACCCATTTGCTCAAGCAATTTGAGCATGGTGCCAATGTCATTCAAATGCGGCACATTAGTCAGCGTCAATGTCTCACGCGTCAACAATGCCGCGCAAAGCAGTGGTAGCGCAGCATTTTTCGCACCAGAGATCGCGATTTCACCTGAAAGCGGACGACCGCCGGTAATCAGCAATTTATCCATTGGAACGCCACTCGTCAGGTGTCAGCGTCTTCATCGACAGCGCGTGCAATTCGCCGCTGTCAAAACGTGCTTTAAGAATTGCGTTGATGCGTTGCTGGCGTTTGACACGATTCATATCAGCAAATTCACCACTGACGATTAGTGCTGAAAAATGATGGCCGTCACCTTCGACTGCGATGTGTTCGCAATTCAGTTCTGCACGAATCCAATCTTCTATGAGTTGAGGCTCAAGCATAAAACTCCAAACAATGAAATTTCAAACGTTAGTGACGAGGGCAACACTAGGCCCTGAGTTTGTAGCCACGTCGCAGGATGACCAGTGTAAACGCCGACAACACAGAAAGGGAAAAACTTCCCACCGCGAGACTTTGCCATGGCGAGACGTCAGAGACACCAAAGAAACCAAAACGGAATCCGTCAATCATGTAAAAAATTGGATTCCAGTGCGACAAGTTTTGCCAAAAACTTGGCAAGGAATGAATTAAATAAAACACGCCGGACAAAAACGTCAGCGGCATGATGAGGAAATTCTGAAAAGCTGCCAATTGATCGAATTTGTCGGCCCAGATTCCGGCAACTACGCCAAGACTTCCCATCACAGCGCCACCTAAAACGGCAAAGACAAATATCCACCACGGTGCGACGAACTGCATCGGCGCAAACCACAGGGTGACCAGTAAAACGCAAACACCAACCACGAATCCGCGCAGCACCGCTGCCAACACATAGGCAAGGAAAAAGCTTTGGTACGACACCGGCGCGAGCAAAACGAAAACGATATTGCCGGTCACTTTTGATTGAATTAGTGACGACGAAGAATTGGCAAAGGCGTTTTGCAGGACCGACATCATCACCAGTCCGGGAATCAGAAACGCTGCGTAAGGCACATCATGGATACGCACATGGTTGTCAAGCACGTGTGAAAAAATCAACAAGTACAAAACTGCCGTCAACACCGGCGCGGCAACGGTCTGAAAGGCAACCTTCCAGAAGCGCAAAGTTTCCTTGTAGAACAGCGTTGAGAATTCTCTACCCATCACGCCGACACCGCAACGTCGCCGCTTTGCATGACGCGAATGAATACATCTTCCAGCGCCGGTTTTCCGATTTCGACTTCGCGCACCACGCAACCTGCCTCACGCAAACGTGCGAGCAGTGGTTCGATTTCATCAAACTGTCGAAATGGCATGGCGTACCAAGCGCCGCTGGATTCTCCAGTCAACGCCAAGCCTGCTGGCGGTGCGCCGTCCAGTTTGACTCTTAGGGTGTGTGACGATACTTGTCGCAGCACATTATCCATACTGTCGAGCAACACGATTTGTCCGGCCTTTAGCATTGCTACGCGCGTGCACAAGCTCTCAGCTTCTTCAAGATAGTGCGTAGTGAGCACAATGGTATGGCCATCGGAATTAAGTCGCCGAATGAAACGCCACAACGTCTGGCGCAATTCGACATCGACACCAGCCGTGGGTTCATCGAGCACAATTACTGGCGGTCGATGGACCAGTGCTTGCGCAATCAAGACACGGCGCTTCATGCCGCCCGACAGCGTACGCGTGTTGGCGTTGGCTTTGCTGGTCAGATCGAGATTCTCAAGAATTTCCTCTATCCACGCATCGTTGTGCTTGACACCAAAATATCCAGATTGGATTTTGAGTGTTTCGCGCACAGTAAAAAATGGATCGAACACGAGTTCTTGCGGCACCACGCCAAGCTGTCTGCGCGCTTGTCGATAGTCGGTTTGGACATCGTAGCCCATCACTGAAATCTTCCCCGCTGTCGGGCGTGTCAAGCCGGCGAGGGTCGAAATTAGCGTGGTTTTGCCGGCACCATTAGGGCCAAGCAAACCGAAAAATTCACCTTGGGGGATTTCGAGATTGATTTCATCGAGCGCCTTTAGCGCACCAAAATGCTTTGAAACTCCGTGAACACGAATTGCTACTGATGCCGCCATAAATGAAACCCAGCGGCTTAGTTTTGTGGCAACAAGGCGGCAACGTCGTACACCGCCGCGAGGGAGTTAAGGCTCTTGGGTAAGTTGCAAAACGTTAATTCCACGTTGCGGCTTTTTGCTTCGCGCAACCATGCAAACATCACTGCCAGCCCGGCCGAATCCACTTCGGTGACAGCGGACAAATCAAAGGTTTGTGCCACGCCGCCAGTAGCAGCGCCACCCGCAGAAGCAGCAATGGCTTCGCGACCCGCGACGAGCAATTCGCTTGCTGCCGCAATCGTCATCGATCCAGAAACGCGCGCCTGTGCGCCATCAAGCTGAATCATTTTTTTGCTGTAGCCCCTTCAGCAGACTGATTCTTCGACTGCAATAATTTGATTAGGCCATCGACTCCACTACGGCGGATTTCGCTGCCAAAGGTTTCGCGATAGTTGGTGATCAAACTTACGCCACCAATCTCAATGTCATAAACCTTCCAACCGCTCGCCGATTTCTCCATGTAATAGTCCAGACCGATCGGTTTGCCACTGTTAGCTTGTGAAATTTCCGTACGAACCCGCGCATCGGTATCTTCGGGTTTGAGTGTCAGCGCCTTAATAGTAATTTTTTCGTTGCGATATTCCGACAAGGCTTTTGAATAGGTGCGAACCAACAATGTATGGAATTCGTTAGCCAGAGTTTTTTGCTGCTCACTATTAGCCTGACGCCAATCTTTGCCCACAGCAAGCTGCGTCATTCGCATGAAATTGAAATGCGGCAATACTTTAGATTCGATCAAGTCAATCGCTTTGCTGGTGTGGCCCGCTTGAATGTCTTTGTCTTTGCGCACGATATCCAACACTTCGTTGGAAACATTACGAATCAAAGTGTCGGGCGCGATTTCCTGCGCGCCGAGCTTAGCTGAAAACGCGATAGAACTCGCCAAAATAAGAATGCCAGTGACCAACTTCATGATTTTTTCCCTTAAAGCCGCCAGTGCTGGCGGCGCGTGACGTAATGTGGCGGACTTATTGAAATCGCCGAATCGGTTAGATGCTTATTTATATGCGGTGGTGGCAACTTCACCAATACTCAAATCCGCATCTGTGTGTTGCGCGAGCGTGGTGTCGTGCCCGACATCAACATCAAATGTGCTCGCGCTATCGTCGCGCTCACGCGGTGGATTACCATCGAAAATAAGGTTTCGGCGACGTTGCAAATGCGCATCACGGATGTATGAATATTTGTCCAATGCCGCCGCCTCAACGACTTTGTCGGCGGCTAGAAAACTTGCGCGCTTGTCAATCAAACTCAAAGCCAGCAAAGAATTGCGCACCGAAACATCGTCGATATGAGGGACAGGATTAGTTTTTGAGTCGGCTATCAAACCAACGGTGTCACGCACTGTACTCGGCCCCAAAAGTGGCAAAACGACATAGGCTCCGCTATCGATACCCCAACGGCCAAACGTTTGACCAAAGTCCTCGTTATGCTTTTCCATACCGATGTCAGAAGCCACGTCAATTAGACCCAATAGTCCGACCGTCGAATTTACCAACACGCGGCCAAAATCGCTAACCCCGTTTGAGACCTTGCCCTGAAGTAGATTATTCACGCCAATGAACAGGTCGGCGATATTGCCAAAGAAATTCGTCACGCCTTTTTTCAACGGGCTGGGCATTACCGTGTCGTAGCCCACTGCCACTGGTCGAATTACCGCTTGATCAACGCCATCGTTAATCGCAAACATAGCGCGGTTAAAGCCTTCAATAGGATCTTTGGGATTGCCACTGGTCGCACATCCGGTCAACACCAGCGCCACACCTATTGCGCCGAGCATTCCGCGCACTGACTCGACAGACCGTCTCGAACCAATTTTCAGCATTGTTTGCACAACGGACGACGGTTTCATTTTTTATCCTTACTATCGGACGCCTGATTGAACATGAATTGACTAATCAACTTTTCCAGCACCACAGCCGACTGGGTTTTCTTTATCGACTCACCCGCTTTAAGCATTTCGCTTTCGCCACCGACTTCAAATCCTATGAACTGGTCGCCTAGCAATCCTGAAGTGTTAATTGTCGCAAACGTGTCCCGAGGAAACTTGTAACGTGCATCCATTTGCATGCTGACCACTGCAACATAGTTTGCTGAGTCATAGTCGATGTGGGCGACGCGGCCAACCACTACCCCCGAGCTTTTGACCGCCGAACGTACTTTGAGACCTCCGATATTATCAAACTTGGCCTGCAAGGCGTAGGTTTCACCCGAACTAGACGCGCTCAAATTACCGACTTTGAGGGCAAGAAACAACACCGCCGCCAATCCGATGGCAACAAAAAATCCAACCCAAAGATCAAGTGCAGTACGATTCATTTCAAACCCCTCGAAACATTAATGCTGTTAACACAAAGTCAGCAGCCAAAATTGCCAGCGACGATGTCACCACCGTGCGGGTCGTGGCTCCGGAAACACCTTCCGCAGTAGGTTCTGCGTCGTAGCCTTCAAATACTGCGACCCAACTGACAATCACACCAAAAACGAAACTCTTGATGATTCCGTTGACAATGTCTTCGCGAAAATCCACAGTTGCCTGCATTTGCGACCAAAACGAGCCTTCGTCAACACCAATCAGCACTACGCCAACCAGGTAACCACCAAATATGCCCATCGCCGAAAATAACGCGGCCAACAGCGGCATGGAAATAACGCCGCCCCAAAAACGCGGGGCAACTACCCGCGCAATCGGATTAACCGCCATCATCTCCATCGCCGACAACTGTTCGGTCGCTTTCATCAAACCGATTTCAGCGGTGATCGCCGATCCTGCGCGACTGGCAAAAAGCAGTGCCGCCACCACCGGCCCCAATTCACGTACCAGCGACAAGGCCACCAAAATCCCGAGTGCCTCGGCCGAACCATAACGCTGCAAAGTGTCATAGCCTTGCAAGCCCAGCACCATGCCAACAAATAAACCAGAAACCATGATGATGATGAGTGACATGACACCGCTAAAAAACACTTCACGCAGCGTTAATTGAAATCTGCGGAAGGAAGTGCCTGAGTACAAAAAAATCGCGATAAAAAATCGACTCGCAAAGCCAAGCTGCCACAATCGGCTAGTCACTTGATGTCCGAGATTCGCCAGCAGTTTTGTTATTCGACTTTCACTCACATTAGTTCACCGCTTGCATCATTTCGTCGCCATACGGCATAGACGGATAGTGGAAAGGTACCGGGCCATCAGCCTCGCCCCAAACAAATTGGTGCACGTAGGGTATTTTAGATTGCCGGATTTCATCAGCGGTGCCTTCGGCAACGATCTTTCCGGCAGAAACGAAATAGACATAGTCAACAATCTTTAACGACTCTTGCACATCATGGGTCACCACGATAGAGCTAGCACCAAGGGCGTCATTTAGTTTGCGTATCAATACCCCAATGACAGAAAGAGAAATGGGATCTAACCCAGCAAACGGTTCGTCATACATCACCAACATCGGATCCAAGGAAATCGATCGCGCCAACGCCACGCGACGAGCCATCCCGCCGGACAATTCTGAGGGCATCAAATTCTGTGCGCCACGTAGACCGACCGCATGCAGCTTCATCATGACCAAATCATGTATCAGATCCTCCGGCAAATCGGTATGTTCGCGCATCTGAAAAGCCACGTTGTCAAATACTGACATATCGGTAAACAGAGCGCCAAACTGAAATAACATTCCCATCCGTCGGCGCATTGCGTAGAGCCCAGCTGAATCTAGTTGATCAACGATTTGACCATTGACCTTAACTTCGCCCGAACTTGGCTTAAGTTGTCCGCCGATTAGACGCAACAGCGTGGTCTTGCCGCAACCGGAACTACCCATGATAGCGACCACCTTGCCACGCGGAATGGTTAGGTTGATGCCACTGAGAATTTTACGATTGTCGTAAGAAAAATTCAGATCACGTATCTGGACGAGGGGTTCTTGATTCACAGGTGCAAGGGATAGCCAAAGAAACGGTGGCCACAGTCTACCAGAGCCGTATGCGTAATCAATGGACTTGCAGGTGGAGCGGTCAAGCGCTCGTGTTTCCGATATTATTCGGCGATGCAATCTGTGCCAGCAAAGCCCCTGCTTTTAATCGTCGACGACGACGAACTCATTGTCGACTCGATGTCGTATTTTCTGGACGCCGATTTTGAATTGGCAGTCGCCAACTCACGCACTCAGGCGGTTGATATTTTGCGCCAGGGTGCGCGACCCAGTGGCGCACTTATCGATCTTGGCCTGCCGCCCGTGCCACATCGACCTGACGAAGGGTTTGCGCTGATCCGCGACATCCTTGCGCATTCGCCCGATACACGCATCATTGTTCTGTCAGGCCAGGCCGATGATGCGAACGCGCGGCATGCTCGAGCACTTGGTGCGACGGAGTTTGTCGCAAAACCAGCCAATCCCGAGGTGCTACGCAAATTATTGTTGCGGGTGCTGAGTTTTCAAGATCTCGCGCCGGTTGAAGACGATAGTCTGATTGGACAAAGCCCGCCGATGCAACAACTTCGCCTACAAATTCGGCAATTCGCGAAGTCGCAGTTTCCGGTGTTGATTGAAGGCGAATCCGGCTCTGGCAAAGAATTGGTGGCTGCTGCTTTACATAAATTTTCAGATCGCGCTAACAAGCCCTATTTGGCGCTCAATTGTGCGTCCATTGCACCGAGTTTGGTTGAAGCAACTTTATTCGGTCACGGCAAAGGCGCCTTTACTGGCGCAACCGCGGCCAAAAGCGGTTACTTTGAGGACGCGGACGAAGGCACACTGTTCCTCGATGAAATTGGCGAGCTGCCAATGGAACTTCAGCCAAAATTGCTTCGTGTATTAGAGAACGGTGAGTTCCAACGAGTCGGTGAAACGCAAACACGTCGATCGACCGCCCGGATTCTCGCTGCGACCAATCGCGATTTGCGGCGTGAATCACGTGAGAACAATTTTCGTGCGGACTTATATCATCGGCTTTCCGTACTTTCGATGGCTGTTCCACCCTTACGCGAATTGGGTACGGATCGTTTCTTGTTGCTCGAACATTTCCAGCGCTTGTATGCGCGCCAAGCGCAAAGTGCGCCAATTTGGTTATCCGCAAGCGCGGCAAATTGCCTCAATGATTACCCATTCCCAGGTAATGTTCGCGAGCTGAGAAATATTGCCATCCGTCTGACAGCGAAATATGGCGGACGTCAAATTGAACGCGCTGAACTTGAGACCGAACTCGATATTGATGTTCAAACTCAGGAATCCGCCTTCGTCAATGAGCCAGCAAGTAACCATCCGATGCAACAGCGAACCACGGAAGACTGGATTAACGCGGCCTGCGCAGAGCTCCAGAACAGTAGCTCGTTTAACCTTGACGAACGTTTACGGCAACGTGAGGTCGCCTACATTGAGGCCGCCCAACTAATCAGTGATGGAAATTTAAGCAAGGCCGCAAGATTGCTCGGCATCAATCGAACGACCTTATACAATCGTATTGACACACTGGCACGTGAAGCCCGCAGAAAATCTTAACTTGGATGTGAGCCGCAGGCTACTGTCGACTTACCGATAAACATGCAAAACGCGATGACTTATGTACCTTGAACATTTCGGCCTCAACGAGGCACCTTTTCGCATAACGCCGCATACGGATTTTTTCTTTGCGGGCGCGAATCGCGGCCCAACCTTGGACGCGCTGGTATATGCCATCACGCATGACGAAGGAATAGTAAAAGTAAGCGGCGAAGTCGGCAGCGGCAAGACCATGCTTTGTCGCGTACTTATGGAACGTCTGCCGGAAAAAGTTACCACCATTTACCTAGCCAACCCTTCACTCTCGCGCGATGACATCCTGTACGCGATTGCCGATGAACTGACCATAGCAGTGCCGGAAAATTCGCGAACCGCTACTGTTTTGCGTTCTTTGCACACTCATTTGATTCAATCGTTTAGCGAAGGCAAGCAAGTAGTCGTCCTAATCGACGAAGCCCACGCGATGCCAACGGAAACACTGGAAGAAATTCGCTTGCTGTCTAACCTCGAGTCCAACAAACATAAGCTTTTACAGCTCGTGTTGTTTGGTCAGCCCGAACTTAATGATGTGCTGGGACGCTCAGATATGCGCCAACTGAAGGAGCGTATCACTCACAACTTTGTGCTTGAGCCGCTGATTCATGAAGACGTGGCCGGTTACCTTGATTTTCGGATGCGTGCAGCCGGTTATAAAGGCCCAAATCTATTCGTCAGCGACGCAATTAAGGCAATTTCCAAAGCCTCACTTGGCCTCACTCGTCGCATAAACATAATCGCCGATAAGGCACTCTTGGCGGCGTATTCGAATGGCGGTCATCAAGTCGGCTTAGGCGAAGTCACCGCTGCGATAAAAGACTGTGATTTCAGCACTACGAGTTTTACCAAGCCGCGCGCAAAACTACCGTTAATTTTGGCCGCAGCAGTTGGCATAGCACTGATTGTCGGCATTTGGCTGGGTGGTTATTTCAGCACGCCAGCTATCGTCGCTGAACCTGTGCCTGCGCCGATATCGCTGCCAAAAGCTGCGCCAGTGGTCGCCCCGTCGATATCGCAAGCCGACCCGGCTATCGCTCCGTCGCCCGCGCTAGGCGCTGCGCCTGTGCAAGCACCGGTGGTTGTCGCCGCAGCGCCGCCAAAAATAGCACCGCCATTGTCTCCAACCGCCGAAGTTCCGCTTACACCTGTCCAAAAAAAAGAAAACTCTAGCGCTCCGGCGGTGAGTCTGCCACCGCCAGCAGCCACAACCGATTCGCCAACTAAAATCACTGCGCTGACGCTGGCGGCCTTGACCCAAGCCGGTGTTGATGAAGGTCGTACTTGGCTTAAATCGGCCGATGACAAACACTGGTTTATCCAGTTACTGGCGACCGACGAAACCCGTGCCGATGCAGTAGAAATGTATTTACGTCGCGCCCAGAAGGCCAAGGAGCTTGATGGTGTACGCGTTTATATTTCCGATGTTCCGGGCACCACCCGCATCGGCGTCATCTTCGGCGACTTTGAATCACGTGATGCCGCCTACGCAGCGCTACGTGATTTACCAAAAACCTTGCGCACTGGCAAACCTTACCCACGACAAGTGATCAGGCTTCGTTAATCAAATTAACGGCGTGTCACCAGCACCAACTGGCAAAATACGCATCGTTTCATTCCCATTTGGAATTTTGAATCATGACCAAAACCGCCGCTAGCAGTTTTGAAGCAGCGCTGCTCGAATTGGAGACCATTGTCACTTCGCTCGAAGCGGCGAATGTGCCATTGGAGACGGCATTAGCCGCTTATCAAAAAGGCGCGTCTTTGGTACGCGAATGTCAGGATACGCTGGCTGCGGCTGAAGCGCGTGTGCAAGTGCTTGAACAAAACTTGTTACGCGAGTTCGGCGATACGCCAGATATTGCGCACGGAGATAGCCAGTGACGCAAGTTGATTTTCTTACTTGGCAGATCTCGATTCAGCAGCGCATTGAATCCGCGCTGGATGCCTGCCTGCCACCGACAACTTGCCATCCAACCCGCCTGCATCAGGCAATGCGCTATGTCACGCTGGAAGGTGGTAAGCGCGTACGGCCGTTGCTTTGTCACGCTGCTGGCGAAATATTCTCAGCTCCATTGGTCGCGCTAGATCAGATGTCTTGCGCAGTGGAAATCATTCACGTTTATTCGCTGGTGCATGACGATCTGCCTGCAATGGACAACGACGTCTTGCGCCGCGGCAAGCCAACATGCCATGTTAAGTATGACGAAGCGACCGCACTTTTGGTCGGCGACGCCTTGCAGTCCTTGGCATTTCATGTGGCGGCACAACCGCTTGCGAGCGTCCCCGCCGAAACACAGGTGGCAATGTTGGGATTGCTCGCCAATGCTGCTGGCTCTCGCGGCATGGCCGGTGGGCAGGCCATAGATTTGGAATCGACCGGCAAGTCGTTGGAAATTGTCGAATTGGAATTCATGCATCTGCAAAAAACCGGCCAACTGATACAAGCCGCGACCTTGCTCGGCGCGCACGTCGGTGGCGCGAATGCTCAGCAGGTCCAAAACCTCGTCCGATTTGCCAATCGCATCGGGCTGTTATTCCAAGTGGTCGACGACATTCTTGATGCCGAAGCCAGCACCGAAGTGCTAGGCAAAACCGCTGGCAAAGATGCTGCCAGCAATAAACCAACCTACCTCACTTTGCTCGGCGCCAAACAAGCCCACGCGCTTGCCGCCCAATTATGTGAAGAAGCGCACAATGCTTTGTTGCCGTTCGGTGATGCTGCTGTGCGCTTGCACCAACTAACTGACTATATTGTGGCGCGAAAATCGTGAACAACTACCCACTCCTTGATTCGATTTCCTACCCCGATGATTTGCGTCGGTTGAGCTTGGAAAAACTTCCCGCGCTGGTCGAAGAACTGCGCGCATTTTTGCTTGAATCGGTATCAAAAACGGGCGGCCATCTTTCATCGAATCTTGGTACGGTAGAACTCACCGTGGCCTTGCACTACGTGTTCAACACGCCAAGTGATAGATTGGTTTGGGATGTCGGCCATCAAACTTACGTGCACAAAATTTTGACTGGCCGTCGCGAAGGTATGGCACGCTTGCGCATGAAAGACGGGGTTTCGGGTTTCCCACGTCGCTGTGAAAGTCATTTCGACACTTTCGGCGTGGGTCACTCATCGACCTCCATCTCAGCGGCGCTGGGTATGGCAGTAGCGGTCAAACATAAAAACGAAGATCGCCGTGTAATCGCAATTATTGGTGATGGCGCGATGTCAGCCGGACAAGCGTTCGAGGCAATGAATAACGCTGGTGTCATCGATGCTAATTTGCTGGTGATACTAAATGACAACGACATGTCAATTTCGCCGCCCGTCGGCGCCCTGAATAAGTATTTAGCCCGACTGCTCTCCGGGCGTGCCTTCAATGCGGCGCGACGAGCGGGCGAAAAAGCACTGGCAACGATGCCGAGCATGCTGAACTTTGCCAATCGCGTCGAAGAGCATGTCAAAGGCATGATCACACCGGGTACTTTGTTTGAGGAACTAGGTTTCAATTACCTTGGTCCGATTGACGGCCACGATCTTGATGCGTTGATTCCGACGTTGCTCAATTTGAAAGAACTCAGCGGCCCGCAGTTTCTCCATGTGATCACCCGCAAAGGCCAGGGTTACAAGCTCGCCGAGGCCGATCCGGTGCTGTACCACGGTGTATCAAAATTTGACACTAACAGCGGCATTGATACTGCAAAACCGTCTGGTAAGCTGACCTACACGCAGGTCTTCGGCACTTGGCTGTGCGACATGGCGACAGCCGACAGCCGCCTGATGGGCATCACACCAGCAATGCGCGAAGGCTCTGGTCTCGTTCAATTCGCTGAGCAATTTCCCACTCGCTACTTTGATGTTGGCATTGCCGAACAGCATGCGCTGACTTATGCCGCAGGTCTCGCCTGCGAAGGACTCAAGCCGGTCGTAGCGATTTATTCAACTTTCCTTCAGCGCGCTTACGATCAGCTCATCCACGATATTGCTTTACAAAATTTGGACGTGACATTTGCCATTGATCGCGGCGGCTTGGTCGGCGCGGATGGTGGTACACACAACGGCGCGTTCGATTTGTCTTATCTGACTTGCATCCCCAACATGATCGTGATGGCCGCCAGCGACGAAGCCGAGTGTCGCCAGATGCTCACCACTGCCTATCATTACCCCGGCCCTGCCGCTGTGCGTTATCCACGTGGTAGCGGCACCGGTCGCGCGCCTGGAACGGATCTCAGCGAAATCGAAATCGGCAAAGGCCAAGTGTGCCGGATAGGCACGGACATCGCCCTACTCGCCTTTGGTTCTATGGTGCCACCCGCGTTGGTAGCAGGCGAAGCGCTGGGCGCAACGGTGGCAAATATGCGCTTCGTGAAGCCGCTGGATGTTGCGCTGATTAAACAGCTCGCCGCATCCCACAAACTCTTGGTAACGGTCGAGGAAAATTCCATCATTGGCGGTGCAGGTAGTGAAGTCGCGCGCGCGCTCGAAGATATCGGTGCTAGTTGTGAGTTACTGCGTATCGGGCTTCCCGATCAGTTTGTCGATCATGGCGACGCCGCCCAATTGCTTAAGTCCATTGCCCTTGATTCTGAGGGAATTGTCAGTCAAGTCCGTGCGCGCGAAGCGGCGTATAGCGGCTGATGGCAAACGCCTAATAGTTGAGTATTTTGGTCGGAATTGATATAGTTACACTTTTGCATCTGTCCTTGCAAACTGGCGAGAAATCACATCATGAATAGTAGGCATCCGATGCCGATTGCCGATGTCCAAAACAGCGCGGACTCAAGGCAGTTACCCATCGACAAAGTCGGCATCAAAGCAATTCGCCATCCGATTCGAGTCTTGGACAAAGGCGCTGGGGTTCAGCACACCATAGCGACTTTCAACATGTATGTTGGCCTGCCGCACAATTTCAAAGGCACGCATATGTCTCGCTTCGTTGAGATTCTGAACATCCACGAGCAAGAAATTTCCGTGGAAAGTTTTGAATCGATGTTGCGTGAAATGGCCGTTCGCCTAGAAGCTGAAACCGGCCTGATAGAAATGAGCTTTCCTTATTTCATCAACAAAACCGCGCCGGTCTCGGGGGTCAAGAGTTTGATGGATTACGACGTGACATTTTCCGGCGAAGTTAAAGAGGGCGGCGCGTATACGCAAACCATGAAAGTTGTCGTGCCAGTCACCAGCTTGTGCCCTTGTTCGAAGAAAATCTCCGAGCGTGGCGCACACAATCAGCGCTCGCACGTCACCATCACCGCGACCACCAACGGCTTTGTTTGGATTGAAGAACTGGTGCAAATTGCCGAGCAACAAGCGTCTTGCGAACTCTATGGCCTACTCAAACGGCCCGATGAAAAATACGTCACCGAGCGCGCTTATGACAATCCAAAATTCGTTGAGGACTTGGTACGCGATGTCGCAGGCGTGCTCAATGCCGACCCACGCATTGATTCCTATATTGTCGAAAGCGAAAACTTCGAGTCGATTCACAATCATTCGGCCTATGCGCTTATAGAACGCAAGAAGCATTCAAAATAATTGCGCGTTGGAAAGGCAATAAAAAAGGCCGCGATGCGGCCTTTTTTATTGTTTGCAAAACGACTTACGCAGATGTCGCGCGAGCTGGTTTTACTGTTCGTGACAGCTTCTCTTTGATACGCGCCGACTTGCCGGAACGATCACGCAAGTAGTAAAGCTTGGCACGGCGTACATCGCCACGGCGCTTCACTTCAATGCTTGAAATAAGTGGTGAGTAGGTTTGGAAAGTACGTTCCACGCCTTCGCCCGACGATACCTTTCGCACGATGAAACTGGAATTCAAGCCACGATTGCGTTTCGCAACGACAACGCCTTCAAATGCTTGAACGCGCTTGCGCTCACCTTCAACCACGTTGACGCTGACTACTAGCGTGTCGCCGGGTGAAAATTCCGGGATCACCTTCCCAAGGCGAGCAATTTCTTCTTTTTCCAACTGATCGATCAAGTTCATAACTTCTCCGTTTATCCAATGGCCAGTGGCCTTGCATCCAGAGCAGGCGCCAACATTGCCTGTTAAATGCAGCTTTTAATTGCAGTTGCGGCGATGCTCCGCCAACAATGCTGCTTCTTCCTGACTCAACGCCCGGTGTTCCAACAAATCCGGTCGCCGCGTCGCGGTTCTTGCCAATGCTTGCGTCAAACGCCAGCATCGTATTTTCTCATGATCTCCGGAAAGCAACACTTCCGGAACTACGCAATTCTCGTAAACCTCGGGCCGTGTGTAGTGCGGACAATCCAACAAGCCATCGGCAAACGAATCTTCTGCCGCCGAGTTGCTGTCACCCAGCGCACCAGGCACTTGGCGAACGCAGGCATCAATCAGTGCCATGGCAGCAAGCTCACCGCCCGACAACACAAAATCTCCCAGCGAAACCTCAACATCTACACAACGCTCGATGACGCGTTCATCAACGCCTTCGTACCGCCCGCACAACAATATCGCGCCGCTGGTCTTGGCCAAATCCGACGCAAATTTCTGCGTAAGTGGCTTGCCCTGCGGCGACAAATACACAACTAAAGCTTCGTCCCCTCGCGCAATCTTTGCTGCAGTAATGCTTTGTTCCAAGGGTGCAGCCATCATCACCATTCCAGGACCGCCGCCATAAGGTCGATCATCGACAGTCCTATGCGTGTCGGTCGTGCATTCGCGTGGATTCCACGTCTGCAATTGCCACAACCCTGATTCCAATGCGCGTCGCGTAATCCCCGCTTCGGTAATCGCCGAAAACATCTCAGGAAACAGCGTTACCACGTCAAAGCGCAGCGTCATCAGGCACTCACCAATCTGCTTCCCAATCAACCGATACTTGCTTTGCCTTCAGATCGACGGACTTAACAATCGGTGCGACAAATGGCAACAAATGCTGCTTATCTTGACCTTCAACCACCAAAACTTGATTCGCGCCCGAATCGAGTAGCGTTGAAATCTTGCCGAGAACCACCGCCGAAAGATTCACGACTTGTAATCCGATTAAATCCGACCAGTAATATTCGTCGTTCGCGGTTTTCGGCAACGCTTCACGCGGTGCGCCGATAAAGCATGGCGAAAAACTTTCGGCGGAATCGCGATCAGAAATACTCTTGAACTTAATAACAATCCCGCTGGCATGCCGCTTTATTTGCTCAAGCTCGACCGATTGCCAACGCGCATCTTCCGCATTTTCGTCGTCACAAAACCAGAGGTTTTGCATTCGACCCCAAGCTAATGGATCGTCACCAAATGCATGAACTCGCAACCAACCTTGCACGCCATATGGAGCAAGAATGCGCCCCAAAACAATCATCTGGCTAAAGCGGCGATTAAGCCGCTTTCTGCTTTGCTGCCTGTTTCACAAGGCGTGCAGCCGTGTCAGACAACTGAGCACCATGGCCCTGCCAAAACTCAAGTCGTGCGGTATCAATAACCAAGCCTGGTTCAGACTGAGCCGCTTTAGGATTGTAAAAACCAATGCGCTCAACGAAGCGACCGTCGCGACGATTGCGCGAATCAGTAACTACCATGTTGAAGAACGGACGCTTTTTGGCGCCGCTACGCGCGAGACGGATAACCACCATATCGTTCTCTCGTATTCGATGAAAAGCCCACGATTCTAGCGAAACAAGCGCTAATCGGCAAGGACTTTTACCACACCGTTACCACAATCTCACCGAACCCCTCGCGCCTTCGTCGGCTTGGTCGAATCTGACATTTCGGCGACCAATAAGGCACCAGCCAGAATCACGCTCCACGACAAATAAATCCAAGTGAGGAACACGGGCATCACCGAGAATGCGCCATAAATCATTGTATACGATGGCAATTTTACGATGTAGAAGGCAAATAACTTATGCAATGCGGTAAATCCTGCGGCCGCCACGAGCCCACCCAACAGTGCGTGAAATGGTGGCACTTCAGTGTTTGGCACACGCCAATACAGTAATGCGAAAAAACTCATGGTGAATCCGAACGAAAGACCTTTGTCGATGGATGCCTGCGCCCACATTGGTTCGTCGACCAAACCCATGGAGGCCGTTGCTACGAAAGTAAGTGCCAACAAAGCCGCGCCGAAAATGATCGGCCCAAGCAGCAACGCGACCGTATGCATTGTGACGCGACGAAGGAATGGGCGATGTTGGTTTATTCGCCAAATTCCGTTGAACGCATGCTCTATCGTCAGCATTTGCATCAATGCCGTCAATGCGAGTGCCCCCATGCCGATCAGAGTTGCTTGCTCGCCCCGATGAACAAACTGCGTAAGGTATTTGGCAATCAACGCGCCTGCTTTGTCTGGCAACAATGTCGACAGCAGAAATTTCTCTAGCGCCGCACCCAAACCGCTGGTGAATGAAAACTGCGAGATTAAAGCGAAAGCTACCGCGACCATCGGTACCAACGCCAGCAGTGTGGTGAAGGACAGTGCAGCCGCAGTTTGCACAAATTTCTCGGTGTGAAACCGTTTCGCGGCGCGATAGATCAGACGGAAGGGAGAAAGAAGCCACATATAATTGAGCGATTGTATAAGACAGTTAAAGAAAAGCTATGACGCGCGAAGTTTTGGTGCTGTATTACAGTCAGCATGGCTCGGTCAAAGAACTGGCGCGTTGGATTGCCAAAGGTATTGAGCAAGTCTCAGGCGTTACGGCACGGGTACGGACGGTGCCAAAAATTTCGGCGATATGTGAACGCAGTGAGAGCGTTTCGTCAAATGTTCCGGAATCCGGTCCGCCCTATGTTGAGCTTGCTGACTTAGAAGAATGCATCGGAATTGCTTTCGGTAGCCCCGTTCGCTTTGGCAACATGGCTGCACCACTGAAGTATTTTATCGATTCGACGGCACCTCAGTGGCTAAATGGTTCGCTAGCGGGCAAACCTGCCGCAGTGTTCACTTCATCGTCGAGCATGCATGGCGGCCAAGAATCATCTTTGTTATCAATGGCTCTGCCCTTCTTGCATCACGGTATGGTGTTGGTTGGCATTCCCTATACAGAATCAGCACTCAGCCTGACTCAGCAAGGCGGTACTCCCTATGGTGCAAGTCATGTCAGCGGATCGGACGGCGCTACGCAATGCACCGCACATGAAATCTTGCTCGCGCAAGCGCTGGGCAAACGGCTCGCACTCACCGCGTTGAAGCTGGCCGCATGATTAGGCGACTTAACCTCGGCGCAATCATCAGTCTCATCTGTTTGATTTTCCTTTGTCTCGCTTGGGAGTTTTGGCTCGCGCCAGTGCGTGTCGGTGGCTCTGCGCTTGGGCTAAAAGCATTGCCACTTTTGCTTCCACTTTTTGGCATCTTGCACGGTCGCCGTTACACCCATCAATGGGCGGCATTTCTGGCCTTGGCTTACATCAGCGAGGGTGTCGTGCGTGCATTTTCGGATGTCGGTTTAAGTCACGCTCTGGCTGCTGCCGAACTCATTTTGGCGCTGGTGTTTTTTTGCTGCTGTGTCTTTTACGCACGAGAAACCGGCAGGTCGCCAGTTGGTGCTGGCGACACGCCGTCACAACACTAACTAAAGTTGCGGGTTCAGCTTTTCCTTCCCGGCATGCAGTTTATTGAGCGCATTTAGATAAGCCTTGGCGGATGCCGCAATGATGTCAGTATCGGCACCTTGACCATTCACAATCCGGCCATCATGCATCAGCCTTACAGTCACTTCGCCTTGCGCGTCAGTCCCCGTAGTGATTGCGTTGACCGAATACAGCAACAGTTCTGATCCACTTTTGGCCATACTTTCTATCGCCTTGAATGTCGCATCAACGGGACCACTGCCGCTCGATTGCTCTATTACCTCGTGCCCATCCGCCGACAAAGTTAACTTGGCCTGCGGTGTTTCACCGGTTTCCGAATGAAAGCTGAACGCGATCAACTTGTAATAATCATCTTCCGGATCTGTGACGTCGTCGGAAACCAGCGCGTGAATATCTTCGTCGAAGATCTCGCGTTTCTTGTCGGCAAGCTCTTTGAAGCGCGCAAAAACTTTGTTCATCGCGTCTTCACTGGCGAGCGAAATGCCAAGTTCGTTGAGCCGCGATTTGAAGGCATTGCGGCCTGACAACTTTCCTAGAGTGAGTCGATTGGTGGTCCAACCCACATCTTCGGCACGCATGATTTCGTAGGTCTCACGATGTTTGAGCACGCCATCTTGATGGATGCCGGATTCGTGTGCAAAAGCATTAGCGCCAACTACTGCTTTATTCGGTTGCACCGGATAACCAGTGATTTGACTGACTAGTTTGGAAGCTGGAACAATTTGGCTAATGTCCACGCCGGTTTCGCAATCAAACAAGTCGCTGCGCGTGCGGATCGCCATGACGACCTCTTCCATTGAGGCATTGCCTGCACGCTCACCGAGGCCATTGATCGTGCATTCAACCTGCCGCGCACCATTCAAAACTGCGGCCAATGAATTCGCTACGGCCAACCCCAAATCATTGTGGCAATGGGTAGACCAAATCACTTTGTCAGAGTTCGGCACGCGCTCAATCAAGCTGCGAATTCGCTCACCCCAAACGGATGGGATGCTGTAACCCACCGTGTCGGGAACGTTAATCGTGGTTGCGCCGGCTTTGATAACCTCTTCAAAAACGCGGCAGAGAAAATCGCTATCAGAGCGTACGGCATCTTCGGCCGAAAACTCCACGTCGTCGGTGTATTCACGCGCCCATTTGACTGCTTTGATGGCTTGCTCAAGCACCTGTTCCGGCGACATCCGCAGTTTCATTTCCATGTGGATTGGGCTGGTCGCGATGAAGGTGTGAATCCGCCCGGATTTGGCAGGACGTATGGCTTCACCGGCGCGACGAATATCGGCTTCGTTGGCGCGCGCCAAGCCACAAATCGTCGACTCCTTTATCGCTTCCGCCACGGCTTTCACCGATTCAAAATCGCCCGGTGATGCGGCTGGAAATCCTGCCTCGATTACGTCGACACGCATCCGCTCCAACTGGCGCGCAATCCTCAGCTTGTCATCACGACTCATCGCGGCGCCGGGGCTTTGTTCGCCATCGCGCATGGTGGTGTCGAAAATGATTAGTTTTTGCTTTGCCATGATTGAATCCTTTGGAGGGAGTTAATAGAAGCGGAATGAAAAAGAGCAAACGAAGTGAAGCCCCGTCGTCGGAGCCGGTGGGTGAAACACAAATTGTGGGGTAGGATTTTTAGCGCTTGGGGCGCAGCAGCGGCAGCCGCTGAGCAAGCAGCAGTGCACGTTGCGACCGGCGTGCGATTAGCGCGCCAGTGACAGCAGACATCAAAACAGCGATGAAGAAATATTCAAGCATGGGCTGACTATATCGAGTTTGTTGCACTCATGCAAGTGGCTTGGTTTTGGCGCTGCGTTGAGCGCGCCACTGAAAGTAAGTGAGCACGTAACCCGACATCGCGTAGATCAAAAACACGGCAAACAACACGCCGGGTGGGTAAAACGAAATCAGCGCAAAGCCAAGTGCAATGGCGGCGACGGCAAAGAACGGGACACTGCGGCGAGGATTGAATTCCTTGCCGGAGTAGAACCGGATGTTGCTAACCATTGTGACGCCAGCGAATATTGTCAGCACTGCCGCCGCAATTCGAATGTCATTAACAGGGATGCTCAAATCATGAATCAACCAAACCAAACCAGCCACCAGAGCGGCTGCCGCAGGACTTGGCATGCCTTGAAAATATCGTTTGTCGACGATTCCGATGTTGGTGTTGAAGCGCGCCAATCTCAATGCAGCACATGCGCAGTATATGAATGCGGCCGCCCAACCAAAATTTCCTAAGCCTTTGAGCACATACTCATAAATCACCAGCGCAGGTGCCGCACCGAACGAAACCATATCGGACAATGAATCGTATTCCGCACCAAATGCGCTTTGCGTGCGTGTAAGACGCGCTACGCGACCGTCAAGTCCGTCGAGCACCATCGCGGCAAAGATTGACACGGCAGAAATTTCATAGCGTCCATTCATCGCTTGAACGATGGCGTAAAACCCCGCAAAAAGCGCAGCCGTCGTGATCGCATTGGGTAGCAGAAATATTCCTCGCCGACGCAATTCTGGGTTCATCAAGCCTTTGCTATTCTTTGGAAACTGCATTGCGATTTACCTTTGTTTGTATCCTCGGTACGCACTCGATTCTAGCGCGTCGTCGGTGCGTCTGGTGCGGGCGTAACGGCATGTGGCCGATGAACCGGCCATTCCATCACCAGCACCAACTGACGAGTTTGCAGACGTAAAAAAAGCACAGCACCGCTGTGCTTTTTGTTGTCGCTTTGGAAATCAATTCTTGCTTTGATCAACCAATTTGTTCTTCTGTATCCACGGCATCATCGAACGCAGTTGCGCGCCTACTTGCTCAATCGGATGATTGGCCAGATTGCGTCGCTGTGCATGCAACATTGGTGCGCCAGCGCGATTTTCGAGGATGAATTCGCGGGCATATTGGCCGCTCTGAATCTCGCCCAAAATCTTCTTCATCTCGCGCTTGGTTTCTTCAGTAACAATGCGCGGGCCACGGGTGATATCGCCGAATTCAGCATTGTTAGAAATTGAATAATGCATGTTCGCCAAGCCACCTTCGTAGATCAAATCGACGATCAGTTTGAGTTCGTGCAAACACTCAAAGTAGGCCATTTCCGGCGCGTAGCCAGCTTCGACCAAGGTCTCGTAACCTGCCTTAATCAGTTCCACCGTTCCACCACACAGCACCACTTGCTCGCCGAACAAATCGGTCTCGGTTTCTTCGCGGAAGCTAGTTTCAATCACGCCACCGCGCGTACCGCCATTGGCTGCCGCGTAGGACAGCGCGATGTCTTTGGCACGGCCGCTTGTATCTTGATGAACTGCAATCAGTGATGGTACACCGCCGCCTTGGACATAAGTCGAACGTACCAAATGCCCTGGGCCTTTTGGCGCAATCATGATCACATCAACATCGCTACGCGGCACCACTTGAGCGTAATGAATGTTGAAGCCATGGGCAAACGCCAGCGCTGCACCCGGTTTCAGATTCGGTTCAACTTCGCCCGCATAAATCGCTGCAATATGCTCATCCGGCGTGAGCATCATCACCACGTCAGCACCTTTGACCGCAGTTGCAACTTCTTCAACTTTTAGGCCAGCTTTTTCGGCCTTGCTCCACGAAGCGCCGCCTTTGCGTAGGCCGACCACCACGTTAACGCCCGATTCTTTGAGGTTGTTGGCATGGGCGTGACCTTGTGAGCCGTAACCAACGATAGTGACCTTCTTGCCCTTGATGAGCGAGAGATCAGCGTCTTTGTCGTAATACACTTTCATGCTGTTGTCCTTAAACGAAAAATAAATTTGAGTGGGTCATACTTTGAGAATTCGGTCGCCGCGGCCGATACCGCTAACACCTGTGCGGACAGTTTCCATAATCAGCGAGCGATCAATGGCTTCGAGAAATGCGTCGAGCTTGCTGCCGTTGCCAGTTAGTTCAATGACATAGCTGGTTTCAGTGACGTCGATGATCCGACCACGAAAAATATCCGCAATGCGTTTCATTTCTTCGCGGTCTTTGCCAATTGCACGAACTTTGACCAGCATCAGTTCGCGCTCTATATGCGGTGCCTCAGACAAATCCACTACTTTGACCACTTCGATCAGCTTATTTAACTGCTTGGTGATTTGTTCAATGATTGCGTCCGAGCCCGCAGTGACGATGGTCATCCGCGACAGGGAAGCATCTTCAGTCGGGGCGACGGTGAGCGACTCGATGTTGTAGCCGCGCGCTGAAAAAAGCCCGCACACCCGCGACAAAGCACCAGCCTCGTTTTCCAAAAGTATCGAAATTATGTGACGCATGCTTACAAATCCTCAGCCAAAATCATTTCCGACAAGCCTTTGCCTGCGGCCACCATGGGATACACATTGGCCTTTTGATCGGTCATGAAATCCATGAACACCAAATCGTTCTTGTGCTTGGTGAATGCTTCACGCAACGCCGGTTCGACATCTGCCGGTCGTTCGATTTTCATCCCAACATGGCCATAAGCTTCGGCAAGTTTCACAAAGTCCGGCAATGCATCTACATAGGACTCGGCATAGCGATTGCCATGAAACATTTCCTGCCACTGGCGCACCATGCCCAGATAGCGATTGTTCAAATTGATAATTTTGATCGGCAAGCGGAATTGTTTGGCCGTGGACAGTTCCTGAATGTTCATTTGAATTGAACCTTCACCGGTAACGCATGCCACTGTCGCCTTCGGATTAGCCAGTTTAACGCCCATCGCGTACGGCAGACCGACACCCATAGTGCCCAAGCCGCCAGAATTAATCCAGCGACGGGGTTTGTCGAATTTGTAATACTGCGCCGCCCACATTTGATGTTGGCCCACGTCAGAAGTCACGAAGGCATCACCGCCAGTGATTTCATACAACTTTTCAATCACGTATTGCGGCATGATGATTTCTTTGCCCTGCTTGTACTTGAGCGATTTTTGCTACGCCAAGCGTCGATTTCCTTCCACCATGCAGCGAGCGCTTTGGGTTCAGCTTTCCCACCGCTGGCAAGCAATTGCTTGCAAAGTTCTTCAAGTACTTCGCCGACATCACCAACAATTGGCACTTCAACTTTCACGCGTTTTGAAATCGATGAAGGATCGATGTCAACATGAATAATTTTGCGCGGTACGGATGCGAAATGTACTTGATTACCGATGACGCGATCATCAAACCTCGCGCCGACAGCCAAAATTACATCAGCCGTTTGCATTGCCATGTTGGCTTCGTAGGTTCCGTGCATGCCCAGCATGCCAAGGAATTGTCCGTCAGTCGATGGATATCCGCCCAAGCCCATCAAGGTGTTGGTTACGGGGAATCCTAGCAAATGCGCAAGCTTCAACAAGCGAGCCGAAGAGTTCGACAAAATCACCCCGCCACCCGCGTAAATCAGTGGGCGTTTTGCATCAAGCAGCATTTGCACAGCTTTTTTAATCTGCCCCGGATGACCTTTGACAATCGGGTTGTACGAACGCATTTCTATCGTTTTTGGATACTGGTATTCGCACTTGTGCATCGTGATGTCCTTTGGGATATCGACAAGCACAGGACCAGGACGGCCAGTTTTCGCAAGGTAAAACGCCTTCTTGATCGTCACTGCCAAATCGCGCACGTCCTTAACCAAGAAATTGTGTTTGACGCAAGGACGAGTGATACCCACCGTATCGCATTCTTGAAATGCATCTTCGCCAATGTAATGGGTTGGCACTTGGCCAGTGAGAATGACCAATGGAATCGAGTCCATATAAGCTGTGGCGATGCCAGTAACGGCATTGGTTACGCCAGGGCCGGAGGTAACCATGCACACACCAACCTTGTTGGACGACCGCGAATAGGCATCGGCGGCATGGACTGCAGCCTGCTCGTGGCGAACTAAAACATGTTTTAGCTTGTCTTGTTTGAAAAATTCATCGTAAATGTAAAGTACGGAGCCGCCGGGGTATCCAAACACATGCTCGACATTTTCTTCTTGCAGGCATCGAATGACGATTTCTGCGCCGGTTAGTTGCATGACAATCCTTGTAAGCTATATTTTTGAGTAAACTCGCAACCTTACTTGGTAGCGGCTTGTTGGTCAAGGCACTTTGTCGCTGCGCCGTTGGTTTTTTGCCTCACCAAAACCTGCTTTGATGCCCGTGAAATGTATGCTTGCTGCAGAAATCTCCCGTAAGCTGTTGAACCGTAAGACCATCGCTTCCAGTTTCGCTATCTGAGGGAAATATTCTGTCCAGCCAAAACGAACTATCGAGTTTTCTTGCCGAAGTTGAGCGACGGGCCTTCAAGCACGCCAACTTCGCCACTCGTGACCGCGATGTGGCCTTGGATATAGTTCAAGACGCGATGCTGCGCCTGGTCGATAAATACGCAGAACGCCCGTCCGCCGAATGGCCGATGCTGTTTCATCGGATATTGCAAAACTTGATTCGCGATCACTTTCGCAAACAAAAGGTCCGTTCGGTATGGACAACGCTGCTCTCGGCGTTTGGAGGCGGAGATGATGACGACAGCGACCCACTGGATTTTCTGCCATCCGACCCAACCAAGGAGGGATTGGGCGAGCCCGTTGCGCAGTTGCAGCGCAGCCAAGTGCTTAATATCATTGAGCAAGAAGTGGCGAAACTGCCTGCACGTCAACGCGAAGCCTTCCTATTACGTTACTGGGAAGATATGGACACGGCAGAGACAGCCTTAGTCATGGGTTGCTCTGAAGGTAGTGTAAAAACGCATTGTTCGCGCGCCACGCACGTACTTAGGGCTGCACTGCAAGCGAAAGGAATTGAACTATGAACGAAACTGAACAACATCAAATCGCCAATCGCCTCCGTCTGGCCTTAAACGAGGCCGCAGAGCGCCTGCCTAACGAAGTCCTAGATAGCCTGCGGAAAAACCGAATGGCAGCTGTAGATACCTTCCGCATACGTCAGGAGCGGCAAAACTCTGGCTTTACCCACACTTTGGCACTCGCCGCACAACCTTTGCGTGTCGTGGCAATCGCAATGGCGCTAAGCTTTGGTCTTGTTGGTACGTATTACTGGGACCAATTTGATCAGGCCAACGAATACGAAGAAATTGACAGCGCTTTGCTCTCCGACGAACTTCCGCCTGAAATTTATTCAGATACTGGATTCCACTCGTGGCTAGAACGTTCAAGATCCTCGTCTCACTAATCGCTGGCCTTGGCATTACTGCTAGCAGTTCGATTGCTGGCACCTCGACCGGGACACCACAAACGCCGGTCGGAGCCTCGGCGCTTGTTCCTACGCTCATCCAGCCCAACTGGGATCAGCTTACGCCGGAACAACGTTCAGTACTCAAGCCATTGGCCAACGACTGGCCAGCAATGGAGAATTACCGGCGCAAAAAATGGATAGGTATCGCGCAGCGGTACTCGGCGATGTCCGTGGAGGAAAAACTTCGTGTCGACCAGCGCATGAAGGACTGGGCGAATTTGACTCCCGAGCAACGCCGCCAAGCCCGTGCAAACTACAAATCGCTTAAACAAGTCCCGACTGATCACAAGCAGGATATCAAACGTAAATGGGAAGAATATTCCCAGTTGCCGATTGAGCAGCGCGAGCAACTCAAGGCAGAGGCGGCGCGCAAACCTTCGGTAAAACCACTCGCCCCGCTAGTTCAGTCGATGCCACAAAAACCCGTAACGACACCGGTAGCGGGCGAGCCTCCGAAGACCAGCGTGCCACCAGCACCAACTGGCGTGGCAGCTGTAGTTGCACCGATTCCCAAGTCAGTCTCGCCGGACAAACCCTAAGATTCTCGATGCGCGAAGTAGCAACATTACGGCGACGGCTCGCCAGCATGGTCTATGAGAGCTTGTTGCTGATTGGTGTGCTCGCTGCCGGGCTAATAGTCCCGCATTTACTTTTGGCCTGGCTTGCCGGTGCCGCCATCCCGGGTGTTTGGTTGTGGCTGCATTTATTTTTGCTGATGGGGCTTTATTTCATCTGGTGTTGGCGCCATGGCGGGCAAACATTGCCAATGCAAACGTGGAAAATTAAGCTGATTGGTGTCGATGACACGACGCCATCGCTTAGCGCGCTTAGCCTGCGTTACAGCCTGGCATGGCCCAGTCTGCTATTTTTTGGCGTTGGTATTGTTTGGGCCTTATTCGACCGAGATCGTCAGTTTTTGCATGATCGTTTGGCCGCCACGCGCATCGTCATCGCTAACGACGCTCCACCCACCAAAGCAACGACGCGCCAGCCAGTAAAAAAATAACACTGGGGGTGATCGCAGAATAAAAGGGCGGCCAGCTATTGATCACGCCAAGGCTGGAAAACAATCCATTCAGCATATAGAACCCAACGCCAAGCATAATGCCCGAGAACACGCGAACGCTTATCGCACCCATGCGATCTTGCATGTACGCGAACGGCAATGCCAGCAGCATCATGACCACTGCCGCCAAGGGATAAATCAATTTCTTCCATAGTGCAATTTCATAGCGCGCAGATTTTTGCTGATTGCTATCAAGAAAACTTACGTAACGATATAAAGTCGGCAATGACATGCGTTCCGGATTCACCATCAGTACGGAGACTAAATCCGGATTCAAGCCTGATTTCCAATCCAAAGTATCAAGCCACTCAACTTTTGCGCCGTCGGTCAAAAATTCCGTGCGTACTAGTTTTGATAGTCGCCATTGCTGATCACCCAAGTAAATTCCGCTTTCCGCTTCGCTAATTGAGTGCAAACGAAACTCGGTATCAAAGGCATAAATTCTGATCCCCTTCAATCCTGCATCAGGTGACACCTCGCGCACATTGACGAATGACAAATCATCTTTGACCCACAAACCGGAGCGAAAATTTTGTCCGACCAAAGAACCCATTGCGCGCAAGCGCATCGCCTGTGCGGCCTTTTCCGCCGGAGGCACAACAAATTCGCCTATCGCAAGGGTCAACACCACGAAAACCACCGCGATACGAACCAAGCTGACTAGAAACTCCGTCGTTGATAAACCAGACGCACGTAAGACGGTAATTTCAGAATCGCGGGCCAAATGTGTCAATGCATACAAACTGCCGATCAAAACTGTAACCGGCAAAATTTCGTAAATACGACCGGGCAAAGTCAACGCGACAAAACCAACTGCATCAAGCAACTGGTAACCGCCTTTGCCAAGACTGGCGAGTTCACCAATCAAATCAAAGAATCCAAACAGAGCCAGAAACGCCGCAGTCACCAAAGCTGTAGCGCTGAATATTTCTCGCGCCAAATGTCGCTCAAAAGTTCTCAGAACCATGATCTTAGTGCCAGTCTTAGCGGGTATTGGCGCACAATAAACAGTGCTATCAAGGCTATCAGCATAAGCACATGAATTGCACTAACGCCTAACCAAAATGGAACTTTCCCTTGCGCGACCCAAGCCTGACTAACCGACAAAAAACTGTTGTAAATCATGTAGCTTAGTAGCGCAAATACTAAATTATTGGCGCGTCCTGCCCGTGGATTCACGAAGGCCAAAGGAATCGCCAATAGAGCAAGTATCAACGCAGTGATTGGCAAACCAACACGCCATAAAATCTCGGCCAAATGTGTCGGCGTAGGATCGTTGATCAAATCCAGAATCGAACGACCGCGCGGTGACAAATCTTGCCCGGCGCTCTCCTTCGCTTCGATTCGAAATGCATAACGATCGAACTCCATCACGCGATACTCGGGGCTACCTGGCTCACCTTCGTAGCGACGACCGTTTTCTAGCACCAAAAAACGGTCGCCATTTGGTGCAATTTCAGTGCGGCCTTTTGCTGTCGCTATAACACCTAATCTTTGATGTTGCATAGAGCTAACAAAAACGTTTTTGACCAAATCTTGCGTTCCAGCCACCGATTCAACAAAGAAAACTCTATCTGCCGAGCTAGATTCATTGAACGTTCCCGGCGACAAACGACTCAAGTCGTCGCGCTGATCCATGCGTTGTCGATACAACTCGCTGCGTTCTGCAGCCCATGGTGCAAGAAAAATCGAAAGAACGGTAATCAGTACGACTATTGGCGCAGCAAACGAAAGCACCGGTCGTACCCAGGTGACCAACGGCATGCCGGACGACGCCCAAATCACCATCTCTGAATCGCGGTACCAGCGCGAAATCGTCATCAAAATTGCAATGAACAAAGTCAGTGACAGCAAAATTGCCATGTAACCAATCGAGCCAAAGCCCAAAAGCGCAATGACAGATTCGGCGGCGATTTTTCCACCCGCCGCACGCGAAAGCAGCCGAATCAATTGGGTCGCCAGCATCACCGCAAAGAGCACGAAGAAAACGGCGGTGGCGGTAGTGATAAATTCGCGCCTGGCGGCGCGCTCGTAAATTTTCATTGCGGCAAGAGTCTTTGACTTGTTTGAAAACTTCCGAGGATAATCCGAGGAATTGGCGTAAGTGCCATAAGGATCAGAAGCGCGAACAAAAACATGTGGTCATAATCCAAACGGGAGCTAACGGTGAAATTTAGCATAAAGAGTGGTAGCCCAGAAAAAGCGCGCGGTGCCTGCGTGGTTGTCGGTATCTTCGAGAACAGCAAACTATCAGCTGCGGCCGAAAGTATCGATGTAGCGTCGAAAAAATACTTGAGCAAACTATTGCAACAAGGTGACATGGACGGCAAAGCGGGAACGACGTTACTGTTGCATAACGTCGCTGGCGTTCAAGCGGCACGCGTTTTGTTGGTCGGACTAGGCAACGAAAATAAATTTGCCGAGCCGCAATACAGAACAGCTGTTGCGACAGCAGTGAAACAATTGAACTCTCAGGGAGGTCAAGACGCTGCTCTGTTTTTGGTCGATTTGAAAGTTAAGAAGCGTGACGTGGTTTGGCGCACACGGCAGGCGGTTTTAGTCGCGCATGAAGTTTCGTATCGATTCGATCAGCTTAAATCGAAACCAGATTCGGCCAAGCAAGCACTGAAGAAGCTTGAGTTTGCCTTTGCCCGCGCAGCGGATGCGACTACCGCCAGTGAAGGTTTGATGCAAGGCGAAGCAATGGCCATCGGCGCAAATTTCACACGCGATTTAGGCAATCTACCGGGCAATATTTGTACGCCGACTTATCTCGCTGAACAAGCCCAAGCGCTGGCCAAAGATTTCGCAATGCGTGTCGAGATTCTTGATCGCGACGAAATGGCGGCGATGGGCATGAACACTTTGTTGTCGGTTGCGCGGGGCTCGCACGAGCCGCCAAAACTTATCGTCCTTCGTCATATGCTCGGCAAAAAAGGCGACAAGCCGGTGGTGTTGGTAGGCAAAGGCATTACCTTTGACACCGGCGGCATTTCGCTCAAGCCTGGGCCAGAAATGGATGAAATGAAATATGACATGTGCGGCGCCGGCAGTGTGTTGGGCACCATGAAGGCAGCTGCTTTGATGAAGTTGCCAATTAATCTCATCGGCATTATTGCAGCGGCAGAAAATATGCCTGGCAGCAAAGCTACCAAGCCGGGTGATATCGTCACTTCGATGGCGGGTTTAAGCATAGAAATTCTCAACACCGATGCTGAGGGGCGTTTGGTTTTGTGCGATGCGCTGACCTATGCGGAACGCTTTGATCCTGCCTGCGTAGTCGATATCGCAACGCTTACCGGCGCTTGCGTGATTGCGTTGGGCAATATCACCAGTGGTTTGTTTTCCAATGACGATGGCTTCGCCGCCGAGCTACTCGATGCGGGTCAAGTGTCAGGAGACCGCGCTTGGCAAATGCCTTTGTTTGAGGAATATCAAGAAGGCCTGAAAAGCAATTTTGCCGACATGGCGAACATCGCTGGACGCGCTGGCGGCTCGATTACGGCGGCACGTTTTCTTTCGCGCTTCACCGAAAAATATACCTGGGCGCATTTGGATGTCGCGGGTACCGCATGGAAATCCGGCAAAGAAAAAGGTGCAACTGGTCGCCCCGTCCCGCTGCTGACGCATTTTCTGATTCAGCGTGCCAAGCAAACCAAATCGGCGCGTAGCAAAAAAGTCTGAGACTTGAGCTGAGCGCATGACTCGCGTAGTGTTTTTGCATGATGTGAATGACCGTCTGCGCGCGGCAGCTTCGTGGCTGAATTTGCCGCGCGCAAGGAATGTTGGTGTTGCAGTTTTCGTGCCCAACCAACAACACGCCGAGCGTCTTGATCGACTGTTGTGGGAACAATCGCCGACAAGTTTCACACCGCATTGCGCACAGGAGAGTGCGCTGAGTTCGCAAACGCCAATCATAATTTGCAGCGTAGCGCAAGCGCTATGGCCACACGAGACAGTACTCAATTTGTCAGATGAAATTCCACCGCATCTCGAGCATATTAGTGAATTAGTAGAAATCGTCAGCCTCGATTCCGCGACCGTCGCAGCGGGTCGCACGCGCTATACGAGTTACAAAAAAAATGGACTGTCTATCGAAGCACGCAACGCGGCGCAGGAATTGTCATCATGAGTATCGCCGATGACGCAGAGCGCCAGTTGGTGCTGACGACACGCCGTCAAGGCAGCTCTATAGACTCTGGCGGCGATGGCACGCACACGGTGCTTAATCAGGCCGACGCGCTAATGAGAAGGCATCGTGTATTTGTCGCTGGTGCCGACATGGCAAGTACGATGGATGATTTGCCGGTGCTGACCGAAGTGGTTGACGATGCAGATTTTGGCAGCAAGCCGGGCGCAGGACAGTCGAGCGCATTACGCGCGCATCAACGGGCAGCGATTTCTGCTGCGTTGGAAAAATGGTTGGAATTCGAATTGCCCATCGCTATTCAATCGCTAACTGACGATTTGACGGCCACATTGAAATCTCGCGCCAAGACCGAATTGCTTGAGCGCTTGATGAAGGAACTTGATTCGTCAAGTCCCCGCTAAGCAACTGGCACAGTATCGATAAACGAGCTGCGTAACATTAGCTTGTCGGAGAGTTTTGCAAGGTTCGGATATTGCCCGCGCCAACGAATGTCCGGATAGCGAAAATCGATATAGCCAAGCGCTACGCCGGCAGCAATATCGGCCAAACTAAATCCCTTGGCATGACACCAAGCTTGTTGTCCTAGTTCATCGGACATAACTTTCAGCGCCGAAGAAATTTTCCCGCGTTGACGCGAAATCCACTCCGCACTTTGTTGCTCAGCCACGCGTTTGGCTTCGAGAAATGCACTCGCTGCTGCATCATTGATGCCATCGGCAAGGGCCTCCCAACGCCGCACCATTAATCGTTCACGGCCGTTGGCGGGTATCAGCCGATTGTTGGCGGTGGTCGAATCCAAATACTCCACAATCACTCGCGAGTCATACAACGGCGTGCCGTCATCGAGCAGCAACACAGGCACTTTGCCCAGCGGATTGACCTTCGGTACTTTGGTCTCAGTGGTCCAAGGCGAATCCAATTCAAACGCACATTCGAGCTTTTTTTCGGCAAGCACAATGCGCACTTTGCGAACATAGGGACTGGTAAGCGAGCCGATAAGTTTCATGGTTTTGGGTTTGTCTGACATGCACGCGGGATGCACTGACTATAACGCACAAGCACCCACAATCGTTCTCGCGCTGCTAGTCGCCCCCAAGCAGACAGGCCGCGCAAGGGTTAAAATTACGGCTTCAAGCGCGGTTATTTGCGCTCACGTTTGCGTCCACTAACTCGCTGAAACTTATGTCTATTTCAACTCTCACTGCACTCTCGCCGCTCGATGGTCGTTACGCCAGCAAAGTCGATGCATTGCGTCTGCATTTTTCCGAATTCGGTCTTATCAAAAATCGCGTTCGGGTCGAAATTGCATGGCTCAAAGCGCTTGCCGCTGCGCCCGAAATCGCCGAGTGCGCCACGTTTTCTGCGACAACGATTGCAGAGCTTGATGCTGTCGTCAGCAGCTTTTCCGAAGTCGATGCACAAGCCATCAAGAGCATCGAAGCGCGCACCAATCATGATGTCAAGGCGATGGAGTATTGGTTGAAAGACCGGTTGGTGGCGAATGCCGAAGCGATGGCCGCCCGCGAATTCATTCACTTCGCTTGCACCTCTGAAGACATCAACAATGTCTCCCACGCCTTGATGTTGAGCGAAGCGGTGAGCACCACAATGCTGCCCGCAATTGATCAAATAGTGGCCAGATTTCGTGAGCTGGCGCATCAACACGCCGCGCTGCCGATGCTCGCGCACACGCATGGTCAAAGCGCGACGCCGACGACACTAGGCAAGGAAATGGCCAACATCGCCGCACGTTTAATTCGTGCGCGCAAGAATATCGCCAAGGTGTCGCTGACAGCCAAGTTCAATGGTGCGGTAGGCAATTACAACGCGCATCTGTCGGCCTATCCAACGCTCGATTGGGAACAGTTCAACCGACAGTTCATCGAAAGCTTCGGCCTCGAATTTAATCCCTACACCATACAAATTGAGCCACATGATGCGATGGCGGAACTGTTCGATGCGATAGCGCGCTTCAACACGATATTGCTCGATGCCGACCGCGATATTTGGCAATATATTTCCCTGGGCTATTTCAAACAAAAGCTCAAAGACGGCGAAATCGGTTCGTCGACCATGCCGCATAAAGTGAATCCGATTGACTTTGAAAACTCCGAAGGCAATCTTGGTTTGGCCAACGCACTTCTGCGTCATCTCGCCGAAAAACTGCCGGTGTCACGCCTGCAACGCGACCTTTCAGATTCCACCGTATTACGCAATCTCGGTGTGGCATTTGGCTACACCTTGCTCGCGCTCGATTCGAGCATGCGCGGACTGAATAAACTCGAAGCCAATCCGCAACGCCTCAGCGAAGATTTGGATCAAGCATGGGAAGTGCTCGCCGAACCGGTGCAAACCGTTATGCGACGTTATGGCGTTGAAAATCCCTATGAACAACTCAAAGAGCTCACGCGCGGCAAGGGCATAACGCCGGCGGCGCTGCGTGAATTCATCGGCGGTTTAGCGATTCCGGAGGAAGCCAAACAACGACTATTGGCAATGACTCCAGCGAGTTATATTGGTCGTGCCGCAGAACTGGCGCGGAGCGTTTAATGTCGACCTTTGCTGCAAATCTTAAACAGCTTCCACGCATATCGCACCTCGCTGCGCTGGAACTTATCGCCGCCGATGATACCGTCGCGGCGCGGATTGAAAACCGCCAAGGACAAACCGGATCTCTGGCGGTGTACAACCACCTCGGTCAAATTTTCGGTGCGATTACCGCTGATGCGGCGAAGAAAGGCTTGGAGATTTTTGCCGAGCACACTGAGGATGCGCGAGCAAATCCGGGCAAACATCCAAATATTGATCGCTTGCTAGCCTTGGCTGCAGGTGGTGGTGAAATGTTTCGGGTCAAACATCATTTCGCCATTTCGGCGGATGATGCGATCATTGTGACGACAACCGACGCAACGACTTCGTAGGTCAGCGGTCTAAACCACCGCTTCTTGCTTCTCGACCTTGACCTGCACGAACTGCTCTCGCGACACGCCCAGCCACATCACCAGTGGGCTTGCCACCAGCACTGAAGAATAGATACCGAACAAGATGCCGATAGTCAGCGCCAACGCGAAGTAGTGCAGTGTTGGGCCACCAAAAATCAGCATCGAGGTAACCATCATTTGCGTCGAGCCGTGAGTGATGATGGTGCGGGAAATGGTGCTGGTGATCGCATGATCAAGCACTTGCGGCGTAGTCAGCCCGCGCTTCTTTTTGAAGGTCTCGCGAACTCGGTCAAACACCACGACTGACTCATTCACCGAATATCCGAGCACTGCCAAAATCGCTGCCAACACAGGCAGCGAAAACTCCCACTGGAACAGCGCGAAGAAGCCCAGAATTATCACCACATCATGCAAGTTGGCGATGATGGCCGATACAGCAAAGCGCCATTCAAAACGAATCGCCAAATAAATCACGATGCCGACGACAACGAGCAGCAAAGCCAGCGCACCGTCTTCGGCAAGTTCGCGACCGACTTGCGGGCCGACGAATTCAACGCGTTTGAGCGTGGGCGGGTTGGCTGACGGCGTGTTACCAGCACCAACTGACGCACCAGCGGGCGAAATCGAGGCCAGCACACGCTCGCCGACTTTCGACGTATCGGTGTCTTTAGCCAAGGGCACGCGAATCAATACATCGCGTGACGAACCGAAATTTTGCACTTGGATATCGTTGAAGCCACTGCCTTCGAGCTGCTTGCGAATATCTTCAAGATTCGGCGCTTCTGTGTAGCTCGCCTCCACCAATGTTCCACCGGTAAACTCGACTGAATAATGCAGCCCTTTACCTACCAAAAAGAACACTGCGAGCAAAAAAGTAATCAACGAAATAATGTTGAACACCAATGCGTGGCGCATGAAGGGAATATCTTTTTTGATGCGGAAAAATTCCATGATTCTTTACCTATAACTTTTTTGGCGTGGCGCGTTTTCGTAGCACCGTTTATTTGATGCCCGGCTTCCAGATTTGACCAATGCTGACTGATTCAAGTTTCTTGCGACTACCGTAAAACCAATTCACCAGCGAGCGCGATATCACCACCGAACTAAACATCGACGTCAAAATTCCCAGGCAATGCACCACCGCAAAACCGCGTACCGGACCGGAACCAAAAATCAACAGCGCGATACCGACGATCAGCGTGGTCACATTGGAGTCCAAAATCGTCGCCCATGCACGCTCATAACCAGCGGTGATGGCAGCCTGTGGCGTGGTGCCGCCGCGAAGTTCCTCTCTTACGCGCTCGTTAATGAGCACATTGGAGTCAATCGCCATGCCCAAAGTGAGGGCGACGGCAGCAATACCTGGCAAGGTCAAGGTCGCTTGCAACAGGGAGAGCAAGGCAACCAGTAAAACCAAATTTGCCGACAAGGCAACCACCGAAATGAATCCGAACAAAAGGTAATAACTCATCATGAACGCGGCAATCGCCATGAAACCCCACATCGTTGAGTTCATACCCTTGGTGATGTTGTCCGCACCCAAACTCGGGCCAATCACTCGCTCCTCGATAAATGACATCGGTGCAGCAATTGCACCAGAGCGAATCAAAATCGCCAAGGTATTGGTCTCCTCAGGCGTAAAGCTGCCGGTGATTTGAAAATGATTGCCAAATTCACCTTGTATTGTTGCCACTGAAATCGCTTCCGGGTGGCCTTTTTCAATCAACAGAATCGCCATCAATTTGTGCAGGTTTTCACGCGTCAAATCGCGCATGATGCGACCACCCGCAGCGTCAAGGGTGATAGCCACCGCTGGGCGATGTTCATTGTCGAAGGTCGATTGTGCGTCAGCAAACCGCTCGCCAGTTAGCACCACAAGCTTTTTCACCGCGACCTGGCTGACACTACCATCGCGTTTAGTTTCGGGAACCATCTCAGTACCCAGTGGTGCGGTGCCTAGCGTCGCTTCTTGCTCTACCATGCGCACTTCCAGTGACGCGGTACGACCAATCAAATCACGTGCACGTGCCACATCTTGAACGCCAGGCAATTGCACCACAATGCGATCGGCACCCTGTTGTTGTATCACCGGCTCAGCCACACCAAGTTCGTTAATGCGTTTATGCAGCGTAGTAATGTTTTGTTTGATGGCAAATTCCTGAATCGAACGTTCCGCCAGTGGTTTGAGCGTCGCCGACAATTTGAATTCCGTACTGTCTTGGCCATCTATCAGTGTCAAATCGGGCTGGCTTTGGCTAATTACTGCCCGGGCTTTGTCGCGTGTTTCCAGATCACGGAAACGAATCACCAGTGCTTTGCCATCACGTCCCACACCGGCATGGCGCAAAGATTTTTCGCGCATCAAAGCACGCAAATCGGCACCCATCGAATCCAGGCGTTTGGTCAGTGCAACTTCCATATCGACCTGCAACAGGAAATGCACACCGCCGCGCAAATCCAGACCGAGATACATCGGTGCTGCATGCAAACTAGCCAACCAGCTCGGCGTGTTCGAGACCAAGTTGAGCGCCACGCTGTAACGACCATTGGTCGCATCAGGGTTCAACAACTTATCCAACAAATCCCTTGTTTTGAGTTGCGTATCTGAATCGTTAAGGCGCACTCGCACGCTGGTGGCATCGAGCACCACACTATGCGGATTGATAGCCGCAGCCTTAAGCGCCGACTGTATCGTGGCCAGTAGAGCCGGATCCACCTTGGTGGTGGCTTTGACACTGGCCACCTGCACGGCAGGTGCCTCGCCAAAAAAATTCGGCAGGGTGTAAAGGAGTCCGAGTACCAAGGCGATGATCACCGTGGCATTTTTCCAAAGTGGGTAACGATTCATGGCTGACCTGTCGGTAGTGCGCCAACGTAAAAATTAAGCGGAGATTGCCGCACGCGCATGTTTAGTTGCGAGCGCATCAACAAGATGGAGCAGACTACAAAGATTTCAAGGTTCCCTTCGGCACTTGTGCGCCGATGGCATGCTTCTGAATGTGCAACTCGGTTCCGGTGTCTTTATTGTCTTTGCCGGCCGAGACTTCAATGGTGACAAAGTTATCGCCAACCTTAGTAATGCGACCGAGAACGCCACCTTGCGTCACCACCTCGTCGCCCTTAGCTAAATCAGACACCATTTTTTGGTGCTCCTTAGCCTTTTTCATTTGCGGTCGAATCATCACAAACCACAACACCACGAACATCACGATGATCGGCAATAAACCAGTCAGACCACCCATTGGATCAGCCGCAGCACCAGCGGTTTGGGCAAAAGCACTTGATATGAACACTAGCGAACTCCCGAAATTTGCAAAGAAAACTGCCCGGAAAATGCGGGACAGCGAAGGCGGCGAATTATACCTACTCGGGCTCTTGTTAACGGCGTGTCACCAGCACCAACTAGCGATTTCCGCCGGCTAAGCCGTGAGCTAATCAACCTCCGCTCCCGCCTCCGACGACATGATAAATTGCAGGCCATGCTCCGCTGTCATGCGGCCTTCGACGATGGCGCATACCACTTGGGTTATTGGCATATAGACACCGAGTTCATCGGCGCGGCGCGCCACCTCACGGGCGGCGGGGACACCCTCGGCGACGTGGCCTAGCTGGGTTTTGATTTCCGGGATTGCCATGCCGGTGGCAAGTAGCAATCCAACACGACGGTTTCTCGACAAATCACCGGTGCAGGTGAGGAACAAATCGCCCATGCCGGAGAGGCCGGTGAAGGTTTCAGCTTTACCGCCCAAGGCGACGCCCAGCCGCGTGATTTCGGCGAGACCACGCGTGAGTAGCGCCGCGCGGCAATTGGCACCGAGCTTCATGCCGTCTGATATTCCGGTGGCAATTGCCATAACGTTTTTTACCGCGCCGCCGACCTCGGCACCGATCACATCATCGGTCGCGTAGACCCGTAGTCGTCCGCCGTGAATCTGTTTGGCGGTAGCTAGTGCAAAGTTTTCGTCGCTCGAGGCGAGCGTCACCACGGTTGGCAATCCTTGTGCCAGTTCTTGTGCAAAGCTCGGGCCGGTGAGCACGCCACAGGTGACCTGATCGCCCAAGACCTGCGCGACAACTTGATGCGGCAACAAGCCGGTATTGGCTTCGAGGCCTTTGCAAACCCACAGGAAGGGTGTCTTCAAACCGGTGTCTCGCAACTGCACCAATGAATCGCGCAGGCCAGAAAGTGGTGCGGCGATGACCAACAATTGGGCATCGGCAACTGCGGCGGCGTAGTCAGCGCGGAGCATAAGGCCGTCAGGAAAGGGGCAGTCTTTGAGGTAGCGAGTGTTCTCACGCTGCGCCGCCATGGCTTCGACGTGGTCGGATTTGCGTGCCCAAAGCACAACTTCATGACGTTTGGCAAATGCAATTGCGAGGGCGGTTCCCCACGCGCCAGCGCCGAGTACGGCAATACGCATCGCGCTACCTCCGACTTGTCCCACTGATCTCGTTGTCTCTGGATGAAACTACTTCAGCGCATGCGACGCAAACGCCTAAAGCCCCCACACTTCCTTGGTCTTGGCGTAGCCGATCTGCCCGCCGCGATGTTTGAGCTTGACCCAACCGGCAGGTGCGGCGGGGTTGGCCTCCAAAATTTCCAACACCACATCGCGCTCTGCATCAAAAACCAGTGCGGCGGCATCGTCAGGTTCTTGGCGAATCTTGGCACGCTCCGCTTTGACGATCACGGTGCGCTTGGCTGAGAGCCACTGCTTTTCAACCCACAGCAAATCCCCTGCGCTGTCTCGAATTTTGACCCATGCGCCAGTCACCACGACTTGCTCAACGGGGGTATCACGAGCAACCACATAAAGCGGCTTTGCCTTGACCGATGGCGCGTCATAGAGTGTCGTGGCAGTGGCGACTGAGAGGTAATCCAGCGCGTAGGCTGGTACGGTAGCGACCAGCACGGCACCCCCCACCAAGGCCAGTCGAAAAATGCTGTTGCGTTGATTCGTCATGGCAATGGTGGCGAAGCGTAAGTTTGAGTTATTGCAGCGTGGTCTCTGGTGTTGCGACCGAAACTTGTGCGGCAGCATCAGGCTGCGCTTGTGCGGCGGCTTGTTGTTCCATCATGCGTTGCTGAAACAGCGCGTCAAAATTCACCGGCGCAAGCAGCACTGGTGGGAAACCCGCACGGGTCGCGATGTCGGAAATGACTTCACGCGCATAGGGAAACAGAATATTCGGACAAGCGACACCGAGTATTGGGCCGATGTCGGCTTCGGGAATGTTTCGCAATTGGAAGATCCCGGCTTGCGCGGCTTCAATCAGGAAATAGGTAGTTTCGCCACGCTTGGCGGTGATGGTGACGGTCAAGGTGGACTCGTACATGCCTTCGTCAATTTTGGCGGCGGCGGTCTGGAGTTGGATTTCAACTTCCGGCGCTTCGCGCTCGAGATACACGCCAGGCGCACCAGGAACTTCGAGGGAAATGTCTTTGACGTAAAGTTTTTCGATGCTGAATATAGGTTGCTGATCGCTCATGATTAAGGCCAATACTAGTTAGGTGGAAAACGATATTTTAGCCTTAGCGCGCTAGCAGTGGGTCAAGTTCACCAGCGCGCTCAAGCGCATAAAGTTCGTCGCAGCCGCCAACATGGGTATCACCGATAAATATTTGCGGCACCGTACGCTGCCCCGTCCGCTGCATCATTTCATTGCGCCGCGCGGGATCAAGATCGACACGGATTTTCTCGATGGCGGGCACGCCCTTTCTGAGTAACAACTGCTCGGCGCGCACGCAATACGGGCACACTCCCGTTGAGTACATCATCACCTTGCTCATCAAGCGGCCCTCGCCTTCTAAATCGCTATTTTTTGCTTAGCGGCAAGTTCGCTTCAGTCCACGCCACTAGCCCGCCACTAAGCATATAGACTTGCTCAAATCCAGCCTTTTTGAGCGTACTCACGGCGCTGCCGGAGCGCATGCCATTGGCACAGCACACAATCAACGGTGTGGTTTTGAGTTTCTCAATTTCAGACAAATGTGTACCCAATTGTGCCAACGTGATGTGTCGCGCGCCTTGAATATGACCGGCGCTCCACTCACTGGCTTCACGTACGTCAAGCACCACCGCGTCCTGCCGATTCATCATCATGGTCGCCGCAGCGGGGGTTAGCTCATCCTTGCCACCGCCGGTCAGCATCGGCCAAATCAGCATCAAGCCAGAGACTAAAGCGAGGCCAACCCACATCATATTTTGCTGGATAAATTCAATTGCCATATGCTTAAAAGTCGTCGCCAACAGAAGCGACTAATAGAAAAGAAGTGCCGCTATTATAGAATGCGCTTGGTCACACGATGCACGAAATGCCCTCCCTGCTGCATACGCAATAACGCCCCAAGCCTGCCGTTTCGGGCTTACTTTTTCATTACTTTCCTGCGAGCAATCATGTACAAAATCGTTCTCCTGCGTCACGGTGAATCCGTCTGGAACAAAGAAAATCGCTTCACTGGCTGGACCGATGTAGGTTTAAGTGAAAAGGGCATGGCGGAAGCGATTGCGGCAGGTCAGTTGTTGAAAGCTGAGGGCTTTAGCTTTGATATCGCCTACACCTCGGTGTTGCAACGAGCGATAAAAACACTGTGGACAGTGCTTGAACAAATGGACCTGATGTGGATACCGATTGCGCATTCGTGGCGCTTGAACGAGCGTCATTACGGCGCCTTGCAAGGGTTGAATAAATCGGAAACTGCAGCAAAATTTGGTGACGAACAAGTGTTGATTTGGCGACGCGCTTATGACACACCACCACCGGCGCTTGACAACAATGATCCGCGCTTGGAGACCGACAATCCGCGTTATGCCAATTTGTCGGCGAAAGAATTTCCGCATACCGAATGCCTCAAAGACACTGTCGAACGCTTTCTGCCGCACTGGCACGAGACCATCGCGCCTGCGGTGAAATCGGGCAAACGCGTGATCATCGCAGCGCACGGGAACAGTCTTCGTGCCTTGATTAAATATCTAGACAATGTCAGCGACGAGGCCATCGTCAATCTCAACATTCCTACCGCTCAGCCCTTGGTTTATGAATTGGATGCGGCACTAAAACCAATACGCAGCTATTACTTGGGCGATGCAGATGCGATTGCTGCAGCGATGCAAGCCGTGGCCAATCAGGGAAAAGCCAACGCGTGAGATCCGTTGCGAGCCCCAACCTTACTTGGCGCTCGTTGCACTGGGTCACCGCTCTTGCTTGCGCTCTTGCATTTTCCACCACCAATGGCGCTGCCAAACACGACCTCAAGGATGTACAAAATCGCCTGCAGACACTGAATCGGGATCTGGCCAAAAGCGAAGAAAAACACAGCGACGCGGCTGATCAATTGAAGGACACCGAAACTCGCATTTCGGTCGCCACCAAACACTTGCGCGAACTGAGCGACGAGCGCAAAGCCGTGCAAACACAACTTAACGAACTCAACAGTCAGGCGCGCCGACTCGACGCTCAGGCGGCACGGCAGCAAGCGCAATTGGGTCGCGTGTTGCGCTCGCAAGCGTCGCAAGGTGAGCGCGATGCCTTGCAAAAATGGTTGTCGGGAACAGACCCAAATCAATCAGCGCGCGACGAGTATTTTCTAACCCGGTTATCGCAAGCCAAGGCCAATCTGATAAAAGAGTTGCAAGGTATTGCAGTCGAGAAACGCACGCTAGCGCAAAAGGTAGCAGAGCACAAAGCGCAGATTCTAGCGATCGAAAAAAATGAACAGGGCAGTCGTGAAGAATTGCTCGCGTTGCAAAAACAACGGCAATTGACGCTGACCTCCTTGGCAGGAAAAATCAAAGCGCAACGGCGAGAAATCGGCAGCTTGAAACGCGATGAATTGCGGCTTAGCAAACTCATTGAAGGGCTAGGAAAAAATTCGCCTGCGTCGAAAAAGCCATCAGTTGGTGCTGACGTGGAGTGTCGACTTAGTACAGCCGACCCGCTACGCAGGCGCAAAGCAGTGCTTTGCGAAACCCCTGCTTCGCCGCCGTCGGTCAAACCCAAACCTGTTTCACCCCGCTCAAAAATTACTGATGCTGACCCGGGCAAAATCGCCGGCGTTTTCGGCCAGCTGCGGGGCAAATTACGGATGCCCACGATTGGCCAAATCAAAGGCCGTTTCGGCAGCACACGTGAAGACGGCGGCACGACGTGGAAGGGTATTTTTATTCGTGCTGATGAAGGTACCGAAGTTCGCGCCGTTGCTGCAGGCACGGTCGTATTTAGCGAATGGATGCGCGGCTTTGGCAACTTGTTGGTGATCGACCACGACGACGATTTTTTCTCAGTCTATGGCAATAATCAAACTCTACTCGCCACTGTCGGGCGGCAAGTCAACGCAGGGGTAGTAGTGAGTACGGTGGGCAGCAGCGGGGGCATACCGGAAGCTGGCCTATACTTTGAGCTAAGGCACAAAGGACTTGCGTTTGATCCGCTCAAATGGATAAGCAGCGGAGCCAAATAAGGTCGTTATCTCAACGGAGTTTCTATGCGCGGCAAGTTGCAAAAAATTGGTCTGATTTCCATTGGTTTAGTCGGCGGAATTCTCCTCAGCGTTAATTTTTCGGCATTGGCGGCGAAGAGCTCGGGAGCGACCGCCTCTCGCGCCGCCACAGCCTTGCCGATTGAGGAGTTGCGCAGTTTTGCCGACGTTTTCGCCGCGATCAAACAGGGTTATGTAGAGCCGATTGAAGACAAGAAATTAATTACTCATGCCATCAGCGGCATGCTGGCCAATCTTGATCCGCATTCGTCTTATTTGGACAGTGAAGCATTCAAAGATCTGCAAGTCAGCACGCAAGGCGAATTCGGCGGACTTGGCATTGAAGTCGGTATGGAAGATGGCTATGTCAAAGTCATCTCCCCTATCGACGATACGCCAGCATGGAAGGCTGGAGTCTTGGCGGGCGATTTGATTATTAAGCTTGACGACACATTGGTGAAGGGTCTGACGCTCGACGACGCTGTAAAAAAAATGCGCGGCAAACCCAAAACACCGATCAAACTCACGATAGTTCGCAAAGGCAAAAGCGAGCCGATTGAAATCACGCTGTTGCGCGCAAAAATCAAACTCGAAAGCGTGCGTTCGAAAATGCTCGACGGCGGTTTCGGTTACATCCGTGTGATTCAATTTCAAGAAGAAAGTACCGCTGACTTGGTCAAGCATTTGGACAAACTTTACAAAGGCATTAAGGAGTCCAAAGATGGAAAAGCGGACAGCAAAACCAGCAAAGATGCCAAGACCGCCAAGCCAGAAGACTTGAAAGGCTTGGTGCTCGATCTGCGCAATGATCCAGGCGGTTTGCTCAATGCGGCTGTCGGCATCAGCGCCGCGTTTTTGCCGACTGATACCTTGGTGGTCAGTACCGACGGGCGCACTGAAGATGCCAAGCGACGCTACACCGCAACGCTAGCGGATTACACGCGACGTGGCGAGGACGCCTTGAAGAGCCTGCCTGCTGGCGCAAAAACCGTGCCGCTGATTGTCTTGGTTAACGGCGGATCGGCATCGGCTTCCGAGATCGTTGCTGGCGCCTTGCAAGATCACAAACGCGCCATCGTGATGGGCACACAGACTTTTGGCAAAGGCTCCGTGCAAACTATCGTGCCACTGACCGCGACCACCGGGATTAAATTGACCACCGCGCGGTATTTCACTCCTTCGGGGCGGTCGATTCAGGCCAAGGGCATTACGCCCGATGTGGTGGTTGAGGAAACGGCAAGCGGAATTCCGCATGAGCGTTTGCGCGAAGCGGATTTGGAGCGACATTTGGATGCGTCGGGTGAGGACGCAAAAGATCTAAAGGAAGCTGATCGCGTTGTTGACCAAAAATCCAAGCCTGCTGGGAAGGGGAAAAAGCTCAACGAGGAAGATGACGAGGCGCGTGCCGGACCGATTGAATACGCCGGTAAAAACGATTACCAGTTCGCCCAAGCGATGAATCTGCTCAAGGCATTGCAGATCATCAAACGCTAGGCGGGAAACCTGCGATGAATCCCGAACAAGCCCGAGCACTCCGAGATGGTCATCCGCGCGAAGTACCCGCGCCGTTTTTGCCACAACCGGACACACTCAAACGGCGTGAATTGCATTTTGATGCGGTGCATATATCGCAGGTTTTGCGTGCACATGAATTGCTCGGCGGCTTACCCGACCTACAGGTCGAAACGGGTTCAACCGCGACAAGTTTGATTGTCAGCTACGATCTACGTGAATACACCATGGAAGGACTAGAAGCCGCTTTGGTGGCGCAAGGATTTCAGTTTGACGCATCCTTTGTTCGGCGCATCGCGCGTGCCATCATTCACTTTTCCGAAGAGACGCAACTTCGCAACATGCGGGTGCCCGAACGTCTGATCAAAAAATCGCAACAAGTGTATTCCAAAGCATGGGACAAACACCTGCACGGTGACCACGACGAAACGCCGCCTCACATGCGGCAGGATCGCTAGCTAACAGCGTGTGGCCAGCACCAACTGGCCATTCGACACATCCTCCAAATGAACGATAAGCAACTCCTGCGTTACAGCCGCCACATCCTCTTGCCGCAAATTGATGTCGCCGGGCAAACGGCAATTCTCGCTGCGCGCGTGTTGGTGATCGGCGCCGGCGGGCTTGGCTCACCGGCGGCGATGTATTTGGCTTCGGCAGGTGTCGGTACTTTGGTACTGGCCGATGGCGATACAGTGGATCTGACTAATTTGCAGCGTCAAATTTTGCATCGCACTGAGACAATAGGCTTATCAAAAGTCGCGTCCGGCACGCACACGCTGGGTGAAATAAATCCTGAATGCGAAGTTATCGGTATCTATGAACGACTCGAAGATGCACGACTCGAAGCGGAAATTTCAACTGCCGACGTGGTGCTCGATTGCTCGGATAATTTCGCCACGCGTCACGCCGTGAATCGCGCTTGCGTGAAATATCGCAAGCCCTTGGTATCGGGTGCAGCGATTCGTTTTGATGGCCAAATCAGCGTCTTCGATTCTCGCCATGCCGATGCGCCGTGTTACGAATGCCTGTTCCCTGAGGCAGAAAGTGTTGAGGAAGTACGCTGCGCGACGATGGGCGTATTCGCGCCGCTGGTCGGCATCGTCGGCGCTTGCCAAGCAGCGGAAGCTCTGAAAATCATCGTCGGTTGCGGCACTACATTGACCGGACGATTATTGTTGCTCGATGGCCTCGCCATGTCGTGGCGGGAGATTGCTGTGCCGCGCGATGCGCATTGCGCGGTGTGTGGAGCAAACGCGAAATGAAATCTCTGGTCGGAAAAATTGCGCTGGTCACGGGTGGTAGTCAAGGCATAGGTCTTGCCACTGTGCAAGCTTTGCTCGCCGAAAATGCGACTGTTATTACTTGCGGACGCTCGCTGGATAAATGGAAGCTCGCCGTCACGCAAAATCCGGCCTTGCGCGTGGTGGATTTTCAGGCGGTGGACTTAACTCAATCCAGCGAATTGCAAGCGTGGTTTGCCAGCGTGCGGCAAACCTACGATCGGTTGGATATCGCGGTCAATAATTTTGCCTCGAACGAGCGTGGCATCGGCGAATTTGCCAAACTGAGCGAAGCGAAAATTAACGCCGCCATGCATGCAGGGTTGCTTGCCCCGCTGGCATGTTTACGCGAGGAAATTTCGCTGATGCAACAGGACGCACGGGGCGGTGCCATCGTCAATGTCTCATCCATCAATGGCCTGCGCGCCACGCCCGGTGCGGCGGTGTACAGCGCGGCCAAGCATGGCATAGAAGGCATCACCAAATCATTAGCGCTGGAAGTGATAGGCCAAGGTATTCGCATCAACGCCGTCGCGCCCGGTGTGACGCTAACGCCAAGTTGGGAAGCGCGACTGGCAGCAGCGGAATCGCCGAGTGCAATGAAAGCCAGCGTTGAACAAATAGTTCCGCTAAAGCGCTTTGCCAGCGCCGATGAAATTGCCAACGCGATTATGTGGCTGTGTTCAGATGCCGCGAGTTATGTGGTCGGTCACACGCTGGTGGTCGACGGTGGATTGTCGCAAGCTTAAATCAGTTGGCGACAAAACGCGCGCGAATCAAACTGTCATCGCCGAGCGTGCGCCGCTCGAGAATATGCAATCGTTTGGCATCGCCGAGTTGTGTAATTTCGCCGATCGCGAACATTCCGCGCGCTGCCTCGCCGATCAAAGTCGGCGCTTGATAAATCAGCAATTCGTCCACCAGATTTTCCGCCAACAGCGCGCCGTTGAGTACGCTTCCCGCCTCAACCAGGATTTCATTGACACCACGTTGACCGAGTACTTGCAGCATCGCTGGGAGATCGACTCGTCCGTCGGCGTTGGGTATCACCAGCACCTCCGCGCCTGCGTTTTCAAGCGCCTGCTGCCGCAGCGGATTTTGCACGGCGCAAAAAATTAATGCACCGCCATCGTGGAGAATCGCTGCATCGGGTGATGTCTGCAGGTGGCTATCAAGCAACACACGCAACGGTTGTCGCGTGGTCGATACATCGCGCACAGTGAGCCTTGGATTGTCGTGCTTCACGCTGCCTATGCCGGTCAAAATCGCACAGGATCTAGCACGCCAAAGATGGGCATTTCTGCGCGCAACTTCACCAGTAATCCATTGCGATACGCCATTATTCAGCGCCGTTTTGCCATCAATGCTAGCAGCGATTTTCACGCGCAGCCACGGTCGGCCACGGGTCATGCGTGAGACAAATCCGATATTCAGTTCGCGTGCTTCATGTTCGAGTAAGCCACATTCAACCGCAATGCCAGCGGCGCGCAATTTCGCCAAGCCTTGCCCGGCGACTAGCGGATTCGGGTCTTGCATTGCCGACAATACGCGCGAAACACCAGCGGCGATCAGCGCGTCGGCGCAAGGTGGCGTTTTTCCAAAATGACTGCAAGGTTCCAAGGTGACGTAGGCGGTTGAGCCAGAGGTCTTTAACAGCGTGTCATCAGCACCAACTGGCGAGCGCAGTGCCATGACCTCTGCATGCGGCTCGCCTGCACGCATATGCCAGCCTTCAGCTATCACCAAACCGTCTTGGACGATGACACAGCCAACACGTGGATTAGGTGTCGTAGTGAACAATCCGCGCTCTGCTAGTTGCAAAGCGCGCGCCATGAAAATGGAATCTGCGGCTTTGTTCATCGAGGATTACTTCGCCGGTCGCCGTGCGACACGCGGCTTTTTGATCTCGCGTATCGCGTCAGAAAATTCATCGACATCTTCAAAATTTCGATACACGGAAGCGAAGCGTATGTAGGCCACCTTGTCGAGTTTTTTCAGCTCGCGCATCACCAGCTCGCCAATGCGATCCGAGTTCACTTCGCGCTCGGCCAGCTGCACCAATTTTTCTTCGATGCGATCAATCGCCGCATCAATCAGCTCCGTCGGCACCGAACGTTTGCGTAGCGACAACATCATGCTGCCCTTCAGCTTGTCACGCGCATAGTCGGTACGGCTGCCGTTTTTCTTGACGATTTGCGGTAGCTGCAATTCGACCCGCTCATAAGTCGTGAAACGCTTATCGCACACCATGCAACGCCTACGCCGACGGACGGTGTCAGCTTCCTCGTTTTCGCGAGTGTCGACGACCTGAGTATTAACGTCGTTGCAATAGGGGCATTTCATTTCTCGCTCCGCGGGAAATGAAATGCCCCTGTCGCACGCTGTCCCCCACCCCACTTGTCCCCGCTTGACGGCACGCTGCGCGTACCTTCAAGCAAAACCTCAATCGCCCCCACCCCCCTGCCCCCGCCCGGGCGGGCGTGGCTAATATGGTTTCCTGCTGCGCGGGAAATGACAACCAGGAGAGGCACGCTCAATCACCATAAACCGGAAACTTGCTGCACAGGTCCGCAACGGCCACACGCACCGCTGCCAACACGGCTTCGTCCTTCGGCGCATCGAGTACATCGGCAATCAGATTGGCGATTTTTTCAGCTTCGATTTCCGTGAAACCGCGCGTAGTCATTGCCGGTGTGCCAAGACGAATTCCGCTTGTGACGAAAGGTTTTTGCGGGTCGTTCGGAATTGAATTTTTATTAACCGTAATGTGCGCATTGCCGAGCACCGCTTCGGCTTCCTTGCCGGTGATATTTTTGCTTTGTAAATCGACCAAAAATACGTGCGATTCGGTGCGACCTGAAACGATGCGCAGGCCGCGTGATTTCAATACTTTGGCCATCACTTGCGCGTTGGCAATTACCTGCGCCTGGTAAGTTTTGAAGCCATCCGTCATCGCTTCTTTCAGCGCTACTGCCTTGCCCGCAATCACGTGCATCAAGGGGCCGCCTTGCAGTCCCGGGAAAATCGCTGAGTTGATGGCTTTTTCGTGTTCGGCTTTCATCAAAATCAAACCGCCGCGCGGGCCGCGCAAAGTCTTGTGCGTCGTTGTGGTGACCACATCGGCGTGCGGCACGGGGTTGGGGTAATAGCCCGCAGCAATGAGGCCGGCGTAGTGCGCCATATCGACCATGAAAATTGCGCCGACAGCTTTGGCAACTTTGGCGAAGCGCTCGAAATCGATGCGCAAGGAATACGCCGATGCGCCAGCGATGATGAGTTTTGGCTTGTGTTCATGCGCGAGTTTTTCCATCGCGTCATAGTCAATTTCTTCGTCTGCGGTCAGCCCGTAAGGAATCACGTTGAACCATTTGCCGCTCATGTTAAGGGCCATGCCGTGGGTCAAATGGCCACCTTCGGCGAGGCTCATGCCGAGCACTGTGTCGCCGGGTTTGAGGAAGGCTAGGAACACCGCTTGATTGGCTTGCGAGCCGGAGTTCGGCTGCACGTTAGCGCAATCAGCACCGAATAATTTTTTGGCGCGTTCGATGGCCAAGGTCTCGACCACATCAACATATTCACAACCGCCGTAATAACGCTTGCCGGGATAACCTTCGGCGTATTTGTTGGTGAGCTGCGAGCCTTGTGCTTCGAGCACCGCGTCGGAAACGTAGTTTTCCGAGGCGATCAACTCAATGTGATCTTCCTGACGACGATCTTCATTTTTGGTCGCGGCCCAGATTTCCGGATCGGTTTTGGCGAGGGTATTTTGCTTTGAAAACATGGTAGTTCCTGCGTTTGGAAAAGGAATCTACACATTTTACTCGACGGTTTGCCGCCGCTGCAGACCTCAAATTACTTGGCCAATTCGTCCAATGCGCCTTGCAAATGTGCGCAATCTGCCCAGCCCACTAACAACCATCGCCCATCAACATAGTCAACCCAATTGACCGCCGCGTTGGGAATCAGAAAATCTCGCCGCGCAGTCAAACTCATGCCGCTGGCCATCCGATAAATCACATCCAAAACCCCGCCGTGCGTCACGACCAGCACGCGCTGGTTTTGGTGTTGCTCGGCGAGCGTGTTCATCACTTCGCTGGCGCGCAGAGCAAAAACTTGCAGGGACTCGCCGCTGCCGTAGGTGAAATCTAGATGGCGCTCCAAATGCGCGGCGAAATCGGCGGGAAATTGTTGTTGTGCGTCGACGTATTTCAAACCTTGGAACTTGCCATAGTGACGCTCGCGGAGATTCACATTGATTTTGATTTCGCCAGTTGGAAATGGTGCGTAGTGTCGGCTTAGTACTGCCGACCCGCTTCGCAGGCGCAAAGCAGTGCTTTGCGAATTCTCTGCTTCGCCGCCGTTGGTTTGAGTCAATTGTGCGGTTTCCAACGCACGCGACAAATCACTACAAACAACCGCATCAAACTGCGTACCCGCCAACGCCGCACCAAGCGCCCGCGCCTGCCAGCGGCCGGTTGCATTGAGTGGAATATCAAGCTGACCTTGGACGCGTTGCTCGGCATTCCAAGCGGTTTCGCCGTGGCGAACGATACAAAAGCGAGTGGTCATCGGCGAATACATAGGTGAATTGGCCACCATGATAACGGCTGGCCAAAGATGGATAAACTCGCCCCGATGAATTTCTTGCTCAAACTTTCTCATGCGATAGATGCGCTCAACCGCCGTGTTGCCGCCAGCGTGATTTGGCTGGTGCTGATTGCGGTATTAGTCAGCGCGGTAAATGCGGTAATCCGCAAAGCCTTCAACCTTAGCTCAAACGCCTTTCTTGAACTGCAATGGGTGTTGTTCTCAGCGATATTTTTGTTCGGCGCGGCACAGGCGTTGCAGCTAAATCAACATGTGCGCATCGATATTCTCAGCAGCCGATTGTCGGCGCGCGCGCGCGTGAAAATTGAACTTTTCGGCACCTTATTTTTCCTGTTGCCGGTAGCAATTCTCATCGTCCATTTATCCTGGCCGGTGTTCGTTAGTGCATTTGAAAGCGGCGAAGTCTCGGCCAATGCTGGTGGTCTAGCACTTTGGCCAGCACGTTTGATGATGCCGCTCGGATTTGTTTTGTTGTTATTGCAAGGCATTTCCCAAGCTATCAAATGTATCAACTTTTTGCGCGGCCAAGGCGACAATCCATGCTTGCGCTAAGTCTCATCATGCAAGATTTTTTGCGCGCCAATATCGCGCCGGTGATGTTCGTCGCGATGATCATTTTTTTGCTCCTGGGCTATCCCGTGGCGTTTTCCCTGGCTGCCTGTGGAATTTTTTTTGGTCTCATTGGAGTTTCCCTGGGACTATTACAACCCGCGCTTTTCCAAGCCTTGCCGGATCGTATCTGGGGCGTGATGAGCAACGACACTTTGCTTGCCATTCCGTTTTTCACTTTCATGGGGCTGATCTTGGAACGCTCTGGAATGGCCGAGGATTTGCTCGAAACCATTGGCCAATTATTCGGCCCTGTCCGTGGCGGCCTTGCCTTCGCGGTAATTTTTGTCGGCGCGATGTTGGCAGCCACCACCGGCGTTGTTGCAGCATCTGTGATTGCGATGGGTCTGATTTCGCTACCCATCATGTTGCGCTATGGCTATGACAAACGCCTCGCCAGCGGTGTCATTGCCGCATCAGGCACGCTGGCGCAAATTATTCCGCCCTCGCTGGTGCTGATCATCCTCGCCGATCAACTTGGCCGTTCGGTTGGCGACATGTATACAGCGGCGTTGCTGCCCGGACTGATGCTCACCGGCTTGTACGCCTTGTATGTGATGGTGATTGCCGTCGTTAAACCGCATTGGGTTCCTGCGTTACCGAAGGAGGCCCACCAAAAGGGGAGTGCGCTGCAGAAACTCTTTCGACTAATCGTTGTGTTGGTGCCACCGTTGGGGCTGATATTTTTGGTATTGGGAACGATTTACTTAGGCATCGCCACACCTACCGAAGGTGGCGCAATGGGTGCAACAGGCGCGTTGTTGATGGCGTTAATGCGCAAGCGCATGAGTTTGAGCTTGCTCAAACAAGCCATGGAAACCACGACCCGACTCACTGCTTTTGTGGTGTTCATACTGATCGGCGCTCGAATATTTTCACTGACTTTTTACGGCGTTGATGGACACAAATGGGTAGAGGCGTTGTTGATCAATTTACCGGGCGGGCAAGTTGGCTTTCTGATCGTGGTCAATTTGCTGATATTTGTGTTGGCTTTCTTTCTCGATTTCTTCGAACTGTCATTTATCGTAGTACCGCTACTCGCACCGGTGGCCAGCGCGCTAGGTATCGATCTGATTTGGTTTGGCGTGCTGCTGGCGATCAATATGCAAACCTCGTTCATGCACCCGCCGTTTGGTTTTGCGCTGTTTTACTTGCGCTCGGTCGCCCCACCGAAGGTCACCAGCACGGATATTTATTGGGGCGCGGTTCCCTTCGTGCTTATCCAAATCATCATGGTCGCGTTGGTCATAATCTTTCCGCAAATCGTCTCGGTGACGCAGGGCGCGGAGAACGCAACAGAGGTGCCGAACATGAATATCATGGACGCGACAGACTCTGGCGATAGCGCGGACAAGGCACTCGATCAGGTGTTCAAAAAATAAAAATCAGGAGAACAAAATGCAGCGACGAAAATTTATCAACACCGCTACAGCAGGAATTCTTGGTGCCGGTGCAGCGACGCTATCGGGCGTCGCGCTCGCGCAAATACCCGAATTCAAATGGCGCTTGGCATCGAGTTTCCCAAAAAGTTTAGATACGATTTTTGGCGGTGCCGAGTTAATCGCTAAACGTGTCGCCGCGGCAACTGGTGGCAAATTCCAGATTCAAGTATTCGCCGCCAACGAAATTGTTCCCGGTGGTGCGGTACTCGATGCAGTCAAAGACGGCACGGTGCAAATGGGACATACAGCGAGCTATTACTACGTCGGCAAAGACCCGACTTTTGCGTTCGACACCGCCATGCCATTTGGATTGAATGCCCGCCAACAAAACGCCTGGATGTATGAAGGCGGCGGCCTCGCGCTGATGCGCGAACTTTTTAAGGAATACAACATTTACCAAATCCCGGCGGGCAATACCGGTGCGCAAATGGGTGGCTGGTACCGTAAAGAAATCAAAACCGTCGCCGATTTGAAAGGGCTGAAATTTCGCATTGGCGGCATCGGTGGGCAAGTGTTGCAGAAACTCGGCGTCGTGCCGCAGCAAATTCCAGGCAGCGATGTATATCCGGCACTTGAAAAAGGCACCATCGATGCGGCCGAATGGGTGGGTCCCTATGACGACGAAAAGCTTGGCTTCAATAAGGTCGCCAAGTACTACTACTACCCAGGCTGGTGGGAAGGCGGACCGCAGTTATCGGTCTATATCAACCTCAACGAGTGGGCAAAACTACCCAAGGAATATCAAGCGATTTTGGAAGCTGCCTGTGCCGAAGCCAACATCGACATGCAAGCCAAATATGACGCTAAGAACCCCGCCGCATTGAAACGCTTAGTCGCTGGAGGTACCCTATTGCGGCCGTTCTCCAATGAAATTTTAGCCGCGAGTTACAAAGCAGCAGTCGAACTATTTGAAGAAATTGCCGCCAAAAATCCACGATTCGCCAAGGTCTACACGCCGTGGAAACGATTCCGCGATGAGCAAGTCGAATGGTTCAGCGTCTGCGAATCGCGTTTTGATAGTTTTGTAGCGGCAACGGTGCGATCTGATAGAAAAAAATAGTCGTGCTGAAATCGTTGCTCAGGAAGGATCAGCGCCTAGTTCTCGAGCTTGTGTTGTGATTCGTTTGGCGTGCCACAAAATTATCACGCCCAACACCAAAACACCGATGGCGACCCACTCGTTGAGTCGCAACGAGGCAGGCACGCTAGCAATCATAAAAATCGCACAACCGCGCAAATTACGCACGTGTCCCGTCATTGCGTAAGCACGTGAAACCGATTCCAGTAACAACCCCCGCATCATGGCGATTTTGAAATAGATGGTTTGAGTGGCGACGATGAGTCCGGTCAGCATCACATAAACAAAAAGCGCTGCACCATTGGTTGGGTAGCGCCCGAACAGCGCCGCTGCAAACGGAAAAAAACAAATCAACGACAAGAAAACTATCGTGCAGAGCAGCAACGCCTTATCGAAAACGCGCACGGTTTCCGCCATGCGGTGATGCCACGTCCAAAACACTGCCAGCATCGCGAAGCTGAAAAAGTATGCCGCAATCACATAACTGTGATGCCCTAGTGCCGAAAGCAATTCGTCGACGGAACGCTTGTCGGCCAAATCCGGGACCTTAACTTCCAAAACCAATATCGTCATCGCGATAGCAAAAACGCCGTCGACCAAAGTCTCAACGCGAGCGCGGTTCATGTGAAATGCGTTTTTCATGAAAGTCCTTGGTATGTGTCGTCTAATTAAAAGTGTAGCTCAATCTTTCAACAAGCCCCCATTTGAATAGTGCTTTAAAGATTCGGTCTCATCCCGATAGTGCATGCAACAAACCGAAGGTTTCCACCAGTTCCTGTGTGCGAGTGCGCACGTTTATCCGCACCAAGTGCAGTTTGCGGCGCACATTTGGCCTTTCGTCGGATTGCACTGGATACAGATGGCTCAGACAAATAAAGTGACTCCATCGCAACACCACACGGAGTCAGGCATCATGAAAACACTTTACAGAAACACCAACGTCATCGCCGTCGCAATATTGTGCACCATGCTCTTGGTGGCCGGAACAGCGGTTGCTGTCGGTCATGATCGCAATGTCGTGCAAGTCACCAATCGCGACGCAACGCAACCAGAAACGATAGGCCGATTTGTAGTCACACCGACCAAGACGACCTTCATTGTGGCAACGAAATCGAACGGTTAGAAAGTTTTTCCACCGGCACCAGTTGGTGCTGGTGTGCAGTGTCGGCGTAGTACAGCCGACCCGCTCCACAGGCGCAAAGCAATGCTTTGCGAAACCCCTGCTCCGCCGCCGTCAGTGAATATCTTTGGTTCCGGCAATCCGCTGATACAGCGCACTCGCTTCACCCACAATGCCACGTCGAAACGCCAGCACGCAGACGACAAATATCCCGCCCATGATGACGGTGACCAGTGAGCCGACTTTGTCGGCCAACTCGCTTTGCAAACTGATGATCACACCGGCGCCGACTACCGGGCCGAAGGCTGTGCCCATGCCGCCGAGCAGTGTCATTAACACCACTTCGCCTGAGGCGTGCCAGTGCGCGTCAGTCAGTGTGGCGAACTTGAACACCAACACTTTGGTTGCACCAGCGAGACCGGCCAGAGTTGCAGAAAGCACGAAGGCGACGAGTTTATATTTGGCGACATCGAAACCGAGCGAGACCACCCGCGCTTCGTTTTCGCGCACCGCTTTCAGGATTTGGCCGAATGGTGAATGTATCGTGCGGTGGATTAACCAAAACGCACCGACGCAAATCGCCAGCACGAGGTAGTACAACGATTGATCGTCGGCGAGATCGACTACGCCGAGCAAAGTGCCGCGCGGGATGCCTTGCAGGCCGTCTTCGCCGCCGGTAAATGTGGATTGAACGAACAAAAAATAGACCATTTGCGCCAGCGCCAAAGTCACCATCGCAAAGTAAATTCCTTGACGGCGTATCGCCAGCGCGCCGATGAGCAATCCCAAAACACTCGCACTCAATGTCCCTGCCAACAACCCCAATTCCGTCGGCCAGCCCCATTCTTTGAGTACGTGACCGGTTACGTAAGCGCCAGTGCCTAGAAACACGGCGTGTCCAAAGGACAGCAAGCCGGTGTAGCCCAACAGCAAATTAAATGCGCAGGCAAACAAGGCAAAGCACATCACTTTCATCACCAACACCGGGTAGACAAAAAACGGTGCGAAGAGCAGCGCAACGAACAGGCCGAGATACCCGAAATGGATTTTTGGCATTGTCATTTTTCTTTGCCGAATAAACCTGCCGGACGAATCATCAGCACAATAACCATGACGACAAACACCACGGTGTTGGAAGCTTCTGCATAAAAGACTTTGGTCAGGCCCTCGATAACCCCCAGACTTAGGCCGGTCAAGATCGAACCCATGATGCTCCCCATACCGCCAATAACCACAACAGCAAAAACGACGATGATGAGATTCGAGCCCATCAGCGGACTGACCGCGTAAGCTGGTGCCGCCAGCACACCACCGAGACCCGCCAGCGCTACGCCAAAACCATAGGTGAGCATCACCATCAACGGCACATTGATGCCGAAAGCTTGTGTCAAGCGCGGGTTTTCTGTGGCTGCGCGAAGGTAGGCACCGAGCTTGGTTTTTTCAATCACAAACCACGTCGCCAAACAAACCACCAGCGACACCACAACCACCCACGCGCGATATTTCGGCAGGAACATAAAACCAAGATTTATCGCGCCGGTAAGCTCTTCAGGGATGGAATAAGGCAAACCCGACGAGCCATAGAAATATCGAAACGCGCCTTCGATCATTAAGGCTAGACCAAAGGTGAGTAGCAAGCCATAAAGATGATCGAGTTGATACAGCCATTGCAACATGGTGCGCTCGATGATGACGCCGACCACGCCAACTGTGAGTGGTACCAGAATCAGTGACCACCAATAGCCGATGCCCCAATAGGTCAGCCCCATCCACGCAAAAAACGCGCCCGCCATATACATCGCACCGTGGGCGAAATTAATAATATTGAGCATGCCAAAAATCACCGCAAGGCCGAGGCTCAACATGGCGTAAAACGAGCCATTGACGAGGCCAAGCATAAGCTGGCCCATCAAGGCTTGGATGGGGATACCGAAGATTTCAGTCATGGGGATTATTCATTGCGTCCGCGGCGACGCCACAAATTATTTCTTCACCAATGAACACTTCGACGCGGCCAGCGACTGGAATGCTTCAGCCGCCGGAATCGTTTGGCGGACGTTGTAGTAGTCCCACGGATATTTCGATTCGTCCGGCTTTTTCACTTGCATCAAATACATGTCATGCACCATCCGACCATCTTCACGAATCGTACCGTTTTTGGCGAAGAAATCATTCACCGGTGCTTTCTTCATCGCCGCCATGACCTTTTGCGTGTCGTCTGAATTCGCGGCTTTGACGGCATTCAGGTAGTGCAAGGTCGCTGAATACAGCCCCGCTTGCACCATCGTTGGCATCTTGCGTTGCTTGTCAAAAAAACGTTTCGACCAAGCGCGTGTTTCTTCGTTGCGATCCCAATAAAACGCTTCAGTCAAATACATGGTCTGCGTGGTCGCTAGCCCGAGACTGTGAATATCAGTGATGAACATCAACAGACCGGCTAGCGATTGTTTTGGTGTCACGCCAAATTCTGCGGCTTGTTTGATGGAGTTGGTGGTGTCAGTTCCAGCGTTGGCCAGACCAATCACTTGCGCACCTGAGCTTTGCGCCTTGAGCAGAAATGATGAGAAATCACTGCCCGGGAATGGATGCCGCACTGCGCCTAACACCTTGCCGCCATTAGCATTAACGACATCGGTTGCGTCTTTTTCTAGTGACTGACCAAAAGCGTAATCGGCGGTTAGGAAGAACCAAGTTTTCCCGCCTTGTTTCACCACTGCCTTGGCAGTGCCATTGGCCACTGCGTAGGTATCGTAGGTCCAATGCACGGTGACATCGTTGCAATCTTCATTAGTGATGCGAGTCGACGCGGCACCTGAAATCAGCGCAATTTTGTTTTTCTCTTTGGCGACTTTCATCACCGCCAGCGCCGTCGAGGTGGTCACCAAATCGGTCACCACATCAACCTTGTCGCGGTCAAACCACTCGCGCGCTTTATTCGACGAAATGTCGCCTTTGTTTTGATGATCGGCGGAGACCACTTCAATCGCCCAGCTGACTTTGTTTTTTGCCTTGAAATCGTCGATTGCTAATTGCGTGGCGACGACACTGCCCGTCCCTGCCAAATCAGAATACGCACCCGACATATCGGTGAGCACACCGATGCGCACCACATTGTCCGACACCTGTGCCTGCGCCGACGCTGTGACCAAACTTCCGGCCAAGCCAAAAGCCGCGCAGACTGCCAGCGCGAGAGGATTTTTATTGATATTTTTCATTGTCTTCTCCTGTTATTCAAAAAAATTAAGCCACTAAACACCTAACACTTCTTGTAGAAATTCTCGTTTTTCATCCAACTCATTTTGATGAATCTCAGCGGCAATTTGACCGTGTTCGACCACATACATTCTGTCTGCCAAGGGTGCTGCAAAACGAAAATTTTGCTCGACCAACAATATCGTGAAGCCTTTTTCTTTCAACTGCAAAATAATTTGCGCAAGGCGTTGCACGATGACCGGTGCCAAACCTTCGGAGATTTCGTCAAGCAACAAAAGTTGCGCGCCGGTGCGCAGCACACGTGCCATCGCCAACATTTGTTGCTCGCCACCGGATAGCCGCGTGCCTTGGCTGTGCCGGCGTTCGGCGAGGTTGGGGAACATTGTGTAAATCTCGTCAAGACTCATGCCCGCGCTGTGCAGCTTGGGTGGCAAGAGTAAATTTTCTTCGCAACTGAGACTCGAATAAATTCCGCGCTCCTCGGGGCAATAGCCGATGCCAAGTCGTGCGATTTGGTGCGTTGGCAACCCAATTACTTCGGTACCATTGACCACAATCGAGCCAGTGCGTCGCCCCGTAAGGCCGAGAATTGCACGTAGTGTTGTGGTTCGCCCGGCGCCATTGCGCCCGAGCAGCGTTACACATTCGCCGCGATTGACGACTAAGTTAACCCCATGCAATACATGCGATTCGCCATAGAAAGCATGTAAATCGCGCAGCCGCAAATATTCCGTTGTCGCGTTCATGCGGCTTCTGCCTCATTGGCCTCAGTACCCATGTAGGCTTCAATCACCAAGGGATCGGCAGCGACCTTTGCGTAGTTGCCTTCCGACAACACCGCGCCACGAGCTAGCACAGTGATGGTATCGGAGATTCCAGCGACCACTTTCATATTGTGTTCGACCATCAAGATCGTTCGATTTGCAGAGACTTTTTTAATCAATTGCATCACCCGATCGACATCTTCGTGCCCCATGCCTTGGGTCGGTTCGTCGAGCAACATCAGCTCTGGCTCCAAGGCCAAAGTGGTGGCAATTTCCAGCGCGCGCTTGCGGCCGTAGGGCATTTCTACGGTGATTGTTTTTGCGTATTCGGTCAAACCCACATCACCGAGCAAAGCCATTGCGCGCTCATTCAACACGTCTAAGGTGCGCTCGGATTTCCAAAAATGAAATGAGGTGCCCAAGTTTCGTTGCAACGCAATGCGCACGTTTTCCAACACAGTGAGATGGGGAAACACCGCCGAAATTTGAAACGAACGCACCACGCCGCGGCGCGCAATTTGCGCCGATTTCTCATGGGTGATGTCGACCCCGTTGAAATGTATCGCGCCACGCGTCGGCTCCAAAAACTTGGTCAGCAAATTAAAGCAAGTCGTCTTGCCTGCACCGTTGGGTCCAATCAAAGCATGAATCTCACCGCGCCGAACATTGAGGCTCACATCGTTCACCGCTACAAAACCCTTGAACTCTTTGGTCAAGTTTTTCGTGGTTAAGATGAAGTCGTCTGTCGCAGGGTTTTGCATCTCAGCATATTGGCACAGGTTCACTGACGTGTGGCTTACTACTTAATTAAGCACAATGGGTTTGCGTCAATGCACGAATCTCGGCAGCGCTCAGAAATCGCCATTGCCCAACTGCAATATCCGCTGGCAAACTCAAGCCGCCTATTGCCTCGCGATGGAGGGCTTCAACGCGATTGCTCACGGCGGCGATCATACGTTTGACGAGGTGATATTTCCCCTCGGTGACGGTGAGTTTAAGCACGCAATCGCTAACAATTTCTGCGGCAACCGCAGCAATTGGTTTGGGTTCGTCGTTGAGCACCACACCGGCGAGCAAGTCGGCAATTTGCACCTCATCAATAGCGTGCTTGGTGGTCACACGATAGACCTTGGGAATCAATTTCTTCGGCGAGGTGTAACGGTGAATAAATTGACCATCATCGGTGAACAGCAGCAGGCCGGTGGTGTCTTCGTCAAGGCGACCGACGGCTTGCACGCCGCGTGTGAGCAATGGTTTGGGCAGCAGTTCAAATACACTGGGATGATGATGTGGCTGGTGCGAGACTTCATAACCGCCGGGTTTATTCATCACCAGATAGACTTTTTCCGTGTATCGCCACCTAACGCCGTCGACGGCGAATTCCAAATTTTCGGGATTAAATTCTGCGTAAGGATCGTCGCAGATTTCGCTGTTGATGGCCACGCGTCCATTGCGAACCAGCTCGCGACAATCAGGGCGACTGCCGAAACCTTGCGAGCGTAGCAGGCGCTCAAGTTCCACGCGGCTAACTTCCCGCTATCGTCATCTGGTCGATTAGTATCGAGCCGACTTGTTTTGAGCCGCGCGTTTCGATGTCTTTGCCAATCGCGACGATGCCTTTGAACATGGTCTTGAGATTTCCGGCAATCGTAATCTCGTGCACCGGATAAGCAATTTGGCCATTCTCAACCCAATAGCCCGCCGCGCCGCGCGAGTAATCGCCAGTGACGTAGTTCACGCCCTGCCCCATCAATTCGGTGACCAGCAATCCGGTACCCATTTTGCGTAGCAAGGCGGGCAAATCGCAATCGCCCGAACGCACCAATAGATTGTGTGCGCCGCCCGCATTTGCCGTCGTGCGCATGCCGAGTTTGCGCGCCGAATAAGTCGACAAAAAGTAGCCCGAGACGACACCGCTTTTGACCACTTCGCGGTCTTTGGTGGCCACACCATCGTCATCAAAGGGCGAAGATGAAAACGCACCTTTAAGATGTGGACGTTCGCTGATTTGAACAAAATCGGGAAAAATAGGTTTGCCCAAAGAACCGAGCAAGAAGCTAGTTTTGCGATACAGCGCACCGCCGGAAACCGCATGCACAAAGCTGCCAATCAAACCTACCGCAAGCGCGGCTTCAAACACCACCGGGGATTTGCGCGTCTTGAGTTTTCGTGGCTTCAACCGCGATAACGCGCGCCGCGCTGCGTATTCGCCGACTCGCTCGACCGCCGGAAAGTTAGCTGCGTTGCGCTGGCTAACATACCAATCGTCGCGCTGCATATCCTGGCCTTTGCCAGCAATTACCGAGCATGAAATGGAGTGGCGCGACGTGGCAAATCCAGCCATAAATCCTAAGCTATTGGCCGAGATGAAATGTGATTGCTGCGCTGAGACGCTGGCGCCTTCAGAATTCTTGATCAGCGGGCTGACATCAAATGCGGCTTGTTCGCAGCGCTGCGCCATTGCAATTGAATCGGCGATCGAAATGTTCCACGGGTGAAACAGTTCCAGCTCCATCGGCTTTTTGGCAAACAGCTTGGGGTCGGGCAAGCCCGCGCAGCTATCTTCAGCGGTAAACCGCGCAATCGCCAGGGCCGCATCGACCGTGGCATGAATCGCCGTCAACGAAAAATCGGAACTGCTCGCGTGTCCGCGCCGCTGTCCAAGATAAACGGTGACACCGAGGCCTTTGTCACGGTTGTACTCCAGCGTTTCGACTTCCTGCCGCCGCACGCTGACCGACTGGCCGAAACCTTCAGAGACATCGACTTCGCAATCGGTCGCGCCCTCAGCACGGGCGTGATCAAGCACCACGCCCGCGAGTTCGCGCAATTCGTCCTGCGAATGGCCAAAATTTTGAGTCGCGACCGGCATCATGCGACAATCCTTACGATGAAGAAGACCACGATATTACCCGCTGAGACCGAAAACGAGGCCGATTTGGAATGGGACGGCCCTAGTAAATCGCAAAGAAAGCGTGAAAGCACCGCGTTGCAGGACTTGGGCGAGGAATTGGTGGCACTGTCTAAAGAGCGAATTGCCAAAATCGAGATGCCGGAACGCCTTAAAGACGCGATTTTGGCCGCCCAACGAATTACCGCGCACGAAGGCCGTCGCCGACAAATGCAGTTCATCGGCAAGCTGATGCGCACTGCCGAGGTCGAACCCCTGCAAGCCGCCATCGATGAAGTCAAAGGCGCTTCGGTCGCCTCGACTGCACGCCAACACCGACTGGAAGCCTTACGCACGCGCCTGATGGCCGATGAAACCGGCTTTGCGCAACTTGCCGAGGATTATCCGCAAGCCGACATCCAGCGCTTGCGCCAATTGCGGCGCAATGCTTTGAAGGAAGCTGAATTGAAAAAGCCACCAAAGTCGTTTCGGGAGTTATTTCGGGAACTGCGGGATTTGTTGGAAAGCGCAACTGCGGCTGATACAGCTGCTGATTCGTCAGTTGGTGCTGGTGTGGAGTCTGGGCTTAGTACAGCGCAGCCGCTCCACAGGCGCTAAGCAATGCTTAGCGAAACCCCAGTTCCGCCGCCGTTGTAAGGCGCAATTCCGGCTTGCTGACCGAACGCCATTGGTATTGCTTTGCCTGATCGATTTCGGAGACTTTCAGCCATGAACATCTCGACCAAAACTCTCGTCGTCACATTTTTTTCTGTATTGTTTGGCCTAGTGCAGGCTCAAACCAAAGCGCCACCAACGCCAGTCGCACTGATCAATCAACTGATAATCCCGAACACAGAATCGGTCAAAATTGAGCAGCTTGCCAGTGGACTAAAGAGTCCGTGGAGTCTGGCTTTCGTCGGCAAAGATGAAATCCTTATCAGCGAAAAACATGGCGGCATGCGCTTGTGGAAAAACGGCGCGCTCTCAAAGCAATTCATTGAAGGCGGCCCACCATCACCATTGCAAATATCCGACAGCGGCATTCTTGATATCGCCCTCGACCCCGACTTCAACAGTAATCGCCTTATCTATATTTCATTTGTCGAAGGTGAAAAGACGGCCAACCACACAGCGATCTGGAAGGCGCGATTGGTGGACAATCAATTGGTCGAAGGTCGTGTGATTTTTCGCTCCAAGCCGGATAAAGCCGAGCCAAAACACCCCGGCGGAAGAATGCTTTTTCTGCCCGACAAATCCCTGCTGCTGACAATCGGCGACGGCTTTAATTACAAAGCCGCCGCCCAAGACTTGGGCTCGCACCTGGGCAAAACTTTACGTCTTGACAAGGAAGGCCGCGCTGCTGCCGAGAATCCTTTCGTCAAAACACCCAAGGCATTGCCCGAAATCTGGACCTACGGTCATCGCAACGCACAAGGTTTGACGCGCGACATCACGACCGGTGAAATTTGGTTGCACGAACACGGTCCGCGTGGTGGCGATGAAGTCAATCTATTGGTCGCTGGTGCTAACTACGGTTGGCCGCTGCTTACCCACGGCGTCGATTACGACGGCAGTATCATTTCTGAGCGCGCCTTTGCGCCCGGCATGCAGCGCGCAAGCTTCATCTGGGTGCCGTCAATTGCACCTTCCGGCCTCGCCGTTTACCGTGGCGAGATCTTTCCAGATTGGAACGGGAAATTACTCGTCGGCGCACTCGCCGCTAAATCCATCAGTCGTCTACGCAAAGGCAAAGACAGTGATTTGCTGATAGAAGAAGAGCGACTAATCGGCAATCTAAAAAAGCGCATCCGCGATGTCCGCGTCGGTCCCGATGGATTGATCTATGTGCTGACCGATAGCGCCGATGGCGAGTTGTTGCGGTTGAGACCGAATTGATTTTCGCGTTGATTTAACGGACCCGGTTCAAACGACGGAGGTTCAGTTGCTACGCGCTAGATCGAATCTTTATGGACGGATCACGATTTAGTACCCTAGCTAGCCTTTTAACTCACCCGTTCCAATAAAAAAATAGGCTCCCAAGCCGACCACTAGGCACACCAAGGCCACGATGTCTGCGACGAACACGCGAGCGACCTGAGCGTTGTAATCGCCGACAGACCAAGCCAGCCAAAGGAAAGAAGTGACGCTGACAAAACCCATAATGAATGCAGCCAATTGCAGCGATGGATGAAACGCGGCGAAAAGCAAGAACACGCCAAGAATGCCGAAAAGCACGGCGCGATGGCGCATCAGGATCGCCAAGTTTGGTTCGTTGAAGTTCAAGCCGTAAAGCGCAGTCAAGCGTTCGCTACTCAGGACGCCCGACAGCGGTAACAGATGAATGATCGCAACTATTACCAACATTGCCGAGATGAGATGTTTCATTTGCAAGGACTCCGGACAATGAAATCGATTGTGTTTCCCATTGAAAATCCTGCCTCTACGGCCGCCGCTCGAATGCCAGCTTGATTCCAAGGCCAAGCAGCACAGCACCACTGCTGCGATAGATCCAAGTCAGTGCTTTCGGATGTTCGCGCAACCACCCAGAGAGCATTCCAGCGCCGAGACCTACCGGACCTTTGACCAGGAAAGTCAGCCCGGCGAACACCAAGCCGAGGACAAAGACTGCCAAGGTGGGATGCGCGGCACCGGGCAGCACGAACTGCGGCAGGAAGGCGAAGTAAAAGACGGCAATCTTCGGGTTGGTCACGTTTGAAAATGCACCGTCCAGGAACAGCCGCCACAGCGAGCGAGTTGCACCACCAGCGATTGCAAGCTCATGTTGCTTCGACCGCAGCAGTTGTACCCCAAGGTAGACCAGATAGGCAGCACCAATAAGCTTGAGTGCCAGAAAAAGCCATTCGGAGGTACGCAAGATTGCGCCAAGTCCCAGAGTGGCAAGGATAGTGTGGCCAACCAGCCCAACACTCACGCCGGCGGCCGTGGCAACGCCAGCGGCCGGACCTTGCGCGATGGAGCGCGACATGACCAGAATCATGTCCTGACCGGGAGTTACTATCAGCAAAAGTGAAGCAAAGACAAACAACAACCACGAAACCTCGATCATCCGTTTCGCTCCTTGGTAGCTTATTGAACTGATTGCTTAGTGACCAACGCTGGCACTTAGCCGCTGGAATCAGCTTTCTTTCCATCATTGATGTAGTCGGGGCCCCAGCGGATTTTCGGGAAAAAGATCACACGGACGAGCCCGATCAAAATCCAGCCGTAACAGGTCATGAAAATGAATCCACACATCCATGTGATGAACTCGAAATTACCGGACACGAATTTGAGCCCCCACCACGCGATGATGTCGCAGAGCGAGGCGGCGAGGCCGAGCGGGAAAATCCATTGGTAGATGCGCAGCCGATGGAAATGCAGCGAGAATGGTATGCCGATGATGAAAAAGCTGGTGGTAAATCCAAACATGTGTGCGTGCGTCATGGCGATTAGTTTGCCGACACCCATTTGTTGGAAATAGGCCTCAGCCGTGTCGTGCAGTCCGAGTTGGTAATGGACTTCTGCGGCACCGAACAGGAACGCGAAACCGAAGAGTACGACCGCCATGCCGATACCGCGCTGGGCGGCCACTGGTAAGTCGTGCAGATCGAAATGAATAGGCGTCTCACGGAACGGAATGAGTTTGTACACCGCGTAGATCAATGTGAGGAAAAAGAGGAATAGCGCGATTGGTCCACCAACCGTCATCCATTGTGGCTTGGGTGGCGGCACATGGACCAACGCTGCATCCGCTATTGGCTTGTCACCAAAAAAATCCAAGGCGGGCTCTGCGCTGGCCGTTGCTGGTGCCGCCACGGCGCTGGTGCCAGTAGTCGGAGTGGCGCCCGCATCAGCGGCGTTGACGTTAGCGGCACCAAACGTGAGTGCGGCGAAAACACCAAGCAAAGCAAGCGTGCGGCGAATTGTACGCATGCTCAAGCGCCCTTCAGTCGCACATACAACAGTACACCGGCATTCTTGACGGCGCGTGTGATGGCGTCATCCAGCGTGTTGCCTGCTGCTGCCGGTACCGACTGGGCAGCGACACCGACAAAGTTCGCATACGCTTTGGCCGTCTTGGCGGCTGGCAAGGCCTTGGTGTTCATTGGGATGACCTGCGAAATCTTCAGCGCTTTATCCGTGGTCATCAACAAGTAAAACGTCTTGTCCTGAAACGTCACCGGGAAGATCAACGCCGTCCCGGCCGGGCGCTGATTCTCGACCGGAATGTAAATAGTGTTTTCGTCAGCAGCGCTCAAACTTGCGCCCATGGTCTTGGCGGTCGCAATATCGGTGGCAGTCAACACCGCGTCGCGCGGCAACCAACTTTGAACGCCGGGGAACGCAGCTTGCACTTCCTTAGGAATCATGGCGGCCAAATCCAGCCAACCGCCGGGGCTCGTCGGTGTCGATTTCTTGTCGCCGGGGTTGGCTTTGGCTTGCGCTTCTGCAGTATTCGCTACGCCATCACCGTCGCTATCCAACGCAGCAATTTTGGCAAACGCGGCGTCATTCCTGCCGGCACCCTTGAATGCTTTGCCAAAGGGATTGAGCGCCGTTCCGCCGCCTTCGGTGTGGCACGCATTGCATGAAGGGCTATAGCCGAATTGGGTTTTGTAGGCGCGGGCATATGACGGGGTGGCTTGTGCAATCACCGTGTAGCCAAGCAGCAGCAAGCCCAATGTCGCCAGCAGCGTGCGCGCACCAAGCCGGGCAAACTCGCCAGTTGGTGCTGGTGACACGCCGTTATTTACAACGGCAGCTTCAGTCTCGCGCATCATTTTCCCCTTTACCGTTACCACTCAAAAACTAAACATTCCCGGCACAAATTCGCGCATTTTCTCCCGCGTCTTTTCCCCGACAGCACCTGCCTCTTCAAACGCATGATATTGCGCCGAGTCGCGCGGCGGCATCAATTTCGACGCTTTGTCCGTCTTGGCATAGCGCTCCCAATCCAGCGCGTCGCGTATCTCGGTTTTTTTCTTGATGCTGTCCAAAACCGCTTGTTCAGTATCACCCGCCATGAAGTTGAGACGCTTGGCCGGATTGCCGCGATGGCAAGCAAAACAGTAATCGGCGAATGGCTGCAATTCAGGGTGGTACTTGATTGCCAATGGTGGCACACCTGAAGCGACTGGTGGGGACATTTCATCGGTTTTGATGCAGCAATATTCAAACGACTTTCCCGTCAGCACTTGCATCATTGCGACCCGCGAAAACGGTTTGGCGGCGAATACTTCTGGCGGTAACGCACGCACTTTCGCCAACAATTTGGCGGACGAATTGCCGTTGTGTTCCGCTAAAGTTTTCGAGTCGGACTCAGTGAAGAAACGCGCCAGTCCATAGACGCCGTCGATATCGTTGGCACGCAGATTTTGCTTTGGCGAGCGGATGCTGAGTGGATCAAGCTCGGCTCGGAGCGGCGGCAGCTTTTCAAACGCCGAAAGATCCTCGTTATCTTTGGCGCCTTCACCCAACTTGAAGTCACGCGTGATCAAAGATCGTAGCCAACCTTTGAAGCCTTGCTTCTCGCCGATGGGATCCCGGTTTTGCAAATCCGACTCGGGCACGCCGATGCCTTCTTTCGGAAAGCTCAGCGCCTGCAATTCGCGCAAGCGATTGGCATCACTCGACGCGGCGTCAAAGCCACCCGGATTGTCGCTGTATTGCAGTGCCAGCAGCACCATTTGCCGCCGACATTCGTTGCCATCTGGGCCACAACCATCTATCCAAAGTCGTTGGCTGACGTGGTAAAAATTGCCTATATCTGTCAGCTGGTCAAAGCGCTCGGCGTTCGCCAATGGCTGGGAAATCGCGACGCCGTGGTACGGCTTGTTGTCGCCTCGCGCCGCCAGGATGGCTGCTGCGGTGGCTTCCTGTCCGTTGGTTTCGTTCCATGGCCGCTGCGAGAAAATTGGCGTCGTGCCTTGATGGCAGGTCAGACAAATTGCCCGCCGCGCATACACTATGCGCGGCACACAACCCTTGCAATAGTTCTGCACCAATTGATATTCGAATCGCCCGGCCGCTTCGTTGTAGCTCACCACCTCAATCTCGTTGGCATTCTCGACAAAGCCAAGAAATAACGCACCGCGCGTTGCTTTGCCCAATCCGACCGGCGTGTTGTTGCCATCGTAATCCGCCGCCACCACCAGTCGCGGATGCGCGTTGTCGGCCTGACCTTTGAGTAAGGAGCGGCCATTCGGGATCAATAAGGTGACGGGGTCAAGCCCGGCCGGGTTTTGCTCTCGCAACAACGCGATTAGTTTGGCGAACGGGTACGGCAAACCATCGTTCTGCGCCACAAGGTGATCGAACAGCGAACGTGTTCCATCAGGCGGTAAATCAGTGTTGGGGATGATCTTGTCCGACAACAGATTGCGTGCGTTTGAACTCTGCTTCGCCAGCGCCGTTATCGGCGGCGGGCTTTGCGTGTTTGACAGCATAATCACCGCGTACCCAACGGTCCCGAGGACAATCACAGCGACAGCAACCACCACCCGGTTCATCGACGGTACCCGCCAGACCAATGAAACGCCCCCCGGAATGCCGGTGAAGTAATCGCGGGGAGCAGAACGCCTTGTCGCACGAACGCTACATCATCTTTAGAAATTCACGCAGGGCACGTTTGTCCGCCGCTGACAAATCGATGCCGAACTGATGTCCTTTGTTTTCGACCGGATCGTCACACTTCATAAAGAATGGATCGTGCGTGTCCGACGATGCTGCATTGGCCACCGGCGTCCCGGCTTTCACCGGAATCTGCGGGAAACCATGACCGTCTTCACGCGCGGAAACTACAGAATCTTCTGTGAAGGTCGAGGTCTTTGGCGTTCGGTGTGGTGTCGCCGCCGGATTGTCCGAGGTCATCAGTTCGTCAAACGCCATTTCAAACTGCTTGATCCGCCCGGCGACCGTGTAATCCGGCGAGCCATCCGGCAAGTAGGTCATCTCGCCCACCGCGTTGTTATGCAGAAACGGCGCGATGGCCCAGACTGAGAGCAAGGAGATGTTGCGCAAATAGCCGGAGCCACCATCGATTGTTTTCTCGCCCATTTCCATCCCGCCGATGAGCGGGAACATGCGATTGACCACCCGCTTCACCGTCCCTGCAGGTGGTGAGTCACGATAGGTCTCGGAGCCGAATTCTTCCCAAATGTGTCCCTTGCTGTGGTTGTCATGCAGTGCACGACACATATTGGTACCAACAATTTTGAAGTTAGTACGCTCGTCATTGCCCAGCCAGTCTTGGCCAAAGACACCTTTCTCGGCAAACTGCTTAGGCCGCAAACCCAACTTAGGATCTTTGACGAAATATTTTTCGACAAAGGCTTTATCGGCTAACTGCGCCTCAGTAAATTCTGTGCGCCAGTAGTCTTCCTTGCCGAAGACATGGCCTTCGTAGAATTTACCCAAAGCATTCTTGTCGGCGCGAATATTCTCCGGTGCAAATTTCGAGCTATGACAGCCCGCGCACTCGCGCGCAAAGATCGCCTTGCCGGCCGGCACCATCGTCGTATCTACGTACTTTGCGCCAGGTGTGCCATCCTTGGTCTCCTTGGCGGCCATCAAATATGTCGGACCACCAGTGATCAGAAAGGCAGTCAGATCATCCATCTTGCTGTCGGCGTAATTCCAAGCATCGCATTTGGCCGCGCACTGCATGATGCGCATTGGGCTTTGCTTGGAGCCGCGCCCGATCATCTGACCGGGGTAGGGGAAGTTTGGCACCCAACACTCTTCAGTACATAGACCGATATTGATGTAAACCCGGATCAGCGCCAAGTGCTCGCCAACCGAATCCTCACCACCCTTTAGCACGTGCCGTGTCTTGGCGGTCTTGATTTCACCACTCACCGGATCGCGCATCTTGTGCTCGAACAGGCGCTTGTTGTGAAAATCCATGATGTTGTTTTGCGTGCCGGGATTGTGCATGAAGTCAGATGCCACAAGCGAGGTGTCCACCGTGCCTAAACGCCCACCTTTGACAACCTGCGGCACATAGTGATTCGATGGTAGGCCGCCAAAAAATGCCAGCGGCTGCCGGATGTGCTGAGCGCCGATGGTGCCGCTCAGGTTTTCCCACTTGGGCGCGTTGCCATCTGCTGGCGGGCGCGTCGGCTCAAAACCAACGTGGCATTGAACACAAGGATGTCCGATCACGTAGCGCTTGTTTTCCTTGATTTCGTTGGGGTCGTAAGGCGCAGTCGCCGGGTCGTAAATGACTTTGTCACCCTGCTTGATCGGATCGGCGTAATACTTGCGGTAGCCCAGAACGCCCGACGAGTGCGGATCCTGGCACTTGTCGTACCAGTGGGTAGACTCATCACCTTCGACGCAGTCCGGATCGTTAATCAAACCCCATTTAGTAAAGCGCTGCGACCGTGTCCGCGTATCCAACCACGGATAGTTCATCTTCTCCTTGCCAATGCCGCGAATTCGAATTGTGGCCAGCGTATTTTCGTCCTGGTTACCAAAGGTGCCCTTGAACCATACATCGCGGCCGCGGCGAACTTGATCGCGCATCCGCTGCGCTTTGGCATTGTCGACTGCCTCCACATCTTTGAACAGTGCATTAACGTAGCGACAACCTTCAGCGTCATAGCCTGTGGGTTGGACCTGATCACAGGGTGGCGGAACGTATTGCGGAATCGGTACAAATTCCCAAGTCACCGGATCGCCGCGCTTATGCGTATCCGGTGAGGTACCCGGTTTCCAAACTTTCTTGCCGGCCAGCGTGGCGTAGAAATTCTGCTCGAACCATTCTTTACGCTGCGTCCAATAGGGCGTTCCGGTATAGACGCCGGTACCCATATTGCGCTCAACCAGATCAGCGATGGAAACGCTGCGGAAAGTGGCGCCGTAGGGTTCGTTGGACACTGGTACCTGACCGGTTGGCATATCGTAAGCGGTAAGCGCGGGGATTGCCGGCGTCGCTATTTTCGCGGGTACGGGTGGAATCTCGGGCGGCGCGGGAGGTAGTGTGGCGAAATGAAAAACAGCTACGCCAACAACTACGATAACTAGTCCTGCGAGAAATTTTTTCATGGCCCAGCTCCCCTGTTTTTATTCGCTTAGTAGGTCAATGTTAGTTGAGTTTGCGGCCCCTAGGGCGGCAAACCACATACTGGCCAATCAACGCAGTAGGCTACTTACCACACCATGACTTAGTACCCGCCAAGTGCCGCGAACATACTTGCACTGGTCGAGAGCGCTTGCTGCTTTGCAATCAGCAAATTTTGCTGCGCAGCAAAACTGTCGCGCTGGGCATCAATCAATTCAAGATGATTGGCTACTCCACCCACATAACGCGCGTTGACCAGGCGTAGACGCTCGATTTGCGCCTGTGCACCGGCTTGTAAGGCTTCTATCTGCGCCAAATAATGCGTTCGTGCCGCAAGTAAATTGGCGACATCACGAAACGCGCTTTGTATACTTTTTTCGTACTCAGCAACGGCAATGTTTTTACGTGCTTCAGCAATATCCAAGTTATCTTGATTGCGTCCGCCGTCGAACAGCGGAACGGTTAGCGCAGGGACGAAACTCCATGTCCCGCTGCCCGCTGCAAATAAATTCGACAGCGCGCTACTGGCACTTCCAGCGCTGGCGGTCAACAATATTCTTGGAAAAAAAGCAGCGCGCGCTGCACCTACGTTGGCATTCGCAGCGATGAGTTTTTGCTCGGCGGCAAGGATGTCGGGACGGGCGAGCAGTACTTCGGCAGGCAGCCCGACGGCGATGTCACGCAAGAGTTCGTCAGTTGGTGCTGGTGAGAGTTTGTCAGGCATTTTCTGCCCGACTAACAACTGCAATCCGTTTTCCGCCGCTGCAAGCTGCCGTGCCAAATTCGCAATTTCAACGCGCGCATTGGCCAGTGCGCCAGTCGCGGTTTGGAAATCAATGTCACTTGCTAACCCAACATCGCGACGATGGGTAATCAAATTTAAGCTCGCTTCACGGCCGAGCATAGTTTGCTCGGCCAATTCCTTGCGTTGACTTAGTTCGCGCACGCTGAACCAAGTTTGTGCCACGTCGCGAATCAGCGATAAACGAAATGCGCTGCGTGCATATTCGGTGGACAGAAAATTGGCCCTCGCGGCATCATCAAGATTTCTCAGGCGGTCCCAAAAATCAAGTTCAAACGCCGCCACGCCGACTCCCACGTCGTAACGTTGGCTGGTCGTAGCAAAACCATTTCGCGCGACGCTGGACGAGGTTCCACTGGATTGATGCTGCGCATTCAAATCAAGTTCCGGCAAGCGCGGAGCGCGTGCAATTCCAGCTTGCGCACGCGCCTCGTCAACACGAAAAACGGAAATCGCTAAGTCGCGGTTATGTTCCAACGCAGCGGCGATGGTGCTTTGCAAATGTGTGTCGAGGAAAACATCGCGCCAATTTTCGTGCGCTGCTGCTAATGAAGTTTTTGATGACAGCGGCGGCGCAGGGGTTTCGCAAAGCACTGCTTTGCGCCTGCAAAGCGGGTCGGCTGTGCAAAGCCGACACTCCACACCAGCACCAACTGACAATCCCGGCCATGCAGTCGGCACGGACAGCGCAGGTCGTACATACTCAGGCGCTTGCGAACAGGCCGCCAGCAGGCCAATCAGCGATAAAGAAATCGTGCGCCTAAACATGTTCTTTCTCTTCCTGCACACGCGTCTTGCCCGGGAAAACTCGCCTCACCACGACAAAAAATACCGGCACCAAATACACCGCCAATACCGTCGCGGCAAACATGCCGCCGAGCACACCGGTGCCAATCGCGTGGCGACTGGCTGCGCCCGCACCGCTAGAAAACGCCAAGGGTAAAACGCCGCACATAAAGGCAATTGAGGTCATCAAAATCGGCCTGAATCGCAAGCGACACGCCTCCAGCGTGGCCTCGACCAATTCCATTCCCTCTGCTTGCAAATCACGTGCAAATTGAATGATCAAAATCGCATTTTTTGCCGACAGACCGATAATCGCAATCAGGCCCACTTTGAAATACACATCGTTAGGCAAGCCGCGCATAGTTACCGCCATCACTGCACCAAACACGCCCAGCGGCACGACCAACATCACCGCAAAAGGTATCGACCAGCTTTCATATAAAGCGGCCAAACACAGGAACACCACCAGCAGCGAAATCACAAACAGAAATGGTGCTTGACTGCCCGACAAGCGCTCTTCGTAGGAAGTGCCCGACCATTCATAGCCGATACCCGCTGGCAATTGCGCAGCGATCTCTTCCATCGCGGCCATCGCTTCGCCGGTTGAGCGACCATGAGCCGGGCCGCCGGAAATTTTCATCGACGGCAAACCGTTGTATCGATCGAGCTTGGGTGGTGCGGCTATCCATTGCACAGTCGCCAAGCTATTGAGTGAACTTTGCTCACCACGCACATTGCGCACCGGCAGACCCAGTATGCTTTCAGCGGACACTCGGGTAAGTGGCTCAGCTTGCATTTGCACGCGCAAAATTCTGCCCTCACGAACAAAATCGTTAATGTAAGCACTGCCCAAAACCGATTGCAGCGTCTCGTTCAAATCAGCCATATCGATAGCTTGCGCCCGAGTTTTTTGGCGATTGATATCAAGCAAAACTTGCGGCGCAGCTTCTTGGCCTTCAGGACGCACACCCATTAAAGCAGGGTGCTTGGAGGCTTGTTCAATCAACATATTGCGCGCCTCCAGCAGTTTTTCACGTCCGACACCGTTGCGATCTTGCAATCGAAAATCGAATCCACCCAAAGCGGCAAGCTCTGGAATCGACGGGGGGTTCACCGCAAACACCATCGCTTGTTTGATTTGAAAAAATGTCGAATTCATGCGCTGAACGACACTACTAGCGACGCTGTCCGTAGCCGTTCGTTCGTCCCAATGCTTGAGCCGAACAAAAGTAATCGCGCCAGATTGGCCCCGACCAAAAAATGAAAATCCGGCAACGCCGATAACGTGTTCGACTTCGGGTTGCTTTAGGTAATGCTGTTCAATTGCAGCCAATACTTCGAGCGTGCGCTCACGTGTGGCACCCGGTGGTAGCTGGATTACGGCAATAAAATAGCCTTGATCTTCCTCCGGCAGAAAGCTTCCCGGCAGGCGTGAAAAAACCCAACCAGTAGCAATCAGCAGCGCCAGATAAATCACCAGATACCGCCCCGTGCGCCCCAATACTTTGGCGACACCGGCGTGATAGCGGGTCGTCGTCCTTGCAAAAAACCGATTGAACACGCCCAGCGGCCCTGTCGTCGGCATCACGCTTTGACCGGGCGTGTGTTTGAGCAGCGTGGCGCACAGCGCAGGCGTTAAGGTCAGCGCAAGTAGCGCCGAAAAACCCATGGTCAAAATCAAGGTCACTGAAAACTGTCGATAGATCGCGCCAACTGTCCCACCGAAAAATGCCATCGGCACAAACACCGCCGTCAACACCAAAGTGATCGCGATGATCGCACCAACGATTTGATCCATTGCCTTTTGCGTTGCAGCACGAGGTGCTAGCCCTTCTTCGCTCATGATGCGTTCGACGTTTTCGACCACCACAATCGCATCATCGACAACCAAACCAATGGCTAACACCAGCGCAAATAAGGTCAATACGTTAATGGAATAGCCGAGGAAATACAGCCCAACCGTTGCACCGACCAGAGCGACTGGTACCACAATCGCGGGAATGAAAGTCGCGCGCACATTACCCATAAAAAGATACATCACCAACACCACCAAGACCATTGCTTCCAAAAGCGTGATGACGACTTCGTGCAGTGAAATTTCGACGAATGTGGAGGTGTCGTAGGGGACTACCCATTTGATACCGGGCGGAAAATATCTTTCCAGCTCAGTCATCTTGGCCTTCACCGCACGGGCAGTCTCCAGTGCATTGCCGCTCGGTGCCAAACGGATTGCTACCGATGCAGCTTGCTGCGCGTCCATGCGCGCGGCGATGCTGTAGTCCTGCGCGCCAAGCTCGACACGAGCGACATCACGAACGCGCACGAGTGAGCCGCTATCCTTGGCACGCACGATCACATCGCCGAATTCTTCCACAGTGCTCAATCGAGAACGGGTGACAATCACTGCGTTAATTTGTTGCCCCGGTGCAGCCGGCAATTGGCCGACTTCGCCAGTGGCTAGTTGCACATTTTGTGAACGTACCGCTTTGGCGACATCGCCCGCCGTGAGGCCAAATGCGGTCAGCCGATCTTGCCGCAACCATATTCGCATCGAATATTCGGTACCGAACAGTATCGCCTCACCCACACCGGGTACGCGGCGAATACTATCGAGCACATTGGCCGCGACATAGCTTCCCAGTGCCACATTGTTGCGGCTGTTATCCGGCGAGTAGAGCGACACGAACATCAAATAGTTGCGCGCCGATTTGGTGACGTTGATGCCAAGACGGCGAACTTCCTCAGGCAATCGGGCCTCAACACGCCTAACACGGTTCTGCGTTTCGACCGCGGCAAAATCGAGATTAGTTCCGGCCTCAAAGGTCAACGTAATGCTCCCGGTGCCAAGCTCTGCGGCGGCATCGACATAGAGCAAATGCTCCAGCCCGGCCATTTCTTGTTCGACCAAAGTGACCACAGACTCTTCAATCACCTGGGCCGATGCACCGGGATAGCTGAAGTTAACCGCCAGTGCGGGTGGCGCGACGGCTGGATAGCTGGCAACTGGAAGTTGGCGCAAAGCCAAGCCGCCGCCGAGCAAAATAATCAGGGCGATTACCCAAGCGAAGATTGGGCGGTCAATAAAAAACCGGGCGAGCATAGTGTGTAAGCTTCCTTGCTAAACGCGTCGCTTAACGAGCGACACTTGGCGTATTGGTTTGGCTTACTGCCGGCAGCGTCAAGGGCTGTTCAGCTTTCCATGGCATAACCTTTACCGCACCACCGGGACGAAGCTTTTGCAAACCGGTGACGATGACTTGCTCTCCCACTTGTAGACCGTCATTGACGATGAAATCGCCGCCCGAAGTGCCTGCGGTTTTCACCGCGCGTAGTTGTGCTTTACCCTGACTATCGACCACCATCACCGTCTGACCTTGTGCGCCCGCCGTCACAGCGCGCTGCGGCACCCGTATGGCCTCGTCAAGCACCGATTGTGGGAAACGGATCCCGACAAAAGTGCCGGGCAACAATTCGCGGCGTGGATTGGGAAATTCGGCACGCAATAAAATTGCGCCGGTGGAGGGGTCAACCGCCATGTCCGAAAACCGCAGCGTTCCCTTTTCGGGATATACAGAGCCGTCTTCCTGGAGTAATTCGACTGTCGTCACGTCGGCACGTTTTTGTTTGCCCGCCTTGACCGCTTGCTGCAAGCGCAACACGTCGGAGTAGTAGCGCACGAAATCCACGCGGATGGGATCAAGTTGTTCGATTGTCACCAAATGCGTACCCGCATCTTTGCCGGTCAGCGCTCCTTCGGTGACATTTGAGCGACCGATACGACCACTAATCGGCGCTTTCGGCGTTGCGTTTTCCAAGTCAAGTCGAGCTTTCGCTTGAGCGGCTTCGCTCTGTTTGAGCTGCGCATTGGCGCTGTCATACTCTTGCTGGCTTACGGCTTTGATAGCGAGCAAAGGTGTGTAACGATCAACTATCGCACGAGCACTGGCAACCGCTGCATCCGCAGCATTGGCATTGGCTTGGAAAGTGCGTGGGTCAATTTGATACAGCGGCGCGCCCGCACGCACATCACTGCCCTCGGTGAATAATTGCTTTTCAATCACGCCTTCGACCCGGGCGCGAACCTGCGCCGATCGCACCGCCGAGAGTCGCCCTGGCAAATCTTGGCTAATCATTGCCTTGCCGGCGGTTGTGGTGATTACCTCGACTTCAGTTGGCTGAAAACTAGGTGTAGTGACTTGAGTCTTACTTTCACAGCCTGCAATACCAATAATTGCCGTGCTGATAACTGCGATAGCGTTTCCGTATTGGAGCCTGTTGCGCTTACTCATTTTTACCCTCAAATTTTTTACACGTCACCAGTTGGTGCTGGCCACACGCTGTTAGATCTAGCGCTTCTTGCGTCGCGGTGCGAGCAATGTTGTTCGCACTTCTCCGCCCAACACGGCAGCGCGCAATCGCGCAATCGCTTGAGCATGTATCTGGCTGATGCGACCTTCTGTCAGCCCAAGTTTTGCCCCGATCTCGCGCATGTTTCGCCCGGCTTCATAGTAATGCGTCAAAATCAATTTCTCTTGCTTAGGTAGTGCGCGTAAGGCCTCAATCAGAACGCCCTGAAAACCTGAGCGCTCCAAGGCGCCGACCGGGCTCAAATCATTGGTCGCGCAATAGGTTAAGTATTCCTCACTGTCACCGTGATCTACCAAATCATCGAGTGAGACCAGGGTGTAGCCATACACCTCCTGCAATAGTTTTTGATAGTCGGAAATGCTCATATCAAGTGCTGCTGAGACCTCTCCTTCGGTCGGCTGGCGACCCAATTTGTGCCCCAGTTGTTGCATCACTACTTCAACCTGACGCATTTCGCGACGCACACGACGGCTGGCCATATCATTCGCGCGCAAGCCATCGAGCATCGCACCACGAACGCATTGCGATACATAGTTGTCGAATTCCTGACCGGTAGTTTCACGCGTCGAGCGCAAGACAGCACCCATCAGGCCGATCATTCCATCTTGGACCAAATCGTCGGCCTCAACGCTTGCCGGCAAAGTCCGCATCAAGCGGCGTGCAATTCGTTTTACCAGTGGCGTCAATCGATCCACCAGTCGGCGCACTTCCGGGTTGTTTAAATCACGTTTGCTGGCCATCAGATTTCATCTTCTTCATTCAGTTGGCAACTCGTCCGGTACGACTCGTTTGCTGCCGTCTTTGTTCAGGCTGACATAAGTCAGCGTCGCCTCAGTAACTTTTACAACCACCGGCGCGGCGGGATTGCGCGCCGCATACACTTGAACATCAACTGTTATTGACGTCGTACCAACGTGGGTCACTTCAGCGTAAAAGCTAACCACATCGCCAACAGACACTGGCTGTTTGAAATAAAAGGCATTCACCGCGACAGTCGCCACACGCCCTCGTGCACGACGCATTGCTGGTATCGATCCGGCGATATCCACTTGAGCCATGACCCAACCGCCAAAAATATCTCCGCTGGAATTCACATCGCAGGGCATCGGCACCACCCGCAACACCGGCTGTCGATCTGGGAGTTGCTGTAAAACACTCATGAATTGATTTTCACCGCGAATATTCATTTGCTCTCAGTATATGGTGGAATCGGCCTCGCTGGCTTAGCGAAGGCGCCTCGCCGACTGTTATCATCATCGTATGCGCTCTGCATCTCCCTCCTCAGCTCCATCGCTCGGCTTACCCAACCAAGCAACCGGTCATCGCCATGACTGGGCAACCATCAAAACGCTATTGCCTTACCTGTGGGCCTGGAAGGGGCGCGTCTTGTTTGCCTTGGCTTGCTTGTTGGTTGCCAAGGCGACGAATGTGGCCGTGCCGTTGATATTCAAAAACATCATCGACACACTCACGGTGCCACAAGAACATGCGCTGTTGCTGGTGCCGATTGGCTTGTTGGCCGCCTACGGCGCATTGCGGTTCTCAACTTCGATGTTTACCGAATTACGCGAAATCTTGTTCGCCAAAGTCACTCAACGCGCAGTGCGCACTATCGCCCTACAAGTGTTCGAGCATCTGCACGCGCTTTCGTTGCGCTTCCATCTTGAGCGCCAGACTGGCGGTCTGACGCGAGACATAGAACGTGGTACTCGATCAATCAATTCACTGATTAGCTACACGCTGTATTCCATCCTGCCGACGCTGGTCGAGATTGCCTTGGTATTGGCAATTCTCGCGCAACGCTACGACATTAGCTTCACGCTAATCACGCTAGGTACTCTGACGCTGTATGTAACCTACACGGTGATCATCACCAATTGGCGTACGCATTTGCGCCGCACCGTGAATGAACTGGATTCGGCAGCCAATGTACGCGCGATTGATAGCCTGATTAATTACGAAACCGTAAAGTATTTCAGTAATGAAGCTTGGGAAAAGTCGCGCTATGACGAACAGATGCAGAAATGGGAAGTCGCGCAGATCAAGAATCAGTATTCACTCTCGTATTTGAATTTAGGTCAGTCGATCATCATTGCCGCTGGCGTTTCCTTAATGATGTGGCGCGCAACCGTCGGCGTCGTGGCCGGCCAAATGACAGTCGGCGATATCGTCCTGGTCAATGCATTTTTGATTCAGCTTTACATGCCGCTTAACCATTTGGGTGTGCTCTACCGGGAGATACGCCAGTCGCTCACCGATATTGAAAAAATGTTCTCTTTGCTATCGCAAAATCGCGAAGTAGAAGATGCTGCCGACGCGCGGAGTTTGGCCACTGGCCCCTGTGATATTGAATTCGGCGCGGTAAATTTTTCATACGAAAAAGATCGCCAGATTTTGTTCAATCTCGATTTGAAAATTGACGCCGGCAAATCAGCTGCGGTGGTTGGACACAGCGGGTCGGGCAAATCAACTTTGGCGCGCTTGCTATTTCGTTTTTACGATGTAACGAACGGTGGAATCAAAATCAACGGCTCGGATGTTCGCGCGCTGACGCAAACCAGTTTGCGCGCGGCCATTGGTATTGTGCCGCAGGACACGGTGCTGTTTAACGATAGTATTTATTACAACATTCACTATGGCAGACCGACCGCTGCACATGATGAAGTGATTGCGGCGGCACGCGCTGCGCATATTCACGACTTCATTGAAAGTCTGCCACAAGGCTATCAAACACGGGTCGGTGAGCGCGGCTTGAAATTGTCCGGTGGCGAGAAACAACGCGTGGCTATTGCGCGTGCCTTGCTTAAAAATCCGCCAATCTTGATTTTCGACGAAGCCACATCCGCGCTCGATTCAAAGACCGAACAAGCGATTCAAGCCGAGTTGGAAATGGCCGCGCGTGGCCGTACTACGCTGATTATTGCGCATCGTTTATCAACTGTAATGAATGCCGATCAGATAGTGGTGATGGACAAAGGCTGCATCGTCGAGCGCGGCACTCACAATGACCTACTGGCGCGAGGCGGCGCCTACGCACAAATGTGGGCGCTGCAACAAAGCCAGGACAACGAAGCAAATATATTGACGGCGACCCCGCTTACGGACTAAATTGATCCATCGGAATTTGCCTTTGCTGGCGCAGTACCAATGTTCTGTTTACCTATCCAATCTCAGGAGACACTTCAATGAAACGCAACGTATTAGTTCTTGTCGCTAGCATCGCCGCAATTGGCCTGACACAGTCGGTTAGCGCCGGTACGCTAGAAAAGATTCAAGAAAGCGGCAGTATCACGATGGGCATTCGCGAGTCCTCCAAGCCCCTGTCCTATCTAGATGGCGACCAAAAGCCCGTCGGCTACCACATCGATATCTGTAATGGCATCGTGGAAGCAGTGAAAACCAAGCTCAAGCTAAAAGCAATTAAGGTGGTGCATCAGGCCGTTACTTCGCAGAACCGAATTCCGCTGGTGACCAACGGCACTGTCGATATCGAATGCGGCTCAACAACCAACAATGCCACGCGCCAAAACCAAGTCGCATTTGCACCAACAACCTTTGTCACCAATGTGCGGATGGCGGTCAAGAAAGCGTCTGGTATCAAGAGTCTCTCTCAGCTCAACGGCAAACCGGTAGCGACCACCACTGGTACGACGTCTGTTCAGTTGATGCGCGCGCATGAAAAAGGTCAGGGCGTCGACTTTAAGGAAGTCTATGGCAAGGATCACGCCGATTCTTTCTTGATTCTGGAAACTGATCGCGCCGTTGCCTTCGTGATGGATGACAACCTGCTTGCAGGACTGATCGTCGGCTCCAAGGCACCAGCTGATTATGAAATTGTCGGTGAAGTTCTCAACATTGAACCAATCGCAATCATGATGCGCAAGGATGATCCTCAGTTTCAAGGCTTGGTCAATGCGGTGGTACGCGATATGGCCAAATCTGGAGAAATCGACAAGCTATACAAGAAGTGGTTCATGAGCCCGATTCCTCCAAAGGGCGAGAATTTGAATTTCCCGATGAGTGAAAAACTGAAGGAAGTACTTAAGTCGCCCAACGACAATCCGGCTGAGCAATACAACGTCAAGAAGTAATTGATTTAGCCAGTTGGTGCTGGTGATACGCCGTGTATATGGCGGTATGTCACCAGCGTACTTTAGCGATCGAAAATTTCCTCGACTCATAGGTTATCCATGGACTACCACTGGAACTGGGGTATCTTCTTCGTGCAAGTCCAGAACGGAGATGAGACCTACCTCGATTGGCTGATTAACGGCTTCGGCTGGACAGTAGCGGTATCTGTTAGTGCGTGGATTATTGCGTTGAGCCTAGGCTCAGTCATTGGTACGCTGCGCACTACCACGCGGCCATGGGTTGTCATGCTTGGCAACACTTGGGTCGAATGTTTTCGCAATGTGCCGTTGCTGGTGCAAATGCTCCTGTGGTTTTTTGTAGTACCTGAATTGTTGCCCAAAGATTTGTCGATGTGGGTCAAACAGGACATGCCGGCCAAGGAATTCATCACCGCCACCTTGTGCCTCGGTTTATTTACCTCCGCGCGAATTGCCGAACAGGTCCGTGCCGGCATTCAAAGCTTGCCACGTGGCCAACACTATGCCGGCATGGCGATGGGCTTCACCACGCCACAAACCTATCGCTATGTGCTGTTGCCGATGGCGTTCCGCATCATCATTCCACCGCTGACCTCCGAGTTCATGAGCGTGTTCAAGAACTCTTCGGTCGCGTTCGCGATCAGCGTACTCGAACTGACCTTTGTCTCGCGCCAGATGCAGGAAGACTCTGAGCAAGGGATTGAGACCTACGTTGCAGTCACCGCGCTTTATTTTCTCTGCGCGTTTATTGCAAATCGAGTTATGTCTTTCATCGATAAGCGTACCCGGGTGCCGGGCTACGTCTCGGCAAAATAGAGGCGATCTCATGTTCTTCGGCCTTGACTTTAGCGTTCTAGCGCCAAGCCTACCTTTCCTCTGGACCGGCTTGCAGTACAGCGTCAAACTGACACTGATTGCAATGAGCGGCGGCATCGTTTTAGGTACTTTGTTGGCGCTCGCTCGGCTGTCGTCGAATCGACTGCTGTCAAACGCAGCGCAAGTCTATGTCGACACCATGCGCTCGATTCCGCTAGTCATGGTTATTCTCTGGTTCTTCTTACTGATCCCACTGCTTACCGGCAATCCTGTTGGTGCCGAATCTTCGGCAATGCTCACATTCATTGCATTTGAAGCTGCGTACTACAGTGAGATCATGCGTGCAGGCATCCAAAGCGTCTCGCGCGGGCAGGTTGCCGCCGGCGATGCGCTGGGCTTTACCTATCGACAAACTATGGGCTACATCGTTCTTCCACAGGCATTCCGTAACATGATTCCAGTACTGCTTACGCAGACCATAGTGTTATTTCAAGACACCTCATTGGTCTACATCATCGGCGCCAAAGATCTGCTCAAGGCAGCCGAGATTGCCGGCAAAAATTACAACCGTCCGATCGAAATGTATATCTTCGTCGCGATTATTTATTTCGTGATCTGTTTTACCCTTTCGCAAACGGTCAAACGATTGCAAAAGCGCGTAGCCATCATTCGTTAAGTACTTATCGAAAGCAGCCACCATGATAGAAATATCCCACGTCAATAAACACTACGGCGCATTTCAAGTGCTGACTGATTGCAGCACGACTGTCGCCAAAGGCGAAGTTATTGTCGTCTGCGGCCCATCCGGCTCGGGTAAATCGACCTTGATTAAAACAGTCAATGGCTTGGAACCCTTCCAATCCGGCACCATCATGGTCGACGGCATTTCGGTCGGCGCGCCAAGCACCGACATGCCAAAGCTACGTGCGCGCGTCGGTATGGTGTTCCAAAACTTTGAGCTTTTCCCGCACATGAGCATCACCGAAAACCTCACCATCGGACAAATCAAAGTCTTGAATCGCTCGAAAGAGGAAGCGATGGCGACTGGATTGAAATTGCTTGACCGCGTTGGCCTTAAGGCACAAGCCGCAAAATTTCCCGGCCAACTGTCCGGCGGGCAACAACAACGCGTAGCGATTGCGCGCGCCTTGTCGATGAACCCAATATGCATGTTGTTCGACGAACCCACTTCCGCACTCGATCCGGAAATGGTCAACGAAGTGTTAGATGTGATGGTCGAACTGGCGCACGAAGGCATGACCATGATGTGCGTCACTCACGAGATGGGCTTCGCCCGCAAAGTCGCCAATCGGGTGATTTTTATGGATCAAGGTCACATTATTGAAGACGCCACCAAGGACGATTTCTTTGGCACCCCGCGCGGCGAACGCGCACAGCAGTTCTTGTCAAAAATCCTCTCGCATTAGTCATTGCACTAAGCATTGCACCAAGCGCAGGCAAAAAAAACCCAGCACCGCAGTGCTGGGTAAATCCGATCAATTAAGACCGGAGGAGGAGACAACGAAACAATTGTATGTATCGTTGTCTCACTTGCTTAGGTGAAGTCCTCTAAATTTGGGGCTTGAAATTCGCCAGTTGGTGCTGGTGAGACGCTGTCAGCAGTTTACAAACCTGAATCTTCCCCCACGCCACGCAGAGTCGCGTCAATAACCCCGCGCGTCAAGCTCGGCGATAGCAATTCCAAAAACTCATAATCAAACCCGCGTAACCACATGTCGCGGCGAAAACCTACGCGGGTGGTATTGACCTCAAATAAATGCCCTGCGGCGACCGAGGCGAGCGCTTTATCACGCAGCGGATCGAAAGCCATTTCGGCGATGATGCCCACACCCAAGCCGAGTTCGACGTAGGTTTTAATGACATCTGAATCGATGGCGGTGAGCACGATGTTGGGCGTGATGTCATTACGGGCGAAAGCGCGATCAAGGTGCGAACGACCGGCGATCATTGCGTCGTAAGTGACTAGTGGAAACTTGGCCAACGCTTGCAGCGTAAGACCGCCTTTCTTCAGCAGGACGTGTCCCTTTGGCACAACGACCAAATGCGACCATTGATAGCAAGGCAAGGCCAGCAAATCAGGCGAATTGCCTAGCGCTTCGGTAGCAATGCCAATATCGGCGGTACCGTTTTCTAGCCATTGCACAACTTGTGCGGGGCTGCCTTGCTGCACATGCAATCGAATATTCGGCCGCAACTTCATGAAACCTTGAATCGCGCGCGGCAAGGCGTAGCGCGCTTGCGTATGTGTTGTTGCGACGGTAAGTAAGCCGTCAACTTCGCTGGCGTAGTCATTGCCAATGCGCTTGAGATTATCGACTTCACGCAAAATCCGCCGCGCCGCATCTAGCACCATACGCCCCGCTGGTGTCACTGCGGTCAAGCGCTTACCGTGGCGCTCGAACACGGTTAAACCAAGTTCGTCTTCAAGCAAGCGAATTTGTTTCGAGATGCCCGGTTGTGCAGTAAACAACACCTTGGCCGCTTCAGAAACGTTCAGCGCTTGCGCATCAACTTCGACCAGAAATTTAAGTTGTTGTAGCTTCATATGCAAATGATAGGCTATTTGGTTCTAATTACATATCCAAAAAGTTCTTTTTTGGACTATGGAACACCAGTATCATTCGCCACATCATGGAATTTACCTTCATCCCCTCGTTGTCCTTTTCCGGCTTTCTGGTCGGCGTTTTGGTTGGCCTCACTGGCGTCGGTGGCGGCTCGCTGATGACACCGTTACTGGTCATGCTATTTGGCTACGCTCCGGCAACAGCTGTTGGCACTGACTTGCTATTCGCTGCAGTGACCAAGGGCGGGGGAACCTTAGTTCATCACCAGCACGACAATATTGACTGGCGCATTGTCGGCTGGTTGGCGCTTGGCAGCCTCCCGGCGACGGCCTTAACAATCTATATTTTGTCTTTACTTGGGATCGACAAACACGACACCTCACATCTGATCACTGGTGCGCTTGGAATTGCTCTGATTCTCACCGCGGGTTCGATCTTGTTCCGGCAGCGACTTCTGGCGATTGCCAAGCAGCACGTGAGCTTGCAGCGATCCGCTGAACGAACAGCATTGACCACTGTGTGCTTTGGCGCAATCCTTGGCGCAATGGTTTCCATTACTTCGGTCGGCGCTGGCGCGCTTGGCGTGACGATCCTGGTTTTTCTTTATCCGCATTTACCAATGCGTCAGATCATTGGCTCGGATATCGCCCACGCTGTGCCGCTGACCCTACTTGCTGGCGTCGGCCACTGGTGGCTAGGTACGGTTGATTTTCCGCTGCTTATAAATCTGCTAATCGGCTCCCTGCCGGGAATTATCCTCGGCAGTTATTTCACTTCGCGGGTCCCCGAACGTGGTCTGCGTTCACTCTTGGCTGCCGTGTTGGTGTTGGTTGGCGGCAAACTTATTTTCGCCTGAGAAAAAACTATGTACCGCTACGACCGCCACGATCACGCCATTGTCCAAGCTCGCGTCGCGCAGTTTCGCGACCAATCCGCGCGGCATCAACGCGGTGAATTAAGCGACGACGAGTTTCGTCCCTTACGTCTGCAAAACGGCTTGTACATTCAACGGCATGCGCCTATGCTGCGCGTCGCAATTCCCTATGGCATGCTGTCCAGTACGCAAATGCGCCGCCTCGCGCACATAACGCGGACATACGATCGCGGCTACGGACACTTCACCACGCGGCAAAATTTGCAAATCAATTGGCCAACACTGGAATCGGCACCGGATATTTTGGCCGAGTTGGCTGAAGTCGAAATGCATGCGATTCAAACCTCCGGCAATTGCATCCGCAATATCACCACCGACCATTTTGCCGGTATGGCAGCGGACGAGATTGTTGATCCACGACCATGGGCAGAAATCCTGCGCCAATGGTCGACCTTTCATCCTGAGTTTGCTTACTTACCGCGCAAATTCAAAATTGCGGTAAGCGGTACCACACAAGATCGCGCGGCGATATTGGTGCATGACATCGGCCTGCAATTGGTCATCGACGACTCAGGCGAGACCGGTTTTACGGTGTTTGTCGGTGGCGGTTTGGGGCGCACCCCATTGATAGGCAAGAAAATCCGCGAGTTTTTGCCATGGCAACATTTGCTGACCTATTGTGAAGCGATACTGCGGGTCTATAACCGCTTTGGCCGCCGCGACAATTTGTACAAGGCACGCATCAAAATTTTGGTTAAGGCCTTGGGTTCTGAAGAGTTCAGCCGTCAAGTTGAAAGCGAATGGGCGCACCTGAAAGACAGTCCCGCAACGCTCACTGAAGCCGAGGTCACGCGTGTCACGGCGCAATTTTCTGCGCCCGCTTACGCCGCGCTGCCGGCTGAAGACGCGGCGCACAAAGCCAGGCTCGCTGAAGACAAAGCTTTTGCGCGATGGGTAGAACGCAATGTGCATGCGCATCGCGTCACGGGATATGCGGCAGTTACATTGTCGCTAAAAACACCGGGGCTACCACCGGGCGATGCGACGGACAAACAAATGGATGCGGTCGCAAGCCTCGCTGACGCATATAGTTACGGTGAGATACGGGTTTCGCATGAACAAAATCTGGTGCTCGCCGATGTAAGGCAAAGCGATTTGTTTGCGCTTTGGCAAGCGGCGCGCGCAATACGTTTGGCCAGCCCGACTATCGGTTTGCTAACTGACATGATCGTTTGTCCAGGGGGCGATTTTTGCTCGCTGGCCAACGCCAAATCGTTACCAATCGCCGCTGCGATTCAGGCACGATTCAACGAACTTGATTACTTGCATGATATAGGTGACTTAAGTCTGAACATTTCCGGCTGCATGAATTCCTGTGGTCACCATCACCTCGCTGGCATTGGTATTCTTGGTGTTGATAAAAACGGGGCCGAGTGGTATCAAATTACTATCGGCGGACGGCAAGGCAATGCAGCTCAGATCGGCGATGTGATTGGTAAATCGTTCGCTGCGCAAGACGTACCCGATGTGATTGAAAAGTTGATAGTGACGTACATTGCGGAGCGCCTCGAAGGCGAACCATTTGCCGACACAGTGCAGCGCGTTGGCATGCAACCATTTCGTGAACGCGCCTATGGCAAGGTCGCACATAAAGCCGAGCTGGCGTTGGAGCTGGAAAATGTCTGACGGCAAACCCTTGCATCTGATCCGCGACGGCAAATTAATTGTTGATGAATGGCTGGTCGCTGACGGCGTGTCACCAGCACCAACTGGCGTACCAACTTTGCTTCCGCTGGCGATTTGGTTGGAACAACGAGCTGAGTTGTTGGCAGAGAAATCAGCGAATGGCAAGCCGCTTGGTGTGTGGTTAGCGCCAACTGACGAGCCTTCGGTGCTCGCAGATGATTTGGCTGCACTTGATCTCGTCGCCGTGCATTTCCCAAAATTCGCTGATGGGCGGGGTTATTCGACCGCAAGTTTGTTGCGCCAAAGATATGGCTACACGGGCGAGCTGCGCGCATTTGGTGACGTAGGCCGCGATCAACTTTTCTATCTGGCGCGCGTTGGGTTCGATTCGTTTTTGATTTCAGAAGGCCGAGATGCAGCGGCGGCTTTGAATGCGTTCAACGACTTCCCCGAGGTGTATCAAAGCGCCAATGATCAATCATTGCCACTATTTCGTCGGCGCGCGGCCTAAAGATATCGATGAGTTTAACCGCGGTTCAACTTGATGCGAAAGTGATCGCTGTGGTCAGCGAGCTCGGCGCGGCAGTCGAACAATTCGCGCCAGTCGTTTTCGCCAGCAGCATGGGCGCAGAAGATATGGTGCTGATGGACATCATCTATAAAAACTCTATCGATATCGAGATTTTCACTATCGATACCGGGCGCTTACCGCCCGAGACATATGCGGTGATGGCTAAGGCAGCAACGCACTACGGTCGGCGCAGCGCGATTTACCTGCCGCAGGCCCAATCGGTGGAAACATTCGTCAGCGCTTACGGCATAAATGGCTTCTTTGATTCGATTGCCGCACGCAAGGCTTGTTGCCATGCCCGCAAAGTCGAACCGCTACGGCGTGCGCTGGCTGGCAAACGTGCTTGGGTAACAGGGCTGCGATCAAGTCAATCAAGCACGCGCGAAGCCGTGGTGACGAGTACCTTTGATGACAACAATGGTTTGCAAAAAATCAATCCTTTGGCGCTCTGGAGCGATGCTGAAGTCTGGGAATACATCCGTGCCAATGATGTACCGTACAACGCCTTGCACGATCAAGGCTTCCCGAGTATCGGTTGTGCGCCGTGCACTCGCGCGATACAACCCGGAGAAGATATTCGCGCTGGCCGTTGGTGGTGGGAGAATCCGGAAACTAAAGAGTGCGGCCTGCACATGGTCGATGGTCGATTGCAGCGGATTAACGTGGGAACTGTTTAATGAGTTCAGTAGAACAAACCTATCGGGGGCGGCGGACGCTGTCGCATCTGGATTGGCTGGAATCCGAGTCAATACACATCTTGCGCGAAGTGGCAGGCCAGTGCGCGAATCCGGCGTTGCTTTTTTCTGGCGGCAAGGATTCGATTTGTTTGTTACGCTTGGCCGAGAAAGCTTTTAGACCGGGGAAATTTCCGTTTCCGTTATTGCATATTGATACCGGCCACAATTATCGCGAAGTCACTGATTTCCGCGATTTTCGCGCCGCAGAATTGGGCGAGCGCTTAATCGTGCGCAATGTGGAAGATTCGATGGCCAAGGGCACCGTAGTGTTGAAAACGGCCGGCGAATCGCGCAACAAATATCAGTCGATAACCCTACTTGAGGCGATTGAGGAATTTGGTTTCGATTGCTGCGTTGGTGGGGCGCGCCGCGATGAAGAAAAGGCACGTGCCAAAGAGAGAATTTTTTCCTTTCGCGATGATTTTGGACAGTGGAACCCAAAAAATCAGCGGCCTGAAGTCTGGGACATTTACAACGCGCGTGTGCACAAGGGCGAAAACATCCGCGCCTTTCCAATTTCAAACTGGACCGAGCTCGACGTATGGCAATACATTCAGCGCGAACAACTTGCACTTCCTTCGATTTATTTTGCCCACGCTAGGCCGGTAATACGAAAAGGCAGTTTGCTGCAACCGGTGACAGAGCTAACTCCGGCGCAATCCGGCGACTTGGTGGAAGAGATGATGGTGCGTTACAGAACGGTGGGCGACATAACGTGTACTGCACCGGTCGAATCCAACGCGACCTCGTTGGCGATGATTATCGAGGAGACGGCAACTGCAACCGTCACTGAACGCGGCGCTACCAGACTTGACGATCAAACCTCAGAAGCATCAATGGAGCAACGAAAAAAGGAAGGGTACTTCTAGTGAGTGCGCTTGAACATATTCCCGAGATCGACAACGGCTTGTTGCGCTTCATCACCTGCGGCAGCGTAGATGATGGCAAGAGCACGCTTATAGGTCGCCTACTGTGGGACACGCGAACTATTTTGGCGGACACGCTGCATGCGATTGAAAAAACTTCGTTGAAACGAGGCAATGTAGAAGTTGATCTCTCGCTGATCACCGACGGTCTCCAAGCGGAGCGCGAACAGGGCATCACGATCGACGTGGCCTACCGCTATTTTTCAACTGGTCGACGCAAGTACATTATTGGTGATTCGCCAGGCCATGAGCAGTACACGCGCAACATGGTGACTGCCGCATCGACAGCAAATCTTGCGGTCATTTTGATTGACGCGCGCAAAGGCATGCTGACGCAAACCCGCCGCCACAGCTTCTTGACCAAGTTGCTAGGTGTGCCGAACATCGTGGTCGCGGTGAATAAAATGGATTTGGTCGATTACGACCAAGCGATCTTCGATCAAATTCGCGCAGACTATCAAAACTTTGCGATGCAAATTGGTCTGGGTAAGGTTCATTTCATTCCAATGTCTGCGCTCACTGGCGAGATGTTGGTTGATCGTGGCGATAAGTTGGACTGGTATGCAGGTCCAACTTTGTTAGACCTGCTGGAAGCAACCCCATCAGCGCATTCGGAGCGCGATGAGCGGTTTCGATTTCCAGTCCAGTATGTTTGCCGACCCTTACGTGCGGATCGTCCCGAGTTACATGACTATCGAGGGTTCATGGGGCGCATTGAATCTGGGAGCATCAGTATTGGTGATGAGGTTATGGTTCTGCCATCCGAGCGCCGCTCGCGGGTTCGCGATATTCAGTTGGGAGAAATTTCGATGGCATCAGCCGGTGCCGAGCAATCGGTAACGCTACTGCTCGATGACGAGATCGATATTTCGCGCGGCGATATGATCGTCAAACCTCACCAGTTGGTGCTGGTGACACGCCGTGTCGAAGCCATGCTGTGTTGGTTTTCGGAAACTTCGTTAGAGCCCCGACGTAAATATGTACTACGTCACACCACACGCGAGGCACGCGCAATGATAGAGGCGATTGAGTATCGAGTGGACGTCAATAGTCTGGAACACCATCCGGCCACCGGTTTGGCGATGAATGACATCGCCAAAATCAGCTTGCGTCTCGCACAGCCAATTTGTGCAGACAGCTACTCTAGCAATCGAGCTACCGGGAATTTCATTTTGGTCGATGAAACGACTAACAATACTGTCGCGGCGGGAATGATCCTCTGACAGTGTTGCTGTGGAGGCGCGCAACACGGCGTGCTGCAACGACAATAAAAAAGCCAGAACGAATCTGGCTTTTTTTACAACACGCAGTCTTATCTGCGTTTGCAACTGGTCGAACTTAAGCTGCGGTTTCCGTGTCTGCGACTTCAGGACGATCCATCAGCTCGACATAAGCCATCGGCGCGTTATCACCATCGCGAAAACCCATTTTCAGAATTCGCAGATAGCCACCATTGCGGCCAGCATAGCGCGGTCCGAGCGTCGCAAATAACTTGCCCGCAATCTCGCGGTCACGCAGTCGATCAAAGGCTAAGCGACGATTGGCAAGCGTCGGTGTTTTGCCCATCGTAATCAAAGGCTCAACCACGCGGCGCAACTCTTTGGCCTTTGGCAACGTAGTCTTAATTGCCTCATGCTTAAGCAACGATACTGCCATGTTGCGCAGCATCGCTAAGCGGTGTGACGACGTGCGATTTAGTTTCCGTAATCCGTTTCCGTGACGCATTTTTACTATCCTCGTTTTGTGCGGTCGCCGCGCAATGCAAACGACCGGTTAATGGTTATACGAGTTCGAGCGAGTTATACAAAAATTACTGGCCCAGCTTCTCAAGGCCGACTGGCGGCCAACTTTCAAGTTTCATACCCAAGGTCAGCCCGCGTGACGCAAGCACCTCCTTGATTTCGTTGAGCGATTTACGACCCAAGTTCGGGGTCTTCAACAACTCAGTTTCCGTGCGTTGAATGAGATCGCCAATGTAGTAAATGTTCTCGGCCTTCAAACAATTAGCGGAGCGAACCGTGAGTTCCAAATCGTCAACTGGACGGACCAGAATCGGATCAACCGGCGTCGGACCTTTTGAATCAGCGCCACCCATCAAAGGAGTACCTTCAAGGTCAGCAAATGCCGTCAGTTGCTCCATCAAAATGCGTGCCGCACGCCGAACCGCTTCCTCAGGATTATCAATTGCACCGTTGGTTTCAATATCCAATATCAGCTTATCAAGATCGGTACGCTGCTCAACACGAGCGCTTTCAACATGGTAACTGACCCGACGCACTGGACTAAACGACGCATCAAGCATGATCTGGCCAATAACTCGATTCTCTTTTGCAATTTCGCGCTGATTGGCAGGCACGTAGCCACGGCCAGATTCGACACGAATTTGCATACTCAATTTGCCGCCAGCCGACAGGTGCGCGATAACGTGATCTGGATTAACAATCTCCACGTCATGCGAAGCTTCGATGTCAGCCGCGGTAACAAGACCTTCACCACTTTTGGTCAGATTCAACACTGCTTCACGGCGATTGTGCAGCTTGAGAACTACACCTTTAAGGTTAAGCAGAATATCAACTACGTCTTCGCGTACGCCTTCTAACGTCGAATACTCGTGCAGTACGCCTTCAATCGACACTTCGGTTGGTGCGGCACCCTCCATCGACGACAGGAGGATGCGGCGCAACGCGTTGCCCAGGGTATGCCCATAACCGCGCTCAAACGGCTCCATCACAACACGGGCGTGAAGCGGGGAAAGCTGTTGAACGTCAATACTGCGAGGTTTCAAAAGTGTTTGCACGGCGTTCCTTCAAATGGGATACGTCCATTGTCCAAACGGAACAATGGACATCAATCAATAATTAGCGCGAATAAAGTTCGACTACCAAGCCTTCGTTGATCGTCGGTGGCAACTCTTCACGGCCAGGATAGGCTTTGAAGGTCCCCTTGGCGGCCTTTACGTCAACTTCCAACCATTCCGGAAAGCCGCGCGATTCTGCAGCGGCAAGCGCCGCTTTGGTACGCAGATGCCCTCGTGCAGCCTCAGTTAGCTGCACAACATCGCCTGGGCGAACGAGGTACGAGGGAATGTTGACGCGTTTGCCATTAACGAGAACGCCATTGTGACGTACGATTTGTCGCGACTCGGCACGAGAAACACCAAAGCCCATTCGGTAGGCAACGGAGTCCAAACGTCCCTCAAGCAACTGCAACAGGTTCTCGCCGGTCTGGCCTTTGCGCTGACCGGCTTCTGCGAAAGTGCGGCGGAACTGGCGCTCTAGAACACCGTAAATACGGCGAATTTTTTGTTTCTCACGCAGTTGCTGACCATATCCGGACAGGCGTTGACCCGATTTCTGACCGTGTTGGCCAGGGGCATAGGCTCGGCGCTCAACAGAGCACTTATCGGTAAAACACTTTTCACCTTTGAGGAACAACTTTTCTCCCTCGCGGCGGCACTTGCGGCACTTGGCATCTAGGTTACGGGCCATAGTCTCGTCTCCTTGACGTTAGATGCGACGGCGCTTGGGAGGCCGGCATCCGTTATGTGGAATAGGGGTGATATCAGTGATACTGGTGATCTTCATACCAAGTGCATTCAACGCACGAACGGCAGATTCGCGGCCAGGACCTGGGCCTTTGATGCGCACTTCGACGTTCTTTACACCGCATTCCTGAGCAGCTTTTCCCGCTGCTTCGGCGGCGACCTGCGCAGCGAACGGTGTCGACTTTCGCGATCCCTTAAAACCGGCACCGCCAGAGGTTGCCCAAGAAAGCGCATTACCTTGACGATCAGTAATTGTGATAATGGTGTTATTGAACGATGCGTGCACGTGAGCGATGCCCTCGGCAACATTCTTCTTAACCTTCTTACGAACCTTTGTTGCTGTCTTTGCCATGTTAGGTTTTCCCTTTTTTACTTCTTAGCTGCCGCTATGGCCTTGCGAGGGCCTTTGCGAGTGCGTGCGTTGGTGCGTGTACGCTGGCCACGAACCGGAAGTCCGCGACGATGACGTAAACCGCGATAGCAACCAAGATCCATTAGGCGCTTGATGTTCATCGTCACTTCACGGCGAAGGTCGCCCTCAACTGCGAACTTACCTACCTGCTCGCGTAGTCGATCCATTTCACCGTCGGTCAATTCTTTAACTTTCGTCGAACCCTTGATGCCAACGGCTTCGCAGATTTTCTTAGCGCGCGTGCGGCCTATGCCGTAAATCGCAGTTAAAGCGATTTCCGCGTGCTGATGGTTGGGGATATTTACTCCAGCTATACGAGCCATGTGATTACCTGTATTTCGCCCGACTGCACAGCACTCGGACTATCAAAAAGTGAACCGACGATTGTAGTAAAAAAATTTAACTAAATCAACCTTGTCGCTGTTTGTGGCGCGGATCCGCACAGATCACACGAACCACGCCATGACGACGAACCACTTTGCATTTGCGACAAATGCATTTAACCGATGCCAGAACCTTCATATTGTTCTCCGGAAATTTCCAAAACTACTTTGCACGAAACACAATCCGACCCTTGGTCAAATCGTAAGGTGTTAGTTGAACCGTGACCTTATCTCCCGGAAGAATGCGAATGTAGTGCATCCGCATCTTTCCTGAAATATGCCCCAAAACAATGTGATTGTTTTCAAGCTTTACTCTAAAGGTTGCATTCGGAAGGTTTTCGACCACCTCACCCTGCATTTCAATCACATCTTCTTTTGACATCTTATTAACGCGCCGGCACGCCACCACCCTTAAAGTTAGCTTTTTTCAGCAAACTCTCATACTGGTGTGACATGATGTACGCTTGAACCTGTGACATGAAATCCATCGTCACCACAACGATAATCAGCAGACTGGTACCGCCGAAATAAAACGGTACGCTATACCTGAGAATCAAGAATTCAGGCAACAAGCAAACTAGGGTTACATAAACTGCACCAGCTAGCGTCAAGCGCATTAATATTTTGTCAATGTATCGCGCGGTTTGATCACCAGGACGAATCCCTGGAACAAACGCACCGCTCTTCTTAAGGTTGTCCGCCGTTTCGCGTGAATTAAAAACCAGCGCTGTGTAAAAGAAACAAAAAAACACAATAGCTGCGGCGTACAACATAACGTAAATTGGCTGCCCCGGCGCTAACGTGGCAGCAAAATCCTTGAGCCAAGTCATTCCGTCTCCGCTGCCGAACCACCCCGCAATTGTCGCTGGGAAAAGAATAATTGACGACGCAAAGATTGGTGGAATTACACCCGACATATTTAGCTTCAAAGGCAGATGAGAACTCTGTCCACCATATACTTTGTTGCCAACCTGTCGCTTTGCGTAGTTCACCAGAATTTTTCGTTGGCCACGCTCAACGAAAACTACAAATGCCGTGACCAGTACCACAAGAACGCAAATGAACAATGCTGACACTAAATGCATTGCACCGGTGCGAACCAGCTCAGACAGAGACGCTAGTGAAGATGGAAGCCCTGCCGCTATACCAGCAAAAATAATGATCGATATTCCGTTGCCAAGACCTCGCTCAGTAATCTGCTCGCCCAGCCACATCAAGAAAAGGGTGCCAGTTACCAAAGTCATCACTGTCGTCAACCGGAACAGCATGCCCGGATCAATCACGAGCTCACGCTGTGATTCCAATGCGATTGCAATCCCAAAACCCTGCACTAAAGCCAAAACAAGAGTCCCGTAACGCGTATATTGGGTAATCTTTCGACGGCCAGCTTCACCTTCTTTTTTCAATGCTTCAAGTGTCGGTACAGCAATCGTCATCAATTGCATAATGATTGACGAGGAAATGTAAGGCATGATACCGAGTGCGAAAATCGTAAACCTTGACAGCGCACCACCGGAAAACAAATTAAATATTCCTAGTATTCCTCCCTGCTGGGACTGAAACAACTCAGCGAGTTTTGCAGGGTCGATGCCAGGAACCGGGATATGAGCCCCAATCCGATAGACAACAAGCGCGCCAAGCAGAAACCACAGCCGACGCCACAGGTCACCGTATTTGGCCGTATTACCAGCGGGCATCAAAGGGGAATTTGCCACTTAGTTCTCTAAGGTAGACTATTTAGCCGGAGCTATGTCGGCGACTGATCCGCCTAGTGCTTCGATAACTGCGCGTGCACCCTTAGTTGCCCCGACACCATTTAGTACGAGTTTCTTTGACAGCTTGCCAGACATAATCACTTTTGCGGACAAGGCGTCAGCGGAAACTACACCAGCTTGCTTCAGAACAAGTAAATCGATCTCCGTTACCGGCAATCGATCAAGTTCCGAAAGTCGAACCTCAACATTGCGACTTGCTGTGAGTGACACAAATCCACGTTTCGGCAGTCTCCGTTGCAGTGGCATTTGACCACCTTCGAATCCAACTTTATGAAATCCACCAGCGCGCGACTTTTGACCTTTATGTCCGCGACCTGCTGTTTTGCCCAATCCGCTACCAATACCGCGGCCTACACGCCGACGAGGACGCTTCGAGCCTTCGCTCGGCTTAAGATCATTAAGTTCCAATTTATTCTCCAGCCTTGACTAAATACGCAACCTTGCGAATCATCCCGCGCACTGCTGGAGTGTCCTCAAGCAACGCACTACTATTTATGCGACGAAGTCCAAGACCGCGCACAGTCGCGCGATGGTCTTGTTTTGTGCCGATAACGCTTTTGATCAGCGTTACTTTTATTTTCTTGTCAGACATGAATTACTCCGTGATGTCAGCGACTGACTTTCCGCGTTTTGCCGCGATTTCAGAGGCAGTACTCATAGCCAACAGGCCATTAAGTGTGGCACGTACGACGTTGTACGGATTAGTCGAACCGATGATTTTGGCAACAACATCAGTAACGCCCATTACTTCAAAGACCGCTCGCATTGGCCCCCCGGCGATCACGCCAGTCCCCGCCACGCCTGGGGACATAAGCACCGTCGTCGCGCCATGATGGCCCGTTACAGTGTGATGCAGGCTTCCATTCTTAAGCTTAATCTTACTTTGTCGACGACGAGCTTCTTCCATAGCCTTCTGGACAGCGACAGGCACTTCGCGGGACTTGCCCTTGCCCATACCAACACCACCATCGCCATCACCTACCACGGTCAGCGCAGCGAAGCCCAATATTCGGCCGCCTTTAACCACTTTCGTGACTCGGTTGATAGCAACCATTTTTTCGCGCATTCCATCATCGCGCTCTTCTTGCTGATGAGATTTCTTGCCTTGTGGTTTTGCCATCTTGATCTCGCTTAAAACTTCAACCCGCCACTACGGGCGGCTTCAGCCAGCGCTTTAACGCGGCCGTGATAGTGAAACCCCGATCGATCAAATGACACTTGTTCGACCCCAATTGCCTTGGCGCGGTCTGCGATCAAAGCACCAACAAAAGTCGCGGCATCAGTAGCACCGCCATTAGGAATCTTCGACCGAACATCTACCTCAACAGTTGATGCAGAGGCCAACACACGCGTTCCACAACCAGAGAAAATTTGTGCATAAATATGACTGTTAGTCCTGTGAACTGCTAGCCGCACCACTTTCAACTCTGCAATTTTGGCCCGGGTTTTGCGGGCTCGTCGCAATCGAGCTTGTTTCTTGTCCATTATTCAGTGCCTATTCTCTATTTACTTTTTCTTGGTTTCTTTGATGACAACCACTTCGTCCGAATAACGGACACCTTTACCTTTGTATGGCTCAGGTGGACGGTATGCGCGCACTTGAGCAGCAACCTGCCCTACCACCTGTCTATCAATGCCCTTTATCAGAATCTCGGTTTGGGTGGGTGTTTCAACCTTTATCCCACTAGGCATCGAATGAACAACCGGGTGAGAAAAACCCAAAGATAGATTGAGCTTGTCACCCTGAGCTTGCGCACGATAGCCGACCCCAACCAGCGTCAATTTTTTTTGAAATCCCTTAGTAACACCATTGACCATGTTATTTACTAAGGCTCGCATCGTTCCAGACATGGCGCCTGAATTCGGTGCGCCATCAACGCCCTTGCACACGATTGACGTACCGTCACGAACCACGAGCACAGACGGTAACAAACTCTGAGTCAAAGTGCCCAGCGGCCCTTTGATGCTGACTAACGACTCGCTTACATTGAACTCAACACCAACCGGTAATTCGACCGGGTATTTAGCAACACGGGACATTCTGTCTTTCTCCTTAAGCCACGATGCAGAGGACTTCGCCACCCACATTACTGGCGCGCGCCTTTCTGTCGGTCATCACACCCTTAGGCGTCGACACAATAGCCACTCCCAAGCCGTCTAAAACCCGAGGAAGTTCGTCCTTGCCTTTATACACACGGAGTCCGGGACGCGACACTCGCTCGATACGTCCAATAACCGGATTGCCTTCATAGTATTTCAAGGCCAAATCAAGTTGCGCTTTACCCTCGGTATCGCGAACGGCGAAATCATCGATGTAACCTTCGTCTTTCAGCACGCTAGCGATCGCAACTTTAATTTTTGACGAGGGCATCGCAACAGAGACCTTTTCAGCCATCTGTGCGTTGCGGATGCGCGTCAACATATCAGCAACGGGATCAGTCATACTCATATAGGGTTCCTCACCAGCTAGCCTTAGTCATGCCCGGCACTTCGCCACGCATTGCGATTTCTCGCAGCTTCATTCGACAAAGCCCGAATTTACTAAACACTCCTCGGGGGCGCCCTGTCAACGCACAGCGATTTCGCTGTCGCGAAGGGCTTGAGTTACGCGGTAACGCCTGAAAAACCGCACGCGCCTGCGCGCGCTGCTCATCAGACGACTTCGTACTATTGATAGTTGTTAGTAGTTCCGCACGCTTGGCTGCAAATTTCGCCACCATTTTCGCGCGCTTCAACTCACGGTTGATAAGTGCAAGCTTCGCCATGAAACCCTCAGTTCTTAAAGGGAAATTTGAAAGCACTAAGCAACGCTTTGGCTTCCGCGTCTGTTTTAGCGCTGGTGGTAATACTGATATTCATCCCGCGTAGCGCGTCGATCTTGTCATACTCGATCTCCGGGAAAATAATCTGTTCTTTTACACCTACGTTGTAATTTCCACGGCCATCAAAACCGCGACCGGAAATTCCTCGAAAATCGCGAACTCGAGGTAGCGCAACGGCAACTAGCCGGTCAAGAAACTCAAACATCCGCTCACCACGCAAAGTCACCATACAGCCTATCGGATAACCCTCACGAATCTTAAACCCCGCTATAGCTTTGCGAGCCTTAGTCACGACCGGTTTTTGACCTGCAATCTTGACCATGTCGCCGACGGCGTTATCGAGAATTTTCTTATCGCCGACCGCTTCCCCCACACCCATGTTCAAGGTGATTTTGGTGATTCTTGGTACTTCCATAACCGATTTGTAGTTGAACTGCTTTTGCAGATCCGGAACTACTGTTGCTTTATAAAAATCTTGTAAGCGAGCCATTATTCAGTCCTTATGCTGCCATCGTTTCGCCATTGGATTTGTAGACACGAACGTTTCTACCATTTTCCAACCGCTTGATTTCGACACGATCCGCCTTGTTAGACTGCACATTAAACAGGGCAAGATTAGAAGCATTTATTGGCATCTCTTTTTCGATAATGCCACCCGCCTGCCCCTTCGCAGGATTTGGCTTGGTGTGCTTCTTGACACGATTGATCCCTTCGACCAGCATCGCCGTCACGCTAACCCGCTCAAGCACCACCCCGCGCTTTCCTTTGTCTTTTCCGGCAATCACAATTACGTTGTCGCCTTTACGAATTTTGTTCATTAATTTTCCCCAGCCTTTACAGAACTTCCGGTGCCAACGATACGATTTTCATAAAACGCTCTGATCGCAGCTCGCGGGTAACGGGTCCAAAAATACGAGTTCCAATGGGCTCAAGCTTATTGTTAAGCAACACCGCAGCGTTACCGTCAAACTTGATCAACGAGCCGTCAGCGCGACGAACGCCTTTTGCAGTACGAACGACTACCGCACTGTAAACTTCGCCTTTTTTTACCCGTCCGCGCGGAGCGGCATCTCGGATACTGACTTTAATGACGTCACCGATCCCTGCGTAGCGACGCTTTGATCCACCGAGAACCTTGATGCACATAACAGAACGCGCACCGGTATTGTCGGCCACGTCAAGAACGGTCTGCATTTGTATCATTTAAATCTCCAACTTAAGCCGCACGGTTTAACGTACGCGGTCAGTCTTGGATCCCTGTTCGGGATTACACAGCATCAACGCCTGAATTAATTCAATCGGATGCAAAGACTAATATTATGCTGCCAATTTTCCGTCTAGTCAATTTATTTTTGACTAATTCAAGACCGGTTGAGAACTTCAATTACACGCCACGCCTTTGTCTTCGAAATCGGAGCACACTCCTCGATGACTACCAGGTCACCGGAACATGTCGCAACACTCGCTACATCCGCATGATACTTTTTCGATCGGCTCATAATCTTGCCAATAACCGCGTGTTTTACTTTGCGCTCCACTAGGACGGTAACCGTCTTTTGCATTTTGTCAGAGACCACGCGACCAGTTAGAGTTCGTTTCTTTGTGGGCGCGTCCTTAATGATTTGGGTCATTTTGCGACACTCTTTTCTGTTTGAATTGTCTTAACGCGTGCTATATTTTTGCGGAGCTTGTCAATCTGGCTTGTATCGGGTAGTTGCTGTGTTGCTGCTTGCATGCGCAATCCAAACTGCGCCCGGCGCAAATCCAGAAGCTCCTTTGACAGTTCCTCTGTCGTCTTACTGCGAAGTAGCTTTGCTTTCATTTCTTATCCCAATTGTCGGATTACAAACGTTGTTTCAAGCGGCAGTTTTGCTGCGGCCAATCGAAATGCCTCACGAGCCAAAGACTCATCAACACCATCCATTTCGTACAATACTTTTCCAGGCTGAATCTCCGCAACCCAATATTCTGGGGAACCCTTACCATTTCCCATGCGAACTTCCGCTGGCTTCTTTGAAACCGGTTTATCTGGAAAAATTCGAATCCAAATTCGACCGCCACGTTTGATGTGGCGAGTCATCGCACGGCGCGCCGCCTCAATTTGCCTTGCCGTTAAACGTCCCCGGCCAATCGCTTTAAGGCCATACTCACCGAAACTGACTTTTGCCCCGCGTGTTGCAAGTCCAGTATTTCTACCTTTTTGCTCTTTGCGGTATTTTCTTCTGGCTGGTTGTAACATTGATTACTCCTTGGCGTCCGGGTTTGCAACAGCCGTGTTTTCGGCTTTAACGATGGGCTTGCGCACACGTTTAACCGCGGCTTTCTCAGGCACATCGGCAGGCGCTGTGGCCAAACTGGACGGCTCAGTCTTTTTGATGGCAGCACGGCGAGCTGGTTTCGCATCTGGGTCCAGCGATTTCTCGTCCCTGCCTAATTTGCGAGGTTTCTTCACCTCATCTGATGGTATTTCAAGAAGCCCGATTGCGGCCTCTCCTTTGGCAGCCATTTCACCCTTAAACACCCACACTTTGATACCAATAATTCCGTAGGTTGTCTTAGCTTCCGACGTACCGTAATCAATATCGGCGCGGAGCGTATGCAACGGAACACGACCCTCTCGATACCATTCGCGGCGCGCAATCTCGGCACCGTTTAGCCGCCCGGAACTCATAATCTTAATTCCCTGCGCACCTAGACGCATTGCATTCTGCATTGCACGCTTCATAGCGCGGCGAAACATGATGCGTTTTTCCAATTGCTGAGCGATTGAATCAGCAATGAGTTGTGCGTCGATTTCGGGCTTGCGAATCTCTTCGATATTGACGTGAACTGGCACCCCCATACGAACTTGAAGCGCTGCCTTCAAGCTCTCAATATCCTCACCCTTTTTTCCAATAACGACTCCAGGTCGCGCGCTATACACTGTCACTCTCGCGTTCTTCGCAGGTCGTTCAATAACAACTCGACCAACTGATGCATGCGCCAACTTCTTCTTTAGAAAATCTCGAACTTCTATGTCTTCCTGCAACATTTTCGCAAAAGTTTTTGTGCCTGCATACCAACGTGACGTCCAGTTTCTGGTTACTGCAAGGCGAAAGCCAATTGGATGAATCTTCTGTCCCATATTGTTAGGCTCCGACCGTAAGGTAAATGTGACACGTTGGTTTAACGATGCGGTTACCGCGACCCTTAGCTCGCGCAGTAAATCGTTTAAGCACTGCACCTTTTTCAACGTAAAGCTTAGTGACTTTCAAAACGTCGATATCAGCACCGTCATTGTGTTCGGCATTCGCGATCGCAGACTCAAGTACTTTTTTGATTATCCCCGCGCCTTTTTTGGGGGAGAACGTCAGGATATTCAACGCTTGATCGACAGACTTGCCTCGCACCAAATCGGCCACTAAACGGCCTTTTTGTGCAGACAAACGAACTCCTCGCAGTGTTGCATTAGTTTCCATATTCATTACCTTTTCGCCACGGCTTTTTTACCACCGGTGTGCCCCTTGAAGGTTCGAGTTAATGAAAACTCACCTAACTTATGACCTACCATATTTTCCGAAACGTACACCGGAACATGTTGTTTACCATTGTGGACAGCAATCGTTAGCCCGACGAAATCCGGAAGTACCGTTGACCGCCTCGACCATGTCTTGATCGGTCGCTTGTCACTGGATGCTCTAGCTACCTCGATTTTGCGAATGAGGTGAGCGTCAACAAACGGACCCTTTTTTATTGAACGTGCCATGTTTTACCTCTTAGCGCTTGTGCCGACGTTGAACAATCATGACGTCAGTGCGTTTATTGTTTCTAGTACGGTACCCCTTAGTTGGGGTGCCCCATGGGCTGACAGGAACGCGTCCTTCACCGGTTCTACCCTCGCCACCCCCGTGCGGATGATCGACCGGATTCATCGCTGTTCCTCGAACTGTCGGCCGAATTCCGCGCCACCGCTGAGCTCCAGCTTTGCCAATTTTACGAAGGCTGTTCTCTTCATTCCCAACTTCACCAATCGTTGCTCGGCACTCAACGTGGATTCTCCGAATCTCACCTGAACGCAATCGAATTTGTGCGTAAATACCTTCTCGCGCTAAAAGCTGAACTGAGCAACCAGCTGAACGAGCAATTTGAGCGCCTTTACCCGGCGTCAATTCCACGCAATGAATCGTGCTACCGACCGGGATATTTCTTATTGGAAGCGCATTGCCCGACTTGATTGGGGCATCCGAACCACTTAAAAGCGACTGACCAACCACCATTCCTTTGGTCGCGATGATATAGCGCCTCTCACCATCAGAATAAAGCACTAGTGCGATTGTAGCCGTGCGATTGGGGTCGTATTCAATACGCTCAACTCGACCAACAATCCCATCCTTATCTCGTCGGAAGTCAACGACGCGATAATGTTGTTTATGCCCGCCACCCATGTGGCGAGTAGTGATGTGGCCATGTACATTACGCCCCGCAGTTTTGGTCTTTCTTTCGACCAATGCTGCATGAGGCTTGCCTTTGTGTAAGTGAGCGTTGACTACCTTGACCACGCCCCTGCGACCGGGAGAGGTCGGCTTAACTTTGATTAGTGCCATTAAACGCTCACTCCTTCAGCGAAGTTGATCTCTTGGCCCGGTTTCAGGCAGACGAAGGCCTTTTTCACATCACTACGTCGACCTACTCCGCGGCCAAATCGCTTACTCTTGCCTTTTAGATTGGAAATTTGAACAGAAGCAACTTGCACTTTAAACAATAGCTCCACTGCCGCTTTGATTTCCGGTTTCGTTGCCGTAGGAATGACAACAAAAACTACCTGATCGTGCTCATCGGCGATATATGTTGCCTTCTCGGATATTTGCGGTGCCACCAAAATAGTTAGCAGCCGCTCCTGATTGAATGTCTTGGTCATACCAACAACTCCTCGATTTTCGCGATCGCGCCTTTGGTCATCAGGACGCTCGGGAATCGCACGAGAGAGACTGGATCAGCTCTTTGTGCCTCTACTACCAATACATCGGTTAAATTCCGCGACGCAAGCATCAGGTTTTCACCCAACGAGTCCGTAACAATCAACACCGACCCTAAACCCAGCGCCTTCAGCTTCGCCGTAACGAGCCGCGTTTTTGGCGCGTCAACATCGAACGTATCTACGACCACTAACCGCTTCTCGCGTGCCAATTGCGAAAGAATGGACGCAAATCCAGCGCGATACATTTTCTTGTTGATTTTCTGTGAAAAGTTCTCATCGGGTGAGTTTGGGAAAATACGACCGCCGCCTCGCCACAGTGGCGACGACGTCATCCCCGCTCGCGCACGTCCAGTACCTTTTTGGCGAAAGGGTTTCTTAGTGCTGTGCTTTACCTGTTCACGATCCTTTTGCGCCCGATTTCCGGATCTGGCATTCGCCTGATACGCAACTACCAATTGGTGAATAAGCGCTTCATTGTATTCGCGGCCAAATAACAAATCGGAGGCCATCAGCACTGATGCTGCGGCACCATTTTCATTTACTAAAGTGAGTTCCATTTTCGACTCCGCTTACTTGGAAGACTTAACTGCAGGGGTAACAATCAAATGTCCGCCCTTTGCGCCAGGCACAGCGCCTCTTACAAGCAGTAATTGCCGCTCAATATCAACCCGAACTATCTCAAGATTTTGGGTTGTGCATGTTGCATCGCCAAGGTGACCGGCCATCCGTTTCCCCGGAAACACACGTCCCGGATCTTGCGCCATCCCAATCGATCCTGGCGCGTTGTGAGACACTGAGTTACCGTGTGATGCTCGATTAGAAGAGAAATTGTGCCGCTTGATTGCACCGGTAAATCCTTTGCCAATCGAGGTACCAGAAACGTCTACCAACTGTCCCGGAGAAAATACCTGCGCACCAACAACAGAGCCGAGCCTAAGATCTGCCAGTTGGGGAGGAGCTACCCGAAACTCTTTGTACAAACGACCGGCGCCCACTCCTGCTTTTGCAAGATGCCCAACTTGAGCTCTGCGAACTCTCGATGCGCGGCGACTGCCGAAGGCGACCTGAATTGAGGTGTAACCGTCAATTTCGGAGGTCTTTATCTGAGTGATACGATTGTTCGACACATCGATCACGGTCACCGGAATGGACGAACCATCCTCAGAAAACACGCGCGTCATGCCGACCTTACTTCCAACTAGGCCTAAGCTCATTTTTTCTCCAAACTCCCCGCTACGATTGGCAGGGCTTTTATCTAGAAACATTTGAAACAACTTCGGAGCTGCTATTACTTCAGTTTAATTTCCACATCTACGCCAGCCGGAAGATCAAGCTTCATCAATGCATCAACCGTCTTATCGGTGGGATCAATGATGTCCATTAATCGTAGGTGAGTACGAATTTCGAACTGATCACGCGATGTTTTATTGACGTGAGGTGAGCGCAGTACATCAAAACGCTCGATTCGCGTTGGTAACGGAACCGGTCCGCGCACCACTGCTCCCGTTCGTTTCGCGGTGTCAACTATTTCAAGCGCCGACTGATCAATCAGCCGATAGTCAAACGCTTTTAAGCGTATGCGTATTTTTTGACTTTCCATTTTTTTTCCTAAAGAACAACTCGCGAACCGCGAAAGGGCGCGATTCTATCGCGCAATTTCCTATCACACAAGTCTTATTCGATAACTTTAGCCACGACACCAGCGCCGACAGTCCGGCCACCCTCACGGATAGCGAAACGCAGACCTTCTTCCATCGCGATCGGTGCAATCAGTTTCACCGTCATTGCAATGTTGTCGCCCGGCATCACCATCTCGGTACCCGCTGGCAACTCAATGCTGCCCGTCACATCCGTCGTGCGGAAGTAAAACTGTGGGCGATAGCCATTGAAGAACGGTGTATGACGACCACCTTCGTCTTTGCTCAGAATGTATACCCCGCTGGTGAAGTGCGTGTGCGGCGTGATCGAACCCGGCTTAGCAAGAACTTGGCCTCGCTGCACGTCTTCACGCTTGGTGCCGCGCAACAGCACGCCCACATTGTCGCCAGCTTGTCCCTGGTCCAACAGTTTGCGGAACATTTCAACGCCCGTGCAGATGGTCTTGGTTGTCGGAACGATACCAATGATTTCGATTTCTCGCCAACCTTGACTACGCCACGCTCAATCTGGCCAGTAACCACCGTGCCACGTCCAGAGATCGAGAACACATCTTCGATCGGCATCAGGAAGGGCTTGTCAATGGCACGCTCTGGCGTCGGAATGTAGCTATCTAAGGCATCAGCGAGCTTCATGATGGCTTCTTCACCCAGCGGGCCTTTGTCGCCCTGCAGTGCTTTGAGCGCCGAGCCATGAACGATCGGAGTGTCATCACCCGGGAAATCGTATTTGCTCAGCAGCTCGCGTAGCTCCATCTCCACTAGCTCCAGCAACTCAGCATCGTCCACCATGTCGCATTTGTTCATGAACACGATGACATACGGCACACCAACTTGGCGCGCCAACAGGATGTGCTCACGCGTCTGTGGCATCGGACCGTCAGCGGCAGAACACACCAATATCGCACCGTCCATCTGCGCCGCGCCGGTAATCATGTTCTTCACATAGTCAGCGTGTCCCGGGCAATCCACGTGGGCATAGTGACGGTTCTTAGTCTCATACTCAACGTGCGCCGTGTTAATCGTAATTCCGCGCGCTTTCTCTTCCGGCGCCGCATCGATTTGATCGTAGGCTTTCGCCTCTCCACCAAATTTCGCCGCCAAGATCGTCGTCATCGCCGCCGTCAAGGTCGTCTTGCCATGATCCACGTGTCCAATTGTCCCCACGTTTACGTGCGGCTTTGTCCGCTCAAATTTGCCTTTTGCCATGGTTAATTCCAGTGTTAGTTAATGGTTTACTTCTTATTGATTACAGCTTCCGCTACATTCTTGGGAGCTTCTGTGTAATGTTTGAACTCCATTGAATATGTCGCACGACCTTGTGACAGCGACCGGAGCGTCGTCGAATAACCGAACATCTCAGCAAGCGGCACCTCTGCCTTAATGAGCTTTATCCCACCAACTTGATCCTCCATGCCATGAACGATTCCACGCCGACTGGACAGGTCGCCCATGACATTCCCCATGTAGTCTTCCGGCGTTTCAACTTCAACCGCCATCATGGGCTCCAACAAAACAGGACTGGCTTTGCGCATTGCATCTTTAAATGCCATAGACGCAGCCATTTTGAATGCATTTTCGTTCGAGTCCACATCATGCGACGAACCGTCGAACAAGGTTACTTTTACATCGACAACAGGGAAACCGGCCAAAACACCATTGGGTAGCGTCTCACGCAATCCTTTTTCGACTGCTGGAATAAATTCACGCGGAACAGCACCACCCTTAACCGCGTCTACGAATTCAAATCCTTTACCAGCGTCATTCGGCTCAAGCTTGATCCAAACGTGACCGTACTGTCCGCGACCACCAGATTGCTTAACAAATTTACCTTCTTGTTCAACGGCTTTACGCACAGCTTCGCGATACGCAACCTGTGGGGCACCAACGTTTGCTTCAACGCCAAATTCGCGTTTCATCCGGTCGACCAAAATCTCAAGGTGCAACTCACCCATTCCAGAAATAATTGTCTGGCCCGATTCTTCATCGGTTCGAACTCGAAACGACGGGTCCTCTTGAGCGAGTCTGTTAAGGGCAATACCCATCTTCTCTTGATCAACTTTCGTCTTTGGCTCTACTGCAACGTGAATTACGGGTTCAGGAAAAATCATCCGTTCCAACGTAATTACCTTTGCTGGGTCACAGAGCGTTTCGCCGGTCGTTGCTTCCTTGAGGCCAACAGCTGCCGCAATGTCGCCTGCGAAGACCTCTTTTATCTCCTCGCGCTGATTTGCGTGCATCTGCAAAATTCGACCAATGCGCTCCTTACGGCCCTTTATCGGATTAAAAATTGTATCGCCAGTCTTAACCATCCCTGAGTAAACCCGGAAAAAGGTCAACTGACCAACATAGGGGTCAGTCATTATCTTGAAGGCAAGCGCCGAGAATGGCTCTTCATCGGCCGCTCTGCGTTCACCAATCGAATCGTCCTCTAGCAGACCAGTCACTGGGGGAATATCGGTTGGTGCGGGAAGATATTCAATAACGGCATCCAACATTGCCTGCACGCCTTTGTTCTTAAATGCTGAACCACACAGCATCGGAACGATCTCAGCGTTAAGTGTTCGCGCCCTAATTCCGATCTTGACATCTTCTTCCGACAGATCACCGTTTTCCAAGTACTTGTTCATCAACTCTTCAGAAGCTTCCGCGGCGGCCTCAACCATCTTGCTACGCCACAAATTGGCTAACTCTTGTAGCTCGCCCGGAATATCTCCATAGGTGAACTTCGTGCCTTGATTTTCCTCTTCCCAGATTACCGACTTCATTTTGACGAGATCCACCAAGCCTTCAAAATGCTCCTCAGCACCAATTGGAATCTGTAAAGGAATTGGATTGGCCTTTAAGCGCTGACGCATCTGGTCATGAACCTTGAAAAAATCAGCCCCTTGTCGATCCATTTTATTGACGAACGCAAGCCGGGGAACCTTATATTTCGTTGCTTGGCGCCAAACCGTTTCAGACTGTGGTTGCACCCCCCCGACCGCACAGTAAACCATGCAAGCACCATCAAGCACCCGCATCGAGCGCTCAACTTCAATCGTAAAATCGACGTGACCCGGTGTATCAATAATATTAATTCGATGCTCTGGGAAATTCTTTGCCATGCCCATCCAAAAGCAGGTAGTGGCAGCAGACGTAATTGTTATACCGCGCTCCTGTTCCTGCTCCATCCAATCCATAGTTGCAGCGCCATCATGAACTTCACCGATTTTATGATTTACGCCGGTGTAGAATAAAATACGCTCGGTGGTGGTCGTTTTGCCAGCATCAATGTGCGCAGAGATACCGATATTGCGATACCGCTCAATTGGAGTTTTTCGGGCCACTTTGTTACCTACCTAACCTGTATCAAGCACTAGTCACATCGTGAAGAGGTGACTCGGCTACAAATAATCGACAAAATGCGGTGCAAAAATAAAATAATTTGCGCCACAAAAACCAAACTTAGAATCTGAAGTGCGAGAACGCCTTGTTGGCCTCAGCCATACGATGAATCTCTTCGCGCTTCTTCATCGCCGCTCCGCGCCCCTCAGATGCCTCAATCAACTCCGAAGCCAACCGTTGACCCATCGACTTCTCAGAGCGCTTACGCGCAGCTTCGCGAATCCATCGCATTGAAAGCGCCATTCGTCGCGAAGGACGAACCTCAACGGGAACCTGATAGTTTGCACCACCAACTCGACGGCTCTTGACTTCAACTACAGGCTTGACGTTGTTCACCGCCAATGCGAATATTTCGAGCGGATCTTTCCCACTCTTGGTTTGAATTTGCTCAAACGCCCCATAGATAATCCTCTCGGCAACAGATTTCTTACCACTGGTCATTAAAACATTTACAAACTTTGACAAATCAACGCTCCCAAATTTTGGATCTGGGAGGATGTCACGTTTGGGTACTTCGCGACGACGAGGCATTGTATTTCTCCTAATTTACGGGTTAAGCCGCCTTCGGGCGCTTTGCGCCGTACTTGGATCTGCTTTGTTTTCTGTCTTTTACACCCTGAGTGTCCAGGCTGCCGCGAACGATGTGATAACGAACACCAGGCAAGTCTTTAACGCGACCGCCGCGAATCAGAACGACCGAGTGTTCCTGAAGATTGTGGCCTTCACCGCCAATATAAGAAATTACTTCAAAACCATTGGTCAAACGTACCTTTGCGACCTTACGAAGCGCCGAGTTTGGCTTCTTAGGAGTAGTGGTGTACACGCGGGTACAAACGCCACGCTTTGCAGGACAGTTTTCCAGCGCCGGCACCTTGCTCTTGGTGACTGGTGCCTGACGTGGCTTCCGGATTAGTTGATTGGTTGTTGGCATAACTTGAATTCCTAGGTCGCTTTTTGCTAGTGAGATTTAACTCGGGCAAAGGGGTGGGATTATATAGTTTAATTAAGTCTCGGTCAACTCACTACTGTGCTGCCAATGAGCCCTTCTACATCTCGTGGCGATGGCAAGTCAAATAGTTCGCTGGCAGCAGTATCCCCTCTAGCCGACTGCATCCGGCGTGCGCGGTGGTACGCGAGCCCTGTTCCCGCAGGAATGAGACGCCCAACGATGACATTTTCTTTCAGTCCCCGCAACTCGTCGCGCTTGCCCATGATCGCCGCTTCAGTCAAGACTCTAGTAGTTTCCTGAAATGATGCTGCAGAGATGAAGGAATCTGTCGACAGACTGGCTTTTGTTATCCCTAACAAGACATTTTCAAAAGTTGCCGGCACCTTTCCGGCGGCAATTAGCCTGTCATTTTCATCAAACAATGCCGCGCGCTCAACTTGCTCTTCTTTGATAAAGCTCGAATCGCCGGTTTCGGTCACAACTACCCGCCGCAACATTTGACGAACGATTACCTCTATGTGCTTGTCATTGATCTTCACGCCTTGCAATCGGTAAACGTCTTGCACCTCGTCAATGATGTACCTGACAAGCTCTTCTACCCCCTTAAGACGCAAAATATCGTGGGAATCTGGAGGTCCGTCAACAATAACCTCTCCCTTGTTAACAACTTGGCCGTCATGGGCCATAACGTGCTTGTCTTTTGATATCAGATACTCATGCGCTGAGCCGTCAGGCTCAGTAATGACTAACCGTTGTTTTCCTTTGGTATCTTTGCCAAACGACACGGTGCCGGTGACCTCTGCCAACATTCCGGCATCTTTCGGTGAGCGTGCCTCAAATAATTCCGCAACGCGGGGCAAGCCGCCGGTGATGTCACGCGTCTTTGAAGACTCCTGTGGAATTCTTGCAATAATGTCACCGACTGACACCATTTGTCCATCTTTTACAGTAATTAGAGACCCAACCTGAAATGTAAGAGTCACAACATGATCCGTGCCGTGAATTTTTACTTCTTCACCACTTGCATCCATTAACTTGACTTGCGGCCGTTGACCTTTGGATGCCGACTTACCTCCACGCTGAGCATCTATTACGACCAAAGTTGATAGCCCTGTGACGTCATCCAACTGCTTAGCAACGGTCACACCTTCGGTCACGTGCTCAAACCGCACAGTTCCTGCATACTCTGTGACAATTGGTCGCGTGTGCGGATCCCATGCGGCAAGTTGAACGCCTGCCTTTATTTGCTTCCCATCAGTGGCTAACAGCGTAGCGCCATACGGCACTTTGTGACGCTCACGTTCGCGACCACTTTCCTCGGTGATGATAATTTCCCCGGAGCGAGAAATCACCACTTTCTCTCCTTTTGGATTTGTCACAACACGCATTGAACTTGAAATCCGAATGACTCCCGAGCTTTTCGCCTCAATACTGCTTTGGGCAGCAGCTCTAGAAGCTGCACCACCAACGTGGAAGGTTCGCATCGTCAACTGCGTGCCCGGTTCACCAATGGATTGAGCCGCGATGACGCCGACCGCTTCACCGACGTTAACCATATTTCCTCGACCTAAATCGCGGCCGTAGCACTTAGCGCACAATCCGTATCGTGTCTCGCAAGTCAATGGCGTGCGAACGCGAACCTCGTCGATGCCAACGCTTTCGATTCGGTCAACGGCATCTTCGTCGAGCAAAGTGCCGTTGGCATACATTATCTGCTGCGTGTCTGGATCGACCACATCGGCCGCAACAACCCGACCGAGCACTCTTTCGCGAAGGGCCTCAATCACCTCGCCACCTTCGATAAGGGCTTTCAGACTAAAGCCATTTTGTGTTCCGCAGTCGTCCTCAATTACCACGAGATCCTGAGTTACATCAACAAGACGGCGCGTGAGATACCCAGAGTTCGCGGTTTTCAACGCCGTATCCGCAAGACCTTTGCGGGCACCGTGTGTTGAGATGAAGTACTGCAACACATTGAGGCCTTCTCGGAAATTCGACGTGATCGGGGTTTCGATGATTGAGCCATCCGGTTTCGCCATCAGACCTCGCATACCAGCGAGCTGTCGAATTTGCGCCGCAGAACCACGGGCACCGGAATCAGCCATCATGTAAATTGAGTTGAATGACTCTTGACTTGTTCGCTTTCCATCAAGACTTGTCACGTGCTCTTGTGCCAATTGATCCATCATCGCCTTAGCCACTTGATCCCCGGCACGCCCCCAAATGTCAACCACCTTGTTGTAGCGCTCACCCACAGTAACAAGGCCTGAGGTGTATTGCTTCTCGATTTCCTTCACTTCGCTTTCCGCGGATTCGATCAAACTTGTTTTCTGGTCTGGCACCAACATGTCGTCGACGCAAATTGAAATTCCGGCACGGGTAGCTAATTTGAATCCGTATTGCATTAAATGATCTGCAAAGACGACGGTATCCTTAAGGCCGCATCTACGGAAGCTCTCATCTATAAGCTTTGAAATTTCTTTCTTTTTTAGCGGTTTGTCAATTGACTTAAACGCTAAGCCACGCGGCAATATTTCGGACAACAAGGCTCGTCCAACGGTCGTTGAATAACGTGAAATTTTCTCCTGCCATGTTCCAGCATTATCTTTTTCGAATTCACGCAAACGAATGGTGATCCTTGCATGCATGGCAACTTGTCGCGTATCGACTGCCCGCACCAGCTCAGCAACATCTGAAAAAATCATGCCCGTCCCTAGCGCAGCTACATTTTCTCGGGTCGCGTAGTACAAGCCGAGCACAACGTCCTGTGAGGGGACGATGATCGGTGCGCCATTGGCAGGTGATAAAACATTATTGGACGCTAGCATCAGTGTCCGAGCCTCCATCTGCGCTTCAAGCGATAGCGGCACGTGAACGGCCATTTGGTCACCGTCAAAGTCCGCATTAAAAGCAACGCAAACAAGCGGGTGTAGCTGTATCGCCTTCCCCTCAATCAGCACTGGCTCAAACGCTTGAATCCCTAAACGGTGTAGCGTCGGTGCGCGATTCAAAAGCACTGGATGCTCTCTAATCACCTCCTCAAGAATATCCCAGACAACGGGTGTCTCGGCTTCAACCTCCTTTTTAGCAGCTTTGATTGTGCTAGCAATACCCATCTTTTCGAGTCGCTCAAAAATATAGGGTTTGAACAATTCCAATGCCATCTTTTTGGGCAATCCGCACTGATGTAATTTGAGCTGCGGTCCAACAACAATGACGGATCGCCCAGAATAATCAACACGCTTGCCAAGCAAGTTTTGGCGGAAGCGGCCACCCTTACCTTTAATCATGTCGGCCAGAGACTTGAGTGGTCGCTTGTTTGCACCAGTCATTGCCTTTCCTCGCCGCCCATTGTCGAGCAAAGAATCAACAGACTCCTGAAGCATCCGCTTTTCATTTCGGACAATGATTTCCGGTGCCTTCAGCTCAAGCAATCGCTTAAGGCGGTTGTTGCGATTAATTACTCGGCGATAGAGGTCATTCAAATCGGATGTGGCGAACCGCCCGCCATCCAACGGAACCAACGGACGTAGATCGGGGGGAAGCACAGGAAGAACCTCAAGAACCATCCACTCGGGCTTAATTCCTGATTTGACAAAGCCTTCAATAACCTTGAGGCGCTTTGACAGTTTTTTTGTTTTTGCTTCTGAGTTCGTTGTTTCAAGATCATCCCGCAAAATCTCGACTTCCCGCGGCAGATCTAAGGTCCGAAGCAATTCGCGTACGCCCTCTGCACCCATCACAGCGGTGAAGTCGTCGCCATACTCTTCAACCTTGGTCAGATAGTCATCCTCGGTTAAGAGCTGCGCGCGATTCAATGGCGTCATTCCCGGGTCAACAACCACATACGCTTCAAAGTACAACACCCGCTCGATGTCGCGTAGAGTCATATCTAGAACCATGCCCAAACGGCTCGGGAGGCTCTTTAGAAACCAAATATGTGCCACAACCGAGGCTAGCTCGATGTGCCCCATTCTTTCACGGCGAACCTTAGATTGGGTTACTTCAACACCGCACTTTTCGCAAATAACGCCACGGTGTTTCAATCGCTTGTACTTGCCACAAACGCACTCATAATCCTTCACTGGGCCAAAAATTTTGGCGCAAAACAATCCATCCCGTTCAGGCTTGAAGGTTCGATAGTTAATCGTCTCCGGTTTTTTGACTTCGCCATAGGACCACGACCGGATTTTCTCCGGTGAAGCAAGTCCGATGGTTATTGCGTCAAATTCTTGCTCAACCGCAACGTTTTGCTTGAACAGATCCGCGAATAGGCTCTTCATGACAGTATCTCCTTAACCTGCAAACTATCAGTAACGCTCAAGATCGATGTCGATCGCCAGCGAACGTATTTCCTTGACCAGCACATTGAAAGATTCCGGCATCCCAGCCTCGATCTTGTGCTCGCCCTTGACTATGCTTTCATAAACCTTAGTACGACCGTTTACATCGTCTGATTTAACGGTGAGCATTTCTTGCAGCACGTAAGACGCCCCGTAAGCCTCAAGTGCCCACACTTCCATCTCACCAAAACGCTGGCCACCGAACTGGGCTTTACCTCCCAACGGCTGTTGTGTAACCAAACTATATGGGCCCGTCGAGCGCGCATGCATTTTGTCGTCAACCAAATGATGTAACTTCAGTACATGCATATAGCCAACAGTAACCGGACGCTCGAATGCGTCGCCTGTGCGGCCGTCATACAGCGCCACTTGGCCACCAGTTGGCAAACCTGCCAGCTCTAACATGGCTTTAATTTCTGACTCATTCGCACCATCAAACACAGGGGTTGCAAAAGGTACACCACCGACCAAGTTCCCTGCGAGTTCGTTGACCTCGTGGTCAACTAAGCCATCGATATCAACTGCCCGCCCTGATCCGTTGTACACCTTATTCAATAGCTTGCGAATTTCAGTGACGCTTGCTTGCTTACGCAACATCTCACCGATTCGATTACCAAGCCCCTTAGCCGCCCAGCCTAAATGGGTCTCAAGTATTTGACCAATATTCATTCGAGACGGCACGCCGAGCGGATTCAAGACTATGTCGACCGGCGTTCCGTCTGCCATATGGGGCATATCTTCTATCGGGACAATTTTTGAAACAACCCCTTTGTTGCCATGTCGACCGGCCATTTTGTCACCTGGTTGCAAGCGACGCTTGACAGCCAGATATACCTTAACCATTTTTTGAACACCCGGAGGTAGCTCATCGCCTTGGGTCAATTTTTTCTTTTTTGCTTCGAATGCGATATCGAAATCCTTGCGCGTGTGATCCAAGCTATCGCGCAAACTCTCTAATTGTTGCTGCGCATCCTCGTCGTTAAGCGAAATATCGAACCAGTGATAATGCTCCACCGATTCCAAGTATGCCTTAGTGATTTTGGTTCCTTTGACCAGCTTTTTTGGCCCTTTAGCTGCTAATTTATTTAGCAGCAGCTTCTCAATTCGCGCAAAGGTGTCGCGTTCAACAATTCGCAGTTGATCAGCTAAATCATGCTTGTAACTTTTGAGCATCCCGTCGATGATCGATTGCGCCCGCTTATCCCGCTCGATACCTTCTCGGGTAAATACGTGAACATCAATGACGGTCCCCGTCATACCAGAGGGAACACGTAGCGAAGTATCTTTAACGTCCGAAGCCTTCTCCCCAAAAATCGCGCGCAATAATTTTTCTTCAGGAGTCAGTTGAGTTTCACCTTTGGGTGTTACTTTACCTACTAATACATCACCCGCATCAACTTCGGCGCCAATGTGAATAATGCCCGCTTCGTCGAGACGACCTAACTGCGATTCTCCTAAGGTGGCAATATCTGGTGATATTTCTTCCGCTCCCAACTTAGTATCTCGCGCCACTACTGTCAGTTCTTCAATGTGAATAGACGTAAAACGATCATCTGCCACAACGCGTTCAGAGATCAATATTGAATCTTCAAAGTTGTATCCATTCCAAGGCATAAATGCAACGAGCATATTCTGCCCGAGCGCTAACTCGCCAAGATCAGTTGATGCGCCATCGGCAACTACATCTCCCTTTGAAATTTGGTCACCAATTTTCACTATCGGTCGTTGATTGATGTTGGTGTTTTGATTTGACCGTGTGTACTTGATTAGGTTGTAAATATCAACGCCAACTTCCCCTGGTACGGTTTCTCGGTCGTTTACGCGTACAACAATGCGATCAGCATCGACGTAATCAACGACGCCGCCTCGTAACGCTTGCACGGCAGTTCCTGAGTCCACTGCAACTGTCCGTTCAATACCGGTTCCTACAAGTGCTTTTTCCGGACGCAGGCAAGGAACAGCCTGACGTTGCATGTTCGCTCCCATCAATGCACGATTTGCATCGTCATGCTCAAGAAACGGAATTAGCGATGCCGCAACGGAAACAATTTGACTTGGCGCCACATCCATAAATTGCACATCGACCGGCTCCTTCAGTTCGAATTCACCTTTAAGTCGACACGAAACCAGTGCATCAACAAGCTTTCCGTGTTTATCCAAGTGCGCGTTTGCCTGCGCTATGACGTATTTACCTTCTTCAATCGCAGAAAGATAAATAATTTCATCCGTCACACGGCTCGACTCGACTTTACGGTAAGGCGTTTCCATAAACCCATATTCGTTCGTCCGCGCAAACAACGCCAGCGAATTGATCAACCCGATGTTCGGTCCCTCAGGAGTCTCAATTGGGCAAACCCGACCATAATGCGTGGGATGCACATCGCGGACTTCAAAACCGGCACGCTCGCGCGTAAGACCGCCGGGACCAAGAGCTGAAACACGACGTTTATGGGTAATTTCGGAAAGCGGGTTCGTTTGGTCCATAAACTGTGACAGTTGGCTGGATCCGAAGAACTCCTTTATTGCAGCGGATATCGGCTTCGCATTAATCAAATCATGCGGCATCAAGTTGTCACTTTCCGCCTGATTCAAACGCTCCTTGACGGCCCGCTCGACACGAACTAATCCCGCGCGGAACTGATTTTCCGCCAACTCACCAACTGAACGAACACGACGGTTACCAAGATGATCGATATCATCAACTTCGCCGCGACCATTGCGAAGCTCTACCAAAATTCGAACTACATCGAGAATGTCCTGATTTGATAACACTCCCGAACCTTCAATTTCCTCACGACCGACGCGTCTATTGAATTTCATGCGCCCAACGGCGGACAGATCGTAACGATCTTCGGAATAAAAAAGTCCGTAGAACAGTGTTTCTACCGCATCTTCGGTTGGTGGCTCACCTGGACGCATCATCCGATAAATTGCAACCCGGGCTGCCCACTGATCAGCGGTTTCGTCAGTTCTCAACGTAGACGAAATGTAAGGACCACGATCAAGATCATTGATAAACAACGTCTGGAGTTGCGTCACACCTCCCGCTACCAAATTCGCCAGAAGTGCTTCGGTAATTTCGTCATTCGCGTTTGCTAAGATTTCGCCGGTTTCAGGGTTGACCACCGTCCGCGCCACCACTCGATCGATAAGGTAATCTTCCGGCACCGAAATTTTCTTGATTCCAGCTTCGGCCATGTCGCGTATGTGTCGCGCAGTAATGCGTTTGTCTTTGGCGACAACCAATTTTCCGCCAGCATCAACGATGTCGAACTTTGCAACTTCACCCTTTAGTCGCTCTGGAACGACGGAAAAGTCGATCCCTTTCTTACCAAAATGAAAAGTGTCGAATTCAAAAAACGTCGCCAAAATCTGCTCAGACGTCAGGCCAACGGCCTTTAACAAAATCGTAACAGGCATTTTGCGACGACGATCAACGCGGAAATACAACGAATCTTTGGGATCAAACTCGAAGTCAAGCCAAGAACCACGGTAAGGAATTATTCGGGCTGAAAAAAGCAACTTACCGGAGCTATGCGTCTTACCCTTGTCGTGCTCAAAAAATACTCCGGGTGAACGATGTAGCTGAGAAACAATAACGCGCTCGGTACCATTGATGACAAAAGACCCTGTGGTCGTCATCAGCGGGATTTCACCCATATACAGCGGCTGGTCTTCTTTGACTTCTTTGACCACGCTTGTCTCGCGATCCATAAGCACAAGTCGCACGCGAGCGCGTAGAGGACTAGCGAAGGTCAAACCACGTTGCTGACACTCTTTGACATCAAAGGTAGGTTCGCCAAGCATAAAATCAATAAACTCTAGGCGCGCATTTCCCGAATGCGAAACTATCGGAAAAATAGACGTAAACGCCGCTTGAAGTCCTTGGTTTCGACGTTTCGCCGCAGGGATCTCAGCTTGCAGAAAATGCGTGTAGGACTCAATCTGAGTCGCCAAAAGAAAAGGTACGTCGAGCACATTAGCGCGCTTGGCGAAGCTTTTTCGAATACGTTTTTTCTCTGTGTAGGAATATGCCATGTTGGCTCCGTTCAATTTCAGACTTCGAAGATTAGAAGACAAGACTGGACAATTTCAATTCAGCCTTCTCGTTTAACCACCAGCGCAACTGGCGCGTGTCGAACCGACAAACGCGACACCCAATGCGAGTGTCGCGTTCATCAGAATTTCGTTACTTGACTTCGACTTTCGCGCCAGCATCTTCCAATAACTTACGGAGCGCTTCGGCGTCAGCTTTCGATATGCCTTCTTTGACGGGCTTTGGTGCACCGTCAACAAGGTCTTTTGCTTCTTTAAGACCCAAGCCAGTAGCAGCGCGCACAACCTTAATCGCTTCTACTTTCTTTTCACCAGCTGCCAGCAGCACAACGGTAAACTCAGTCTGCTCTTCAACGACAGCCGCTGCAGCTGCAGGGCCAGCGACTGACATTGCTGCCGCCGAGACGCCAAATTTTTCTTCAAAAGCTTTGACGAGTTCGTTCAAGTCCATAACAGTCATATTGCTTACTGCTTCCAGGATGTCTTCTTTGCTCATTGCCATGTTTGTTACTCCAATTTCAATTAATTTAATTAAGCGCAAATGTCACTAGGCTGTTGCGTTTTCGCGTTGTTTGGCTAGCGCACCTAGCGCTACTGCAAATCCAGCTACAGGAGCCATCATCACGCCAAGTAGTTTCGCCAACAATTCCTCGCGGCTTGGGATCGATGCCAAAGCTTGGACGCCTGCCTTATCAAGCAGTTTCCCGGCATAAACACCCGCTTTAAGTACCAATTTGTCGTTTCCCTTCGCAAAATCGTTGAGTACCTTTGCCGCAGCAACAGGGTCAGCCGACATGCCATAAATCAAGGGACCGGTCATTTGGTCAGACAACGGCGCGAAACTCGTACCAGCAATTGCTCGACGCGCCAATGTATTGCGTAACACGCGCAGATAAACGCCTGACTGCCTTGCGCTTGAACGCAACTTGGTTAAATCACCCACCGCTATTCCTCGGTACTCAGCCATCACAATCGTCTGAGCGCTGGCGACTTGCACCGAAACTTCCGCAACAACGACTTTCTTTCCTTCAAGATTTAGACCCACGGGTCCTTTCTCCTTTCAAGTCAACACGCGGTGAACAACATCAACTCCACCGCAACCAAGGCGACCTGGATCAGGTGTATGCAACAAACATCTGCTGCAAAATCCTGTTCTGGGCTCACCATCTACGCAGGCCACTTACGCACTTAAGTCAGCAATAAACGCCAACACCTGCGGTCTTTGACGGTACGCAGATAACAGAATTCGTTATCTGCGACCCAAAGTCCTTAATGTGCTTGTACAGACAAACTTGCCTGATCCACACGAACGCCAGCACCCATAGTGCTAGACAGCGACACCTTTCTTAAGTATTGACCCTTGGAGGAAGCTGGTTTGGCCTTTTGAAGCGCATCCAGCAACGCGGAAAAATTCTTGTGTAACGCATCAACGCTAAAGGAAGCGCGTCCGATGGTGCAATGAACAATTCCGGCTTTATCTGTTCGATATTGAACCTGACCAGCTTTTGCATTTTTCACCGCGGTCGCAACATCCATCGTTACAGTACCAACCTTCGGATTTGGCATCAAACCACGTGGGCCAAGAATTTGGCCGAGCTGCCCGACGATCTTCATCGCATCCGGTGTTGCGATCACGATGTCAAAGTTCATGTTGCCGGCCTTTACCTCAGCAGCAAGGTCGTCGAAACCAACGACGTCAGCTCCAGCTGCTTTAGCAATTTCCGCCTTCTCGCCTTGAGCAAAAACGGCAACGCGCACCGTTTTTCCAGTTCCGGAAGGCAAAACAACGGAGCCACGCACTGTCTGGTCAGACTTCTTCGCATCAACACCGAGGTTTACAGCAACGTCGATAGACTCATCGAATTTCGCCGTCGCGCACTCTTTGACCAGACCCAGTGCGTCAGCAACAGGATAGGCTTTGTTACGGTCAACTTTTGCAGCAACCGCCTGCACACGTTTTGATAATTTAGTCATGATTAGATTCCCTCCACAACGATGCCCATACTTCGCGCAGAACCGGCGATGGTACGCACGGCAGCATCGAGGTCGGCAGCGGTTAGGTCTTTCATTTTGCTTTTAGCAATTTCCTCGGCTTGTGCGCGAGTAATCTTGCCAACCTTGTCCGTATGAGGTTTAGGCGAACCCTTTTGAATGCCAGCAGCCTTTTTGATAAGGATCGTTGCAGGCGGGGTCTTCATGATAAAGGTGAAACTCTTGTCAGCGTATGCCGTAATCACCACCGGAATTGGCAAACCAGGTTCAAGACCTTGAGTCTGTGCATTAAATGCCTTACAGAACTCCATGATATTCAGACCGCGCTGACCTAGCGCCGGACCGATAGGGGGCGAGGGATTTGCTTTCCCCGCCGGGACTTGCAACTTCACATAACCGACAATTTTCTTCGCCATGATGGCTCCTAGGTGATGAGTATTGACGCGCGTTCAATGACTTACTAGCGCTCCTCGAATTTGCCGCAAACAACCCTGCGGCGGGGTAAAACTTATGCCTTTTCAATCTGCGCAAACTCCAACTCGACCGGCGTCGAACGACCAAAAATCGTTACCGAAACACGGATACGACTTTTCTCGTAATTAACTTCTTCAACGTTTCCATTGAAATCGGTGAAAGGCCCTTCTTTGACACGAACCATTTCTCCAACTTCGAAAAGCACTTTCGGGCGAGGTTTCTCAACACCGTCCTGAACTTGCTGCATTATTTTGGCTACTTCCTTCGCCGATATCGGTGTCGGCTTATTAGCTGTTCCACCAATAAATCCAGTCACTTTTGGTGTGCTTTTGACCAAATGCCACGAATCGTCGTCCATGTCCATTTCAACGAGAACATAGCCTGGAAAAAATTTGCGCTCAGAGATACTCTTCTGCCCGTTTTTCATTTCAACGACTTCTTCAACCGGCACCAATATCTGGGCAAACTTATCCTGCATGCCAGCACGCGTAATCCGCTCTACGAGCGCGCGTTGCACCGATTTCTCATAGCCCGAATAGGCGTGAACGACGTACCAGCGTTTTTCAGTCATTTCTTCCATCCCAGCACCACGTCGTATAGAAGCCATTCAAGGCTCTTGTCGGTAACCCAAAGCATAATTGCCATCACGAGCACAAATAGAAATACAACACCTGTTGTTTGAAATGTCTCTTTCCGAGTCGGCCAAACAACTTTTCTAGTTTCGTTGATTGACTCGCGCGCGAAGTCAAAAAATCGCTGCCCCGGGATAGTGAAACTCGCAACTGCAGCGCTCGCGCCAAATCCCGCAAAAATACATAACACGCGAATAATCATCGCCTGCTCGGACAACATATAAAACCCAGCGATGCCCGCTACCAGAAGCAGTACTGCAAATCCGAACTTAATATTATCGCCCATCGTTTCAGTCATCGGTTCGTTGTCATGTATTTACTAGTGGCAGGGGAAGAGGGAATCGAACCCCCAACCTACGGTTTTGGAGACCGTCGCTCTGCCAATTGAGCTATTCCCCTACGGCAAAAACTGCAAAGCGGCGTTTCGTTTCCGAAGCGCCGCCGCATCTGCTATTACTTGTCTTATTCGATAACTTTAGCCACGACACCAGCGCCGACAGTCCGGCCACCCTCACGGATAGCGAAACGCAGACCTTCTTCCATCGCGATCGGTGCAATCAGTTTCACCGTCATTGCAATGTTGTCGCCCGGCATCACCATCTCGGTACCCGCTGGCAACTCAATGCTGCCCGTCACATCCGTCGTGCGGAAGTAAAACTGTGGGCGATAGCCATTGAAGAACGGTGTATGACGACCACCTTCGTCTTTGCTCAGAATGTACACCTCGCTGGTGAAGTGCGTGTGCGGCGTGATCGAACCCGGCTTAGCAAGAACTTGGCCTCGCTGCACGTCTTCACGCTTGGTGCCGCGCAACAGCACGCCCACATTGTCGCCAGCTTGTCCCTGGTCCAACAGTTTGCGGAACATTTCAACGCCCGTGCAGATGGTCTTGGTTGTCGGAACGATACCAATGATTTCGATTTCCTCGCCAACCTTGACTACGCCACGCTCAATTCGGCCAGTAACCACCGTGCCACGTCCAGAGATCGAGAACACATCTTCGATCGGCATCAGGAAGGGCTTGTCAATGGCACGCTCTGGCGTCGGAATGTAGCTATCTAAGGCATCAGCGAGCTTCATGATGGCTTCTTCACCCAGCGGGCCTTTGTCGCCCTGCAGTGCTTTGAGCGCCGAGCCATGAACGATCGGAGTGTCATCACCCGGGAAATCGTATTTGCTCAGCAGCTCGCGTAGCTCCATCTCCACTAGCTCCAGCAACTCAGCATCGTCCACCATGTCGCATTTGTTCATGAACACGATGACATACGGCACACCAACTTGGCGCGCCAACAGGATGTGCTCACGCGTCTGTGGCATCGGACCGTCAGCGGCAGAACACACCAATATCGCACCGTCCATCTGCGCCGCGCCGGTAATCATGTTCTTCACATAGTCAGCGTGTCCCGGGCAATCCACGTGGGCATAGTGACGGTTCTTAGTCTCATACTCAACGTGCGCCGTGTTAATCGTAATTCCGCGCGCTTTCTCTTCCGGCGCCGCATCGATTTGATCGTAGGCTTTCGCCTCTCCACCAAATTTCGCCGCCAAGATCGTCGTCATCGCCGCCGTCAAGGTCGTCTTGCCATGATCCACGTGTCCAATTGTCCCCACGTTTACGTGCGGCTTCGTCCGCTCAAATTTGCCTTTTGCCATGGTTAATTTCCTAACTTAGATGCACATTAAAAATGGTGCCCTTGGCGTGGATCGAACACGCGACCTCTCCCTTACCAAGGGAGTGCTCTGCCACTGAGCTACAAGGGCGAAACCTGTTTGAACTACGTTAAAACCAACGCCAACAGCTACTGGAGCGGCGAGCGGGAATCGAACCCGCGCGATCAGCTTGGAAGGCTGAAGTTCTACCATTAAACTACCGCCGCCAATCCTAATTCTCGAACCAAAACCAATCATCTTGATGGTGGAGGGGGAAGGATTCGAACCTTCGAAGGCAGAGCCGACAGATTTACAGTCTGTTCCCTTTGACCGCTCGGGAACCCCTCCAAACGAACCGTCAATTATCCTCAGTCTACGAATCCACGTCAAGCGGAAAGTCAACATATTTGCCGCAGGTAACGTAATTTTTGGTCTCGGCCACAACACCGCTGTCGAAATAGCTAACGAGGCACTAAGACCCTGATTAATATGGATATCGCACATAAGTAATCACTCACATTTTGGTTTAGTCGCCAACGACTTCCGCTGGTAGTATCCTGTCGATACTTTTGCGGACATGCCAAAGCAACCAAAACATCCGGCAGCAACGGGAGATCAATTATGAATGCACCACTACGCCACGTCAGTTTGAATGACAAATACGCTTTGAGTTCCGGGCGTGTTTATTTAACTGGAACACAGGCGCTTGTCCGCCTTTTGCTGCTCCAGCATCAACGTGACGTTTTGGCAGGCATCAACACTGGCGGCTTCGTTTCGGGATATCGCGGGTCACCCCTAGGCTCAGTCGATCAAGCCTTGTTCAGCGCAAAGTCGCATTTGAGTAAAAGTGGCGTCGTCTTCCAACCAGGCATCAACGAAGATTTGGCGGCGACGGCGGTATGGGGTACACAACAAGTCAATTTGTATCCCGGCGCGAAGGTCGATGGGGTCTACGCCATGTGGTACGGGAAAGGTCCCGGCGTGGATCGGTCGGGCGACGTGTTCCGCCACGCCAACGCGGCGGGCAGCAGCAAATATGGTGGCGTGTTAGTTATCGCTGGTGATGATCATGCGGCGAAATCGTCGACCCTGCCACATCAAACCGATCACTTTTTCAAGTCGATGATGATGCCCGTGCTGGCGCCGTCGGGTGTGCAGGAATACCTCGACTATGGCGTTCATGGTTGGGCTTTGTCGCGGTACTCGGGTTGTTGGGTAGCGTTCAAAGCACTGGCCGACACAGTTGAAACATCGGCCTCGGTAGATGTTGGTCCCGAGCGCGTCACCGTGAATATCCCGGTTGATTTTGAATTGCCGCCCGATGGCCTGAACATCCGCTGGCCCGACCCACCCTTGGTGCAGGAAAAGCGCCTGCTGCATTTCAAACTCTATGCCGCACTAGCCTATTGCCGTGCCAACCACCTCAATCGTATCGTGATCGATACGCCAAATCCACGGCTTGGCATCATCACCTCTGGCAAATCCTACCTTGACGTTCGGCAAGCGCTGGATGATTTAGGCATCGACGAACAGCGTGCCGCGCAAATAGGAATTCGCTTGTACAAAATCGGCATGGTGTGGCCGCTAGAGGCTGAAGGCGTGCGGCATTTCGCCGAAGGACTGGAAGAGATATTGGTCGTTGAAGAAAAACGGCAGTTGCTCGAATACCAACTCAAGGAAGAGCTATACAACTGGCGCATGGATGTGCGCCCCCGGGTGGTCGGCAAGTTTGACGAAAAAGGTGAATGGTCCTTGGTTGAAAGCGGTGGCCGAGTCGACCACGGCAAGTGGTTGTTGCCTGCGGCTGGTGAGCTAACGCCCGCGATGATCGCGCGTGCGATAGCCAGTCGTATAGCAAGATTTCACACCTCAGACACGATAGTTGCGCGTTTGGCGTTTTTGGAAGGTAAAGAAAAGGCGCTGGCCAGCAAAGTTTTCTCGATTGATCGCGTGCCCACTTTTTGTCCGGGCTGCCCGCACAACACCTCAACCAAAGTTCCTGAAGGCTCTCGAGCCGTGGCGGGCATTGGCTGCCATTACATGGTTACGTGGATGCCCGATCGCGACACCGCAACGTTTTCGCATATGGGTGGCGAAGGCGTGTCATGGGTTGGCCAATCGGCCTTCACCGAAACCAAACACATTTTTTCCAACCTTGGCGATGGCACTTACTTTCATTCAGGTTTGTTGGCGATCCGCCAGTCGATTGCCGCCAAGGTCAATATCACCTACAAATTGCTCTACAACGATGCGGTCGCGATGACTGGCGGTCAATCCGTCGACGGCACTTTAACTGTGCCGATTTTGGCTGCGCAACTGGCTGCTGAAGGCATCCACAACATGGTCGTCGTCACTGATGGAACCGAGCGCGCCTACGGCATACCCGATTTGCCGCACGGCACACCGATTCGTCATCGTGATGATTTTGACGCAATACAGCGGGAGTTCCGCGAATTACCGGGGACCTCGGCAATTATTTTCGACCAAACTTGCGCCGCCGAAAAACGCCGCCGACGTAAGCGCGGCACCTATCCCGATTTGGCACGACGGATGTTTATCAACGAAGCGGTCTGCGAAGGTTGTGGTGATTGCGGTGTGCAATCCAACTGCACAGCGATAGTGCCAGTTGAAACCGAATTCGGTCGCAAGCGCGCCATCGATCAGAACGCTTGCAACAAAGATTATTCATGCGCCAAAGGGTTTTGTCCAAGCTTCGTATCTGTGGTCGGTGGCAAATTACGCAAAAACACCGGCTCGCTTGACGCCATGCTGGTCGCTCAGGTCGAGGCGTTGCCAAGTCCAGTGTTACCAAGTCTTGATCAGCCCTACGGAATTTTGATTACCGGTGTTGGCGGAACTGGTGTAATCACCGTCGGCGCACTGATCGGCATGGCCGCACACATCGACGGCAAAGGTGTCACCGTGCTTGATATGGCCGGTCTGGCGCAAAAAGGTGGTTCGGTTTATTCGCATGTACGGGTCGCTGAACATCCCGAAGATTTACATGCAGTTCGCATCGCTGCCGGGGAGGCCGACGCGCTGATTGGTGCCGATTTAGTCGTCTCTGCTTCCGACGAAGCCCTAGCCAAAATAGCGCTGGGCAAGACCCGCGCCATCATCAATTCGGCACTCTCGCCGACCTCAGATTTCACCCGTAACCCTGACTGGTTGTTCCCTCGCGACAAAATGCAAAATGCCATCAGCGATGCAATCGGGCAAACAGCAACTGACTTTATCGACGCGCAGAAACTCGCGACCACACTGATCGGTGACGCGATGGCGACCAACCTCTTTATGCTCGGCTACGCCTGGCAAAAAGGTTTGGTTCCCGTGTCAGCAGCGGCGCTGCTAGCGGCGATTGAACTCAACGGTACGGCGATCAAAATGAATATAGCGGCGTTCAATTGGGGGCGTTGTGCCGCGCATGATTTCCCGTCGGTGTGGAGACTTGTTACACCAACTTCCAATGTGGGAGACGGCGTGTCACCAGCACCAACTGACGAAGAATTGGTCGCCATTCGCAGCAAGTTTTTGACCGAATATCAAGATGCCGCGTATGCCGAACGCTACCGCAATCAAGTCGACAAAATTCGCGGCGCGGAAGCCAAAATCGGTGGCGATGGAAATTTGACCAAGGCTGTCGCGCGCAACCTGTTCAAGTTGATGGCGATCAAGGATGAATATGAAGTCGCTCGCCTGTATGCCGAAACTGACTTTGCCAGTCGGGTCGCCAAAGAATTTGAAGGCGATTACAAAATTCGTTTTCACCTCGCGCCGCCGCTGTTGGCAAAACCCGATCCACACACCGGCAACGTGAAAAAAATGGAATTCGGCCCGTGGATGATGACGGCATTTCGCTGGATGGCAAAAGCGCGCAAACTGCGCGGCAGTGTTTGGGATATTTTTGGCCGCACCGAGGAACGTCGATTGGAACGCGATCTGCTCGCGGACTATGAAGCGACTTTAGTTGTGCTCGTACCGGTGCTTTCCGCTGACAACATCGCCACTGCAACAAAATTGGCCGAACTTCCCGCCACCGTTCGCGGTTACGGTCATGTTAAGTTGCGTTCGGTCGTGACCTATAAAACGCAGCGCGAAGCACTTAAACTTACTCTTGGCATTCGCCAGACATCCTGACCAGCCAGACATAGTTTTCCGCAAACGTTGCGCGAGTAACCGACGGCGTATCACCAGCACAAACTGGCTACGCCGTCATTTTCGTTCACACTCAATCGGCTCGAACCTTGCCTAGCCTCTCTATAATCGCGTTCGCAGAATTGAGACAGTGTCGAAACGGCGAGGAGCATAAATGAACAAGACTTACATCACTGGCAGCGGCGTGTGGACACCACCGAATGTCATCACCAACGAGGAGCTGGTCGCTTCGTTTAACGAATACGTGCGCCGGTTTAACAAAAAAAATGGTGCGGCGATTGATGCTGGCGAGATCGTCGCCTTGCAACCATCGAGCGTTGAGTTCATCGAAAAAGGCTCTGGCATCAAGCAACGCTATGTGATCGATAAGGCCGGTGTGCTTGACCCGGATCGGATGTACCCGAACATTCCGGCGCGCCCCAACGGCGAAATTTCCATCATGGCCGAGATTGCAGTTAACGCCGCTAAGCTCGCGCTGGAAGCCGCTGGTCGAACTGCCGCTGAAGTCGATTTGGTGATTGTGGCGTGCGCCAATTTCCAACGCCCCTACCCTGCGCTGGCGATTGAAGTGCAGCACGCGCTCGGCTGTGGCGGCTATGGCTACGACATGAATGTCGCCTGCTCGGCCGGCACCTTTGGCATCGAGCAAGCCGCCAACGCGATTCGCTCCGGCCAAGCACGCTGTGCCTTGGTGCTGGGGCCAGAAATTACCTCGGGACACTTGGAATGGCGCGACCGCGATTGCCATTTTATTTTTGGTGATGTGGCAACTGCAGTGGTGATTGAAGCAGAACCATCTGGCAAGCAAACCCATTTGTGGGAAATTCTTGGTTCGCGTGCGGCGACGTCGTTCTCCAATAACATCCGCAACAACAGCGGTTTTTTAGATCGTTGTGAAGCTGATGGCCGTGCCGACAAGCGCGACAAATTGTTCATGCAAGAAGGCCGCAAAGTGTTCAAGGAAGTCTGCCCGATGGCCGCTGAGCACATTTCCACACATCTGGCAGAGCATGGATTAGCACCAAAAGACGTGCGGCGTTTTTGGCTGCATCAGGCCAATTTGTCAATGAATCAATTCATCACTCGCCGCTTATTGGATCGAGATCCCACGCCGGATGAAGCGCCTATAGTGCTCGACAAATACGCCAACACAGCGTCCGCCGGTTCCATCATCGCTTTCCATCAGAACCAAGCCGATTTGCCCAGCGGTTCTACTGGAATAATTTGCTCATTCGGTGCGGGCTACTCAATCGGTAGCCACGTCTTGCGACGGATTTGATGCGTCTCGAAACCAACAAACTTCGCTCATGCCACTTTTCGCCTTCGGCATAAATCACCACACGGCGCCACTGGCGGTGCGTGAGCAATTAGTTTTTCAGCCGACCGACATCGGGCGCGCCTTGCACACTTTGCTGCGCGTTCCCGATGTGAGCGAAGCGGCGATTTTGTCTACCTGCAACCGCACCGAAGTTTATTGTTCGCTAGCTACTGGCGCGACGGTTGCGCCATTGAGCGACTGGCTGGCGCGTCACCACGGTCTGACTAGCGAATACTTGAGCGCGCACTTGTACCAGCACCCGCAACAAGCCGCCATTCGGCATATGTTTCGCGTTGCCAGCGGGCTTGATTCCATGGTCCTGGGCGAGCCACAAATTCTCGGGCAAATGAAACAAGCAGCACGTTTGGCGGATGAGGCCGGAACATTGGGGACGACACTGGGCAAGTTGTTTCAGCGCAGCTTTGCAGTGGCCAAGGAAGTTCGCTCGACCACGGCGATCGGCGCCAACATCGTCTCGATGGCAGCTGCGGCCGTGCATCTATCTGGCCGGATTTTTGATCAACGCGCTGGGCTCACTATTTTGTTTATCGGCGCTGGCGAAATGATCGAGCTGTGCCTTGCGCATTTTGCCGCACAAGGTCCGAAGCGCATCACCATTGCAAACCGCACCGCCGCCCACGCCGCAGCATTGGCGAGTCGATTCAGCCATCACAATATCGACACCATTGCGCTGACCGAAGTCGATGCACGTTTGGCCGAGTACGACATTGTGGTCTCCTGTACCGCTAGTCCTTTGCCTATTCTCGGGCTCGGCATGGTGGAGCGTGCGCTCAAAATTCGCCGCCATCGCCCGATGGTGATGGTCGATCTGGCCGTGCCGCGAGACATTGAAACTGACGTGAGCGCGCTCGACGATATTTTCTTGTACACGCTTGATGACTTGGGGCAGTTGGTCGACTCTGGATTGGAAGCGCGGCAGGACGCAGTGTTAGATGCCGAGAAAATTGTCAACGCTGGCGTGGAAGGTTTTGAACAATGGTTGCAGGCGCGTAACAACGTGCCGACTATCCGCGTTCTGCGTGAGAAAGCGGAACACACGCGAGTACAAGCGGTCGATGCGGCGATGAAACAACTAGCCAAAGGTGACAACCCAGCTCAAGTACTTGAACTACTCTCGCAAGGATTGACCAACAAACTCCTACACGGACCGACACAAGCGCTCAACTCGGCCACTGGCGATGAGCACGCCAATATAGCCGCGCTTATCGCACAAATTTACCGCCTGCATCAAGACGAATGAAACTCTGCAAAGCATGAATTTCCTTCCTACTTTTGATTTCGTCGGCGCACTTTTGCAGATGTTGCGACGCTTGCTTTACCTATGGACGCGAACGCAAGTATTCCCTGCGACACAGCAAGAACTAAAGCTCCAAGCCGACATTCCGGTCTGTTATGTGTTGCAGCATCGGCACCTATCGAATCTCTTGGTGCTCGACCACGAGTGCCGCGAACTCGGCTTCCCGCCAGCGCTCGGTCCCTTGACGACACGGCCGCTGCGTTCGCGCCGTTCGTTCTTTTTTCTTGCGCAACGGCCGACCAAAGTCGCTAGCAATCCCCGGCGGGACGAATCAGAATTGCTCTCCAGTTTGGTCGCAGCGGCAATCAACAATCCGCAATTTGATGTGCAACTCGTTCCCGTCACCATTCTTTGGGGTCGTGCGCCGGGAACGCAGGATTCCATACTTAAAGCGCTATTTGCCGAGACATGGGAAGCCACCAGTTCCTTGCGTCAGCTACTAGCAATTTTGATTCATGGTCGCCAAACCGTAGTGCGTTTCAATGAGCCGGTATCGCTACGTTTCCTGCTTCGCAACGACCCGAATGAAGCACACGCCACGCGTCGTCTCGCGCGGATTTTCCGCGTGCATTTCAAGCGCCAACGCACGCTGGCAATCGGGCCGGATCTATCCCACCGCAACACCCAACTGCAAACCTTATTGGCAACGCCCAAAGTGCGTGCGGCCATCGCTGCGGAGGCCGCTGAAAAATCCGTATCGATGATCAAGGCCGAACAAACCGCGCGCCGTTATGCACTCGAAATCGCCTCTGATTATTCCAACACCATCATTCAACCGCTGATACTTTTCCTTAACTGGGTGTGGACACGTATTTACGACCGCATCGAAGTGCACAATTTCGATCAAGTCGCCAAAATTGCAGCAGGCAGCAGCTTGATTTATGTGCCGTGCCATCGCAGCCACATCGACTATTTGTTGATGTCCTACTTATTGTTCAAACGCGGCCTGACACCGCCACATATCGCCGCTGGTTCGAACCTCAACATGCCCTTGGTCGGCCCGATTTTGCGCGGCGGCGGCGCGTTCTTTTTGCGCCGCAAACTCAAAGGCAAAATGCTCTATTCCGCCGTATTTTTGGAATACGTACACCTGATGATAGAGCGCGGCTTCCCGATTGAATATTTCATCGAAGGTGGTCGCAGTCGCAGTGGTCGCACGCTGACGCCACGTACTGGCATGCTCGGCATGACGGTACAAAGCTATCTGCGTAGCCGTGCACGTCCGCTGTATTTCGTGCCGGTCTACGTTGGCTACGAAAAGTTAATGGAAGGCGGCTCGTATCTAGCCGAGCTTGGCGGCAAGCAAAAGAAGAACGAATCCTTGCTCGATTTATTGAGCGCGGTGCGCTTACTCAAGCGGCGTTTTGGAACCGTGCATGTGAATTTTGGCGAGCCACTTTTGCTCTCGCAATTTCTTGATGCAGAGCAGCCTGACTGGCGCGACTGCCCACTCGATGATTCACGCGCACCGTGGCTGCGCAAAGCTGTCGATGCCACCGGTTTTGAACTGGCGCGGCGCATCAACGCCGCTGCTGTAATCAATCCAGTAAACTTGATGGCGCTGGCATTGCTATCGACCACCAAACACACCGCCGACATCCGCGCCATTCATCGACAAATCGAGCACCTGCAGTTTGTCGCGGCAAATACGATGTTGCCAGCGTCCGTAGTGATATCGCAAACCCTGCCCGCCGTCATCATCGAAGAATGTTTGCGCCTAGAACTCATCAATGTTCGCCCGCACGCCTTGGGTGATTTGGTGCATGCCTCGCAAGCGCAGGCCAGTTTGCTGGCCTATTTCCGCAATAACGTTATTCATTTATTCGCGCTGCCGGCACTGTTCGCTTGCCTTGTCAGCCACAACCGCATTTTGAGCCGCACGCTGGCCAAGCGCGCAATCAAAGGCATATACAACTTGCTCCGCGCAGAACTTTTCTTACCATGGGAAATTGACACGTTGGACGACGTCATCGAGCAAACCGAGGCCACTTTAATCAGCCGGAATTTGATCGTCGTCCGCCCTGAAAGCCCAATGGTTTTGCGCGCGCCACCGCCCAGCGATGAGGCCAGCGCCGAGCTTTATCAACTCGGCGAAATTATTCGCCCGACGCTCGAGCGGCAGTTCCTCACCTTGGCACTTTTGCAACATCACGGCAGCGGAAAAATCACCCGCAGCTTGCTCGAAGAATCTGGTCATTTGTTGGCGCAGCGATTGTCATTGCTCTACGAATTCAATAGTCCCGAATTTTCGGAAAAATCGCTATTCGCCAATGTCGTGCGCAATTTAATCGATGCCGATTTTTTGCACGCCGACGACGAAGGCTATTTGCACTTTGATGACCGAATCAGCGCACCAGCTGCACATGCCGAACTGCTGCTCGCCGCTGATGTACGCCACAGTATCGAGCGCATGGCGCGCGTTGAGCCGCCATCGATTGAAGTCGCCACAATTGACGCACTCGCTGCGCCGCAAAACGAAGCACCCGCCGAAACGCCATCGCCACCCGTAACTCCTCAATGAAACCAGCCATCCTCGAAAAGCTTGACCGCCTCGCCGAACGCCTTGCAGAAATTGACGGATTGTTAGCGCGCCCCGAAGTTGCACGCGACATGGATGCGTATCGCAAACTCACCCGCGAACATGCAGAGATAACGCCGGTGGTTGGCCTATTTCACGCCTATCGACAGGCCGAAAATGACTACGCGCACGCCGCAGATTTGCTCGCCGATCCGGAGATGAAGGAGCTCGCGCAGGCTGAACAAGTCACCGCTCAAGAAACTATGGCGCAACTCGACATCGACTTGCAAACCGCGTTGTTACCCAAAGACCCTAGCGACGATAAAAATTTGTTTCTGGAAATTCGTGCCGGCACCGGTGGCGATGAATCTGCGCTTTTTGCCGGCGATCTTTTCCGCATGTATTCGCGCTACGCCGAACGCCAGCGTTGGAAAGTTGAAATTGTTTCCAAGAGTGATTCCGATCTCGGCGGCTTCCGCGAAATCATCGCTCGCATTGAAGGTCAAGGCGCGTACTCAAAACTCAAGTTTGAATCCGGCGGACACCGAGTGCAACGTGTGCCAGCTACCGAAGCGCAAGGTCGCATCCACACTTCCGCTTGTACCGTCGCGGTACTGCCCGAGGCCGATGAGTTGGTCGACGTCGTCATCAATCCGTCGGAACTTCGCATCGATACTTTCCGCGCGTCAGGCGCAGGTGGCCAGCACATCAACAAAACCGATTCCGCCGTGCGCATCACGCATTTGCCCACCGGCATCGTCGTCGAGTGTCAGGACGATCGCTCGCAACATCGCAATAAAGCACAGGCGATGGCTGTGCTTGCCGCACGCATTAATGATGTCAAACAACGTGAACAGCAAATTGAGATTGCCTCTACACGCAAATCACTGATCGGCAGCGGCGACCGCTCCGAGCGCATTCGTACCTACAACTTCCCGCAGGGTCGCGTCACCGATCACCGCATTAATCTGACGCTGTACAAAATCGACGCGATCATGGATGGCGATCTAAGCGATGTGGTGAACGCTTTGTCAGCGGAGCATCAAGCAGAACTTTTGGCAGCCTTGGCCGAATGATGACGATTGCCGCCGTGCTGCAAAGTGCGCGGCAACAAATTCCGCACAACGAAGCGCGCATGCTGCTTAAAGCGGTGCTCCAAACCACCGACGTGTGGCTGCTGACGCATGACGATGCAGTTTTGAATTATGAGCAGCATCAAGCGTTCTTGACTAACGTCGAACGCCGTAACGCGGGCGAACCCATTGCTTATTTGTTAGGGCATCGCGAGTTTTACGGCAGGGAGTTTTCCGTCTCACCGGCGGTGTTGATTCCGCGACCGGAAACTGAGATGTTGGTCGACATTGCGAAAGCGTCAGTTGGTGCTGGCCGCACGCCGTCATCTTGCGTTCTCGATCTCGGCACCGGCAGCGGTTGCATCGCGATTAGCGTTGCGCTCGAATGTGAAAGCGCTCGCGTCACCGCTGTTGACGCGTCAGTCGACGCACTCAAGATCGCCATCAACAATGCCGCGCAACTAAACGCCGATGTTGAATTCATTCACAGCGATTGGTTCAGCGCCTTGGAAAATCGACGCTTCCACATCATCGTCAGCAATCCGCCCTACATCGCCAATGGTGATTCGCACTTAGCACAAGGCGATCTGCGCTTCGAGCCACCGCAGGCGCTCTCCTGCGGTGATGACGGCCTCGCTGCACTACGAAAAATCGTCGGAACCGCGCCAAATTACCTACACTCAAATGGAGTGCTGGCGGTCGAGCACGGTTACGATCAAGCCGATGCTGTGCGCAAATTATTTGTCGATGCCGGATTTCACCGCATCATGCAGCAGCGCGATTTGGCTGGCATCGTGCGCCTGACTTGCGGACACTGTCCAGCCGTAATTACGACCGCCCCAAACGCCACAGTGAAGTAATTTCAGCGGCACGAGCGGCATGCAGCGGATCAGTCGCATCACGTGTGCGCGGATGTTTCGGCGCAATGTCGATGCGGCCTATCACCTGCAAGCCACCTCCAGCAATCCAAGCCAGCAATTGATCACGCGAGCGCAAACCCAAATGCTCGGCGAGGTCGGACAGGATTAACCAGCCTTCGCCATCGGCTTCTAAATGCGCAGCCAAACCGCTCAAAAACCCACGCAACATGCGGCTATCAGGATCGTAAACGGCTTGCTCCAAACGTGAACTAGGCAGCGCCGGAAGCCATGGCGGATTACACACAATCAACGGTGCGCGATACGGTGGGAACAAATCGGTTTGCAACAAACTCACTTGCTCTTTGATGCCTAGTCGCTCGATATTTTCTTGCGCGCAAGCAGTCGCCCGCGCATCCAAATCCGTCGCCACGACACTTGCCACACCACGTCGCGCCAATATCGCCGCCAGCACACCGGTGCCGGTACCGATGTCGAATGCCAGCGTTGTCGATGGCAGCGGCGCGTTAGCAATCAAATCAAGATATTCATTGCGTATCGGTGCAAACACACCGTAATGCGGGTGAATTTTTTCCCCCAGCGCGGCGACCTGCACGCCATTTTTGCGCCACTCATGCGCACCAATCGCGCCGAGCAATTCGCGCAGCGACATGACATACGCTTCGGGTGCATCTCCGAAGGCCTCAGTGCAAGCGTCGCGCACATCCGGCGCGCGACGCAAGGACAAATGATGACCGGGCTCGAATTGCAACAACAGCATTCCCAACAACCGCGCGCGACGCGCTTGTTGTTGACGCCCGCGATGAAATATCTCCTTCGGCGTGAGTGTGCTCAACTCATCTGTTCGCCGCGCCGCCTGTTTATCAATCCGTCGCGCCATCGCCAGCATCAGTTGCCGCGCATTTTGGAAATCTCCGCGCCACAACAGAGCCGTGCCTTCGCAGGCCAAGCGATACGCGATGTCCGCAGTGGTTTTGTCGCCGGCGATCACGGTGCGTGTCGGTGCAGCGACTCCGTTTTCGGAACGCCATCGTGCGGTATGCGGCGCATCGCCTTCCACCCAAGTTATCGTTGCGTGCAAAGGTTCGAAATCGCCAGTTGGTGCTGGTGACACGCTGTCATTAATCACTGCGCTTGCCTCAAGTCCACTGATTGCCGCAATTGCGCAAGTTCGGCCTTGATACACCATGCATAAAAATAATCATTACTAAACGCAAGGCGCAAAAGAAAAATTTCTGGGCGCGGATTTCCGTCACAGTTCGCAGGCATGAATTTTGTTGGGTGAGGCGGCTTGTGCCCGGTGAGCAACCCTGTGGCAGACATTTGCATCTGCCCGAATATCGCGTGTTGTCTCATCTGGCACTCTGCGGTTCTAAGATAAACATTAGGATTTTTGTCGCTGAACATCATCACAACTTTATTCGATGTGCTACTTCAACAACGACTCGTAGTAAGTTACCCTGTGTAGGCTCGCGGTGGCGAGATAATTTTCTGCGCAGCACGTTTCATAACGTGAGGATTGCAAATGACCAACAAGATAAATGTCGCTGCATCAGAAGTGCAAGTGAATGACCATATCTACAACGGCACCGGCACCAACGCACATCCCACCTTCGCTTGGGAAACGGTCACTGAGGCGCGGTTGGAAGATGGTTTGATCTTGTTAATCACCGGCAATGTCAAAGGTCCGCATGGTGAATTCTGGTTGGAGCCTGATGAAGAAATTACCGTGATTCGCTACCCTGCTGTGGTGACGGCGGTGGCCACACCGACCAAGGCCAAAGCGAAGCACGGGCATCATTGAGTGTAGCTCGCGCAAACAATGCTGCGGCGATTAGCGATCAAACGTCGTGCATTCATGAAGCCGTCAGGCAGGTGGATAAATGTCGCTTAACTCTTTTATAAGACATTACCATTACAGTCATGATTCGTAGCAAAATAACCACCCCAAGTCTCAATTTGGATAGGCCAAATGCAGAGGATTCATAAGACACACGTCGCAACTGGTATCGACTGGGTAGAAATCCCTGAAGTTGGTTTGCGCGTTCTTTGCGGTAGTCCTGCTGATGCGGTCAAACATTTGGCCAAGCGCGGATTGATTGTTCCCACCGAGGTCAGCGATGTTGCCTGCGAGACGGGGCCAAATGCGGTGCTGCTGTCTGATCACGCACTGCAAAACGGCGAGTTTGCGAACTTGGCCGAGTTCCCGGTGTTGCAAATGCTCTACAAGCAGGGCTTGCTGATACCCGGCCACCCTAACAATACCGGGCGCAAGCCAATTTTGATTGGATCGCGAGAGCAAGTTGATTCGCAAATGCGCTACATCTATCGCGGGAACTATGGTTTGGTCTCACGCGAGGAGATGATGCAGGCCGGTGTAAGCGCTGAAGAAGCCACGGCGATGATGCGCCTCAAACTGCGTTTTGCTTTCGGCCGGATACACCCGACAGACAATTTTCTTGACGCCCGATATCTCGGCGATGCGCCTATCGTGTTGGCTGATAGTGTTGGTCTGCGCCGTTTGCGCCCCAATGTTTTCGAATTTAGTTATCGCGGCGAGACGGTGACGGTCGACATCAATTTGCAATCGAACGAAAGTTATCAATGCGCCTATCCATTGAGCTTTCACCGCTTTAACCCAGAATATTTTTCTATCATTCATTCGGGCGAAGGCGATGGCTGGGACATCAATCGCCCCTGCATGTCGAGCATCATCACCCATCAAGGCCGCATCTATTTGATAGACGCCGGTCCTCGCCTATCCGACACCATGGCAGCAGTTGGCATCACCATCGACCAGGTTGATGGGATTTTTCATACTCATGCCCATGATGACCACTTTGCCGGAATGACCGCCCTGATGCGCGCCGGGCGGCGTATTCGTTACTACGCTACGCCACTCGTGCGGCACTCCACGGCCAAGAAACTGGCCGCTTTGTTGGGTGTCGAGGAAGAGCGCTTCGGCGATTACTTTGAAGTCCACGACTTGGTCGTTGACCAATGGAACAGTGTCGAAGGGATGGACGTGATGCCGATGTTTTCACCGCATCCTGTCGAGGCCAATGTCATCGTCTTTCGCACCATGTGGGGCGACGGCTACAAGAGCTACGCGCATTTCGCCGACATCGTTTCGCTAGACGTGCTCCGCGCCATGGTCACCGACAAAACCGAAGCGCCAGGCATCAGTGCGGAAGTATTTGAGCTGGTGCGCGCCAACTACATGGTCGCCGCCGATTTGAAAAAAATCGACATCGGCGGCGGCATGATTCATGGCGATGCGATGGATTTTCGTACCGAGCAATCAACTCAGATTTTGCTCGCCCACCGGGCTGGCGAACTGACCTTGGAAGAAAAGGAAATCGGCTCCAGCGCGGCGTTTGGTAGCGTAAACGTCATGGTGTCCGGTCAGACTGATGGACTGCGCCACCTCGCCTACGGCTATTTGGAAGCGCACTTGCCGGGAGTGCCCTTGCATGACATGCGCATGTTGCTCAACCACCCGGTCATCGAGATCAACCCGGGCGTGATCATCCTCAAGGAAGGTGACACACCTTCAGATGTCATGTTGCTGGTCAGCGGGCATGTTGAAAAACTGCGCACACGTGATCGCTTGCACGGTCGTCTCTCCGTCGGCTCCTTGATCGGCGGTAGCGCCATCATCGATAGTCGCCCTTCGCGCCACACTTATCGTGCTTCATCATTCTTGCGCGTGTTGCGCCTACCAGCTCATCTCTTTACTACCGTTGTTGAACGCAATGGATTACTAGAGCGGATACGTCGCGCTGCCGACCTTGGCGCATTTCTCGATAACACGAATCTTTTTGGCGATGGCCTCCAGGTCGCCGTGCTCGGACGCATCATTGACAACGCCACCGAACGACGTTTTGCCGCTGGCGAAACCATCGAGGGTGCAGACTTGGCGGTCTTCAATATCATTCGCTCGGGACGAGTTGAACGCCTACTCGGCAGCGAAGTAGTTGATGTCCTGCAAGAGCGTGATTTTTTTGGCGAAGAAGCCGCGGTGTTCAAAGGCCCCTGCCTGTTCCGCATTAAGGTCGTCGAAGACACATCCATCGTGCAAATCCCCGGCGAGTTCCTGCAAGACGTGCCGATTCTGCGCTGGAAACTTTTTGAAAACTGCGAGCAGCGCGCTGCCCGCATCGCCTGCGGCCTCGATCACTCCTCAGGCTTGCTCTGGCGTGACGAACTTTCGATACGTGTCGCCAATATGGATTTGCACCACAAACGCATGCTCGAAATCGCCAATGTGGTTGCGCAAAATCTGTATCCCGATGCAGATCGTCACGCTCTGATCACCGCGTTGGATGCGCTGATCGACTACACGCGTTATCACTTCGACGCGGAAGAGAAATTGATGGCGCTATACAACTACGCCGATGCCGCTGACCATAGCCGTGGTCACGAGGAAATGGTCGGCCAGTTAAATAATTACGCTGCGCAAGTGCTCGCTGAAGACGCTCCCGATAAGACAGCGTTTCTGCGGTTCTTTGATACCTGGCTAGTGCAGCATATTCAGCATCATGATCTAGCGTATGGTCAGTTCCTGAACGCCAAAGGCGTGTACTGACGGCGGCGGAACAGGGGTTTCGCAAAGCACTGCTTTGCGCCTGTGCAGCGGGTCGGCTGTACTAAGCCGGCACTCCACACCAACACCAACTAACGCAATCAGGACAATCGCCGCCGCGCTACCTGAAGCAGTAGCAAAGCCGCACCCGTCCAAGCAATTACCGGCAACCAGCGCACTACATCCGGCAGCGTCTGCGGCACGCCGCTCAAGCTGACCGCAATACGCCCGAGTGTGCCCAGCGCCAACACGCAAAAGAACAGGCTGGTGTAGCGACCTTCCGCACCGGCGCGCCCGCTAGCCGCGGCGAGGCCAATGCCATTGGCCATCGTCAACGCCCAACCAACGCCAGCCAATGCGTGAGCGGTTGCAAGCATCGGGATGCTGGTCGCATAGCTACTGGCGACGAGTGACAGCGCACCAATCAGACAACCGAGCGCGGCGCTGCGCGCATCGCCGAAGCGCTTGGACAGCGCACTGGTGGGCAATAGACCAAAGGTGAATCCGACCCAGAACACCGGCAGCAGCATTGGCAACATGGTTGACAGTGCGCCCGCGTCGACAACGCGTTTGATTTGCGCCACCGCATTGATAGCAACATGCAACTGAAAACCCAGTGCTGCAAGCAACAAGGCGGCCATCATCAACAACGCTGCTGGCGCAGTGAAGGGTAGCGGAATACCCATTCCGCGCTCGGACGGCGCGAGCCGCGTCAGTTGCCGTTCAGCCCAAACCAGCCCACCACTGCTGACCAAAATCGCAGCGCTGGCAAGCGCAAATGGCAATGCCGGATCTATCCCTTTGAGCGTCAATCCGAGATAGGGTGCGAGCGCCGCAGCCAGCGCCAAGCCGAGCAATTGAAGTGCCGCTTGCCTTGGTTGCTCTGCTTTGGCGGCGTAGCTTCCCAACAGCGCAAACGGTGGCGCGCGCAACGCAGCAGAAGTGGCGACCCAAATCATCGTCAAAGCCAAAAACACGCCGCCACCAAATCCGCTTGCAGTAGGCATCAACAACATGGCTAGCGATGACACTGCGGTGACGCCTAGCAACATCGGCCCGATGCGTCGCAATCCAGCGCGGGCACGGTCAACGGCCAGTCCCATCGCCAGATCGGCACCAGCGAAGATCAACTGATCCAGTGCAAGCACCCACGGCTTCCAAGATTTATCGACACCCGCCCGCGCCAGCAGTTCTGGCAAGAACAGCACATAGACCGTCCACCCGAGTGCGAAGAAGCACTGAATGACGGCGAAGTAGACCGCGACGCGGCTTGCGATGGTGGATTGCATGGCGTGATTGTAGTTTGGCTGGGCAGCGATGACTAAGCGTGACAACTCCAGCGCCAAGTAATGACCACTAGTATTGAAGGCAAGCGCATGAGTGCAAAATGCGCCGACTCCTTTAGCTTGAAAGAGAGGAGATTTCGTTCGTGCGATTGCCATTGGCATATTGTTCCACCGCGATTTGTAAAGCAACGCCACCTAACCGTTTTGAAAGCAAATGCGCATACAATGCGCATACGGAGGTAGACAATGAACACGACCCACAGTAATGAAGCCAGAAAGCGTGCAGTAAATCTGTCGCTAAGTGAAGACTTGGTGGTTCAAGCACGCGGTCTCACCAGCAACTTGTCCGGCATCGTTGAATCGCTACTCGCCGACTACGTCGAGCAAGACAGGCAGCGGCGGCTCGCCAAAGCAAACACGACGCAGGCAACCATCGATATGTGGAATGGATTCAACGCCAAACACGGCTCGTTCGCCGACGAGTATTCATCACTGTAGTACTGCGACGTGACGCAATTTGATGTTCATCGAAACAGTGGCAAACATCGCGACGATATTCCGTATATCGTTTTGGTTCAGTCGTCGATTTACGACGGCTACCGTCGCCGCGTGGTAGTGCCGCTGGTCAAGAAATCCATCATCGGAAAAATCAGCAACCCACGCTTCAACCCGACTTTCAAAATAGAAAAACTTCAAGTCGTTCTGCATCCGCTGGAAATCGTTTCGGTTGCCAATGATCAACTCGGTGAATTCGTCGAATCGCTGAGTGACGAAGGCGGTCGGATTATGGATGCGCTGGATGAATTGCTAACGCAGGCGTGGGGATAGAAAAGCTGCTGCTGAGACACTACGAATCGGAGCTACGACGGCGTGTTGTCAGCACCAACTGGCGAGATGATGAATACTTGGTTTGGGTAATTGATGCTGACCCTTTTAGGACTGATTATTGAGTCCAGCCATTGGATTGATGCGAACGAGAACCTGCTATGCATGTGCCAATTGATTGGTTGAAACAAAAAAACCGAGAGTTCCGTGACGCTGGGGTTGACCCTAAAAGGCGCCCGTGGGAAGCGCTCAGCCGGTATTCAATCGAGTTTCGATCCAAATTTTCCCTCGATTCACCAATAGCTGAAGAGATTTTTGAGTATTTCAAGACGAATTCAAAGAGCGGCGCTCATCACGTCGGTAGCCTGTATGACTCTGTCTATTTTTATGACGCAGCGTTTTGGGTAGTATCAATTCCTATTATGTATGGAACGGTTCAACTAGATTCCAGCAAATCATTAAGGGAAATGCCAGAGCAGATCAAGAGAGAGCTACTTTCTACGCCAGAAACCGCATGGGACTTCGTTGTTTTTTGGGCTGACTGCGTCGACTACGGGCTGGGAATTTCGGAGCTTTCAGCACAATCTGTTCTTGATCCTTTTGGACGCCAACTGCTGATGGCTGCTGATCAAGAGTTGCGATCAGCAATATCTCAGCTCAAGGAAAATCGCCCTAACGAGCGTGCATTGATGACGTGCCGTATGGCGACAGAAATTTTCCTCAAGGCATACATTGCTTTGAAAGTCGGATTGACGGAAAAACAGGCACGGGAGTTTGGGCACAATCTGGACAAATTATTTGATCGTTTCCTAGAGTGCTCGGGCTATCTAAATTGGGAGGTAGCAAGAAACAAGCTTGAGGTCTTCCCATCAGTACAGGATCGCTATAGCGAGCAATCTCATCCGGCTGCAAATCTTTGGACCGGTTTTGCATTGGCTCAATCTATTGGCACATTGATTGTTCGAGAAAAATCAGGGAGAAACACGATCAGTCAAATACGTCCTTCGAAGGATCAATAACGATGTCCTCTCCAAATTAATTTTCGCACCACTCAAATAGGAACCCGCCATGACTACTCCCGAAATCGCCCAACGTTCGCCCTATCCTGTTGCTGTTGAAGCGGGTAAGGACTATTACTGGTGCGCTTGCGGCAAGAGCAAAGCGCAGCCGTTTTGCGATGGCAGTCACAAGGGCGGTGAATTTACGCCGATGAAATTTACGGCGGAGACGGATGCGACGGTTTATTTTTGTGGCTGCAAGCACAGCGGGAAAAGTCCGCTGTGTGATGGCAGTCATAAGACATTGCCAGCCGCTTAGGCGTTGCTCAAACCCGATGCACCCTTGTTCCGCGTCGGCAACAAACCAAGATCATTCAACGACACAGCAAGTGCTTGCGCCAGCGAGGTATGCGGCACGCTGTTCAAGTGTTGGCGCAGGCTGCTATCGTTAAGGCGGTGGGCGCGTTGCCATAGGTAGCGCATGTCGAGTGTGGCGGCGAGCATGGGCGAGAACCAGGCGGCGAGGCGGACTAATCCCCAGGGCATGGTGGCGCGTTTGAGCGGACGCCCGAGCACAGCTTCGACTTCCGCGTGAAGCTGCTCGCCGGTCAATGTGTGTCCGTCGAAATGGACGGTATGGGCGCCGACAAACAGAGCGCGCTGCTCAGCCAAATGAACGAAGGTTTGCGCCAGATCGGGCAGATAGGACCACGAGTGTGGCACGTCGGGCGCGCCGGGGTAGACCAGTTTTTCATCCTTCAATGATTTGGCGATGACCAGATCGAACCACGAGCCACCGACTTTACCGCCAAAGAAATCACCGGCGCGAACGACCAGGCTGCTGACGCCATCGTCTGCCGCATCGCGCATTTGCTGTTCGATTTCGATACGAATGCGGGCTTTGGCGTGGTCGCCAACTTGCGGCGTGTCGACGTCCAATTCGCTGGGGATTTGGCGGCCGTAGTTGTACACATTGCCCGGCAACATCAACAGTGCGTCGCTGGACTTGGCGGCTTTCAGGGCGTGGTCGGCCAGGTCGCGCGCCAGTTCTTCCCATTCGGTGTAGAGCGGGCTCAGACCATTGATCACCACGTCGGCACCTTCTGCGGCCGCACATAGCGCGGCGCTGTCCATCGCGTCGGCAGTGATCGCCGTGACGCCTGCCGGATAGCTTGCATCGGCGCGGCGTGATTGGGCGCGTACCTGCCAGCCGGCGGCGGCGAAAGCATTGACGGCGGCGGTGCCAAAGCGTCCTTTGGCGCCAAGCACCAAGACGGTAGGGCTGCTGGAAATTAGCTGGTTCATGGTCTTGCCTCCTGCAATTGAAATTCGATGGAAGCATTCTTCTAGATAGCTCTTGATGGCACAATACGCATATCTGAATCTTAGGTATTTGATAATGAATACGTCAGTTGCCGCTGAAGCCGTCACCGGCGCGCCTTCGACGTTGGACTGGAACCTGGTGCGCGCTTTCCTAGCCGTGGTCGATGCCGGTTCGCTCAGCGGCGCGACGCGATTATTGGCGACCAGCCAGCCGACTCTATCGCGCCAGATCGCTGAGTTGGAACGTTCGATCGGCGTGACTTTGTTCGAGCGCATCGCACGCGGTCTGCGCCTCACTGCTGCTGGCGAAACGCTGGTGCCCGCCGCACGTCAGATGCAAGTGGCCGCGCAAGTGATGTCGATGAAGGTGCTGGGGCAGTCACAAGAGTTGACCGGCACAGTGCGCATCACCGCCAGCGAAATGACCGCTACCTATCAATTGCCGCCCATTCTGGCCGCTCTGCGCCGCGCCCATCCGGAAATTCAAATTGAGTTGCTGGTTTCGAATCGTATCGAAAACTTGCTTGAGCGCCATGCTGATATTGCCGTCCGCCATATGCGTCCCAACCAGGCCGGCTTGATTGCCAAAAGTTTGGGCAAGATGGCACTCAATGGCTACGCCCATGTCGATTATCTGGAAAGGGTCGGTGGCAGCATCGATATACGCAATGCCGCGCTCTACGACTGGATTGGTTACGATACTGACGACTTGCTGATCAAAGGCTTTCGTGCCATAGGGATGGCGGTCGAGCGGGACTTTTTTGCCACCCGCTGCGACAATTTGGTTACGGATTGGCACCTGACACTGGCCGGGATGGGTATAGGTATCACCGCCGAAATTGTCGGCTCGCAATACCCGCAAATGCGCGCCGTCCTTCCGCCAAACCTGGTGCCTCCGTTGCCGGTATGGCTAACAGCGCATCGTGAATTACGCCAGAGCGCTCGAATTCGGGTGGTGTTTGACGCGCTGGCAAAAGGGCTTGAGGCCGTCTACAAACAACACGAAAAGACAGTCGCAAATCAATCAAGCTGAAGCAACAATCCTTTGAGATATTCGCCTTCCGGAAACGCCACATCCACCGGATGATCGGCCGCGCCTTGCAGGCGTTGCACGATGCGCGTAGTGCGCGCGGCATCAGTAGCCGCATCCGCGATGATTTGTTGGAAGTGTGCAACGCTGATGCCACCGGAGCAGGAGTAGCTCATCAGCATGCCGCCGGGATTCAGGCATTTCATGGCTTGCAGATTGATGTCTTTGTAGGCGCGTGCGGCGCGCTCTGCGTGGGCAGCTGAGGGGGCGAATTTTGGCGGATCGAGGATGATGAGGTCGAATTTTTCATTCGCGTTGTGACGTGCGCGCAGGTCCGCAAAAACGTCGGCTTCGTGCCAGATTGCGCTGGTGGCATCGAGCTGTGGGTTCAAGGCCAGATTGTGCTGTGCGGTGGCTAACGCCGGGCCGGAGCTGTCGACGGAGATCACTTCGCTTGCCCCGCCCTTCAGCGCTTGCAGGGAGAATCCGCCGGTGTAGCAAAAGCAATTGAGTACGCGTTTGTTGGCAGAAAGTTCGCCAACGCGACGGCGGTTGTCGCGTTGGTCAAGATAGAAACCGGTCTTGTGTCCGGCAACGATATCGACACTCATGCGCACGCCGTTTTCTTCTATGACCAAAGCTTCCACCGGTGCTTCGCCCATGCACCAACCGGTGACAATAGCCAAGCCTTCGCGGCTGCGAGCGCTGGCGTCCGAGCGCTCGTAAATGCGCGCGCAACCGCTGGCTTTGTAAATGGAATCAATGATCGCGGCACGCCATTTTTCTGCGCCGGCGCTGGTCAATGCGACGACAACGGTATCACCATAACGATCAGCGGTGATACCGGGCAGGCCATCGGATTCGGCGTGGATCAAGCGCAAGCCTTGTTGCGCGCGTAGTTCCGGCAAGGCATCGCGACGGGCGATTGCAGCCGCGATGCGGCGTTTGAAAAACGCGTGGTCGATAGTTTCGTTGGGATCGAAAGTCCACACTCGTGCACGGATTTGCGATTCGGGACTCCACGCAGCGCGTGCCAAGGGACGACCATTTGAGGCGACCACATCGACTGTATCACCGGGCTTTGCACGACCGGAAACGTCAGAGACGGAACCCGCGAATATCCACGGGTGACGGGCTTTGATTGATTTGTCTTTGCCGGCGAGGAGTTTGAGGGTGGCGGTCATGCAGTCGAGTCAGGCATTCAACAGCGTGTCATCAGCACCAACTGGCGAAATTTGCATTTAGCTTTTCCTCGCGCGCGGATGTGCCGCATCGTAAATTTTTGCCAGATGTTGGAAATCCAAATGCGTATAAACCTGCGTTGCTGCGATGCTGGCGTGGCCGAGCATGTCTTGTACGGCGCGCAAATCGCCGGAGGATTGCAGAACGTGTGAGGCGAATGAATGCCGCAGCATGTGTGGGTGCACATGCATTCCAAGCCCAGATCTCTGCGCCCATTGTGCGAGCCGGGTTTGCACTTGACGCGGCGTGAGTCGGGTGCCGCGCTGGCTGATAAACAAAGCTGGTTCGTCGGGTTTTACCATCAGTGTGCGTGCCGCAATCCACTCTTTGAGCGCTACCAACGCATGCTCGCCAACGGGGATTAAGCGAGTCTTATTGCGCTTGCCGGTAACGGTCACCTCACCGGTTTCGAGATCGAGACCGCCAGGCCAATTCAAACTGACAAGCTCGGCCAACCGCAAACCGGAGGAATAAAACAATTCGAACATCGCAGTGTCGCGTAATTCCAATGGATCGTCCGTGCGTGTTCCTAACGGTGTATCAAGCAAGGTCGCGGCTTGGTCGACACCCAGCGCCTTTGGCAACAGATGAGGCCGCCGCGGCGCGCGCAAAGTCAGCGCCGGATTGATAACTATTTTTTCGTTTCTCGCCAGCCAAGCATAAAAACTGCGCCACGCCGATAGCGTGCGTGCAATTGAGCGCGGAGCAAGGTTTTTGCTGTGCATTTGCATCAGCGCACGCTGCAGTTGCGCTGGATTCAGTGCATCAGGACTGTTGTCCGCGCCAAGTTTCGCCAAGTGCGCGAGGTCGCGCCGATAAGCTGAGATCGTATGCGTACTAACCCGCCGCTGGACAGCCAGTTCAGCGAGAAATTGGCTGATGCTGTCCATACTGATGTTGCCGTTAGAGCATCACGCGCAATAGCGCGTTTGAGAGCATCTCGCCGATGCGCTCGATGTACAGCGTGCCAAGCTCTGGATAGAAACGGTGCTGATCTTCACTGGCCATCACCAACAAGCCAAAGCTATTGCCGTTCGGGTGACGCAGCGGCACCTGCGCCATCGAGCGAAGTGCCGGCGCTGCGCTACCGAACCACGCCAAGGATTCATGGCTGCCGGTGAGCCCACAGCTAGGTCGTGCGAGACCCGAGGCAAATGCCACCGCCGCATCGCTAACTGGATCAAACTCGACGCAATTAGCGTCCGCGCCATCGCCAACGCCCCAAATGCGCAAAGCGACATGTGGAACGGCGAAAGCACCGCCTAGGTGGGAGTACACGGCGCGCGTCACTGCAGGAACACCCAAGGCAGAAATCAGCGCCAAACTTAGCGCATGAACCTTGTCAGAAATTGCATCGTTCTCTTCACCAAAAGAGATGAGTTCGCTCATTTTGGCTTCGAGCATACGCAGCTTTTCGCGCAGACTAAACAACTGCCGCTCGGTGATCGATACCGCTCTTCCGCTATGCGGATCGGGGACGGTGATTAGCGCCAGCAAATCGGCGTATTGGTCAAAAAATTCCGGATGATCTTTCAGAAATCCTGCGACCTGTTCCGATGTTATAGCTAGCTTTTCTGATGTCATATCTTGTCCTTCTTGGTTTTGTATTTGCATCAATCGGGGATTTCAATTTCAGATGAAAAAACCGTGACCGCCGGACCGGTCATCATCACTGATTGCCCTGCTGACCAGGCGATTTGCATCGCACCGCCACGGGTAATGACTTCGACCGGTGAGTCGAGCAGGCCGCGTGCAATGCCAGTCACTGCAGCCGCGCAAGCACCGGTACCACAGGCGATGGTCTCGCCCGCGCCGCGCTCGTGCACCCGCAAACGGATTTGTTGACGCGACACAATCTGCATGAATCCCGCATTGACCCGGCGCGGAAAACGGTGGTCGTTTTCAATCAGTGGTCCCAATTTTTCCACCGCGGCGGTGTCGACATTGGCGACGATTTGCACTGCATGCGGATTGCCCATCGAGAGCACGGTGATGTCGATTTCCTGCCCGCCGACAACCAGCGGCTGCACTAACGCATCAGAATCGGTTAGAAATGGAACATCGGCTGGAGCAAATCGTGGCGGTCCCATATCGACTGTCACCATACCGTTCGATTCCTGGCGCAGAACTATGATGCCGGTGGATATTTCGACGCGAATTTCTGTCTTGGTAGTCAGCCCTTGCTCGCGTACATAACGCACAAAGCAACGCGCGCCATTGCCACATTGCTCCACTTCGCCACCATCGGCGTTGAAGATGCGATAGCGAAAATCGTTGTCGGTTGAATGCGCTTTTTCGACTAACAAAATTTGATCACAGCCAACACCAAAGTGCCGGTCGGCGAGGAACTTTGCTTGCGCTTCGCTCGGCACGAAATTTTGGCGAATGGTATCCAGCACGACAAAATCGTTGCCCAGGCCGTGCATTTTGGTGAAGCGAATTTTCATGTGCTTATGGTAGCGCCTCGCAAAGTGCGCGATACGCCGATTCGTTGCCTAATACACCCGCTTTTCGCCTTCGGGGCGAGTCTTGAAGCGCTTATGCATCCACAAATACTGCGGTAGGAGCTGTGGATTTCTGGTCATCTCACCTTCCAGCTCGGCATTCATCCGTCGCGTGTCAGCCTCCACCGACTCGCCTGGAAAATCCTGCCACGGCGGGCCGATGATGGTTGTCCAGCCATCAGCATCCATACGTCCATAGACTGTCATCACGGTGACATTGCCCATCCGCGCCAAGCGGGATAGACCGGTTATCGTCGCCGCATGGAAGGCAAAAAACGGGACGAAGATCGCTTCGTTCGGGCCGTAATCTAAATCCGACAAATAAAAAAACGGCAAGCCCTGACGCATCGCGCGCACTGGCGGACGCAAACCTTCCTGGCGTGAAAAATGTTTTGAATTGCCAAAGCGCGAACGCCCTTTGAGCAAAAAATCATTGAACACTTTGTTTTTTTGCACCGAGTAGATACTGGTGCAATCCATCTCCATCATGATGCGCGTGCCCGCCATATCGAGCCCCATAAAGTGCGGTGAAAAGAGCAAAGTCGGCTTGCCCTTTTGTGCGCGCAGATATTCCATGCCTTCGATGCGAATTACACGCTTGAGGCGCTCCTCAGATGCCCACCACATCAAACCACGCTCCAAAAAACTGCGCCCGAAAGCGGCGAAATGTTGTTTGGCCAACGCGACTTTTTCTGCCTCGCTCATTTGCGGGAAACACAGGCCGAGATTAGTCAGCGTGACGTGACGGCGCTCGCGCGCCAACAAGTACAGCAACCCGCCAAGGCCACGACCGAGTGGTGCAAGGATGGCCATCGGCAGACATTGAATCAGCCACATGATGCCAAGGAAAAATCGTACGAGCATGATTAAGTCGGCCCACCAGTTGGTGCTGACGAGCTCTGCATGCCTTGGACGCCACTTCGCGGGGTGGCAACGCTGTCGGGTGGCGGCTCCGCACCCGCCGGTGTTTTGTAGCGGTTATACGCCCACAAATATTGCCCCGGACATCGCCGAATCAGCTGCTCGATCTCGCCATTGATTTGCGCCGTGCGTGCGGCGAGATCACCGATCAGCGGTGCTGACAAAGCTTGCACATGAACGTGATAGCCACGCCCCCAGGTCAGACGTTCAGCGTAAATCATCAACACTGTCGCGCCGGTATCGGCAAGCCGTGCGGCGAGCGTCATGGTGTAAGCGGGCCTGCCGAAGAACGGCGCCCAGATGCCCTCGCCCGTGCCTGGTGCCTGATCCGGTAATAGCCCTATGGTTTCGCCATTTTTCAGTGCTTTAAGCAGGCGCCGCACGCCGCTCAGATCGGCTGGTGCTAGCTTCAGATTCGCGCCACGGCCAGCCTCTACCAGCGGTGCGAGCCACGCTTGTTTGGCACGACGGTAGAGCACTGTGATGGGCCGATGCGAGGCGCAATATTGCGCGGTGATTTCAAAGCAACCGAGATGCGGCGTGAGCAACACAATCCCGCGACCAGCGGCTACGCCCGCGTCAATCAACTCCCAACCGGAAACGCGTGTCACGCGGCGAACAACTTCGGCATTTGGCCTTAGCCAAATTTTTGGCAATTCAAAAATCGTTTTGCCGGTTTCGCGAATCGCACGACGACGCGCCGCTTGCAATCCAGCTTGGCCGATGTGCCGATTGAAGTTTTGACGATAGCGACTAGAGCAAAGCCACACCACCCAACCGCAAACACTGCCAAGCGCTTGCAGAACCCCCAAGGGGAAAACCGAGAGAAGGCGAAACAGAATAATCATGTGGGCGCGGGTAATTGCCGTAGGTGGCAATTATCGCCGAGCCGACCTGATTGTTCTTGCTCAAACTTTCACAGTTGCGAGTCACCAGATCCCGCCACGCCTGTCTGGTGTATTACCCAAGCATTCGCTTAATCGCTGCTTTGTGTTTATCAACAAAATGATGTTTTAGCGCGCCGAGAATATGTGCGCCGAGAATCATGTAAATCAGATATTGCAGCAGATATTTATGGAATAGACCCCAATACTTATATGCCGGGCTTTCAGCAAAAAACGACGGGATTTCCCAAGCGAAGAAATAGGTTGAGTAGCCATGCAGACTGGTCATCATGTAGCCGGTGAGTGGCACCGCAATCAGCAGCACATACAGCAATACATGCGCGCCATGCGCCATCTTGCGCTCGATCGGTTTGAGCGACCCATCCAACGCAGGACGTTGCGAACGACGATTCCACAGTAGCCTTGCAATGGTGAGCCCCAGAATGATCACACCGATAGTTTTATGCGTGATGTTGTATTCGAGCCGGTACCAAACGCCTTCCGGAATCATCGCCGAGAATATTCCAGTCGGGATCATGAAAAGGAACAAGATCGCGGTGGTCCAATGCAAAGTCCGCGACACTTGACCATAGCGAGCGGCTTCATTGGTGGATGGCAGGTCGAGTATTTCGCCGCCTTGGCGTTGGCGCAGCGCCAACGCCAACAAACCGAGGCCAGCCAGAAGGGCAACACCGGCCTCGATCCACATCAGCGCCGGTTTGGCCGCATCCATAGGCGCTTGGAATGGCTTCGGGTTCTCCAGCACGCCGGTGCCGAGCACCAGCACAAACCATCCGACCATCGCTGCACAGCTCGCCGCAGCCAACAGTGTCCCGCCGACACGAACGCGCGGTGCAGAATGATTGAGCATCCAGGCGGTTGAAAACGCGACCATGACGACTGCTAGCGCAAATAGGCTGCCGATATTTGACAATGTGCCTTCCGGAGCAGGCGCTCCGGTGCTTGAGGCGATTGCTTGCGAGCTAAAGCCTAGTAAGAAAATCAGCGGCAAGCGCAGCGCAAGAAACGCTCTGCTAAATGAAGCAAGTGACAGTAAATTTTTCACGGTTTGAGTCCTCAAAGTTAGGCTGCTTGGGTTCTACTGACGGTTCGCTTCGGGCAAGTGCTTACGCCGGAGTTGGGATCAGAATGACCTTTCCATCGCGTCCGGATTCGGCGGCGCGCGCTACGGCAGCACCAATTTCATCCAGCGAAAAGCGCGCGTCTATTTTTGCCTTCAAGGCGCCACTGGCAATCAACTGAATCACCTGTCCAAAGGCGGCGCCCTTGTCAGCTTGGCTGGCGGTCTCGAACCATTTCGACAACCAGAAGCCGCGTACCCGCACGTCATTGAAAATCACCGCAACAGAATTCAATTTGGGCGGTGTCATGGACAGCGCGCCATAGGCGACAATCGTTCCGCCAAACGACAGGCTATCAACCATGCGCGAAAACGTCTCGCCGCCAACGCAATCGATGGCGAGCGAAATTGGTGCGCCACCGGTGACCGCATTGATCTGCGCCTTGAGATCATCGCCGTCGACTACCACGGCATCGGCGCCCAGTGCTTTGAGCCCGGCTGCAAGATCTGCGCGGCGCACGATATTGATTGTTTTCACATTTCTTTGTTTGGCCAATTGAATGATGTACTCACCAACCGCTGAATTCGCTGCGCTTTGCACAATCCAATCGCCGGCCTTGAGTGCGACAAAGTTGTTGAGGATCAGCAGCGCCGTCAGCGGATTGACGGTCAACATCGATAGTTGCTCGATATCACCAACGTCCGGCAGTGCAATGAAGCGTGCTGCTGGGCCAGTCAATTCGTCCCGCCATGTGCCGCCGCCAGTCACCAAAACGCGCTGGCCGACTTTTAGATGAGTGACATCCGGCGCAACTTCGACGACCTGACCGGCGCCTTCACTGCCGGGTATCGCCGGGAGTTGTGGTGCAACGCCATAGTGCCCGGAAATTTGCAGCAGATTAGATGGATGGATTGGCGTCGCCAGAATCTTGACCCGGACTTCACCGGCTGCAAGTGCCGGTGCGGCTTGGGTAACGACCTTCAATACGTTGGCGGGGCTACCGATTTCATTGTGCTGGATGATTTTCATTTTGTTTCCTCTTTAGTGGATTGGTGATTGCAGCATGCGATGCAGTCTAGAGTTACATTTGTTGATTGACTAGCCTACTAAAACGCACTATTTTGTTGCCTATAGAGCAACAATAGAACGATTTCGCAATGAACTCACAACGACTAGCGATTTTTTCAGCCATTGTTCAAGCTGGCAGCATCAGCAAAGCCGCCGCCCGCCTGGGCTGCGGGAAATCGGTCGTGTCGCGGCAATTGAGTCGCTTGGAAGAGGAACTGGGAACGCGGCTGATCCAACGCTCGACACGGCGGCTGACGTTGACTGAGGTCGGCGAGCTGGTGTTTCACGAGAGTCAGCAGATTGACCGTGCTTTGGCCAATATCGAGCAGGTCACCGGACAATTTCAACAACAGGTTAAGGGCATTCTGCGCGTGGCCTGTCCCTTGCCGCTGGGACAGCGACACTTGGTGCCACTGATTGTCGATTTCACCGCCATGTATCCGGAGATTGAGGTAATCCTAATGGTTGAAGACCGCTTGGTTGATCTCATCGGCGAACACATCGACCTCGCCATTCGCGTTTCGCATCTCGAAGACTCAACACTGGTGGCGCGTAAACTAGCCGACAACCAACGCGTTCTGGTGGCCTCGCCTGCCTATCTGGCGCGACGCGGAACACCAAAAACACCGGCTGATTTAGTCGGACACGATTGTGCGGTGTTCAATCGCGGCGGGACGGTTTACAACGATTGGCATTTCAGCCACGACGGAACTGAAATCGCGGTGCGTGTATCCGGAAAGATTCAGACCAACAACGGCATGGCCTTGGCAGCCGCGGTATGCGCCGGAGCAGGCCTCACTGCATTGGATAAGTTGCTGGTGATGAAAGAACTGGCCACTGGCGAACTGGTGGAAGTCATGTCGGAGTACACGCCGCGTCCGGGTGCGTCGATTTATGCGGTGTACCCGGCGCGCGACTGGCTGGCGCTCAAGACCGCCACCTTCGTCGCCTTTCTTCAGGAGCGCTTGTTCAAATAGCTGCTGGCAAAACCGCGGTTTGATCGCCAACCCATCGGGCAGACTTATTTAAGCCGCTTACAAATCTCCAGCGTCAGCGCAGACTGGTTCATCGAATAGAAATGCAATCCAGGCGCGCCACCTTCCAGCAAGCGGGCACACAAATCGCTAACAACATCTAGACCGAAGGCGCGGATCGAGGCGGTATCGTCGCCGTAGCTTTCGAGCTTGCGCCGCATCCAGCGCGGGATTTCTGCGCCACAGGCATCTGAGAATCGCGCCAATTTGCTAAAGCCTACGATCGGCATGATGCCCGGCACGATAGGCACTGTCACACCCATTGCGCGAACCGCATTTACGAAATTCTCGTAGGCTTCGGGGGAATAAAAATATTGAGTAATCGCACCATCTGCGCCAGCGTCGATCTTGCGTTTGAAGTTCTCCAAATCGTGTTGTGGCGAGCGTGCTTGCGGATGCCACTCCGGGTAAGCGGCGACATCAATGTGAAAGCGATCGCCAGTCTCGGCGCGAATAAATTCAACTAGCTCATTGGCGTAACGGAACTCTCCCGCATCAGCCATGCCGGAGGGCAAATCACCACGCAATGCGACGATGCGTTGGATATTGTGCTCACTGTAGATGTCGAGCAGAGAACGGATGCCATCATGCGTCGACCCGATGCAGGAAAGATGCGGCGCGGCCGGCAAGCCGGCGTTGTGGATTTCCATTACCGCTGCAAAGGTACGCTCACGGGTTGAACCACCGGCACCATAGGTCACCGAGAAAAAACTCGGCTTGAGGATCGCCAGCTCGTCCCGCGTCGCACGCAGTTTCGCCATTCCCTCGTCGGTTTGCGGCGGAAAAAATTCTATTGACAGCTCAAAACTCATGGTGTGGCCCAGCGTAATAAGTTAACAGCGTGTGGCCAGCACCAAAGACAAGCTGGTGCTGGTGACCGACACAACAAAATCAATAGCGATATTGATTGGCCTTGTACGGACCGGTTTTGGCCACCCCGATGTAGTTGGCTTGCTCTTCCGTCAACTCAGACAATTGGGCATTGAGCTTCTTCAACTGCAAACGCGCAACCTTCTCGTCCAGATGCTTGGGCAACACATACACACCGACCGGGTAATCCGCCGTGCGATTGAACAATTCGATCTGCGCAATCGTCTGATTGGCGAAGCTTGAACTCATCACATAGCTCGGATGACCGGTGCCACAACCCAGATTCACCAGACGTCCTTTAGCCAGCAGGATGATCCGCTTACCATCAGGGAAAATCACGTGGTCGACTTGCGGCTTGATTTCGTCCCACTCGTATTTTTCGATTGAGGCGACATCGATTTCATTGTCGAAATGGCCGATGTTGCAGACGATGGCTTGATCCTTCATTTTCGCCATGTGGTCATGCGTAATGACATGGTAATTACCGGTGCAGGTTACGAAAATATCGGCTTTGTCGGCCGCATATTCCATGGTGACCACACGGAAACCTTCCATCGCCGCCTGCAAGGCGCAGATCGGATCAATCTCGGTTACCCAGACTTGCGCCGACAGCGCGCGCATGGCCTGCGCCGAACCTTTGCCGACGTCGCCATAACCGGCGATCAAGGCAACTTTGCCGGCAATCATGACATCGGTCGCGCGTTTGATGGCGTCGACCAAGGACTCACGGCAACCGTATAGATTGTCAAACTTGGATTTGGTCACTGAATCATTGACGTTGATGGCAGGGAACTTGAGCTCACCGCGCTCGTGCATTTTGTACAGACGATGCACGCCGGTAGTGGTCTCTTCCGTCACGCCTTTGATCTGCGCCAGACGCGTCGAGTACCAGGTCGGGTCGACAGCGATTTTGGCCTTGATCGCGGCAAACAGAATCCGCTCTTCTTCGGAACTGGCAACGCCTAATGCTTTGATGTCCTTTTCTGCCTTGGCGCCCAAATGCAGCAGCAAAGTTGCGTCACCGCCATCGTCCAGAATCATGTTGGAATAGCCACCGTCGCTCCACTCAAAAATGCGGTGGGTGTAATCCCAGTAATCTTCCAAAGACTCACCCTTGACCGCGAATACGGCAGTGCCAGTGGCGGCAATCGCGGCGGCTGCGTGGTCCTGAGTCGAGAAAATGTTGCACGAAGCCCAGCGAACTTCGGCGCCCAAGGCTTGCAGCGTTTCGATCAACACGGCGGTTTGAATCGTCATGTGCAACGAGCCTGTGATGCGCGCGCCCTTGAGTGATTGCGCAGCAGCAAACTCCTCGCGGATGGCCATCAGACCGGGCATTTCAGTTTCGGCAATACGGATTTCTTTACGACCCCAGGCAGCCAAGCTGATGTCGGCAATTGCGTAGTCGTGGGGTTTGGTAACAATGTCAGTCACGGCGTTCATTTAATGCTCCTAGAACTGTGACCGAGGGCGATGTGTCTTGCACTATGCAAACTCACCGCACCCGGTTCAGGTTGGTGAGCGCCGTTCCAAATGAGCTCGAGCCTGGGGAGATAAATGAATTACCTACCTTGCAGCGCCCCTCGAGCAGTGGCCATTATAGCTAATTTACCGATAGTCGTTGACGCACCGCCGCAAAATGATGGATAATCGCCCCTCTCTGACGCGGGGTGGAGCAGTCTGGCAGCTCGTCGGGCTCATAACCCGAAGGTCACAGGTTCAAATCCTGTCCCCGCAACCAATAAATACAAGGGCTTGGCTGGTTTAACCCATAGCCAAGCCCTTGTAGCTTCTGGCAACACAAGTAAGTGTAAGGGCTTTTTGGTCCATACCAGCGGGGTAAAACTAATGCAAGAAATCATGCAATATCTTAAAAAATACGGCCAACGCTTGGATTCTGAAATCGCCGAAGCGACGGGCATTCCCTTGACCAAGGTTCGCCGTTCGATCACCGACATGTCGGCACGCGGTGAAGTCACCAAGTGTTCAGTCACCCGATTTAATGGCGATGAAAAATTCGAAGGCATTTTGTGCCGTGTCGCCGGACTGATTCCGCCGACTAGCCCTGGGCGTAAGCCGGGCGCGTCGAGCTAAAACCGATTGTGCTTGAGTCCCGCTCAAGCACAATCTTGTTTTACAAGGCTTAAATACTTCAAGCCTTGAGCAATCGCTCGATATCTTTTTCCAAATCCTCAGGTTTCACCGTCGGCGCGAAGCGGTCAACGACTTTGCCGTTTTTGTCGACCAAGAATTTAGTGAAATTCCACTTCACGCCCTCGGTACCTAAAACGCCGGGCGCTGCTGATTTCAGGTGTTGGTATACCGGATGCGCGCTCGCGCCATTGACATCGACTTTGGCAAACATCGGAAAAGTTACGTCGTAAGTCAGGCTGCAAAACTTGCCGATTTCTTCTGCGTCGCCCGGCTCTTGATGGCCGAATTGGTTGCACGGAAAACCTAAAATCACCAGACCTTTGTCGTGATATTTCTGCCACAGTGCCTCTAGCCCTGTGTATTGCGGCGTGAAGCCGCATTTGCTGGCGACGTTTACGACCAAAACCACTTTGCCTTTCAAGTCGGCCATCGGTTGCGCGCTACCATCTAGGCGTTGCGCTGATAAATCATAGAAACTGCTCATCGGATGTCCCTTTTCATGAGTTGGTGCTGGCAATACGCCGTTGGGCTTTCAATCTAGTTCTGATCAGTATGATCAACCGCGTATTTTTGCAAATCCTGCAAACGCACAATTTCCAGCGCGGCGGATGAGGTTGCGGCCAACACGACTTTTGGCGCGCAACCTGCTTCGAAGGCTTCCTGCCAGCGTGCAGTGCACAGGCACCACTGTTGGCCCGGGCGCAGTCCGTCGAAATTATATTCAGGCCGTGGCGTCGACAAATCATTGCCACGCGATTTGGAGAAGGCCAAAAATTCTGCCGTCAAGCGCACGCACACGCCATGATGGCCGATATCTTCTTCGGTCACTTGGCAGCATCCGTTACGCAAAAAGCCGGTCATCGGATCGGTGCTGCACGACTGCAACACCGTACCTAAAACGTTTTTGGCCAAATCTTGCATAGTCGTAAATTAAAGCCCTGCTTCTTCGCGAAGAATCGCCGCTTTATCGATGTTTTCCCAAGTGAACTCAGGCTCGTCACGGCCAAAGTGTCCGTAGGCCGCTGTCTTTTCGTAGATTGGGCGCAACAGGTCAAGCATCTGAATGATGCCCTTGGGTCGAAGATCAAAATGTCGCTCGATCAACTGGGCGATTTTTTCATCGGGAATGACACCGGTACCTTCGGTGTAAACCGTAATGTTCATCGGTTTGGCAACACCGATCGCGTAAGCAACTTGAATCTGGCACTGGCGCGCGATGCCAGCGGCAACGATGTTCTTTGCCACATAACGTGCGGCATAGGCTGCTGAGCGATCGACTTTAGTTGGGTCTTTTCCGGAAAACGCGCCGCCACCATGCGGGCAGGCGCCACCGTAGGTATCAACAATGATTTTTCGGCCGGTCAAGCCGCAGTCTCCTTGCGGACCGCCGATGACAAAGCGACCGGTCGGGTTCACCAGGTAACGAGTGTTCTGTATCCACTCTTTGGGCAGTACCGGTTTGATGATCTCTTCAATCACCGCTTCAATAAAGGACGCCTTCATATGCAGGCCGTCACTTTGCTCAGGGCTGTGTTGGGTAGACAACACCACCGTGTCTATGCTGTGCGGAACGCCATCAACATAGCGCATCGTCACCTGACTCTTGGCATCGGGACGCAAAAACGGCAAGCGGCCATCGCGACGTAACATCGCCTGCCGTTCAACCAAACGGTGGGCGTAATAAATCGGTGCTGGCATCAAACTTGGCGTTTCGTTACAGGCGTAACCGAACATCAAACCCTGATCGCCAGCACCGGTGTTGAGGTGATCGTCGCTGGCGTGATCGACGCCCTGGGCGATATCGTTGCTTTGCTTGTCATAGGCCACCAGCACGGCGCAGCCCTTGTAATCGATGCCGTATTCGGTATTGTCATAGCCGATACGTTTGATAGTGTCGCGGGCGACCTGAATGTAGTCGACGTGCGCGTTGGTTGTAATTTCACCCGCCAGTACTACGAGACCTGTATTGCAAAGGGTTTCAGCGGCAACGCGCGAGTGTGGATCCTGCTTGAAAATGGCGTCGAGGATCGCATCAGAAATCTGATCGGAAACCTTGTCGGGATGACCTTCCGAGACAGATTCCGAGGTAAAGAGAAAGTCGCTTGACATGAGTAGCTCCAAATAATCCTGCCCCGTGATTCCGGCGAGGCCAACTCTGGGGCTGCGAGCAAGCGACGCTTTAGCGCAATTTGTTTTTCGGTCGTTAGCAAAGCCGCTCGACTTTCTCCGCCACGCAAGTTGTCTTGTTTAACTCGGCGGAATACTGCGTATTGTAAACCACCCCAGCGCTGCCGTCGTGCAGATTCGCGCAGATTCGTCGAAACGCTGTAGCGGCGTAGAATATTAGGCTTCCAAGCTTTGCAAAAGGGTGCTGCTTATGAACATCAGCCAAGTTTCAGAAATCGTTGCTGACATTCGCCTTGGGCGGATGGTGATTTTGGTCGATGAAGAGGATCGCGAGAACGAAGGTGATCTAGTGCTTGCCGCTGAGCATGTGACCCCCGAGGCGATTAATTTCATGGCTAAACATGCGCGTGGCCTTATCTGCTTGACGCTCTCCGAAGCGCGTTGCCGCCAACTGGATCTGCCATTAATGGTGCGCGATAACAAAGCCCAGCATGGCACCGCATTTACGGTTTCCATCGAGGCCGCAGAAGGCGTGACAACGGGGATTTCGGCGCATGACCGCTCGCGCACCGTGCAAGCTGCCGTGGCAAAAAATGCCTGCGCAGCAGACATTGTTCAGCCTGGGCATATCTTTCCGCTGATGGCGCAAAACGGTGGCGTGCTGGTGCGCGCGGGGCATACCGAAGCCGGTTGTGACTTGTCGCGCCTGGCGGGTTTGGAGCCGGCCAGTGTGATTTGCGAGATTTTGAAAGAAGATGGCAGCATGGCGCGGCTACCCGACCTTGCTGGAGTTCGCGGCTTTGCATAGCTTAAAAATTGGCACGATACGCGACTTGATCCACTATCGCTCGGAACACGAAAAACTGGTCGAGTGCGTTGCTGACCGTGAAGTTTCCGGGCCGCTGGGTAAATTTCGTTTGCGCGCGTTTGCCGATCAAACCAGTGGTGAACTGCACTTGGCGTTATCGAGTGGCGAGATTCGTGCTGATGTCGATACGCTGGTTCGTGTGCATGATTCCGTTAGCTTGCTGGACTTTCTTGACAGCAGTGCACCGGGGCATTCGATTGCGCTTGTGCAGGCGATGCGCGCCATCATCACACAGGGGCCGGGCGTTGTTGTGCTGCTTCATCGCAAGGAAACTGGAAGCGAGCTTGTAGCCGGACTGCGGTCCGAGGAAAGGAAACGGCCGCTCAAATGGGATCCACGTTTGTACGGCATCGGCGCGCAGATTTTGCGTGAACTTGGCGTAGGCAAAATGCGCTTGATGGGCTCTCCGCGCAAGATGCCGAGCATGGCTGGATTTGGGCTGGAAATTACTGGCTACCATCGCTTTGAAAGTTTGAAAGACGCGGCGGCATGATGGATAAATGGACAGAATTCGAGCCGTGTTTATTGGGCACGAATTTGCGTATTGGTGTGGTGATGGCGCGTTTTAACAGCGACATTGGCGAAGGTCTTTTGTCCGGCACGCGGACAGAGTTGGCGCGGCTTGGCGTTAGTCCAAGCGACGTGACTTTGTGCACCGTACCAGGCGCGTTGGAAATCCCTTTGGCTTTGCAAACCATGGCGCAAAGCCGACGATTCGATGCGCTGATTGCGCTTGGCGCCGTGATTCGTGGCGAGACTTATCATTTTGAAATCGTCTCCAACGAATCGGCACGTGGCATTACCGATGTGCAATTGACCACTGGCGTGCCGATTGCCAATGCTGTGCTGACCACTGAAAACGACGACCAAGCGCTGGTGCGAATGGTTCAAAAAGGTGGTGAAGCGGCGCAGGCGGCTGTCGAAATGGCAAACTTGATGAAAGTTCTGAAATGAGCGCGCCTTCAGCCTTGAACCCGGCACCCAGGACACGTGGTGTCAAGCCACCCTCGCCGCGTCGGCGGGCGCGGGAGTTTTTGGTGCAAGGTCTGTATCAAGCACAAATCGGCGGACAAGACGAAGCGGCGATTCTTCGCCAAGCTGAAACCGTGGCCGGGTTTAATAATGCCGACCAAGTCTTTTATAAACTCGTATTGACTGAGGCGCTGGCGCACAGCACCGATTTGCAAAACAGCGTGATGGCGTTCATCGACCGACCTTGGCAAGATGTGTCGCCGGTTGAGCGCAGCATCCTTTTGTTAGCCGCCTGCGAATTGAAACTCCACCTCGAAACACCGGCGCGCGTGATCATCAATGAGGCAATTGAGCTCGCCAAAATTTACGGCGGCACTGACGGCTACAAGTTTGTGAATGGCATTTTGGACAAGCTTGCGATGGTGTTACGTGAATCTGAAATGCGCGCGGTTTGACCAACAGACTTGGCTTCCGAATTTGAGCTAATCGCCAAGCACTTCACTCGCCCATCACGTCCCTTGCATCACACGGAACTGGGTGTTGGCGACGACGGCGCTTTAGTTCGACCAGCAGCAAATTGCGAACTAGTAATCTCCACCGATTTATTGGTCGAGGGTACCCATTTCTTTAGCGAAGCTGAACCGGAGTCTTTGGGTTGGAAAACCCTGGCGGTGAATCTTTCCGACATGGCGGCGATGGGTGCTGTTCCCCGTTGGGTGACGCTGGGTTGCGTGTTGTGCAATGAATTTAACAGCGTACCCTCTTCGGGGCACTTCCGGCCTGTCGGCCTCCCTGTGTCAACAGCACCAACTGACAAATTTGCGCATAGCACTGACGGTGGATGGCTCGCCGCTTTCGCGCGCGGATTTTTCGCCTGCGCTGATCGCTACGGAGTCGACTTAATCGGTGGCGACACCACACGCGGCCCTGCCGGTGCGACGACATTCAGTGTCACCATTTTTGGCGAAGTACCGCGAGGCCAAGCCTTGCTACGAAGCGGCGCACAGATTGGCGACCATATTTGGGTATCCGGTTATCCCGGGCGAGCGGCGTTGGGCTTGGCTCATTTGCAGGGTCGAACGGTCTTGCAGGGGTGCCATTTAGACGAATGCCTTGCCGCATTGCATCGTCCAATTCCAAGATTGGAACTCGGGCTAGCTTTGCGCGGAATTGCTTCATCGGCGATTGATGTTTCTGATGGTTTGCTGGCAGATCTTGGACATATCTTGGATGCCGCAAATGTCAGCGCCCACTTGCGGATTCCCGACCTGCCGGACGCAGGTCTAGCGCGCGACGCTTATTTGGCGGGCGGTGATGACTACGAATTACTATTCACTGCCGCGCCGACGCGAGCCGACGAAATCTTGGCATGTGCCGAGCAGCTGAAGTTGCCGCTGCGCGATATTGGCACTGTGCTGGCGGCTACTGGGGACAAAGTGAAAGTGTTTGATCGACAGGGTTTCGACATCACGCCCGCGCGGCGTGGATTTGATCATTTTGAATAGACCACTCTCGTCCTTTAATCGCGATATTGGCGCAATAAAAAATCTGTAATGAATTAAGCTCGGCAGCGTCTAACTTTGTACGGTCTATTCGATTGTTTTAGAAAAGCTATCTGATATAAAATCCCGAGCAATGAAAACGTTTCGTAGAGCTTGCTACGTGGGAGTTGCGTGCCTTTTTTCAGCCGCAATGATGGCGCACGCGCAAGAAACTGCGACAACACCAGCTGCGGTTCACACGACGCTTAAAGAAGTCGCGCAAAAGGTGGTGCTTAATAACCCCGAAGTGCTCGCCAAGTTCCATGCCTTCAAAGCATCTATTGGCGATGTCTCTGTCGCCGAGTCCGGTTACTATCCCAAGGTCGATCTAAACAGCGGCGTGGCCCGTGAGCAGATTAAGCGGCCGGGAATTGTCGACAACGACTACACGCGTAGCTCACATACGCTGAGCTTGAGTCAGGTTTTGTATGACGGTTACGCGACCGGCTACGATATCAAACGCATCGATAAAACGCGGCTGGTTCGTTATTACGAATTGGTCGACACTGCTGAGGCCGCCGCGCTCGAAGCAGCGCGGGTGTATTTCGATGTCATACGTTTTCGGATGATGGTTTTTTTGGCCGAGAACAATTTCATCGACCATCGATCCAGTTACGAGCAGCTATTACGCCGTTCGCAAGCCGGGGCGGGCAAGCGTGTCGACGTCGAACATGCCGCCGGACGCCTGGCCTTGGCTGAACTGAACTTGAACACCGAAGCGGCCAATTTGCACGATGTGATGTCGCGTTACCTACGACTGGTTGGCGAACCGCCACCAACCGTGATGTTTGCACCGGGGCTGCTTAGCCGGGGTTTTCCGACTGAAGAGGCTGACGCGCTTGAACTAGCGATAAAGCACAACCCTTCGCTGCGTATTGCGATGGAAAATGTCGATGCCGCGCAATACGAACTGCAGGCGCGCCGTGGCACTTTGCATCCGAGAGTCGAATTCAGGATGAGCAGTGAAAACAGCAACAATTTGGATGGTGTCGCCGGGCACCGCCAAGACAACAAAGTGGGAGTATTGCTCAACTTCAATCTGTTCAATGGTGGTGCCGACATGGCGCGCCAAAGTGTATCTGTTGAACGAAAGAATCTCGCACTGGATCTGCGAGAGAAGGCGTGTCGCGATATGCGCCAAACACTCTCGATTGCCTACAACGATGTCAGCCGTCTGCGCGCCCAATTGTCCAATCTGGAATTACAAGTCAGCGCGGTCGAGAAAACCCGTGATGCCTACAAAGCGCAATTCAACATTGGGCAGCGGTCCTTGCTGGATTTGCTCGACACCGAAGGCGAACTGCTCAACGCCCGTCGTACGTCGGTTAATGCCGATATAGACTTGTCTTTGGCTTATCTGCGCACTCACGCTGGCATTGGCCGATTATTGGAGTTCCTAAAACTCAAGTCCTTAAGCCACGACGATACGCCGGACCAGAACGAACTTGCTCTGGTTGGCGAAGGCGACATTTGCCCGCCGGACGCGCCTAAGAACTATTTGGTGAACATTGAAGCACTGACCGCGCGCGCGTTAGCTTCGCTGGAAGCAGCCAAGCCGGAGGCGGTAGAGAGTGCTTTTGGTGCAGCCATCGTGGTCCCCGTGCAACCTATTGCGCCAGCAGGCGGCGCCACCGCCGCACCAACAAAACCTGCCAACAAGCCTTTACCAATCGCTGTCGCCGTGCCGAATAGCAGAGCACAAAAACCGTCAGTTGGTGCTGGTGACACGCCGTTAAGGATCGAACCACCAGTCAACCCAGCTTCGGTCGCATTGCCTGCCGATACTAAACCTGCAAATCCAACGCCTTCAGCTTTGTCTGGCGACGCCAACATGGATGCTCTTGCCCAGCGCTTAAACGCTTGGGCCAGCGCGTGGATGGCCAAAGATTTTGCGGCGTATGCGGCGTTTTATGCACCCAACTTTGTCCCGGAAAAAGCGGTCAGTCGCGATGCGTGGGCGGCTAAGCGCGCACAGAAAATAGCCGCGGCGGGGGCGATCAAGATTGAATTGGAAAACATTCGCGTCAAGGAAAAATCTTCCGGTCGCACAACCACAACTTTTATTCAGCACTACCAAGCTGACAAGTTCAGCGACGAGACGAGTAAGAAAATTACTTGGAAAAATATTGATGGCGTCTGGCTGATAACCCGTGAGCAGCAATGGGCGAGGTCGGCCAGTGCAGAAAGCGTTGAGGGGGCAAAACCATGAGTACGGTGCGCACCATCAGCACTAGCATCAGCATCGCTAAGTGGCCGCGTATCGCTGCATCCGTGCTTGCCTTGTGTGTTGCAGAAATCGGTCTCATCGATACTGCCAGCGCGCAGAACGTGAGTATTCCAACGCTGCAAAAAATTCGCCAGTACGGCGCGATCTATGTCGGCCATCGCGAAGCCTCTGTTCCGTTCTCTTACTACGCTGGCGAAGTGCCGGTTGGTTATTCCAAAGACATTTGCGACAAAGTTGTGGAATCCATCAAGCTGCATTTGCACGACCCGGCGTTGAAAATCGTTCTGGTTCCGGTGTCATCGACTTCGCGGTTCTTAATGCTGAGAACTGGCGTGATAGATCTTGAGTGTGGTTCGACTTCCAACACAAAAATTCGCCAACAGTCGGTCGCATTCGGGCTGACTACGTTCATTACCGGTGTGAAAGCGGTGGTGCGCAAAGATTCTGGGATTGAGAAAATAACCGACTTAAACGGCAAGGCGGTGGTAACCACTGCCGGCACATCGTCGGAGCGATTGGTCAAGAACGCCATGGCGGCACGCAAACTTACAGTATTCGCAAAGTACGGCCGCGATCACAGTGACTCGTTCTTACAAGTTGTCAAGAAAGAGGCCGACGCTTTTGTCATCGATGACGCGATTTTGGCGGGACTTATTGCCAACTCGACCAGCGGCGATAGCATGAAATTGCTTGAAGAAAATTTTGGCTTCGAGCCCTACGGGATCAGTATGCGCAGAGACGACCCCGAGTTCAAAACCGTGGTGGATAATTCACTACGCGCGATGATGAAAAGTGGCGAGATGGAAGCGCTGTACAACAAATGGTTTATGTCGCCCATTCCGCCCAACAATACCAACTTGCAAATCCCAATGAGCGAGGCGCTCAAAGAAGCAATACGCAATCCGACTGACGCTGGGATATAACCCCAAACTGCCAGTTGGTGCTGGTAACACGCCGTTAGCGTCGCCTCAACGTCGCCTCAATATCGGTCGGTTTTCAACTCAGCCCAAAAGCAATACGCCGACCTGTGTCGGACTAAGTTCCGTGCTTAGCTTAGTAGTGGTGCTCAATTCAATTGACTGAAGTACAAAGGGCATCGACTAGCGGCATCCCCCCGATGCACGAGCGGGAATTGCCAAATTCCCGCTCTCGCTCTGCCTTAGTCAACAATCAACTTGCCCTTGGTCAGCAGATCCTGAATGACCTGCTGGTCAGTCGCATTGACGCTAAGACCGAGGTCAGTGTAAACATTGACTCCTGTCAGCACGATGGTCTGATCTTCCGCGCCCGTAGTGAAGCCACCGCCAAATGCACCGGTAGAACTGATATGCACCTTGGCATCAGCGCCGACCTGTTCAAAGTGCAGGAAGTTCGCCAAGTTGCCAGTACCAACTGTGTGGTTTTCCCCAGACAATAAGTCGCGCAAGTCAAGTACATCGCCGCCGCTCGCTTGCGACGCCGGATTGAAATCGGTAATGGTATCCACCGCCGGCGTACCCCTGGCACCAACGTCACCAAGTGTCCACTCAAAGGTATCCGACAACAAACCGCCCGTCAAAGTGTCGTTACCAGCGCCGCCGCTGAGGGTGTCAGTGCCGTCGCCGCCCGTCAAGGTGTCAGTGCCGGCGCCCCCTTCGAGCCGATCTGCGCCAATGCCGCCGTCCAGCGTGTCATCTCCGACATCGCCGCGCAGGATATCGCTGCCTGCGTCGCCATACAGTACATCGTTGCCGGTGCCACCGGCGATGACATCATCGTCAGCATCCCCATGAATTGTGTCAATACCTGCGCCGCCGACGATGATATCGGCACCGGTACCAGCGTTAATCGTGTCATCACCGTCAAGTCCTGAGATGTAATCATTGGCATTCGTGCCGGTGATCGTATCGTTACCGGTAGTCCCTCTAAGGTTGTTGGTGACGGTACTTAGGGTCAATGATGCCGTCGAACTATCGCCATCGGTATCGGTCAGCGTGTACTGGATAAGCTCCGGCGCAATCGCTACCGCACCACTGTTTATACTTGTATCAAATGCCACGTCGCGGACGTACAAAGTGGGGTTGGTCTGATAGTAGTTGTAGGTACCCGCCAAAATCATGACGGAGCCGACATTGCTGAACTCCTTTGGTAGCTCAACCCAGCGACTGCCGGTCGTCCCGTTCATATTCACAGCGTATTGGCCTAACTCGTTACCGTGGATATCGAAGATCGTAAAAGTGACAGGGCCCGTGCCGACCCGCGTTAGATAAAATTTCACCCCCTCGACGCCCTGGGGATAGGTCGCGCGGTCAAAGGTCACCAGCAAGCGCTCAAGGTCGCCTAAGGCGTTGTCGTCGGGGTTGTCGTTGCTACTGCTCACGCCCGCGCCATTGGCCGCATCGTAGGTTACCGTTCCAGAATTGAGCACGCTGCTGTCGCGCTGGATCCCAGCCAGCGTGATGCCCGACGCGCTAGGGTTGGTAGTAAAGGTCACAGAAACGTCTTGAGAGGCATCGGTGTCACGGATCGATACTACGGCCTGAGCATCCCCGATGGTCGCAAGCCCGGCCGACCCTGCATTGAGTGTCAGATTGACGTTAACAGTTTGTGTCGCCTCGGCCACGTTGTCATCGACGAGGTTGATGGTGAGTGTCTTGCTGATTTCGCCAGGCGCGAAGACAACGCTGCCCGAACTCGCCAGGTAGTCGTAGGTTTGCGTCGCGGTGCCGTCGGCGGTCGCCCAATCCACGGTGATGCTCTGGCTGCCTGCTTGCGACAGGCTGATCGTGACGGTCGCGGTGCCGGCCGACTCGTCGACGAACAGGTCGGCGACGCTAACCACCGGAGGTACCAGACCGGCGATGTCACCGACGATGGTAGCGGTACCGCTGGCCGAAGTGTTATTGGTCGTACCGGCGGTCCTGGTCGCTGTCAGCTGAAAGCTTTCGTTATTTTCCGAAAGGCCATCGGCGGTGGTTGTGGTGCGCACCCAAGCCGTGGTCGACCCAGCGGCAATGGTCACCGCTGTAGCTGATGTCCATGGGCCGCCAACGCCGGCGGTTGAAACCTCGAGACCGGCCGCAAAGTCGCTACCGCTGATCGCCGTGCCACTCACCAGCGCCAGATCAAGCGTGACCGCCGCATCACTGGCCTTGGAGAGGCTAATCTCAAAGACCGCATTGGTTGCTTCCGCCATGCTTGGATTCGAAACAACGAAGGTGGGACTTTCGACAGCGATTGGATCAACGATATAACCTGTCGCGGTGGCATCTCCCAAGGTAGCCACATTCGTCATACTGCCTGGCAGTGTCAGGGTGACGGTGAAGTTCTCCAGCGCTGCGCCATCAGAATTGGCGAGCGTTGTCACGGAGATCGTGCCAGTGGTGCTGCCGGCAAGAATCGTCAGCGTTCCGGCACCCACCGCAGTGAAGTCCGTGCCGGATGTCGCCGTCCCGCCTGCTGTGGTCCAATTCACTGTGATGTCTTGCAGCGAGGCTTGCGAGAGGCTAACCGTGAAGCTGGCCGTGCCGCCCTCCAGCACCGGTGCTGCATCGTTGACCGAAACCACCGGCTTGACTTCGTCATCGACGATGGTGATGGTGCCGGTAAACGTGTCGCCGGTATTGATCGGATTCTCGCCGCTGGTGCGGGTAGCGGTGAGCGTAATCGTCTCGTTGGCTTCGCCGAGGTTATCGTTTGTCAGGGCAACACGCGCCTCTACCGCTGAGTGTGTGTAATTGGCACCTGTCAAAATCGTCATACTGGCCGAGTAGGTGCTCCAGGCAGACCAAGTTGACGTGCCGAAGTTCCAGGTGCGAATTTCGATACTGTTGGTGTAATCGGTGCCCGCCGTAGCGGTGCCACCCAGGCCAAGCGTCAGGACCATATCCGACCCAGTATTGTTGCGATCGGATAACGTGATCTCGAAGGTTGCATGTGTTGCAGTTTCGGCGACCACGCCATCGGAAACCAGTATTGCAGATCCCGTATCCGCGTTATCGAGGATGTAGCCGAAGCCTTGGCTATCTATCAGGTTGGCGAGCAGGGTATTGGCTGCATCCAACGCAATGGTTGCTCGGAAGGCCTCTGTGTCGGTATCAGCTCCAGCACTGCGAGTGCCGACCGTGAAGGTACCAGTCGTCGCGCCGGAGGCGATGTTGAGGGCGACCTGCGTGCTGGGGTTGTTGTTGTAGTAATCGGTGTTACCGCCGCTGCCGCTAGCCCCGCCCGTCGCACCGGTAAGGCCGGTGGGCGCGGTGTTGGAATACGTGACGGTTGCGTTGATACCGCTCGCTGGCGCCGCGGCAGAAAGGCCGACCGTGAAGGTGATGGTAGAACCCTCGACTACCGGCGGTGCATCGACTATGTACATGAACGGCCGTACATCTTCGGAGATGATCGTTGCTGTTCCTGTTGCGGTTGTGTTAGTCGTCGTGGTGCTCACCGGGTTGGTCACTGTCAGCGTAAAGGTTTCTCCTGCCGCTTCGTAGCCGCTATCGTTCAGGATCGGCACACGGACCAAGGCATTGGTGGCGCCGGCCGCCACCGTCACTGAGGTCGCGCCAGCGGCGCTCCAACTCGAGCCGCCATTAGTCGAAACTTCCATACTGCTGGTGTAGTCGTTGCCTGCGGTAGCGCTGACCGCAGCCAGCGCCAGATTTAGCGTGACAGGTACTGCAGACGCGTGGCTGAGGTCGATAGAGAAGGTAGCAAAACCTGCAGCGGCAGCCTCGCCGACCGTCGGATTGCTCACCACATAGGTCGGGTCGAGCGATGCATTGAGATCGACGATGTAGCCAGTTGCTGTACCATTTCCGACACGTGCATTCAGCGCCGATGCCGCATTCAAGCTCGCATTGACAGTAAAGGCTTCGACTGCCGATTCGAGCGTTGCATTGCTCAGTGTGGTCACCGTGAAGGTGCCAGTCGTTGTACCGGCGTTGATTGTGAAGGTGCCTGCAGCCACTGCGGTGTAGTCGGTCCCTGAAGTCGCCGTACCTGATGACGTGGTCCAGTTAACCGTCAAGTTCGCGCTTGCTGCGGAGGAAAGCGTATAGTTGAAGGTCGCGGTGCCACCTTCCACCACTGGCGGCGCATCGGAAATAGTCAGGATCGGCTTGGCCTCATCGTCAACGATCGTCGCTGTGCCGACCGCCGATGCAGCCGTAGTGAGTCCCGCAGTCCGCGTCGCGGTCAGCGTAAAGGCCTCGATGCCCTCGCTGTTGGAGTCGTTGGCGACGGGTGTTCTCACCAACAGGCTGGTCATCCCAGCAACGAGGGTGACGTTGGCTCCGTATGCCGTCCAACTAGCGCCGCCATTGGTGGAATACTCCACCGTGGTTCCCGTGTAGTCGGCTGGTGTAGTTGCTGTGCCGGCTGTCAAAGCGAGCGTCAGAGTCGTATCCACCGGGCTTGCCTTACTCAGTGAAACATTGAACACCGCGTGACTGTTAAGGCCCTCCACCACCGTTGGGTTTGACACGGTCAATACTGGCGTCAGCGTGTACACGGTACCGTCGTCACGGATGGTGACTACGCCCTGCGCATCGCCAAGCGTGGCGTTAGCAGGGGACGTCAAATTGACGAAAAAGTTTTCCCCACGCTCGAAGATCGCATCGTTGCTAATGGGTACGGTAACGGTCGTATACGTCGCGCCTATGGCAATTGTGGCAGTCCCTGTCGTGGTTGTGAAATCCGACCCCGCCGTTGCCGTGTCATTTGCCGTGGTATAGGTCACTGTTGCGGCAGTGCCTGTAATGGCTCTTGATGCACTGATGACGAGGGTCACCGTACCCGCCGCCTCATCGACGGTAACGTCACTGATGCTGACGGTCGGCAGCACTGACGCATCGTCGGTGATCGTCGCCGTGCCAACCGCAGAGAGGTTCTTCGTGACACCCCACAACCGCGTTGCTGAGAGTGTGAAGGCCTCGACGCCCTCTAAGGTCCCATCGTCGACGATTGCAGCGCGCACCAACACGCTGGTCTGACCGGCCGCCAAGCTTGCTGTGGTGCCCGCGGCCCAGGTCGAGCCTCCATCGCTAGACACTTCTAACGTTGCACCGTAGTCGGTGCCGCTCGTTGCGGTTCCCGCCGTCAATACCAGCGCCAACTTAGTCGCAAATGGGCTAGCTTCGCTCAAGCCTATGGTGAACACCGCGTATGGACTAGTCCCTTCCGTGACGCTGATGTTCGACACCAGTAATTCAGGCCCTTTGGCGGCATTTGGCACATCGGCTGCTGGCGGTGTGTATCGGTAGTAACCGTCACGATCAAATATCAATTGAGAGCCGTTGGTATCGTGATTCCAAGTCAAGGTACCGCTATTGATCGAGTAAGTTCCACCGGCAGCCACGGCACTCACAACCGTCGTGGTCAGGTCGAAGTCTACGGTCTTAAACTTGATCGAACTGATTCTGGCTTCATCGACGATCTTGTCGACGCCGCCGCCTTGTGCTGAAAATTCAGTGATCTGGCCGCCAAGCGACGCGCCGCCGTCGGTGCCCAAGCCGGTGATGACGTTGCCGTCAAGGTAAGAGGCAAACGGCTTCAGGGTATCCGTATCGCTTTGCGCGATCGGTTGGCCATCGACGACGTTGATTGTCTGGACCGCTGACGCGGAATCGCCATCCGCATCTTTGGCGACGAACGTCAGGTCAAAATTGTCTCCCTCGCTCGCTTCGCCTGCGGTGTAGTAGGTGTAGTCGCCAGTAGCGAAGTTAAACACCAGCGTACCGTAGGTAAAGCCGCGCGAGGCCGCGAGCGTAAGGTTATCGCCGGTGATCGGGAAGCCGGTCAGCCAGGCACCGGCGTTGTGACTGATCGTACCGGCACCGGTAGGGTCATAAGTAAATGTAACGCTGGTGTCCGGCGAACCACTGGCGTCACTGTCCAACATCAGCGTGACCGACTCAATATAGCCACCGTCGGCACCGAAGGTGACATTCTGTGCGCCGTTGGCGGCTACCACGTTTCCGCCAAATGCCGACGGCACTGTCGACAACAATTCCTCGTCCAGTTTGTTTAGATCCGGCACAATGATCGCGTCTTCCTTGATGCCATCGCCATCAGCATCCACATTGTGGATAGCGTTGAGATTGCTGACATTGGTGATGCCGACGCCAATACCTACTCCATACGAGCGGATATTATTGTCAGTAATGAACTGCAGATATCCCGGTGGATCGGCGGTAGCCGGGCTGGTTGTATTGCCTGACGTCGCATTGCCGTCCGACAGGAAATAGATGATGTTCTGACGGGTCGGGTCAAACCCCGCGAGCATCGCCGCCTTGGCCTGAATCAGGCCGTCCTCATAGTTGGTGCCGCCAGTCGCAGTCAGCAGGTTGATGGCGTCGATTGCATCTTGCTTGGTTGCATAGGCAAGACCGCCGTTCAAGGTAGTAGCAACACTCTCGAACTGGATCAGCTTGACGGTGACGTCTGCAGTCTGGCTGTAATACTCCGAAATGAGTGAAATCAGGCCTTGTTTGGCCATGTCCATTCGGGTCGTCAGCGTTATTGTGCCGTCGTCAGCGATCGACTGGACTTGATCGGTCATACTTCCGGAGGTATCCACCACCAGCACCAAGCTGTACGCCGGTAGCAAGCTTTCGGAAATGTCCACGGTGAAGTTCGTCGCGGTTGGTTCGTCGTCTTGAATCGTCACACGGAGCGTGGCTGAGGTGGTATCCGCCTTGGTGTAGACGAAGGATTGAATAACCGCAGTATCGGTGCCGCTACCTGGCGTACCATGGCTGGCTTCACTGGTCAGTGTGTACGTATAGGCACCAGTGGCCGCGGTCACCACGAGCGTACCGGTTGCCGTGACGATAGTGATGAGGCCACCGCTGGGAGTGTAGGTAACCGTGTTGTACACAATCTGAGTAATCGCCGACGCCGCTTCTGGCGCGTTAATCAGGTTGCCAGTCGCGACGGCCGATCCACCGCCATTCCCCAACGCCAAAGCTGACTCGCTGACTGTCGCAAAATCATCGACGGCGTTAACGACAGTAAGCGTAACTGTCGCCGTGCTGGTCTGCGGCACGGGCTGGTTGTCAGTAATGGTGTAAGTGAAGCTACTGGATACTAATCCAGTTGGAGTGTAGTTGTAACCCGTCAATACGCCAAAACCATCGTACACCGCCACCAAAGTTCCGCTGCCTGGCGCCGTATTGGCTGTGATCGTTGCGCCGTCGAACAGGGCATCGTTGCCGAGAAGCTCAGCAATACTGATGAAGCGGGTAGATCCAGACGGCAAAGTAATCGTATCGGCGTTTGCAATCGAGGTGCCATCGTCAACGGCTGTGACGGTAATCGTTGCCGTAGCAGATGCCGAAGCCGCGCCCGAATTGTCCGTCGCCGTGTAATTGAACGTTGCCACACCACTCCATTCCGCTAGCGGCTGGTAATAGAGCGTCGGCGTGCCCGCTGGAATGACATCTCCGACTCCGACGAGGAGAGTCTTGGCGGCATCGTAATAGAGCCTGCCCGTAGCCGGTAGCGTTGAAACCGTGAAGCTGGCAACAGTTCCGTCGATGTCGCTACCGGTCAGCGTTATGGCAATCGGTGCTGCTGGATCCTCGAGACCGGTATTTGATACGGCGTTTGCAATCGGTGCATCATTAGTACCGACGATGCTCACCGTGATGCTGCTGGTGGTGCCATCGGCACTGGTCACATTCACTGCATCGGTGTAGGTGGTGCCGGCCGCAAACTGATTCTGCGCATTGTTGGCGGTGTAGGTCCTACCCCTGCCGTGGTCATGCTGAAGGTGCCGTAGCTGTTGCTGCCAGCGACCGCCGTCAGCGCCGTGAAGGTAGTGGCGCTATCGACATCGGTGATGACCATGGTGCCACTGGTGGTCAATGCCGCATTGGTCTCCGTCAGCGTGGTGGTCGCCGGGGTGATCACGGCGGCATCATTAGTACCGACGATGCTCACCGTGATGCTGCTGGTGGTGCCATCGGCACTGGTCACATTCACTGCATCGGTGTAGGTGGTGCCGGCCGCAAACTGATTCTGCGCATTGTTGGCGGTGTAGGTCCACACCCCTGCCGTGGTCATGCTGAAGGTGCCGTAGCTGTTGCTGCCAGCGACCGCCGTGAGTGCGGTAAAGGTAGTGGCGCTATCGACATCGGTGATGACCATGGTGCCACTGGTGGTCAATGCCGCATTGGTCTCCGTCAGCGTGGTGGTCGCCGGGGTGATGGTGGCGGCATCATTAGTACCGACGATGCTCACCGTGATGCTGCTGGTGGTGCCATCGGCACTGGTCACATTCACTGCATCGGTGTAGGTGGTGCCGGCCGCAAACTGATTCTGCGCATTGTTGGCGGTGTAGGTCCACACCCCTGCCGTGGTCATGCTGAAGGTGCCGTAGCTGTTGCTGCCAGCGACCGCCGTGAGTGCGGTAAAGGTAGTGGCGCTATCGACATCGGTGATGACCATGGTGCCACTGGTGGTCAATGCCGCATTGGTCTCCGTCAGCGTGGTGGTCGCCGGGGTGATCACGGCGGCATCATTAGTACCGACGATGCTCACCGTGATGCTGCTGGTGGTGCCATCGGCACTGGTCACATTCACTGCATCGGTGTAGGTGGTGCCGGCCGCAAACTGATTCTGTGCATTGTTGGCGGTGTAGGTCCACACCCCTGCCGTGGTCATGCTGAAGGTGCCACGGCTATTGTTACCAGCGACCGCCGTGAGTGCGGTAAAGGTTGTGGCGCTATCGACATCGGTGATGACCATGGTGCCACTGGTGGTCAATGCCGCATTGGTCTCCGTCAGCGTGGTGGTCGCCGGGGTGATCACGGCGGCATCATTAGTACCGACGATGCTCACCGTGATGCTGCTGGTGGTGCCATCGGCACTGGTCACATTCACTGCATCGGTGTAGGTGGTGCCGGCCGCAAACTGATTCTGCGCATTGTTGGCGGTGTAGGTCCTACCCCTGCCGTGGTCATGCTGAAGGTGCCGTAGCTGTTGCTGCCAGCGACCGCCGTCAGCGCCGTGAAGGTGGTGGCGCTATCGACATCGGTGATGACCATGGTGCCACTGGTGGTCAATGCCGCATTGGTCTCCGTCAGCGTGGTGGTCGCCGGGGTGATCACGGCGGCATCATTAGTACCGACGATGCTCACCGTGATGCTGCTGGTGGTGCCATCGGCACTGGTCACATTCACTGCATCGGTGTAGGTGGTGCCGGCCGCAAACTGATTCTGTGCATTGTTGGCGGTGTAGGTCCACACCCCTGCCGTGGTCATGCTGAAGGTGCCACGGCTATTGTTACCAGCGACCGCCGTGAGTGCGGTAAAGGTGGTGGCGCTATCGACATCGGTGATCACCATCGTGCCACTGGTGGTCAATGCCGCATTGGTCTCCGTCAGCGTGGTGGTCGCCGGGGTGATCACGGCGGCATCATTAGTACCGACGATGCTCACCGTGATGCTGCTGGTGGTGCCATCGGCACTGGTCACATTCACTGCATCGGTGTAGGTGGTGCCGGCCGCAAACTGATTCTGCGCATTGTTGGCGGTGTAGGTCCACCCCCTGCCGTGGTCATGCTGAAGGTGCCGTAGCTGTTGCTGCCAGCGACCGCCGTGAGCGCGGTGAAGGTGGTGGCGCTATCGACATCGGTGATGACCATGGTGCCACTGGTGGTCAATGCCGCATTGGTCTCCGTCAGCGTGGTGGTCGCCGGGGTGATCACGGCGGCATCATTAGTACCGACGATGCTCACCGTGATGCTGCTGGTGGTGCCATCGGCACTGGTCACATTCACTGCATCGGTGTAGGTGGTGCCGGCCGCAAACTGATTCTGTGCATTGTTGGCGGTGTAGGTCCTACCCCTGCCGTGGTCATGCTGAAGGTGCCACGGCTATTGTTACCAGCGACCGCCGTCAGCGCCGTGAAGGTGGTGGCGCTATCGACATCGGTGATGACCATGGTGCCACTGGTGGTCAATGCCGCATTGGTCTCCGTCAGCGTGGTGGTCGCCGGGGTGATCACGGCGGCATCATTAGTACCGACGATGCTCACCGTGATGCTGCTGGTGGTGCCATCGGCACTGGTCACATTCACTGCATCGGTGTAGGTGGTGCCGGCCGCAAACTGATTCTGCGCATTGTTGGCGGTGTAGGTCCACCCCTGCCGTGGTCATGCTGAAGGTGCCACGGCTATTGTTACCAGCGACCGCCGTCAGCGCCGTGAAGGTGGTGGCGCTATCGACATCGGTGATGACCATGGTGCCACTGGTGGTCAATGCCGCATTGGTCTCCGTCAGCGTGGTGGTCGCCGGGGTGATCACGGCGGCGTCATTGGTACCGACGATGCTCACCGTGATGCTGCTGGTGGTGCCATCGGCACTGGTCACATTCACTGCATCGGTGTAGGTGGTGCCGGCCGCAAACTGATTCTGCGCATTGTTGGCGGTGTAGGTCCACACCCCTGCCGTGGTCATGCTGAAGGTGCCGTAGCTGTTGCTGCCAGCGACCGCCGTCAGCGCCGTGAAGGTGGTGGCGCTATCGACATCGGTGATGACCATGGTGCCACTGGTGGTCAATGCCGCATTGGTCTCCGTCAGCGTGGTGGTCGCCGGGGTGATCACGGCGGCATCATTAGTACCGACGATGCTCACCGTGATGCTGCTGGTGGTGCCATCGGCACTGGTCACATTCACTGCATCGGTGTAGGTGGTGCCGGCCGCAAACTGATTCTGCGCATTGTTGGCGGTGTAGGTCCACACCCCTGCCGTGCTCATGCTGAAGGTGCCGTAGCTGTTGCTGCCAGCGACCGCGGTGAGTGCCGTGAAGGTGGTGGCGCTATCGACATCGGTGATGACCATGGTGCCACTGGTGGTCAATGCCGCATTGGTCTCCGTCAGCGTGGTGGTCGCCGGGGTGATCACGGCGGCGTCATTGGTACCGACGATGCTCACCGTGATGCTGCTGGTGGTGCCATCGGCACTGGTCACATTCACTGCATCGGTGTAGGTGGTGCCGGCCGCAAACTGATTCTGCGCATTGTTGGCGGTGTAGGTCCCTGCCCCTGCCGTGGTCATGCTGAAGGTGCCGTAGCTGTTGCTGCCAGCGACCGCCGTCAGCGCCGTGAAGGTGGTGGCGCTATCGACATCGGTGATGACCATGGTGCCACTGGTGGTCAATGCCGCATTGGTCTCCGTCAGCGTGGTGGTGGCCGGGGTGATCACGGCGGCATCATTAGTACCGACGATGCTCACCGTGATGCTGCTGGTGGTGCCATCGGCACTGGTCACATTCACTGCATCGGTGTAGGTGGTGCCGGCCGCAAACTGATTCTGCGCATTGTTGGCGGTGTAGGTCCACACCCCTGCCGTGGTCATGCTGAAGGTGCCGTAGCTGTTGCTGCCAGCGACCGCCGTGAGTGCGGTAAAGGTAGTGGCGCTATCGACATCGGTGATGACCATGGTGCCACTGGTGGTCAATGCCGCATTGGTCTCCGTCAGCGTGGTGGTCGCCGGGGTGATCACGGCGGCATCATTGGTACCGACGATGCTCACCGTGATGCTGCTGGTGGTGCCATCGGCACTGGTCACATTCACTGCATCGGTGTAGGTGGTGCCGGCCGCAAACTGATTCTGTGCATTGTTGGCGGTGTAGGTCCACCCCCTGCCGTGGTCATGCTGAAGGTGCCGTAGCTGTTGCTGCCAGCGACCGCCGTCAGTGCCGTGAAGGTGGTGGCGCTATCGACATCGGTGATGACCATGGTGCCACTGGTGGTCAGTGCCACATTGGTCTCCGTCAGCGTGGTGGTCGCCGGGGTGATCACGGCGGCGTCATTGGTACCGACGATGCTCACCGTGATGCTGCTGGTGGTGCCATCGGCACTGGTCACATTCACTGCATCGGTGTAGGTGGTGCCGGCCGCAAACTGATTCTGCGCATTGTTGGCGGTGTAGGTCCACACCCCTGCCGTGGTCATGCTGAAGGTGCCGTAGCTGTTGCTGCCAGCGACCGCCGTCAGCGCCGTGAAGGTGGTGGCGCTATCGACATCGGTGATCACCATGGTGCCACTGGTGGTCAATGCCGCATTGGTCTCCGTCAGCGTGGTGGTGGCCGGGGTGATCACGGCGGCATCATTGGTACCGACGATGCTCACCGTGATGCTGCTGGTGGTGCCATCGGCACTGGTCACATTCACTGCATCGGTGTAGGTGGTGCCGGCCGCAAACTGATTCTGTGCATTGTTGGCGGTGTAGGTCCACCACCCCTGCCGTGGTCATGCTGAAGGTGCCGTAGCTGTTGCTGCCAGCGACCGCCGTCAGCGCCGTGAAGGTGGTGGCGCTATCGACATCGGTGATCACCATGGTGCCACTGGTGGTCAGTGCCGGATTGGTCTCCGTCAGCGTGGTGGTGGCCGGGGTGATCACGGCGGCATCATTGGTACCGACGATGCTCACCGTGATGCTGCTGGTGGTGCCATCGGCACTGGTCACATTCACTGCATCGGTGTAGGTGGTGCCGGCCGCAAACTGATTCTGCGCATTGTTGGCGGTGTAGGTCCACCCCTGCCGTGGTCATGCTGAAGGTGCCGTAGCTGTTGCTGCCAGCGACCGCCGTCAGCGCCGTGAAGGTGGTGGCGCTATCGACATCGGTGATGACCATGGTGCCACTGGTGGTCAATGCCGCATTGGTCTCCGTCAGCGTGGTGGTGGCCGGGGTGATGGTGGCGGCGTCATTGGTACCGACGATGCTCACCGTGATGCTGCTGGTGGTGCCATCGGCACTGGTCACATTCACTGCATCGGTGTAGGTGGTGCCGGCCGCAAACTGATTCTGCGCATTGTTGGCGGTGTAGGTCCACACCCCTGCCGTGGTCATGCTGAAGGTGCCGTAGCTGTTGCTGCCAGCGACCGCCGTCAGCGCCGTGAAGGTGGTGGCGCTATCGACATCGGTGATCACCATGGTGCCACTGGTGGTCAATGCCGCATTGGTCTCCGTCAGCGTGGTGGTGGCCGGGGTGATCACGGCGGCATCATTGGTACCGACGATGCTCACCGTGATGCTGCTGGTGGTGCCATCGGCACTGGTCACATTCACTGCATCGGTGTAGGTGGTGCCGGCCGCAAACTGATTCTGCGCATTGTTGGCGGTGTAGGTCCACCCCTGCCGTGGTCATGCTGAAGGTGCCACGGCTATTGTTACCAGCGACCGCCGTCAGCGCCGTGAAGGTGGTGGCGCTATCGACATCGGTGATGACCATGGTGCCACTGGTGGTCAGCGCTAGATTGGTCTCCGTCAGCGTGGTGGTCGCCGGGGTGATCACGGCGGCATCATTAGTACCGACGATGCTCACCGTGATGCTGCTGGTGGTGCCATCGGCACTGGTCACATTCACTGCATCGGTGTAGGTGGTGCCGGCCGCAAACTGATTCTGCGCATTGTTGGCGGTGTAGGTCCACACCCCTGCCGTGGTCATGCTGAAGGTGCCGTAGCTGTTGCTGCCAGCGACCGCCGTCAGCGCCGTGAAGGTGGTGGCGCTATCGACATCGGTGATCACCATCGTGCCACTGGTGGTCAGCGCCGGATTGGTCTCCGTCAGCGTGGTGGTGGCCGGGGTGATCACGGCGGCATCATTGGTACCGACGATGCTCACCGTGATGCTGCTGGTGGTGCCATCGGCACTGGTCACATTCACTGCATCGGTGTAGGTGGTGCCGGCCGCAAACTGATTCTGTGCATTGTTGGCGGTGTAGGTCCACACCCCTGCCGTGGTCATGCTGAAGGTGCCGTAGCTGTTGCTGCCAGCGACCGCCGTCAGCGCCGTGAAGGTGGTGGCGCTATCGACATCGGTGATCACCATGGTGCCACTGGTGGTCAATGCCGCATTGGTCTCCGTCAGCGTGGTGGTGGCCGGGGTGATCACGGCGGCATCATTGGTACCGACGATGCTCACCGTGATGCTGCTGGTGGTGCCATCGGCACTGGTCACATTCACTGCATCGGTGTAGGTGGTGCCGGCCGCAAACTGATTCTGCGCATTGTTGGCGGTGTAGGTCCACACCCCTGCCGTGGTCATGCTGAAGGTGCCGTAGCTGTTGCTGCCAGCGACCGCCGTCAGCGCCGTGAAGGTAGTGGCGCTATCGACATCGGTGATGACCATGGTGCCACTGGTGGTCAGGGCTAGATAGGTCTCCGTCAGCGTGGTGGTCGCCGGGGTGATCACGGCGGCATCATTGGTACCGACGATGCTCACCGTGATGCTGCTGGTGGTGCCATCGGCACTGGTCACATTCACTGCATCGGTGTAGGTGGTGCCGGCCGCAAACTGATTCTGCGCATTGTTGGCGGTGTAGGTCCACACCCCTGCCGTGGTCATGCTGAAGGTGCCGTAGCTGTTGCTGCCAGCGACCGCCGTCAGCGCCGTGAAGGTGGTGGCGCTATCGACATCGGTGATGACCATGGTGCCACTGGTGGTCAGCGCTAGATTGGTCTCCGTCAGCGTGGTGGTGGCCGGGGTGATGGTGGCGGCGTCATTGGTACCGACGATGCTCACCGTGATGCTGCTGGTGGTGCCATCGGCACTGGTCACATTCACTGCATCGGTGTAGGTGGTGCCGGCCGCAAACTGATTCTGCGCATTGTTGGCGGTGTAGGTCCACACCCCTGCCGTGGTCATGCTGAAGGTGCCGTAGCTGTTGCTGCCAGCGACCGCCGTGAGTGCGGTAAAGGTAGTGGCGCTATCGACATCGGTGATGACCATGGTGCCACTGGTGGTCAGCGCTAGATTGGTCTCCGTCAGCGTCGCGGTGGCCGGGGTGATCACGGCGGCATCATTGGTACCGACGATGCTCACCGTGATGCTGCTGGTGGTGCCATCGGCACTGGTCACATTCACTGCATCGGTGTAGGTGGTGCCGGCCGCAAACTGATTCTGCGCATTGTTGGCGGTGTAGGTCCACACCCCTGCCGTGGTCATGCTGAAGGTGCCGTAGCTGTTGCTGCCAGCGACCGCCGTCAGCGCCGTGAAGGTGGTGGCGCTATCGACATCGGTGATCACCATCGTGCCACTGGTGGTCAGCGCTAGATTGGTCTCCGTCAGCGTCGCGGTGGCCGGGGTGATCACGGCGGCATCATTGGTACCGACGATGCTCACCGTGATGCTGCTGGTGGTGCCATCGGCACTGGTCACATTCACTGCATCGGTGTAGGTGGTGCCGGCCGCAAACTGATTCTGCGCATTGTTGGCGGTGTAGGTCCACACCCCTGCCGTGGTCATGCTGAAGGTGCCGTAGCTGTTGCTGCCAGCGACCGCCGTCAGCGCCGTGAAGGTGGTGGCGCTATCGACATCGGTGATCACCATAGTGCCACTGGTGGTCAGCGCTAGATTGGTCTCCGTCAGCGTGGTGGTGGCCGGGGTGATCACGGCGGCATCATTAGTACCGACGATGCTCACCGTGATGCTGCTGGTGGTGCCATCGGCACTGGTCACATTCACTGCATCGGTGTAGGTGGTGCCGGCCGCAAACTGATTCTGCGCATTGTTGGCGGTGTAGGTCCATACCCCTGCCGTGGTCATGCTGAAGGTGCCGTAGCTGTTGCTGCCAGCGACCGCGGTGAGTGCAGTGAAGGTGGTGGCGCTATCGACATCGCTGATGACCATGGTGCCACTGGTGGTCAGCGCTAGATTGGTCTCCGTCAGCGTCGCGGTGGCCGGGGTGATCACTGCGGCATCGTTGGTGCCGAGGATGTTCACCGTGATGCTGCTGGTGGTGCCATCGGCACTGGTCACATTGACTGCATCGGTGTAGGTGGTGCCGGCCCAAACTGAATTCTGTCATTGCGCTGGCGGTGTAGGTCCATACCCCTGCCGTGGTCATGCTGAAGGTGCCGTAGCTGTTGCTGCCAGCGACCGCCGTCAGCGCCGTGAAGGTGGTGGCGCTATCGACATCGGTGATGACCATGGTGCCGCTGGTGTAGTGCCACATTGGTCTCGTAGTGGTGGCCGGGGTGATCGCGGCGTCGTTGGTGCCCAGGATGCTCACCGTGATGCTGCTGGTTGCCATCGGCACTGGCATGACCTGGTGGTGGTGCCGCGTTCGGGTGGGGTGTGGCCTGTGTGTGAAGGTCCTGTGGTGCCGCGAGGTAGGTGTGGCGCTATCGACATCGTGATGACCATGGTGCCGCTGGTGGTCGTGCCAGATTGGTCTCCGTCAGCGTCGCGGTGGCCGGGGTGATCACGGCGGCATCGTTGGTACCGACGTTGCTCACCGTGATGCTGCTGACCGTGCAATCGGCACTGGTCACGCTGACGCTATCGGTGTAGGTGCTGCCGGCCATGAATTCGTCATGCGCGCTGTTGGCGGTGTAGGTCCATACCCCTGCCGTGCTCATGCTGAAGGTGCCGTAGCTGTTGCTGCCAGCGACCGCCGTGAGCGCCGTGAAGGTGCTGGCGCTATCGACATCGCTGATGACCATGGTGCCGCCGGTGGTCAGTGCCAGATTGGTCTCCGTCAGAGTGTCGGTGGCCGGGGTGATCATGGCGGCATCATTGGTGCCCAGGATGTTCACCGTGATGCTGCTGGTGGTGCCATCGGCACTGGTCACGTGACGCATCGGTGTAGGTGGTGCCGGCCATGATTCTGCGCTTGTTGGCGGTGTAGGTCCATACCCCTGCCGTGGTCATGTTGAAGGTGCCGTAGCTGTTGCTACCAGCGACCGCCGTGAGTGCGGTAAAGGTGGTGGCGCTATCGACATCGCTGATGACCATGGTGCCACTGGTGGTCAGCGCTAGATTGGTCTCCGTCAGCGTCGCGGTGGCCGGGGTGATCACTGCGGCATCATTGGTACCGACGATGCTCACCGTGATGCTGCTGACCGTGCCATCGGCACTGGTCACGCTGACGCTATCGGTGTAGGTGCTGCCGGCCCATGAATTCGTCATGCGCGCTATTGGCGGTGTAGGTCCATACCCCTGCCGTGCTCATGCTGAAGGTGCCGTAGCTGTTGCTGCCGGCGACCGCCGTCAGCGCCGTGAAGGTGCTGGCGCTATCGACATCGCTGATGACCATGGTGCCGCCGGTCGTTAGTGCCACATTGCTCTCAGTCAGATTGTCGACTGCCGGGGTGATGATGGCGGCGTCATTGGTGCCCAGGATGTTCACCGTGATGCTGCTGACCGTGCCATCGGCACTGGTCACGCTGACGCTATCGGTGTAGGTGCTGCCGGCCATGAATTCGTCATGCGCGCTATTGGCGGTGTAGGTCCATACCCCTGCCGTGCTCATGCTGAAGGTGCCGTAGCTGTTGCTACCAGCGACCGCGGTGAGTGCGGTAAAGGTGCTGGCGCTATCGACATCGCTGATGACCATGGTGCCGCCGGTCGTCAGTGCCACATTGCTCTCAGTCAGAGTGTCGGTGGCCGGGGTGATCACGGCGGCATCATTGGTGCCCAGGATGTTCACCGTGATGCTGCTGACCGTGCCATCGGCACTGGTCACGCTGACGCTATCGGTGTAGGTGCTGCCGGCCATGAATTCGTCATGCGCGCTATTGGCGGTGTAGGTCCATACCCCTGCCGTGCTCATGCTGAAGGTGCCGTAGCTGTTGCTGCCAGCGACCGCGGTCAGTGCGGTAAAGGTGGTGGCGCTATCGACATCGCTGATCACCATGGTGCCGCCGGTCGTTAGTGCCACATTGCTCTCAGTCAGGTGGTCGCTGGCCGGGGTGATGATGGCGGCGTCATTGGTGCCCAGGATGTTCACCGTGATGCTGCTGACCGTGCCATCGGCACTGGTCACGCTGACGCTATCGGTGTAGGTGCTGCCGGCCATGAATTCGTCATGCGCGCTATTGGCGGTGTAGGTCCATACCCCTGCCGTGCTCATGCTGAAGGTGCCGTAGCTGTTGCTGCCGGCGACCGCCGTGAGCGCGGTGAAGGTGCTGGCGCTATCGACATCGCTGATGACCATGGTGCCGCCGGTCGTTAGTGCCACATTGCTCTCAGTGAGGTTGTCGCTGCCGGGGTGATCATTGCGGCATCATTGGTGCCCAGGATGTTCACCGTGATGCTGCTGACCGTGCCATCGGCACTGGTCACGCTGACGCTATCGGTGTAGGTGCTGCCGGCCATGAATTCGTCATGCGCGCTATTGGCGGTGTAGGTCCATACCCCTGCCGTGCTCATGCTGAAGGTGCCGTAGCTGTTGCTGCCAGCGACCGCGGTGAGTGCGGTAAAGGTGCTGGCGCTATCGACATCGCTGATGACCATGGTGCCGCCGGTCGTTAGTGCCACATTGCTCTCAGTGAGGTTGTGCTGCCGGGGTGATCACGGCGGCATCATTGGTACCGACGATGCTCACCGTGATGCTGCTGACCGTGCCATCGGCACTGGTCACGCTGACGCTATCGGTGTAGGTGCTGCCGGCCATGAATTCGTCATGCGCGCTATTGGCGGTGTAGGTCCATACCCCTGCCGTGCTCATGCTGAAGGTGCCGTAGCTGTTGCTGCCGGCGACCGCGGTGAGTGCCGTGAAGGTGCTGGCGCTATCGACATCGCTGATGACCATGGTGCCGCCGGTCGTTAGTGCCACATTGCTCTCAGTGAGGTTGTGCTGGCCGGGGTGATCATGGCGGCATCGTTGGTGCCCAGGATGTTCACCGTGATGCTGCTGACCGTGCCATCGGCACTGGTCACGCTGACGCTATCGGTGTAGGTGCTGCCGGCCATGAATTCGTCATGCGCGCTATTGGCGGTGTAGGTCCATACCCCTGCCGTGCTCATGCTGAAGGTGCCGTAGCTGTTGCTGCCGGCGACCGCGGTGAGCGCCGTGAAGGTGCTGGCGCTATCGACATCGCTGATGACCATGGTGCCGCCGGTCGTTAGTGCCACATTGCTCTCAGTCAGATTGTCGACTGCCGGGGTGATCATGGCGGCATCGTTGGTGCCCAGGATGTTCACCGTGATGCTGCTGACCGTGCCATCGGCACTGGTCACGCTGACGCTATCGGTGTAGGTGCTGCCGGCCATGAATTCGTCATGCGCGCTATTGGCGGTGTAGGTCCATACCCCTGCCGTGCTCATGCTGAAGGTGCCGTAGCTGTTGCTACCAGCGACCGCGGTGAGTGCGGTAAAGGTGCTGGCGCTATCGACATCGCTGATGACCATGGTGCCGCCGGTCGTCAGTGCCACATTGCTCTCAGTCAGATTGTCGACTGCCGGGGTGATCACTGCGGCATCGTTGGTGCCCAGGATGTTCACCGTGATGCTGCTGACCGTGCCATCGGCACTGGTCACGCTGACGCTATCGGTGTAGGTGCTGCCGGCCATGAATTCGTCATGCGCGCTATTGGCGGTGTAGGTCCATACCCCTGCCGTGCTCATGCTGAAGGTGCCGTAGCTGTTGCTGCCAGCGACCGCGGTGAGTGCAGTGAAGGTGCTGGCGCTATCGACATCGCTGATGACCATGGTGCCGCCGGTCGTTAGTGCCACATTGCTCTCAGTGAGGGTGGTGCTGGCCGGGGTGATCACTGCGGCGTCATTGGTGCCCAGGATGTTCACCGTGATGCTGCTGACCGTGCCATCGGCACTGGTCACGCTGACGCTATCGGTGTAGGTGCTGCCGGCCATGAATTCGTCATGCGCGCTATTGGCGGTGTAGGTCCATACCCCTGCCGTGCTCATGCTGAAGGTGCCGTAGCTGTTGCTGCCGGCGACCGCCGTCAGCGCCGTGAAGGTGCTGGCGCTATCAACATCGCTGATGACCATGGTGCCGCCGGTCGTTAGTGCCACATTGCTCTCAGTCAGATTGTCGACTGCCGGGGTGATGATGGCGGCATCGTTGGTGCCCAGGATGTTCACCGTGATGCTGCTGACCGTGCCATCGGCACTGGTCACGCTGACGCTATCGGTGTAGGTGCTGCCGGCCATGAATTCGTCATGCGCGCTATTGGCGGTGTAGGTCCATACCCCTGCCGTGCTCATGCTGAAGGTGCCGTAGCTGTTGCTGCCGGCGACCGCGGTGAGTGCCGTGAAGGTGCTGGCGCTATCGACATCGCTGATGACCATGGTGCCGCCGGTCGTTAGTGCCACATTGCTCTCAGTCAGATTCGCCACAGCCGGCGTTATCACCGCATCACCATTGGTGCCCAGGATGTTCACCGTGATGCTGCTGACCGTGCCATCGGCACTGGTCACGCTGACGCTATCGGTGTAGGTGCTGCCGGCCATGAATTCGTCATGCGCGCTATTGGCGGTGTAGGTCCATACCCCTGCCGTGCTCATGCTGAAGGTGCCGTAGCTGTTGCTGCCAGCGACCGCGGTGAGTGCGGTAAAGGTGCTGGCGCTATCGACATCGCTGATGACCATGGTGCCGCCGGTCGTTAGTGCCACATTGCTCTCAGTCAGGTTGTCGACTGGCCGGGGTGATCACTGCGGCGTCATTGGTGCCCAGGATGTTCACCGTGATGCTGCTGACCGTGCCATCGGCACTGGTCACGCTGACGCTATCGGTGTAGGTGCTGCCGGCCATGAATTCGTCATGCGCGCTATTGGCGGTGTAGGTCCATACCCCTGCCGTGCTCATGCTGAAGGTGCCGTAGCTGTTGCTGCCAGCGACCGCGGTGAGTGCAGTGAAGGTGCTGGCGCTATCGACATCGCTGATGACCATGGTGCCGCCGGTCGTTAGTGCCACATTGCTCTCAGGTGAGGGTGGTGCTGGCCGGGGTGATCACTGCGGCATCGTTGGTGCCCAGGATGTTCACCGTGATGCTGCTGACCGTGCCATCGGCACTGGTCACGCTGACGCTATCGGTGTAGGTGCTGCCGGCCATGAATTCGTCATGCGCGCTATTGGCGGTGTAGGTCCATACCCCTGCCGTGCTCATGCTGAAGGTGCCGTAGCTGTTGCTGCCGGCGACCGCCGTCAGCGCCGTGAAGGTGCTGGCGCTATCGACATCGCTGATGACCATGGTGCCGCCGGTCGTTAGTGCCACATTGCTCTCAGTCAGATTGTCGACTGCCGGGGTGATGATGGCGGCATCGTTGGTGCCCAGGATGTTCACCGTGATGCTGCTGACCGTGCCATCGGCACTGGTCACGCTGACGCTATCGGTGTAGGTGCTGCCGGCCATGAATTCGTCATGCGCGCTATTGGCGGTGTAGGTCCATACCCCTGCCGTGCTCATGCTGAAGGTGCCGTAGCTGTTGCTGCCAGCGACCGCGGTGAGTGCAGTGAAGGTGCTGGCGCTATCGACATCGCTGATGACCATGGTGCCGCCGGTCGTTAGTGCCACATTGCTCTCCGTCAGCGTCGCGGTGGCCGGGGTGATCACTGCGGCATCGTTAGTGCCCAGGATGTTCACCGTGATGCTGCTGACCGTGCCATCGGCACTGGTCACGCTGACGCTATCGGTGTAGGTGCTGCCGGCCATGAATTCGTCATGCGCGCTATTGGCGGTGTAGGTCCATACCCCTGCCGTGCTCATGCTGAAGGTGCCGTAGCTGTTGCTACCGGCGACCGCCGTCAGTGCCGTGAAGGTGGTGGCGCTATCGACATCGCTGATGACCATAGTGCCGCCGGTCGTTAGTGCCACATTGCTCTCAGTCAGATTGTCGACTGCCGGGGTGATCATGGCGGCATCGTTGGTGCCCAGGATGTTCACCGTGATGCTGCTGACCGTGCCATCGGCACTGGTCACGCTGACGCTATCGGTGTAGGTACTGCCAGCCATGAATTCGTCATGCGCGCTATTGGCGGTGTAGGTCCATACCCCTGCCGTGCTCATGCTGAAGGTGCCGTAGCTGTTGCTGCCGGCGACCGCGGTGAGTGCGGTAAAGGTGCTGGCGCTATCGACATCGCTGATGACCATGGTGCCGCCGGTCGTTAGTGCCACATTGCTCTCAGTCAGATTCGCCACAGCCGGCGTTATCACCGCATCACCATTGGTGCCCAGGATGTTCACCGTGATGCTGCTGACCGTGCCATCGGCACTGGTCACGCTGACGCTATCGGTGTAGGTGCTGCCGGCCATGAATTCGTCATGCGCGCTATTGGCGGTGTAGGTCCATACCCCTGCCGTGCTCATGCTGAAGGTGCCGTAGCTGTTGCTGCCAGCGACCGCGGTGAGTGCGGTAAAGGTGCTGGCGCTATCGACATCGCTGATGACCATGGTGCCGCCGGTCGTTAGTGCCACATTGCTCTCAGTCAGATTGTCGACTGCCGGGGTGATCACTGCGGCATCGTTGGTGCCCAGGATGTTCACCGTGATGCTGCTGACCGTGCCATCGGCACTGGTCACGCTGACGCTATCGGTGTAGGTGCTGCCGGCCATGAATTCGTCATGCGCGCTATTGGCGGTGTAGGTCCATACCCCTGCCGTGCTCATGCTGAAGGTGCCGTAGCTGTTGCTGCCGGCGACCGCGGTGAGTGCCGTGAAGGTGCTGGCGCTATCGACATCGCTGATGACCATGGTGCCGCCGGTCGTTAGTGCCACATTGCTCTCAGTCAGATTGTCGACTGCCGGGGTGATCATTGCGGCATCGTTGGTGCCCAGGATGTTCACCGTGATGCTGCTGACCGTGCCATCGGCACTGGTCACGCTGACGCTATCGGTGTAGGTGCTGCCGGCCATGAATTCGTCATGCGCGCTATTGGCGGTGTAGGTCCATACCCCTGCCGTGCTCATGCTGAAGGTGCCGTAGCTGTTGCTGCCAGCGACCGCGGTGAGTGCAGTGAAGGTGCTGGCGCTATCGACATCGCTGATGACCATGGTGCCGCCGGTCGTTAGTGCCACATTGCTCTCGGTCAGATTGTCGACTGCCGGGGTGATCACTGCGGCGTCATTGGTGCCCAGGATGTTCACCGTGATGCTGCTGACCGTGCCATCGGCACTGGTCACGCTGACGCTATCGGTGTAGGTGCTGCCGGCCATGAATTCGTCATGCGCGCTATTGGCGGTGTAGGTCCATACCCCTGCCGTGCTCATGCTGAAGGTGCCGTAGCTGTTGCTGCCGGCGACCGCGGTGAGTGCGGTAAAGGTGGTGGCGCTATCGACATCGCTGATGACCATGGTGCCGCCGGTCGTTAGTGCCACATTGCTCTCAGTCAGGTTGTCGACTGGCCGGGGTGATCACGGCGGCATCATTGGTGCCCAGGATGTTCACCGTGATGCTGCTGACCGTGCCATCGGCACTGGTCACGCTGACGCTATCGGTGTAGGTGCTGCCGGCCATGAATTCGTCATGCGCGCTATTGGCGGTGTAGGTCCATACCCCTGCCGTGCTCATGCTGAAGGTGCCGTAGCTGTTGCTGCCAGCGACCGCGGTGAGTGCGGTAAAGGTGCTGGCGCTATCGACATCGCTGATGACCATGGTGCCGCCGGTCGTTAGTGCCACATTGCTCTCAGTCAGATTGTCGACTGCCGGGGTGATGATGGCGGCACCGTTGGTGCCCAGGATGTTCACCGTGATGCTGCTGACCGTGCCATCGGCACTGGTGACGCTGACGCTATCGGTGTAGGTGCTGCCGGCCATGAATTCGTCATGCGCGCTATTGGCGGTGTAGGTCCATACCCCTGCCGTGCTCATGCTGAAGGTGCCGTAGCTGTTGCTGCCAGCGACCGCGGTGAGTGCAGTGAAGGTGCTGGCGCTATCGACATCGCTGATGACCATGGTGCCGCCGGTCGTTAGTGCCACATTGCTCTCGGTCAGCTTGTCGACTGGCCGGGGTGATCATTGCGGCATCGTTGGTGCCCAGGATGTTCACCGTGATGCTGCTGACCGTGCCATCGGCACTGGTCACGCTGACGCTATCGGTGTAGGTGCTGCCGGCCATGAATTCGTCATGCGCGCTATTGGCGGTGTAGGTCCATACCCCTGCCGTGCTCATGCTGAAGGTGCCGTAGCTGTTGCTGCCGGCGACCGCCGTCAGTGCCGTGAAGGTGGTGGCGCTATCGACATCGCTGATGACCATAGTGCCGCCGGTCGTTAGTGCGACATTGCTCTCGGTCAGATTGTCGACTGCCGGGGTGATCACTGCGGCATCGTTGGTGCCCAGGATGTTCACCGTGATGCTGCTGACCGTGCCATCGGCACTGGTGACGCTGACGCTATCGGTGTAGGTGCTGCCGGCCATGAATTCGTCATGCGCGCTATTGGCGGTGTAGGTCCATACCCCTGCCGTGCTCATGCTGAAGGTGCCGTAGCTGTTGCTGCCGGCCACCGCGGTGAGTGCGGTAAAGGTGCTGGCGCTATCGACATCGCTGATGACCATGGTGCCGCCGGTCGTTAGTGCCACATTGCTCTCAGTCAGATTGTCGACTGGCCGGGGTGATCACGGCGGCATCATTGGTGCCCAGGATGTTCACCGTGATGCTGCTGACCGTGCCATCGGCACTGGTCACGCTGACGCTATCGGTGTAGGTGCTGCCGGCCATGAATTCGTCATGCGCGCTATTGGCGGTGTAGGTCCATACCCCTGCCGTGCTCATGCTGAAGGTGCCGTAGCTGTTGCTGCCGGCGACCGCCGTCAGTGCCGTGAAGGTGGTGGCGCTATCGACATCGCTGATGACCATGGTGCCGCCGGTCGTTAGTGCCACATTGCTCTCAGTCAGATTCGCCACAGCCGGCGTTATCACCGCATCACCATTGGTGCCCAGGATGTTCACCGTGATGCTGCTGACCGTGCCATCGGCACTGGTCACGCTGACGCTATCGGTGTAGGTGCTGCCGGCCATGAATTCGTCATGCGCGCTATTGGCGGTGTAGGTCCATACCCCTGCCGTGCTCATGCTGAAGGTGCCGTAGCTGTTGCTACCGGCGACCGCGGTGAGTGCGGTAAAGGTGGTGGCGCTATCGACATCGCTGATGACCATGGTGCCGCCGGTCGTCAGTGCCACATTGCTCTCAGTCAGATTGTCGACTGCCGGGGTGATCACTGCGGCGTCATTGGTGCCCAGGATGTTCACCGTGATGCTGCTGACCGTGCCATCGGCACTGGTCACGCTGACGCTATCGGTGTAGGTGCTGCCGGCCATGAATTCGTCATGCGCGCTATTGGCGGTGTAGGTCCATACCCCTGCCGTGCTCATGCTGAAGGTGCCGTAGCTGTTGCTGCCAGCGACCGCCGTGAGTGCCGTGAAGGTGCTGGCGCTATCGACATCGCTGATGACCATGGTGCCGCCGGTCGTTAGTGCCACATTGCTCTCAGTCAGATTGTCGACTGCCGGGGTGATCATTGCGGCGTCATTGGTGCCGAGGATGTTCACCGTGATGCTGCTGACCGTGCCATCGGCACTGGTCACGCTGACGCTATCGGTGTAGGTGCTGCCGGCCATGAATTCGTCATGCGCGCTATTGGCGGTGTAGGTCCATACCCCTGCCGTGCTCATGCTGAAGGTGCCGTAGCTGTTGCTGCCGGCGACCGCCGTCAGCGCCGTGAAGGTGCTGGCGCTATCGACATCGCTGATGACCATGGTGCCGCCGGTCGTTAGTGCCACATTGCTCTCGGTCAGATTGTCGACTGCCGGGGTGATCACTGCGGCATCGTTGGTGCCCAGGATGTTCACCGTGATGCTGCTGACCGTGCCATCGGCACTGGTGACGCTGACGCTATCGGTGTAGGTGCTGCCGGCCATGAATTCGTCATGCGCGCTATTGGCGGTGTAGGTCCATACCCCTGCCGTGCTCATGCTGAAGGTGCCGTAGCTGTTGCTGCCAGCGACCGCGGTGAGTGCGGTAAAGGTGCTGGCGCTATCGACATCGCTGATGACCATGGTGCCGCCGGTCGTTAGTGCCACATTGCTCTCGGTCAGATTGTCGACTGCCGGGGTGATCACTGCGGCGTCATTGGTGCCCAGGATGTTCACCGTGATGCTGCTGACCGTGCCATCGGCACTGGTCACGCTGACGCTATCGGTGTAGGTGCTGCCGGCCATGAATTCGTCATGCGCGCTATTGGCGGTGTAGGTCCATACCCCTGCCGTGCTCATGCTGAAGGTGCCGTAGCTGTTGCTGCCGGCGACCGCGGTCAGCGCCGTGAAGGTGCTGGCGCTATCGACATCGCTGATGACCATGGTGCCGCCGGTCGTTAGTGCCACATTGCTCTCGGTGAGGTTGTCGACTGCCGGGGTGATCACTGCGGCGTCATTGGTGCCCAGGATGTTCACCGTGATGCTGCTGATGGTGCCATCCGCACTAGTCACGCTAACGCTATCGGTGTAGGTACTGCCGGCCATGAATTCGTCATGCGCGCTATTGGCGGTGTAGGTCCATACCCCTGCCGTGCTCATGCTGAAGGTGCCGTAGCTGTTGCTGCCAGCGACCGCCGTGAGCGCCGTGAAGGTGGTGGCGCTATCGACATCGCTGATGACCATAGTGCCGCCGGTCGTCAGTGCCACATTGCTCTCAGTCAGATTGTCGACTGCCGGGGTGATCACTGCGGCATCGTTGGTGCCCAGGATGTTCCACCGTGATACTGCTGACCGTGCCATCGGCACTGGTGACGCTGACGCTATCGGTGTAGGTGCTGCCGGCCATGAATTCGTCATGCGCGCTATTGGCGGTGTAGGTCCATACCCCTGCCGTGCTCATGCTGAAGGTGCCGTAGCTGTTGCTACCGGCGACCGCCGTCAGCGCCGTGAAGGTGCTGGCGCTATCGACATCGCTGATGACCATGGTGCCGCCGGTCGTTAGTGCCACATTGCTCTCGGTCAGATTGTCGACTGCCGGGGTGATCACTGCGGCGTCATTGGTGCCCAGGATGTTCACCGTGATGCTGCTGACCGTGCCATCGGCACTGGTGACGCTGACGCTATCGGTGTAGGTGCTGCCGGCCATGAATTCGTCATGCGCGCTATTGGCGGTGTAGGTCCATACCCCTGCCGTGCTCATGCTGAAGGTGCCGTAGCTGTTGCTGCCGGCGACCGCGGTGAGTGCAGTGAAGGTGCTGGCGCTATCGACATCGCTGATGACCATGGTGCCGCCGGTCGTTAGTGCCACATTGCTCTCGGTCAGATTGTCGACTGCCGGGGTGATCACTGCGGCGTCATTGGTGCCCAGGATGTTCACCGTGATGCTGCTGACCGTGCCATCGGCACTGGTCACGCTGACGCTATCGGTGTAGGTGCTGCCGGCCATGAATTCGTCATGCGCGCTATTGGCGGTGTAGGTCCATACCCCTGCCGTGCTCATGCTGAAGGTGCCGTAGCTGTTGCTGCCGGCCACCGCCGTCAGCGCCGTGAAGGTGGTGGCGCTATCGACATCGCTGATGACCATAGTGCCGCCGGTCGTCAGTGCCACATTGCTCTCAGTCAGATTGTCGACTGCCGGGGTGATCACTGCGGCATCGTTGGTGCCCAGGATGTTCACCGTGATGCTGCTGACCGTGCCATCGGCACTGGTCACGCTGACGCTATCGGTGTAGGTGCTGCCGGCCATGAATTCGTCATGCGCGCTATTGGCGGTGTAGGTCCATACCCCTGCCGTGCTCATGCTGAAGGTGCCGTAGCTGTTGCTGCCGGCCACCGCCGTCAGCGCCGTGAAGGTGGTGGCGCTATCGACATCGCTGATGACCATGGTGCCGCCGGTCGTTAGTGCCACATTGCTCTCAGTCAGATTGTCGACTGCCGGGGTGATCACTGCGGCGTCATTAGTGCCCAGGATGTTCACCGTGATGCTGCTGACCGTGCCATCGGCACTGGTGACGCTGACGCTATCGGTGTAGGTGCTGCCGGCCATGAATTCGTCATGCGCGCTATTGGCGGTGTAGGTCCATACCCCTGCCGTGCTCATGCTGAAGGTGCCGTAGCTGTTGCTGCCAGCGACCGCGGTGAGTGCGGTAAAGGTGCTGGCGCTATCGACATCGCTGATGACCATGGTGCCGCCGGTCGTCAGTGCCACATTGCTCTCAGTCAGATTGTCGACTGCCGGGGTGATCACTGCGGCGTCATTGGTGCCCAGGATGTTCACCGTGATGCTGCTGACCGTGCCATCGGCACTGGTCACGCTGACGCTATCGGTGTAGGTGCTGCCGGCCATGAATTCGTCATGCGCGCTATTGGCGGTGTAGGTCCATACCCCTGCCGTGCTCATGCTGAAGGTGCCGTAGCTGTTGCTGCCGGCGACCGCGGTCAGCGCCGTGAAGGTGGTGGCGCTATCGACATCGCTGATGACCATAGTGCCGCCGGTCGTCAGTGCCACATTGCTCTCAGTCAGATTGTCGACTGCCGGGGTGATGATGGCGGCGTCATTGGTGCCCAGGATGTTCACCGTGATGCTGCTGACCGTGCCATCGGCACTGGTCACGCTGACGCTATCGGTGTAGGTGCTGCCGGCCATGAATTCGTCATGCGCGCTATTGGCGGTGTAGGTCCATACCCCTGCCGTGCTCATGCTGAAGGTGCCGTAGCTGTTGCTGCCGGCCACCGCCGTCAGCGCCGTGAAGGTGGTGGCGCTATCGACATCGCTGATGACCATGGTGCCGCCGGTCGTTAGTGCCACATTGCTCTCAGTCAGATTGTCGACTGCCGGGGTGATGATGGCGGCATCGTTGGTGCCCAGGATGTTCACCGTGATGCTGCTGACCGTGCCATCGGCACTGGTCACGCTGACGCTATCGGTGTAGGTGCTGCCGGCCATGAATTCGTCATGCGCGCTATTGGCGGTGTAGGTCCATACCCCTGCCGTGCTCATGCTGAAGGTGCCGTAGCTGTTGCTACCAGCGACCGCGGTGAGTGCGGTAAAGGTGCTGGCGCTATCGACATCGCTGATGACCATGGTGCCGCCGGTCGTCAGTGCCACATTGCTCTCGGTGAGGGTGGTGACTGGCCGGGGTGATCACTGCGGCGTCATTGGTGCCCAGGATGTTCACCGTGATGCTGCTGACCGTGCCATCGGCACTGGTGACGCTGACGCTATCGGTGTAGGTGCTGCCGGCCATGAATTCGTCATGCGCGCTATTGGCGGTGTAGGTCCATACCCCTGCCGTGCTCATGCTGAAGGTGCCGTAGCTGTTGCTGCCGGCCACCGCGGTGAGCGCCGTGAAGGTGGTGGCGCTATCGACATCGCTGATGACCATGGTGCCGCCGGTCGTTAGTGCCACATTGCTCTCAGTCAGGTTGTCGACTGCCGGGGTGATCACTGCGGCGTCATTGGTGCCCAGGATGTTCACCGTGATGCTGCTGACCGTGCCATCGGCACTGGTGACGCTGACGCTATCGGTGTAGGTGCTGCCGGCCATGAATTCGTCATGCGCGCTATTGGCGGTGTAGGTCCATACCCCTGCCGTGCTCATGCTGAAGGTGCCGTAGCTGTTGCTGCCAGCGACCGCCGTGAGTGCCGTGAAGGTGGTGGCGCTATCGACATCGCTGATGACCATGGTGCCGCCGGTCGTCAGTGCGACATTGCTCTCAGTGAGGTTGTGACTGCCGGGGTGATCATTGCGGCATCGTTGGTGCCCAGGATGTTCACCGTGATGCTGCTGACCGTGCCATCGGCACTGGTCACGCTGACGCTATCGGTGTAGGTGCTGCCGGCCATGAATTCGTCATGCGCGCTATTGGCGGTGTAGGTCCATACCCTGCCGTGCTCATGCTGAAGGTGCCGTAGCTGTTGCTGCCAGCGACCGCCGTCAGCGCCGTGAAGGTGCTGGCGCTATCGACATCGCTGATGACCATGGTGCCGCCGGTCGTTAGTGCCACATTGCTCTCAGTCAGATTGTCGACTGCCGGGGTGATCACTGCGGCGTCATTAGTGCCCAGGATGTTCACCGTGATGCTGCTGACGGTGCCATCGGCACTGGTCACGCTGACGCTATCGGTGTAGGTACTGCCGGCCATGAATTCGTCATGCGCGCTATTGGCGGTGTAGGTCCATACCCCTGCCGTGCTCATGCTGAAGGTGCCGTAGCTGTTGCTGCCGGCGACCGCCGTCAGCGCCGTGAAGGTGCTGGCGCTATCGACATCGCTGATGACCATGGTGCCGCCGGTCGTTAGTGCCACATTGCTCTCAGTGAGGGTGGTGCTGGCCGGGGTGATCACTGCGGCATCGTTAGTGCCCAGGATGTTCACCGTGATGCTGCTGATGGTGCCATCGGCACTGGTCACGCTGACGCTATCGGTGTAGGTGCTGCCGGCCATGAATTCGTCATGCGCGCTATTGGCGGTGTAGGTCCATACCCCTGCCGTGCTCATGCTGAAGGTGCCGTAGCTGTTGCTGCCGGCGACCGCCGTCAGCGCCGTGAAGGTGGTGGCGCTATCGACATCGCTGATGACCATGGTGCCGCCGGTCGTTAGTGCCACATTGCTCTCAGTCAGATTGTCGACTGCCGGGGTGATGATGGCGGCATCGTTAGTGCCCAGGATGTTCACCGTGATGCTGCTGACCGTGCCATCGGCACTGGTGACGCTGACGCTATCGGTGTAGGTGCTGCCGGCCATGAATTCGTCATGCGCGCTATTGGCGGTGTAGGTCCATACCCCTGCCGTGCTCATGCTGAAGGTGCCGTAGCTGTTGCTGCCGGCGACCGCGGTGAGTGCAGTGAAGGTGCTGGCGCTATCGACATCGCTGATGACCATGGTGCCGCCGGTCGTTAGTGCCACATTGCTCTCAGTCAGATTGTCGACTGCCGGGGTGATGATGGCGGCATCGTTAGTGCCCAGGATGTTCACCGTGATGCTGCTGATGGTGCCATCGGCACTGGTCACGCTGACGCTATCGGTGTAGGTACTGCCGGCCATGAATTCGTCATGCGCGCTATTGGCGGTGTAGGTCCATACCCCTGCCGTGCTCATGCTGAAGGTGCCGTAGCTGTTGCTGCCAGCGACCGCCGTCAGCGCCGTGAAGGTGCTGGCGCTATCGACATCGCTGATGACCATGGTGCCGCCGGTCGTCAGTGCCACATTGCTCTCAGTGAGGGTGGTGCTGGCCGGGGTGATCACTGCGGCATCGTTAGTGCCCAGGATGTTCACCGTGATGCTGCTGACCGTGCCATCGGCACTGGTCACGCTGACGCTATCGGTGTAGGTGCTGCCGGCCATGAATTCGTCATGCGCGCTATTGGCGGTGTAGGTCCATACCCCTGCCGTGCTCATGCTGAAGGTGCCGTAGCTGTTGCTGCCGGCGACCGCGGTGAGTGCAGTGAAGGTGCTGGCGCTATCGACATCGCTGATGACCATGGTGCCGCCGGTCGTTAGTGCCACATTGCTCTCAGTCAGATTGTCGACTGCCGGGGTGATGATGGCGGCATCGTTAGTGCCCAGGATGTTCACCGTGATGCTGCTGACCGTGCCATCGGCACTGGTCACGCTGACGCTATCGGTGTAGGTGCTGCCGGCCATGAATTCGTCATGCGCGCTATTGGCGGTGTAGGTCCATACCCCTGCGGTGCTCATGCTGAAGGTGCCGTAGCTGTTGCTGCCAGCGACCGCGGTGAGTGCAGTGAAGGTGCTGGCGCTATCGACATCGCTGATGACCATGGTGCCGCCGGTCGTTAGTGCCACATTGCTCTCAGTGAGGGTGGTGCTGGCCGGGGTGATCACTGCGGCATCGTTAGTGCCCAGGATGTTCACCGTGATGCTGCTGATGGTGCCATCGGCACTGGTCACGCTGACGCTATCGGTGTAGGTACTGCCGGCCATGAATTCGTCATGCGCGCTATTGGCGGTGTAGGTCCATACCCCTGCGGTGCTCATGCTGAAGGTGCCGTAGCTGTTGCTGCCAGCGACCGCCGTCAGCGCCGTGAAGGTGCTGGCGCTATCAACATCGCTGATGACCATGGTGCCGCCGGTGGTCAATGCCGCATTGGTCTCCGTCAGCGTGGTGGTCGCCGGGGTGATGATGGCGGCATCGTTGGTGCCAGTAACGGTAATTGTCAGCGTAGCTGCATTGGAAACATTGTTGCTTGGATCTATAACTGTATAAGTGAAAACATCGGTCACAGTAACTCCTGCGCCCAATGCATTCGCTGCACCCTGATCGGCAACGTAACTGTAACTGCCATCCGCCTCAAGGGTGAGATGTCCATATATTCCCGCGAGTGAAGTGGCCACGCCAACACCTTGAGTCACAACTCCCGCACCGACAACTACTCCGCCAACAATTAGCGACGTAGTTGCGTTGTCTGCGTCGCTATCCGCCCCTGGGGCGCCTTGAATCACGCCGGTCAATGTCGCGCGTATAAGCGTGGCATTCTCGCTAACTGCACCAATATCATCTGTGGCAACAGGCGAAAAATCGTCATCGAGAATTGTTCCAGCGCCAGCTACGCCACCGACCGTCAGAGTGTAAGTCTCGTTAGCTTCATCGATTGAGTCGATAGACGTAGGAACGCTGACCGTGAAACTGGTGACACCAGCGGGAACGGTAATTGTGCCTCCGCTGATTGTTACTCCGTTACTAAACGCGGAATTGTTAAGCGTACTTGTGTAGTCAAGGCCACCGCCTGCCGCATTCACGTCTGTCAAGTTAAGGGCGAAAGTAGTCGTTGAGCTTGAAGCATTGCTTAACGTAACGGTATGCACAATGTTGGATGCCTCTATGGCACTCGCGGCGGAAACCAGTGCAATAGTTGGTGCAGAATCGTTGTCGAATAGCAAAGTAGTTATATCGCCACCACTGCCGATTCCTGCTACAACTAAATTCTCAAAATTGCCACCAACAGCACTTCCTATTGTCAACGTAAAACTCTTCGTACTCTCCGCTATCAAGTCTTCATTTGCAGTAATGCTGAAGTCCGTACTGCTTGTTCCAGCAAGAATTACGACAGTCGTACTTCCACTAATATCAGCACCATTGACTGCCGTGCCACTGTAGTTGAGCGTGACTGTGACATCACTTTGAGCAGGGCTTGTCAGGCTTATCGTGTAAATCGCAGAAGCGCCTTCAACAACGCTAGCATCGCCTGACAGACTGACGACGGTGGTATCAGCATCATCGACGACACTGGTGCTGACCGTGCTGGTGGTGGTCAGCGCTTCAAAGTTGCCACCGCTGGTGCCAGTGATGGCCTTGGTAATGGTGTCGGTGCCCTGAAGGTAGGCCTCATCGCTGCGGGTGGCTACCGCCATGCTGTTGGCACTGCTCGATCCCACCGGAATGGTGATGGTGACGCCACCGGTCAAGGTGACGATCAGATCGCTACCGGTGACTGGATTATTGACACTCGCGGTGTAGGTGATGGTGCCGCCTTCGGTGACGCTACCGGCGCTGGCGCTCAGCGTCACAACGGTGGTATCCGCATCATCGACGACACTGGTGCTGACCGTGCTGGTCGTCGTCAGCGCTTCAAAGTTGCCACCGCTGGTGCCAGTGATGGCCTTGGTAATGGTGTCGGTGCCCTGAAGGTAGGCCTCATCGCTGCGGGTGGCTACTGCCGTGCTGTTGGCACTGCTCGATCCCACCGGAATGGTGATGGTGACGCCACCGGTCAAGGTGACGATCAGATCGCTACCGGTGACTGGATTATTGACACTCGCGGTGTAGGTGATGGTGCCGCCTTCGGTGACGCTACCGGCGCTGGCGCTCAGCGTCACGACGGTGGTATCAGCATCATCGACGACACTGGTGCTGACCGTGCTGGTCGTCGTCAGCGCTTCAAAGTTGCCACCGCTGGTGCCAGTGATGGCCTTGGTAATGGTGTCGGTGCCCTGAAGGTAGGCCTCATCGCTGCGGGTGGCTACTGCCGTGCTGTTGGCACTGCTCGATCCCACCGGAATGGTGATGGTGACGCCACCGGTCAAGGTGACGATCAGATCGCTACCGGTGACTGGATTATTGACACTCGCGGTGTAGGTGATGGTGCCGCCTTCGGTGACGCTACCGGCGCTGGCGCTGAGGGTGACGACGGTGGTATCCGCATCATCGACGACACTGGTGCTGACCGTGCTGGTCGTCGTCAGCGCTTCAAAGTTGCCACCGCTGGTGCCAGTGATGGCCTTGGTAATGGTGTCGGTGCCCTGAAGGTAGGCCTCATCGCTGCGGGTGGCTACTGCCGTGCTGTTGGCACTGCTCGATCCCACCGGAATGGTGATGGTGACGCCACCGGTCAAGGTGACGATCAGATCGCTACCGGTGACTGGATTATTGACACTCGCGGTGTAGGTGATGGTGCCGCCTTCGGTGACGCTACCGGCGCTGGCGCTGAGGGTGACGACGGTGGTATCCGCATCATCGACGACACTGGTGCTGACCGTGCTGGTCGTCGTCAGCGCTTCAAAGTTGCCACCGCTGGTGCCAGTGATGGCCTTGGTAATGGTGTCGGTGCCCTGAAGGTAGGCCTCATCGCTGCGGGTGGCTACTGCCGTGCTGTTGGCACTGCTCGATCCCACCGGAATGGTGATGGTGACGCCACCGGTCAAGGTGACGATCAGATCGCTACCGGTGACTGGATTATTGACACTCGCGGTGTAGGTGATGGTGCCGCCTTCGGTGACGCTACCGGCGCTGGCGCTGAGGGTGACGACGGTGGTATCCGCATCATCGACGACACTGGTGCTGACCGTGCTGGTCGTCGTCAGCGCTTCAAAGTTGCCACCGCTGGTGCCAGTGATGGCCTTGGTAATGGTGTCGGTGCCCTGAAGGTAGGCCTCATCGCTGCGGGTGGCTACTGCCGTGCTGTTGGCACTGCTCGATCCCACCGGAATGGTGATGGTGACGCCACCGGTCAAGGTGACGATCAGATCGCTACCGGTGACTGGATTATTGACACTCGCGGTGTAGGTGATGGTGCCGCCTTCGGTGACGCTACCGGCGCTGGCGCTCAGCGTCACAACGGTGGTATCCGCATCATCGACGACACTGGTGCTGACCGTGCTGGTCGTCGTCAGCGCTTCAAAGTTGCCACCGCTGGTGCCAGTGATGGCCTTGGTAATGGTGTCGGTGCCCTGAAGGTAGGCCTCATCGCTGCGGGTGGCTACTGCCGTGCTGTTGGCACTGCTCGATCCCACCGGAATGGTGATGGTGACGCCACCGGTCAAGGTGACGATCAGATCGCTACCGGTGACTGGATTATTGACACTCGCGGTGTAGGTGATGGTGCCGCCTTCGGTGACGCTACCGGCGCTGGCGCTGAGGGTGACAACGGTGGTATCCGCATCATCGACGACACTGGTGCTGACCGTGCTGGTCGTCGTCAGCGCTTCAAAGTTGCCACCGCTGGTGCCAGTGATGGCCTTGGTAATGGTGTCGGTGCCCTGAAGGTAGGCCTCATCGCTGCGGGTGGCTACTGCCGTGCTGTTGGCACTGCTCGATCCCACCGGAATGGTGATGGTGACGCCACCGGTCAAGGTGACGATCAGATCGCTACCGGTGACTGGATTATTGACACTCGCGGTGTAGGTGATGGTGCCGCCTTCGGTGACGCTACCGGCGCTGGCGCTGAGGGTGACAACGGTGGTATCCGCATCATCGACGACACTGGTGCTGACCGTGCTGGTCGTCGTCAGCGCTTCAAAGTTGCCACCGCTGGTGCCAGTGATGGCCTTGGTAATGGTGTCGGTGCCCTGAAGGTAGGCATCATCGCTGCGGGTGGCTACTGCCGTGCTGTTGGCACTGCTCGATCCCACCGGAATGGTGATGGTGACGCCACCGGTCAAGGTGACGATCAGATCGCTACCGGTGACTGGATTATTGACACTCGCGGTGTAGGTGATGGTGCCGCCTTCGGTGACGCTACCGGCGCTGGCGCTGAGGGTGACAACGGTGGTATCCGCATCATCGACGACACTGGTGCTGACCGTGCTGGTCGTCGTCAGCGCTTCAAAGTTGCCACCGCTGGTGCCAGTGATGGCCTTGGTAATGGTGTCGGTGCCCTGAAGGTAGGCCTCATCGCTGCGGGTGGCTACTGCCGTGCTGTTGGCACTGCTCGATCCCACCGGAATGGTGATGGTGACGCCACCGGTCAAGGTGACGATCAGATCGCTGCCGGTGACTGGATTATTGACACTCGCGGTGTAGGTGATGGTGCCGCCTTCGGTGACGCTACCGGCGCTGGCGCTGAGGGTGACGACGGTGGCATCGGCATCATCGACGACACTGGTGCTGACCGTGCTGGTCGTCGTCAGCGCTTCAAAGTTGCCACCGCTGGTGCCAGTGATGGCCTTGGTAATGGTGTCGGTGCCCTGAAGGTAGGCATCATCGCTGCGGGTGGCTACTGCCGTGCTGTTGGCACTGCTCGATCCCACCGGAATGGTGATGGTGACGCCACCGGTCAAGGTGACGATCAGATCGCTACCGGTGACTGGATTATTGACACTCGCGGTGTAGGTGATGGTGCCGCCTTCGGTGACGCTACCGGCGCTGGCGCTCAGGGTGACAACGGTGGTATCCGCATCATCGACGACACTGGTGCTGACCGTGCTGGTCGTCGTCAGCGCTTCAAAGTTGCCACCGCTGGTGCCAGTGATGGCCTTGGTAATGGTGTCGGTGCCCTGAAGGTAGGCCTCATCGCTGCGGGTGGCTACTGCCGTGCTGTTGGCACTGCTCGATCCCACCGGAATGGTGATGGTGACGCCACCGGTCAAGGTGACGATCAGATCGCTACCGGTGACTGGATTATTGACACTCGCGGTGTAGGTGATGGTGCCGCCTTCGGTGACGCTACCGGCGCTGGCGCTGAGGGTGACGACGGTGGTATCCGCATCATCGACGACACTGGTGCTGACCGTGCTGGTGGTGGTCAGCGCTTCAAAGTTGCCACCGCTGGTGCCAGTGATGGCCTTGGTAATGGTGTCGGTGCCCTGAAGGTAGGCCTCGTCGCTGCGGGTGGCTACTGCCGTGCTGTTGGCACTGCTCGATCCCACCGGAATGGTGATGGTGACGCCACCGGTCAAGGTGACGATCAGATCGCTACCGGTGACTGGATTATTGACACTCGCGGTGTAGGTGATGGTGCCGCCTTCGGTGACGCTACCGGCGCTGGCGCTGAGGGTGACGACGGTGGTATCCGCATCATCGACGACACTGGTGCTGACCGTGCTGGTGGTCGTCAGCGCTTCAAAGTTGCCACCGCTGGTGCCAGTGATGGCCTTGGTAATGGTGTCGGTGCCCTGAAGGTAGGCCTCATCGCTGCGGGTGGCTACTGCCGTGCTGTTGGCACTGCTCGATCCCACCGGAATGGTGATGGTGACGCCACCGGTCAAGGTGACGATCAGATCGCTACCGGTGACTGGATTATTGACACTCGCGGTGTAGGTGATGGTGCCGCCTTCGGTGACGCTACCGGCGCTGGCGCTGAGGGTGACGACGGTGGTATCCGCATCATCGACGACACTGGGCTGACCGTGCTGGTGGTGGTCAGCGCTTCAAAGTTGCCGCCGCTGGTGCCAGTGATGGCCTTGGTAATGGTGTCGGTGCCCTGAAGGTAGGCCTCGTCGCTGCGGGTGGCTACTGCCGTGCTGTTGGCACTGCTCGATCCCACCGGAATGGTGATGGTGACGCCACCGGTCAAGGTGACGATCAGATCGCTACCGGTGACTGGATTATTGACACTCGCGGTGTAGGTGATGGTGCCGCCTTCGGTGACGCTACCGGCGCTGGCGCTCAGCGTCACGACGGTGGTATCAGCATCATCGACGACACTGGTGCTGACCGTGCTGGTGGTGGTCAGCGCTTCAAAGTTGCCGCCGCTGGTGCCAGTGATGGCCTTGGTAATAGTGTCGGTGCCCTGAAGGTAGGCATCATCGCTGCGGGTGGCTACTGCCGTGCTGTTGGCACTGCTCGATCCCACCGGAATGGTGATGGTGACGCCACCGGTCAAGGTGACGATCAGATCGCTACCGGTGACTGGATTATTGACACTCGCGGTGTAGGTGATGGTGCCGCCTTCGGTGACGCTACCGGCGCTGGCGCTGAGGGTCACAACGGTGGTATCCGCATCATCGACGACACTGGTAGAGACCGTGCTGGTGGTGGTCAGCGCTTCAAAGTTGCCGCCGCTGGTGCCAGTGATGGCCTTGGTAATGGTGTCGGTGCCCTGAAGGTAGGCCTCGTCGCTGCGGGTGGCTACTGCCGTGCTGTTGGCACTGCTCGATCCCACCGGAATGGTGATGGTGACGCCACCGGTCAAGGTGACGATCAGATCGCTACCGGTGACTGGATTATTGACGCTCGCGGTGTAGGTGATGGTGCCGCCTTCGGTGACGCTACCGGCGCTGGCGCTGAGGGTGACGACGGTGGCATCGGCATCATCGACGACACTGGTGCTGACCGTGCTGGTGGTGGTCAGCGCTTCAAAGTTGCCGCCGCTGGTGCCAGTGATGGCCTTGGTGATGGTGTCGGTGCCCTGAAGGTAGGCCTCGTCGCTGCGGGTGGCTACTGCCGTGCTGTTGGCACTGCTCGATCCCACCGGAATGGTGATGGTGACGCCACCGGTCAAGGTGACGATCAGATCGCTACCGGTGACTGGATTATTGACGCTCGCGGTGTAGGTGATGGTGCCGCCTTCGGTGACGCTACCGGCGCTGGCGCTGAGGGTGATGACGGTGGTATCAGCATCATCGACGACACTGGTGCTGACCGTGCTGGTGGTGGTCAGCGCTTCAAAGTTGCCACCGCTGGTGCCAGTGATGGCCTTGGTAATGGTGTCGGTGCCCTGAAGGTAGGCCTCATCGCTGCGGGTGGCTACTGCCGTGCTGTTGGCACTGCTCGATCCCACCGGAATGGTGATGGTGACGCCACCGGTCAAGGTGACGATTAGATCGCTACCGGTGACTGGATTATTGACACTCGCGGTGTAGGTGATGGTGCCGCCTTCGGTGACGCTACCGGCGCTGGCGCTCAGCGTCACGACGGTGGCATCAGCATCATCGACGACACTGGTAGAGACCGTGCTGGTGGTGGTCAGCGCTTCAAAGTTGCCGCCGCTGGTGCCAGTGATGGCCTTGGTGATGGTGTCGGTGCCCTGAAGGTAGGCCTCGTCGCTGCGGGTGGCTACTGCCGTGCTGTTGGCACTGCTTGATCCCACCGGAATGGTGATGGTGACGCCACCGGTCAAGGTGACGATCAGATCGCTACCGGTGACTGGATTATTGACACTCGCGGTGTAGGTGATGGTGCCGCCTTCGGTGACGCTACCGGCGCTGGCGCTCAGCGTCACGACGGTGGTATCAGCATCATCGACGACACTGGTAGAGACCGTGCTGGTGGTGGTCAGCGCTTCAAAGTTGCCGCCGCTGGTGCCAGTGATGGCCTTGGTAATAGTGTCGGTGCCCTGAAGGTAGGCCTCGTCGCTGCGGGTGGCTACTGCCGTGCTGTTGGCACTGCTCGATCCCACCGGAATGGTGATGGTGACGCCACCGGTCAAGGTGACGATCAGATCGCTACCGGTGACTGGATTATTGACACTCGCGGTGTAGGTGATGGTGCCGCCTTCGGTGACGCTACCGGCGCTGGCGCTCAGCGTCACGACGGTTGTATCAGCATCATCGACGACCCTGGTAGCGACCGTGCTGGTGGTGGTCAGCGCTTCAAAGTTGCCGCCGCTGGTGCCAGTGATGGCCTTGGTAATAGTGTCGGTGCCCTGAAGGTAGGCCTCGTCGCTGCGGGTGGCTACTGCCGTGCTGTTGGCACTGCTCGATCCCACCGGAATGGTGATGGTGACGCCACCGGTCAAGGTGACGATCAGATCGCTACCGGTGACTGGATTATTGACACTCGCGGTGTAGGTGATGGTGCCGCCTTCGGTGACGCTACCGGCGCTGGCGCTGAGGGTGACGACGGTGGCATCAGCATCATCGACGACACTGGTGCTGACCGTGCTGGTGGTGGTCAGCGCTTCAAAGTTGCCACCGCTGGTGCCAGTGATGGCCTTGGTAATGGTGTCGGTGCCCTGAAGGTAGGCCTCATCGCTGCGGGTGGCTACTGCCGTGCTGTTGGCACTGCTCGATCCCACCGGAATGGTGATGGTGACGCCACCGGTCAAGGTGACGATCAGATCGCTGCCGGTGACTGGATTATTGACACTCGCGGTGTAGGTGATGGTGCCGCCTTCGGTGACGCTGCCGGCGCTGGCGCTCAGCGTCACGACGGTGGTATCAGCATCATCGACGACACTGGTGCTGACCGTGCTGGTCGTCGTCAGCGCTTCAAAGTTGCCACCGCTGGTGCCAGTGATGGCCTTGGTAATGGTGTCGGTGCCCTGAAGGTAGGCCTCATCGCTGCGGGTGGCTACTGCCGTGCTGTTGGCACTGCTCGATCCCACCGGAATGGTGATGGTGACGCCACCGGTCAAGGTGACGATCAGATCGCTACCGGTGACTGGATTATTGACACTCGCGGTGTAGGTGATGGTGCCGCCTTCGGTGACGCTACCGGCGCTGGCGCTGAGGGTGACGACGGTGGTATCCGCATCATCGACGACACTGGTGCTGACCGTGCTGGTGGTGGTCAGCGCTTCAAAGTTGCCACCGCTGGTGCCAGTGATGGCCTTGGTAATGGTGTCGGTGCCCTGAAGGTAGGCATCATCGCTGCGGGTGGCTACTGCCGTGCTGTTGGCACTGCTCGATCCCACCGGAATGGTGATGGTGACGCCACCGGTCAAGGTGACGATCAGATCGCTACCGGTGACTGGATTATTGACACTCGCGGTGTAGGTGATGGTGCCGCCTTCGGTGACGCTACCGGCGCTGGCGCTGAGGGTGACGACGGTGGTATCCGCGGTATCCGTGACCGTAGTAAGCACCGGTGACAGCGTGCCACCAGCACCAACTAGCAGGTTCTCAAAGTTGCCACCGCTAGTTCCTGTGATGGTAGTGCTAGTCGTGCTTCCATCGACGTAAGGATCGTCGCTGGGTGCCGCCACGGTGATGCTGGCGCTGCTGGTGTGAGCTGCAATGACAATGCTCTGGCCGTTAGAAAGATTAACCGTGAAATCCGTTTCAGCCGGATTAGTGACGCTCGCCGTGTAGACGATGCTGCCGCCCTCGCTCACCGTGGCGGACGCCGCGAGGTTCAGCACTGTCACAAAATCTGTACCGACAATGTTTACAGTTACAGAGCTACTACCACCATCGCTAGTGGCGACAGTAAAAGTCTCACTGACTTGCTGGCCGGCCGCAAGGCTGTTAAGTGCATCTCGGGTACTGTAGGTCCAAACACCATTTGGATTGATGCTAAAGGTGCCGAAAGCGCCAGTAGTAGTTTGGGCTACGACAGTGGCGTTTAGACTATCCAAATCACTTAAGACTAGCGTACCGCCAGTGGTCAAAATATCGTTGGTTTCGACCAGATTGACGCTGGCGCTGGTTAGCGTCGAGACATCTTCGGTGCCAACGATATTCACAGTTACCGTGCTAGCGCCGCCATCAGTTGTAGCAACCGTAAACGTCTCACTAACAAGTTGTCCGGCATTAAGTTGATCTTGCGCCCCTTGCGTGGTGTAGCTCCATACACCGGCTGCACTAACGGTGAAACTGCCATAAGTTCCCGTGCTGGTTTGTGGAATTACCGTGGCGGCTGTTGAGTCCAAATCACTAACGACTAGCGTGCCACCGGTCGAGAGCACAGCGTTGGTTTCCGTCAGTTGCGCAGTAGCACTGGTTAGCGTCGATACATCTTCCGTGCCGGTGATATTCACAATGACCGTGGTCGTGCCACCATCAGACGTGCGCACGACGAAATTCTCCGTGACGACCTGACCAACGTTCAATGAATTTAATCCGCCAATGGTGCGGTAGGTCCATACGCCTGCCGCATCAATAACAAAGTTGCCAAAACCACCGACGGTGGTTTGCGGCACGACTGTCGCATCGGCTGCGTCTATGTCAGTTACCACCAAAGTGCCACCTGTGACTAATTCTGCATTCGTCTCGGTCAGGTTCGCCGTTGCGCTGGTGAGCGTGGCAACATCTTCGGTGCCGGTAACATTAATGGTGACCGTGCTGGTCGTGCCGTCGGCACTTCGGACGGTAAATACATCCGTATGCACCGAACCTTCGTTAAACAAATTCACCTTCGCCGGATCGGCGGTAAACACCCAGACACCTGAGTCACTAATTGTTAGCGTACCAAATGTTCCGACTATGGTAGCGGCGACAAAAGTGGCTGGGCTGTCGGGATCGGAAATTCTCAGCGTTCCACTCGCCGAGAGCACACCATCGTTTTCCGTGATGTTCACACTGGCACTGCCAAGCACTGCAGGTACGTTTTCCGTGGTAGCTAATGACGGCAGGTCTTGTATTTTCTGTCTGCTGCTTTCAAATTCCTCGTTTCGATCAGGAAGACCTAAAGTACCTGTACCTAAGGGTGTGACCCCTTCTTCAATTCTCGACAATTGGACAAACGAATGGACGTCATCGTCTCGGCCACCCGAAGCAATTCCCGTCGTTCCAAAACCGAGAGGTGTGACCGCCTCTGCAATACGCAACAGTTGAACAAAGGAATGGCTCTCATCGACAACGCCACCTGATCCACCCGCCGATGTCTCTTGAAACAATCGGTCGAGACTGCCACCATCTTCTAGTATTTTTGATATTGCAGAAAGGTCGTCATTAAAAAGCGCGCCATCTGCGGATTCAACAATCCTATCCCCGAACACCATGCCATCGAGCGTGACCGACTCACTGTCGCGCAGAAAGTACGCGCCGCCATTGTTAAAGGCTAGTTCGACTTTGGCGCCGGGCGGCGTCGACACCACATCACCTTCGTACACTGGGTCGCCGACCTGCAGCTCACGCAACTCGCCCTTTTCGTTTTTGGCAAACGCTTGGCCAGTGAGTTTTGAAACTTTGCCGATGATGGTTTGTTGTAAGTCAGCCATGATGAAATTCCGTCGAAAGCATTGGGATGCTCGTGACTTTAAGGCTTCATCAAAACGACCGCTATTGTCCTAAAGGACAGTGCAAAGCGACTTGCCAGTCGGCGCCGGTTGCCGCCATGTGTCGGCTGTTGACCGCTGCCGACTCCTGCAGCAAACCGCAAAGCCGCGCAACTTGGGTAGCAGAATTCGCTGTTTCGTCGCTCTCAAAAGATCAGCCTAGGCTGTCAAATGCCCGTTCATAATCAAGGACAGATGCAAACGATCGCGCGCGCCCAGCTTCTGGAAAATTGCGCTGACGTGGGCTTTGATAGTGCGCTCGGTAATATTTAGCGTGCGAGCGACTTCCTTATTGCTCGCGCCACCGGCAACCGCGCGCGCAACCTGCTGCTCTCGCGCTGTCAAAGTTTGCAAATCCAATGATGCTTTAGGTGGCGCAGTAGTCGTCGCGATATGACTCAGCGCACCAGTGGTCGCCACCACCAAGCGCTTCATTAGTGATTCGCCTATCCATAAGCCGTCAGCGAGCACCACATTGGCGATTTGTTTGAGGTTCGCTGCCGTGGCGTGGGCGTTGCAATAACCGCGCGCACCGGCCGAAAATAGTTTTAGTGCATCTTCGTTATCTGGCACACTGGCCAGCACGATGAGTCGAACTGCGCCGATTTTCTTTCGCAAAGCGGTTAGCTGTTGGACACACGGCAAGTTTGGATCAAGGTGCAACCAAACCAGCCCCGCGCGAGTAACCATTGTCGAACGTTTACGCAATTCTTCTGGTCTAGCCAGCATGGCTTTTGGAAACGCTTCCAGCCAACGTGACAAAGCCTCACCGCTGGGTGACACAAATAGATGCTGAGCGGAGCCTGTGGCACGCGGCGGCATAAAACCTAGCGCTCGGTGAATGCTGCTTGCTTGGCCTTTAGCACTGGCTTTAGCAGGTAGGCCAGAATACTTTTTTGGCCCGTGATGATGTCGATTTCCGCCACCATGCCAGGGATGATCGGCAAATTAGCCCCCAGCGATGGCTTTAAGGTGCGCACTTTGACAATGAAAAAAGTGTTGCCCTTTTCATCAGTGATCGAATCCGCGCCGATGTTTTCCAGCTTGGCCTCCAAACCGCCGTAGGTTGAAAAATCATAGGCGGTGAACTTGACGATCACTGGTTGTCCCGGTCGCAGAAACGCGATGTCTTTGGGCGCAATTTTTGCCTCCAAAATCAGCGCGTCATCGAGGGGAACCACTTCGACCAAGTCACGGCCCGGCTGCACGACGCCGCCTACGGTATTAACGAACAATCGCTTCACCGTGCCTTTGACCGGCGAACGGATCGCCGCATGTTTTACCTTGTCGGCCAGCCCTACCCCGCCCTCTGTAAACGCATTCAGCTTGGCCATTGAATCGGCGAGATCTTTGCGGATTTCATTGCGCGCATTAAGTTGAATTTCTTCTACCTTGCGCGATGCCTCTGCGACTGCCGATTGCGAACGCAAAATTTGCGATGATGCAATATCGCGCTCACCTCGGAAGCGACCCGTGTCACGCTCAAGCCGAAGCAATTCCACTTCCGAAACCGCACCGGAACTGATCAGCGGTTTGGTGACATCCAATTCTTTTTTGGTGAGATCATAGGCTTGGCTCGCTTGCTCACGTTTGGCGCGAATTTCACGCAGCTCTTCTTGCTTCTGCGCCAATTGCTGGCGGCCAATTGCGACTTGTGCTTCGACATTTGACTTGGCGGTTTCATACAACCGCTGTTCGTCTTGCACTGTCTTAGGATCCTCGGCAACCACTTCTGGCGGCGGAACAAAGGCGGTACCTTCGGATAGCGCCCGCAAGCGCGCGACCTTAGTGGTAAGCGCCAAGTATTGCGTACGATTCTCGCGCACCGAAGATTCAAATCGAGTCGAATCCACGCGCAATAAAACCTGCCCCGCATCCACAATTTGCCCTTCGTCAACGTTGATTTCCGCAACGATTCCGCCATCCAAGCTTTGTAGCACCTGCAACTGGCTGGAAGGAATAACTTTGCCTTCACCTTTGGCAATTTCATCGACCAAAGCAACTGCCGTCCACATGACGAAAAGTGCAATCGCAATCAGTATTGTTTTAACCAAAATTCGCGCCCGCAGCGGCTCTTGGTGAATCATGAAGTAGTCCGCGTCCTGCACAAAATCTGTTTCAGGTGCGTTCGGATCTTCTTTCCAATCTGCTATCAGCTTATCTACGCGCGGTTGCACACGCAGGCGTATGGATTCCAGCCCTCTGCCTAACGGCCCCATCCAACCGAATATTTTTTGCAACAGCGCGGTGATGTTCATGATGCCTTCCCGACGCGCCCGCTTTGCAGCGCTTCAATCACTTGCTGGCGCGGTCCGTCTTGAACAATCTTGCCATCGTCGATCACTATAATTCGATCAGCCAGATCAATTAACGATGTACGATGCGTAACAATCACCATAGTCTTATGTTGTGAAAAGCGGCGAAGCGCGTCTTTGAATTTTCCCTCGGAAGTGAAATCCATAGAGCTGGTTGGTTCATCCAGTAGCAACACAGGCGGGTCAAGCAATACCGCTCGGGCAATCGCCACGCCTTGACGTTGACCACCTGAGAGAGACGCGCCACGCTCACCGACAATCATGTCATAACCCTGCGGATGTCGGTCCACAAATTCGGTCAATCCGCCTATTTCCGCAGCAGCCACAATTGCTAGGTCATCGGCGTAAGGCGCTCGCAACGAAATGTTTTCACGCAAACTTCCGAAAAATAGGAGGGTGTCCTGCTCGACATAGCCCACATTGCGTCGCAAATCAGCCGGGTCAAGTTGGCGCAAATCAACACCGTCGAGCAGCACAGCGCCTTCAGTTGGCTGGTATAGACCTAGCATTAGTTTGTGCAAAGTGGTCTTTCCCGAACCGACTCGGCCAAGCACCACCACGCTCTCGCCGGGCTTAATTCTGAACGAAACATTGCGCAGAACCTCTTGCGGATGACCAGGATAAGCAAAGCTAACATTGCGAAATTCAATCTCGCCACGAATTTCTGGTCGATGTACAAAAGTGCTTTCCTCCGAGCGTTCACCCGGTGTGGTCATAGTATTTTCAAGCCCGGCAAGCGATGTTTTGGCGTTTTCAAATTGCATCAACAATCCGACCATTTGCCCCAATGGCCCCATCGCCCGCCCGCCTAGCATGGTGCAAGCAATTAATCCGCCCATCGTCAATTGGCGTATTTCAATCAGATAGACGCCCGCTATCACCATCAACACATTTACCAATTGGGTCAGCGTGCTGGCACCGTTCATCGCCGAAGATGACAGCAAGCGCACGCGCGCACTGTTGCGCGCCAAAAAAGCCGCAGTCTTTTCCCACTTTGCTTGCATCAGACCTTCGGCACCGTTAGCCTTGATTGTCTCGAGTGCGGTCAAACTTTCGATCAATGTTGCATTCCGCAGCGCTGATGCACGGTAAGTGGTCTCTGTCAGCTCACGCATTTTGTGTTGAATGACATAGCTGTATATCACCACCCCGATAATCCCAAGTATCGGCAATGCCACCAATGGCCATGAAATCCACATCATGACCAGCAAAAACAGCAAGGCAAATGGTAAATCGACTACCGCTGTCACGGTTGCTGACGCAATGAAATCGCGCACCGTTTCAAACGAACGCAAGTTGGCGGCAAACGAGCCCACTGACGCTGGGCGTGCCGCCAATCGCATGCCCAAAACTTTTTCCATAATTAATGCCGACAGCTCCAAATCGATGCGTGAGCTGGCCAGATCAATAAAATGGCCGCGCAACAAACGAATCAAATAATCCACCACCAGCACCAAAAATAAGCCACCTGAGAGCATCCATAGTGTTTCAAGCGCATTGTTGGGCACCACGCGGTCATAAACGTTCATGGTGAAAATCGGCATCGCAAGTGCAAATACATTGATTAGCGCCGCCGCCGCGAGAATGTCTCGATACACCGGCAACTGATCCGCCACCGCGCCCCAAAACCAGTGCCGCTGGACTACCTTTACAATTTCTGGTGTGCGTAAGTCAAAACGAAAATGGGGTCGCGCAAAAATCGCGATGCCGACGTAGCGCGCTTTAATTTCATCGCGCGTTAGCGTCACTGAACCTTGCGCCGTGTCCGGAAACAAAAGTCGCGCGTTCTCCCCACTCTCGTCCCAATCCATCAACACACAAGCTTCATCGCCTTCAAGTAACAAGATCACCGGTAACAAGGCTGCATCGATCTTATCCAAATCGCGTCTCACCAACTTGCTAGAAAACCCCGCACGTTGTGCAGCACGAACAAATAACGATGGCGTCAACCCACGCTTAGGCAGAGGCAAGCCTGCAGTCAGCGCCGCGTGCGTGCTTGGGCGGCCATGAATTCGCGTCAGCTCGACCAAGCAATCGAGTAGAGGATCGTGATGTAACACATCCTCATGAATACCGTCAGCTGCAGCAAATACCGGCTGTCGACGCTCCTGCTCGACAATCGTCGCGTCGTCCGACGCTCGACGCTCATTGCCGTCCCAAGTCTGCGTTGTACTCATAGAAATGTCCCAGTGAATCGTGAGTGTTTGTCTGAATTATGCCTTCAAAGCGCGATTTCCTTGAAGCGCCCGAATCGTAACGGCAGTTCTCTGCATATCTTAAACTTGACGTTGTGTGGCCGATGAACTGACCATTACATCACCAGCACCAACTGGCGACTCTACTCCCTTGCGCTAGACTTCGCCCCTCACAACCAAGGACGATTTACATGACGCTATCCGAACGAGTTGCACTAGTCATCGGCGCGGGTGACGCGACTGGCGGTGCCATCGCGCGGCGATTTGCGCGCGAGGGATTCATTGCTTGTGTCACGCGACGCACAGCAGAGAAATTGGCACCGCTGGTTGAACAAATCAAAGCCGAAGGTGGGATGGCTTATGGTTTCGCATCAGATGCACGCAAAGAAGACGATGTAGTTGCGTTGATCGAAGAAATCGAATCAACGATAGCGCCGATAGAGGTGCTGGTGTTCAACATCGGTGCAAACGCACCGAGCAGCATTCTTGACGAAACGGCGCGGCGTTATTTCAAGATTTGGGAGATGGCTTGCCTGAGTGGATTTCTCAACGGTCGCGAAGTTGCCAAACGTATGGTCAAACGCGGGCATGGCACCATCATTTTTACTGGCGCGACGGCTTCAATGCGGGGTGGGACGAACTTTGCCGCGTTTTCTGGTGCCAAGATGGCACTGCGGGCTCTGGCGCAGAGCATGGCGCGCGAACTTGGGCCGCGTGGATTACATATTGCGCACGTCGTCATTGACGGAGCGATCGACACGGAATTTATAAGTACGAATTTTCCGGAAGCGTATGCGAAGAAAGCGCAGGACGGAATTTTGAATCCCGATCACATTGCCGATCAGTATTGGATGCTGCACATGCAACCGCGCGATGCGTGGACTCACGAGCTAGATTTACGACCTTGGATGGAGAAATTTTGATGAGCAAAATCGTTGATTTCTATTTTGACTTTGGTAGCCCTGCGGCTTACCTTGCCCATACACAAATACCAAAAATTGCTGCTGAAACTGGCGCGCAAATCGACTTCAAACCTATCCTGCTCGGCGGAGTTTTTCAGGCCACTGGGAACCGGCCGCCGATTAGCGTACCACTCAAAGGCGCATATCTTTTTAATGATCTCAATCGCTACGCCAAGCGCTATGGCGTAGCGTTCACCATGAATCCACATTTCCCGATCAACACTTTGCATTTGATGCGTGCAGACATCGGTTTGCAAATGCAGAACGATGCACGCCTTGCGCAATTTCGCGACGCGATTTTTAATGCGATTTGGGTTGATCAACAAAACATGAACGACCCAGCCACGGTCGGTGCGGTGCTGAGCAAGGCGGGATTTGATGGCATGGCCATACTTGCCTTGAGCGGCGAACCAGCGGTCAAAGAGGCGCTTAAAGTCGCGACGCAAAATGCCGTTGATCGCGGGATTTTCGGTGCGCCAAGCTTCATCGTCGGCGATGAGTTGTTTTGGGGGCAAGACCGTTTGGATTTCGTGCGCGAAGCGCTACTAAACTGAAAAGGGGAAAGCGATGACGTGGACATTGGATCAAGTACCTACACAAAAAGGCCGACTGGCTTTGATTACTGGTGCCAACATCGGATTGGGATTCGAGACCGCCATGGCACTAGCTTCGAAGGGCTGCGAGCTGGTGTTGGCCTGCCGCAATATGGAAAAAGCCGAGGCCGCCAAAGTGGCAATTTTGGCAAAACATACCAAAACCAAAGTCACCTGCATGCAGCTTGATTTAAGCAGCCTCAAATCCGTGCGTGCGTTCGCCACCGCATTCACTGAGCGCTACTCAAAAATCGATTTGTTAATTAACAACGCCGGCATCATGATGCCGCCGTTTTCTTTGTCCGAAGATGGTTTCGAGAGTCAGTTGGCGGCCAACTACATCGGCCACTTCGCTCTGACAGGTCTGCTCTTGCCGTTAGTTGTCAAGACACCATCATCACGCATTGTTAGCCTGTCAAGCATGGCGCATCGCTGGGGAAATATTCGGTTTGACGACCCTAATTTCAAAAACGGTTACAACAAGCGCGAGGCTTACGGACAAAGCAAAATTGCTTGCTTGATGTTTGCTTATGAATTGAATCGCCGCCTTGCCAAAGCTGGCTACACCACGCTTTCGGTCGCTGCACACCCTGGTGTTGCGGCGACCAACCTCACACAACATTTGCCAGCATTTTTGAACCTCTTTACACCACTGATGGGCTTAGTGCTCAACAATGCAAGCCATGGTGCGCTACCAACTTTGTATGCAGCCCTAGGCGACGATATCAAGGGCGGCGATTATTGCGGGCCTAAAGACATGCGTCAAATGCGCGGCGCGCCGATAAAAGTTGGCTCGAATCGAGCCTCACGTGACGAAACAGCAGCGACAAAATTGTGGGCAATGTCAGAAGTGATGTCTGGCGTTAAATTCTTAAGCTAGTATTTTCAAGGCAATTTTCAGAGCATCCGTCAATGACGCAATTTCTCACCGCCGCCTTTTACAAATTCGTTTCTTTGCCAGACTTCGCTGAACTCAAAAAGCCCCTGTTGACGGCGTGTCACCAGCACCAAGTGAAGGGCACGATATTGCTCGCCGCTGAGGGTATCAATGGCACCATTGCCGGACCAGATTCAGGCGTTCGTGCCGTGTTGACCATGCTGCGTAGCGATGCGCGTTTGGCTGATTTGCAGCACAAAGAAGCCGTCGCCAACACGCCGCCGTTTTATCGGATGAAGGTAAGACTCAAGCGTGAAATTGTTACGCTAGGTGTGCCAGGGGTCGATCCGAAATCGTTGGTTGGTACTTACGTCAAGCCGCAGGACTGGAATCGTCTGATTGACGATCCCGAGGTATTGGTGATCGACGTGCGCAACGACTACGAGGTCGCTATCGGCAGCTTTGCCGGCGCGATCAATCCACATACCGCGAGCTTTAGTGATTTTCCGGCGTGGGTGAAAAGTGATGAACGCTTGAAGTCAAAGCCGAAAGTGGCCATGTTTTGTACCGGCGGAATTCGCTGCGAGAAATCGACTTCGTATCTGCGGACACAAGGTTTCGATGAAGTCTTTCATCTTGAAGGCGGCATCTTAAAATATCTGGAAACCGTGCCGGAGTCTGAGAGTCGCTGGCAAGGCGATTGTTTTGTGTTTGATGAGCGCGTATCCGTGGGTCATGGATTAAGTCACGGCCAGCATGAATTTTGCCGTGCTTGTCGTCATCCGCTAGCGGCGAGCGACAAATTGTCTGAAAATTATGTTGCGGGTATTTCCTGCGCGCATTGCTACGCCACACGAACGCCTGCGCAAAAAAAGGCCGCCGCCGAACGGCAAAAACAAGTGGCACTAGCCGAGCAAAGAAAAATGGCGCACATCGGTAGCCCGATGCCATCGAAAACAAAATCCGCATGAGGATGTTGCGCTGGCTGAGCATCGCCATCATTTTCAGCGCGATTAGCGCATGCAGCAAGCCGCCAGAACAAGCTTTGCCACGCGGCACACGCGTGCTTGCGTTGGGCGATAGCCTCACCGCCGGCAACGGCGTATTGCCAGCAGAAGCGTGGCCCTCACTACTCGCGGCCAATACAGGTTGGGAAATTATTAATGGTGGCGTGAGCGGAGACACTAGCGCCGGCGGCCTCGCGCGCTTGCCCGATTTGCTCGACGAACATTCGCCAACGCTCGTCTTCGTTAGTCTCGGTGGCAACGACATGCTGCGCCGCGTGCCGCAAGCAGACACCGTTGCCAATCTGAATCGCATACTAGATTTGGTTCAAGCCAAAGGCGCAAAAGCAGTATTGTTGGCAACGCCAAAACCTTCGATTACTGGCGCGGTTTTTAGCAGCTTCTCGGCCGCCGAGTTTTATCGCCCGATTGCCGATGCACACAAAATTCCCTTGATAGAGAATGCCTTGCCCGAGGTACTTTCAGATACAAAATTGAAAGTTGATGCCTTACATCCCAACGTCGCCGGACATCTGCTGCTGACCAAGAAAATCACCGCGGCACTTAAAGAAATCGGCTATGTCCGCTGAATTGTCGAGCGATGGCGTCACTGTAGTGCTCGATACCAACGTATTGATCTCGCTTTACGTGTTCGCTGACAGCCAATTTGCAACGCTGCGCAATCATATCGAAGCCGGTCGTTGGCAGGTGGTGACCAACGAAGCTTGCCTCGCAGAATTCGTGCGCGTGTTGAACTATCCGCTGTTTAAGTTGGGAGCCGAGGCGCAAACCGCTGCAATCGCGGCCTATCAAAACGTCGCGCGCGCGGTCACCGCACCGGCGCAATCCGCATTGAGAGTTTTGCTACCGCGTTGCACCGACGCGGACGATCAGAAATTTTTGGAACTCGCCCGCGACAGCCAAGCCGCATTCTTAATCACCAGCGACAAAGCACTGCTTAAGCTAGCCCGCCGTTTAAGGCAATCCGGTATGTTTCGCATCATCACACCGGTCGCCGCTTTGGTAGAACTTTGTACTAATGATTCAGTCGCACCAACTAAGGTTTCTGTTTAATCACCGTACCGGCAATGCCTGCTTGCGACAGGCGTTCACGCGCCGCATTCATTTCTGCGGCAGTGGCAAATGGACCGACGCGAACTCGTTGCATGGTGCCTTTGTTGGGAATCTCGACTTCTTGAACCGCTGCATCAAAACCCGTCAGCGCTAACTTGGCTTTAAGGTTTTCCGCATCAGCAGCTTTTTGAAACGCGCCTAACTGCAAGTACAGTAGCTCTGCAACAACCGTTGGTTCTGTCGCCGTTGGCGGAGTGGTGGTGGCTGTCGCCGTCGGTGGCGTGTTGGTCTTTGCTACAGGTGGATTTGTCGGTGATGTCTTGCCTTCCAAAATCCCGTAGAAATCCAGGCGCTGTTTTTCCTGCACTGTGCCACCAGGTTTACCCGGCAAAGCCAGCGGAGTCGCGGCTTGTCCGTTGCTATTCACCGCACTGGGTTTGTTGGCGCCTTCGTATTTGTCCTGAAACGGCAGCGTGGCTTTGTTGAGAAAAAGCACCACGCCAGCCGCGATCAAAATTCCTAACACGAGGCCGATAAAAATTCCCAATATCATTCCACCGCCACCTTTTGCAGGTGTGCTTGAAGGCTGTTTTGAATAAGCAGGATTATTCATAAATTACATACTCACCGGTTGAGATACGCCTAACAGCGATAGGCCATTGCGCAACGCATGGCGCGTGGCAACTGCCAGCGCCAACCTCGCATTACGGATAGCGGGGTCTTCGACCAAAACACGTTCGGCGTTGTACCACGCATGGAACGCGGCCGCCAAATCTTTGAGATAAAACGCCAAGGAATGTGGCGCGAAATCCTTCGCCGCATTTTGAATCAACAAGGCGAATTCACCAAGTTGCGCGAACAGCGCTATTTCAGTTTCGTGCTTCAGCGTGCTCAAATCCACATTGCGCAAGCTTGCTTCATCGCCATTCCATTGCGCTAACACCGAGCAAATTCTGGCGTGCGCATATTGCACGTAATACACCGGATTTTCGTTGCTTTGACTGGTCGCCAAATCCATATCGAAATCGAGCGCTTGGTCAGCTTTTCTGAGCATGTAAAAAAACCGGCAAGCATCATTACCAACTTCGTGGCGCAACTGACGCAAAGTTACATATTCGCCCGCACGGGTCGACATTGATGCTTTTACACCATCTCTAAACAAGCTGACAAACTGGACCAGCGTCACGTCAAGTCTCTTCGCATCAATTCCCAAGGCAGACAACGCGCCTTTGACGCGAGTGATGTAACCGTGATGGTCAGCGCCCCACACATTCACCACGCGATCAAAGCCGCGCTCAAACTTATTCAAATGATATGCAATGTCCGGTGCGAAATAGGTAAAGGCACCGTTGTCCCGCTGCACCACGCGATCTTTCTCGTCACCAAACGCCGTCGAGCGAAACCACTTGGCGCCGTCTTGCTCGTAAATATGTCCATTGGCCTCGAGCGTATCGATGGCTTTTTGCACCATGCCGGTGTCGTGCAAGCTGTTTTCTGAAAACCAAACATCGTGATGCACACCGAATTCTTCGAGATCGGAACGACACTCGGCCAATTGCTCGGTCAGCACGTGTTGATGCACGTATCTCCAATCTTCGCCAAGCAAGTCCTTGGCCGCCACAATCAGTCCGTCCAGCGTCTCATCCAGATTGTCGGTCGTCGGCAAACAAGCTACAACCGCCGCTGCCGGACGGCTGAATTTGTCTTGATGTGCTGCCTGTATTTGCTCGGCCATTTCACGCACATAACCACCTTGATAGGCATTGGGTGGGAATGGCACTAGCTCGCCAAAAAGTTCCAGATAACGCAACCAGGTCGACAAGGCAAGGATGTCCATCTGCCGTCCGGCGTCATTCACGTAATACTCGCGACTGACGCTATAGCCGGCGAAGGCCAGCACCGATGCCAAGCTGGCGCCGAACGCCGCGCCACGTCCGTGACCGACATGCAACGGACCGGTCGGGTTGGCCGAAACAAATTCCACCGACCTTAATGCCGGTGTCGGCACCGCGTCCGAATGCATTGCCTTGGCTTACAGCCTGCGCCACAACTTGCGTACGTGCCGCCGCTGTCAGCGTGAAATTGATAAATCCCGCGCCAGCCATGCTGACCGCGACGACCCATTCCGAGGCCGGCAAGGCAGCAATGAGCCGCTCGGCAATTTGGCGAGGATTGGTTTTGAGCGGACGGGCAATTTGCATCGCCAAATTGCTGGCGAAATCGCCGTGACCGGACTGCTTGGGGCGCTCGATAAAAATTTCTGCAGCCGCATGTTCAGGCGCAACGCTTGTCAGGGCGGCCTTGAGCAAGTCGCTCAGGTGCTGGCGTGGATCGAAAAATAATTGAGTGGAAGACATGAAAGTTGAATACCGCGACAGACAATAGTGAAGGTGACAAAGAATCGTCGAAACAAGCAATCGCGAATTATACTTAGCCGCAACCCTCGCTACTATGCCCGTTCTGCGGTGCTTCCCGTGTCTATCTTGCGTCCACTCAACACTTTTCGCTTACTCAAAATTACGCGCATCGTATTGCGCTATGGCCTCGACCGCATGATTCTCGAGCAAGAGGTAGATTTTGGGTTCACAGGCAAGCTATTGCGCGGCGCTGTATCGCTGATGTTTTGGCGCAATGTCGATGAAATTTCGCGCACACCACGCGCCGTCCGCTTGCGTCGCGCGCTTGAAGATTTGGGGCCGATTTTTGTCAAGTTTGGCCAAGTGCTGTCGACCCGGCGAGACCTGTTGGCAACCGACTTTGCCGATGAGTTGGCCAAGTTGCAAGATGCCGTGCCACCCTTTGCGCCAGAACTTGCAGTGGCAGCGCTCGCAGCCGCATATGGTCGTCCGGTCGATCAAGTTTTTGCCAGCTTCGAGCGCGAACCTGTTGCTTCGGCGTCGGTCGCGCAAGTGCATTTCGCAACACTACCGATTACCGATGCGGCAACCGGTTTGCCGCTGGAAGTCGCCGTGAAAATTCTGCGTCCTGGGATCAAACCGGTGATCGATCAAGACATTGCGCTGCTTCGCGTGGGCGCTACTTTGTTGGAAAGCCTGTGGACCGATGGCCGCCGCCTGAAGCCGCGCGAAGTGGTGGCCGAATTCGCCAAATATTTGCATGACGAATTGGATTTGATGCGTGAAGCCGCCAACTGTTCGCAGTTGCGGCACAATTTTTTGAATTCTGATTTGTTGTTAGTGCCCGAAGTGCATTGGGATTGGTGCACCACCGGTGTGATGGTGATGGAGCGCATGCATGGCACGCCGGTATCGCAAATTGCCGAACTGCGCGAAATGGGAGTTGATTTGTCGCGTTTGGGTAGCATGGGCGTTGAAATCTTTTTCACGCAGGTTTTCCGTGATGGTTTTTTTCATGCCGACATGCATCCCGGCAATATTTTTGTCGCCACTGACAGCGACAAAAAAGGTCGCTATATCGCGCTGGATTTCGGCATTGTCGGCACGCTGACCGACAATGACAAAAGCTATCTGGCGCAAAATTTCCTGGCGTTTTTTCGTCGCGATTACAAACGCGTCGCTGAAGTGCATATCGAATCCGGCTGGGCGCCGCATGACACGCGGGTTGATGAATTTGAATCGGCCATACGTGCCGTGTGCGAGCCAATTTTTGATCGCCCGTTAAAAGAAATTTCCTTCGGTCGCGTGCTGCTGCGTTTATTTCAAACTTCACGCCACTTCAATATCAAAATCCAACCGCAGTTGGTTTTGCTGCAAAAAACTTTGCTCAATATCGAAGGTCTTGGGCGACAACTAGATCCGGAATTGGATTTGTGGAAAACCGCCAAACCCTTCCTTGAAAAGTGGATGACCGAACAAGTCGGCTGGGCTGCGTTGAGCTCTAATATGGAGCGCGAAGCCGGGCAATGGGCGCGAGTATTGCCAATGTTGCCGCGCTTGTTGCACGAGGCATTAAGTAACGGCGTGTCACCAGCACCAACTGGCGAAATTGCCGATTTGCGTAACGAACTTCGGTGGCAAGGTCGCGTGCTATTCGTCATTGCAATATTGCTCGCGGGCTTGGCGGGCTACACATTGGCATTGATGCGGGCGCTGGTGTAAATCGCATGCGACTGATGCCCGGACTTGCGCTTGGTTATGCGCTGCTAATCGTCTACGCCAGTCTGTATCCGCTGAGCGGCTGGCGCGATAGCGGTGTGCCGCTTTTTGACTTTCTGAGCGGTGGTTGGCCACGTTATTTCACTGGCTTCGATTTGTTCATCAATGTGCTTGGGTATGTGCCCTTGGGCATGTTGTCCTATGCCGCTTTGCAATCCCGACCGGCTGCGATGTCGGTACGTGTCACTTGGTTTATCGCTTGTGTTTTTGGGCTGCTTCTGGCAACCAGCCTCGAGACTTTGCAGAATTTTTTACCTAGCCGAATTCCATCGAATATTGATGTGAGTTGCAACGCACTTGGCGCGTTGCTCGGTGCCAGCCTTGCGCGTTGGCTGCAACCACGCCTTCTCGATGTCGGCTATTTGGGACATTCGCGCCAACGGTTGTTCACGCCACAGGCAGATGCCGGACTAGTGCTTTTGGCGCTGTGGCTGTTGACGCAGCTCGAACCCAATACATTGTTGTTCGGCACTGGCGATGTGCGCCGTTTGATCGAACTACCTGCCGCGCAAGCCTTCAGTGCCAGCGGATTTCGCGCGATCGAAACCACTGTGGTCGGCACGGCGACTCTCGCCGTCGGTTTGCTGGCCGCACAATTGCCACGCCAACCACGATTCAGTTTTCTCGCACTCACGCTCGCGATGGGGCTATTGGTCAAAACCGTCAGCTTGGCACTGATCACGCAGCCAAGCTTGGCGCTGGCATGGGCCACCGAAGGCAGCGTGATTGGTTTGAGCATCGGCATTGCGCTGCTTTGGCTGGCGCGGCGATTGGTACCGACCGCACAAAGCGCGCTGGCCGCTGTATCGCTGCTGATCGCCACTGTCATGGTTAACCTCGCACCGGACAATCCTTATCTTGATCAAATGCAACAGGTATGGAATCCGGGGCAATTTTTGAACTTTCATGGCCTGACTCAATTCGCCGCATCGCTATGGCCGTTTCTCGCTCTGCCTTGGCTGATGATGTATCGCAAAGGAGATGCGAATGATTGACGATGGCGTGACCGATCTAGCGGCCACCTTCAACAGCGTGTCGTCAGCACCAACTGATGCAATAACTGACCTCATATCGCTACGCGATGCCTTGCGAAACTTCTGCACCGAGCGCGATTGGCATCAGTACCACACACCAAAAAATTTAGTGATGGCGCTCTCGGTTGAAGCCGCCGAATTGGTCGAGCATTTTCAATGGGCGACCGCCGAAGAAAGCGCGAATCTGACGGACGAAAAGCGTGCCGCAGTGGCAGATGAAATCGCCGACGTCTTGGTCTATTTAACTGAACTTGCCGATGTTTTGGGGGTCGACATGTTGGCCGCTGTTCGGCAAAAGATTATCAAGAATGCACAAAATATCCTGTACCCAATGAAACACAAACACGCACCAAAATTACATCATGAGCCACTTTGACCATCACGTATTTTTCTGTACCAACCAACGCAAAAACGGTGAAGCCTGCTGCAACGACCATGGCGCAGAAGCCGTGCGCGCCTACGCCAAAAATCGCGTCAAGCAGCTCGGCGACCAAATTCAATCACGCGTGCGTATCAATACCGCCGGCTGTCTTGATCGCTGCGAACTTGGCCCCGTGCTGGTCATTTATCCTGAGGCGATTTGGTATCGCTATGTCGACAACGATGATATCGATGAAATTATTGACGAGCATTTGATTCATGGTCGCGTCGTCGAGCGACTAAAAATCTGACATGCCTCAGCAAATTTTCATTGCCGGGCCGGTCGGCAAAATAGAGCTGTTCGTCGATCTGCCTGATAACGCGCAAGGCATCGCGCTCATCGCTCATCCACACCCGCTTTTCGGCGGCACCGCGGATAACAAAGTCGTCACCTCGATTGCCCGTGCTTTTCGTGATTTGAATTGCATCACCGTGCGCCCAAGTTTTCGCGGGGTCGGTAGTTCAGACGGCACGCATGATCACGGCATTGCCGAAACTGATGACTTGCTGGCCGTAGTCAAATGGATGCGCGAAAGCTATGACAGTGGTAGCAAACTTCCGCTTTACCTTGCCGGATTTTCTTTTGGCGCATTCGTCATCACTCGTCTCGCCAAAGTTCTGGCTGGAGTCCGGCGCACCCGCTAAACGCTTAGTGTTAGTCGGCACCGCCGCCGGATTCGTCACCGGCGCGCGCAGCTACACCACCGAAGCAGTTGCCAAAGACACGCTCGTCATCCACGGCGATAAAGACGAAACCGTGCACCTAAGCAACGTATTAGCCTGGGCCGAACCGCTCGATATACCGGTCGTCGTCGTCCCCGGCGCAGATCATTTCTTTCATCGTCGATTGCATCTGATCCGCGAGATCATTATTCGCGCTTTGCGTTAGCCACACGTACGATTTGGCGTCCCATTTCGCCGGTGATTTTTTGCTTGTTGTGTACGTCACAATTCAACGAAAGATTAAGGACTGTTCCTCGTAGCCCCTATTTCCTTCAGTCAATTGAGCAGACCCATTTGTTCAATGGCTCATAATCGCACCACTTTTTCTGTTTAGCTACCGCTCTCTCTGTGAGAAATTCCCCATCGCGCTTGAACGCGTTTTGTAACCGACAAAAGTGCGAGGAAGGACAAAACTGATAGCATCATTATCCCAAGAGACTGAAAGTAAACAATCTTTAACATGCCCGCGGTCTGTGTGACATCATGGGCAACGCCTTTCATCAACTTGATGTAGCGTTCGGCATAAAAAATACTATCGTACATACAGTGCATCGCCACTACGGCGAGCCACGACTTATAACGAACGACCAAGCAGTGAAAAGCGTGCTGGTTACAAGTGGAGTCACAATGGCCCAGCCGTGAAGGACAACAAAATGACGATGCAAATCACTGCTGATTTTATCGTCGGGTATTTACTGAATAAAAACTCAAGCAGATACTTTCGAAATGCAAGCTCCTCTGCGGTTGCCACCGCAAAACTTACGGCCACGATCCTAAGGAAATCTATCCAAGGCATCTGAAAAATGTCGCCAACATGTGCGGTTGGCGAAAGCCTTTGGCCAAGTAAGAACAAGAAGAGGATGATTGACACGCCGATTATTCCTGCTTGGCCAAGTATTCGACGGACTCTAGCACCATCTCTTTCGGCAAGCGTAAGCGCACAGACCGACAGGAAAGTGATAACAATCATTTCGACAAAAGTTGTCTTTTCGGGGGCATCGGTATGCCAAAAGCCAGCGTAAATGCAGAGTACCGAGACAACGATTGGTAGGGTTAAATCTTTGTTCGCGTCAACTGTGTTCGAGTCCATTTTCTCTTTCGTAAGTATTTCGGCGATTGAATAGTTCGTTTCAATTGGTGGCGCGGGTCAAACGGTAACACTCACGACGGCGTGTTACTAGCACCAACTTGCGAAATGTCTGTCTTTGTCCACTGCTACTTTCCCCTAAAATCCAACGATGCATCCCCAAAGCCCACTCATTGTCTCGACCCTGCAAAAAATCTTACGCAGGCAAACGTGTTGTCGACGGGCTCAATCTTGAATTGGTTCGTGGCGAGTGTTTTGGTTTACTCGGCCCGAACGGGGCGGGCAAGACAACAACATTGCGATGCTGTCTGGGGCTGACTACGCCGGATTCCGGTGCCATTACTTTGGTTGGTTTGCCGGTGCCGGCGCAAGCGCGCGAAGTGCGGGCGAGTATTGGTGTGGTGCCGTAGTTTGACAATCTTGATCCTGACTTTACAACGGCGGAAAACTTACTGATTTATGAACGCTATTTTGGTTTGAACAATGCGGATATTCGCCCGAAAATTCCGGAGTTATTGGAGTTCGCGGGCTTGGCCGGCAAGGAGAACGCCAACATCCGTACCTTGTCTGGTGGCATGAAGCGGCGGCTGACTTTGGCGCGGGCCTTGGTTAATGACCCTGATTTGTTGGTGCTGGATGAACCGACCACGGGCCTGGACCCGCAGGCACGACATTTGATTTGGGAGCGTTTGAAGCGCTTGTTGAGTCAGGGCAAAACCATATTGCTGACCACTCATTTCATGGACGAAGCAGAGCGCCTTTGTCAGCGCCTTGCCATAATGGATGCCGGACGGATGATGACTATCGGCCCGCCGCGTGAATTGATCCGCGAACACATTGAAGCGCAAGTGGTGGAAGTTTATGGCGAGGACGCGCCAATTTGGGCTTTGAACCAAGCGCCTGCGTTTGCGCAGCGCGTTGAAGTGAGTGGCGAAACGGCGTTTTGTTATGTCAGCGATGCGACCGCGCTGTTGCAGCATTTAGCTGACAAACCACAGCTACGCACCTTGCATCGTCCGGCTAATCTTGAGGATGTATTTCTCAAACTCACTGGTCGCGATTTGCGCGATTGAGCGGGGTAAAAACGCATGATTAAAGCGATGAGCGCCTTGGACTATTCCCTACCCCTTTTCACTGCGCGCACTCGCTGTTTGGCGGCGCAATTTTTTGGTATGGCGCAAGCTGGCGATTCCTCGCTACTCGGTAATCTGGCCGACCCGATGATTTATTTATTCGGCTTGGGCTACGGATTGGGTGGTTTATTGCCGCAGGTCGGTGGCGTGACTTACATCGCTTTTTTGGCCAGTGGCACGGTATGCGGTTCGACGATGAACGCGGCATCTTTCGAGGCCTTGTATTCATCGTTTTCGCGCATGCACATGCAAAAAACTTGGGAAGCGATTATGAATGCGCCGGTATCACTCGACGACGTGATGCTGGGCGAATTACTGTGGGCCGCTGCCAAGGCCAGCTTATCCGGAGTAGCAATTTTGGCGGTGATTTGGATGTTGGGGTTTGTCGCTTCACCGCTTGCGTTGTGGGCTTTGCCAGTGATTTTCATTACCGGCTTGTGCTTCGCGGCACTCGGGCTAATCATCACCGCGCTGGCGCCCTCCTATGATTTTTTCATGTACTACTTCACCTTGTTCATTACGCCAATGGTTTTGCTCTGTGGAGTGTTTTTTCCCACTAATCAATTGCCACCCTTGGTACAAACCATCGCCGCATGGTTGCCGCTGACGCACGCAGTGGCGCTAATTCGACCATTGATGTTTGATACGCTGCCAAGCGACATTGACTTGCATTTATTGGTGCTAATGGGAATCTCGCTATTGGCATTTTGGGTCGCGGTGGTGCTTACGCGAAGGCGATTGCTCACCTAGTGCGTGGGCAGACTCGTTAAAATCGGCTATGGACATTACTATCAATGGAACGCTGGTTACGTGGCCAAAATCGTCGCTCACGGTTGCTGAATTGCTCGTCGCGCGTGAGCTAAGCGGCAAACGCGTCGCGGTCGAGCGCAATGGTGAAATCGTACCCAGAAGTTTACATGTCAGCACCGCAATCGTCGCTGGCGATCATCTCGAAATTGTCGTCGCAGTTGGCGGCGGCTGAGTTTTTCTGGTACTAAAAATGAATCAAGACAACTTAATCATCGCCGGAAAGTCCTACACATCTCGCCTCTTGGTCGGCACGGGAAAATACAAAGATTTTGACCAGACCGCGCGTGCGCTCGATGTCTCCGGCACACAAATTGTCACCGTCGCCATCCGTCGCGTGAATATCGGCCAGGAGCCCGGGCAGCCGTCCTTGCTGGACGCGTTGCCTGCCGGCCGCTCACCTTGCTGCCCAATACCGCAGGCTGTTACAGCGCGGACGACGCAGTGCGAACTTTGCGTCTGGCGCGAAGTGTTGGACGATCATCGTTTGGTCAAACTCGAAGTTTTGGGTGATGCGCAAACACTGTTTCCCAACATGCCAGAGACACTTAAGGCCGCGAAAAACACTGGTGGCTGAGGTTTCGAAGTGATGGTCTATTGCAGCGATGATCCGATCCAGGCGCGCATGCTGGAAGACATCGGCTGTGTCGCGGTGATGCCACTGGCCAGCCTCATTGGCTCGGGTTTGGGCATACTGAATCCATGGAATCTCAAACTCATTATCGAACAAGCCAAAATTCCGGTGTTGGTGGACGCGGGGGTGGGGACGGCATCAGATGCGGCGATTGCGATGGAGCTTGGCTGCGATGGCGTGTTGATGAACACCGCAAATTGCTGGAGCGCAAAATCCGGTGCTGATGGCCAGCGCAATGAAGAAGGCGGTAGAGGCCGGACGCGAGCATTTTTGGCTGGACGGATGCCCAAAAGCTGTACGCCGCCAGTCCCAGTTCTCCCATTGGCGGGATGATAGGCAGTTGAAGCTGTCCCTCTTCTTGCTGGCAAGTTTGACCATCAGCTTGGTCACCAGTTTGGCCGCACCCGCTCGGGCGCAGGCAGTCGCCGAGACAAAGCCGCTGGCACCACTCAAAGCCAAACAAACTGGCTATGCGGTCAAGCATTCCACGGTATTGGTTCAACAAGTTTTGTTTGGCCGCGCGCACGGCGTAGCCTTGCTCGCGGCCGCTTGCGATGTGGATACGCCGGTGGGGATTGAGACACGCGAGGCCTACGCCAAATGGCATGCGGGGCAAATTCACGCAATAGCCAAGATGTCGCATGATTTAGCCAAGTGGTATTTCACCAGTGAAGCGCAAAACGCTACCGATGCCGACATCATCAAGGCGCTCAATCTCAAGCCGCAGCTTGATCCCAACTTGAGCGCCAAAGAAATGAAAGATGCCTGCGCGACTTTTGCCGAGATGCTGCGTGGCGAGCGCTATGACTTGTCGACCTTGATGACAAAATTTACGGCGCAAGGATCGGCTGAGTCATCCGTCAAAATTCCGAAAATCGTGCCGCGACCGACCGTGGATGTGGTTCGATGAGTGATACCCCGATGACGACAGCGGTTGAACAAGCGCACGCTCACGATCACATTCGCAGTTCGTTTTGCGCCAAGGCCGCGTCTCGAAGCTCAGCGGCGACATCACACGGAAGGAATGCCGCAATGGGGAATCCCCTATCAAGCCGGCGTATGTGATTTGCCCGCACAGTTCGGACGCGCCGCACCGACCATTCTCGAGATCGGTTGTGGCATGGGCGAAACAACCGCAATCATCGCGGCAGCATCACCGCAAAATAATTATCTCGGCATCGAAGTTCATACGCCTGGCGTCGGCAGTCTGCTAAAAGAAATCGCGACCCGCGAATTGAACAACCTACGCCTGATTCAGCATGATGCAGTCGATGTCGTCAAGCACATGCTGGCCCCCGCTTCGCTGGCCGGAATTCACATTTTCTTCCCTGATCCATGGCCGAAAAAAGCGACAGCAAAAACGCCGCTTGATTCAGGCGCCGTTTGTCGCATTGCTGGCATCGCGACTCCAGCCCGGCGGGTATCTGCATTGCGCTACCGATTGGCAGGACTATGCTGAGCAGATGCTGGAGGTGCTAGCCAACGAAGCCTTATTGGAGAACTCCTGTAGCGGATTCGCGCCAAGGCCGAACTATCGACCACAAACCAAGTTCGAGACACGCGGCCTGAAACTCGGGCATGGTGTCTGGGATGTGATTTTTAGAAGCAGGTAATGTCATGACTGATTTGGATCTACGAACTGCGGTGTGGTTAACAGCTGTTCTGGTTGGCATGATGTCTTTGGTGCTGTTTTTGTTGCGTAACAGCTATCCACCTTATGTGCGCGGCATCACACAATGGTCAAGTGACTTGGCAATCTTTTTGTTGCTTGCGTACTGTTTTCAAAGCGGGGCGTTTGGGCGGATTTCATCACGATTTTTATTGCCAATTTAGTGATGATGCTTGGTATGACCTTACTTTATTTTGGTAGCCGCCGACATTTCGATTTGTCGGTCGCGCCGCGCAACTGGATCATTTTTGGTACTGTATGTTTAGCGGTAATTACTCTGGTCCCCGTAGTGTCGGCCAGCTATCAGCTCAGGTCGACTGTCTTAACTACCTATGCAGCGACGGCATTGTCGCTTCATGCCCGAGTAATTTACAAACACGGTGATCCAATATTTGCCTACCGATTCACGGCCTTCATTATTGCTACCGAAGCCGTAATCACCATCTTGCGGCTGATTTCATTTTTTTTTATGATCGCCCTGACATAGGGCTTTTGAAAACTCGTTGGGACAAACCGTTTACGTCAGCTCATTCCTTTAGGGGGCACGCTGGCTGGGCTGGGATTCACGTTGATGGCCTCGGACACGAGTGCGCAAGGAGCTTGAACATCTTGCCAGCCATGATTCGCTGACGGGATGTTTGAGCCGTCGCGCCTGGTTAGAGATTTGCGAGCAGTGAAATGGATCGATCAGTTCGAGGTCGGGCCACATGACCTTGTGATTATGGACATCGATCACTTCAAGAAGGTGAATGACAACTATGGACATCAAGTGGGCGATCGCGATTGTCAGTGTCGTTAAGCACGCAACCACGGCCTTGCGCCGCGCCGATGGCCTTGGGCGTTACGGCGGCGAAGAGTTTGTCGCCCTGCTGCCGAAACCGGCGCGGGAACAAGCGCTCGTAGTGGCCGAACGGATTCGTACTGCCGTCGAAAAGTCCGCTGATGATCCGAGATGCACGGTGAGCATTGGCATCGCCACCAACAACGTCAAACTCCAGTGTCGATGGCTTGCTAACCTCGCCGATGAGCGATGTATCGAGCCAAACATAATGGCCGCAATCGGGTGGAGACGGCGTGAGCAAGCGTGTGGTTCTGACGGCGTTTACCGCACGCTACGCATCGACGGCGTATCACCAGCACCAACTGACGAGAGACCAAAATGTCCAACGTTAATATCAACGGCCAGATCATCGAATACGAATCACTCGGCTCTGGCCAAGTCACCGACGATATTGCTCATCATGGGGCTGGGCATGCAGCTCACCAATTGGCCAGATGCGTTTTGCCAGCGCTTAGTAGATGCCGGGTTCCGCGTGATTCGATTCGACAATCGCGATATTGGTTTGTCGGGCAAAGTGCATGTCGGACGCCGCGTAAATATGAAACTTGCCTTACTTGCCGCCTTCCTCAAACTGCCGGTGCGCGCCTTATTTGCTCGACGTGACGGTCGCCGACACGGTGGTTTCCTTCGATGCGCTCTGCCAGGTTGAAATCGGCACACGGTAGGCGCCTCAACGGTGGCATGATTGCGCAATTGATGACACGCGCATCACCCAGACGCGGGTCATCAGTCTCACTTCGGTGATGTCTTCCAGCGGCAATCGACGCGCATCGCCGCACACCTCGAAGCCATGTGGGTGCTGATGGCGCGGGCCAACCGACGCGAGCAATGTCGGCAGCGTAATCGAGCATGTAGAAGTGGGTGGGCAGAGTGTCATCGGCATCCGGGCTGGCCAAAGACAAAGACGCAAGTACGCGCGCATCACCCGCAATTTCAATCGTTCCTATCATCCCGCTGGCACTGCACGGCAACTGCTTGCCATCATGGCATCGGGTGATCGCCGCCGTTTGTTGCAAAAAATCAGCGCACCAACTTTGGTGATACACGGCGCGGACGATAAGCTGGTGCCAGTAGCCGCAGGGCGCGATACGGCGCATCACATCAAAGGTGCGACGCTGCTAATTGTTCCCGGCATGGGTCACGATTTGCCACCCGGTTTGCAACCAGTTTTGGCCGATGCGATTGCCGCACATTGCATGCAACATGCGGAAAAAGCTGCACCATGAAAACTGTCCTGATGCCGCTGCCCAGCACCGATTTCGATCCGACCGAATCGGCCGTGCCGTGGTCGATTTTGTCGGCGCATGGACATCACGTAACTTTGCTACACCGGATGGCGAGCCGGCTAGTTGACCTCGGACGGTGCATGGTACTGGACTCGGAATGCTCCGGGCGCCGGTGCTGCGCGCTGATGTCAACGGCCAAGCAGCGTATGCGCGGATGATTGCCAGCAGGGCACTCAAAAAGCCAATTCCCTCTGCGGAAATCGTTCCCAAGACTCTCCATGGACTGATACTCACCCGCGGCCATGCTCAGGGCATGCAGCCGCATTTGGACTCGCCGATATTGCAAAATGCCGTTGCTGATTTTTTATCGCGGCAAAGCCTGTCGGCGCTATTTGCCACGGCGTTGTGCCTGCCGCAAGATCCGGAATTGCCTTCCGGCGTTTCAGTTTTGCATGGCAAAAAGATTCACTGTGCTCACCCAACGCATGGAATTATCGGCGGGCTTTGACTTGTTTGTGGTTAAAAAATTACTACCGCACCTATCCGCAAACCGTGCAGGCCGAAGTTTGCGCGGCACTCGCCAAGCGGCGGATTTTATCGTCGGCCCGTTGAATACCACGCGCGACAGTCCGGACAATTTGGATATCGGATTTACCGTGCAGGACGGCAATTATTTGTCCGCCCGCTGGCCAGGGGATGCGCATCGATTTGCGACAGAATTCGCGGCCATGCTAGCCAAATCATAGATTGCCGAACGCCACTACCTCCGTACCACTACCTCCGTACCTGCGGCACGACGTGCAGCGCTTCACCTTCAATGTTCAACCACAATTCCCGCTCTTGCACGGTGCATTGAATACTCATATTTCGGGTGGCTTTGGCGGCCAACATTTTGCTGTCTTCTTGCGCGATATTGAGCACCGCCAAATTGTCCTGACGCAGTAACAAGGATTCATTGGCTTGCCACTGCATATCCGCCGCACGCCCACCGTAAGTCAGCGCGGTGACTTGTTTGGCACGCCCGCAAGCACGGCGGATTTTTCGTTCATCGGGCAAGCCGACCTCTAGCCAATGCGTGATCGCTCCGGTCAAATCTTTTTCCCATAGATCCGGTTCGTCCTCGGCACTCAAGCCTTTGCCGAACACCAAGGCTTCGTCGGCAAAGCGCAAAGGCTAACCCGCATCATCATTCGGCTCATCCGTTTCCGACGGATGCCGTGCGATGGTGAGTGCAGGGGTTTGAAAATAATTCCGGTCGAGATCGGCAATTTGCAGATCGAATTTGAAGATAGTAGATCGAGCGCCAAGGGCGCGCAGTATGCCCTCAGTCTGCCAGTTGGTGCTGGCCATACGCCGTTCTATATGTACAATCAAACGCAAATAAGGAGCGACCTATGCCAAGTTACACCACGGAATCTATTCGTAGCATTGCGCTCGTGGGTCATGGCGGCGCGGGCAAGACGACCTTGGCCGAGGCACTTTTGCTCAAGGCGGGTGCGATAAAAACCAAAGGTGCGGTCGAGAAGGGCAGCACAGTGTGCGATTACGACCCGCAAGAAAAAGCGGCTGGTCATTCATTGCAATCGGCATTGGTTAATTTCGCTTTTGAAGGGGTGTACGTCTATCTGATCGGACACCCCGGGCTATCCGGATTTTTCAGGTCACAAATGGCTGCGCTGGCCGGTGTGGATACCGCACTCATCGTCATCAACGCCCAAACCGGTATCGAACCGGCAACCACGCGGATGATGAATGCAGCGCAAGCGCGGGGTCCGGCGCGCATGATCGTGATCAACAAAAATCGATGCCGATAACATTGATCTACCCAAGCTTGTCACCGCCATCCAAGCACAGTTTGGCAAGCATTGTCTGGTGCTTGATTTGCCGGCGCACGATAGACACGACACAGTCGATGTACTCACGCAAAACGGCGGCGATAGTGATTTTGATTCAGTCGCGCGGGCGCACCGTTCGCTGATTGATCAAATCATCGAAGAAGACGAAGACTAGATGGCGCGTTATTTGGAGGACGAAGTCGAGCCATCGGCTGCTGAATTGCATGGCGTGTTCGAGCAGGCGCTACGCGCAGGGCATTTGGTGCCGATAGTGTTTGTCTCGGCGAAAACCGGCGCGGGGATTCCTGAGCTTTTGCACGTCTTGGCGACTCTCGCACCTAATCCGACTGAAGGCAACATAGCGCCGTTTTTTCGCGGCACGCGGCGCTGATGCGATCGACTACGCGGTCGCACCCGACCCGAACCTGCATGTCGTCGCCCACGTGGTCAAAGCTAACGCCGACCCCTACATGGGCAAAGTCAGCGTGTTTCGCGTGCATCAGGGCACTGTAAAAAAGGACGCTCAGTTATTTGTCGGCGATGCCAAAAAACCCATCAAGGTCGCCCATTTGTACCAACTGCAAGGCAAGGAATTTGTCGAAGTCACGTCATTGATGCCAGGCGATTTAGGCGCGATTGCTAAGGTCGACGAAATTGATTTCGATTGCGTGTTGCACGACTCACACGATGAAGATCACATTCATTTGCGTCCGCTGGAATTTCCCAAACCGATGTTAGGCCCGGCTGTCGACACCAAGCGTCAAGTCGATGAACAACGCTTGTCCGATATCTGCACAAGCTGGAAATGGAAGACCCGTGCTTTGAAGTAGAACGCTTTCGACCACCCACGAAACAGTGATTCGCGGCCTCGGCGACATGCATTTGCGCTACAAGCTGGAAAAAATGGCCACCCAGCACAAGCTCGAATTAGTCACCCGCCCGCCGAGCATTCCTTATCGTGAAATCAGGACACAAAACGCCGAAGGACATTGCCGCCATAAAAACAACCTTGGCGGTGCCGGTCAATCTGGCGAAGCTGATTTGCGTGTCGAGCCACCGCGCGCGGTGCGGGATTGGAATTGGTTGACCAAGTCAAAGGTGGCGTGATCCCTATTGTATTTATGCCCGCAGTTGAAAAGGGTGTGTGTTGCGCCTTAGCCGACGGCGTGGTCGGCGGCTATCCGGTCGAAGACATTCGCGTCATCGTTTATGACGGCAAACATCATCTGGTGGGACAGCAAAGAAGTCGGGTGTTTTTCACCGCCGCACGAAAAAGCACTAGTCGCTGCTATTCGCGCCGCCGCACCAATTGTCTTGGAACCGATAGTGGATATCGAAATCGTCGCCCCAGAATCAGTGATGGGAGAGATTACCGGCGATTTAGCCAGCCGACGCGGCCACGTCACTGGCACCAACGGCGCGTCAGGCGGCATCGGCATGGAGCACCGTCACTGGCGAAATCCCACTCGCCGAAATATCCGACTACGCCTCGCGCATCAAATCCATGACTAGCGGCCAAGGTACAGCATCCGCTTTCGCCCACCATGCGCCCGTGCCCCCCAGCGCAAGCCAAGCTGGCGGCGGCATTCAAGTTGCATGAGGAAGATGAGTGAGGCGATTGTTTCTGAATTCAATTGCAGGTCGGTGCGACTCATTTGCTGGCCTGCCGCGTGCTAGCCTCCAAGCCACAGCTATCCTTTACGTAAATAAGTTCGCATGACCACTGCCATCGAAACCTTCATCGCCCGCTGGCAAAACGCCAGCGGTAGCGAGCTGGCCAACGCGCAAAGTTTTGTCGGCGAACTCGCCGAATTGCTCGGCGCAGCGCGACCCGATCCGGCGCAGGCGGATACGGCGGACAACGCCTACGTGTTTGAGCGCCGGGTGATTTTTCGACGTGGCGATGGCGGCAGTTCCGAAGGACGGATTGATTGCTACAAGCGTGGTTGTTTTGTGTTGGAGGCGAAGAAGATTAAGGGCGCAGCTTCGTCCGCTCTTTCGTCAGTTAGTGCTGGGAACACGCCGTTAAAAAGCAAATCCGGCTTCGACGACACACTCCTGCGCGCTCGTGCACAAGCCGAAAACTATGCCCGCGCCTTACCTGCCGCAGAAGGTCGTCCGCCGTTTTTAATCGTCGTTGATGTCGGCAATGTGATCGAGCTTTACGCCGACTTCACCCGCAGCGGCGCGACCTACACGCCCTTCCCCGACCCGCGCTCGCACCGCATTCGCCTGACTGATTTAGGCGATGAAAAGATCCGCGCGCGGCTCGCCGCTGTTTGGCAAGCACCGCTCACCCTTGACCCGACCAGCGTCAGCGCCAAAGTCACGCGCGAGATTGCTGTGCATTTGGCCGATGTGGCGAAGTCGCTGGAAAGCAGTGGCCACTCGGCGGAAACCGTCGCCGGATTTCTCACCCGCTGTTTGTTCAGCATGTTCGCCGAAGACGTGCAACTGATTCCCAAAGGCAGCTTCACCGATTTGCTCACCTCGCTGCGCGGCAAACCCGCGCAATTTGTGCCGCTGGTCGCCGCGCTGTGGCAAGAGATGGATGTCGGCGGATTCTCCGTGGTGCTGCGCCAAATCCTGCCGCGCTTCAACGGAAAATTGTTCAAATCGCCCACCGTTCTACCGCTGACCAAAGCGCAAATCGATTTGCTGATTGAAGCTTCGAAAGCCGACTGGACACTGGTCGAACCGGCGATTTTCGGCACGCTGCTGGAGCGCGCACTCGACCCGAGCGAGCGCCACAGTTTGGGTGCGCACTACACACCGCGCGCCTATGTCGAACGTCTGGTTTTGCCGACAGTGATCGAGCCGCTGCGTGCGCATTGGCAAAACGTACAAACCGCCGCAGTGCTGCTCGCCAACGCGGGCAAGGACAAGGAAGCGATTGCCGAGATTCGCAAATTTCATACGCGCTTGTGTCAATTGCGCGTGCTCGACCCGGCCTGCGGCAGCGGCAATTTTCTCTACGTCACGCTCGAACACATGAAGCGGCTTGAGGGCGAAGTGCTCAACCAATTGGCCGACATCGGCCACGCCCAAGCGCAATTGGAAACTGCCGGTTTCGCCGTCGATCCACACCAATTTCTCGGCCTCGAAATCAATCCGCGCGCGGCAGCGATTGCTGAAATCGTATTGTGGATTGGCTATCTGCAATGGCACTTCCGCACCAATGGCAGCGGCCTGCCGCCCAGCCCGATACTCAAAGATTTTCACAACATCGAATGCAAAGATGCGGTGCTGGAATATGACGCGGTGGAGTTCGTTTGTGATGACGCCGGAAAACCACTAACGCGCTGGGATGGGCACAGCACCAAGGCGCATGCCGTCACCGACCAAGCTGTGCCCGACAAGAGCAAACGTGCGCCGATAGAGCGTTACCTCAACCCACGTCGCGCCGTGTGGCCGGAAGCGGATGTGGTGGTTGGCAATCCACCTTTCATCGGCAATAAAACGGATGCGCCCTGGCGCTTGGCGACGGTTTTGTCGAAGCGCTGCGCAGCGCTTGGCAGGACGTACCCGAATCCGCCGATTTCGTCATGTTCTGGTGGCATCACGCCGCGCAACTCGTGGCGCAAGGAAAACTCTCCCGCTTCGGCTTCATCACCACCAATAGCTTGACCCAAGCCTTCAACCGCCGTGTCGTTCAGGCTGCGTTGGATCACGGCCTGCATCTGGCCTTTGCGATTCCCGATCATCCGTGGGTGGATAGCGCAGATGGTGCCGCCGTGCGAATTGCGATGACCGTCGTCGCGCCGGATGCCGGAGTAGGGCGGCTGTGCGCTGTGATTGCCGAGCGCGAAGGGACGGGTGAGGGGCTGGAAGTGGAATTGATTGAGCGCAGCGGTTTGATTCACGCGGACTTGACGGTAGGCGCGAATGTCGCGGCGGCGCAGACCTTGCGCGCAAATTACGGCCTAAGCAATCGCGGCGTTATACCCCATGGCGCAGGTATGTCGGTGACACCTGAAGAAGCTGCTCACTTCGAATCAAATGCCCCGCTTAGGCTGTATCGCAATGGCAAAGACTTAACTGACAGACCGCGTGGTTTGCTGGTAATTGACTGCTATGGATTGACTGCAGAAGAGGTTCGCCAGCGTTATCCAAGGCTGTATCAGTGGCTTGTAGATCGCGTTAAACCCGAGCGCGATGCTCACCGCGACAAGGATTTGCGCGAAAAATGGTGGCTACATCGACGCAACAACGATGACTTGCGTAGGTCTCTTAGAGGTTTGTCGCGTTATATCGCTACTGGTCAGACTGCTAAACATCGCCTATTCCAGTTTCTTGATGTCCGTATCCTTCCCGATGACAAGCTTATCGCCATTGCCCTTGACGATGCGTGGTGTCTTGGCGTCCTGTCAAGTCAAGTGCATGTTGTTTGGGCGCTGGCGGCAGGAGGCTGGATGGGAGTTGGTAACGATCCGGTATATAACAAAAGCAAGTGCTTCGATGCCTTCCCTTTCCCGGCGGCCTCTGCGGAGCAGCAAGCAAAAATTCGCGATCTCGCCGAACAACTCGACGCGCATCGCAAACGTGTTTTGGCTGCACATGAATCGCTCACACTCACCGGCTTGTACAACGCACTAAGCTCAGTTGGTGCTGGCAACACGCCGTTAAATCAAAAGGAAAAACAAAGCTACGAACTCGGTCTCGTCGGCGTGATGAAAAGTCTGCACGACGAACTCGACGAACAAGTTTGCGCGGCCTACGGTTGGACAGAAATCCCCAGTGACGAAGAAATATTGACCCGCCTCGTTGCTCTTAACGCGCAACGCCAACACGAAGAAGCCCAAGGCACTATCCGCTGGCTACGCCCCGAATTCCAAAACCCCAACGCGCAATCCGCACTGCTCGATGCCGCCGATTCACCAGTAGACACGTTGCGCGCAAACACCACCAGCGCCAAGCCCTCAATCACGAAACTCGCTTGGCCGACCACCCTCCCCGAACAACTCGCCACCCTCGCACTATTGCTCGACGCCACCACCAGCCCACAAACCGAATCGCAACTCGCCGCCAACTTCACCACCGCAGCCAAAGTCAAACCCCGCCTGCCCGATCTGCTAGCCGCGCTAGCCGCACTGAGCCGCATCCGCCGCTTGGACGATGGGCGGTGGATGGGGTAAGGTGGGCGCATGAAATTCACCCACTATTTCGTCACCATGCGCGAGCGCGCTGATCGTGCGCCAATCCAAATGGACTGGATTACACGGGTGGTCAAAACGCCAGAGCGCGAATTGATACAGGCGGATGGCCGGATCCGACGCTGGGCTCGTGTTCGGAAGCCGACAACCGTTGGCTGCGCGTCGTTCTGTTAGATGATGGCGAAACAGTGCACAATGCATTCTTTGATCGAAGGGCTGGCGAATGAATATCAAATATTTCCAAGATACCGATACGTTGCACATCGAGTTTCGCAAGGACACCGTTGCAGAAACTCGCGATCTCGACGAAGACACTTTGCTCGATCTGGATGCGGCGGGCAACATCGTAGCCATTACGGTTGAGCACGCGAAACGCCGCGCAGATATTCCACATTTTTCGTTCGAACAAGTTGCAGCTTGATCTCCGTTGAAAAGTCTTCGTTCATTTTTAGGTAAAGTCACGCATACAAGCTATTTTGACGACGGCTCAATAAGACCATCGCCATGACTATCGTGCCACGCCCGCCAAGCTACACCGCCACCCTCGCTGATTGGGAAGCTTATCGCCTACGCGTTTTATGTTTCGACGAAGACGAATCGGGGCGGTTTGGTGGAAGCCGATGGCGTCATCCCTGCTATCCGCGAACGCGAACAAGCCGCGCGGGAACCGCTCGCTGCGTAGATGCAAAAAATGGCAAACCCTGATCGTTACAAAACCCTGCTCTACAGCGTGCTGTTCAAGGCACGGCAGATGGGCGAGTACGCGCCTGGCACTGACATGGCGCTCGCCTGTTATCAGATACTCGAAGTCGCCACCAGCGAAGCCGAAGCCTACGGTATCGACCTAGCTGAACTGAGTCTGGCGGGTTTCGATCCCGCCGATTTACTCAAGGTGCCGCCGAAAAAAGTCGCCTCATAAGGTGCGGTCATAAGCCGCCGCAAGGCAGATTTTTTTGTTGCGCGCACACGCGCAAATTGCAGTTTTCTAACAGCCTCACTTGAGCAAACTGTCTCATCAGTTGGTGCTGATGACACGCCGTCATGGTCTCGCCGGTGGCGCACTTCCTGAGCCACCACCTGCGTAAGCTCCCGTTGATGAATAGCGATGGAGCGCAGCATGTTTCCGACCAGAAGTAGCGCCAGCAGCAGTGACGAATCCCACGCCAAACATACTTGGCGCTGAAGCTTCGCAAGCGGTGGGGTTCGAAGGCGCAAATACTGTGTTGTTCGATCACCTTTGGCACTGTGTGGACGAGGCTGAGCGCATGTCGCGTGCCTTTGATCGGGGACGCCCATTGCAGCGCGTGTATGCCCGCGTGCGTCGAATCATCATCATGCTTGATTTGGCGTGGTCCTGTCAGGGCGACGATCCAGAGCAGCGCACGCTGGATGCGATTGAAGATTTGATGACATGGCATCCGAGCAAACGAAAAGGTATGCGTTTACCGATACCTGATGAAGCTCGTTATCAAGCGGCACTGAACCGGCTGGGAAACTGTGAGGTGAGCGTGGATGCACAAGTCGCAATTGTTCGCCTACGCGGGCTGCCGGAGCAGCCAGTGGACTGGCAAATTTCTGGAAATGTTGAAGAGCCTATTCACTACTTGCACGACTGCAACGTCGTTGTGGACGGTTTCGCTACTTGCCTCTTTGACCGTCTGATGCCGAGTGAATGGGATTGGCTGAACATCGGCAGCGAAGGCGTGTTCAAGTTGATGCTGATATCCGGCACCACCCTCGTTGTTGCAAAACCGCAGGACGGCGCGTGGCGACGTTATAGCTCGTGGTCGTTGATCGAAAAAGAACGATTGACGAGAATTGTCGATCCTTTGACTTTGCACGGCTGAGCCAAGCTGCTTTTGTCCTTTAAGGACTCGGATTGGCGCTAGAGCGATTGAGCAGTTGCCAAGCTCATTGCCGGAAATCGGTACATGGATTTGTCGACCAACATTTGGCCAAGTCGTGGGCATAAGGAATGAATTACCTACCCAATCCAGCGATGATTCAAGTGCTTCAACATTCGCGCTGGGCGTACGAGTCGAGATAAAGCTATTGGAAGGCGTAACAATTTTCCTGCGGGCAGCCGATTATCAATGGAGTACGCTGGCCGGTCTAAAAAATTCGACTGATCCACGTCGCCTTGCCAGCCGGGTGGGACGTTTTATCAAAGCCTACCGCGAAGCCAGCGAAGCAAAGACCGAAGTGGCTGAGCAGTTGCGGCCGAGCGTGTTTTTCCGCATGCCAGCCAATCTTGATCGCGTGGTCGCATTTTGGGTTGCTTTGCATCTCGATTACCTGCTGTCGCGATCCAGGATGGCTAAGATAATCCAGCCCAGCGGCCTTATGGTGTTTCGTCGCGCAACCGCTTTGGGTGTTTATGAAATGAACTCGTTGCGCTTTTTTCTGCTTAGGCAATTGCGCGCGGAAGTAGCAGCGCGTGGCGACAAGGAAGCACTACAGCTGGTTTCGCCGATGCTGCACTTAGCACGGCGCGCCTTAGGTGAGCCAGTGTTTTGGGACGCACCGGCCGGTAAGCAATTGCGCGAGGAAACGATTTTCGCCTGTCGTGGCACACGTCAAGTGTGGGTGCGCACAAGTCAACACACGTCCATTCCGCTCATCACGCATCAGTGGCTTTATCGCTTGCTGGCGATTGCCGACAATCGGCCGCTGGATAAATTGCTAATTGCGTGGCTGTTCGACATCGCCGATTTGCGTTACCGCTGGACAAGCAGGTCAGCGCAAAAACTGGCCCAGCTAGCTGAGTTCTGGCACGGCTATGCAGCGCATCGCGATCGCCCGCGCATGAGCCGCTTTCGGCGTGCACGTGGCCAACTCGCCGATTTGGTCGTACGCATTGCAGATTCCGATTTTGCGTTGAGTGATGCAGCACGCGAACTTGGGTTGAGTGTCGTCACGATTGATCTACTCGATGGAAAGATTCTCGAAGCGGGCTTGGATATCTATCGGCACACGCAGCTTGCTGAACTTGCGTCTATCATTTTTCGACGGAATATCGTCGATGTGTTTGGCGCTGCGATTGCAAGCGCACAACTGCAAATTGTGCCGGCGGTGAAATTTGGGTCGGAGACTCGCACAGTAAGGGTAGTGTTTGCGGACGGGCGGCGGATTGAGGTGGTGCGATGAATTCGACAGTTTGTGCTGACCACACGCCGTTGTAGCGCCATTGCACTAATTTTCGGTCGAAATCCCATACGTCAAAATCAATCATTGACAGGTAAGCCTATAGCTTGTCAAAATTGAGCCACGTAGCATTTCTTGCTCGTTTGGTCCTGCAGACCTTTTCCCACATTTTTACGGAGCCTCCTAATATGAATTTTCAGATGAAAGCCCTATCGCTTTCCGTCGCTGCCGCAGTCCTTGTTATGGGTTGTGGCAAGAAGGAAGAAGCTGCCCCTGCTGCTCCCGCTGCGGCACCGATGACGGTTGTCAAAATCGGCCACGTTGGCCCCTTGACTGGCGGCATTGCTCACCTTGGCAAGGACAACGAAAATGGCGCGCGTTTGGCCATTGACCAAGTTAATGCTGCTGGCACCATGATTGGCGGCCAGAAAGTTAAATTTGAGCTAGTTGCTGAAGATGACCAAGGCGACCCGAAGGTTGGCAACACTGTGGCTCAGAAATTGGTTGATGCCAAAGTTGCTGGTATCGTCGGCCACTTGAATTCAGGCACCACCATTCCTGCGTCTGTCATCTACGAAGCCGCTGGCATCCCGGTGATTTCCGGTTCCGCCACTAACCCAACACTGACCGAGCGTGGTCTTAAAGTGACGTTCCGTGTGGTTGGTCGTGACGACCAGCAAGGTCCAGCGATTGCCAGTTACTTGGCTAGCCAAAACAAGCCTAAGACCGTTGCCGTGATTGACGATGCAACCGCCTACGGCGAAGGCCTCGCCAACGAAGTCGAGAAAACCTTGAAAGCTGCCGGCGTTAAAGTTCTGCCGCGCGAAAAAAGGCACCGACAAGACCGTTGATTGGAAAGCAGTGCTGACCAAAGTCAAAGGCAAAAAGCCTGACGCGGTGTTCTACGGCGGCATGGACGCCACAGGCGGCCCATTGCTCAAGCAAGCTCGTGAGCTTGGCATTAAAGCTGTGTTCGCTTTTGGTGATGGCGCCTGTACCGACAAGCCAGGTATGGCTGAGTTGGCTGGTGAAGCCGCTGAAGGCCTGATCTGCTCGCAAGCTGGTATCCCAGTTGCGGCAACCGGCAAAGCTTTCCTTGATGGCTACAAAGCTGCATTCAAGGTTGATCCGATTCTTTACTCGCCATTCACCTATGATGCTGCCAAGCTGCTAATCGCCGCGATGGTCAAGGCTGGCTCGGCTGATCCTGCAAAGTATCTGCCAGTGCTCGCTGCTAGCGATTTCAACAGCGCCAGCGGCAACATCCAGTTTGATGCCAAAGGCGATCGTAAAGACGCTGAAATGACGATTTTCACCTTGAAGGCCGGCAAGATCACGCCAGTCTCGATTATCAAAGGTGGCAAGTCGATGACGCTTGATGAGTACGTAGCGATGGGCTCGACGCCAGCCCCGGCAGCTGCAGCGGCTCCAGCCGCAGCACCGGCTGCAGCACCTGCAGCAGCCCCTGCCCCTGCCGCTAAACCATAAGCGGTAATCGGTGAAGTAGAAACAAGGGAAGTCGCCCAACCGCGACTTCCCTTTTTTTCGACTAAAAAATATGGATATTTTCCTTCAACAAATTATCAATGGCCTGACCACCGGTAGCGTTTACGCTGTGGTCGCGCTTGGTTACACCATGGTTTATGGCGTGATCCAGCTTATCAATTTTGCGCATGGCGAAGTCGTTATGATTGGGGCGATGGTCGCCTTCTCGGTCATCGTTGCCTTGGCTGGTGGCTCGCTCCCAGCGCCGTTGATACTGGTGGTAGCAGTGCTCGCGGCAATACCGGTTTGTATGCTGATCGGTTATTTGCTTGAGCGTGTTGCCTATCGGCCCCTGCGCCACGCGCCACGTCTGGCGCCGCTAATCACCGCGATTGGCATGTCTATCATCCTCGCCCATCTCGCATTGATGGTGTGGGGTCGCAACCCCAAGGCGTTCCCCCAAATAATCGAAAATCCCGTTTTCCACATTGGCGAAGCCGCCATAAGTGGCGTTCAAATCGCCATCATCCTGCTGTCATTCGCGATGATGGGATCATTGACTTGGTTTGTATATCGCACCCGCTTTGGTATCGCCATGCGCGCCACCGCCGAAGATGTGCGTATCGCCGCGCTGATGGGCGTGAATGCCAACCAAGTGATTGCCGCCACCTTTGTAATCGGCGCCGCACTGGGTGCGGTCGCCGGGGTGATGTATGGCTCGTATTACGGCATCATTCATTACACCATGGGCTTCACACTCGGCCTCAAAGGCTTTTTCCGCAGCGGTGCTCGGTGGCATTGGCAATCTGGCCGGCGCAGTGCTAGGCGGTATTTTGCTTGGCTTGGTGGAAGCCATGGGTTCCGGTTACATCGGCGAAATTTCTGATTTGTGCCAGTGGTCGCTGACCAGCTCAATGTTAGTGGAGCAGTGTAAAGACGGCGGCAACTATGTTTTGTTCGGCAGTAACTATCAAGACGTTTTCGCATTCTTGATGCTGATTTTGGTATTGGTGTTCAGACCATCGGGCTTGCTCGGCGAACGTGTATCGGAGCGCGCATGAGAACTCATCTGAACTTGCCCTCCATAAAAGGCAATGTCCTGCCAATGGTGCTGCTGGCAATCGCCTTAATCGCCCTGCCCTTCGCTTTAGCACTGGTGGGCACAGCGTGGGTACGGATCACCAATTTCGCGGTGCTGTTCGTGCTGCTCTCGCTTGGCCTCAATATCGTGGTTGGCTTTGCCGGACTGCTCGACCTGGGCTATGTCGCTTTTTTCGCAGTTGGCGCTTATGTCTACGCGCTACTGGCGTCGCCGCATTTTGGAATACATCTGCCATTTTGGATCATCCTGCCGATTGGCGCATTCGTCGCGTGCATTGCAGGTGCGGTATTAGGCGCGCCAACCTTAAAGTTACGCGGCGACTACCTGGCGATTGTGACTTTGGGTTTTGGCGAAATCGTTCGTATTTTTATGAACAATATGTCGAACCCGATCAATATCACCAACGGACCAAAAGGCATCGCGCAGATCGATCCATTTCAGATTGGCCCCATCGATTTTGGCAAGAGCGACCTGCTCGCCGGCTTGAACTTTAGCGGCCCGATCAAATACTATTATTTTCTGATGCTGGCACTGATGCTCGTTGTGGTGATCAACGGACGGCTCAAAGATTCACGCATCGGGCGGGCGTGGGTGGCGATCCGTGAAGATGAAGTCGCGGCCAAAGCATCGGGCATCAACACGCGCAACATCAAACTGTTGGCCTTCGCCATGGGCGCCTCGTTCGGTGGCTTGTCGGGCGGTATGTTCGCCGCGATTCAGGGCTTCGTCAGCCCCGAGAGTTTTGTACTCAATGAATCAATCATGATCTTGGCGATGGTGGTGCTTGGCGGCATGGGCAACATTTTTGGAGTCATCGCCGGCGCCGTGCTGCTGTCCTTCCTACCGGAAATTTTGCGCTATACCGTTGAACCGGTGCAAATGGCAGTCTTCGGACACATGTGGATAGACCCGGAAGTTTTACGCATGTTGATTTTCGGTTTGGCCTTGGTGCTGACTATGCGCTATCGCCCTGCCGGTCTATGGCCTGAATCACGCCATCGGCGCGAAATGACGGTGGTGGCAAACAAATGACGGCGGCAATTGACGTATTGCTCGATGCCAGCGGTATCGGCAAGCGGTTCGGCGGGGTGCAGGCCTTGAAGGATGTGAGCCTGACCATCCGACGTGGTGAGATTTATGGCTTGATTGGGCCAAACGGTGCTGGCAAAACCACGTTCTTTAACGTCCTCACCGGGCTTTACCAGCGCGATGGCGGGCAGATCAGCTTTGATGGCAAACCGCTCACGCTGGAAAGCCCACACACCGTGGCCGCTGCAGGCATCGCGCGCACCTTCCAGAACATTCGCCTGTTCGGCAACATGACGGCGATGGAAAACGTCATGGTCGGCCGACATGTCAAAACCCATGCCGGCGTGTTTGGCGCAATGCTGCGAACCAAGTCAGAGCGCGCTGAAGAAGCCGGAATTCGCCGCCGCGCCGAAGAATTGTTGCATTACGTCGGCGTCGCCGACCATGCCAACAGCTTGGCGCGCGAGATGAGTTATGGCGATCAACGCCGCCTGGAAATCGCTCGCGCCTTAGCTACGGAACCAAAATTGCTAGCGCTAGACGAGCCCGCCGCCGGCATGAACGCCACCGAAACCGGGGCCTTGCGCACGCTCATCGAAGGCTTGCGCAGCGATGGCCTCACCGTGTTATTGATCGAGCATGATGTGAAATTGGTGATGGGTTTGTGCGACCGTGTCGCCGTGCTCGACTACGGCCAGAAAATTTGCGAAGACATACCCAGCGTCGTGCGCGCCAATCCGAAAGTGATCGAGGCTTACATTGGAACTGCAAATGAATAGGCCAACAAACTCATCGTCACCATTACTCGACGCGCTCAATCTCGAAATCCACTACGGCGGAATCGCCGCCGTCAAAGGCGTGTCGTTTTCGGTCATGCAAGGCGAAATGGTTTGCCTGCTCGGTGCCAACGGCGCAGGCAAGACTTCGACGCTCAAAGCACTGGCAAGGATGATAAATTCCACCGGCGAAATTCGTTACGCGGGCGAAAAAATCAACCAATTGCCCAGCCATGTGTTGATCAATAAAGGCTTGGCCTTGGTGCCTGAAGGACGCGGAATTTTCGCCCGCTTGACCATCGCCGAAAACCTCACCATGGGAGCCTATCACCGCAACGACAAGGCCGAAATTGCCGCTGATGTCGAACGGATTTTCACCATGTTGCCGCGCCTAAAAGAGCGCGAAAAACAAGTCGCCGGAACCCTCTCCGGCGGCGAACAACAAATGCTCGCCATCGGCCGCGCACTGATGGGCAGACCAAAATTGTTGCTGCTGGACGAACCCTCAATGGGACTAGCGCCAATCATGGTCGCCAAAGTTTTTGAAGTCATCCAAAGCGTCGCCGCCCAAGGCGTCACCATTTTCCTCGTCGAACAAAACGCCCTGCTAGCATTGAAAGTTTGTTCGCGCGGTTATGTTATGGAAAGCGGAAAGATTACGATTGCCGATACGGCGCCCAATCTGCTGGCCGATGCGCGCGTGCGGGCGGCTTATTTGGGCGAGTGTTAGGCCTGGTGCCAACTTGCGAGTTGGTGCTGGTGATACGCTGTTGGTTGGCTTTAACCATCAAAAACCGGCGGTCGTTCGTCACACCGTCTATGTATGTCTTACTGAATTCATGATTAGGACACATGATGATCAATAACAATCCCATCGATCTGGCAACCAAGATGTCGCGCTATGAAAAAAGACTGACGGCAATTCGCTTGCTGAAGGGAATAGGTACGTACGTTAGAACGTGGCAAGAAATCTGTTGGGCGATCGCGCTCATTGCTACGATTGTGGTTGGTTTAATGCTTTCACTGAAAGCAGTCATATCCATAGAATTTTTTTCTATGCTTTTGATTTCTGTTTCGATAATTAACGTCTTTGTCATCCAACTTCGTATGCATAGGCGTCAGATAAAAGCCTTAACTGATTTGGTCATTCTCCGTGAAGAAGAAATCGACGAAGCCGAAAACGAGCAAGCACTTCAAAGATCAAATCAGGGCAAGTCAGGCTTAAACGAAGCTGCGCCATAGCAGTTTTTTCGTACTACGTGCCCCTAGCTCGCCAGTTGGCGCTTGTGACACGCCGTCTTTTCGCGCCTATTGATGGTTTTTGAATACGACATACGCAAATCACACCACGATATTCCAACAATCAATATTGGATTTTCATGGTAAATTATCACCATGATAAATCGTCCGCTGTTCGAAAACCGTATTCGTACTGCACTTGATCGTAGCCCCGTCGTGGCATTGGTGGGGCCGCGTCAGGTTGGCAAGACGACGCTTGCGCGGCAGTTTGTCGCGCCGGATTCGTCCAATTATTTCGACCTCGAAGATCCAATTAGTCTGGCGCGCTTAGCCGAGCCGATGACGGCATTGGCGCCACTATCCGGGCTGGTGGTGATCGACGAGATTCAACGTGCTGGCGACTTATTTCCGGTGCTGCGCGTGCTTGCTGACCGGCCCCAATCACATGGCGAGGAAACACGTTTCCTGATTTTGGGTAGTGCTTCGCCGGCGCTATTGCAGCAATCGAGTGAATCACTGGCCGGGCGCATCGAGGTGATCGAAATTGGTGGTCTGGCGCTTGATGAAGTTGGGGTGAGCGAGACCGACAATTTGTGGCTGCGCGGCGGTTTTCCTCGCGCGTTTCTAAGTAGGTCAAACGCCGACAGCCAGGCGTGGCGCAAGCAGTTCTTGCTGGCGCTGGTGGAACGCGATTTGCCGCAACTGGGCATGAGCCTGCCCCCAGCGGCGATGATGCGTTTTCTAGCGATGCTGGCGCACTACCACGGGCAAATCTGGAACGCCGCCGACCCAGCACGTTCGCTTGGTATTTCTGAACCTACCGTGCGACGCTACCTTGATTTGCTGACCGGCGCCTACCTCGTTCGCCAGCTTGCGCCGTGGCACGAAAACCTTGGCAAGCGTCAAGTGAAGTCGCCGAAGCTGTATTGGCGCGACAGTGGTTTGTTGCATCAATTGCTCGGCATCAGCACGCACGGTGCGCTGCTGTCACACCCGCGCTGCGGCGCATCGTGGGAAGGGTTCGTGATGGAGGCCTTTGCTACGCACGCTGAGCCCCGACGCGGCCTATTTTTGGGCAACGCACACTGGCGCAGAACTCGATGGATTGTTTATCCGCAATGGTTTTCGACTCGGCATAGAAATCAAACGCGCCGATGCGCCACGCATGACTCCATCAATGCGGCACGCGCTGGCGGATTTGAAACTTGATCTGCTGTGGGTCATTTATCCGGGGAATATCGCTTATTCCCTACATGAGCGTGTGCAGGTCTTGCCCCTGGCACAGGCAATTGCCGCCCGGTAGTCGCCGGTTGGTGCCGATCTGCTCTGCATGCCGGGATGTCCGCTTCGCGGAGCGCCAACGCCTTTAAATATGGTGGACGAATTGCGTTGCCTACAATTCGACGATCCGCTGTGCCAAGGCACGACCACTAAGCCAGGCACCTTCTACCTTGCCGCCGTTGAGCCAATCGCCGCAGAGTCCGATGCCCAGCTGGCTTTCCCATACGCAACCCAAATCAAGTGCAGGGTCGCTGTCGGCATAGCGCCAACGGTGCGCCGTCCATGCTTGTGGTGGTGGCGCACCAAGTTGTGCAAAGGCATCCAGCATCACTGCAGCGACCGTATCGGCCTCGTCCTCAATATGTTCCTCGCTCCACGCGGGACTCGCGTGTAATAGCCAGGTTTGTGCACCGCTGCGTCCTGGCTTGCTGTTGTTGCGCGCGACCCAGCGCAGCGGACCATGATTGACGAATACCGCATCGAATGGCAGCTCGGGCTGATCGGCATAACGCAGCATCAATGCCCACGCGCCGCGCATTCTGGCGCTAGCTGCGACGTTTGAAAGGTCTACAGCAACATCGCGAAGGAGCGGCACGGCCTGAGGCGCTGGTATTGCCAGCAAGACGGCATCAAATCGCTGATTGAGAATTTGCTGTTGCGCAGCGCCGAGCGACCATCCGTCGGCCTGCGGGTGCAGTGAATCAATCAATGTGTCGCTCACCACGTTAAATGCATCGGCAAGAAAATGTGCCGGTGCAGTCATCCGCGGCACGCCGACGAATCGTGCGAGATTGGACTCGCGATCCTCAAGCCGTGTGCCGTCGAATACCTTGATACGAGGCTGCCAAAGGTCAGCCACGCCGGCCTGCTGCCAGCGCGCGACCTCGTTGCGAAAATTCGGGTCGCGGGCAGTGAAATATTGCGCGCCATGATCACACTCCCAGTCTTCGCCGCGACGCGTGCTCATACGCCCGGCTGGCCCTCGACTCTTATCGAAAATGCTGACCTGAAAACCGGCCTGTTGCAGCAATGTCGCGCATGACAAGCCGGCGATACCGGCGCCAATTACCGCGATGTGTTTAGGGCTGCTCATCAATTAATGCCAGCCCTGCAGCCAATGGCGCTGGTCGGCAAGATCACGCCACGGCATCAAGAAACTGCGACGTGAGTGCACGGCTTCCAGCTCAACCGTTTCAATCAAGCTTGTGGGTGGTTCGACCGCAATCAGCTTAGTCACCAGAAAGTGTTTCTCTTTATTCTGTGGCGACACCGCGGTCCATTTGCTGAGTAGTAATTTCTTTGGATTCAAATTTGTTTTGACGACGCTGCTCATTCAGCTTTCCCTATTGATCGCGGCGATTCTGACTGACCCAGATTAATTTTTGAACATCGAATCCCAGCTCAGTCGCCTGTTTGAGCAATTGCGCTTTGACTTCCGCCGGCAACTGCCGGTCGCGCGCCAGAATCCACAAATAGTCGCGATCTGGCCCGGCTACCATTGCCCATCGATAGGCCTGCTGATCAAGGGCAACGACGTGATAGCCGCCGTAGAAAGGACCAAAAAATGACACCTTTAAGGAAGCCCGATTGCTGTCACCGGTGAACTTGGCTTTGCCAATCGCGTCGCGCCACTCATTACGCTTGGTATCAAAACCCCGATTGATGACCTCCACGCTGCCATCGGATTGCATCCGGTAGTTGGCGCTGACGTCGGTCATGTCGCGTTCAAACGAGTGATCGAGGCGGGCAATTTCGTACCATTTGCCAAGGTAGCGATTGATCTCGAACGGTGTCACCGGCGTGATGCCATCCGGCGCGGAGGTAGAGCAAGCTGCCAGACCAAGCGCAGCCACTGACAAAAAATTGAGCAATCTCATTTTCAAAGTCCTAAAAAAATTTCTGCAAGTTTCACCACGGCAAACTGTCACCTCGATAGTCAAAAAACTGCCCGCTATGACTGGAGTCAAGTTTGGCGATGACCTCAAGCAAACAACGGGCAGCAACTGCCGGCGTTTGTATTTCAAGTCCGGCCTTCGCAAATGGTGCAGATAGTCGGGTGTCTACCGTGCCCGGATGCAAAGCCACGCAGATAGCATTAGGTGCGCTACGCCGCAGTTCAATTGCCGCGGTGCGGACGATTTGGTTGAGCGCTGCTTTGGAAGCGCGATAGCTATACCAACCACCCAAATGATTGTCACCAATACTTCCCACTTTGGCCGAAAGTGTGACGAAAACCGCCCGTTCGCGGTGTGGCATCAGCGGTAAAAAATGTTTCATCAACAGCGCCGGTCCGATCGCATTAACGGCAAATGCCTTGGCCATGTGTTCCGGACTCAACTGGCGCCAACTCTTCTCCGGCTCCAACGCCCCGTTGTGAAGAAATCCGGTTGCATCAATCACCAGTCGCGGAATGCCGAGCCCGGCAAGGTAACGCGCGCATTCAATGATGCTGGACTCATTGAGCAGGTCCAAAGCCGGAGTACTTTGCCGACTCAAACCGATGACTTGTGCATATAGATTTTCGCGCCTCAGTTCAGCCAGCAGTGCACTCCCGACACCACCATTGGCACCAATGACCACGGCGAGGCTATTTTCTGAAGCGCTTGATTGGGACGTCTGCATCAAATGTGACCGCTAGCGAATGTTCGCATTATCGCTTGAAGATCGCATTGCTCAAGGTATTCGCAGTGTTGGTCAGCGCGGCAAAATCCGACTACGGGTTAGCATGTAACAAATGAAGACTCATCAGTCACTGCCGCTTGGCATCCGCGCCCAACTCTTTCAACAACTTGCACAAATGGAGCATGCTGGTTTGCCATTCGACAGGGCTTTTGCGGTGTTGAATTTGCCGCCGAAAGCCAAGCAGCGACTAACCACGATGCGTAGCTTGATGAAGCGAATGGAGTTCGCGATTGCCGGCGAACGCAGCGGTTTATTTACTACGCTGGAAGCACGCTTGATACACGCTGCAATGAGTGCGGGTAGCCCAGCGCGGGTTTATCGACGACTGGCTGATTTCTATACGACGCGGGCGATGCAGACTGCCCGCATCAAGTCACGCATGCTGTTGCCCGCTGCAATATTTCTGTTCGCTTTATGCCTAGATCCATTGCCCGGGCTAGTGACCGGTACGACCAGCGTGTTGACCTACCTCGGTCTGGTGCTACGACCATTGCTCATGGTGGGTCTGATCGGAATCGGGCTGCGCTGGTGGTTCACCGGCGCAACCTCAGGCGCTCGATTGCGCGTCACGCCTATCGTGGGAAATTTTATTCAGCGTCAAAATGTCCGCGATTTTTTTGCGAGCCTGGGCTTGATGCTAGAGGCCGGGATACCAATGCTCGACGCACTGCCTATCGCATTGGATACCGTAAGTGCGCCATCCGTCCGCAGGGAATTGAGTCAGATCGCGCCACGAGTTACCAACGGCGAAACGCTGTCGCAGGCGGTCGCTGATGTCGATGGATTAGGCGACCCGATGAGCCGACACCGCTTGGTTGAATTTATCGCGACGGGGGAAGCGAGTGGCACCTTGCCCGACATGTTGCTACGCCACACCGAACTGGAGACCGCAGCCATCAACGACTGGTACGAGCAGTTCGCAACCTGGGCACCGCGCATTGTGTACGGTGCGGTGATGCTCTGGATGGCAGTCAGTTTGGTCGGTGGTGCCATCTCCAAAGCACCGGTGATTTGAAGTTGGCAGAAATTCTTTCGTCTGCGAGATCTGTCAGTTGGTGCTGGTGTGCAGTGTCGGCTTAGTACAGCCGACCCGCTCCACAGGCGCAAAGCAATGCTTTGCGAAACCCCTGCTCCGCCGCCGTAACCCAGCCCTCAACTCCCCAACGGCGCGAGACTAAACGCATCAGCGAAGAAATCTTCTTCTGGCAAACCGGCACGAATGAAATCGGCGCGCGCTGCATCTATCATGGCTGGTGAGCCGCAAGCATAGACCTGCGCATCAGCGAGATCCGGAAAATCTGCGAGCACGGCGTGATGAACAAATCCGCTACGGCCTTGCCATGCGTCGCTCGCCTCTGCGTTGGAGAGTACCGGAACATAGTGGACCGGCCACGACGATGGCAACTCCGGCAGATACAAACCAGCGCGATTTTGTGCGCCCCAATACAAATGCATTTGGCGTTTTTCGCCGTGATGCAGCGCATGTTCGATGATGGATTTAATCGGTGCAAAGCCAGTGCCGCCAGCGACGAAAATAATCGGTTTGGTGGACTCTTCGCGTAAATAAAAACTGCCGAGCGGGCCATTGAAGCGCAGGATTTCTTTTTCTTTCATCGTCTCAAAAACATGCGCGGTGAATGCGCCGCCGTCGACGCGACGAATATGCACGGTGACAAATTCGTCGCTATGCGGTGCGTTGGCAATCGAGAATGCGCGGCGTTTGCCGTCTTTGAGCAGGAACTCGATGTACTGGCCGGGCAAAAATTGCAAGCGTTCGTTGGTCGGTAGCTTGAGCGACAAGATGATCACATCTTCGGCCACTCGTTCGATTTTTTGCACGCGGCAGGGCAACATGCGCACCGGAATATCTTTGGCATTGCCGACTTCGCGACATTCCAAAGTCAAATCACTACGCGCGGTGGCGCAGCAAAACAGTGCCATGCCTTTGGCGCGCTCGTCATCTGACAAAACATTTGGCTGCGCTTTGCCGTGATCAATTTCACCGGCCAGGACTTTGCCCTTGCAGCTACCGCAAGCGCCATTGCGGCAACCATAGGGCAAGGTGAATCCCGCTGCCAGCGCCGCTTCCAGCAGCGTGGTAGTCGCGTCGCTGGTGTAGTGATGGCCACTGGGCGACAAGCTGATTTGAAACGCCATGCGATAATCTTTCAATGAAAAATTTGTTGATTGTGGGCTGTGGCGATGTGATGCGCCGTGTATTGCCGCAACTTACTAAACACTGGCGCGTGATTGCCTTGGTGCGCCAGCGTGACGAGGCACTTGAGCGTTTGGGGGTGCTGCAAATTTGTGGCGATCTCGATCAACGGCATACTTTGCGGCGGCTCTCGGGGATTGCGGATGCGGTGATACACAGCGTGGCGCCAGCACCAACTGGCGAACATGACTTGCGAACGCGCCGCCTGATCGCCTGTTTGCGACGTGGAAAAAGTTTACCACGCGCACTGGTCTACATCAGCACCAGCGGCGTCTATGGCGATTGTACTGGCGCGCTGATTGATGAAACGCGACCATGCAAACCGCATTCCGCACGGGCAATTCGGCGACTCGATGCCGAGCGCCAATTACGACGTTTTAGATCTCGTGTCAGCATCGTGCGTGCGCCCGGAATTTATGCGGCGAATCGCTTACCGCTGGAGCGTTTGCACAACGCACTGCCGCTCATCAATCGCGGTGAAGACAGCCACACCAACCACATTCACGCCGAAGATTTAGGTCGTGCTTGCATCGCTGCACTCAAACACGGCCGGCGTAATCGTACCTACAACGCCAGCGACGACACATCTTTGTTGATGGGCGATTGGTTCGATTTGTTGGCCGACAAATTCGCCTTGCCACGCGCGCCGCGGTTGCCGCGTGCTGAAGTGGCGACGCACGTCTCCGCAATGCAATGGTCATTTATGAGTGAATCACGGCGCATGAAAAACGTACGGATGAAACGCGAATTGGGCGTACGCTTACGCTATCCGACAGTGCGTGAGGGAATCGCCTGATGCTTTGGTTAAAAGCCTTTCACATCGTGTTTGTGGTGAGCTGGTTCGCCGGTTTGTTTTATTTGCCGCGCCTGTTTGTCAATTTGGCGATGGTGCCTGCCGAGAGCGCCGCGGAGCGAGCACGATTGCTATTGATGTCAGCCAAACTCTATCGTTTTGTCACGCCGATTTGCGCTTTGGCTATCGGCACCGGCGTGATGCTGTGGTTGAGTTATGGATTCTCTGGCGCATGGCTGCAAGTCAAAATTGTCCTGGTATTTGGCCTGCTTGGTTACCATCTTTGGTGCGGCAAAATCCTGCGCGAGTTCGTCGCCGACAAATCTACCAAGACGCATGTTTGGTTCCGTTTTTTTAACGAGGTGCCGGTGTTGGCACTGATCGTAATTTGTATCCTTGTCGTGGTAAAGCCATTTTGAAACATCAATTTTTTGCCAGTTGCCCGCGCGGCCTTGAAGAATTACTCGGCGAAGATTTAGCCGCCGCCGGCGGCCGCCAAGTCAAAACCTTGCCCGGCGGCGCAGCGTGCACGGGCGATTGGGCAACCGCCTATCGCATCAATCTCGAATCGCGAATTGCTACGCGGCTGCTGTGGCGACTGGCCTATGGCGACTATCGTACCGAGGCGGATATTTACCGGCTTGCCTACAACATCAACTGGAGCAAGTTATTCAGCGTCGAGCGCAACATCCGCGTGTATGTCACGGCAATTCGATCACCACTCAAGAGTTTGGAGTTCATCACACTCAAAGTGAAGGACGCCGTGTGTGACCGTTTTCGCGCCGACACGGATCGTCGCCCGAGTGTGAACACACGCAATCCTGAAATTCGCATCCATCTTTTTTTGACTGACACGCAAGCGACCATTTACCTCGACACCAGTGGCGAACCTTTGTATCAGCGCGGCCACAAGGCCGCAAAAATTGAAGCTCCATTAAAAGAAAATCTGGCCGCAGGGATTTTGCGTTTGGCCGGCTGGACACCAGAACAAACCCTGCTCGACCCAATGTGCGGCAGCGGAACCTTCTTGCTCGAAGCAGTACAAATGTCGCTCGACGATGCACCTGGTTTGTCACGCGAAGCTGGCGAATTCGGTTTTGAACGGTTATTAAATTTTGACCCGACGCTATGGCGCGAACTGCAACGTGCAGCCGCAGAGCGTCGCCGCGAAACTAAAAGTTTGCCGATTTTTGGCAGCGATATTTCCGCTGATGCAGTCGCTCGCACGCAACAAAATTTGGCGCACGCAGGGCTGGAAAAATTAGTCAAAGTCGAGCGTGCCGATTTGTTAACCCGCACTGCACCGGCAAGCAGTGGCTCGCTAATCACCAATCCTCCCTATGGCGAACGCCTAGGCAACGAAGACGAACTCGCCGCGTTTTATCCACTACTGGGTGATGCGCTCAAGAAAAATTTCGCAGGTTGGCGAACCTGGTTTCTGTCAGCCGATGTCCGCTTCCCCAAGTTTCTCGGTTTACGTGTGGGTCGCAAAACGCCTTTGTTCAACGGGCCCTTGGAATGCCGGCTTTATGGCATTGACATCGTAGCTGGTTCAGCACGACCAAAAAATTAACGCGATCAGTTCGCGCGCCGGCGAGGCAGGTTTTGCAGCGGTATGGGATAAAGTGCGGGCGCTGAGTAGGGCCGCATGTCACATTGGCAAATGCGATTGATAACTTCCATTGGTGATGTCGTGTTGGTGTCACTCCTTTCGCCGACCAGACAGGTAAGCAGAAACGACCAATAGTGATTGATTCCAGCTTTCTTGCCACAAAGAAGTTACTGCAATAATCTCACCGCACTGACGTTAAATCTAAAACTTCTCGCTGATGCAATTTTTCCTCGATAGCGTTTATTTTGTCGCCTTCAATATTGCGACAGCATTGTTTGCTCCTATTAAGAGCGACTCTTTCCTGTTTTGGCCGTTCTTGCTGACTGCCTTTCTTCTGGCGGTGTTGAGTTGGCTTTACTGGCATCGTGGTGACGCTCCGGGCAAGTGGGCGGAGTTTCGAAGCCGTTACTTTAGCCGGCAACTTTGGTGGCACCGGTCAGCGCGTGCAGACTACAGCTTGTATTTTGTTAATGCACTGCTATGGCCGTTATTGTTTGCATCATTGCTCTTCAATCAGTTTGATATTGTCCATTTGTTCGACTTGGCCGGTAGCAAGTCAGCTGTTGGCATACCGTCTGCGACAACGGTAAGTATTTTTTGGCGCGCAGCTTATACGCTGATGTTCTTCGTTGCCTATGATTTCGGTCGTTTCGTAGCGCACTGCTTGCTTCACGACGTAGCTATTTTCTGGGAGTTCCACAAGGTTCATCACTCAGCCGAAGTGCTGACGCCAATGACCGCCTTCCGAGCGCACCCAGTGGATTTACTGATAATGGCCTGGGGTGGCGCTTTCTTTTCCGGAATCGTTACCTGGGGTTTCAATCGAATGAGTGACGCTCCGGTCGACATGTTTACTTTTTTGGGATTGCATGTGCTGCTTTGGCTTGGCAATACGATTGGAAATCTTCGCCATACACGGGTTTGGCTAACCTATGGTTCACGGCTTGGAAAATGGTTGATTAGCCCAGCGCACCATCAACTTCACCACAGCTGCGAACGACAACACATTGGCTGTAATCGTGGATTTGATTTGGCTATTTGGGATCGGCTCTATGGCACGCTCTACGTTCCAACCGGCGCTGAGCAAGCGTTCGAAATTGGGCTTGATGATGGAACAAGCGAGCAATGGCAGTCAGTCAGCCAGATGTTATTCAAGCCATTTGCCAACGTGTTTAGGCAATTGCGCAAGCGGTAATTACCGTCGGCTAAGCATCAATGCCCGAATTTGTACAAGGGCTGCGCTTACGCGTAAAGACAAAATCTGTCGTCCCAGATCGACAGTCGCATCACGCGGGTCTTCCTCAGCACCATTTGTCGTATTTGCTTTCGTCAGCAGGTCGTGGCGCACCCAATGTTCACCCGGATCAATGGCCATCAATGTCGACGTATCGATTGTTCCCGCATGTGCATTTGGGTTCAGCAACGTGCCTCGCTGCTTGATGGCGAGCGTAGCTTCGGGAGGTTCGTATACCGCGGCAATATGGAAGACACGAATACCGCGTGACGACATCTGCGCATCCAAAGTTTGCGCGAGAACTGCCAATGCAGCCTGACCACCACCATGGTCACCCATCAACAGAATGTTTTTAAAGCCTGCCGTTGCAGCGCTCAGCGCCACGTCGTGCATGACGGCGACAAACTGACTTTCGGAAACGTTTACGCTGCCGGGGAAACGCATGTGTCCGGTTCGTGTGATGGCGTCGCCGGTTGGTGCAAATGGAAAGATCGGGTAGACCAAAGCGTCACCCAGTTCACTCGCAATGCGTTCGGCCAAATACCTCGCAACAAATGTATGCTTGCCAAGCACCATATGCGGGCCATTTTGTTCGGTACTTCCTGCAAAAATAATGGCCGTTGTTTTACCGTTTGCGATTTCGACCGCGACTTCTTCCCAAGTCAAATCCTCGATGAACAATGATCTCGCTTGCAGCAATGGTGAACAGGTGAGAATTAACGTCAAGCCGAGAATGCGCCCTGCACGAAAGAGGAAACGCTTCATGTTTGCTCACCACAAACATTTCCCAGAGTACTTTCGGTCCTTGCCTGTATTGTCATTTTGAAGTTTGCGCCTAAGTCGCCAGAGTGCCAGTCTCGCAACTAAATTTTCAAGGTTTGTGCCAATTGAAAACCAACCACATGTTTCCAAGTTTTCAATAATTCAATTGATCGAATTTGAATTAACCCGTCGGCAATCCTTCAACATGGCACAGTGGAAATTCACCGCACAAATTGGTGTGGCTCTAGAAGTTAAAACCAGCGACTCCGACGCGGTCACCCAAAAGCAGCGTGCTACGCACTGACTTGAGGGGATAGCTTGGCGAAAAAAGTGATTTGAAAACCAGACATCGCACCATCGTCACACAATATCCAAATGTTGTATCCCCGAATTCAAATCCTTGCTGGCCATGTCTTTGCCATGCAACTTGATTTGTAGGCGTACTTCATTCATCGAGTCGGCAAAGCGCAGGGCATCCTCGTAACTAATGCGGTCGGCTTCGTAAAGATCGAAAAGTGCCTGGTCAAAAGTCTGCATGCCGAGTTCGCGCGATTTTTTCATAATCTCCTTGATTTCCGAGACATCGCCCTTGGCCATCAAATCTGAGATTAGTGGTGAATTAAGCAAAATCTCGACCGCTGCCGCCCGACCTTTGCCTTCTCTGAGCGGAATCAGACGCTGCGAGACCACCGCTTTGAGATTCAGCGAGAGGTCAAGCATCAATTGCTGGTGGCGCTCTTCTGGGAAGAAATTGATGATGCGAGTCAATGCTTGGTTGGCGTTATTGGCATGCAAGGTGCCCAATGCGAGGTGGCCCGTTTCGGCGAAGGCGATGGCGTGCTCCATGGTTTCCATCTCACGAATTTCGCCGATCAAAATAACGTCAGGGGCTTGGCGTAAGGTGTTCTTCAGGGCAATCGCCCAGCTGTCTGTATCGACGCCTACTTCACGCTGAGTGATGACGCAATTGCGGTGTTCATGCACGTATTCAACCGGATCTTCAATCGTAATAATGTGGCCGTAAGAGTTCTGATTGCGATAGCCGATCATCGCCGCCAGCGATGTTGACTTGCCCGAACCGGTGCCGCCGACGAATAGCACTAGTCCACGTTTAGTCATCACCACGTCTTTCAACACGGGCGGCAATTTCAAATCATCGAAGTCTGGAATTGAAACGTTGATAACGCGAAGGACGATACCCACTTTACCTTGTTGATAAAACGCATTGACCCGGAAGCGGCCAATCGAGGCGGGCTGAATGGCGAAATTGCACTCCTTGGTCGCCTCGAATTCGGCAGCCTGTTTGTCATTCATGATCGAGCGCGCTAACTCTGCCGTGTGCTGCGCCGACAAGGCTTGCGTGGTGGCCGGCGTCATCTTGCTGTCGATCTTCATCGCTGGCGGAAAGCCTGCCGTGATGAAAAGGTCTGAGCCTTTTTTCTGGATCATCATCGTGAGCAGCTGGTACATGAACTTAAGGCCTTCGTCGCGTTCCATTTTCTAATCCTTTGCGTTGCTGTTTGTGTTTTACGGCGATTTAATCAAGCAGGGAAATTATCTTTGTTGGCGGCTTTACTGCGCGCTTCGCCCGGGCTGATGATTTTGCGTTTAACCAAGTCTTGCAAATTTTGATCCAGGGTTTGCATCCCAAACTGCTGGCCGGTTTGGATCGCCGAATACATTTGGGCGACTTTGGCTTCGCGTATCAAGTTGCGAATTGCTGGTGTGCCGACCATGATCTCGTGTGCGGCAACACGCCCGGTGCCGTCCATGGTCTTGCACAGCGTCTGCGAAATCACCGCCTTGAGCGATTCTGACAACATCGCGCGCACCATTTCCTTTTCTGCCGCAGGGAACACGTCAATAATCCGGTCAATCGTTTTCGCGGCGCTGGAGGTGTGCAAAGTACCGAACACCAAATGGCCGGTTTCGGCACCTGATAGTGCAAGACGGATGGTTTCCAAATCGCGCATTTCGCCGACCAGAATTACGTCCGGATCTTCGCGCAATGCTGAGCGCAAAGCGTTGTTGAACGAAAGCGTATGCGGCCCGACTTCGCGCTGGTTAATCAAACAACTTTTGGATTCATGGACGAATTCAATCGGATCTTCGACCGTCAAAATATGTCCGCGCTCAACTTCATTTTTGTGATTCACCATCGCCGCTAGCGTGGTGGATTTGCCTGAGCCGGTTGGCCCGGTTACCAGCACAATGCCGCGCGGTTGGTCGGCGAGTTCTTCGAAAATTTTCGGGCACTTTAGTTCCTCAAGCGACATTATCTTTGAGGGAATCGTACGTAGCACTGCCGCTGCACCGCGATTTTGAACGAATGCATTGACACGAAAGCGGGCCAGATTGGGAATCGCGAATGAAAAGTCGAGCTCCAGGTTTTCTTCATAAAACTTGCGCTGAGCGTCGTTCATGATGTCGTAGAGCATGCTGTGTACTTCTTTGTGCTCCATTGCCGGCAGATTAATGCGGCGAATGTCGCCATGTACACGAATCATCGGCGGCAAGCCCGACGACAAATGCAAATCGGAAGCTTTATTTTTGACCACAAAAGTCAGCAGCTCGGTGATATCCATTGATTGTTTCTCCTGTTGGGCTCGACGGGTATACTTTAACCACTATATGACATCAATCGCCGCCAACTTGCAAGCCGTTCGCGCGCGAATTTTTGCGGCCTGTTCCGCCGCCGCCCGCGCACCAGAATCAGTCAGCTTGCTGGCTGTGTCAAAAACCTGGCCGGCCAGTGCGGTTTCCGAGGCTGCCTTGTCGCAGCAACGGATGTTTGGCGAGAATTACGTGCAAGAAGCGGTAGCGAAAATTACTACGCTAGCTACGTCAGGAGCGCAAACGCTCGAATGGCATTTCATCGGGCCTTTGCAAAACAACAAAACCAAACTGGTCGCGGAGAATTTTGCTTGGGTGCACTCGATTGACAACCTTAAAACCGCGCAGCGTTTGGCGCAGCAACGCCCTGCGGGTCTAGCGGCACTCAATGTCTGCATACAAGTAAATGTCTCGAACGAGGCGACTAAAGGTGGCGTTTCGCCTGCGACCACAATGAACTTGGCACGCGAAATTAATGCGCTACCCAATTTGAATTTGCGTGGATTGATGACGATTCCTGCGGCGACGAGCGACCTGGCGATACAGCGTCGGCAGTTTTCTATCCTGAGAGAATTGAAAGAAAATCTCAATCGCGATGGACTAAATTTGGACACCCTGTCGATGGGAATGTCACACGATTTGGAAGCCGCGATACTCGAAGGCGCGACCATCGTTCGAGTTGGCACGGCAATTTTTGGCGAAAGGCATTAGATGCGAATTACATTTATTGGCGGCGGCAATATGGCTGGCGCACTAATCGGCGGCCTGATAGGGCAAGGCTTTTCAGCCGCGGACATGCAAATAGTGGAGCCGTATGCGAAATCGCGCGAACGCTTGAGCGCAACATTCTCGGTGCGTTGCGTGGATGCCGTCGACACGCAAGTGATGGATTGCGATACCTTAGTATTGGCAGTCAAGCCACAGCAAATGCGTGAAGCCTTGGCACCAATCAACGGGCAGTTGACGCAGCAATTGGTGGTCAGCATCGCTGCGGGTTTGCGGCTGGATGACATTTCACGCTGGCTCGGTGGCTATCGGCAAGTGGTTCGCACCATGCCGAATATGGCAGCAATGATAGGTAAGAGCGTCACCGGTTTGTATGCCGACCCTAGCGTAGCGCCAAGCGCGCGCAATGATGCGGAACGAATTTTGCGCGCAGTCGGCGCGACTTTGTGGCTGGACAATGAAGCGCAAATGGATGCGGTGACGGCAATTTCCGGCAGTGGTCCGGCTTACGTTTTCTATTTCATCGAGGCGATGGAGGCGGCGGCGATTGGTCTGGGATTCAACGCAGCAGATGCGCGACAACTCACCATTGAGACTTTTCAGGGCGCAGCGCAACTGGCCGATCAAAGTACAGAATCAATTTCGACTTTGCGCCAACAAGTCACTTCCAGAGGCGGCACAACCGAGGCCGCACTGCAATCGTTTGCCGATAGCAAGATCGCGAATGCCATTGGCCTTGGGGTTGCGGCAGCGGCGGCGCGTGGCCGCGAGCTGGGCGAATTGTTGGGGCGCGATTAAACATGTTCAGTCAAATTATCCTGATGCTGGTCGACACCGTTTGCGGATTTTTGTCGATGACACTGGTGGTGCGCTTTGCCATGCAATCTGCTCGCGTATCGTTTCGCAATCCGTTGGGGCAATTCGTGATGGCAGTGAGCAACTGGATGGTGTTACCGGCGCGGCGATTTATTCCCGGGGCTTATGGTCACGATCTTGCCAGCGCACTGTTGGCGTGGGTTTGGCAACTAATCTATCTGCTGGCGGCGGTGGCGCTCAGTGCCGGCTTTAACGGCGTGTCACCAGCACCAACTGGCATCGCACTCATTGCACTGCTTGAAGTCATCAAGATTGCGTTGTATTTCGCGTTCGCTGTGGTATTCATCTCGGCGGTTTTTTCGTGGGTCAATCCGCATGCGCCGATGGCCGGCATTTTCAACATGCTGGCGCGCCCGATGTTGCGCCCATTTCAACGCTTCATTCCGCCGATAGGTGGTGTCGATTTATCGCCACTGGCATTGTTCGTGTTGTTGCAGATTGCGCTGATGCTGCTGGCAAATTTGCGCACACAAGTGATACTAAACTTTTAATCATGTGGCTGCGCGATGATGGTGGTGCGTTGGTATTAACCCTGCACATTCAACCCGCTGCAAAGAAAACTGAAGTCGTTGGCGTGCATGGCGATGCACTAAAAATCCGCCTCGCTGCGCCGCCGGTCGATGGCAAAGCCAATGCTGCCCTGATCAAATTTATCGCCGCACAATTAGGCGTTAGCAAAAATTCGGTGACGCTGATTAGCGGCGATACCGCCCGCGCCAAACGTCTGCGTGTGGTCGGCGTTGATATGTCCGCCGTGCGCCAGCAACTCAGCCTAGGCTCATAGCCCGGCGTCGTACGCCAGCGCGCCGTCGATCAACGTGTAGCGCACGCGGCCGGGTAGTTCGAGACCAAGGAAAGGGGTGTTGTGGCCTTGGCTTTTGAGATTTTCGCGACTGACGATGGCGGTTGCTTTGGGGTCGAACACGCAAATGTCGGCGACTTGCCCGACCGCCAGTGACGCGGCGTGCTGGCCGAGAATTCGCGCCGGATTGGAGGTTACCCGCGCTAGTGCGGCGAGCAGCGGAACATTCATTTCCTGTGCCCATTTCAAGCACAGCGGCAGCAATAACTCCAAGCCCGTCGCGCCGACTTCGGCTTCTTCAAACGGGACTTGTTTGCCGTCCTCATCCACCGGCGTGTGATCGGAACAAAGCGCATCAATTGCCCCGCTAGCCAGTCCCGCGCGCAATGCATCACGGTCGCGTTGGCTGCGTAGTGGCGGGTCGAGACGCGCATGCGGATTGAAATAGCCAATGTCGGCATCGGTCAAATGCAGATGATTGATGCTCACGTCGCAGGTCGCATTGATACCGCTGGCGCGCGCCGCGATGAGCATTTCCAGCGCCGCCGCCGAGGAGATGCGGCGGATATGCACGCGTGCACCGCTTTCTTGTGCCAAGTGCAAAATCGTCGCCAGCGCTATCGTCTCAGCAGCCACCGGAATTCCCGCCAGCCCGAGTCTGGCGGCGACTTCGCCATCATGCGCGACACCATTGCGCGACAAAAAGCTATCTTGCGCCTGTAGCCAAATCGGGAAGCCAAAAGTCGCCGCGTAGTGCATCGCGCGCAGCAAAACTTGCGTGTCAACAATGCTGCGATTAGCTTGCCCGAAGGCGACACAACCGGCATCAAATAACTGAACCATTTCGACCAATCGCTCGCCGGCCAATTGCACGGTGAGTGCGCCGACCGGGTGCACATGCGCAAAACCCGGCAAACGCGCGCGGTGGGTGAGCATTTGCACCAAGCCCGGCTCATCGAGCGGCGGGTCAGTATCGGGCGGGCACGACAGCCGGGTAACGCCGCCTGCCACCGCCGCTGCCATTTCGGATTGCAAGGTGGCTTTGTATTCAAAGCCCGGCTCACGCAAACGCGCGCACAGGTCGACCAAGCCCGGGCAGACAATGCAACCGGTGGCATCGAGTACGCTGTTTGCAACGAAGTTCAGCGGCGTGTCACCAGCACCAACTATCAAACCATCGGCAATGAAAATATCCGTGAGTTGGTCGACGCCATTAGCCGGATCAATCAGCCGGCCACCCTTGATGTGCAACTTCAGCATGTTGGTCATTGGCCACCTCCGCCCAGCATCGCCATCACGGCCATGCGCACCGCGATGCCGAAGCTGACTTGCGGCAAGATCACCGCTTGAGCGCCGTCGGCGACACTGGAGTCAATTTCTACGCCGCGATTCATCGGGCCTGGATGCATGACAATCGCATTAGGTTTGGCCAGCGCGAGTTTTTCTGGAGTCAGCCCGTAGGACTTGAAATATTCCTGCGGACTGGGTAACAACGCGCCTTGCATACGTTCGTTTTGCAAGCGCAACATCATCACCACATCAACCCCGCGCAATCCTTCCCGCATATCGTTAAACACTCGCACGCCCATCCGCTCAACGCCGGTCGGCACCAAGGTGCGTGGCGCAATCACGCGCACTTCAGGCACGCCCAGCGTGGTCAAGCCATGAATCTGGCTGCGCGCGACACGCGAATGCAGTACATCGCCAACTATTGCAATGGTGAGCTGACTGAAATCTTTTTTGTAATGCCGAATCGTGTACATGTCGAGCAAGCCTTGCGTCGGATGCGCATGTCGGCCATCGCCCGCATTGACCACACGTATGTGTTTGCGACCGGTGGCAGCGAGGTGTTGCGCAATCAAGTACGGCGCGCCGCTGGCGGCATGGCGAACGACGAACATGTCGGCCTGCATTGCAGCGAGGTTATCCACGGTGTCGAGCAGTGTTTCGCCTTTCGCGGCAGACGACGTATTGATATTGAGATTGATGACATCGGCCGACAGGCGTTTGGCGGCGATTTCAAAGGTTGTACGGGTGCGGGTGGAATTCTCAAAAAATAAATTGAATACGCTTTTACCGCGCAGCAGCGGAACTTTTTTGACTTCACGTTCGGCTACCAAAGTGAATGGTGCAGCAGTGTCGAGGATACGTTCGATAATTTCGCGCGGCAAACCGTCGATGGAAAGCAGGTGTTGTAATTCGCCATTTGAATTGAGTTGCGGATTGCGTTGGAAGCTTAGAGGCTGGTTCATTTTTCCACCATCCGAAAAGACAAAGTTCCCGCCTCGCTACGTTCCAACGCCAGCATTTGTGCGGCTGGTAGCGTGGTGGCATGGGCGCAAAAATCTGCGGCAATCGGTAGTTCGCGGCCACCGCGATCGACCAACACGGCAAGTTGGACACTGCTCGGGCGGCCATGATCGAATAGTTCGTTCATCGCCGCGCGGATGGTGCGTCCGGTGTACAAAACATCATCGACGATGATCACCCTGGCGCCATCCACGGCGAATGGAATTTGCGAGCTGCGCGCATTGCCGTGCAGGCCGCGTTGGTGATAGTCGTCACGATAAAACGCCACATCAATTGCGCCGATCGGAATGCTCAAAGCAAGATTGGCATGTAGGCGCTCGGCCAGCCACACGCCGCCGGTATGAATGCCGAGCAGCGCAGTTTGTGCGCTGACCTGCGGGCGCATCTGCTCGGTTAGCTGCGCGAGTAATTGTTCGGCTTCAGGTAGTTTCATGGGTATCCGTTTGCGTCGCCGTTGCTGTTGTATCAAACCAGCTTTGCAAAATAATGCGCGCCGCTTCGGCATCGATTTTTGCTTTGCGTTGCTGCCAATTTTTTGTGTCGCGCGTACCGGATTCGCGCATCTGGGCATCGGCTTCGAGCGAGCTAAATCGCTCGTCGACCAGTGTCACTGCAAGACCGAAGCGCCCCTCCAGTTGATGTGCAAAACGTTCACTACGCGCTGTCATTTCGTGTGGCATCGCATCATCATTGAGCGGCCGTCCGACCACCAAGCGCGTCGCATGCCATTCGGCTATCAATTTTTCTATCGCCGCAAATCGCTCGGCATTGGCTTCTTTACTGATGGTCGCTAGGGCGCGCGCGATACCAAGACGGCGTTCGCCGATAGCCACGCCGATACGCTTCACGCCGAAATCGAATGCGAGCACGGTTTCATCACGCATGCCCGGCGACTTCAGAAAGGTTGGCGAAATCCACGCCCAAGGATTGCATCGCGGCGGGCAGCCGCTGCTCGGGCGGCAAGGCAAAAATAATATCGGGATCGGCCTCGACCGTGAGCCACGCGTTTTGCGCCAATTCCCATTCCAGCTGTCCCGCTGTCCAGCCTGCATAACCCAGGCTGACCAAGACTTGTGTCGGCATTGCCGCATTGCCCATGGTTTGCAAAATATCGCGCGAACTAGTCAGTGCGATTTGCGGATTCACGGTCAGCGAAGATTGCCATTCGCCTGCCGGGCTATGCAGGACAAAGCCACGATCAGTTTGCACGGGGCCGCCAAAATAAACCGGTAACGCGGCGTACTTTTGCTCGGGCGCACCGGCTTCAAGAGCGATGTCGACTCGCTCAAATAAATTTGCCAGACTCATGTCGGTCGGACGATTCACGATAATGCCGATTGCACCTTCGGCGTTGTGTTCGCAAATGTAGGTCAGCGTGCGAGAAAAACTAGGGTCGGCCATGGCCGGCATGGCTATCAGGAAGTGGTTTGCAAGGCTGACGGTTTCCATGACGAGTCGCATTGTAATCTGTCGCCGCCTTTCATGCTGTAAACAATGCTGTTTCACCTTTAGGAGCTGCATCACAATGCCTACCGGATTAGTTTGGTTTCGTCGCGATTTGCGCAGCAATGACCACGCTGCGTTGCACAACGCGTTGCAGGAATGTGAGCGAGTTTTCTGTGTTTTCATTTTTGATACCAGCATCCTTGCGCATTTGCCCCGCGCAGATCGCCGTGTTGAATTTATCTTGCTCGCGCTGCAAGAACTTGATGCAGCGCTGCGAGAAAACGGCGGAGCGTTGATCGTTCGCCATGGCGATCCGATTGATGAAATTCCACGCTTGGTCGCGCAGTTTGGGGTTGATGCGGTGTACCTAAATCGAGACGACGAACCGAGCGCAATCGATCGCGATGAAGCTGTACAACAGCGTGTCAGTAGCACCAACTGGCGGACTTTCAAAGATCAGGTAATTTTTGAGGGGCACGAAGTGCTGACGCAAATGGGCAAGCCGTTCTCGGTATTCACGCCCTACAAAAACGCCTGGCTGAAAGCACTCGGCCAGGCGCAACTTGCGCCACATTTTGCTGACTTCAGCACGCATCGATTGGCGCTACCGCCACACGCCGAACGCCTGCCAACACTTGCCGAACTTGGTTTTGAAACAACAGACCTGAAAAACTTGAAGATGCCGACCGGCATGCGCGGCGCGCAAATTTTGTTTCGTGATTTTATTGAGCGCATTGACGACTATGCGGAAACCAGAAACTTTCCCGCGACGAAAGGTCCGTCGTATCTATCAGCGCATTTGCGCTTCGGCACAATTTCCATTCGCCAACTGGTGGCATACGCGCAGGCGCAGCCTAGCCGTGGTGCACAGGTCTGGTTATCCGAATTGATTTGGCGCGATTTCTATCATGCCATTTTGTGGCATCACCCTGGCGTTGTTGGCCATTGCTTCAAACCCCAGTGCGACAATATTCAATGGGACGATGCGCCGCACTTGCTAGCGGCATGGCAACACGGCAAAACCGGTTATCCCTTGGTTGATGCCGCGATGCGTCAACTGCTGCATTCGGGTTACATGCACAATCGACTGCGGATGGTCGTCGCCTCGTTTTTGACCAAAGATTTGGGCGTGGACTGGCGTCTCGGTGAGGGGTGGTTTGCCGAAAAGCTGTTGGATTTTGATCTGGCGGCCAACAATGGTGGCTGGCAATGGGCGGCATCAACCGGTTGTGACGCGCAACCCTGGTTTCGTATTTTCAATCCGGTCACACAATCAGAAAATTTTGACGCACAAGGCAAGTTCATTCGCCGCTACGTTCCTGAGCTGGCTAAAGTCGACGATAAATTTATTCATGCGCCGTGGAGAATGAACGAGCAAGAACAGCGGCGATGCGGCGTGCTCATTGGTCGCGACTACCCCGCGCCGGTGATCGATCATGCCATCGCCCGTCAGCGCACTTTGGCGCGCTACAAGCAAGCATTATCATGAGTGCCCCATCGCGGCCAAATCAGGAGTCAATGTGAATAATTTTTCAAGATCAGTTTGCTTGTTGGTGTATGCGCTCGCCATTGCGAGTTATGCGGTTAGCTTCTCTGACGGTGTGGCGACCACCGTGCGTTATGGCGCGTTGATTTTGCTAGTCGCACACGCGATAGAAGTCGTGGTGTGTTTCAAATATGTGAAACTTTACAAAGGTTCGATTGCCGCCAGCATAGGACTGACATTGTTGTTTGGCTTGTTGCACTGGAAACCATTGGCAAATGCCGCCGCGCGTCAAAAGGCAGAATAAAAAAACGGGCACCGCGAAGGTGCCCGAATAACCACAAGGAGACTTGCACCGACTCCCGATTTTTGGGAGCCGGCAATTCGTTTGATCAGCTGCCGTGATAGGCCGATTCGCCGTGTGAAGTCACATCCAGACCTTCACGCTCTTCATCTTCCGGAACGCGCAATCCAATCAGGACGTCGACCAGCTTATAGGCGGCCAGTGCAACTACACCTGACCACACCACGGTGGTACCCACCGCCGTGGCCTGAATGATCACCTGGTCGACAATTGAATAGCCATCCGCCATTTTGTTAGCGACGTAATCCCACACACCTTGACCACCGAGTTCCGGTGCAGCGAACACACCAGTCAGGAGCGCACCGAGGATTCCGCCCACGCCATGTACGCCAAACACATCCAGCGAGTCATCGGCACGTAGCAGCTTCTTCAGGCCATTAACGCCCCACAAGCAAATCGCACCGGCCAATGCGCCGATCACCAGTGCGCCGCCGACTCCGACAAAACCGGCCGCGGGGGTAATTGCGACCAGTCCAGCCACTGCGCCAGAAGCAGCGCCAAGCATCGATGGTTTGCCCTTGATTAGCCATTCAGCGATCATCCATGCCATTGCCGCTGCTGCGGTAGCTACCCAGGTATTGACGAAGGCGAGCGCTGCAATGCCGTTCGCTTCCAGCGCCGAACCGGCGTTAAAACCAAACCAGCCGAACCAGAGTAATGAGGCACCGATCATGGTCATGGTCAGCGAATGCGGCGCCATCGAATCCTTGCCGTACCCGACCCGTTTGCCAACCATATAAGCACCCACTAGACCTGCGACAGCGGCATTGATATGCACCACGGTGCCGCCGGCGAAATCGAGTGCGCCTTTTTGGAACAGATAACCCGCAGTGGCACCCAGTTGTGCAGCTGCCTCGGCCGAAACGTAGCCATCTGGACCTGCCCAATACCAAACCATATGGGTAATTGGCAGATAGCTAAAGGTGAACCACAGAACCATGAACACCAGTACTGCGGCGAATTTCATCCGCTCAGCAAAGGCGCCAACAATCAGACCGCAGGTAATGGCGGCAAACGCACCTTGGAAGGCGACGTAGATGTACTCGGAAACTGCCACACCTTTAGTAAAGGTGGCGGCCATTGAATCCGGTGTGATGCCACTTAGCATGACTTTGCTTAACGAGCCAAAGAACGCGCCACCTTCAGTGAACGCTACGCTGTAGCCGTAAATCACCCACAGCACCGTAATCAGTGAAAAGGTGACGAACACTTGCATTAGCACCGACAACATGTTCTTGGCGCGAACCAAGCCGCCGTAGAACAAGGCCAGGCCAGGGATGCTCATCAAGATCACGAACGCGGTGGCGACAAACAGCCACGCGTTATCGCCTTTATTGACTGTCGGTGCAGCGGGCGCTGCTGGTGCTGCAGGCGCAGCTTCAGCTACGGCCGCTGGTGCCGCGGCTGGCGCTGCTGCTGGTGCGGCGGCAGCTTCGGGAGCCGCCGTGGTGGCGACAGAGGTTGTCGCAGTGGCTTGCGCCCACGCGCCGCCGGCCAAACCGAGTGCGCTGGCGGCCAAGATGATGGCTAGAAATTTTTTCATGGTCGGTTCCCCTTACAGCGCAGCCTCACCGGTTTCACCGGTGCGGATGCGAATGACTTGTTCAACTTCGGTAACGAAAATTTTGCCGTCGCCGATTTTTCCGGTGCTGGCAGATTTTTCGATGGCTTCAATCACCTGCTCGACCATCGCGTCGCTAATTGCAGCTTCGACTTTAATTTTTGGCAGAAAGTCGACAACGTATTCGGCGCCGCGATACAACTCAGTGTGGCCTTTTTGGCGACCGAAACCTTTTACTTCGGTAACCGTGATGCCTTGAACGCCGCAGGCGGCGAGGGCTTCACGGACCTCGTCAAGCTTGAACGGCTTGATGACGGCAGTGACTAATTTCATTTGATTTCCTTTTCTTTCGAGGTAAAAATTTCCTGTTGACTCCGATCAGGCGGTCAGCAGGCTTCGGTGGATTGCCGCTTAGAAACTCTTGAGGAATGAGAGCACCAACTGTCCGCCAGCTACGTCTTTGTAGTCGGACGCATTCTTATTTTTGCCCCAGCAATACGACGATGCCGCCGCAGCCGGGAAGGGATTGCTGCAAGCCCCAGTGGCATCGGTATCCGAGTAAGCAAGGCCGACCACGCCAAAGCCCACATCCTTGGTCACGCCAAGTTTCCAGTCGGTGTAGCTGGCATCCAATGCGGCTGCCGTGGTGACCGAATTTTTTACCTTTTGATGACCAACGTGGCCAGTCAGACCCCAGCCGTTGCCAAGATCGTAGGTCGCGTTGGCCTCCAGATAGCCAGAACCTTTGGTGTCCTGGTTGTAGGCCGGGCCGCCATACCAGCCGACGAAGTTTGATGACACGGTGTGTGAGTACTTCACGGTTAGCCACTTATATCCCAGTGCGCCATATAGTTCGGTGGTGTTGGGGTTGGCCAAAATGGTGGGGACCGCCGCACCTTTGCCCGGATAGATGTAGGTGATAGCGCCGACATCGTAGTTCCAATCGCCACCAGCGAAGGCATTCTTGTAACCGCCGTAGAGGTCAACTTCAGTGCTACCTTTGCCGGTGAAGTCTTTGACCCAAGTAATCGTCGAGAGCCACGCACCGGCATAAAAGCCGTTAGGGTTGGAGTAATCAACGCCACCTTGAAGTGCAGCTTTTTCGTGGGTTTGGCTGACACCACGGAAACGGTAGTCGGAGACCACGCCAAGGTTGGCGGTGACATCAGCATAACTAATACAGGGAGCCGCTAATGCTAATGCGGCAAGAGAAATAGCGAGTGGAGCTTTCATGGCAAATCACCTTTCGTTAAATGGGTGACTTGCTATTAGCAGAGACTGTGCCTGTATTTTTTTGCTTGTTTTTCAACTACTTAAATTGGTACCGCGGGCCAACGCCACCGCGCGCGCACCACGATGGATGCGATATATCTGTCGCGGCACTGATGCGGTGCATTGGATTTCGTCAGTTGGTGCTGGCCATACGCCGTCAGCTAACGGGAATCGCGTTGATCAAACCAAAATCCACCAACGTCATATTTTATGTCCGCTCATTTCGTTACTGCGCCGCAAAGCTTCGTCCATTTCCATGCCATATGCTTGCTTGCGTCAGTGCCACCATCAATTCGCACCAGCAACTCGCCGGTCGGGCTCAGTTGATAAGTAATGCGCTTAGGAAAATCGTGCGCTGGATTCACAAAATCGACACGATTGTTGTCGGCTGATGTCGCGCGAAATAATGTTGGCGGTTTGCCGTTCGGTTGCGCGTAGTAGACCAACTCCTTGCCTTCCTCGACAACGCGAAAATATTCGAACTCAACGAGTTTGTTGGACTTCACATCGCGGTGCAAACCAATCATATTGTTGCCCAGCGGCGGCAACCAAGACTCTTCGCTGGTCAAACCGTTGGCACTGCCGCACCACGTTCCGGTCAACCACGCCAAGTCGGTAATGCCTGCATTAGCCATTGCACAATTAAGTATTAGTAGTGTCGCGACAATTGTTCTTTTCATAAGGTTCTCCAAGTAAATTGGGGATGAAAACTTTCTCCACAGCGCCAACATAAGCCGCAAAATACGCTGCGTCTTGAATAAATGCGACATTCGAAAAAATCCGCATGAGATTTCTTTTCACACCGTCAGATTTAAGCCCTTGGGTGCAATCCATTTGGACATGGGAAGCGGCCGCGTCGGCGCAACCCGAAGTGTTGATTACGCCGGATGCCTGTTGTGAATGGGTGATACATCTAGACGCACCGCCATTGGAATGGCGCGATGGCATTTGGTGTCGGCAACCGCGCGTGTTTTTGTACGGACAGTCTCGCCACGCCCTCGCCTTGCATACCGATCAAGCGATGCGAATGCTCTCGGTGCGCTTTCATCCGCACACCGCTGCCGCATTTTTTGGCGTGCCGGGCAGCGAATTGCAAGCCCTGCCGATAACATTCGCCGACCTAAGCAAAACGACTTCGGCAATGAAATGGTTCAACGATATTGGCGATACAGATGGGGTCGAATCAATTTACTCGCGTTTGCTAGTGGCCTTGCGCACGCTTGCCAAACGAGCAGCACCACCCAATCCGCTGACCGCGAACGCGCTGCAACTCATCGATGCGCAAACGCGCGCAGCGCCAAGTCTGCGGGTGGCAATATTGGCCAAACAACTGCACACGTCAGTTCGTCAACTGGAGCGCGTTTTCAGTCGCGATGTTGGTTTGAGTCCAAAGTTTTATAGCCGCATTTCGCGCGTGAACTATGCACAAAATTTGCTCACCAGCTCCGCTCAGTGCCTTGCTGAAGTTGCGCATAGCGCTGGATTTGCCGATCAATCGCACTTCAATCGAGAAATGCTGAATTTTTCGGGGCGCACGCCGGCAGAATTTCGTTCGCAGGCCTAAATCAATAGTCGAATGAGGCGATCGCGCTGTTAAACTAGGGGCTGTATTTTTTATCAGGACTTGTCATGTTGAATCCAAAATTACTTGACGATATTGCCGGCAAGTTGTCGTCGCTAATGGCCTCCACACCAGCCAGCGAGATCGACAAAAATATGCGCGCACTCCTTGGCAATGCCTTCGCCAAACTAGATTTGGTTACGCGCGAAGAGTTTGATGTGCAACGCGAAGTGTTGGCGCGCAGTCGCGAAAAACTTGCCGCACTTGAGGCACGCATCAATGAGTTGGAAAGCAGCAATTCGAGCAGTACAGTGCGCCCCGCGAAATAAGTAATGGCACTCGCGGTTCTCCGTTCGCGCGCGCTATCTGGCATGAGCGCGCCAGAAGTCACCGTCGAGGTACATCTGGCATCTGGTTTGCCTGCCTTCACCCTCGTCGGCTTGCCTGATACTGAAGTTAAGGAAGCGCGCGAACGGGTCCGCGCGGCGATACAAAATTGCGGTTTTGAATTCCCGCAACGACGCATCACAGTCAATCTCGCGCCGGCTGATTTGCCTAAAGAATCCGGGCGATTTGATTTGCCAATTGCGCTAGGGATTTTGATTGCGTCAGGGCAACTCAAAGCGAAAAATCTTGACGCTTATGAGTTCGCTGGCGAGCTTGCGCTATCGGGCGAATTACGGGCGATACGCGGCACTTTGGCAATGTGTGCCGCAATGCGGCGCGATGTGCATACCGCAGTGAACACAAATTCGGCCAAACAACGCAGTTTTGTGTTGCCTGCGCAAAGCGCGCCTGAAGCCGCACTGATTCACGATATGCACATTTTGCCCGCCGCAACATTGCTACAAGTTTGCGCTCACTTGGCCGGCCGCGAAATGCTCGCCGCCTACGGCGTGTCACCAGCACCAACTGAGGTTTTCTATCCCGATTTATCGGAGGTCAAAGGTCAGGCGCCGGCCAAGCGGGTGCTCGAAGTTGCCGCCAGCGGCGCGCACAGTTTGTTGATGAGCGGCCCACCCGGCGCTGGCAAATCCATGCTGGCACAACGCTTGCCGGGATTGCTGCCACCAATGACCGCAAACGAAGCGCTAGAGAGCGCCGCCGTGCATTCGCTGGCCGGATTGTTTGCGATAGAGAAATGGTCGCATCGCGCGTTTCGCAGTCCACACCACACCTCATCATCAGTCGCATTGGTGGGGGGTGGTAGCTCGCCACGGCCGGGCGAAATCTCATTGGCACACTACGGAATTTTATTTTTGGACGAACTTCCCGAGTTCGCCCGCAGTGTGCTCGAAGCGCTACGCGAACCTTTGGAGAGCGGTGTCATCCACGTCTCCCGCGCTGCCCGCCGCGCTGAATTCCCCGCACGCTTTCAACTCGTCGCCGCGATGAATCCCTGCCCTTGTGGATTCCTCGGCGACGCACTCGGCAAGTGTCGTTGCACCCCCGATCAAGTCGCCCGCTACCGCAGCAAACTCTCCGGACCATTTCTTGATCGTATTGATTTGATGCTCGACATTCCGGCCGTATCCGAGTCAGAACTTTCGGCGCGTGGCACAGGAGAAACTTCCGCTGTCGTGCAAGCCCGTGTCACCAGCACGCGCGCCATCCAAACTCAGCGTCAAGGCAAACCCAATGCCATGCTGACGCCAGATGAAATCGATTTGCACGCCGCACCTGATGCAGCCGGTGCAGCCTTGCTAAAACAAGCAATGGCCAAACTTTCACTCTCGGCACGCGGCTATCACCGAATATTAAAGGTCGCCCGCACGCTCGCCGATATGGCGGGAGAAAAGCAAGTAAGCAGCCCGGATATCGCCGAGGCGATTCAGTATCGGCGAGGATTAAGTAGCTGAATCTGCCGGCGTGGCGTTAACAGCGACTATTTTCTAAAAAGCCCCTTTACTTGATCTGAATCAAAACGCATCTGCTCAACTCAACATAGTCTGACCCTACTCACCGGTGGTCAACGGGGAAGGGGGGTTGTGTGGAAGTATTTGAAGCGGATATTGCCGTTGTCGGTGCCGGGGGTGCCGGCTTGCGCGCGGCAATTGCGGCGGCCGAGACTGATCCGGCGCTGAAGATCGCGCTAATTTCCAAGGTCTACCCGATGCGCAGCCACACCGTAGCTGCCGAGGGCGGCTCTGCCGGCGTGGTGCAGGCGCACGACAGCTTAGACCACCATTTCAACGATACGGTTGGCGGCGGTGACTGGCTTTGCGAGCAAGACGTGGTTGAGTATTTCGTCGCCCAGTGCACCGAAGAAATGGTGCAGTTAGAACACTGGGGCTGCCCATGGAGCCGCAAACCAGATGGGCACATCAATGTACGCGCCTTTGGCGGCATGAAGATCGAGCGCACCTGGTTTGCTGCTGACAAAACCGGCTTTCACATGTTGCACACGCTTTTTCAGACCTCAATCAAATATCCGTCTATCCAACGTTTCGACGAATTTTTTTGCGTTGATCTGGTCGTAGAAGACGGTCGCGTGCAAGGCGTCGTAGTCATTGAAACGGCCACCGGGCAATTCACTTTGATCAAGGCCAAGTCGGTGATCATCGCCACGGGAGGCGCCGGACGCGTGTTCCGCGAGAACACCAACGGCGGGATCGTCACCGGTGATGGGATGGCGATGGCTTATCGCCATGGCGTGCCATTGCGCGACATGGAATTTGTGCAATATCACCCGACCTGCATGCCGGGCACCGGATTACTGTTCACCGAGGCTTGTCGTGGCGAAGGCGGGCTGTTGCTGAACAAAGATGGCTATCGCTACCTGCAGGATTACGGCCTTGGCCCGGCCGAAGACAAGCCGCGCAACAAGGCTATGGAACTGGGGCCACGCGACCGTTTGAGCCAGGCCTTCTGGTACGAGCAGCAAAAAGGTCGCACTATCGAAGGTCCGCACGGTTCTGTCGTGCATCTGGATCTGCGCCACCTTGGTGAAGCCTATCTGCGCGAGCGGTTGCCACAGATTTACGAGTTGGCCGAGGAGTTCTTGGGTGTCGACCCGGCAAAGACGCCGATTCCCGTGCGCCCCGCCGTGCATTACACGATGGGCGGAATCTTGGTCGATGGCAACTGCGCCGCGCCGCTGGCCGGTTTGTATGCTGCGGGTGAATGTTCCAGCGTGGGCATTCACGGTGCCAATCGCTTGGGGTCCAATTCGCTGGCCGAGCTGTGCGTGTTTGGCAAAGTCGCCGGCATCGAAGCCGCCAAGTATGCCAAGTCGGTCGCGCCGGGCAACACCGCTAGCTTATTGAAACAGGCAGCAGATGCGCAAAAACAAGCTGAACAACTTGTAATCCGAAGCGACGGAACAGAACGTATCGCGACCCTGCGCAAGGAAATGGCGCAGACCATGGAAGACGGTTGTGGTATCTACCGATTGGGCGACAGCATGCAAGCCACTTGTAACAAGATTGACGAATTGAAGCAGCGTTTCAAGAACGTCAATGTGGAAGACAAATCCAGCGTCTGGAATACCGATTGGCTATTGGCAATCGAGTTGGGCTACCAGCTCGACGTGGCGCAGGCGATGGCATATTCGGCGATCAATCGCAAGGAATCACGCGGCGCACATCAGCGTTTGGATGGCTTTGAAGCGCGTGACGACATTAATTTTCTCAAACACTCGCAAGCCCATTACGCCGGCGATGGTATGCCACGCATCGACTACGGAGAGGTAAAGATCACCAAATCGCAACCAGGAACACGTGCCTATGGTGCTGCCGGCGAGAAGGCAGAACAGGAAAGAAAGCAGGCCAGCCATGTCTGAGATCGAAAAGACCATCCCGATTGAAGTCCTGCGCTATCGGCCGGAGCAAGACACCGAGCCAGTGCTGCAAACCTTTCAGGTGCCTTTCACCGACGACATGTCGGTGCTGCAGGGCTTGCAGTACATCAAGGATTATCTTGATGGCAGTCTGAGTTTTCGCTGGTCGTGTCGCATGGCGATCTGCGGCAGTTGCGGCATGATGGTCAATGGCATACCCAGTTTGTCGTGCAAGACCTTTTTGAGCGACTACTACCCGGCCGGCCTCCGTATCGAAGCGCTGGCGCACTTTCCCATCGAGCGCGATCTGGTCATTGTGATGGACGACTTCATCGAAAAGCTGGAGAGCATCAAGCCCTACATTATTCCGAAAACACCACGGGCACTGAGCGAAGGAGAGTACCTGCAGACGCCGGCCGAACGTGACGTGTATGAGCAATTCAGTTCCTGCATCAATTGCATGCTGTGCTACGCCGCCTGTCCGCAGTACGGTTTGAATTCGAAGTTCGTCGGCCCCGGCATCATGGCGCTGCTGCACCGTTACAACATGGACTCGCGTGATGGCGGCGCCGAGCAACGAATGGAGCTGGTGCATTCTGAAGACGGTGTGTTCAACTGCACCGCCGTTGGCTATTGTTCCGAGGTTTGCCCCAAGCATGTCGATCCGGGTAACGCAGTCAACATCAACAAGACAGAAAGCGCCAAAGATTACTTTCTGCGCTTCGTGATGCCCAAGGGCTCCAACTCAGGGGCTGCCAAATGAAACCCAGAGCAATCGGCAAGCGCCGTCCATATGTGCGCCCCATGGCGGGGTGGTGGCGCAAGAACCCCTACTTCGTCGAGTACATGATCCATGAAGGTTCCGCGTTTTTTGTGGCCGCCTATGCCTTGGTGCTGCTGGTCGGCCTGTTGCGCCTGAGTCAGGGCGAAGCCGCCTGGAATGGCTGGCTATTTGCATTGCACAGTCCGCTATCGATCGCCGGCCATCTGCTGTTACTGGCCGCCATGCTCTATCACGCTTGGACCTGGTTCAACATCATGCCGATCACTCTGCCGCCGATTTTTGTCGCCGGCAAGCGCTTGTCGGCATCCGCCATCACCGCAGGTGGCGTGGCCGCGACCGTGCTGGCTAGTGTGATCCTGCTGTTGGTGGTGTGGAGGCTGACTTCATGAGCGCGAACCTCAAACGATCGAATGCCCCGATCTTCTGGCTGTTATTCGGTGCCGGCGGCATGCTGTCAGCCTTGCTTGGCCCGATGCTGGTGTTCATTACCGGCATCGCCATCCCGCTTGGTTTGATCCTTTCTCCCGATGCGATGAGCTATGCGCACATGCAGGCATTTGCGCACCATTGGCTCGGCGCGGGCTTCGTTTGGGTAATCGTCTCGCTGTTCCTCTGGCATGCAGGACATCGCATTTTTCATAGCCTGCACGACATTGGAATTCATGCAGGAACAACCGCCAAGTTGATTTGTTATGGGATTCCTTTAGTGGCAACGATAGTTGCGGCACGCGCTGCTCTCGTTTCACTTACTTGACTGGTAACGATTCAACTGCTTCACAAGCTTGCAAGAAATAAATGATCGCTCCACGAGTACTCATGTTGTTTTTCTGAAACAACATTTTACAAATTCACATCGCGTTTGATTTAGATCAAATTTCACTTCCCGGCAGTCAAGTAAAAGAAGTCCACGTCATAAAAGGAGCCGCTTCATGAAATTCGCAAAACTATCAATTGCCCTTGCCCTTACCGGCTTCTTTAGTGTGTCGGCGTTAGCCGCCGTCGACGAAGACGCCGCCAAAGCCTTGGCGAAAAAGAACGACTGTTTCAAGTGCCATGCCGTGGATAAGACCAAGAAGGGGCCTTCGCTGAAAAAAATCGCGGCCAAATATGACGGCAAACCGGATGGTCAGGAGAAAGCCATCAAGAACATGACCTCGGGTAACAAGGTCAAGCTGGAAGACGGCACCGAAGAGGATCACAAGATCATCGACACCAAGGATTCAAAAGAACTCAAGAACTTGGCGGATTGGATCCTTTCGCAACACTAGACAGGTGCATCAGGAGCCTCCCGGAACTTGTCAATTAGTTGAAAGAAAAAAAATGAAGCTCTGGCGGCGATTCTCGGTCTTATGTTTTTTTCTTGGCGCGGTGGCGGTGTTGCCTAGTGTTGTCGCTGCAGAAATTGCCAGTCCGGTTGCGATGAAGGAAGTTCCCAAAGATTTGGTTCTGAAGGGCGATGCGGTATGTACACGATGTCATGATGAAGCCGATGGCCCCGATTTGCTGGCGATTGGCAAGACTCGCCACGGCACACTCGCGGATTCACGCACACCCTCTTGTACCAGCTGCCACGGCACAAGCAAGGATCACCTTGGGTACAAGGGTTCCGACAAACCGCCAAAACCCGATGTTACGTTTGGTGCCAAGACCAAAGTCGCAGCAGAAATCCGCAATGCGGCTTGTCAGGATTGTCATAAGAAAGATTCGAATCGCTCGCATTGGGAGGGCAGCGTTCACCAGTCAAATGACGTTGCCTGTTCCAGTTGTCACAAGGTTCATGTCGCGAAAGACAAAGTCCGTGACAAGCTGACCCAAACCGAGACCTGTTTAACCTGTCACAAAGAGCAGCGCGCCCAGATCAACAAGCCTTCGCATCATCCGATTGTCGAAGGCAAGATGGCCTGTACCGATTGCCACAATCCGCATGGCTCCGTTGGTCCGAAACTGATGAAGCGCGCAACCGTGGTCGATACCTGTTACACCTGCCACATGGAAAAACGCGGGCCGTTCGTGCACAGCCATCAACCAGTGAACGAGGACTGCTCCAACTGCCACAATCCCCATGGCACCACAGCGGAAAATCTCTTGAAGACGCGGGCACCATTCCTCTGCCACACCTGCCACACACCGCATGGACCAACGCAGCCTTCATTGACAAAAGGGTCTGTTACAGGATGGTGGAACGGTTCAGATATCACTCAGGGTCGGGCATGTTTGAACTGCCACACGCAAATTCACGGTAGCAACAATCCAAGCGGCGCGAGTCCATCTGCGCAGCGTCTCTTCCGTTAAGCCAAGGGACGAATGATCATGAAAACACGCAGACAGCACTTTGGATTGAGTCACAAACTGCTCTTCCTCGCCGTGTTGGCAGCCTTCGGCCCGGTGCATGCCGAAGATGACGAAGTAGCTCAGTTAATCAAGCCGGATAGCACCGTGGTGAGTGCCGGACTTGGCGTCGCCAGCGGTAATTCCGCTGATCGGGCGATATTTGGCCAGTACAACGGTTGGCGGAAGAACGAGGTCGGGATACTGCTGGATTTTGAGCTGATCCGGCGCGACGATGCGAGCGGGCTCTGGACCAACTTCTCTGGCAGCAATCTGGGCTTCGACAACCGAGAGTTAACTTTTTCACAGCAAAAACAAGGGGACTGGGGGTACTCGGCGGGTTACAGCGAACTGGTTCGCCATGAGCCACGGAGCGTCATTACCGGTGTTCTGGGTAGCGGGACAACCAACCCGGTGGTGAACCCGGCGGCCGGGCTTAGTGAAAGTAATCTTGAGCTCAAGCGCAAGGGTCTGACCGTGGGACTGGAGAAATGGCTGACACCTAATCTGATGGTCGAGGCAAGCTTCAAGACCGAAAAAAAGGATGGTGCTCGTCTGTCCGGTATTGGCGTGACCTGCTCCAACGTTATCGCTGGATACCCTTGCAGTGCGACAACGGGCGCCTTGTTATTGTTGCCTGAACCGATCAACTCGACTACCCAACAATTTGAAGCCAAGATAAACCTCTCGGGCGACAATTACCTGTTGAGTGGAGGCTATTACGGCTCCTTCTTTAGTAACTCAAACAGTTCGATGAAACCGGTGATCAACGCGCCGACATGGAACGCCGGTCTGGTTGGCTATCTGCAGCAAACCGTAGCACTGCCGCCTGACAATCAAGCACACCAGTTTTATCTCTCCGGAAACTACGCCTTCAACTCATGGATTCGCGCCAACTTCCACGTGGCGCATACCAAAGCCACACAGGATCAGGACTTTGCCAGCATGGGCTTGGTTGCAGCGGCCGGGTTGCCGCCAAATTTTGGCGCCGAGGTCAATAGCACCGTAGCGCAGCTTGGTTTGAGCGTTAGACCAATGCCCAAGCTCTCTTTAACGGGCAACTGGCGCTATGAGGATGTCAAGGACGACACGCCGTTAGCACTCTATAACGGTGCCTTCACCAACACCCCGAACTCGTCAGAGAAAGCGACCGGAAAGGCCGACCTCAGCTATGTCTTGCCGGTAGGTTTTCGCGCCACGCTGGGTGTTGACTACGCCTACATGAAACGCCAACGCCCAGTTGCGACGACCTCAATTACATCACTCACCTCGCTACGCGAATGGACTGAGGAGCTTGGCTACCGGGTAGAGCTGCGCCGCTCAATGTCCGATACGATCAACACGTCGGTTAGTTGGACTACGGCGATTCGGGAAGGCGAACATTGGATGAGCCTTATTCCTGGAGCGAATCTCTACAAGGAGGTTCGCTATGTCGACATCAATGATCCTATCGGTGTCTTCCCATTCACTATGATGGATAGGAAGCGCGACAAGATTAGAGTGTTGGCCGACTGGATGGCGACCGATGACTTGTCGTTGCAGTTCATTGTGGACAGCGGCAAGGACTCCTACGCCGCGCCGACCACCAAGGGTCTGCACGATTCCGGGATGCAATCCTACGGCATCGATGCCGCGCTGACGCTTTCCGAGGCATGGAAACTGACAGCCTATATCAACCATGGCAAGCAGACACTTCATGTTGATCACAATGTCGGATATATCGCCGCATTGGACAATGTGACGCTCAGCGTCGGCCTCGGCGTGATCGGCAAGCTTGCCAAGAACATCGAAGTCGGTGGCGACTTAATGTATATCGACGATAGCAGTCGCTATCAGTTGGGGTCAGGAAACGCAGAGCTGCCGGGTGTTTTGCCGGACGTGGTCTATCGCGCAACCACGCTGAAGCTGTTTGGCAAGTACGCGCTGGACAAGAGCGCCGACGTTCGTGTCGATCTAGTGCATCAACGGGTGAAGTTCGACGAATGGACCTGGGGCAACAACGGCACGCCATTCCTGTATTCCGACAACACGATGGTGGCGATGCAACCCAAGCAAAGTGTGACCTATTTGGGTGCGCGCTATGTCTATCGATTCAAGTAAGACCCAATTCTGTCGGGCAACCGCCGACGCATGAACCGTGTCAAACAGGTTTGGAGTAACGGGCTTTTGTGTATGTCAGCACCCATCAGGGTTTGCAGTACTATTTTTTGAGCGAGGAACAAAATGAAACTTACGCTTATTCGACTCGGCCTGGCGGCCTTAGTGGCATCTGCATTGGCAGGCTGCGGCGGGGGCAGTGACGGCGTCAACGGTCCGGCAGGTACCCCTGCTACCACGGTGACGGTTCCGGTCGCGGTTCCGGGTATCAGCGTGGCGGCACTGACGCCCGATCAGTGGGCAGCGCTACAACCTCAAGGAACCATCACGGGGGTGACCATTAACAGCCCACCTGAGGTAACTTTCATTTTGCAAGATCCAAACGGTAACGCGATTACCGGTTTGGAGAAGAACACCACCAAATCGGCAAGCGCTCTCGTGGCAAGTTATGCCAACGTGTCTGCGACGATTGCAAAGTTAGTTCCTGGTTCTAACGGTGCCCCAAGCCGTTGGGTAAGTTATAACGTCACAACGGTGGCAACTACAACCACCGCATCCGTTCCCGGGAAACCAACGAGCGACAGCACGGGCACGCTAAGCTATCTCGGCGACGGCAAATACAAGTACACCTTTTATCGCGACATAAAGTTGGTAAAAGCCGCCGTTGATGGGGCCACTTTCACGGGAAGCAACAAGAAGGAAGATCTCGACGACCTGACGTTTGATCCGAATTTGACTCATCGCGTGGTCGTTTCGATTTCCGGCAACGCTCGTGGTACAGGTACCAATACCTCAACCGGCGCGGACTCCGGCATCCCAGGTGTTCCGCTAAAAAACCCAGCCAACATCGTCTATGACTTTGTACCAGCGACCGGCAATGCCATTGCGGCCGATAACTCCAATCCAGCGCTGCAACGTAATTTGGTGAACATTTCATCCTGTAAAGAGTGCCACACCAAGTTCAGTTTCCATGGTGGCGGTCGTCAGGACACCAAGCTGTGCGTGACCTGCCATACCGATCAGCGTAAGTATGGCAATGCTGAGGCAACCACCACAGCCACCGGATTTTCCGGCACCGTTGGCAAGCTCAATGGCATGGCGACGATGAATATGCCGGTGATGATTCACAAGATTCACATGGGTGAAGAGCTCACAAAAACCGGCACTTTGTTGCCCGGCTTTAGCGAGGCAGTCAATGAAATCCGCTATCCGCAGGTCATTACCAACTGCGTCAAATGTCACGACGGCACACCCGGTGGCACGCCAGCGTCGACCACCAACAAGTTCACGTTTACTGCCGCGCAAGGTAACAATTGGAAGGCAGTGCCAAATCGCTTGGCCTGTGGTGCTTGTCACGACAACGTGAACTTCACCACCGGCGTGAATCATGTCACCGCCGGTGCTCGGGCAGATGACAGTTCATGCGCCACTTGCCACACCCCGGCGGCGGTCGATGCGTCCCACCTAGCTGTGACGCCGCTAAATACCGGCAGTGCGCTGCATGTGAACGGTGGTGATGCCAATACCAATGCGGCAGCAATAGCGTCGGTAGCGAAAGATCTTCCAACTGGTGCGATTCGTGTGACCTACGATATTCGCAAGGTATACCGTAACACCAGCAAGCAACCAGTGATGGAGTTCCGCATGCTGCAGGACGGTGTCAGGAAAGATCTCAATGTATTTGACGCCGCCGGATCCGTCGCGACCCAAGAACTCTGGCCCAACTTCATGGGCGCACCGAGCGTGTACTTCGTATTCGCGGTACCGCAAGATGGTATTGCTGCTCCGGCAGACTTTAATGCAGCCGCTAACGTCTACCTCAGAAACCTGTGGAACGGCACTGCCCTGACGGTCAACGCCGGATCGGGTGGCGCTGGTAAGGGAACGCTGACTGGCCCAGATGGCAGCGGCTACTACACTGCAACGCTGACCGGGGTCACCATTCCCGACAACGCAGTAATGCTCACCGGAGGATTAGGGTATTCCTACAACAACACCAGCACCCTGCCGCTAACGCAGACCAATCTTGCGAAGTACCCGGTTAGCGCGGCGACGGCAACCATTACGGCGAACACGTCCACAACTCAGTACTCAACCATGCCGAACAAGATCGGTGGCCTGATTGTGCTGACACCGGACTTGCAGGTGGTCGCCTCCGCCGGCGCAGCTGCGGGCGGTACCGGCGGTGCCTACACCGGTCGCCGTGCAATTGTCGAAGACGCCCGTTGTAACAACTGTCACCAGGAGCTTGGTGTCTTTAACAAGTCTTCGTTCCATGCTGGTCAGCGCAACGATGGCACGACCTGCTCGTGGTGTCATACCCCTAACCGCGCGAGCAGCGGCTGGAGCGCCGATTCGACGAGCTTTGTCCATGCGATTCACGCCAAGGAAATGCTGAAGACGCCATTTAGTTGGCACCGTAATGCCACAACCGACTTTTCCAAGGTGACCTTCCCCGGCGTTTTGAATAATTGCGAGGCATGTCACAAACCGGGTACCTATGATTTCGCCTTGGCGGCGAACGAAGCCGCCGTTCCGAACCGACCGCTAAGGTTGGTGGCTAACGGCAAGTTCAATCGCGCAACAGATACCTTCGGTGCAATCTCGCCACGCGTGACTGCCGACAATGTGTTCGACTACGGCGTGAACTTCAGCTTCAATGCGGCGACCGGAGTGACAACCGCTGCGGCGGGAACGACCTTGGTGAATTCACCAATTACTGCGGCCTGTTTTGCCTGCCACGACAGTGATCAAGCAAAGCTGCATATGGAAAGCAATAGCGGCTCGATCTATCGAACCCGAACTGAGGCACTGGCAAAGCCGGAAACCTGTTTGGTCTGCCATGGCAGCGGACGTACGGCCGACATTAAGGTGATGCATTCAAAGTAAGCCGAGCGGCGATGTGATTTAGACCTGAACGCGACCCGGATGTGAAAAGCCACCCGGGTCGTTTTTGTTACCGATTGACTGACTAACTGGATATAGTTGAGCATGGACTTTGAGAGAAATGCGGTCAAGCAGGGCTTGGGTCCCATCGCCCTGATAACAGGGTTGTTGCTGCTTGGCACCGTCCCAACGGTGGCAACCGGTGCTGGCACCAGCGAAGTCGCGGGCAAAACCACCGGCGATGTGCCGACAAGTCCAAATAATATTGGTGCAACCAAGGCAGCTCATGCTTCGCCAATCACAGCAGCCAAACAGAGCAAACCGGTTGATATTAACCGCGCGACCAAAGATGAACTGAAACAGCTTCCTGGTCTTTCGGATACAGACGCCGAGAAGATCATTGCAGGACGGCCTTATGGAAGCAAGGCATGGTTGGTCACTAACAAGATCCTCGATCCGGGCGCCTACGGCAATATCAGGAAGCTGATTGTTGCCGGGCAACCGTACAAGGATGCCGGCAAGAATGCGGCAATCTACAAAAAGAAATAAGGTGACGACATGAGTTTTGAAGCTGACATATCGTCCATATCCACCGTAACACCAATGCCTGAAAGGGCATTTATTGGTGACCCCTTGTTTTATGGGGCTTCATACAGAAAGCACCTTATGCTGCTGCCAGAATCAAAGTTTCGCTCGGCTCTCGCCGCTCTCGCCCTTGCAGCGACTTTTCTTGTCGCGACACCAGTAAATGCCGCCCCCGCGATCAAGGGTGCGACCCCGGCGGCCACTGCGGTAAACCTGCCGCTGACTAACGATTCGTGTCTGTCTTGCCACGCCAAGGGCCGCGACAAAATTACGGTCAACGGCGGTGATGGCAAGCAACGTGTATTGCTCGCACACGACGAAGCAAAATTTTCCAAGAGCGTGCATGGCAAGCTCGATTGCGTCAGTTGTCACACCAACATCGGCGATGCCAAGGCCAATCATGCGCACAGCACCCCGGTTGGCGAAACGCAACCGAACTGTGTGACCTGTCACGAGAAGCTCTGGTCGAAAGCGCAATCTGAAGGCAAGACAAAGGAGAAGCCACGTCTTGGCGTTGTGGTCGCCAACATTGAGGCTTACAAGAAGTCCTTCCACGCCCGCCCGGACAAGGACAACCCGAACCAAGCGAAAGCCAGTTGTGAGAATTGCCACGACACACACAGCTTTGCCGTACCTGCCGCAGACTCGCCGGAACACAAGAAGTTTCGCCTGGGCATCTCGGAATCGTGCGGTGCCAGTTGTCACGAAGATCAATTAGAGGCGTGGAAAGAATCAGTGCATGGGCAAAAGGTCACCGAGGACGGCGACTCGAAAGCCGCCGTCTGCGTCGATTGCCATACCTCCCACGCTATCCAAAATACCTCGGCAGTCAGTTTCAAAACGGTGGTCACAAAGGACTGTGGTACCTGTCACGAAGAGAACTTTGCTTCCTATCGCGAAAGCCTGCACGGCAAGATTAATGCGCTGGGTTACGGTAACACTGCCAAGTGTTATGACTGCCATGGTAGCCACGGCATTCTCAAGGTTGATGACAAGAATTCAAAGGTGCATCCGGACAAGGTCTTGAAGACCTGTAGCACCTGCCACGATGGCAAGAAAGCGCGCATGGCGGCCGATGGCTTCAAGAGCTTCCCGCCGCACGGGAACGCACATGATTTCGACAAATATCCGCAGATCTGGCTTGCCGCCAAAGGCATGGCAGCGCTGTTGATCGGCACCTTTGCGTTCTTCTGGCTACATTTGGTCTTGTGGCTGAATCGGGAATGGCAAGACCGCAAGCAAGGCAAAACCCGGCCGCACATTAAGGTAGCAGAACTTGGCTTGCCAGCGGGCAAGCACATCCGTCGTTTTGGTCCGTGGGCACGACTTGGACACCTGTTGTTTGCCCTCAGCTTGATGATACTGACGCTGACCGGGATGACCATAATGTACGCTGGCAGCGGCTGGGCGCCAGTGGTGATCCGTCTCCTCGGTGGACCGGAAGTCATGGCGCTTATCCATCGCGCCAATGCGGTGGTCTTTGTCGGCATCTTTGTGATCCATCTGATTTGGGTAGTTCAGTTTCTGGCCCGCAACTGGAAGACGTTTGATCTGTTCGGCCCTGACTCGGTCAACTTCAATTTGCAAGATCTGAAGGACGTGATCGCGATGTTCAAGTGGTTCTTCGGCAAGGGCGAGCGTCCGGTGTTTGACCGCTGGACCTATTGGGAGAAATTCGACTACTGGGCGCCGTTCTGGGGGGTCACGATTGTTGGCAGCACGGGTCTGGTGATGTGGTTCCCGACACTGACAGCAACCACTCTGCCTGGCTGGGTATTTAACGTGGCGGCGATTGCGCATGGTGAAGAGGCCTTCCTCGCGGCGGTGTTCCTGTTCACGGTGCATTTCTTTAACAATCACTTCCGTCCGGACAAATTCCCGCTCGATATCGTGATGTTCACCGGCACCATGTCACTGGAACACTTTGCGCGTGACCACGCAGTGCAATATCGCCGTCTGCTCGAATCCGGTGAGTTGGCCAAATTGCTGGTCGATGCACCGACACCGGCGATGACACTGCGCTCGCGGATTCTTGGCGTGGTGCTGATTGCATTTGGTTTGAGCTTGCTGACGCTGGTGACCATCGGGTTCTACCAGTCGTTCGCCGGTTAACTACAAAAGAGGATTTCATGGCTCCCCCGACTAACTCCCTGGCCGTCGACGCAATCGCCATTCCCGAATATCTCACGGCAACCTACGACTGGGCTTACGTCACGCCCGAAGCTGTCAAACGCTTCGAGCGCCAGTGGCTGGTCAATCTGATTCTGTGGGGGAATTTCGCCCGCTTGCGTGATGAAGCGCTTGATGTGTTGGGCAGTGATCTCAACGGTAAGACGCTGCAGATTGCTTGCGTATACGGTGATTTGACGACCACGCTGGTCAATCGCCATGTCTCACAAGGCGAGATTGACGTGGTCGATGTGTTGCCGGTGCAAACGGCGAATTTAAAGGACAAGCTTGGCAAAGCTGGTTTCGCTGCGGACCGGGTTGGTATTCATTTGGGCAATAGCGCCGCGATGAAATTCGCTGACGCCAGCTATGATCGCGCGCTGTTGTTTTTTCTGCTCCACGAGCAACCGGAGGATGTGAGAAAACGGACTCTGGCCGAGGCCTTGCGGGTCGTCAAGCCCGGCGGCAAACTGGTGATTGTGGACTATCACCGGCCATCGGCTTGGCATCCTTTGTGGCTGCCGATGCGCGGGATATTGAGCACCTTGGAACCCTTTGCGCTCGATCTCTGGCGCAACGAAGTCGTGGATTGGTTTCCCGCCGACATCAAGCCGGCAGCCATCACCAAACGTACCTCATTTGGCGGTCTCTACCAATTGATTGAGGTTACGCGCTAGGTTCACTCACGCAGTTCGCCGTTTAAAATACGGCGATGCGTTATCAAATCATCCCGGTTACTCCGTTCGAGCAAAATTGCTCGATGATCTGGTGCCCCGAAACCATGAAAGGGGCGTTCGTCGATCCGGGTGGCGATATTGATCGTCTGTTAGCTGCGGCGAAAACCGCCGGCGTACAAATCGAAAAACTACTCCTCACTCACGGTCATATCGATCATGCTGGTGGCACTGGCGAACTGGCGGCTATGCTCGACGTGCCGATTGAGGGGCCGCATATCGAAGAGCTCTTTTGGCTCGATCAGCTAGCCATGCAAAGCAAAATGTTTGGCTTCCCTGCGGTGACCGATTTCACCCCGAATCGTTGGCTGAACGATGGCGACACGGTGACCGTCGGCAATCAGGCGTTGCAGGTGTTGTACACACCGGGTCACACCCCCGGCCACGTGGTGTTTTTTCACGCGGCGACCAAGCTGGCGATTGTGGGCGACGTACTGTTTGCCGGATCGATCGGTCGCACCGACTTTCCGCGTGGGAATCACCAGCACTTGATAGCATCTATTCGTAGCAAACTGTGGCCGCTCGGCAACGATGTGGCTTTCATTCCGGGCCACGGCCCAATGTCGACGTTCGCGCAAGAGCGTTTATCTAATCACTATGTTGGAGATCATGTTCGATGAGTCATCAGTGGAAATTTTTTCGCGCCGGCGGGTTTGATCAAGTCAATCTTGAGTCTGCTGCAGATCTACAAAACCTCAAGAACCTGGATCAGAAACTGTGGGTTGCCTTGTCTTGCCCGACCACCGGTATTGAGTTCGATGAGCGCACACTTTCACTCATTGATACAGACATCGACGGCCACATTCGCGCCAATGAATTGATGGCGGCAGTTGATTGGGCTTGCGAGCGATTAAACGACGTTAATGTGCTGGCGAAAACGCTGCCCGGCGTGCCGCTGGATGCGATAAAGGATGACGCATTGATCGCTGCAGCGAAGGACGTTCTTCCTGCCGGCGAAACAATGATCTCTGTCGAATTGGCGAGTAGCGCCGAAGCCGCCTATACAGCGCGTGCCGAGGCCGCATGGCTAGCCGCTGGCGCTTCGGCGATGCCGCTTGGCGATGCGACCGAAGCCGCCTCTACCGCCGTCGCTGCGGTAAAGGAAAAGATTGACGATTATTTTGTCCGCTGCCGCCTCGCGCAATTTGATGCGCGCTCCAGCGATTCGATGAACGTTGCCGAAGATACTTTCAAAGCGCTCGGCGCGTCGGCTTTGGTGATGGATGCAGAGGGAATAGCGGCGCTACCATTGGCCAAAATCGTCGCTGCGCCCGGGGCTACGTCAGTTGGTGCTGGTGACACGCTGTTGGATTTGGGTAGCGGCATCAACCCGGCATGGGCCGCGCGTATTGCCACGCTGCGCGACACCGCGCTGACACCTTTGCTTGGCGCACAAGAAAAACTGAGCGAGGGCGATTGGCAGATGGTGCAAGACAAACTCGCGATCTATCGCGACTGGATTGCGGCCAAACCGGCAGGCCTCCCAGCCGAGGCGCAAGCGGTAAAAGATCTTGAGCGACTGTCGCGCTATGTGCGTGACCTGATGCCATTAGCCAATAATTTTGTCGCCTTCCGTGGCTTTTACACGCGCACCAGCAAAGCCATGTTTCAGATCGGCACTCTGTACCTCGACGGCCGTTCCGCCGAGCTTTGCGTTTCGGTGCATGACGCCGCCAAGCACGCCAGCATGGCTTCGTTGTCGCGCGTATTTTTGGCCTACTGCGAATGCGTCCGTGGCGGCGAAAAGCTCCACATTGCAGCGGCCTTTACTGCTGGTGACACCGATCAACTCATGGTCGGTCGCAACGGCGTCTTTTACGACCGCCAGGGTCGCGACTGGGACGCGACCATCACCCGCCTCGCAGAACATCCGATCAGCTTGCGTCAGGCTTTTTGGTCGCCTTACAAGCGCTTGGCGCGAATGATTTCCGAACAGCTGCAAAAAATGGCTGCAGCAAAGGCGGCCGGAGTCGACGCGCAAATGGCAGCTACCGCAATGGGTGCAGGAAATACCATCGGCGCACCGACGCCGCCCGTCAAACCACCCGCACCCACCGCATTCGATGTTGGCAAATTCGCCGGTATTTTTGCCGCCATCGGTTTGGCCGTCGGCGCATTGGGCACCGTCGCTGCTGGCTTGATCTCCGGTCTACTGAGTCTGCATTGGTGGCAAATTCCCTTGGCTATCGGCGGACTGATGCTGCTGATTTCTGCACCATCAATCATCATCGCCTGGTTCAAACTGCAGACGCGAAACCTCGGTCCGATTCTTGATGCCAACGGCTGGGCGGTCAATGCCCGGGCGCGCATCAACATTCCGTTTGGCACCTCGCTCACACAACTGGCCAAACTACCGGAAGGTGCACAGCGGTCGCTAAGCGATCCGTATGCAGAAAAGGAAACACCATGGACGACCTATTTGGTCGTGATCCTGATTGTTGTGGCAGCTGTGGCTTGGTTCACAGGATAACTAGCTCGCTAGACTGCGCCGACTTTACGGCAGGCGCAGTCAAGCAATGATTCAGGACTTAAATCGCAGCGTCACTTCCGCAACCCTTTGGCCGAATAGTTTCGCCGTCGCCAAATCACCCGCCAACATTTCTGCCGGGCTGCTGTCCGAAGGCGATTGCGCCATGGCGCCGGCGAATGATCCGACATAGTTGATGTCGTCACGCTGGGCCGACTTCTTGTTGCTCGGCATCATCCCCGTGCCGACCCAAATGCCGCCGTGCTGCATGGCTAGCGTGAACAAATAGTGCAGCGTCGACAATTTGTCGCCGTTCATCGTCGCGCTATTGGTGAAACCGGCGAAGACTTTGTCTTTCCATTGCTGGCTGAACCACGGTTTGGACGACGCATCAGCAAATTTTTTGAATTGCCAGCTGACGCTGCCCATGTAAGTGGGACTGCCCATGATGATGCCATCGGCGGCCTGCAGCAGTCCCCAATTCGCCTCCGACAAATTGCCTTCGGCATCAATGGCGACCAAAGTCGCTGATGCGCCCTCAGCTACCGCCTCGGCCATGCGCTGGGTGTGGCCGTAGCCGGAGTGATATACAACAACGAGTTTTGCCATTTCTATGCTCCTTGGGTTGAGTGAGTTTTGAAAAATCTATGCGGCGAGATCAAAGACCAAAACTTCGGCAGCGACACCGTTTGTAAGCAGCAACTGTGTTTCGCCTGCCAACATCAGTGCATCACCTGTTTTTAGATGTTCGCCATTGACCTCCAGCGCGCCGGTGATCAGATGCACGTAGGCCTTGCGTGCCGGATTCAAGTCAAGCTTTGATGTTTCAGCACCATCAAATAGTCCGGCATAGACAACAGCATCGGCGTTGATTGAAATCGAATCATCGGCACCATCAGCCGAGGCAATGACGCGCAGTCGTCCGCGCTTTTGCTCAGCCGGAATCTCCATCTGCGCATAGCTCGGCGCAATGTTCATGACGTTTGGCGTGATCCATATCTGCAAGAAATGGGTAGTCTGATCCGGCGCGTGGTTGAACTCGGCGTGCACCACTCCAGTGCCGGCACTCATGCGCTGAACTTCGCCGGGCAGGATGCTTTTAACATTGCCCATGCTGTCCTCATGCGCCAGCACTCCGGACAAAACGTAGCTAATGATTTCCATATCGCGGTGGCCGTGTTTGCCGAATCCGCGGCCGGGTGCGACACGGTCTTCGTTGATCACCCGCAGGTTGCCCCAACCCATAAAGTTTTCGTCGCGATAGTCGGCGAATGAAAACGAGTGATAGCTTTGCAGCCAGCCATGGTCGGCAAATCCACGATCCTGCGATTTCCTTAATCTCAGCATTTCGCTCTCCTTGTTGAAGGCTCGTATGTTGCACGGGCCGCAATGCTTGCAAGAACTGCCGGTTTGATGTCATCATTCAAAAATTCTGAATGACAGCCGAGACGAGACGATGACCAGCGCACGCGATGTATTGACCCCGGATGCGCTTGCGATGGTGCAAACCATTGCCCGGACAGGCAGCTTTGCCGCAGCGGCAAGGCACGCCCACATGGTGCCGAGCGCCCTCACCTATCGCGTCCGCCAGATGGAGGACGCGCTCGACGTATTGTTGTTTGATCGCAGCTCGCGTCAGGCAAAGCTGACGGAAGCAGGTGCCGAATTGCTGCGCGAAGGAGATCGCCTACTGGCCGACATCGACGCCGTGGCGAATCGCATCCGTCGGGTTGCCACCGGCTGGGAGCCGCAGCTAACGATTGCGGTCGACAGCGTGATTAATCGCGCCACCATCATGGAGCTGTGCACGCAGTTTTTTGCCTTAAACCCACCAACGCGGGTCAAGCTTGCCAACGAAACTTTATCCGGCACGCTCGAGGCGGTGAGCGCCGGCACCGCCGACCTCGCGTTGGGCGTAGTGATGACGCCAAACGCGCGCGTGGGTCTGACGGAAGCGCCGTTGGGACAGTTGAAGTTTGTTTTCGCCGTGGCACCGCGCCATCCATTGGCGAAACTTCCGGAACCATTGAAGGACGACGATATCCGCAAATATCGCGCGGTGGCGGTGGCTGATTCGGCGCAGCGCGGTAATTCACTGAGCATCGGATTGCTGGTTGGGCAGGACGTATTTACTGTCACCGACATGCCGGCCAAAGTCGACGCGCAAATTCGCGGCATTGGATCGGGATTCTTGCCCACCTGTCTCGCCCAACCCTACATCGACGCCGGACAACTGGTGGTCAAGCGGGTCGAGCGCGCCGAGCAGCAGCTTGAGTTTAGCTACGCATGGCGCAAGGCCGGAAAATCCAGTCAGGGACGCGCTTTGCAGTGGTGGCTGGCACAGTTGCAAAACCCGGTGACGCGCGCTGCGCTGCTATCCGGTTATGGAGCCACACTGAAGTGACTGTTCGTATTGGCATTGATCTGGGCGGTACCAAGATTGAAGTGATTGCGCTCGACGGGCGCGGTCACTGTCTGCTGCGCGAACGCGTTGCCACGCCGCAAGGCGATTACGCGGCGACCTTGAGGGCGATTGTTGGATTGATTGAGTTGGCCAAATCGTCAGTTGGTGCTGGTAACACGCCGTTGCTGGTTGTGGGCATCGGCATCCCGGGAACGGAATCCGCTGACAGCGGACTGATCAAAAATGCGAACTCGACCTGGCTTAACGGCAAGCCGCTGCGCCAAGATTTGCAAAGCTTGCTCGGCTGCAATATCCGTCTCGCCAACGATGCCAATTGCTTCGCTTTGTCGGAAGCCATCGACGGCGCTGCGACCGGCGCGGCAGTCGTTTTCGGTGTGATCTTGGGCACCGGCGTTGGTGGCGGTGTGGTGGTTAATGGTCAGGTGTTGAAAGGTATCAATGGCATTGCAGGTGAATGGGGTCACAATCCTTTGCCGGAGTTCGCCAACGAAATTGGCGACCATGATCGCGTTTGCTATTGCGGGCGCAAGCACTGCATCGAGTTATATCTTTCGGGACCGGGTCTCGTGCACGATCATGCTCATTCGTTGAAAGCACCGGACGCACACCGTACCCTCTTCGGGGCACCTCCGGCCTATCGGCCCCGTGTCACCAGCACCAACTGGCGCGCCGACGCCATCGCGACTGCCGCCCAATCCGGCGACCTCGGTTGCGAGGCCAGCATGCAGCGTTACGAGCATCGTCTCGCCCGCGCTTTGGCCGGGGTCATTAACATCCTCGACCCCGATGTCATCGTACTCGGTGGCGGTCTATCCAACATAGAACGTTTATACGAAAACGTGCCTCGATTATGGGCAACCGATGTGTTTTCTGACACAGTGAAAACGCGGCTGGTCAAACCGATGCACGGCGATTCATCAGGTGTGCGTGGCGCGGCGTGGTTGATTTCATAACTTGCGTATGCGGCGAGCTGATTTAACTGTGTGGAAACCCGCATAAACACACACACCAACGTGCTTCAGAATTGGATATTTCGAGAGTAGTATTTGAGAAGCTTGTCGCCTCTTGAGGATCCACAATGACTACCAACACGCTTCCCAAGCGCCTGCGGACGCCACGAAGATTGATGGCGATAGCCGTCTCCGCCGCGTGGCTTGCACACACCTCAATCGCCCATGCCAACCCAGCTGGAATGCAGGTGGTGGGCGGTACCGCAAGCCTTAGTCAGATCGGCAAGGTGCTGACTGTGACCAACAGCACCGGCGCAATTCTCAACTGGAACCAGTTCAATATCGCGGCCGGCGAGACCACGCGTTTTGTCCAGAGCTCGGCATCAAGCGCGGTGCTCAACCGAGTGTTGAGTAGCGACCCCTCATTGATCTACGGTACGCTCAGTTCAAACGGGAAAGTCTGGCTGATCAATCCCGCAGGCATTCTTGTCGGCGCATCGGGGAGGGTCGATACCGCGGGATTCGTTGCAAGCACTTTGGGCGTTTCCAACCAGGATTTCCTAGCCAATCGTCTCAATTTCCAAGGCTCGATAAGTTCAGGACAAGTTACAAACGAGGGCACCCTAACCACCCCGAGCGGCGGCAGCATTTACCTCATCGGGGCGACTGTCAGCAATTCAGGGATTATCACCACACCAAAGGGTGAGACGATTTTGGCGGCAGGGGAACGCGTTCGCCTCGTTGATACCGGAACGCCTGGCGTGACAGTGGAAATCACGGGATCAGCAAACCGTGCCACAAATCTTGGCGACATCACCGCAGAGGCAGGCCGCATAGGCATTGCCGGTGCACTGGTTGCCAATAGTGGCAACCTCAACGCCAGCAGCGTGGTTGAAGATGGCGGACGAATATTTCTGCGGGCGACGAAAAAAATTGAGCTTGCTGACACATCAAAAATCAGTGCAAACGGATTGGCTGGCGGCAGCATCACCACAATCACCCGAGAGAACAGCCAGATCAGTGGTGAGTTGGTTGCCCGGGGAGAAATTAGCGCGCAGTCGAATACACCTAATGGGCGCGGCGGCTTCGTTGAAACCTCCGCCGCCGCAGTCAAAATCGAAGACGATTTGATCGTGAACACTGGTGGCGGACAGTGGCTGATTGATCCGCTCGACTTCACCATCGGGGCGGGGAACGGGTCGCAGACAATTAGTGGCATTGGTGCGACAACGCTGCAAACCGCCCTTGGCAGTGGATCAATCACGATTCAAACCGATGCCTCCCCAGGTGGCAATGGCGACATCTTTGTCAATGCAGGTGTCGCTTGGTCAAGCGCATTCGCTGACCTTGCAAGCGCATAGAAATATCGACGTCAATGCAAACTTGACGGCGTCGGGGACTGGATCAATCAACCTCCGCGCTGACGATCTCAACACGGATGGCGTCGGCAAGATTCAGCAAAACTCCAGCAGCATCATTTCACAGGCGGCCGGCACGATCACCTTGCGCGCTGGCGATGGCATCGTTGCAACCGTCAATGGCGCCAACAATGTGCTTGATGCGCAGACACCAGCGGCAGCATTGAGTTGGAGCACAGTTCAGGGACGTTGGCGATCAACACGGCAACGTCTTTGGGGTCGCTGACGCTCAGTGGTGGCACCTTGACGGGCTCTGGCGCGATCACGATTCCTAACGGTGGTGCCTTTAACTGGGGAGGCGGGACGCTGGGCGGAAACGGAACGCTGAGCACGTCGTTTGGCTCGACCACCAACGTGACCGGCTACGTGGGTCTGGGTAACACACGAACCTGGAACAATGCCGGTGCCTTAAATCTCCTGTTCGGTAATCACAACCAGTACGTGGACCTGCCGACGGGGACCACGCTGAACAACCTCTCGACCGGCGTGATCGACCTGCGCTCGCAGTACATCAACACCGGGTTTGACACCAGTTCCGGCGCAGTCAACAACGCCGGCACCATGAGCAAGACGCTGAACACCTCGGCACAGCCCAGCTTCATCCTACCCACCTTCAACAATCAGTCAGGCGGCGCGGTCACAGTCGGGGCCGACAGTGGCCTGCTGCGTTTTGACCGGGGCAACACTGATGCTGCTACGGCGCCGGACGCTGGCAACTACACCGTAGCGTCCGGAGCGACGCTGCAATTCAACGGTGGCACGCGGCGTATCACTGGCAACGTCACGGGGACAGGTACGGGGGCGGTCTCGTTCACCGGCAGCACCGTGAACTACGATCTGACGGGCGCCTACAGCATTGGTGGCATCACCACGGCCAGCTTTGCCCACAACGTTGTCTCGACGCTGGATTTCACTGGCACGACAAGTCTGGGCACAAGCTATGTCCAGAAGGCGCGGCACCAGGTGACGTTCAGCGGCGTCCCGACACTAACGAACCTGACCGCGATCAACAGCAACTACGGCAATACCAGCTTCCCAGCCGGGACGACCTTCCCGGCGCTGACGACGCTGTCGAAGACACAGGCAGACCCTCGATTTCGCCAACAGCAACCTGAACCTGACGAGTTATACGCAAACCGCTGGCGTTGTGACGGGAAGCGGAACGATCACGATACCGAGCGGAGGCACGTTCAACTGGGAGGCGGGACGCTGGGCGGCACGGGGACACTGAGTACCCCCGGCGTCAGGACCACCAACATCACTGGGGCGACTGCCCTGGCGAACACACGGACATGGAACAACGGCGGCAGCGTGAGCACGGGTGATGGGCGGGCACTCGGTCTTCAGCATCCCACGGGCGCCTTGCTGAACAACCTGTCAAGCGGTGTGATCGATCTACGCTCGGCGACGATCAATACCGATTTAGCGGGGTCGGCACGATCAACAATGCCGGGGAGTTGAAGAAGACGCTGAACACCTCGGTGCAGGAGGTATTCATCGATCCGGTCTTCAACAACCAGGCGACGGGTACGGTCAATCACAACAGCGGCCTGCTGCGGTTTGATCGTGGCGGCACGGACGCCGGCAATTACACGGTCGCCTCAGGCGCGACCTTGCAGTTCAACGGTGGTACGCGCAGCATCAGCGGCAATGTCATCGGCGCGGGCAATGTGAGCTTTACCGGCAGCACCGTGAACTACGATCTGACGGGCGCCTACAGAATTGGTGGCATCACCACGGCCAGCTTTGCCCACAACGTTGTCTCGACGCTGGATTTCACTGGCACGACAAGTCTGGGCACAAGCTATGTCCAGGAAGGCAACGGCACCACGGGGTGACGTTCAGGCAATAGCCGATACTAACGAACCTGACCGCGATCAACAGCAACTACGGCAATACCAGCTTCCGGCCGGCAACGACCTTCCCGGCGCTGACGACGCTGTCGAAGACACAGGCGGGAACCCTCGATTTCGCCAACAGCAACCTGAACCTGACGAGTTATACGCAAACCGCTGGCGTTGTGACGGGAAGCGGAACGATCACGATACCGAGCGGAGGCACGTTCAACTGGGGAGGCGGGACGCTGGGCGGCACGGGGACACTGAGTACCCCCGTGGGCGCGACCACCAACATCACTGGGGCGACTGCCCTGGCGAACACACGGACATGGAACAACGGCGGCAGCGTGAGCATGGTGATGGGCGGGCATAACTCGTACCTGGACATCGCCACGGGCGCCTTGCTGAACAACCTGTCAAGCGGTGTGATCGATCTACGCTCGGCGACGATCAATACCGGATTTAGCGGTGCCGGCACGATCAACAATGCCGGGGAGTTGAAGAAGACGCTGAACACCTCGGTGCAGGAGGTATTCATCGATCCGGTCTTCAACAACCAGGCGACGGGCACGGTCAATCACAACAGCGGCCTGCTGCGGTTTGATCGTGGCGGCACGGACGCCGGCAATTACACGGTCGCCTCAGGCGCGACCTTGCAGTTCAACGGTGGTACGCGCAGCATCAGCGGCAATGTCATCGGCGCGGGCAATGTGAGCTTTACCGGCAGCACCGTGAACTACGATCTGACGGGCGCCTACAGCATTGGTGGCATCACCACGGCCAGCTTTGCCCACAACGTTGTCTCGACGCTGGATTTCACTGGCACGACAAGTCTGGGCACAAGCTATGTCCAGGAAGGCAACGGCACCACGGTGACGTTCCAGGCGAGTGCCGACACTAACGAACCTGACCGCGATCAACAGCAACTACGGCAATACCAGCTTCGGGCCGGCACGACCTTCCCGGCGGTGACGACGCTGTCGAAGACACAGGCGGGAACCCTCGATTTCGCCAACAGCAACCTGAACCTGACGAGTTATACGCAAACCGCTGGCGTTGTGACGGGAAGCGGAACGATCACGATACCGAGCGGAGGCACGTTCAACTGGGGAGGCGGGACGCTGGGCGGCACGGGGACACTGAGTACCCCCGTGGGCGCGACCACCAACATCACTGGGGCGACTGCCCTGGCGAACACACGGACATGGAACAACGGCGGCAGCGTGAGCATGGTGATGGGCGGGCATAACTCGTACCTGGACATCCTGGGCGCCTTGCTGAACAACCTGTCAAGCGGTGTGATCGATCTACGCTCGGCGACGATCAATACCGGATTTAAGCGGTGCCGGCACGATCAACAATGCCGGGGAGTTGAAGAAGACGCTGAACACCTCGGCAGGAGGTATTCATCGATCCGTCTTCAACAACCAGGCGACGGGTACGGTCAATCACAACAGCGGCCTGCTGCGGTTTGATCGTGGCGGCACGGACGCCGGCAATTACACGGTCGCCTCAGGCGCGACCTTGCAGTTCAACGGTGGTACGCGCAGCATCAGCGGCAATGTCATCGGCGCGGGCAATGTGAGCTTTACCGGCAGCACCGTGAACTACGATCTGACGGGCGCCTACAGCATTGGTGGCATCACCACGGCCAGCTTTGCCCACAACGTTGTCTCGACGCTGGATTTCACTGGCACGACAAGTCTGGGCACAAGCTATGTCCAGGAAGGCAACGGCACCACGGTGACGTTCCAGGCGGTGCCGACACTAACGAACCTGACCGCGATCAACAGCAACTACGGCAATACCAGCTTCCCGGCCGGCACGACCTTCCCGGCGCTGACGACGCTGTCGAAGACACAGGCGGGAACCCTCGATTTCGCCAACAGCAACCTGAACCTGACGAGTTATACGCAAACCGCTGGCGTTGTGACGGGAAGCGGAACGATCACGATACCGAGCGGAGGCACGTTCAACTGGGGAGGCGGGACGCTGGGCGGCACGGGGACACTGAGTACCCCCGTGGCGCGACCACCAACATCACTGGGGCGACTGCCTGGCGAACACACGGACATGGAACAACGGCGGCAGCGTGAGCATGGTGATGGGCGGGCATAACTCGTACCTGGACATCGCCACGGCGCCTTGCTGAACAACCTGTCAAGCGGTGTGATCGATCTACGCTCGGCGACGATCAATACCGGATTTAGCGGTGCCGGCACGATCAACAATGCCGGGGAGTTGAAGAAGACGCTGAACACCTCGGTGCAGGAGGTATTCGTTTCCCCAGTCTTCAGCAATCAGACCAACGGCATCGTTACGCTCAACAGCGGCACGCTGACGGTAAATGGCGTACTGTCTCAAGCAGGAACAATCGAAGTCGCAGCAGGAGCGACTTTTCAAAATCCGGTAGTTGGACGAATACTGGCACTATCAGCGGATCAGGAACAATTAGTGTCAACGCCGGCAATACGCTGACCAACAACGGCACGCTTCGTCCTGGCGGACAGAATGCTGTAGGTACGCTGACAGTGACGGGTCAGCTAAACAACGGCGCTGCGGGTGTGATTGAAGTCGAGTTGCAGGACAACGCGACCCAGTACGACAAGATTGCTGCAACCGGCAATGTCGTGCTTGGCGGCACGATCAAGGCCAATGATCTGGCCGGCTACCAGACCGGCAGCGGTCATACCTATTTGATCATCGCGTCTTCCGGTGGTTCTATTACCGGCACTCCGCTCTTCACGTCTAACACCGGTGGCACCTACAGCGGAACCGGTAGCCCGAGCTTCATCATGACCGCGACCGGTAACGGTGCGGCACAATTTTGTCTGGAGCGGCACAAATAGCAACTTCTGGGACGATCCTCTCAACTGGACATCAAGCCATATTCCGACAAGCAGCGAACTCGCAGTCATCGATGGTGCGGGGATCAAGACCATCCAGGTGCGTAGCAACGGTGGCACGCAGTCAGTGCGTGGCGTGCTGTTCGGTGTCAGCGGTGGCACCGACAACCTACTAATCAGTAGCGGCGGGATCCTGGATTTGGGCCCTGGCGGGATGACCTTACCGAAAACATCTTCGATGACCATGAGTGGCGGCACGATTCAGGGCACCGGTACGTTCATCAATCAAGGCTATGTCGTGATTCCGGCGAACACCGCGTCCGCGATCAGTGCCGGCCTGAGCAATGCGGTCGGTGCGACTATCGAGATACAGAGTTCCGATGTGTGCTGTACCGGCGCCTATAACATTCTGACGGTGGCCAGCGGCTTCACCAATAGCGGGACACTGCTGTTGCGCAGTTATGGCACGGTCGGTGCAGGCACCTCACGACTGGATATCAGCAGCGGCACGCTGACCAATGCCGTTGGCGGGGTGATTCAGGCAATGGGCACCGTCGACAGTGCCGTCGTCAATGGTCAGGTTCTTAATAGCGGCACGATACAGGTTGATCGATCGCTAACCATCGGCAACACAGGACTGGTCTTCGACACGTCCACTGGCACGGTCAGCATTGCCAATGGCATGTCGCTAAGCGTGAATGCGGGTAGCACACGACTAGGCACGGGAAGCATCCTGACCGGCAGCGGTACGTTCAACACCAGCAACACGGTAGATTTGGCCAGCAACCTGACACTGAGCGCAACGACACCCGTGCTGAACTTCGGCGGCGCATCGAATGCCGCGACGGTCAATGCCATTACGCCGGGGACTACGCTGACGGTGGCCAGTGGCAAAACCCTGACGTTGGCCAACGATACGATTGGTGCCAATGTCAATCTGGTGAATCAAGGCTATGTCGTGATTCCGGCGAACACCGCGTCCGCGATCAGTGCCGGCCTGAGCAACGCGGTCGGTGCGACTATCGAGATACAGAGTTCCGATGTGTGCTGTACCGGCGCCTATAACGGTACCCTGACGGTGGCCAGCGGCTTCACCAATAGCGGGACACTGCTGTTGCGCAGTTATGGCACGGTCGGTGCAGGCACCTCACGACTGGATATCAGCAGCGGCACGCTGACCAATGCCGTTGGCGGGTGATTCAGGCAATGGGCACCGTCGACAGTGCCGTCGTCAATGGTCAGGTTCTTAATAGCGGCACGATACAGGTTGATCGATCGCTAACCATCGGCAACACAGGACTGGTCTTCGACACGTCCACTGGCACGGCCAGCATTGCCAATGGCATGTCGCTAAGCGTGAATGCGGGTAGCACACGACTAGGCACGGAAGCATCCTGACCGGCAGCGGTACGTTCAACACCAGCAACACGGTAGATTTGGCCAGCAACCTGACACTGAGCGCAACGACACCCGTGCTGAACTTCGGCGGCGCATCGAATGCCGCGACGGTCAATGCCATTACGCCGGGGACTACGCTGACGGTGGCCAGTGGCAAAACCCTGACGTTGGCCAACGATACGATTGGCGCTAATGTCAATCTGGTGAATCAAGGCTATGTCGTGATTCCGGCGAACACCGCGTCCGCGATCAGTGCCGGCCTGAGCAACGCGGTCGGTGCGACTATCGAGATACAGAGTTCCGATGTGTGCTGTACGGCGCCTATAACGGTACCCTGACGGTGGCCAGCGGCTTCACCAATAGCGGGACACTGCTGTTGCGCAGTTATGGCACGGTCGGGTGCAGGCGCTCACGACTGGATATCAGCAGCGGCGCGCTGACCAATGCCGTTGGCGGGGTGATTCAGGCGACGGGTAACGTCGACAGTGCCGTCGTCAATGGTCAGGTTCTTAACAACGGATTCATCGAAACCCCCCGCCGCCTGACAATCAATCTCGGCGCGGGCAATACCCTGGTCAACAATGGCTTTATCCGCCCCGGCGGCTCGGGTGCTACGGGCAGACTCGATATCACCGGCAATTTCATTAACGGCATCAATGGCGTGATCGACATTGAAATCGACGGCACGACGGCGGGGACAAGCTATGACCTGCTGGCAATCTCTGGCACAGGTACGATGGGCGGTACGCTCAATCTGCATGAGATTGGCGCATGGACGGTTAGCACGAGCGAGAACTACACTCCGATTACCTGTGGCTCATCGTGTAGCGGAACATTCGCGACTGCACTTCCGACATTTGGTGACCAAGGTACGATTACTGTCAACGCTGGCAATGTGCAGTATTCAGTGACGGCCTCCGGCTTTGGCAAGCTTTGGGACGGTGATGGCAATGATGCTCTTTGGCAGAATCCCGCGAACTGGGTTGGCAACACGCTCCCGACGAGCACCGATGACGTACTGATCGATACGGGTGCAACAGGAGGACCGGCGCTGATTACAGTGACATCCTCTTCGGGTAGCCAAAGCGCGCGCCGCGTGCTTACCTACGAAAATCTGACGCTATCGGCGGGCAGCCTTTCGCTCGGTAGCGCCGCCACTGACTCGTCCACCATAAACGGCACCTTGACCATCTGGGGCGGCACCCTCGATGGTGCTGGCGAGTTGACTGTCAACGGAGGGTTCTACTGGGCCAGTGGGACGATGAGCGGGAACGGCAAGACCATTATCGGCTCAGGTGTAACGGCGGGCACGATACACACTTCGGACTACGGCGTTGCCGAGCCGGTATTAACTCGGACGCTACAAAACAACGGCACGATTCGTCACGAGGGGGGCTATTTCAACAACAGTCTGACCATCAACACTGGTGGCACGCTGGACAATCAGGCATCATCTGTTTATCGCTGATACCGGCATCAACGGGAGCGGTGGGGTCGTTACCAACAGCGGTACTTTCGGCAAGAGCGGCGGTACGGGCGCAAGTACGATCAGCGCGGCATTCAGCAAACAACAGCGGTACGCTGAATATCAGTTCGGGGCAGATAAATGTCTCCGGCGGATTCAACCTGGCCGGTGCTGGCAGCATTACCGGAGGTATCTACCAGACCGGCGGTAGCGGCAATCTGAGCGGCGCGCTGACCGGAACGGGAACTGTCGGTTTGACCGGCGGAACGCTGACGGTAACTGAACCAGTTTCGTACCGGGTTTCTACCAATACGGCGGCACACTCAACGGCTCCGCTGATCTGACGGCGACCAGTGGCTTTTACTGGGCCACTGGCACGATGAGCGGAACCGGCAAGACCATTGTCGGCTCTGCTGTAACGACTGGCACGATACACACTTCGGACTACGGCGTTGCCGAGCCGGTATTAACTCGGACGCTACAAAACAACGGCACGATTCGTCACGAGGGGGGCTATTTCAACAACAGTCTGACCATCAACACTGGTGGCACGCTGGACAATCAGGGTACCTATCTGTTTATCGCTGATACCGGCATCAACGGGAGCGGTGGGGTCGTTACCAACAGCGGTACTTTCGGCAAGAGCGGCGGTACGGGCGCAAGTACGATCAGCGCGGCATTCAGCAACAACAGCGGTACGCTGAATATCAGTTCGGGGCAGATAAATGTCTCCGGCGGATTCAACCTAGCCGGTGCTGGCAGCATTACCGGAGGTATCTACCAGACCGGCGGTAGCGGCAATCTGAGCGGCGCGCTGACCGGAACGGGAACTGTCGGTTTGACCGGCGGAACGCTGACGGTAGCTGGAACGAGTTTCGTACCAGGCTACTACCAATACGGCGGCACACTCAACGGCTCCGCCGATCTGACCGCGACCAGTGACTTTTACTGGGGCACCGGCACGATGACCGGAATCGGCAGGACCATTGTCGGTGCAGGCGTAGCAGCGGGCAAGATTCACACTACGGACTACGGCATTGCTGAGCCGGTATTGACGCGGACGCTGCAGAACAAAGGCACAATTCATCACGAGGGGGCCTATTTCACCAGCAACCTGACGATCAACACGGGCGGCACGTTGGACAATCAGGGCACTTATCTTTTCATCGCTGATACCGGCATCAACGGTACCGGTGGCGCTATTACCAACAGCGGTACCTTCGGCAAGAGCGGGGGTGCGGGCGCAAGCACGATCAGCGCGGCATTCAGCAACAACAGCGGTTTGCTAATATCAGTTCGGGCCAGATAAATGGCTCGGGGGATTCAACCTAACCGGAACAGGCAGCATTACCGGAGGTATCTACCAGACCGGCGGCAGCGGCAATCTGAACGGCACGCTGACCGGAACCGGAACTATCGGTTTGACCGGTGGAACGCTGACGGTAGCTGGAAACAGTTTCGTACCGGTTTACTACCAATACGGCGGCACACTCAATGGCTCCGCCGATCTGACGGCGACCAGTGGTTTTTACTGGGTCACCGGCACGATGAGTGGAACCGGCAAGACCATTGTCGGCACGGGCGTAACGGCTGGCAAAATTCACACCACCGACTACGGCTACTCTGAACCAGTGCTGGAGCGGATCCTGGAAAACAGGGGCACCATCAGCCACGAGCAAGGCTATTTCACCAGCAACCTGACGATCAACACGGGTGGCACACTGGACAATCAGGGCACCTATCTTTTCATCGCTGATACCGGCATCAACGGTACCGGTGGCGCTATTACCAACAGCGATTTTCGGCAAAGAGCGGTGCCGGCGCAAGCACGATCAGCGCGGCATTCAGCAACAACAGCGGTTTGCTAAATATCAGTTCGGGCCAGATAAATGTCTCGGGGATTCAACCTAACCGGAACAGGCAGCATTACCGGGGTATCTACCAGACCGGCGGTAGCGGCAATCTGAGCGGCGCGCTGGGCGGAACGGGAACTGTTGGTTTGACCGGCGGAACGCTGACGGTAGTTAGAACCAGTTTCGTACCGGGTTACTACCAATACGGCGGGACACTCGACGGCGCTGCCGATCTCACGGCGACCAGCGGCTTTTACTGGGTCACCGGCACGATGAGCGGAACCGGCAAGACTATTGTCGGCGCGGGAGTAACAGCGGGCAAAATTCACACAACCGACTACGGCTACTCTGAACCAGTACTGGAGCGGATTCTGGAAAACAGGGGCACCATCAGCCACGAGCAGGGCTATTTCACCTCCAGTCTTGTCATCAACTCGGGCGGCATATTGGACAATAAGGGCAGTTATCTGTTCACGACGGACACAGCGATCAGTGGAACAGGCGGTGTCATCACTAACAGCGGCAACTTCGGCAAGAGCGGCGGTGGGGGTGCGAGCAACGTCACGGCCACATTGACTAACAGTGCGACGATTGATGCAAGCTCAGGCACACTCACGATCAATTCATTCGCGAGTGCAAGCAATTCCGGCACAATCAAATTGGGTAGTGGCGCTGCATTGTCCACTGCGGGTAATCCCCTGACCAATGCGCTGGGCGGTGTGATTGCTGGCAGCGGCACCTTGAATTTGGGCGCGGCACAACTGACCAATGCCGGCACGATTTCCCCGGGAGTTGGTGCTGGTAACACGGCGTCACTGCAGATCATCGGCAATCTCAATCTCAGTGGTGGCACGCTAAATATTGATCTCGGTGGAACGGTGGCCGGTCAGTCCGACAAACTCGCGGTGAGCGGAAACGTTACGATGGGCGGCACGCTGAATGCCACCAAATTGGCAAGCTACGCGCCGCTCAACGCCGATGCCATCGCTTTCCTCACCATGACGGGGAGCGCCAGCGGAACCTTCTCGCCAGTCACGCTACCGGCCAACTTCAGCACAGGCTACAACCTCGCTAGCGGAGAAGCCGCGCGGCTGATTTTCGCCGGTAGCGGCACACGCACTTTTAACAATAGTCAGAATAATCTGGATTGGAGTACCGCCTTAAATTGGACCGGCGGCCTGCCCGGCGCGGCTGACGCTGCCTTGATCAGCGGGAGCTTCGCCGTCTCACATGCGTCTGGCGCGGATACGGTCGGCGCATTGACCATCGCAAATAGCAATTCACTCAGTGTTTCGGGTGGGTCACTCACGGTATTGGGTACGACGGTCCTCGACGGGTCTTTGGCGGTCTCTGGTACGGGCAGCGCGATGCTCAATGGCGCTTTGAATGGCGCGAGCTCCGGACAGGTGAATCTTGGCGCAGGTAGCTTGACCTTAGGCGGCGCCAGCACCTTGGCCGGTTTCACACAAACCGGCGGCACGTTGGACGGGGCTGGCAACGTCTCAATCGCCGGCAGCTTTACTCACAGTGCTGGCGCCAATAACTTGACTGGTCGTCTTGAGATCAATCAATCCGGCAATCTGGTTTTACCGGCAATGACCTCGCTAAGCTCATTGCTAGCGCGCGCAAGCGGCGACCTCGCTTTAGGCGGCAATATCGCTACGTCTGGCGCCGGCAATTCGCTGGTGCTGGCGACCGCCGGCAATTTCCTAAACACTGGGAATCGAAGCTTGAGCGCGGGGTCCAATACTGGTGCAGATCGTTGGCTGGTGTATTCATCGAGTCCGGCAGCGATTGTGAAAGGAGGACTGACGTCGAGCTTCCGCTACTACAGCACCACCTATGCCGCAGTTGCGCCCGGAAATATCAGCCAAGCAGGCAACGGCTTTGTCTATGCTGCCGCGCCGGGAACGCTCACGGCAAACACCTCACTCTTATCTGGCACCGCAAGCCACATCTATGGCGACGCGCCGACTGCGTCGTTGGGTTACCTACTTGCAGGGTTCGCCGATGCGGAAGATAACGCCGGTAATATCGGACTCAGCGGCAGCGCTAGCTTTGCCATCCCGAGCGCTACATCCGATGTCGGCAACTATTCGGCGGCGTTCGTTGGCGGCTTGAGTAGTGGTACGGGCTATAGTTTCACTTCAGGAACCGCAGTTGCCTACAGCGTTACCCAGCGCCCTCTTGTGTTAACGCTTACCGGCACGAAGGTTTACGACAAGACATCGGCGTTAGCCACACCAATCTTTGGCGCCACCAATAGTGCAAATGGCGACACATTAAACATCAGCGGCGTGGCAGCGTTCACTGATAGCTTCAATGTCGGCACGCTAAAACCCTTGTCGGCAAGCAGCATAGTGGTGACTGGCAGCAAGGCTGGCAACTATAGCTACGCGACCTCTCTCACTGGCAGTGGCAGTATTACCGCAAGACCAATTACGCTCACCGGCCTTACCGTCTCAGACAAAGTGTATGACGGCAACACCACGGCAACAGTGACGGGTACGGCGAGTTTTGGGAACATCATTGGTGGCGACATTGTGAGCATCAATGGCGGCATTGCAACCGCAAACTTCGCCGACCCTAATGCCGGGTCAGGCAAGCCGATTACGCTCGGTGGTCTAAGCTTGGCTGGAGCCGATGCGTCAAATTACCAGCTGACTGGAACCTTCAACACTACAACCGGAAACATCACCACGCGACCCTTGGCGGTGGCAGCTGATAGCAAGCAGATGACCTATGGCGATGCTCTACCGGCATTGACATATACGCTCACGTCCGGAAACTTGATCGGTAGCGACAGTTTCGCCGGAGCGTTAGCGACCTTGGGAAGTTCCACCACCAATATCGGGAACTACGCCATCACTCAAGGCAGTTTCAACGCAGGCCAAAATTATGCAATCACTTTTTCTGATAGCGTCTTGGCAATTAGCCAGCGCCCACTTGGGGTAACGCTTTCCGGCAGCAAGGTCTATGACAAGACGATAACGCTCGCCTCACCAAGTTTTACTTTGAACAATGTCGCAAACGGCGATCTCTTGACGGTGGGTGCCACGACGATTTACACAGACAACGTCAATGTTGGCGCGAACAAGCCATTGTCGGCAAGCAACGTTTTGATCAGCGGCGCCAAGGTCGGGAACTATAGTTACCCAACCACCGCCTCTGGCAGCGGCAGTATCACTGCGCGGCCGATTACGCTCACTGGCGTGACCATCGCTGACAAGGTCTACGATGGTACCGTCGCGGCCACGCTGAGTGGCGGCGCGACGTTCGGCAATGTCATTGTCGGCGACATCGTGAGCGTCAGCAGTATTGGCGGAACTGCGAGCTTCCTCGATCCCAATGCCGGCACCAACAAATCTGTGACGGTGGGCGGCATGAGTCTCAGCGGCGCAGATTCGAGTAACTATTCGCTTTCGACCACAACGTTTAGCAGTGCCGCCAACATTAATCAGCGACCGATTAGCGTAACGGCCAATCCGCTGTCAAAAATCTATGGCGATGCCGACCCAACCAAGACGTTTGTGGTGGGAGGTGGCGGATTGGTCGGCGGCGACACCTTTTCGGGAAGCTTGAGTCGCGTCGTCGGCGAAAGTGTGGCTGGCGGACCCTATTCAATTACGCAGGGCACGCTAGCAGTCGGTAATAACTATGCCTTGACCTATTTCCCCGCCGACTTGAGCATCACGCCAGCGAGTTTGTTGATTGCTGCCAACGGCCAATCACGCGTTTATGGCGACGTCAATCCGGCGCTGAGCTTTGCGGCCAGTGGATTCCGTTTCAATGACGGCATCGGGTCGGTCTTGAGTGGTGGGCTTGCAAGCTCTGCTACGGTAACCACCGATGTCGGCAGTTACCCCATCACGCGCGGATCGTTGGTCGCCAACAGCAACTACCGTCTCTCGTTTACTGACAACGCACTCCAGATCAGCGCGCGACCACTTACGGTTAGTTTTGCTCCCCAAAGCAAAATTTACGACGGAAACACGTCGGCTCCGTTTATTGGCTTTGTCATCGGAAACCTTGCTAATCAGGAAACCGTCGGCTTAGTGGGTACCGGCAGTTACGACCATCGAAACGTCGGTACTGCTAAAGCGATAAGCTATACCGGTCTGACACTTGTCGGTGGTAGCGGCAAGGCATCTAACTACAGCATAGCAACGACCGCAACCGGAAGCGGCACCATCACTCAATTAGGTTCAGTCAATTGGCTGAGCAACGTGAGTACCGGTGATTGGGCGAACGCCTCCAATTGGGCCGGTGGCGCACTGCCTGACGGGAGCAATGTCGCGAACGTGACGCTTCCCGCTGGTGTGAGTGTGTCCTTCTCAGGCACCACGGCAGCAACGACGCTCACCAGTCTTAGTGGCAGCGGCGCGACATTGGCCTTACAAGGCGGGTCACTAATGACTGGCAATGCTACGCTCGGATCGTACAACCAGTCGGGAGGGAGTTTCGATGCGGCTGGAAACATGAACATAGAGACCAACTTCATACGCAGCGGCGGCAGTTTTGGTGTGCATGGTCTGCTCACCATCAATCAAAGTAGCGGTGACCTGAAACTCAATACCAACAGCGCGCTTAATCTCGGGCAGATTCGGGTTCAGAGCGGCAATTTGCAGATCGACAATAGCGGTTCCGTAACCAGCTCCAATACCGCAGACGTGTCTGCATCCGGCAACATTGAAATTATTGCGCACAGCCCGATAACCGTCGGTGCTGGCGGCATCACCGCCGGCAATGGAATTACGCTGAACGCAACCACGGCCAGTGCAGACAGTACGATCACGACCGAGGGCAAGCTTACCGGTGGTAGCGGCATGGTGTCTCTAACAGCCTATCAGTCGATTACACAAAATGCCAACATCACCGGCGCGAACATCGAGCTGACCAGCCAACATGGCAGCATCACTATGGCAAGCAGCGCCTTGTCGACAGTGCCTACCGGCGGCAACATCCGGCTTTTGGCATCACTGGGGGATATCTTGACGAGCGCGTCGAACTTTGCCGGCGCCATACCTCAGATTCGTGACCGTCGATTCTCTGAGGCGAGCGACGCTAGCGTGTCCACAACACTAGCCAGCGTCACTTCCACGATTGCCAATTTATCGGACGATAGTGCCGCTGTCGGGCCGGTCGTAGAAGCTCCAGTGCTTGTGGCAACCGGTCCGTCGGCAGTGGCGCAGCTAGATTCGAACCGGACCACCGGTGGCGAAACGGGAACATTTGGTGCCAGCGATACGACCACGACGAGTTCAAGCGCCGACGGGGATGAAAAGAAGACCGGCGAGACCAAATCAAAGGATAAGGAAGGCACCGAAGTTGCGAAAAAAGTTGTCGCGCAGTGTTCGTAGACTGGGTTCTTGACAGCGGGTTTCGCCGACAGAGCGGGTTTAGGTTTGGACCTACGTTCGGTGCACGTCAGCGTTATATCTCGAGCGGATCAACATCCAAATGCCAACGTAAGCCGACCGGTTTCTTTTGCGTGTAAATCGTCTCCATCCAGCGCGCGAGAAACGCTTGAAGCGCCGGTCGATTGATCGACTCCACCAACAATTGGGCGCGCTCAAGCGCCATCAGGCGCTGCATTTTCATTGGTACCGGGTCGTAGACGGTGACGCCGCAATCGGCCATTGCCAAAGCAGCGTTGCGGGCAATGCTGAGGAAGGCTATTGAGTCCTCGACGGTTCGCGCTTCGGCGCGCAGCAAGGCTTGAAAGCTATACGGCGGAAAGCCAGCAATCTCGCGCTCGGCCAACAACACGCGGGCGAAACGGCCGTAATCACCGTCTTCCAGCGCAAGGTACAAGGCGTGATCGGGATAGTCAGTTTGGATCAGCACTTCACCGGGCAAGTCGGCCCGACCGCTGCGCCCGCCGACTTGCATCAACTGCGCGAACAATCGCTCCGGTGCGCGAAAGTCGGCGGCGAATAAAGCAGCATCGGCACTAATCGCGCCGACCAAGGTTAGGCGCGGGAAATCGTGACCCTTGGCGAGCATTTGCGTGCCAACCAAAATATCGACTTCGCCAGCGTGAATCGCATCGAGCAAGGTCTGCCATTTTTTGGGAGTACTAGCCGAATCGCGGTCGATACGCGAAATTCGGGCTGATGGAAACCGTTCCGCGAGGATGTGTTCCAGGCGTTGAGTACCGCGTCCGAAAGGTTTCAAATCCACATTACCGCAACTGGGGCAAGCGCGTGGGATCATCGCCTCAAAACCGCAGTGATGACAGCGCAAGCGTTTATCCGTCAGATGCACGACGAGATTGGCCGCACAACGATGACAGCGCGAAACCCAACCGCATGGCGGGCACGACAACACTGGTGCGTAGCCGCGACGATTGAGAAAGATCAGGCTTTGCTCGCCACGCTCCAGACGTACTGCGAGCGCATCAATAAGTGCCTGAGATAAACCGTCTTTCAGTTTTTCGCTACGTGTATCAATGGCGCGCACCGTCGGCAAATTTTTTGCCACGGCACGTAGCGGTAGCTCGAGCAGCCTGTAGCGTGCATTGTGAGCGTGAAAAAAAGTCTCTAACGTTGGCGTGGCCGAGCCGAGCACGACCGGAATGGCCAGCTGTTGCGCACGCCAAATGGCTAAATCGCGTGCCGAATAACGCAGACCGTCTTGTTGCTTGAACGAGCCATCGTGCTCTTCATCGACGACGATAATTTGCAAGCGCGGCAGCGGCATGAAGATGGACAAGCGCGTGCCGAGTACGATGTCGGCACGACCTTCGAGTGCCTCCAAAAAACCGCGTGCTCGCGCCGCGTCGGGGACCCCGCTATGGGCGGCAACAATATGCGCATCGGGAAAGCGCGCCGCAACGCGGCTTTGCAATTGCGGCGTGAGCGCGATTTCCGGCACCAACATCAACGCTTGGCCACCGCGCGCTAAGACTGCGGCGATGGCTCGCAAATACACTTCGGTTTTTCCGCTGCCGGTGATTCCATGCAGGAGGAAAGTTTGGAAACTTTTTGCTGAAAGAATGGCGTCGACGGCTTGTGCTTGAGCGGCGAGTAAATTGGGTAGCGTGCCAGTTGGTGCTGGTGTGGAGTGTCGGCTTAGTACAGCCGACCCGCTACGCAGGCGCAAAGCCGTGCTTTGCGAAACCCCTGCTTCGCCGCCGTCGTTCCCCATCCCACTCCCAACCTCAGCCTTGGAGGGCGAGCTGATATTTGCAATGAGTACCTTCGCACGCATTCTCGGCAACTTCCCGCGTCGTAACATCGGTGGCAAGGCAAACGCCATCACTTCACCCAGCGGTGCTTGGTAGTAGCGTGCGCAGAATTCGCAGAGCGCAATGAAGGAAGCGGGTAGCGGCGGAATTTCACGCAATATGGACTGCACCGTTTTGAGTTTTTTTACCGGCTGATCGGTCACATCGGTCAACGCCAGCACGACTCCGATTTTGTTTCCACTACCAAACGGCACACTGACTAAGCGACCAATATCGCTCTCCTGCGCGTCCGGCGCGAGGTAATCAAATAGTCGTGGCAAGGGAATGTCGAGGGCGACGCGGATGAGTTTCATGACCGTTCAGTAGCTTGCTAAATACATCTCGAAGCAACCTTGCATTTGTAAGCTAAACCCATGGACTGAAAGGGATTTTTTCTTACCCACAATTTCTGTGGATAACTTTGGGGAAAAGCTTCCACCAAAGACCTCAAGTGGCCGTCCAGTAAAGGGATTGTAAGCATTGTGCAACAATTGACCAGAATTAAAACTCATATATTTCAATGAGTTACAGATAACACTGGATTCCCGATTGTGCGCTACCCGTAAATTCCGCACTACCCCAGCTTCTGTGAATAAGTCAAGTCCTGAAGAAAATATTTTCATCTACCCAAGAGCCAATTTTTGCACCCTGCAAACCCCCATTGGAACAGGGTTTTAGCCTCACCATTTTGACCAAAGTCGCTCTCCATCAGGGCTGCAAGCAGTCAAGCACCTGACTAAGCCCGCCGACTATGGAGGTGTACTGCGTCGACTAAGGCTGCAACATTTTCCGGGGGGGTGAATTGCGAAATTCCGTGACCTAAATTGAACACAAATCCGCCCGAATGGTTGTCGCCAAAACTGTCCATCACTCGCCGCGCTTCCTGTTCAACTTTGTCGGGCGTGGCGAACAAACTCATTGGATCCATGTTCCCTTGCAACGCAACACGATCACCGACGCGGCGACGCGCATCGCTCAAGTCCGTGGTCCAATCACAGCCGATGGCATCACAGCCAATGTCGGCAATCGCTTCCAGCCATTGCCCGCCGCCTTTGGTGAACACGATACAGGGCACGCGCTCGCCACCGTGGCTGCGTTTCAAATTACTCAGAATGCTTTGCATATAAGCCAATGAAAATTCGCGATACGCCGCGTGTGAAAGCACTCCGCCCCATGAATCGAAAATCATTACCGCTTGCGCCCCGGATTCAATCTGTGCATTCAAATAATCAGTTACTGCTTTGGCGGTGACAGACAAAATATGGTGCAGTAGATCCGGCCGGTTGTAGAGCATTGTTTTGACCGTGCGATAGTCGCTCGACGCGCCGCCTTCGATCATGTAGCAGGCCAATGTCCATGGACTGCCAGAAAAGCCAATCAAGGGCACCGAGTTATCCAGCGCGCGGCGTATCTCGGCTACGGCATCCATCACGTAACGCAAATGTACGTTGGGGTCGGGTGCAGTTAGATCGCGTATTGCCCACTCTTCGCGCAAAGGCCGCTCAAATTTCGGTCCTTCGCCTTCGCTGAAGTACAGTCCAAGCCCCATCGCGTCTGGCACGGTAAGAATGTCGGAAAACAAAATTGCTGCGTCGAGATTAAATCGCGCCAAAGGTTGGAGCGTGACTTCGCAAGCCAGTTGCGGGTTTTTACAGAGCGCCAAAAAGCTGCCTGCGCGACGCCGCGTTTCCATGTATTCAGGTAAATAGCGACCGGCTTGGCGCATCAACCAGACTGGCGTGTAGTCGACCGGTTGGCGCAAAAGTGCGCGCAAGAAAGTATCGTTTTGGGGGCGGGAAGTATGTGACATTGATGTAGTTTTTCCTTAGCGCAAATTAGCGCAGACCTAAGTCTTTAAGTTTTCGATACAAGTGGGTACGCTCCAAACCGGTTTTTTCGGCCAAGCGCGTCATGTTGCTGCCATCGCGTTGCAAATGGAAATTGAAATACATCCGTTCAAAAATCTCCCTCGCTTCACGCAACGGCAAGCTCAATACTGTCGCATCCAAGCCTGCCGTCGCCGGGTTTGCGTCATCACTTGGCGCAACCAACTGCCGCGCATCTTGCTCGTCGATTTCTTCATTCAAACTCGCCAGGGCCAATGATTTAACGACGCCGCGCAACTCCGCGTAGCCACCTACCCACGCGTGCTGGCGCAAAGCATTTAGTGCTGCGGTGCTCAAACGACGCAACGGAACTTCGCCGCTGGCGACCGCGCGCGCCAGTAGTTGCACGGCAAGTTCAGGTACTTCGTCGCGCAATTCAATCAACCCGGGTACGCCCAGCGTGGTCTCGAACAGGCGATGCAAAATGCCTTCATCCCAGCCATGCGCAGCTAATTCGGCCGGTGTGTGGGTGGTACCGACGACCAAATGCAAACCATAGCGTTCCAATCGATCTGCCGCAAAAATGAGGTTTTTTTGTTGCAACCGCGTGAGCCGCATTAACTCTTCGCACCACAGCACGCCGCCGTGAATTCGCTCTAGTTGCTCAACCCCGATGGGCTGGGAATCATGCGCCAAATCCAACGCCGATTTACCCGACCCATGCAAGCTACTCATTGCCAGTTCAAGAATGCTGCCTGGCATCGAGCGCAACAACAATAAAGGGCGCTTGGCTAACATTTGATCAAGTCGTTTTTTTAGATCGCGCAGTGGCACCGAGCGCGGAAAATCTTCCAGTACCAAGCCTGCCGCCGCCGTACGCGTGCCCTTTTCCAGCGCCTTTTTCACCGCCGCCAACAGTTTTTGCATGCCGACTGGTTTCTCAAGAAAATCTGTCGCGCCAATACGCGTGGCTTCGACAGCGGTATCGATCGTTGCGTGGCCAGACATCATCACCACTGGCATGGTGAGCTGGCCATTCTTGGCCCATTCCTTGAGCAATGTGATGCCATCGGTGTCGGGCATCCAAATATCCAGCAGCACCAAATCTGGTTTGCCGATGGTGCGTGCGGTGCGCGCGGCAGCGGCATTTTCTGCTTGCTCAACGTCGTGTCCTTCGTCTTGCAAAATCTCGCAAAGCAGCTCACGTATGCCGACCTCATCATCGACGACGAGAATTTTAGACATCGATAGTTTCCTTCATAGGTAATTCGATTGTGGAATTCTGGGTGGGGACAGGCGCACTAGCTGCATTCGACGCGAGTGGTAACCAAATACTGACGCGCCCGCCATGATCGTTGGCAAGGCGAATCTCGCCGCCATGATCGTCAATAATTTTTTTAACGATAGCGAGGCCAAGGCCGGTGCCTTTGGCCTTGGTGGTGACATAAGGTTCAAAGGCGCGAGCCAAAATTTGTGGCGCGAAGCCATGCCCGTTGTCGCTAACGCTCATGCGCATGCGCTCACCATCTTGCGCCAAACTCACGACCATGCGTGCGTCCTCAACACCGATCAATGCGTCTTGTGCATTGGTAAACAAATTGTGTAGGACTTGGCGCAACTGCTGCGGATCGGCGCGAACGAGTGGAAATTGCGTTGCCGTAGTCGCCTGCGCCGGTAGCAGCAACAGTTGAGTTCCGTGCTCGGTGGAATCGCCAGTTGGTGCTAGTGACACGCCGTCAAGGCTAACCGGCACAGCAGCGTTTTCATAAAGTACGACCACATCGCGCAACAATCCGGCAAGATCAATCGCGGCCAACTGTGGCGGTGGGGTGCGGGCGTAATCACGAAATTCATTGACCATCTTTTTCAGCGCGGCGACCTGCTCGACGATGGTTTGCGTTGCCCGCGCCAACAAATCACGCGATGTGCCACTTAGCTCACCAGAGAGTTTGATTTGCAATCGTTCGGCGCAAAGCTGTATCGGTGTGAGCGGATTTTTAATCTCGTGCGCCAGCCTTCGCGCCACCTCGCCCCAGGCGGCGCTGCGCTGCGCGGCGATAAGCTCGGTGATGTCATCAAACACCACCACAAAACCGCCGCCTCCAGCCGTTTTGGGTAGTGCTGTGCCACGAACTAGTAGCACCTGTGGTCGCGCATCGCCTTGCGCGATTTCCATTTGCGCCTGCCACTCATCCGCATGCGAACTGAAGCCGCCGGTGATCGAGGCGGCCAAGTCGCGATGGCGAGTCCATTGCGGCAACGGCACTGGCAACAAGTCGTCGAGCTGGTCAGCCAAAATGGTGATTGCGCCTTTGTTTGCAGCACGCAAACGATACTCAGCATCAAACGCCAGCACACCCGCTGACAAATTTGCCAGTACGCTTTCGAGATAGGCTTGCGCTGTTTCGACTTCGATGCGACGACGCTCGTTCTCGCTACGCGCCTCGCCGAGTTGTTGCGTCATGCTGTTAAACGAATGCGTCAGCACGCCCATCTCATCCGATGCGGCAACGGTTGCGCGCGGCGTGAAATCGCCCGCCGCCACAGCGCGCGTACCCTCGGCCAAGATCAGCAAAGGCGCAGCCAAGCGTTCAGCCAAAAAGAACGCCAATGCAATTGCGGCGAATAAGGCGAGCAGCAAAGCGAGGGTGAGGGTCAAACTATAAATTTGCTTCAGACCGGAGCGCCCAAGTTGCAGTGCCTGATAGTCCCGCTGCGCCGACTCGACACTCGCGGCGCTGTTGGCAATCGCGGTTGGCACTGGTTGGGTAACCTGCAGAATATTTGGTTCTAGCGCGAAGCCGGAACCCGTCAATGGCACCAAGGCACGTAGCACTAATGTTCGCTCTTGGCCTTCACTGGCGACCTCGCCGACCGTCGAAAATCCACGCTCGACGCGGGCTGCACGCAGTTGGCTGGGCGCTGGCAAATCCGGCATCAAGTTTTCGGATTCGGCTGCGCTACTGGCCAATACACGCCCACTCGGGCTAATGATGAGTGCGCTGTGCACGCCCGCTTGCTCACGCAATCGTCCGAGTCGCGCGACGCTGATATTTTGCCCATCGCCAATTTCACCAGCCATGCCACGGGCTTTGTCCAGCGCATCAACTTGCAAGGCATCGAGCGCACGATGCGCCAAATTAAGACCACCTTCCAACGCAGTGTCGACCCGTACGTCAAACCATGAGTCAATGCTCTTGATCGCGAATTGCATTGAAACCGCATACACCAATACCCCGGGTAACACGGCCATCAATGCCATCATCAACAGCAAACGACTTTTAAGCCGCGCACCGAATACACCCTGCCGAAAATCGCGTCGCAGACGTATCAATTGAGTCAGCACTAAGCCCAACAAGGCCGCGGTGGCGATACCATTAATGCCTAGCAATAGCGGGTAGTAGCCCGCCAATAATGTAGTGTTACTACTCGCCTCGGCCAGTAAAAACAGCATGATGCCGGCCAGTGCAGCGAAGACAATGATGACGATTCTCATGGCGACACTGTCAGTGAGTTGGGCATCACAAATTTCCAACGCAAGGTCTTAGCTGCGATTTGCCATTCTTTGTCGGTAATCGCATCAAGCTGAAATGGCTTGGGTAATTGCGCGCGATCGAGCGAAAGCCGCACGGCTGCATCGTAGCTTTCACTGGGTAACAGGCGACCCTTATCCACCACTGGCAATCCGCCAATGCGGCCCAATCCGCGCAGCGCGTCTTCGAGCGAGTTGTAGTTGGTATGCAGCGCTCCGCTAGACAGTCGATATTGACGGGTCAGCCCACTGTAAGTCAGCCGATAAACCTCAGTACGGCTGGTGATATGTTCGGCCACCCAATATTTGCGTGGACGCTCAAGAATAAATTCGAGATTGAAGTAAAGCGGTACACCACCCTTAGTCAATATATCTTCCAAATGGGTGCCGATATTCACATTGAAATTCGCCGCCAGCGAATAACCATCTTCGGCAGCATTCAAGCTGGCGTCGACCGGCTCTATGCTGCCTGCGTTGGCTGCACCGGCTACACCGCCGGTCACAGCAAGTGTGGCCAGCATCAGCGCAATGCCGATTGCCCTAGCGCTTTTGTAGCAGCGCGTAATAAAAACCATCATGTTCGGCAGTCGGCAAAAGTTTCAATTCAATATCGCTTTGCGTAGATTTATGGAGCTGTGTCGGCAATCGCTCCGCGTCTGCATGACGAAGCATAAAGCTGGAGATTTGCGCGGCATTTTCTTGGTCAAATACTGAGCAGGTGCAATAGAGCATTTTGCCACCTCGCGCCAGTGTTTGCCAAAGCGCATCAATGATCTCGGCTTGTTGTTTGGCAAATTTTCGCAAGTCGGTTTCGCGGCGCAGCCATTTCGCATCCGGATGGCGACGCACCACGCCTGAAGCAGTACATGGCACATCAGCCAATATTCGCTCGAACGGCTGTCCATCCCACCATGAATCGATATTTGCAGCGTTACCGACTTTGAGCGTCGCGCTTAGTCCCAAGCGTTCAAGATTGCTTTGCACACGCGCCAAACGCCGTGCATCAATGTCTAGCGCCGTTAGTTTGATGTCGGCAAGTTCCAGAAGATGCGCTGCCTTGCCACCTGGTGCTGCGCAGGCATCGAGTACCGTCATGCCACCGCGCACATCAAGTAAATGCGCCGCCGCCTGTGCGCCAAAATCTTGCACCGAACATAGCCCTTCAGCGAAACCGGGAATGCGCTCGACCGGCATAGGGCGGGTGAGAAGAAAGGCTTCCTCGTTAAGCGCGCGCACCTCAATTTCCGCTTGGGCGAGTGAATCTTGCCAGTTGGTGCTGGTGCTCTGCATGGCGGGAGGTCCGCTTCGCGGAGCGCCAAGACGCCGTCTCGACAGTCGCAAACACATCGGCGGATGCGAATTCCCTGCGGCAAGAATTTCTTTCCAAGACGCCGGGTGATCGACGCGAATTCTATTTATCCACCACGCCGGATGCCGCGAGAAGGCGACAGCGTCTTTATCCGCCGCCGCCAACAATTCATCACGCTGTCGCAAAAAATTGCGCAACACACCGTTGACCACCCCCTTATAGCGGCCATTACTCATTTCCTTCGCCGCGTCCGTCGCTTGGTTCACTACGGTGTGTGCCTCCTCAGGGCGACGTTCCAATCGGCTAATGGCGACCAATAACAGACTGTGAACCAAGACATCGGGTAAACGCTTGGCGGTCAATCGCGCCAACAAAAAATCGCCCCGCCCGTAATCACGCAACGCGGTATAGCTCAAGTCCATCGCCCCTGCTCGTAGCTTGGGTGCGAGTCCCTGCAAAACCGAATCTGGCGTGCTACCTGCAATGACGGCGGTAACCGCGGCGGCGGCCGCAGTAAGCGTGGCCGCCAACGGCGGGTTAAGGCCGGTCGGCGGCACGATAGGCGATGGCGAAATGTGCGAAGATTGGTTCATTACAACAGTCTAGTCGCATGTGTCCGCCGCACCCATATCGGTCAGGGCGATTGCGTTTGGCAAATGCAACGCACGGCCTATGAACTATGAGATAAGTGGCGACAATTTGGGTGGCAAAGTGGTTCTGGGCGGCGGCCAAACGCCTGCGCTGACCGTATTAGCACTAGTCGCCAGCGCCGCGTTGTGGGGCATTAGCTGATATCCATTTCGTTTGCTCGCTGCTTCGGGTGTGTCCGGGGTGTGGGCGATCATCGCCACCGAACTGATTGCCGCCGCGTTGTGCCTCGTCATTTTTTGGCCGCAGATTGTTCGTCGCCGCGAGCAAGATGCGCCGGCACAGGTGATTGAAGTGCGTCATGCCTTTGCTGCGCTCACGCTAATTGGCTTTTTGGGCGGCGCAACCAATACCGGATTCATATTGGCCACCCTGCAGGGCGATGTGTTGCGTGCGACTTTACTGTTGTATTTGGCACCGCTGTGGACTTTATTTCTCGCTCGTTGGCTGCTTAAAGAACCGATTACGCTAAGCGGCGTTGGTGTGGTGTTGATGGCGCTGGGCGGCGCGGTGGTGATGCTTGGTCCTGCCGCGATGAATGGCAGTTTGACGCTCGGCGACGGCCTCGGATTAATGGCCGGTATTGCCTATGCCGCGTACAACGTATCGGTGCGTCGTGCTGAGCATGTGCCACAAGCGCAAAAAACCTTGGCAGCAGCGCTTGGCTCAGCCGCCACGGCTGCCTTGGCCTTACCGTTTTATGACGCGCAACCATGGCCTTCGTCACTCGCGCTAAGCGCTTGGGCAATCCTGCTGGGTACCGCAATTTTGCTGGTGTTGGTGGTGAGCTTGATGCAATACGGATTGATGCGAATCAGCGCGACCCGTGCGATTGTGATTTTGGTTAGCGAACTGATTTTCGCCGCGGCTTCTGCATGGTGGTTGGCCGACGAAGTGCCGGGCGCGCGCGAATTTATCGGCGGTGCGCTTATTATTGGAGCCAGTTTAATTGCCGCTGGGCTTGCTCAACCTGAGGAGAAGTTAAAATGAATTCGATTCGGCGCGTGAAATTCTTTGCAAGTTGTTTACTGTTGCTCACGCTGGCATCGATTGCCCCCGCATACAGCGCCGATGCGCTGCCGTCTTGGAATGAAGGCGCGACTAAGCAATCGATTGTTAGCTTTGTTGAGCGCGTTACAACACAAAGCGGCAAAGACTATGTTGCACCAGCTGAACGCATCGCGGTGTTCGATAACGATGGCACCTTGTGGTCTGAACAACCTCTGTATTTTCAATTATTTTTCACCTTCGAGCGCATCCGCACGCTGGCACCGCAACGTCCGGAATGGCAGGAGAAACCAGCTGTTAAAGCGCTCTTGGTAGGCGATATGAAAGCGGTAATGGCTAGTAGCGAACGAGATCTGTTCGAGTTAGTGATAATGGCGCACGCAGGCAATACCACCGAGGATTTCAACAAAATCGTGAAGGATTGGGTTGCGAACTCACGTCATCCGAAATCCAAACGTCCCTTCACCGAAATGGTGTTCCAACCGATGTTGGAGCTGATGGCTTATTTGCGCGCCAATGGCTTCAAGACTTACATTTGTTCGGGTGGTGATTTGGATTTCATGCGCGCGTTTGCTGAACGTGTTTATGGCATTCCACCGGAGCAGGTGATAGGTTCAAGTTTCAAATACAGCCTTGGCTCGGTCGCCGACCCGTTGGCGATAGTGATACAGCCCAAATTGGATGTGATTAACGACAACGATATGAAACCGGTGAGTATTCATCGTGCGATTGGTCGGCGGCCGATTTTTACTTTTGGTAATTCTGATGGCGATCACGCCATGTTGCGCTGGACAGCGGCTGGTAGTGGCGCGCGTTTTATGGGGCTGGTGCATCACACTGATGGCGAACGTGAAGTCGCTTACGATCGCGAATCAAAGATCGGGAAACTCGACAAAGCGCTCGACGATGCGCTCGCCAAGGGCTGGGCAGTGGCCGATGTGAAACGCGATTGGCGCGTGGTTTTCCCGCCTGAGAAGAAATAAAAAACCGTTGGCTTTCTAGCGCTCTTGCGAGCGCTAGGTGGCAAACCTCGCTATCCTGTGTCACTTACACAATTAACTTAATTGGAAGCACGAACAACTCATGGCCAAACCCAATTACAGCTTTGAAAAGCGTCAGCGCGACATTCAGAAACAGCAAAAAAAGGCTGAAAAATTAGCCAAGAAAGCTGCGGCGAAAGAAGGTGCGACGGGCAGCGAGGTTGCGACCGATGATGCGGCGGCGCAGGTCGAGCCGACTGTAGGTGATACACCCGGTTAATTGGCGCTGCACCTCGCTTGCCATCTGGCGATGCGCGCTCCATTACTTGGATGCTTCGCAACCAGCCTATGTAGCCCACTAGCCGACAACGGGTGCGTGATCGTCATTTATGCAGTTTCCGCATGCGCGTTCGCCGTTTGTTTCGTGATGCCACGCGCGTAGTCAATACTTCCTTACCAAGATTCAATGACACAGTCATCAGATTGGAAGTTTTCAGCTAGTTGAAAAAACCTGGTGGGCGTTTTGCGTAAGTTCGGGTAACGATGCGCCCGCAATTGCGCAGAGAATTAGATGAGGCGCGTCGGAACAGTTCAATTACACTTTACGGTTTCCTTTATCCGCCTAGGAGTTTTATGGCCGCCTCACCCAAAATTGTGATTGCCGGTGCCGGTAGCATTGGCTGTTATGTGGGCGGGGCACTTGCCTTGGCGGGGCGAGATGTGCGTTTGTTACTTCGACCACGCTTAGGCGAAGAATTGCGCAAGAACGGCCTGACAATTAGCGACCACCACGGACGCAGACGATATTTGGTCGCCGGGCAATTTGGCCTCGCCACTGATGCAGCAGCCTTGGCAACAGCGGACATTATTTTGGTCACCGTAAAAAGCGCCGCGAGCGCTGAAATCGCGGCACAAATTAACAGTCACGCGCGACCCGATGCGCTTATCGTTAGTTTTCAAAATGGCATCGGCAATGCCGACACCTTGCGCGCCGGTTGTGGCGGACGCACCGTCTATCCAGGCATGGTTGGCTTCAACGTGGTGCAGTTGGGCGATGGTAAATTTCACCAGGCCACCGAGAGCGCGCTCTACGTTCCAACACACGCGCCCACGCTAGAGCCACTGTTCAATGTAGTCGGACTTGAGTGCCGAGCGCATGCCGACATGCAGTCAATCTTATGGGGTAAGTTGCTGCTCAATTTGAACAACGCGCTCAATGCGCTCTCTGGCCTGCCTTTGTACGATCAATTGCATGACATTCGCTGGCGACGGCTGCAGGCAGTGATGATGGATGAAGCTCTCGCCGCGATGTCGCGCGCCAATATTTCACCTGCCAAGCTCACCCCATTGCCTTCGCGATTTATTCCTTTTTTATTCCGCTTGCCAACTCCGATTTTCCGCCACGCTATGGCCGCGACGCTAACCATAGACCGCACTGCGCGCTCCTCAATGTCCGAAGATTTGGCCTTGGGACGGATGACTGAAATCGATTATTTGCAAGGTGCGGTAATTGCGCTGGCCAAACAACACGGACTGAATGCGCCACTGTGCGAGCGCGTCACGGAGGCGATTCGACAAGCCGAAGCCACTAAAGCCGGTTCGCCGAATTTGTCGCCAGAAAATTTAACGCGAAACGACGTAATTTGATGCCACATCGAACTCCGAGCGTAGCGAGCCAACTCGTAGCCTCCCCGTGAGGGGAGGATGGGAGGGGCGGGCGTTTATGCCGCATTTCGCGTATTTCATCATCTACGGGTGGCACTCATGAGCATGCACGTTAGTGGTGGCGTAGCTGTTTGGCGTTTAGCCAGTTGGTGCTGGTGACACGCCGTCCGCCCGGACTTTGTAGCTCTAGCAAGCGCAATGTGCCTTGCCCGCAAGCCACGTCGATTGCCTTGCGATCCGTGGTGAGGAGTTGACCTGGTGCATGTTCTGGCTTGCCCGATTCACCGAGCGTTTCCGCACGCCAAACCTTGACTGGCTCACCATCCAGATTAAACGTCGCGCCGGGGAATGGATTAAATGCACGAATCTTTCGTGCCAAGATTTCGGCTGCTTCGCTCCAATCAAGCTGCGCTTCGGTCTTACTGATTTTGGTCGCGTAAGTAACGCCTGCGTTCGGTTGCAGCGTCGGCGTCAAAGTATCAATTTGCGCCAAGGCATTGACGATCAAGTTGCCCCCAACGCGCGCCAATTTGTTGTGCAAACTTCCGGTTGTATCGTCGGCCGAAATATCCACCGACTCCTGCAACAACATCGCGCCGGTATCCAAACCAGCGTCCATTTGCATGATGGTGATGCCGGTGCTTGCATCTCCCGCTTCGATGGCGCGATGAATCGGCGCGGCACCGCGCCAACGTGGCAGCAAAGAGGCATGGATATTCAAGCAACCGCGCGGCGGAATATCGAGTACCGCTTGCGGCAATATCAGCCCGTAGGCCGCGACCACCATGATTTCTGCGCCAAAATTGTCGCAAGCCGCACGAATCGGCGCATGCGTTGCCGGATCTTTGAGCCGTTCAGGTTGATACACGGAGATGCCATGCGCCTGTGCAAGTTTTTTTACCGCACTCGCCTGTAAATGCATGCCGCGCCCGGCGGGTCGATCTGGCTGGGTCAATACCAGCACAATCTCATGGCCCACAGTAATCAGCGCCGCCAAAGCTTGCTCGGCGAATTCCGGCGTTCCGGCAAAAATAATCCGCACTAGAAGGTCTCGCGCGATTGTTTGATGAGCTTGGCTTTAATGCGCGTTTGCTTCAGTCGCGACAGATATTCGACAAAAACTTTGCCGTCAAGATGATCCATTTCGTGTTGTATGCAAACCGCCAGCAAATCGTCGGCGGCGAGGACAAATTCCTTACCGTCGACATTCAAGGCACGCACCACAATATGCGAAGCGCGTTTTACCGTTTCGTAAATTCCGGGTACCGAAAGGCAGCCTTCTTCGCCTTCGCATTCGCCGGATTTTTCGATCAATTCTGGGTTGATAAAGGTCAGCAACTCGGATTTATCGTCCGACACATCAATCACCACCATACGCAGGTGTTGATTGACTTGGGTCGCCGCCAAGCCTATGCCCGGCGCGGCGTACATGGTCTCGGCCATGTCGGCGGCAAGCTTGCGTATCGTCGCGTCCACCGTTTTGATGGGCGTAGCGCGGGTGTGCAAGCGTGGATCAGGGTAATGCAAAATCGGCAATAAGGCCATGAATCTACTCTTTAAGGAATTGATGTACGACGCAATGTCGGGCAGAATCGGCGTGCACATCTGGAAAAATGTCGGGATCATCCCGCAGGAGACAACACCATGCGTCGCATTATATTCGCGCTCTTCCTCAGCACCATTGCCAGCGTTGGCACGCCAGCGTTGGCCGCCACTGCCGCGCCCAGCAAACCATTGGAATTGGTGGCCGGCGCACCTGAGCGTTATGTCGTGTTGCCTGGCGACACCTTGTTTGGCCTTGCCACCAAGTTTCTCAAAGATCCGCATCGCTGGGGCGATCTTTGGCAGCTAAATAAAGACGAAGTAAAAAATCCACAGCGTATTTACCCCGGCCAAGTGCTAACGCTCAACACCAGCGGCAGTTCACCGACAATGGAGATCAGCACGGTGAAACTGGTACCACGCGAATACATCGAGCAATTCAAAGTCGGAATTCCGTCGATTTCGCCGACCGTTATCGAGCCGTTCTTGACCGAACCCTTGGTCATGGAAGCCGCTGGCATGGAAGGCGTGGCGCGGGTTGTAGCGCTTGGCGATGGCCGCGTGATAGCTGGCGCCGGCGATCAGATTTACACGACACCAGTGACCACCAGTGCCTCTCTGTGGCAAATTTTTCGCCCTTCTACCGCATTGATTGATCCAACGACTAAAGCGGTTTTAGGTCATGAAGCGATCTTGCTTGGCACAGCAAAATGGGTGCAAAACGGTCAGTTAAGCGAGTTCCGCATACTCACCAGTAAGCTGGAAATCACTGCCGGTGATCGCTTGCTTCCTGCGCCGATTCAAGATGTACCAAGCTACTTGCCGCATGCGCCTGAAACGGCAATGAGCGGGCGGGTCCTAGGGATTCCTGGCGGTCTGCGCTTTGCCGGAACCAATTCGGTGATCACCATAAATTTGGGCAAGAAGGACGGTATTGAACGTGGCCATGTATTGGTCACTGAACTGGCTGGCCCTACGGTCGAGGATCGTCAAGGCCGACAAAAGTATGAGTCCGTCGCCAGCTACCAACTACCCAATTCTCGCAACGGCTTAGTATTTGTATTCCGTGTGTTCGATCAAGTTTCGTACGCGTTGGTAATGAGCGCTGGCCGTGCCATTTCACTAGGCGATACGGTACGGACACCTTGATGTTGTTTTTGTTCGACTAACGCATGTCTACACCGCCAGATTTGGCGGCTTGGTTGCGGCTGTCACTAATCCCCGGCATAGGCGCCGAAACGCAGCGCAAACTTCTCGGCGCCTTCGGTTTGCCGGAAGCAATTTTTTCGGCAAGCCCTAGCGCTTTGCGCGGCGTGATCGGGGAAATCGCTACCCAGAAATTTCTGTTCAAGCACGAAGCAAATTTTCCCGCAATAGATGCCGCATTAGCATGGGCTAGCGAGGCAGGTAACAGCATTTTCACTTTGGCGGATTCCGACTATCCAAAGGCGCTGCTCGATGCGGCTGATCCACCAGTGCTTCTATATTGCAAAGGGCGCCGGGAGTTATTGAACAAACCGATGCTAGCCATCGTCGGTAGCCGTAATGCGACCGCGCAAGGTGAGCGTGATGCCACTGCCTTCGCCAAAACCCTAGGTGACGCAGGTCTGACCATTGTTAGTGGCCTAGCACTAGGAATCGATGCCGCCGCGCACCGTGGTGGGCTGGAAACCGCCGCCAGCACGGTAGCGATCATCGGCACTGGTGCTGACAGGATTTATCCGGCTAGAAATGTGGCTCTGGGGCGCGAACTGGCCGAGCGCGGCGCAATCATTTCCGAGTTTCCACTGGGCACGGCGGCATTGGCAAACAATTTCCCCCGTCGCAATCGCATCATTGCTGGACTAGGCAAAGGCACCTTGGTGATTGAGGCCGCACTGAACAGCGGCTCACTCATTACCGCACGTCTTGCCGCAGATGCCGGTCGCGAGGTGTTTGCCATCCCCGGTTCGATTCATTCACCAATGGCACGCGGGTGCCATCAATTGATACGGCAAGGCGCAAAGCTGGTGGAAACCGCAGAAGATATTTTGGAGGAATTGCGTGTAGATCGCCCTCCACATATGGTTAAGCACAATCAAAAATCGCCACTCGACGAGGGTGATAAGCCGTCAAACGAAGCCAAAATCCTTGCCGCCCTCGGTCAGTCACCGACAAACCTTGAAACAATTGCGGCACGCAGCGGCTTGACTCCCGCCGATCTCCTTGCCATCCTGCTACCAATGGAGCTGGCTGGACAAGTCGCACAACTGCCTGGTGGTCTTTATCAACGACTTAACTAATCATGATTGATATTCTCGTTTACCTGTTTGAAAACTATCAGCCGGACGCCTGCCCGGCGCCTGCCGTGCTGACCCAAAAACTTGCTGCTGCAGGTTTTGAGGCAGACGATATTTCAGCGGCGTTGCTTTGGCTCGATGGTTTGGGTCACGCCGAAAGTCTCGTACCAATGCTGCACGGCACGGGCGCGATAAGGATCTACACGGCTACTGAGCAAGAAAAGCTATCCACCGAAGCGCGCGGTTTTTTGGCTTTTCTTGAGCACGCTGAAGCCATCGATGCCGTGTTGCGCGAAACGATCATTGAACGTGCGCTCGCTTTGCCTACAGTAACCATTAGTGTGGATAGACTCAAGGTGATTGTGCTGGCTGTCGTATGGCGACGACAACATGCGATTGATGCCTTGATACTTGAAGAATTGCTCGCCGACGATGAGTTTGATGCAGAAGTTGACTCGCCCACCGATGCTGCAGTGATGCGAATTTTGCTGAACTAATTGGGCGCATTTGCTCGCCGCATTTCCCGCCCCGCACTAGAACCGATTTGCTTTTTTTGAAGTGGCACGCTTAAGATGCGCTGCCACTCTTGATCTCGAACGCCTGTTTTTTGACGCTTCAAACCAAAAAAATGACCAAGCAACTCATCATCGCCGAGAAACCTTCCGTCGCCAACGACATCGCCAAAGCTCTTGGCGGTTTCACCAAAACGGGTGAATATTTCGAAAGTGAAAACTACGTACTCTCTTCAGCTATCGGGCATTTGCTGGAGCTGACAGTGCCAGAAGAGTTCGATGTCAAGCGCGGGAAATGGAGCTTTACCCATCTACCGATGATTCCGCCGCATTTCGCGCTTAACCCAATTGAGCGCACTGCGGAACGTCTGCGCTTACTGACCAAACTCATCAAACGCAAAGATGTCACCGGCCTCGTGAACGCCTGTGACGCGGGTCGTGAAGGTGAGCTGATTTTCCGTTACGTCGCGCAACACGCGCAAGGTAGCAAGTTGAATAAGCCGGTGCGCCGCTTGTGGTTGCAGTCGATGACCGCGGCTGCAATCAAAGACGGTTTCGCGCACTTACGCACTGACAAAGAAATGATGCCGCTGGCCGATGCCGCGCGCTGTCGCTCAGAAGCCGATTGGTTGATCGGCATCAACGGCACGCGGGCGATGACCGCCTTCAATTCCAAAGAAGGCGGCTTTTACAAAACCCCGGTGGGCCGCGTACAAACGCCGACACTGGCAATCATGGTTGAGCGTGAGCGGCGGATTAAGAGTTTTGTCTCGCGTGACTATTGGGAAGTCGAAGGCGAATTTCAATGCGTCGCGGGAACCTATCGCGGGCGCTGGTTTGATGAAAAATTTAAGAAGCAAGATGACGAACATGCACGTGCCGAACGCATCTGGACGCAGTCGGCGGCCGATGCCTTACGCAGGAAATGCTTAGGCCAACACGCTAGCGTCGAAGAAGAAAGCAAGCCGAAAGTTGAAGCCTGCCCGATGTTGTACGACCTGACTTCACTACAACGGGAAGCCAACGGACGCTTCGGATTTTCGGCCAAAAACACGCTTGGGCTGGCACAAGCACTGTACGAAAAACACAAAGTGTTGACCTATCCGCGAACTGACGCGCGGCATTTACCCGAAGACTACATAGCCACCGTCAAAGAAACTTTGGGTGCGATGGCCGGTACGCCATATGCGAAATTCGCCAGCACGATTTTGAAAAGCGGCTGGGTGCATCCCAACAAACGCATTTTCAATAATGCAAAAATTTCCGATCACTTCGCGATTATTCCTACGGGTGCGGAGCCAAAAAACTTGTCTGAGCCGGAGCAAAAGATTTATGACTTGGTGACCAAGCGTTTTCTCGGCATATTTTTCCCCGCCGCCGAGTACAACATCACCACGCGCATCACTCGCGTCGAAAGCGAAGCCTTCAAGACCGAAGGTAAAGTACTAGTCACACCCGGATGGCTAGCGGTGTATGGCAAGGAATCGCAAGAAGATGACGAGAGCCCTAACCTACCCGCGCTGGAAAAGAACGAACGGGTGTGGACCAAAGATGTAGAAATCAAAGCCAAAGCCACTCAGCCACCACCACGATTTACTGAGGCTACATTGCTCACGGCGATGGAGGGCGCAGGCAAACTAATTGAAGACGAAGAACTGCGTGAGGCCATGTCGGAGCGCGGTTTGGGCACGCCAGCAACACGCGCAGCGACTATCGAAGGCTTAATTTTTGAGGAATATTTGCATCGCAATGGACGCGAATTACAGCCGACCGCCAAGGCAACGACCTTGTTGTTCGCGCTCGAACAACTCAAAGTTGATGAGATTCGTTCGCCGGAATTGACCGGCGAATGGGAATTCAAACTCAAGGAAATGGAACACGGGCGACTTGGACGCGACGAGTTCATGGCCGAGATTTCACAGCGCACAAAATTAATGGTCGAGCGCATCAAAACCGGTGAATTCGCCGACCCGGATTTTGGCACCTTGAAAACGCCTTGCCCGAAATGCGGCGCAAAAATTCACGAAGGCTATAAGCATTTCACCTGCGAAAAATGCGATTACAAATTGTGGAAAGTCGTCGCCAGTCGTCAGTGGGAACCTGAGGAGATGGACGAGCTTTTGAGCAAGCGCGTGATCGGCCCGGTGCAAGGCTTTCGCAGCAAAATGGGTCGCCCGTTCGCGGCAATGATTAAGCTCAACGCCGAACACGGACCGGAATTTGACTTCGGCAACGGTGAGGGTGAAGGCGAGGCTGAGGAAGTCGATTTCACTGCGCAAGAGTCCTTGGGCGCCTGTCCAAAATGTCAGAGTCGCGTGTTTGAACACGGAATGGCTTACGTCTGCGAGAAGTCCGTCGGTCCTGCCAAGACCTGCGATTTCCGCTCCGGCAAAATAATTTTGCAGCAGGAAATGAGCCGCGCCGAAATGCAGAAACTGCTCGAGACTGGCAGAACCAGTTTGCTCAAAGGCTTCATTTCAAATCGCACCAAGCGGAAATTTTCGGCCTACTTGGTGCGCGATGCGGCGACCGGCAAGGTCGGCTTTGAGTTTGAAGCCCGCGTGGCGAAACCCGGGGCAAAACCGACAACGAAAGCCGCCCCTGCGTCAGTTGGTGCTGGTGCGGAGGGTCGGCTTAGTACGGCCGACCCGCTACGCGGGCGCAAAGCAGCGCTTCGCGAAACCCCCGCTACGCCGCCGTTAAAGGTGACGAAAACGAAAGCAACCGCGAAATCCAAGGCTGCAGCTAAAACAAAGACGCCAGCCAAGAAAGCAGCGGTAAAGAAGAAAGCGTGAACCCGGCGTTAGCGAATCAGATTTTGGATTTCTGGTTTTTGCCAGCGACGCACGCCGATCACAACCGCTCGCGCCGTGAGTGGTTTCGCAAGGATGAAAGTTTCGACGCGCTGATTCGAGAAAAGTTTGGCGATGCAGTGGAATCTGCATTGGCGAGCAGTACGCCTGCGGAAATCAATGCCGATCAAATGCTTGCGCAAATTTTGCTGCTCGACCAATTCACCCGCAATATTTTTCGTGGTACAGCGCGCGCATTTGCGGGCGATGGATTAGCACTGCAGGTGGCGACGGCGATGATCAACGCAGGTCTGGATCAAACACTGCCACCAATTCGACGTAGCTTTGCGTATCTTCCTTTCGAGCATGCAGAAGATTTGGTGATGCAAGAAAAGTCCATCGCCATGTTTGCTGCTTTGCTGGCTAGTGGTGGCAAAGATTTTGCCGGTCAGCTCGACTATGCGCGGCGGCATCAGGCGATCGTCATGCGCTTCGGTCGCTTCCCTCATCGCAATGAGCTTCTTGGTCGTGCCTCGACTTTGGACGAAATCGAATTTTTGACTCAGCCTGGTTCATCGTTCTAAATCTCATTTCGAGTTAACATGGCAAATGCCGTCGGCTGGCGGTGACAAGAAATTAAAAAAATGGAGTGAGCTATGAAACATTTCGCGTTGAAATTTACCGGACTTGCCTTTTTTGCTTTTGTAGCGAATTCACCAGTTCTCGCGGCAAAATCTCCAGCGGCTGTCGATGCCAAACGCCTCATCGCCGCCGATACGGAGCCGGGCAATTGGATGAGCCACGGGCGTACTTATTCTGAACAACGCTTTAGTCCGCTCGAACAAATCAACGACAGCAACGTATCGCGCCTCGGCCTTGCTTGGGCACATAAGTTTGACGACGAGCGCGGCGTTGAGACGACGCCGATTGTTGTGGATGGCGTGATGTATTCCACCGGACCATGGAGCAAAGTGGTCGCACTCAATGCCAAGACCGGCGAAGTTTTGTGGAAATTCGATCCGAAAGTAGAGAGAATTGTCGCCGCAAAGGGCTGTTGCGATGTCGCCAATCGTGGTGTTGCGGTATGGGAAGGCAAGGTTTTCGTTGCTTCCTATGATGGCCGCTTAATCGCGCTGGATGCCAAGACAGGGAAGCAATTGTGGTCAACATTGACCGTGGACACCAAGCGCAGCTACACCATCAGTGGCGCACCGCGTGTGGTAAATGGCATGGTGCTGATCGGTAACGGTGGTGGCGAGCTCGGTGTGCGCGGTTATGTCTCTGCCTATGACGGCAAGACCGGCAAGATGAAGTGGCGCTTCTACACCGTACCGGGTGATCCGAAAAAGCCTTACGAAAACGACACAATGAAGATGGCCGCCAAAACATGGGACGGCGATCAGTACTACGTTTGGGGTGGCGGCGGAACGGTTTGGGATTCGATCTCTTACGATCCGGAGCTGAACCTCATCTACATCGGCGTTGGCAACTCCTCACCATGGAATCCTTATGTGCGCAGCCCTGGCAATGGCGACAACCTGTTTGTTTCGTCGATCGTCGCGGTGCGCCCCGAGACCGGAAAATACGTGTGGCATTACCAGTTGGCGCCACGTGACGGGTGGGACTATCCGGCCACCTCGCAGATCATTCAAGCGACTTTGGCTATAGATGGCAAGCCACGCAAAGTACTGATGCAGGTGCCGAAACATGGCTTCGTGTATGTCATCGATCGTGAAAACGGCAAACTGATCTCGGCAGAAAAATTCACCACAGTGAATTGGGCGAGTGGCTATGACCTCAAGACTGGTCGCCCGATCTTGACTGGTGACGGTGACTATTCAAAGCAACCAAAATTGGTGTTCCCGGGGACGCAAGGCGGACACAACTGGCAGCCGATTTCGTTCAGCCCCAAGTCCGGCCTGTTGTACTTTGGCGAAACGCGCCTACCCTCTTTGCATTCGAACGACACTACCGCCAAGTTTGCTGAGCGTGGCCGTCGCTGGAACCTTGCTGAGAAATTCACTATCGATGCCGCACCTGAAACCAAAGAACAGTTGGCGCAGCTGGAACCATTTCTCGGCGGCAGCCTGATTGCCTGGGATCCGGTTACCCAGAAAAAAGTTTGGCAGATCCCACACAAAATTATTTCCAGCGGCGGAACGCTTTCGACGGCGGGAAATCTGGTGTTCCAAGGCACCTACGACGGTCGTTTTGTCGCCTATGCCGACAAGACCGGCAAGGTGCTTTGGGAATCCAACGCACAAACGGCTGTGATGGCGGGTCCCGTCAGTTATAGCGTTGATGGCGAGCAATATGTTGCCGTGGGTGCCGGGCTGGGCGGCGCTTTTGGGGTGACTGCAGGTGAGCTGTCTAAGGCTTCCGGCCTGCCGACCATTACCCGCATGCTGGTGTACAAACTTGACGGCAAAGGCACTTTGCCGCCATCACCTGTTAGCGCGAAAAAGGAATTGGACGTGCCACCTATGCCATCTGCAGAGGCCATCGACAAGGGACGCGTCGTGTTCAACGACCATTGCGTGTTCTGTCACGGCATTGGCGCGGTAAGTGGCGTCAGCTTTGTTCCAGACCTGCGCTATCTCAGCAAAGAAACGCGGGAACAGTTCATGGGCATTGTGCTCGGTGGCTTGCGTGCCGATAAGGGCATGCCTCATTTCCATGTGCAGTTGAAACCTGAAGAAGTGAATCTAGTGCATGACTACTTGGTCAAGCGGACGCACGATCTTAAGGATGGGAAGTAGCGGCGCGAGGATCATCGGCAACCCGCCTGACGGCGTGTTGCCAGCACCAACTGGCGTGGTTGACTAGGTTTTTTAGAAATTAACCGCTGCTCAACGCAAAAAAAACCCCGGTAATTACCGGGGTTTTTTTATTTTTGCTACGTGAGGCTTAACGCTGCCGCTGACCGCTGTGATAGGTCGCGCCAGCAGGCTTGCCACTACCTGAGCGTGGCGCATGACCAGCGCGCGGCGGATGGCTGCGGCCGGCAGGGCTGGAACGCGGCTTGTCGCCATTACGCGAAGGCGCTGAACGGCGCACCGGGGTCGCAACTTTCGGTGTCGGACGTGTTTGCAAAGGCTCAAAGCCTGGCATCACAGACGAATCCAACTCACGTTTGAGCAGGCGCTCGATGTCACGCAATTGAATCCGCTCATCGAGACTGACAAACGAAAGCGCTTCGCCACTCGAACCAGCACGCCCGGTACGACCGATGCGATGGATGTAATCTTCCGGCACATGTGGCAATTCAAAGTTCACCACCCGCGGCAGAGAATCAATATCGATGCCCCGCGCTGCGATATCGGTTGCTACCAAGGCTGCCAAGCGGCCAGATTTGAAATCGGCCAGCGCACGAGTGCGTGCACCCTGCGTCTTGTTGCCATGTAAGGCGGCGGTCTTGACACCCGATTGCTCCAATTTCTTGGCTAGTGCATCGGCGCCATGCTTGGTGCGACAAAAAATCAAGGTCTGATGCCAGCCATGTTGCGAGAACAAGTGCAGCAGCAGATCTTTCTTTTTGTCCTGATCACAGCGAATCACCGATTGCGACACCATTTCGGCCGGCGCATTGCGACGGGCGACTTCCACCAGCGCCGGATTGCGCAAAATGGCATGGGCCAGATCGCGCACTTCCGGCGCAAAGGTGGCCGAGAACAACAAATTCTGCCGTTCCTTCGGGCACTTGGCGATGATCTTGCGAATGTCATTGATGAAACCCATGTCGAACATGCGATCGGCTTCGTCAAGCACTAGCGTCTGAATTTTGCCCAAATCGACATTGCGGTTTCCTAAATGATCAAGCAAGCGACCCGGGGTAGCGACCAGAATGTCGATGCCACGGCGCAGCGCGCCGACCTGTGGAATGATGCTTACGCCACCAAACACGGCCAAACTCTTGAGTCCAGTGTGCTTGCCATAGACTTTGATACTTTCCAGCACTTGGGCGGCCAACTCACGAGTGGGCACTAACACCAGGACCCGTGGGGCGATTTTGCTTTGGGCAGAATTGACCGGCGCAGCCATCAAGCGGTGCAAGATTGGCAGCACAAAGGCCGCTGTCTTGCCGGTGCCGGTTTGCGCCAAACCTTCAAGGTCGCGACCAGCTAAAACATAGGGGATTGCCTGCGCCTGAATCGGCGTTGGCGTGTCATAACCCTGCTCGCCAACGGCGCGCAGAATCTCGGCCGATAGGCCAAGTTCATTGAACAACATTTTGTAATACCTCTGGAACCGACCACCTTGTCGCGTTGCGAATAAGGCCAGTCCGGACGGAACTCGTTGAGGGTAAAACCAGAGAACGACCGAATGTCGCTCATCAGGCACAACCGGGGACTGAAGCTCGGCTGCGAAGAGCGCGCAGTCTAGCACAGGCGGGTCGCGCGTTGTTGCGGCGCAAGAATCTGGCGTAAACTGCGCCACTCTTCGTTGGAGCGCAAAATGAGTGCGAATGACAAATACTGGTTCCCGGCCAAAACCTACGGATGGGGATGGGGCTTACCAAGCATGTGGCAGGGTTGGGTCGTCTTGGTAGTTTTCGTGCTTTTGCTGGCAGGCGGTGGAATTTTTCTATTACCACTTGGCACAGATAACTTTATCGCCTATTCGGGCCTACTGTCCGCAGTCTTTGTTGCGGTTTGCTGGCGCAAAGGCGAACCGCCACATTGGCGCTGGGGCGACGAATAACCACCATACGATTTGTTTGACATGCTAGTGGAACTTCTGCGCACTTCCGTTGTCCACGAGTCACCTACCCAAGCGTACTTCACCGGTAATTTATATTGAAAACCTTTCGTCATTCTGATGATTCCGTGCGAACCATCATCAAGCTCATTTCGTTCGCTCCCTTATTAGTCACCACACAGGTATTCGCGCAAGAAATCCCCGCAATCGGCGATCAGGCACCACGACCGGCGACACAGCGTGTCGAGGTCGGCGCGCGTCAGCTCAACGGCACCGAACTGCGGCGTAATGCGATGGTGGCCAAACAACTTTATGGCCGCGACGAACTCGATAAATATGGCGATACCAATGTGCTGGATGTGCTCAAACGCCTGCCCGGCGTAAATATTCAAGGTGGCGCAGCGCGGATGCGTGGCTTGGGTGCGGGCTATACGCAAATATTGCTCAACGGTGACCCGGCGCCACCCGGGTTCGCGCTGGATCAGCTCAATCCTTCGCAAGTTGAACGCATCGAGGTCACCAAAGGCCCGACCGCTGACCAAAGCGCCCAGGCGGTGGCCGGTTCAATTAATATCATTCTGAAGGAAGCGCCGCGTTTGTCGCAACGTGATCTACGCATGGGCGTGAATTACAACTACGAGCATCCAGTCGCCAACGCGAATTTAACGCTCGGCGAACGCTTTGGTGCGGTCGGGGTGTTCGCACCGATTTCGGTTTTTCAGTGGCGCAATCAAAGTGAATTTGAGAATCAACGCTTCATGCCGGGAACCAACAATCTGCCGGCACTATCAATGCAAAGTGGCGGGCAACTTAACTGGGGCTCGGGCTTTAACATTGGGCCGCGCATTACGTGGAAAATCAGCGACGAAGAAACACTCTCGCTACAAACTTTTGCCAACAAAGGACATTGGAATAATCAAACAATTTATCAAAATCGCACCCTGTCCGGTCTGCCGATTTTTGAGGACAATAACAAGAGCTACGGCACCTTCCAAAATATTCGCGGCAATGGGCAATGGGTCAATCGCTTCAGCGATAGCCAGCGCATAGAGATCAAACTAGGCCTGCAAGACGCCGCCAATACATTTAACGTCGATACGTTTCGGAACGGTGGGCTGTACCTCAAGACCCTCGGTGATAACAAAGATCAGGGTATTACCCAAAGCGGAAAATACACCCAACTGTTGGGCGAAGAACACAGCCTGACTGCGGGTTGGGATCTGGAATGGCGCAAGCGTGAAGTGACCTCTGCGACAGCCCTGCTCGGTGTACCATTGCTACCCCAATTCGATGGGCAACCCTTCTCTGCGCGGATTGATCGTAACGCGTTCTATGTACAGGACGAATGGGAAATCTCACCACACTGGTCGACTTATTTCGGTCTGCGCAATGAGCGCATTGAGACACAAAGTCGCGGTACCGGGGCAACGGTGAGCAATTCCAGTTCGGTGCTCACCCCGCTGTGGCATCTCAACTACAAATTTGATCCTGCGTCGCGCGACATGATTCGTGCCAGCCTCACGCGTAGTTACCGGGCGCCCGAGGCGGGAACGCTACTGGCGCGTCCGCGTCCGAATCAGAGCTTTGCTGACCTGACCCAAACCAACACCGAACTGGCAGCTGACAGCGTGGGAAATCCAGCGTTAAAGCCCGAACTCGCAACGGGTTTGGATGTCGCCTATGAGCATTATTTCAGTGGCGGCGGCTTAATGAGCATTGGCGCATTTCACCGCAGCATCAGCGATTTGATGCGCAGCATAACGTCACTGGAAATTGTCAATTACGCCACTGCCCCGCGCTGGGTTTCGCGAACAGTGAATTTTTCCCAAGCCACCACCACCGGTATAGAACTCGAGATCAAAGGCCGTGCCGGTGAATTAATGCCTTCACTGTTTGATCCAAAGCTGGCGCTAAACCTGCGTGGTTCGCTGAACTTCTACCGCTCCAATGTCGCCGCTCTACCCGGCCCAAACAATCGTCTGGACAGTCAACAACCTTGGGCTGGCACCTTTGGTTTGGACTACCGCTTCAGCGATTTGCCACTCATCGTTGGTGGCTCGCTCAACTTCACGCCGAGCTATGCAACCCAACAATCGCTCACGCAAACAGTCGATGCCGGTCGTTCCCGTGCGATTGATATATTTGCCCAAATGCCGCTATCAAAAGTGCTGTCGGTGCGCGCCTCAGCCAATAATGTTGCGCCACTTGAAAATGAATCACGCACCTTGTTAAGTAGTGGCTATTTCACTAGTTCGACGCGCAAGAGCAGGACTTCCGTTGGGGTGGGTTTTGAGGTCAAGTTGTAGATGTTAAGTTGAGCTGGGACGCCCTGAGTGTTGCAAATATGCTCCAATCGGGGTTCAAATAAGCGATGCACGGCTAGAGCCAAATGACATTGCCTGCAAGCTGTGCAATAGAATAGTGCACATTGGTATTTACCAGTCTCGGGCATCCACGATTTAAAAGATCGAAAATTATTTCGACTTAACACTAGGAGTTACACATGAGTGAATTTTCAGCCAAACGGAAAACAATGGGCCGCGCGCTCGCCTTTGCATTTATTTTTGGCGCAGTACCGATGGCGATGGCACAGACAGCACTTCTGCCATACAGCAAGGTAGTCGTATTTGGTGACAGCCTGTCTGATACCGGCAACTTGGGTATTTGGACCAACGGCGCCACGGCAGCGGAAAAGAAAGTATGGGCGCAATATGTCGCCGCCGCATTCGGTAAGACGATTGGTCCCGCTTACACGCTAGGAGCTACTGGGTTTACCTTGGGCACTGGCAATGGCTTTGCCATCGGCGGCGCGCAAACCGGCGATGTCGCACTGGGCGCGAACCCAACGGGGCTGCTCGGCACGAGCACCCAGGTTGCGAACTATATCTCTCGAAGCGCTGTAGATAGCAATGCGCTCCACCTGTTCTGGATTGGCGGCAACAACATTAACGCCCGTTTGACGACTGCCTTAACCGCCATCGGCGGCGGTGCCGATGCCACGGCCGCTGGCACGGCCGCAGTCGCTTCGATTAGTGCAGATGCCAAAACGGCCGCGACACAAGTTGCTGCGCTAAAGGCAGCAGGCGCAAAGAACATCGTCGTAATGAACGTTCCGGATCTTTCTCGAGTTCCGGTCACCATCGGCACAGCTGCTGCTTATGGCCCGTTGGGTCCTCAGATCTTGAGTTTGGCCAATACCCTTTCAAAGTCCTATAACCAGCAACTCGCCGCCAATCTGCTCGGCATGAACGTCATCCAGTTCGATGCTTTTGCTTTGTTTAACGGCCTGTTGGACAATCCGGCTGCCTATGGAATTACCAGTGCGACCACCCCGATTTGTGCTAATGCCAACGCCTGCAACTTGGCGGCGTCAAATCACGCCTTGTTTGCAGATGGCCTGCACCCCACGACCTACGCGCATTCCTTGACGGGCGACTGGGTCGCTGGCGCGCTGCGTTCGACAAGTACCGGCGCTGGCATCTCCAGCGTTGCAGCGACGATGCCACTAGGTCGTTCGGGTGCTGAATGGCGCACCGTGGAAAGCCGGACAAGAAGTTTCCAGAATTTTGGTGGCAGCACTGGCAAGACTAGTTTCTTCGTCGCTGGCGACTATGCCGATGCAAAGATCGATGGCATCGGTGGTGTTCAAATCGCTGACGGCGATACAAAGACTGGAACCATCGGTTTCGAAAAAGCGATCAGCGCCAATACATTGCTGGGCATGACGCTGGGCTACGAAAAGGCAGCGTTCACCTTTACCGGCAACACCGCCAAGCTTGAATACGGTGAGACGATGTTCACCGGTTACATCAGCCACAAGATGGACAACCTTTACGTCAACGGCTTGGTAAGCCATGGCTTCCTCGCCTACGACAGCAAGCGTTATGTGTCGATTGGACCACTAACGACTACCCAGACGGCCAGTTTCGGTGGCAGTCATTCGGGTGTCAAAGTGCAAGCTGGTTATCAAATGCGTAGTGGCAGCTTCGTCCATGGCCCGTTGGTCGGCCTTGACTACGAGCGCGCGCTGATCAATGGATTTGGCGAGAGCGCGTCACCAAGTGCAATCTCGGTGGGTGAGCAAACCGCAAAGCAAGCACATGCACGGATTGGCTATGAACTCGCCACCGATATGGGTGCAGTGCGTCCCTATGCACAGTACAGCTACGACCATCAGTTTATGAAGAACAATCGCACCTTCATTTCCGGGATGGCTTCCACTGGAACCTTTGTGCCGGTAACCACTGAGAATGAAGTTGGCGGCTTTAGCCGTTTGGCGGTCGGCATGAGCACTAAGCTGGGCGATGCTGGCGAACTTTCGATCGGTGTTAGCTCCAGCTTTAGCAATCCAGCAGGACAAGACACTGCCGTCAATCTGGTGTGGAGCATGACGCTTTAAGTTTTAGCCGCACAAGCTGAAAATTAACGGGAGCGCATGCTCCCGTTTTTTTTGTCTGGAGAGAATGACATGGGTATCTACGAAAAGCACGTTTTGCCACACGTGATCAATTGCGCCTGCGGCATCAAGCCAGTGTTGCGCCAGCGGCAAAAAGTGGTACCACAAGCGCGCGGGCGAGTGCTTGAAGTTGGCATGGGCTCAGGGCTGAATTTGCCGTTTTATGATGCCTCCAAGGTGGAGTTTGTCTGGGGATTGGAGCCGTCCGAGGGCATGCGCAAAAAGGCGCAAAAAAATCTCGCGAATTCAAAGGTAGAAGTGCGTTGGCTGGATTTGCCCGGCGAAGAAATTCCGCTGGATGACAATAGTGTCGACACAGTGTTGCTCACCTATACGCTGTGCACCATTCCTGATTGGCATGCGGCGCTCCAGCAAATGCGGCGCGTGCTCAAACCCGGTGGCGAATTGATTTTTTGCGAACACGGTATTGCGCCGGATGCGTCGGTGCAGAAATGGCAGGCGCGGATCAATCCTTGGTGGGGCAAGATTGCCGGTGGTTGCCACCTGAACCGGCCGATTCCAGAATATTTGGAACAAGGTGGATTCACTATCGACAAAATGGAAACGATGTACCTGCCCGGCCCCAGAATTGCCACCTACAACTATTGGGGCGTCGCAACGCAGAAATAGCTGCGGCTTGGCTATGGCATGGGGATTGCAATATGCCCCTCATGCTAAGTATTCTTATCATCGACGAATCGCGCGCTCGCGTTAAGGAATTGTGTGCCGCCTTGGTAATGGCTGGTCACAGTGTGGCGGCCGTATTGCCTTCGGTGCTTGATCTAAGTGATCAGATCGAAGCCTTGCGTCCCGACGTGATTTTGATCGAAACAGAATCCCCTTCGCGTGACACTCTGGAACATTTGGCCTTGCTCAATCGCGACCTGCCACGGCCGCTGATTGTGCTCACACCTGATGGCAATGTCGACGTCATGCGCGCCGCGTTTAAGGCTGGTGTGTCGGCCTATGTAGTTGATGCGCTTGATCTTGCACGGCTCAAACCGATTGTCGACGTGGCGATTTTGCGATTTGAAGAGCATCAAAGCTTGAAGGGCGAGTTGGCCGATGCGAAGAAGAAATTGTCTGAACGCAAAGTGGTGGAAAAAGCCAAAGGCATATTGATGAAATCGCGCAAGCTCGACGAAGAACAGGCCTACGCGGCGTTACGAAGTTTGGCGATGGAACGCGCGCAACCGCTAGGAAAAGTCGCTGGCGATGTGGTCGATATGGCGAAGTTTTTGCTGTAAGTCTCACGTCATCGCCTTGCATCAAAGCAGTGCATTTCATGCACGGCTAGCCCTATCGCAGTGCAACATTGATTGCACGACAGCGTGTCGCCAGCACCAACTGGCGAGCTAAAAACTCCCCGCTTCGCCCATCGCAGCGCGCTTGATGTCGATTTGATAAGACACTGGCACAAGGCTTGCTGAATACTCCCTGAGCGCCGAATCAACGAAGGTTTGGTGCAAACGACAAAGGTGTCTGTTGCTCGCTTTGGCTTTTGCCATTGCGGACGACTGACACCATTTTTTTTGCCTTTTTGCGGAGATAGCAATGACCCATGAAAACTCGTCTGACCCGATTGCGACCCCTACCAGTACCGACATCACGACAGTTGCCGCGCCACGCCGTGATTTTCTGCGCCAAGGCGTTCAGCTCGCCACCGGTGCAGCGCTAATGGGACTCTTGCCGCCTGGGATACGCGCTGGCGCATGGGCTGCAGGCTCAGACGCGCCAGAGAAAAAAGAAGTCCGCATCGGCTTTATTCCGCTCACTGATTGCTCCTCGGTAGTGATGGCGGCAGTGAATGAGTTTGACAAGAAATACGGCATCAAAATTATCCCGACCAAGGAAGCCTCGTGGGCTTCGGTGCGCGACAAATTGATCAATGGCGAACTTGACGCGGCGCACGTGCTTTACGGTCTCGTCTATGGCTTACAGCTTGGCGTCGGCGGGCCAAAGAAAGATATGAATGTATTGATGACCTTGAATCAGAACGGCCAAGCCATCACGCTATCGAATCAACTCAAGGACAAAGGCGCCACCGACGGCACAGCGCTGGCGAAATTGATTGCCAAGAAAGAACGCGAGTACACCTTTGCGCAAACCTTCCCGACTGGCACGCACGCGATGTGGCTGTATTACTGGCTCGCCGCGCACGGCATTGATCCGTTCAAAGACGTGAAAAACATCACCGTGCCACCACCGCAAATGGTCGCCAATATGCGCATCGGCAACATGGACGGCTTTTGCGTCGGCGAGCCGTGGAATAACCGCGCCATCGTCGACAACATCGGCTTCACCGCCACAACGACGCAAGATATTTGGGTCGACCATCCGGAGAAAGTACTGGGTGCGACCGCCGAATTCGTGAGCAAAAACCCGAACACCGCGCGCGCCATGACCGCCGCGATTATCGAAGCCGGACGTTGGATCGATGCTGGATTGGTGAACAAGCAAAAGACCGCCGACACCGTTGCCAGTAAAGCGTATATCAATACCGATTCCGATGTCATCGTAGCGCGCATGCTGGGTCGTTACAACAATGGATTAGGCAAGACGTGGGACGACAAGAACGCGATGAAGTTTTATAACGATGGCGCGACATCTTTTCCCTATTTGTCGGACGCGATGTGGTTCATGACGCAGCACAAACGTTGGGGCTTGCTCAAAGACGATCCCGATTATTTGGCCGTCGCCAAGCAGGTCAATCGCATCGACATTTACAAACAAGCCGCCACCGCCGCCGGTGCGCCAATTCCCAAGAGCGAAATGCGTTCGCATAAGCTGATTGACGGCGTGACGTGGGACGGCAAGGATCCGAAAAAATACGCCGCGTCATTCAAGATTCACGCTTAAACGGAGGGTTCACGATGACTGTGCTTGCGCTCAAGAAACCAACGCTCGTGCCAATTTCCGGCGCGCCGACTGAAAGTAACAGCGGCGAAGCGGGGGTTTCACAAAGCACCGCTTTGTGCCCGAGCAGCGGGTCCGCTGTACTAAGCGGACACTCCGCGCCAGCACCAACTGGCGAAGCGCTGATCAGCCTGGTGACTGCGCCCGACGCAGAAAGCATAGCGCGCGATTTGCTAACCAAGACTAATCGCGCAAGAGCGCGGCGAGAGGCGACTTACGAGCTAATACGTCGCGTGTTGCCGCCGCTGGTCGGTGTCGCACTTATGTTGTTGGTTTGGTCACTGGTTTCGGCGCGCAATACCAGCATTCCAAGTCCGGCGAAAACATGGAGCGCAGCGCAAATTATTTTCGCCCATCCCTTCTATCACAACGGTCCGAACGATCAAGGCATAGGCTGGAATGTGCTGGCATCACTCAAGCGCGTTGGTATCGGTTTTGGTTTAGCCGCGCTGATCGGCATTCCGCTCGGTTTCATGCTCGGGCGCTTCGCCTTTATGAGCCGCATGCTCGACCCCATCATCAGCTTGCTACGCCCCGTGTCGCCACTGGCGTGGTTGCCAATCGGCCTGCTGGTATTTCAGCGCGCCGATCCGGCCGCAACGTGGACGATTTTCATTTGTTCGATTTGGCCAATGATTATGAACACCGCACAAGGCGTGCAGCGGGTACCGCAGGATTACCTCAACGTGGCGCGCGTGTTGGCGCTGCCCGAATCGCAAGTCGTCACCAAAATTCTGTTCCCCGCGGTGCTGCCCTACATGCTCACCGGCATACGTTTATCCATCGGCACGGCATGGCTGGTGATCGTCGCTGCTGAAATGTTGACCGGTGGCGTGGGCATCGGATTTTGGGTTTGGGATGAATGGAACAACCTCAAAGTCGAACACATTCTGATCGCGATTTTTGTGATTGGCGGAGTCGGCCTGGTGCTCGAACAAATGCTGTTGCTGATGGCGAAACGTTTCAGCTACGAAGCGAGATGATGATGAAACCAAGTACCCAAACGCATGCCAAAGCACTCGTCAAAGTCGAAAATGTCGGCCAAACTTTCAACACCAAACAAGGCAAATTCGTCGCGCTGCAAAACATCAATCTTTCAGTCAGTGAAGGCGAAGTCGTCACCCTGATCGGCCATTCCGGTTGCGGCAAATCCACCTTGCTGAATTTGATTGCCGGACTCACGCTACCCAGCAGCGGCGTCTTGCTCTGCAACGAGCGTGAAATCTCCGGCCCATCGCCGGAACGCGCGGTGGTCTTCCAAAATCACAGTTTGTTGCCGTGGCTCACTTGCGCCGGCAATGTGATGCTCGCCGTCGAACGTGTATTCGGGCGCAAAGAACGTGTCAGCCGCCTCAACGCACGCGTCGTCGCGGCATTGGAAATGGTGCACATGGAGCATGCGATGGACAAATATCCGCACGAGATTTCCGGCGGCATGAAGCAACGTGTGGGTATCGCGCGCGCCTTTGCGATGGAGCCGAAAATATTATTGATGGACGAGCCTTTCGGCGCACTCGATGCCTTGACCCGCGCCAGCTTGCAAGACGAGCTCAATGGCGTGCTGGCCAAAACTGGCGCCACGGTAGTGATGGTGACGCACGATGTGGACGAAGCGGTATTGTTGTCGGACCGCATCGTGATGATGAGCAATGGTCCCGCCGCAACTATTGGTGAAATATTGACCATCGATCTGCCAAGACCACGTGATCGGCTGGCACTAAGTACCGACCCTGCGTATTCAGGACACCGCGCTGCGGTGATGGATTTTCTGTATCGCAAGCAAGTCAGGAAGGCGGCCTAGTGATGGGTAAACTCGTGGGTAAGCCGGTGAGAAAACTCAGGCTAGTGGTTGTAGGCAATGGCATGGCCGGCATCCGTGCCGTAGAAGAATTGCTCAAAATCGCGCCGGATTTATACGACATCACGGTGTTCGGTGCCGAGCCGCATTTCAACTACAACCGCATCTTGCTCTCGCCGGTGCTGGCCGGCGAATTGACACTGGCCGACATCGTGCTCAACGACGCGGCGTGGTACGCCAAACACAACATCACCCTTGCACGCGGGCAAGCGCGTGGTGAAGCTCGATCGCGTGGCGCGGCAAGTGATTGCCGACGATGGCACGGTGGCCGACTACGATCGTTTGTTACTCGCGACAGGCTCACTGCCTTTCATGCTGCCAGTGCCCGGAAAAGAACTCGAAGGCGTGATTGCCTATCGCGATATCGCCGACACCGAGGCGATGATTGCCGCAGCGGAAAATCACAAACACGCTGTCGTTATCGGTGCCGGATTGCTCGGGCTGGAAGCCGCCAATGGTCTGGCTTTGCGCGGCATGGATGTGACTGTGGTGCATCTGCTCGACTGGATCATGGAGCGACAACTCGACCGCGCCGGCGCGGAAATGTTGCAAGCCTCGCTTGAATCCAAAGGGCTTAAATTTCTACTCGGCAAACAAACGGAAATGCTCATCGCGTCAGACAGCGGGCGCGTTGGCTGTGTGCGCTTCAAAGACGGCAGCGAAGTCGCCGCCGACTTGGTGGTGATGGCCGCAGGCATCCGTCCGAACTCGACGCTTGCCCACGCGGCAGGTTTGTATTGCGGCACGCGCGCGGGCGGCGGTGTGGTGGTTTCAGACACCATGCAAACTTACGACCCGCGCATTTACGCGGTGGGAGAATGCGCCGCGCATCGCGGCACCGTCTACGGTTTGGTCGCGCCACTGTTCGAGCAAGCCAAAGTGTGTGCCACGCATTTGGCCGAATTCGGCATCGGCCGTTATCAAGGTTCGGTCACCTCAACCAAGCTCAAAGTCACCGGCGTTGATGTTTTCTCCGCAGGCAATTTCGGTACGGGCGATGGCTTGGAAGACATCATCCTGCACGACAAAAATGGCGGCGTTTACAAGCGTCTGGTGATCGAAAAAAACAAGTTAATCGGCGCGGTGCTTTACGGCGACACTGCCGATGGCAGCTGGTATTTTCAGTTGCTCAAAGATCAAACCGACGTCAGCGCAATCCGCGATTCGCTGATGTTCGGCGACGCCTTCACCAACAACCAAATCGGCGATGTTGGCCACGCCGGCAACAACAAAGCCGCGGCGATGGCCGACACGGCGGAAGTCTGCGGCTGCAATGGTGTCTGCAAAGGCACCATCGTCAAGGCCATACGCGAACAAGGTTTGTTCACGCTCGACGATGTAAAAAAACAAACTAAGGCTTCGTCTTCATGCGGCTCGTGCACGGGGCTGGTCGAGCAATTGTTGGCCTCGACTTTGGGCGGTGCCTTCACGCCAACCAATCGCAGCATCAAGCCAATTTGCGCTTGTACCGATCACACGCATGGCGAAGTGCGCGAGCAAATTCGCGCTAACAAATTGTTGGCGATCAATGCTGTGATGCAGACAATGGATTGGAAAACGCCCAACGGTTGCGCGACCTGTCGACCGGCGCTGAATTACTATTTGATTTCCACTTGGCCGCACGAAGCGCAAGATGATCCGCAGTCGCGCTACATCAACGAACGCGCTCACGCCAACATTCAAAAGGACGGCACTTACTCTGTCGTGCCACGCATGTGGGGCGGGCTGACCACGCCTGACGAATTGCGTGCGATTGCCAATGTGGCGGAGAAATTTTCGATACCGACAGTGAAGGTGACGGGCGGCCAACGCATCGATTTACTCGGCGCAAAAAAGGCTGACTTACCGGCAATCTGGTCCGACCTCGGCGCGGCGGGCATGGTCTCCGGCCATGCTTACGGCAAGAGCTTGCGCACGGTAAAAACTTGTGTCGGCAACGAGCACTGCCGCTTCGGCACCCAAGCGGCAATGAGCATGGGCGTGAAGTTGGAAAGAATGTTGTTCGGAATGTGGAGCCCGCACAAAGTCAAATTGGCCGTCTCCGGCTGCCCGCGCAATTGCGCCGAAGCCGGCATCAAAGACGTCGGCGTGATCGGCGTGGATTCCGGTTACGAGCTGTATGTCGCCGGTAATGGCGGCATCAAAACCGAAGTCGCCGAATTTTTGTGCAAGGTCAAAAACGACGACGAAGTCATGGAATATTCGGCCGCCTATTTGCAGCTCTATCGCGAGGAAGGCTGGTATCTGGAACGCACCGTGCACTTCACGCAACGCGTTGGCATGGACTACGTGAAGCGGCGCATCGTCGACGACGAAGTGGGTCGCCGTGAATTGCGCGAGCGTTTGCTCTATGCCGTGCAAGGCGCGATAGACCCTTGGGCAGAGCGCGCGCAGGGTGTGGCTAGTTACGAATTCACGCCCTTGGTGGCCAATGCGGTTGCCACAGCGGTCAGCACAACGAATATGAATGGAGCATCTGATGAGCGCATGGCTGAAACTCTGCCCCATTGAGGAAATCCCCGCGCTCGGCAGTCGCGTCATGCCGCGCGCGAATCGACCGAGCATCGCGATTTTTCGCAGCAGCGACGATGTGATTTTCGCCGTCGAAGACGTGTGCCCACACAAAGGCGGGCCGCTATCGCAAGGCATCATGCATGGCAACAAAGTGACTTGTCCGCTGCACGCATGGAACATTGATTTGACCAGTGGCGAAGCATGCGCACCGGATGCAGGCTGCGCAAAAACTTTTGCTACGCGGTTGAGCGAGGGCGTAGTTTGGTTGCAAGTTGATGCATGAAAGCGCCGCAAATAATCCGAACGTCAATGTAGGTCGGAATTTATTCCGACACGGAGGTGATTACCTGCGGCAGTGTCGGAATAAATTCCGACCTACAAATGCAAAGCGAATTTTGCCTTGAATGCACCTGATTTGAAAATCACCGAAACCAAATCCGTTTGCTGCTATTGCGGCACCGGGTGTGGGGTGATTATTTCTTCAGTTGGTGCTGGCGACACGCCGTTGAGCGGTAAAAAAATCATCAACGTCCGCGGCGATCCCGATCACCCGGCCAGCTACGGTCGTCTGTGCAGCAAGGGTTCGACGCTGCATCTCACCACACAAATCACCGGCCGTGCCTTGCATCCCGAGTTGCGCGTGACACGCAATGAACCACGTCGCCGAGTCACTTGGGACACTGCACTCGACACCGCTGTCGAGCGATTTGCCGACATCATCAAAACCCACGGCCCTGACGCTGTGGCCTTCTACATCTCGGGCCAACTGCTGACCGAGGATTACTACGCTTTCAACAAGCTGGCGCGTGCGCTGGTTGGCACCAACAATATCGACTCCAACTCGCGCCTGTGCATGTCCTCGGCGGTGGCCGGCTACAAGGCCACTCTGGGTGCGGACTCGGTGCCGTGCAGTTACGAGGACATCGCGCTGGCCGATTTATTCTTGCTGACTGGCAGCAACACCGCGTGGGCGCATCCGATAATTTTCCGTCGGATTGAAGACGCGAAAGCAGCAAATCCGGACCTCAAAATCATCGTCGTCGATCCGCGCAAAACCGATACCGCCGCGATGGCCGATTTGCATCTCGCCATTACCTCGGGCAGCGATACGGTGCTCTATGCAGCGATGCTGCATGTGCTGTTGTGGGAGGGCTTGATCGACGAGCAATTCATCAGCCAACACACCACAGGATTTTCGGAACTACGCGCACAAATCCGCGAGATTTCACCCAGCGCCGCCGCAGCAATTTGCGGCGTCAGTGCCGATGACATCGTCAAAGCCGCGCGCTGGTTCGGCGCCGCCAAAGCGCCGCTGTCGATGTGGTGCCAGGGGCTCAATCAATCCATCCACGGCACCAGCAACAATGCCGCGCTGATCCACTTGCATCTAGCCACCGGCAAGATCGGCCAGCCCGGCATGGGGCCGTTTTCGCTCACCGGCCAGCCCAATGCGATGGGCGGCCGCGAGGTTGGCGCAATGGCGAATTTGCTGCCGGGGCATCGTGCACCTTAACGACGCCGATGACCGCTCAGAACTCGCCGCAATGTGGGGCGTTCCCGGCTTGTCGGCAACACCAGGAAAAACCGCTGTCGAAATGTTCGACGCGATTCGCGACGGCAAGATCAAAGCCGTCTGGATAGCCTGCACCAACCCGGCGCACTCGCTACCTGATCAAGCCAAAGTGCGCGAAGCTTTGCAAGCCGCTGAATTCGTCGTGGTGCAAGATTGCTTTGCCGATACGGAGACTTGCGCATACGCCGATCTACTTTTGCCCGCTGCGACGTGGGGCGAAAAAGAAGGCACGATGACGAATTCGGAACGGCGAATTTCGCGAGTGAGAAAAGCCGTCGATGCGCCGGGCGAAGCGCGGGCGGATAGTGAAATCGTGGTGGATTTTGCTCGGCGGTTAGAGGCGAAGATGAACAAGTCAGTTGGTGCTGATGACACGCCGTTATCGGAAGCACCAAACCTGCTTTTCACTCCCTCTCCCCCTGCGGGAGAGGGCGGGGGAGAGGGGGCTGGGCAAAGCTCGTGCGTAATTCCCCCCTCTCCCCAACCCTCCCCCGCGAGGGGGGAGGGGGCAAAACCGCATACCCTCTTCCCCTTCACCACCGCCGCGCAAATCTACGACGAGCACGTTGCCACCACCATCGGTCGCGATCTCGATATCGGTGCGCTCTCGCACGCCAAGCTTGACGAAATCGGCGCGCAACAATGGCCGTTCGCCGCCGGTGCGACACAAGCGACGCAGCGTTTATATCAGGACAAAAAATTCGCCACGCCCGACGGCCGCGCTCGTTTCGTCAAGCTCGACCTTAGCCTCACCGCCGAAACTCCCGATGCCAAATTCCCCATCCGCCTGACCACCGGCCGGCTGCGTGATCAATGGCATGGCATGAGCCGCACCGGACGCAGCGCGCGGCTCTACGCCCACGAAGCGGCGCCGCGTTTGCTGATGCATGCGTCGGATGTTGCGCGACGCAATCTCGTGGACGGACAACTGGCGCGCATCAGCAGCCGTCGCGGCAGCATTGTGTTGCCTGTCGCGAGCAGCGACGAACTCAAGCCCGGCCAGGCCTTCGCCGCCATGCACTGGGGCGCGCGTTCGCTATCCCATGCGGGTATCAACGAGCTAATGCCGAGTGCGTTTGACGCGACCTCGAAACAACCCGAACTCAAACACGCTGCCGTTCGCGTCGAGCCTGCCAACTTGCCGTGGCGGCTGGTCGCCATGCGCGTGGCGGCGAATGAGGCAAACGAATCGCTATTGCACTGGCGCAATCGCCTCAGCCCGCTGCTGAAAAATTTTGACTACGCCGCGCTGATCCTCGCCGGGCGTGATGATGCGGTGCTCAAGCTCAACATCGCCAGCGCTGAAGCCCTGTCCGCCGAAGCACTCGCGGCGATTTGCTCTGCGTTTGAATTTGACCTGAGCGCGATGACCAGCTACACCGACCACTCGCGCAGCATCATCAAACACGCTGACATTGATAAAGCCAGCGGCCAAATCACCGCCCTGCTTTTCGCCGGCGAAACCGCCGCCACCGACTGGCTAGCCGACCTGATGCTCGCCCGCCAAGCATTGGGCGAATCGCTACGCTATCTATTCGCCCCCACCGCCAAAATCCCCAACGCCCCACCCGCCGCCAGCCGCACAATATGCAATTGCCTCGGCGTAACCGAAGCGCAAATTATTTCCGTTGTGGAATCCGGCGCGGATTTGCCCGCACTGCAAGCGCGACTTAAATGCGGCACGGAGTGCGGGTCTTGTGTGCCGGAGCTAAGGAGGATGACGGCGGCGAAGCGGGCGTTGATCCAAGCTTGCTGAAACGTAGTGCTCAAGATGTGGCATCCTTACACCTATTGAGTTAGCAACCTGGAGACATCATGACGACACCGGTTCACGACCTTGCAGCGGAAGTTCTTGACCTACCTAGTGAGGATCGCGCTCGAATACTTGAGTTGTTGATCGCCAGTTTTGAACCCAAATCTGATGCGCAAAAAGCTTGGATGGCGCTTGCGGCTTCGCGCCGACAGGATGTTCGCGATGGCAAAGTTGCGATGGTGCCCGGCGATGAAGCGTTGGCGCGCGTTAGGGCTAGGATCGCTTGAAGCATTGGATTCACCCCGATGCTGAAGCAGAGCTTGGGGATGCTGCGGTGTATTACGCGACGCATGCCAGCAGCTTGATTGCCGCCGCCTTCCTTGCTGAGTTCGAGCGCGTGCGCGATCTACTCATTGAAAATCAACAACGCGGCCCGCATAGCGATGATGATCTTCGCATTTATCACTTTGATCGTTTCCCGTACACGGTTGTGTATGGCATAGATGAAGTCAATGGTCCACAAATATTCGCCATAGCACATCAGCGCCGCGCGCCCGGATATTGGCGTGAGCGGGGCCAGTAATTCGAACCTGACTGGTTGAATTTCTTTTCGTTGCCTTAATCGCAAGTCGAATCATTGGAGACGCCATAAAAGTATCCCTAGGCCTGTTGCTCGCCACACTGCTCCTAGCAGCAACGCAAACACTAGCCGCCCCAAAACCCAACATCGTCATCCTGCTGGCCGATGACTGGGGGCTGACAGACGTCGGCGCCTTCGGCAGCGAGATCGCCACGCCGAATCTGGATGCCCTCGCCAAGCAAGGCACGCGCTTCTCCAATTTCCATGCGATGGCGACTTGTTCGCCGACGCGCTCGGTGTTGATGACCGGCGTCGACAATCATCGCAATGGCGTTGGCAACATGCCCGAATCCATGCCCGCCGCGCATGAGGGCAAGCCCGGTTATGAAGGCGTGCTCAGCGACAACGTGGTGACCATCGCCACCATGCTCAAAGACAATGGCTATCACACCTACATCGCCGGCAAATGGCATCTGGGCAAGGCTGCCAGCCAGCTGCCGGGCAAACGCGGCTTTGAGCGTTCGTTTATCGAGGCCGACAGCGGCGCGGACAATTGGGAACACCGCCCCTACATGATGCTTTACGACAAGGCCTACTGGTTCGAGCAGGATCAGCCCGTGGAGAGCTTGCCCGATGATTTCTACTCGTCAAAATTTATCGTCGACAAGGCCAGGGAATACATCGCCGCCAACCTCAAGGACGGCAAACCCTTCTTTGCCTATCTCGGCTTTATGGCCAACCATATCCCCATCCAGGCGCCGGCCGAATTCGTCGCCAAATACAAGGGCAAATACGACGCCGGCTGGGACGCCCTGCGCGAAGCCCGACGCCAACGCGCCATCGAGCTGGGCATCATCCCCAAGGAAGCAGGGCTGGCGCGCATGGCCAGCACCAAAAACTGGAACGCCTTGAGCGCCGCAGAAAAGCGCCAGCAATCGCATCACATGGAGGTCTATGCCGCGATGGCCGAGGCCATGGATTTTCATGTTGGCCGGCTGATCGCCTACCTGAAGGAGAGCGGGCAATACGACAACACGATATTCGTCTTCATGCCCGACAACGGCTCGGACCCCGCTGACCCTTTCAACATTGCGATCAGCAATGCCTGGGTCAAAGCCAACTACGCGACCGACGTTTATCCGCTGGGCGGCAAGGGCACGTTTTCGGCCAATGGCGCCAGCTGGGCCAGCGCCACGGTGTCGCCGCTGAGCGGCTACAAATACTTTGGCAGCGAGGGCGGATTGCGCGTGCCGCTGATCATCGCCGGCGCCCCCGGCCAAGTCGGCGGCCAGCTCAGCAAAACCTACACCCGCGTCAACGATCTCGTCCCCACGCTGCTCGAAGCCGCAGGCATACCCGCGCACGACGGAAGCTATCAAGGAAGACAAGTCGAGCCCATGGATGGACGCAGCCTGCTCTCCCTGCTGCAAGGCAAAACCGCGCGGGTGTATGGGCCGACCGAAGCAGTCGGCTATGAACTATCCGGCTGCCAGGCAGTGTTCAAGGGCGCCTACAAACTGATCAAAAACATTCCACCGCTGGGCGATCGCCAGTGGCATTTGTACGACCTGGAAAAAGATCCCGGCGAAGCCAATGACCTCGCCGCCACACACCCCGAGCTCGTCAAGGAAATGCAGGCCGACTACGCGGCCTATGCCAAGGCCAACCGCGTGCTGCCCGTGCCGGACGATTTCGACATGCAGTCGGCGGCGCTGCGTTATGCGGTGCATCATTATTTGGTGCCGAAAATCAAAGGGGCGCTGCCGTGGGTTTTGGTTTTGCTGGTGTTGGTGGTTGGGTTTGTTGTTGTGAGGCGGCGGCGGAACTCTTGACTTGGTTTAGCGCTGCCAGTCCCCCATATGTTTAGCCCGCTTAAAGATAATTTTTCGCGGGCCAAGAAACAACTACTTGTTTTCACGACCAAAACACACGCACATTACAGATGGTGTGCGAACCAAATCAACAAAAACAGTCCGAGTAGCAACTGAGCGTGTGAGTGAGCTTTGTCAGTTGGTGCTGGTGACACGCCGTCACTGGCAAGCAGTCGAAATCAGAATAGTGAAAATTTACTTTGCCCCGACGTCATTAATTGAACTCAAATATCGTATTGCAAAACTTGACCACTTACATGGTCTACTGACCAAGGGTTGTTGTGGCTGGTTGCGCAGAAGCGGACTTTATCGGCTTCATTTCAGTTGGTTCCGCGACTATCAACGGCGTGTTGTCAGAATCAACTGGCGAGCCGGCTGTTTCACCGGAACCCCTTCAATTCAGTCCCTAGATATGCTTAGATAGGCTAGTGAAGGAGTAGATGCGGTAAGTGAAGCAATTGCAGCGCAACAACAGTGGTTTTCAAAATCCCTTAACCTCGCGATGACAAACGATGATCAACATTCTTACGTTTGCTAGTGTTCCACAAGTCAATTACACAGCTTGCTGAAACATCACTACTCAATTTCGTGGTCCTTACAGGACCAAACGGATCCGGGAAAACTCATTTGTTAACTGCCATCGCCGAAGGAAAAATTCGCCCTCGCTCGTTGCAGATCCACAAACCGATGTCAGACTGTTTGATTCGACAACAATTATTCCTACTGATACAGGTGCATTTGACCCGTTCCAAAATCAGTCACAACGCTCGCAGTGGTTCCGTACGATTCAGACCGGACGCGAGCAACACCTGCCACAACTTCAACAATTCATGCGGGAAAAAGGAATACCGGCGCAGTATTGTTTGACTCTCAAAGCAGCACAGTCATTGACGGTTGAAAAGTTACGTGAAACTTTCACGACTCCCGGTCGGGCTGAAGAACTGTTCGAGGAGCTTCAGGGCAATATGCGCGCGATTGAACAACAAATATATAACCACGCATACAGCCAGAACGGGGATGAACAGTGGCGTAAAACGTTGCCGAAAGTTCGAGAGACCTGTCCCCAAAGTCTTTAGC
>JADKHX010000001.1 GCA_016721505.1 Rhodocyclaceae bacterium | reverse complement strand
TCTTTGCATGCGAAGTCTCGAATTCGTCCCGCAGTTAGCTTGACTCGTGCCACGTCTGCCTCTCTGCTTACATCGAATTGACACGTTCTCGGGATGTCCGAAAATCACTTCATGTAAGCACTGTGTAAGCAGATTTATAGCATACCAATCAACACAAATCAACATGCGGATAAATGATTACATGGTGAAAGTCCCGCTATTACTGGTTTTTGACGGGTTTGTTGAATACCAATCAACACCCATCAATTTGGTACTTTCACGGACTCTTAATCCGTCGGTCGACAGTTCGAATCTGTCACAGCCCACCAGTTAGCCTTGGCTACAAGCCGCAATAACCAACTCCGCGAATTTCTGTGGATCATCTTCTTGAATGAAATGTCCGCCGCGCAAGCGTGAATGCGCTTGTCCTTGCGCGCCGGGTACTTCATTGACGAAACGAGCATGACCACCACGGGTGATCGGATCACCATTGCTAAAGCAGGTGATGAAGGGCTTTTGCCATTGCTGGAATATCGTCCATGCATGGCGGTTTTGACGGCTTCGGGATCCTCAAAGCGCACTGGCACTAGCGACGGATAAACGCGTGCCGCGGCCTTGTAGCGGTCGTTGGGAAATGGTGCGTCGTAAGCGGCAATTTCAGCGGGCGACAACTCGCGTTTGGTGCCACTTTGTAAGATGCGACCAATCGGGAACCACGGGCTGAAGCGGGAAAACTTCTCCCATAGCCGCCATGCCATTGCCATCTTGGCTTCGCCCGTGGGCAAGCCGCCGTTAGACAAAATTATGCGGGCAAAACGTTCGGGGTTTTCGGCCGCTAAACGCAAACCAATCAATGAACCCCAATCTTGGCAAACCAGCGTGATGTCGCGTAAATCGAGCGCTTCCATCCATTGCCGTATCCACTCGACCTGTCCCGAAAAACTGTAATCACTCGATGCGGTTGGCTTGTCGGATTTACCAAAACCAATCAAGTCGGGCGCCAACACGCGCAGGCCGGCGGCGGCCACCGGTGGAATCATGAAGCGGTACAAGTACGACCAACTAGGTTCGCCATGCAGCATCAAAACTGGCTTGGCGTCCGTCGGTCCTTCATCGACATAGTGCAAGCGCAAGTCCGGCGCAAGCTGATGGTAATGCGGCGCAAATGGGTAATCGGGCAGATTGGCAAAGCGTTCATCCGGCGTGCGCAGCACTTTCATTGTCAACCCCTTGCGGTCACCATTATGTAGATAGATATTTACACATGCGTTAGCTTACAAGAATTAGTAATGTGCGAAGCGCTCGGGCAAATGACCCAGAAAAGGTCGCACGAATTTCCACGGGAAGGCGGGGACAACGCCGGATTCGACTTTCTTTTCGATGAGACGCGCCATCTGTCGTGCGGCCTGGGCAGCCGGAATCGCGAATGGCAATTTACTGATATCGGTTCCTTTCACGATGTCGGTCGCAATGTAGCCGGGCAGAATGTCGGTGACAGTGATTCCTTTGCTACGCAGCTCAATGCGCGCTGCCTTGAGGTACATTGAGAATCCAGCTTTGCTGGCGCAGTAGGCCGCCTGATTTGAAATTGGCTGCAATGAAGCCAGCGAAGAAATACCCACCACGTGCCCTTTGCCGCGAGCGAGAAAATGTGTCGTCGCGGCACCAATGGTTGCAATCGCGCCTGAAAGGTTGGTCTCGATTAGCTTTAGCTCATTTTCTAGATCGCTAGTGCCGATGCTAGTGATGTCATTGGCACCCGCATTGACCACGATGGTATCGATACCGTCCAAGCGCACGAAAAGTTCGTGTAATGCTGCACCCACCGTATCTGTTTTGCAGACATCCAGTATGGCCAACTCGACTTTGATATCGCGATTAATGGTGCTGTGAATTTCCTCGCGTAGCTGCTCCAGTAGCGGCATACGGCGAGCCGTCAAGCCCAAGCGATGGCCACGTCGCGCCATCTCCAGCGCCAGTTCGCGACCGATGCCGGACGAAGCTCCAGTGATAACAATGGTTGAGGGTGAATTTTGATTCATGAATGGCTCCGACAAGCAAACCGCGTTGGCAACCCAATGCGTGAAGGAGAAATTATGACCAAAGCCAAAGCGATAAACCAAATATTTGGTGCCAACGTTTGGCGCCTGTAGTGGTTGCATCAATTGGCGCAACCACTGGGCAATCACTCACAGCACGTAGCGCGCCAAATCCTCACTCTTGGCTAATTCACCCAAACGCAAATCAACATAGGCACCGTCTATCGTGTGGGTTTCCGCGCCATGTTTACCAGCATCGAAAGAAATTTCTTCGAGCAGTTTTTCCATCACCGTGTGTAGTCTTCGCGCGCCGATGTTTTCGGTTTTTTCGTTGACTTGGAATGCGATTTGCGCGAGTCGCTCGATTCCTGATTCAGCGAATTCAATTGCCACGGATTCAGTCTCTAGCAGCGCTTGATACTGACGTGTCAGGCAGGCATCGGTCTGGGTCAGGATGCACTGAAAATCTTTGACCGAGAGCGAATCCAACTCAACGCGAATTGGGAAACGGCCTTGTAGTTCGGGGATCAAATCGGATGGCTTGGCGAAGTGAAATGCACCACTGGCGATGAACAAAATGTGATCGGTTTTAATCATCCCGTATTTGGTCGAGACGGTGGTGCCTTCGACTAGCGGCAACAAATCGCGCTGCACACCCTGACGTGAAACATCCGCGCCGCCGACTTCCGAGCGGGTGGCGATTTTGTCGATTTCATCAAGAAATACGATGCCGTTTTGTTCGACATTACGCAGCGCTTCGGCTTTGACTTCTTCGTCGTTAATGAGTTGCGCGGCTTCTTCGTCGGTCAATGCTTTGAGCGCGTCGACGATTTTCATTTTGCGGGTTTGTTTCTTCCCGCTGCCCATATTCTGAAACATGCCCTGAATTTGTTGCGTCAAATCTTCCATGCCAGGCGGCGCAAAAATTTCCATGCTGGCTTGGGTAGCGGCAACTTCGATTTCTATTTCTTTTTCGTTTAAATCACCTTCGCGCAGGCGTTTGCGATATTTTTGTCGCGTAGGGTTTTCGTCGGTTGATTTTGACGGCGTGTTGGCGCTCCGCGAAGCGGAAATCTCGCCATGCAGAGCGCCAGCACCAACTGACGATTCAGCCGATTCGGTGCGCGCACTCGGTAACAGAATATCCAGAATCCGGTCTTCTGCCGCGTCCGCCGCTCGGCTCTCGACACGGCGCATCGCTTGCTCGCGGCCATTCTTAATCGCCGTCTCGGCGAGATCGCGAATGATGGTGTCGACATCACGCCCAACGTAGCCGACCTCGGTAAATTTAGTCGCTTCAATTTTGATAAAAGGCGCATTGGCCAAACGTGCCAAGCGTCGCGCGATTTCGGTTTTGCCAACACCTGTCGGCCCTATCATCAAAATGTTTTTTGGCGTGATTTCCGTGCGCAAAGGTTCGGCCACTTGCGAGCGCCGCCAGCGATTGCGCAGCGCGATGGCGACAGCGCGCTTGGCGCGGTCTTGGCCGACGATATGTTTGTCGAGTTCCGAAACGATTTCGGATGGCGTCATGGAAGACATGCAGAATTTTCCCGGTAGCTTGGTGAAATTATTCGAGCGTTTCAATCAAATGATTTTGATTGGTGTAGATGCATAAGTCGCCTGCAATCCCCAAAGATTTGGAGACGATGTCACGTGGCGAGAGGTCAGTATTTTCGAGTAGTGCGCGGGCAGCAGACTGGGCGTAAGGTCCGCCGCTGCCTATCGCCACGATCCCCAATTCCGGTTCGAGCACATCACCATTGCCGGTGACGATGAGCGAGTGTTCGGTATCGGCAATCGCCAACATGGCTTCCAAGCGGCGCAGCATGCGGTCGGTGCGCCAGTCTTTGGCGAGCTCGACCGCTGAGCGCAATAAATTGCCTTGGTGTTTTTCCAGCTTGGATTCAAAGCGCTCGAACAAAGTGAACGCATCCGCCGTGCCGCCAGCGAAACCAGCAAGAATTTTGTCGTTGTATATGCGGCGGATTTTGCGCGCGGTGGCTTTGATAACAATGTTGCCTAAAGTTACTTGGCCATCGCCGCCAAGCGCGACCTGCTTGCCGCGCCGAACGGACAGAATGGTCGTGCCGTGGTATTGCTCCATGATAATTTCCTTGCGCGGGGTGTTTGGTCGTATGAGCTTAGTATCGAAGCTCAATGCTCAGAAGCCAAGGTGGTGTCGCCAGTGGCGAATTTCAAGCCTTGCGCGCCACCAGTTTGGCAACTGCGGTGAAATCGCGCACCATCAAGAATATGCGTGTCAGCGGCGAAAGATTTTTGAGTTCGACGCTGCGTCCAGCTTGCTTTAGCGTCTCTAGCTTGGCACGCAATTGATCGGCACTTGCGCCATCGATACGCACCAGGGTGCTGGCATCAATCTCGATGGAACCATCCGCCGCCGCAAGTGCGTCTATACCCGCGAAATCCGCTGCGCTGGCGCCGATCAACTGGCCCCGCAAGGCAAAACCTTGAGCACTGCCAGCGTTCAGGTCCAGCGAAGTTTCCTTGTCGGCTTCAGCATTGCTGGAAGTCGCTTTGGCGTCGAACGAGGGCGGCGAAACTTCAAACGTAACCGCATAGTTAACAGCGGTATCTTCAAAAGCATTTTGGTCGCCGATGATTTGATACAAATCAAGCAACACCATCCACATTGCTTCGTCTTCGCGTTTCCCCATCTCGACCTTTTTGGCCAAGATATCGGCAAGCACTTTGGGGCTGCCAAGCAAACATTCGCGACCAGCTTTTTTGAGTGCCGTCAGTGCGCGGCGCAGCAAGGTGCAACCATCGCTATTGGCATCGGTGAGCTTGCTTAGTTCGAGACGTACGACGGTATTCGTCTGCGCCATCTGCATGACTTTTTTGAGCGTTTCGCCAATACCTGCATTGAGCGTTCCGGTCAGCGAAATCTGCGCACTGCCGCCGGTCGTCATTCCCATCTCAGCCGCTTGTAATGCAGGTTCTATCCATGTCGGCGGCGACTCTTCGAAGCGCTTGGCATAGGCTAATGCGAGCTGTTCAAACGCGGTACGACGACCGAGCAAAATCAATAGTTCAAATAAACATAGCCACGCCGCAGCGACAAATTCACCCAGCGCTCCAGCATTGCGAATCGCCAATTCGAGCGCTTTGCAGGCGGCTAAATCATCGCCATTGGCATGCAGTTCGGCGGCTTCACTTAGAGAAGGAGGAATCACCAGCTTGCGCTTGGCGGCACCTTTGGCCGACGCCGGCGCTGCCACGGGCGCGGAAGCGGCAGGCGTGACTGTAGGAACTGGCTCTAGCGCCAACTCCAATGCAGGTGTTTTTTTCGAGTCCGCTGCTGGCTCAGGTTCTGGGAATGAACTTGGCAGCGTGAAATCGAGGGAACCAAGGTCGTCGTCGTCGTCACTCACTGGCAATACTGAAAAATCTAAGAAGTTACAGAAGCGGCAGTATATATCGGCGGCTGACCGCTGACAGCGCCTTGGTCACGACAATCGCGCCATTAGTCAAGCCCGCCATGACAGATCCGTTCGCCAAATTTGAGCATATGGCAGTGATAACCGGGCGGCAAGCGCGAGGAATTGAGCTGATCGGCCGAGTCATCGTTGGAATAGCGGGGGGCAGGGGTTGGCTCGGCGGGGGGCGGGGTTGCGGTTTCGGGCGCACTGGACGCAATGGACGCACTGGGCACAATGGGCGCGGCGGTCGATGCGTTGCGCTGACACCATTCGCGCATGAAACGGTCTGTTGCAGTGCCAGTAGCTGGCGTCGCGGCAAGGGTTGCGCAATCTGTTGCATTGGTTGGCTTGTCCGTCGCGTCGGCGGCCAGCACGGTATTAATCGGTACCAACACGAAGGCCGCGACGAGAAGTGAGCGGGCGCGCATCATTTTTCGCGCAAGCGCGCAGCGCAAGATTTGCACGTGCCACGCAAATTAAAAGTGACTTCGCCCAACACAAATCCACGCGGCAATTTTGGCGGCGTTGGCGGTTTGGCATCCAGGCAATACATCCCGCCGCACAAAATGCAATGAAAATGAATGTGGCTGCTATGCCGTGCTTGCGTCGCTGCACCTGAATAATGAAATACGCCTTGTGTATCCACGGCCTTGAGCGCCAAGGAATTAGCCACCAGGGAGTCGAGCACACGGTACAAAGTGACGCGATTCATCGGCATGTCCGACAATGCCGCGTCGATGTCAGCGTGCGACAGTGGGCGACCCGCGCCGCTGAGCAATTCGAGCACGCGTACACGCCCCGGCGTGACCTTCACGCCGGTGGCGCGAATTGCGTCGGTAATTTCGCTGGTTGATTTGTTTGCAGCCATGTACGAATGTAACCACAGCGCTGCGGTCAACGGCAAGTGAAACTCACTGAGCAAGTTTGTGTTGAAACCACGGCGTGTGGCCGATGAACGGGCCATGCCATGACCAGCACCAACTAGCGAACCAATGGAAAGCGAGGCAATGCAAACGCAACATGCATGCAAATGCAACTTAGTTGCGTTAAAATAATGTATGCGTTTAATCCGGATCGTCACCGCGCTTTGCCTCGTCATGCTGTTGCTCAATGGGCAACACGGTGCGTTTGCGCATGCGCTAGAACATCTGCCACCCAGCGTTGGCTTGCATCAAGGCGATGACATCACTGCGCCGCAAGCCACGCCTGATGACGATTCCGTCTGCTTGACCTGCGTTGCCTATGCAGCGATTGGGGTGTCGGTGATCTTGTGTGAGGCCAATTGCGTTGTCTTGCGTCGCTTCATTTTCAAAGTTATTCGGGTAGGCAATCCCTCAATCTCCATCGCGCTGCGCGCCACCTGCGTTCTCCTGAAGATTGCTTCGCGCCGCCGACTTTTGTGCGGCGCATTTTCTTTGCTTTGGAGAACATCATGTTTCGATTTCAAAACACGCGGCTGTGTGCCGCGATAGCGTTGGCATTTCCCTTCGCCGCGTCCGCGCAGCTTGTTGGTAGCAACAATGCCGAACCCCAAATTGTCGTCGTTACCGGTAATCCCTTGAGTAGTCAATTATTTGAACTGAGTACACCGGTATCGGTGTTGAGCGGTCAAAATTTGTTGCTGCAATCAGCTAGCACCTTGGGCGAAACACTCTCCCGTCAGCCCGGCATCAGCGCCAGCTACTTTGGGCCGAATGCCAGTCGACCAGTGATACGCGGGCTGGATAGTGACCGCGTGAAAATTATGCAAGACGGTATCGGCATGTTTGATTTGTCGGCGCTCAGCCCCGATCACGCAACCACACTTGATCCCCTCGTGGTCGAGCGTATCGAAGTCGTCCGCGGTGCAGCCACCTTACTTTATGGCGGCTCGGCGATTGGTGGCGTGGTCAATGTGATCGACAACCGCATTCCCGAATCGGCGATTGAAAAAATTGGCGGACGATTCCAACTCAAAGCGAGCAGCGCAGACGATGAGCGTAGCGGCGCGCTAGTGCTTGAAGGTGGCGACGGCAAATTCGCGTTTCACCTTGATGCAAATTCACGCCGCAATGAAGATTTAGGCATCCCCAATTTCGCCCACTCCGACCGCCAACGCTTGCTCGACGGACCCGCCGCGCCGCAGGCGCAAGGCAAGCTGTCCAATAGTGCCGGTCAGGCCAGCGGCGGTGCAGCAGGCGCATCACTGACTTTCGATTCAGGCTTTGTCGGTTTATCGTATTCCGGATTCGACGCGAAATATGGTACGGTAGCCGAGCCGGATGTGGTGATTGACATGCACAGCACGACTTGGAATTTGGCAGGTGAATGGCGCACAGCGGGTAACGTCATCGACAGCGTGAAGTTCAAATACGGCAACACCGATTACAAGCACGCTGAACTGGAAGCAGGTGCGACCGGCACCACCTTCGCCAGCAAAGGCAACGAAGCACGGGTTGAGATGTTGCATCAGAAAATTGGCGCATTCCGCGGCGCCATCGGTGCGCAGTTTTCGAGCAATGAAGTCTCGACGGTTGGCGCCGAAGCTTTGCTGCCGTTGGTGAACACCGATGCCAAAGCACTATTCATTTTTGAGCAGATGGAGCTTGGAAATCTCACCTTAAATTTTGGTGGTCGCATCGATAAGACAACACTGAAATCCGCCGGTGGCGGACCGCTCGATCCGTTGACACTGTTGCGACGCTTTGACCCGGCGCAAACGCGAGATTTCTCCACCAGCAGCGGCGCAATTGGCGGCGTCTACAAACTCAACGCTGCATTAGCACTGGCAGCCAATCTCGCACACACCGAGCGCGCGCCGACCTACACGGAACTATTTGCCAACGGACCACACGTCGCGACCGGACAATTCGAAGTTGGCAACAGTAACCTCCGCAAAGAGCGCTCCAATGGTGCCGACCTGCAATTGCGCTGGCGTGACGGCGCGAACTCGGCAAGCATCGACGCGTTCTATTCGCGATTCAGCAATTACTTGGTGGTCGGCAACAGCGGCAATTTGCGCGGTGCGGATGGCGAGCTCAATCCACTAGATGCGGATGCGAATGGTATTGCCGATGGTTCGGGTGAGAAACTTCTGCCCGAGGCGACATTCCGTGCCGTGCGGGCAACGCATCGCGGGATAGAGGCGCAAGCCAAATTTCGCTTGATCAACACCAGCGCGCCGCTCGACTTGCATTTACGTGGTGACTATGTGCGCGCCACCAACAGTGACACCGGCGAACCCCTGCCGCGCATCGTGCCGCTACGTCTAGGCGCGGGTGTGGAATGGACGCTAGGGCAAGTCAATGCGCGTCTGGATACGAACCATGTGTTCCAACAAAATCGCGTGGCGGCCAACGAGTTACCGACATCCGGCTACACACTGGTTGATGCCTCGGCCATTTACAGTTTCGGTTCGCCGGCACTCAGGCTCGAGGCGTTTGGCAAAATCACCAACTTGTTTGACACTGAAGCGCGCACCCATAGCTCGGTATTGAAAGACATTTCACCGCTGCCCGGGCGGGGAGTTACCGTTGGATTGCGCGGGCGGTTTTAGATGAGCATCGGCCAAACGGCCACGGGTGGTTGATGAACGTGCCATGCCATGGTCAGCGCCAACTGGAAAGTCTCATATTTGCACGATGATGTCTAGCACGCAAATGCAACCAAGTTGCATTTGCGGCGGTTTCATGGTCAAATCTCGGACTTGTAAAAAAGCCGTCAAACACTATGTTGCTGCTCGAAACCATTCCCCTGCTGGCACAAATCGTCATCGCCTGTTTGCTCGGCGGTGTACTTAGTGTGGTTGCCGCTTTCGGCGTGATGTACGGTTTGCCACGGCGATTTTTGCCGATGGCTGTAAGCTTTGCGGCGGGCACTTTACTAACGACGGCGCTACTCAATTTGTTACCCGAAGCGCTCGAGACCGCGATGCACTCTGGACTGAACGCCGGGATTATGCCGAAGGATGTTTTTCCTCTTTTGCTAGGCGGTATTCTTGGATTTTTTGTGCTGGAACGTTTCACGTTTTGGCGCCATGCGCATCATCACGACGACTGCCCGCACACCGCCGATCAAATCAAACGCGCACCGATGATTTTGATTGGCGATGCGTTTCATAATTTCACTGATGGCGTGTTGCTAGCGGCGGCGTTTCTTGCTGACCCGGCGTTGGGTTGGGCGACCACGCTGGCGATAGTGGCGCACGAGGTGCCGCAAGAGGCGGGCGATTTTGCGTTGCTGTTGGCGTCAGGTTGGAGCAAAAGTCGCGCGCTGTTTTGGAACGCAATATCGAGCTTAACCAACGTTGCCGGTGGCATCATTGGCTACTTTTTGTTGGCCTACGCACAAAATTTGGTGCCGATTGCGCTGACGCTGGCGGCGGCCGGATTCATCTATATCGCTGTCGCCGATCTTTTGCCGCGTTTGCGCGGTGAACAAGCTGGAATTCCGATTCATATTGTGCTGATCGCCTGTGGCGTGGCTTTCGTCGCACTCAGCACCGGTCATACGCATACTCATTAACTCGGCGAGATTGATATGAAAATTATTCGAATCCTTGGTTTTGCGGCGGCACTACTTTCGCCACTCGCTTTGGCTGCTCCTGCACATGTGCACGGCGCTGCCAAGCTCGATATTTCAGTCGATGGCGACAAGCTCACCATCGCGATGGAAATGCCCTTGGATAGCACGCTGGGTTTTGAACGCCCGGCGCGCACCGACACGGAAAAACTGGCGTTTGCCAACGCGATGACAACGTTGAAAAACGCCGCCGAGATTTTTACACCTTCAGCCGCCGCTGCTTGTCGCGTCGCATCTGTTGAAGTCAGCGACCCTTTTCCTGGTGGCAAAGCAAAAGCCGATGGTCATGCTGATATTGATGCCGACTATATTTTTCGTTGCGCCAAACCGGCGGCACTCAATAGTGTTACGACTTCCCTGTTCAAGCAATTCAAACGCCTGCATAAAATTGATGTGCAGCGCGCGACACCTAATGGACAAGGCAAAGCCAGTATGACTCCCGAGCAACCGAGCGTAAGTTGGTAGATTTGTTGATGTCGACGCATGCAATAGTGCTCGACGATTTGCGGTTCCGCTGGCCGGGGCAAGCGGGCTGGTGCCTGGATATTCCACGACTGGAAGTCGCCGCTGGCGAATCGATTTTTTTGCACGGCCCCAGCGGCAGCGGCAAGAGCACTTTGCTCGGCATTTTGGGTGGCGTGGCGTTGCCACAGCGCGGCCGTGTTTGCGTCTTGGGCAACGAATTGACGCAGATGAATAGCGGCGCACGGGATCGTTTGCGGGCCAGCCATATTGGATTTTTATTTCAGCAGTTCAATCTTTTGCCGTGGTTGTCGGCCATCGATAATGTGCTGTTGCCGTGCACGTTTTCGCCAACCCGCAAAGCGCGGGCGAGTGTTGCGCATGATGTGCGCCAAGAGGCCGAACGCCTGTTGTCTCAGCTCGATTTAACTTCATCACACTGGCTCAAACCGGCGGCTGAATTAAGCGTTGGCCAGCAACAACGCGTCGCAGCCGCACGCGCTTTAATCGGTCGGCCGGAGATTGTGATTGCCGATGAGCCGACGTCGGCGCTTGATGCAGAACGGCAGCAAATTTTTATTGATTTGTTGTTGCGCGAAATTAGCCAAGAGTCGTCAGTTGGTGGCGGCAAGACGACCTTGGTTTTCGTCAGTCACGATCAACGCCTCGCATCACGTTTTGATCGGACTATTGATTTGTGCGAAGTTAATCGTGCGATGCAAGCTGAAGCAGGTATGGAGCAAGCATGAGTCCGGCACCACTCATGCGCCTAGCCGCCCGCAGCGCATGGGCGCGGCGCTTGACCTTGGGTGTGACCTTAGTCGCCATCATGCTCAGCACGGCGCTACTGCTTTGCGTCGAGCGCGTGCGCGCCGATGCACGGCAGAGTTTTACGCAATCCGTGTCTGGCGTGGATCTCGTCGTCGGCGCGCGAACCGGCAGCGTGCAATTGATGCTCTACGCCGTGTTTCATGCAGGCGCAGCGAGCAACAATATCGACTGGAAGAGTTTTGAAATTTTGGCCACGCATCCAGCGGTCGACTGGGCGCTACCTTTGTCGCTAGGCGATTCGCATCGGGGATTTGCCGTGCTTGGCACCACGCCTGAATACTTCAAGCGCTTCAGTTACGGCGAGCACCAAGCACTGGCGTTTCGTGCCGGAGCGCCGTTTGCGAAGGTGTTCGACACCGTCATCGGCAGCGAAGCCGCAGCAAAGCTTGGCTACAAACTTGGCGACAAAATCACCTTGAGTCATGGCATCGGTAGCGCCAATTTACAGGAACACGGTGATAAGCCGTTTCAAGTGGTTGGCATCCTCGAACCCACTGGCACGCCGGTCGACCGCACGATACATGTAAGCCTTGAAGCAATCACTGCGCTGCATCTGGATTGGTTTGCTGGTGCGCCGGTCAAAGGTGTTTCGATACCGCAAGATTTGGTCAGCAAATTTGATCTGAAGCCAAAAGAAATTACTGCCGCCTTGGTCGGACTCAAACGACGCTCCGACGTATTTCGCATGCAGCGCTTCGTCAATGAATTTCGTGGCGAGCCGCTGCTCGGCGTATTGCCGGGTGTGGCGCTTGATGAGCTGTGGCAAACCATCGGTCTGGTTGAGCGCACGCTATTTGCGGTGTCGGTATTGGTCATCATCGTTGGCCTCGCCGGTTTGGTGGCGACCATGCTGGCGAGTTTGAATGAACGGCGGCGCGAGTTAGCGATTTTGCGAGCGCTGGGTGCGGGGCCAGCAGATATATTTTTGATGCTGGCGGCTGAAGGCTTGCTGGTCACCACACTGGGCGCGGCGCTGGGTGCGGCGATGCTTACCGTTGTCAGCGCGGTTTTCGCGCCGTGGTTGCTCGAACATTTGGGCGTTTTGCTGGTGCCGCGATTGTTGTCAGTGGCCGAACTTTATTTGCTTTGCGGCGTCATAATCACCGGCATGTTGGCCAGCTTGGTACCTGGTTGGCGTGCGTGGCGAATGTCGTTGGCCGACGGGCTAACACCGCGCAGCTGAAAAAAACTGGTAGGTCGAGCCATGTCGCGAGCTGCCTCCCGGAAGCGGAGTCCGTGTCGAACCTAAATTCGCGACCTCCTAAATCGTATTTGACTTGTATTTGTTTCACCAGCACCAACTCATCAAAAGGAATTTTCATGCGCGTTTCACTGATACTTATTTCCATTTGCGCGGCCATTGTTGTACTCATTACGCCAACAACGCAAGCCGCCGAGCCGTACAAAAACACCACGTGGGAATCGCTCGTGCCAAAGGATTGGGATCCGGCCAAAGAATTCAAATCGCTCAACCTCGGCGCGATGCAGGACTCTGACCCGCGTGCGATGGATGCGCTCTCAAAGATGAAAGACACCTGGGGTAACGCGCCGACTGAGCGCAGCATGGATGGCGCGCGAATCAAGATTTCCGGTTTTGCCATTCCATTGGAAATGAAGGGCGACAAAGTCACCGAGTTTTTGTTGGTCCCCTATTTCGGTGCGTGCATCCACACCCCACCACCGCCCGCCAATCAAATCGTTCACGTCATTTCCAAAAAACCCATCGATGCCATGCGCACGATGGATGCTGTGACCGTCTCTGGCACTATGGGGTTGAACCGCGCCGAATCACCTTGGGGAACCTCGGGCTACAGACTCGCCGTAGATAAAGTCGAGCCATATAAGTTGCCCGACGGTAAGTAGTTTGGTCGTTAAGGAGGTGGTCGTTTCGCTATGACCACCCCCCACAATAGCGCCTATTTTCCAGTGCGCACTTGAAAACGGACATAGATGGCCTTATTATTAGCACTCGTTGGTGAAGAGTGCTAATCAAGTTTTCAGATACGCGCTCATCGCGATTGAATCCAGATTGAATCCATGCAGCGCCGTTTTCGGTGCAGCGTTCATATTGTTCCCTCGTACGAAAACAGGAGAAAGACCCATGAAAATCCGTCCTTTGCATGACCGCGTGATCGTTAAGCGCCTCGAAGAAGAGCGTAAGACTGCCTCTGGCATCGTAATTCCCGATGCAGCTGCCGAAAAGCCTGACCAAGGTGAAGTTAAAGCTGTTGGCAATGGCAAGATTCAAGAAGACGGCAAAGTCCGCCCGATGTCGCTGAAAGTAGGCGACCGTGTGCTGTTTGGCAAATACTCTGGCCAAGCGTTCAAAATTGACGGTGAAGAGTTGCTACAAATGCGCGAAGAAGACGTTATCGGCGTAGTTGAGCTGTAATTAACGACAATTCACCACTGAATAACAGGAGAAATAAACATGGCAGCTAAAGAAGTAGCATTCGGCGACTCCGCTCGTCAACGTATGGTTCGCGGCGTCAACATCCTCGCCGACGCAGTTAAAGTCACCCTCGGCCCTAAAGGTCGCAACGTAATTCTTGAGCGCAGTTTTGGCGCGCCAACGATTACCAAGGACGGCGTTTCTGTCGCTAAGGAAATCGAACTGAAAGACAAGTTTGAAAATATGGGCGCGCAGATGGTCAAGGAAGTTGCTTCCAAAACTTCTGACGTGGCAGGTGATGGCACCACCACGGCAACCGTTCTGGCGCAATCAATTGTCCGCGAAGGCATGAAGTATGTCGCCGCCGGCATGAACCCGATGGATCTCAAGCGCGGTATCGACAAAGCAGTTGCCGCCGTGACCGAAGAGCTGAAGAAAAATTCCAAGCCCTGCACCACAACCAACGAAATCGCCCAAGTCGGCTCGATCTCGGCGAACTCGGATGCAGATGTCGGCAAGATCATCGCCGATGCTATGGATAAAGTGGGCAAAGAAGGCGTGATCACCGTAGAAGACGGCAAATCACTGCAAAATGAGCTGGAAGTTGTCGAAGGTATGCAGTTCGACCGTGGCTATCTGTCACCCTATTTCATCAACAATCCTGACAAGCAAATCGCGATTCTGGACAATCCTTTCGTGCTGTTGCATGACAAAAAAATTTCCAACATCCGTGACCTGCTACCGGTACTTGAGCAAGTCGCCAAAGCTGGCCGTCCTTTGCTCATCGTCGCTGAAGATGTCGATGGCGAAGCGCTGGCAACCTTGGTGGTGAACAACATCCGCGGCATCCTCAAAACTGTTGCTGTTAAAGCACCTGGGTTTGGCGATCGTCGCAAGGCCATGTTGGAAGACATCGCCATCCTGACCGGCGGCACGGTGATTGCAGAAGAAGTTGGTCTGACGCTGGAAAAAGCGACGCTGGCAGAGCTTGGCCAAGCCAAGCGCGTTGAAGTCGGCAAAGAAAATACCACGCTGATCGACGGCGCTGGCAAGGAAGACTCAATCAAAGCACGCGTTGTGCAGATTCGTGCTCAGATCGAAGAAGCCACCAGCGATTACGACAAAGAGAAGTTGCAGGAGCGCGTGGCCAAACTGGCTGGCGGTGTTGCCCTGATCAAAGTTGGCGCAGCGACCGAAATGGAAATGAAAGAAAAAAAAGCCCGCGTAGAAGACGCACTGCATGCAACCCGTGCAGCGGTCGAAGAAGGCATCGTAGCTGGCGGCGGCGTAGCACTGCTGCGTGCTCGCGCAACGATCAGCATCAAAGGCGACAACCACGAGCAGGACGCCGGCATCAAGATTGTGATGCGTGCGCTGGAGCAGCCGCTGCGCGAAATCGCAGCGAATGCAGGCGATGAGCCATCAGTCGTGATCAACAAAGTGTTGGAAGGCAAAGGCAACTTTGGCTACAACGCCGCGACCGGCGAGTACGGCGACATGGTGGCAATGGGCGTTCTTGACCCAACCAAAGTAACCCGCACGGCATTGCAAAACGCCGCGTCGGTTGCTGGCCTGATGCTGACGACTGACTGCATGGTTGCTGAACTGGTGGAAGACAAACCAGCTGGCGGCGGCGGTATGGGCGGCGGCATGGGTGGTATGGGCGGCATGGGCGGAATGGGTGGTATGGATATGTGACGAAGTCACATATCCGAAGTTAGGAACAGGGGAAACTAACGTTTCCCCCGTACCCCCTTCCTTCTGGTTCTGTTCTATCGAAAATCCCCGGCGCTGTTTGGCGTCGGGGATTTTTTTCGTCTATTGATTTCGCCTTTGGTGCTGGTGAGACGCTGTTAAAGGCTCGCCAATATATGGCTGAACACAATCAAATTGCTCTAAGCCGCTCACCCGCTACCCATGGGTCAGCGCCATGCCGCTGTTGCGTCGATTCCAACGCGGATATCGCTCCCGGCTTCACGCATACCCCGCGGCGAGCGGAACCTATTGGGCGGATCGCCGTATTGAGTGCTGACCCGCTAGGCTCCGATAGCAAGCGCGACGGCGCGCTGATCGATCAGCCATTGAATTACGGCTTCCGCTTTCATTGGCCGCGAGACGTAGTATCCCTGCGCGTAGTCGCAGCCGAAATGCTTGAGGGCACCGAGTTCGACGCCGGTCTCGACCCCTTCTGCGACCACAATCATGCCGAGCCGGTGCCCGAGTTCAATTGTTGAATGAACGATTGCTGCACTCTGTGCGTCGTGGCTCATGCCGGACACAAACGCGCGATCAATTTTTAATTCGTCGAGCGACAGATCTTTGATGTAGGCGAGCGATGAATAGCCAGTGCCGTAGTCGTCCATCGATAGCTTGATACCAAGCCTGTGCAGTGCACCCAGCGTTTCAGTGGCATGGGCAGGGTCTTCCATCAATGCGCTTTCGGTTAGCTCGGCGCAGATCAATTCGGGTGGCACGCCGTATTGTGTTAGCTTTGCTGCGAAATAAGACACAAGCTCCTTGTCGAGCAAATCTCGCGCGGAAATGTTGATTGAAATGCGCAGCGGGTGACCGGCGACAATCCATCGGCCGCATTGCGCGATCGCTGCATCGATGGCCCAGCGCGTGATCATGCGGATGTTGCCAGTTTGCTCTGCGAAGGGAATGAAATCGGCCGGCGAGACATTGCCGCGCATCGGGTGTTGCCAGCGAATCAAGGCTTCCATGCCAGTTGCCGTGTTGGTGGCAAAGTGAAATTTTGGTTGATAGTAAAGCACCAGTTCGTTTTGTTCGATCGCGCGTCGCAACTCTCCCAGCAAGGTCAATTGATCCTGTCGCCCTTCGTCGAGTTGCGGCTCGTAGGTGGCGAATCCGCTTTTTGCACGCTTCGCCGCATACATCGCGATATCCGCGCGGCGTAGCAGCGCGTTCGCATCTTCACCGTGTTCGGGAAAATAGACGATGCCGATGCTGGTACCCACGTCGATCGGCTGGCCTTCCGCCATGATCGGCGCTTCCAGAGAATGCAATACCTTTTTCGCTACCGCACTGGCGCGTTCCGGTTCGCCGGAGGCAAGCAGAATCGCGAATTCGTCGCCGCCGAGTCGTGCGACGCTATCGGATTCGCGCAGCAATCCACGCAGCCGAAGTGCGACTTCAGCTAACACCAGATCGCCGACCGGATGACCAAGTGTGTCGTTGACGTGCTTGAAGCGATCCAGATCGAGCATCATTACGCAAAGCGGTTGTCCCTGACGCCGCGCTACCAGCAGTGCTTGCGCGAGGCGGTCGTGAAACATGGCGCGGTTGGGTAGTCCGGTGAGGTTGTCCTCGAACGCGAGCCGCAAATTTTCCTTTTCGCGGGTGGCGATGCCATCGAGCATGTGATTAAACGTCGAGGCGAGGGCACCGATTTCGCCCTTCTGCGCATCATTGACCTTTTGCGTGTAATCGCCATCCTGAATATGCCGCGCGGCATCGGCCAATGCATTAATCGGCCGCGTTATATTTTCCGCAATCAAGATGCTGCCCACCACCGACAGCAAAACCGCCACCGCCGCCAATATCAGAAACGCGCTGCTGATGCGCTGGAACGGCGCGATGCCTTCTGCCAGTGACCGCTGTAGCACGGCGACGATTTTGGTGTCGCTCTGCTCATCTATCGGTACGAGCCGGACCGTGTAGATATCGTCTTCCAGATGCAATTCGGTGCTGAGATCAATGGCAACGCCGCTAATCTTCGCCAATATACTTTGGCGCATGTCGGCGGATAAGGTTGACGCGTGAACGCGCCATTGCCCGCCTTCGCGCCGGCTGAGGAATGAAACATCGAGGACGGCAAGATTCTTCAGATCTTCTGCCGTCTTGTCGTCGATGGCGAAACCGACGCCTACCCAGGCAATGGTGGTCGGTGCGTTGACAGGTACGACCACTAGTTGATATAGCCCGCCGTCGATGGTGACAATGCCGGATGCCTTGCCGTCGGCTTCGGCCACGCGAATGAGATGTAAAAAATCAAATGGCTGTGCAGCCGAATTCTGATGCAAGGTATCGACCAACACCTGCCTGTCGAGCGAGATCAGCAACATCACACTTGCTGAGGCGCGTGCACCGTGATTGGCCAATGCGGACTGGATCGTTGCACGATCATTGCTTGCAACCGCCTGGCGAAAGCCGAATTCGGCCGCGAGCAAACTTGCGGTTTGTTCAAGCTGTGCGCGCTGTTGGGTCAGCAGGCGAAGAAAGATCCGCTCACCGACGCCGAGTTCCTGCGCGATGGTTTCCTTGGCGATCTGCGTATTGGTCGTGTTGACGACAAGAAGCGCCAAGCCCTGCACCAACACCAACAGCGCAGCAAACAAAACCACGATGCGGGTATGCAGGCTATGAATCGAGAATCGCATCTTTGCGCTCGTGGTTTAGTGGTGAGTGGGCGCTATTTGTATCTGACAGAGTCAAGCGGCGGTTTGAAGCGTTTCTTGGGCGCCACCGCATCCAACGCCAGCACGATGGCGGCGGTCTCGCGGCTCTCGATTTTGAGGTTTTTTGCGATGGTAGGCGCGCGCTGCGTCGGGTGCCAGACGGCTACCGCGAACTCGCCAGCGACGATGTCATTGATAACGACGCGTCCGTCTGCGCCGGTCTTTGCAAAGTAGGGCGTGTCGACGACTTGAATGTAGCCAAGCATCCAATCGTGGATGTTGCAGCCGATGGTCACAATCCCGGCTTTGTCGAACAATACGCCGCGAGGCGGTTCACCCGAATAGAGTTTGATTTCAAAACTCTTCGCCGGCGAGAACGAGTACACGTGGTGAAGTAAAGCATCCCGGTTGGGAAAGGTCACCTGCGTGCCAGTCTGCACCACCGTTACATACGGGATGAACTCGCGATCCTTTTGTTCGATCTCCGTCGTGCGAGGCGCGTGTGCCGGTACGTGGGTGCCGGCTTTGGCCACCACCGAGACCACCGCATCTCTCAGTGGCAGGCCCGCAAGGTCATTGACATTGACTGTCAGACTGGCGGCCATCGCCGGAAAAACTGCAAAACAGGCTATGAAGGTCACGCCAATGCACGTGCGCAAAAGAAATTGACGCCGTTCATTTATTATTCCATTCATCGCGTAATGATCCCGTGTTTTCACTATGATGGCTCAATGTAAAACATTCTATCCGCCCAGCGCGCGCAAGCAGAGAATCGACGGATAAAACTCATCACTCAATGCTGCCAAACAGTCGCATGAATCGCCTTAAATCCATTGAAATATTGCTGAAAGCGAACCACCGTACCGCCCTCAAGACGTTTCGCTCCCTGCGCTGCGTATGGGCTGTTGCCACCCTGTTTTTTGCGGCAACATCAATAGTTGCGCATGCCCAGTCGACGGGTACGACTTCCGGCGAAGCAATGCCGCCAATGACATTGCAGCTAAGTGACAGCATCGCCCAAGGGCATCTGCTGCTTGAAGTACGACCCCGTTATGCGCTGATTACGGAATCCGCAAAACGCGAAAAGACCGATGTATGGACGGTACGCACCTCGCTTGGCTGGCAGACTGCGCCGTTTTACGATGTGCGCCTGACGGCTGAATTTCTCTACGTTGATTTTGTGGGTGCTTCGGGACGCGTAAATACCGATCCCTCAAAATTTTTCGCCTCGAACTATCCTTTGCTGCCCGATCCACCGTATAGCGGCGTGAATCAGTTGTTTGCCGACTACGGCGGGTTTCCGTCGACACGCGTAAAACTTGGCCGCCAGATACTACGCATCGATGACGAACGATTTATCAGCGATGTCGATTTTCGTCAGACGCCTCAGGTGTTTGATGGCGTGACTATCGTCAATACATCACTGCCGCAGACCCGCATCCAGCTTGGTGAATACCGGCGTATCAGAACTGTCCTCGGTGGATTGAATGACCTGCGGCTGCATGTGTTGCACGCAGCGTGGAATCCGCTGCCGGATCACACGCTTGCCGGCTACGGCTATTGGCATGACCAGGCGGCTACCGGCGCGCAGACCGGCTTTGCCAATAATGCGCAGCGCATTGTCGGGGCGCATGCGGAGGGCGGATTCGCGCTGGATGAATCATGGCGCTGGATGTACTACGCCGGCGTTGCGCGGCAGAACCAGTACGGCAATGGCGACAGCCGGATTGACGCCAACTATCGCCGCATTGGCATGGGAATTCAAACCGCAGGCAGTGCGACTTTCGGCACCTGGGGCGCGCGTATCGATCGGGAAGTCAAGGGCAGCAATGGTGGCATCTATGGATTCCAGACGCCGTTGACCGACTACTACGCTTTCAACGGCTGGGCTTTGCAATACACGAGTACGCCGCGCGTCGGGTTGATTGATACTTGGCTCACCGCTCGCGGGCAAATGCAAAAACTCAGCCTCTTCACCGAGTACCATCGCTTTCGCTCTGACTTCGGTGGCCTCACCTTGGGTCGTGAATTTGATGTCAGCGTGACGTACCCGATTACGCCGGCACTCATTGCAAAACTGCAGCAGGCGCAGTTTCGCGCCGGTAGTGGCGCAAGCGTTAAAAACGATGTCGACAAGATCTGGTTCACGCTGACCTACAAATATTGAGGTTTCGCACCAGCTGCGCGAAATCGCCGCGTCGGTGATTTTTGCAATTTTCGCCAGTTGGTGCTGGCCACACGCCGTGTCAATTTCGTGTAGCCGAGTAGCTCCGCGAAATCGACGCAGCGCTGCTCGACATCTCATGCTTCACGGTTCAGAATCGGCAGTGAGCGATTACCAAAAGAGGCTACTCATGTACCGTTGGCTTTCCCCATTTCTGTTGCTGTTTGCCGCCTGTTGCGCCTTGGCAGCAGACTATCCCGAACCGGTTCAAGGTGACTTTGTTATCAAGAATTTTCAGTTCACTTCGGGCGAACGCATAGCTGAGCTGAAGCTGCATTACCGCACGCTGGGAACCCCCATGCGCGATGCCAAGGGCGTGGTGCGCAACGCGGTGTTAATCATGCATGGCACGGGAGGGAGTGGTGCGCAATTTATACGCCCTGAATTCGCTGGCGAATTATTTGGTGCTGGCGGCGTGCTTGATGCCAAGCGTTATTACATCATCCTGCCCGACGGTATTGGTCACGGTCAGTCGAGCAAACCTAGCGATGGTATGCGCGCACGCTTTCCGCGTTATGGATATCAGGACATGATTCACGCCCACTATCGACTGGTCACTGAAGCGCTCGGCGTGGATCATTTGCGACTGGTGATGGGCACTTCGATGGGTGGTATGCACACTTGGTTGTGGGGTGAACGCTATCCCGATTTTATGGACGCGCTAATGCCGCTGGCCAGTTTGCCTACACAGATTTCTGGTCGCAATCGCGTTTGGCGGCGCGCAATCATCGATGCAATCCGCAAGGATTCCGAATGGCGTGGCGGCGACTACACCACGCAACCGCAAAGTCTGGGCGTGGCGACTGAATTGCTGTTTTTCATGGGTAGCAATCCGCAATTGCGCCAGCAGCAAATGCCGTCCTTGCAGGAAAGCGATAAGGTCATCGACGAAGCGGTCGCCAAGGCCATGCAAAGTGGTGATGCCAATGACTCGCTTTATCAAGTCGAAGCATCGCGTGACTATGATCCGGCGCCCGGATTGGAGAAAATCGTTGCACCTTTGCTGGCGATCAATTCAGCTGATGATTTGATCAACCCACCAGAGCTTGGTATCCTCGAACGAGAAATCAAACGCGTCAAGAAAGGTCGCGCCGTGCTCATTCCGCTCAGTTCAGACACCCGCGGTCATGGCACTCATACCATCGCTGCGACATGGAAAAATTATCTTACTGAATTGCTAGCCACAAGCACGCATTAGCGAAAAGTCGTTAATCAACCCTTAATCGCAAGGATTTTCTATGAGCGCTGATGGAATTTATCAAAAGACTGAAAAAGGCCGCAGCGAAATCGTCACGCGAGCGAACCGACTGGGACTACGCGAACGCGCCGTGCTCATCATGGTGGACGACAAGACTTCGCATAGCGGATTGCTGGCAAAAAACACTCACCCGAGCACCGGCACTATCATCGACACTTTGCTCGCGCAGGGTTTTATTGAGCTAGCAGGCGCAAACGTGAATGTCACCGCGAGCAATGCACAATCAGCGCCACAAGCCGCGCCGCCAATTGCAACGGCAGCGCCAGTGGCTAGCGCTGGTGAAGCACCGGTAGAAATCTCTATGCAGTCAGCTTCGCGCTTTGCCTGCCAAACACTGCTGACCTATCTAGGTCCCGGTGCAGATGACTTGACCGCCTTGGTCGAAAAATGCAAAACCATTGAGGAACTCACCGCGCGACTGGAGAAATGCCGCGACGTACTTCAAGGCGTAGCGGGTAAGAAAAAATCGGATGACTTTTGGACAGGTGTCAGCGCCCGTTTGCCTGCGGCCTAGTGCTTACCTTCACCGCCAAGAAATCCTGACGCAGGTCAAGCGTCAGGATTTTTTTGGTTCGCGTTTCGCCAGTTGGTGCTGGCCAGACGCTGTCACACGAATGCCGTGAAATTACTTCAGTGTTGCGGGCATCCAATCTGACTCAGAAAACCGTGGTATGGAGAAGTTTCGAAACCAATAATGTTGGTTCAATGCGCCATCTCTCTAGCAGTCCTCGGGTAAGCTGTTCAGGTTTCCTTGGGAAAAAATCACAATGACATTCGGCATATTCACGCGGCACTTATTCAGCACCTTGTTGAGCATCGTGCTATGTGTGTGCGTTGCCAGCGCGGCGGAGCGCTCTGTGGATGTGGCGCAAAAAACTGACGAACCTATCCGGCTGACTGAGTACTTTGGCGTGTTGATCGACAGTAGCAAGGATCTAACAATCGCTGATGTGGCAGCGCCGCGTATGGCAGGTAAATTTATACCCAGTTTGAGCAATGGCAGTGCGCTCGGATTTGCCTACACTGACAACGCGATATGGCTAAGTCTGCGCGTAAAAAATACTAGTGATCACGCCGTTGAGCGTGTGTTTGAGATTGCTTACGCTTTACTCGCGAAGGTAGATTTCTACCAACCATCAATGACCGGTTTCCAGCTCACCGCGCTTGGCTATGCACGTCCGGTTGCCACACAACCACATCGGAGTCGCTTCATCGTGCTACCGTTCTCGGTTCCTGCCAACACCGAGCAGACGATTTTTATCCGGGTTGAATCAGCCAACTCGTTGCATATTCCTGCACGCATTTGGGATGAGGCCGCATTTGTAGGTTATGAACACGCGAGCTATTCGGTGCAAGCCATGTACTTCGGTATTGTGCTGGGGCTGGCGCTGTACAACCTGATGCTTTTCTATGCCCTGCGAGATGCGAGCTATCTGTTCTACGTGCTGTTCGCGCTCAGTGTTTCGATGGCTTTGGCCGGCTATGGTGGTCTCGGCCAGGAGTTCATTTGGGGTGATCATCCGCGCCTGTCGATGAGCGCCACCAATATTTTTTCTTGCATTGCTGGTGTAGCGATTCTGCTGTTCACCCGCCGGGTTTTGAATACAAAACCAACGGTCCCGATGATCGACTTGCTGATCAGTTTTTTTATCGCCGCCAACAGCCTGGCATTTTTTGCCTTGCTGCTTTGGTTTGAAGCATTCACGCCGATCTTTGCCGCGATCAGCGGTATGACTGCCGTTTTTTTGCTGCTTACCGGAGTTATTTTCACGATGAAACGTCAGCGTAGCGGCTACTATTTTCTTGCCGCATTTGCCGTGATTTTCGTGGGCGTTGCGCTGGCGCACATGCGCAATCTCGGCTTGGTGCCGACCAATGTATTCACTGCCGATGGCGCGCAAATTGGTTCGGCAATTGAAATGCTGCTGTTGTCGTTTGCACTGGCTGACCGATACAACGCCTTGCGCCGGGAAAATCAACAAGTGCAAGCCGATGCCCTACAGGCCAAAAATGAAATGATTGCGCGCTTACAGGATTCCGAACTAATGCTGGAAAGTAAGGTGAGCCAACGCACCCTTGAATTGAACGAATTGAATCAGAAACTCGAAGCGATGAGTACCACGGACAGTCTCACCGGCATTGCCAATCGACGTCGCTTCGATGCTGTGTTGGCAAGCGAATGGGAGCGCGCCAAGCGCCTCGGTCAGCCCTTGGCTTTAGCGATGGTTGATGTGGATTGGTTCAAGAAATTCAATGACCGGTATGGACACCAAGCGGGCGACGAATGTCTGCGCCGTGTGGCCTTGTCCTTGAGCGCCAGTATTGGCCGTGCTGGTGATTTGGTCGCGCGCTATGGCGGCGAAGAATTCGCCTTCATTGCTCCTACCACCAATGGTGAAAGAGCCTACAACATGGCTGTGCGTGCCTGTGAAACGGTCGATGCGTTGTTGCTGACTCACGCAGATTCGGCTTACGGAAATGTCACCATCAGCATCGGTATTGCCAGCATCATTCCACGTGACGGCATCACCGCTGACGATCTCATTGGTGCTGCCGACAAAGCTTTGTACAGCGCCAAAACTGACGGAAGAAACCGCGTAGTGCTGGCGGGTTCACTGAATTGAGCTTCAAGTCAGAATTTGCCATTCACGAGTTGTCAGGCATTGCCTCAGGCCAGAAATCCTAGATTGCGCGTGCTGTAGTTCGCTAGATTTGGCATGACAGTCGCCAGTTCGCTGTCACTGACGCCGAACCAGCTGCCCAGCGTAGCGCCGAATTGGTCGACAGAGATCGCCGGCAGCAATCGACCCTGCCCAACATCATCAGGCCCGTTGTTGGCAATCGCTGGTGCTGTGCCGTAGAACGACTTTCCGCGGACGGCACCGCCGATCACAAAGTGCATGCTGCCCCAGCCATGGTCGGAGCCATCGCCGTCGGTAGTTAGCGTGCGGCCGAAGTCCGAAGCGGTGAAGGTGGTCACCTCATTCGCTACGCCCAATTCGGAGGTGGCCGCATAGAAAGCGGCGAGCGCAGGTCCCACTTGCGCCAGCAATGCCGGGTGGTCGTCGGTGAGGCCATCATGGGTATCGAAGCCGCCAAGTGAAACGAAGAAAACCTGACGCTTGGCACCCAGGTTGTTGCGCGCGGCAATCATTCGCGCCACCATATTCAGCTGGGACGCCAGACTGTTGCCGGAAGGAAAAACGGTAGTCAATGGCGTGTTGCCGGCGAGTGCTAGGGTAAGTTGACTGTCGGCATCAATTGAACGCTTCATGATGCGGGTGTGCTCTGCTTCGAACAGATGTGTGCGCGGCGCAGTAATCATGGTGCGCAGTGCATCGGTGCAGGCCGCCGAGCCGAACAGAGGGCTCTTGATCGCCGCCAAAGGAACAGAGCCGTTCGAGGTGACCTGGTATTGCACTGCACTCTGGCCGGACAGAAATACCGCATTGCCTGCCGCGCTGACACAAGTGAAGGTGGAATTGCCATTGCTGGCGGCAAACAAGTCGCCCATGCGACCACCCCAACCAGAGGTTGAGCCTTCGGGTGCCGATGATTGCCAGATTGACTGCTGGTCGTTGTGCGAGAACAATTTTGGCGGTAGCGGTACGCTCTTGGCCAAGTACTGTGCCTTGGTCGTCGGTTGAATCAAAGTTCCGATGTTAAGCATCACCGCCATTTTGGAGGCATCAAAGATCGGCACCAATCCCGAGAGTTGAGGAGCAAGCGCGTACTCGCGGCCATTGGGCAGTGCCGTGCTTGGATTGAGCACTGTGGCTGCCAGGCTTTGCCTTGCCAGCGCGATTGCTGATCGTTGGCCGCTGTATAGCGCATAGCTGGCGGCATCGTAGGGAACCACTGTATTTGCGTAATCGTTTCCGCCGTAGAGGAACACGCAGACCAGCGCTTTGTAGCCTGTGGCGTTGGCGGCGGCAGCTTCGCCAAGCATCGCCAGGTTCATCGCAAACGGCGCCGCAACGCCGCTCAAAGACAAGACCGATGCACGTTTGAGAAATTCGCGACGAGAGGGCTGAATGATCATGGCAAATTCCTCACTTAAGGGCAATGTATTCGGGGCTGGCCATGACCAGTGTTATCGCGGCGTAGAGTCGGTTGTTGCTGCCAGCGGTGGTGGCGACACTGATGCTATCCAAGGCAGATTTCAGCGATGCCAATGTTGCGGCAGACAACTGCCCGGCAGCCAATACGACATTTAGCTCAGCCAGTAGCGCCGCTGAGTCGCTGACTACTGTCCTGATCGAGGTGTAGTCAGCCCTGAGGCCGGATACGCCGTTGCTGATTGCGCCTTGCATAAAGTTGACGTAGCCCGCCACCGACGATTCGGTGGTGATCTGAAATTCCGGTGCAGTTCGTGCACCGATCGGACTATTCGGCGGCACATAACCAGGGCGGAAGAAATTGAATACGGATGGCGAACGTAATGGACTTTGACCAAGTTTGGTGGCCGGGTCGGTGAGGTCGCCGATCTTCCATTCGTCCGTCGGATCGGTGACACTGAAGGTTCGCGCCCACTGGATAAAACGGATCATCGGTTCGCGCAACTTGCCGAAAGTCGGGTCTGTGACGGACGCATCAGCGCGCGCCTCGGTGTCCAGCAACACTGCACGCAACACGGCGCGAAGATCGCCTTTGACACCCGATCCGTTGTTGTTAAAGGTTGCGGCGACCCGACTCACGTAGGCCGCGCTCGGCTGGCTGGTGACCAGTCGCTGGATTAGCTGGCGACCGATAAATGGCCCCATGTTCGGGTGCGCCATCAGGGTATCGAGCGCAATGCGCAGACTATTCACGCCATCAGTGTTGGCCGGTATCACGGTACCTAAAAAGCTCTTGGTGCCCAACTCATGGCGGCTGGCATATTGCACCATGGGGATCACAATCCGGTTGGGGTCATCGTTGGTGCCGACTGCAATATCAACATTCCATCCGGTGAACACCCGTGCCAACTGGCTGACGTCGTCCTGCACGTAGGTTTCCAATGGCTGTCCATTGCTACTGAGTTTGACGCTGCCATCCTGATTGAGTTGGGCGAGGCCGACAGAAAAAAGTTGCATCACCTCGCGGGCATAGTTTTCGTCGGGCAAGCTACCGGTGCTGGCGTTGGCCTTCACATTGCCCTTATAGGTAAGGTAGCCACCCATGGCGACGCTAGTCGACACTTGTTCGAGTAGTGTCCGGTAATCACCAAATGCGTTGGCCTCGAGAATGTCCATAAACGCGGCGGCGGCAAACTGGCGAAAAGGTGTGTTGGCGATGCCGGCGACCGAAACCACGATGATTTCCGAGAGCGCGAGCGTCACCCGCTGACGCAGCGGATCAGGACTAGCAAGCAGTTTGCGCCACAGCATTTGATCCGCGCCAACTTGGCTATTCTTGTACGCCACATTGTCTAGCCCTTTGCTGCGCAGCCATGCGACATTGCTTGAACTGCGCGGTAGCGCCATTTGTTGATCCAGCCAAGCGCTGTAGCCTAGGGTCTGAACCTGAGTGATTTCAGCCGCTGTGCTGGACAACGAGGCCTGCGCCAAAAATCGTGCGGCCTGAACGCGAGTTGGCCCAGTAGAAACAACGGGAGGAGGGGGCGTAGTAGCTACGGTCGCCGTGGACCCCGACCCACCGCCGCCACATGCCGTCAGTGCCAGTGGAGCCAACCCGGCAGCAAGACCAAGCATGATCGGTCGCTGTTCATCAAGCGGGTTGGATGTCGAGTCGTCGGTTGTCTCTATGGTCAATGCGTGCATCAAAGCTCCTCGTCGATAAAGTGCTGTGCGCCGCGTGACCACCAAACCAAAAATCGCTGAACACGCCACTCATTGTGGGCGGAACGTTGCAAGGATTGTGTTTCAGCAAGGTAAAGATTTGTTGCGAGATAGTTGCGGAACATTCAGGCAACGATGACCGTCGCCAAACTTATGAGGCTTTCTCATTTCACCAGCACCATCTCGCCAGTTGGTGCTGGTGACACGCCGTTGCGCAGCAATCTAATTAATCTTCGCCGCCTCAACTTCCATTTGCGAGACCAGTTCGTTCATCTGATCAATCACCGCTTGTATGGTTTCACGTTTGCTCAGATCGACACCGGCTTTTTGCAATTGCTTCATCGGGTGATCGTTGCCGCCACTTTTGAGCAGATTCAAATAGCGCTCAGTCGCCGCTGCGTTGGCTTTGGCATCGCTTGTCGTCATGTCTTTATAGAGCTTGGCTGACGAGGCAAAGCAAGTGGCGTACTGGTACACGTAGTAAGGCGAATTAAAGAAATGTGGAATGCGCGACCAGGTGTATTTGTACAAATCATCTGTCGCCACCGAGTCGCCGTAATAGTCTTTGAGCAAACCAAGATAAATTCCGTTGAGCACCTGCGCCGTAATCGGTTTGCCTTGTTCAACCAATTTATGCGCTTGGAGTTCGAAGTCAGCAAACAGAACTTGGGTATAGAAAGTACCGACGATAGAATCAACTGCATGCTGCAATAGCAAGAAGCGCTCCTTCGGATCGGTGGTGGTCCGCAGGAGTTGATTCAACAGGAATCGCTCATTAATTGTGGAAGCGACTTCGGCCACAAAAATCGTGTAATCGGCGGTGATGTAGGGTTGATTTTCCATCGCCAATATTGTGTGCATCGCGTGGCCACCTTCGTGTGCCAATGTGAACATGCCGCCTTGGGTATCGTTGTGATTCAACTTTAAATACGGACCAACACCATACACCGGGCTGACATAAGCACCGGAGCTCTTGCCATCATTTTCATAGACGTCGACTTGCTTGCCGGTCATATATTTTTTGTATTTCGCCGCATAGTCCGCGCCTAGCGGCGCGACCGAAGCGATGGCCATATCACGTGAATCGGCGAATGGAAAAGTCTTGTCGGTCTTGTAAATCGGGATTGATCCATCATACAAATGATAGGTGTCGAGCTTGAGCAATTTTTTGCGCAAGTTCATATAGCGTTGCAAAGGTTTGGTGCCATTGCGAACCGCGTCGATCAGCGTCGTTACCACGGATGGCGGAATGTCATTACCGTCGAGCGCTGCCTCCAGCGTCGTTGGGTACTTGCGCGCCTGCGCTTTGAACCAACCACGCTGCATGATGCCGTTGTATATCGCGGCGTAGGTGTTGGTGGTCGCGGCATAGGTATTGAGGTATGCCTCAAACGCCTTTGCGCGATCGGCTTGGTTGTAGTTGGTCGACAACAGTCCTTGATAGTTGCCCGGGGTGAGCGTGACTTCCTTGCCATCCGACAAAGTCACTTTGGGAAACTTGATGTCGGATGTTGATAGCTCTTGAAACGTCGCTTGTGGCGTGCCGGAAAAACGCGCCGATAGCGACATCAGCTTTTCGCCTTTGTCGTCGAGCACATGTTTTTGCTGACGATAACTATCCAATATCGGGAATGCATACACTTTCAACCCGGGTGTCTTTGCAATCCACCCTTTCATCGTCGCCTCGGGTATGGTGAGTAATTCCGGTGTCGCCCATGCAGTGGCAGTGCCGAGTTTGGCCACCAGGGTATTGACGCGCTGATACTTGCCGGAGATTTCCTGATTGCGCGTATCGACATCGCGTTGCAAACGCGGATAAGCGTGTGTGCGTTCCAACAACTTTCCAATCTCATCGCTGGTTTGATAAAAAGTGAGCACTGCGGCAGGGCCCTTTTTTAATGTCCCCTCCAATTTCGCAATGCCGTCAATCTTGCTATCAAGCTCCTTCATTCCGGCTTCCCATGCTTCCCAGTTGGGATAGATTAACGAGAAGTCCCAACGATATTCGGCGGGAATTTCCGCGCGATTGCGCGTCTCGGGCTTTGCCGCGCCAAGCGCAAAGGCATTGCTCCACACAGCCAGCGAAATTGCCGCCGCAATACAAGTACGAGTCATATTTTTCATTGTCTTAACTCCTCAACTATTTTTAATTGTTCGGTGCTCGATTAGAGCGATGGCGAATATTAACGCAGACGAAATTGAGAAAAACTGGCCAGCAAACCTAACCGCCATTTGCAACGACTGGCCGACATTCACTTAGAATCAAGCGAACTCCTGCCAAAGGTATGAAGCGCTCATGAGAATATTGATTGCCGAAGATGATCCCGTGATTGCCGATGGCCTTGTCCATGCGTTGAGAAAATCCGGTTGCGCGGTTGACCACGTGGCTAGCGGAACCGAGGCAGATGCGGCATTGGCTAGCGCGCAGTTCGATTTGTTGGTGCTTGACCTAGGCCTGCCAAAAATGTCCGGGCTGGATGTATTACGCCGGCTGCGAGCACGCAAAAACGCGGTACCGGTAATTATCCTTACAGCGCAAGACGGTCTGCAAGATCGCGTGGCTGGTCTTGATGCCGGTGCAGACGATTATCTGACCAAGCCCTTCGCCTTGGCCGAACTCGAAGCAAGGATTCGCGCCTTGGTTCGGCGTGGCACGGGTAATCCAACTGGCATATCGGTGGGGCCTCTGAGCTACAGCCAGGTCGAGCGTGTGGCGCGCATGAATGGCGAACTACTGGAGCTCTCGGCACGCGAGCTGGTCTTGCTCGAAGTGCTTTTGCTGCGCGCCGGGCGCGTGGTTAGCAAAGACCAATTGGTCGAGCAGTTATGTGGCTGGGGCGAGGAAGTCAGTGCCAATGCGATCGAGGTTTATATCCATCGTTTGCGCAAAAAACTGGAGCCGGGCGGTGTTTTGATTACGACCCTGCGTGGTTTGGGTTATTGCCTGCAAAAGCCTGCCGCTACCGGCGGTTCGACGGAATAGCTCAATGTCGTTGGGCGGTCGAATTTTGCGCTGGCCCAGTTCGCTGACTAGCCTCTTTGCCGGGGCGAATGTTGAACATGAGCCGAACTCACTGTTCCTTGAAATTCTCGATTGGATGTTGGCGCCACTGTTATTGCTGTGGCCGATTTCGATTGCGCTGACTAACCACTATGCGCATCAGATTGCCGATCAACCTTACGATGCAGCGTTGATAGAAACCGTGCAGGTAGTGAGTCGAATTGTCGAGAGCGCGACGTGGCCAATGCCGAATCAGTTGCCGCATGCCACGCAATTGATGCTGACCGGCAACGGTGTCGATAGCCGCTTTTTTCGTATCAGCAGTGCGCCGCAAAAAGATAAGAATTCACTTGCGCCACAAAGTTCGGAATTTGTCGCAGAGTCTTCAACGACGACCCTAACAGATCGCACGACGAGCGCGATACCATTGGCATTTGATATTGGCACCGCTGAGATTCCTATCACCTACGAGCTATCGGCATCACCGAGCAAGAACGTGTTGATGCGTGACGATACCGTTGGTGGTGAGGCGGTGCGCATCGCGTACCGTGCTGTGCGAGTGGGAGCGCAGCGTGATGGACAAATCATCGTGATACAAGTGGCCGAAACGCGAAATGAGCGTGAAGCCTTGGTATCACGCATCATTCGCGGCGTCTTGTTGCCGCAATTTGCTTTGATACCCTTGGTGGCGATTTTGTCTTACCTCGGACTCACCCGCGGTTTGCAACCATTGCGTCGTTTGCGTGAGCGCATCGTCGGCCGACGACCCGGCGATTTGTCGCCGTTGGCGGCCGATCAAGCGCCGGAAGAAGTGCGACCTTTGCTACTCTCGCTAAATGAAATGATGCGCCGACTCGAAGTCAATCTGGAAGCGCAGCAACGCTTCATTGCCGACGCTGCACATCAACTTAGAACACCACTCACTGGTTTGAAAATGCAGGCTGACTTGGCCGCAGATGAGCATGACCCAGTGCGCTTGCAAAAATCCATGCGCTTAATCGCGCAGAGCACTGATCGTGCAGCGCATTTGACCAAGCAATTGCTGACTTTGGCGCGTACCGAATCGAGCCACGACAAACTGCACCGCGTCGAGCCATGTGACCTGCGTGCGCTAGCGCGTGCAGTTACCATTGAATGGGCCGAACGGGCAATGGCCAAGGAAATTGATTTGGCATTTGAATGCGGTGAATGGCCGCACATGACTGAAGGTGTGCCCTTGCTGTTGCGCGAACTGCTTTCCAATCTTATCGACAACGCCGTCAAGTACACGCCGCGCGGAGGTCGCGTGACGGTTCGGTTACGCGCTATGGATTTTTTTATTTTGGAAGTCGAAGACACCGGCGCGGGCATTCCACCGGCCGAACGCAGCAAAGTGTTTGAGCGCTTTTATCGGGTCCTGGGCAATGCGGAAAGTGGTAGCGGTTTGGGACTGCCCATCGTGCAGGAAATCGCCGATCGTCATCGCGCTAGCGTTGAGCTGCATGAAGGAGATGCCGGTGGTTGTCTGTTCCGGGTGAGCTTCGTGCGTCGCGGTGGTGCCAGTGCGCCGCTGGATTTACGACCCAATTAGGCCAATGGACAAGCAAGCAACTGCAAGCACGTCAAGCGAAGACGACCAGGCAAATTTCTTTGCCCGCTTGTTGGGTGCGTACGCCAGCTATACCGCTGGTGTTTTGCTATTCATCTTGTTCGTCGGTGCCTTGGAGTGGGCTGGCGTACCCAATAATTTGTTGGGTTACCTATTTCTTTTTTCCACCATTGTGCTCTATGCGGGGATCGGATTTTTGGCCAAAACATCCGATGTGGCTGAGTATTACGTGGCGGGCAGACGCGTTCCTGCGCTATTCAACGGCATGGCTACGGCAGCCGATTGGATGTCTGCCGCGAGCTTCATCGGCCTAGCCGGAACGCTGTATCACGCCGGGCACGAAGGCTTGGCTTTCATCATGGGTTGGACAGGTGGTTATTGCTTGGTGGCACTTTGTCTTGCGCCCTATTTGCGGCGCTTTGGCGAATTCACCATTCCTGATTTCATCGGCACACGTTTCGGCGGAAATTGGCCGCGTCTGATCGCAGTGCTGGCCACTATTTTGTGTTCGCTAACTTACGTCATCGCGCAAATTTATGGCATTGGTTTAATCACCAGCAGGCTTACCGGATTGGAATTCACCATCGGCGTTTTTGTCGGTTTGGCCGGCATTTTGGTTTGCTCTTTTTTGGGCGGAATGAAAGCGGTGACATGGACCCAAGTTGCCCAATGCATCATCTTAATCATCGCCTATTTGATCCCCGTGGTTTGGCTGTCGGTCAAGCACACTGGCAATCCCATTGCGCAAATTTCTGCCTACACCACGGCGCTACCTAAAGTCAGCGCATTAGAGCGTGAGTTCAATGATCCGACCACCGTTAAAGGTGCAGCGGAGACGCAAGTGCGAAAGATATTTAGCGAACGCGCGCTCGCGCTAGACGGACGCCTTGCGGCCTTGGATGCCCGTGGCGCAGGCTATCTGGCAATCGAAAAGACGAAATTGGAAACACGCTTGGAAAACCTGCGCGCAGCGCAAGATTTGGACTTCCGTGCGATCAATACCGCCGAGCGCGAACTGCAGCTTTTTCCGTCAGATGAAGTTGCGGCGATGCAATTGTGGACGCGGCAAAAGCTTGACAATCAAGCCCGCGCATTGCCCGTAAAACCCCATGCAGAAGCTTTCCCCGGCGCGACTCAGACCGAGCGCCAGATTGCGCGCAGAAACTTCATAGCGTTGGTGTTTTGCCTGATGCTCGGCACGGCGGCACTGCCGCATATCTTGACCCGTTACTACACCACAGTCACTGTCCAGGACGCACGCCAGTCGGTGTTCTGGTCGTTGTTCTTTATCTTGCTGCTATACCTTACGGCGCCGGTACTGGCGATACTTGTCAAGTTTGAAATCTACAATAATCTAGTCGGCTCAAGCTTCTCGCAATTGCCCGCGTGGGTCAGCAATTGGCAAGCCGTCGACAAAACCTTGTTGTTCGTCCAGGACGTGAATCTCGATGGCATTGTGCAGCGCGCCGAGATTGTCATCGGTGGTGACATTGTGGTGTTGGCAACCCCGGAAATCGCCGGCCTACCCTATGTCATCACCGGCTTGGTGGCCGCCGGCGGTTTGGCCGCAGCGTTGTCGACCGCAGATGGCTTGTTGCTGACCATTGCCAGTGCGCTCTCGCACGATGTCTATTACAAAATGCTCGCGCCAGATGCGCCAGCCACAAGACGATTGGTAGTTTCGAAAATCGTGTTGCTGATCGTCGCCGTAGTCGCCGCCTATGTCAGCTCACTTAAACCGGGCAGCATTTTGCTATTAGTTGGCTCGGCATTTTCCTTGGCCGCCGCCGCACTTTTTCCGGTGTTGGTCTGCGGCATATTCTGGAAGCGCGCCAATCGCGCAGGCGCAGTAGTCGGCATGAGTCTGGGTCTGTGCGTCACCTTGTTTTATTTGATCGCCTGCTCGGAAGCATTCGGCATCAATGCACCGCTATGGTTCGACATTAAGCCTATCGCCGCTGGCGTGTTTGGTGTGCCAGTGGGTTTTCTAGGCTTGATTATTGGCAGCTTAGTCACCGCGCCACCTGAGGCGAGTCGCGTTGAACTGGTCGAACGGATTCGTGTGCCGCAGCGTGGGGAACGTCGAGAGTAAGTTTTGCCAGTTGGTGCTGACAACACGCCGTTGAACTGCGTTTTCTAATGCACTGCAGATGGTTGATTGCTTGAAGTCCGTGTCGGGTCTCGGCCCGACAGCCGAATTCTTTCTTGCTGCGCGGCAAGAAAGAACCAAAGAAACGCGCCCCCTTCCCCGGCCCTGCGGGCTACCCGAGTTTCGCAGCCTCAGCACGGCCAGTCGCTAAACTCGCGATACGCTCAAACAACGCGACTGGAAGTCCCCGTGCCGAGACTACGAAATTCGGCGGCTCAGCAGGGGAGGCGGGTGGGTGCTTGGCGTCAGGGTGCGAAAAATTGACGACCTGCCGACTAGCTGTACAACCCCCATCTGATGAGAGAACAATCCTGTTGCTTGACAGTTACGTTGGAGGATCAAATGGCGAAAGTTGGAAGTTCCGTGCGTAAAGCGATAGAAGATTGGTCGTCCGGAGACTTCGATTTCGCGATGCTTCATGCATGCAATGCTGTAGACGGTACGGCCAGTAAACTCCACCCGAAGGACGGTAGTAACAAGCGATTTACCCAAACTCTCCGTGACAACTACGCCATTGTCGGCCCTATGGCGGCACCAGGTATTGACCTAGTAAATACGCGATGGCCGGTGAATGTGCCCCGCCCCAAAGCCCCGGGGGGTCAAGCGGACTTCGCTGATGTTATCTATGGAATCCATCGTTGCTCTCATGGTCACGGAAGTGAGCTTCCGGACGGATTTGAGTTGCTGCCAGACGCGACTCGTTTAGATGGAGTCACTCGAATACACGTCGAAAAAGGAAAGGTACGGCTTTCGGATCGAGTCATCTTTGGCCTACTTGCTGTTGCAGTCTTATCATCTGCGAACGCTGATCAACGGGTTCCAGACGGTTATTTTCTAACGCTTGGCGGAACAAAGCTTCTGATCAACGACTGGTGGGGACGCGCCGTGGATTTTTTGCCTCTAGCCGCTACCGAGCCTTTGCCTAATGTATTACTCGATTTTGGCGATTGGATGATCGATATCAAATAGTTGATCATGAAGCCGATAAGTCTTTCCAATTCAATTGCGATCAAGCTTCGCCACCGAAAAAGCACAACGGATATTACGTTGTGGATTGAGTCTCACGAAAATCAAACCTTTGTGAAGCATTTTTTTGGAACGTGACTACTACTTCGTTATCGAACGGCTCAGCGCCCACCCGCTTCCCCTTCTGAGCCGCCGAGTTTCGTAGTCTCGGCACGGGAATTCCAGTCGCGTTGTCCGAGCGGCCTTATCGCGAGTTTAGCGACTGGCCGTGCTGAGGCTACGAAACTCGGGTAGCCCGCAGGGCCGGGGAAGGGGGCGCGTTTCTTTGGTTCTTTCTTGCCGCGCAGCAAGAAAGAATTCGGCTGTCGGGCCGAGACCCGACAAGGACTTCAAGCAATCGACTGACAAAAATCGGATACTCGTAAAACAAAAATTCGACGGCGTGTTGTCAGCACCAACTGACAAACTGCCATGTACCGCAAATTCCTCCTCTCCCGCATGTAGGCATAGAGAAGTCCTCACCCACAAAAAAATTGAAATAGCGCACTTACTTGTAAGCTTTCAAGCGTGAAATATCAGTAACGCCACAATATTTCCCGCGCCAAAACGGAAAGTCTCAAATGCGTATCGCATTGCTCTCGGATATTCACAGCAACTTTCAAGCCTTGCAGGCCTGTTTGCGTCACGCCAAAAAGCAAGGTGTTGATCGCTTTGCCGTGCTTGGTGATTTGGTTGGCTATGGTGGTGATCCGGTTGCAGTGGTGGAGCGCGTTGAAAAAATGCAGCAAGACGGCGCGATTGTGTTGATGGGTAATCACGACGAAGCGGTGATTGGCAACGAGAAAACTTTGAACGAAAGCGCACGACAATCAGCTGTATGGACGCGGCAACAGCTATCGCCGGAGGCAATGAATTATTTGCGCGCGCTGCCCTTGAGTGCACAGCTAGGCAACTTGTTGATGGTGCATGCGAGCGCCTACCAACCGGAGAAATTTCATTACTTGATCGACGCGGATGATGTGATGGCCTGCATCAAGGCGGCTGAAATCAGTATGCCAACAATGCGTTTGGTGGCGGTCGGTCACGTGCATGAACAGCGCTTGTGGCATTACTCAGGTCGGCAAACTACTGCGGCAGCCTATCGACCTATCGCCGGCGCGATGATCGATCTGCTGCCAACGCGGCGTTGGGTGGCGACCATCGGTTCGGTCGGTCAGCCACGTGACGGGAATCCGGCGGCAAGCTATGCCATCGTTGATCTCGCGCAAAGTCGAATTTGTTTTTTCCGCGTACCTTACGATCATGCGGCCGCTGCCGAAAAAATTCGCCAAGCTGGATTGCCGGATTGGAACGCGCAGCGATTGAGCCTTGGTAAATAGAAAAAATATGCATCCATGACAAGCAATTCAACGCAGTTGCAAACCGGAACCGTCATCGACGGTTTCACCTTGGGCGATTGTGTTGCCAGTGGTGGCGCAGGCTATCTCTACGACTGTACCCATGCCGAACTCGAATCAAAGCTGGTGATGAAAGTGCCGCGCCTCGGCCATAACCAACCCTTGGCCGGGCTCATCAGTTTTGAAACCGAATGCGCGATACAGCCGCGTCTGGATTCGCCTCACGCACCGCACGTTTTTGGGGTCGGGCGACTCGACGAGCAACCCTATCTGGTGATGGAAAAAATCGAAGGGCAAACGTTGGAAGATTTGATCGCCCAACGTGGCACGGGTGAGCCGATGCCGCTCGAAGATTTAATCGAAATCGGTGCCGCAATCGCCCGTGCGCTGCACGCCTTACATCGCAGTCAAGTCATTCATCTTGACGTCAAGCCGGGCAATCTTATGCTCAAAGCCGATGGCAATATCGTGCTGTTGGATTTCGGTTTCGCCCATCACGCCGCGTGTCCGGATCTGTTTTATGAAGCGCAACTCAAGGGAGTTGGCACGCCGGCCTATATTTCGCCCGAGCAAATACTCGGCGCACGGCACGATGCGCGCAGCGATCAATTTGCCTTGGGCGTGACGCTATTTGAAATGGCCACCGGACAGCTACCTTACGGCGCCATGGAAGCCGCCAGCGAAATGCAGCAACGCCTATGGCGTGCACCCATCCCGCCGCGCAGTATCCGCGCCGATTTGCCGGCGTGGTTTCAAGAAGTCATTTTGCGTTGTCTGGAAGTCGATCCCGAACAACGCTTCCCGAACTGCGGCCAAGTCGCGTGGTTGTTTGAACAACCGCACAAAATCGAACTCACCAAACGCCGCCAACGCATCGAGCCAGCAGGATTTTGGGTACAAGCACGACGCTGGTGGCGCAGCAGAAATCAGCCCTTGAAGTTAAAGCGCGTGACCAACAATAATCCGCTAGACGAAGCCCCCATAGTGTTGGTGGCGCTCGACCCGGAAAGCGACGACGATGCCTTGCTCGAATCGCTACGCACAGCAACAAGGCGCGCGATGATGAGCTCGCCGGAAAGTCGTTTGTCCTGTCTGTCAATTATCGAAAGCAGCAAAGCGCAAGAAACCGACGACGACAACGAAGCCGACCGCCAACATCACGGCTTGATTGCCCTGCAACATTGGGCCTCGACATTGCATGTCAACGAGCGCCAATTGTCACTTCACGTATTCGAAGATTCCGACCCTGCACAAAAGATTCTCGACTTTGCCGCACACAACCAAGTCGACTTGATTGTGCTCGGCGCAAGCCGCGCAGGCGGCAGAATCGAGCGCGTGCGTTCAACCATGACGCGCGTCGTGGGGCGTGCGAAATGCAGTGTGATTGTGGTGCGGCCGCATGTGGATTATTGAGTGAGTTTGCTATGCAAGGCGGCGCTTTTCTCCCCTCTCCCATCGCGGGAGAGGGGCGGGGGAGAGGGGAATTATGGCGCATGGCACACTCGTCAGTTGGTGCTGGCGGCACACGCCGTTGAATTATTCTGCGTGGGTATCCGATGTAGATAGTTGATTGTTCAACTACCGTGTCGGGTCTCGGCCCGACAGCCGAATTCTTTCTTGCTGCGCGGCAAGAAAGAACCAAAGAAACGCGCCCCCTTCCCCGGCCCTGCGGGCTACCCGAGTTTCGCAGCCTCAGCACGGCCAGTCGCTAAACTCGCGATAAAGCTGCTCGGACAACGCGACTGGAATTCCCGTGCCGAGACTACGAAACTCGGCGGCTCAGCAGGGGAAGCGGGTGGGTGTTTGGCGTGAGTGAGTAAGAACGGGCTTGGGCGCGTCGCCGCAGCTCTTCAATTGACCACAAAATTCCAACCCACACCGTCATTCCGGCGGAGGCCGGAATCCAGATGTAGCGACCACCGAACGTTGCACCATTTGCCGCGAGCAGTGACGCTGACCCCAATTATTGCACTGCCCTAGGTGGTTTGGACTTGTTTGTCACCCAGCATTGCTGCTCTCCTTACTACTGATTCTTTATGTCACGCACGTTAGCGTCACGACCGGCTTGAATTCCTACCGAACCTCCGGATACCTGCTGAGTTTGCCCTGACGATATTGAGTCACGCTTCAGAAAGAAAGAAGAGAACAGAGCAGCTAGCGCTGCGGCCAAGGCAACACCAGAATCGAATGCAGTTTTGTTGATCACCCATGCCAAAGACAACAGAACTGCGATCAAGGAAACAAGAATTGCGGCGATGCGCATGAGGAGGATCTCCTACGTATAACGTAGAAGTCACCGGCCTGCACAGCTTTTTGCACAGATCCGGTGGGCTGTCGGGTTATGCGTCGGTGGTTGTGAGCAAAGTTTCAGCAAGTTTGTGGAATTCATCGTTGGAATGAAAACCGTCCACGGTCATCTTGACCATTGCGTTGTAATGACGTTGAACTGCGTCGACAGAATTCCTGATATAGAAATCGTACCGGCGAGACCCACTTCCGCCGACACGCCCAAAGATACGGAGTTCATCTTCAAACGGTGGCTTGAACTTGAGATGGATAACTAGCGGCTGGGCTGTAGCGCCAGGAGGCAAGCGATAGCCAGCGGCACTAATTAGGCTCACCTGTCTGGCGAACTCCATGTGACCAACCCAATTCCGTGTATCTGTTGTCTCGATGTTCGCCGTGCAGTTTGTGCCGGGCATTGACTCTATGCGGCAAAGTGAGAAGACATCCGACGCAATCCCAGGGCCTTCGTTATGTACAGCTAGTCCTACACTGATGCACAGGCAATCATTTTCGAGCTTAGGGACAGCAAGAATGAAGTTCTGGAACACGTGCGGCTGTGGTCGGCGCCCAAACATACCCGCGAGAACATCATGCGGAGTTGGCACAAAATCTGAGCCGGCCCGAATGTAGTAGTGTTTTGATACGACCGATTGATGTGGCGCGGAATCACTCTTGGGGATTAGGGTAACTACAAAGCCCTTGTCATTCTGCATTTCCACGATTTCGCTGAGAACTCCAGAATGAGGAGGAATAGTGCAGCCAGAGATCGCGCCCTGAATGAGGCTACAGAATCTCTTCGGGTTTTCTATCGGTACCAAAGCCTTTGCTACGTCTGCGCCATCGTAGTCAGTGGAGCAATCGACACCCCACACAATTACGCCTCCCTCGGAATTACCAAATCCAGATATGGCCTTCGCGAGATTCTTCCTGTCCGGTGACGAAAGCCTTTTGTCATTGCCGTCGTTGGATGATCGCTTGAAATCTAGGAACAATTCCTCCGCTTGGCGATCAACGACGAAAGCTTCAACGGCACTGATGCCGTTGGCAACTACTCGGTCAAAGATGTCTTGGGCGCGGCTCATGGGTTCAAGAATAGAGAGGCGTAATGCGGAATTGAGGGGCTGCGCGCTTTTGCGCAGTCCCGCTCGAATGTATGGTTAAGCACCACGCGCACCCGCCATTACCTGAGCAGCGAGTTTGAAGGCCAAAGTCGGCGACTCTGCTTGTGTCACGGCGCGACCGACCACGATGTGCGTGGCTCCATTCTTGCGTGCCGTTTCAGGTGTGGCCACGCGCACCTGATCGTTGGTCGAGCCTGGAAGTTGAATTCCCGGGGTGACGATGAGCATCCCTGTTGGTAGCGCCTGGGATAAGTACTCTGCCTCAAGTGCAGAGGTCACGACACCGTGGCAACCGCAACGCGCAGCAAGATGGGCAAGGCGCTCAACCTGTTGCCGCACGGAAGCAGGAAGTCCGATCTCGGGGAGATCGCTGTCAGACAGGCTGGTAATGACGGTGAGGGCAAGAACCTTGAGTCCTGGAAACGGGACCGCCGCGCGCACGGCGGCGCGCAATACCGCTGAGCCGCCTGAAGCATGAACTGTGACCATGCTTGCGCCGAGCTTTCCGGCGGCAGCAACTGCTCCCGCAACGGAGTTGGGGATCTCGTGAACTTTGAGATCGAGGAACACCTGCTTGCCCATCGCGACCAAATCTCGCACTACGCTTGGTCCTTCTTCGGTCAAGAGTTGCAGGCCTACCTTGTAGAACTGGCACTCGGGGCCAAGCGTATCCACGAGTGCCATTGCTTCGGACTTGGTAGGGAAATCGAGGGCGATGATGACTGTGCTGTTCATGTGATTTGTGGTGCTTAACTGTTGAGTTAGGGCGACAGTTTTGCTGCATAACTATCGTTAATGCCGCATAACACGTCGACTGGATTTGAATCGAAATCCAGTGATACCAAACGTTCGCGGGTTTTGGTGGCCTTTGCATTCCGTACTAAATGAATCACGAAAAACCTCACTTGAGACTAGCATTTAGAACAGCATACAAAATAATCACGGTCAGTATCACTTTTTCGTTTTGAGTTGGAATTAGCTTGTGTTCTAACTGTGTGGCCGGCATGCTCAGGCGCCTTGAAACTTACGCACGCCAAGCACCCACCAGTTTCCCCTGCTGAGCCGCCGAGTTTCGTAGTCTCGGCACGGGGATTTCCAGTCGCGTTGTTTGAGCGTAGCGAGTTTAGCGACTGGCCGTGCTGAGGCTGCGAAACTCGGGTAGCCCGCAGGGCCGGGGAAGGGGGCGCGTTTCTTTGGTTCTTTCTTGCCGCGCAGCAAGAAAGAATTCGGCTGTCGGGCCGAGACCCGACACGGACGTTGATCAATCAACTTGGCGAACCGGGTAAGAAAGGCACTTAACTCAACGGCGTCCAGCCTGCACCAACTGGCGACTGAGCACAAGCGAAAAAAATCCCGCCGAAGCGGGATTTTCTGTCCAACAAATTACATTCACTCTACGGCTTAGCCGCCGGTGCCGCAACCGCAGCAGGAGCATCTTTATGCATCGCTTCCTGCGCCGAATGTTCACCACCCATATCGACCGGACCGCTTTGCAATAACACCCACAGTGCAAGCCCGGCGAAGGCAACAAAACCGACAATTAATTTCCACATGATGTTGCCCTTTCCGTACTTTGTTATGAGTGATAGACGTCGCTGTCTTTGGTTTCTTTGACGAACAGCATGCCGACGACAAAGGTGATACCGGCGATTACGATTGGATACCACAGGCCGCTGTAGATGTTGCCGTAGGCGGCCACGATGGCGAAGCTGGTGGCCGGCAGGAAGCCGCCGAACCAGCCGTTGCCGATGTGATACGGTAGTGACATCGAGGTGTAGCGGATGCGTGTGGGGAACATTTCAACCAGCATGGCGGCGATTGGCCCGTATACCATCGTGACGTAAATCACCATGATGGTCAGGATCAAAATCAGCATGGGTTTGTTCACCTGCGCAGGGTCGGCCTTGGCGGGATAGCCTGCGTCCTTCACTGCGGCACCCATTTCAGCTTTGAAGCGTACGCCGTCTTCCTTCGCTGTTGCACCCGTGCCATCGTAACTATTGATGACCTTGTCGCCGAACTTGACTTGCGCGACCGCTTGGCCTGGCACTTCAACGTTGGTGTAGTTCAAACCGTTGCTAGCTAAGTAGGCTTTTGCTACGTCGCAAGTGGTGGTGAATTTCGCAACGCCGGTCGGGTTGAACTGGAACGAACACTGCGCCGGGTCGGATGTCACCACAATCGGGCTGGTGGCCTGCGCTTTGGCAAGAGCCGGGTTGGCATACTCAAGCAGTGCATTGAACAGCGGGAAGTAGGTCAGGATGGCGATTAAGCAACCGGCCATGATGATCGGTTTGCGACCGATTTTGTCCGACAGCCAGCCGAAGAAAATGAATCCCGGCGTGCCCAATACCAAGCTGACAGCGACCAAAATATTGGCCGTTGCACCGTCGAGCCGCGCCATTTTTTCAAGGAAGAATAGTGCATAGAACTGACCCGTGTACCAGACCACGGCTTGACCGGCGGTGAGGCCGACCAGCGCCAGAATCACGATCTTCAAATTTTTCCATTGACCAAATGCTTCGCCGATAGGTGCTTTGGAAAGCTTGCCTTCGTCTTTCAGTTTTTGGAACGCGGGCGACTCTGAAAGTTGCATACGTATCCATACTGATACGGCGAGCAAGATGATCGAGAGCAAGTACGGAACACGCCAGCCCCAATCAGCGAAAGCCTCTTCGCCGACCGCAGTACGGGTGCCAAGGATGACCAGCAAAGCCAGCATCAGGCCAACGGTGGCGGTGGTTTGAATGAAGCTGGTGTATAGCCCGCGCTTGCCATCAGGCGCATGTTCGGCCACGTAAGTTGCTGCGCCACCGTATTCACCACCAAGTGCCAAGCCTTGCAACATCCGCAGACTAATCAAAATGATCGGTGCGGCAATGCCGATGGCGTTGTAATTGGGTAACAGGCCGACGACAAAAGTCGACAAGCCCATGATCAGAATAGTGATCAGAAACGTATGTTTGCGTCCGACCAAATCTCCGAGCCGTCCAAACACCAGGGCGCCAAATGGACGCACGGCGAAGCCGGCGGCAAATGCCATCAAGGTGAAGATAAGGCGGGTTTGTTCGTCTAGCGAAGTGAAGAAGTTCTTCGCGATGACAGCGGCCATCACGCCAAACAAATAAAAGTCGTACCACTCAAAAATCGTACCGAGCGACGAAGCGAAAATCACTTTTTTCTCTTCGGCGGTGATCGGCGCGGCTTGTGCCGAACTACCCGGCAATACGGCTGCGTTACTGGCCATGATGTCTCCTTAAATTAGTGAAATAAAACGCCGCCACGGTATTTTTTTGTTGTGGCTTGGGGAGAAGTTTGCATTTGTGGCCTTACGCGGCACTGACCGTGCGCTTACGCAATCCTTACGCAAGCCTTGATTGGCAGGGCTTGCAGCTTGTCAGCCGCGCGTCAGTGACCCGTCAGCGCGGCGCAAGAAAGTCGTCAGCATGCTGTAAGCAACACGTAAGCAAGCCAAGCTGAAATGGCTACGTGGGAAATCCGTCAGCCATAGTCGTAGGCTAAAACCGGCGGAAATTGTTGTACAACAAACGCACGGCCAAGCAGTCGTGCACACAACAAGAGGAGATGCGAAATGCAGCTAACAGAGAGGCACAAGCAATACTGGAATATCAATCTGAGAATTACCGGCATCTTGCTGGCGATCTGGTTTGTCGCCACGTTTGTCATGGGTTGGTATGCACGTGAACTGAATGAAATCACCTTCCTCGGCCCTTTGGGCTTTTACATGTCGGCGCAAGGTTCGTTGATCATTTATGTCGCGATCATTTGGTACTACGCCCGGTATATGAATAATTTGGACAAGGAGTACGGCGTCCACGAAGGGGAGCTCGACTAATGACTACTCAATCAACCAGCCACAAACAATTTCTGGCAAACCTGAAGAAGTACTACACCTTCTATACCGGTGGCTTCATTTCATTTGTCATCCTCGTTGGCATCCTCGAACAAATGGGCGTGCCTAACAAAATCCTCGGCTATATGTTTTTGTTCGCCACCATCGCGTTGTACGCGGGCATCGGCTTTATGTCCAAGACTTCGGATGTCGGCGAGTATTACGTTGCTGGTCGACGCGTTCCTGCCTTGTTCAATGGTATGGCAACCGGTGCAGACTGGATGTCGGCAGCCAGCTTTATCGGCATGGCCGGCACCTTGTATCTATCTGGTTACGACGGTCTTGCGTTTGTCTTGGGCTGGACTGGTGGTTACTGCTTGGTCGCGCTGTTTCTTGCGCCATACCTGCGCAAGTTCGGTCAATTCACGATTCCCGACTTCCTTGGCGCACGATTCGGTGGCCACTTGCCGCGCTTCATCGGCGTGATCGCGGCGATTACCTGTTCATTCACCTATGTGATCGCGCAGATCTACGGCGTTGGTTTGATTACTTCGCGTTTCACCGGTCTTGAGTTCGAGATCGGCGTATTTGTAGGCCTCGCCGGCATTTTGGTTTGCTCATTCCTGGGGGGCATGAAGGCGGTGACATGGACGCAAGTCGCTCAGTACATCATCCTGATCGTTGCCTACATGATTCCGGTGGTCTGGCTGTCGGTAAAACATACCGGCAATCCTATTCCGCAGATCGCTGCCTACACAACCGCCTTGCCACAAGTCACAGCCTTGGAGAAGGAGTTCAACGACAAGACCACAGTGAAGGGTGCGGCGGAAGAGTCTGTGCGCGTAATTTTCCGCGAAAAAGCGGCAGTTGCTGATGCCAAGCTGAAGGGACTCGAAGCCGGCAAGGATGCTTTCCTGGCAGAAGAAAAAGCCAAGGTCGCCGCCAAAGTCGCAGAGCTCAAAGCAGCGACGCCACCTGCCGATCCGAAAGCGGTAGAGGCTGCCGAGAAGGCGCTGAAGGACTTCCCTGCCGATGCTGCAGCAGCAAAAGCGGCATGGACTAAAGACAAAGGTATCGGCGCCCGCGCTGCACCAGTCAAGGCTCACGCCGAGCCGTTCCCGGCAGCCGGAAAAACTCCGGAAGAAGTCGAGAAGAATCGCAGTGTCGCGAAGAAAAACTTCCTCGCTTTGATCATGTGTCTGATGGTGGGCACCGCTGCATTGCCGCACATTCTGATGCGCTATTACACGACGCCGTCGGTGCATGAGGCACGCGTCTCGGTGTTCTGGTCACTGTTCTTCATCTTCTTGTTGTATTTCACCGCACCCGTGCTGGCGATTTTGGCCAAATATGAGGTCTACAGTTCGCTGGTGGGCAGTAGCTTCGCGAACCTTCCGACGTGGGTAAGCAACTGGGCGGCGGTCGATAAAACGCTGATGTCGATTTCAGATGTCAACAAAGACGGCATCGTACAACTCGCCGAAATCGTCATCGGTGGCGACTTGATCGTGTTGGCAACACCGGAAATCGCGGGTCTGCCCTACGTCATTTCGGGTCTCGTCGCTGCCGGTGGTTTGGCCGCGGCGCTATCGACTGCTGACGGCCTATTGCTGACGATTGCCAATGCCATGAGTCATGACCTTTACTACAAAATGATCGACCCGAACGCGTCGACGATGCGTCGTCTTGCCGTGTCGAAGGGTCTTCTGGTAGTGGTAGCGCTAGTTGCCGCTTATGTCACCAGCCTTAAGCCGGGTGACATCTTGTTCCTTGTGGGTGCGGCCTTCTCGCTGGCAGCTTCGGCTTTCTTCCCGGCCCTGGTCTGCGGCGTGTTCTGGCGCCGCGCCAATTACTTCGGTGCGGTTCTTGGTATGAGCTTGGGTCTTGGCGTCTGTGCTTATTACATGTATATGACCTATCCGTTCTTTGGTATCAAGGCGCCATTGTGGTGGGACATCAATCCGATTGCGGCAGGTACCTTTGGTATTCCGCTTGGTTTCCTCGGCATCATCATTGGTAGCTTGATTACCAAAGCACCGAGCCAGGAGATTCAGGAGATGGTCGACAACGTGCGCTATCCAAGCTTGGATGGCACAGTGTCAGCCGGAAGCGCCGGGCACTAATCGCAGCTTGACAAAGGTAGGGAGAAATCCCTGCCAAAAAAATCAAAACCGACTTTGCTGTAAGGTAAAGTCGGTTTTTTTCTAAATACTGGAGTGCTGCGACAAAGTACCGATGATTAAGCGATTTCAAAACCGGCAACTTTGTCGTGACGGCGTCTCGTCAGCACCAACTGACGATCGGATTACCCGCCGCTCAAAATGGCAGATCAGGAATGAGAGACTTCAGGTCCGAACGTTGTGCGTCATGCACCAGTTTCTTGGCCATTTTTGGCTCGAAATCGACCAGGCGGATCACGATGCGTTTGACCTTGTCAGGACAGTTTGCATGATGGTAAGCCATTCCAAGTTGATACAAACCGTCTCCGTACATGGGTTGCAACTCAGCCACCTTTTCAAACGCAGCAACAGCTTCCGTGTGCTGTCCCAACCGCGCGTGTGCCAGCCCCATGCCGTACCAGGCGCGGTCTTGATTGGGGTTGCAACGCACCGATTCACCGAACGCTGTAATGGCCTTTTCAGGCCATCCGGCGCGCTCACGAATGAAGGCCAAATTGAACCAGGTCGCCGAGTCGTCGGGAGTGAGCGTCAGCGCATGTTCAAACCAGCGCTCGGCCGCCACAAAATCTTTGCGATTGGCATCAATCGCCGCCAGGTGTAGCACGGTTTGCACATGCTTTGGGTCTTGGCCAAACGCCTGACGGAACTCAGGGTAGGCTTTCCTCCTGACCGAAGAACTGCCACAACCAGCCTCGCGCATAATGCCGCCAATGTTCAAATTTCATCAATCAAACACCAAAAATTAGAAGGAAACGAACCTTACCATGAGCCATCCCGAACTACTCATTCTTGGCGTTTTACGTGCGTTGGTTGAAGTCGCTATGTGGTTTTTGGCGGGTCAAGGTTTGCTGTACATACTCGCCGGGCGAGGGCGGGTGAATAATCCGATGTACAAACTGTTTTTGCTGGTCACAAGCCCGGTGATCAAGCTGATGCGGCTGATTTCCCCGCCACAGATTCTGGACAAGCATCTGCCATTTGTCGCCTTCTTTGTTTTGTTCTGGGCGTGGATTGGTTTGGCTTACTTGAAACGCGAATACTGCGCGGTGAATTTGTTGCAGTGCTTCTGACTCAAGAAATCAGCAACATCATTGGCAGTGCTCGAAGCGTACTAACGCGCTAACCAGTGCGCGGCTTTTTCCATTTGCATCAAATCGCGTAGCCGCCCGCCTTGCGATACCTGTTGCTGAGCACGAGAAAGCAATACCAACAAAAGTTGCGCGGTAGCAAGTGCGTCAGCGACGGCATTGTGTCGATTGGTATTGGCGATAGCGAAATTGTTCGTCCAATCATCCAAAGCGCGTGGTTGCTTCGATCCTTTCACCAACTCCGGGAAAAGCGCCGGCGCAAGGTAGGCTAAATCCAACCACGGATTGTGAATCTTTATCCCAAGCGTCGCCTGTGTCGCGGTGTCTATCATCGAGCGATCAAATGGTGCGTGATACGCCACCAAGGGTGAGTTTTTGACATAGGCCAAAAATGCCAACAAAGCTGCGGCAGGTGCCATTCCCGTCGTTTGCGAGGTACCACCAATGCCGTGAATCAAAATGTTATCGACGGAACTTGGTGCAGCTTGTTGCAGCACCACTTCAAAGCCTTGATCGAGCATCACTGCACCGTGCTCAACGGCAACCGCGCCAATGGCGATGAGTCGGTCGGTGCTCAAGCTCAAGCCACTACTTTCAACATCTACAACGATAAAGCGTTGCGCGTCGAGTTTGCCAGCGCTGTCGCATTTGGGCAAAGCACGATACGCAGCCAAGGCTTGGTGCTGTGCTTCCGCCAACGCAGGTGGCCTACCGAACAAGTTTTGCCACCAACTCATAACTGATAGTCCAAGGCCAATCGGCTTTGCAATTTGCGCGCTTGGCGCAGACTTTCTTTCAAAATTCGGCGGTCGATTTCATTAAGTGTTTCAGGGTCAATACGATTCGCAAGCGTACGCGTGCTCTCCGCTTCAGTAGAAAGCTGACTACGCAAACGCAGTTGTTGGACAAAGTAAAAAGCTTCTATCGCCGATGCAGTGTCGGCATCGCTAATCTTCAAGCTTGCGCCTGACATTCGCAAGCGCTGGGCGGTGTTGGTAGCGGTAGATCCGGTCGCCAGTGCCATGATTCTTGCCGCGTCAACGAAGAGCCGCGCCGCTGATTTTTTCAGATCAATAAACCCCGCAGCATCACCGTCTTCCTCAGTCACAAAATCCCGAATCAAGCCTAATGGCGGTTTTGTTTCCAGTGCGTATTGCACAAGTTGGCGCAAAAATCTGGGGTTGGCTTTGGCTAAATTGTTCAGTGCATCGCGCAACTGCACGCCCAAGGTTTCATCGCCAGCCAGCGCGCGAAAATCAAAGAAAATTACACTGCCCAGTAGCGCTTCCGGATCGGTGTTGCTAACCCAATCGCGAAACTGCGCTTGCCATTCGTCGAACGTCAAACACCAGCGCGGATTGCTGGCCATGATGTCGCCAGTGCACAACGGAAACCCGCAACGGTCAAGCAGATCATTTACTGCTTTGGCGAAACTCAGCAGCCGCGCGCGCACCTCGTCAAGCTGTAGTTGCGGCTCATACTCAAACACTATGCCGTTGTCCTGATCGGTACTCACGGTTTGCTCGAGTCGTCCTTCGCTACCAAAACTCAGCCAGCACCAGCGTATGCCATTGAGGTCGTGTTCGTTTTGCACAAGGGTGACAGCACGTTGGCTCAGCGCATCGTTGAGCGTGGTGATCAGATGCGTTAGCTGTTCCGCAACCACCCCTTGCGCAAACAGCGTGCTGGCAAGTTTGCGTACGTCACGTCCGGCTTGTTCCAGCGCAGCGGCATCCTGCGCTTGCGTGATAACGCGGTTGATGCCGCGCACACTGACGCGCTGCAAGGCAAACAAATCGCGCTCGGTAATGATGCCGACCAAGCGACCATCGTCAACAATCGGCAGGTGCCGAATGCCACGCGCTGCGATAGCTAAGGTCGCTTCGTAAACACTGGCATCAGCTGGCAAGCTTGCCGGGTTTGGGGTCATCACGGCGCTGATCGCATCGGTCAACGGGCGCTGCGCCAAGGTGACGCGATCGAGCACATCAGAGCGGGTGAAAATTCCAACCGGTGCATGGTTTGCATCAACCACTAGCATCGAACCCACACGTGATTGATGCATGGTGCGTAAGACAGTTTCCAGCGTCGTGTCTGCCGTGCAGAAAATTGGCGAGACTTTAATCAATGAACGCAAGCTGCGGTTCATCGCCTGTTGCTCGGCTGCTGCGCTGGCCGAATGCATTTGGATGAGGCGGCGTGAATCACGCAACAGACTGCGCAAATAATGCGTTGAGAATTCTTGAAAGCGCTGGCTACGATGTAGCAACTCATTAAAAATTTCAGCTGGCAAGCGATAGCAAAACGTATCTTCGACCGCCGTGTAAGGTGAGCTGACCGCTCGCCGTTCCATCAATGCATAGACAGAAAAACAGCTGCCCGGACCGAGTGCTAACACATTGGCGTTGGAGACATGAAAGCCTTCCGACGGGTGCAACTGAACCGTGCCGCGTTGAACGATGAAAAGGCAATTGGGCAGGCCGTCAGCATGGGCCAGAATGGCACTTCCTGATGCGTAGTAAGCAAGACTCAGATGGCTGGCGAGGAAGCGCAGATTTGCTTCATCCATTTCATCAAAAGGCGGGTATTGTCTGAGGAAGCCGATACTGGATTGAAGCAAAGCTTCTATCGAGCCTGATTTTTCTGACATCGCAATCTCCAACATTGAAGTGCAAAGTTCGCACGGTGGTGATTTCACGCAATCGAAATTTCTCACTCTGCACAGAGAGTTGCCAATTAACGGCGTGTCGTCACCACCAACTGACGAAATTTTGCACTGAAGTGATGCTCTTGCGACACGACGGGATTGCAATTATCGACAAGCATCAAGCTTGCGTATTGACGCTTATCAAATAAATCTAAGACTGGTGTAAAGCCGAACTGCTCGGCGTTTCGCTTAGCCTAACGCTCGACAAAAGCCCGTTCGATAACGTAGTCACCGGCGACACCGGTATGGGGCGAAATCACAAAGCCACGCTCGTCCAAGAGCTTGCTGATGTCGCCCAGCATCGCCGGACTGCCGCAAATCATTGCGCGATCAGTTTCCGGATTTAACGGTGGCAAGCCGATGTCAGCGCAGAGTTTTCCGGACTCGATAATCGAAGTGATTCGACCTTCATTGCGGAAAGCCTCACGGGTGACGGTGGGGTAGTAAATCAAGCGCTCTGTGACCATCTCGCCAAGATATTCATGTTGCGGCAAACGTGTCTCGATCAGGTCTGCATAAGCTAGTTCATTGACGAAGCGCACGCCGTGCACCAGCACTACGTTTTCAAATCGCTCATAGGTTTCCGGGTCGTGAATCAGGCTCAGGAACGGCGCGAGGCCGGTGCCGGATGAAAACATGTAGAGCGTTTTTCCCGGCTTCAAATCGCGCAATACCAAAGTGCCGGTGGGTTTGCGGCTGACCAGAATCGGGTCGCCGACTTTGATATTTTGCAGCCGTGAAGTAAGCGGACCGTTGGCAACTTTGATGCTGAAAAACTCCAGATGTTCGTCGTGATTGGCACTGGCAATGCTGTAAGCCCGCGCAATGGTTTTGCCCTCAACTTCCAAACCGATCATGACGAAATGACCGTTTTCAAAACGCAAGCCGGGGTCGCGCGTAGTGCGAAAACTGAATAGCGTATCGTTCCAGTGATGCACGCTAATGACGTGCTCGGTTCCAAACTTTGACACGATGTGAATCCTCTAAGAAGCAGTAGCGAATAAGCAAATTTTACCGAACGGCATGCACGCGCTTAAGACCGATTGGCAATATGCATATATGCACGCTTATGCAGAGCGTTCGGTCAAATAATTGCTCAAGCGAACGTAGTCAGCGACACCGATGTCCTCGGCACGCGCCATCGGGTCGATATTTAGCCCGCTCAGCTCACTGTCGGTGACATGCGCACGCAAAGTGTTGCGCAGCATTTTGCGGCGTTGAGAAAACGCAGCTAGGACGACGTTAGCGAATTGCGATTCGTCACGGGCACGATTTAACAGCGGCGCAGCAGGGGTTTCGTGAAGCATTGCTTCACGACTTTGGAGCGGGTCGGCTGTACTAAGCCGACACTGCACGTCAGCACCAACTGGCGTATCAAGATTGCGTGGAATCATTCGCACAATTGCGGAGTCAACTTTGGGTGCCGGGTTAAACGATTCCGGGGGTACAACAAACAAACAATCCATCTGATAGCGGTATTGCAGCATTACCGAAAGCCGGCCGAAATCACTGCTACCGGGGCTCGCTACCATGCGGTCGACCACTTCCTTTTGGAGCATGAAATGCATTTCCGCGACTAGCGGTGCGAATTCCAACCAAGTGGAATAACAGCGGACTGGAAATGTTGTAGGGTAGGTTGCCGATGATTTTCAATCGCCCGTCACTTTTGAGCGCACCGAAGTCAAACTTCAATGCATCGCCTTCATGTATCGTCAATCTTTCGGAAGGGTAGCGGGCACGCAAACGCGCAATCAAATCACGGTCGATTTCGACCACGTGCAAATGCCGGATGCGTTGCAGCAGCGGGTCGGTCAGTGCGCCTAGACCGGGGCCGATTTCAACAACAGTTTCATCATCTTGCGGCGCGATCGCATCGATGATGTTTTTGATTACGCCTTGCGCGACCAAAAAATTTTGCCCGAAACGTTTGCGCGCGATGTGGCCTTGATGCGACATTTTCACGGTTGAAGACGCACCATTTCGTTTGCGCTGTTCACTGCCGCAAATAAACTATTTGGTGAAGCAAGGCCGCTGCCAGCAAGCTCCAGCGCCGTGCCGTGATCGACCGAGGTGCGAATGATTGGCAAACCTAAAGTGATATTCACACCCTCATCAAACGCTGCATATTTCAACACCGCGAGTCCTTGATCGTGATACATCGCGACTTGCGCATCGGCGTTTTTCAGCACGTTTTTGGTGAACAAGGTATCGGCAGGCAAGGGGCCGACTAAGTTCATGCCTTCGCCGCGCAGACGCTCCAACACGGGTGAAATGACTTCTATTTCTTCACGCCCCATATGCCCGCCTTCACCGGCATGCGGATTAAGCCCTGCCACCAAAATTCGCGGACTTGCAATACCGAATTTTGCTTTCAATTCGGCATGCACGATGCGCAAAGTGACTTCAAGATCACGTTGCGTGAGTGCGGCTGGCACGTCTTTAAGTGCCAGATGTGTGGTTGCCAATGCCACTCTTAACCCCGCACCAGCGAGCAGCATAACCACCCGTGGGGTGCCAGTTTTGGCGGCGAGATATTCGGTATGGCCGGTGAAGGGAATTCCTGCATCGTTAATGATGCCCTTGTGCACTGGCGCAGTGACCATCGCCGAAAATTCACCCGAGGTGCAACCCGCAATCGCCGCATCAAGCATGCGCAACACATAGGCCGCATTGGCCGCGTTCAATACGCCCGCTGTACAGGGAGCATCGAGTGCGATTGAGCGAATGTCGAGACTCTCGATGTTGATGCCGAGTAAATCAGCACGTGCGGCGAGCAGGGCTTTATCGCCAAGAATCACCAGCGGAAGCGGCCAATTTTTTGCCGCTAATTGCAGACAAATATCGGGGCCGATACCCGATGGTTCGCCGCTGGTGACGACGACAGGCGCGGTAGTTTTCATGACCGCAAAGTCGCGGCGGGGCAGCGCTTAACGCTCGTCGGTGCGCAGCTCGACATAAGCGCGGTCACGCATTTGACGTATCCAATCTTGATACGCTTCGTCGGATTTACGCTCGCGCAGAATCTGCCGTGCCATCGCCCGCTGACGCTCTGGCGAGGCTTGTTCAGTGCGCCGCTCCAACACTTGAATCAGGTGGAAGCCGAACTGAGATTGCACCGGATTGCTCACTTGATTAAGCGCCAACGCGTCCATCGCTTGATCGAATTCGGGTACGGTGTCGCCTTGATAGAGCCAGCCCAATTCGCCACCTTTGGCGGCTGACAAATCATTGGATTGCATGCGCGCTGTCTCAGCAAAATCGGCGCCTGCGGTGAGCTTTTCTTTGATCGCAATAATCTTGCGCCGCGCGTCTTCCACTGTCACCAGGTCGCCAACTTTAATCAGTATGTGACGTGCACGCGTTTGTCTTACGCCTGCGGTTACCGAGACGGTGCTGCCACGTCGCTCGACTAGTTTGACGATATGAAATCCGGCAGGGCTGCGTAAGACCTCGCTGACTTCACCTGGTTGCAGTTTCCTTACCGCTTCAGCATACAAGCCGGGCAAGCGATCAAGTGGGCGTGCGCTCATTGCACCGCCTGACAAACCATCGGGGGCATCGGAAAAACTCGCGGCGACGCGGGCGAAATCTTCGCCACGGCGAATCTGGTCGAGCGCCGATTGAGCACGCACGCCGATACGCATGAGTTGGTCTGGTGTGGCCTGCTCCGGAACACGAACCAGAATATGCGCCAGAGCGACTTCGGGATTGGCATCAACCGCCGCGATCGGATTGGCCAAATAATTGTCGATTTCGCCTTCGGAAATCACAATGCGCGCATCGACCTCACGTTCGCGCAGGCGGGACAGCGTCATCTCGTCGCGAATATCTTCGCGAAATTTGCCCCATGTCACGCCATCTTTTTGTAGTGCCAACTGAAAATCCGACAGCGACATGCGATTGTTTTCGGCAATGCGTCGTAGCGCGGAATCGAGTTCAATATCTGGCACACGCATACCAGTCTCACGTGCCAGTTGCAATTGCACGCGATCGCTAATCATGCGCTCAAGCAATTGTTGCTCGAGCACTTCTCTGGCTGGTAGTGAGACATTTTGACTGCGCAGTTGCCGCTCGACGGTGGCTAAACGATTTCTGTGTTCAAGCAAGGTAATGGCTTCGTCGTTGACTACGGCGAGGATGCGGTCGACATCTTGACTGGTAATTCGCGTGCCCTGTGCTGAGGCCGCCAGCGAAGTGGCCAGAAGCAGCGCAACGGTTGCGATACGGAAAATTGAGTATGGTGAGTTCATAGAGTTAGTTTGCAGCAAAGGCCGGATCGGCCGAGGGTTGGTTAATGATGCCGTAGCCCGGAATCGAGCGTTTCAGCGTTTCTAGTGGATTCGATCCGATACGAGAGAACCCGTTGAGTTCGAGTTGCAAAAATAGTGCAGTGGTTGATTCTCTGGTTTGTGTTGCCAAGCGTTGCAAGACGATTCGCGCGGCCCAACAATCTGCGCCATACTCCAGGCCAGCCAAGGTTTCGACTACGCGCTTTTCGCGAAATGAATAGTTATAGCGTCCAACGCCCTGCCATTTTCCCATGAGCGGCCATTGCCCTGAAAAATCCATTTGACTCACGCCAGGTTGGACGGCGCCAACCGCTGCGTGGGTGAAGCGATAACTTGCATTAAGAAGTTTCCCGAGCTCCGGTTGAAAGCGGGCACCGATGTTAAAACGTTCAGTTTTGCTCAAGTGCGGATTGTATTGCCAAGCCGCCGTGGCGGTAGTCTGCGGCAAAACTTGACCGGAGATTTCGGCCAGAAAATCAGTTTGACGATCTGTGCGCAATGTCTCACCGGGGATGCCAACCTTTTGCGTAGTGAAATAAATCCGCTGACCAAAACTACCACGCACGATTTCGCTACCGTCGACCGGATTGATCAATCTAGAACTGAGCATATAGGTCAGTTGATTGGCATCGCCAATCCGGTCACCACCGGCATAGCGGTTCTCAGAAAACATTTGTGAGAAATTGAGATCAGCGATGCCGGTGTCGAACACAGGAATTTTTGACTGATCGCGATTGGGGACATAAAGGTAATACACGCGCGGCTCCAGCGTCTGGATCAGCGTTTGCTTGGTCCATTCGACGTCGCGCTCAAAAACCATAGTTGAATCTACGCTGGTTATCGGTACGCTGCGACTAATTTGATCAGGCGTGCCTATGGGCGGACTGTCAAATCGATATTTGGTGGTGTTAAAGCCAATTTTTGGAGTAATTGCGAGGCCTGAAAACTGCAATGGCAAAGCCACCTGTGGATAGAGTGTGTATCGATTTCCTTCGAGCAGGGTTTCGTGACGAAACGCCGCGCCTTCACCTTGCACTGAAAAAACCGCACCGAAGGGCATATCGGCGCGCGCCGCTGTGACGTTGAGCTTGGGCAATAGCTTGTAAGGCTTGCCGATTGGTAACAGCAGTGGGTCCTGCAAGGTTTGAAAAGTTTGCGCCATCAAGGTCGCTGACCACCACGAACTACCGTAGCTTAAGGTGCCTTGGCGTAACAAATTGGTTTGCGAGGTTACCGCCAGGCGACTCGACAAATCGGTGAAATAGGTGTCATCAGATACGCCGTTAAGATTCAGACTGCCTGAAAAACCGCCGCCGAATTGATGCGCGTGGCTAACGGCGAAAGCGTGGCGCGTGGTGTCGGTGACTTTATCGGTCGGCAGATATTCGTAGCGTACTTGGCCGGTATATTTCGGATCAAGATAGCGGAACTCGGTGTTCATTTGTACGCCACGCTTGACCATCAAGCGCGGTGAAAAAGTCGCATCCATATCCGGCGCGATATTCCAATAAAGCGGTTGCGTGAACTCGATGCCGCTCTTGCTGGTTGAACCAAAAGTCGGCGTCAGCAGTCCGCTTTGGCGTTGATTTGAAAGCGAGAACGACAACCACGGCGTATAAAAAATCGGTACGCCCTTGAAATAGACCGTGGCATTGCGGCCGGTGCCGGAATCATCGTTTTGATCGAAGCTGATGCTACCGGCCTTGGCGAACCAATCTGTGTCGCCATTCGCAGCGGGCTTACAGGTGCTATAGGTACCATCAGTCAATTGATATTTGCCCGCACCCAAAAACTCCATCCGTGCGGCGGTGCCGTGGGCGATCGGGTTTTGATCGCGCGACCCACTATTGGCAGATTGAGATTGTGGCTTGTGTGTGGAGCGAATTTTGTAGGCGGGTGCTTCAAAAAAACCTATGTTATCGGCAAGCTTCAAGCGCACATGTGGACCGCTGATTTCTTCGTTGCGACGAGTCAGCAGCACATTGCCAGTGGCCTCAACTTGGTCGTCAGCTTGGGTGTGAATAACCCGATCGGCAACTAAGCGAGTGTCCAATTTGCGCAGTTCAACATGGCCTTCGGCGCGCGTTTCGGTATCGCTAGTTCCGGAGATATTGTCAGCAACGATGCGCGTGCGTGCATCGTTGTCTGACTGTGCGCCATTGGAACTGGAGATTGCATCAGCGGCGGCAGTCAGCAGCGAAGCATCAATCGTTAGCGCCGGTAAGGCAGCAGAATTCACTGAGCCGGAATGGAGAACGATGCAAGCCGCGAGGCTGACGGGTCCAACTTGTCCGCGTAAGGAAAATGACATTCCGGAATGTGTGCTGAGAAAAGGTTAGGGCAGTGTCGCGGTGAGAAATTGCAACGAATGATCGTGGCAAAGTGCGATGCTAGAATTTGACAATGATAGCATTTCACCTAGCGCCGTAGGCCTTACACCCCACGGTTTGGCTAGCTTTTCGGGGTACGCCATGCAACGCCAGCAAGACATCCAAACTTGGCTTGCCAAGATTTTTCCGGGCAGCACCATAGCGCTTGCGCCGGCCTCGGCAGATGCCAGTTTTCGCCGCTATTTTCGCGTTGCACTGGACGACGGCACGACCCGCATCGTCATGGATGCGCCACCGCAACATGAAGACATTGCCCCTTGGCTCAGTGTGCAAAGACATTTGCAGGCTGCCGGGGTGCATGTGCCAAACGTCGAAGCGCAAGATTTGCAGCAAGGTTTTCTGTTGATTTCAGATTTGGGCACTACCACCTATCTGGACGTGCTCAGTGAAGGCAATGCCAACACTTTGTACGCCGAAGCACTCACCAGTTTGGTGGCGATTCAGAAAATTCAGCGACCTGAACAATTGCCCGCATACGATGCGGCGTTGCTGCGCCGCGAGCTGGAATTGTTCCCCGAATGGTTTTTGCGCAAGCATCATGAACTAACGCTGAGCAATGATGAGCAAAGCAAATTAGCCTCGTTGTTTGATCGCATCATTGCGCGCAATCTTGCCGAAACACAGGTCTTCGTCCATCGCGACTATCACTCACGCAATTTAATGCTGACCAGTCCCAACCCCGGAATCATTGATTTCCAGGATGCCGTGTGGGGACCGCTCAGCTACGACGCGGTGTCGTTGCTCAAAGATGCCTACATTCAGTGGGACGAAGAACAGACCCTCGATTGGTTGATCCGCTACTGGGAGCGCGCCAAAAATGCGGGCGTGAATGTGCCAACTGACTTCGCCGATTTCTTCGCCAATTACGAGTGGATGGGTGTGCAGCGGCATCTGAAAATATTGGGAATTTTCGCCCGCCTGTTTCATCGCGATGGCAAAGACGGCTACTTGAAAGAACTGCCGCGCGTCACGAACTACCTGCGCAAGGCCTGCGACCGCTATGGCGAATTGCGGCCCTTGTTGCGCTTGCTTGACCGCGTTGACGAGCGCGCGCCACAAGTCGGCTACACCTTTTGATGAAAGCCATGATCCTCGCCGCAGGTCGCGGTGAGCGCATGCGACCGCTCACCGATACCTGCCCCAAACCGCTGTTAGCGGTGGGCGGCAAACCGTTGATCGTGTGGCATCTGGAGCGTTTGGCAGCGGCTGGATTTGTCGATGTCATCATCAATCATGCGCACCTCGGCGCATTGATTGAAAAAGCTTTGGGCAATGGCCAGCGCTGGAGACTGAACATTCAATATTCGCCCGAGCCGGAAGGCGCGCTGGAAACCGCAGGCGGAATCGCACAAGCCTTACCGCTGCTTGGCGATGCGCCATTCCTGGTGATTAACGGGGATATTTTTTGCGATTGGAATCCAGCCCTGGCAGTGCATGCATTGAGCGCTGAAAAGCTAGCGCACTTGGTGATGGTGCCGAATCCACCGCAACATCCAAAGGGCGATTTTTATCTCAATGAGGGATGTATAAAAGCACCAGTTGGTGCTGGTGACACGCCGTCATATACCTTCTCCGGCATCGGAATCTATCGCCCCGAAATGTTCGCCAACATTCTGCACGGTTCGCGCGCCAAGCTCGCGCCGCTGCTTGTTGCAGCGATGGCGACAAACAAAATCAGCGGCGAGCTCCACAGCGGCACATGGCTAGACATTGGCACGCCTGATCGCCTAACAGCCGTGAATGAACTGATAGCGAAATCGCCGCATGGCTAAGTCAGGCACATCGGTAGCGGTGGTCGGCGGCGGGCCGGTCGGCATGGCGCTGGCCTTGGCGCTGCATCAACAAGGCATAGGCGCGACGGTGCTCGAAGCGCGCGCGCGTGAAGCGATCAAGCATGACGTGCGCGTGCTGGCACTGTCTTTCGGTTCGCAGCAAATTCTCGAACGACTTGGCGTGTGGGAGTCGCTGGGTTTAACAAACGCGGCGACACCGATACAAACCATTCACGTCTCACGACGCGGCAATCTTGGCCGTGCGCGCATGCGTGCTGATGAGCTGGGCGTGCCGGCACTAGGCTACGTTTTACCCGCCGCGAATTTGATTGCCGCGCTCGATGCCGCGTTGCGCCAAGCCGAGATTCCCTATCACGATCACCACAAAATTTCGTGTGTGGAAGATGTCGCCGCGATGGCACCGGTCAGCACGCTGACGGTTTGGGCAGAAGGCAGCGTAAGCGACGGCGCGGGGCAATTCCGCGATTACAACCAGGCGGCGATTTTGTGTACGGCGACGACCAAAGTCGCACATGACCATGTAGCTTGGGAGCGCTTCACCGCAGATGGCCCCGTGGCTTTGTTGCCACTAGGCAACGACTACGCCGTGGTGCTGACTTGCGCGGCGGCAGAGGCAGCAAGCATTGTGGCGCAGGACGATGCGACATTCACCAAATTGTTGCAAACCCGCTTCGGTCAGCGCCACCAGTTTGTCAGCGTCGGGCCGCGCGCGAGCTATCCACTAACGTTGCGCTGGCGCGAAGAAGTCATCGCCGAGCGTCAAGTCTGGCTGGGCAACGCAGCGCAAACTTTGCATCCGGTGGCCGGGCAGGGCTTCAATCTGGCGCTACGCGATGTCTGGGAATTAACGCGCCATTTGTCAGCGCTTTCACGCGAAAAAGATCTCGGCGCACAGTCTGTGTTGCGTGCCTACGCGCAATCACGCAAGCTCGATCGACGCAGCGTGATTGGCTTTACCAATGGATTGATCGACGTATTCGGCAGCGATATTGCGCCACTCGCCCACGCACGCGGCGCAGGCTTGGTCGCGCTCGATCTATTGCCGCCACTGCGAAATTTTCTGGCGCGGCGAATGATGTTTGGTAGTCGGGGTGGGTGATCGGCAATTGCAGCTTGAATGCGTCTTTTAGATTGCGCTAGAATTCGCCCTCCCCCGCGTCCCACTGGCACTGCGCTACCCAAATCCGTATGAACTTTCTTGGCCATTCGCTGCGAAATAATTTGTTTGTTGCGCCTATGGCAGGTGTTACGGATCGCCCCTTTCGTCAGCTTTGCAAACAGCTCGGCGCGGGCTTGGCGGTGTCCGAAATGGTGACTTCCAATTCGCTGTTGTATGGAAGCGCCAAGACATTGCGGCGTGCCAATCACGAAGGTGAGGTTGATCCGATTTCGGTACAGATCGCCGGTGCTGATCCGCTGATGATGGCGACTGCTGCGAAGTACAACATCGACCACGGCGCGCAAATTATTGACATCAATATGGGCTGCCCGGCCAAGAAAGTTTGCAATGTGATGGCCGGTTCGGCTTTGATGCAAGACGAGCCTTTGGTGGCCAAAATCCTCGAAGCGGTGGTCAATGCGGTGCCGGGTTTTCCGGTCACACTTAAGTTTCGTACCGGTTGGAATTCGGAGAATAAAAACGCCCCGATGATTGCGCGTATTGCCGAACAATCCGGCATCCGTGCGATAGCAATTCATGGCCGCACCCGTGCTGATCAGTACACCGGTGATGCCGAATACGACACTATCGCTGAAGTGAAGTCACGGGTGCAAATTCCGGTGATTGCCAATGGCGATATCACTACGCCGGAAAAGGCCAAGTTCGTGCTTGATTACACCGGCGCAGATGGCGTGATGATCGGTCGCGCGGCGCAGGGTCGGCCCTGGCTGTTCCGCGAAATCGAACATTTCCTCGCCACCGGGAAGCATTTGCCGCCGCCTACGGCGCTGGAAATTCACCGAATTTTGCGCGCACATTTGACTGAGCTTTACGCGTTTTATGGCGAAGAAACCGGCGTCAAAATTGCGCGCAAACATATCAGTTGGTACACCAAGGGCATCGTTGGCGCGGCGACTTTCCGCCATGCGATGAATCAATTGCCAACTGTCGATGATCAAATCCGCGCCACCGATGAATTCTTTTTCGCGCAGGCGCATGCACAAACACACGCACAAACACATATCAGCGCCGCCAATGATGAATTGGCGCAACAGGAGGCCGCGTGAGTTCAACTTCTGAATTGCACGATTGCGTGCGCCGCGCGCTCAATCGCTACTTCCGTGATTTGGATGGCCAAGCGCCACACGCTGTTTACGACATGTTGATGCGCAGCGTCGAGCAACCAATGTTGGAAGTTGTCATGAAACAAGCCGATGGCAATCAAACTGTCGCCGCCGAAATTCTCGGCATCAGCCGTGGCACGCTGCGACGCAAACTGGCCGACTACGGCCTGTCGTAATCCTATTTCACAATCCCCGAGGTTGCTATGAGTGTTGTTGCTGTTACGCGGGCGCTGATCAGCGTTTCCGATAAACGCGGCGTGGTGGAGTTTGCCCGTGCGCTAAATGCCTTGAACGTCGCGCTGCTTTCCACTGGCGGCACAGCGAAATTGTTGCGCGATGCCGGTCTGGATGTCACCGAAGTATCCGACTACACGGGCTTTCCCGAAATGCTCGATGGCCGCGTTAAGACTTTGCACCCCAAAGTGCATGGCGGAATTTTGGGTCGCCGCGATTTGCCCGAACATTTGGCAACCATGGCCGCGCACGATATCCCGCGCATTGATTTGGTGGTGGTCAATTTGTATCCCTTCCAACAGACCGTTGCCAAGCCCGATTGCGCGCTCGACGATGCAATTGAGAATATCGACATCGGCGGCCCGGCGATGGTGCGCGCGGCGGCAAAAAATCATGGCAATGCCGAAGGTGGCGTGGGGGTGATTACCGATCCGGCCGATTACGCGCTGGTGCTCGAAGAACTAAAGACCAGCGGCGCGTTGTCTTACGCCACGCGTTTCAAATTGGCCAAGCAAGCTTTCACCCACACCGCGCGCTACGATTCAGCGATTGCCAACTGGTTGACTTCGCTTGATGTCGACAACAAACCGGGGCAGTTCCCGACCCATTTGCAATTGGCCTTCGACAAGGCCGACACCATGCGCTACGGCGAAAACCCGCATCAAGCCGCGGCGTTTTATCGCGAACCCAACGTTGTGTCGGGCGGCATTGCCAGCTATCAACAATTGCAAGGCAAGGAGTTGTCGTACAACAACATCGCCGACGCCGATGCGGCTTGGGAATGCGTTAAAGCGTTCAACTCGCCCGGGGTTGCGTCACTTGGTGCTGGTGACACGCCGTTGAATTCCGCCTGCGTCATCGTCAAGCACGCCAACCCCTGCGGTGTGGCCGTTGCAGAGAGTGCCGAAGCCGCCTACCGCAAAGCTTTCAAGACCGATCCGACTTCAGCATTCGGCGGCATCATCGCCTTCAATGTGGCCATCGACAAAGCCACCGCCGAAGCCGTGGCGGGACAATTTGCCGAAGTTATTTTGGCACCCGAAGTGACTGACGAAGCGCGTGCAGTTTTCGCTGCGAAACAAAATTTACGCGTCCTCATCGTGCCGTTGCCACGCGGCCAAACAACAAGCCAACTCGACTACAAACGGGTGGGCGGCGGGCTGTTGGTACAAACGGCGGATGCCGCAGTGCTAACTGCCAGCGACATAAAAATCGTTACTCGGCGCGCACCGACTGGGCAAGAAATGAATGATCTTTTGTTCGCCTGGCGGGTGGCCAAATACGTCAAGTCGAACGCGATTGTGTATTGCAAAGACGGCATGACCATCGGCGTTGGCGCAGGGCAAATGAGCCGCGTTGATTCCGCGCGTATCGCCGCCATCAAGGCCGAGAACGCAGGCTTGAGCGTGGTCGGCACTGTCGTCGCCTCTGACGCATTTTTCCCTTTCCGCGATGGCCTCGATGTGCTGGCCAAAGCCGGTGCAACGGCGGTGATACAGCCGGGCGGTTCGGTGCGCGATGCGGAAGTGATTGCCGCTGCCGACGAGCAAAATATCGCGATGGTATTCACCGGCTTCCGCCATTTCCGTCATTGAATTTAGGATGCTGCCCGAATGAAAATTCTCGTCATCGGTGGTGGTGGTCGCGAACATGCACTGGCATGGCGGCTGGCAAAAAGCGCCGGAGTGACGCAGGTATTTGTTGCGCCGGGCAATGCGGGCACGGCGCAGGAATCCGGCCTGACCAATTTGCCGATTGTTGATCTTGCCGACCTGGCAGATTTTGCCCAGGTCGAGGAAATTTACGCAACCGTGGTCGGCCCAGAAGGCCCGCTGGCCAATGGCGTGGTGGATCTATTTCGTGCCCGTGGCTTGCGAATTTTTGGTCCAACGCAAGCCGCCGCACAGTTGGAAAGTTCCAAGGATTTCGCCAAGCGGTTCATGAGTCGCCACGACATTCCGACCGCGCGTTTCGAGACCTTTACCGAGCTTGCAGCTGCGCACGAATACCTGAATAGAAACCCGGCGCCGATCGTTGTTAAAGCCGATGGCTTGGCCGCTGGCAAAGGCGTGGTGGTAGCGATGACCGACGCCCAAGCCCACGCCGCAGTCGACATGATGCTTACCGGCGAGGCCGCTGGCGCTCGAGTGGTGATAGAAGAATTTGTCGATGGCGAAGAAGCTAGTTTTATCGTGATGGCGGATGGCAAAAACGCGCTCGCACTCGCCACCAGTCAGGATCACAAACGTCTCATGGACGGCGATCAAGGGCCGAACACCGGTGGCATGGGTGCGTATTCGCCAGCGCCGGTAGTGACACCCGAAATGCATGCGCGAGTGATGCGTGAAGTGGTGATGCCGACCATCAACGGTATGGCCGCCGATGGCATTGTGTTTACCGGATTCCTCTACGCCGGATTGATGATCAAGCCCGACGGCAGTTTGCGCGTACTCGAATTCAATTGCCGTATGGGCGATCCCGAAACCCAGCCGATCATGATGCGACTCAAAAGTGATTTCCTCACGCTGGTTGATGCGGCGATTGATGGTCACTTGAACGAAGTCGATACTGAGTGGGATAGACGTGTCGCGCTTGGCGTAGTGATGGCAGCGGCGAATTATCCCGAGTCGCCGCGTAAAGGCGACGCGATTCATGGCTTACCTTCAGCCTTGGAAGACGCGCATGTTTTCCACGCAGGTACACAAATGCGCGGCGACGAGATCGTCACCTCCGGCGGCCGTGTGTTGTGCGTTACGGCCTTGGGTGATAGCGCCAAAGCGGCACAAAAACGCGCTTATGAAGTGCTCGACGGCATCGGTTTCGACGGTATGCAATGTCGGCGCGATATTGGTTTTCGCGCCATCAAACGATAGCGATACAGTTAGCGATTCGGATAGCGATTGGCAATCATGTCGACATCAAAACACAACACTGCAATCTTGCCACCGGCCACGCTAGGCTTACTCGGCGGCGGTCAGCTCGGGCGCTTCTTTGTTGGAGCGGCGCACGAGCTTGGTTACCGCGTGATCGTGCTCGACCCTGATCCGCATAGCCCGGCCGGAAAAATCGCCGACGAACATATTGTCGCAGCGTATGAGGACAACGCGGCGCTGGAGCGTTTGACGCAAACCTGCGCCGCAATCACCACTGAATTTGAAAATGTGCCCGCCGCCGCGCTGGCTTTTTTGGCTAAATTTATCCCGGTGCGCCCAAGCGCCGAAGCGGTGGCGACTTGTCAAAACCGCAGCGAAGAAAAGCGCTTTTTGCATCGCCACGAATTTCCCCATGCGCCCTACGCCGACATTTTGTGCGCAGCGGATATTGACGCGGCGGGCGAGAAATTATTCCCCGGCATTTTGAAAGTTGCGCGCTTTGGTTACGATGGCAAAGGCCAAGCACGGGTGAGCAATCGAGAGCAAGCGCATTTGGCTTTTGCGCAGTTCAAAGGCGAGGCTTGCGTGCTTGAACGCATGATGGCCTTGGATTGCGAAGTTTCCGTCGTGCTCGCCCGCGATGCCGGCGGCGAAGTGCGTTGCTTTCCGGTCGCGCAAAATAGCCATCGCCATGGCATTCTTGACATTACTATTGCGCCTGCGCAGGTTTCAAAAGGTTTGCAGTCGCAGGCAACCAAAATCGCCGAAGGCATCGCACAAAAATTGGATTACGTCGGCACTATGGCGGTCGAGTTTTTCATTGTGGCCGGTGAGTTGTTGGTCAACGAAATGGCGCCGCGTCCGCATAACTCCGGGCACTACACGATTGATGCCTGCATCACCAATCAATATGAGCAACAAGTTCGTGCCTTGTGCAATTTGCCCTTAGGCGATGCCAGCGCACACAGCGCCGCCGTGATGGTGAATTTGCTCGGCGATCTTTGGTACGCCAAAGATGCGCACCACAGCCACGAACCCGATTGGCATAAATTGCTCAGCGTACCGAATCTCAAATTGCATCTTTACGGCAAGCATCACGCCAGAGCCGGTCGCAAGATGGGGCATTTCACTGTGATCGGAAATGACGTTGATGAACTATGCCAGTTGGTGCTGGTGATACGCCGTCAAATCGGTTTGGCAGATGACTGAAATCGCCAGAGCGGTTGCGTTGCTCAAAGTCGGTGAGTTGGTAGCCTTTCCTACCGAAACGGTTTACGGTTTGGGTGCGGATGCACGCAACGTCGCCGCCGTAGAGAAAATATTTTCCGCCAAAGGCAGACCGGCCGATCATCCGGTGATCGTTCATTTGCCCGATGTGTCGCATCTCGAACACTGGGCCATCAACATTCCATCAGCGGCCTATCGCCTCGCCGCCGTGTTTTGGCCAGGGCCGCTCACGCTGATTTTGCAACGGCATTCCGATGTTCCCGCTGCTGTCAGCGGCGGGCAAGCCAGCATAGGTTTGCGCGTGCCCAATCATCCCGTCGCGCTGGCACTACTGCGTGCCTTTAACGACGGCATCGCCGCGCCATCGGCCAATCGCTTCGGCCGCATTAGTCCGACCACCGCGCAACATGTGCGAGACGAATTGGGCGATGCAGTGCAATTAATCCTCGACGGCGGCGCATGCGAAGTGGGTATTGAATCAACTATCGTCGATCTGACCAGCGAGCGGCCGCAGATGCTTCGTCCCGGAATGATTAGCGCGGAAGACATTGCTTCGGTACTCGACGAACATGTTGACGTGATCACTGTAGCTGACAAAAAAACGCCGCGCGTGTCTGGTAGTTTGGAGGCACATTACGCGCCACGCACACCGTTGCAACTTTGTTCAGTGACGGCGATTGCTGAACAAATGTGCTTAGCCAAATCTAGTGACGAGCGCATCGCCGTGCTGGCTATCGATGGCGAATCGCCACAACTCGATAACGTGATTTGGCGAACTGCCGCGGCGGACGCGTGCACATTTGCCCACGATCTGTATTCCAACTTGCGCCAGCTAGACGCCAGCAATTGCGCACGCATTGTCGTTCAACAAGTGCCGACGGATGAAGCGTGGCGTGCTATCGCCGACCGCCTCCAGCGTGCTGCAGTTGGTTCCGGTGAGTCGCCGCGATAGCTTGCCGCAAATTTAGCGCACGTTATAATTTCCGTAACAAGTAACGGTAACAAGCGGGGGTGTAGCTCAGTTGGGAGAGCGCGACGTTCGCAACGTCGAGGCCAGCGGTTCGATCCCGCTCACCTCCACCATTTTCGAGTCCAGTTTTCTGTTTTGATATGTGCCGTAATAATCCAATCCACCCATAAGGAAAAAACTATGTTTAGTCACGTCATGATCGGTGCAAACGATATGAATGCATCAAAGAAATTTTACGATGCGGTGCTCGGTGCGATCGGTATTCCGGCGGCTGTTACCGACGACAAAGGGCGTGTGTTTTACATGACCAAAACAGGTGTATTTGGGATCACCAAACCGATTAACGGCGAGCCAGCATGTCATGCCAATGGCGGCACGATAGGTTTTGCCGTCGATAGCCCTGAAGCTGGCGACGCATGGCACGCAGCAGGTGTGGCCAACGGTGGCACGACCTGTGAGGATCCACCCGGCATTCGCGAAGGCGGCATGGGCAAAATGTATCTCGCCTATTTGCGTGATCCAGCGGGCAACAAAATTTGCGCGCTCAAGCGGATGGGCTGATGGCGCAATCGGAGGTAGTGATTTCCGACTGTAAGCCAGCAACCTTTTGGATGACCGGCCTGCCGGGGTCGGGGAAATCTACGCTGGCGACGGCGTTGACCAACAATTTGTTGGCATCCGGAATGCGTTGCTGCGTGCTCGATGGCGACGTGATGCGCCAAGGGCTGTGCCGCGATTTGGGTTTCTCGGCGGAAGATCGACGCGAGAATATTCGTCGCGTGGCCGAAGTCGCGCGCTTGCTCAATGACGCTGGCGTTATTGTCGTCACCGCGCTTATCTCACCAGCGCAAGAAGATCGTGCAATGGCCAAGGAAATTATTGGCCAGCAAGATTTCGTCGAAGTGCATGTGGCAACGCCGCTGGCCGTTTGCGAAGCGCGCGACCCCAAAGGCTTGTACAAACGCGCACGCAGCGGCCAGCTGGCAAATCTCACTGGCGTTGGTTCGGTGTATGAAGTGCCACTCGCACCGGCGCTGGCGATCAATACCGACGAGGTGGCGATTGAGGATGCGGTAGCGCGGATGTTGGCGGTAATAAGTAAGCGTGGATAAATGTCTTGCATCGGCTGCAATCGGTGTCGCTTGACGAATTGAATCTAAGATAGCCGCTTCGTATTGACGGTTAAAAGTCAGTGCATGAAAACTAATATTCGTACGCCGTCTTTGGACGATGCAAATGCCATCTGTCACGTGGTTCGTCGCTCAATCACGGAATGTTGCGCGGCAGATCACAAGGACGATCCTGAGTTGCTTGCCGCGTGGCTGCAAAACAAGACACCCGACAACGTTCGTCGTTGGCTGCAAACCGAGGGTGCGCTGTCAGTCGTCGCGGAAATTCAAGGTGCTGTGGCGGGGTTTGCGCTAGCGACTTCGCTGGGGGAATTGATGCTTTGTTACCTTGTCCCCGAAGCGCGCTTCACCGGTGTTGGTAGAGCGATGCTCGCGGCCATTGAGCGAAAGGCGGCTGCCGTGGGTATCGACACTTTGCACTTGGAGAGCACACGCACCGCGCGTGACTTTTATCTCCGCTACGGATTTTCGCCGACCGGACCAGCCGAGCTTGCATTCGGCATTGAAGGCTATCCGATGAACAAGCCTGTGAAACGCGAGCAATGACGGTGCTCCGGTAGAATTCAGCCAAACAATTTTCCACTCCCAACACACCCATGAAACACATTACCGACGACGTTCGAATTCGCGAGATTAAGGAACTCTCGCCGCCTATGCATGTGCTGCGCGAATTTCCGCCGACTGATATTTCTGCTGCGACTACCTATGAGGCGCGTCAGGCTTTGCATCGCGTTTTGCATGGTGCAGATGATCGCTTGGTAGTGGTGGTTGGACCGTGCTCGATTCATGATTACGATGCGGCGATGGAATATGCGAAGAAATTGCAAGCCGAGCGCGTGCGCTATGCCAGTGATTTGCTCATCGTGATGCGCGTGTATTTCGAGAAGCCGCGCACGACGGTCGGTTGGAAAGGACTGATTAACGATCCACGCATGGATGGCAGTTTCAAGATTAACGAAGGTGTGCGTCTGGCGCGCAAACTTTTGTGGGATATCAACGAACTTGGGCTGCCTTGCGGCACCGAATTTCTCGACACGATTACGCCGCAATACACGGCCGATTTGATTAGCTGGGGCGCGATCGGTGCGCGCACCACCGAGTCGCAAGTGCATCGCGAATTGGCTTCTGGTTTGTCGTGTCCAGTCGGCTTCAAAAATGGCACTGATGGCAATATTCGCATTGCGGTTGATGCGATCAAAGCGGCCGCCAGTCCGCATCATTTCTTGTCGGTGACCAAGGCCGGGCATTCGGCGATTGTGTCGACCAATGGCAATGAAGACTGCCATTTGATTTTGCGCGGCGGGCAAGCGCCGAACTACGATGCGGCGTCGATTGATGCCTCGTGTTCCGAGTTGGCAAAGTCCGGCTTGGCGGCGCGGGTGATGGTGGATTTTTCGCATGCCAATAGCCGTAAGCAATACAAGCTGCAACTCGAAGTTGCCAAGGACATTGGCGCGCAAATGGCGGCGGGTGATGAGCGACTATTTGGGGTGATGATAGAGTCACATTTGTTCGAGGGACGGCAAGACCTAATCCCCAATGCGGCTCCTGGCACAGCGCTGAAATACGGCGTGTCGGTGACCGATGCCTGCATAGGTTGGGAGGACACCATAGCGGCTTTGGACACGCTGGCCGACGCGGTGCGGCAGCGACGTTTGAAGCTCGCGACGCGGTAAGTATTGATGAAAAAGTTCGGCGCAGCATTCGCTAGTCCCGCGCTGAATTTGTTCATCGTCCTTTCGCTGATTTTTCGCTTCTGGTTGGCGGCGGTCACGCCCATTACGGGCGACGAAGCCTATTTCATTTGGTGGGGCTGGCGACCGGATTGGGGTTTTTACGATCATCCGCCGATGATCGGCTGGTGGCTGGCGGCGCTGCTGACGGTCAGCGATTCCGAATGGTGGTTGCGCTTGCCGGTGATATTGCAGCCGGTGATATTGGCGCTGAGTGTGCGCTGGGCCTTGCCAAAGATTGCGCCGAACATCGACGATGGCAGGCGAGATCTGATTGCATTGTTGATTTTGTTGGCACCGGCCAACGTGTGGAATATCGCCATCACCACTGATACGCCGCTGATTTATTTCAGCGTGTTTTCCGGCTTGGCATGGCTGCGTGCAGCGCAGGACGACGACATGCGTTGGTACGCGGCGGCGGGTTTTTTCTTGGCTGGTGCTGTGCTCTCGAAATATTTCGTCGCGTTTTTAGGCTTTGCGTTTTTGATTGATGTGCTACGCCGACGGACGATCAAATCGTGGGTTGGATTGGCCATCGTGTATGCCTGTTGCATCCCCGCGCTAGCCTTGATGGCGTGGTGGAACAGCGCCAATTGCTGGCCGAACTACATGTTTAATTTCGTCAACCGGCACGAGTCAGCAGGCTGGTCGGCGACTACGCCTTTGTTGTATGTGGTGAGCGTTTTGTATTTGCTGACGCCGCCAGTGGTGTGGTTGGTGTTTAGGGAATTTCGGCAACGGCGTGTTACCAGCACCAACTGGCGCGACAGTGCCTCCTCCTCTCCCTCGGTCCCTCTCCCGCAAGGGGAGAGGGAAGGGAACAGCGTCTTCGCCGGAAGTTCGGATGGGAGTGTTGTCAGCACCAACTGGCGAATTCCAAGCTTGAGTGTGCTGGCCATCGTGCCATTTGTACTGTTCGCCGTGCTCTCCTTGGTCAAACAAATTGGCCTGCACTGGTTACTTTCGTTTGTACCGTTTGCATTGATTTGGCTGGGCTTGTGGCTTGCGCCCGAAACACTGAAAAAGCTCGCACGATTTTTCGTCGGCTTTGCCGTGGTGCATGTTTTAGTCATCGTCACGATTGCAGCCTTGCCATTGGAGGCCTGGAAATCCAGCCGCCGCTACGATGGCGTTGTGCTGACTTTTGCGTATGAGGAAGTCAATAAGAACCTCGCCCCCACACTAGCCGACAAGGAGAAAAATTGGGTCATTGCAATGGATGGATATTCCAACGCAGTCACACTCGGCTACAACTTACGTCGTTACGTGATGGTATTTGGTGAAGCTTCAAGCCATGCACGCCACGACGACATCCTGACCGATTTCCGGGCCTTAAAAGAGCGCAATATTTTGGTTCTGCGAAAAACTGAACCTGATCTCGTCTATTACCAGCAGTTCTTCCGCAAAGTCAGCGTGGATTCGTTTATTGTTCGTGGTGCACGTTTCTGGCAAGTCAAAGGAGAGGGATTTGATTACGCCGCCTATCGCGAGAAAGTGTTGCTGGTCGTGAAGAAAAAATACTATTCGATTCCGCCGTGGTTGCCGCAGCGTGGCTGCTATTTCTGCGAACGCTATTTCCCCGACGAAGCATGATCCCGCTGATCAAATTATTGCGGCCACATCAGTGGCTCAAAAACGGCTTCGTTCTCGCCGGTTTGCTGTTTGGGCATGCGTGGGGTGATCCGCTAAAGCTCACGCAGGCGCTACTGGCTTTCGCGGCGTTTTGTATGTTGGCTTCGGCCGTGTATGTGATGAATGACCTCATCGACACCCAAGCCGATCGGGTGCATCCGAAAAAGCGCTTGCGGCCATTAGCGGCGGGTACGGTGTCACGCGGTGCGGCGATTGCTTTGATGTTGGTGTGTCTGTCGGCAGCGGCGGGTTTTGTGGCCGTGGCACAGAATCAAGCGCCGTGGCTCTTTGCGGCTTATTTCATCATCAACATTGCCTACAGTTTTGGTTTGAAGCACGTGGTGATACTCGACGTGTTTTTGATTTCCGCTGGCTTCATGTTGCGGATTTTGGTCGGCACGTTGGGTATCGGCATTACACCTTCGCATTGGTTGCTGTTGTGCGGTTTATTGCTGACTTTGTTTTTAGGATTTGCCAAGCGTCGCGCGGAACTCGAGGCGCTCGATCAAGGCAGCAGCGATCACCGTCGCGTGCTGGACGACTACACCATCGAATTGCTCGATCATTTCATCAGTATTGTGGCTGCCGGCACACTGGTGGCTTATGCGCTTTACACAGTCAGCGGCGACACCATGGCACTGCACAATTCACGGCAACTTATTTTTACTCTGCCGTTTGTGCTTTACGGCATGCTGCGATATTTGTGGCGCTTGCATCGTTGCAGCGGCGGCGGCGATCCTGCGCAAGAGCTGCTTACCGACCCGCATTTGCTGGTAGCGACGATAGGTTGGCTAGGGATGGTGGTCGCAATACTTGCCGGAAAGCTATGAAGCTATAATAAATTCACCATGAGTGGAATCGCACAATTCAAGAAACTAGACATGCTAGGCAACGCCGTTCCTTTTGTCGGACTAATCCGCGAGATCATCGAGACCATTGCGCTGTTCGAGGATTTTGAGCCGACTGAATTGGAAAGCCTCGCCCGCTACATGATTTGTTATCGCACTGATGCCGGCAGCGAGATTATTCGCGAGGCAGAAAGCGGCGATTTCATGTTGCTGGTGCTGGTTGGTCAAATCGAAATTGTAAAACTCGACACACGTGGATTGCCCGCCAGAATCGCAGTGGTTGGCCCGGGAAAAACGCTGGGCGAAATGTCTTTGATTGACGGTGAACCTCGTTTCGCCAGTTGCGTAGCGCTAACCGAACTGCAATTTGCGGTGCTCGACCGTGCGGCGCTATCGCGACTAATTGCAGAAGAGCCGCGCGTTGGCGTCAAACTAATGATGGAGTTGTTAATGTTGCTCAATCAGCGCTTACGCAATGTCAGCGCGCAACTTATGGAATGCATGGAATCAAAACGCAATCGGATACGCTGATCCGATTGGCCAAAGCAGGGCTTAAGCGTTTTTACCCTTTTGCCACAGCACGTCACCGCCGCCACCGGCTTTGTTAAGCCAGCGGCCAAGCACAAACAATAAATCCGACAAGCGGTTCAAATAAATCCGGCTGGCATCAGCCACGGTTTCCTTGCTGGCCAGCGCCACCACTGCCCGCTCGGCGCGGCGACAGATACAGCGCGCAAGGTGTGTGAGCGCAGCGGAACGTGTTCCGCCGGGCAAAATAAATTCTTTAAGCGGTGTGAGATCGCTGTTGTAGTGATCAATCGCCGCTTCGAGTCGTGCCGGTTGCGTGGCTTTGAGCAGCGTCGCGCCGGGGATGGAAAGCTCGCCACCCAAATCAAACAAGTCGTGTTGTACGCCAGTGAGTAGCTCGCGCACATCCGCTGGAATTTCTTCGCAGAGCAGTAGGCCAATGACTGAGTTCAGCTCATCCACATCGCCCAAAGCGGCAATGCGTAGCGATGCCTTGTGAGTGCGCGAACCGTCGCCAAGGCCTGTAGTGCCTTTGTCGCCGGTGCGGGTGTAAATCTTTGTTAGTCGATGTCCCATGCGATACATTCTAATGTCACCAGGCCTGTGACAACGAAATACAATCCAGCAATGCTTAATTTTTCCGCCAATCTTTCATTCTTGTTCAACGAATACGACTTCGTCGACCGTTTTGCGGCGGCCAAGCATGCGGGATTTACTGGCGTGGAGTTTCATTTCCCATATGCCGTCGATAAAAACGTTTTGGCCGAAGTGGTGCTGACTTCCGGCCTCGAAGTGGCCGTGTTCAATTTGCCAGCCGGATTGCCAACAGAATGGACGGCGGGTGCTCGTGGCATCGCTTGCCATCCTGATCGCAATGCCGAATTTCGTGCAGGTGTTGCATTGGCTATTGAGTACGCACGCGCGCTGGATTGCTCGCGGCTGAATTGTTTGGCCGGGATACCGCCAACAGATGTTCCGATTGCAACAGCACGCGCGACGCTGATTGAAAATTTGCGTTATGCGGCGGTGCAAACAAAACAAGCGGGCATGGTACTGTTGCTGGAGCCTTTGAACAGCATCGACAACCCCGGATTTTTGGTGTCGACCACGACGCAGGCATTGCAAATTATCGACGCGGTGGGTAGCGACAATTTGTACTTGCAGTACGACATTTATCACGCGCAAATGATGGAAGGCAATTTGGCCACTACTCTGCAAACGCGCTTGCCGCGCATAGGGCATATTCAATTGGCCGATGTTCCCGGTCGCCACGAACCGGGCAGCGGTGAGATAAACTTTGATTTCCTTTTTTCAGTGCTGGAACGGGCGAGCTATGCGGGATGGATTGGTTGCGAATACCTACCGAGCGCGGGCACTGAAGCTAGTTTCAGCTGGCTAAATGGACGCCTCAAGCCACGTGAATAACGCTGAATTTGCTATGACCCTAGAAACCTCAGCTGACCGCTTGTTTTCAATCGGGATGCTTCATGTTCACTGACCTTCGAGCAATCAAAGCCGCTCAACTATTGGGTAAGCCCTCGCACCGCTGGCGCGACGCCGACTCGTTGCTCGTCGAGCAGGGTCGTCCTCCTCGCGTCTTGCCAGCCGCCTCGCCAGTCGCACACTCGGGCGCGTCCAACTGAGGTTTCTAGGATGACCAAATCATCCATAACCGCTGGCAATCTCGCGCCGACTACATTTGTTGAGCAGCGATCTTTGTTGCGCGCGTTGTTTGATGCCGCAGTCGGCGCGGCCGACCCGGCGCGTTGTGTGCCGCCACACCTGCCATCCGCCAAGGAACTCCCACGCGGGCGCACGGTGGTGGTCGGTGCGGGCAAAGCGGCGGCGGCGATGGCGCGTGCAGTGGAAAAAAACTGGGCGGGCGATTTAGACAAACTCTCTGGCTTGGTGGTTACCCGCTATGGCCACGGTATGCCGACCGAGCGCATCATCGTTGCCGAGGCGGCACATCCGGTGCCCGACGCTGCGGGGCAGGCAGCGGCGCAACGCATCGGCAAATTGGTGCAGGGTTTGAGCGCCGATGATTTGGTTTTGGTGCTGCTCTCCGGCGGTGGCTCGGCTTTATTAGCCGCGCCCTTGGAAGGAATCAGCTTGGAAGAGAAGCGCAAGCTTACGCAAGCCCTGCTTAAATCCGGTGCAGATATTCACGAAATGAATTGTGTGCGCAAGCATCTTTCAGCACTCAAAGGTGGCCGTCTTGGCATCGCTGCCGCGCCTGCCCGCGTGCTGAGCTTGGCGATCTCCGATGTGACCGCCGACGACCTATCGGTGATCGCTTCCGGACCGACAGTGGCCGATGCAAGTACTTGCGCACAAGCCTTGGAAATTCTTGAGCGTTACAAAATCACGCTACCGATCGAGGTGCGCCAGCTGTTGGAAAGTGGCCAAGCCGAAACGCCCAAACCCGGCGATACACGGCTGTCGCGCTGCACGACGAAGTTGATTGCAACACCACAATTTTCATTGGCGGCAGCTGCGCAAGCGGCGCGTTCGCGCGGTATCACCTCATTGATCTTAGGCGACCGCATTGAAGGTGAAGCGCGTGAAGTTGGCCGCGCCTTGGCAGGCATTGCACATTCCTGCGCGCGTCATGGTCACCCGATTAAAGCGCCGTGCGTGCTGCTCTCCGGTGGCGAAACGACAGTCACCGTGCGCGGCACAGGACGCGGTGGCCGCAACGCGGAATTTCTACTCGCACTCGCCATCGCACTTGACGGCGCAGCCAACATTCACGCGATTGCTTGTGACACCGATGGCATTGATGGCGTCGAAGATAACGCCGGTGCGTTGCTGCATGCCGACACTTTGGCGCGCGCGCGGCAAGTTGGCCTAGACCCAAGAGCCTTCCTTAACAACAACGATGCCTACGGATTTTTTTCCGCCATTGGAGATCTTGTGATGACCGGCCCAACCCGCACCAACGTCAATGATTTTCGGGCGATCTTGATTGAGGGGCAGCAATGATGAGCATCCAAACTCCCGCTGAAGGCGCCGACACCTTCCCTCTCCCCTCGCGGGAGAGCGACCGAGGGAGAGGGGGAGAGAATCAAACCAATTCACCAGTTGGTGCTGATGACACGCTGTTATGTGTCACCACCGACATTGACACGGCGTTGGCGCACAGCGCCGAGCAAGACCAAAACTTTGCCAGTATTCATCACGCGACCCTATTCAGCAGACTAAAGAAGATCCTGCCACAAGGCGCCTTGCTACAAGTAAAAGAAGACCTCGCGCCCTACGAATGCGATGGTCTTTCCGCCTACCGCCGTATCCCCTTGGCGGTGGCTTTGCCAGAGGACGAAGCGCAAGTGGTGGCAGTGATGAAAGCCTGCTACGAAGCTGGCGTGCCAGTCGTCGCACGCGGCGCGGGCACCGGTTTGTCCGGCGGCGCGATGCCGCATGAACAAGGCTTGGTGCTCTCGCTGGCGAAGCTCAAACGCATCGTGCGCATCGATAAATATTCGCGTACCGCAGTCGTGCAACCTGGCGTGCGCAATCTCGCCATATCGGAGGCCGCAGCGCCATTCGGTTTGTACTACGCGCCCGACCCTAGTTCGCAAATCGCCTGCTCCATCGGCGGCAACGTCGCCGAAAATTCCGGCGGTGTGCATTGCTTGAAGTACGGCCTGACAGTGCACAACGTGTTGCGCGTGCGCGTGGTTTTGGCCGATGGCGACGTCGTCACGCTCGGCAGCGAGGCGCTCGACAGCGCCGGGTTGGATTTGCTGGCGCTGTTCATCGGCTCTGAAGGTTTGCTTGGTATTGCCACCGAAGTCACCGTCAAACTCACACCCAAGCCGCAGTTCGCACAGTGCATTCTGGCCAGTTTTGATGATGTGCGCCGCGCCGGCGATGCGGTGGCGGCGGTGATTGCGGCTGGAATCATCCCCGCCGGGTTGGAGATGATGGACCAACCAGCAACGCGCGCCGTGGAGCCGTTTGTCAAGGCCGGATATGACATCAACGCGGCAGCGATATTGCTGTGTGAATCGGACGGTACGAAGGAGGAAGTGGGCGATGAAATTGCACGGATGAAAGCAGTGCTCGAAGGCTGTGGTGCGACAGAAATTCGCGTTTCGCAATCTGAAGCCGAGCGTATTTTGTTTTGGGCCGGGCGCAAGGCGGCGTTTCCGGCCGCCGGAAGAGTCTCGCCGGATTATTACTGCATGGATGGTACGATTCCGAAGCGCCGTCTCGCCGACATGCTGATTGCGATTACAGAATTGGAAAAGAAATACGGCTTGCGCTGCATGAACGTTTTTCACGCCGGGGATGGCAATTTGCATCCGCTGATTTTGTACGATGCGAATGTGCCCGGAGAACTCGAGCGCACTGAAGCGTTTGGTGCCGAGATACTCAAGTTGTCGGTGGATTTTGGTGGCACGATTACCGGTGAACACGGCGTCGGCTTCGAGAAAATCAACGCCATGTGCGAGCAATTCGCCAGCGATGAATTGCGTATTTTTCATGGCATCAAGGCGGCTTGGGACGCGCGTGGATTATTGAACCCAGGCAAGGCCGTGCCGAGTTTGCATCGTTGTGCCGAGTTTGGCCGCATGCATGTGCATGGCGGGCAAACCGCGTTTCCTGAAATCGAGCGACTGTAATGAGTAGCACAACCATCGACGAGTTCCGCCAACAGATTTTGCAGCGCCAGCCGCTACGCATCCGTGGCGGCGGCAGCAAGGATTTTTACGGCAGCGTGCCAAGTAGCATGCAGGAGAGCAATTTGCTCGACACCAGAATGCACAGCGGCATCGTCAGTTACGACCCGAGCGAGTTGGTGGTGACGGTCAAAGCCGGAACCACGCTACAAGCGCTTGAGTTGGTGCTGGCGACACGCCGTCAGTTCTTGCCGTTCGAACCGCCACGGTTCGGGGACGACCTATCCGCCGCTACGATAGGGGGTGCGGTCGCGGCAGGTTTATCCGGACCGCGCCGGGCAACGGTCGGTGCGCTGCGCGATTTCGTGCTTGGTTTGCGGCTGATGGATGGCGTCGGACGTGAGCTGAAGTTCGGTGGCGAGGTCATGAAAAACGTCGCGGGCTACGACGTTTCGCGCCTGATGGCAGGCAGCATGGGATGTCTTGGACTGATTCTTGATGTCTCGCTGAAAGTCTTGCCGATGCCAATGCACGAGGCGACGATTGGCCTGGCGCTTGATCAACAACCTGCGCTGGAATTGATGAATCAATGGGGTGGCGAACCCCTCCCGATTTCAGCCACTTGCTGGGCAGACGGGCTATTGATGATTCGACTTTCCGGCGCAGAACCGGCGGTACGTACGGCTCAGCAACGATTGGGTGGCGACTTGGTCGAGGCGGATCAAGCGGCGCAATTCTGGGCATCGCTGCGCGATGGTCAGCACGCTTTCTTTGCTCAGACTTCGCCGCATGCGACGCTGTGGCGATTGTCTGTGCCCTCGGTCACGCCACCGCTTGAAGTGGGCGGCAGCTCGCTGATTGAATGGGGCGGCGCACAACGCTGGTTTCATTCCGAGGCGAGTGCGGAAGAAGTGCAAACCCTGGCTCACCGTTGCGGGGCAACCGCGACCGCCTTTCGCTACGCGCCGGATCGGACGCAGGTATTTTCTCCGTTCGCGCCTGGTGTCCTCAAGCTGCATCAGTCACTCAAACACGCGTTCGACCCGCATGGAATATTCGGGCGCGGTCGCCTTTATCCGGAAATCTGACCCGCTCATGGAAACTCATCTCGCCGATTTCATACGTGACACCAGCACCGGGAAAGAAGCCGAAGCGATCCTGCGCACCTGCGTGCATTGTGGTTTTTGTACGGCAACCTGCCCAACCTATCAGCTGCTCGGCGACGAGCTGGACGGCCCGCGCGGCCGTATTTATCTGATCAAGCAGGTACTCGAAGGCGAAACGCCAACGCAAAAGACTCAGCTTCATCTCGATCGTTGTCTGACTTGCCGCTCCTGCGAAACCACGTGTCCGTCGGGAGTGAAGTACGCGCGGCTGCTCGATATAGGCCGCGAAATAGTTGATGCCAAAGTGCCGCGTGTGGGTGTCGACGCAGCATTGCGCGCCGGGATGCGAAACGTGCTGCCACGAGCAGGAGTGTTTGGCACCGCCATGAAGCTGGGGCAAATGGTGCGTCCTTTGTTGCCACGGGCAATCAAGGCGAAAGTGCCACCGCTGACTTCCGCTGGACCATTGCCGGATACGGCGACACATAGCCGAAAAATGATTGCCTTGGCGGGCTGCGTGCAGCCGTCGATGTATCCCAACATCAATGGCGCCGCTGCGCGAGTGTTGGATCGGCTCGGAATTTCGATGCTACACGCCGGTAGCGCCGGTTGTTGTGGTGCGGTGCGCTTTCATTTGGGCGACCCCGAAGCGGCACGCGACGACGCGCGCAGAAACATTGATGCGTGGTGGCCGCTGCTGGAAGCCGGCGCAGAGGCGCTGGTGATGACCGCGTCGGCGTGTGGTGTGCAGGTCCGTGATTACGGCCACTTGTTGCAAGACGATCCTGACTACCAGCACAAGGCGGCGCGCGTGGCCCGGCTCACTCGTGACATCAGCGAAATCCTGACCGCCGAATCGGCTCGTTTGCAGGCGATCCTGACGGATTTGCCGCCACCGGATGCTGCGTCAAAACAGATGGCGTTTCACAGTCCATGTACTTTGCAGCACGGTCTGCAGCTACGTGGCGTGGCAGAAAAGCTCTTGACCGCCGCTGGTTTTGCGCTGACACCCATTGCCGACAGCCACTTGTGTTGTGGTTCGGCTGGCACTTACTCGGTCTTGCAGGCAGAAATATCACAACGGTTGCGCGACAACAAGCTTGCAGCGTTGCTTGGACCCGTTACTTCCAGCCGCCGCCCACGAACCATCGCTAGCGCCAACGTCGGCTGCATCTCGCACCTTGCCGGTGGGACAGAGGTTGAGGTCAGACACTGGGTCGAGTTAATTGACCGCCGCCTCACCGGACAGGTCTAGTGCGGAGCGAACGGAAAAATTTGTTAGTACGCCATAAGCTCAGTTGGCCATCGCAGCATGCCAACGGCGATCACAGCGCCGACTTTCGCCGCGTTGATATTAGCGGATCTTGCGAGCCGCCGAACAACGCGCCGATACCTAACTAGCGAGCAATTCTCTCACCACTGAATCTAGCGATCAGATCGCGCAATTTCACAACTTGCGGCACTCGCTAATAGGTGACACAGACCAAGCGAATTACCTAGCAGCGCTCCATCGAACCCAATTTCGCGCGTGCCGGTGTTGGTTGACGACTTAAGCAAATTGCCTCAGCGGGCAGCATCGTCAATGGGCAAAGCCCCTAAGCCAAGCACTCGATTCACTACCTCAACCAAGCGTTTTCCTCGTACCGGCTTAAAGAGGAAGTCAGCCGCGCCAAGCGCGGTAGCGCGCTCTACGCTTTTTGGATCGCTACGCGACGACAGCACGACCACCGGAATCGATTGCGAAATCGGATCACCCTTGATGGCCTGCAGCAATTCAAAACCATTAAGATGCGGCATGCACAAATCCAGCAGCACGAGATCTGGGCGTTCGGTCAAAATCGAGCGGATCGCCGCCGCGCCACTCAAGCAACCGATGGCACGGTGGCCTGCATTGCCCAGATAAAGGCTGTAAACATCACCAATAATTATGTCGTCATCAACGATCAATATTTTCGCCATCGAAGCACTCAATTCGGTAAAGGTTGATCGGTCAAATTTCAGTTCTCGGAGCGCACAGCTGCTTTGTCGTTTGATTCTGGTTCACCCAAAACTGACACAGTCTGAATTAAACAAATGCTTACTATTGCGCAGGACTCGGGTTTGCGAATTCAAAGAACACAGACACTATCAATTCGAATCACACAGGCAATCTCCAAAATGCTTGGGCGATCTCAATGCTATATGACGCTCGTGTCTTCCCGAACATTTTGCAATGTCAATGAGACAAACTGCCACACTCCGAAAACTTCGTGCTGCATTCGCCAGCAAGACGTTTTGGTGCGCTGGTTGATTTTAGGCGCGTATCACTGATATTCGGGATAGAGTGATCTCTCAACATTAAAGAACATGCTAAGAAAGGTAAATCGATGACGACACATGATTTAGTTCCGGCTATTGATATGGAGCACTTCAATGAAATTTTTGGCGGTCGCGGAACCTCAGAGCGCGAATTGCTAACCACTGTCAGTACAGGCATCACGCGCCAAGTCAGCGAAATGGCGACACACCTTCGATCCGACAACTTAAGCGCAATCACCGATGCAAGCCACAAACTCAAAGGCAGCGCACGATCGGTCGGATTGACGCCCTTGGGAGATGTTTGCGAAGCCATCGAGTTGGCTGCCCGCGCCTGCGAAGCTGACGCTGTATCAGGTTTCCAAGCGCGCTTTCAGGTTGAGGGGGATCGAGCCTGTCTCGCACTTTCCGAAATACAACGCCAGCTTTGATGGGCCTAGTTTTTTGTGTATCCTAGGTAGCTATGAGCGTCCCGTCAACCGTGTCACTCCTTTGCGCTCATTGCACCATCCAATGCCTCGCGCAATCGCGTGCGCGACACTGGTTTAGATAGCAAGTCATTGCAACCCGCGGCGAGACAGCGCACTCGCTCATCGCCACCCGAGTGAGCGGACAGCGCCAAGATGGGACGAGCGTAGCCTCGCTCGCGTAGCAAACTGGCCGCCTCCAGACCACGCATTACCGGCATTTCTATGTCCATCAAAATCGCATCGGGATTTTCGCGAAGCGCAATCTCGACAGCCTCTTGCCCGTTAGTCGCCTCGAGTGCGATCAGGCCAAGTTTTTTTAGGTAAAACACCGATAGTGCGCGCAGTTCATCAGCATCGTCAGCCACCAACACGGTGCCGCGAAGAAGAATTGAATCCAATGGAGAAGTACCCACCGTGGTCCGCAAACTACTGTCTGCCGGGGCTGGATTTGCTTCCTCCTGCGAAACGAGAGACGCGGTTTGCTGCGCCGGCAAGCGTAGCGTGAAGCGACTACCCACGCCAACTTCTGAGGTGACGGTGATGTCGCCGTGCATAAGCGCCGCCAGATCCCGACTGATAGTCAAGCCCAGTCCCGTGCCACCATAGGTCGCCGCAACCTGCTCATCCGCTTGCTGAAACTCGACGAACAAACGCGAAAGATTCTTTGGCGAAATACCCGGCCCTGTGTCGGCAATCTCAATCACAAGAATTTCGCCATCCCAATCTACGTGCAATGTCACGCTGCCACGCTCCGTAAACTTGATCGCATTGCCCGTCAAGTTCAGCAAAATTTGACGAACGCGGAATGCATCGATCTCGAATGATTCGGGAAGTCCGGCCCCATATCTGACTTCAAGTCGAACCGGTTTTTGGCGTACCAAGGGCTGCAATGTCGCGACAACATCATCAACCAGTGCGCGCACATACTCGGATTGGGTGACGATGCGAATTTGACCCGCCTCTAGTTTTGCCTGATCGAGAATGCTATTGATCAATGCCAGCAAATGCCGACCGTTACGATCAATCACTTCGCTGTTTTGCAGCCGCTTCTCGCGGCCGAGATCGCTGGTGCCCCAATTGATATTGTTGTAACCCATGATCGCGGTGAGCGGCGTACGCAACTCATGCGTCATGTGAGACAAAAACTGTGACTTCATTCTCGCCGATTCTTCTGCCGCCAACTTCTCGACCAGCAGCCGCTGACTGGCGCGGAAAAGAAAAATTTGTCGCCACAAGGCAGCGCCCAGATGCACCAAGGCACCCGTCAGTCCGAGCAGTAACACCGAGGCCGTGTAGCCAAGACTATTTGAAACAAAGACCAGCATCGCCGCGAGCAACAAAATCACGGGCAAACCAAACAGCTGCAAGGCAGTCGATTTCTGTGAACGAGGGTGAGCCAGCATAAGCGCCACCAGCATTACAAGCAGCGCCAGAAAACCGTCAACTGCCCAGTGGCGGGGATTCAATACCATGCCTTGTTTCAACATTGAAGGCTGCACTGCCAATCCATACAGACCGGCTAGTCGACCGATCGGAGTTTGGACGAAATCGCCCAGCACGGCACTTGAGCTGCCGATGAATATGGTCTTGCCGTGTATTGAATCTGCAAGACTCGCAAACTCGGTCGCACCATTTGCGGCAAGGACAACTTGGTAAAACGGCACGATCCGAAGGCCGGGAAAATCGAGCGGATAGTGCAGTCGAATCTGTCCATGCTTGTCCGCGATAATCGTCTTACCGGCAATCTTGACCTGCCCGGTCAGTAAATCCACCTCGACCGCTGTGCCAGATGACTTGAGTGTGCTCACGGCCATTGAAGGAAGTACTTCTCCGTAAATCTGGTGGAGCAATGGCACGCTGCGGACGACTCCATCACCATCGGCCTTCACACTAATCACTCCAATTTGCGCTCGCTCGGAAAGCTTTGCATTTGGTAGCGTCAAGTCGTCCCACGACTGTGCTGGCCCAACTTCGCCATGCGCCCATGCCATCCCAACCAAGCGCTGCCGATATGCCGCATCGCGGCTAGTGCCGCCATAAGGCAACGCCGCGGCGGCGAGCACGGTATGCGGCGTTAGATTCTTGGCAAAGGCCTCGTCGCCGTCTCGTGCCTCCGAAAACAAAATATCGTAGGCAATGGCAGCGGCACCTGAGTGGCTCAGATAGGCGTTGACCTTGGCATAGACATGGCGGTCATACGGCCAAGCGCCGATTTGCGGCTCTAGCTGTGCCATTGATGGTTCGTCGACATCAATAATTACGACGTCATCGAAGTGGCCGGACGGTGCGCTTCGGCTTTGAAGCACATCGCCAATTTGCTGATCAATCTTGTCTGCGAAAGGCACCAGCATGATCAGCCAAGCGAGTGCTAGACCGACTGAGCCGAGCAAAATGCAACGCCGCAGATATCCCTGAACGCGGGGGATTAACACAGCTTGATTGACATTGCTTCAGTCACCACTGGACGCTAACGAGTATAAATTTTCGTGGCGCACTTTTTCATGCTACGGTGCCAATTGAAAAGTGGCTCGGCACGCAATGTGGTCCACAACTTCTCGGACGCTTCGCTACTTCACGCGGATTTCGACGCGCCGATTGCGAGGTTCGTCTAAGTTATCGCCCGGAATCAATGGTGCCCGCTTACCTCGGCCGACGACCTCAATCGACTTGGGATCGATACCTTTGTCGACGAGTTTTTGCTGGATCAACGTGGCGCGTTTCAAGGAAATATCGTCGTTAACGACATCGGTACCCACCGTATCCGTATGACCGATCACCATCAATTCCGGTGCAGGCACGGATTTCACCGCAATCAGTATTTCCGTCAACTGTGTTTCAGATTCCTTAGTCAGTTGATTGCTGCCCGACTCAAAATAGACGAGAAAACTTTGCGCTCGTACCGGCAAGGCATCAGCCAATTGTTTGTAGCGGGTCTCTACTTCAGCGGCGGTAGTCGATCCCGTTTCCGCACGGCTTGATGTTACTAGTGCCGTTTGATACGGCGCGGATAGCACCAGTTCGCCTCCCGCTTTTGGATGGACAACCACTGCACTTGGCGATCCGTCTGCTTGCGGCAAAAGCGTAATCCGATCTGGTGTCGCACAGGCCGTGGCAAGAACACAAACCGCAACGAGCGAAGTCAACCTGCTTAAGTTATTTTTCATCGGTCGTCTCGACAATGAATTCAGTGCCGCGAACGCCCATCACCACGGTGGTGGTCGAAACCGATACCGCCGCTGGGTTGAGCTTGGCAATCAGCCCGGTCACATAACGCATTGCACCGCGCACTATAGAAACATCGGCGCGGCCTTGGTTGGTCTTGGCGTCAAAGGCAAAGCTATCAATCACGAAGGTGGAGTTGGGTCCGAGACTGATCAGAGTTTCGTCCTTTAGCGTAAGTCCCGCACTGCCTGTAGCTGCAACAATAATGCGATCAAGTTCCTGCAACGGGTCTCCGACTTTCAGTGGAGTTGAAGTTCCAGCGCGAACAACACGAACGTCACCCAGGATCTTTTTCGCGATTCCTGCATCAGCCGCCCATGCCTGCCCACAGATGAGTAGCATCCCTGCGGCAAACATCACGTTACCAAATTTCGAGTGTCCCATAAATGTTCTCCGGTGCGAATATTCGCGGTGTGTCATTGTAAGGGATGCAGATCTTGGAGCATATGATCTGCCGGTTCGCCGCCAGTGTTCGGCTGCGCAGAGAATCGGTTACTGCGAGTGCCTGACTTTGCGATGAGCCATGGTCTGGGCTAACATTGACCGATTCTGGAATTGACGACCAAGGTTGAGGGGGGCGTATGGGGCTAAAGATTGGAATACCAAAGGAAGTTTTTGCGGGCGAGAGGCGTGCGGCGAGTGTGCCTGAGGTCGTCGAAAAGCTGATCAAGCTGGGTTTCGCTGTCGCCGTTGAATCCGGCGCTGGCGCATCTGCGAACTGTGACGACGATAGCTATCGCGCCGCCGGTGCGGAGATCATTTCCAGTGCCGCTGGGCTTTGGGCAGCCTCAGATATCGTTTTCAAGGTACGCGGTCCAAGCAGCGACGAGGTTGCCCTGATGCACGCCGGACAAACGCTGATCAGTTTCATTTGGCCAGCGCAGAATCCAGAGCTGATGCAGGAGCTGGCGGCCAAACAAGTGACGGTGCTGGCAATTGATGCCCTGCCACGGACGCTCAGTCGTGCGCAGAAGATGGATGCCTTGACCTCGCAAGCGGGAGTGACGGGCTACCGCGCAGTGATTGAAGCCGCCAACGCGTTTGGTCGTTTCTTCAATGGGCAGATTACCGCTGCGGGCAAAGTACCTCCGGCCAAAGTATTTATCGCTGGCGCCGGTGTTGCCGGTTTGGCCGCGATTGGTACGGCGGCGAGTTTAGGCGCAATCGTGCGGGCCAATGACACCCGCGCTGAAGTCGCTGATCAAGTGGTGTCGCTCGGCGGTGAATTCGTCAAGGTCGATTACGTCGAAGAGGGTTCCGGTGGCGGCGGCTATGCCAAGGTGATGAGTGAGGGCTTCCAGCAAGCGCAACGCGAGATGTACGCTAAACAAGCTAGCGAAGTCGACATCATCATTACCACCGCCCTGATTCCGGGCAAGCCCGCGCCAAAACTGATTACTGCCGAGATGGTCAGGAGCATGAAACCCGGTAGCGTAATCGTCGACATGGCCGCAGAGCAAGGCGGCAATTGCGAATTGACTGAACCTGGTCAGGCGGTAGTGAAGCACGGCGTCACCATCGTCGGCTTTACCGATTTGGCCTCGCGCCTCGCCAAGCAGTCGTCAACGCTTTACGGAACCAACCTGTTCCGTGTTTGCGAAGAGTTGTGCAAGACCAAGGATGGCGTGATCAACGTCAATATGGAAGACGACGCCATACGTGGCCTGACGGTGATCAAGGACGGCAGCATCACCTGGCCCGCGCCCGCTTTAAAGCCTGCTGCCGTCCCTGCGGCGAAACCAGCTGCTGCCGTGCAAAAGAAGCCGCAAGGCCATGGCGCGCCAAGCGAGCCAATGGCCGGGTCGTCTTTGGCGATCATGTTCGGCGTGGCCGCCGCACTGTTCTGGTTTGTCGGCGCCAATGCGCCTGCGGCGTTCCTTGGTCATTTCACGGTGTTTGTGCTGGCGTGTTTTGTCGGCTATATGGTGGTGTGGAATGTCACACCGGCACTGCACACGCCGCTGATGAGCGTGACCAATGCCATCAGTAGCATCATCGCGATTGGCGCTTTGGTGCAGATCGCACCGCCCATGCTTGGCGGTTTGCCACCGGGTAGTTCGCGACCCGATGAACTAATTCGCTGGCTGTCCGTGGTCGCCATCGTCCTCACCGCAATCAACATGTTTGGTGGCTTTGCCGTCACCCAGCGCATGTTGGCCATGTTCCGCAAATAAGGAGACGACGATGTTGTTTTCAGAAAATCTGGCGACCGTCGCGTACATTGGCGCAACGATACTTTTCATTCTTAGTCTGGGCGGGCTATCCAATCCTGCCAGCTCCCGACGCGGCAATTTGTACGGCATGATCGGAATGGCGCTTGCCGTGGTAGCTACCGTCTTCGGGCCACGGGTCACCCCCACCGGGATCGGCTGGATCGTCGGCGCGATGGCGGTTGGCGGCAGTATCGGCGTGTATGCCGCGCGTACCGTGCAGATGACGCAAATGCCGGAACTGGTGGCGCTGATGCACAGCCTGGTTGGCTTGGCCGCAGTCCTGGTTGGCTATGCGAGTTACGTCGATCCAAGTGCTTCCGCCGGTTTTACTTCGGCAGAGGTGACGATTCATCATGTTGAGGTTTACATTGGTGTCTTGATCGGCGCGGTGACCTTATCTGGCTCGCTGATCGCCTTTGGCAAGCTCTCTGCGCGCATCAGTGGCACGCCGCTGATCCTGCCCGGCAAGCATTTTCTGAATCTTGCTGGTTTGCTGCTTGTGTTATTTTTTGGCGCACAGTTTCTCGGTGCACATTCAGTCGACGCGGGCATGATGCCCTTGGTCATCATGACGGTCATCGCTTTACTTTTCGGCGTGCACATGGTGATGTCGATTGGCGGTGCTGATATGCCGGTGGTGGTCTCGATGCTCAATAGCTATTCCGGTTGGGCGGCAGCCGCAACCGGCTTCATGTTGTCGAATGACTTGCTGATTGTCACCGGCGCGCTGGTCGGCTCTTCAGGCGCGATCCTGTCGTACATCATGTGCCGCGCTATGAACCGCAACTTCATCAGCGTGATTGCGGGTGGGTTTGGCACCAGCGGGGGAACACCAGCGGCGGCAACAAGTGGTGAGCCGCAAGGTGAAGTCACGCCGGTGAGCGCTGTGGAGACGGCCGAGTTATTGCGCGATGCCAAATCAGTCGTCATCGTGCCCGGCTACGGGATGGCGGTGGCACAGGCGCAGCACACGGTGTATGAAATTACCAAACTGCTGCGCGAGAAAGGCGTGAACATCCGCTTTGGCATTCATCCTGTGGCAGGCCGTATGCCGGGTCACATGAATGTGTTGTTGGCAGAAGCCAAGGTGCCCTACGACATCGTGATGGAAATGGACGAGATCAACGATGACTTTCCGGCAACCGATGTGTGCATGGTGATTGGCGCCAACGATATTGTGAACCCAAGTGCGCAGGACGATCCGGGCAGTCCAATTGCCGGGATGCCGGTACTCGAGGTCTGGAAGGCGAAGACGTCAATCGTGATGAAGCGCGGCATGGCATCCGGCTACGCCGGCGTGGACAATCCGCTGTTTTACAAAGACAACAACCGCATGCTGTTTGGCGATGCCAAGAAGATGTTGGAAGAAGTGCTTGCGGCGCTGCGGGCATGATGGATTTAGCCAGTTGGTGCTGGTGACACGCCGTTAATTCAGGAGCAAGGCAACTCGATGAAAGCCAAGACCTTAAGACTACTTCTTGTCGGTGCGACCGGGGCGGTTGGTCAGCAAGTGCTGAAACAAGCGCTGCTGGATGAGCGAGTCAGCGCGGTATGCGCGGTGACACGACGACCCTTGGATGCCGAAAAATTTCCTGCCGAGCCGAAGCTCGAAAACATCGTCGTCGACTTTTCAGCACTGCCGGATCGTCCGGTCTGGTGTGGTGTTAATGCGGTGATTTGTACCTTGGGGACCACCATCAAAGCGGCTGGATCGAAAGCGGCTTTTGCCGCGATTGACCTTGAGCTTCCGGTTTCCATCGCGCGCAAGGCGAAGGCCGCCGGGGCGACGCGATTTGGCTTGAATTCTTCGCTCGGTGCCAACGCACTATCGCCGAATTTTTATTTGCGAACCAAGGGCGATGCCGAAGAGCAAATCACTAGTCTGGGTTATTCCAGCCTGACCATCGTTCGGCCATCACTCATCGATGCCGAGCGCGAAGCCAAGCGAACGGGAGAGCAGCTCGGCTTACTTGCCGCGAAGCTGTTCAAGCCGGTCATCCCATTGCAATACCGGGCCGTGTCAGCCACAGCGATTGCACGCGCGCTATTGGCGGGCGTCTTGGCGGGGAAGACCGGGCTAACTGTCGTCGAGTCGCGCGACCTGCACGATTAGTTGGCGCGGTTCGCCTAGCCGGCCTTCTTGCGGGCTTTGGGCTTGATCGGGGCGACAGGAACCACCGCCGTGCTGATCGATTTGAGCAAGTAACGCCCGGTTGCGCTGGCGGTGTTTTGCGCCACTGTTTCAGGGGTTCCTGTCGCCAATATTCGCCCGCCGCCGTCACCACCTTCGGGGCCGAGGTCGACCACCCAATCGGCGGTCTTGATCACATCCAGATTGTGTTCAATCACCACTACCGTGTTGCCGCCATCGCGCAGACGATGCAGTACCGAGAGCAACATTTCTATGTCCTGGAAATGCAGGCCGGTAGTCGGTTCGTCGAGGATGTAGAGGGTGCGTCCGGTATCGCGTTTGGATAATTCCAGCCCGAGTTTGACGCGCTGCGCCTCGCCTCCCGAGAGCGTGGTCGCGCTTTGCCCGAGCGTGATGTAAGACAGCCCGACATCGACCAGGGTTTGCAATTTGCGCGCGACTATCGGCACGGCATCAAAGAACTCGCGCGCTTCTTCCACCGTCATGCCGAGCACTTCATGTATCGCTTTGCCCTTGTAACGCACCTCCAAAGTTTCGCGGTTGTAGCGCTTGCCGTGGCAGACATCGCAGGGTACAAATATGTCGGGCAAAAAATGCATCTCGACCTTGATCATGCCGTCGCCCTGACAAGCTTCGCAGCGTCCGCCCTTGACGTTGAAGCTGAATCGTCCAGGGCCGTAGCCGCGTTCGCGCGCTGCGGGCACACCGGCAAACAGCTCGCGTATGGGAGTGAGCAAACCGGTGTAGGTCGCCGGGTTAGAGCGTGGTGTGCGGCCTATCGGCGCTTGGTCGACGTTGATGACTTTGTCAAAAAATTCCAAGCCCAAAATTGCTTTGTGTGCGGCCGGTTCGTCGGTCGATCCATACAAATGTTTGGCCGCTGCGGTGTACAGCGTGTCGTTTATCAGCGTTGATTTACCCGAGCCAGAAACGCCGGTGATGCAAGTGAATAGGCCGACCGGAATCTGCAGATCAACCCGCTTCAAATTATTGCCGCTGGCGCCGGTAATTTTGAGCACGCGCTCTTTGTTAAACGCTGTGCGCTTGGCTGGAATTGCAATCGAACGGCGACCGGAAAGATAGGCACCGGTCATCGACGCATTGTTGTTCGCGACTTGCTTCGGTGTGCCTTCGGCCACCACGCGGCCACCATGCACACCCGCACCCGGCCCCATATCCACCACATAGTCGGCGGCTTCAATCGCTTCTTGATCATGTTCGACGACGATCACCGTGTTACCCAAATCGCGCAAGTGAGTCAGCGTTTCGAGTAAGCGCGAATTGTCGCGTTGATGTAAACCGATTGACGGTTCGTCGAGCACATACATCACGCCGGTGAGGCCAAAGCCGATTTGCGAAGCCAGCCGTATGCGCTGCGATTCGCCGCCCGAAAGTGTTTCTGCCGAACGGTCGAGCGCCAAATAATCGAGGCCGACGTTAATCAAAAAGGTCAATCGCGCAGTAATTTCTTTGACGATTTTTTCGGCAACTTGTGCGCGTTGTCCGCTGAGAGTGAGCAAGTTAAAAAAGTCGCGGCAGGCGATCAATGACAGACTAGACAATGCCGAAATGGTCTCGCCACCGACGAACACATGCCGTGCTTCGCGCCGCAAGCGCAAGCCCGCGCACTCGGGGCAGGGCTGGCTGTTCAAATTCTTCGCCAACTCTTCGCGCACCATCGGCGAATCGGTCTCGCGGTAGCGCCGTTCGAGGCTGGGGATGATGCCTTCGAAACTATGCGAGCGATCAAAGCGGGTGCCTTTTTCGCTCAAATATTTGAACTTGATTTGGTCTGTGCCCGAACCATAAAGGACGACATTGCGATGCGCTTCGGAGAGTTTTTCAAACACCGTTTCGACATTGAATCCATAGTGCGCGGCGAGCGACTCTATCATCTGAAAATAAAACTGATTGCGCTTGTCCCAGCCCTTGATCGCCCCGGCGGCCAGCGACAAATGTGGATAGGCAACGATGCGTAGCGGATCAAAAAACTGAATCTGTCCGAGACCGTCGCACTTGGGGCAGGCACCCATCGGGTTGTTGAAAGAAAACAGTCGCGGTTCCAATTCCTGCAAAGCGTAGTTGCAAACCGGACAAGCGAATTTGGAAGAGAACAAATGTTCCTTGAGCGAGAGGTTGTCGGCATCCATTTCTACCGCTAGTGCGCGACCTTCGGCATGGGCCAGCGCCGTCTCGAAGCTCTCAGCCAGACGTTGGCGCATGTCCTGGCGCACCTTGACTCTATCTACCACGACATCAACTGTGTGCTTCTTGGTTTTCGCCAAAGCGGGTAGCGAATCAATGTCGTACACCACGCCATCCACCCGCAAACGCACAAATCCTTTGGCGCGTAACTCGGCAAACAAATCCAACTGTTCACCTTTGCGATTGGCCACCACCGGCGCCAAAATCATCAGCCGCGTTTCTTCCGGCAAGGCCAACACATGATCGACCATTTGCGAAACGCTATTGGCCTCCAGCGGCAAACCATGATCAGGGCAATGCGGCGTGCCCGCACGCGCAAACAGCAAGCGCAAATAATCGTGAATCTCGGTGACCGTGCCAACCGTCGAGCGCGGGTTATGGCTGGTGGCTTTTTGCTCTATCGAAATCGCCGGCGACAAGCCTTCAATCAAATCCACATCAGGCTTTTCCATCAACTGCAAAAACTGCCGCGCATAGGCCGAGAGCGACTCAACATAACGCCGTTGGCCTTCGGCATAGAGCGTATCAAACGCCAGTGAGCTTTTGCCAGAGCCCGACAAACCGGTAATCACCGTGAGCTTGTTGCGCGGCAAATCCAGATTGATGTTCTTGAGATTGTGCGTACGCGCGCCGCGAATTTTTAGGTATTCCATAGTGCTGTGATTATATTCAGTCTTTGCGAGATGCGACTATACCTTATGGTAGTGCGATAGCCACCGGATGAATGCACCACACTGAGTAACAGCGGCGTAGCAGGGAATGAGCAACGCACTGCGTTGCTCCTGCATAGCGGGTCGGCTGTACTAAGCCGACACTGCACATTGCACCAACCGGCGAAATCTGAAGTCGGCAAATTCAAGTTCTGACACATCAGAAATTGATATTTGTGATTCAAAATACTTCAAAGCAAGTTGTAACTTACGAAAATTGTGTCTTCACCGCTCAGCTTGAGAATTACCGAGCAAAAAAGGGTCAATTGTTTACCGTCATCGCATGGCTCGTTCTGTTTGTTCTGTGTTGGCCGGGTGCTATGCTGGCACTAGTACTGTGGCCTTTCGTGTGCTTGCTTACGCTGCCATTTCGACTCATCGGAGTCACCGTTGAGGCGCTGTTTGCTTTGCTGCGGGCGATACTTTTTTGCCTGCGCGCGTACTTGGATACAAGCCGAAATAATCGGTGATTTAATTCAGCTAAGAACCAATCCTGGGATTTACACATGACGCGTACGCCATCCAAGGCGGAGATTGTGGCTTTTTTAAGCACTGAATTTCCGCAAACGAAATGCACCGTCGAGTCGGTCGGAGCGATGGCAGCAGCGGTCCGCCATGAAGTCGGCATCGACGAATTACGCCCGGGCGGCACGGTGTCCGGGCCGGTGCTGATGGCGGTGGCCGATGTCGCGTTGTACGTCGCCATCTTGGGCGAAATCGGGATTGTTCCGCTGGCAGTGACGACCAGCCTGAGCATTAATTTTTTGCGCAAGCCAACACCCAACAGCGCCATCATCGGCGTTTGCAAACTGATGAAAGTCGGCAAGTCCTTGGCGGTTGGTGAAGTCGCCTTGTATTCGGAAGGCACGCCAGCGCCGGTGGCACATGCGGTTGGCACTTATTCCATTCCGAAGAAACTCGCCTAAGCCATGAACATAGAAATCGATGACCTGTCGCGCCCGGCGATCCATGCATTGCTGGACGAGCATTTGCAAAGCATGCTGTCGCTATCGCCTTCTGACAGCGTGCACGCGCTGGATCTTGAGAAGTTGCGTCGACCGGAAATTACTTTTTGGTCAGTGTGGGAAAACTCGCTGTTGCTCGGCTGCGGTGCGCTCAAAGCGATGAGCACTAGCCAAGGTGAAATAAAATCCATGCGCACCCCAGCGGCCCTGCGACGTAAGGGCGCGGGACGGGCGATTCTCGCGCACATCATTGATGTCGCACGGGATCGCGGCTATGAACGTTTGAATCTTGAGACTGGCAGCATGGCGGCCTTTTGGCCGGCGCATAGGCTGTATGAGAGTTTCGGTTTCACATTTTGCGGGCCGTTTGGTGATTACGTCGACGACCCAAATAGTGTGTTCATGACACTGAAGCTCTAGCTGTACTGCGGCATTAACCAAGCGTATTGTGGACTCGCAAATAATTTTCATGTAGCGCACATCGTCCATTTTGGAAAGGGGTACAACATGCAAATGACATTAAATTTATGGCTACCAATATTGCTTTCTGCGGTGGCAATTTTCTTTCGCCAGCAGTTTGATACATATGGCGTTGAAATGGCATAACGGAGACTATCTCAAGCTGGCGAACGAAGACGAAGTGGGTGCGGCTCTTCGCAATGGCTCGCCCGCTCCGGGCCAATATGTGTTGCCACATTGTCTCGACCACAAAGAAATGGCCAGTGAGGCGATGCAGAAGAAATTTAACGAAGGCCCGATAGGTTTCATCACCATTCGCCCAAACGGCCTGCCGGGGATGGGCAAATGTTTGTCGCAATGGTTTGTCTATTGCTTGGTCATCGCGGCGATTAGCGGCAGCATTGCGCGTAGCGCATTGGGTGCAACGCCAGCCGCCGGGATGATCGCTTGCGTGGTTGGCACGATGAGTTTTTTGGCCTTCACAGGCGGTAGTGTGCAAATGGGAATTTGGATGGGCAAGCCTTGGCGTGGTGTGGCGCTGGATGCTTTGGACGGCGCTATCTACGCCACAATTTGCGCGCTGGTGTTTAGCTGGTTGTGGGTGTGAATCTATCAGTTGGTGCTGCTGACACGCCGTGCCATACTGCGAGCCGCGATTGAGGCAACTGAGTCGCGAGTTTTAATTTTGTAGCACAACAAACCCACATACAGAAGACTGGAGAACAAGATGGCATCAGTAAATAAAGTAATTTTGGTTGGCAATCTCGGCGCTGACCCGGAAAGCAGATTTTTCCCCAACGGCGATGCAGTAGCGAATGTCAATATCGCCACGACCGATACATGGAAAGATAAACAGACTGGCGAAAAACGCGAGGCAACTGAATGGCATCGCGTGGTATTCCATCGTCGTTTGGCCGAAATCGCCGTGCAGTATTTGAAAAAAGGGTCGTCGGTTTATGTCGAAGGCGCACTCAAGACGCGCAAATGGCAAGACAAAGATGGCGTTGATCGTTACACCACCGAAATCGTCGCCAATGAAATGAAAATGCTCGGCAGCCGGCAAGGTATGGGCGCGCCGAACGAAGATCGCGGTCCGCGTAGTGGTGGCGGCGAGCAAGGCAGTGCTAGTCGTCCAAGCTCGGCAAGCGCACCAGCGGCGAACAACTTCAATGAGTTCGAGGACGATATTCCGTTCTAGATTTCGCTTCGCACAGCGCAGCAAATCAACCCAGACAGTTTCATTTTTTTGTCTGGGTTTTTATTTGGCCGCGATTAACCGTGTCTGCGGCTCACTGCGTCCCGGATTGAATTGATTCACCGCTTCACTAGAGGCGTAACCCATCGAAACACCACAGATGAGCTTGTAATCGGCCGGCACATCGAACGCACTACGCACGGGGCCGCCCCATGTGGCTAGCGCGCCTTGCGCACAAGTGGCGAGTCCGTTGGCATGTGCTGAGAGCATCAGAGATTGCAAATAAATTCCCGCGTCGAGTACCGAAAATTCATGCAGCCCCGCGTGTACAAAAACAAAAATTACTGTTGGGGCGTTGAAGAATTCGAAATTTTTGCGCATTTGCATTTCGCGCGCGGCATGATCGTCGCGCGCAATGCCGAGCAGTTGGTAGAGACCGTGTCCGGTAGCGCGGCGGGCGGGTTGCAGTTCTCTTGGGTATTGAAAATTAACTTTGAAATCGCCATCGGGCAGGCCTTTGCGGGTCGCCAGCAAACTTAGCTTTCCCCGCCAGCCACTGCGCTGTGCTTTCATCGCGATGTCAAAGCGCTCACAAAGTTCTGTCTTAAGTTGGTCTTTGATATCGCCGGACGCTATCGCTATCCGATACGGCTGCGTGTTGGACCAACTCGGTGAGGCGTTGGCATCGGCGAGGACTGCATCAAGCAATTCCGGTGCAATCGCATCCGGCAGAAAATCACGGGCGCTACGGCGTGTGCGCACGAGATCGGCGACACGAGTTGGCCGGGACTCGCCCAACTCCTTTCGCCAGTTGGTGGTCGACAAGCTCTGCACGACTTGCCAATCGCTTCGCGCGGAATAATTCCGACCTACAAAGCTGTTGTGCTCTGGCTCAGCTTTGGCTAACACTTCCGCGCAGCTGGCTTTTTGCGGGTCTTTGGCGGGCAAGCGTTTGCATAGGCCGTCGATTTGCGCGGTGATTTTAGTTAGCTCGGCTTGATGCGCATCGGCGGTATTCCATGTCGCCAGTTTGTCGGCAATGCGGGCGAGTGAACGTGCGCTGCGCTGATGGAATGCGCTACCGTCTTTGCCAGCTTCGGTGAAAATTTGCGTGGCGGTCGCACTGATTCTGGCCGCGTCATCAGGTGCCATGTCGATCAGTGCCATGACATAGGTCGCACCCCATTGCAATCTTGTGGCCGGTCCGACACTGGCGTTCCAGGCTTTGCCATACCAAACCAGCGCTTCGTCACTGCGACCCTGCTTTTTGGCATTGCTGCCCAATGAACTCATCAGGTAATACGGCGAAATACTTTTCGCCAAACTTGTCTTCAGCAGGCCATCACTTTCCTGCCACAGTCCAGCGCGACCAAGCACAAAGGCGATGGTGGGAATCACTGCTTGACGCTCGTAGCCGTTGCTGATGTCGCGATCGAGCTTTGCACTTGCTTCGCGCAATTCTCTTTGCAAGGCTTCCGGCAAGCTCACTTGAATTGTGGTTTCGGCTTGATCGATGCGGGCGAGTTCAATGCGGGCAGCGAGGGCATCGACTTGATCTGCACGAGCAAGTGCGGCATCGTTTTGCAAGCCAAGTAGCGCGGCGTTGTAGGCGACGACAAGTGCGGCACGTTCAGTGCTATTCGCTTCTGAGGTTTGGCGTACAAGGTCACCCGCGTAGTTCACCAACATGTCCAAATGCTGATGCACTTTGCTTGGATTGGCGAGCAATTCAGAAAGTGTTTTGCGTCGCGACTCCATCGTTCCTAAACTTTTGACCGTTGATTTTCCATCACTGGCGGCAACCGCCTTGAGCCACAAACGGTCTGCGACTTCAGCCTTGGCTTGCTGGCTGGCGGTCGCCAAATCGGCAAACAGTTGAGGGCGTGCATCGGCGCTGACCAACTGTGCTTCGTCGGTTTCCCAGGAGTAATAAGCCAAGGTGCGCCATTCGTTTTCGCTCAGGGGTTTGTTGGCACGCACGTCGTCCAGCAGTGCTTTGGCCGGTCGCCCGCCCGCCAGCGCGAGATTCAGCGCATTGATGATTTGAGCAGATTCAACTTCGCCCGGCAAGCGGGTAATTTCTGTGCCGTTGGCGTTCATCAATATCATCGTCGGATAACCGGTGACTTTGAACCTAGTGCCGAGTTTTTGTGCGCTGGGCAAATCGCCATCAATGTTGACCGCGACTATTGCCCGCGACTGAGCAATGAAATCCTGACGAGTGAATAGAGTGGCTTTGAGTTTGTTGCACGGCGGGCACCAGCTTGCGCCCCAGTAGAGCAACACCGGCTTAGATTCGGTTTTGGCCTGCGCAAAGGCGCGTGCGATATCGGCATCGTTAGCCGCAGCACGCCAATTGATTCCACCGCTCGTTGCCGTAGCAAACGCCGATGTAGCGATAGGCAACGCCAGAATAAGCGTGGCAAGCAGACGGACCAATGAATTTCGCATGATGATCTTTGGTAAAGATAAACAGAGATCAACATCCTAGCGCAGAGCATCGCAAGCTGCTAGTGTTCGGGCATGGCTGTCAAACTTAATCAATTGTCTTTGCGCGATTTGTTCGCCGTGATCCTGCCCGCTGTGTTTATCGCGGGCTTGGCGTTTTGGGCGGCGGCGCAATTCATCAAACCCGCACCACCCCACACGCTGACTATCAGTACGGGCGGCGAGGGCGGCGGCTACCAACGCTTCGCGGCGCGCTATCACGAGATATTTGCGCGCTACGACATCGATCTGGTTGCCCTTCCATCCGCAGGAGCTATTGAGAATGTGGCGCGATTGCGTGACCCAAATTTCGCCATCGACGCGGCCTTTGTTCAAGGAGGGACCGCGCGTCTTCGCGAAGGCGACGACTTGCAAGTACTCGGTGCGTTTTACTATGAACCAATGTGGATTTTTTATCGCAATGGCTTGCAGCCAAAGAACGCCAAAGAGGGTGATCCAACGGTCGAAGAATTGACCACGCTGATGCAACTCAAGGGTCGCCGAGTCGCCATTGGCGGAGAAGGCAGTGGAACTCAAAGTCTTGCTCTCGAACTGCTAAGCGCTAATGGCATAGATAGGAAAAATACGACCTTCATCAACGAAGGCGGCATGGGTTTGGTCGAGCGGCTGAGCAACGGCAGCTTGGATGCCGTGATGGTGGTTGGGCCAACCGAATCAGCCTTGGTGTGGACGCTGCTCTTCAGCTCACACGCGAAGTTGATGAGCGTTGCCCATGCCGAAGCTTATTCACGCCGCATGCCGAGTTTGTCGCATTTGACGTTGCCACGCGGGGCGATTGATTTGGTGCGCGATATTCCGCCGCAAGATGTGCAGTTGTTGGCACCCTCATCCACGGTGATGGTTCGTGGTGACACGCATCCCGCATTAGTTGGATTGCTCATGCAAGCAGCCGCCGAAGTACATGGCGAACCAGGGGTGTTCCAGCGCCCCGGCGAGTTTCCGCATGCGGCACATAGCGAGTTTCCGCTGTCGTCAGAGGCCACGCGTTTTTTCACTTCCGGTAAACCTTTTTTGCAGCGTTATTTGCCTTTCTGGGCGGCAACCTTGGTAGATCGATTGGTGGTGATGCTGGTGCCGCTGATCGCGATTCTGCTGCCATTGTTCAGCTATGCACCAAGGCTTTATGCGTGGCGCGTGCGCTCAAGAGTTTATCGACTATATGGCGAACTCAAATTCATCGAATCAGAACTTTTGGATTTACCTGATCAACGTACGCAGGATGAATGGCTGCAACGGCTGGATACGATAGAAAAGAGTGCGAATTTGTTGCCGATGCCGGTAGGCTTCACCGATATGCAATACACCCTGCGTGAGCATATTGCGTTGGTGCGAACGGCGGTATTGCGCCGTCCAGCTCTGCCCACTATGCCGACGTGACTACGCTTACTGTGGGGCTTGAGAAACACCATTGCGTCCCCAGATAGCCCAAACCGAAAAAACTCCCCACGAGGTCTCCATGTCCGCATCCGCGCTATTCAGCCCGTTCAAACTCAAATCTCTCTCGTTATCCAATCGCATCGTAATGGCGCCGATGACCCGTTCGTTTTCACCAGACGGCGTACCCACTAATGAAGTCGTCGAATACTACAAACGCCGCGCTAAGGCGGATGTCGGTTTGATCGTGTCCGAAGGCACGGTGGTAGGTAGACCCTCGGCGTCGAACGACCCGAATGTGCCGCGATTTTGGGGCGATGATGCGCTCAGTAAATGGAAGGAAGTGATTGATGCTGTGCATGCCGAAGGTGGCGTGATGGCGCCGCAGCTTTGGCATGTCGGAGCTGTACGCAACGCGCGCACAAAATGGGTTGCGCCCGGGCCGGTCGACAGTCCTTCCGGGTTATCTTCGCCCGGCAAACAATTTGGCGAGCCAATGACCGATGCGGCAATTGCCGATGCGATTTCAGCCTACGCAAATGCGGCTGGCGCGGCCAAACGCTTGGGCTTTGACGCCATCGAACTACACGGCGCGCATGGTTATTTGATCGACCAGTTTTTTTGGGATGGCACCAATAACCGCACCGACAAATATGGCGGCGCGACACTGGCCCAACGCAGCACATTCGCCGCCGAAATTTTGAAAGCCGTGCGTGCCGAAGTCGGTCCCGACTTTGCCGTGATCATTCGACTCTCGCAATGGAAGCAACAAGATTACGCTGTGAAATTGGCCAAGACACCTCAGGAAATGGAAGCCTGGCTACGCCCGCTGGCCGATGCTGGCGCGGACATATTTCATTGCTCGCAACGTCGCTATTGGGAGCCGGAATTTGAAGGTTCGGATTTGAACTTCGCCGGCTGGGCGAAAAAAATTACCGGCGCGCCAACCATCACCGTTGGTTCGGTCGGATTGTCGGGCGAATTTTTCGCCGCCTTTGCCGGTGAGTCGTCGCAACCTGCCGCGCTTGATGAATTGATGCGCCGCTTTGATCGTGGTGATTTCGATTTAGTCGGCGTCGGACGTGCATTGCTCGGCGACCCCGAGTGGGTCGTCAAAGTGCGCGATGGTCGCAATAGCGAATTGAAGGATTTCTCGCCAGCGGCTTTGGCGACTTTGGTTTAATTAAAGCGCGCGGATTTTGCTCAGCAAGGCGGTGGTCGAGCGTTCATGCCGAAATGGTATCGAATGCACGCTACCGCCCCAGCCAATAACTTCTGCGTAGCCAACAATTTTTTCGACCGGCCAATCGCCGCCCTTGACCAAAATGTCGGGGTGGCAATCGAGAATCCGCTGCAATGGCGTGTCTTCGTCAAACGAAGTCACCACTGACACGCATTCGAGTGAGGCAAGCAGTGCCATGCGGTCCTCCAAGCAGTTCAGCGGTCTATCATCCCCTTTGCCTAGTCGCTTCACCGAAGCGTCAGAGTTTGCCGCCACAATAAGGCTGGCACCTAGCGCGCGCGCTTGGGCAAGATAGGTTACGTGGCCGCGATGCAGAATGTCGAAGCAACCGTTGGTGAACACTAACGGACGCGGCAGCATGGCAATACGCGCTGCCAGATTTTGAGGCGACACGACTTTGGATTCAAATGCTGGCGATGTGTAGTTCATGCGGGAATTGTATCGGCTTGGCAAATTGATGGCGTATGAGAGTTGGCGGTGACATTAACGGCGTGTCACCAGCACCAACTGACGCAAACAAAAAAGCCGCCAAACTTCTGGCGGCTTTTCCTTGCGCAAAAAATGAATTACTTATAAACAGTAGTCTTCTCTTCACGAACTTCGGTGGTTCGTTCAACGGTTCGGCTACTTGTACTGACACCCGGATTGAATTGCGCTTGCAACTCGGCCAGCACTGCTTCACCGAGCGATTTCGAGACTTGCTGCATAACTTTGCTGCGGTTAAGTGTAATGTTAGTGCCTGCTGCGTTGGTCATTTTCATGTCCGAGCCTTCGCCCATTGCGCTGAACGATGCTTTGACATCAAAAGTCTTGGTACTAATCAGCGAGAACTCGCCAACCAGTTCCAATGCCAGCGTGTGGGATGTCGCGTTTGATCCTTGAATCGGATTGTCATCGCGGCGGAATTCGACGTTGTTGATGCTGCCAAACAAGACGTAATCCGCGCCAGGGTAGTAGCCTTTTTTCACGCGATCGATGATGTCATAAAGCTTCTCGGTATCTTTTTGGGTAAAGGGTTTGCCTTGTACCAAACGATAACCGGCCTTAATCATTTCACCTTTGACATCAGCCACATATTTACGCATTTCGCCACGATCAATCCGCTCTTGATAACCGGTACCGGCCGACAAGGAGCGCTCGCCTTTGCTACTGTATTTGCTAGACGAAGAGCCGCTGGAGCGCGCATCAGAATCATTGCTGCGCTCGCGTGAGGAGCCTTTGTTGTCATGCTTCTCATTGATCTCCAAATAGCTGAAATATTCGGCGACCTTTTCTTCGTAGGACAAATCAGTGACAGCAATGCGCGGTAACTCGGCGGCCCACGCGAGTGGGGTCGCACAAGTCAGCACGAGTGCCAACAAACGCAGCGATTTGAAACTTTTGCTCATGGCGATTCCTTTCACAACGGGTTGCTTAATACGGCACTAAAAAATTAGCGCTTGGAGGTCTTGCGGATTTCTTTTTCGTCGGCCCACTCGATCGTGCCTGATTCGTTGTCGGTCAGAATCAAACTGAACTTGTAGAACACATCTTTAACGTCCTTGGAGTTCTTGACGATCGAAGTGATGTTGCCCTCGATTCGATACTTAGCGCCCTGCATTTTTCCAGTCTTGGCGGTGCCTGACTGCTTGTACAGGCCAGATTGATTTTGGCGAACTAACTCATCGGTCTGATTTTGCATACCGGCGATATCGGTGGCAAAACGCATAGTGCCGCCTTTGAGCAATTGCACGCGAATCGAATCAGTGATTGAGCGCGTATCAATGTATTCGCTGGTCTTATTTTTGACTTCTGCGATAGTAACCAAAGGCTTGGTTGGTTCTTTGGCCATCGATTGCGCTAGAGAACGCGCCATTGCTTCAGCAATCGTTTGTAAGTCAGTTGAGCCGAATTCGTTGGTGACTTGTTCTACCGCTTTGGCATCGCCGTATGTGACATTGCTTTGCACGGTAGGGCCGCTGGCGGCGCAACCATAGAGCAAGGTGGTCGCAACAACAAGCGCGGATAATTTGGCGGAAATGAGTGACTGGCGTGACTGAGGAAATTTCATGTTGTCTCCATTGAATTGAAATTGAAAAGGTGTGGCAAATGCAAACTTTGCAAATTGTAAAAGCTAGTTCGCCCAATTTTTCTCGGCGTTGAACTGAATTCGAAAATCACGCGCTTTGTTGGTGGGCGACATGATTTGCACATTGTGCTTTTGGTTGCCATGAATTAACAAGGGTTTCCATGCTTCATCATCCCACACTTGAAAGCCTGATTCATCCAGCCATTTGACGCGGTAGAAGGCCTTCTGATCTTCGTAGTCGGTATTGTTTAGCTCGACTTGCAACTGCAAAAAACCGTTGCTGACCTTGGAAATCAGCCCGGTGACTTTTATGTAACGTGACGTGCCTTGATGCTCAATTTTGTCGGAAATCGATTGAGCGGCGCTCGGCACTGTTACAGCCAGTGACAAAAACAGACCGGCAAGTAGACTCCAAAGTTTGCTTTTCATACCGCGTTACTCCTTTTCAAATTGTTAACTTGCGTCAGCCCTTTTTCTTCTTTTCGGGCGCTTTGACTGGTGCTGGTTTCTTATCTTCAACCACAGGCGCAGGAACAACAACCGGTTCTGGTACTGCGACTGGTTCTGGTGGCGGCTCGACATAAGGCGATGCCGCCAAGCTCATTCCGCCACTGCGACCATTGCTCCTCAGGGCAACGACGGCATAAGGGCCGGAAATCTTTACTTCTTGTGCGTCCGGCCCGATGCCGAACTTATGCACCCCCACCGGCAGTGTGACCCGCGCGACGGAATAAAAACCCGGCATACTCCGCCAGCTTCGAGTGTCAGCCTTTTCTGTGGCTACCGCGACAGCGCTGGCGGCGATGCTCAACACTGCGCCAAACATGCCCAGCGACGATGAGTTGTCCTGCACTGCCTTTTGCGCAATGCCTTTGGTAATCGCCCGAACACCGGAACGGAAAATAATTCCCGGCATTTCGTCAGACAAGGCGCGACGTGCCATCAAATCGACATTGGTTAGCAAAGTCAGCGGGACAGCATTGCCGTCGACGTTGGCAACGTTGGGCACATCATTCACATTGACCGGCTGCACCACCGGCCAGGAAAGCGGCGTGGCGACGATATTGACCCCGCTGCGTCCGATGATAGGAATCGGGATAGGAATGGTGGTCGAGGTGATTTCAGGCGGGCTGCCGGATTCCACCACGAGCAACACATCTACCGTTTTGCGATTGCTTCGCGCACTGGCCACACGTTGGTCTAGTCCAGCCAAACTATCATCAATAGTTTTTCGATTTGGCTGCATTTCTGCCGCCTTGCGATATCCCGCTGCGGCGAGCGACGGTTCACCCAGCGCTTCATACACAAAGCCGGCTAAGTAATTGGCATGAGCGGATTCGTAAGAATTCTTTAGTGCACGAACCGCCGGGTCTTCCAGCGTTTCAATTGGGTAACCATTAAGTTCTTTGAACGAGGTTGTTTTGAGCCCTTTGGCTTCGGCTTCACGCTTGGTAGCATCCAATTCTTTGGCGCGGAATTCAGCGATGACCGCTTCACGCTCGTGCATTTTCTTGACTTCGGTACGCGCCGAGTCCCATTCGCCCAAGGCAAGATGATTCATCGCCAATCGCACACTCAGGAAAACTTTTTCATAGTCGCGTCCCTCATAGCGGCGCGTGGTGTCGTTCAGAATGTAAGAGCCGATATCACCGAGGATCTTTGAGCCATTGGTCTTGACCGATTCTTCCCATAAGCGAACCTGATCATCTGCTTGCAACCAAATATTCCGCGATTCCATAAAGGCGCCTTGACTACGCAGCGCTTCACCTTGATCGAAAAGCGCCAAAATGTCTTTGTCCTGTTGCGCCTGAGCCGTGCTTGCGGCACCCAGTGAAAACATCACACTACACAGCAAGGCGAGTGATTTCCGCTGCATCAGTGAGCTACCGAACCGGGATTTCTGTTGCGACAATAAAGCCATTGCTAAACCTCCAAAAAAGGGAACAAAACCGCGAAAGTAATGGTCAGTGCAGGTGACAAAGAATTTTAACTAGCGCGCGTGAATATAGCCCATAAGCGCCGCTTTCGTCATCATCCAAACGGACTAGAAAAGCCAAATGACCCAATGGAATCGGGGCGTTAGTTCCAATCTAGTGCTTCGTCGGCGTGCTTGACTTCGGCGTTGTAGCTACAGGCTCGGGCACCGGCTTGCTCGGCTTTTTGACGGCAGGTGGCGAGCTGGGTTTTTTCGCCACAGGCTTGTCCGAAGCTACCGTAGCGGGCGCAGCAGCTAGTCGCCCGAAACTGGCGACTTCACTGGGGATGATCACCCCGTCATAGATTCGCCCTGCAACAAGGGCGTATTGGCCGTCGATGTTGACATCAACAGGAGCGCTGCGTCCGTCGACGTCCAGGCGATGCAATCCCGCTGGAACGTGCCCGCGCGCAAGGTAAACCCGCCCTGGCAACATGCGCCACATACGATCATCCGCCCCTTCGGTCGCGGCGGCTGCAACGATGCCGACAATAGCACCAAACATTCCGCCATTTTTCGAAAGCTGTTCCTGCATTTCCGACTTGGCAATCGCGCGAATCACACTTCGAACCACCATGCCAGGCATAGCGTCCTTGAGCGCGCGGCGCGCCATCACGTTGACATCGACCACGTTGTCGAGCTTGAAGGATTTGCCACCGATAGAAATAGCACCCAAAGGCGCGTCATTGGAGTTGTCTATGACTGGATAGGAAATGCTCACCGTCTTGATGCCATTGCGGCCGGGAATCGGCACGGTGAAGCCCCGAGGTTTGCGCGCTGGCGCGTTGCCTGCTTCAATGACGAAAAGCACATCGGTCATTTTCTGCGCACGCTTTTGGCCGAAACTAGTGCGACCATCTAGTCCGCGCAAACCTTCTTCCAATACGGCCATGCCGGGGCGCAGTTCTATCGCTTTGCGATAGCCCGGCGCAGCCAATCCCGTCTCACCCAGCACTTCATAGACAAATCCAGCGAGATAGTGACTCAAGGCGTTTTGGTAGCCGTTTTTGAGCTTCGTTACTTCAGGATCATTCAAGCTCTCTACCGGATAGCCGTTGAGCTCTTTGGTGCCGGTCGTGGCACCTTTTTTCTTGGCTTCTTCTTCGGCAGCCAAGGTTTCGGATGAACGAAATTCAGCAATAACTGCTTCGCGTTCGTGGGTGCGTTTAAGATCGACACGAGCGTTGTCCAAATCACCTTGCGCCAGGCGGTTCAAGGCCAAGCGCGTAGTCAGCCAGACTTTTTCGTAGTCTTGTCCTTCATAAACCGCAAGTCGTTCGCTGACTAGTGATGCGCCAACCAATCCCATTAGTTTGGTGGGATTAGATTTCGCCGCATCTTCCCACGTCTGTACTTTGGCATCGGCCTTCAAAAAGCTTTCAGTGCTCTCGGCGTATTGTTTGTTCAAACGCAATAACTCGCCGCGCTCGAGGTTGTAAAGCAGGGCGGCGCGGTCTTCTACCGTGGTGGCAGTTGCGTCAAGTTGCGCTATCGCTGCAGGGAATCCGCCAACGCGGCTAGTGGCCTGAACTTCAGTTGCGAGGCGGTCGTGGCTTTGCATCGAAGCGCAACCAAACTGAAAAACGCTAGTGCTCACTACCAGTGCGATCACTGGCAGCGAGGGAAAACCAACGCGATAGTGCATGTACTTCTCCCAAATTCACCACCGCTGTTTTTGGTTTGCGGTTGGCCTTGAGAGATTATGACGCGAGAATTACGCGCAATGCATATGGGGTAGCGTGTTTCTTTAGGCGGAGTTTTCGCGACGTACGAACTGCACCAAGCGCTGTTTTTCGGCCACGACTTTGTTCGCGTAGCCCATCGCGTCATCATCAAGCGCACCGGCGTATTGCTGCAAACCCAGCATCAGGCTGCCTTGACGACGGATGGCTTCTTGCAGCACATGCGCGCCAATATGCACGTTACTCACCGGATCAAGGAAGGGTTGCGCACCTGCCCATTCGGGGATTTTGTCCTGATGAAAACGCGGAATGACTTGCATCAAACCCTGCGCCCCCATCACGCTTTGCGAATAGGGGTTAAAGCTTGATTCGACACTTATCACGGCAATCAGCAGCACCGGATCAATATTGCGCTCACGACCAGCGACTTGCGCTGCCTCAAAAATCGGCAACAGCGCTTGGTTGGACACCCGATAGCGGCGTGCCACGCTGTCGAGCGCAGCACGCATCGGCGGCGTTAGCTTGGGATGCAGAGGATCATCCGCTGTTTCCAACTCAACCAAAGTTGATTGCGTCGGCAGCGCAGCATTGAACGAAGCCACCAACTCCACCCGATGGATAACCAGATTGGTCAGCGCGAAACCGGCCAAGAGGCCAGCCAACATCAAATCAAGGTGCAAAAAATGGAGCAGGGCGTGCGCTTTACGGGCAAACAAAAAGCGATTTGTTAGCGTTGCAGACATAGCGTCTCCTTTTCAGGTTCGCTGATTTCGGCGCCAATGCAGCAGGCGACGACTCAGGAAGGCCGCTATTTTCGAAAAATTAGCTAGGCTAAGCACCCTAAAACACTGAGCTTTGGCCTCTAATTTCCTTGATAAAAGACGTTAATGTATTGATATTTAAAACTATTTTCAAACTAGCGCTACTCCCGGCTCAGCTGGGAATTCCGCCTGATTTGGCACTACGTGGTCTGGAAATTGAGAAACCAGTGACCAAAATCGTCCCGAAAATCACGACGATGGAACCAATAATCGTATGCCAGCCTATCGTTTCATTCAGGAATATCTTGCCCCAAGCGACGCCAAATACGGGGATAAGAAAAGTCACCGTGAGTGCCGAGGTCGCACCCATATCGTTGATTAGTCGAAAGTACAACAAATAGGCCACCCCGCTGCAAACAGTACCCAGAAGTAAAACCGAGATGGCGACTAATGGACTGACCGACGACGGCATTGGCACAAATCCCAGCGTTGGCAAGATTATCAAGGCAGCAACCAGCATACAGCCTTGCGCATTGGCAAATGGCTCAATCGCTTTGGCGGTCTTGGTGTAATGGTGGCGATGCCATACGAAAACGACGCCGCCAAGGCCGCCGCAACGGCTAGCATCGCATCGGCTTGCAACATAGATGGGTCGAAACCAACCAGAATTCCCACGCCGACCACGCCGAGCGCAAGCCCAAACACGGTTTTGAGACTCAGCGCGGTTCGCGTCCAGGCTGCTGTTATCACCGCACCCCAGATCGGCGCCGTGGCGTTGAGCACCGAAGATAGTGATGCCGAAAGCGTTTGGGAGGCGTAGGCGAATAACAAGAACGGCAGCGCCGAGTTAAAAAAGCTCAGAACCAGAAAATGCCGCCAGTGCGTTTTGAGATCAAGCCGCTTGTGCAAAAGACGACCGACGATGGCAAGAAATACTGCCGCCAACGCAACCCGAATTTCAATCAACCACCACGGCCCCAGCACCGGAACGCCGATTCGCATAAAGATAAATGAACTACCCCAAATCGCGGCAAGCGAAAACAGTCGGATGAGGCTGGCGGGTGACATGCGATGCACCAAGGTGACGGCGAAGCCGGATTTTAGGTACTGTCAGCGTATCGCTCCACCCGATTCTTGTGCGGCGATTTATCAGCGTGTCAACGGCACCAAGTGACGAAAACCACCGACAAAAAACCGTTAAGGCTTCGCGTGGCTAGCCGCCGATTTGCCGCGAAGTGCAGCGTCCATCGCTTGGGTTTGCTCTTGCGATACCACTTCAAACACGCGGACGACTTTTTGCACGCCGGCGGTGGTGCGGGCAATTTCGACGGCGGCATCGGCTTCGTATTGATTGACGATGCCGAGCAGGAACACGACGCCTGCTTCGGTGACCACTTTGACGTGGGCGGCGGCGAATTTGTTAGCGTCGATGAAGCGAGCCTTTACTTTAGAGGTGATATAGGAATCGTTGCTGCGGCCGCCGAGACCTGAGGCACCTGCGACGGCGAGCTCATTGCTGATGGATTTCACATTGGGGACTTCACGGGCGATTTTCTCCGCCTCCATTTTTGCTGCTTCGGTCGGCATCTCGCCAGTTAGCAAGACCACGCGGTTGTAGCTGGTGACGTTGATATGGGTTTTGAACGCAAACTTTTCGTTAATGCGATTTTCGGTGCGCAGTTCGATGCTTTCATCAGTGAGCTGTGTCTCGGCAGGGCGACGATCAACGATCATCAACGCGCCAGCTCCGGCGCCCACGGCGACGACACCCAGACATCCGCTAAGTAGCGGGAGCGCCAACAAAGTTACGGCATAGCTTAGCGCTTTGCGCTTCGAGTAATTCACGGTTTTCGTATTCATGCAGCATCTCCTAACATCACCGCGTCGATTCCATCGCACAGGCAATGCAACGTTAATAAATGAACTTCTTGGATGCGCGCCGTGCTGTCACTCGGCACACACAGATGAATGTCGTCAGCCGCCAATTGCGCCAGCATTTTGCCGCCACCTTTACCGGTCAGTGCAACGACGCGCACGCCTTTGGCATGCGCCACGCGGATGGCTGCCATCACGTTGGGCGAATTTCCCGAAGTCGAAATCGCCAGCAAAATATCGCCACGACGGCCAAGTGCTTTGACTTGTTTTGAAAACACTTCTTCGTAGCTGTAATCGTTGGCGATCGAGGTCAGTGTCGAGGTGTCGGTGGTCAAGGCGATGGCTGCGAGTGGTTCACGTTCGCGCTCAAAGCGGTTGAGCAATTCGGCAGCGAAATGTTGTGAATCGCCTGCCGAGCCACCGTTACCGCAAGCCATTACTTTTCCTTCGGCGCGCAGACAATCAACCATCGCGTGAATCGCGGATTCGATGGGCGCAGCCATTTGCGCGAGCGCAGCGCGCTTGGTTTCGATACTGCCGTTGAATTGCATGTTGATGCGTTGTGCGATGGACATGAAAGACCTCCGATATTGCCTGCAGGATACCGCAGTGTGATTTTCGCCTTTGACGGATTAGCCCGACTAGAGCGCCACAAATACGTCGATTAACACACGCTGCCAGGGGTCCGGATGCTCGCGCAATTTGGCGATTTTCGCGTCAATTTTGTCACCCGCATCCATCGCCGCCGCGACTGTTTTGTTTTCACGGCGCGGCAAATAACCAAGTTTTTCGCCACGCCATTCGACGCGAATCGCGTTTTTGTCGTGCACGTTTTCCGGCTCGCGGATGAGCGTTAGTGCTTGACCTTCCTTCATCTCCTGCCAGCGCGCCTCAGCAGCGTAATAAGGAAATCCAGCGAGTGGCGAGCTTTGCACCAAGAGCCGGATTTCGCCTTGCGCCAGTGCAATGTGTGATGTGGCTATCAGTACGAGTCCAGCGACAAAGTTCAAAAACCAGCGCATCTCAGTCAGCCGAAAACGCGCCGCGTAGCCATTCGATTTTTGCGGTCTCTAGTCCATCGAGCAATACGCAGTCGAAGCGGCAAGGACACTCGCCATGTTTGAGCAACCAATGCTGTGCTGCGAGAATCAAGCGGCGCTGTTTGTGTGCGGTAATGCTCGCCGCTGCGCCACCAAAGCCGCTGCCTTCGCGCAAGCGCACTTCGACAAAAACGGTGGTGGTGCCATCCGCGCAAATTAAATCGATTTCGCCGCCTTTGACGCGAAAATTTCTTGCCAAGATTCGCATGCCGCGCTTGACGAGAAATTTTTCCGCGAGAACTTCGGCGGCAACGCCGCGTTGTAGATGCGAGTTGCTTGACACCGTGTCACCAGCGCCAACTGACGAAGTGGCTTTCAAGTTTGCTTGCTTCGTTTCCATTGCACTGCAAGAATGTCCGCATGAAAAGTGCATTGTATGTGGTGGCAACACCTATCGGAAATTTAGCCGACATCAGCTTGCGCGCGCTGGAGGTTTTGCGCGGCGTTGATGTGGTGGCCTGTGAGGACACACGTCATGCGCGCCATTTGCTCGATCATCACGGCATCCGTGTGCCGACTTTGGCGCTGCATCAACACAACGAGAATTCCGCTGCCGAGAAATTGATTCGATTGCTGGCCGATGGCAAAGCGGTTGCGCTGGTTTCTGACGCTGGCACACCGGGCGTTTCTGATCCAGGCGCACGCGCCGTGGCTGCGGTGCGCGCAGCCGGATTTTCGGTAATTCCGCTGCCCGGCGCGAGCGCAGCAATTGCCGCACTGTCTGCCGCTGGCATGAGCGAAGAGCGGTTTTTATTCGTCGGATTTTTGCCCGCCAAAAGTAGCGCACGACGTGCAGTCATTGAGGAAATCGCGGTGGAGACAGCTGCGCTGGTGATTTACGAAGCTCCGCATCGTGTGCTCGAAACCGTGGCGGATTTGGCGGCTGTTTTGGAGCCAACGCGCGAGATCGTGATAGCCCGTGAACTAACCAAATTGTTCGAGCAAATCGAGCGGATGCCTTTGACCGAAGCGGTCGCGTGGTTGACCGCCGATGCGAATCGGCAGCGCGGAGAATTCGTTTTGCTAGTCAATGGCGCGCCTTCGAAAAACGCTGAGGAACTTGATGCGCACACAGAGAAAGTGCTGTCGATATTGCTCGCTGAGTTGCCAACCAAACAGGCGGCGAAACTTTGCGCGGAAATCACCGGAGCGCCCAAGAACGCGCTGTATCAGCGTGCGCTGGAGCTTAAGACCCAAGCTCTATAATTCGTCTCATGCAAAATTCACCCACAAAATTCACCGAGATTACGCTCGCGCGACCCGACGACTGGCATTTGCATTTGCGTGATGGCGCTGCGCTGGCGGCAGTTCTGGCCGACACTGCAAAACGTTTTGCGCGGGCAATTGTGATGCCCAATCTGAAGCCGCCGGTCACCACCGTCGCACTGGCTGATGCCTATCGCAAACGCATAATTGCGGCATTGCCAACGGATACGCAGTTCAACCCGCTGATGACGCTGTATCTAACCGAAGCTACTGCGCCAAACGAAATCGATGCGGCGGTAGCCAGCGATTTTGTCCATGCGGTGAAATATTACCCGGCGGGCGCGACGACAAATTCTGCTGCCGGTGTGAACGATTTAACAAACTGCACGGCGACATTGGCGCGGATGGAAAAATTGGGTTTGCCCTTATTGGTGCACGGTGAAGTCACCGACAGCGCCGTGGATATTTTTGATCGCGAAGCGGTGTTCATTGATCGTGTGTTGCAACCATTGCGACGCGATTTTCCGGCGCTGAAATTGGTGCTCGAACACATCACCACCAAGCAGGGCATTGATTTCGTGATGGCGCAAGACCATCACGTTGCCGGCACGTTAACGGCGCATCATTTGCTGCTCAATCGAAACGCATTATTCGTTAGCGGAATTAGGCCGCACAACTACTGTCTGCCAGTGCTAAAACGCGAGACACACCGGCAGGCTTTGCTCGCCGCAGCGACTTCCGGCAACCCAAAATTTTTCCTCGGCACCGATTCGGCACCGCACGCCAAAAGCACCAAAGAAGCGGCCTGCGGTTGCGCTGGCTGCTACACCGCCAACGCAGGAATTGAACTTTACGCACAAGCTTTTGATTCGGTTGGCGCGCTCCACAAGCTGGAAGGGTTTGCGAGCTTTTACGGCGCGGACTTTTATGGCTTGCCACGCAATACCGACAAGATAACTTTGCTGCGTGATAGCTGGGGCGTGCCGGCAGAATTGCCCTATCTAGCCGACGATACTTTGGTGCCATTTATGGCTGGCGAATCGATTGCCTGGCGATTACAAAATTAGCCAATCCTTAACTTCGGCGAATCTTTTACAACGCCCGTTTTTGTGCCATTCGGATGGCGCGCTGGAATTGCCCGATTTGGGCTATCTGAACGCCCAAGCGATTGCGCGAGAGATAAAAACAGGTGGTGGGTTGCCGCTGCGCTTTGCCACACCAAACGGTGATGCTGATTACGAGCAGCGCGCCTTTGAGACGGGCGTAGTGGCGACAAGGGTCGACAATTGGCACGATGCATTTAACGCGCTGGTTTGGCTTAATTTTCCGTTGAGCAAAGCGGCGCTCAACGCAGCTCATCTTTCATCACGCAAAACAAATTCAAATGAAAGAGGACAGCGCGGTAGAGCGCGTGATGTACTGACGCAGTTCGATGAATGTGGCGTGATTTTTGCCAGCACAAATCCTGCGCTGTGGCTGGCTCTACGAGCACATCAGTGGTCAGAAGTATTTGTTACGCGACGCGCTGAATTGCTAGCGACAACGCGTTTCATCGTATTTGGTCATGGCAGTTTGGATGCCTTGCGCGCTCCTTTCGTAGGTTTGTGCGGCAAGGCGATATTCGTCACAGTGCATGGCGATTCACTGGACGAAATCGACGTGAACAATTTCTTCGCACTTGACAATGCGCTAGCACGGCGTGTCACCAGCACCAACTGGCAAACCGAAGCCGTTCAACCCTTGCCGCTACTTGGTATTCCTGGCGCAACCATCGAAAATCAGAACGCGACTTACTACCAAAATTCACTTCAATTTCGCCCGCCACGTTAAACCACTACCACTGTGAGCGGCGACCAACAATTGCTTACAAATCCTGAGTTTCAAGGCGTAAACCTGCTTACAGGTTAGGCGTTGAATAGCGGGTAGAGACGCGCTTGTCGCACCGATAGCAAACGTGTGACCGAGGCATTGATGAGATGAGGTGAGCAAAATGAGCAATTCAAGAATTTCGCATCGAGCAACGCTGGCAGGCATCGTTGCGTTGGCGGCGATGAGTCTGGCTTGGGCTGCGCCCGCCGCTGCCCAAGCGCATCTTCACGGGCATCATCATGGCTATGGCGGACCGCGAGTCACCTTATCACTCGGACCTTACTTCGGTCCGTGGGGCTATGCGCCGTATTTCTACGATCCGTTTTTCTATTCTCGTCGGTGGAACGATAGGCCGATTGTGATTGAGCAGTCCGCACCACAGGTTTATGTCGAACAACCACAGGCGTATGCCCAAGCCGCGCCGACCAACAACTACTGGTATTTCTGCGAAGCCGCGCAAGCTTACTGGCCCTACGTCAAAGAATGTCCGGGTGGCTGGCAACGTGTGCTGCCACAACCACCGCCACCGCCGCAATAAACTTCTGTCTGAGAACATCATGAAAATTTTGAAACAGTTTCACGCAAAAAAAATAACCGTAATGCTGCTTGTCGGCAGCACATTGTTGGTCGGTTGTGCCGTCGCGCCACCCAGCGGTCCGAGTGTGATGGCGCTGCCTGGCAGCGGGAAAAATTTCGATCAGTTTCGTTACGACGATGCCGACTGCCGCAATTTCGCCATGGCGCAAATCGGTGGTCCAGCGGCGAATCAAGCGGCTAACGAGACTGCCGCCAACAATGCGGTCGCCGGTGCGCTGTTAGGCGCAGTAGCGGGCGCGGCAATCGGCGGGCATGAGGGCGCTGGTGCCGGCGCTGGGCTGGGATTATTGGTTGGCAGCGCCAATGGCGCGGAGCAATCTCGCCACAGCGGCTATGGCAGCCAAAAGCGTTACGACAATGCCTATGTGCAGTGCATGTACGCTAAGGGTCAGCGTGTGCCGGTACCCGCCAACTACAACCAACGCGCACCGGCAGCGCCGGTGCAATATTCGAATGAAGTCACGCCGCAACAAAACTATGCGCAGCAAAATTACGGGCAGCAAAGCTATCAAGCATCACCGGCCTATCCACCTGCAGCTTTGCAGCCACCACCACCGGCTCGACGCCCACTCGCACCGCCACCAAGCGATGCTGGAATGCCGCCGGATTACGCCGGGCAAAATCCGCCGATTACCTATATCGCGCCCGGCCAGTGTATGGATTGTGGCATCGTTGAGAGCATCCGTGAAACGGTGGGTCAGCCGCGTGAAACTGGCGGTGGTGGCGCATTGGTTGGTGGATTGATTGGTGGCGTACTAGGCAATCAAGTCGGCAAAGGCAATGGCCGGGCGTTGGCGACAATCGCAGGCGCTATTGCCGGTGGCGCAATCGGCAATCGGGAAGAGGAAAATCGCACGCCGCACAATGTCGGCAGTTTTCAAATCGTTGTGCGTATGACCGATGGCAGCGTGCAATTCATCAACCAAATGCGGCCACCAGCTTGGCGACTGGGCGATCGTGTACGGGTGTTGAATGGAGAGCTGTACGCGCGCTAAAGTTCGAGAACTAAGATGAAAAGGAAAATCATGATGACGGCTACAAAACCTAGCGCATTCCATTGCGCAGTCGTGGCGACGATGTGTATTTTTGCCGCTGCAAGCAGTAGCGCGTTCGCCCAAAGCACCGCGCCAGTTTCGGTCAGCACCGGCGCTGCGCCTAGTGGCAGCTACGGCGCGCCCCAGTATCGCAACAATGACTCCAGCACTTTGCAATACACGCAGCAAAACGGATGCAGAAATTGTGGGGTGATTGAGTCGGTACGCGAAATCAAACAGGAAGGTGAAGGCAGTGCATTAGGCACCTTGGGTGGAGCAGCAGTCGGTGGCACCATCGGTCGGCAACTCGGCGATGGAAAAGGTCGCGTCGCGGCGACCATCGCCGGTGCCGTCATCGGTGCCGCTGCAGGTAATGCTGCAGCGAAGAAACACAACACTACAACCAGCTACCAAACCACAGTGCGCATGGACGACGGCAGCGTACGCACGCTCAATCATGATGGCGCACCGAAATGGCGAGCGGGTCAAGAAGTGCAAATGAATAACGGCACGCTTTCACCACGCTGAAAACTTATTGCCAAAACGGCAGTTCGCCAGTTGCCGCTCGTGACACGCCGATGTATGACTCACCCCGCCTATAATCCGGCTGGGAAGTTCGCTAGGCAGTCGCTGGATGTCGTCGCAAGACGATGTCTGGAGGAAAGTCCGGGCCCCATGTAGCGAGATGCCGGTTAACGGCCGGGCGCTGTGAGGCGACAGATAGTGCAACAGAAAGATACCGCCAATGGCTGTGCCGACTTTGACGCCGTAAGGCGACAAAGTCTCTCTTAGATGAGCGAGGTGCAGATCAGGTAAGGGTGAAATGGTGGCGCACTGCAAGGTGCGTCAATGTCGCGAAAGCGGCATTGGGGTAAGAGCCCACCGCGTTTTTGGTAACAAAAACGGCATGGCAAACCTCATCTGGGGCAAGGCCAAATAGGGGAGCGTTTTGCGTGGCTCGCGTAGCTCCCGGGTAGGCTGCTAGAGGTCGTTGGTAACAACGATCCCAGAGGAATGACTGCTCACGACAGAACCCGGCTTATCGGCGAACTTCCCACCGATTTTTTTCGGTGCTTAGCGAACGATCAACAGCGGCACGGTCGATAAATTCACCACGCGCGACGCAACGGAACCAAGCAGTGTGCCCGCGATCCCGCTGTGTCCGCGCGAACCAATCAGAATTTGCGCACAATGATTTTCGTCAGCGAATTTTGCAATCGTCGCGGCGGGTTCGCCCACCAGAACGTGCGTCTTTGGCGTGATACCGGCGGCAATAAGTTTTTCCGTCGCGGCTTGAAGTTCCGTCGTACCTGTATCGTTATGAAATTCACGAATCGTTTCGGCATTGATGAAGCGGCCAATGTCGCGTGGCAAGCTGACTTGCACATTGAGCAAATGGATTTGCGGCATTTCGCGCCAAAACGCGCGGTTGGCAAGCAGCCATTCGACCGGCTTCATAGCAGTCTCGGACTCGTCGATCGGGATTAGCCAGGTTTGGGTCATGAAGAGCGCTCCTTGTTTGTATTGGCGATGTCGACTTGTGGGCGCGCGGCGGCGCGCGCGGCGAGAATTTTTCCGATGAGCAATACGATGGCGGCACCGGAAATTTCAAATACCAATTTGATGTACGGAATCGAGGTGCTGAAATCGGCAGGTAGCGCCGGATCGCTAACCATCATGCCGCCACCTATCCAGCCCAGCAACATACCGCCAGCGGTAATGACTTGCGGAAAGCGGTCCATCAGTTTGAGCACCAATTTGCTGCCCCAGACCACGATGGGAATCGAAAATAGTATGCCGAAAATGACTAAGCGAATATCCCCGTGGGCGGCACCGGCAACGCCGATAACGTTGTCCAAACTCATCACCGCGTCGGCGATGATGATGGTCTTGATCGCCGCGAACAATGTGTCGGCAGCGGTTACTTCGCCGTGACCATCGTCTTCGGGTTGCAGCAACTTCACACCAATCCAAACCAGCAGCAGCGCGCCGATAATTTTCAGCCAAGGAATTGCGAGAAGTTGTAGCGCGAAAAAAATAAGTGCGACACGCAATATGATCGCGCCGACGACACCCCAAAAAATTCCTTTGTTGCGCTGTGAGTCCGGCAGCTTGCGACAGGCGAGCGCAATGACCACGGCATTGTCGCCGCCAAGCAAGATGTCGATCGTGATGATTTGTAAAACGGCAATCCAAAACGGAACGGTGGTGATATCAAGCATGTCGTAAGAAATCTGTAAGAAAAAGGGGTCGAGGACAGTTTAACCGCCAGTCAAATAAACAGTGGAACAAGTGTTGTCACTCACTGGCTGATTGTGTAGAGTAAGTCTGCGATGTTCGCCGGTGTGCGCTACATTGCATACCCGAACAACAGACGCCAAAAAACTAACGGAGGAAACCATGTCAGATGTCAAAGAAGTGGTAACGACTACACAAGTTGAAGTAGCAACAACCGAAGCAAAACCTTCCCGCCGCAAATTCCTCGCCGCTGCTGCTACCGGCTCGGTAGGTGCAGTTGCTGCGGGCTTCCCGATGATTTCGGTAGCGCAATCACCAATCACCATGCGCTGGCAATCGACGTGGTCGGTGAAGGATATTTTTCATGAGTACGCAGTTGATTTCGCCAAAAAGTTAACGACATGTCTGGCGGACGATTGAAGATTGAAGTGCTGCCAGCAGGTGCAGTGGTCAAGGCTTTTGAGCTACTCGATGCGGCGTCCAAAGGTACGCTCGACGGTGGCCATGGCGTGGTGGCTTATTGGTATGGGAAGAACCCAGCGGTAGCTTTGTGGGGTTCTGGCCCGGCATATGGCATGGACCCGAACATGGTGCTGGCTTGGCACAACTATGGTGGCGGCAAAGAGTTGCTCGACGAAATCTACAAGGGACTCAATCTTGATGTTAAGTCATTTCTCTACGCGCCGATGCCAACTCAGCCATTCGGGTGGTTCAAGAAGCCGGTGACCAAAGCCGACGACATGAAAGGCGTCAAGTTCCGCACGGTGGGTTTGGCCGTCGACATTTACAAGGACCTCGGTGCGGCTGTAAATCCTCTGCCGGGTGGTGAGATCGTGGCGGCAATGGATCGCGGCTTGTTGGACGCGGCGGAATTCAACAATGCTTCCAGCGACAAGTTGCTCGGCTTCCCGGACGTGGCCAAGGTTTGTATGCTGCAAAGCTTCCATCAGTGCTCTGAGCAATTCGAAATTCTGTTCAACAAGAAGCGCTATGACTCATTGTCGACGGAGCTCAAGGCGATCATCGATTATTCGGTACAGGCAGCCTCGGCAGATATGAGCTGGAAAGCGATTGACCGCTATTCGACCGCTTACGGCGAACTGCAAAAAGGTGGCATCAAGTTCTATAAGACACCTGATGCGATCCTGCAGGCACAGCTTGCAGCGTGGGACAAGATCCTCGTCGCGAAGAGCGCCGACAACCCGGCGTTTGCGAAGGTCGATGCATCGATGAAGGCGTTTGCCCAGCGCGCTGGCAAATGGCAGAACGATACTTTGGTGGACTACAAAATGGCGTACAACCATTATTTCGGCGCCAAGAAGGGCTAGGCTGTTGTTGTCGGTCTAAGCGGGTCGGACTGGTGAAAGCCGGTTCCGACCCGTTTTTCTGCTTACCAGATCGGCGCGAAGCGAACTAGCGCAAAACTTAGCGAGGAGTACGGCGTGCAAAAAATGCTACTTTGGGTTGACCGTGCGTCAACCGTGGCCGGGCAGATCTGTGGCTGGACCATTGTTCTGCTAACAGGACTGATTTCCTGGGAGGTTTTTTGCCGCTATGCGCTTAATAGCCCGCATCCATGGGTGTTGGATGCCCAGGTCATGCTGTACGGCGTACTCTTTATGATGGCCGGTGCCTATACGCTGTCGAAGGAAGGGCACGTCCGCGGCGACGTGCTCTACGGATTTTTTGAGGAACGCACGCAAGCTGGCTTTGACTTGGTGCTCTATCTCGTTTTCTTCCTGCCTGGAATTTTTGCCTTGACCTACGCCGGTTGGAACTATGCCAATGAATCGATGGCAATCAATGAAAAGACCTTTTCGCCCGATCCTTTGTTGCTGTGGCCGTTCAAGTTCGTCATTCCGGCGGCAGGCTTGGGTTTGTTCGTTCAAGGCATCGTAGAAATTGTGCGCTGTCTGATTTGTTTGCGTGATGGGAAGTGGCCTTCGCGTGAGCATGATGTTGAGGAAGTAGATGTCGATAAGTTGAAAGCAATGGTGCATGTCACCGATCAGGACATTGCGGCGCTGGATGTTTTCGTCGTCAATGCAGAAAACAGCGAGGCGGCCAAATGAAAATCAAACGCGAACTGTGGTTTGGTCTGATTTTGATGGCGGTGATATTGCTGACCACAATCATCTTCATGCCTTGGACCAACATGACACAAGGTCACTTGGGTCTATTGATGCTGTCGTTGGTCGTGGTCGCCATCATGCTGGGTTTCCCGACGGCATTTACTTTAATGGGCATGGGAGTGTTGTTCACCTGGTTTGCTTACCGTAGCGGCAATCCTGACATTGCGGTCAGGCAAACCCTTGATCTCATGGTTCAGCGTACATACGCAGTGATGACTAATGAAGTCTTGATCTCGATCCCATTATTCGTATTCATGGGCTATCTGGTTGAGCGCGCAAACTTGATTGGCAAGCTATTCCGTTCATTGGAATTGGCCTTGGCAAGAATCCCCGGCTCACTCGCCGTAGCAACCTTGGTCACGTGCGCAATTTTTGCCACTGCCACCGGCATCGTTGGCGCAGTGGTTACCCTGATGGGATTGCTTGCCTTGCCGGCAATGCTAAGGTCCGGCTATGACGTGAGGCTGTCGGCTGGAGTAATCACTGCCGGAGGATGTCTGGGGATTTTGATACCACCGTCTGTAATGTTGATTGTTTACGGCGCCACAGCAGGTGTATCCGTGGTTCAACTTTACGCGGGCGCATTCTTCCCCGGCATCATGTTGGCGTCGCTGTACATCGGCTATGTAATTATTGTCGCCAAACTTAAACCACATTTGGCGCCGCCACTGCCGATGTCAGAGCGCCATGTCGACTTGCCGCCAGTGAATCAAGCAATCTGCCAGAGCGCTGGCGACAGAGTTTTTACCGGCATCTTGCGTGGGCTTGGTGGGTCCATTGCCGGCGTTACGCCCGCTGCAGCTGCACGCCAGGGGGCCATCGCCATATTGCCGGCGCTTGCGTTGGTCGCGGTATTGGCAGTTACGTGGATGATCGCAACACGGCCTATCGCAACGGATGACACCACAGGTTTGGTTGAAATGGGTGGTGAGACGCAGGAGCTGGCGAAAATCCTGTCCGGAAATTCGACAGAAGCGCCGATTGGCACGGCAAGGCTTGCTGAACCTCCGACGGGTGGTTTGGCCGAACCGCCGCAAGATGGACTTCAAGAACCTCCGAAAGACGGACTTCAAGAACCCCCGAAAGATGGAGTTCAGGAACCACCGGGCGCTGACAAGTTGGCGGCACCAGTGGCGGAGCCTGCTATACCGGCTCCTGCGGTTGCGGCTCCGGCCGCAGTTGAAACACCTGAGCCCGAACGTCAAGCAACCCCGCTTTGGTTCTGGATTGTGCTCGGTGGCGGATTGGTGGCAATTGCCGCCTTCTACGCCATATTTACGTTCGTGCGGCTTGAGGTTTTCAAGATGCTCTTGGCCTCATTCTTTCCCCTGTCGATGATGATCATGGCCGTTTTGGGCAGCATCGTTTTTGGACTCGCGACACCAACGGAGGCGGCAGCGATTGGTTCGCTCGGCGGTTTGATTCTGGCCGCAGCGTACAGGCAGCTTAACTACGGCGTGGTCAAGGAATCAGTATTTCTGACCGCCAAGACGTCTGCCATGGTCTGTTGGCTGTTTGTCGGCTCGAGCATTTTCTCTGCCGCCTTTGCCTTGCTCGGAGGACAGCAGTTGGTTGAGGCTTGGGTACTGTCGCTGGACATGACTCCAGTGCAATTTATGCTGCTGTCGCAGTTCATCATATTCATATTGGGTTGGCCACTGGAGTGGACAGAAATCATCGTCATCTTCATGCCAATCTTCATACCGCTACTTGCTCACTTTCATATCGACCCGCTGTTTTTCGGATTGCTGGTGGCGCTTAATCTGCAAACTGCGTTTCTAAGCCCGCCCGTTGCAATGGCCGCGTTTTATCTGAAGGGCGTGTCGCCGCCCCATGTAAGCTTGAACCAAATCTTTGCCGGAATGATGCCGTTCATGGGCATTCAAGTCTTCGCACTGGCGATCCTTTACATCTTCCCTGAAATCGGTCTGTGGCTGCCGCGCGTGCTCTATCAATGAAACCAAAAGTTCTTGTCACGCGGCGCTTGTTTGATGAAGTTGTCGTGCGCCTTAGTGAGCATTTTGAAGTCGACTACCACGATGACGACGATGCCCTCAGCGCAATGGAATTGACAGCGCGCTTGGCCGATAAAAATGGCGTGATGCTAGTGCTGACCGACAAGTTGGACGCGCAAATTTTGGCTGGCGCGCCGCATTTGAAAGTCGCCTGCAATGTCGCCGTCGGCTACAACAACATCGACGTCCCCGCCTGCACCGCGCGCGGTGTGATGGCGACCAACACGCCCGGTGTGCTCAACGACACCACCGCCGATATGGTGTGGGCGCTGCTGATGGCCTCGGCACGGCGCGTGGTGGCGGCAGATAAATGGACCCGCGACGGCCAGTGGCAAGCATGGCGTTTTCTCGACAAATGGCTGGGGCAAGACGTGCACCATGCGACCGTGGGAATTCTCGGCATGGGTCGCATCGGTCAAGCGATAGCCAAGCGCGCGCGGGGCTTTGACATGCGGGTGATTTATCACAATCGCACACCGCAACCGGATGTAAAAGACGCAACTTGGGTAGAGAAAGATGTTTTATTTGCCGAAGCAGATTTTGTGGTCGTTATGGTGCCTTACTCACCTGCAACGCATCATCTGATTGGCACTGCCGAGCTCGCACAAATGAAGCCAACCGCGCATTTGATTAACGTCGCACGCGGTGGAGTGGTCGACGATGTGGCATTGATTGCCGCACTCAAAAATCGACAGATCAGTGGTGCGGGGTTGGATGTTTTCGAAGGCGAACCGGCGCTCAATCCTAATTTCTTTGAGCTGGATAACGTCACGCTTACGCCGCATATAGGTTCATCTACGCGCGCCACACGTATGGCGATGGCGATGTGTGCTGCGGATAATTTGATTGCGGCTCTGTCGGGACAAACGCCGCCGAATTTGCTCAATCCAGAAACAATTAAGGATTCGCCAGTTGGTGCTGATGTCACGCCGTCACGCCGAGCAATCTTGTTGTTTGGTCACGGTGCCAAAAACCCTGAATGGGCGGCGCCTTTCGTGGCAATTCGTGGAGCGATATTGGCGCGCGATTCCAGTGCTTTAGTCGAGTCGGGATTTCTCGAATTGATGCGCCCAACATTTGCCGAAGCAGTCGATAGATTGGTCGCGCAAGGCGCTGGCGAAATCACCGTTGTACCAATTTTCATGGCTGCAGGCAGCCACATAAATAAAGACTTACCGCTGCTGGCCGCCGCCGCGATGGATCAGCATCAAGGAGTGGCGATCAAGCTTGCGCCGCCAGTTGGTGCTGAAACTTCGGTACTCAATGCAATGGCCGATTACGCAATGACGGTAAAGGCGGCGGGCTGATTTCCAGTAATTGAATTTGTTCGCAAGTGACTAAGCCGATGCATTCTGCGGCGCGCAAAGCGTCGTCAATGCAAGTCAATCAGTGCAGATTCTTAATGATCCCGAAACTCGTACCATCATCAACCACATGCCGATTGGCGGCAATATCGGCCAATGCAAGTCGAATTGCGGATTCTTCAATCCAATGCGCTGAATGCGGCCCTCGCAGAATTTCCAGTGGCGGCATCGCCCGCGCAATCGCATAACCCTGAATGTAGTCGATACCGCATTCCGCCATCGCACGTAGTGTGGGTGCATCTTCGACCCACTCGGCAATCGAGCGCATGCCCAAATTGCGCGAAAGGTCGGCAATCGCCTGCACGATCGAGAGTCGCGCCGGATGCCGCGCGGCGGATTCAACGATGGCACCGTCGAGCTTGAGCACATCGGCCTGAAGATCGGACAAATACATAAAGGAGGTATATCCGGCGCCAAAATCATCGAGCGCCAGCTTTACTTCGAATTCGCGTAGTCGCTCCAACACGCGGCGCGTCTGGTTGATATCAGTTAGCGCCACACCTTCGGTAATTTCCGCGCAAATCCGCTTCGCCGCATGCGGGTGGGCGCGCAACATGGCATAAGCATCTGCCATGAATTGTTCGTCGTTAATCGAAGCGCCCGAAAAATTGACGGTAATGAATCTGGTGTTTGCCAGTTGTTCGACGTTGGTGTCGATCCATTCGAGCACAGTGCTCAGCACCCATCGATCAATGACGCCAACTCGGCCGTGCGCCTCGGCTACCGATATGACTCGTCCGGCTGGCATCACGCTGCCATCGGGCGCGCGCGCGCGCAGCAAAACTTCAAAATCCAAACTGCCTTGAGGATCGTGCAATGACATGATGGGCTGCATCGCAATTGCCAGGAATTCGGGAGCACGATCAGCCGTCAGGCGCGACACCAGTTCGCGCTCTTCTTCGTGCTCCTTGAAGGCCGGGGCATCGGCGCCAAAGGAGACGACGTGTCCAGCCGCTGAGATCCGCTTGGCCTCGCGACAGGCGCGATCGGCGGCAGCAATTAGTTCGACAACCTCGATCCCCGGCGTGACTTCCACTGCACCAAATGAAATTCCGACGCGGAAAGCAAGACCTTGCACACGGAAAGTCGTATCGTCAATCAAATTCACCAGTTCACGGCATTTGGCGCTGGCTTCGGCGAGCGTTACGCCACGCATCAAAATTAAAAATTCATCACCGCCAATCCGACCCAGCAGTGGCTCGGTGCCCAGCGATTTCACAATCATGCTGCAGAGCTGGCGCAACACTTCATCACCGGCGGTGTGCCCGAACAAGTCATTGATCGTCTTGAAGCGATCAAGATCCATGTAGGCGAGAGTCGTGGGAGCGACGGTTTCTGCGGCGCCGATTGCGCCGCGCAATGCCTGTTCAATCGCCCGCCGCGAAAGTGCACCGGTAAGCAGGTCGTGATCCGCCAAATACATCAGCTTACGGTTGGCAGTGACAGATTCCGTAATGTCTTCGATAGACCCTTCGATCAAGCCGTCGCCGACCGAGGCGCGAACGGTATACCAAATGCTTTGATCAATTGATTGAAACCGCAAATGCGCGCGCGGGTTGTCGGCCAACAAGTTACACATTGACTCCCACGCGCCTGTTTCAAAATACTGCTGCCAGTGAGTGCGTCCGTCCAGTACTTCAAGACCAAGCAGGCGACCAAGCGCCGGGTTGCCACGTAGAATTCGACCCCTCGAATCAGCCGTAAAAAATGCCACCGGCACCTGATCGTAGGTTTTTTGCAGCGCAATTTCTGCACCCTGTCGACCGACACGCTCAATACGCATCTGCTCGGCCAGCGCCATAGCGACCAGCAGACCTGAGCTAAGCGCCGCCGTAACGCTGTTCACGTAGGGCAGTGCGTTCGGCAAACTGAACATTGCGCGAATGATTTCGGAGAATCCGGCAAAGGCTGTTACCGCCAGCGATGCCGAAAAATACATGGCGATACGCGAGCGCGAGACTAACAAAATACTGCCAAGGAAATACACAATGATGCCGTATCCGATCAGCGAAGCTAACCAAAGCACCGGCAGGAAATGTCGATAGGGTAGAAACATTGCTGCCGCAAACATGGGTAAATACAGTAGCTCGATAACCCTTAGCAAATAGCGATGGCGCGACCGCGCCAAATCGGTTTGCAGCAAGCGAGTGAACAAGAAAACCGTCAGTGGAAAGTTGCAGGCGAGAACAAACTTGCGTAGCCCGTCGAGCCAGCCTGCCGGCACTTGGTGCCCGAGCCACAGCGTGTCCCATCCAGCTGAGATTGCACCAATCCGTGTGCTCACAATCAACCAACCGGCGAACACGACATAGGTGGGTTCGCGATTGATTAGCGCAGCTAGTAACATGAACACAGCAAGCACAGTCAGGCCGCCTTCAAGCAGACCCATATCCGTCGCGAACTCGCGCACCGATAAAGCAAAATCAGTCGCGGTCCACGCGCTGACGGCTAAGTGAGCCGGCCCGACAAAAGTAACGCGGCACAGCATTGGCACCCCCGATAGATTGCTACCGGTGGTGGCAAAACCCGAGTTAATGTTGATCAATGCGCCAGTGCTGCCAGCTCTTGATGCGCTTCCCAAAGGTGTGAGGGCCGTCCCCCGCCAGCAGGACAAGGTGCGCGCATGACGTGACGGAAAATAAATCAGTGGTGGCCCGGCGGCATCGTTTTCCAACTGCGGTGGCGTAAACGCAAACCACACCGCCGCTTCGGACAACTGCGTATCAAAGCCAGTAACGCGTTTTGCCCCGCGCATTGCCTCACGGGCTGCCGCAGGCTCTACTTGCGCATCATCGGGCACAAACGCCAGCGCGGTAAAGCTAACTTCAGGGGGTTGTTTGTGTGCGGTATCAGAGTCCCAGGCGAACAATGCCAGTAACACTGCGCAAGTCAAAATAACCGGAATCCCGACAAAGGACAGCCGGCCAAGGAGATATTCGTTACGGCGCAAAAAGCCACGCCACAATTCGCGTGAAGCGAGATGAACTAGGCGACGCGTGCGTGGTCTCATTTAGCCGCGTCCCGCCGCGAGTCGGTTACGAGACACATCGCAGCAATGCTTCCACCCACAATTCAGCGAGAAGTGCTGTGTCCTGTCGCAGCCAGCGCGGCTCTGCCGTCGCTTGTCGCGTTTGCGTTTGCCTGCGTCACCGCAAGCGGTTCCAACTCAATATCCGGATGATAAGTTTCAAAAAATAACGGATACCAAGGATGATCGACCTCAACCCAACGGCGCTTCGCTACAGCGATATCGCAGTTAAGTACGCGGTGCGGAATCATACCGGCGTGTGCCATTGGAATGAAATCGCCGCCTTCAAATACATCTTCGAAATATAACCACTGGTAAAAGCGATCCATCGGACGGCGCGCAGCGGCAATCATGCAATCGACGCCACTGGCTTCGCATTGAAGAAACATGGCCTTCATCAACATCGCCTTAACCACGCGACCGATCGCCGCTTGGCTCACCGCCAGACGTGTGGCCTCCGCCAGCACGCGATGCTGCAAAGATTCCGGCAGCGTGACCGATTGCTCAACGTCGAGCGGTTGATAACGATTGCTCCGAAACCGCATGCTACCGAGTGGTAGCCCATCAAGTTTTGACAGCGCGACCAATACGCGACTGCTGCCGTCGACATCGCTAGGCTCTGGCGCGCTGAATCGCGCAGCGAGTTCGGGCAAGTGCCGGCCATAAGCGCTTTGACGAATTGACACCGCTTTGACGAGGTCGGCCTCGCTGCGTACGCAACGAATTACAAAGGGCAAAGACTCGCTTGGAAGCTGCTGTTTCGAAGGGTTTGTGCTCATAAGTCCGAATATGCCGCGTTCTGCGCTTGCTGACAAGTCCATTTGCCAATGCCGGCATGGGTTTTGTGTAAATTTGCAACAGCTTAATTTGCTACTTTTCGGTACAGAAGACCAATCCAACAAGGCAAAGAGCTATGCAAACAAGCGTGCTAGTTCCTCGCCCGGCGAAGGCATCCGCATAAATGCCTCGCCAACCAGAAAGCTGCGAACGCCTGCGGCACGCATTCTCGCGACATCTTGAGGAGCAAGTATCCCGGACTCGGTTATCACAATTCGATCAGATGGAATACGCGCCAACTGCCCCAGGGTCGTCTCAAGACTGACCTCAAAGGTACGCAGATTCCGATTATTGATGCCGATCAATGGCGTATTCAAACGGAGCGCAATATCCAGTTCGGCGGCATCATGCGATTCAACTAACACTGCCATGCCGAGGCTCTGTGCGACGGCTTCCATTTCTTGCATTTGCGCCAGAGTCAGCGCCGCGACAATCAGCAAAACTGCGTCCGCGCCCATCGCTCGCGCTTCATAAACTTGATAAACGTCGACCAAAAAATCTTTGCGTAAAACCGGTAAATCACAAGCCGCACGCGCCTCGCGCAAGTACGCCGGACAGCCTTGAAAAAATTCTGCATCAGTTAATACCGACAAACAGGTGGCTCCGTGCGCGGCGTAGTCAGCGGCAATCTCGGCAGCGCGAAAATATGCACGCATTACGCCCTTCGACGGGCTGGCTTTTTTGATCTCGGCTATTACCGCCGTGTCATCAGCACCAACTCGCTGTTTGATTGCTCCGAGAAAATCGCGCGGCGGTGGCATCGCCAACGCCAGATTTTTCATTGCATCAAGCGGCCTGACCGCCAGCGCCGCCACAACTTCAACGTGTTTGACGGCGAGAATTTTCTTCAGAATGTCAGACATTGTTTTGCGTAGCGCATTTTGTGAAACTGACAAATTCGTCGAGTTTTTGCCGTGCTGCGCCAGAAGCGATGGTCTCGCGTGCCAACACGATGCCCTCAGCGATTGACGCAACACGATTGGCCGCATACAAAGCCGTCCCCGCATTCAGTATCAAAATTTCACGCGGTGTGCCGCTAGCATTGCCCAGCGCGCTGAGCATCATCATCTTCGATTCCTCGGCATTCGCCACGCGCAAACTGCGGTTGGATGCCATCGCCATTCCAAAATCTTCGGGATGAATTTCGTACTCGGTCACGCGCCCGTCTTTGAGTTCGCCGACCAGCGTTGTCGCGCCCAGCGAGATTTCATCCATGCCGTCTTTACCCCACACCACCAACGCATGATGCGCACCCAGTTGTTGCATCACGCGTACTTGGATGCCGACCAAATCAGGATGAAACACACCCATCAAGGTGTTGGCGGCATTGGCTGGATTGGTCAGCGGGCCGAGAATATTGAACAAGGTGCGCACCGCCATCTCCCGGCGCACTGGTGCGACATTTTTCATCGCCGGATGATGATTCGGTGCATACATAAATCCGCATCCAACTGTCTCAATGCATTCAGCGACTTGTGCTGGCGTCAGCATGATGTTGGCACCCAATGCCTCCAACACATCCGCTGCACCGGATTTGGATGACACGCCGCGACCACCGTGTTTGGCTACTGTCGCGCCAGCGGCAGCGACGACAAACATTGATGCAGTCGAGATATTAAAAGTCTGCGCGCCATCGCCGCCGGTGCCGACGATGTCGACAAAATTTGCCGCGCGTGTGCTGTCCGTCAGCACGACTTTGGTGGACAATTCACGCATCACCATGGCGGCCGCGGAAATTTCGCCGACGGTTTCTTTCTTGACCCGTAAGCCAGTCAAAATGGCGGAGACCATTAACGGTGAAATTTCACCCGCCATAATTTGGCGCATCAAATCCAACATTTCATCGTGAAAAATTTCACGATGTTCGATGGTTCGTTGCAGCGCTTCTTGTGGTGTCATGATGCGGTTTCCGATGCCGAATTTCGAGTCGAGTTTTGTAAAAAATTCTTCAGCAATGCATGGCCGCATTCAGTCAAAATCGATTCGGGATGGAATTGCACACCCTCAACATTTAGCGTCCGATGCCGCACCCCCATAATCTCGCCGTCGTCGGTCCACGCTGTGATTTCGAGACAGTCCGGCAGAGTGTCGCGGCGTATCGCCAGCGAGTGATAACGGGTGACGGTCAGCGGACTCGGCAATCCAGCAAACGCTCCAACGCCATTATGCAGAACGGGAGATGTCTTGCCGTGCATCAACTGCTTGGCGTGAATGATTTCGCCGCCGAATGCGGCACCTATGCTTTGGTGGCCGAGGCACACGCCGAGCAGCGGCACCTTGCCGGCGAATTCGGTAATTGCCGCGACAGAAATCCCCGCCTCGGCAGGTGAACATGGTCCGGGCGAGATCACAATCCGTGCTGGTTTCATGGCGGCAATTTCCTTGATGGAAATTGCATCGTTGCGATATACCCGTACGTCTTCACCGAGCTCGGCGAAATACTGAACCAGGTTGTAGGTGAAGCTATCGTAGTTGTCGATCATTAATAACATGGGATGTCCCTCCTATTCCTGACCAAACCGCGTGTCGAGACCGGACTCGGCCAACTCTGCCGCGCGCAGCACGGCGCGGGCTTTGGATAAGGTCTCCTGCCACTCGGCATCCGGATCCGAATCGGCCACAATACCGGCACCGGCCTGGACATGAATCTGACCGTTCTTGATCACCGCGGTGCGAATCGCAATCGCCAAATCCATATCCCCATTGAAACCCAGATAGCCCACCGCACCGGAATAAATTCCACGTTTGCTGGGTTCTAGTTCGTCAATAATTTCCATGGCACGGACCTTTGGAGCACCGGATACCGTTCCGGCCGGGAAGGTCGCTTTGAGCACCGATAGCGGACCTTCGTCATCACGTAGCGTCGTTTCGACATTCGAGACAATGTGCATCACGTGGGAGTAGCGCTCGATGATGAATTTATCGGTGATTTTGATGCTACCGGTTTTAGCCACGCGACCGATGTCGTTGCGACCCAAGTCTAGCAACATCAGATGCTCGGCGCATTCCTTCGGATCGGCCAATAATTCTGCGGCAAGCGCTTCGTCTTCGACGGTCGTTGCGCCACGCTTGCGGGTACCGGCGATCGGTCGCAGGGTGACGCGGCGCTCACCTGGCTGGCCATGTTCATCATCGTCAAGCCGCACCAGAATCTCGGGCGAAGCGCCGACCACATGGAAGTCGCCAAAATTGAAAAAGATCATGTAGGGCGAAGGGTTGGTAGTGCGCAAAGCGCGGTAAAGCGCCAGCGGACTAGCCGCATAGGGGCGGCTCATGCGCTGCGAGATCACCACCTGCATGATGTCGCCATCGACGATGTATTGCTTGGCGCGACGTACTGCGCCTTTGTAGGCTTCTTCGCCAAATTCACTTATTTGTGCTGGTGATGTAATCCCCGTTTCAGGGGACACGCCGTGCGTATCAGCGGGTAGCTGAACCGGCTCGCGCAGTTTGCCCACCAACTGTTTCAAGCGCGCCTGCGTTTGCGGCCACGCGCCGGGAAAGCCGGGCTCGGCATAAACCACTAGCGTCAGTTTGCCGGAGAGATTGTCGACGATAGCGATTTCATCAGAGAGCAGCAGCATGATGTCCGGCAGGTCTAGCGGATCGGGTTTTTTCGCATGCGCTTCGGTTGCCAGCTTCGGTTCGATGAATCGCACTGTGTCGTATCCAAAAGCGCCAACCAAACCGCCACAAAAACGCGGTAAGCCGGGCAAATCAGGCACCTTAAAACGAGCCATGAATTCGCTGATATAAGTCATCGGATTGGTATGGTCGCGGCGCTCGGCAACGCGATTACCGTTCAAAAGCATGATGCTGCCGTCCTTGACGCAAATTCGTGTGCTGGCAGCTAAGCCGATAAACGAATAACGACCAAAACGTTCGCCGCCGTGTACCGATTCCAGCAAATATGAATTCGGTTCGTTGGCGAGTTTTAAGTAAATCGACAGTGGCGTGTCGAGATCAGCAAAAGTTTCTAGCGTCACCGGAATGCGGTTATAGCCAGCGGCGGCGAGCCGGTTGAATTCGGATTCATTCATGGGAGAGCTCCACACAAAAACTGAGACAAAAACAGGCGCGCACAAGGTGCACGCGGCGGGCAGGGCGCTTTAACGCGCGATAGTGCAGGGCCGCCAGGGCCAAGCCTCCGCCCAGAGCATTTGCTCAGGGAAGGCGGTCATCAGTGATGGTGAATTGTGCATTTGATTGAGTTTGTCAGTTGGTGCTGGTGACACGCCGTTAAATTACACGCCGTGCCGCGTCAAGTAACGAGCCGACTATACCATCGCAATCCACGTCCTGCACAGGTACGCCGGCATCATAGCCATAAGACACTAACAGCACCGGGCAGCCCGCAGCCCGCGCAGCAGCAGCATCAGTGGCCGAATCGCCGATGTGTAAATTTTCTTGTGGTGATGTGCCGAAGCGTTCGCATGCGTGGAGCAATTGCGCCGGATGGGGTTTTTTTTGCGCCAACGTGTCGCCGGAAATGGCGAATGCAAACCACTGCGCGAGATTGGTAGTTTGCAACAGCGGATCGGTGAATGCGGTCGCTTTGTTGGTCACCACGGCCATAGGCAAAGCTGCCTGACGAAATGCCGCCAGCGCCTCGAGCACGCCGGCGTAAACACGCGACTGGCGACCGTTTTCAATCGCGTAATACTTGCGGAAAATCGCCATCGCGTTGGCTTGCGCCTCCACGTCGATGCCGGGCAAGCAACGTGTGACCAAATTGGGAATACCCAGCCCGACAAATTCTGTGATCGTCGCAATTGGGTAAGGTGTGTGTCCGAGCTCGACCAGCATTGCGTTGGCTGCCGCACCGAGGTCAGGCGCAGTGTCGAGGAGTGTGCCATCAAGGTCGATGGTGACGGAGCGGATTTTGTTCATTGCGACATTTTCGCATCTGCTCGCAACGAGAGCGCTGCCGCGTTTCAGTTCGTCGCGGAATGCGACAAATAGGTGCGGCGATAGCGCCCTCTTCGGGTCTAGTGAACTACCCCCAATCCCAACCTCACCCGCGCCTCTGCCGGGCTGGCAATTTCCCGTCCTGCATTCTTGGCGCAGGTGGCAAGCGCCTCGATCAATGCACCATTATCACTGGCACGACTGCCATCAGGCAGGTAAAACGTGTCCTCCAAGCCGGTGCGCAACATGCCTCCCAGATCCGCTGTGCGCTGATGCACTGGCCAGATCTCGGCACGGCCAATCAGCGTGGTCTGCCAGGTTGCATCGGGTTCCTTCCAGCGCAATAGCAATTCGAGCAAGTCGCCATCCACCGGCATGCCGGAAGCCACGCCCATGACAAAGTTGTAATCCAGATGTTTGGTCATGCCGGCTTTGCGGAACATGCCGACCGAGCGCACGATGCCGACGTCGAAGCACTCAAATTCGGGTAGCGTGCCGGTCTCGGCCATCACGTCCAGAAACTGTTTCACCTTGGCGACTGGATTATCGAAAACCATCGGCGGCCAGGCCCAGCGACCGTCCTCTTTGATCTTCAAATAGTTCAAGGTGCCTGCATTGCATGCGGCGATTTCCGGTTTGATGCGACGGATGCACGCGGCCGGGCCGGAGATGTCTGGACCGACGACACCGGTGGTCAGGTTGATGATCACGCCCGGGCAGGCCGCGCGAATCGCGTTGATGATTTCTTCGGCAACGTCCGGATCCCACGACGGCAGATGCCCCATTCCTTCCTTCTGCTGACGCAAATGCACATGCATCATGCAGGCGCCGGCGTTGTAGGCGTCACGTGCCGAGGCGGCCATTTCCTTGGCGGTGACCGGTACCGGATGTTGCTTCGGGTCGGTTAGCACGCCGGTTAGCGCGCAGGTGATGATGGCTTTTTCAGTTGAGTTGTTCATGTGGGTTTTACCTCGATATCAATTTCGATGAGCACCGTTCCGGCAGCGACTTGCTCGCCGGCTTTGGTGTGGATAGCGGAGACTTTTCCTGCTGAGTTTGCAATCACGCGGGTTTCCATTTTCATGGCTTCGACGATGGCTAGCGTCTGCCCTTCCTTCACCGTATCGCCGACCCCGACATCGAGCCGCGCAACGGTTCCGGCGACGCTGCTCTTGGCATGACGCGGATCGGTGTTGTCAGCGGCTTTGGGAAATGGCGAAACTTCGTTGAACACGAACACTGCGGCGTCGCGCGAGATATGTAGTTCGTTCAATCGGTCGTGAAAAGCGGACACGATCGGTTTCGATGGGTCAGTCCATGCGTGTTGACAATCGGACGTGGCGGTCCGCCCCCTCTCCGTCAGACCTCTCCCGCGATTGACGGCGGGTACAGCACCAACTGGCGAAACAGTGACTTGGTTGTCACGCGCATCAACCAAAAAGCCCGTTCCACATCGCCGCAACACAATCTCATCTTGAATGCACTAACGCTAGGCGAACGCCAGCCGCTGCCATCGGCAAACAGCGCGGCGGCGAGCGCCCAGTCCTCGTTTTGCGGCATAGGTCGTTGCATCAATGGTCCGCCGCTAGCTGCCCATTCATCGAGCAGTGAGGTATGCATTTGTGCACTTCGAAACGCGTCGTGATCGACCAGGTCATGCAGGAAGCGGCCGTTGTTTGCGAGTCCCAGCAAAGGTGCATCGGCAAGCGCGGCCATCAAACAGCGGATCGCGTCGGTCCGGGTTTTCCCATACCCAATTACTTTCGCCACCATCGCATCGTAAAACGGCGTAACTGCACCGCCTTCAATAATTCCTGCGTCTATGCGCACGCCAGCATTTGCGGCATCGGCAGGGCGGAAGTGCAAAATCTGGCCGGTCTGCGGGGCGAAGTTTTTGTACGGGTCTTCGGCATACAGCCGCGCTTCAATCGCGTGGCCGCTGAATTTGATTTGCGCTTGCGTTAACGGCAGCGGCTCGCCAGCAGCGACGCGCAGTTGCCACTCGACCAAATCCAGACCAGTGATCAACTCGGTCACCGGATGCTCAACTTGCAAACGCGTATTCATCTCAAGGAAGTAGTGATTTAGATCGGCATCAACGATGAACTCGACCGTTCCTGCACCACGGTAACCAACCGCAAGCGCGGCAGCGACCGCATCAGCGCCCATCGCTTCCCGCATCTTTGGCGACACGATAGGTGACGGAGCTTCTTCAATAACTTTTTGCCGTCGTCGTTGTGCCGTGCAATCACGCTCACCAAGATGCACGGCATTGCCATGCGCATCGGCAAAAATTTGAATTTCAATGTGCCGCCCGCGCTCGATCAAGCGCTCCAGCATCATCACATCCGAGCCGAACGCCGACAGGGCTTCGCGCCGCGCGCTGGCAATGGCGTCGGGCATCTCGGCTAGCGATGCGACCAGGCGCATGCCGCGCCCGCCACCACCCGCCACCGCTTTGACCAGTAGTGGAAATCCGACCGCGCTGGCTTCTGCCAGTAGGCGCGCATCGCTTTGTTCGTCGTCCAAATAGCCAGGTACGGTCGGCACTTTTGCCGCGATCATGCGCCGCTTGGCCAGTGCCTTGTCGCCCATGGCGACGATGGCCTCGGGCGGCGGCCCGATGAAAACCAAATTATTGTCGCTACAGACTTGAGCGAACGTCGCGTTTTCCGAGAGAAATCCATAACCCGGATGCACTGCGTCGGCACCAGTACGTTTCGCTGCCGCCATCAGGGCGGCAATATTCAGATAGGACTCCGCTGCCGCCGAACCACCAATCCGGATGGCTTCATCGGCTTGGCTAACGTGCGCTGCGTTAGCGTCAGCATCGGAATACACGGCGACCGTTGCGTAGCCCATCGCCCGCGCTGTGCGAATCACACGGCAGGCAATCTCTCCGCGATTGGCAATCAAAATTTTTGAAAACTTGGTCGCTTGCTGTGTCATGCTCGAGTCCGATTTAGTGGGCTATTCAGCGGGCGCAAATGCTCGCCCTGGCTTCTTCGTATTCACGCTTGAATCGCGCAACCAGTTCGGCGGTTGGTAGCACTTCGCGAAGCGCGCCGATGCCTTGTCCGCAACCCCAAATGTCCTTCCAAACCTTCGCCGCACTGGCGCCTTCGCCGCTGGCAAAGTTCATTTTGCTTGGGTCGCTCTGCGGCAGATTGTCAGGGTCCATTCCGGTGTTCTTGATACTGCCTTTCAAATAGTTGCCGTGGATGCCGGTGTAAAAGTTGCTGTAGACAATGTCGTCGGAGTTGCTCTGGGTGATCATCTGTTTGTAACCCTCGACCGCCCGCGCTTCTTCGGTAGCAATGAAGGCTGAGCCGATGTAGGCAAAGTCGGCTCCCATGGCTTGCGCCGCGAGGATCGCGCCACCCGATGAGATGGCGCCGGACAATGCGATCGGGCCGCCAAACCATTCGCGGATTTCGGCGACCATCGCAAACGGACTTTTCACACTGGCATGTCCGCCAGCGCCGGCAGCCACTGGAATCAAACCGTCGGCGCCTTTTTCAATCGCCTTGTGCGCGAAGACATTGGTGATCACGTCATGAAGCACGATGCCGCCCCAATCGTGCACGCCTTGATTCACGTCCGCGCGCGCGCCCAGGCTAGTGATCACAATAGGCACCTTGTACTTGGCACAGATTTGCATGTCGTGATCAAGTCGGTCGTTACTTTTGTGCACGATCTGGTTAATCGAAAACGGCGCTGCCGGTGATTCCGGATGTGCCTTGTCGTGCGCGGCCAGTGCTTCGGTGATTTCCGCCAGCCATTCATCCAGCTGCGAGGCCGGGCGCGCGTTGAGTGCCGGCATCGAGCCGACTACGCCAGCTTTGCATTGCGCGATGACCAGTTTGGGACAGCTGATGATGAACAACGGCGAGCCGATGACGGGGAACTTGATGTTCTTGAGGACGGGCGGCAGGTAGCGGGAAGGTGCGCTCATTTTTCTGCAGTGATATTCGTTGTGATGGTTGTTTTAATTCAGGCGCTGACTTATTTCACGACCCAACTTGCCGAGCGTTTTTGGACAAACGCCATGACGCCTTCGGCGCCTTCAGCACTGGTTGCTGCGGTCGCAAATGCCTTCGCCGCGTCGTCGATGAGTGATGCTGGGGTGTTCAAACGGGCGCGCGCAACCAATTGCTTGGTCGCCGCCAATGCCTGCGGTGCGCAGGCAAGAATATCTTTGACGGTAGCGGCGAGGCCGGCATCTAGCGCGGCAGTGTCAGTGAAGCATTCATGCACCAAGCCAATTTTCTCGGCCGTCTTGCCATCGATTCGCCCACCGGTCACCGCGAGGCGTTTTGCCTGCGAGTAGCCAAGACGTTCGACAAGGAAAGGCGCAATCTGCGCCGGTACCAAACCAAGCGATGTCTCCGGCAAACGGAAATTTGCGGTGCTGTCGCACAAAGCTACATCTGCCGCACAAGCCAAGCCGAAGCCGCCGCCCATCACGCCGCCTTCCAGCACGGCGACGATGGCGAGCGGGGACGCAACCACCGCCGCACATAATTCACCGAAGCGCCGATTCACGCCTGCAATGCCGGCGAATCCGCCGCTGCGTGCTGCGGCCATGTCTTTCAAATCGCCTCCCGAGCAAAAGTGACCACCCGCGCCACGCAGCACGATGACCCGTGAAACCCCATCATTGGCTGCCGCAGCCAGCGCCGCGAGCAATTCGTCGACCATCGTCAACGACATTGCATTACGCGACTCCGGGCGATTGAGCGTTAACGTCGTAACGCCCGAAGCCTGTGTCGCAAGAATTGTCGTGCTGGTCATCCCAGCGCCTTGGCCGGTAGTGTGCCTTCGAGCTTGGCGATGATGCCGAGCATTACTTCATCGGCACCGCCACCAATCGAAATCAGCCGGCTGTCACGATAGGAACGTGAGATGCGATTGTCGATGGTGTAACCCATGCCACCCCAAAACTGCAGACAACTGTCGGAGACCTCACGGGTGAGGCGGCCGCATTTGAGTTTAGCCATCGACGCGAGACGGGTCACATCTTTACCGCTGACGTAACCTTCGACAGCACGATAAACCAGCGCCCGCAAGGCTTCAACTTCGGTGCGCAGTTCGGCAAGGCGGAAGTGAATCACTTGGTTGTCGAGCAGTGATTTGCCAAAAGCCTTGCGCTCGCGGGTGTAGGCAATGGTTTCGTCGATCAAGTTGTCCATCGATTGCAGCGAACCTGCCGCACCATACAGTCGCTCTTCCTGAAACTGCAGCATTTGCAAAGTAAAGCCCATACCTTCCTGGCCGATGACGTTTCTGACCGGAACACGCACATCGTCAAAAAACAATTGTGCGGTATCCGATGAATGCATGCCGATTTTGTGAATCTTCTGACGGCTGATTCCCTTGCTGTCCATCGGCACCATGATCAGTGATTTGTTCTTATGCGGCGCGCCTTGCGAGGTGTTGACCAGCAGGCAGCACCAGTCGGCCATCATGCCATTGGTGATCCACATCTTGCCACCGTTGATGATGAAATCATCGCCATCACGGCGCGCATGCGTCTTGATCGCGGCGACGTCCGAGCCGCCACCAACTTCGCTGACGCCGATGCAACCAACCATGTCGCCGGCAATGGCCGGAGCGAGAAAATTGCGCTTTAGTTCGTCGGAACCAAAGCGTGCCAGAGCCGGTGTACACATGTCGGTCTGCACGCCAATCGCCATCGGTATGCCGCCGCATGCGACATCGCCCAAGGCTTCGGCAACGACCATCGAATAGGAAAAATCCAAGCCCAAGCCGCCATAGGCTTCGGGATATTTGACTCCGAGCAATCCAAGATTACCCATTTTTTTGAACACTTCATGCGAAGGAAACTGCTCGGCCTTTTCCCACTCATCCACATGCGGGTTGATTTCTTCTTTGACAAAGCGCTTCACGGTTTCGGCCAGCTGTTTGTGTTCGGTGGTGAATTGCATTGGTGAATCCTCTCGCAATAAATGGTTAAAAACGTCCAACGCCAAAAGTATTTGGATGTAGCGTGCGTTGCTCGGCCTCAGCGCAAATCGCCAGACACAACGCAAGCACCGTGCGGGTGTCGCGTGGATCGATGATGCCGTCGTCCCACAATCTTGCCGTCCCGAACAAAGCTGTCGATTCCTTTTCAAGGCGCAAGCGCAGTCCATCAGACATGGCTTTCAGTGCGTCGTCATTGACTGCGTGACCAGCGCGTTCAAGCTTGGCGCGACCCACAATGTCCATGACTTTGGCGGCTTGTGCGGCACCCATCACCGCAGTGCGCGCTGATGGCCAGGCGAAGATAAAGCGCGGGTCGAAGCCGCGTCCGCACATACCGTAATTGCCTGCGCCGTAGGAGCCACCCAGGACGATAGTCAGCTTTGGCACACGGGCATTGGCAACCGCTTGAATCATCTTTGAGCCGTGCTTGATGGCACCGGCGCGTTCGGCAGCGCTGCCGACCATATAGCCTGTGGTGTTTTGCAGAAAGACCAGCGGCGTGTTGCTTTGGTCGCACAGCTGAATGAACTGCGCCGCCTTGGTCGAGCCGTTGGGTTGGATCGGGCCGTTGTTACCAAGAATGCCAACGTGATGGCCGTTGATTCGCGCATGCCCGCAAACAATATCGGCTGCGTAGTCCACTTTGAATTCAAGGAAGTCCGAGGTGTCGACAATCCGGGCGATAACTTCGCGCACATCGTAGGGCTCGCGGTCGTCTGCCGGAACAACGCCTAGTAGTTCGTCAGGTGAGTATTTTGGCGACTCGCCAGTTGGTGCTGGTAGCACGCCGTTCCACTTCAGCTTATCCAACACTTCGCGCGCCATGGCGATGGCGTGTGCATCATCTTCGCAAAGGTACTCGCCGAGTCCGGTCACGGTCGCATGGGTTTCTGCACCGCCTAGCGTTTCCTCGTCAACATCTTCACCCATTGCCGCTTTGACTAGCGGTGGGCCGGCGAGGTAAATACTCGACCGGCCACGCACCAAAATCACGTAGTCGGACAGGCCGGGCAGATAAGCGCCACCAGCCGTTGACGGGCCGAGCACCACGGTGACTTGCGGAATTCCGGCAGCAGACAAGCGCGCTTGATTGGCAAAAGTGCGGCCGCCATCGACGAAAATTTCCGCTTGATACATCAGGTTTGCGCCGCCGCTTTCGACCAACGACACCAGCGGTAATTTATTTTCGCGCGCCATCTCCTGGACGCGTAGCCCTTTCTTTAGTCCCATCGGCGCAATCGTGCCGCCTTTGATGGCGCTGTCGCTGGCAGAAATCATGCAGCGCTTGCCGGCAACCACGCCGATGCCAACGATCAAGCCGCCGCCAAGGACCGCCTTCTTGCCATCGTCATCGTGCATGCCGAGACCGGCCAAACTGGAAATTTCGAGAAAGTCACTGCCGCGATCAATCAATTGAGCGATGCGTTCGCGCGGCAGCAAGGCGTTGCGCTTTTCGAACTTGTCGCGTTTGCTCGACGACTCGTCGCGAACCTTTTGTTCGAGTGCGCGCACTTCGGCGAGTCGCTCGCTCATCCGGGCAACATTAGCAACGAAGCTCTCGGCGCGCGGGTTAATGCGGGAAACGAGTCGCGGCATGATCAGCTGTCTTTCAACACGTCAGGCAAAACGGCCCGATGAAAGCCATTGAAGGGCTGCGACCGTGTCACTGGCGCGCGGGGAAAAATCGCGCTACCCAAGGACGCGGCACCGTCAATCTGGACAGTAATGCCGGTCACAAATGCAGCCCCGGGCGAGAGCAGGAAGCAGATCACTGCACTAACCTCGGCTTCGGTGGCCATGCGCCCGAGCGGGACGTGATTCTTTAGCTTCGGGATAAAGGTCTTCATTGCACCTTCGTAGGTGTCCATGCCCGATGAGGCAATCCAGCCCGGCGCGACCGCGTTAACGCGCACAGCAGCGTGCCCCCATTCGTAGGCGGCGGTGGCAGTGAGATTGCTCATCCCGGCCCGCGCGGCACCAGAGTGCCCCATCCCCGGCATACCATTGCGGAAATCGGCAGTCATATTGACAATTGAGCCGCCGTGACTTTGCATACTCTGCAAATAGATTTCACGCATCATCAAAAAACCGCCGGTCAAATTGTTGGCGACGACCGCGTCAAATCCGCGCTTGTTAATCGCCATTAAGGGCGCCGGGAATTGCCCGCCAGCGTTGTTCACCAGACCATGGATGCGACCGTGGCGATCGACAATCGATTTGACTCCGGCCTTAACGGCTTCTTCATCACGAATGTCAAAGGCGATAGTGTCGGCACGACCGCCGTCGTCGGCAATCTCTGCGGCGACTTTATCCAGCTTGGCTTGTGTACGGCCACTAAGGATGACCGTCGCGCCAAGCGAGGCTAACTCATGGGCGACGCAGCGACCGATGCCGCTGCCGCCGCCGGTAACCCAAATCACCTGGTCGGAAAAAAGCCCTGCCCGCAGCACGCTAGCGTAAGTAGAAGGGGTAACTTGGTCATTGGTGTCAGACATTGGCAATCGCTTCCATCGCCGGATCGGCGAGTCGGTTGAGTTCAAATTCAGGCGCAAATAGTACGGTAGGTTGACGTATAGGTCAACAGATGGCCGCATACGTAAAATTTTGCTTGATATTCGAAAAACGGACAGCTAGGATTGCGCCTTGTTCCAAGTCTTTCAATCTCAATTCAGTGAAAGGGTTCCAATGAACTTAGCAGAATGCACCAGTACCTTGACCCAGAAAGTCGGCGCCGACAGCGGCCTCGCGGCAACCTTGAAATTTGACTGCGGCGCCGATGGCGTGGTGGTAATTGACGGCAAGTCAACGCCGAATACGGTCGACAACAACAACCGAGATACCGAATGCACGGTCGCCATCACGCTGGAAAATCTGACCGCGCTGCTGACCGGCGAGTTGGAACCGGTTACCGGCTTCATGACCGGGCGCTTCGTCGTTTCAGGCGATATGAGCGTTGCCATGCGGCTAAACCGCGTGGTCTAAGTTTTGACTCAAGCCGCGCGCGATTACGTCGCCTCTCATCGAACACAGGAAGAGGCGAGTTACTTCGGGATTACCGAGTTAGCCGCCGAGAGCGGCCTCTCCGCGCGCGCCATTCGCTTTTACGAAGACAAGGGCTTACTCAAGCCCCGCCGCATCAATGGTGGCCGAGCCTACACGCGTCGCGATTGCACTCGTTTGTCACTAATTCAGCGTGGCAAAGCCATGGGCATGTCGCTGGCCGAGGTCAAGCACATTCTGGATTTGTACGGCGAGCGCGGTCAGGGCAAGGCTGCGCAAACTGAATACCTACTGGCGCGAATTGATGAAGCGATGGGCGAGCTTGAAGCGCGGCGTGAGCATATTGTCAGGACGCTTGGGGAGTTAAAAGTTATCCGGCAAGAGATTGTTGCCGACGCCAAACGCAAGCGCCGTGCGGCGCTTGCGTAATTGAGAGACCCGTCGCGCTGCAAGGATAAATCGTGGCTTTAACCTAGAAACCTCAGTTGACCGCTTGTTTTCAATCGGGATCCTTCATGTTCACTGACCTTCGAGCAATCAAAGCCGCTCAACTATTGGGTGAGCACGCTACGCACCCGATTGAACGACCGGCGCGACGCCTGACTTCGTTGCTCGTCGTAGCAGGGGTGGAGCCTGCGTTCTCCTCGCGTCTTGCCAGCCGCCTCGCCAGTCGCACACTCGGGCGCGTCCAACTGAGGTTTCTAGGTTTAACGAACTTGATGGACCTCGCCGGAACCAGCGATTGACTGCGACAGTTTTGGTTGCCCTCGATACGACACGTCACCGCTCCCAGCAATACTCACCGCAAGTGTTTCGGTAGCCCAGACCGCCGCATCTCCCGAACCTTTGATCGAGATCGCAGAGGTTTGACTTTGCAGGTCGTTGCCGGCGTAATCACCCGAGCCGGCAATCGCGATGTTCTGAGCACCAACCTGACCACTAGCCGCAACGTCGCCGCTGCCGCGAATATTTACTGAAAGCGATTTCGCCTTCAGGCTGGATAGTTTGACATCGCCCGATCCAGTGACTTCGATCTCAAGCTTTCCCTCATTAAGCACGAATGGTGACATCGTCACATCACCCGAACCGACCACTGCTACCTTACGAAGTTCCGGCAACGCAACCGTCGCCCTTGGCGCGCGATGCGATCCGATGCTTACCCATCCCGTCGCACCTTGCTCGAAACGCACGGTCATTTCGCCACTGCTGACTTCGACCCGAACCTTGGCCAGGTCGTCAGCGTTGCCCTCAAGCATTACACCGCGCGTCTCACCCTGGCTGATGGACAAGTCGATTGGTCCTACGAGGCGTACCGAGTTGATTGATCCGCTGACGGCGCGGGTTTCCTGCATGGTGGCCGCAGCAACGCCGGGCGCCGACCAAAGTACCGCTGCTACGGTGGCGATCAGTGCAATGGCGCTGCGAGGGGTAGAAGCGCTGATGTTCATTTGGGATCTCCTCAAGTATTTGATGTTGCATTTTTAGCGCATGTCATGTTGTCACGGAAGACTTGAGCGACCAAGCGACGGTTTCGAGACTTGAATCGCACGAAACAATGCGCCAATTGGCAGCCTCTTAAAAGGCTGCCATATACTTAGAGTGAGTAAAACCTACACATAAGGGGTATCGAATATGGGCGTTGTCTGGACTATCGTCTTAGGATTTGTGATCGGCGTAATGGCCAAGTTTCTGCATCCCGGCAAGGAAAATATGGGCTTTATCGTGACGGTTCTGGTCGGCATTGCGGGTTCGTTTTTGGCTGGCGTGATCGGTCAATTTCTAGGTTGGTATCAGGCAGGTGAGGGCGCGGGGTTCATTGCATCGGTCATTGTCGCCGTCATTCTGCTGGTGATCTATGGCAAGTTCCGTACGCCACCAGCCGCGCCGCCCACGCCGCCAGCTACCTGAGGCACGAGACTCCGGCAATGGAGCTGATACCTTCGTTGGCACTAGCGGGCGGCCTCGCTTGGGGCAGCGGAATGCGGCTTTATGCGGTGGTTTTTGTCGCCGGCATGTTGGGTCGCTTCGAGCTGCTGCAGCTTCCGGAGTCACTGCGCATTCTTGAGCATGCGTGGGTGTTGTGGACTGCGGGGCTGCTGCTGACGATCGAGTTTTTCGCCGATAAGCTTCCTGCCGTTGATACGCTGTGGGATAGCGTGCATACCTTCATCCGGATTCCTGCCGGGGCTTTGCTGGCGGCACTGGCAATGGGTGGGCACGACCCGGCATTGATGGTGGTGGCAGGACTTTTGGGCGGCACACTGACTGCCGGAACGCACGCCTTCAAAGCCGGAAGCCGGACGCTGGTCAATACATCGCCTGAGCCGTTTTCGAATATTGCGGTGTCGCTCGGTGAAGATGTGTTGGTCGCTTCAGGCCTGATGACGGCGATTTACCACCCGATACTTTTTCTGGTGCTGTTGGTCGTTTTCATCGGATTGCTGATTTGGTTACTGCCGAAACTTCTACGTGGCATTCGCATGGTGTTTGCCCGCGTATTTAAAGCACAGGCTGCACCTGCCGACTAGAGGTTGCTCGCTTTAAACGTATTGCATTGATTCATATCACCGCTGTCGATACCGCGCTTGAACCAACGCATGCGCTGAGCCGAACTGCCATGCGTAAAACTATCAGGCGCCACGGTGCCGCGCGATTGCTGTTGCAAGCGGTCATCACCGATGGCCGATGCTGCAGTGAGTGCTTCTTCGATGTCACCCGTGTCAAGAATTTGTTTGGCTTCATTGGCGCGCGCAGCCCACACGCCGGCCAGACAATCAGCTTGCAATTCGAGTTTGACCGACAAAGCATTGCCCTGTGTCGGCGTGGCCTGCTGGCGAGCTTGCTGCACCTTGGCCGATATCCCTAACAGATGTTGCACGTGGTGGCCGACTTCATGCGCGATGACATAAGCTTGGGCGAAATCGCCGGGGGCTTTGAAGCGGTTTTGCAAATCTCGATAAAACGCCAAGTCGATATAGACCTTGGAGTCGGCTGGACAATAAAACGGCCCCATCGCCGATTCGCCAGTGCCGCAAGCGGTTGAGGTGCGTCCTGTAAAAACGACCAAAGTGGGCGGCACATATTGACGACCTTGTTCAGCAAAGATGGCTGACCATGTTTGCTCGGTAGTGTGCAACACCTTGAGGATGAATTTTGTTTGAGGATCGCTCGCCGGTGATTGGTGGACGCGAGTTTCTTGTGACACTGCGCGCGACTCTTCGCCACCTTGCATTTGGCTCGCCACGCTGATCACCGTACTTGGATCAATGCCAAAAAAGTAACTCGCTGCCAGCGCAATGACTATCGTGCCAATCCCCACGCCGCGCGCGCCGCCCGGCATACCGCCACCCCCGCCGCGCCGATCTTCAAAATTGGTACTTTCTTGTTCGTCGTCGAGCCGCATGAATTTATGCCCCTAGAGCGGCACGCATTTTTGCGATGACACTGTCGTAGCAATGCGGGTCGCTCGAGTTTGCCGCGCCGAAAACGGCCGAGCCGGCGACAAAAGTATCAGCGCCGGCTTTTGCGATTTCGGCAATGTTGTTCACTGTCACACCGCCGTCCACTTCAAGCCGAATTTCGCGTCCCGACTTGGCTGTATAGGCATCGATGCGCTGGCGCGCAGCGGCCAATTTAGCTAGCGTCGACGGAATGAATTTTTGCCCGCCGAATCCCGGATTCACACTCATCAACAAAATCACATCAATCTTGTCCATAACGTAGTCGAGATAATCGAGCGAAGTTGCCGGATTAAAAACCAAGCCCGCTTTGCAACCAGAGTCACGAATCAACCCCAACGTGCGATCAATGTGGTCAGAAGCCTCGGGGTGAAAAGTGATCACATTCGCGCCCGCTTTGGCGAAATCGGGAACGATGCGGTCGACCGGTTTGACCATCAAATGCACATCGATGACCGCCTGGGTAATCGGCCGAATCGCTTCACACACCAGTGGACCAATGCTTAAGTTCGGTACGTAATGATTGTCCATCACATCGAAGTGAATCCAGTCGGCGCCGGAGGCAATGACGTTGGAAATTTCTTCGCCGAGCTTGGCGAAATTTGCGGAGAGGATGCTGGGAGCGATGAGGTAGTTTGGTGAGGACATTGGGCGTACCCGGGAGCTGGTAATGTTGGATGTTAACGAAAAAAGCACGCGACGCGTTTAGCCACGTGGCCCGCCTGAGCGCCCGCCACGTTGACTTAGCGGATGGCGTGGAACTGCAGGTGAGCGGCGCGTGTTTGTGCTTGTCGTAGCACTTTGACGGCGCGCATTGTCACGAGCACCCGGCACCAACTGGCGGGATGGTTTAGTAGCAATCGCGCCGACGGTGCCCGCCGGCTGCCACGCTGGCACCAGATGTTTCTTACCGGGACCAATCAAATCGGCGCGACCCATTTCTTTCAATGCCTCGCGCAACACCGGCCAACCTGCGGGATCGTGATAACGCAAGAACGCCTTGTGCAGTTTCCGTTGTCGACCAGTTCGGACAACCGGCATGGTTTCCGATTCCTCAGTTACTTTGCGTAGCGGGTTTTTCTCGGTGTGCCACATCGCCGTGGCCAGCGCAAGTGGGGTCGGCAGGAAAGTCTGAACTTGATCCAGGCGGAAGTTATGTTTCTTCAACCACAGTGCCAGATTGAGCATGTCTTCATCGGTGGTTCCGGGGTGTGCGGCGATGAAATAGGGGATCAGATATTGTTCTTTGCCGGCTTCCTTGGAAAACTTTTCAAACATCTGGCGGAAGCGCTCGTAGCTGCCCATACCCGGCTTCATCATCTTCGACAGCGGGCCTTCTTCGCTATGTTCAGGTGCGATTTTCAAATAGCCGCCAACATGGTGAGTGACCAGTTCCTTGACGTACTCCGGAGATTTCACTGCGAGGTCATAACGCAATCCGGAGCCGATCAGGACTTTCTTGATCCCCGGTAACGATCGCGCCTTGCGGTAAATGCTGATCAGCGGCGCATGATCGGTATTCAGGTTCTCGCAGATTCCCGGATACACGCAACTCAAGCGGCGACACGACGACTCAATTTTCGGATCCTTGCAAGCCATCCGGTACATGTTGGCGGTTGGGCCGCCGATGTCGGAAATGATGCCAGTGAAACCTGGCGTCTTGTCACGAATTTCTTCTATCTCGCGGATGATGGAATCTTCCGAACGGCTTTGAATGATGCGGCCCTCGTGCTCGGTGATAGAACAAAAGGTGCAGCCGCCAAAGCAGCCGCGCATGATGTTCACCGAGAACCGGATCATCTCCCAGGCCGCAATTTTTTTGTCGCCATAACTCGGGTGCGGCGCACGCGCATAGGGCAGGCCGTAGACGTGATCCATTTCGGCCATCGCCAAAGGCAAAGGCGGCGGGTTGAGCCAGACATCGCGGTCACCATGCGCCTGTACCATCACCCGGGCGTTACCCGGATTTGATTCAAGGTGGAAAACGCGTGATGCGTGGGCGTAGAGCACCGGGTTGTCCTCTACTTGCTCGAAGGATGGCAGACGCACTGCGGTGCGTTTGCGTTGCTCGGCGTGCGCGTTCTTGAGTCCGGCGACGCGTTCGGCGCGCGACACAAGGCGGATCGGGATAGCGATGTCTTTTGACGGCGTATCACCAGCACCAACTGACGAGTTGTTTGAAGCCGGCGCTGACTTCTTCTCCGGTTCCATCGCATACGGATCGGTATGCACCGGCAGTGCGCCGGGGGTATCGAGACTCGTCGAGTCAGCTTCAACCCAGCCTGTCGCCGGTTTCCATCCGCGCGCAACCATGAACGCGGTACCACGAAGGTCGCGGATCGCGTTGATTTTCTCGCCGTTGGCGAGGCGATGCGCAAGCTCGACCAAGGCCCGTTCGGCGTTACCAAAAATAAGCAGATCAGCCTTTGAATCCGGCAGGATAGAGCGACGAACTTTTCCCGACCAATAATCAAAATGTGCGATCCGGCGCAAGCTGGCTTCAATGCTACCGATGATCAGCGGCACTTCCGGGAAAGCTTCCCGTGCGCGTTGTGCATACACAATCACCGCCCGGTCTGGCCGGCTCTTAGAGCCGCCGCCCGGCGTGTAAGCGTCGTCGGTGCGGATTTTGCGGTCGGCGGTGTACTTGTTGACCATCGAATCCATGTTGCCGGCAGTAATGCCGATAAACAGTGACGGTTTGCCCAGTGCGCGAAACGGCTCAGCTGAAGTCCAGTCGGGCTGGCTGATGATGCCAACACGAAATCCCTGCGCTTCCAGCAAGCGGCCGACCAAGGCCATGCCAAAACTCGGGTGGTCGATGTAAGCGTCACCGGTGACCAGCAGCACGTCGCACTGGTCCCAGCCCAGTTGGTCCATCTCGGCGCGGGTGGTCGGCAAAAACGGCGCAATGCCAAATCGCTTGGCCCAAAACGGACGATAGCTGGTGATTGGTTTTGCCGCCGGAGCGACAGACATGGTGGGCGCGATAACAGCGGTCATGGGAAGCACCTGAACGGCATTGCGCCGCAAGGCGCGCATTTTCGCTTAATCCAGTGCTTTACACCAGCTTCAACAGGCCTGGCAATTAGCTAGGTTCGAAATGATGACGCCTGGCCGTTGGTACATGGCGCGCCAGAAAATCCATCTGGTCAGCCAGAATCTGCCGATTGCACAGGATCAGATATTCGGCTTTGTTCGGCACGTAAGGCGTATAGACCAACTCCATCCTTGCTTGTTCAGGCGTGCGCCCACTCTTGCGCTGGTTGCATGGACGACACGCAGTGACTACATTCATCCAAGTGTCTTTGCCACCTTGCGACACCGGCGAGACATGATCGCGCGTCAAACGCTGGCTGGCCATTTCTTGCGCGCAATAAGCGCAGATGTGACGGTCGCGATGGAACAGTTCGCGGTTGGACAATGGTGGCACAGCGTGCATGAGACTGCCGGCCAACGCACGACCACGAATCGCGATGATGCTGCTGGTGCGCAGTGTTGAGCGTTCGCCCGAAACACGATTGATGCCGCCGACAAAAGTGAAATCAGTATCGCCCGCATCCCAGGCGACTTGGCCACGTGCGACATACACGCAAGCATGTTGCCAGTTCACCCAGCGATGCGGTGAGCCATATTGATCCAGTGTCAGAATCAGCGGATGTGGCTTCATGTGCGGCGGTGTTTCGTACAATGATTGACGATTGACGGAAGCTTCTTAATCTAAGTTAAGCCCAAGCAAACCAGCAAAACATGCAACGATAACCCCGAATGTATCAGAGCGCGCACGCAAATCAAAGGATGAAAATAGGGGTGAGAATGCGCCATGCATTTTTTTGGTCATTCGCCGCGCACCTTTTTGTGCTCTGGTTGGTGGTCAAAGAACTGACCAAAGAAGCCGACAGCGCAAGCGCTGGTCTGGCTGTAACCATTGCCGCGAGACCGGGCAAACCACAGAGTGCCGTGCCAGCATCGACCGCGGCGCCGCCCAAAGTGGTGCCATCACCGATGCTTAGCAAAGACAAAGCTGCACCACAAATACAAAAGCCTGCGGTGGCCGAAGCCATGGCGACACCAACACCCATCGCCACAATGGGAATCGCGCCGACAACACCTAACCCCGCCGCACTTGATGCAGATGGTCTGCGTCGTTACCGCTTTGCCCTCGTCCGCGAAATGCGGCGCTCGTGGGTATACCCGCCACAAGCGCTGCTACAAAAATGGGAAGGCACGACTGAGATACGAATTGAGCTTTTCGCTGGCGGCCGATTCGCCGCTGCACGAATCGAAAAATCCAGCGGTTACCCTGTGCTTGACAATGCCGCGTTGAAAATAATTTCGGATGCGGCGACTGCCGCGCCGGTCCCGACCAGCTTGCTTGGTGAAGCCGTTTCTATCGTACAAGCAGTTATTTTTAGTGTGCCCGACGCAAATCCGGCACCGATAAACTAAACGCGGCGGTCAGCGCGGCGGCCAAATCAAATCTTCCGTGTGCAGCGCAAAACTGCCGCGTGCGCGATCGGCAAAATAGTGTCGCAAGCTGAGTTTGACGGTGTGAAAAGCAATCTCGTCCCACGGAATATCGGCCTCGCTGAACAAACCAACTTCGAGACTTTCGATGCCGGGCGCGTAATCCAAATCCAGCAAACGCGCTTGATAAAACACATGCACTTGATTGATTTGCGGTACCGAAAAATGTGAAAACATGGCGCCTAGCTCAATGCGCGCACAAGCTTCTTCCAGCGTTTCGCGCGCTGCTGCTGCCGCCACCGTCTCGCCGTTTTCCATAAATCCGGCGGGCAAAGTCCATTTGCCTAAACGCGGTTCTATCGCACGGCGGCAGAGCAAAACTTTTTCTTCCCACACCGCCAAAGCGCCGACCACCAAGCGCGGATTGCGATAGTGAATCGCGCCACAGCCATCGCAAATTCCGCGCGTCAGGCTGTCGCCTTCGGGCACGCGATGACTCAGTCGTGTGCCGCAGGCAGTGCAGTAAATAAGTGCCGGATCCATGTCTTGATTCTAGCGGTCGCCGCTTGTGGCGGCGCTGTCATGCGCCTTTTGCTTGGTCATTTTTCAAAAAAAACAAAGCGATACTGTCTTTTTTGTAATGTTTTTTCTTACAAGACTGCGCTATGTGATTCTTACAAAAGAATGGTTTTTCCGTTGATTCTTTTCTTGTCATAAAGCGTGGGAACATGCATCTGTCGTGATTCGGGCTCAATTCTGGGCTTTAGACGGCAAAATCAAGGAGTGCATGATGAAAGTGACTGACACCTACAACGAAATAAAGGAAGTCAATCTTGCCTACCTGATCCTGGCGCAAAGCATGGTTCGTTCTGATCGTGAATCGGCCATATTTCGACTGGGCATCAGTGAGGAAATTGCCGATGTGGTGGAGCGTTTAACGCCCGGGCAAGTGCTCAAGATGGCCGGTTCCGACATGTTGCTGTGCAGCTTCCGCTTTGAGGATACTTTGTTGCTTGATCTGTTGGGTAATCACGAGCGTGACCGTGGCGTTGGCCATATTCATGCAGCAATACTTGCGGCCGGTAAGCCGGTTGCAGTGATGGCTTGATTCACCCATAACAGTTTCGATTCCTCATTGTCGTTTTGAAATTTCTGCGGAGGCAACATGCGCAATAAATCCGTCATCTCGGAAGCGAGAGACATACGCTTGGCAGTCGAGCTCATTGAGCTCGGCGCTCGTTTGCAAATGCTGGAAGTAGAAACCAATTTGTCGCGTGAGCGTTTGCTCAAACTCTACAAAGAAGTTCGCGGCGAATCGCCGCCCAAAGGCATGCTGCCGTTTTCCACCGATTGGTTTATGACTTGGCAGCCGAATATTCACGCCTCTTTGTTCATGGCCTACTACCGCTTCTTTAAAGGCAATACCAAATTGGTCGGACTTGAGCTCATCATCAAGTCGTATCGCATGTATATCGATCAAATCACACGTGGCCACATGGACACTGTCCTGTCGTTAACGCGCGCTTGGACCATGGTGCGGTTTTTCGATGCCCGAATGTTGCAAATGGCTACCTGCAAAGAATGCAGCGGGCATTTTGTGAGCCATGCCTATGACCCAACGCGCGGCTATGTTTGTGGGCTGTGCCATATGCCGGCCCGGGCGGGCAAAACGCGCAAGGCCGCTGCCTTGGCTGCTGCGCAGGCAGAAGCTAAGACTGAAGTCGTGACGCAAGCATGACGAGCTAGAAAAAACTGTCGGCGTTCGATTCAGGACACGGCGTGCCGCCAGCACCAACTGGTGAAACAAAACAAAACCAGAAACTTCCGCGCAGTTGACAGAAAAGCTTCAACGCGGCGTGTTCCAGGGCTGCGGCGCGACTGAGCGGATGGCGCGTGGTTGGGTACCGCCGCGCGGCGAAGTGGGTGAGTTAGTGTTTAGCGTCGAGCGACAACAATTGCTTGCTTTGGGGATTGAACAAAAGCTCTTGCCCTCGGCCATCATCAATCAATACGCCCAAGAAAAAATCACCGCGATTGAGGCCGCACAGGGCTACAAACCGGGTCGCAAGCAGTCGCGTGAAATTCGTGACGCTGTTGAGTTGGAGTTGTTGCCGCGCGCATTTGTAAAACGTGCACTGACTTATGTTTGGATAGATCCGGTCAATCGCTGGTTAGTGGTCGACGCGGCATCCAGTGCGCGCGCCGACGAAGTGATCGACCAGCTAAAACTTTCACTTGGAAGCTTGCCGCTGACTTTGCTAAAAACTCAGCTTGCGCCAGGCACGGCGCTCACGCAATGGCTGGCGGCGGGTGAGGCATTCGGCAATTTCACCATCGACCGTGATTGCGAATTGCAGGCGGTGGCCGAAGAGCGGGCGGCGGTGCGTTATGTGCGGCACAATCTCGATAGCAATGATGTTCGTGCGCATATTTCGGCCGGCAAAACGGCAACACGTTTGGCGTTGACTTGGAATGGACGCGTCTCATTTGTGTTGACCGAACAACTGCAAATCAAACGCGTCGCGTTTCTCGATGTGACCAAGGAAGATGCTGAGCGGCAATCAGAAAACGCTGAGGATTTGTTTGCTGCTGATTTCGCTTTGATGTCTGGAGAGCTTGCACATCTATTGGCGCATTTAGCCGAGGCGCTAGGCGGCGAAGCCGAGTAATCGCAAGCTAGCGATGGATGTTGTTGACGATGCTCAGATCGGCGAAAGGGATTTCATGATTGGGCCGTTGCTGATCTTGGCCCAAAAACATGCGGACTTTTTCCATCCACGGTTCGGTATGTCGGCGCACCTCAGCATCGTCTTTCAATATTGAGCGAATCAAGCGCTTCTTTTCTCCGGTTTCAATCTCCGAAAGTTCAAGCTCAAAGCGCTCTTGTAGCGCATCGCGCAAGGCGGCGACATCGCGTTCGAGTTCAATGAGACTATCCCAATCGCTGGCGCGCGCTGCACGCACCATGCGGGCTGAGAAAACGCTCATTTGTCGGTAGATTTCAATTTGGGATGGCATGAACAGCATGCTATCGACCAATGTGCGGGGCGGTTCCATTAATGAACGGGGCGTTCCCGCGTTACTTTTCTTGGCGATAAAGTTTGTTCAATTAAATCATAATGTTATCGACTTGCCAGCTTTAACTGCATCGCCGAAACAAGACAGGAATTCCGATCTACGGCGCTTATCTACGATAATGCCGACTTGGCCTTGAAAGCCCCGTACTACCTAGGGAAGACTGATGAAGCAAGTCGAAATCAAGCTTGAAGGCGAATTTATCGCCTTGTGCAACCTACTCAAACTTGCCGCAGTGGCGGGCAGCGCGGGGCAGGGCAAGCATATGGTGGCAGCGGGCGAGGTGACGGTCGACGGCCAGCCAGAGAGCCGCAAGACCGCCAAAATCCGTGCGGGGCAGCGGGTGGATTGTCTCGGTACGCGCATTACTGTGATTGGCATGGACTGATCGTTAAAACTCAGCTACAACTCTCCAAGGCAATAACATCAATGGCAATCAACTGGTTTCCCGGACACATGACCTCGGCGCGGCGCAAAGCCGCCGAGACGATGGCGCGTATCGACATCGTTATCGAAGTCGTCGATGCGCGACTGCCTGACGCGAGCAGCAATCCTATGATTCGCGAATTGCGTTTGGCGCGGCAGCGACCCTGCTTGAAAGTGCTGAATAAATCAGATGCCGCTGATGCGGCGGCGACGCAAGCCTGGCTGGATTATTACAACCGCCAGCCGGGTGTTAAAGCGGTGGCGATTTCAAGCAAAAAAGCCAGCGACGTGGCGAAAATCCCAGGCTATGCGCTCAGCCTCGCGCCGCATCGCAACAGCGCATTGAAGCCATTGCGAATGATGATTATGGGAATTCCCAACGTCGGCAAATCAACGCTGATGAACGCGCTGCTCAAACGCAAAGTCGCCGCTGTTGGCGACGAACCCGCAGTGACCAAAAGCCAGCAGAGCATCGCCTTGTCGTCATCGATGTCGCTGACCGATACACCCGGGCTGATGTGGCCAAAAATCGCCCACGACAGCGATGGCTTCATGCTTGCCGCCAGTCATGCGATTGGCGTTAACGCCGTGATTGAATTGGATGTGGCGAAATTTCTCGCCGGTATTTTGCTTGCGCGCTACCCCGGACTGATAAGTGCGCGCTACGGCGGCGATGAATCGGCAATGGACGCTGTCGGTGTCATCGAAAACATCGCCCGAGTGCGCGGCTGCGTTCTAAAAAATCGCCAGCGCCGAGCCAATGCCGACGACGATGAAATGCTCGACATGGACAAAGCCTCAATCATTTTTCTGACCGACTACCGCAGCGGGATTTTGGGGCGGATAAGTTTGGAAACGCCGCTGACGCGTGAGGCAATGCTCAAGGAAAAATGAATGGTCGCGCGATGGGCGAGGCACTGAACGACGGCGTGTGACCAGCACCAACTGGCGAATCGGGGTATTAAGGCAACTTGCCAGCCGACACGAGTCGACCGAACAAAATGCCTCGGGAAATCCAAGTCAACTGATCATCGAACACGTCACTGCTGGTTGTTTTGACAAACGCCCTGTCAGCGGCAACGGTTGATTGCGGGTTGTAGTTTTGGTTTTCGTCTGTATCGGTGCCGCCAGTCGCAGTGTTCTTGCCCAAGGAATAGATGATGGCAACGGCATCGGAAGTGAGTGTCCCGGTCGAACATGATGCACTTGCTGTACCAGCAGATGTAACGTTCGCGCCGGCATTGCAAACGGTCAGATCGGATGTGCTTGAGGTGGAAAATATTTGTTGCATGCCATTGATGCAATTGAATGGATTAAATGTATTGGTGCCACTCGCAGCGTTGTTTTGACAGGTTGTCAGAGCAGTGGTCGGTGTGAAAGCATAGTCAGTGACGGCATACCGTACACGGCTGACGGTGCCGGCGTTCCAGCCATCGGTGGCATAGCCATCCGTGTCGATCGGTGTGAACCCAAGTGTCACCGCAGGTAGGAAGCCGTCGTGCGGGTTTGAGCAACGACCGTGTGCAGTCGTTGCCGAACTAAAACCAACAATCGGTGCCCCGCATGCGCCGGTGGTGTTGGTGCAAAAACTCTCGATACCGTTACTGGTGGATGAAGCAGGACAGGGCAAACGTCCATTGGCAATAGCGTACCCAAGCAGAGATTCGCGTGCGTCAGTGAGCACTTTTTCTGTTTCTTGCCGTGCGCGGACATCTTGTTGTGCAGAAATTGGCAACATCAGTCCGCCAATCAGCAATGACACAATAAGCATGACAACGGCAAGCTCGACTAGAGAGTAGCCATCATGATGTGGCATTGGCCTGATGTGGCGATTGCGAATCATGTGCGAGTCAGTTTGCTGTCGCTTTGGGTGCGACAATTTCGCGCGCTGGTTGCTGTGCTCTGAACAAGCCGGCAGGAAGGCCATGGATGTCACCGCCTAAACGGCGCGAAACTGAAATTTTAGTAAGCTTGTTCATGCGTTTCTCTTTCTTCAATTGGCAGCAGTTGTTGACCAGCGTTGTCAAACAACTGCCACGACTCAACAGATTGCCTGCAGATCAAGTGGAAATTCGCAGCCAAGTGTCAAATCGCCAACGTATTGTATCGGTAGGAATGTTGTGTCCACCGTGTTGCACACGAATCGACGCATCTGATAGCGTCACCTGCGAATGTTAGTGACAGACCGATCAGCTTGACTGTGCCACCACTAGTTCGCCATTCGTCGATCATCCGCGTTAAATCAGGCACAGCGCCGCATCAAGGCAACCACGTCGTCGCCCGATTAGTGATTTCAATTAACTCGCTGCGCGAAGTACCGCTGGAACTCATCCTCTCACCAGTGGTAAAGCCGATGCGCAAATTCTGGAATGCAGGTTGGTAACACATACTGTCGGAACCACAGGATTGCCCTGCAGGGCAAAGGGGTGCGCTAACCGCACAGGCGGCTTTTTGTTCGTCGTAGATAATTGCCGTACCAGTTACGGTGGGACTGAAGGTCGGGGCGAGCTGGCTCATAGCGCGTGTGGTATTTATCATCGCAGTGGCATTGGGTGTCAGTGCCTTGAATGCGGCAACGCCCGGTGCCATGGTGCCGGGATTAAAGTTTCCGGAGATAGGCAGGTTAAAGCGGTAGGAGTTGCTATCGATCGTGGTGATCGTTTTGGTGCCGTTGTACTCGGCCGGTACAGCGCCCGATATTACGACCGTATTTCCGGTCGTAAGGCCATGCGTGGCCGAGGTCACCGTTGCTCTACCCCCTGAGCTGCTAGACCAAGTAATTGATGAGATGTACCTGCCTGGGTTTGCTGTACCTGCCGGAAGCGTGGCGGTAAAGTTGTTGTTGTCGATCACGGTCACTACATACTCGCCGTTATAGGCCGCCGGGACCACATCTTTAATGACTACCGTGTCACCTGTCGTCAGCCCATGACCACTGCCGCTGATTGGAGTTACAGTCACAGTCAGCGTGGGAGTAGAGCCGGCGTTAAAAGTGATCGCACTGATGCTTTTTGCAGAGACCGGCTCGAGCCACATTTTGGTTGTTACCGTGGTTGCTCCATCCTTTGGGTCGGTTGGCGAGTTGTAGCTGGCAGCTAGCTCGACTCGAGCGTGAAATTCACGCTGCGACGCATCGGTAGATTGCACGCGGTCAAGCGTGACAGCGGTCGGATTTACTGGAGCGGGGCGTGATCCAGTTTCTGCCGGCGAGGGGAATCCATGCACGTTGTCGTCATGTTGTGGGTCGGTTACCGTTGCGTTTGCCACGCCGGCTCCCCAATAAACGATGGCGGTGTGCGCATCGTTGGCTTGCGGTGGCGTGAAATCTGGGTCGTTGCGACCATTGCTGAGAGTGTTGCCAGTACCTCCGGGGGTCACTGGAGTGGTGTACCCAGCGTTGCGGGATGTATCAAATTCAAGCCCGATTTTTGGTGGTTGAATGTATGGTGCGATCCCGTTGTTACCGGAGTAGCCCAAGTGTTGGCGGGCCGCACCGCAAACGTTGGTGCCATTTCGATCACCATCAATCAAAGCGAACATAAAGCCTTCACCAACGCGGCGGACACGGAAACGGAAGTAACTGCGCAAGCCAGACCCGATGGCATGTGTCTCAGTACTCCACGCGCAGGCAGATAAGGATTCGGCCAGCACGCTACCGGTGCTGGCATTGGTTTTGCCAGTATTGGCGCTACCCAACGTCAAGCTACCAGTGGCGGCCGCGTAACTGGCAAGATTAATATTTCCGCCCAACGCGGCGACAACTGGAGCAACGAGCGTAATGCTGGCAGTGGTCGGCACGCAGCGAACAATGTCTTGGCTCAATGTTTGGCTGCTCGATACCTTCGTAAAAGTGCTAGGACCGACGAAACGTGGGCTGCCACCGCTGGTAAAGCAAGCGCTGTTTTCTGTGGTGAGGCAAGTCAAATTGTCTCCTTCAAGATAATTTGACGGCGTATTGAGCTCTTGAACAGTGTTGACCACGGTGCTCGTTCGTCGTTGGGAACTGCTGCGCTGGTCAGCGAATAGCAACACCGCCGCACAAGTATTTTCAGTGCCGTCGACCAGCACCTTGAAGTCGTTGGCAACTTTGGTAGCAACGAAAATCTGATTTTGATAGTTGATGAAGTAGCCCTTCGGGTTGGTTGTGTCGTCATAGCAACTATCAGTGGGAATACGCCCGATATTCTTGTCAGTCGGGCTGGTCACCCCGGTGAGTGCGAGCAAGCCGGGGGTAGAACCACCGGCGATTTTGTCGCGCAGACAAGTTGTCATTCGATCCAGCATGGAATTGATGTCAAGGCGGAATACTGAGGAATTTCGCAGAGCGGTAAATAAAGTATCGCCAGTAAGACCCAAACCTGTGTCGTTAGCCACCGTTGTACAGTTGTTGGTGCTGCAACTGCGAGGCCAAAGCTTTGATGCGCTGTCTTTTTGAATCACGCCTTGCGCCGAGAGTTTTTTCAGACCTGCAGCAAGTGCGGTCGTGTCGCCCGTTGCCGAATTCGTCGCGCCAGAAAAAAAGTTGCTGACAGTACCTAGCGAAGCGGCGTCATTAGGATCAAGATAGTTTTTCACATCGTAGTTTCCGCCGCATTCGGTAACCACATCGGTGGCTGGCGAAGCTGCCGCGCGGTTCTGCGAACTCAAGGCCGCCCCTGGTGAAAACACAACGGCGATTGGACGTTCGTGAGCACTCGCTAACGCGCTGATCAATTCGGTCGTATTGTTGGCAACCAGCAAATCAAGATGGGCCAAGGTATCCCAATTCATTGGCAGCGGTGAGGTGCCAATGGGATTTGTTTTACGGATTCTGGAATGCGAAGCGGATACGGCATACCAAAGGCATTCACCATCACCATCTTTGAGCGGACCGGTGCCCAGCATTCTCCAAGGAAATCGCCCGATGACGGTTGGGCCCACGCCGGTTACATCGTCGCTAAAGGTCAGACCAGTAAAGCGCGCAGCGTCGCACCCTTCATCGGTGCAACTCACATTATTGTTGCGAACCGTTCCCATGTCAGGCAATGGCAAATAGCCGTACATTTCGGTTGTATCTGGATTGTCTTTGAGTTGGTCTTCGCGGTATCGCAGTGCATACCCGATCAAGGCATCGCGCGCGAGATTCAAACTGTCGCTGGATTGCTGTTGGCGCTTCGCTGCAACGGCAGCAGGAGTCAGGTTGTTGACAAAAAAGTACAAGCCGCCCAAGGTGACTAATACCAGCAACGCCAGCAAGGCAAAACCGCTGGAGCGGCGGCGATACGATCGCTGCAACATTGCTAGAACTAGCGCCCAGAATTGGCGCGTGTGTCCGGCGTTATCACCACACCAGTGCCAAGGCGATTGTTGCGCTCGCCCGTAGCGCGATTGATGGTTTCACCGACTTTCATCGGCGTGGGCGCTTCGTCTCCCGGCGCGATTTGCGCGCGTCCGGGGGTTTTCGACGAGAGGAAGACATTGACGCCGTTGCGTGCACCTTCATTTTCGTTTTGTGGCTGACCGTTTATCCAAACGGTGGATTTACCGCTGGAGCGCTGCACCATGCCATCTAGATTGAGCGTTGCGCCTTGCAATGAGCGGATCTGTTGCAAATTCTGTGTGCGCTGACGATCCAAAGTGGCACGTTTTTCGGCGCTGAAAAATAAGCGCTGTATTTGTGCTGGCGCGCTAGGTGTTGATATTGGAGTCGCGGGCAATGATGGTGCAGGAGCTTGTGCCAAGGCGAGATTAGCGCCCACCAGTAAGCATAGTGCAGTGCGGCGAGCGGTCAATGATGAAATCATGTGCGCTCCTTCAAGGTTATCCATTCGAGTACACATTCTGCGCTTAGATAAGGACCGGTGCCACGGTCGACGGCGGCGATTGGCAAGCGCTCGAAGGTGCAACTGCGCACGACAATCAAAGCACGTGCTTGCGCTTTTATGTCATTAATGAAATTCCACACATCGCCTTCATGCAGCACCTTCATCTTCATCGTCTGTTTGCTGGTTAGAAATTCATAACCACCCGCACTTGCGCCGCTGGGTAGCAGACCAATATCGGCAGGCTGTTGCGCGGCAAACTCGTATTGATAGTCGGTGATCTTGCGTAATTTGCGCAGGCGATCAAGCTGCTCTATCCAGTCCAGCCTATCTTCGGTCGCGGTGTAACCCAACTTGACCAGGTTTTGAAAAAGCAGAATTTTTTCGGTGAGTTCTTGTTGCTCTTGGCTCACGCGTGAGAGTCGAGTTTGTGCATCAATCCGCTTAGCCAGCGCGGCTTTGTTGTCTTTTTCGGCGAGTACGCGGAAGTAGTTGGCGGCCCACACACTGCCAGCGCCGATCAGGATTGCCAATCCCAATCCGATGAGCGCTACGCGAAGGTACTTCAGGTCGGCGGCGGTGAAGTTCATGTGTAGATTTCGCCAGTTGGTGTCGGCGTGTCGTTGCGACTTTGTACAGTGGATCCGCCGCTAATGCGGTTGTTCAATAACTTTTCTGAGCCGACAATAGCAAATCGAATGTCCATAGCCTATTGCTTGCTCGTCAGTCGAATTTTGAAATCAGGCTGTCCGCTTGGTCGATCAGAATCAGTCGAGCCGCGCTTGAGCGCCTTTCCAGATTCAATGTCCACCGGGGACTTAATAATCGTCACTTCGACACCGTCGGTGCGCAAACGAGAAATCAGGTTCTCAACCAAGTCGATTTGTTGGCGTTGATCGGCGGCGACAGTAATTGGCAGTTGTGCTGTGACGTCAAGCTGAGTGGTGACCTTAGTCGCGCCGTTTCCCGCTGGAACAGACGAGGGAGAAGGCGCGCTAGTTGGCGCACCAGAATTACTACGATCGGCGATTGCCCAGTCGAGCTTTTGCAAAGTAATCGTCGGCATGCTTTCTAGTGCATTGCTCAAATGTGCAAGCAGTGGAGTCGGGCCTTCAGAGCGCTGCACAATTTCCTGATACTTTGAAATCACCGCACGCAAGTTATCAGGCGTGAGTTTTATTTTTGGCAGTTCGTTGATCAATGCTTGGTGTCGATTGGTATCGGCCGCAGCTAGCGCGTTAGTGCTAGTGATCGTATCCCGCAACTCGATCCATTGCAGGCCGAAGCGTCCAGCCACTGCAAGACAGCCAACTAAAACGATAACTGTCGCAGTCTGCAGACCAGCCCGGATCTGCGACATGCGATAGAGCTTGCGATCAGCATCCGGTGCAAACTGGGCTTTCGGCGTACGGCTAATGAGTTGGTGTGCAAACAGCGCATCGCAGTGGCTATCACTCAAACGCGCTTTTAGCCCCAGCTTTGTCGCTAGCGTGTCGAGACCGAGTAGTTCGAATATAAGCTTGTCAGTGTCGACAAACTGCGTGCGCAACTTGGCGTGATCGTTGGTGTGCGCCACCACCACAGTGGGCAACTTTTCGGTACGCGAGATAAGGCGCTGACCAAGCAAATACTGATGGGTTCTTGTGGCTTCGCGTGCGCAGCTGATGGCGAATTCGTCTTGGCTGTGGGAGGTGAGTTGCGAGAGGCGCGAAAATTGAATTTGCCCTTCGTTGAAAAACGTGTGACGCAGCCCGCCAGCGGCAAGCGTGACCAGAAGAAACTGAGCATGCCGGCTAACCATGTTTTTGGCATTTTCGGCTAGCACCAACGGGACAGAATATATGCCGGCGAGAGGCCGATTAGCTTGCGCGATGAGTTCGAGCCATGGAGTGAGCGCTTCGGGTCTGGTGAGCGCAGCAAACAACATGCGCTCGTCGCGGCGACCTTCCTTTTCCCGACCGAGTGAGTGCCCGAGTGAAAAAGGTGTGCCAAAGAAAAACTGCCCGAGTCGACGCTTGATTAGAGCGGCGCGATCACCGCCTTGCACGGCGGGAATGGTCTCAAGCTGAAATCCTTCTTCGCTGACATCAACCAGCAGATAAAACAAGGCTTCTTTAGCGCTGGCAAGATAGGCTGAGAAAGATTCATAACCCAGATCATCAGCGGTGAAAACTTGATCGGTTAAGACCTGCCCTTTTTGCCAGCGCGAAGCGGTGAGGTTGGTGCCGTCAAAGGCCAGTATGCGTTTATCAGCCATCAGAATTTCAGCTTTGTAATCGTGTCATACATCGGCCCCATCACCGCCAGCATGATCCACCCCAAAATAACGCCGACAGTCACTGTCATCAATGGTTCGATCATGGCCTGAACACGATCGATGGATTCTTTGACATCGCGATTGTAAAAATAACTCACGTTACGCAGCGCTTTGTCGAGTTCGCCAGTGCTCTCCCCGACCTTAATCATGCGGATTACCAATGGCGGAAATAGACCTGCGGTTTGGAACGCGGCGGTGACATTTTGTCCCTCACCAATCAGACCCGAAACACGTTGCAATGCGCGCTGCACAGCGAGGTTGCCAACGACGTTCTCACACGCCTTAATCGAATCAAGGATGGTGATTCCCGCTTGATACATCATGGCAAAGACCGAGGCAAATCGCGACAGAATAATTTTCCGTTGAATTTCGCCCAAGTAAGGGACATTCAATTTTATTTCGTCGAAGCGATAGCGAGCGACTGAGTTGTGTTTGATGAGTAACACAATGGTACCAACAATGATTACTGGGACGATTATGACGACATACCAGTAGTCGACAAAAAACGCCGAGGTTGCCATCAGCAGCTTGGTTTGCATCGGCAATTCCTGCCCGGAGCTTTTGATGAACCCGGCCATTTTCGGCACCAGGTAAATCATCATAAATAGCACCACGGCACCAACTACGACACTCATGAACGCCGGGTACATGATGAGTTTTTTAGTCTGTGCCGCGAGTTCATCTTGCCACTTGATGGATATCACCAAATTGCCTAATACGTCGGGCAAGGTGCCGGTGTCTTCGCCGGATTTGACGAGGTTGACGAATACGCCATCGAAAACACTGGGATGCTCGCCCAGGGCATCAGAGAGCGCTTTGCCACCTTCAATACTTTCGATCACGCTGGCAATAATTTCGCGAAAGCGGGGGTTTTCAACGCTATCGCGCAGATCGTTCAGGCTTTCCAGTATTGGCACACCGGCGCGCGAAAGTTGTTCTAAATGGAAACAAAAATTAACTAATTCGAGTCGAGTGATTTTTGCACGACCGCTTGCCCTGCTTGGATTGAGTTGATCGCCAGTGACCAAATCAAGCTCCATGCGCTTCAGGCGCATCTCCAAATCTATCAAGTTGATCGCGTCAAGTTGACCAAAGACGCGACGGCCTTCCTCGGTCATGGCTTTGTAGGCGTATAGCGCCATTACATGCGTCCGGTGAGGTCGACCACGCGACCGATTTCTTCGATGGAAGTGGAGCCATCGATCACGCGGCGTAATCCGTCGTCGGTTAGTGTGCGAAATCCATTTTTAATCGCGGCATCGCGAATGTCGCGCACGGTCGCGCGACAGGCAATCAGGTAGTCGATATCGGGATCAATCCGCAACAATTCCATGATTGCGATCCGACCCTTATAGCCTTGATATGAGCAGCGGTCACAGCCGGCCGCGCGATAAATGATCGGTGCCGGACGCGGACCTTCAACACCCAGCACTTTGCATTCGTGCGATTCGGCCGGGTAAGGTTTGCGACAATGCGTACACAGACGGCGAACAAGTCGCTGAGCGACGATACCGATAATGTTGCCCGCCAAAATATCTGGTAATACACCAATATCGAGCAAGCGCGGAATCGCCCCAATTGCGGAATTGGTGTGCAATGTGGAAAACACTTGGTGCCCGGTCATCGCCGCGCGAAAAGCCATTTCGGCGGTATCTGGATCACGAATTTCGCCAACCAAAATGATGTCCGGATCTTGCCGCATCATTGAGCGTATGCCATTGGCAAAATCCAGCTTGGCGGATTCGGCGACCGAGGTTTGCCGAATCATGCTCATCGGGTATTCAACCGGATCTTCCAGGGTCATGATATTGACCCCGACTTCGTTGATGTGGTTGAGTACCGAATAGAGTGTCGTGGTTTTGCCGCTACCGGTAGGGCCAGTCACCAAAATAATGCCTTCGGGTCGTGCGACCATCAGCTTCAACAAATCAAGTTGAGCACCATCAAGTCCGAGCCCATCGAGCGGCACAATGCCTTTGTCTCGATCCAAAATCCGCAGCACGATATTTTCGCCATGAATCGTTGGCTGCGCAGCAACTCGAAAATCGACCGCATGACCACTGATATTGAGCGAAATTCGGCCATCCTGAGGGGCGCGTGTTTCGGCGATGTTCATATCGCTCATTACCTTGATCCGTACCGCCATCGCCGACCAATACGATTTATGCAAGGCACGTATCTGATGCAAAATGCCATCGATACGATAGCGGATTCTCAGGAAACCAGCTTCCGGCTCAAAGTGCACATCCGAGGCTTCGCGTTTCACTGCATCAGTGAGCAGGGCATCTACTAGCCGCACCACTGGTTGGCTGTATTCATCTAGCGTTGACGAAATGCTGCGATAGTCGATTTCGCCAGTCTCAATTTCATGCAAGATGCCATCAATCGAAAGCTCGTGACCGTAATACTGATCGATGCCGCGATTGATTTCTGTTTCACCGGCAAGCAATGTGTCGACGACGATTTCGTGTTTGAACAAAGCACGCAACTTGTCGATTGCCACAATGTCATTGGTATCAGCAATCGCAATCGTGAGTCTATGTTCTGCCGGCGCGTAGTTGAGCGGCAGCATCGTATGGCGTTTGGCAAGTTCGCGCGGGATCAACTTAAGCGCTGAGGGGTCAACAATTGAATTATCGAGGTCGACCGCTTTTTGTCCGAGGGATTCACCCAAGGCATCACGCAAGGTGGCTTCGGAAACGAAGCCCAAGGCGACCAGCAATTTGCCGACAGGCTGGTTGGACTTCATCTGCTCGAGCAGCGCAATGCGCAGCTGATCTTCGCTGATGATGCCCTGAACAATCAACAATTGTCCAATGGGGAGGCGGCTATTTGGGGCGTTCATATCGCTAAATATTATCCGGCATCTGCGCCTGCCGGTGATTGCCTTTTCAGTCAGGGTCGCAACGCTGCGGCGCGTGCGCCGGCGACGGTCAGATCAAACCCGGCAGGGCGACGCTTCGCGGCTTCCAAAGCAAGCGAGTAATACTGATAGGCGAGCTTTGCCTGATTCATATGTTCCAAGCTTACCGCCAAGTTGTAAAGAATATCGGGACTCTCGGCATCGGCCGAGTAGGCTTTGAAATAAGCCTGTTGGGCATCGGCCCAGCGTTGCTGTGCGGCGTAAAGATTGCCCAACGCGAACTGCGCGGCCGCTGATTCTGGCTGTTCTGAAACAATACCCTTGAGGCGGCTCTCAGCTGCGCCTGGATTATTTTGTCCATGCAGATTGATCATCGCCGAGAGTGCGACTGCGTCTTTCGGGTCGGCGACCAAAATACGTTCATAGAAATGATCAGCCACGTTCCAGCGTTGTTCCCGCACCGCGATTGCCGCGAGACCGTGCAGAGCTTCGAGATTTTGTGGCTCAACTTTCAGTATTGATTCATATTCAATTTTGGCGGCCGCAAAATTACCGCGATTGAAATTGTCAAACCCCTTGGTCAAAGCCGGATTGATTTGTAGTGGTGATTTGGTGACGCGAACTAAACGAATTCCGTCTTCGGACTCGTTTTCAGCGGCCGCATCGGCGAGTTTTTTCTTCGCGCTGGCCTTTGTCGGAGCGCTCGCTGGCGCAGTTGGTGCTGGCACAGCAGGTGCCGCATTATCGGGAGATTGCCCCACGGCTGGTGCTGCCCCCGGCTGTCCAGACGGCGTAGCCACAGCACCGGCCAATGCAGGTGCCGGGTTTGTAGCAGTTGGCGATGCCGGTGGCGGAACGGGTGCGGCCGCTCGGGCCGGGACGCCACCACTAGAAGGGAAACCTGTTTTGGGTTGCAATTGCCACCAGAAATATCCCACAATGCCCAACGCCACGAGCGTTGTGAAAATTCCAATCGCATAGGCAAAGCTTCGATTGCGCGCGGGTGCCGCGGCTGCCTTGGCATCAAACATATTGCGGGCAGCTTCACGATCGGCCTTGGTCTCACTATCCTTGGCGCTGGATTTGCTTTTCGCAGCCAGTTGTGAGGCAGTTGCTGGCGTCGGAACGGCAGGCGAGGGCGGCGTCACTTTGGCAACTGTGTTTGATCGAATTGGCGTTGCGGCAGCTTTTTGCGCTTCATGATGTGCCACAAACTCTGCATCGAGACCACCAAGATTCGCCGGCAGTTCCGGCAGATGCGCCGGTGAGGTCGATCCTTCGCCGATTGCCTGATCGGCGGTCGATGCTAGCGGGATATCCGACTCGCTTGGCGGGCTATCAGTAGCGATAGGTTCGAGTGTGAGTTCGCCAAATATCGACGCGTTCGCACCACTACCCGCCGGCGCAGAGTCATCGGCTCCTTTACGTTTCGCTGCTTCTGCCTTTTTCAAGGCATCCATCAAAAGACTCACGGCTTGCCGACCCCGGTATTTGAATTTGATGGTGACGGCGGAAATTCCGAGAAGAATTCTTTATCGGGAAGTTGTCCCGCAGCGTTGCGATAGTCGCCATAAATGCTCGGCTCGCGGATGATGATTGGCTTTAGAAAAATCACTAACTCGGTTTTCTTGATCACATCGACGTGCGAGGTAAATAAGGCTCCAATTCCAGGCAAACTAGAAAATCCAGGAACCGAGCTTGTGGTTTTATCTATGCTCTCAGACATCAGGCCACCCATTACGGCGGTTTCGCCATCGGTCAGGCGCAGCATGGACTCCATTTCGCGGGTTGAAATCTCAGGCACGATGTTTTGAATGTTGGCCGGAATACTGGGATTCGGGTCTATCTTGCCAGGACCATTGAGTCGCGAAATAACTGGACGAACGTTGAGCAGCACGGTATTGCTCTCGCTGATCTGCGGCGTAATGCTCATCACCAAACCAACTGCGACAGAATTTGGAGTGGTAGTCACGGTAGTTTGTGATGGCCCCGAGGTGCTATTCGTCGTGTCCGATTTGACCGTGAAATAAACCAAATTGTCCACAACCTTAATCACTGCCGTTTGGTTGTTGAGTACGCTGATTTTCGGGCTCGACAGCACTTTGACGTTGCCAAATGTCTCGAGCAAATCAATAGTTGAAGAAATGCCTAAGCCTGGCGCAACGTAATTCAACAGAAATGCCTTACCAATGTTTGTAACACCGCCGACCACGTCTTGTGTGGTTGAACCTGTGCTGGTGGCTGTACCTGTAGTGCCGGAAGCGGCGTTACCGGTTGCCGTGGTGGTAGTTACGGTGGTTGCAGTCGTTAGTCCGTTGGCGCGCGACAATTGCCCGCGTGCCACTGAAAACCCGGCGGTTCCACCGCGGATTGAGCGCAAACTTTGCCAGTTGATCCCTTGCTCGTACTGGTTGTTGAGTGCCACTTCGACGATGGTGGCTTCTATCATCACCTGGCGTCGCGACGAGCCCATGACTTGGTCAAGGAACTCTTGAATTTTTTCGTGCTGCCGCGATGAAGCGCGCACACTAATCACGCCTGCCTCAGGATTTGAGATAACAGATGCCGCTTCGCGGAATGTTGAACGTTTGACCACCGTATTACCAGTCTGCTGTGACGCGACGCCGGTTGCAGCATTTTGCCCAGCGCCGGCGGCAGCCTTAGTCGCCGCCGCAGCAATAGCACCGGTGGTGTTCGATTGCTGATCGGTACGGTCGATGACAGTCTCACTTGACCCTTCGGGCAATACTTTGTCCGTCTCGCGCAGTAAGTCCTGAATGTTTTTATCCAGCGTTTCCCAGAATCGGTTTTTTGACGTGCTCTCAATACTCGTATTGCCGCCACCTCCGCCAGAGGAGCCGGTGCCGACCTGCGAACTGACCTCAGTTTTGGTCTTCATGTCGCGCGCCATGTTCACATAGTCGATGCGATAGGTACGCAAAAACGGTGCGTCCGGCATGATGGCAAGATTAGGGCCGTTCAATTCCCACCGCATATCCACTTGTTTGGATAGGCGCGTCAAAATTTGCTGCAGAGTTTGGTCAATCGCATTGATCGAGACCGTGCCCTCGATACCTGGATGCAAATCGATATTCAATTTGGCGTCGCGAGACAAGGCAAATAGCAGCTCACCGACCGGCACGTTGCGAACCGATACCGAGTAAGTCTCAACCTTAGCGGCTGGTTTGGGGCGTTGCACCGCAGCGGTAGCGCCTACCAAGGCCGGAATGTTGGAATTCTCTGCGCGCGCAGGCTCTGCCTGAAGGTGGCCGGCAGATGGCTTTTGCGGTGGCAACGCGCTGCATGCACTGAGAGACGCAGCAACGAGGATGATGGATGCACGAACCGGAAACGTGACGGGCGGCAAGGGGACCCTCTTTTTGGTGAGCTTTAACACGCCAAAGAATAGCACGCTCTGCTCATTCAAACACTTGCGGAACAGGTATTTAGAAGCTCTTTTCAATGTTTATTCCAGCTTGCGGCAAATTCACGCCGAGCGACCGTGATTTGCAATCCTGCGGAGGGCTTATTATCCAAACGCTGCTTGGTATTCGGTACCAGCAAAACATTCGGAGAGGACGAAGCAATGGCAACAATGGAATTTGCAAAAGAACTGGATGCACGAGGATTGAATTGCCCTTTGCCGATATTGCGCGCAAAGAAGGCGTTGACCGAGCTCAAGTCCGGTGACGTGCTGAAAATTCTCGCCACCGACCCAGGCTCAGTAAAAGACTTCGCCGCGTTTGCCAGGCAGACCGGTAACGAGCTTTTGTCTAGCGAGGAAATCAATAAAGAGTTCGAGTTTTACATGCGGCGAAAGTAGTGCTGTAACGCTTAACGGCGTATTGCCAGCACCAACTGACGAGATTGATCAACGTTACCCCAATCGCGCCAATTGCCCCATCAGTTTTTCGCGCAGCGATATAAATCCCGCCAAGCGTTCGCGTTCCACGGCGACCACTTGAGCCGGTGCGCGTGCAACAAAGCTTTCGCTGCCGAGTTTATTTTCTGCTTTCAAAATCTCGCCACTGACTCGACCAATTTCTTTGCTCAATCGAATTTTTTCATCGGCGATATTGATTTCGATTTTCAGCATCAAACGGAAATTGCCGACGATCTGAACCGGCGCATCGGAATCCGGCAACGCGCTCACTGCGCTTACTTCGGTAAGCCGTGCCATCGCAGCCAAATACGGCGCGTAGCTTGCCAAGCGAGCAGTTTCGGCAGCTGTTGTGCCACAGCCGATCAAGGGAACTTTTTGCGCTGGCGATAAGTTCATTTCGCCACGCAAACTTCGACAGGCATTCACCATCGCTTTCAATTGATCAACCCAAGCTTGCGCCACTTCATCGCAACGCGACAGGTCTGCTTTCGGATAGCCCTGGGTCATGATGGTTGCGCTGGTACCGTTCTCAAGCCGACCAGCAACTGGCGCGACTTTTTGCCACAATTCTTCAGTGATAAATGGAATCAGCGGGTGCGCTAAACGCAGTGTAGTTTCGAGCACGCGAACCAGCGTGCGGCGCGTGGCGCGCTGCTGTGCGGGCGAACCACTCTGGATTTGAACTTTGGCGAGCTCCAAATACCAATCGCAGTATTCGTCCCAGACAAATTCGTAAATCGCTTTGGACAATAAATCGAAACGGTAGTCGGCAAAATGTTTGGCGACCTCGGCTTCAACGCCTTGCAATTGGCTCACGATCCAGCGGTCAGCGGGTGAAAAATCTAGGTAGGTTTCTTGAATACAAGGGGCTTCCGTGTGGCTTTCGACACCGCAATTTTGGTCTTCACAATTCATCAGCACAAAGCGCGTGGCGTTCCATAATTTGTTGCAGAAGTTTCGATAGCCTTCGCAGCGCTGCATATCAAATTTAATGTCGCGACCCGGGCTGGCGAGGCTTAAGAAAGTGAAGCGCAAAGCGTCAGTACCAAATGCTGGAATGCCATTGGGATAATCTTTGCGCGTACGCTTTTCTATCTTCGGTGCGTCTTTCGGATACATCAATCCGACCGTGCGTTTCTTGACCAAATCGTCAATGCTGATGCCATCAATCAGGTCAATCGGGTCGAGTACATTGCCCTTCGATTTGCTCATTTTTTGGCCTTCTGCATCGCGAATCAGGCCATGTACATAGACATGATGAAAAGGAATTTTTCCGGTGAGATGTTTGGTCATCATCACCATTCGCGCAACCCAAAAAAAGATGATGTCAAAGCCAGTGACGAGCACCGTTGAAGGCAAATACAAATCCAAAGCAGGGTTGGATTTGGCTGGCCACTCGGGCGTCCAATCGAGCGTCGAAAACGGCCACATGGCGGATGAAAACCAAGTGTCGAGAACATCTTCGTCGCGCTTGAGCGCACCTGCGTAGCCGTCTGCTAAGGCCTGCGCGCGTGCCTCGTCGGCATCGTGCGCCACATAAATCCGTCCGTCGTCGCTGTACCACGCCGGGATTTGATGTCCCCACCAAAGCTGGCGCGAGATGCACCAATCCTGAATATTGCCCAGCCATTGGTTGTAAGTGTTCACCCAATTTTCGGGCACAAATTTAATCTCACCCGAGGCCACGCAATCCATCGCCTTGCTAACAATACTGGTGCCGTCCGCACCAGTTTTACTCATCGCGACAAACCATTGATCGGTGAGCATAGGCTCGATCACCGCACCAGTTCTATCGCCCACCGGCACGGTGTTTTTGTGCGCCACAGCTTTTTGCAAAAAACCTAAGGTCTCCAAATCCGCCAAAACCGCCTTGCGGCAGTCGTATCTATCCATACCGCGATAGGCTGCCGGCGCGTTGTCGTTGAGCTTGGCATCGAGCGTGAAAATCGTAATCATCTCCAAGCCGTGACGTTGCGCACAAGCGTAGTCATTGAAGTCATGCGCGCCGGTAATTTTGACGCAGCCGCTACCAAATTCGGGATCGACAAAGTTATCCGCGATGATGGGAATTTTTCTATCGCACAAGGGCAAATCAACAAACTGCCCGACCAGATGTTTATAGCGCTCGTCGTCAGGGTGCACCGCTAGCGCGCCGTCGGCGAGCATGGTTTCCGGGCGCGTAGTGGCGATGTGCATGCCCCGCATTCCATCCTTTGGACCATCCGAAAACGGATACAGAATGTGCCACATAAAGCCATCGCGTTCTTCTTGGACAACTTCCAAATCTGACACCGCAGTGAGTAATTTCGGATCCCAATTGACCAAGCGTTTGCCGCGATAAATCAGCCCCTCGCGGTGTAGCTGTACGAAAGTATCAGTGACCGTTTTCGACAGCCCCGCGTCCATCGTAAAACGCTCGCGCGACCAGTCCGGCGAGGTGCCAAGGCGACGCATTTGTTGAGTAATCGTGTTGCCGGAATATTCCTTCCACTCCCAGACTTTTTCAACGAATTTCTCGCGACCTAAATCGTGCCGAGAAATACCTTTCGCATCAAGCTGACGCTCGACCACAATTTGTGTCGCAATGCCAGCATGATCAGTGCCAGGCTGCCACAAGGTGTTGTCGCCCCGCATGCGGTGATAGCGCGTCAGCGCGTCCATGATGGACTGGTTAAATCCATGACCCATGTGCAGCGTGCCGGTGACATTTGGCGGCGGCAACAAAATGCAAAAGTTGTCCTGTTTAGCACTGTCCAAGCCAGCGGCGAAATAGCCGCCCGCTTCCCAAATCGGATACCAGTGACGTTCGATTTCGGCAGGTTCAAAACTTTTGGCGAGTTCCATGAGGCATAACCAATGCGTAAAACCGGTGATTTTAGCGATTTCCTTTAGAATTCAGGCCTTGTCTGGCGGTTCTTTCGAGGTGATTGCACTCAAGCCGACATAGTTCCCTTGCCCGCATGCTTGGTGAGGGAGTCTCTCCAGATTACTTTGAGCCGACCATTTTCCACATGATTCGTAAGCTACTACGCCGCGTCTTCAAAGGCGATTCAACGCCCGCTACGCCAAATAGTAAATCAGATCGTCCGGCCGTCATTCCGGTCGCCAAGCACGGCATCACTCGCGAGAGAATTTCGCAGGGTGCACGACGTACTTGCGATGTGCTGCAACAAGCAGGCCATAAGGCCTATGTGGTCGGCGGCGCAGTGCGCGACTTAATCGCCGGCATTGTCCCCAAAGATTACGATATTGCCACTGACGCGACCCCGAATGAAGTGCATATGTTGTTTCGTCGTTCGCGCATCATTGGTAGGCGTTTTCAAATTGTGCATGTGATGCAAGGCGGCGAGACTTTGGAAGTGTCAACTTTCCGTGCCGCACACGATGTCGATACTGTCAAAGATGAGCATGGCCGTGTCCTGCGCGACAACGTGTTTGGCACCCAGGCCGACGACGCCGCACGGCGCGATTTCACTGTCAATGCGCTGTATTACGATCCGTCGACAGAAACGGTAATCGACTATCACCATGGCGTTGCCGATTTGCAGCAGAAGATTTTGCGCATGATAGGCGAGCCAACCGCACGCTATCGCGAAGACCCGGTACGGATGCTGCGCGCCGTGCGTCTTTCAGCCAAATTAGGGTTGACGCTAGACCCACTAGTGAGCGCACCTATACAAGCAATGGCGGTGCTGATCGAGAACGTACCGCCCGCACGTTTGTTTGATGAAATGCTCAAGTTGCTGTTTTCCGGTCACGCTGTTGAATGTGTCAAACGCCTGCGTGACGAAGGCTTGCATCACGGTTTGCTGCCACTGCTCGATGTGATTCTTGAGCAGCCGATGGGCGAAAAATTTGTCATGCTCTCCTTGCACAGCACCGACGCACGAGTCAAAGCCGGCAAGACACTGTCACCGGGTTATTTGTTTGCCACTTTGTTGTGGCACGAAGTCTTGGCCAACTGGGAAATTCGCAAGGCACGTGGCGAAAGCTCCATGCCCGCGATGTTTGAAGCGATGGACGAAGTACTCGATTTGCAAGCCGAGAAATTAGCCATCACGCGCCGTGTGGCAGGCGATATCAAAGATATCTGGATGTTGCAACCACGCTTTGAAAAGCGCGTTGGCAAATCGCCATTTCGCTTGCTCGAACAACCTCGATTCAGAGCCGGTTATGATTTCCTGTTACTACGTGCGCAAAGTGGCGAGATTGATGCGGAATTGGGTGATTGGTGGCACACGTTTCAATTCGCCGACAACGACGCGCGCGAAGCGATGTTGGTCGCCGATACTGATCCAAAAAAACGTCGCCGCCGCGTGCGCGGGAAAAAACCCAACGGTGGGCCAAGTGAAGCCGCAACCGACTCGCCGACACCGCGTGCCGACGGCGAAATTTAGCGCGCAAAAGTGCTTGGCGTGACAACTCGAAATATCCGCTGTTATGTCGCACTTGGTGCAAATCTCGGCGACCCGGTCGCTACCGTGCACGCAGCGATCGAAGCATTACGGGAATTGCCAAATACGCATTTGGTCGGTGCATCTTCTTTGTATCGAACCGCACCCGTTGGTTTGAAACACCAGCCCGACTTTATCAATGCGGTCGTGACGATTGACGCCGTATCACCAGCACCAACTGACCCAATGGCAGGTGCAAATGCGCTCATGCATTCCCTATTTCGCATCGAAGAAAAATTCGGTCGCCGACGCGAACCCAGCGGCGCACGCAATCTTGCCCGCACGCTGGATTTGGATTTGTTGCTTTATGCCGATGAAATCAGCGACGACATCAACCTGACGCTGCCGCACCCACGTATGCACGAGCGCGCATTCGTGCTCGCACCACTCGCCGAAATCGCGCCGGATTTGGTGATTCCAAATCGCGGCACGGTGCGTGAATTGCTGGCGAAATGTGCCGACCAACGTATCGAGCGACTACCGAATTGAGCTTGCAGAGCATTCCCGTCATCTGGCAAACCGCATTGTTGCTCGCCGCGTCCAATGTCTTCATGACATTCGCGTGGTACGCGCATCTCAAAAACTTGAACGACAAACCTTGGTGGGCGGCGGCGCTTGTCTCGTGGGGCATTGCGCTATTTGAGTATCTGTTACAAGTGCCCGCCAACCGAATTGGCAGTGAGGAATTTTCACTCGCCCAGCTAAAAATTCTGCAAGAAGTGATCACCCTCACCGTGTTCGTGCCCTTCGTAATTTTCTACATGCACCAGCCGCTGAAGCTTGACTATTTATGGGCGGGTTTGTGCATTCTTGGCGCGGTTTATTTCATTTTCCGTAGTGGCTGAGTGGTGGTCATGCACGATGATGAAAGCGCTTGGGCAGCGCCATTTGCAATACATGATGACTTGGAGTCGCCAGTCCGCATGAACACGCACCTCGCCGCACTCGGGATTTCGATCGAATCGTTATCTGCCCGTGGCTTGCGAGAATGCGATGAAGCGACAACGCTTGAAATTGCTGAAGTCGGGCTGGACGGCCGAGATCACTTGCTTGTCCCATCGGCTGCAAAGGCATGGCGCGACCTTAGGGCCGCCGCGCTTGCGGATGGCATCGACCTTTTCATTGTTTCCGCATTTCGCAGTATCGACCGGCAAGCCGAGATCGTTCGTCGAAAACTTGAAGCCGGTGCGGCGATTGAAAGTATTCTTACTGTCTGCGCCCCTCCAGGTTTTAGCGAACATCACACCGGGCGAGCGGTAGATCTTTCAACGCCCGGTACGCCGGCGCTCGAAGTCGAGTTTGACCAGTCTCCAGCCTATGTGTGGCTCGCCACCCGTGCCAAAGAATTTGGCTATCACTTGTCGTATCCCATTGACAATGACTCGGGTTATCAATATGAACCGTGGCATTGGTGTTTCCAAGACACGACCCTTCGCTGCCGTAGCGAGAATTAAGAGATAGCCGCTAGCTATTTTTTTGTGGATTCTCACCACTGGCCAGTCGGTGCTAGTGATGAAATGACTCGTTCACCGGCCACCCGGCATTGGATGCATCCGCACTCACCTCGTATGGTTATTTGCTTGCGAACGCAAGAACTTTGATGTGATGTTGAATGGGTTGCGGAAATTTCCATATCCCGACGCAGGTTTGTGTATCCTTTGCGCCGTTTCTTTCATTTTCTGTAGCTCATGACCTACTTAGCCTCCAACAAACCGATAACACTGCCCGAGCTCACGCGCATGAAGCATGAGCGCGAGAAGATTGCCATGCTCACTTGCTACGACGCGAGCTTTGCTGCGCTGGAAGATCGTTGCGGGGTTGATGTGATTTTGGTCGGCGATTCCTTGGGCAATGTGCTGCAAGGCAAAACCTCCACATTGCCGGTGACGATGGAGCAAATGGTTTATCACACCGAATGTGTCGGGCGTAATCCGATGCGACCGATGTGCGTGGTCGATATGCCATTTGGCAGCTATCACATTTCCAAAGAGCAGGCCATGGAAAACGCGGCGCGCCTGATGGCGGCGGGTGCCGAAATGGTCAAACTAGAAGGCGGCGAAGTAATGGCCGAGACAGTGCATTTTTTGACTGAGCGCGGCGTGCCGGTTTGCGCACACATTGGCCTGACGCCGCAGTCGGTGCATGCGCTGGGTGGCTATCGCGTGCAAGGTCGCGGCGATGCAGCAGCGGCGCGGATGAAGGCCGAGGCGCTAGCGCTGGAACACGCAGGCGCGGCGCTGATGGTGCTGGAAATGGTGCCGGCGGAATTGGCCGGTGAAATCACTACGCTACTCAAAGTTTGTGCCACCATCGGCATCGGCGCGGGCAAAGATACCGACGGACAAGTACTGGTATTGCACGACATGCTGGGCGTGTATCCGGGCAAAAAGGGTCGCTTCGTCAAAGATTTTATGGCTGAGGCAGCGAGCATTGAAGGTGCCGTTCATGCCTATGTGGCGGCAGTGAAGGACGGTAGTTTCCCTGGTCCTGAACACTGCTACTAACGCCTAAGTAGCGATGATACGGAATCTCTGATGATGAAACGGCTCAAAAGCACAATTGGTCACCCCCCTGCCCTCGCCCGGGCGAGGGTGACTGTTTGTTCGCTACGCTCAAATGTCACGGGGCGCTCCGAACAGCGTCTACACCTTAACAATTCAAAATGAAAATTTTTCACGACATCGCGCCACTGCGCGCGGCACTCAAAAATGCTGGCCGTGTGGTACTCGTGCCGACCATGGGCAATTTGCATGAAGGTCACATCACGCTGGTGCGCGATGCGCGCAAGCATGGCGATGCGGTGGTGGCGACGGTTTTTGTCAATCGTTTGCAATTTCGCCCGGGCGAAGATTTCGACAAGTATCCGCGCACGCTCAGTGCCGATGCAAAATATCTGGAAGATGCCGGCGCCGAGTTTTTGTTTGCCCCGGCAGAAGACGTGATGTACCCCACGCCGCAATATTTTCATGTCGATGTGCCTGACGAACTGGCGACGATTTTGGAAGGTGAATTCCGCCCCGGACATTTTCGCGGCGTGGCGACGGTAGTGATGAAGCTGTTCCAAATCGTTCAACCAGACGCCGCACTGTTCGGAAAAAAAGATTACCAACAAATGCTGGTGCTCTCTGCCTTGGTGCGTGAATTCAACATGCCGATTGAAGTCATCGCCGGCGACACGATACGTGCGGAAGATGGTTTAGCGCTGTCGTCGCGCAACGGATTTTTGTCGGCCACTGAGCGCGCTGAAGCGCCGCGCTTACATCGCTTGTTGGAAAGGCTCGTCGCCTCAGTCCGCAGCGGCGACAAAAAATTCGAGCAATTGGAAAACGCCGTGATGGCCGAGCTAAAACAAAATGCCTGGTCACCCGACTATGTGGCGATTCGGCGACGCAGCGATTTGCAAGCGCCAAGCGCTGACACTGGCGCGGGCCATTTGGTGGTCGTCGCAGCGGCCAAACTGGGATCGACGAGACTCATCGACAATATTGAAATTTAACGGCTTGTCGGGTGACACAGCGTCATCAACGGCGTATCACCAGCACCAACTGGCGTTTCCACCGCGTCGGAAAATCACGCAGCCGGTTTAACGCAATTCCTTACGTACGACTAACTTCAATCCCGACCAAATTTCTGTTACTGCGCAGACTTTGATGTCGACAAAGCCCAGCGGCAGCGCAAGCTCGCGGATGGTATTTTCATTCACGCTGGTGGGGATTTTCGACGCCTGTTTCGGCCACGACACCCAAACAAAAGCTTGAGCATTTAGCGCTTGCCGCAGCATCGTCAGGTAGCCCGACAAATCGCTGCACGATGTGGTGAAAACATGAACCATGTCGACATTGAGATCGATTTTCTCAACAAAGTGAACGCCCTCGGGCAGCGGCGCGACGATGTCTGCGTAGTCAGCCGGTGCGGCAATTAGTGCGACGCGCATTGCCGAAACAATGCCAAGTTTCTTTGCCAGCGGTGTGCCCGAATAAGCTGATGACATGGAGCATTCGTCGCGCTATTGATTCGAGGAACTATGCCTTCTTGCCAAACCCGCCGAGCAGCGCTGGCACTGCTTTCTGTGGCCTCGTCAGTGCCGGTTTCTCGGCCGCGAATTTGCTGGTGCTAGTTTTGTTTTCGTAAGGCTTCATCGGGTCGAAATCCAGCTTGGGCAAATGTGCTGACGCAGATGGCATGTGCGGCGGTGGGCGGCGATCGTGATTTTTTTCCTCACGATTGCGACGGTGTTCATCCCGTTCGCGTTTATGCCCGGAACCGTGTCCTGCGCTGTGTCCACTGCCGTGTCCGTCGCCGTGTTTTTCCTGTGATGGTAATACGCCAGCGGGGGAGAACTTCGCTGCACGTGGAGCGCGTTCAACGGGTTCTGATCTTGCGCTCGACAAATTAAATCCACTGATTTCGACGCGTTGAATTTGCATCTTGATCAGCCTTTCGATGTCGTGCAAACGACCGGACTCCTCTGGCGCAAACAGCGATGTGGCGTTACCCATTTTGCCCGCACGACCGGTGCGGCCGATGCGGTGCACATAGTCTTCGGCGGTGTGCGGTAGTTCGTAATTAATGACTACCGGCAGGTCGTCGATGTCCAGCCCGCGCGCGGCGACATCAGTGGCGACCAATACGCGAATCTTGCCGGATTTGAATCCTTCGAGCGCGTCGGTACGCTGGGCTTGGCTTTTGTCACCGTGGATGGCATCGGCGGCGATGCCTTGACGTTCCAGATAAACCGCCAAACGTGAAGCACCAAATTTGGTGCCGACAAAGACCAATACCTGGCGCAAATCTTGATGCGTGAGCAGATGCACCAGCAGGCTGCGTTTCAAATCCGAGGCGACTGGATAAACGCGATGAGTAATCGTTTCGCTCACCGCATTGCGTCGCGCAACTTCGATTAGTTGCGGTGCTTTGAGCATGGAGTCGGCGAGATTCTTAATCTCATTGGAGAAGGTCGCCGAGAACAACAAACTCTGCCGCTCTTTCGGCAGCATTGCCAAAATGCGTTTGATGTCGGGGATGAAACCCATGTCGAGCATGCGGTCGGCTTCGTCGAGCACCAGCACTTCGACGCTGGCAAAACTCACACTTTTTTGTTGCACGTGGTCGAGCAGTCGGCCCGGCGTGGCGACCACAATTTCGCGACCTTCGCGCAGCTCGGCAATTTGCGGTTTTATATCCACGCCACCGTAAATGCACACTGAGCGCAGCGGCACGTGTTTGCTATAGGTCACCACGCTCTCATGCACTTGCATCGCCAGCTCGCGCGTTGGCGCAAGTATCAGTGCGCGCACCGGGTGGCGCGCAGGCGAGGGCGAATTGCTGGCGTGACGGGCGAGGCGTTGCAGTAATGGCAGGGTGAATCCGGCGGTTTTCCCAGTGCCGGTTTGCGCGCCACCCATAACGTCTTTGCCGGCCAGAATTATTGGTATGGCTTGCGCTTGAATTGGCGTCGGCTGTGTGTAGCCTGCGTCATGCACGGCACGCAGCAACTCGGGCAAAAGGCCGAGTTGGTCGAACATGAGAGGTGCTGGGCTTGCTATGTCAGTTGGTGCTGGTGACACGCCGTCGATGGATGTGGCAGTAGTTTCGTTCGTCAAATGAATGCTCCTGAATCGGCCCGCCCCTTGCGGGGAACCGGTTCAGGCGGCGATACGCTTGAGGGAAGATTTGGCAGCGACGCTGACCAGTAAGTGCGCCAACCGGCGAGGCGCTAGCGCCATTCTATCAGTTGCCCCTGTTACTATTGGCCGCGTTGTGCTAGTAATCGCTAACCTTGCCCGGTGGAGCGTCACTGTCACAATCAGTATTCGCTTGAATTAGCAATGTTTGGCCTAATCTAGCGCTTTTCCAAAACCCGCGTTAATGCCGTGCTGGCTGTCGCGGTAACATCGTCGGTCATCCTTGCGGTATCTCATTCAATGTCGAATCTCACCTCACGTTCTGTCCTGGTTGATCTACTGCGGCCTTATCGTCTGCGAATTGTGATTGCCGTAATTGCATTGGTAATTGCCGCCACCTCAATGCTCGGTGTGGGTCAGGCGCTACGCTTGGTGATCGACAAAGGCTTTTCGCAAGGCGATCCGGCATGGCTGGATAAAGCGCTGCTCGGTATGTTCGGGGTGATTGCGCTTCTGGCGGCGGCGACTTGGCTGCGTTTTTACAACGTGTCATGGCTGGGCGAACGGGTTACCGCCGATTTGCGACGCAAAGTTTTTGATCATTTATTGAGCCTACCGCCTTCATGGTTTGAAGCCGGACGTACGGGCGACGTGATCTCGCGGCTCACCTCGGACACCACACAGCTTGAGAGTGTGATTGGTTCGAGTATGTCTATCGCCTTGCGCAATTTGTTGATGCTGATTGGTGGCTTGGTGATGTTATTCACCACCAGCCTCAAGCTGAGTTTTATGGTGATTGCTGGTGTGCCTTTGGTGGTCGCGCCGATTATGCTGTTTGGCCGTCGGGTCAAAAAATTGGCGCGTGAAACACAAGATCGCGTCGCTGATTTGGGCAACCGGATAGACGAGACCATTCACGAAATTCGTATCGTGCAAGCCTATGGTCACGAAGCCGCCGACCGCCGCGATTTTGATGCGCAGGTTAAGCATGGTTTTGTTATCACACAACACCGTATCACCAATCGTTCAACGCTGATTGTGGTGGTTATGGTGTTGGTGTTCGAGGCGATTTCACTGATTCTGTGGCAGGGCGGACATGACGTGTTGAAGGGCGAATTGTCACCCGGTGATTTGTCGGCGTTCGTGTTTTACGCCTCGCTGGTGGCCGGCAGTGTCGGTGCCTTGTCTGAGTCCTGGGGCGAGCTGCAACGCGCACGCGGGGCGACCGAACGCTTGGTCGAATTGCTCAATTCAGAACCGGCTATCGTAGTCGCGGCATCGCCGATTGCCTTGCCGCAAAAAGTCAGCGGCGCAATCCATTTTGACGCGGTAGATTTTCGGTATCCGTCGCGGCCTGATACGCCAGCGCTGGAAGCGTTTACGCTCGACGTGGAGCCCGGCGAAACCATTGCCTTGGTCGGCCCATCGGGTGCGGGCAAGACCACCGTTTTTCAAATGTTGTTGCGCTTTTACGATCCGCAAAATGGCAGCATTTCCATCGACGGCATTAAGCTAAAAGATGCCGATCCAGAAGCCGTGCGCAGGCAGATGGGCTTGGTCTCGCAAGAGGCTGTTATCTTCGCCACCAGCGTATTTGAAAACGTGCGCTATGGGCGATTAGATGCGACGCTCGATGAAGTTAAAGCTGCATGTGAATCTGCTTACGCCGATGAATTCGTGCGCGGTTTGCCACAAGGCTATGACACCGATTTGGGCGAACGCGGGGTCAAACTCTCCGGCGGGCAGCGTCAACGCATCGCCATCGCGCGTGCAATATTGGCCGACCGTCCGATCTTACTTTTAGATGAGGCTACCTCGGCACTCGATGCCGAGAGCGAACGCGTGGTGCAAGCCGCGCTCGATCATCTCACTGCCGGTCGCACCACGCTGGTCATCGCCCATCGCCTCGCCACCGTACAGCGCGCCAATCGTATTGTGGTGATGGAAAATGGCCGTATCGTCGAGACCGGCACGCACGCCGAACTCATCTCCGCCGATGGGCTTTATGCGCATCTGGCGCGATTGCAATTTGCTGCTTAATTTTCTTCAACCACTAAGGAGACACCATGCACGACTTCACACTTCCTGCACTTGTTACGCTAGGCATCGTCGTTTTGCTTTTCGCACTCGCCTTTAATGTCGGCAGGCAACGCGGTATTCATAAAATCGACGCACCAGCAATGACTGGCCATCCCATGTTGGAGCGTGCAATCCGCGTACAGATGAACACCATTGAAAGTGTTCTGTTATTACTACCCTTGATGTGGATATATGCCGCATTTGGCAATCCGAAAGTAGCGGCATTGATGGGCGTGCTGTGGATTGCGTCACGGATTTGGTATGCCAAGGCTTATATGGCTGACCCGGGCAACCGCAGCAAAGCTTTTTCAGCTGGCTTGCTGGCAATTGTCGTGTTATTTATTGGCGCTTCGTGGAATGTCGTCGCACGCTTACTTTAAGCTGTCCCGTTGGTCGTTTCGCCCGTTTCTGAACAAAAACAGAAACGGGATGTAGGCCAGCCACGAAAATGTGCCGGTGAGCAAAAACCACAGCAGTTTGGCTCCGCCAGATACCCGTTTTGAGAAAAGCACAAGAATAGATGGCAAGGAAGCAAATATCGACACGCCGGTGATGAGCCAAAAATGCTCTTGCAGCATCGCGCTCATGGTCTCGGCCTGCGCCAACAAGGTCGCTAAATCTGTTTCCATTTTTCATTCTCCCTTGCGCACATTTGACAATCGGTTGCCGCAAGCCTAGAGTGAATTTGCATTCGACGTGAAGGCAGTTCATGGAGGAAGCAACAACGCGATGACCATACTCACATTTTCTTAAAACGCATCACCCATAAAGCTTAACGCTTTTGCGCCTCTGTCACGACAAGCGCCGCGCCGATTTGAACCACAGCTTGCGGGCGCATTGCAAATACCGCTAAAGCGACACGCAAAAGGCCTGATTCCGGAAAACGGTTCAGGCCCTTTGTTTTTGGGTCAATTCAACGGCGTGTCACCAGCACCAACTGACGAAGTATGTGGCGAAATACGCGGCGAAGTTTGCGGCACCGGCAACACCGCAACCTCACTCAGAATCGAATATCGCCACGCCCACAAGGCCAGTATCAGCGAACAAATTCCTGCGCCGCCGAGCGTGTAGCGCAAACCAAAATGCTCACCGACATACCCGCCGAGCAAAGCGCCGGGGCCAGCTGGGATCAGCATCAACCAACGCACAGTGCTGGTCATCCGCCCCATCATTCCTTCGGGTGTCACCGCTTGACGTAGTGCCAGCATGTTCACAAAAATCAGCACTGCACCAAAGCTATAACACAGCAGCATGAACACAAACGATGCTACACCCCATACGGCGTGTTCCGCCTCGGTTGGTGCGAAACCTAATTGAAGCCAACCTATTCCGCAAACTGCAAAACCCAAAATCATGCATGGCCCTGGCCCGACCCAACGCGAAATTTTATTGCTCAGTGTGCTCGCGACGATCGTCCCGATGCCCATGATCATGTAGCACAAACCGACTTGGTGTTCGCTCAAATGCAGCTCGCGAGTAGCGAACAAGATCTGCATGGTCAGCGCGCCATAATGAAACATATGCCAAATGCCGACCGTCACCGAGAGTGACACCAACAGCGGTTCGTGAGTCACAAAACGCAAACCGTCTTTCATGTCGCGCCAAAAATGCGCCTCAGGATTCGGCACTCGGGTCTCGACAATTTTTAGACCACGCAAAATCAACACGCTAATCGCCAGCATCAAGGCATCGGCCAACAAAGCTAAAGGCGCACCGGTGACTTTGATCAGCGCGCCAGCCAGTCCCGGCCCCGCTACTTCTGCACCGCTTGAGGCCAAAGCGTTGCGCGAATGTGCTTCTACCAATCGCTCACGCGGCACAACTTGGGTGAGTACAATTTGCGCCGCCGAACCGGCTGTCACAAACACCGAGCCGATGATGAATCCGACGCAATACATAAACGGCATGGACAAAAACCCCAGTGCCCAAACTGTTGGCACAGAAATAAGCACTAGTGCAATGATCGCCTCGCCCGCGACATACACCGGCAGTTTGCGCACGCGATCCAGCCACACCCCAGAAGGTAGCGAGAGCAATACGAAAGGCAAAATTTCCATCGCCGTCAACAAGCCCATCTGCGAAGGTGTCGCCGCCAGCAAAACAGCCGCCGTAAGCGGCAACGCCAGCATCGTAATTTGACTACCCAGAGAACTAATCAGGATAGAAATCCACAGCCGCCGATAAACCCGTTCACGCAACAAATCGGTGCCGGGTAATCGCAACCAGACCGGCCACCACCAAGGCAGGCGGCGCTCATCGCGAGAGACATCGGGGTTCATGAATAAGAATTCTGCATAGGAGCGGGTGAATTTTAGCTGAGCTGGCCGGGTGATCGGATTGCGTTTCGTGTCATTGGTGCTTTGCGAAATCCCTGCGCCGCCGTCGTTGCCCAGCACACCATCCGCTATCATTCGCTTCCTCAAACGACTCCTCGCGCAGCTGCATTGAATGTGGTCGCCAATTGCTACTATGAAAACTGAACAACGCGTTCCGATTCAACTTTCCGACTACCAAGTTCCGCCGTTTTTGATCTCCACTGTGAATTTGGATATCAGTATTTATGCTGATGGCGCGGTGGTCAAATCTAAGCTTGAGTGCGTGCGCAATCCGGCTGGTGACGCGGGTTTGCCCTTGGTGCTTGATGGGCAAGAATTAGAAACTTTGTCGCTGCACCTTGATGGACGTTTGCTCCTAGCTGGCGAGTATGTGATGGATGCCGATACACTCACTATCACCAACTTGCCTGACGCATTTGTGTTGGAAATCGCCGTTCGCAATCAGCCTGATTCCAACACCCAACTTTCAGGTTTGTATCGTAGTGCAGACGGCTATTTCACGCAGTGCGAAGCGCAGGGCTTTCGATGATAGACCCGATGTGATGTCCTGCTACACAGCAACGGTGCGTGCTGACAAAGCGGCATTCCCGGTGTTGTTGGCGAACGGTAATCCACTAACCAGCGGTGACGAAGCTGACGGACGGCACTATGCGACTTGGGTTGATCCCTTTCCCAAGCCTAGCTATTTATTCGCCGCGGTGGCCGCCAAATTGGATGCGTTAAGGGACACCTACCGCACGACTTCCGGTCGCGAAGTGCAACTGGCAATTTATGTCGAGCCAGGCAAGTTGGATCAGTGTCCACACGCTATGGACGCGCTCAAACGCTCGATGCGTTGGGACGAAAAAACCTTTGGCCTTGAATGCGATTTGGATCACTACATGATCGTCGCCGTTGGTGACTACAACATGGGCGCAATGGAAAATAAGGGCTTGAATATTTTCAATACCAAATTTGTTTTGGCGCGGCAAGACACGGCGACCGACAACGATTTTCTTGCCATTGACCGCGTAGTCGCACACGAATATTTCCATAATTGGACCGGCAATAGGGTGACCTGTCGCGACTGGTTTCAGTTGTCATTGAAAGAAGGTCTGACGGTGTTTCGTGACCAACAATTTGGTAGCGACGAACACAATCGCTACACCAGCCGGATTCAGGACGTACGGCAGCTGCGTGCGATACAGTTTCCTGAAGATGCGGGACCGATGGCGCATCCGGTGCGACCAACGAGTTATCTTGAAATCAATAATTTCTATACGCCAACGGTTTACGACAAAGGTGCGGAAGTGGTGCGGATGATTCACACCCTGATCGGTGTGGACGCTTTCCGCCGCGGCATGGATACTTATTTTTCTCGCCACGATGGGCAAGCCGTCACCTGTGATGATTTTGTCGCGGCGATGGCGGATGCCTCAGGCTTCAATTTCGCACCCTTCATGCGCTGGTATAGCCAAGCGGGAACGCCGCACGTGCGCGTGGTCGGCGTGCACGATGCCACCAAGCAGACGTACACGCTGACCATGACGCAATCGTGTGCACCGTCAGCTGGGCAGCCTAACAAATCGTCATATTTGATTCCAATAACCGTGGCGCTGTTTGACCCCGATGGTCAAGCGGTATTGCAAAACGGCAAGGCCGTGCAAGTCTTGTTGTTGACACAGCCAGTACAAGATTTTGTTTTTGCTAATGTGGCCAAAGCGCCAGTGCCATCGCTGTTGCGCGATTTTTCTGCGCCGGTGATTTTGGACTACGAATATTCAGACTCAGATTTGTTGCATTTGCTGGCTCATGACAGCGATGCCTTCAATCGCTGGGAAGCTGGGCAGCGATTGTTTGGGCGATTGATTCTGGCGGCGGCAAATCGCTTGACTGCTGGTGACCCGTTGAGTTCGTTGGTCTGGCCACCCCAGTTGGTGCTGGCGATACGCCGTCTGTTACTTGATACCCAGATCGACGCTGGCTACAAGGCTGAGTTATTAATGCTGCCTAGTGAGTCGACCTTGGCCGAACAAATGGCGATCGTCGATGCGGAAAATTTGTATCTCGCACGTTGCGCCTTCGGACAATTTTTGGCCACTAGTCTCACTAGAGAATTCGCTCAGCTTTATCACGCACTGGCACCCACGCAAGCTTATCGCCCTGACACCGCGGGCGTTGGTCAACGGCGCTTGCGCAATCTTTGCCTGAGTATTCTGAACGAGCTGGACGAAGCTGAGTACCACACTTTGGCACAACAGCAATTCAATCAGGCCGACAACATGACCGATCAATTCGCAGCGCTGGTCGTGCTTGCTAATGCGCCCGGTGATGCGGGTCGCGTTGCGTTGGCAGCGTTTTACGAGCGTTGGCAGGCCGAAGCGCTAGTGGTGGATAAATGGTTGGCTGTGCAATCCGGCAGCCGCTTGCCAAATACCTTGGCAGAGGTCGAACGACTCGCCCAAGGCGAAATATTCGACATCAGGAATCCAAATAAAGTTTATGCATTGATCCGCAACTTTGGTGCCAATCATCGACATTTTCATGCCGCCGACGGCAGTGGTTATCGCTTTATGGCAAAGCATATTGCAATTCTCGATCCAATAAATCCGCAAGTCGCCTCGCGCCTAGCCCGTAGCTTCGACCGCTGGAAGCGCTTTGATGCCGAACACCAAGCGCATGCCCGCGCAGCACTTGAATCCGTGCTGCAAGTTCCCGGACTGTCGAGCGGTGTATTTGAGATTGTTGACAAGTCATTGGCATGACGAATAGCACGCTGCAAGCAGCACCGGCGCACCCGCTCAAGCGCTTGTTCGGCTATGCGCGGAGCTATCGCGCCGACTTTGTTTTAGCGTCTTGCTATTCAGTACTTAATAAATTTTTTGACGTACTTCCAGAGATCCTGATCGGCGTTGCCGTCGATGTGGTGGTGAGTCGCAAAGACTCTTTTGTTGCCAAATTTGGCATCACCGATCCGCGCGAACAGCTCCTGTTGCTGGCGATGCTTACGGTCATCATCTGGGTCGGGGAATCCTTGTTCCAATACCTCTACGACGTCAAGTGGCGGCAGTTGGCGCAGGATCTTCAGCATGAGATGCGCTTGGTCGCGTATCGACACGTTCAGCAGCTTGAGCTGGCCTATTTCGAGCGCAACCGCACCGGCAATCTGCTCTCCATACTTAACGAAGACATCAATCAGATGGAGCGCTTCTTGAATGGCGGTATCAACGATTTGATTCAGGTTTTCGTTGGTTCGATTATGGTCGGTGCGGTGTTCTTCGCCCTGACCAGTCAATTGGCTTTTCTGGCCTTGATTCCGGTGCCGGCAATTCTGTATGGGGCGTTCTGGTTTCAGGCGCGCTTGGCCCCGCGTTATACCGCAGTGCGCGAATCGGCCGGCGCATTGGCAACCCGCCTGAACAACAACCTGTCAGGCATCGCCACCATCAAAGCCTACGCAGCGGAAGATTTCGAAGCCGCGCACATTGCGGAAGGCTCGAATAGCTATCGGGAAATGAATGCCAAGGCGATCCGCCTCTCGGCAGCAATTACGCCGGTGATCCGGATGGCGATCCTGGCCGGCTTCACCGTCACCTTGCTCTACGGCGGTTTGATGGCGCTCGATGGCGAGATCGGCGTCGGCAGCTATTCCGTGCTGGTCTATTTGACCCAACGCTTGCTGTGGCCGCTGACCCGTCTGGCCGAGATGACCGATTTGTATCAGCGCTCTATGGCATCGATACAGCGCGTGATGGATCTGCTTGATACCCCATTGGCCATCCCTTATGCAGGCCGCAGTCTGGATGTGACGCAAACACACGGTGAGCTGGAATTTGACAAGGTGCGCTTCATCTACGACGGCGTCAATGTGGCGGCGATAGATGAACTAACTTTGCGCATCGCACCTGGCACCAGCGTTGCATTTGTAGGTAGCACTGGTGGTGGTAAAAGCACCCTAATCAAATTACTCCTGCGATTTTATGAGCCGCAACAGGGCGAAATTCGTCTCGATGGACAGCCGATAAATTCGCTGAACCTGCAGGATCTGCGGCGCAATATTGGCTACGTCGCGCAAGACACTTTTTTGGCCGATGCCAGCGTCGCTGAAAATATTGCCTATGGCATGAAAGACGTGCCGCTCGCGGCGATCATCGAAGCTGCGAAAGCGGCTGAGGCGCATGAGTTCATCAGTGAATTGCCGTTGCGATACGACACCCAAGTCGGTGAGCGCGGGATGAAGCTTTCCGGTGGACAACGCCAACGTTTGGCATTGGCGCGTGCCATTCTCAAAGATCCACCGATTTTGATTTTGGACGAAGCGACATCGGCGGTCGACAACGAAACCGAGGCGGCGATACAACGCTCGCTAGAGCGTCTGGTGGTCGGACGCACAAGCTTGTTGATTGCGCATCGTCTCTCCACTATTCGTCACGCCGACTGCATCAATGTATTGGAACGCGGTCGCATCACCGAGAGCGGCACGCATGATGAATTGCTCGCGCAAGGCGGCACGTATGCCGCTTTGTGGCGCTTGCAAACTGGCGAGCACGTCCCCATTTAAGAACGCACTATGGACCTAATCGCCGCCTTTGGCATCGCGCTACTCGTCGCCGCGACATGGCTTTGGGTCGACAGCCTCAAGGCGCGCGAAGCCGCGATACGTGCCGCTAAACACGCTTGTGCAACCGAAAATTTGCTGCTGCTCGACGACACGGTGGCAATTCGTCACATCCGTCTTGGTCGTGATGACGAAGGAAACTTGCGCTTGCGTCGTGTATATTTTTTTGAATACAGCGACACTGGCGAGAACCGCAACGATGGCAGCATTGCCATGCTTGGCAGCCGCGTGTTGATGACTAAGCTTTCAACACAATCGGTGATGCACCCGAATTTTTTGCATTAGTTGCAGAACCTATTAGGAGCTATTGAAAACGATGTTAGCGAGCGATTGGGAAGCGGTCATCGGCGCATTAGCTGCCATCGGTGTAATCATCGCGGTGATATTCGCGTTTAATTATTTCATCATCAGGCGACTCAAATAGTCTGAATTACTCTGTCGACTTTCCGATGCTTGCCTAGCCAGTAGGTGCTGGCCATAGCTGTCGATTAAACTGATTGCATGATCAATTAGGAGCCGCAATATGCCCGCAGCCAAACGTCCAGCTAAACCTCCCACCGAAAATTCAACAGCGCGCGCGCTGTTGAATTTCATCGACGCCAGCCCTTCGCCGTGGCACGCGGTGGCAGCTTCGCAAACCCAGTTGCAAGCGGCTGGCTACAAACTACTGCATGAACGCGAGACTTGGAAACTCAAGCTCGGCGGGCGTTACATGGTGGTGCGTGATGACGCGGCATTGATTGCTTTTGTTGTTGGTAAAACGACAGCTGACGCCGGATTTCGAGTTATCGGCGCGCACACTGACTCGCCCGGATTGCGAGTCAAAACAAAAGGTGCAAGCGCCTCGAATGGCTATTTGCGACTGGCCACAGAAATTTATGGCGGGCCGATTCTGGCGACATTTACTGACCGTGATTTGCTCTTGGGCGGGCGCGTGATAGTGCGCGACAAAAACGCGACGGACGGCATACGCACCGTGTTGGTTCGGCTCGACGAGGCGCTGGTACGTTTGCCGAATTTGGCGATCCACATGAATCGCGCTGTCAACGAAGACGGGCTGAAAGTGCACAAACACACGGGCTTGAATTTGCTGTTGGCGACGATAGACGATAAGCAAGATGCGCCAAATGCATGGCTAGCGCTGCTGAGCAAAGCGGCAGGTGTTGCGGCGGCCGATGTATTGGGGTTCGATTTGTGTGCGGTCGATGCGCAGCCCGGTGCGTTTTTCGGGCAGCACCAAGAATTCATCGCCGTACGCGCGCTGGACAATTTAGCCTCATGCCACGCCGCCACTTTGGCAATGGCGGACGCTGCACCCGCGGCGCACACCGCAATGATTGCGCTGTTCGACCATGAAGAAGTCGGCAGCCAAAGCCGCACCGGCGCGGCGGGTACGTTTATGCAGGAAGTGATGGCGCGAATTGTCGCCAGCAGCAGTCCGGCGACGGACGCAATGGCCCGAGCGGTAGCAGCGAGTTGGCATTTGTCGGCCGATATGGCGCATGCTTTTCACCCTGCACATACAGAATGCTACGACCCATTGCACGCGCTCGTCGTTAACGCTGGCGTGGCGATCAAGATCAATGCCAGCCAGCGCTACGCAACTAATGCCAGTGGTGAAGCTTTTGTGGTCGAGCTGGCGCGCAAAGCCAAAGTCAATTTGCAAAAATATGTGCACCGCGCCGATCTCGCCTGCGGCTCGACCATAGGCCCGATCAATGCGGCGCGCTTAGGACTACGCACCGTTGATATCGGCACACCGATGTGGGCAATGCATAGCTGCCGCGAATCGGCCGGCGCGCTCGATCAGGAAAATTATGTGCGACTGATGCAGCGATTTTTTGTTTAACCTAGAAACCTCAGTTGGACGCGCCTGAGTGTGCGACTGGCGAGGCGGCTGGCAAGACGCGAGGAGGACGCAGGCTCCACCCCCGCTACGACGAGCAACGAAGTCAGGCGTCGCGCCAGTCGTGCAATCGGGTGCGTAGCGTGCTCACCCGATAGTTGAGCGGCTTTGATTGCTCGAAGGTCAGTGAACATGAAGGATCCAAATTGAAAACAAGCGGTCAACTGAGGTTTCTAGGTTTAAGTTGATGCAGCATCGGCTAGTCGCCCTGCGTAAATTCGCTTGGCTGATGCGCGCATTTTTTTGATCCGAATCTCGGCGCGCAAAGCGGCGGCCTTATCTCCACAGGCGACACTGGCGAGAATTTTTAGCGGCGGGTGCGCTCGGGTATAGCGTGCGCCTTTGCCCGCGCAATGCACAGCGAAGCGCGCGGCGACATCAATCGCAATGCCGGTGTAAATGCTGCCGTCTTTACACTCGAGCAAATACACGTACCAAGTTTTTGCGTTGGACGCTGCGTCCACTTTGTTCAAGTCATCAAAGGATGCATCCACACCAACAACATCTGGCCTTGCGATTCTGCGAGACGTGCCAAATCGGCAAGTTCCATCACCATCGCATGAACTTCTTCGGTATCCCAATTTTCATACTCGAATTCTTCGGTCGCGGAAAGCTCGGCGGCAACTTCGTCAAGTGCGTCCTCTTCGAGTTCGGCCAGTCGTTCCATGGCGAAATCAGCGAATCGAAGCACAATGACGCCTTCATCGCTGATGTATACCGGCTCGTAAATTGCTACCGCTTGTTCGTAAAGATCGCCGGTCAGCAGGCAATGCAAAGTCACGATTTTTGCCGTGTCGACACCACGCCGCTCCATGCCGCTCCATTCGTCGCAAGGACGTAGCGACTCGCCAACGGCAGCAATTTCGTCTTCTTCGGCGGCAACAATGTTGGTCAAAATTCCCACAGTGCTTTCCTTTAAGTTGATTCTTTGATTGAGTGCCAAATGATAGTCGCTAGTCGAGCAAGCCAAGCGCCATACGCGACAAACAGTCAGCCTCATGATTACGATGGCGCGGAATCCAACGTAGTTCAATTGCGTCAAATTGAGGCAGCTTGTTTTGCGCCAATGCAATCAGCGGCAACAAGCGCTCGATGTGTGTTTTATCCTGATTCATCACGTAGCGAATCGCCACTTGACTGTCGCCACAAAGCACAAGGCGACGGCAATCTGCCGTGAGCGCCAACTCCATCGCTGCGATCATCGCGCGAAGTTCGGCTTCGTTGCTGCATCCAACCAGCGAAGTTTTTCGAGAATGTTCGTGGCGCGCACCGTCCGGCGATATCAGCAACACACCAATGCCAATCTTGCCCGGATTAGGCAACGCGCCGCCATCGAACCAGCCATGCCAAGTATCGGGCGACGCGGACACCAAGCTGGTTGATAATCGCTGCGCCGCGCCTGCCGCGAGCAATTGCCGGAGTGATGGTTTTTTTGACATTGATATGGAATGAAGAATTTTGTTGAACTTTAGCAGTCACCATCCGAACTTCCATCGAAGACGCCAATTCCTTCCCTCTCACTCAAAGAGAGCGATCGAGGGTCAGGGAAGTTTCTTCAGTTGGTGCTTATATGCAGTGTCGGCTTTGCACAGCCGGCCCGCTACGCAGGCGCAAAGCAGTGCTTTGCGAATTCCCTGCCACGCCGCTGTTGCAAACGCACACCGATGAAATTCGATGTCGTTGTCGTCGGCGCTGGTGCAGCGGGCATGATGTGCGCTGCCGAAGCAGGTCTGCGCGGGCGCCGTGTGTTACTTATCGATCATATGAACAAGATCGGCGAGCGCATCCGCATTTCCGGCGGTGGGCGTTGTAACTTCACCAATCGCAATGTGGGCGCGGAAAATTTCCTCTCCCAAAATCCGCATTTTTGTCGCTCGGCGCTGGCGCGTTTTCCGGCACGCGATTTCATCGCCAGAGTTGAAGCGCGCGGTGTCAAATATCACGAGCGTGAACACGGACAATTGTTTTGCGAAGACTCAGCACAAGACATCATCGCCATGCTGGTCGATGCCTGCGCACAAGGTAATGTGCAATGGGCGAAGGGCTGCGCGATCAGCAGTGTTGAACATCACACGGACAACGCTACACCCTTTAAATTGTTCACCTCGAATGGCAGTTTTCGTTGCACCTCTCTCGTGGTTGCCAGCGGCGGATTGTCGATTCCAAAAATTGGCGCGACACCTTTTGGCTACAAGCTTGCCGAACAATTCGGCATCGCGGTCGTTGCCCCAAAGCCAGCGCTAGTGCCGCTGGCTTTAGCACCAGAAGTGTTTGAAACGCTTAAGCCTTTGGCCGGTGCCACGCTTGATGCAGCGGCCTCGGTGGCGATGACACAAGGTGGATCGGACGCCAGTTTTCGCGAGAACATTTTGCTCACCCATCGCGGGCTTTCCGGACCGGCAATTTTGCAAATATCCAGCTATTGGCAAATGCAGGAATATTTTGGCAAGCGGCCACCGCTGACCATCGACTTACTGCCCGACACGGATGCGCACGACTGGATTGCCAAACATCGTGATAGCAAAGCGATCTTGCCGAATCTACTCAGCGAGCATATGCCACGCCGTTTTGCGCAGGAATGGTGTCAGCTCATCATCGGTGAAAAAGCGCTGACGCGCGGCATTACCGAACATAGTAAACGCGATTTGGAACTGGTTGCAAAATCGCTCAAGGCATGGGAAATCATGCCATCGGGAACGCTAGGGTTTGCCAAAGCCGAAGTCACTTTGGGCGGCGTTGCCACGGCGGCACTATCCTCAAAAACTATGGCGACGACGACTGTGAAGGGATTGTATTTCATCGGCGAAGTCGTTGATGTGACAGGCTGGCTCGGCGGCTACAATTTTCAATGGGCCTGGTCGTCTGGCTATGTGGCGGGACAACACGCTTAAATGAAATCCATACCGATCAGCCGCCCGCTGGCGTTTTTTTGCCTTGCACTTTCCATGTCGCTGGTTGGCAGTTATGTGGCGCTGTCAAAATCGCTGACCTTGATCTTCCCGGTATTTTTGCTGGCTTGGTTGCGCTTTGGCATTGGTGGTTTGGCGATGCTGCATTGGCTCAAGAAGCCGCCGACCGAGATGCCACTAAGCGCGAATACTCAACGTCTCATTTTTCTCGAATCTTTGATCGGCAATTTCTTGTTTTCGATCTGCATGCTTTATGGCGTCAGCATGACCAGTGCAGTCTCGGCAGGTGTCGTGCTTTCGGCAATTCCGGCGGTCGTCGCGCTACTCAGTTGGATATTTCTCAAGGAGCAAATCAGCGCGCAAGTCTGGGGCGGCGTGGTCTTTGCGATGGCCGCAATCGGCATGTTGGCTCTGACCAAATCAACACCGACGGATGTTCCGATGCCGCACGAGTTATTGGGTAACGCACTGGTGTTCGCCGCCGTCGTGTGCGAAGCTACCTACGCCGTGATCGGCAAGAAGTTAACCGCGTCGCTTGGTCCGCGCCGCATCACTTCGCTGATCAACCTATGGGGCTTTACCTTGATGGCACCACTCGGCATTTATGCGGCGCTAAGTTTTGATTTTGCCACCGTCGATACTGCGACGTGGGTCTTGTTGCTGTTTTATTCACTGGCGGCAAGTGTGTGGACCGTGTGGTTGTGGATGACCGGATTGAAAGCCGTCGATGCCAGTCAGGCAGGCGTGTTCACCGTTATGTTGCCGATATCAGCAGCGCTGGTCGGCGTGCTTGTGCTGGGGGAATCCCTCAGTGGAATACAACTCGCCGCCTTTGCCCTGGCGCTTGTCGGCGTGGTGCTGGCGACGTTACCGCAAGCTAGTTTTACATTCCAGCGGACCACCAGCAACCAACTCGACCACAAAATGATTAGATCGCCACAGTCGCCCGATTAAGCCAATCGAGCGCAGCACCATTAACGAGTGGCGTGAGTCGGCGACGCACTTCATCGTGATATGCATTGAAGGCATTTCGTTCTGGCGCAGTGAGTAAATTGACATCGATCGTGCGCGCATCAATCGGGCACAGTGTTAGGGTTTCAAAACACAAAAATTCGCCGAATTCGCTGGGTGCCGCTGGAACAGTGAGCACCAAATTTTCGATGCGCACGCCCCATTTGCCGGCGCGATAAATTCCCGGTTCGTCCGAGGTCACCATGCCTGCCAGCATGGCCGTCGTCGGCGCGGGTTGGGCTTGTGGCGAGATGCTTTGCGGGCCTTCGTGCACATTCAAAAAATAGCCCACGCCGTGACCCGTGCCGTGGCCGTAATTCACGCCGGATGCCCAGATCGGCGCGCGCGCCAAGATATCCAAGGTCGGACTTAAGGTGCCGACTGGAAACACTGCCATCGACAATTGCAGCATGCCTTTCAAGACTAACGTGCAATCGATTATTTGTTGCGGCAACAATGTACCGACTGCCATGGTGCGCGTGATGTCGGTGGTGCCGCCGAGGTATTGGCCGCCGGAATCAATCAGCAACAAACCGTCGCCCTTGATGATCGCATGCGACTCCGGCGTAGCGTGGTAATGGGGCATTGCGCCATTGGCATTCCAGGGCCGCGATGGTGCCGAAACTCGGGGATACAAAGTTTGGCCGACGTGCGCGTGCGGCGGTGATTTGTTGGTCGATGAGCAGTTCGGAAATTGTTTCACCCGCCGCTTGCGCCGCTTCAAGCCACGCAAAAAATTCGCACAGCGCTGCGCCGTCCTGTTCCATCGCCTGCCGCCAATGGCCAATTTCGTTGGTGTTCTTTTGCGACTTCGCTAGCGTGGTCGGGTTGATATGTTCGATGCGCGTCACCGATTTATTGATCGCGCTTGCCGTGCCAAATGTAACGCGGCGCGGGTCGATCAAAACCGACGACCCAGCGGGTAGTTGGCTCAAGCTTGGTAGCGCCTCTGCATAATCGGCAACCGTGATTCCATCAGTTTTTAGCTTGGCCGCCAAGGCTGCATCAATTTTCCCCGCGCCGACATACAGTGTTGCGCTATCCATGCCGATTAACGCATGGGCCAGGAACACCGGGTTGTACGACACATCCGCGCCGCGCAAATTGAACAACCAAGCAATGTCATCGACCGTCGACAACCAATGCCATTGAGCACCGAGGCGCGACATTTCATTGCGCAGCATAGAAAATTTTTCCGCCCGAGGGGCACTCGCATAGGGTGCACAATGTTCATACACCGCCGCGCTCGGCAGTCCTTCGCGCTCCGGCCACGCCTCGGCAATCACGTCCAAATCGGTACGCAAGCGCACGCCGTTTTCGGCCAGTGCCGCCGACAAACTATTCGCCGCTTCGAGCCCCAACACCGCGCCATCCACTGCCACCACATCGCCACGGACTAGATTTTCGCTGAGCCATTCGACATGCGCTGTGCTCGCTCCTGAATTGATTTTCATCAACGCAATGCCCGAGCCGGCCAGCTCCTTTTCAGCCTGCACCCAATAACGACTATCGGCCCACACACCGGCAAAATCGGTGGTCACAATCAGCGTGCCCATTGATCCGGTAAAGCCCGAGAACCATTGCCGCCCCTGCCAATGCGCGGGCAAATATTCGGATAAATGTGGATCAGATGAAGGCAACAAACAAGCCGCAACACCGTGCCGTTTCATCACTACGCGCAATGCTGCGATACGTGCAGAAATTATTGTTGGAGTCGTCATGATAGAAGTTCACAAAGTTTCGCCGCGAGGCGTGAAGCGAGTATTTTCGCGCAATTTGGGGTGACGTCAGCGGGTTGGATACATGTCAGAGCAACTGCACAACGGCGCGTGGCCGATGAACGGGTCAGTTCCGCCCTAGTACTAACTCTGAATCTACTTCGCCGCCGGTATCGTCCCCGCCTTAATCATCACCATTTGTTCAGGGTTCAAGTGCTTTTTAATCGCGCCATTGACCTGCTCTAGTGTCAGCGCATTGACCTTGTCGCCGAATTCGTCAATGTAGCTCAGTGGCAAATCTTCGTTGAGGGTGTTGAGAATCACGCCAGCCATGCCGGCAGTGGTGGATAGACCAAGCTTGTAGGCGCCGACATATTTGCCTTTGTTGTCAGCGAGTTCAGCAGCGCTGATGCCGTCTTTGTGCCACAGCATGAGTTGTTTGCGAGTTGAGGCGATGCCTTTGGCGAGCATTTCTGGCGCGAAATTTCCTTGGATCCGCCAGTCGCCATCGAGGAATACGTCGTTGGAATTGAACGCGCCAATGCCGTAGGTGAGGCCATCTTTGTCGCGTACTGTGGCCATCAAGCGACCGGTGAATCCACTGCCGAATGCGGCAGTGCCGACACGCAGGGCGAGCACATCCGGCTCGCCGTAGCGCAGGCCGGTAGCTTGCCCCCAAATCAAAGTGACGTTTGTTTTATCGGCCATGAAAACGGCTTGTTCGCGGACTGCGTCCACTTTGCCTGCGCGTGCGCCGCGTGGCTGCGCACTCCCACCGGCCCAGCCTGAAAACACTTTGCCAACTTCGCTCGACACAGCTGCCGCGTCAACATCGCCGACGACTACCAAACGCATGGTCACCGGGCCATAAAACTGCGCGTGAAATGCCTTAACTTCGGCGAGCGTAGCTTTGTCGATGGCGGCTAGATATTCTTCGGTCGAGGTTTCACGATTCGGATGCCCCTTGGGATAAATCGCGCGAACAAATGCGAGGTTGGCACGGTAGTCAGTTTCTTCCAGGGAACGTGCGACTTGTCCAGCGATTTGCTTTTTGAGTTTGCCAAATTCATCGGCGGAAAAAGCCGGCGCACGCAATTGTTCGGCAAGTAAATTCATTACCATCGGTAAATCGGCGCGCAGGCACTTGGCGGTGATGTTGAGTGCGCTAGCGCTGGTGCCAAAACCAATGGTCGCACCGACATCGCCGAGCGCTTTGGCAATCGCAAATTTGTCGCGAGTGGCGGTGCCTTTGTCGAGCATGCCAGCGGCCAAATCAGCCATTGCGACGTTGGATTCGGGGCTGCGGGCATCGCCTGCGGCGAGCGTGCCGCGTATTGTGACGACATCTTTGATGCCGGTTTTAACGACAACCAAATCAATGCCGCCGATACTTTGCCGCACGGCATTTTGGGCAACGCTGGCAGCGAACGCGCTGCAACTTAGCAAGGCGGTGCAAGCGAAAATTGAGAGTGAGGAACGTAGTTTCATAGTGGGCATTCGTCGAAATTATTTAGCGGTGGCGGACGCAGCGGGCGCTGCGGAAGCGAGCGGCACATACCAGCCCGTGGTGCTTTGATTTTGGTTTAAATACACATTAGCAACGCGCTTGACATCGGCTTCGGTGACTTTGGCTAGCGCTTGGTCAAGCGTGATAAACAAAGTCCAATCACCTGCGGCAATGTCTTCGTTGATGTTGCTGGCAATCGCAAAGGAGCCGTCGCGGCCATAGGCCGTATTGGCTCGAATTTTCCCGGCGGCGGTGGCGACTTCGGCGTCGGTAACGCCTTCTGTTTTTACCTTAGCGACTTCATCCAGAATAATTTTTTCGACTGCTTCGTGTGTCGCTTTGGGCGCCAAGCTGGCGTAGATTTGAAACAGCGTCGGGTCGTGGAAAAATCCCGGCTCGGCAACGACATTGGTGGTGAGATTTTTGTCCGTCAAGGCGCGGAAAAAACGGCTGGTTTTGCCATTCGCCATGATGATGCCGAGCACTTGCAAAGCAGGGAAATCAGGATGCGCGCCACCTGGACTCTTGTAGCTCACACCGACGGTGCCAAGCTCTCCAGCGCGTTGCAGCATCACGCGGCGCGGGCCGGATTGTGCTGGCTCTTCAGTGTAAACCTGCGGAATCGGGTGCGGCGCTTTGGGGATGGTACCGTAATATTTATTGATCAACGCCAGGGCCTTGGCCGAATCAAAATCGCCAACGATGGTAGCGGTGGCATTGTCTGGCCAATAGAAGGTGTTGTAGAAATCGCGCAGTTTTTGTATCGAAACTTTTTCGATATCGCTGCGCCAGCCGATGGTGTTGTGGTGATAAGGGTGTGCTTGATAGGCGGCGGCAAAAATCTCTTTGTCGAGCGCTTGTAGCGGATCGTTTTCACCGATTTCAAATTCATTGCGCACCACAGTCATCTCGGGGCGGCGGTCATCTTCGCGAACCAGCAGATTGCGCATGCGGTCGGCTTCAATCGCCATATAGCCTTCGAGATTTTCGCTGCTCACCTCAGCGTAATAGTTGGTGCGATCAAGCCAGGTCGAGGCGTTGTAATTGCCACCAATCCGCTCAAGGAAATTCGTCACATCATTACCTTTTGCGCGGTTGTATTTTGACGTGCCTTTGAACATCAAATGTTCGAGCAAATGCGTGGCGCCGGTGGTACCAGTTACTTCGTTGCGCGATCCGACCCGATAAGTAATCATGAAAGTCACCACCGGCGCGGAGCGATTGGGCATTAGCAAAACTGACAGGCCATTCGCATCCAAGCGGTATTCGTCAATACCGCCTAAGGACTTGACGTAGGTAAAACCTTTTACAGCGACAGGTTTGGTCGGTTCTGCATGGGCTTGTAGCGCAATTGCCGAGGCAAATATCGTCGCGATGGCGAAGGAAGATTTCATTAGGTTCATAAGAGTAGTTTCTGTTTGGTTAGCTGCGTGAAATTTATCACGTGAAAATAGTGACGAACCTGAGTTGTGCGAATGAATGTGACGGACGGCGGAAATAAAGGGATGAATGGCGAACCCACCGGTGAGCAAAACTACGCGTCAAGCGGCGTGTGGTCAGCACCAACTCGCAAAACCTCGTCCCACGCGGTAAACTGTCGCTATGAACTACGAACAATATCTTGACGAAGTGACCACGCTAATCACCGAGAATTATGGTGCCAAAGACGAGGTGGCGATAGCAATGGTGATGCGCGCGCAGGCGGATGATTTTTTCAGTCGCCACGATGAGGACGAATCGATTTGCACGTTAGAACGTGCGGGTAGCGACGCGCGAACAGTGTTCAAGAATTACAAATAACTCGTCGCGGTAAGCCTCATTGCAGGTAAGAAATTTCCATCCGCGAATCCAAGCCAGTCACCATATCGAGAATTTCCTCGGTGAAATCTTCATCTTCATCCGACCAGGTCGCGTCGACTTCATCGGATGCAGTGACTAGCGGTGTGATATCGAAATCCACAAATTGATCGCCGACCTTGAGCACGAACACGCCGGTGGAATGTTCGACCAGCTCCCAGTTGTCGGGAATTTCGAGTTCGGCTTGAATAGTAAGGGTCAATTTTTTCATGTTGTACTCCGCTTCAATGTGAAACGATTATGTCAGTCGTTTGCGCGCTATGCACTTATCTCAGACAAAGACTTGCGCTGTATGCCGTCGGTAGTGAAATTTTCCGCCGCTAGCCAAGCCTCAAATTTGCGCTGCATCGCTGGCCATTCACTATCGAGCATTGAATACCACGCGGTGTCGCGGTTGCGCCCTTTGATCACCGCCGCTTGGCGAAACACGCCTTCAAAACTAAAACCCAAGCGCATGGCCGCTTGTCGCGATGGCAAATTCAGCGCGTTGCATTTCCATTCGTAGCGCCGGTAGCCAAGCGCAAATACCGTTTGCATCATCAGGAACATCGCCTCAGTAGCAGCCGGGCGACGCTGCAGCAAGGGTGAAAAATTCAGATGCCCGACTTCAATACAACCCATCACCGGATCGATACGCAAAAATGCCGCCAAGCCAACCGCGCGCTCGGTGGATTTGTCAATGATGGTGAAAAATAGGGGATCGTTGCTCGGTGCCATTTTGTCTAGCCACTGACGATAGGCCGTAATGTCTGCGAACGGCCCGGACGGCAAATAAGTCCACATGCGGCCTTCGGCATCGAGCGAGTTGGCGGCGAACAAGGCCTCGACATGCGCTGCTGGATCGAGCGCCACCAAGCGACAAAACCGCCCCTCCATAGCCGTGCGTGCGGGTAGCAGGCGGCTGGCCCATTCGCTCATCGGCCTACCAACTGGCTGTCCGAGATGATTTAGTTCGCTGCTCATGTGCGCTGACCCGCTTCAAATTAGTGATGTTGCAGACAGACTAAGGAATCGCTCAACAAAAAGCAAAACGAAATTAAATCACCGCTACACTTGAGGCAAATTTGTTGGCGAAAGCACAAGATGAACCTCACCCCTATAGTACAAATTAACGCTCTGCTTGCTCGTCGCTGGTTAAGGATTAGTTTCGGCATTTTCGCCACGGTGGTTGTTGCCTTTGGCTTGCTTGGCTATTTTTGGTTGCCGGGGTTTGCCAAAGCCAAACTTGAAACCACGCTATCGGTGCAACTGCATCGTCCGGTCACAGTGCAGGAAATCGCCGTCTCGCCCTATGCGCTGACCCTGACCGTGCGCGGGTTTTCAATTGGCGAATTACCGCAACGTGTTAGCGATAAATCTGTGCCGGTGCTGGCTTTTGATGAGTTGTATTTGAACTTGTCGATAATGTCATTGATACGCCGTGTGCCAGTCATTAGTGAAGTTCATTTGCGTGGACCGCGTGTCCATTTGGAACGCGATATGGATGGCCGTTACAGCATTAGCGATTTGCTCGACGAATGGATGAGCAAACCGGCAAGTCCAAATGATGACAAATCGCCGGCGCAGTTTTCCGTAGCTAATATTCAAATTGATGGCGGGCATATTGATTTTATTGACCATCCCAAGGGAAGCCAGCAAGAAATCAGCGAACTTAAATTAGGAATTCCGTTTTTAGCCAATTTCGTCAGCAGTGATCCGATCTGGGTGGAGCCACATTTTTCGGCCAAATTTAACGGCGCGCTAGTTGCGCTAGAAGGCAAAGTCTTGCCCTATGCCGAACGTCGTGTGGCTACACTGGCATTGAAATTCACCGACTTTGATCTGACCCGAATCGACGAGTACGCGCCGATACCGGTGAAGGTGAAACTCGCTGCGCTGAAGTTGGATTCTGATTTACAAATTGGCTTTGCCCAGGCAGCAAACGCCGCCTCAGAAATCACTTTGGCCGGCAAATTACGGCTACATGATCTTGACCTGCAAGAAGCGGCGCATGGCCGAAGTTTGCTTACGCTCAAAGCTTTGGAAGTGCAGTTAGGTGCGCTCGATCTAGCGAAGCGTGTGGTGAAGATCGACAAAATTCTGCTCCAAGGATTAGATGCTGATGTGTTGCGTGGCAAGAATGGTCAGCTTGAAATTTCTGGTTTGTTAGCCAGTGCAACAGCACCGAAAAAAACTGCCGCGCCAGTTGCACCAACTGCGCCAGCAGCGCCTGAGAATGCAACGACGGCGACGAAATGGTCAGTTGGTGCTGGTGACACGCTGTTGGAAAACATCCGCCTGCGCTACACCGACACATCAGCGCCAACACCCTTCATCGCCACGATTGAGAAAGCTGACGCGGCGCTGCACAACTTTGAGCTCAATAGCGAAGCGCCATTCTTGGCGGAATTGCATTTGAACGAAATCAGCGTTCGGCGCCTGGCCGACAAGCAGCCACTACTGCGCATAGCCGAAGTGAATGGGGCTGACATCAGTGCGATATTGCCCAAACGAGAAATTAGCGTTGGCTCGATTAATTTTAAATCAGCACAGATTTCCATCATTCGTGAATCCGACGGTGGCCTTGATTTTCAACGCCTGATGGCGCCACCATCGAATAGCGCAGCTAACAGCGCAACAGCCCCGAGCAGCGCAAGTTCGGCATGGAAATCCCGCGTCACCGAGTTTGCGATTGCCGATGCGGCGATAACTTTTGTGGACAAGACCTTGGCAAATCCATTACCACTCAAAGTGGCGGCATTAGATTTCAAGCTGGCCAATTTTGATTCGAGCAGCAGCACAGCTGCGCGGGCTGACTTGCAAGCCACGGTGAATAAGCGTGGAAAAATTCAAGTCGGTGGTGCGATTGGAATGTCACCATTCGCCTCTGACATGGCGATAGTTCTTAAAGATATTGACCTGATTCCATTGCAAGGCTGGGCTGGTGATCGCCTCAACGCCTTGGTGACGCGCGGTGACTTGTCGTTCAAAGGTCGCGTCAAAGCCGAAGGTACGCCCATCTCGGTGGCGGTCAAAGGCGATGCGCGACTGACTAATTTCAATTTGCTTGATCGTGAAAACGCTGCTGATTTACTGAGCTGGCGTAGCTTTGATGTTGGTGGAATCAACGTGACTACTGCGCCACTAAAAGTCGATGTGACGACGGTTTCCTTATCTGATTTTTTTGCAAAAATTATTTTGTCCTCGGCAGGAAGGCTCAACCTCAAGGACATTCTTAAGCATGATGCGGCGACTGATATCGCAAAGCCTGACACTACACCTGCCGCTGCGCCCGTGACGACGCAAACAAACGCTGCGTCGGTCGAGTCCAGCGCACCGCTGCCGGTGCGCATCGGCAAGATAACCTTGCAAGGCGGTCGCGTCGACTTCACCGATAATTTCATCAAGCCAAATTACAGCGCCAATCTCTCGGCACTCGGCGGTCGTGTCGGACCTTTGCAATCTGGCACGATGGGCGATGTTGAAATCCGTGGCACGGTAAACACTTCCGCACCGCTGGAAATTCTCGGCAAGGTGGATCCATTTGCACAAGTCTTGTCGCTCGATATTGCTGCCAAAGCCAAGGGCATTGACCTTCCAAATTTCAGTCCGTATTCCGGGAAATATGTCGGTTACGTCATTGATAAAGGCAAGTTGTCGGTCGATGTGCGCTATCGCGTTGCCAACGGCGAACTCACTGCGCAAAACAGCATATTCATCGACCAGCTGACTTTTGGCAAACGCGTCGAAAGCCCTGATGCCTTGTCGATTCCAGTGACACTCGCAGTGGCGCTGTTGAAAAATTCGCGTGGTGAAATCGATTTGCAATTGCCAGTGACCGGCTCACTGAATGACCCGAAATTTTCTGTTGGCAGCTTAATTTGGCAAGTGTTGGGCAATTTAATTGTGAAGGCTGTGACTTCCCCTTTTGCCTTGCTAGGCTCGCTGTTTGGCGATGGCGAGGAGCTGTCGCAGCTTGACTTCGTAGCGGGTCGCGCACGCTTGGAGCCAGAGGCCGAAAAACGCTTGCAAAGCCTTGCCAAGGCGCTAACGGATCGCAACGGTCTGAAGCTGGAAATAACTGGTCGTGCTGATCCAGTGAATGATCGCGAGGGACTTAAGCGTGCGGTGTTGGATCGAAAAGTCAAAGCGCAGAAACTGGCGGAAATTGTTAAACGAGGCGAAGCTGCTGGAGCGCTAGGCGAAGTTGCGATGAGCAATGATGAGTACCCAAAATATCTGGAACTCGCTTACAAGGAAGATAAATTTCCGAAGCCGAAAAATCTAATCGGCTTGAATAAATCTTTGCCGGTGGCCGAAATGGAGCAGCTGATGCTGACGCACATTGAAGCCGGCACCGAAGAGATGAAGGAACTCGCTCAGCGCCGCGCGCAGGCCGCGCACGCGTGGATCGTGGGGAAGGGCGGCATTGCTTCCGAGCGTGTGTTTGTGTTGGCGCCGAAGGTCGAACCTGAAGCGGACGGTAAGAAGCTTGGTAGCCGCGTCGAGTTTTCTTTGAAATAGGCCAAGGCGCAGCTGATCGGTCGGCGTCTTTCTGGTGTCAGGCAGGCGCCGCCGCGAGGTCTTCACGCAGCGTTTTTGCTGCCAAAAAGAAGTGCGTGGAAGCCCAAACGCCAACAATCGGAATGATCGTCAGCAGCGAGTAGCGCAGTGACTCTTTGCCGAACTCGGTAAGTAGATAGTCACTGTAAACACCAATAGTCCAAGGCCCGAGTCCGAGTCCAATGATATTCAGCACCAAGAAGAAAATTGCTGACGAGACCGCGCGCATTTGCGCGCCGACCATGCCGTGCATCACCGCGATCGACGCGCCGAGATAGGCATTGGCGACCAGTACGGATCCAACATGGACGGTCAGCGCGACATAGGCATTTCCGGCCAACATTGTCCAGATAAAGAATGGCAAGCCGGCAAGCGCCGCGCACGCAGGCAACCAGGCATACCAGCGTTTGTCTTTTTTCGCTAGTTTGTCGGCGAACATTCCGGCACAGAAAGTCCCGATGCCACCGCCAACACCGATGGTCAGCGCCAGCCACACCCCCAGTTCGCCAGTCGCCATGCCGTGACTACGAATCATGAATGAGGCCATCCAGGTTGACGCCGCGTAGCCGACAAATGCGGCGAGGCCGGAGCCGATCGCAATGTGGCGGAAGGCACGTCGCGAGAGCAGTAGTGACACAACCTCAAAGAACGGCACCGGCTTATGTACGTAGGTGCCGACCGAGTACAGTCCTCGTGTCGGCTCGGCCATCGTGTAACGGACAATCACGCCTAAAAGTATGCCCGGCAGGCCGACCACGAGGAAGGCGATCCGCCAGCCAAACACTTCGTTGAGATATCCGCCAAGCAGAAAGCCAAACAAAATGCCGATGTTGATTCCAACCGAATAAAAAGACAGCGCGGTGGCGCGTTGCTCGGGTGGAAAGGTGTCCGAGATCATTGAGTGTGATGGCGGACTGCCACCGGCTTCGCCGATGCCAACACCAATTCGCGCCGCGAGCAACTGCCAGTAATTTTGTGCCATTCCGCACAATGCAGTCATCAAGCTCCACACCACCAAAGATCCGGCGACGATATTGCGCCGGTTGCCGCGATCAGCCCAACGTGCGATTGGCAAACCAGCAATGACATAGAACATCGCGAAAGCAAAACCGGTTAGAAGTCCCAATTGCCCATCGGAGAGCAACATTTCTTTCTTTACCGACTCTTGCAAAATGGAAAGCAACTGGCGGTCGATGAAGTTAAAACTGTAAACCACGGTGAGCAATCCGAGCACGTAATAGCGCGAACGAGTACTTGGCTTATCGGCAGAATCAAGGGAACGCGGGCTCGCTGTCGCTTCAGACATGGTCAGTCTCCTTATCGTTGTAGTTGTGCGTAGATGTTGTCACAAATAACGGCGGCGGAGTAGAGGTTTCGCAAAGCACTGCTTTGCGCCTAAGAAGCGGGTCGGCTGTACAAAGCCGACACTCCGTGCCAGCACCAAGTGACCAGGCAGATATTGAGGTGTTACGCACTCATTTTTAAGCAAGCCACTTGATGCATCGCAGCAATCACATTGAGTGTCGGAACAGCTTCACCGCACGCCGCATCCGCCTGCGGACAGCGCGTTCGAAACACGCAACCTGACGGTGGGTTGATCGGGCTGGGAATATCACCGTCAAGAATTTGCACTACTTTATTGCGCTCGATATCCGGGTCGGGCACCGGTACAGCAGAGAGCAGAGCGCGGGTGTAGGGGTGTCGCGGCGTGTCGAATAGTGCATTGGTTGGCGCGGTCTCCATCGTACGGCCTAGGTACATCACCACGACTTTATCGGCGATGTGTTTGACCACTGCCAAATCATGCGCAATGAACACCAGCGCGAGGCCGTCGCTGCGTTGCAAATCCATTAGCAAATTGATGACTTGCGCTTGGATAGAAACATCGAGTGCCGAGACGGGTTCGTCGCAAATAATTAATTTTGGTTTGACCACCAAAGCACGAGCAATGCCGACGCGTTGACATTGGCCGCCGGAGAATTCATGCGGGTAACGATTGATGACGTTGGAAAGTAAGCCAACGCGCTCCATCACCTGTTCGACTTGCGCTTTGATCTCCGCGCGTGACATGTCGGGGCGCTGCGCTTGTAGTGGCTCGGCGATGATATTGCCGATGGTCATGCGTGGATCAAGCGACGACAAAGGGTCTTGGAAAATCATTTGCATGTTGGCGCGCATCTCGTGCCATTGCTGCTTTGAGAGCCCGCGCAATGATTGTCCAGCAAAAAGTGCGTCGCCGCTGGCAATCGGGTTCAGTCCAATCAGCGCACGGGCGAGGGAGCTTTTACCGCAGCCGGACTCGCCAACGATGCCTAGCGTTTCGCCCGCATTTACAGTAAAGCTAACGCCATCGACGGCCCGCAATAGTCGCGGTGGTGACCACGGCATGAAGCCCGTACGACCAACGTTGAAATGTACTTTGAGATCACGCACATCGAGCAATGGCAACAATGGCGTGCTCATTTTGTGGTTCCATGTGGCGCATCAAGGTCGGTCAGTTCATTGACCAGCCGATGGCACGCGCGCTGCCGCCCTTGCGCAAAATCTTCCAGTTTGGGTGTAGTGAGACAAGCGCTGCTACGATCAATGCAGCGCGGCACGAACGGGCAACCGCTGGGCAGCGCTAGTAAATTTGGTGGATTGCCGGGAATGGTGTTGAGCCGCGAACCGACAGCTATTGCGCCGGCGTCGGCATGCGCCCGATCCAGTCGTGGCACGGCATGCAGCAGTCCGCGCGTGTAGGGGTGCGCGGCATCGTGGAACACATTTTGCGCATCGCCATATTCCATTACTCGACCTGCATACATCACCAACACCGAATCACACACACCGGCGACCACGCCGAGGTCGTGGGTGATCAAAATAATCGAAGTTGAAAATTCACGCCGCAAGTCTTGCAACAAAGCCAAAATTTGCGCTTGCACGGTGACATCCAAAGCCGTGGTTGGCTCGTCGGCAATTAGCAATTTCGGGCGACACAGCAAGGCCATCGCAATCACTACGCGCTGTCGCATACCGCCGGAAAATTCGTGCGGATAAAGGCTCATGCGTTTGGTCGCATCGGCAATTCTCACCGCGTCGAGCATGCGGACAGACTCGGCAAATGCTGCGCGTTTGTCCATCGCTTTGTGGAATTGCAACACCTCGGTGAGTTGATCGCCAACAGTTAAATAAGGATTGAGCGAGGTCATCGGGTCTTGATAAATCATGGCGATTTCCGCACCGCGTCGCCGGTTGAGTTCGGCCTCAGACAGGGTTAGCAAATTGACGCTATCGTAGATAACTTCGCCACTCGCCCGCCCGTTCTTGGCCAGCAATCCCATCAAGGCATACGCTGTTTGTGTCTTGCCGGAACCTGATTCGCCAACGATTCCAATCGATGCACCAGAGGCGAGAGTGAAGGACAAATCGCTGACGGCGGCAACTTCACCTTCGGGCGTTTGGAAGCGGACGTTGAGCTTGCTGACAGCAAGTAGATTCATAATTTAGTCAGTTGGCGCTGGCCACAGCGCTGTTAAACAAAGCATCTCATCGATCCTTAGGATCCAAGGCATCACGTAGCCCATCGCCAATAAAGTTAAAACAAAACAAGGTGGTCACCAAAAATCCGGCGGGGAAAATTAATTCCCAAATGGCGACTTCAATTGATTTGGCGCCTTGCTCCAATAACGCGCCCCACGAGGTGGTTGGCTCTTGCACACCGAGGCCGAGATAGGACAAAAAGCTCTCGAACAAAATCATCGAAGGCACCAGTAACGTGGCATACACGGCGACCAAGCCAAGTACGTTGGGCACGATGTGGCGCACGATAATTCGTGTGGTCGACACGCCTGCAACGTGGGCGGCTTCAACAAATTCTTTGCGCTTGAGCGAGAGCGTTTGACCGCGCACGATGCGCGCCATGTCTAGCCACGACACCGCACCGATGGCAACAAAAATTAGCCACAAATCGCGGCCGAATAAAGTCATTAAGAGGATCACCAAAAACATGATCGGAAAGCTGGCTAAAATTTCTAAGAACCGCATCATCACACTATCTGTTTTGCCGCCAACAAACCCGGCGGTCGCGCCGTAGAGCGTGCCTATTAGCACCGCAACCAGCGCACCGAGCGCACCGACCATCAGCGAAATGCGTCCACCGAGTAGCGTGCGGACAAATAAATCACGACCCAAATTATCAGTACCAAACCAGTGCTGCGTTTGTGTATCCGGCGCGTTGTGCATGGCGGCGAAATCGGGGTCGTCGTAGGCGTACGGCGAAAGCGTTGACCCAAGCAAACAAACCGTGACGATGATGGCGAGCACGACCAGACTAATTACCGCCGCACGATTGCGCAAGAAGCGCCGCCGTGCATCTGCCCACAAACTACGACCTGCAATGCTGATGTTGGCATCATCATCAAGCCCAAATAAAGGCGGCAAAGTGGGTAAAGCGCTATTCATTATTTGATACGAATCCGTGGGTCGATAAAGCCATACAAAATATCGACAATCGCATTGAAAGTAATCATCAGCGTGCCGATCAAAATGGTCAGGCCAAGCACCATTGAGTAGTCCCGATTGAGTGCACCGTTGATAAAAAGTTGCCCGATACCGGGAATACCAAAAAATGTTTCGACCACCACCGAGCCAGTGATGATGCCGACAAACGCCGGTCCGAGATAGCTAACAACCGGCAACAGGGCCGGCTTTAGCGCGTGGCGACGCAAGATGTAATGCATTGGCAAGCCTTTGGCGCGTGCTGTGCGGATGAAAGGACTGCCGAGCACTTCAATCATGCTGCCGCGAGTGATGCGAGCAATTACTGAAATGTAGTGTTTGCACAAGACCGCCACCGGCAAGATCATAAAGGTGAATTGGCCGCCCTCCCAACCGCCAGCGGGCAAAACTTTCAGCCACACGGCGAAGACCAATGCCAACATCGGCGCGAGTACAAAGTTAGGTAACACGACGCCGACCATCGCCACGCCCATCACCGAATAATCTATCCAAGAGTTTTGTTTGAGCGCTGCCGCTACGCCAGCGCCTACGCCGAAAATCAGCGCGATGATAAAAGCCACGATGCCTAATTTGAATGACACTGGAACTGCTTTGTTCACTAGTTCGTTGACGGTGAAATCTTTGTACTTGAAGGAGGGACCAAGATCGCCTTGTGCCAGATCAGCCAGATAACTGAGATATTGCATGGACAACGATTGATCCATGCGGTACTTCGCTTCAATTGCTGCTTTGACTTCGGGCGGCACATTCATCTCGGATGAAAACGGTCCACCGGGGGCGAGACGGATGAGGAAAAAGGTTACGGTGACCAAGACCAACAGCGTTGGAATGGCCTCTAAGAAAATTCTTCGAAGAATGAAGCGCAGCATGCGGCTAGCTCTGAGTTGCCGGTGTGGTACTTAGTGCGCGATTATGTACAAGTCGCGGGCTTGGATACGCCCTTGTGGATTCTTGCCGTAGCCTTTGACCCACGGTTTAATCATCCGGCGATTCGAATAGTGATACATGAACGCGGCGGGAAAATCCTGCGCCAGAATTCTCTCGGCATCTTGATACAACTTCATACGTTCTGCTGGGTCGAGTGTAATTTTTGCCTTGTCGATAACTTCGTCGTAAGCGGGATTGTTGTACTTGCCATCGTTGCTCCCATGTTTCGAGTGAAACAGATCGATCATCGTGGAAGCCTCGTTATAGTCGGCAATCCATGCGCCACGGGTCACTGCGTAGTCACCGCGATTGCGTGTATCGAGAAAGGTTTTCCATTCTTGATTCACAAGTTCAACTTCAACTGGCCCGACGCGCTTCCACATCGATGCTACCGCCAGTGCAATCTTCTTGTGTTGTTCATTGGTGTTGTAAAGCAAAGGAAATTTAAGCGGTTTGCCTGGGCCGTAGCCGGCATCCGCTAACAATTTTTTGGCTTCGAGGTCGCGCTGCGCTTGTGTCTGCGCTTCCCAATCATGGCGAATGGCTTTGTAGCCATCGGCAATACCTGGCGTCATGCTGTACGCTGAAGTTTCACCGGTGCTGAGAATCTGTTGCGTAATCACATCACGATTGATAGCGAGCGATAAGGCACGACGAACCCGTACGTCGTCGAAAGGCTTTACTTTGACATTAAACGTGTAGTAGTAAGTGCCGAGTTGCGGCCAGAGCGTTAGTTCATTGGGAACCTCTTTGCGAATCTGCGCAACCTGTTCCGATGGCACACCGCCATCAGCGGTGACGTCGATGGCGTTCGCACGATAGCGTTGGTATTCAGCCGACTGATTGTTTATCGGCAAAACAGTCAGCTGTTCGATCACCGTTTTTGCATTGTTCCAGTAGTGAGGATTACGCACCATCACAATACGTTCGTTGACCACCCGCTCGGAAAGTTTGAACGGTCCGTTGCCAACAATATTTGCAGGATCAGTCCATTTATCGCCGAATTTCTCAACAACTTTGCGCGGTATCGGCATCAAGCTGCCATGAATCAAAGTGGAGACCAAATAGGCGACCGGCTTCTCCAATGTGAATTGCAGCGTTGTATCGTTGAGTGCCTTAACACCAAGTTCTGAAGGGGGCTTCTTACCTTCAACGATCGCCGTTCCGTTGATTACGTTGCTAGCCTTACCTAGGTACCAAGAATAGTCCGAGGCAAATTTCGGATCTACCATGCGCTTGAAGCCATACTCAAAATCCCCTGCGGTCACAGGGCTTCCGTCAGACCACTTGGCATTCTTGCGCAAGGTAAACAACCAAACTTTGCCGCCTTCTTTGCTTTCCCACTTTTCAGCCACGCCACCAATCACCTTGCCGTTCGCATCCTGACTGACAAGTCCTTCGAACAACTCAACAGTCAGGTTCGATTCAGGTCGGCCTTGAACCCGTCCTGGATCCAGTGTTGCCGGTTCAGCGCCATTGCCAATGACAATATGTTGCGTGGCGTGCAGTTTGGTGCCTGGCGGAACCTCGGCAGCTTGGCAATTAAACGTTAGCGCGAGCGCCGCAACGGAAATGGTGAATAGGTAACGCATAAATTTATTTCTCCAAATCAAATTTTGTCTTCCAACTTACTTTTGCGCAGCCCGCCATTTTTTCAACGCCGCCAGCGTGTTGGCAACATGCTTTTCCGGATTCATATCGGCATGAGAATAAATGATTTTTCCGTCGGGCGATATGACATAGGAAATCCGATTGGCATATTCGGGTTTTGGCGCGAATATGGCATCGTAGGCTTTGGTAATTTTCTGGTCACTATCTGCCGCGACGGCAAATTTGCCACGACATTCGCTAACTGAGAAGCGCTTGAGCGTTTCTATCGAGTCTTTCGAGACGCCAATCACGGTCGCGCCCAAGGCTTTGAAATCATCAATTGCCTCAGCGAAATTGTGCGCTTCGATGGTGCAGCCGGAGGTGAATGCAGCGGGATAGAAATACAGCACGACCGGCCCGTTCTTGAGTGCTGACTTGAGCGAGTAGTCAAATGTATTGCCGCCCAGCGATGCTTGGGTAGTGAAGTCTGGTGCAGGCGCACCATCGGGCAGTGCAGCTTGTGCGTGGAGCGCAAACGATGCAACGATCAGGGCGATTAACTTTCTCATTTGATTCTCCTGTATGCCGTGTAACAGCGTGTGGCCGATGAACGAGCCAGCCCCTCAAGCACCAAAGCCAAATCTACAACTCAATCTGCGTTCCCAATTCCACCACTCGATTAGTCGGGATTTTGAAATAGGCCGATGCGGTATCGGCGTTGCGAAACATCCACATGAAAATCACCTGTCGCCACAGCGGCATCGAGGGCATGCGATTGGGGACGATGGTTTCGCGGCCGAGGAAGAAAGAGGTCTCCATCATTTCAACCGGCTCCATGCCATAGCCTTCGCAGAGTTGCAGCGCGCGTGGAATATTAGGGTCGTCTTTAAAGCCATAGCGCACGATCATGTGAAAGAAACCATGATTGAGTTTGGTAATTTCGATTTGGTCGATATCCGGCACATGAGGCACGTCTTCGACACTGACGTTGAGCATGATGACGCGCTCATGCAGCACCTTGTTATGCAGCAGATTGTGCAGCATTGCACGCGGTACGCCGTCGGGGTTGGTGGTAAGAAATATGCCAGTGCCTTCAACGCGATGCGGCCCGCCGTAATTGAGGCTGCTCAGAAAAGCGTCGAGTGGCATGGAGTCTTGTTGCAAGCGACCCGCGAGCAGAATGCGACCTTTACGCCAAGTCGCCAGTAAGGTGAAAATACCGATGCCAAGCAGCAGCGGAAACCAACCGCCATCCATCACCTTAATAATGTTGGCAGAGAAAAATGCGAAGTCGACGATGACGAAAAACGCTAGAAAGGAAGCCGCTTGTAGCCAATTCCATTTCCACAACGCGCGTACCACGATGAAGGCCAGCATAGTATCTATCATCATTGTCAGCGTGACGGCGATGCCGTATGCCGAGGCCAGGTTTGATGAGGATCGGAAGCCCAATACCAGCGCAATAACAGCCAGCAATAACAGCCAGTTAACGTTCGGAATATAGATTTGCCCGATAGTTTTGTCGGAGGTAAAGCGTACTTGTATGCGCGGGCAATACCCGAGCTGCATAGCCTGGCTAGTCAGCGAAAACGCCCCGGAGATGACGGCTTGTGAGGCGATTACGGTCGCTGCAGTGGCCAAAACGACAACGGGATAAAGTAGGACATCTGGCGCCATATGAAAAAACGGATTGACGATCGCACTCGGTTCATCGAGTAGTAATGCGCCTTGACCGAGATAGTTAAGGTAAAGGCAGGGCATTACGAATAGCGACCATGCCCAGACGATCGGGCGACGACCAAAGTGACCCATGTCGGCATACAAAGCCTCGCCACCGGTGATGGCGAGCACTACCGCACCGAGCGCGAGGAAGCCGTGAATGCGATTCGCGACAAAAAAGTCCCACGCGTACGTCGGGCTAATTGCCGCGAGAATTTCGGGATGTTGGGCGATGTTAACTACGCCTAGTGCGCCTAGTGTTGCGAACCAAAACATCATCACCGGCCCGAACAGCGCCGCCACGCTGGCAGTGCCACGCGGTTGAAATGCGAACAGGCCAATCAAAATGCCAATGGTGATTGGAACCACGTAGGGCTTGAACAGTGGAGTGGCTACTTCAAGCCCTTCGACGGCGGACAGCACCGACATGGCCGGTGTAATCACCGCATCGCCATAAAACAATGCGGCGCCAAAAATTCCCAACAAAGATATCCAACGCAGCCCCGCCGGACTGGCCTTGGCGGTACGCAATGCCAAAGCAGTGAGCGCCATGATGCCGCCCTCACCACGATTGTCGGCACGCGTGATGTACAAAACATATTTCAGTGAAACCGTAATTGTTAGCGCCCAAAACACCAGCGACAAAATGCCCAACAAATTAGCCGGCGTGACCGCCACTGCGTGCGGACCGTTGAAGACTTCCTTCATCGTGTACAGCGGGCTGGTGCCGATGTCGCCGAATACTACGCCCATTGCGGCCAGCGCCAGTGGTGCAACCCGCTCTTTGTTGCCGATATCCGCGCTCATCTGGATTTAACTTTGCTCGCGGCGACTCGGCTCGGTGCTGTGCAAAAAAACCGTCAGTGTGTCGCGCGGCGGTGACATGCCCGCGCCCACTAAGATTCTGCCAACCGCACCACGGTGATAACCGCCATGGGTGATGACGTGCAGTAACATCTCGTGCCGTGTCATGCGGCCATTTTGTGCATCGGTAAAAGTGAAGGCAATTGATTCATTGAGCTTTGCATCGTCGAGTTTCGCGACATAGTCTTGATACCAACTATCGACCACTCTAACAGCGGCGTGAAGTTCCTCCAGCGTTGGCGTTTCTGGCGTATTGGTCGCTGTAATGGCATGCGGCTGCGCTTGCAGATTGGCTTGAAAAATTCTATCTACAGTGTAGATGTGATTCATCACGCGAATGGTGTTGTGAAGCTCTGCACTGTGGGTGCTGACATCAATTTCTGCAAGCTTGGCAAACAAGGCATCGTTGGCCCAAGCTTTGTAAGCAAATAAGGAAGTGAGCGGCGAAACTGAATTCATAGAATTAAACATTGCGCTATTTTGATGGGGAAATTATAGAGCGGTGCTTTGTCAAACCCCGTTCTGCGGCGGTCACGCCTTGGTAGCCTGTAAGATTTTCACAGCACGACTGTCGGCAAGCCCTATTTGTCGGATAAAATCCGCGCCTTCGTTTGGCGTTGTGGCTTTGTTGCAGCGTCTAAAACATCCTCGCCGGGGTGACGGAATCGGTAGACGTAGCGGTCTCAAACACCGCCGCCGCAAGGTGTGGGGGTTCAAATCCCCCCCCCGGCACCAAATGCAGACCCACACTTATCGCCCAAATCAGATGACGACGAAACTCTGTTTGGACGACTTTGATTACGACTTGCCGCCGGAGTTGATCGCGCAAATGCCATTGGCGGTGCGCACTGCGAGTCGCTTGCTGCACCTGTGCGGTGGTGAAATTGCCGACCGGCAATTCAAGGACTTACCATCATTGTTGTACCCGAACGATTTGCTGGTCGTTAATGACACGCGTGTATTGCATGCGCGATTGTTCGGTCAAAAGTCCAGCGGCGGGCAAGTCGAGGTGTTGGTCGAGCGGGTGCTTGCATGCGGCGACGAGGTGCTCGCCCAAGTGCGCGCGAGTAAGCCACCAAGAACCGGTTCGACGATACGACTTGAGGGCGCCTTTGAGGTGGCGGTGATGGGTCGTGAGGGCGAGTTTTATCGGCTGAAATTTCCCGCCGATGCGCTCGCCTTAGCCGAGCGACATGGGCGCTTGCCACTGCCGCCGTATATCGAACGCGGCGCAGCGGATACCGACGAGTCACGCTATCAAACGGTCTATGCCAGCGAAAAAGGTTCGGTCGCTGCGCCGACTGCTGGCTTGCATTTTGACGATGCTTTGCTTGCTCAACTTTCCAGCCAAGGTGTGCAACGCGCTTCAGTCACTTTGCATGTCGGTGCAGGCACGTTTCAGCCGGTGCGGGTGCAGAATTTGAACGAACACCAAATGCATAGTGAGCGCTATTTTGTGCCTGCGGCGACCATTAAAGCGATTGCTGAAACACGTGCAAACGGCGGACGGGTAGTGGCGGTTGGTACGACTTCCTTGCGTGCATTGGAGTCGGCTTATGCGGGAGTGAATTCGCCAGTTGGTGCTGGCAACACGCCGTCAAGCGGCGAAACCAAATTATTCATCACCCCCGGTTTCCAATTTCATGTGGTCGATGCGCTCATTACCAACTTTCATCTACCCAAATCCACGCTTCTTATGCTGGTCTCGGCTTTTAGCGGAGTTAACGAAATTCGAGCTGCCTATGCGCACGCAATCACTTGCAGCTATCGTTTTTTCAGTTATGGTGATGCAATGTTTTTAGAAAGAAACTCATCATGAAGTTTGACTTGCTGACCAGTGACGTCACAGCGGACGGCGCGGCGCGGCGTGGGCAAATGACTTTGACACACGGCAGTGTGCAAACACCAACGTTTATGCCGGTGGGGACTTACGGTACGGTCAAGGCGATGGCACCCAACGAATTGAAAGAGATTGGTGCGCAGGTCGTTTTGGGCAACACGTTTCACCTGTGGTTGCGCCCCGGTTTGGAAGTCATTGCCGCGCACGGTGGGTTGCATAAATTCATGGCTTGGGACGGACCGATACTGACCGACTCGGGTGGTTTCCAAGTTTTTTCGCTGGGCGAATTGCGCAAAATATCTGAGGAAGGCGTGAAATTTTCTTCGCCCATTAACGGCGATAAATTGTTTCTTACGCCCGAAGAATCCATGCGCATTCAGCACGTGTTGAATTCCGACATCGCGATGATTTTTGATGAATGCACGCCTTATCCGGCCGACGAGAAAACCGCCGCCGAGTCGATGCGCTTGAGCTTGCGTTGGGCGCAGCGCTCGCGTGATGCGCATGATCGTTTTCAAAATTCTAATGCGCTGTTTGGCATCGTCCAGGGCGGTATGCATGAACATTTGCGCGATGAGTCATTGTCTGCGTTGAACGACATCGGCTTTGACGGATTCGCTATTGGCGGCCTTTCGGTTGGCGAGCCAAAAGAGGAATTCGCGCGCATCCTCGCTCATACGGCGCCGCAACTGCCTAAGTACAAGCCGCGTTATTTGATGGGTGTGGGTACGCCAGAAGATCTGGTGTTCGCGGTGGGGCAGGGTATCGATATGTTTGATTGCGTGATGCCGACGCGCAACGCGCGCAACGGTTGGTTATTCACGCGACATGGCGATGTCAAAATTAAAAATGCGACGTATAAAAATGACACGCGGCCTTTGGACGAAACCTGTGCTTGCTACACCTGCAAAAATTTCACGCGAGCGTATTTGCACCATTTGCATCGCATTGGTGAAATTCTCGGCGCACGTCTCAATACCATACACAATTTGTTTTACTACCAAGTATTGATGCGTGAAATGCGTGAGGCTATTGAAGCGGGAAATTTTGCGAAATTTGTTGTTGAGTTTCATCGCGCACGGGCGCTAACGGCAAACCCGGCAAGCGACTAAATCGCGCCCGGAAATCCTATCTGTCGCCAAGCTTCATAGACTACTACCGCGACCGTATTTGACAGATTCAAGCTGCGATTTTTCGGCACATCCATCATCGGCAGGCGCAAGCGATTGGCGCTATCGATATCTTCCAAAACTTCCTGTGGCAAGCCGCGTGTCTCGCAGCCAAAAATCATCGCATCGCCATCTTGCCAGTTGGTGCTGGTGACACGCTGTTGGCCTTTGGTGGTCAGCGCGAATCGACGTGCGTCGCCCAAAGCTTCGCGACAGGCGACCCAATTTTCATGTTGTTTGACCACCGCAAGTTCCGCGTAATCCATCCCCGCGCGACGAAGCTGCGGTTCCGATAAATCAAACCCCAATGGATGCACCAGATGCAGCGTTGCGCCGGTGTTGGCGCACAAACGAATGATGTTGCCGGTGTTGGGGGGGATTTCCGGGTTAATGAGGACGACATGGAACATGGGACAGACCGAGTAATGGTGGCGACTAGGGTGTTGCTCGCGCAACGACAAAATTTTCTACTCGCACCGCGCCTTGTAATTTGAGCACACGTGCAAGTTCGTTTAGCGTTGCGCCGGTGGTCATCACGTCGTCAATCACCCACACGGTTTTGCCGCTCAAATCGGCGTTGCACTCGAAAGCATTGCGGATATTTTTAGCACGTTCTTTCGGCGGCAAACTGACCTGTGGCACCGTGTCGCGGCTACGGACAACCATAGTGCGAGCGATTTTCATTTGCAAGCGGGCGGCCAATGGGCGAGCCAGTTCAATCGATTGATTGAAGCCACGGAAGGCCAGCCGCGCTGATGCAAGCGGCACCGGAACAATGACGTCGGGTCGCGCGTCGTGGATTAGTGAAATCAAAGCCTGCGCGAGAAATTCCACGCTGGCAAGACGGCGTTGGTATTTGAGCGATTGAATCAATTCATTGAGTGGAAAGTCGTACACAAACCGAGCATGGGTGGCATCAAAAGCAGGTCGGGTTTTGAGGCAAGCGCCGCAAGCGTCGCCTAATGGCGTTGGTAGAGCGCACACTTCGCAGTGATTGACTGGCAACCGTGCGAGTGAGGCTTCACAGTTGGCGCAGAGAAATTTATCGTCGCTCGCGGCATCGCATAGAAAACAGTCGCGTGGCAAAACTATCGACGCCAGACGGCCAGATATTTCCGTTGCGATGTCAATCAAATTAGCCGTCAAAATTGACAAGTAGTGCTCCTTCCACCAAGATGCAAAGCTTCTTTCGCATTGTATCGAGCACTGACATGAACATCGCTACACCTAGTACGCCTATTAATATTTCCGCCTTGAGTAAATTTCCCAATTTGGCTACTGCCACAGCCGATGAAGGAGCCAAGCGGTGGAGCATTGCAGCACTCACCGGCTTATTTGAATTGCCGTTTGCCGATCTGATGTTCCGCGCGCAAGAAGTGCACCGCGCACATCACGCAGCCAACAAGGTTCAGTTGTCGACCTTGCTGTCGATCAAGACTGGCGGCTGCCCTGAAGATTGCGGCTATTGTTCGCAATCTGCGCGACACGGCGAAGCGGAGCGTGAATCATTGCTCGATTTGGATGAAGTTATCGCCGCCGCACAAGCCGCTAAAGAAGGTGGTGCCTCGCGTTTTTGTATGGGCGCAGCATGGCGTGGGCCGAAGGACAGGGATATTGATAACGTCGCTGCAATGATCAGCGCGGTGAAAGGTTTGGGGCTCGAGACCTGCGTGACTTTGGGCATGCTCAAAGACGGTCAGGCGGCACGACTTAAAGACGCCGGCTTGGATTATTACAACCACAATCTCGACACCGCGCCGGAGTTTTACGGCCAAGTGATCAGCACCCATTCGCAACAAGATCGTTTCGACACGCTGGGTAAAGTGCGCGAGGCAGGCATCAAAGTTTGTTGCGGTGGCATTGTCGGCATGGGTGAGACGCGCGCAGCCCGAATATCTTTGCTGGCAGAGCTTGCCAACATGGAAACACCACCCGAATCCGTACCTATCAATAACCTCATTCCAATGCCCGGCACGCCGCTAGCAGATGCGCCGCCTATTGACCCGTTTGAGTTCGTGCGCATGATCGCCGTGGCGCGCATCAGCATGCCGGAGTCTATGGTGCGGTTATCTGCAGGGCGAACCGAGATGAATGATGAATTGCAGTCCTTGTGTTTTCTGGCCGGGGCAAATTCGATTTTCTACGGCGACAAATTGCTTACTGGTGACAACCCGGAAGCCACGCGTGACACGCAATTGTTTGGGCGTTTGGGAATTCAGCCGGCTTGAACAATTTGCCTAGTGCATTCGGCAAAGCTGCCAGTTCCTACGACGAAGCGGCGGTGTTGGCGAGGGAAACCGGCGCACGCATGGACGAGCGTCTGAGCCTGACCAAGATACAGCCCAAACGTGTTGCCGATATTGGCTGCGCCACCGGCGATGGTGTACGTGGGTTGCAACGTCGATATCCGGCGGCACAAGCGATTGCACTTGATTATGCGGTGCCTATGCTGCTTAGCGTCCGCGCCAAGAGTGGGCGCTTCGCGCGGCTGACGCGCAAAGCGCCCCAATTGGTAAACGCTGATGCCAATTCGCTGCCGCTCGCAGCGCAATCGGTCGGTTTGATTTGGTCAAATTTGATGTTGCACTGGTTTGATGATCCCTTGCCTGCGCTTCGCGAAATGCACCGTGTATTGGAGGTTGGTGGTTTGGTGATGTTTACTGCGTTTGGGCCGGATACTTTGAAGGAACTTCGCACGGCGATGACTTCGTCAGTTGGTGCTGGCGCGGAGTCTCGGCTTAGCACTGCCGAGCCGCTACACGGGCGCGAAGCAGTGCTTCGCGAAACCCCCGTTCCGCCGCCGTTGATTTCGTCTACGCGTGCATTCATCGACATGCACGACCTCGGTGACATGCTTATGGCCGCAGGATTTTCCGACCCGGTTATGGATATGGAAATGATCAGTTTGAACTATTCACATCCACGAAAATTTCTCGCCGATCAACGGCATCTGGGTGTTCGCAATGCTTTGTTGGGCCGGCAAACATGGCAAACATGGCGGAAAATATTCGCGCAATGGCAGCCTAACGCTGATGGGCGATTCCCCATGAATTTTGAAATCATCTATGGCCATGCGTGGAAGCCCGCGCCACGCGCTAGTTCCAATGACCACGCCGTGATGCATTTTCATCGGCGCGAGACAGTGAAAATATAAAATGGAAATCACCATACACACACAGGTTTTGAGCATAGCCACCGGGATAGGATTTGTAGTCGGCGCAGTATCGAGCAAGACTAATTTTTGCACCCTAGGCGCAGTGTCTGACTGGGTAAATATCGGCGACAAGGCGAGAATGTGCGCGTGGCTGCTGGCGATTGCGGTAGCAATACTTGGCGTCACAATTCTTGACACCACTGGACTTGCAGTCATCGGTACAAATACCTTCCCACCGTATCAAACCGTCAGCTTTGCATGGCTGCGCTATTTGCTCGGCGGTTTGATGTTCGGTGTCGGTATGACTCTGGCTTCGGGTTGTGGCAATAAAACCCTGATCCGCATTGGCAGTGGGAACATCAAGTCATTGGTCGTATTGGTTGTGGCGTCGCTCTCGGCCTACGCGATGCTGTGGACTGATTTTTATAGTGTCGTGTTCAATCCTTGGGTTGCCGCAACCAGCCTTGATCTCAAACAGTATGGGTTTGAAAGCCAATCGGTCGCCGAATTGCTCGGTAGTTCGCATGCCGCGACAAGCAGCGTGCTGGGCATTACCTTGATCGGTTTGGTGTTTGCGGCTAAAGATTTCCGCCAAAGCAAAGATGCGATGCTTGGCGGATTGGTCATGGGACTTGCCGTTACTGCTGGTTGGTATGTGACGGGTGGATCGATGGGCACGCAATGGAAGGAGTTCGCCGATTTTGCCGACATGCGGCCATTGCGCGTCGACACGCAATCGCTGACTTTTGTCAGTCCGATGGGTGATTTAGTGCATTACTTGACCAGTCCACGCGATTTTTCTCTGCTCAATTTCGGCATCATGACCATGTTGGGTGTAACACTCGGCGCATTTTTTTACAGCGCTTGGAGCCGACAACTGCGCCGGGAATCATTCGCCAGCGGCAAAGATTTCGCCAATCATGTCATCGGTGCCGTGCTGATGGGGGTAGGTGGCGTGTTGGCGATGGGTTGCACCATAGGCCAAGGAGTCACCGGCGTATCAATGCTGGCAATAGGGTCTTTTCTGGCACTGTTGTCCATGATTGCAGGGGCGTTTGGCACCATGAAATACCTGTATTGGCGAATCTTGCACGAAAGCTGAGCATCAACAATCGACCAAGATGTTTGACACAGTATGCATTGCTTGGATAGAATGCTCGGCTTTCCGCCAAAAAGTGCCCCGCTTTCAGGTGCATGCGCGCTGTGCTGGCATCTAGACTGTACCGTTAAGGAACATAGCAAGAATGAAAACTTTTTCTGCAAAACCGCATGAAGTGACGCACGACTGGTTTGTCGTCGACGCAACCGACAAAGTCTTGGGTCGTTTGGCCGCTGATATTGCCCTGCGCCTCCGTGGCAAGCACAAGCCGATTTACACGCCTCACGTGGATACCGGCGATTTCATCGTCGTCGTCAATGTCGAAAAGTTGCGTGTGACAGGCAACAAAGGGCTGGACAAAAAATACTACAGCCACACTGGTTACCCAGGCGGCATCAACGAAACCAATTTCGACAAATTGCAAGCGCGCTTCCCAGGCCGTATTCTGGAAAAAGCCGTTAAAGGTATGTTGCCTAAAGGACCGCTGGGCTATGCAATGATCAAGAAAATGAAGTGCTACGCCGGCACCGACCATCCACATAGTGCCCAGCAGCCAAAGCCGCTGGCCATCTAAACAAGTTACTTAGGAGCTTTCATGTCTGTAACTCAATACTACGGAACAGGCCGTCGCAAAACTGCGATTGCGCGTGTTTTCCTGCGTGCCGGCAGCGGCAAAATTGTCGTTAACGAAAAGCCAGTTGATGAGTTTTTCTCACGCGAAACCGGTCGCATGGTAGTCCGCCAGCCACTTGAGCTGACTCAGCACACTGGCACTTTCGACATCATGGTCAATGTAATTGGTGGTGGTGAATCCGGCCAAGCCGGTGCAGTACGTCATGGTATTACCCGCGCACTTATTCAGTATGATGCGACCTTAAAGCCAGCGTTGTCGAACGCCGGGTTTGTGACCCGCGATGCGCGCGAAGTTGAGCGCAAAAAAGTCGGTCTTCGCAAGGCGCGCCGCAGAAAGCAGTTCTCGAAGCGCTAAGCTTCCCGAACGAAAAAAGGCCGCCTTCGGGCGGCTTTTTTGTCTCAATCAATACTGGGTCAGTGGGGGATACGAGATGGTGATTAAAGTAGGCATCGTTGGCGGCACCGGATATACCGGAGTCGAACTGTTGCGCTTGCTGGCTCAACATCCCAATGTTGAAATCGTCGCAATCACTTCGCGTGGTGATGCTGGCACCAATGTCGCCGATATGTTTCCCAGTTTGCGCGGGGCGATAGAGCTAAAATTTTGCAAGCCTGATGTCGCCGCGCTAGAAACGTGCCACGTGGTTTTCTTCGCCACACCGAACGGGATTGCGATGACTCAGGCGGCACAATTGCTTGCTGCAGGTGTGCGCATTGTTGATTTGGCGGCTGATTTTCGACTCCGTGATAGAGCGGTTTGGGAAAAATGGTACGGCATGCCGCATGCCGCGCCTGAGTTACTTGCGGAAGCGGTCTATGGTCTGCCCGAAGTAAATCGAACTGCGATTCGATCCGCCAGATTAGTGGCTAATCCAGGATGCTTTCCGACGGCGACGCAACTCGGCTTCTTGCCGCTCATTGAATCTGGCTGTATAGACGTCGATCACCTCATTGCCGATACAAAATCTGGTGTATCCGGCGCTGGCCGCAAAGTTGAAACGCATATATTGTTTAGCGAAGCAGCTGACAACTTCAAGGCTTATGGCGTTGCGGGTCATCGTCACCTGCCGGAAATTCGACAAGGTCTCGCTGAGGCTGCAAAGCGCGATGTTGGGTTGACCTTTGTGCCGCATCTGACACCGATGATTCGTGGAATCCACGCGACGCTATACGCGCGCATTACGCGCGAGGAAGATTTTCAGGCGATGTTTGAAACTCGCTATCGGGATGAACTGTTTGTCGATGTTATGCCACTCAATTCGCATCCCGAAACGCGGTCGGTTCGAGCGGCGAATATGTGCAGAATTGCAGTCCATCGTCCTCAACAGGGCAACATGCTGGTTGTGCTTGCGGTGATTGATAACCTAGTCAAGGGTGCCGCTGGGCAGGCTATTCAAAACATGAACATCATGTTTGGTGTTGAAGAGTGTTCTGGTCTGACCCAACTTCCCGTCTCGCCCTGAAGCTAAGGCGACTGAAAAGTCGACTTGGTTGGGCATCTGCCGGGGTCACGGTACGCACCGCGTGGCCGTGGTATTGGCGGGTCGCGTCAGTAATTTTTCTATCTAGCATATCGCTTGCGTTGGCTGGCTGGATTTACGACGCAGGACGAACTTTTTCAGGATTTGCCGGTGAAGAAAATGCCCGTGACGTGAAGGTGTTGCGTGAACGGGTTTCATCGCTTGAACAAGAATTAGCCGCCGCGCGTGCCACTGCCGACACTAGCGTGAGCCAGTTGCAAATTGAAAAGACGACACAAGATCGACTGACCCAACAGGTAAAGAGGATTGAGGACGACAATGTTCGTCTTAAAGCGGATCTTGCAATGTTCGAGAACTTTCTTGGCAGCGATGCCGGTCAAGCCAACTTGTCGATTTCGCGGTTCCAAGTGGAGGCTCAACGCGAGGGCGGGAAGTATGCATATCACTTGCTCGTCACCCAGCACGGTAAAGACAAAGGCCGGGAGTTCAAAGGACGTCTTCAGTTTGCGATACTTGGACGACGTGAAGGCCAGACTGTTATGATTGACTATCCTGAAAAGGATGGTGTTGACTTTGCTGGGTTTTCAGTCAATTTCAAGTATTTTGCAAGGCTTGATGGCATTTTAAGGATTCCGGCAAGCGTGGCGGTCAGTAGCGTGGAAGTGCGATTAGTTGAGAATGGTGCAATTCGAGCAAGACAGTCGATTGGTCTTTAGTAACGAGACCGGCGGGAAAAGGAGAAAAGATGTTTGAAAAGAAACCATCCAGAGCACAAAATAGAATCGACAGTCTGATTGGTGCCGGCACTTCGATTATCGGTGACATCATATTTTCGGGCGGTTTGCGTGTAGATGGCGAAATTGCGGGTAACGTATCGTCGCGCGATGGCCAACCCGCAACGTTAGTTGTTAGTGAGCACGCGCGAATAGAGGGTAAAGTCTCGGTGTCACACGCAGTAGTAAACGGCACGGTGGTTGGCCCAATACGTTCACCGGAGTTTCTGGAATTGCAGTCGAAGGCGCGCGTGACCGGGGATGTCGAGTACACAAACATCGAAATTCATCTGGGTGCCGTTGTTCAAGGGCGCCTGGTGCACGAGGGCGCGCCAGCGAAAACTGTCGAACTCAAATTGGCAGCCAAGAATTGAAGCACTGCGATATTGCAATGATAATGATTGCCCGCATATAGTTGTCGGGATATCCAAGGAGTACCACTATGAACGCACCACTCGAAATGCCCTCACCGTTTGTTTTTACCGACGGAGCGGCCAACAAGGTTAAAGAACTGATACTCGAAGAAGGCAATCCGGATTTGAAGTTGCGCGTATTTGTTTCGGGCGGCGGATGCTCGGGTTTTCAATACGGTTTTACCTTCGACGAAGTGACCAACGACGATGACACTGCGTTGGTGAAAGACGGTGTTACCTTATTGGTCGATCCGATGAGCTACCAATACTTGGTTGGTGCTGAAATTGACTATACCGAGGGGCTTGAAGGATCGCAGTTTGTTATAAAAAACCCCAACGCAACAAGCACTTGCGGCTGCGGGTCGTCGTTTTCCGCATAAATTCTAGCCATTTAGGGATTGCGCAGACGAAGCGTTTTTCTGTGAGTTCTGGCAAGCCCGTGTATTTGGTGACGGTATTGGTCTGATGCATTGTTTGTTTGGTATTTAGCTTGCATTGACGATTGCCTATTCGTGTATCGCGCGCGGCACGTGATGGTCGGTAAACTTAGGCTGCTCAAATAAGTGGCTAGAAAATTCAATGAGAACAACATGATCGATGTTGATGATCAACTAACGCAAATTGTCCGCGGCGCAAGTGAGCTTTTAGTCAAAAATGAACTAATTGAGCGGATTAAAACCGGACAGCCACTGCGCGTAAAAGCGGGATTCGATCCAACGGCGCCGGATTTACATCTGGGGCATACAGTGCTGCTTAACAAGCTGCGACATTTTCAAAAGCTTGGACATCATGTCATGTTTCTGATTGGCGATTTCACCGGAATGATTGGTGATCCTACGGGCAAGAACGCCACCCGACCGCCCTTGACGCGAGGCCAAATAATTGCAAACGCCGACACTTACCGAGAGCAGGCGTTTAAGGTCCTTGATCCTGATCTCACTGAGGTCTGTTTTAATTCCACTTGGTTTGATCAGCTTGGTGCAGCTGGAATGATCAAGCTTGCCGCCCAACATACTGTTGCTCGCATGTTGGAGCGTGACGACTTCTCGAAACGCTACACGGCAGAGCAACCCATCGCGATCCACGAGTTTCTGTATCCCTTGTGCCAAGGCTACGACTCGGTCGCGATGAAGGCAGATATCGAACTAGGCGGAACCGACCAAAAGTTTAATTTGTTGGTTGGTCGCGAGCTACAAAAACACTACGGGCAAAAGCCTCAGTGCGTGCTAACGATGCCGCTTTTGGAAGGTCTTGACGGCGTCAATAAGATGTCGAAATCTCAGGGCAACTACATCGGCATCACTGAACCAGCCAAAGAAATTTTTGGAAAGCTGATGTCCATTTCTGACCAGCTAATGTGGCGGTACTTTGATTTGCTGTCGTTCCGAACCAGTGCAGAAATCGCCGAATTTCGGCGCGAAGTAGCTGACGGGCGAAATCCGCGCGATGTCAAAATCGAGCTGGCTATTGAAATTGTGACCCGCTTTCATTCTCGAAAAGATGCGCAGGATGCGCTAAGTGATTTTGAAAGCAGGTTTCAACGCGGCCAGATTCCTACTGAGATGGATGAGTTTGTTGTCGCCGCTGGCTCAGTTGCACAGATACTGAAAGCCACTGGTTTGGTACCGAGTACGTCTGAAGCGCTGCGCCTAATCGATGCCGGTGGTGTGCGTTTGGATGGGGAGAAAATTGGTGATCGATCGGCGTCATTGGCACCGCAAATGACGGTCGTGTTGCAAGTTGGAAAGCGTAAGTACGCCCGCGTTACGGTCCAGTAAGCGCGCAGGCGTAGAAGGCGATTACTAATGCTCAATAATTTTCAAAAAACTGTTGACCCACGGTATTCCTCTCCATATAATCTCACCTCTCTGCTTGATGCGGAGAAGGCGGTGGTGAGCGGAAACGCGCGCTGTTGCGAAGGTCCTTAAAAATAAGACAACCGATAGGTGTAGGTGTTTGCGGAAGCTGGGCTGTTGCAGGTTGCGGTACTCAAATCGAAAGTACTGTGGCGTGTTGGGTTGAAAGACTTGACTAAGCTTTGCTTGATTGCTGAAAGGTGATTAAGAGGAGTCTGTAACGGCTTTAAGAAATAAAGAAGCAAACACTTACACGAAAAGTAAGAAAGGTCGAAAGTAAAATTTTGGCCTCTGATGATTCGTTTGAGTGAGAAGTACTAAAAAGCACAAGATTAAACTGAAGAGTTTGATCCTGGCTCAGATTGAACGCTGGCGGAATGCTTTACACATGCAAGTCGAGCGGCAGCGCGGGGCAACCTGGCGGCGAGCGGCGAACGGGTGAGTAATGTATCGGAACGTACCTAGTAATGGGGATAACACAGCGAAAGCTGTGCTAATACCGCATACGCCCTGAGGGGAATCGGGGGACTCGTAAGGGCCTCGCGTTATTGGAGCGGCCGATATCGGATTAGCTAGTTGGTGAGGTAAAGGCTCACCAAGGCGACGATCCGTAGCTGGTCTGAGAGGACGACCAGCCACACTGGAACTGAGACACGGTCCAGACTCCTACGGGAGGCAGCAGTGGGGAATTTTGGACAATGGGGGCAACCCTGATCCAGCCATTCCGCGTGAGTGAAGAAGGCCTTCGGGTTGTAAAGCTCTTTCAGCAGGAACGAAACGGTAGGCTTTAATAAAGTTTGCTAATGACGGTACCTGAAGAAGAAGCACCGGCTAACTACGTGCCAGCAGCCGCGGTAATACGTAGGGTGCGAGCGTTAATCGGAATTACTGGGCGTAAAGCGTGCGCAGGCGGTTTTGTAAGACAGATGTGAAATCCCCGGGCTTAACCTGGGAACTGCGTTTGTGACTGCAAGACTAGAGTGTGGCAGAGGGGGGTAGAATTCCACGTGTAGCAGTGAAATGCGTAGAGATGTGGAGGAATACCGATGGCGAAGGCAGCCCCCTGGGTCAACACTGACGCTCATGCACGAAAGCGTGGGGAGCAAACAGGATTAGATACCCTGGTAGTCCACGCCCTAAACGATGCGAACTAGGTGTTGGGGAAGGAGACTTTCTTAGTACCGCAGCTAACGCGTGAAGTTCGCCGCCTGGGGAGTACGGTCGCAAGATTAAAACTCAAAGGAATTGACGGGGACCCGCACAAGCGGTGGATGATGTGGATTAATTCGATGCAACGCGAAAAACCTTACCTACCCTTGACATGTCAGGAATCCTGTAGAGATATGGGAGTGCTCGAAAGAGAACCTGAACACAGGTGCTGCATGGCTGTCGTCAGCTCGTGTCGTGAGATGTTGGGTTAAGTCCCGCAACGAGCGCAACCCTTGTCATTAATTGCCATCATTTAGTTGGGCACTTTAATGAGACTGCCGGTGACAAACCGGAGGAAGGTGGGGATGACGTCAAGTCCTCATGGCCCTTATGGGTAGGGCTTCACACGTCATACAATGGTCGGTACAGAGGGTTGCCAACCCGCGAGGGGGAGCCAATCCCACAAAGCCGATCGTAGTCCGGATCGCAGTCTGCAACTCGACTGCGTGAAGTCGGAATCGCTAGTAATCGTGGATCAGCATGTCACGGTGAATACGTTCCCGGGTCTTGTACACACCGCCCGTCACACCATGGGAGTGGGTTTCACCAGAAGTAGGTAGTCTAACCGCAAGGGGGGCGCTTACCACGGTGAGATTCATGACTGGGGTGAAGTCGTAACAAGGTAGCCGTATCGGAAGGTGCGGCTGGATCACCTCCTTTCTAGAGAAAGCATCTGTCAAGCACCTACAACCTATCGGTTGTTACAAGCCAGAGTACGGGTCTGTAGCTCAGCTGGTTAGAGCACCGTCTTGATAAGGCGGGGGTCGATGGTTCGAACCCATCCAGACCCACCACGCGACCAAGAGGGGGATTAGCTCAGCTGGGAGAGCACCTGCTTTGCAAGCAGGGGGTCGTCGGTTCGATCCCGTCATCCTCCACCAATACTTAGTGTTTAGTTTCAGCGGTTATTCAAGCTTGCTCGATGAGTGGATTTGAATAACGGTTGGAAGACCGAACTGGCTTAATGATGGGATGCAGATGCATCCCATTGTGCTCTTTAACAATTTGGAAGAAGTAAAGAATGGGCACTCCGGAAGGAGTGCGCATGGGTTGTGATTGTATCTTCCCATACTCTGTCCTTTGAACCGGCGCAAGGCGTGGAAAAAATGAAAGTTTGGTTGTTTGGCTTGTTGGATTTCGGCGAAGCGGAACCGGAGCTCAAGGTTATAGGGTCAAGTGACTAAGTGCATGTGGTGGATGCCTTGGCGATTACAGGCGATGAAGGACGTTGTAGCCTGCGAAAAGCTGCGGGGAGCTGGCAAACAAGCTTTGATCCGCAGATATCCGAATGGGGAAACCCACTCCGCAAGGAGTAACCCTGACTGAATACATAGGTCAGTGGTGGCGAACCCGGCGAACTGAAACATCTAAGTAGCCGGAGGAAAAGAAATCAACCGAGATTCCCTAAGTAGTGGCGAGCGAACGGGGAGCAGCCTGCACAATTTAACTACTGCGTTAGCCGAACAGCTTGGAAAAGCTGGCCATAGAGGGTGATAGCCCCGTATGCGAAAACCTGGTAGCGGAACTAAGTGTGCGACAAGTAGGGCGGGACACGAGAAATCCTGTCTGAAGATGGGGGGACCATCCTCCAAGGCTAAATACTCGTAATCGACCGATAGTGAACCAGTACCGTGAGGAAAGGCGAAAAGAACCCCGGGAGGGGAGTGAAATAGATCCTGAAACCGCATGCATACAAACAGTGGGAGCGGACTTGTTCCGGGTGACTGCGTACCTTTTGTATAATGGGTCAGCGACTTACGTTCAGTGGCGAGCTTAACCGAATAGGGGAGGCGTAGCGAAAGCGAGTCTGAAAATGGCGACAGAGTGCAAACTGAGTCGCTGGGCGAGACCCGAAACCAGATGATCTATCCATGGCCAGGATGAAGGTGCCGTAACAGGTACTGGAGGTCCGAACCCACTAATGTTGAAAAATTAGGGGATGAGCTGTGGATAGGGGTGAAAGGCTAAACAAATCTGGAAATAGCTGGTTCTCCCCGAAAGCTATTTAGGTAGCGCCTCATGTATCACCGTCGGGGGTAGAGCACTGTAATGGTTGGAGGGGTCATTGCGATCTACTTCGCCATAGCAAACTCCGAATACTGACGAGTGCGAGCATGGGAGACAGACTGTGGGTGCTAACGTCCATGGTCAAGAGGGAAACAACCCAGACCGCCAGCTAAGGTCCCAAAGTCATAGTTAAGTGGAAAACGAAGTGGGAAGGCATAGACAGTCAGGATGTTGGCTTAGAAGCAGCCATCATTTAAAGAAAGCGTAATAGCTCACTGATCGAGTCGTCCTGCGCGGAAGATGTAACGGGGCTCAAACTATGCACCGAAGCTGCGGATATCCGTAAGGATATGGTAGGGGAGCGTTCTGTAAGTCTGCGAAGGTGTCTTGTAAAGGATGCTGGAGATATCAGAAGTGCGAATGCTGACATGAGTAGCGATAAAGGGTGTGAAAAGCACCCTCGCCGAAAGCCCAAGGTTTCCTGCGCAACGTTCATCGGCGCAGGGTGAGTCGGCTCCTAAGGCGAGGCCGAAAGGCGTAGTCGATGGGAAACAGGTCAATATTCCTGTACCGATCACAGATGCGATGGGGGGACGGAGAAGGTTAGCTCAGCCGGGTGTTGGACGTCCTGGTTTAAGCGTGTAGGCGTGCTGCATAGGAAAATCCGTGCGGCTTAGCTGAGGCGTGATGACGAGTGCTCTATGAGCATGAAGTGAGTGATACCCTGCTTCCAGGAAAAGCCTCTAAGCTTCAGTCTGTGATTGACCGTACCGCAAACCGACACAGGTGGGCAGGATGAAAATTCTAAGGCGCTTGAGAGAACTCAGGAGAAGGAACTCGGCAAATTGATACCGTAACTTCGGGAGAAGGTATGCCTCGGTAGCGTGTAGCGGCTTGCCCGTGAAGCGTGATGAGGTCGCAGAGAATCGGTGGCTGCAACTGTTTAATAAAAACACAGCACTCTGCAAAGGCGAAAGCCGACGTATAGGGTGTGACGCCTGCCCGGTGCTGGAAGGTTAAGTGATGGGGTGCAAGCTCTTGATCGAAGCCCCAGTAAACGGCGGCCGTAACTATAACGGTCCTAAGGTAGCGAAATTCCTTGTCGGGTAAGTTCCGACCTGCACGAATGGCGTAATGATGGCCACACTGTCTCCTCCTGAGACTCAGCGAAGTTGAAATGTTTGTGAAGATGCAATCTACCCGCGGCTAGACGGAAAGACCCCATGAACCTTTACTGTAGCTTTGCATTGGACTTTGACGGGACCTGTGTAGGATAGGTGGGAGGCTGTGAGACCTGGTCGCTAGATCAGGAGGAGCCAACCTTGAAATACCACCCTGGTGTCGTTGAGGTTCTAACCTTGGTCCGTGAATCCGGATCGGGGACCGTGCATGGCAGGCAGTTTGACTGGGGCGGTCTCCTCCCAAAGGGTAACGGAGGAGTACGAAGGTCTTCTAGGCACGGTCGGACATCGTGCTAATAGTGCAATGGCAAAAGAAGGCTTGACTGCGAGACCGACAAGTCGAGCAGGTGCGAAAGCAGGTCATAGTGATCCGGTGGTTCTGTATGGAAGGGCCATCGCTCAACGGATAAAAGGTACTCTGGGGATAACAGGCTGATTCCGCCCAAGAGTTCATATCGACGGCGGAGTTTGGCACCTCGATGTCGGCTCATCACATCCTGGGGCTGTAGCCGGTCCCAAGGGTATGGCTGTTCGCCATTTAAAGTGGTACGTGAGCTGGGTTTAAAACGTCGTGAGACAGTTTGGTCCCTATCTGCCGTGGGCGTTGGATATTTGAGGGGACCTGCTCCTAGTACGAGAGGACCGGAGTGGACGAACCTCTGGAATACCGGTTATGACGCCAGTCGTATCGCCGGGTAGCTAAGTTCGGAAGAGATAAACGCTGAAAGCGTCTAAGCGTGAAACTCGCCTGAAGATGAGACTTCCCTTGTGGTTTAACCACCTAAAGGGTCGTCCAAGACCAGGACGTTGATAGGTTGGGTGTGGAAGCGCAGCAATGCGTTAAGCTAACCAATACTAATTGCCCGTGAGGCTTGACCCTATAACATTGAGTTATAGAAACAACCAAACACTGAAAATACAGTCACAACCAACTACTTCTTCCAAATCGCGTGTTCTGATCACCGCCTAACAGCCAAAACCAGAACACAACCCTTTACGTCTGGTGTCCATAGCGAGGTGGAACCACCCCCTTCCCATCCCGAACAGGACCGTGAAACGCCTCCGCGCCAATGATATTGCACTTCACCGTGTGAGAAAGTAGGTCAACGCCAGACTCCCCATGCAACAACAAAAGGCCCATCGAATTTACACTCGATGGGGCTTTTGCTTTCTATTCCCTGACTTCAATCAGATCACCAGTTGGTGCCGGTGACACGCCGTTGTAGAACAAAATTCAGCATGATTTTGATGTTGATGCGTGGTTGCTACATCAAAACCAAATTATCGCGATGGATTAGTTCGTCGTCATTAAGATAACCGAGCACACGCTCAATTTCCTGTGTGCCTCGCTTGGCAATTCGCTTGGCATCCGATGATGAGTAGTTAACCAAGCCGCGGGCGACCTCCACCTGTTTAGCGTCTAGGCATCGAACGGCCGCACCACGTTCAAATTCACCGACAACAGCACTCACACCGACCGGCAAAAGACTCTTTCCATTGCGTAATGCATTAACCGCCCCGTCATCTAGAACCAGGTCACCGGCAAGTTGAAGGTGATCCGCCAGCCATTGCTTGCGTGCCGCAAGCGGAGTCGACGCGGCAAAGAGTAGAGTGCCAATTTCGAACCCGGTAGCTGATTTTTCGAGCGAGTTTGGTGTTCTACCATTGACGATCAGGGTATGTGCGCCACTCTTGGCCGCGCGCTGCGCAGCGCGAATTTTGGTGATCATTCCACCGCGGCTCAAACTACTTGCAGCACCCCCCGCCATAGCTTCGTAACGCGGGTCGTCGGCCTGGCCTTCGGCGACAAATATCGCGTCCGGCTTACTTCGCGGATCAGCTTCAAACAGTCCATCTTGGTCGGTCAGTATGATCAGTGCATCGGCCTCAACAAGATTGGCAACCAATGCGCCAAGCGTATCGTTGTCGCCAAACTTGATTTCATCGGTGACAACTGTGTCATTTTCATTAATGATAGGAACTACGCCCAGCTCCAGCAAAGTAGTCAGTGTTGAGCGTGCATTCAGATAGCGTGTGCGGTCGGCCAAATCTTCATGTGTCAACAAAATCTGCGCTACACGCAATTGCATTTTTTCGAAGTTGGATTCATAGGCTTGCGCCAAACCCATTTGTCCGACAGCCGCAGCTGCCTGCAGCTCGTGCATGGCGTGCGGGCGCTGTTTCCAGCCCAATCGCTGCATGCCGGCAGCAATTGCGCCGGAGGAAACGAGGAGAATTTCACGCCCTGATTGATGCAGCGAGGCAATTTGTCGCGCGCAGTCAGCGATAAACGCGTGGTCTAAACCTTCACCGTTATTTGTAACTAATGCGCTACCGACTTTGACGACGATGCGCTTGGCATTTTCAATCTGATGGCGCATCGACGGAAGCGGCGGTGGGCGCGCTGGCACGTTCATGACGACGTAGTGCCTCGATATGATCCATCACAGCGAAACAAACGTTCTGGCAACCGTTGCCGCTGATGCCGGAAACAACAAAATATTTCTCAGGCGCGTAGCTATCTACCAGCTTTTTAACCCGCACCGCGAGTTCGTCCGCCGACACTAAGTCAGATTTATTAATAAGCAGCCAACGTGGTTTGGCGTACAGCGACTCGTCGTACTTCCGTAACTCCTCCAAAATCGCGTGTGCGTCATGGATCGGGTCAACATCGGTATCAAATGGCGCAATATCGACCAAGTGAAGCAACAGTCCGGTGCGTTGCAAGTGTTTCAAAAACCGGTGTCCCAAGCCAGCACCTTCGGATGCACCTTCGATTAATCCAGGCACATCGGCGATAACAAAACTTCGGTTGTGATCAACCCGAACCACACCAAGGTTTGGATGTAGCGTGGTGAATGGGTAGTCTGCGACTTTGGGCTTTGCTGCAGAAACAGAGCGGATGAAAGTGGATTTACCAGCGTTGGGCAAGCCGAGCAGACCGACATCTGCAAGCACTTTGAGTTCTAATTTCAGCTCACGAGTTTCGCCTGGTTCGCCCGGAGTCGACTGACGCGGCGCGCGATTGGTGCTGGACTTGAAATGCAAATTGCCCAAACCACCTTGACCACCACGCGCAATCAACATGCGTTTGCCATCGACATCCAAATCAGCAATAACTTCGCCGCTGCTGCCGTCAGTGACCACAGTGCCTACCGGCATGCGTAGTTCCATGTCGTCGCCGCCTTTGCCATAGCAATCTGCACCACGTCCATTACCACCTTTTTGCGCGCGAAATGCGCGCGTGTAGCGAAAGTCGATTAGCGTGTTGAGATTGCAATCGGCCACTGCCCAAATGCTTGCTCCACGCCCACCGTCTCCGCCATCGGGGCCGCCGAAGGGGATATATTTTTCGCGCCGAAATGAGGATGCGCCGTTCCCGCCGTCACCGGCAAAAACTTCAATTCGCGCTTCGTCAAAGAATTTCATAGGCCAGAAAGCAAGAAAGCCCTACCTTGACGATAGGGCTTTCATCGCTAAGACGAAAACCTAAGCTGCGGCGCTCGGCGCAGCAGGTGCTATGACGATGCTAACCACGCGTCGTCTGGCAGCGCCTTTGACAGCAAACAATACCGTACCTTCTTGCTTGGCGAACAAGGTGTGATCCTTACCCATCCCGACATTGTCGCCAGGGTGAAACTCAGTGCCGCGCTGGCGAACGATGATGCTACCGGCGGAAACGAGTTGGCCGCCGTAGCGTTTGACGCCAAGACGCTTTGATTCCGAATCGCGGCCGTTACGCGAACTACCGCCTGCTTTTTTATGTGCCATGAATTAGCTCCTACGAATCAGGCTGCAATCGCGCCGATTTCGATTTCAGTGAAGTTTTGACGATGGCCTTGGTGCTTCTGGTAATGCTTACGACGGCGCATCTTGAAAATCTTTACCTTGTCATGTCGGCCTTGTGAAATCACTTTGGCGGTGACAGTAGCACCAGCGAGCATAGGCGCGCCGATCTTGACTGTTTCACCTTCGCCGACCATTAACACTTGGTCAAGCGTGATTTCAGCGCCCACATCTGCCGGTATCTGTTCTACTTTAAGTTTTTCACCGGACGTGACACGATACTGCTTGCCACCGGTTTTTATGACCGCATACATGATGGACTCCAAATGGATATTGCAAATGAACCCAACATTATACGGAGCTAGTTCGCTGTCGTCAAAGGGAATTTTGGGTATTTTTGGATATGGATAGGTAGCGCTAATGTGCTAACGGCGTGTTGCAAGCACCAACTCTCAACCTTCAGTGAGTTTTGCGCGCTGAGCGGCGCGGGCAATTCGCACATGTTCCACAGCGCGCTCAATAGGTATTCCAATTTGCCCAAGCGTTTCGGCCGCAATTAGCAACCCCCCCTCAAAAACCTCGGGAATCACTTCGGTCGCACCCGCCGCTATTAGGCGTCCTACGTCGCCTTCGTCGATCGCGCGCACGATGATTGGAATATCCTGACGTGCGCGTCGGATAGCGGAAACCACGCGCGCGGCGGCACGACTGTCAGGATAGGCAATACAAATTCCGCGTGCGCGCTTTAGGCCAGCGGCTTGCAATACTTCCGTGCGATCGGGATTCCCAAACAGCACCGAGCCACCAGCGGCAGCGGCACGCTTGATTCGATGTGGATCAATATCTAGCGCCAAAAAAGGAATTTTTTCGGCATGTAGAAACTCTCCGATACGCTCCCCAGTGCGTCCATAACCACAGATGATTACGTGGCCTTCAAGACCAAAACTTTTGGTGGATATATCGTGTATCGACTTAGCTTTATGTGCCCAATCCCCGCTACTTATTTGCCCGGCATATCGTGCCACAAGCTCAATCAAGAACGGAGCGATGAACATAGACAGCAGCATCGCCGAAAGTGTTAATTGAAAAGCGTCAACATTGATCAAACCGAGCTGGTGACCAAGTTCAATCAACACTAGTCCTAGCTCGCCCGCTTGCGCCAATTGTGCCGCCGTGCGCAGCGCCGCATCTGGCGGATTTTTTGCAATATAAGCAATCAACAGCACTACGACCGCTTTGCCGATTACCAACAAGACAACGGCGAGGATGAGTTCGTCGATGTGAGCAATCACAAAGCCGACATCGAGCATCATGCCGATAGTGATAAAAAAGAAACCCAGCAGAATGTCGCGAAATGGACGGATATCGGCTTCGACTTGATGTCTATAAGCGGTCTCAGAAATCAGCATGCCGCCAACAAAGGCGCCCAGCGCCAGCGATAGACCGGTTTGACCAGTTGCATATGACAAACCAACCACAATCCACAGCGTGGTAAGCACGAATAGCTCTTCGGATCGATACGCGGCGACAGTGTCATAAATTCGCCGCATCAAACGCTGACCAAGCAAAATCAACAGCAAGAGAACGCCGCCGGCCTGCAAGCTAGCTATTGAAAGTGAGCGAAAAAGGTCATCACCTGGGCCACTTAATGCCGGCAACAAAATCAGACAGGGCACGACCGCCAGATCCTGAAACAACAGCACCGCCATTGTTTGCCTGCCCGAGCGTGAATGCAACTCAAAGCGCTCCGACAACATGCCAGCCACAATCGCTGTTGATGACATTGCAACAGCGAGACCGACGACAAGGCCACTACGCCAGCCCTGATCAAAAACAATCCACGTAGTGATTCCAGCACCGAGCGCTGTCAGTGCAAGTTGCGTGGCACCAAAGCCAAATACCAACGTACGCATGGCTTTCAGATGCTGCAGACTAAATTCCAGACCTACTGAAAACATCAAAAACACAATGCCAAATTCAGCTAAGGCATGAACCTCCTCAGTCTCACGCAGCATCGCGAGTCCATGAGGACCGACTGCGATGCCAATTAACAGATAACTAAGCACGGGCGGCAATTTGAGTCGGCGTGCCAAAGCCACGCCACACACGGCGGCTGACAACAAAAGCATCAAGGTGTATAGATTGGACAGCATGGATTGATAATAGCGTGCGGCGTGATTTGTGCGGCGAATTGCGAGTCAGTAGTTGAAGTTTTAACGGACGTAATGCCTTTTGTCGCTGTTAAACTTAAACACTCACTCACGCCACCAATCGTTAGGCTATTGACCATGCTGCCAGAAATTGCCGGTATACCAATCGATTTCATTTTGTTCGCCTTGACCTTGCTCGGCGTTGCCTTATTTCACAATCAAACTTTGTTTGTTGCGTTAGCTGGCGTAGGCACAATTTCCCTATACAAAATAGTTTTCACGGGATTCCCAACCGGCCCCGGGGTGAGTGGGTGGCTTTCGCAGCTCGCGCACGAGTGGGTGACCCTGGTAAACCTTTTTTGTTTGTTGATGGGGTTTGCCCTGCTTTCGCGACACTTTGAAAAAAGCCGCGTACCAGCCATCTTGCCAAAATATCTGCCCGACGATTGGAAGGGCGGTTTCATGATGCTAGTGATCGTCTTTGTGCTATCCAGCTTCCTCGACAACATTGCCGCTGCACTGATTGGTGGGGCAATGGCACATCAATTGTTCAAGGCCAAAGTACACGTCGGCTATCTTGCTGCTATCGTCGCGGCATCCAATGCGGGTGGATCCGGTAGCGTTTTGGGCGATACCACGACGACCATGATGTGGATACATGGTGTGGCACCTAGCGTAGTTTTGGATGCCTATGTAGCTGCGGTAGTGGCCTTACTAATCGTTGGGGTCATCGCTGCCAAGCAACAACACGCTTACTCCCCAATTATCAAAAATACACACATCCACACTCAGGTTGATTGGCCACGCATAGCCATCGTTGCGCTTATTTTGTTCGCGGCAATGGCAACTAACATTATGGTCAATACGCGATTCCCCGATGCCGCCGATCACTTTCCATTTCTTGGTGTGGCAGTGTGGGTGGCGTTGTTGGTGACAATTCCCGTGCGTCGTCACGATTGGGAAGTGATGCCGGAAACTTTCAAAGGGGCAATTTTTTTGCTCTCGCTGGTCGTCTGCGCATCGATGATGCCGGTGGAAAAATTGCCTTCGCCATCATGGCAAACCGCGCTAGGTTTGGGCTTCGTTTCTGCCGTATTTGACAACATTCCGCTCACTGCATTGGCGCTCAAACAAGGTGGCTACGACTGGGGTTTCCTGGCCTATGCGGTCGGCTTTGGTGGCTCGATGATTTGGTTCGGCTCGTCGGCTGGCGTCGCTCTGGCATCGATGTATCCTGAAGCTCGATCAGTCGGACGTTGGTTGCGCGAGGGTTGGCATGTCGCGCTAGCGTATGTGGCCGGTTTTTTTGTTTTGCTGGCGACATTGGGCTGGCATCCTGATGCGCCGATCTAGAGCGGCGTGTGGCCAGCACCAACTGAGCAATTCGCCATTTTCGTCCCAAACTATCAGTGACACAGCGTGTGACTGGTCGATATTTTGCGTTGGTTTTTTTCGGTAACTCAGCATGACAGAATCGCAGTTCGTCGCATTGCAATCATTCATCCCCAAACACTTGCTGACACGCTGTGCTGGTGCGTTCGCTTCGCTTAAAGCAGGTGCGCTCACCACTTCGGTGATACGCCGATTTATCGCGCGCTATGGCGTAAACATGAGCGAAGCCGCCAACGCCGACGCAGCCAGCTATTCATCGTTTAACGAATTTTTCACTCGGCCATTGAAACCCGGCGCGCGACCGATTGCCAACGCAAAAATGGTCAGTCCGGTAGATGGCGCGATTAGTCAATTGGGTGCCATCGAAAAAGATCAAATCTTCCAAGCCAAGGGACATCAATACTCGACCACCGCGCTGGTCGGTGGCGACGAACAATTGGCGCAGCAATTTCAAGATGGCAGCTTCGCCACGATTTATTTGAGCCCCAAGGATTACCATCGCATCCATATGCCATGCGATGGGCAGTTGCAGCGCATGATTTACGTACCCGGTGAGCTGTTCTCAGTAAATCCCGCCACCGCGCGCGGCGTGCCAGGGTTATTTGCGCGCAACGAACGTGTCGTCTGCGTGTTCGAGTCCTCCGTTGGACCATTTGTATTGACGCTCGTCGGTGCAACCATCGTCGGCAGTATGGCCACCACATGGCACGGCGTAGTCAATCCACCGCGCTCAAAGTCAATCCGCGAATGGAATTACGCCGACCAAGACATCACCATCAAGCAAGGCGAAGAAATGGGTCGTTTTTTGTTAGGTTCCACCGTCGTAATGTTGTTCCCCAAAGGCCAAGTCCAGTTCGCTCAAGACTGGCAAGCCGAGCGCGCGGTACGGATGGGGGAATTAATGGCAAGTTAGTCGGGCGAGTGATTCGCTCAGTTGGTGCTGATAGCACGCCGTCAAAATTCCCTAACCGCTCCCACGCAGAAGACGAAATTCCGCCAACCTCTTAAGTCACTTTCACAGTGCTGTCTAACAGCATTGATTTTATTCAACTTTAACACTGCAAAATCTCCCAGCTATAGCCGCTAACCCATTGTTGCAACTGAAAAAACTGCATTTTTCTTGGCAGTTTCGATTGACGAGGGGGAAAAGGTGGCATAAAGTAGTTTCCAGTGGGAGATAGTGGTGAGTTTTACTGGAACACCGAAATCTTCCGACCTACAAGGGAGTCAGGATGTTCCAAGGTGCTGCGCCGTTAAGTCTCGATGCCAAAGGCCGTCTGGTGGTGCCTGCCAAGCATCGTGAGGGCTTGCAGGCGGCGGGCGAAGGGCGTTTTGTACTCACCGCGCATCCCGATGGATGTTTGACCTTATATCCACAACCAACGTGGTTGCCGATACGTGCGCAAATCATGTCGGCATCGAATTTGAATCCGCAAGCGGCGTTCATTCAGCGCTTGATCGTTGGCCAGGCAGACGATGTGGAAATTGATGGCGCAGGTCGCGTTTTGGTGCCGCCAAGTCTGCGTGATTTTGCGGCCTTGGAAAAAGATATTTTCTTCGTTGGCCAAGGCAATAAGTTTGAGGTTTGGTCGGATACGCGGTGGCGCGCGCAACAAGCCAAAGCGTCATCGTTTGGCAGCTTGCCCTTGCCGCCAGGACTGGAAAACCTTGTCCTGTGAGCACACCACAACACGTTGCAGTGCTGCTGACCGAAGCGGTTGCGGCGCTCAATATCAATCCGTCCGGCCATCCTGCGGGAATCTATGTCGACGCGACCTTCGGCCGCGGCGGGCACAGTCGCTCAATTTTGGCGGCATTGGGCGAATCCGGTCGGCTGATTGCGTTGGACAGAGACCCGGCCGCCATCGAAGCTGGCAAGGCAATCAAAGACCCGCGCTTCACGCTGGTGCACGAACATTTCAGTCAATTGGGTTCAGCACTCGATTCGCTAGGGATTGCGCAAGTCGATGGCGTGCTGCTCGATATCGGGGTGTCGTCGCCGCAGTTGGATACGCCGGAGCGTGGCATGAGTTTTCGTTTCGATGCGCCGCTGGATATGCGTATGGATACGACGCAAGGGGAGACCGTGGCGGATTTTTTGGCGCGGGCAACAGAGTCGGAACTTAAGGAGGTTATAAAAAACTATGGTGAAGAACGGTTTGCTCATGCGATTGCAAAGGCGATTATTGTTGCTCGGACCGAGCGCAGTATTTCAAGGACAGGACAGCTTGCCACGCTCGTGGCGCAAGTCGTCCGCACGCGGGAACCCGGGCAACATCCGGCGACGCGGACTTTCCAGGCTCTACGGATTTACATCAATCGGGAGCTTGAGGAGCTGTCGTTAGCGCTGCCTATCGCAATTTCGCGATTGGCGAATCGAGGTCGTTTGGCTGTGATCAGTTTTCATTCACTTGAAGATCGCATCGTCAAACAAGTTTTGCGTAATGCGTCCACAGCACCGCAGCCGCCGAAAGGCGTTCCAGTTCGTGCAGTCGATTTACCAGTTCCGCGAATGCGCTTAATCGGCAAGCCAGTTTTCCCTTCGGCAATCGAAATCACCAAAAACCCACGCTCGCGCAGCGCAGTGTTGCGTGTGGCAGAAAAATTGGGTGACTAAGCGTGGCGCGCATCAATATTTTTCTTTTGCTGATCGTCGTATTGTGTGCCTTGGGTGCCGTGAACTCCAATCATCGCGCGCGCAAACTATTTACCGAGTTGGAAGCCGAACAAAAGCGTCTGCGTGATTTGGATGTCGAGTGGGGACAATTGCAACTGGAGCAAAGCACTTGGTCTGGTCACGCACGCATAGAAAAAATTGCGCGCGAGAAGCTCGGAATGCGCACACCGCTGCCCGGTCAAGTCATGTTGGTGGAATCGTCCAATGATGCACCTAGCAAAGCAACGGCGTTGCCAAAGGCCGATTGATCATGCAATCAATCCGCTTCACGCGCAGCCCATTACTCTCGCAGCGTCTGCCCGCATGGCGGCAGCGATTGCTGTTGTGGTTGTTTCTAAGCGCCTTCGCTGCGCTACTTGTTCGCTCGGCTTACCTGCAAGGATTCCACAACGTCTTTCTTGGCGAAAAAGGTCGTGCGCGCTACGAACGGGTGATTGATATTTCCGCCACGCGAGGCCGCATCACTGATCGACATGGTGACGTGTTGGCGGTGTCGACACCGGTGAAATCATTGTGGGCGATCCCGGAAGATGTTTCGCTCACGCCTGCCCAATCACGCGACTTTGCCAAACTTATTGATATCGATTTGCGTGAAATGAATCACAAACTCGCCTCAGAGCGCGATTTTGTTTATATCAAGCGCCAGATACCGCCCGATTTGGCCGAGCAAGTAGCGGCACATAAATATGACGGGATTCATTTGCAAGACGAGTACCGCCGCTACTATCCCTCCGGCGATGTCACCGCACACATGCTGGGATTCACCGGCACTGGTGACGCCGGACAAGAAGGCATAGAGCTGGCATTCAATAGCCAACTTGCGGGCAGGTCGGGCAGTCGCCGGGTGATCAAAGACAGACGTGGCAGTATTGTTGAAGACGTGGAAAGCATCCGACCACCGGTGGAAGGCAAAGACATCGCGTTGGCGCTCGACGGAAAAATTCAGTATCTCGCGTATCGTTATTTGCAACAGGCAATTACTGAAAATCATGCCAAAGCGGGCGGCATCGTGGTGGTTGATACACTCACCGGCGAGATTCTGGCGCTGGCCAATTTGCCAACTTACAACCCAAATAATCGGCAACATCTGGTCGGTGCGCAGTTGCGTAATCGCGCGGTGACCGACACCTTCGAGCCAGGTTCGACGATGAAGCCCTTCACCATCGCACTGGCCTTGCAGGAAGGCAAAGTGCGACCCGAGACGACGATACAAACTGCACCGGGCAAGATGACTATCGGCACCGCGACAATTTCTGACGCGCATGTGCATGGTCTGCTTTCGGTCGCGCAAGTTATACAAAAATCGTCCAACATCGGCACCGCAAAAATCGCCGCGCAAATGAGTGCGCCAGATATGTGGGCAATGTTTGATTCGCTCGGATTTGGCAGCCCGACCAAGCTCGGCTTTCCCGGCGAAGTCGGCGGCAGATTACGTCCGGCTAAAACATGGAAGCCCATTGAACAAGCCACCATGTCCTATGGTCACGGTATCTCGGTGACGCTAATGCAAATGGCACGCGCCTATCAAGTTTTTGCACGCGATGGCGACATCGTGCCGCTATCCTTGTTGCGACTTGATGTGCCGCCGGCCACAGGAGTAAGCGTTTTCTCGCCAAAAACCGCACACGAAGTGCGCGCCATGCTGGAGCTTGCCGTGCAAAGCGGTGGCACCGCGCCGCAAGCGCAAATTTCTGGCTATCGAGTGGCCGGCAAAACTGGCACGGCGCACAAAGTCGAAGGCGGTGTGTATGCCAACAAATACGTCTCGTCCTTTGTTGGTTTTGCCCCCGCGTCCGCGCCGCGTTTGATTGTCGCGGTGATGATAGACGAGCCGACCGGTGGAAAGCACTTCGGTGGTGATGTCGCCGCGCCGGTGTTTGCCAGTGTGATGGCCGGCGCGCTGCGCAGTCTTGGAGTCGCGCCGGATGCACCGCTTGCACCGCTACAAATCGCCAATGCCGAAGTGGTGAAGGAGGGCATATGAGCGACGCGAAATCTGTGCTCGCGAAACTCGAAACGGCTGGCGTTGCCGTGCAAAGTTTGTGCGCGGATTCACGTCGCGTGCGTGCAGGCGATGTGTTTGTGGCGATGAAAGGCGCGCAAGTTGATGGTCGCGATTACCTTGCGCAAGCGATTGAAAATGGCGCAATTGGTGTGATTTATGAACGTGGAAAAACGCCAGTTGGTGCTGACGGCACGCCGTTGGTAACTGCGTCAAATATCGCAAGCTTTATCGGCGAATTAGCCAGCGACGTCTACGGCCATCCATCACAAAAACTCTGGCTCGCCGGTGTCACCGGAACCAATGGCAAGACCTCGGTGTCGCAGTGGATCGCGCAAGCGATGAACGGACTCGATGAGCGTTGCGCAGTGATCGGCACATTGGGCAACGGATTTCCCGATGCCTTGATGGAAAGCGCCAACACCACACCCGATGCGATAACAACCCAAGCGACGCTGGCGAGCTTTGTGAATCAGAAGGCGCAAGCCTGCGCGATGGAAGTTTCATCAATTGGTTTACATCAACATCGCGTAGATGGCATTGAATTCAAGGTCGCCATTCTGACCAACCTGTCACGCGATCATCTCGATTATCACGGTGACATGGCGAGTTATGCCAAGGCCAAAGAAGCGCTGTTTCTGCTGCCGGGTCTTGCGGTAGCCGTGCTGAATCTCGACGATTATCTTGGCCGTGAACTAGCTGCCAAATTGCACGGCCGGGTAGCCACCATCGGCTACACACTCAACGACGCAATCGGCGACGAAATTCAGTGCGATCAAATTTTGGTAGCGAGAAATTTAAGCTTCCATGCAGCCGGCTTGGAGTTTGAATTGGACGGGCAGCACATCAACGCGCCGGTGGTTGGGCGTTTCAATGCGTCGAATCTTTTGGCGGTGATCGGGGCGTTGCTGACGCGAGGGCACGGCCTACAAAATATCGCCAAGGTACTGACGCAAATCGTTGCGCCACCTGGACGCATGCAAAGTATCGGCGGCGCGGGTGAGCCATTGGTGGTGGTTGATTACGCGCATACGCCAGACGCCTTGGAAAAGGCACTTTCGGTATTGCGTGAAACCGCAGACAGTCGTGCCGGAAAATTACATTGCGTTTTCGGATGCGGCGGCGCGCGTGATGCGGGTAAGCGACCCCAGATGGGCGCGGTGGCCGAGACTTTTGCTGATCGAGTGGTGGTCACCAGCGACAATCCGCGCAACGAAGATCCGGAAGCCATCATCAGCGACATTCTTAAAGGCATGCATGGCCGACCACAAGTTGAGATTGATCGCGGTCTCGCTATCACCGCGACTATCAGCGCCGCGAGTAGTCAGGATGTCGTGCTGCTCGCTGGGAAAGGTCACGAGCCGTATCAAGAAATCAACGGCGTGCGCCTGCCTTTCTCGGATTTACAAACGGCCCAGTTGGTGCTGGCGACACGCCGTCAGAATGGACGCATGGCGCTGGAGCAACGCGCTTGAAAATGTTCGACATCGCAGAAGCCGCAAGCGCATTGGGCACGCCTTGCGACAGGACAATACGCAATGAATCTATTTACGCGGTGTCGACCGATTCACGGCGCATAAACGCGGGTGATTTGTTCGTCGCACTGAAGGGCGAACATTTCGATGGTCACGATTTCGTCATCGATGTATTGGCACGTGACGCCGTCGCGGCAGTGGTCAACGCGCGCTACGCCGAACAAAATCCGCATCCTAGATTGTTGGTCGTTGCCGATCCGTTAAATGGACTCGCGCGGCTCGCCACGCATTGGCGACAAAAGTTTTCCATTCCGTTGATAAGCGTGGTCGGCAGCAATGGCAAGACCACCGTAAAAGGGATGTGCGCAGCAATTCTCACCGCGCATTTTGGCGAGCAACATATGCTCGCCACCAGCGGAAATCTTAACAACGAAATCGGTTTGCCGACGATGGCTTTACGTCTGCGAGCAGAACATCAAGCGGCAGTGCTGGAAATCGGCATGAATCATCCAGGCGAGACCAGTGTGTTGGCGGCAATCGCTCGACCTACCGTGGCGCTAATCAACAACGCCCAGCGCGAGCATCAAGAATTTATGAAGACCGTGCGCGCGGTCGCCATTGAACACGCGGCGCTGATTGATGCCCTGCAGCCCGACGGCATTGCAGTTATAAACGCCGACGATGACTACGTCGATTTGTGGCGCAAGCATGCCGGTGCTCGTCAGGTTTTGAGCGCAGGATTCGCCAGCAATGCCGATGTTTCAGCGAGCTTCCATGCCACCGGTTTAGGTGGCCGTTTGTCGCTGCAAAGTCAATGGGGCAGATGTGAAATTTCGCTCGCTGTGCCGGGCGAACACAACGCGCGCAACGCTACGATGGCAGCGGCGGCGACGCTGGCAATCGGTGTTCCGCTCGAAGCGGTAGTTCGCGGATTGGAAAATTTTTCAGCCGTCAAAGGTCGCTTGCAACGCCGACGCGGACGGGCAGGTGCGGTGGTAATTGACGATAGCTACAACGCCAATCCTGATTCGGTGCGCGCGGCGGTCGATGTGTTGGCAGCGATTCCCGGCAAGCGAATTTTGGTGATTGGTGACATGGGCGAAGTCGGCGAACAGGCCGGTCAATACCACGATGAAATTGGCGGCTACGCCAAGAGTCACGGTATCGATTTGTTGTTGTGCCTGGGTCAGCATTCCCGCGCGACGGCGGCAAATTTTGGCGCTGGGGCCAAGCATTTTGAACAGGTTGACGCATTAATAAAAAGCCTGCTCACCGAATTAAACGAACAGACCACGGTGCTCATCAAAGGCTCGCGTTTCATGCGCATGGAGCGGGTGGCGGACGCGGTCGTGGAGGAAGTGAAATGAAGCTATTTTCTAAGGTGCCCGAATATGTTGCTTGAACTCGCTCAATGGTTGGCGCAAGACATGCGTGGCTTTAATGTGTTCACCTACATCACACTACGTGCCGTGTTGGCGACGATGACCGCGCTGACCATTTCATTCGTTTTCGGACCAATGTTAATTCGTTGGTTGGCGGCAAAGAAAATCGGCCAATCGGTGCGTACCGACGGCCCGCAAACGCATTTGATAAAGACCGGAACGCCGACCATGGGCGGTGCGCTGATTTTGATTTCGGTCGCCGTTTCGACTGTGTTGTGGGCCGATTTGTCCAATCGCTTCGTTTGGATAGTGCTGATAGTGACCTTAGGTTTCGGCGCAATTGGCTGGGTCGATGATTGGCGCAAAGTGGTCTATCGCAATCCCGACGGCCTATCCGCACGCAGTAAATTTTTTTGGCAGTCAGTGATCGGCATCGTCGCCGCCACCTATCTTGCGTTTTCGATTTCAGCGCCGAACAACGAAAAAGTTTTGGAGTTGGTCTATCACTGGGTCGCTAGCGGATTCACCATGGAATTGCCGAGCAAAGCAGATTTGATCGTGCCGTTTTTCAAGACGGTGTCCTACCCACTTGGCGTGTTTGGTTTCATTATCCTTTCCTACTTGGTCATCGTCGGAACAAGCAATGCGGTGAATCTGACCGATGGCCTGGATGGCCTCGCCATCATGCCTACAGTGTTGGTCGGCGCGGCCTTGGGTATCTTTGCTTACGTGGCCGGTAACGCAGTTTTTTCAAAATACCTGCTGCTGCCCTACATCCCTGGCGCGGGCGAGTTAACTGTGTTTTGCGGCGCTTTGGCCGGTGCAGGATTAGGCTTTTTGTGGTTCAACGCTTACCCCGCTGAAGTTTTTATGGGCGATGTGGGTGCGCTGGCGCTCGGCGCGGCGCTTGGTGCCGTGGCGATTGTCGCGCGCCAGGAAATCGTGCTGTTCATCATGGGCGGTGTGTTCGTTGCCGAGACCATATCAGTGATGTTGCAAGTGAGTTGGTTCAAATACACCAAAGCCCGTTATGGCACCGGTCGCCGTATTTTTCTGATGGCTCCGTTGCATCATCACTTTGAACAAACCGGATGGAAAGAAACGCAAGTCGTGGTGCGCTTTTGGATCATCACGATTTTGTTGGTGCTGTTCGGCTTGTCGACCCTGAAACTGCGCTGAGTGTGATGTTAGCCAACAAGCACGTTCTCGTTCTCGGTCTGGGTGAATCAGGCTTTGCCGCGGCATTGTGGTGCTGCCGCCAAGGTGCGCGCGTTCGCGTGGCGGACACCAGAACGGCACCGCCGTATTTGGCCGTGTTGCAACAGCGTGTCGCCACCCCGCGAAGCGGCATCCAAGGCGTGCAGAGCCCCGGCACCAACTGGCAGTTTGAATTCATTGCAGGAGAATTCGATAAATCCTTGCTCGTCGGGATTGACATTTTGGTTTTGTCGCCGGGGCTGTCTGGCGGCTTGATGGTAGTAATTCACGCACGCGCTGCGGGCATTCCGGTGATTGGTGAAATCGAATTGTTCGCGCAGGGATTGCGCGAGCTTGCGGGCACAAAATCTGTCGCACCGGTGATTGCCATCACTGGCACAAATGGCAAGACGACGACGACGGCACTGACCGGACATTTGCTGGCGGCGATAGGCCAACGCGTCGGCGTGGCCGGCAACATTTCCCCGGCGGCACTGACTGCTTTGATGGAGTTTCAAGACAACGGAGCCTTGCCCGATGTATGGGTGTTGGAACTATCCAGTTTTCAACTTGAGACGACAGAAAGTCTCGCGCCGAGCGCTGCAACAGTGCTAAATATTTCCGATGATCATCTGGACCGCTACATTGATCTTAACGACTATGCATCGACTAAGGCGCGCGTATTTCAAGGCGACGGTGTGCAGGTGATTAATCGCCAGGATAGTCGCGTCAAACGCATGATGCTGGCTGGTCGCAAGGCTATGAGCTTTGGACTCGATGCACCAACCAATAGCAGCGACTTTGGCTTTCAAGAAGTAGCTGGCTCACTTTGGATAATGCAAGGTGAGCAAGCCTTGCTGCCGGTGGATGAATTGGCGATGAGTGGCCTGCACAATGCGGCAAACGCAATGGCGGCTTTAGCTTTGTGTTGTGCGTTGGGCTTTGATGCGACACGCTTTGTGCCAGCACTCAAATCGTTCAAAGGCTTGCCACATCGCGTAGAAAAAATCGCCGAGATGGATGGCGTGGATTGGTACGACGATTCCAAAGGTACCAACGTTGGTGCGACAGTTGCCGCACTAGAAGGCTTGCAGCGCAAGGTGGTAGTGATACTCGGCGGCGATGGCAAAGGACAGGATTTTTCGTATTTGACCAAAGCCGTTAAGCGTCACGCACGAGCGGTGGTGTTGATCGGTCGTGACGGGCCACTGATTGAGAAGACATTGGTCAATTGTGGCGTGCTTATGGAGTCCGCCAGCGATATGAGCGACGCCGTGAAGCGCGCAAAAAAACTCGCGCAGCGAGGCGATGCCGTGCTGCTGTCACCGGCTTGCGCCAGCTACGACATGTATCGCAACTACGAACATCGCGCGCAAGTTTTTGTCGCTGCGGTCAAGGAATTATCGTGACCGCTGCTAGTCAATATTTGAATGCACAAAGCAAGTCTGGCGATGAGTTAGACCGCATGTTGGTTTGGTCTGCGCTCGGCCTTTTGATGTTGGGTTTGGTGATGGTTTATTCCTCCTCGATCGCGATGGCCGAAGGCAGTGCGTTTACTGGTCACCGCGCCAACTATTTTCTGCTCAGGCATAGCTTTTTTTTGATCGTCGGTACCATCGCAGGTATTGCCGCATTTCAAATTCCTTTACGCCTGTGGCAGCAAGTTGCACCTGGAGTATTTGCGCTCGGTGTGTTGTTATTGTTATTGGTTTTGATCCCCTTCATCGGTAAAACGGTCAACGGCGCGCAGCGCTGGTTGGCCTTTGGCCCGGCGAACTTGCAACCGTCAGAGCTAATGAAATTATTTGCCGTGCTCTACGCGGCAGATTACACAACGCGAAAATTGGCCGATATGACCAGTTTTCGGCGCGGCTTTGTGCCGATGGCTATAGTAATGGTGATGGTTGGTGCGCTGCTGCTGCGTGAGCCGGATTTTGGTGCCTTCGTGGTGGTGGTCAGCATCGCGATAGGCATTTTGTTTTTGGGTGGCATTAACGCGCGCTTGTTTGCCGTACTCATCGTCGTGATGGCCATTGCGTTTGTGATTTTGATTTGGTCATCACCCTACCGGCGTGAGCGAATTTTTGGCTTTATGGATCCTTGGCAAGATCCACTCGGCAAGGGCTATCAACTCTCGCACGCACTTATCGCTTTTGGTCGTGGCGAATGGCTGGGCGTCGGACTCGGCGCGAGTGTCGAGAAGCTTTTTTACCTACCCGAAGCACATACCGATTTTCTGCTCGCGGTGATCGCCGAAGAACTCGGTTTTGTCGGCGTCGCCATCGTCGTGTGCATGTTCGCCGTGTTGGTGCAACGCTGCTTTGCCATTGGCCGTCAATCACTACTCCTTGATCGCATCTATCCCGCGCTGGTCGCGCAAGGCATCGGTATTTGGCTAGGCGTGCAGAGCTTCATCAACATGGGCGTGAATATGGGGCTGCTGCCGACCAAAGGACTCACTTTGCCGCTGATGAGTTTTGGTGGTTCGGGCATTCTCGCCAACTGCATTGCGCTGGGGATTTTGCTGCGTGTTGATTGGGAAAACCGCCAATTGATGCGAGGGCAGCAAGTATGACCACGCATCATTCGACGGTTTCGGCGACGGCTAACTTGCGGATGCAAGTTAAGCCCCGCAGGGGCGGCCGTAGCCAAACCACGAGCCAATTGATGCGCGGGCAACAAGTATGAAAAAACTGCTCATCATGGCGGGTGGCACCGGTGGGCACATCATGCCGGGGATTGCCGTAGCCGAGCGGATGAAGCTCGAGGGTTGGCAGATTGCGTGGATGGGAAATCCCGACGGCATGGAAGCCAAGCTCACCGAAGGACGTGGCTACGAGATGGCATGGGTGAGGTTTTCGGCGCTGCGTGGCAAAGGCTTGCTGCGCAAATTCATGCTGCCGTTTAATTTGTTGCGTGGTTTCTATCAAGCTTTTGTGCAACTCGGCGGCATCAAGCCGGATGTGGTTTTGGGTTTCGGTGGCTACATCAGTTTTCCGGGCGGAATGATGGCGGTGCTCAAAGGAATTCCGCTGGTATTGCATGAGCAAAATTCCGTCGCCGGATTGGCCAATCGCGTGTTGGCGAAAGTAGCGTCTCGCGTGCTCACTGGCTTTCCAAACACACTAGAAGATGGTGAGTGGGTCGGTAATCCGGTACGGCCCGAAATCAACGGCGTGTCGCCAGCACCAACTGAGCGATATGCCGAGCGCAGTGGCCCACTAAAAATCTTGGTAATCGGTGGCAGCTTGGGTGCACGTGCACTGAATGAAAATGTGCCGCGTGCATTAGCGCTGATTGACGAAGCCCAGCGTCCGGAAGTAACACATCAAACCGGCGCGCAGGATTTCAACGAGGTCGCAGTGCTCTACGCCGCCATCGATGTGCAGGCGCAATGTGCGCCCTTCATCACCAACATGGCCAACGCCTACGCCCAAGCCGATTTAGTGATTTGTCGCGCTGGTGCATTGACGATTGCTGAATTGGCCGCGGCGGGCGTGGCCAGTTTGCTGGTGCCTTTCCCGGCGGCGGTGGACGATCATCAGACTTTCAATGCGCAATTTTTGGCACGTGCTGGTGCGGCTTTTTTATTGCCGCAAAGTGAGCTGACCCCTGATCGACTCAAAGCCATAAGTTCGGTTCCGCGCGAGCAGTTGGCGCAGATGGCGCAAAGGGCGCACGCGCTGGCCAAGCCCGATGCGACGACTGCGGTGGCGCGAGTTTGCAGGGAAGTGTGCAAGGGGAAAATTGATGAAACATAAAGTCAAACACATCCATTTCATCGGCATTGGCGGCTCCGGCATGTCGGGCATCGCCGAGGTGCTAGCCAATCAAGGCTTTGATGTCAGTGGCTCTGATTTGCTCGAAACCGCAGTGACCAAACGGCTCGCCGCACAGGGCATAAAAATCGTCATCGGCCACGTGGCAAGCAATGTAGATCATGCGGATGCGGTGGTGGTTTCAACGGCTGTCGCGTCGTCCAATCCCGAAGTGCTACGTGCGCGCGAACGCCATGTGCCGGTGGTCCCTCGCGCGCAAATGCTGGCCGAATTGATGCGGCTCAAACAAGGCCTGGCGATTGCCGGTACGCACGGCAAAACCACGACCACCAGCTTGATTGCCTGCTGCCTTGCACAAGCCGGACTCGACCCGACGTTCGTGATTGGGGGACGACTTAACTCTGCTGGTGCGAATGCGAAATTGGGGCGTGGCGATTTCCTCGTTGCCGAAGCCGATGAGTCCGATGCCTCGTTTTTGTTTTTATCGCCAGTGGTCGCGGTGGTCACCAATATTGATGCCGATCACATGGAAACTTATGGGCATGATTTCGAGCGACTGAAAACTGCGTTTGTGGATTTCCTTCATCGCTTGCCGTTTTACGGTGTCGCGGTGCTATGTAGCGACGATGCCAATGTGCGCGAAATCATGCCACGCGTGGCCAAGCAAATTGTGACTTACGGAATCGACACGCAAGCTAATTTTCGCGCCGAAAATATCGTTGCCTATGGCGGTGTAATGCGCTTTGATTGTGTGCGCACCAATGGCAAAGTTACGCGCTTGCCCATCGTGCTAAATCTGCCGGGGCGACACAATGTGCTCAATGCGTTGGCGGCGATAGCCGTCGCCACCGAAGTTGGCGCGAGTGATGAGGCGATAGTAAAAGCGCTAGCCGATTTCACCGGTGTCGGTCGGCGCTTCCAGCGCTATGGCGAGATGCCGTGTGCGGACGGTAGTTTCACACTGATAGATGATTACGGACACCATCCCGTCGAAATGGCAGCGACCATTTCAGCGGCGCGCGGCGCCTTCCCCGGGCGGCGTTTGGTGGTGGCGTTTCAGCCGCATCGCTACACGCGAACGCGCGATTGCTTTGATGATTTCGTCAAGGTGCTCGGCAGTATTGATGCATTGTTGCTCGCGGAAGTTTATGCCGCTGGCGAGCCACCGATAGTCGCGGCGGATGCGCGTGCATTGGCGCGCGCGATGCGCGTGAACGGATTGGTCGAGCCGGTATTCGTTGAAGCTATCAGTGATATGCCAGCGGCGATTATTGCGCTGGCAAAAAACGGCGATGTGGTGCTCACCATGGGCGCTGGCTCGATAGGCAATGTGCCGGCGCAAGTGCAGAAAGCGCTTTGTGGTGGCTAGTCAATCAACGGCGTGTCACCAGCACCAACTGACTACGCAAACAGATTTGCGGGGTCAGTTGCGTCTTAACGAACCGATGGCGCGGCACGTATCGTGGCGTGCCGGTGGTTGTGCGGCGCAGGCTTACTTTCCGGCGGATCTCCAAGACTTCATCGCCTTTATGGTGCGCTTGCGCCACGATGAACCGCTGTTGATGGTGGGACTAGGCAGCAATTTGTTAGTGCGCGATGGCGGTTACCAAGGCACGGCGATTTTCATGCACGGCGTGCGGCGGGGGTTGAGCGAATTGCGTCTGGAAGCTGATGGCAGTATCTACGCCGAGGCAGGTGTGGCATCGCCCAAACTCGCTCGCTTTGCTGCCAATCATCAACGCGCACAAGCTGAATTCTTCGCCGGCATTCCGGGCACGGTGGGCGGAGCCTTGGCCATGAACGCCGGTTGTTACGGCGGCGAAACGTGGAATTTTGTCGAGCGCGTGTTGATGATCAATCGGCAAGGCGAGAAAGTGTTGCGAACGCCAAAAGATTTCACTATTGGCTATCGGCATGTGGGCTTGAACGCAGCGACTGACGAAATTTTCGCGGCGGCTTGGTTTCGATTTCCTGACGACACCAACAACACCGCGCGGAGTCGCATCAAAGAGTTGCTCAAACGCCGCATCGCACAGCAACCCTTGCAGTTACCCAATGCCGGATCGGTGTTTCGCAATCCGGCAGGTGACCACGCGGCACGCTTGATAGAAGCGGCGGGCTTGAAAGGTACATGGATGGGGCAAGCTCAGGTATCTGAAAAGCATGCGAATTTCATCGTTAATCCAGAGGGCAAAGCGAGCGCGAGTGCGATAGAAATGCTAATCGCCCGAATTGGCGCAAGTGTGCAGGAAAAATTTGGTGTCGCGCTGGTGCCTGAGGTGCGGATTGTGGGTGATGCGGTGGTCGAAGAATCAACCGAGGTGAGTGCAAAAAAATGAAGTTTGGCAAAGTCGCGGTGTTGATGGGCGGAACCTCTGCCGAGCGTGAAATCTCTTTGATTTCAGGCAAGGCGGTGCTCGCGGCATTGTGCGAGCGCGGCGTGGATGCCCACGCCTATGACATCGCCGAACGCGCGCTGTGGGATTTGCCCAAAGAAGGCTTCAATCGCGTGTTCAACATTTTGCACGGCCGCACCGGCGAAGATGGCACGGTGCAAGGCGCGCTGGATTTGCTCAAGATTCCCTACACCGGTAGCGGTGTGATGGCCTCGGCGTTGGCGATGGACAAATGGCGTACGAAATTGTGCTGGATTGCCGCTGGCGTGCCGACGCCGCGTTTCATGATGCTGACCGCGCAAACCGATCCACGTGTGGTGATAGAAAATTTAGGTCTGCCGCTAATTATCAAACCGGCACACGAAGGCTCGTCCATTGGTGTGACGCGAGTAAACGCTCCCTCGGAATATGCCGCAGCGTTTGCGCTGGCGCAGGGTCTTGATGCGCTGGTAATCGCCGAAGAATTTGTGGCGGGGCAGGAACTCACGGCGGCCATGTTGGGCGAGAGGACTTTGCCGCTGGTGCGCATAGACGCGCCGGAAGGCAAATACGATTACGAAAATAAGTACTTCACCGAAGACGTGAAATATCGTTGCCCGGCTGGCGTCGAGCCGGCAACGGAAGCCAAAATTTTGCACGCGGCGCTCAAAGCGTTTCAGGTCTTGGGCTGTCGCGGATGGGGTCGTAGCGATTTTATTTTGCGCGAGGATGGCAGCTTCTCGTTTCTCGAAATGAATACCGCACCCGGGATGACCGGGCACTCCTTGGTACCGATGGCAGCGAAAGCGGCCGGTATTAATTTCGCGGACCTGGTCTTGGCGATATTGGCGGAGGCGCGTTATGGTTAGTTTGCCAAAACTTGCCAAAGCCAACAAAGGCGCACGAAATTCACGCGCAATATCTAGCGCCGACAGCGATGGTTTTTGGCAGCGACCGGCGCTAATGAATCTGGTTGCCGATGGCTTATTTGTCACCGGCGGATTTTTGTTGCTCTGGACGGCGGCAATTTATTTGCAGCAGCTACCGGCATTTTCCTTGCGCCATGTGGTGGTGGTCAGCGTGACCCCACAAGTATCACGGCAGCAAATCGAATATGTGGCGAAGACCGCGATTACCGGTAATTTTTTCACTGTCGATTTGGCTGCGACACGCGCTGCTTATCAGGCACTGCCATGGGTGCGAAAGGCCGAAGTACGGCGGATTTGGCCTGACGTGCTTGAGCTGACGATAGAGCAACACCAAGCAGTCGCCCACTGGCCACCTCACGAAGACGAGCCGCGTTTGGTCAATTCGTTTGGTGAAGTATTCGTCGCCAGCCTGGATGCCGCTGACGAAAGCATACAACTGCCGATTTTTGACGGACCTGAAGGTTCGGCACCGCGACTACTTGAGCGATTCATCGAATTCAAAACCGGGCTCGCCAGCATTGCGCGCGTCCCGACCGCGGTATGGCTTTCGCCACGTGACGCTTGGCGCTTAACGCTTGATGATGGTGTGCGTTTGGAACTAGGGCGTGATCAAGTCAAACATCCGGTGGCTGATCGACTGGCACGTTTTGTTGCCAGCTACCCCATTGCACGCGCGCAATTACGCGCGACCCCGCAAACACCTTTGCAAGTCGTCGATATGCGTTACCCCAACGGATTTGCACTACGCGCGGGCGGCAAGGCATAGCAAGATGAAGTTTATTAAAGCCAATAGGCAGGAACGAGTAACGCAATGAGCAAAGAACTGCGCCGCGATTTAATCGTCGGGCTGGATATCGGAACATCAAAAATCGTCGCCATCGTCGGTGAGCTGGACGGCGAAGGTCGCTTGTCGATTCTTGGCTTTGGTTCACAAGTTTCCAACGGTCTGAAACGTGGCGTGGTGATCAACATCGAGTCGACCGTGAATTCAATTTCACGCGCGATTGCCGAAGTCGAAATGATGGCTGGTTGCAAAGTGCGTGAGGTCTACACCGGCATCGCCGGGAGCCATATCAAGAGCAAAGATTCATCCGGCATGGCGGTAGTGCGCGAGAAAGAAATTACCCAATTTGACATTGATCGCGCGATTGAAGCGGCCAACGCCACGCCGATTTCTGCCGACGATCAGATTTTGCACACCTTAGTGCAGGAATTCATCGTCGACGGACAAGACGGCGTCAAAGAGCCGCTAGGCATGGATGCGCGGCGATTGGACGTGCGTGTGCATTTGGTCACCGGCGCGGTGACGGCAGTGCAAAACATTGTGAAGTGTGTACATCGCTGCGGTCTTGAAGTGGTGGATTTGGTGCTGCAACCGCTGGCCTCTGGCTTTGCTGTGCTCACCGAAGATGAAAAGGAAGTGGGTGTTTGTCTGGTCGATATCGGTGGTGGCACAACCGATATTGCCGTGTTCGCTCATGGCGCTATTCGACACACGGCGATTATTCCGATTGCCGGCGATCAACTGACCAATGACATTGCTATCGCGCTGAGGACTTCGACGCAAGACGCCGAGGACATCAAGATGCGTTTTGGCGTCGCGCTACAACAGATGGCAGACGCTGAAGATTCGATAGAAGTGCCAGGCGTCGGTGATCGACCAAGTTCGCAGTTGTCGCGGCAGACCTTGGCCGGGTTTATTCAACCGCGGGTCGAAGAAATATTTCAGAAAGTCCAAGAAGAATTGGTACGCAGCGGCTATGTGCGCCTGCTGCGCGCAGGCATTGTGTTGACGGGTGGCTGCGCACAAATGCCGGGCATGGTCGAGCTGGGTGAGGAGATTTTCAACAACACAGTGAAGCTGGGGATGCCGCACTACGAAGGCAATCTGCGCGACCTCGTGCGTAATCCGCGCTATGCGACTGCGATGGGTTTGATGATTGAGGGCGTTAAGCAACAAAAGCGCGGCCAAACCTTGCGCAGTCCGAATAGTTTCAAGCAAGTTTTAGCGCGTATGAAGGCTTGGTTTGGCAAGAATCTTTGAGTTGTACATTTTTTGTGTTTGTTTACTAAAGGGGCGATGATGATTAACTTTATGGATGTCGAAGATGCTGGGGATGAGGTGGTGCAAGCTACTGAAAATAGCGCCACCGTGATCAAGGTTGTGGGTGTCGGCGGCGCGGGTGGAAATGCGGTCGAGCACATGATTCGTGAAGGTGTTGGCGGCGTGGAATTTATTTGCTGCAACACCGACGCGCAAGCCTTGGCGAAGAGCAGCGCGCATGTCACTTTGCAACTCGGCCCTGGCCTTGGCGCGGGCGGCAAACCAGAAAAGGCACGCGAATTGGCGCAAGCAGATCGTGCGCGAATTGCACAAGTATTGACCGGTGCCAACATGGTGTTTATCACCGCCGGCATGGGTGGGGGCACTGGCACAGGCGCAGGGCCCGTAGTGGCCGAAGTCGCGCGCGAGCTGGGGATTCTGACCGTCGCCGTGGTCACCAAGCCATTTGAATACGAAGGTCGGCGCAAGCGATTGGCAGAGGAAGGTGTGGCTGAATTAGCCAAGCACGTCGACTCTCTGATTGTGATTCTCAACGAGAAACTTGAAGAAGTTTTGGGCGACGATGTCACCATGCTCGATGCCTTCAAAGCTGCCGACAATGTGCTGCGTAATGCCGTCGGGGGAATCGCCGAAATCATTAATGTGCCGGGCTTGGTCAACGTCGACTTTGAGGACGTGCGTACGGTGATGGGTGAAATGGGTAAAGCCATGATGGGTTCGGCTTCTGCCGCTGGCGTCGATCGCGCACGCATTGCGGCCGAAGCAGCTGTCGCCAGTCCGCTGCTTGAAGGCATAGAGCTTTCTGGTGCACGCGGCGTGTTGGTAAACATCACCGCAAGTACGACATTGGGCTTGAAGGAATACAAGGAAGTGATGGCCACCATACGTCAATACACAGCGGCCGAAGCGACGGTGATTTGCGGCGCAGTGTTTGATGAAACGATGGAAGATCAGTTGCGCGTTACCGTGGTCGCCACCGGTTTGGGCGGTGCGGCGATGAAAGTTCGCAAGCCTGAAATGAAAGTCGTCGAAACCATGACCATGGGCCTGCGCACTGGCACCGACAATCAACCGGTTTTCGAGTCAGTGACATCAAGTGGCGTTGGTTTGGATTTGACCGGTGTCATTGCTGGTCGCGGAGCGAACCGTACGCCGAGCGGTAATCAAGCCAATGCGATGGCCGATGCGGGAATTGATAAGTACGACATTCCGGCATTTTTGCGCCGTCAAGTTGACTAAAGCACGGCGCGCCAGTTGGATTGATGCGCAGTGTCGGCTTAGTGCAGCCGACCCGCTACGCAGGCGCAAAGCGGTGCTTTGCGAATTCCCTGCTTCACCGCCGTCAAATGGCGAACTAAACCCGCCGAAACCCTAGAGCGCCCCCTCTAGTGTTTCGGCAGTGGTTTGGTAAACTCCCGACATGCTTAAACAACGCACCCTAAAAACCATCGTCAAAGCCACTGGTGTCGGATTGCATTCCGGCGCCAAAGTCACGTTGGTGCTACGTCCAGCCCAACCGGATACAGGCGTGGTTTTCCGTCGCGTCGATTTGAACCCGCCAGTCGATTTGAAAGCCGATGCATTGACCGTCGGCGACACGCGCTTGGCTTCCTGCCTCGAACAAGGCGATGTGAAAGTCGCTACCGTCGAGCATTTGATGTCGGCCTTGGCTGGCCTTGGTATTGACAATATCTATATTGATGTCGACGCCGCTGAAATGCCCATCATGGATGGCTCGGCCGGAACCTTTGTATTTTTGTTGCAATCAGCCGGCATTGAAGAGCAAAACGCAGCCAAGAAATTCTTACGAGTGATCAAGCCCGTCGAAGTCCGTGACGGCGATAAATGGGCGCGCTTCGATCCCTACGAAGGCTACAGTGTCGAATTTTCAATAGTCTTCAATCATCCCGCTGTCGCTGGCACAGGGAGCAAGGCGCGGATTGATTTTGCCGATAACTCCTACATCCGCGAAATATCGCGGGCCCGTACTTTTGGCTTTATGCAAGATGTCGAAACCATGCAAAACCAAGGTTTAGCGCTTGGCGGCAGCTTGGAAAACGCCATTGTTATGGACGAATACCGTATTTTGAACAGCGATGGTTTGCGCTACGCCGATGAGTTCGTTAAACACAAAATTCTCGATGCCATTGGTGATTTATATCTAGCCGGACACCCGTTGCTAGCGGCGTTTTCAGCCCACAAATCCGGTCATGCACTAAATAACGCCTTACTCAGAGCATTGTTTGCCGACGCAAGCGCGTATGAAATCGTTAGCTTTGAGGCTGCAGAAACTGCCCCGGAGCGCGTCTCGCGGTTATTCCCGCAGTTGGGCGCACAAGTCATCTGATGTTGATATTGCGCATTGTGGCTTTGCTGGCAGCGTTCGGTATTGCTGTCGGTGTGCTCTCCTGGGTATTCACCAGAGACCGTCGTTACCTGCAAATCTCTTGGCGAATCGGCCAAGCGGCACTCGCCATTGCACTCCTGCTGATGGTCTTGATGATGGGCGAACGGCTGCTACTTTCGATCTAAATAACGATCGTTATCGCAGCGAATGGCACAAAACACCCTGCTATTCAAACTTTAAGCGTCCGCAATAATCGCTCTAGTGACTGACGAATGGGTGAGTCGGCGGGCAAATCTTGACTCAACGAGGTTAGTGCTTGCTTTCGTTCTGCGGTAGGTAACACGGGCTTTGGCTCTTTCTTCGGGCGCGGATCGGTCGGTAAAGCTTGCACCCGCACATCAACTTCGGTAAGCTTCACCCCTTCCTTCGCCAAAAGCTCAGTGAATCTAGGGGTGACCTGCCTGACTTTTGCCGCTACGGCGCTGTTCGTAGTGTGAATTACCAGTTTTCCTAGCCGCAAGTTGGCAACTCTCGCGTGCAGCCGTAGTTCTGGCGGTAACGTAGTCTGAAAAATTGTTTGAAGCCGCAATAACCGTTTCGCATGCGTTGAAAAACGCGCCATTCCTTCAGCGTGGTCAAGATGATCCTGAAGACTGGTTGATGCCATATTGATGCTTCAAAGTAAACTAAGGAGATAAGTTTGCATCTTATTCTCGTCTCGAATCGTATGGCAACAGCCAAATCGATTGCGCTGACTTGGCGGCATTTTGCATTGGCCTCAGGCCTGCTATTTGCTGCCGTAATTGGCCTCTCGTCTGTATTTTCCTATTTCACGGTGCGTCACGCCGCTGAGATCCGTTTGCCATTTTTGCAAGACTTTGTGCGCTCTCTCAACGCCGAAGATACTTCGCGCTCCAGTGCATTTGTGCGCCAGAACATCAATGCAATGGCGGTTAAGCTAGGTGAAATGCAGGCGCAACTCATCCGCCTGGACACTTTGGGCGAGCGACTGGCTGGTGTTGCAGGGGTCAATGTTCGAGAAATCAACAAGACTGACAAGGTGGATCAAAACGCCGATAAAAACGGTACACGTGGCGCAGGCAACAATGCTGCATTGCTTCGCAGCAATAGTTCGGCAGCCTTGATCGACGGTCGCGGCGGTCCTTTGGTGATGCAAAGCGCCTTGTCGCCCGCCGATTTACGCAATGCTCTGGATGAATTGTCGCGTCAAGTTGAAAACAAGACCGATGCGCTGGCGCTCATTGAATCGCAATTGCTCGAAGAACAAATTCGCAAAATGATGCTACCCACCGGTTTGCCGGTGGATGCCGAATGGAGTGCATCAGGCTACGGCTGGCGTCTCGACCCCTTCACAGGCGAGCGAGCACTGCATGAAGGCGTAGATTTTGTGGCCGCAGTCGGGTCAAAAATTCACGCGGCAGCAGCCGGCGTAGTGGTCACCGCCGAGCACCATCCTCAATATGGAAATATGATTGAAGTTGATCATGGTCACGGCATCGCAACTCGTTATGCCCACGCGTCCAAGTTGCTGGTGAAACCAGGTGCCTTCGTTAAGCGCGGACAACTGATTGCTTTAGTCGGCAACACCGGTCGCTCAACCGGGCCACATCTACATTTTGAAGTACGCCTCAACGGCGCATCGCAAAACCCGACCCGGTTTTTGCGTATGGCACAAGCCGCCCCGCCAAAGTTCGTCAAAACGCAATTTCGCTGATTCGCGGTTTTGATTTGTTTGCCGCGTTGCAAACAGTATTTCATCAGTACGGGCATACCGGCAACGGAATCCTGCGCAACTACTTTCACAGCGATGAAATCGCCGCCAATTTCGGCCAGGAATCCGACACCTTTCGGCCGTGAGCGGCAATTGAAACCAACGCCGACTTGTTGTTTTACCAAGGCCTGCACGGCGAGCTAGTGATTGGTAAACCCAAGGTCACGCAACGTGACGAATTACTGGGTCGCGTGGCAGGACCGAGCGCACCTCACTCGCATCCTGCCAAACAACGCGCGCGCGACAGAATGCCGCTTGCCGATTGAATATCTGCATTTTTAGTAAAAAATGCCTAGCGAGTTGCACCCCGTTTGGTTGATAATTCCCCTCCTTCAAGGCAAAACTTTCAACCCGTAGCGGCGATGCCGCGCACTCGGCAACAAGGGAAAATTGAACATGCGACCGCCCGTTTTTACGCCCATCACCAACGCCATTCGCGCGCTGGCCATGGATGCCGTGCAGAAGGCCAATTCCGGTCATCCAGGAGCGCCAATGGGCATGGCGGAAATCGCCGAAGTCCTGTGGAATCGACACCTGCGGCACAACCCGCAAAACCCCCATTGGCCAAATCGAGATCGCTTTGTTCTCTCCAACGGCCACGGCTCGATGCTGATTTATGCACTATTACACCTCACCGGTTACGATCTTTCGATTGATGATCTAAAGGCGTTTCGGCAACTCCATAGCAAGACTCCAGGCCACCCAGAATTTGGCTACACGCCTGGTGTCGAAACCACCACCGGCCCCTTGGGGCAAGGCTTGGCGAACGCTGTCGGGATGGCGCTCGCAGAGAAATTACTGGCCAAGGAATTTAATCGCCCCGAAGGTGAAATCGTTGATCATTTCACCTATGTTTTCCTCGGCGACGGCTGTTTGATGGAAGGCATCTCCCACGAAGTTTGTTCGCTAGCGGGAACATGGGGATTGTCGAAGTTGATTGCGTTTTATGACGACAACGGCATCTCTATCGACGGCCATGTAGCCGGCTGGTTTACTGACAAGACGCCTGAACGGTTTGCCGCCTACGGCTGGCAGGTACTTCGCGATGTCGATGGCCACCATCCCGATTCCATTGAGGCTGCGATACGCGAAGCCCAATCCGACAATGTGCGGCCTACTTTGATTTGCTGCAAGACCGTGATTGGCCTGGGTGCGCCAAACAAAAAAGGTAGCCACGATGTACATGGTGCACCTTTAGGCGATGCGGAAATTCAAGCCGCGCGCGATTACATTGGTTGGCAGCATCCACCATTTGAAATTCCGGCGGACGTGTATGCCGCGTGGGACGCGACCGAACGGGGCGCGGCGTGGGAATCTGAATGGGACGCAACGATGGCGCGCTATACGGCGGCGCATCCCGATTTGGCCAGTGAGTTTTTGCGGCGTACCGTGGGTGAATTGCCGACCGATTGGAGCTCGCAAGTTGAGGCTGCGTTAAAGCAAGTGAATGACGCGGCCGCCACCATCGCCACGCGCAAAGCTTCGCAAAACAGCATCGAAGCATTTGCTCCGATGTTGCCTGAATTACTTGGCGGTTCGGCAGATTTGACCGGCTCCAATTTGACCAATTGGTCTGGCTCGAAAACCATCACCCGTGAAGGCAAAGGTAACTACATCCACTACGGCGTGCGCGAATTCGGCATGGCGGCGATTATGAATGGCCTCGCTTTGCATGGCGGATTCATCCCTTATGGCGGCACCTTCCTGATGTTTTCGGAATACGCCAGAAATGCGCTGCGCATGGCGGCGTTGATGAAACTGCGGTCGATTTTTGTGTTCACTCACGACTCTATTGGCCTTGGCGAAGACGGCCCGACGCATCAACCGGTGGAACAAACCGCAACGCTACGAATGATTCCCAACATGCATGTGTGGCGACCTTGCGACACGGTCGAAACGGCGGTGGCCTGGGCCAGCGCAATTGCGCGTAAAACCGGCCCGACCAGCCTCGCGCTATCGCGGCAAAATCTAACTTTTGTGAAACGTACCGTAGCCACCACCGCAAAAATCCGCCGTGGCGGTTACGTACTGTCGGAGAGCAAAGGCGCGGCGCAAGCTGTCATTATTGCCACCGGGTCTGAAGTTGACTTGGCGCTCAAAGCCCAAGCTGCGCTTGCTAAAGAAGGCATCGCCGTGCGCGTGGTGTCTATGCCTTGCACTAATATTTTTGATGCGCAAAGCACAGCCTATCGCAACTCGGTATTACCCGATGGCATCGTCCGCGTGGCCGTCGAAGCTGGCGTGACCGATGGTTGGTATAAGTACGTAGGCTTGAAGGGTGCAGTGGTCGGGCTGGATCGTTTCGGCGAATCAGCACCGGCTGGCGCATTGTTCAAAGAGTTCGGCTTCACGGTTGAGACTGTGGTCAGCACGGTTAAATCTGTACTGTAATTTTTGAAAATTATTTGGAGAAACGAATGACTATCAAGATTGGTATCAACGGATTCGGTCGCATCGGCCGCATGGTTTTTCGCGCCGCAGTGAAGGACTTTTCTGACATCGAAGTCGTTGGCATCAACGATTTGCTCGAGCCGGATTATTTAGCCTACATGTTGAAATACGATTCTGTGCATGGCCGCTTCAAAGGCGATATTTCAGTTGACGGTAATACGCTGATCGTAAATGGCAAACGCATTCGTTTGACGGCAGTGAAGGACCCCAGCGAATTGAAATGGGGTGAGGTTGGTGCGGACATCGTGATTGAAGCGACCGGTTTGTTTTTGACCAAGGAAACAGCAGAAAAACATCTGGCCGCAGGCGCAAAAAAGGTCATCATGTCGGCACCATCAAAAGACGACACGCCGATGTTTGTGTTCGGCGTAAATCATCTGACCTACGCCGGTGAAGCGATTATTTCCAACGCTTCGTGCACCACCAATTGCCTCGCGCCGGTTGCCAAAGTGCTGCACGACAACTGGGGTATCAAGCGTGGTCTGATGACTACAGTGCATGCCGCAACTGCCACGCAAAAAACCGTCGATGGTCCGTCAAACAAGGACTGGCGCGGCGGGCGTGGCATTTTGGAAAATATCATTCCATCATCTACCGGCGCGGCCAAAGCCGTCGGCGTGGTGATCCCATCGCTGAATAAAAAACTCACCGGCATGTCCTTCCGCGTGCCGACCTCCGATGTGTCGGTGGTGGATTTGACGGCAGAGTTGGTCAAGGAAGCCAGCTTCAAGGAAATCTGCGCAGCGATGAAAGCCGCATCCGAAGGCGCGATGAAAGGCATCCTCGGCTACACCGAAGAAAAAGTGGTTGCCACCGATTTTCGTGGCGAGAGCTGTACCTCGGTGTTCGACGCCGAAGCCAGCATCGCACTCGATAGTACGTTCGTCAAGATCGTCAGCTGGTATGACAACGAATGGGGTTATTCGTGCAAGGTTTTGGAAATGGCGCGGGTGATTTCCAAGTAATCAAGCACGGCGTGCTACCAGCACCAACTGATGAGTCGATGATGAAATTTAATACGCTTGGCGATATTGATTTAAAAGGCAAGCGCGTTTTTATTCGCGCTGATTTGAATGTGCCGGTCAAAGACGGCGCGGTCACTTCTGATGCGCGCATCACCGCATCCGTGCCGACGATATTGCATTGCCTCAAAGCTGGTGCCAAGGTGATGGTGACTTCACACCTGGGTCGACCTGAAGAAGCTGTGTTCAGCGCGGAAAACTCTCTTGCGCCAGTCGCTGCTGTGCTTGAAGCGCAACTCGGGCAGCCGGTTCGGTTGCTGCGTGATTGGGTCGACGGTGGATTCGATGTAGCCGCTGGCGAAGTCGTGTTGTTGGAAAACTGCCGTTTCAATGTTGGCGAAAAAAAGAATCTCGAAGCCACGGCCAAAAAGTACGCCGCACTTTGCGATGTGTTTGTGATGGATGCTTTCGGTACCGCACATCGTGCCGAAGCTTCGACCTACGGCGTGGCGCAATTCGCGCCGCAAGCTTGCGCCGGTTTGCTGGTGGCGCAAGAATTGGATGCCCTGCAAAAAGCGCTGGCCCATCCGGCGCGACCAATGGTGGCAATAGTCGGTGGTTCCAAAGTGTCTACCAAACTCACGGTGCTCGAAGCGCTCGCCGACAAGGTCGATCAACTGGTGGTCGGCGGTGGCATCGCCAATACTTTTTTGTTGGCTACGGGTAACAATGTCGGCAAATCTTTATGCGAAGCGGATTTGATTTCTACCGCACAAAGTTTGATGAAAAAAATGACCGCGCGCGGTGCGAATATCCCGATTGCGGTAGACGTTGTGTGCGGCAAGAAATTCGATGCAGCCGAACCGGCAGTGCGCAAACCCGCTAACGCAGTGCTTGATGACGATATGATTTTTGACATCGGAGCGCAATCAACGCAGGCGATTGTTGACATCATCATGAGCGCCGGTACGGTGATTTGGAACGGTCCGGTCGGCGTGTTCGAGTTCGATCAATTCGCCGATGGCACCAAGAAAATTGCTGAAGCGATTGCGGCAACCAAAGCCTTCACTTTGGCTGGTGGCGGCGACACGATCGCGGCAATTCAGAAATACGATATTTACGAAAAGGTTTCCTACATTTCTACTGCGGGCGGCGCGTTTTTGGAGTTTCTTGAAGGTAAGAAATTACCCGCGATTGAAATGCTTGAACGTCGCTGTAACGCGCTTACTTAACGGCGTGTGGCCAGCACAAACTGGCGAATTTGAGGAGTTCATAGATGCAACGTGCTACGAAAATTGTCGCCACCTTAGGCCCTGCTTCCAACACTGAAGAACGGCTTACCGAATTGGTGGCTGCAGGGATTGACGTAGTGCGGTTAAATTTTTCCCACGGTACGCCGGACGACCACAAAAAGCGCGTTGATCTTTTGCGCGCCGTGGCGCACCGCGTTGGGCGCACAGTCGGCGTGATGGCGGATTTGCAGGGACCAAAAATTCGCATCGGCAAATTCGCCGCCGGACCGGTGAGCATCAAGGCCGGACAAAGCTTCATCCTTGATGTCGCGTGCAAATTGGGCAATGCAGAACGCGTCGGACTGGACTACCCGGAACTCATCGATGACGTTGTGGCGGGTGATGTGTTGTTGCTTGATGACGGTCGCACGGTGTTCGACATTGATCGCATCGTTGGCGGCGAAATTCATTGCATCAATCGTCACGATGGCGAGCTCTCTAACAACAAGGGCATCAACAAACAAGGTGGCGGACTTTCGGCACCGGCGCTGACACCAAAAGATATGGCGGACATTAAAACTGCCGCGATGCTCAAAGTAGATTTTGTTGCCGTGTCGTTCCCGAAAAACGGTGCCGATATGCGCCAAGCCCGTGCGTTGTTGCACGAAGCGGGATCGGATGCGCTGGTGGTTGCCAAAATTGAGCGTGTTGAAGCGGTGGCGAATCTCGAAGACATCTTGCACGCCACCGACGGCATCATGGTCGCGCGTGGCGATTTGGCGGTTGAAGTCGGCGATGCCGCAGTGCCAGCATTGCAGAAGAAAATGATCCGCATGGCGCGTGAGCACAATCGCTTTGCCATCACGGCGACACAGATGATGGAGTCGATGATTTCCAGCCCCGTGCCGACCCGCGCCGAAGTGTCGGACGTAGCGAATGCTGTGCTCGATGGCACTGATGCAGTGATGCTCTCGGCTGAGACAGCGTCCGGCGCCTATCCGGTGCAGGCGGTCGAGGCGATGACGCGGGTTTGTCTGGCGGCGGAGAAATCGCAACAGGTGACGCTCGATACCCACTTTCTTGATCAGGTATTTACTCGCATCGATCAGTCGATTGCGATGGCGGCAATTTTCACGGCGTTTCACCTGAAGGTGAAGGCCATCGCCACACTGACCGAATCAGGCTCGACGACGCTGTGGATGAGCCGACTGAATTCCGGCGTACCGATTTATGCGCTGACGCCACGGGTGCGCACACGCTATCGTGTCAGTATCTTCCGCGACGTATTTCCCTTACTCACCGAATACATCCATGAAGACCGCGACGCAATGTTGTATCAAGCCGAAGAGACTTTGATTGCTGCTGGTGCGGTCGAAGTTGGCGATTTGATCGTGCTCACTGTCGGTGAGGCTATCGGCACTGCTGGTGGCACCAACACGATGAAATTGGTTCGAGTCGGCGAGCGTCGGCGCTCCGAATCAGAGCATTAATTCAGCATAATTTTTCGCCAGAAAGGAACCTAAATGCCACTCGTCTCAATGCGTCAACTCCTCGATCATGCCGCCGAAAACGGCTACGGCTTACCGGCTTTCAACGTCAACAATCTCGAACAGATCCAAGCCATCATGGAAGCCGCCGAAGAGACCGGCAGCCCGGTGATCATGCAAGGTTCGGCCGGTGCGCGCAAATATGCGGGCGAGCCTTACCTGCGTCATTTGATCGAAGCGGCCATCGAAACACATCCGAATATTCCGATTGTCATGCATCAAGATCACGGCGCGAGTCCGTCGATTTGCATTCAATCCATGCGTTCTGGTTTTTCCAGCGTGATGATGGACGGCAGCTTGATGGAAGACGCAAAAACCCCAGCCAGTTTTGATTACAACGTTCGCGTCAGTCGCCATGTGGTCGACATCGCGCACGCTATCGGCGTGTCCGTTGAAGGTGAATTAGGTTGCTTGGGTTCGCTGGAATCCGGCATGGGCGAAAAGGAAGACGGCCACGGCGCAGAAGGCGTGCTGACTCACGATCAATTGCTCACCGACGCTAACGAAGCTGCAGATTTTGTCAAAGCTACCGGTGTGGATGCATTGGCGATAGCAATTGGCACCTCGCACGGTGCCTACAAATTTACCCGTCCGCCCACTGGCGCGGTGCTGCGCATTGACCGCATTAAGGAAATTCACGAGCGCATTCCCAACACCCATTTGGTAATGCATGGTTCGTCGTCAGTGCCGCAAGACTGGCTGAAAATCATCAACGAACACGGCGGTACGATGGGCGAAACCTACGGCGTGCCGGTCGCGGAAATTGTCGAAGGCATCAAACACGGCGTGCGCAAAATCAATATCGACACCGATTTGCGGATGGCCTCGACCGGTGCGATACGCAAATATCTGGCTGAGAATCCAAAAGATTTTGATCCACGTAAATATCTGGCCGCCGCGCGCAAAGCCATGAAGGAAATTTGCAAAGCGCGTTATGAAGCGTTCGGTTGCGTCGGACAAGCCGCCAAAATCAAGGTTGTTTCCATGGAAAAAATGGCCGAGCGCTACAAAAAAGGCGAGCTAACCGCCATCGTTAAATAAGACAAATCGCGAGAAAACTCGAGCCATGAATTACCCGACTATTTTTGAATCAAACATCAGCAGTTTGGCCTTACTTGGTCGTGGCAAAGTGCGCGACATTTACGCAGTCGATGATGCAAATTTGTTGATCGTCACCACCGACCGTCTGTCAGCGTTCGATGTGGTTTTTCCCGATCCAGTGCCGGGCAAAGGCGCCGTGCTGACGGCAGTAGCGAACTTTTGGTTCGGCAAACTCGCCCATGTGATTCCCAACCAACTCACCGGCATTGATCCCGAATCGGTGGTGAATGGCGAGGCCGAGCGCGAGCAAGTGCGTGGGCGTTCTATCGTTGTGCGGCGCTTAAAACCATTGCCGATCGAAGCGGTGGCACGTGGCTTTTTAATTGGCTCCGGGTGGAAGGATTACCAAGCCTCCGGTGCCATTTGCGGCATTGCATTGCCGGCCGGATTGCAACTTGCGCAAGCCTTGCCCGAAGCGATTTTCACGCCCGCGACCAAAGCCGAAATGGGCGACCACGACGAAAACATCAGCTATGCGGCGGTCGAGAAAATGATCGGTAGTGAACTCGCTAAACAAGTCCGCGACGTGACGCTACGCTTGTATCGCGAAGCGGCAGCATTCGCCCGCGTGCGCGGGATTTTGATTGCCGATACAAAATTTGAATTCGGCCAGGATGCCAGCGGTCGTTTGTTTTTGATCGATGAAATATTGACACCGGATTCGTCGCGCTTCTGGCCGGCTGAGCAATATCAAGTCGGCATTAGTCCGCCATCGTTCGACAAACAAATCGTGCGCGATTATCTGGAAACTTTGGGCTGGAATAAACAGCCTCCCGCACCAAGATTGCCCGCTGAAATCATCGCCAAGACGGCAGAGAAATATCGTGAAGCGATGAGTAAGTTGACGGGTACTTGCGATATCTGAAACGGGTGAAGCGTGCGACGGCGTATCGTCAGCACCAACTGGCGTGTTGCCTGAACATCAAAAACATTGACAGGATTTACAGGATGAACAGGATGAGAGGCGCTCGTCTGATTTGGTTTTGTTTCTATCCGGTAAATCCTGTTCATCCTGTCCAGAAAGTTTTTTGCAAATACCCAAACCCATGACTAACCCTCTACTCGATTTCTCCGATCTGCCACGCTTCGACGTGGTGCAGCCAGATCATGTCGCACCTGCTATCGAATCTTTGATGGCCGAGTACCGCACACTGATCGATGAACTTTTGGCGCAGCAAACACCAACGACGTGGGACGATTTTGTACAACCGATGATCGACGCCGGCGAGAAGCTTTCACGCGCCTGGGGCATCGTCGGCCACTTGCATTCGGTCAATGATGTGCCGCCCTGGCGCGAAGCCTACAACGCAATGTTGCCGGAGATTTCCGGGTTCTATGCCGAGCTTGGACAGAATCTAAACTTGTTTGCCAAATACAAATCCTTCTCCGTGAGCGACGAGTTCGCCACACTGAGCGGGACACGCCGCCGCATCATTGAAAACGAATTACGCGATTTCCGTTTGAGCGGTGCCGAGTTGAGCGAGCAACAAAAGCCGCGCTTCAAAGAAATTCAAGAAGAACTTTCTGCCTTGGCGGCGAAGTTTTCCGAGAACCTGCTTGATGCAACCAACGATCACCTTGAATGGATTACGCAAGAAAGTGATCTGCAAGGTCTGCCCGCCGATGTGATCGCTGCCGCCGCCCAAGCTGCGCAAAATACCGATGCCAGCGCGCGCAAAGGCAATTGGAAATTCACGCTGCACGCCCCATCATTTCAACCGGTCATGCAATACAGCGACAACGGCGATTTGCGCGCGCGTATGTATCGCGCCAACGTCACTCGCGCCGCCGAATTTGGCAAACCCGAATGGGATAACGGGCCGCTCATCACGCGCATCCTTGCCTTGCGTGCCGAGGAAGCGACGATGCTTGGCTTTGCCAACTACGCCGAAGTTTCACTCGCCGCCAAGATGGCCGACACGCCTGCGCAAGTCAGCGGTTTCCTGCGCGACATGGCCGCTAAGGCTCGCCCCTATGCGTTGCGCGACATCGCGGCGCTCAAAGAATTCGCACGCAGCTCGCTGAATATGGACACGCTCGAAGTCTGGGATATGCCCTATGCATCCGAGAAACTCAAGCAAGCGCGCTACAGTTTTTCGGACGACGAAGTGAAGCAATACTTCCCCGAAACGAAAGTAGTGGAAGGGCTTTTTCGCGTCATTCAATCGCTGTTCGGCGTGCGCATCGCGCGCGACGCGGCACCCGCGTGGGACAGTCAAGTACGATTTTTTCGCATCGAGCGCGATGGAAAATTGCTTGGACAGTTCTATCTCGATTTGTACGCGCGCGAAACCAAAAGCGGCGGTGCGTGGATGGACGATGCGCGTGGCAGACGTTTGACGGCGGGCCAAGTGCAAACGCCGGTGGCCTATTTAAATTGCAATTTCTCCGCGCCGGTTGGTGACAAGCAAGCGACTTTCACCCACAACGATGTGATCACCTTGTTCCACGAATGCGGTCACGGTTTGCATCATTTGTTAACTCGCGTCGACGAGCTGCCGGTGTCGGGGATCCACGGTGTCGAATGGGATGCGGTCGAATTGCCGAGTCAGTTCATGGAAAATTTTTGTTGGGAATGGGATGTGCTGCAAGGCATGACCAGTCACGTCGATACTGGCGAACCGCTACCGCGCACGCTGTACGACAAGATGGTCGCCGCGAAAAATTTCATGAGTGGCATGCAGACGCTGCGCCAGATTGAACTCGGGCTATTCGATCTGGAAATTCATAGCTTGCCAGTTGGTGCTGGTGACACGCCGATGCAAACATTGGCGAAATTACGCAAAGAATTCGCGGTCGTCATTCCGCCCGAATGGAATCGTTTTCCGAATGGGTTCGCGCATATTTTTGCCGGAGGTTATGCAGCTGGTTATTACAGTTATCAGTGGGCCGAAGTGCTCTCCGCCGACGCTTACTCGGCATTTGAGGACGCCCGGCAAAGCAGCGGCACGACACTTGACGCTCCAACGGGAGAGCGTTTCCTGCGCGAGATTTTGTCCGTCGGCGGCTCACGTCCGGCGCTCGAATCTTTCACCGCATTTCGTGGCCGCGCACCGTCCGTCGACGCACTGCTGCGCCACAACGGCATGGCCGTCGCATAAATTCACGAGGAAAAATCATGAGCGTACTTGTCGGCAAAGCCGCACCAGAATTCACCCTCAACGCCGTGTATGGCGACAACCAAATCAAGCCGTTGGCGCTCGCAGATCATCGTGGCCGCTACGTCCTGCTATTTTTCTACCCGCTGGATTTCACCTTTGTTTGCCCCTCGGAATTGATCGCGCTAGATCATCGACTCGCCGAATTCGCCAAGCGCAACACCGACGTCATCGCCGTCTCCATCGATTCCGAATTCACCCACCTCGCGTGGAAAAACACGCCGATAAATCATGGCGGCATCGGTCAGGTCGGCTACCCGCTAGTCGCCGACATCAAGCACACACTGTGTCAAGCCTACGGCGTAGAAGACAGCGACGGCACGGCATTGCGTGGCTCCTTCCTGATCGACCGTGCTGGCGTAGTGCAACACCAAAGCGTCAACAACGCCTCACTAGGCCGCAACATTGACGACCTGTTGCGCCTGATTGATGCCCTGCAGTTCAACGAGGAACACGGCGACGCTTGTCCTGCCGGCTGGCAAAAAGGTGATGCGGGGATAGCGCAAAGCCCGGCGGGTGTGGCGGCTTATTTGGCGGAGAATGCCGCGGGACTTTAAGCGTTCAACAACACGGAGCGCCAGTTGGTGCGTTTGATGGAATGGCTCGTTCAACGCGCACAAGCTGTTGAAGTGTTGATTTGTGGCTATTCAAAGTGCGCAGCTACGCATAGACCGGATAGTGCGGATCGTACACGTGAGCATGAATGAGCGAGAGCATGTCTTCGGGACGTGACTTGGAAGCAAGTCCGCGCAGATAAGCAACCTCGGCCACCGCCACTGCGATGCGCGCCGAAACCTCGCGCGTGTTTGAGAGCGGCGGAAACAGACTGCCTTGATCCAGGTCTGCCGGCGTTACCTGCGATGCCAGTGTATTTGCCGCCGCGAGAAACATCTCATCGGTCACCCGCTTCGCTCCGCAGGCAATCGCGCCGAGCCCGACTCCCGGGAAAATATAGGAGTTGTTGCCTTGTCGCGGCACCATGACTTTGCCGGCGTAAGTCACCGGCAAGAATGGACTGCCGCTGGCAAACAGCGCCCGCCCGTCTGTGTGTTGATAGGCCTGTTCGGCAGTGCATTCGGCCTTCGAAGTAGGATTCGACAGCGCGAAGACGATCGGTCGCTCATTGATGTCGGCCATGGCGCGCAACACTTCCGGCGTAAACGTGCCGCCGACTGCGGCGACGCCAATGATTCCCGTCGGTTTTAAATCATTCAGTGCGGACATGAAATCGCTGACAGGCGCATGGTCGTGCGCATAGGGTAACTTTTGCGCGGCCAATCCATCGCGTGACTTGACCACCAGCCCTTTCGAGTCGACCAGCCAGCAGTGCTGGCGGGCAACCGAGATGTCGATACCTTCGGCAACCATGGCAGCGACGATCAAGTCTGCAATGCCGGTGGCCGCCTCTCCGGCGCCAAGGAACAAGAACTTCTCGTCGGCTAGGGAACTATCTTTGGCCCGCAATGCCGAAAACACACCGGCCAGTGCTACGGATGCGGTGCCTTGAATATCGTCGTTGAAGGTGCAGATCCGGTCACGATATCTTTCCAACAGACGAAACGCGTTATGGTTGGCGAAATCTTCAAACTGAACGATGACATCAGGAAAGACTTCCTGCGTCGCCACAATAAATTCTTCTATCAGTTCGTCGTAGGCCGGCCCGGTCACCCGATGGCGGCGCAGGCCGACGTAGTAGGGGTCGCTCAACAGCGTTTCATTGTTGGTACCCATGTCCAGTGTCACAGGGAGGCAGGTGGCTGGATCAACTCCGGCACAAGCGGTATAAAGCGATAGCTTGCCGACCGGGATGCCCATACCATTGGCGCCTTGATCACCCAGTCCGAGAATACGTTCGCCGTCGGTAACCACGATAATGCGCGGCTGGTTCGGCCAGTTGCGCAGAATGTCAGCGATGCGACCGCGATCATTGATACTGATAAACATCCCGCGTGGTCGTTGGAAAATATGACCGAATCGCTGGCAGGCCAGCCCTACTGTCGGCGTGTAGATCAGTGGCATTATTTCGTCGACGTTGTCGCAGACCACCCTGAAGAAAAGTGATTCATTGCGATCATGCAGAGCGGACAGCGCAACAAACTGTTCCAACGTATCCGGCAGCTTGCGCAAATTCTCCATGAAGCGTGCCATTTGCTCATCTTGGGTGTGGATATGCGGCGGCAACAATCCGCGCAGACCAAGCGCATCGCGCTCTGTCTCGCTAAATGCCGTCCCTTTGTTGAGCAGCGGATTCTGCAGCAGCGTAACGCCGTGTGGAATACTTTCGCGACCGGTCTTCATCTGTGTCTCCCCATTCACAAACGCGATGCGTGCCTGTGGTTCCCGCACACCGGAGGGAATGCTATGTTCAAAATGAACAAGCTCTATTGATCAAGATCAAAGATACCGAAGGTGCTGCCGCACTGATTTGAGGTGACAAGCGTTTGCGGAAGCGATCCCGTCAGTTGGTTCGATCAGTTGATTTTGTGTTTGGGGGGTTTAAATTGTTTGAAAAAAACTCGTTTCGTTCTTTTTCTTAAACTAAAATTAAGACTGGAATTCCCGTGCCGAGACTACGAAACCCGGCGGCGTAGCGGGGAAACTGGTGATGCCCTGACAAGTAGCCATCAGGCATGACACAATGCGATCGGTATGCCGATCCGCAAAATAAAAAATAAAAAGTGACGATGCTTTTCATACATTTTTAGTACTGGATGAAAGGGAATGGTAAATGGTGCAAAACATCATTAGATATAGTTTCAAGCAATATTTCGTCGACAAGTTATGCGTCACTCGCATAAGTTATGCAGCATAACTGTCGCCCTTACTCAACATCTAGGCGTCTTATGCGTCTCGGATAACATAACCGTTGGGAATAGTATGGCCACTATCTACAAAGAATTTCTTGTCAGTGCAACGCCTCAGTTTGTCTGGGAGGCGATCAAAGATGTGGGTTCTGTTCATACACGTCTTGCGCAAGGCTTCGTCACGAACACGGTGCTGACTGGCGATATCCGTACCGTCACTTTCGCCAATGGATTCGTCGTAAAGGAACGGATCATCACCGTCAGTGACCAAGATCGCAGGCTTGCGTACGGGGCGATCGAAGGCCGTGCATCACATCACAATGCATATCTTCAAGTTTTACCTGCTCCAAAGGGTCAGTCTCGTGTGTTGTGGGTAACTGACCTGTTGCCCGATGAAATGCGCGTGCCAATAGAGCAGATGGTCGAACTTGGTAGCGCCGCAATGACGCAAACGCTCGAACGTTCCTTCGTGGCATGCAAATGACGCGCAACCCTTCGTTGCAGGGGACCTGGCGCATAAAACTGCGCCAGCTCCCTGAACTCGAACGTTGGGCGTCTCAGTAATTGTTGTCGCGTTTCGTGGGAGGAGAGTCCATGTCAAATCAGATACTTCTAGGTAAGCGGGTGCTAGTCACCCACGCCGACGCGTTCATGGGCCCCGTCCTGTGCGAAGTGTTTGCCAATCACGGTGCCACGGTCATCCCGAGTTCAGACCCACTATTGAGCGCAGAAACGCCCGGCGCAGTCGTCGCAGCGTCTGGGTTAATCGACATTGTCCTGGTCAACTTGGCAATACCAGCACCGACTACTGCGGTCGCGGAAGTTTCGGACGAAGAGTGGAACGACGCGTTCGCTGCCCTCGTCCACCCCATGCAACGACTATTCCGTGCCGTCTTGCCAGCCATGATCGAGCGGCGCTCGGGCAAGATTCTCGTCATGGGCAGCGCATCAGCACTGCGCGGGATGAAGCGCTCCTCGACATACAGTGCTGCCCGCGGCGCACAGCTTGCGTACGTGCAGGCGGTCGGTGTAGAGGTTGCTCCCCACAATGTTCAAGTGAATGCAATCGCGCAGAACTTTGTTGATAACCCGACCTACTTTCCGCCTGAGGTCCAGAGCAATCCGAGATTTCAGGAGCGTCTCAAGCGCGAGGTTCCCCTGGGGCGTCTCGTCGGTGCTAGAGAAGACGCTGAGTTTGCTGCGTACCTTTGTAGCGAACCCGCGAGCTGCTTTGTCGGGCAAGTGTTTCCGGTCTGCGGCGGCTGGGTGGTGAGATAGTGCGAACAACGCCAAACCCATCTATCCACCGGAGTTGCGCAAGAAGCCGCGCAGCGCCGGTCATCTCTACGTAGGCTGTTTTCGGAAGTGACTTTCTGAATGACTCTATTCCGTGGCGGCTGTCTATGTGGTGCCGTGCGTTACGAAACGACTTCTGATCCTTTGAACCAGAGGGTTTGTCATTGCAGGGCCTGTCAAAAAGTTATTGGCGCTGCTTTCAATGCGCGCGTGCTCATGCGTATCGAGCATGTTTCTATCGCTGGCCCAATCAGCATATTTCACTCTTCAGAAACTCTTGAGCGCGGGTTTTGTTCGCATTGCGGTTCAAGCATTTTCTCGCGGCGTGTTTCTGCTGGAGTTATCGGCTTAACAGCCGGTAGCCTCGACGAGCCGTCACTATTCAAACCTGACATGCATTTTTGGGTATCTTCAAAGCAACCCTGGCTAACAATTGCAGATAAGCTGCCTCAATACCCAGAAGGCCCACCATCTTTGGGTTATACGCCATGAGTATTTACGGCAGCTAGCCTAACATTGCATTTGAGGCGACCAGCGTAAAAAGCCTCGTAGGCTCCTCAACTTCGCCGAAGCTGTGGAAAGACCAAATTTCAAAAGTCTTCTGACGTCCAAACATGCGCATACTCTTTGTTCACGGAATGGGACGCTCGCCACTGTCAGGTTGGCCAATGCTTTATCGTCTTCGCCGCGCGGGTTGGCGCACGGAGACGTTTGGCTACGTGGCGGCAGCGGAGAGTTTTGACTCGATCAAGAGCCGGCTTGTTTTGAGGATTTCAAAACTCGCCGTGGGCGAGCCCTATTTTTTGGTTGGTCATTCGCTCGGTGGCGTGTTGATTCGGGCGGCGCTGAATTCGCTGCCCGAGGACGTCGATCGGCCACGGCATGTGTTCTTGCTGGGCTCACCGATCCACTCACCGCGCTTGGCGGTTCGGCTCAAGGGCAATTTGTTGTTCCGCGTGTTGGCGGGTGATTGCGGCCAACTGTTGGCATCGCCATCGCGCATGGGTCAGATCGGTTCGCTGACTGAGCGCGCAACCAGCATTGCCGGTGTGCGGGGCCTAGCCAGGACTCGCCGCGCGTTTGGCAATGAGCCAAATGATGGCGTGGTGTCGCTTAGCGAGGTGAGCGCGGATTGGTTACCGAATCAGCAGCAGGTACCGGTCATTCATACGCTGTTGCCGGCAAGTGGTCGAGTGGTTGAGGCGATTTTGCGCGAACTCGATTCGCGTGCCGACTGAGGGTATGTCGGCGCGAAAAATACAAGTCTGCTCCGGGCTTAACTACAACCCGGCTCTTCGCTTCTCCAACGCCGCCTTAATCTGCGGCATTACCAAGGCCGCTGCCTTCTCGCCTTCCAGCACCGCCTTATGCCGCCCCGCGAAATCGGTCGCAGGTAGTTCTGCGGTGATCGGACGCACGACGATGTCGGCATCCGGTTGTTCGTGGCGGCTGATGGTCTGGCCCATGATGGCGAAGGTTTGCAGCATCACGTCGCTGGTGCTGCGGGTTTTGCCGTCGGCGGGTTTGGCGGAGATGTCTACGGCGATGACGAATGTGGCGCCGAGCTTTCTGGCGATGTTGATCGGCAGCGGGCTGACCAGGCCGCCGTCGACGTAGTCGCGACCGTTGATTTGTACTGGTTGGAAAACGCCGGGTACTGCTGAGGATGCGCGCACCGCAGCACCGGAATTGCCGGTATTGAAGACTGTCGCTTCGCCGGTCTTTAGATCGGTAGCGATAGCGGAAAAACGCCGGGGAAATTTTTCCAGCGGACGATTGCCGACGATGCGATTAACAAAATTTTGCAGGGCTTCGCCTTTGATCACGCCACGATCAGGAAGTGACCAATCGCTGACTTGGCTTTCGTCCATTTCCAGCGCGACTTTTTGCAATTCGAATCCATTCAGGCCGGAGGCGTAGAGCGCGCCGACCAATGCGCCCGCGCTGGTGCCGACGATGATGTCGGGCACGATGCCTTGCGCTTCTAGTGCTTTGATCACGCCAATGTGGGCGAAGCCGCGCGCTGCGCCGCCACCTAGCGCTAGACCGATTTTGATTGGCGCTGGCGTGGTGACTGGTGTGACGGCGACGTTGGATGCGGTCGGTTTTTCGCCTAGCGAAATGCATCCACAAAGCAGCGTGGCAAAAAATACAGCGGGCAAGTGGTGGCGAGTTGGAATCATCGAATCTGCCTTTAGGGGTTGGCAAATTCTAGCCGCAGTGCAAGCCTGCGATGCAGGGGCAAGAAATCGCTGAATCATAATATTTCGCCGTTCAAACCCGCCTAACCGCCGCCCATCCAATTGCGTGGCCTTCGCGCTTGACCTGTCACGGCGCACTGGTTACTGTGCTGTCATGGACACCAAAACTTCTAAGCTTGCTGCACCCGCCTTAGCAATTGCGCCTGCTGGCTTCGGTCGGCGCTTGCTGGTCGAACTCACGATGCGCCGCATTGGCATTGCCTTGGCCGCATCCGTCGCGCTGACTTTGTTGCTCACCCCGATCTTTATCACGTCCTTCATAGAATTGTTAGGGCGAACGGTCTTTGTCGGCATGACGCTGCTGATCGCCTTCACTTTGGCTGGCGTGTGGCACCCATCGTGGTTGCCGCGCTGGGTGACGCAGGTGTTGGCGGTGGCCTTTGCTGCGCCGCTGGCGACCTTGGCGATCTATGTCTTGAAAGTGGATGGCGACTTGCCAGCGTTTTTTCATTCAGAGGAACGCGTTTCCGGCTTCTTTTTTCTTTCGATAAGTGCGCTGTCGATTGGTTTGGTGTTGGCGCTCGGCGCGCTGTTTCGCGAGCGTGATGCGCAGGTGCGGGCGCAAGCCCTGATGTTTCAGTTAGAAAAAGAAACGCTGCAGCGACAAGCGGCCGACGCGCGCTTGAGCGTGTTGCAAGCGCAAATTGAGCCGCATTTTTTGTTCAATACCTTGGCCAATGTGCAATCATTAATCGAGAGCGGATCGCCCCGTGCGGTGCCTGTATTCAAAAGTTTGATTGCCTATTTGCGCGCGGCGATGCCGCAACTGCATCAGAGCGCAGCGACCTTGGGTAACGAAGAAGGGCTGGTGCGTTCCTACCTTGAATTGATGCTGATGCGCATGCCGGATCGTTTGGAATTTTCTGTCGATATTGCGGATGATTTGCGCAGCATCCGTTTCCCCGCTATGGCCTTGCTGACCTTGGTGGAAAACGCAGTGCGGCACGGTATTGATCCAAGCGAAGAGGGCGGTCGTATCGAAGTCACTGCGCATCGTGAGGCTGGCACGAAGGGTGATACGATTTGCGTCTGCGTAGCGGACACGGGAATAGGTATGAGCGAGACGGCAGTGCCGGGAACTGGCTTATCCAATTTGCAACAGCGCTTGAACGCGTTTTATGGCGATGGTGCAGTGATGGAATTAAGTGAGCAAACACCGCATGGGTTGCGCGCAGAGTTGCGATTTTCTGAGGCGGGTTGATATGGAACAAGTTACTGCGCTGGTCGCCGATGACGAACCCTTGTTGCGCGAGCGTTTGATTTCTATTTTGGCGCGAGTGTGGCCCGAACTGGTCATCGTCGCCGAAGCGCGTAATGGCCGCGAAGCGGTGGAACTTTTCGATCAGCATGCGCCGCAGATTGTTTTTCTTGATGTGCATATGCCGGGCATGAACGGCATCGAAGCGGCGCGCTGCATCGGGCGGCAAGCGCAAATTGTGTTTGTTACAGCACACGAGAATTATGCCGTCGAAGCTTTTCGCCAAGGCGCGATTGATTATGTGGTCAAGCCTTTCGACGAAGCACGCCTGTTGGACACGGTGCTGCGTTTGCGCCAACGTTTGAGCGCCGCCAGCGCGATGCCGGCGGCTGATGGCAGCATAGAAGCGGTGCTTGAAAAGCTGGCCAAAGAAATGCGCGAGCAGCGCGCGCCACAAAAATATTTGAGTTGGATTAAAGCTTCTGTTGGTGCGGCAGTTCGCCTAATCCCGGTCGCACAAATTTTCTATTTGCGTTCAGATGCGAAATACACCTTAGTGGTTTGGCAAGGCGGCGAGGCCCTGATTCGTCGCACGATACGCGAATTGGCCGACGAACTTGATCCCGATAAATTTGCCCAGATTCACCGCTCGACCATTGTGAATTTGCACTTCGTTAAACAGGTCACCCACGGCAGCAACGAAACTGGTGATATGCATTTGACCGATCGCACGGAAACACTACCGGTGAGCCGTAGTTATCTACATTTGTTTCGCCAGATGTGAGCGACTCACTGGCTGACGGCCGCGAAGCAGGGAATTCGCAAAGCGCTGCTTTGCGCCTGCGCAGCGGGTCGGCTGTACTAAGCCGACACTGCACGGCCGCACCAACTGGCGAAACTGCGCGAATGTGCTTACCGCGCAGCCTACAATTCCTAACCATTTTCTGAAGCAGAATAAATGACAGCCAAATCCGCCTACACCGAACTTTGCAACGTCTATACGCGCTTGCACCGCTTCAACCATGTTGCGTCCATCGTGAGCTGGGATCGCAACGCGATGATGCCGCCTGCGGGCAACCAAGCCCGCGCAGAAGCCGAGGCTGAGCTAGGGATGTTGATTCATCGCATGCACACTGACCCGAAACTGGCCGACTGGCTACGTGCCGCCGAAGGCGAACCACTCGACGATTTCGAGCGCGCCAATCTGCGCGAAATGCGCCGTGATTGGAAGCAGTCCAACGCCTTGCCTGAGTCATTGATAGAGGCCAAAAGTTTGGCTGGCGCGAAATGTGAGCACGCGTGGCGCACACAAAGACCGGCCAATGATTGGGCAGGATTTTTGGAAAACTTACGCCCCGTACTGCGCTTGGCACGCGAAGAAGCGCAATTGCTAAGCGACGCCAGCGGCTTGAGTCGTTACGATGCGCTGGTGGATCGCTTCGAGCCAGGTATGCGCGGCGCACAGATCGAGCGAATGTTCGGTGACATCAAAACATGGCTACCGGATTTGGTTAGCCGCGTTACCGCGCGGCAAGCGCAAGACAAAATCATTCTTCCCGTCGGCCCGTTCCCGCTCGCGGCGCAGCGTGCGCTAAGTCAGGACGTGATGCGCTTATTGGATTTCAATTTCGATGCCGGGCGTTTGGATGAAAGCGCGCATCCGTTCAGCGGCGGCGTACCCGAAGATGTGCGCTTGACTACGCGTTATCGCACTGACGATTTTGTGCAGAGCCTGATGGGGACTATTCACGAAACAGGTCACGCGCGCTTCGAGCAAAATTTGCCGCGCGAATGGTTGGGCCAACCCATCGGTACGGCACGCTCCTACGGCATTCACGAAAGTCAAAGTCTGTCATTTGAAATGCAATTAGCGCGCAGTCGCGAATTTGTCGGATTGCTGGCACCTTTGTTGGTCAAAAATTTTGGCGACCAAGCCGCATTTGACGCCGACAATTTGCATCGACTTATCACCCGCGTAAAGCCCGGGTTTATCCGGGTCGATGCGGATGAAGTGACTTACCCCGCGCATGTCATATTGCGTTTTGAAATCGAGCGTCTGCTAATCGAGGGTGAGATTGAAGCCGAAGATATTCCGGCGCTGTGGGATGAAAAAATGCTATCGCTGTTGGGTATCGATACACGAGGCAATTTCACCAACGGCTGCATGCAGGACGTGCATTGGACCGACGGCTCGTTCGGCTATTTCCCTAGTTACACACTAGGCGCAATGTATGCCGCGCAATGGTTCGCCAGCTTGCGCCGCGCGGTGCCTGATCTAGACACACGTATCGCAGCGGGTGACACGGCGCCGGTTTTCGATTGGCTGCGCGCCAATGTGTGGTCGCAAGCTAGTCGGTGGGAGACAGAGGAATTGGCCGTGCGTGCCAGCGGCGAAGCGCTTAACCCGGCGCATCTGCACGCGCATTTGGAGCAGCGTTATTTGTAGGTCGGAATTTATTCCGACTCGGATGCCTGGCGAGGATAAAACGTCGGAATAAATTCCGACCTACAAGCTCGCTCTAGTTCGCCAAAATCGCCCAGCGTTCGTGGTCACGCCAGCGGCCGAAAATTTTGAGATACCGCGGTGAGTAACCCTCGAGCTTGAAGCCGACCGAGCGAACCAAGGCAATTGAAGCGATATTCGCGGGCTGAATGTTGGCTTCGAGCCGATGCAGTTTGAGCGTACCAAAAGCATGCTTTACAACCGCGCGCAAACCCTCTCGCATCAAGCCTTGGCGGGCAAAGCCAGCGAATGCGTAGTAGCCCAGATAGGCGCTACGAAACGCACCCATAACACTGTTTGAAATGTTGACCACGCCGACGATTTGCTGGCTGCCTTTCAGACAAATCAACAGTGGAAAATTATTGCCAGTGTGCATTCGCTCAAGATAGGCGCGAAATTTTTCTGCGCTATCCGGCGCATCCATCCAAGCGCCATGCAAAGCTCGGCTGGCTTTGACAGCGGCGATAAATTCCGCTTCATCGGCTTCGCTTGGGGCGCGAAGAAAAATTCGGCTTGCCATCGAAAAGCCACATTATTGCGTTGCGCAGTTACACGCATTGGTGCCTTTATCAAAAATAACTCTCCACTTGCCATCGGCATCCAGTCGCCAAATTGAAGTGAAAGTCGCAGTGACTTTCCCATCTGTATCTTTAACCGGCCCGGTGCTCAATGCGAGATTGCCGGACGCTAAAACCACAACCGTTTCCGGCGCCCATGAAAACGGTGCAGTGGCCTCCGCGTAAAAAGGCTTCCACGCCTTTTTGACTTCGTCAGCACCATGAATCGATCGCTTGCCGGCAAAGAAAATCGCATCTTCGGCGATAAATTTTGCGAAAGCGTTGTAGTCACGATCGGCCATGGTTTTGGCAAATCCACGCTCCGCATCGGCGACCTGCTGTTTGAGCATTTCGACGTCGGGCGGGGTTGCTGCAAAAGTTTGAGCGGAAAGTATCACTGTGAAAAAACTAATGAACAAAACAAGTGCGCGCATATTGACGTCTCCTTTAACGGTGTGTTGTGACAACTGGTTTGATAGGCTATAAAGCTCACTACAAATGTTTGACCATATTCAGCCCGGTGACCTTGTAACCAAGCTTGGCATACAGGGCTTGTGCCCCAGGGTTGTGGGCAAAAACGTGCAACCCGATACTGGCCAACCCCAACTTTTCGGCTATTGGTTCCAGCGCTGCGAAAGCTCGTTCGGCGTGTCCTTGGCGGCGAAATTCCGGTAGCACTTCCAAGTCATACACATAGCCACCGCGTACGCCGTTTTTGGTGACCACCGCAAACCACAAATGGCCTACACAACTACTTGCACCGGCTTGGTTTGCCGTGGCGTGAATTTCATACAGAAAATTGTCAGGGGTGGCCAAACCTTGCGGCCACGAGGTCGCGAAATCGATGGCGGAGCGTTCCATTGCATCTTCTTCAGGCCAGCGTCCGGCGGCGACATTTTCCTCGGCATAACTGCGCACTAACGCGTCACGGTATTGCGCAAAGCGCGAAGCCTCAATCGGGATGAGTGTGGTCGTCATAGCCAGGTCCCTCCGCTCGACGGCAGCATTGGTGGTGGCGGTGTGCCGAAAGTGTCACCAAGAATCGACGCTAGTACCATGCTCAGCAATGAAACAAAAATGCTGGCGAATAGTGCCGTCCAAAAGCCGGCCACTTTGAACCCGGTAACCAATTTTGACACCAGCAAAATCATCAGTGCATTGATTACCAACAGGAAGAAGCCAAGCGTCAAAATGGTCAACGGTAGCGTCAGCAGAATCAACACCGGGCGGACCAAGGCATTGGCAAAGCCAAGTAGCAGCGCGGCGACAATCAAGGCGCCAGAACTGCTGAATTTAATGCCACGAAAAATGTGACTGGCGATCCACAGCGAAACTGCAGTCAGCATCCAATCGAAGGCAAAGGTGTTTAAAGTTTCGACCATAGCAGCGCAGGCAGACTCAAAGACGACAATGGCACATGATAAGACCGCAAGGCGATGATTGGAAACTACCGATGAGCCGAACGCGGGTGCTTGCACTGCGCCGCGTGGTGAGAGTCGTTGTGCTCACTTATTTTGTTGTCCTGGCGGGAGTGTTTATGTTGCAAGACAAATTGTTGTACTTTCCGCAGCGGGTCAGTCTTGGCGAGATAGTGCAACCCGGCCTGGCTGCGTGGCCCAGTGCGGGTGACTTTCGTGGCTTGATCGCTGAGCCGCCAGCAGCGATCACGGTACGCGGCACGGTCATCGTGTTTCATGGCAATGCTGGCCACGCAGCTGACCGTCGCTACTATGCCGATGCCTTGACGGCGCAGGGGCTGCGCGTAGTCCTGGCTGAGTATCCTGGTTATGGCCCGCGCGACGGCACTCCAAGCGAGGCGCAATTGGTCAGCGATGCGGCAGCTTCCATCGCGCTGGTGCAGCAAACCTACGGTGCGCCGCTGCTAGTGATCGGCGAGTCGCTTGGTGCAGGCGTTGCTGCTGCAGCGACGGCAAAGCTCAAGAACCAAAGCTTCGCTTTGCTGCTGATTACGCCGTGGGACACACTGGCAAATGTCGCCGCATACCACTATCCATGGCTGCCGGTACGCTGGATAGTCGGCGATGCCTACAACAATGTCGCCAACGTGCAGCAAATGACTCGGCCACTGATGGTCGTTGTCGCCGAGCGCGACAGCATCGTACCGGCGCGTTTTGGCATCGCGCTTTATGAGACCAGCAAAGTTCCACGCAGGCTAATCGAGATTCCAGGCGCCGAGCATAACGACTGGTCGGAGCAGATAGATGCCGATTGGTGGCGTAACGCCTTGGCGTTTTTGTTGCCGAGTAGCCCTTAGCGCACCAGCGCTGCCTCAATTTCGGCGAAGGTGCTGGCGACTTCAAAAGTCTGCACTGCGACCCCCAACTGGCGACCAATTTGTGTCGCCGAAAAAAGTCCGCGCACGCGGTAATTGGGATTGCCAACTTCCAGTGAACCGACCAGTAAATGCTGCCGCCCAAGCGCCTTCAAAGTGGCGACCACATCGCCGACACTGGCATGCATTGCATCGCGCAGATCCACCACGTCCATCACATCCACGCTACGCATCAAATCGGAAACAATCAAATCATTAAACGCGCCACCACGCTGCGCCAACAGCTGTAAAGGTCGCTCGCCCAAAGTATCGCGTGCAGTGATGAGGCCGAGTAATTGCTCATTGGCATTCACCACCAACAGCAGCCGCACATGGCGCGCATTCATGGTTTCGTTGGCGACAATCAAGCTCGCATCCGGTGGAATCGTAACCGATTCAATATGATGAAAATCAGTCATCACCTCAAGCGCTGGCGCATCAATAGAGACTGGGCGCGGTTCGTCGGGATGAACCAGATCGGCACCGAATGAGAGCCGCTTTGTGGGGATAGGTTTGAACGTGACATTTGACATGGTGGCACTCCAATCCGAGGGAACGGATTTCAGTGTAGCACTGCCGAATTTTTCCGGCGCGATGGGCCAGCGCAATTATTCAAACGGCAAATTGTTGCTTGACGATTGACACGGTGTACCGTATCGTCTGGATATGGACATCGGCGCAATTATTGTCAAACAACGCGAGGAACAAAAGCTTTCTCAGCGCGCGCTCGCGCAGAAGGCAGGCATACGCCAAGCCACCTTGACCTCCATCGAGCGCGGCGGCGAAGTCAAGCTAACGACAGCGGACAGTATTTTGTCGGCGCTGGGCCTGGGTCTTGAGGTGACGCCGCTGGGCGGCGATGCAGATGCGAGCGAGCAGCGGCAAGCCGAGATCAAGCGGGTGCAGGCGATAGTCAAGCAACGACGCAGCAAGTTACAAGCACTGCTCGGTGAATTGTCCTTGCGGCAGATTCGCCACGTGCGCGAAATCAATCGGAAAACCAACACCGGATATCTCGCCGAACTGTGGAATGAATTTTTGCAACTTGACCAATCGACAATGCAAAAGGCGCTTGATGCAGAACGCTTCAAAGGGATGGCCTGGCAAAGTCTGTTGCAGGCCAATCCATTCATTGTCGCCGGAGTTGGATCATGGGCTTGAAGCAAGGGCCGATGAGTCTGGCGGATATCGAATTGCTACTGATCGAAGCGGCGAAACTATCCAATCATCGCAATTTTGTGATTGCCGGCAGCCTGTCGGTGCTCGGTGCGGTGATGCGCCCACCGCTGGATATGCTGATATCACGCGACGTAGACATTTATACCAAGCTCGATCCCGGACGCGTCTTCATCGAAATTGCCGACAGCAAGACTGGCATCACCGAGGGCTCCAAATTCCACCTCAAGCATGGTTTTTACGCCGATCCAATATCGCCGAAAATTCTTTCATTGCCGGACGGCTGGGGGGCAAGGTTGATTCCGGTCACGCTGGCGCAAGGCGTTGTCGCCAACTTTATTGAGCCCAATGATGTGGCAATCGCCAAGCTCGCACGCTCGGAAGAAAACGATATCCGCTGGGTGAGGGCAGGCGTGAAAGCGGGAATCATTCAGCTCGATGTACTCGAAGCTAGAGTCAAGACCACACACAATATTCTCAAAGGCGAGTTGAAAAAAATCAGGTCATCGATTCGCGCGATTGCCGGATGACAAAAGCGTGCGGCCAGCACCAACTGACAAGCAGGATTAACGGAGACCAACCCAATATGAAAATCGCGACGTGGAATGTGAATAGTCTTAAGGTGCGTTTACCGCATGTGCTGGATTGGTTGGCGAGCGCGCAGCCGGATGCCCTTTGCTTACAAGAAACCAAGATGGAGGACAAGGTTTTTCCGTATGCGGAGATCGCGGCGGCGGGCTACCGCGCGGTGCATAACGGGCAGAAGACTTACAACGGGGTAGCTTGGTTGACGCGGCACGAATTGCGCGATGTGCATTTCGATATTCCAAATTTTGCCGATCACCAAAAACGGATCGCGGCAGTGACGATAGATGGAGTACGTTTGATTTGCGGCTATATGCCCAATGGGCAGGAAGTTGGTTCGGACAAATACGCCTACAAATTAACTTGGTTCGCAGCGCTCACCGATTGGTTGCGCGGCGAGATGGCGGCGCATCCTAAGTTAGCACTGCTGGGCGATTACAACATCGCGCCGGATGATAGGGATGTGCATGATCCAGTGGCGTGGAAGGATTTGGTTTTGTGCAGTGAACCGGAGCGTGCGGCGTTTCGTGGCCTGCTCGATTTAGGTTTGAGCGATGCCTTCCGTTTGTTTGAGCAGCCACCGAAAATTTACTCATGGTGGGATTATCGGATGATGGGTTTCCGGCTTAACAAAGGGATGCGGATTGACCACATTTTGTTGAGTAAAGCTTTGGCTGAAAAATGCACGGCGTGTGCTGTCGACAAAGCGCCGCGTAAGTTGGAGCGGCCTTCGGATCACGCGCCAGTGTGGGCCGAGATTTTGTGAACCTTGCGCGCAGCGAATGCCTCAAATTCGGCTAGCGGGAGTGGATGGCTGAATAAAAAGCCTTGGCACGAATTGCAGCCGTGCGCGGCTAAATACTGACGCTGTGCTTCGGTTTCTACACCTTCTGCAATCACACCTAATCCCATGCTCTTGGCCAGCGTGACGACCATGCTTGAGATCGCCGCATCAATCGCGTCATCGAGTATGTGTCTGATAAATCCCTGATCGATCTTGAGTTCGTCGAGTGGCAGGCGTTTGAGATAAGACAGTGAGGAATAACCGGTGCCAAAATCGTCGAGCGACAAACCAACGCCAGCCGCTTTCAGGCGAGCCATTTTGGCGACGACATCTTCCATGTCATAAACCAATTGGCTTTCCGTCAACTCCAGCTTGAGTCGTTGCGGATTGGCACCACTTTCTTGCAGTGTCGTTAGCACTTCTTCGACGAAAAGCGGGAGCCGCAACTGGCTGGCGCTGACGTTTACCGAAATCGTCAGGTGAGCCATTTCCGCGCGGGTTGACCATGCCGCCAATTGTGCGCAAGCGGTGCGCAAAACCCAGCGACCCAAAGGCAGAATGACGCCGGTTTCTTCGGCAACGGTAATGAAATCTAAGGGAGCGACAATTCCGCGGTGAGGATGATTCCAACGCACCAAGGCCTCGACGCCTGACAAACGACTGTCGTCGATCACTTGCGCTTGGTAGTAGACGAGAAATTCTTCTTTCTGCATCGCATCGCGTAACTCCGTCTCCAGTGTCAGGCGGTGTGTCAGTTCCGCTTGCAACCCGGGATCAAAGAAACTCAAAGTATTGCGCCCGGCAGCTTTCGCCTGATACATCGCGAGATCCGCGCGTTTGAGCAGATCATCTGCCGAGCCGTCAAAATTTTTGAACAGGGTGACGCCGATACTCGACGAGCTGCGATGATTGTTGCCGTCGAGCTCGTAAGGGGCGCTTAGCGCTGCCAAAATCTTTCGCCCGATTACTTCCGCTTGAGCACCAGCCTCGTCGAGCTTTTCACTGAGCGCCTCGAGCATGACAATAAATTCGTCGCCACCCAGGCGCGCCACGGTATCGACATCGCGAACGCATGAATTCAATCGTTGCGCAACTTCCTTAAGCAAAAGGTCGCCGACATCATGGCCATGATGGTCGTTGAGCGCCTTAAATTTATCGAGATCGATAAACATCAAGGCGGTATATCGTTCGCTACGGGTGCTCGATGCAACCGCATGTTTGAGTCGATCAAGTAGCAACCTGCGGTTGGGTAGTTGGGTCAGCGAATCATGAAACGCCAGACTTTGTATTTCGTCCTCGGCCTTTTTTCGAGCGGTAATGTCCGCCACCAAAGAGGTCGCACCAACGACGACGCCATTCATATCGCGCAGTGCCGCGTTGTACCACTCACATTGAATTATTTGTCCATCCTGCCGAACGTTCTCGTTGCTACTGCGACCACCTCCTTGTCCGGACAATAGCGCAGTGCCGAGTGCCGCAATTGCCGCCTGAGCGCTTTTTGGAACAATGAACATGGCCGGTCGGCCGATTGCTTCGGCGGCGGTATAGCCGAAGATCGTTTCGGCTGCGGGATTCCAACGCAGGACACGACGCTCCAGATCCCAGTCGATCACGCCCAGCGGTGCCTGATCGAATGCCAGTGCAAGGGCTTGGTTTGCTGCCAGCAAACGTTCCTGCGCTTGTTTGCGTACCGTGATATCGCGAACCGTGACTAGGGTTGCCGATTGACCGTCATAGACGATACGGATGCCCTGGATTTCTGTATCGACGGTTATTCCATCGAGTCGCAATAATTTTTCCTCGAGCAGCGGTGTAACCGCGCCGGGCTCTGTCGCCGCTGCCATGCGTGCTGCGACGATTGCGCGAAAATCCGGATGCACCCGATCCAAAATCGAGTGGCCAACAATGTCATCGGCTACGCGGGCACCGAGTAACCGGATTGCCGCATCATTGACGTAAAGCACGCGCCCGTCACGATGAACAGCAACAGCTTCTGGCACACACTCCATGAGCGTGCGGAATCTCTGTTCGCTCTCTTGCGTGGCTGCAGTGGCTTGCTTGCGCTCAGTTATGTCGGCGATGAAGATGGTGAATTCAAATTCATTGGCAATCTTGTGCGCCGTAAGCACCAACTCAATCGGAAACTCGGTTCCGTCCTTTCGCGTCGCAATCAGTTCGAGTTTGCGATTCAGGATTTGTTCATCACCATCGAGCAGCAACTGGCCGACGCGACGTCCATCGGCACCGACTCTTTGTTGCGGGATAACCGTTTCAGCGAAAGCTCGCCCGATCGCCTCATCGTGACTCCATCCAAACACTACTTCGGCATGATGGCTCCAGCGATTAATTTTTCCCTGAGCATTCATTCCAATGACAGCACCAAGTGCGGTGTCAAGCATGAAATCAGTGCGCATCTGGGCTTCGACCAACTTTCGCATGGCATGATTGAAGAAGACGCCAACGGTAATTGCCGCACTCATACCGCAAAAAAGCACCAGCGCAATTCTTTGTTCGACGGCACCACCGGTCAACAGAAATGCAATCATCGGCGGCAGAAATACCGAACTGATCATGGCGATCATCGCACTACGCTGCTCGGCGACAGAAATCATGGCGACCACCGCGACGCTCATCAAGGTGCCAACAAAAAACGCTGATTCGGCGCCCATGTTTTGGCCGATCAGCAAGGTCGGACCTACCGCCCAGGCAGCACCAGTGGTCGCCGACTGCGCGAAAAACAGGCGTTGCCAAATGAGGATATCGGCAGGTCCGGGCTTGGCGCGCCTGAAGGCGATTACTTCAATACCGCCGAGGACTTGGCATAACAATAAGGCAATAATCCAAGTGCTGACCACTGTTGCCGGGAACACCGGCCACAAGACTCCACCGACCACAAACGTGCTAACGACGACCAAGAAAATATTTATTGGCTTGCGGCTGTAAGCCGCGTACAAAAGCCTAGTCTCGACCGAGTGTTCCTGTGATGATGTTTCTGCCATGTGTCAGATCCGAGTACCGGTGTGCCCAATCTTAGCGAAATTGACTAACGACGATTGGATTTCAATTTCAATGTAAGGTTTCGTTCAAGCATAGTCTGCAAGATGATTATTCGAGCCAGGCCTATGCTGACGATGTTATCCCCAATTCTTGCGAGGGTTGACTGAAACTCGATGCGGTTTCGGGCAAACCAGGCGGTTCAATTTTGGTGGATTTCCCGCATGGCATTGTTGCCTTTGCTCTGCTAATCTAGAGCCAGTGTCCGCAAGAACAAGATTGGACGTGATGCGAAACATGAGGAATTGTTGTTGCCGTAACTGCAATTAAAAATACATTGCGCTAGCAAATTCTGTCGGTAACCAAAGCATGATCCATAACACTCCCCGCATAAGCGCTGCGCCTGAGAACTTTGTTCCCGCTGATCTGATTTCAGCAGTGACCGCGCACGGGATCGATGACAGTAGACGGATCTTCCTGCGATCGAGTTTCGCTGCCGCGTTGCTCGGTGGAGCGGTGCTTAGCGGCCGTGCCAAAGCTGCCGAGGGTGAGGCTGCAATTCTTGAAAAACAGCCGTGGCAAACCGCTCTGGGCAAGCCAGTCGCAGCGACGCCTTACGGCGTGCCGTCGACATTCGAGGCCAACTTACAACGGCGCGAATCGCCCGGTTTAACCCGTGTTTCTGCTGCGTCGGTGGCGTTTACACCTTTGCAGGGATTGTTCGGCATCATCACACCCAGTGGTTTGCATTTCGAGCGCCATCATCAAGGCTGGGTTGATATTGATCCGGCGCAGCATCGCTTGATGATTAACGGCTTGGTCAAGCAGCCGAAAATTTTCACCATGGATGATTTGTTGCGCCTGCCATCCGTGTCCCGCATTCATTTCATCGAGTGCGGCGCGAATACGGGACTGGAATGGGGCAATGTGGCAGTGCCGACCGTCCAGTACACCCACGGCATGTTGTCGTGTTGTGAATTCACCGGAGTGCCGCTTTCGATCCTGTTGGATGAATGCGGTGCAGATTTGAAAAAGGGTAAATATGTATTAGCAGAAGGTGGCGACGGTTCCGGCATGACGCGCACCATCCCGATGGAGAACGCGCTCGACGACGTATTCGTGGCATGGGCAATGAATGGGGAAATGTTGCGCCCGGAGAATGGCTATCCATTGCGCCTGGTGGTGCCGGGCGTGCAGGGCGTGAGTTGGGTTAAGTGGTTGCGCCGGATTGAAGTCGGCGACATGCCTTACGCGTCAAAAGACGAAGCGGTGCATTACATTGATTTAATGCCCGACGGATTGCACCGCCAGTACACCTCGATTCAAGAATGCAAGTCAGTGATCACCACGCCGTCGGGCGGCCAGCAATTGCACGCCACCGGGTTTTATAACGTCAGCGGTATGGCTTGGTCGGGGCGCGGCAAGATCAAGCGCGTTGATGTCTCGTTTGACGGTGGCAACCAATGGCGCACGGCACGGCTCGAAAGTCCGATTCTGAACAAAGCTGTCACCCGCTTCAATATCGATTGGGTGTGGGATGGATCGCCTGCCATTTTGCAATCGCGCGCGATTGATAGCACCGGCTATGTGCAACCGCCGATTCGCACCTTGAGAGCAGTCCGCGGTTCGCGCTCGATTTATCACAACAACGCCATTCAATCGTGGCAAGTCGGGACCAACGGCGAGGTCAGCAATGTTCAGGTGGGGTAAGCGCCTACGCCGGCTGTTGTTTGCGCTGTCGATGTTGGTGTGCTGGTTTCCGCTCACCAGCAACGCAGCAGACAAGTTCCCAGGGTTAGGGCGCCCGGCGACCGTTGCCGAGGTTGCCGCGTGGGATATTGATGTCCGGCCCGACTTCAAGGGATTGCCAGCCGGTTCGGGCAGCGTCGCCAAGGGACAGGAAATCTGGGATGCGCGCTGCGCAAATTGCCACGGCACTTTTGGTGAATCCAATGAAATCTTTACGCCGATTGTGGGTGGAACAACCAAGCAGGATATCGAGCGTGGCCGTGTTGCTTCACTGACCGATCCAAAGCAGCCGCAGCGCACCACCATGATGAAGGTGGCGACCCTTTCATCGCTATTTGATTACATCTACCGCGCCATGCCGTGGAATGAACCGCGCTCATTGACCGTCAATGAAACCTATGCAGTGCTCGCCCACCTTTTGAATATGGCTGAGGTTGTGCCGGACGATTTTGTGCTTTCAGATAAGACCATGGCCAGCGTCCAAGCGCGAATGCCAAACCGCTTTGGGATGACCAAGTCGCATGGTTTGGCCAACATGCGCGGCAAGCCGGATGTGCATGGGACAGCCTGTATGAAGGACTGTGCGGAATTTGTGCAGATTGGTTCGCGCCTGCCTGACTACGCGCGCAATGCACACAATAACCTGGCTGAGCAAAACCGGGGTTGGGGACCCTTCCGTGGCGTAAATACAACCGTCGCTCCATTGGCGGCGCTCTCGGCTAGCCGGTCGGTAGCACAAGGCCAACCATCCTCGGTGGTGGTGTCGGATGACAGCGTGTCGCCAGCACCAACTGGCAAGATCTTGTACGCCAAGCATCACTGTGCAGCTTGCCACGGCTTGACCAACAAACTTGTCGGGCCGTCGTTTCGCGAGGTTGCGAAACGCTATAAAGGGAAGCCGGAAGTGAATGCTGTGCTGGAACAAAAAATAAAGCTGGGAGGCGCGGGCGCATGGGGCAACATTCCTATGCCGCCTCATGCCACAATTGAGGCAAGTGACATTGCTAGTCTGGTGAGTTGGATACTTGAAGGCAAATTTTGAAAGGAGCATCTATGAATCCGAAACGACGTGAAGCACTGCGCCTGATGGCAGTGATTGGACTAATGGCATCCACAGGATTGATTTCGCAGGCGCAGGCAGCCGAGTGGAACAAGGCGGCCTTCGATGGAAAAAATTTGGACGATGTGCTCAAAGCTATGGGTGGCAGCTCGGCCGAGAAATCTGGCGACGTTTCATTGAACGCGCCAGACATTGCCGAGAACGGTGCGGTGGTTCCAGTCGGTGTAACGACGACGCTGAAAGCTACCGAAATTGCTATCGTGGTGGAGAAGAACCCCAACGCGCTGGCTGCACATTTTTCGCTTCCCGCTGGCGCGGAACCGTTTGTCACAACGCGTGTAAAGATGGGGCAGACCTCTAACGTATTGGCGCTGGTGAAGGCCGATGGCAAATGGTTTGTGGCCAGCAAGGAAGTCAAGGTAACGCTCGGCGGCTGCGGCGGCTAATCCGTTCAAAACAAATACCGACAACACATTAAAAGGAAATCATCATGGGTGATCCGATGCGTATTCGCGCAACCGAAAATGGTGGCGTTACTGAAGTCAAAATTCTGATGAAGCACGATATGGAATCCGGCCAGCGCAAAGACGCGACGGGCAAAGTAATACCTGCCTGGCATATCAATACGGTGGTCGCCAAAGTTAAAGACAAGGAAGTTTTCGCAGCGCAGTTCGGACCAGCGGTATCCAAAGATCCCTTCTTGAATTTCAAATTCAAAGGCGCGGCCAAAGGCGACAAACTTTCCGTTACATGGGTCGACAATCGCGCCGACACGCGAACTGATGAAGTGGCGATTGCCTAGGCAAAATAGCGATCCGAAATCGCAGCAAAAAGGAGGAGCGATGATGAAAAAAATAATGAGTGGTGGTGTCAGTGCGACGCTGGGTTTGGGACTGTGTTTTTTAGTCACTTCGGTCGGTGCGCAAAATGCACCGACAGCCAGCGACGGCATCGCAAAATATCGCGAGATGATTGCCGATGGAAATCCCGCCGAGCTTTACGAAGCTGAAGGCGAGCAGTTGTGGAAGAAAGCCGCCGGCTCCAAAAACGCGACGCTGGAAAAATGTGATTTGGGTCTCGGTGCCGGGGTGGTTAAAGGCGCTGCCGCGCAGTTGCCGCGATACTTCAAGGACACCAACCGAGTGCAGGATTTGGAATCGCGTTTGATGACTTGCATGGAAGTGCTGCAAGGCATAGACCCGAAAGAAATCGTTGATGCGCCATTTGGTAAAGGTGCCAAGAAAGCTGTCGAGGCGGTTGTCGCTTACGTGGTGACCAGTTCGCGCGACATGAAAATCAACGCGCCGATGAAACATCCGAAAGAAAAGGAAATGTATGCGCTCGGTAAGCGCGCTTTCTATTACCGTGGCGGCGCGATGGATTTTTCCTGCGCCTCGTGTCATGACGATGCCAGCAAGCGTATCCGCTTGCAGGATTTGCCCGATCTAACCTCGGCCAAAGGCGCGGCCTTGGGCTGGGGCTATTGGCCGGCCTATCGCGTCTCCAGTGGAGAGTTTTGGACCATGCAGCGTCGCTTGAATGATTGCTATCGTCAGCAACGTTTTCCGTATCCGAATTACGTCTCTGACGTGACGATTGCCCTATCGACTTATTTGGCGGCGAACGCCAAAGGTGGCGTGATGCATACGCCCGGTTTGAAGCGCTAAGGAACGGGAGACAAAAATCATGAAAACATCTCAGCTAATTTTTCGCGCTTCCGTACTCTGTGCGCTTGGTTTGGCAAGTATTTCTGGCTACGCGCAGACGGCAAAAGCGCAAGCAGCAATGGATAAAGCCATCGTCGCAAGTTTTCGCGACGAAGGAATAATCTCTGTCGCCTCAATTACGCAAGACGAAACGCAAGCGCTGTGTTCTGATCCGAAAATGGCCACCGGCAAAGCTGGCGCAAAACAGCGAGCAGCGATAGAGGCAGCCAATATGGAAACTATTCTGCCGCCATATGATGGCGTGTATCTGGGTGATTGGAAAGAGGGCGAAAAAGTCGCGCAAAGTGGTCGTGGCGCCACTTGGACTGACAAATCCAGTGCTGTGAATGGCGGTGGTTGTTATAACTGCCATCAAATTTCCAAAGCCGAGGTCTCTCACGGCACCATCGGTCCTTCACTGCTCGGCTATGGCAAAACGCGCGGCAATTCAGCCGCAGTGGTCGAGTACACCTGGGGCAAGATGTACAACGCCAAAGCCTACAACGCGTGCAGCGCAATGCCACGTATCGGGCATTTCAATTTGTTGACTGAAAAACAAATGAAGGATGTGATGGCTTTGTTGTTGGATCCGGCATCGCCGGTAAACCAGTAGAGCACCACCATGAGCATGAACCGCCGCGAGTTTTTGCATTTACTTGCGGTGGCCTCCGCCGGCGGCATGGCACTGCACGGCGAGGCTAGTGCGGCACAAATCGCTGCCAAGAATTTTTATGATTTACCGAAGTTCGGCAACGTGCATTTGTTGCACTTCACTGATTGCCACGCACAACTTCTACCGATTTTTTTTCGCGAACCAAATGTCAATCTTGGCATCGGCGCGCAAGCCGCCAAAGCGCCACACTTGGTCGGCGAAGCCTTACTCAGAGCGTTTGGTATCGCGCCCGGTAGTCGCGAAGCGTATGCGTTTACCCACCTGAATTTCGAAGCTGCCGCCCGACAATACGGCAAGGTGGGCGGCTTCGCCCACATGGCGACCTTGGTGCGCCAACTTAAAGCCAATCGCCCTGGCGCCTTGCTACTTGACGGCGGTGATACGTGGCAAGGATCAGGTACAGCGCTGTGGTCACAAGGGCAAGATATGGCTGATGCCGCCTTGCTGCTTGGCGTTGATGTGATGACGGCGCACTGGGAAATGACGCTGGGCGAGGCGCGTGTTAAGCAGATCATTGAGAACGATTTCAAAGACAAAATTACCTTCCTCGCGCAAAACATTGTCACTGCCGATTTCGGCGACGCGGTGTTTGAACCCTATACGATGCGCGTAATGAACGGTGTTCAGGTAGCCATCATCGGCCAGGCTTTTCCCTATACGCCAGTTGCCAATCCGCGCTATCTGGTGCCCAACTGGACCTTCGGAATTCAAGAAGAATCCATGCAAAAGCGCGTCAATGAAGTGCGCGCCAAAGGTGCACAAGCGGTGGTATTGCTTTCGCACAATGGCATGGATGTGGATTTGAAACTGGCCTCGCGCGTTACGGGCATAGACGTGATACTCGGCGGGCATACGCACGATGGCGTGCCTGCGCCGATAAAAGTAAAAAATACTGGTGGCATAACGTTGGTGACCAATGCCGGCTCGAACGGAAAATATTTGGCCGTGCTCGACCTCGAAGTCAAAGGCAACACAGTGACTGATGTGCGTTACAAACTGATGCCGATCTTCGCCAACCTGCTGCCGGCCGACACAGCGATGTCGACATTAATTAAAAAGATCCGCGCACCATTTGAAACCAAGCTGACCGAAAAACTCGCGGTGACTGAGTGCTTGTTGTATCGACGCGGTAACTTCAATGGCAGTTTTGATCAGTTGATTCTCGACGGTTTGATGGCCGAGAAAAATGCTGAAATGGCGTTCTCGCCGGGCTTTCGCTGGGGCACCTCGTTGTTGCCCGGGCAAGCAATTACGCTGGAGCATTTGCTCGATCAAACGGCGATTAGCTATCCGTGGACGACCGTCACCAACATGAGCGGCACAACCATCAAAACCATCCTGGAAGATGTGGCCGACAACTTATTTAACCCCGACCCCTACTACCAACAAGGCGGCGACATGGTGCGCGTTGGTGGCCTGCAATACAGCATCGATCCGAACGCGGTAGCGGGCCAACGTATTTCGGCGATGAATCTGCGCGGCAAAGCGATCGAGGCAGAGAAAATTTACAAAGTTGCCGGTTGGGCGCCAGTGGCCGAAGCCGCGCGCGATGTCGGCGGCGAACCGATTTGGGATTTGATGTCACGCTATTTGAAATCGCTCAAGACCGTGAAAGCGCGTCAGCTGAATTTGCCAGTGATCAAAGGTGTGGCGGGGAATCCGGGGATTGCCAGTTCGGTGAATTGAGATGTTGGCGTGGCGATATATGCTGGTCTTTTTGCTCGTAGGTATAGCTAACAGCGTGTCATCAGCACCAACTGGGGTCTCCGTGCCAGAACTCCATCCCATCAAAGTCGCCGCCAACACTTACTACGTGCAAGGCGCGACCGAAATGGCCTCGCCCGAGAATCGTAACTTCATTTCCAACGCGGGATTCGTCATCACCCCGGCAGGCGTGGTCGTCGTCGATGCGCTCGGCTCACCGGCGCTTGCCGAAGCATTGGTCGTCGCGATAAAAAAGCTTACGCCGCATCCGATACGAACGGTCATTGTCACGCACTACCATGCTGATCACATATACGGTCTACAAGTCTTCAAAGCGCAAGGCGCTCAAATCATTGCGCACATACTCGGCAAACCTTATTTGGTCTCGGATGTTGGTGCGCAGCGTCTTGCATCATCGCGTCAGACCTTGAGTCCGTGGATAGACGAAAAAACCCAATTGGTCGCCGCCGATCAGTGGATAGACCGCGAGACAACATTCACTTTGGGCAAGGTGAATTTCGTTATCAAGCCCGTCGGGCCAGCACATACTGCAGAAGATGTCGCCGTCTTGGTGCCGTCGACCGGCGTACTGTTTGCGGGCGATTTGGTATTCCAATCGCGCATTCCGTATGTCGGCAATGCCGACAGCAAAGGCTGGATTGCGGCGCTTGCCGCCCTCGCCAAAGTGACACCAAAAATCATCGTGCCGGGTCACGGCCCACATTCGCTTGATGCGATGCGCGAGATAAAGTTCACCAGTGATTATTTGACTTACTTGCGCTCGAGCATGAGCAAGGCCGCGATAAATCTTGATTCATTTGATGAGGCTTATGCTGCCACCGATTGGTCGGAGTATGAAGGCTTCCCCCTGTTCCGTGCGGCCAATCGCATGAACGCGTATAACATTTATCTCTCGATCCAGCAGGAGACACCATGAACAAAAGTTGTTTTCAGCGCGGAGTAAATACGCTCATCGCGGGAAGTTTTTTTGTCGTTGGCTATGCGCTCGCGGCGGACGCAAATCAAGCGGCGGTTTCGCGCGGCCAGGCGCTTCATGCCGACAAATGTGCCACTTGCCACGCCGAGAAATCCGGCCTTGGCGATGGCAATGTTTTGTATCTGCGCAGTGATAAAAAAGCGACCAATCTCAAGCAACTCGAAGGCATGGTCGCGCGTTGCAATAGCGAGCTACGGCTGGATTTATTTCCAGAAGATGAAGCGGATGTGGTGGCGTTCTTGCATAAGAATTTTTACAAGTTTAAAAAACACTGATCGGCTAGGTAGTGTGGTGGTAGGCAGTTAAACCGTATTTCAACTGAGGTGTCTATGAAGCGTTCAAAAATTCATATCGTTGTCGCCCTTTTATTTGTGCCAATAATTGGCGTCGCGCAAAATACCCCCCCGGATTATTTCGTCGCCAATTGTTTTAACTGTCATGGCACTGACGGGCGCGGCCACAGCACGATTCCGCCATTGGCTGGATTGACCAAACCCTACATCATCGAACAGATCGCGGCATTCAAGGCGGGAACGCGTCCGGCGACTGTGATGCATCAACTGTCCAAGGGCTACACCGACGATGAAATTGCCCGTGCTGCGGCTTATTTTGCAGCGCAAAAGAAGTGAGGACGATCATGAAAAACGAAACTAACAATCGTCGCCAATTCATCCAAGCCCTAACCGCTACCGCTTCCCTGAGCGCGTTGAGTGGCACCGCCTTTGCAGCAAACAAGAAATCCATCGGCCGCGTGGTTGTCATCGGCGGTGGTTTCGGTGGCGCAACAGCGGCCAAATATTTGCGCATGTGGAGCGGAGGCCGCATTGAGGTCACCTTGATCGAACGCAATAAAGAATTTATCTCTTGCCCGGCGTCAAACGAAGTGCTGGCAGGCTATCGCAACTTCGATACCTTGCGTCATGGTTATGACGGATTGAAAAAGAACTGGGGCGTAAAAATCGTCCACGCCAGCGTCACCGCGATCGATGCCGACAAGCGGCGCGTGAAGACCGATCACGGTGGTGAATTTGCATTCGATCACGTGATCGTCGCCCCCGGCATTGATTTTCTGTACGATCAGATAGCCGGGTACAACGAAGCAGCGCGAGAAAAAATTCTTCATGCCTGGAAAGCCGGTCCGCAAACACTCGCGTTGCGCAAGCAATTGGAAGCCATGCCCGATGGCGGCGTGTATGCACTGACGATCCCCAAAGCGCCGTATCGTTGCCCGCCGGGGCCGTACGAGCGCGCATGCCTGATCGCCTCCTACCTAAAAACCAACAAGCCCAAATCCAAAGTGTTGGTGCTCGATGCCAACGACAAAATTCAGTCAAAGCAAAAGCTATTTCAAGACGTCTGGGAGGCGGACTATAAGGATCTGATCGAGTACCAACCGAACTGGAACGCGGTCAGTGTTGATGCGGCACAAAATGCGGTGACTAACGAACTGGGTGACACAGTCAAGGCTGCGGTGCTCAATGTCGTGCCGCCGCATCGCGCTGGCGATATCGCGCAAAGCGCCGGATTAATCAATGTGAATCAGCGTTGGTGCGCAGTTGACTGGGTCACGCTCGAATCGACGGCCGTCAAGAATGTCCACGTTATCGGTGATGCCTTGATGCCGGGTCCGACGATGCCAAAATCTGGCCACATGGCCAACCAACATGGCAAGGCTGCCGCCGCGGCGATAGTCGAGATGCTCTCCGGCCGTACCCCGCAGCCAACCCTGATGGCCAACACTTGTTACTCGATGGTTGATGAAAATCGCGGGATGCATGTGGCCTCAGTGCACCGCTACGATGCCGAGAAAAAGGCGCATCAGCCAGTGGCCGGCGCTGGCGGTTTGTCAGTCGAACCAAACAAACTCGAAGGCATTTTTGCGCATGCTTGGGCGAATACGATTTGGAAGGAAATGCTGACCTAAAAGATTTCGTGCAGCCGGGAGGCTCAACCGAGGGGCGCGCCGTTGTGGTGCGCCCCTCGGTGTTTTGGAGAGATATTTTGGTGCAGACTGACAAGGTGCTTGGGCAATTCACAACTTCACACAGTTCTCAATCTCCCAGTAAATAGGGGCGTTAGCGGCAAAGGGTGGTGATTGCGTGTCAGCTGGCACGGCGTTCGCTATAGAAGGTTTGCACCGTTCATGACCGGACGGTTGATATTAACCTACCTAAAGGAATTGCCATGCATCGTCGCAACTTCATCCAAGCTACCGCGATCTCTATCGCGTTGGCCACTGCTGGTTTGAGTTCACTCCCCGCTGTCGCTGCCGACACAATCAAGGTTGGCATTTTGCATTCGCTCTCAGGCACCATGGCGATCTCGGAAACAGCGCTGAAGGAAACCGCGCTGATGACCATTGATGAGATCAACAAGGCGGGTGGTGTACTGGGCAAAAAGCTCGAACCGGTGGTCGTTGATCCAGCCTCCAATTGGCCCTTGTTTGCCGAAAAAGCACGTGGCTTGCTAAGCCAGGACAAGGTCGCCGTGGTTTTCGGTTGCTGGACTTCAGTGTCGCGCAAATCCGTAAATCCGGTATTCAAGGAACTCAACGGATTGCTGTTCTATCCAGTGCAGTACGAAGGTGAAGAACTCGAAAAGAACGTGTTCTACACCGGTGCTGCACCTAACCAGCAAGCGATTCCGGCCACCGAATATTTGATGAGTAAAGACGGCGGTTCGGCCAAGCGCTTCGTGCTGCTCGGCACTGACTACGTATATCCGCGCACCACCAACAAGATCCTGCGTGCCTTCTTGAAGAGCAAGGGTGTCGCTGAAACTGACATCATGGAAGAGTACACGCCATTCGGTCACAGCGACTATCAAACCATCATCGCCAAGATCAAGAAATTCGCTGCTGAGGGCAAGAAGACGGCAGTGATCTCGACCATCAATGGCGACTCCAATGTGCCCTTCTACAAAGAGCTTGGCAATGCAGGACTGAAGGCGACTGACGTCCCTGTAGTGGCTTTCTCGGTGGGCGAAGAAGAGCTACGTGGTGTGGATACCAAGCCTTTGCTCGGCCATCTCGCTTCATGGAACTATTTCATGTCGCTCAAGAATGGCGAGAATGACAAGTTCATCAAGATGTACAAAGATTGGGCTGTGAAACAAAAGCTGCCGAACGCCGACAAGGTGGTGACCAACGACCCGATGGAAGCGACCTACATCGGCATCCATATGTGGAAGCAAGCGGTCGAGAAAGCCAAGACCACCGAAGTGGACAAGGTGATCGCTGCAATGGGTGGTCAGACCTTCAAGGCACCGTCAGGTTTTGTCGCCAAGATGGATGAGAAAAACCATCACTTGCACAAGCCAGTATTCATCGGTGAAGTCAAAGCCGACGGTCAATTCAATGTGGTCTGGAAGACCAAAGGTCCGGTCAAGGCTGCGCCGTGGAGCCCCTACATCGCAGGCAACGACAAGAAGAAGGACGAGCCGGAAATGGCGACTAAGTAAGTTGTCATTTGAGGGCGTGCCTATCGGCGCGCCCTCTTTCTCTCTAATGACGGCGTGTCACCACAGCGACGAGCAACTCGCGGTTGCTGCATCAGCACCAACTGGCGAACTTCCGTTTCAATTGAATTTCTACGTTCTCTTATGCGACACATCTTCGTCACGATTCTTGTCGCCCTGAGTTTTTCCGCCTTTGCGGCGGTGGACGCGCGCCTGATCAATCAGCTCGCGGCGGAAGACTCGGATGAGATCATTGTCGCCATCCAGAAAATTGTTCGTTCCGCAGACCCCGCGGCTGCAAACATCTTGCAGTCCCTGGCAGACGGTAACCTCAATGGACCTGACGGCCAACCGATAACCGTCAACAACCGCGTGCGTCGTGAGATCGACGGCGGCTTGGCGGTGTTGAAATTGTTCGATCCCAGCGCCGTCGTGCGGATGAAGTCGGTCAAAGAAATCAGCACCAATGTGGATGCTTCGATGGCGCCGATGTTGCGCAAGGCGCTTGAGCAAGAGGCAGAACCAAAAGTCAAAGCGCTACTGTCCGAAGTCTATGCACTGGCAAGCTTGAAAGACCCGGACAAAGCCGTTCGCCTCGCTGCCGTTACCGCGCTGGCGACCAGCGCTGACCCCAATAACAAGTCAGTCTTGCTGGAGATGACGAAGCCAGCCAACGAGTCCGAAGTGACTGTGCGGATGGCTGCGTTTCAGTCTTACTTACAGGTCAAGCAGCGGCAGACCACGGCGGAAAATGTCGGCCGTGTTTTCTCCGGCTTGAGTTTGGCCAGCATCCTGCTGCTGGCCGCGATGGGCCTTGCGATTACCTACGGCGTGATGGGCGTGATCAACATGGCGCATGGTGAATTGTTGATGATTGGGGCCTACGCGACCTTCGGCGTGCAAAGTCTGTTTCGGGCCTATTTTCCGGCACAAATTGACTGGTATGTGCCGGTCGCTATCCCTGTGGCGTTCCTGGTTGCGGCGGCAGTGGGTGTGGTGTTGGAACGCACGGTTATTCGCTGGCTATATGGCCGCCCATTGGAAACCTTGCTTGCTACCTGGGGTCTGTCGCTGATCTTGATCCAGGCAGCCCGCGTTATTTTTGGTGCGCAAAATGTCGAACTCGCAAACCCGGTTTGGATGACCGGCGGCGTTGAGATCATGCCCGGCATTGTTTTGCCGCTCAATCGCATTTTCATCATTGGCTTTTCGCTGTTTGTGCTGACACTAGTTTGGGTGTTGATGAACAAGACGCGCCTCGGCATGTTCGTCCGTGCCGTGACGCAGAATCGCGGCATGGCCGGGTGTGTCGGCGTGCCTACGGCGCGAATAGATACGGTAGCGTTTGCGCTCGGCGCAGGGATTGCCGGCTTGGGCGGTGTGGCGCTGTCGCAGATCGCCAACGTCGGACCGGATATGGGGCAGGGCTATATCGTCGATTCGTTCATGGTGGTGGTGCTGGGTGGCGTCGGCCAGTTGGCCGGTGCGGTGTGGGCTGCGCTAGGTCTCGGTGTGGCAACCAAGTTCATCGAGGCTGGGGCGGGTGCAGTGGTGGCCAAGATTTTGGTTTTGGTATTCATCATCATCTTCATTCAGAAACGCCCGCAAGGATTGTTTGCGCTCAAGGGCAGGTTTGTCGAATCATGAGACAGCCTTTCATCGTTCGATTTTTCAGCGCAACGCCAAAAGCCGGTTGGCAGGCGCTGGCGATCTTCACCGCATTCGCCTTGGTGCTAGTGCCACTGCTGCATCTCGCAGTGCCGGAGACCAGCATCTTTCACGTCTCGAGTTACGCCATTACTCTGATCGGCAAGATCATGTGCTTCGCAATTGTCGGTGTGGCGATGGATTTGATCTGGGGCTATGCCGGAATTCTGTCCTTGGGTCACGGCCTGTTTTTTGCGCTTGGCGGGTATGCCTTCGGCATGTACTTGATGCGCCAGATTGGACGCGATGGGTCGTATCAATCCGACCTGCCGGACTTCATGGTCTTCCTCGACTGGAAGCAGTTGCCGTGGTATTGGAACGGTAGCGATTCAATTTGGTGGGCCGCAGTGCTGGTAGTGATCGTACCGGCGCTGGTGGCTTTGGTGTTCGGCTTTTTGCTTTTCGCTCGCGCATCAAGGGCGTGTACTTTTCCATCATCACACAGGCCATGACCTTTGCGGCGATGCTGTATTTCTTCCGCAATGAAACCGGCTTTGGCGGCAACAATGGCTTCACCGATTTCAAGCGTATCGCTGGCTATAGCATTACCTCACCGGAAATGCGCGTAACGCTATTTGCCCTGTCAGCGGCGATGTTGATGGCGACCTTGGTGCTGTGCCGTTATCTGGTGAGTTCAAAGTTTGGCCGGGTCTTAATGGCGATCCGCGATGCGGAGTCACGGGTGATGTTTCTCGGCTACAACCCCTTGCATTACAAGCTAGCTGCGTGGACGCTGTCAGCTTTTCTGTGTGGCATAGCCGGTGCGCTTTACGTGCCGCAGGTCGGCATCATCAACCCAGGTGAGATGTCCCCTGCAAACTCCATCGAGATCGCGATTTGGGTTGCGGTAGGCGGACGTGCGACTTTGATCGGGCCGGTGATCGGCGCCTTTATTGTCAATCTGTCGAAGAGCTTTTTTACCCAGGCTTTCCCTGAATACTGGTTGTTCTTTCTCGGTGCCTTGTTCGTCGGTGTGACACTGTGGTTGCCGCAGGGCGTGGTCGGGCTGTGGGCGCAAATGCGTGAGAAGCGGGCGAATCGTCGGGCGACTACATCTGTAAGTTTGGACGCTGCAAAATGAGCATTCTGCATTTGCATGAAGTTACCGTGAGCTTCGACGGCTTTCGTGCACTCAATAGTTTGTCCCTGGATATTGCGGTTGGCGAATTGCGCTGCATCATCGGCCCCAATGGCGCGGGCAAGACCACGATGATGGACGTCATCACCGGCAAGACGCGGGCGGATCGCGGCAAGGTGATGTTCGATCAAACCATTGATGTGCGGCGCATGACCGAAGCCGATATTGCCCACCTCGGGATCGGCCGCAAATTCCAGAAGCCGACGATTTTTGAAAATCTGACCGTGTTTGAAAATCTCGAACTGGCGATGAAGATGGACAAGCGCGCGCGGGTCAGCTTGTTCGCCTGGCTTGACGATAGCGGACGTGACCGTGTTAGCGATACCTTGAAACAGATTCGCCTCGACAGCGAAGCGGAACGCCAGGCAGGATTGCTTTCACACGGCCAAAAGCAATGGTTGGAAATCGGCATGTTGCTGATCCAGGATCCGCGCTTGTTGTTGCTCGACGAGCCGGTGGCCGGGATGACCGATGACGAGACGGCGCGTACCGGTGAATTGTTCAAGTCGTTGGCGGGCAAGCACTCATTGGTGGTGGTCGAGCATGACATGGCCTTCATCGAACAACTCGGCGGCAAAGTGACGGTCCTGCATGAAGGCTCGGTGCTCGCTGAAGGCGATCTGGCGACCGTGCAAAATGATGCACGCGTCATCGAGGTCTATCTAGGGCGCTAATCATGTTGAAAGTTGACCAACTCAATCAGTTTTACGGTGGCAGTCACATTCTGCGCGATGTGAGTTTTGAAGCGCCTATCGGCAAAGTGACAACCTTGCTCGGTCGCAATGGGGTAGGTAAAACGACCTTGCTGAAATGTCTGATGGGGCTGGTTCCGGTGACGACTGGGTCAATCAGTTTTGACGACAAACAAATCACCAACGCACCGTCCTTCCAACGCGTCAAGGCCGGGATTGGCTTTGTGCCACAAGGTCGCGAGATATTTCCACGCCTGACCGTGCAAGAAAATTTGCAAATGGGTCTCGCCACCTGCCCTGCAGGCACACCGATTCCTGATCGGATTTTTGAGATGTTTCCCGTGCTCAAACAAATGCTCAAGCGCCGTGGCGGTGACCTTTCCGGCGGCCAGCAGCAGCAACTGGCGATTGGTCGTGCCTTGGCGTTCGGCCCGCGTTTGCTGATTCTGGATGAGCCGACCGAAGGCATACAGCCATCGATCATTAAAGACATCGAGCGCGCGATTCGAACCTTGGCCGCCGAAGGAAATATGGCGATCTTGCTAGTCGAACAGTATTACGATTTCGCCCGCAGTTTGGCCGATCACTATCTGGTGATGGAGCGCGGCGAAATCATCAAGCGTGGTGCCGGCATCGACATGGAGCGCGATGGCGTGTGTGAGCTGCTCGCGATATGACTTGCATGCAGCGGCTATCTGCACCTTCGTTAATCGAACAATGCAAGAGCAAGAGCGGCAAATTGGCCCGCCCCTCCCATCCTCCCCTCGCGGGGAGGCTTCTTGTTAGCTCACTTCGTTCGATCGTCACATGTTGCCCTGAATCGGCTTACACAGGTTGATGGGGCGCTATGATCATGAGATGGCGCTCGCTTCGACTAACCAAACCACAGATTCACTTCAGCCCTCCGCCGGATGGCAAGCACGACTGGCGATGGAGTTCGAGCGGCGCGATGGTTCGACCATCCTTACCCGCCGCGAGCACAGCGGGCCGTTGCGGATACAGAAGGCGCTCTATCCTGAGGGAAAGGAGATCTGCCACGCCATCATCCTGCATCCGCCAGCGGGTATTGTCGGCGGGGATCAACTCACGATTGATGTCGACGTGAAACCAAACGCACACGCTTTACTGACCACGCCCGGGGCCAGTAAATGGTATCGATCTGCCGGTGCGACGGCCGAACAATCAGTGTCTTTGCGAGTTGGTGCTGGTGGTACGCTGGAGTGGTTGCCGCAAGAGAGCATTATCTTCAGTGGCGCGCAAGCGCAGATGCAAACGCAAATTGAATTGGCTGAAGACGCACGATTTATAGGCGTTGAGACCATATGCTTTGGCCGCCGCGCGAGCGGCGAGACCTTTGATCGCGGCAATCTGAAAATTGCCACGGATATTCGTCAGCAAGGCCGCAAGCTCTGGCGTGAGCGCGGGGTCATTGCCGGTGGCTCGGCCTTGTTGAATTCACCCATCGGCTTGGCCGGTTTCAGCGTCGCCAGTACCGTCCTGGTAGCTGGCGTGACCATCAACCCTGGCCACCTGGCTGCAGCGTTGCTGCGCGACCTCGGAATTCGAGGCCGTCTCGGGCGTAAGCGCGATGCCGCAGCTTTTCGTCGGCCGCTATCTTGGCCATTCAACCGAAGCCGCGCGAGAATGGCTAATCGCCTTGTGGTCCATTGTGCGTCCGGCATTGACCGGCTACGATGCAGTGACACCGCGTATTTGGGCAACTTAAACGAAAGCGCAAAATGGAACTGACGCCACGAGAAAAAGACAAGCTACTGATTTTCACTGCCGGACTATTGGCCGAACGCCGGCGCGCGCGCGGACTCAAGTTGAACTATCCCGAGGCCGTTGCCTTCATCAGCGCGGCGATCCTTGAAGGCGCCCGGGATGGCAAAAGCGTCGCCGAACTAATGAGCTATGGCGCGACCCTGCTGAAGCGTGGCGAAGTCATGGAAGGCGTCGCCGAAATGATTCCGGATATTCAGGTTGAAGCGACCTTTCCCGACGGTACCAAATTGGTCACCGTGCATCATCCGATTGTTTGAATCCAAGGAGCCGCCATGCGCAAACTTTTCCTGATCTTGATCGCCGTCACTGCTCAACCCGCGTTGGCGCATCCAGGTGAGCATCACGCAAATATTGTGGCCTCGCTATGGCATTTTCTGACGCAGCCTGATCATCTAGCATTCGCGGCGATCCTGCTGATCGTTGGCATCAGTGCCATCGTGCTGGCGCGCCGCCGCGCACTCAGGAGCATTCGGAGTAAACATCATGATCCCCGGTGAAATGATCGTAGAACCTGGTGAGATTGAGCTCAACGCCGGACGCCGGACCGTCAAATTGCTCGTGGCCAATACCGGTGACCGTCCCGTACAAGTCGGCTCGCACTATCATTTTTTTGAAACCAACGATGGCTTGTCGTTCGAGCGCAAGCAGTCGTATGGCATGCGCTTGAATATCGCTGCTGGGACCGCAGTGCGGTTCGAGCCCGGGCAAACTCGAACAGTAGAGTTAGTCGACTACGCAGGCGAGCGCCACGTATTCGGTTTTCAGGGTCGCGTGCAGGGAAAGCTATGAAGATTACACGTCAGGCCTATGCCGAAATGTTTGGCCCTACCGTCGGCGACCGCGTGCGCTTGGCGGATACCGAGCTTTGGATCGAAGTCGAAAAGGACTGCACGACTTACGGCGACGAAGTGAAATTCGGCGGTGGCAAAGTTATTCGGGATGGCATGGGGCAGAGCCAGCGCATGTCTAACGATGTGGCGGATACGGTGATCACCAATGCCCTGATCGTCGACGCAATCAGCGGCATCATCAAGGCCGACATCGGTCTCAAGAATGGTTTCATTGCTGGCATTGGCAAGGCGGGCAATCCTGACGTCCAGCCCGGCGTCACCATTGCGATCGGCGCCGGCACAGAAGTCATTGCCGGCGAAGGCATGATCATTACGGCCGGTGGTGTGGACAGCCACATCCATTTCATCTGCCCGCAGCAAATTGAAGAAGCGCTGATGTCCGGCGTCACCACTATGCTTGGCGGCGGCACCGGCCCGGCCACAGGAACCTTCGCTACCACTTGCACACCGGGTCCGTGGCACATACATTCCATGCTGGCGGCGGCCGAAGCATTTCCCATGAATCTCGGCTTTTTCGGCAAAGGTAATGTCAGCCTGCCCGGCCCGGTGGTCGAGCAAGTGGCAGCAGGTGCAATGGGGCTGAAGCTGCACGAAGACTGGGGCACCACGCCAGCCGCCATCGACAACTGCCTTTCGGTCGCCGATGACATGGACGTGCAGGTGGCGATTCATACCGATACGCTGAATGAATCCGGATTTGTCGAGACCACATTGGCGGCGTTCAAGGGCCGCACCATCCATACCTTTCACACCGAAGGTGCCGGTGGTGGCCACGCGCCGGACATCATCAAGGCGGTGAGTCTGCCCAACGTGTTGCCCAGTTCAACCAATCCGACCATGCCCTACACGGTGAATACCATCGACGAACATCTCGACATGCTGATGGTCTGTCACCACCTCGATCCGGCGATTGCCGAAGATGTGGCATTTGCCGAATCGCGCATCCGCCGCGAGACGATTGCGGCAGAGGACATCCTGCATGACCTCGGCGCGTTTTCGATGATGAGCTCGGATTCCCAAGCCATGGGTCGCGTTGGCGAAGTCATCATCCGTACCTGGCAGACCGCGCACAAAATGAAGGTCCAGCGCGGCTCCTTGAAAGAAGACAACGCGCGCAACGACAATCAGCGCGCCAAACGCTACATCGCCAAATACACGATTAACCCGGCAATCACACACGGCATCAGCCATATCGTCGGTTCGATTGAAGTTGGCAAGTTGGCGGATCTGGTATTGTGGCGCCCGGCGTTTTTTGGGGTGAAGCCTTCGCTGATCTTGAAGAGCGGAATGATTACAGCCGCCGCGATGGGCGATCCGAATGCGTCAATTCCGACACCGCAGCCAGTGCATTACCGGCCGATGTTCGGTAGCTTTGGTGGCGGTTTGAAAACCTCACTGACTTTTGTCTCGCAAGCCGCATTAAACAACCCCGCCGTGCAGAGCCTTGGGTTGAGCAAGCGACTTGAGCCGGTCAAGAACTGCCGCAAGGTGACCAAAGCCGATATGGTGCATAACAGCGCGATGCCACGGATTGATGTCGACACCGAAACCTATGCCGTGCGCGCCGATGGCGAGCTGTTGGTCTGCGAACCGGCCAAAGTTTTGCCGATGGCGCAACGCTACTTCCTGTTCTGAAATGCTATTGATCGAACAACGTGCTGCGGCTGGCGCTATCGCCACAGCGCAACTGATGCTGAACTTCGAGCGACGCTGCAAAAGCCGTCTGCGCACACGATTGGTTTCTGGTGAGGAATGCGGTTTGTTCCTAGAGCGCGGCACGGTTTTGCGCGGCGGCGACAAGCTGCTCGCCAACGATGGAGTGGTGGTCGAAGTCATCGCCGCGCCGGAGGCTTTGATGGAGGCCTCTAGCGCTGATGCGTTGCAACTTGCACGAGTCGCTTATCACCTTGGCAACCGACATGTCGCGGTAGAAATACGGCCCGGTTGTTTGCGCTTTGCGCATGACCATGTGCTGGGCGAAATGGTGCGTGGTTTGGGCTTGCCAGTGACGGAAGTTGAAGCGGCGTTCGAGCCGGAAAGTGGTGCCTATGGTGGTAGCGCCAGTCATGCACATCCGCATGGCCATAGCGCCGATGGCGAAGGTCGCGGACCCCGAATCCATGACCATTTTCAAGCCAAGTAGGCGGAAAATCAAATGCTTGCCCGCTTGCTACAACTCGCCAGCCCCGCACTACCAGTCGGTGCGTACTCCTATTCGCAAGGGCTTGAATGGGCGGTGGAGGCGGGCAAGGTCAACGACGAAAGCAGCGCATTAAGCTGGATCGGCGACCAACTCGAATGGAATGTGGGGCGCTATGAAGCACCGATGTTGCTGCGCATGATGGCGGCGTGGCGCGATATGTCGGCGGACTTGCCAGTTGGTGCTGGTAACACGCCGTTGCTTGACCTCGACGCCCAATACCTCGCCAGTCGTGAAACCGCCGAGCTGCGCGCCGAAACCTTGCAGATGGGTTACTCGATGACCCGCTTGCTCAACGAGCTTGGCGATTTTCCCACACCTTTGCTTGATCAACTTCTGCGCGATGAAAGCCAAGTTAGCGGCAGTTATCTTTGCGTGTGGACCTGTGCTGCAGCGCATTGGCATATAGCGGATGAAGACGCGCTGACGGCATGGCTGTGGAGTTGGGCGGAAAATCAAACCATGGCGGCACTCAAAGCCGTGCCTTTGGGGCAGGCGGTGGCCAACGCTTGTTGCAGGCGATTGGTCGCCGTCTTCCCGCAATCGTTGAACAAGCTCTGGCATTGGACGAAGGCGAGGTTTCCAATTTCGCCCCCGGCTTTGCCATCGCCTGTTGCCGTCACGAAACGCAATACACGAGGTTATTTAGATCATGAACGATTACACAAAACTGCCTCGCCCCGCACTTCGGATTGGGATCGGTGGCCCGGTCGGTTCGGGCAAGACCGCGCTGACGCTGGCGTTATGTCAGGCGCTGCGCAACACCTACAACCTCGCCGTGGTGACCAACGATATCTACACCGAGGAGGACGCGCAATTTCTGGTGCGCAATGAAGCGCTGACGCCCGACCGGATTATTGGCGTCGAAACCGGTGGCTGTCCGCATACAGCGATCCGTGAGGATGCCTCGATCAATCTCGAAGCGGTAGCCCGCTTGAATGCGCGCTTCGATGGCTTGGATATTATTTTTATCGAAAGCGGCGGTGATAACTTGGCAGCAACTTTCAGCCCGGAGCTTTCTGATCTAACGCTCTACGTCATAGACGTCGCCGCAGGCGAAAAAATCCCGCGCAAAGGCGGACCGGGAATCACCAAATCTGATCTGCTCATCATCAACAAGATTGACTTGGCACCGATGGTTGGCGCTTCGCTCGAAGTGATGGCGACCGATGCTAAACGGATGGGTGGCGAGCGACCGTTTCTGTTCAGCAATTTGAAAACCGGGCAGGGATTGGCGGAGATTATTTCTTTTGTTGAGCATTCCGGCTTGCTGGTTCATTAGTGCGTTAGCAAACAGTCTGTAAACAGCGCGAAACGTATGCTGCCAGTTGGTCGGCATGATTCAAGTGCTCTCCTCAGCCCCGTCCGCGGGCAGCGAAAACCTACCGGTAGTGCTACGTGTTCAGACTCAAATTCTCGATTGAACTCAACTACGAGATCGATCAACCCGGCTGCGATTTTATTTTCAGCATCTATGCCGCGCAAACGCCTTACCAGTCGGTGGTGAGCGAATCTCTGAGCATCAGCCAAAGCCTGCCTTCCTCCACCTATACCGACCCGATGACGCACACGCGTTTCCTGCGGCTAACGGCATTTGCCGGGCCGCTGAGCGTGCGCTACGCCGCCGTCGTGGACCTTGATCACTACACCGCGCAACCGGCGGAGCTCGTAGTGGCCGTGGCCAACCTGCCGGGGCGGTGCTGCCCTACATCTACCCCGCCGCATTGCCAGTCGACCGGCTTTACCGCCTGGCGATCAAGGAGTTCGGCCACCAGAAGCAGGGCTACAGCCGCGTGCAGGCGATCGCGACTGGGTGCTGAACCGTGTCACCTTCCTCTCCAATTCCTCGACGGGACATACCAGCGCGGTTGATACGCTGGTGGAAGAAGTCGGGGTATGTCGTGACTTTGCCCATCTAATGATTGCCCTGTGTCGAGCGGTCAACATACCCGCCCGCTTTGTTACCGGAATTGACTATGGTGCGTCACCCGCTCTGGGACCAACCGACTTTCATGCCTACGTTGAAGTCTATCTGGGTGATCGCTGGTACATCTTCGACCCTTCCGGCGTCGCCATCCCTATGGGTTTCGTGCGCCTCGGCACCGGTCGCGATGCTGCTGACTCGGCATTTGCAACCATTTTCGGCGGTGTGCGAGGTGCAGCTCCAATCGTACAAATTGAGGCAATCCCAAATGCGCAGGGTGAATTGCAGGTGCCCCAGCATGTCTCCCATGCGCTTTCTACTGATCGGCAATTCGAGCGCAATTGAACGCACACTTTGACCGATAGTGTCACCCCGCGTAGCCAGTCAGTAGCGCCTGTTCCCAATCCAGCCGCCCGCGCGCCTTCGCCAGCTTGGCCATCGCTACGTAGTCATAAGGCACGGCGTAGCTCTCACAGGCCCAGCCATTCGTCGTCTTCGCAATCACGGCGTAGTGCGCGTCAGGCGTGCCGAGTTCCATGATGTAGTGCTCGGGGTGGTCATCGGTGTAAGCCTGCAGCCCAACACTGCCGGGATTGACGCACAGCTGAGCGGATGGCAGGCGCACCGAGCGCGGAACATGGCTATGACCGCAGGCCACGACTGGCGCGAGCACGTTGCCAATCCGTTCGGTTATCTCAGCCAAGGACGCGACTGAAAGCCTCCCGTCACGCACCGACTCCAGAAAGTGTTCGCAATCACTGCGCGGTGTGCCGTGGCAGAGGAACACTTCCGGGTTCATGTTGAGGTGAGGTTGAAGCGAACGCAACCAGGCGAACTCGATACTGGTTAGTTGAGAATGCGCATAGCCATCCGACTGCCCGCCCTTGCCGGGTTGGTAGTCAATCACCTGTCGTTCATGGTTCCCGGCGAGGACGGTCCAATCAGATGCCATGAGGTACTGCGCGGTTTCTCGCGGCAGCAGCGGCCCCGAGATATTGTCACCAAGACAAACAATCTCGTCCGCGCCGCGCCGCTGAATATCGGCGACAACGGCCTCGAGTGCGGGGAGGTTGCCGTGAATGTCTGAGACGAGGGCGATTCGCATGGGGCTTACGGTTGGAATCCGGATTGAACTGGTGATTAGGCGCTCTTGGCACGAGCAAGAAACCAGCCGATGAGTAGTATCAGCAGGCCGGTCGAAAAGGCGAGGATGTTGGCATCTAAGCCAAAAATAGGAGGTACTCCACCCTTGTCAGTGAGTGAGCCACCATAAAAGGACATTGTGGCGGCACTGAGCATGAAACCGCCATACACACATAAGCCGAGCACTCCCGCCAGGCTGATACCAAATGAGCTATTTTCTTTTTTCAACCAGAGAAAATAGAGAGCGACCATTGCCAGCGTCGAATTGGTTCCAAGCAGCCAGACCATATGCATACGCGAATGTGGTGTCCACTCCGGATGAAAAACGTGTGTCTCGGTCAAATCTACCAATGGTGGGATGAGACCGTACATCAGTGTCGCCAAAGTCATCAAAATACGACCGTTGAGACTGCCGTTCGAGGTGTTTTGCATGGACGATGCCTTTTTTGAGTTGGTCACTTGAGCTAGAGAACGGCAGATTCAAGCCTGAAGCGCAAGCGCGTTTAAGGCACTACATTAACACCGCCATCGAATCGATTCACAGCCATTCCGTATCGGTGCGCCGTCCCGCACCAAACCATTGCGTCGCGCTCAATATTGGTGCGTCACTCCTGGCCAGCATTACGAAAGCCCTTGATTTGCCGCACCCCACTCTCAGGCATGCTTACTGCTAAGATAAACCGAGTGCCTAATCTGGTGGTTTTTGATGCCCGCTGCCTTTGACGAAATGAACGATGCGCAAGGTCGCGTTCGCGAGAGCTATGCGAACTTTGCGCAATGGATGGCGACCACGCCGCCGGAGGTGATTGCGCGCAAACGTGCCGAGGCGGATTTGGCTTTTCATCGGGTCGGGATTACTTTCGCCGTGTATGGCGAAGACGAAGGCAAGGAACGCCTGATTCCGTTTGATATCGTGCCGCGCATTATTTCGGCCAAGGAATGGCAGCGGGTTGAAAGCGGATTGCGTCAGCGGGTCAAGGCACTCAATGCTTTTATCCACGACGTGTATCACGATCAGGAAATCATTAAGGCCGGGCGGATTCCGGCGCAACAGATCTTGGCCAATTCGCAGTTTCGCAAAGAGATGATCGGTGTCGATGTGCCGGGCAATATATATGCGCATATCGCCGGTGTCGATTTGGTGCGTGCCGATACAGCAAATGTGAGCGGCGAATATTTTGTGCTTGAAGACAATTTGCGCACGCCTTCGGGGGTGTCTTACATGCTCGAAGATCGCAAGATGATGATGCGGCTTTTTCCGGAGCTGTTTGCGCGCCAGGCGATTGCGCCGGTCGAGCACTACCCCGACATGTTGCTGAACAACTTGCGCTCGGTCGCGCCCGTCGGGAGCAACGATCCGAATGTGGTGGTGCTCACGCCCGGGCAATTCAACAGCGCCTACTTCGAGCATGCATTTTTGGCACAGCAAATGGGCGTTGAGTTGGTTGAAGGTAACGATCTCGTGGTGCGCGACAACACGGTGTACATGCGCACTACCGATGGCTTGCGTCAGGTCGATGTGATCTATCGGCGCATTGATGATGACTACCTCGATCCCTTAGCCTTCCGCAAAGATTCTGCGCTGGGCGTGCCGGGGCTGTTCGCGGCTTATTGCGCAGGGCGAGTGACGCTGGCGAATGCGGTTGGCACCGGCATCGCCGACGATAAGGCGATGTATATCCATGTGCCGGAGATGATTCGTTTTTATTGCGGCGAGGAGCCAATACTGTCCAACGTACCGACGTGGGAGTTGAGTAAGCCCGACGATTTGCGTTATGTGCTGGCGCATCTGGCCGAGGTTGTGGTGAAAGAAGTGCATGGCTCGGGCGGCTACGGCATGTTGGTTGGGCCGACATCGAGCAAGGACGAATTGGAGTTATTCCGCGCAAAAATTATTGCCGATCCGGCGCGCTATATCGCGCAACCCACATTGGCTTTGTCGACTTGCCCGACCTTTGTCGAAAGCGGCATCGCGCCGCGCCACATTGATTTGCGGCCTTATGTGTTGTCGGGTAAAGATGTCAGCATGGTGCCCGGCGGATTGACGCGGGTGGCGCTGAAAGAAGGTTCGCTGGTGGTGAATTCGTCGCAAGGTGGCGGCACTAAAGACACTTGGGTGCTTGAAAACTAGTAGCGAGCAAAAGGTACACAACGGGAACACAACGAAATGCTTTCATCCACCGCCGATCACCTTTATTGGATGGCACGCAGCGTAGAGCGCGCTGAAAATGCCGCGCGCATGCTTGACGTGACGTACAACATGTCGTTGTTGCAACGCACTGCGGTCGACCCGTTTAACGAATGGCGCGCAATGCTTTCGATTAGTGGGCTGCACGTCGATTTTGAAACGCGTTATCCCGAACCAAGCGCCGAAAATGTTTTGTATTTCATGGCGCTCGATGCGCAAAATCCGGGCAGCATTTATCAAAGTATTTTCAAGGCGCGCGAAAACGCGCGCGCAGTACGCCGCACGATTACCTCTGAGATGTGGGAAACGATCAATCACACATGGTTGGAGATGCGCCGGATACAAGAGGAGACGATTCCCGAGGATGGCATGCCGCGATTTTTTGAATGGGTCAAAGAGCAATCGCATTTGTATCGCGGCGTCACTATCGGCACCCTGTTGCAAGACGACGCATTTCGTTTTTTGCGGATGGGTACGTTTATCGAGCGTGCTGACAATACGGCACGCATTCTCGATGTGAAATATCACATCCTTTTGCCCAGTCCTGCGGAAGTTGGTGGTGCGGCTGATTTTTATCAGTGGAGCGCGTTGTTGCGTTCGGTGTCATCATTCGAGTCGTATCGCAAGGTGTATCGCGATGTGATTACGCCGCAGCGAGTGGCCGAGCTTTTGATTTTGCGCGGTGATATGCCGCGCTCATTGATGGCTTGTATGAACGAAGTCAACCGTTTGATTGTTGAGCTAGGCGGACCGCGCTCGGCCGAGCTTTTGCGCCGCAGTGGCATGCTGCATAGCGAGCTGCGTTTTGGTACGGTTGAAGAGATTTTTGATTTTGGACTACACGAATATCTGTCGTTTTTTCTGGAGCGAATTTACGAATTGGGTGACTTGGTTAACACCACGTATTTTTGGTCAGCGACGGAATAATCCTTGTAATGTCCATTGCGAGCAAGCGTGGCTTTTGCTAGCGTTGCAACCTTTACCTTTTTGAGAGTTAGAGCATGACTTATTGCGTTGCCATCATGATTGATGCCGGTATGGTGTTTGCATCGGATTCGCGAACCAATGCAGGTGTCGACAACGTGTCTACGTTCCGCAAAATGCGCACCTTTGAGAATCCAGGCGAGCGCGCACTGATGTTTGTGAATTCGGGCAATCTGGCAGTGACGCAGGCCACGCTCAATCAGCTCGATCAAGCGATACGTCGAAATGTCGAACCCAATCTGATGAGTGTCAGTTCGATGTATGACGTGGCCGAATTGGTCGGTGAGGCACTGCGTGAAGTGCGTCATCGCGATGGGCCGTATTTGCAAGAAAACAATGTCGACAGCGGCGCGAACTTTATTGTTGGTGGGCAAATATTCGGTGAGCGCCAGCGCTTGTTCATGATTTATGCCGAAGGCAATTTCATCGAGGCGACACCTGAGACGCCGTACTTCCAAATCGGCGAAACCAAATATGGCAAACCGATTATTGATCGCGTGGTTAGCGGCGGGACTTGTATGGACGACACAGTGAAATGCATGCTGGTGTCGTTTGATTCGACCATGCGATCGAATCTGTCGGTGGGATTTCCGATTGATTTGGCTTGTTACGACCGTGAGGCATTGCGTATCGGCCGCACCCATCGTTTTGACGATCAAGACCCTTACATGCTGCGACTCAGCCAAAGCTGGGGCGAGGGCGTGAAGCGTGCGTTTGGTCAATTGCCCAACGTGGAATGGCACTGAATTTTTCACCTGAATACTTCTGATGACAATTAGCGTTGCACTGACTCACCGCACGCGTTATCGCTTTGACCGCCAAGTCAAGCTGTGGCCGCACGAGATTCGTTTGCGTCCGGCGGCGCATAGCCGCACACCAATACTGAGTTATTCGCTAAACGTCACGCCGTCGGGCAAGGGCGCGCATTTTCTAAATTGGCAACAAGACCCGTTTGGTAATTGGGTTGCGCGATTGGTTTTCCCCGATAAGGCTGACACGCTGGAAGTCACAGTGGATTTGGTCGCCGATATGACGGTGATCAATCCTTTTGATTTTTTCATGGAGGAGTACGCGCAGGACTTTCCGTTTGCCTACCCCGATGGCATGAAGCGCGAGCTGGCGATTTATCTGGAAGCCGAACCGGCAACACCGTTACTGACTCAGTGGTTGGCGCGCGTACGTGCGGAATTGCTCAATAAAAAGCTGCGCACCATCGATATGCTGGTCGGCGTCAATCAGCGCGTACAGCAAGACATCAACTATGTCGTGCGCATGGAAGCTGGGGTACAAACGCCAGAGCAAACGCTGGAACTTAAGCTCGGTTCGTGCCGTGATTCAGCATGGTTGATGGTGCAGATCATGCGTCACCTTGGCCTCGCCGCACGCTTTGCTTCCGGCTATTTGATTCAGCTTAAGGCGGATGTGGCGGCACTCGATGGGCCGTCTGGCACAGATGTCGACTTCACTGATTTGCATGCGTGGACAGAGGTTTTTATTCCTGGCGCGGGCTGGATCGGTCTCGATCCCACCTCAGGTTTGCTGGCCGGCGAAGGGCATATCCCGCTGGCTTGTACGGCGATGCCCTCATCGGCCGCACCGGTTATTGGCGCAACGGAAGTTTGCCAAACCGAGATGGATGTGTTGATGCAAATCACGCGCATCCACGAAGATCCGCGCGTGACCAAGCCGTACACTGAAGTGCAGTGGCAAGCCGTGCTGGCGCTGGGGAACCAGGTCGACGAAGAATTGCTCAAACATGATGTCCGCCTGACCATGGGTGGCGAACCGACCTTCGTTTCGATTGATGACATGGAAGGTGCGGAGTGGAATATCACCGCGCTATCGCCAAAAAAACGTGCACTCGCGGGTGAGTTGTTGGGACGTTTGCAAAAACGTTTTGCCCCCGGCGCGCTGTTGCATTTCGGACAAGGTAAATGGTATCCGGGGGAGCCGCTGCCACGCTGGGCGCTGGGCTGTTATTGGCGCACCGATGGCAAGCCGCTGTGGCGCGACATGCGCTGGTTGGCGGTCGATGAGGCTGTTGGAAAGTCCACCACTGCGGCCACCACGGCAGACGCGTTAAATTTCATTTCGCAACTCGCTAGTGCGCTGGAGCTTGACGAGCGCTATGTGATTCCCGCGTTTGAAGATGTCACCCAAATCGTCGACCAAGAACAACGCTGGCCAGAAAATTTTGATCTGCATGCGATGAAGCTCAACGACAGCGACGAGCGCAAACGCGTGGCGGCGTTGATCGAAAGCGGGTTGGGCAAAGCGGCGGGGTATGTGTTGCCGATTAAAGCGCTGGCGAGAATCACGTCTGGACGGCGTGCTACCAGCACCAACTCGCAAGATGTCGGTACGGCGAATTTCCGTTCCAGCATTTGGCCAATCAAGCGCAAGCACCTTTATTTGATAGGCGGCGATTCGCCGCTGGGTTTGCGTTTGCCACTCGCCTCGCTGCCGTGGGTTGCGCCGGAAGACAAAGAAACCGATCATCCTCGCGATCCGTTTGATGCGCGTGGCGAATTGCCTTCGGGAAAATCGTCCGAAAAGCCCAAAAAATCAGCCAAGCCGCCGAGCAAAGATTACGACCCGCGCGAGATCGTGCACACCGCGCTTTGTGTTGAAGTGCGACAAGGCGTGCTACATGTTTTCTTGCCGCCTGTAGTGCTGCTCGAAGACTTTGTCGACCTTGTCGCCGCGATTGAAAACACCGCAGCGAAATTGAAATTGCCGGTGCGTTTGGAAGGCTACACACCGCCTTCCGACCCGCGCATCAAAGAGTTCAAAATCACCCCTGACCCCGGCGTGATTGAAGTCAACATTCATCCGGCGAGTTCATGGTCGCAATTGGTCGAGAACACGCAAACGCTTTACGAAGAAGCGCGTTTCACTCGATTAGGCGCAGAAAAGTTCATGCTCGATGGCCGCCACACCGGCACCGGTGGTGGCAATCACATCGTGCTTGGGGCAGCCACGCCAGCCGATTCACCCTGCCTGCGCCGCCCCGATTTGCTGATGAGTCTGATTACCTATTGGCAAAATCATCCGGCCTTGTCATATTTATTTTCGGGCATGTTCATCGGCCCCACCAGCCAAGCGCCACGTGTGGACGAGGCGCGCCATGAAGGGCTTTACGAGCTTGAAATCGCCTTCCAGCAAATGGCCGAGCGACTCAAACCCGGCGAAGAAACTTTGGCGCCGTGGCTGGTTGATCGCTTGTTAAGAAACTTATTGATTGACCTCTCCGGCAACACGCATCGCGCTGAGTTTTGCATCGACAAGTTGTACTCCCCGGATAGCGCAACAGGTCGCCTCGGCCTATTGGAGTTTCGCGGCTTCGAGATGCCACCCCATGCGCAAATGAGCTTGCTACAAATGCTCTTGATTCGTGCCTTGGTCGCGCGCTTTTGGCAGCAGCCGTATCAATCAAAACTCAAACGCTGGGGCACCGAATTGCACGACCGTTTCATGCTGCCGCACTTCGTCGCGCAAGATATGAAAGATGTCGTGCAAGACCTGCAAGCGGCAGGCTACGCGTTCGAGCTTGAGTGGTTCGCAGCGTTTTTCGAATTCCGCTTTCCGCGTTACGGTAGCGTTGCCTACAACGGCATCGAAATCGAATTGCGCCAAGCTATTGAGCCTTGGCATGTGCTGGGCGAAGAAGTTGCCGCAGGCGGTACCGCACGTTATGTGGATTCATCGGTCGAACGCATGCAAATCAAACTGCGCCACATGAACGACACGCGCCATGTCCTCACCTGCAATGGTCGCCCGTTGCCGCTATCACCCACGGGCGTACGCGGCGAGTATGTGGCTGGCTTACGCTATCGTGCGTGGTGTCCGCCGTCGGGTTTGCATCCAACAATTGACGTGCATACACCCCTGGTGTTTGACTTGGTGGATACCTGGAGTGGCCGTTCAGTCGGCGGCTGTACCTATCATGTGTCGCATCCGGGGGGCCTTAACTCCGAACGTTTTCCGGTCAATGCGAATGAAGCCGAATCGCGCCGCGTGGTGCGGTTTTGGAATCACGGCCACACGCCAGGACAAATGCATCTGCGCCGTGAAGGTCGCAATCCGGACTATCCGCTCACACTGGATTTGCGCCGTGCCCCGGAAGCGTGGATGGAAGGTGCAGCGTCCATTGCGAGCGAGGAAGCCACGGTGGAACAAGCGGCGCAATCGCAGCAACAGTAGGCGCGCTGCTCAGCGCTCAGTGATGACTTCCCTATTTGTTTTTTCCATCCTCGCCGTCACCGCGCTGGTGACTTCTTTCATCTCCGGCATCCTCGGCATGGCCGGTGGAATGATCCTGATGGGCGTGCTGCTCGCGTTGGTCAGCGTGCCGCTGGCGATGATGTTGCATGGCATCACGCAGCTGGCGGCCAATGGCTGGCGGGCATGGCTATGGCGCACACATATTGATCAGCAGATTTTCTTGGGCTACGTCGGTGGTGCCTTGTTGGCCTTGTTGGCATTCGCCCTAATGCAGTTCGTAGTTAGCAAACCGGTCGCCTACATCGTTCTCGGCCTTACGCCGTTTGTCAGCTTCATGCTGCCCGAAAGCTTGCATCTGAACGTTGAGCGGCGCGGCCACCCATTTGCTTGCGGGCTTGCCTGTACCGCGCTGCAACTCTCCGCTGGCGTATCCGGGCCAATTCTCGATGTGTTTTTCGTGCGCAGCAAAATGACGCGGCAGCAAGTGGTCGCGACTAAGGCGATTACGCAAAGCTGCGGTCATCTGTTGAAGATCGTGTACTTCGGCGGCATCGTCACGGCTGAGGTGAGCGTCGATCCGTGGCTGGCGCTCAGCATGGTCGTGCTGGCATTCGGCGGCACCACGTTATCGCGAGGCGTACTTGATCGTATCAATGACAAGGATTTTCGCGTCTGGACAAAGTGGACTGTCTTAACGCTGGGCGCGATTTACCTCGTCAGTGGCTTTGTTGCCCTAGCCTGACGCGAAGCCGCCAGTTGGTGCTGGCCTGCTCTGCATGGCGGGATGTCCGCTTCGCGGAGCGCCAACGCTGTCATTTCAGGCGCCATAGCCTTGGCCGCCGCCTTGTTGATCGCCAGCGACGCCACAGAAAAAAGGCAGCAGCGTTTCCGCCGCTGCCCCTACTAACATCAGCGACTAAGTACCGATCTTGCCGCCGTCGTTCTTGGTAATCACGATGGTTGCCGAGCGCGGACGATTACCGGCGCCATAGCCTGCATTGCTCGGCCATTGGCTGGTGTACAGCGATGGCGTGGCAATGTTGGCTAGCAGCGTGGTTTCACCCGGGTGCTGGATATTGATAAATATTGCTTTGCCATCCGACGTCTCTGTAAGCCCGGTGATTTCACAAGCCTTTGGCCCAACCAGGAAGCGTTTGAGTGTCGCTGGTGTTGGTACTTTGCCGACATAGGTATCGACGCTCAGGGTGCTGGCATCGGCCTTGGTGTAGTTCAAGGTACGTTTGGCACCATCACCGACCTGGCCAGGCATGGCGGCGAGCATCATGCAGTTGGTGACGTCGGTATAGGCACCGTCATCAGTTTGTATCCACATGATCCCGGTGTTGCGACTAAACACCAGTCCGTCAGGGCTGGAGAAGTCCTGGTCGGCGGTCAAGGCCGACAGATTAATAGTGGTGGCATCGGCATCTGATTGCGCACCGAACAGATACACGTCCCAGGTAAATGTGGTTGCGGCTGAACCAACGGTTCCTTCCTTGATGCGCAAAATATGACCGTTGGGATTGCCGTTTTGTGCAGTCGTTCCCTTGAAGTCCGGTATAGGCACGCGGGTTGGCGCTATCAGGGACAAGCTGACTTGAGCCAGTGGCGTTGATGTTGCGGTTGCTGTTGTTGGTTAGGGTGAAATAAATCTCACCATTCGCCGGATTGACCCCGTTCCATTCCGGACGGTCCATCTTGGTCCCACCGACGGCGTCGCCCGCCAATCGTGTGTTGACACAAATATCGGCGTGATCGGCAAAGGTGTAGGTGGCATAAGCAGCGACAGTTGCGTTGCTCAGCGCCAGTTCGATCCATTGGCCGGTGCCGTCGCTGGCAAATTTGGCAACATAGAGTTTGCCGCTGTCGAGGTACTTGTCACCGGTCGCGATGGCGCTGATCGGACTGGCATCCGCAGCGTCCCAGTTAGCGGTGCTGACAAATTTGTAGATGTATTCATTGCGCGAGTCGTCGCCCATATAAACGGCAAGCGGCTTGCCGGCTGCCGGAATTGAAAAGGACGCGCTCTCATGCGCGAAGCGACCCATGGCAGTGCGTTTTCTGGCCGCTCGGGTTTTGTCGTAGGGATCGACTTCGACCACGTAGCCCATGCCATTGAGTTCGTTCCGGTAATCATCGCTGCCATCGCTGCTGGCGCCAAGTTTGCTGTTGTTCCAACGCTGGTATTTGTCTGCTGCACCGCCAGTCTCCCAGCCATGCCGCGATGCGGCGCCTTGTGCGCGGCCATAGCGCTTCAGCGAGGTAACGCTCTTGTCATTGCTGCGTGCGGCATCGTCAGCCGCACCGCGCGTGAAATAGCCGGCCCAGTTTTCTTCGCCAGTGAGCAGGCTGCCCCACGGTGTCTTACCCGTGCCGCAGTTATTGATCGTGCCGCGTGTACGCACGCCGTTAGTGGAATATTTCGTCACCAACAAAGCGTTGCCACGCGCTGGTCCGGAAATTTCGATGTCGGAAAGCGGCGTCAGACGGAAGTTGAATGCCGAGGTACTGACATTAGCCCACGCGCTTCCGGTCTTCTTGACCTCAACCACCGATATGCCGTGAATCGCTACTTCTTTGTCGACCTCGGCCGCAGGACGTGGCAGGGTGGTCGTGCCGCCATTGGCATGCAAAAAGAATGAGCTGCTTCCTGGATTTCCTGTATCAGTGGTCGCTTCGTGGTTAATCGCCAATAAGCCGCGATCGACAGCGCTGGCCGACGGACGACTGCTCGCATCCAGGCCAAACCACTCCATACCATCGTGATGGTCACCGGCGCGGTTTTCAAAGTCATCGTCGGTACCGTCATTTCGATATGCTGCCGTCCCCGCGCGCAAAGGATCGCCCAGGGCGTAAAGCACACTGGCGGTGTAGCCAACGGGCACGGTTACAACGTCGTTGAGATTTTTGGCAACAGCATTGAAGCCCAGCAGTGGAGCTGGTGGTACAACGACCGGAGGTACTACCACTGCCGGATCGTTGGTGCCACCACAACCAGTCAAACCAACAGTGGCGAATGCGACGGCGCCGGCAGCGCCCGCGCTACCAAGCAGTAGCGAGCGCCGACTCAGACGCGCCTGCAAAACGGTGTCAAAGGTGAGGTTGTTGCTGGTGTTGGAGTTCTCGTCGTTGAAGTCGATTTTTTCTGTCATGGCGAAGTCCTAAGAAGTGGGAGTTGAGAAATCTGTCTCATTGCCCAGCTTAGGTTTCATTGATGACTGTTTCGTGTAATCGAGATGATGGTTTTATTAAGGCAATAAGTCAGTGCCGTGTGGCTGCCAGCTTAAAATTGTGTAAGCTTTCCAAAGCGCCTGCGTCTAAGTCAATGTCGGTGGCGCGTTCTGCGATCATCACGACGCTCAACTTCTTAATTTGGAGATAAAAAATGTCAAAGAATCGTACCGGTACCGTGCTCGCCCTGGCTGCTGCCACCATGTTCGCCTCAGGTGTTTTGGTTGCGCCGATTGCTGCTGCAGCTGATGCACCTTCAGTGAAGTGTGTCGGCGCCAATTCCTGTAAAGGAACCTCGGAGTGCAAGACAGCGAAAAGTGAGTGCAAAGGCCACAATAGCTGCAAGGGTCAAGGCTGGACCAAGGCCGCAACTGAAAAAGCCTGCACCGATGCTGGCGGCAAAGTTACCAAGGCCTAAATCTAGGCTGCCTGCAGCATAGGCAGATTGGCAACAAATGACAAAATCGACCCCGCCCCGGCGGGGTTTTTTCATCGAAAGACGGAATGCAAAACATTATTAGCGGCTACGGTTTGGGCTTACGCACCGAGCACTACGCCGACTTTCTGGCGGATAGTGAGCGACTCCGGCAACGGGTCGACTGGCTAGAAGTCATTTCCGAAAACTACATGGTTCCGGGCGGTAAGCCGCTCTACATGCTGGATCAAATCCGACGCGATTTCCCGATGGTAATGCATGGCGTGTCATTGTCGATAGGCGGTACTGCGCCGATTGATGTTGAGTATCTGCGCCATCTGAAAGTCTTGATTGAGCGCATCGAACCGGCCTGGATTTCTGATCATTTATGCTGGACCGGCACTGATGGGCTTAACCTCCACGATCTGTTGCCGATGCCTTATACCGAGCGTGCATTGCGTCACTTAGTCGAGCGGATTTCACAGGTGCAGGAATTCCTCGGCCGAAAAATTTTGCTGGAAAACGTTTCCAGCTATGTCACCTACCGTGCCGATGAAATGAGCGAATGGGAATTCATCGCTGCGCTACTGCAACGCTCCGGTTGTGATCTCTTGCTCGACGTGAACAACATCTATGTCAGTAGCGTCAATCATGGATTCAATCCGCAGCATTTCATTGATGCGATTCCCGCCACCCATGTCCGCCAGATTCACTTGGCCGGGCACGAGAATCACGGCAGTTACATCATTGATACCCATGACCATCCGGTGTGCGATGCGGTGTGGGATTTGTATGCCTACACCGTCCGTCGTCTGGGCGCAGTGCCGACCATGATCGAGCGCGACGACAATATTCCACCGCTGAATGAGTTGCTTGACGAACTCGATACCGTGCGGCGCACCGCCATGCAAAACCTGCCATTGCAAGTCGGGCACGCATGAAGCCGGTCGCCACATTGCAGGATGTGTTCCAAGGTGCTGTCCTCGCCGGTGATCGCGCGCCGGGTTTGTTTGTACGCGAAGGGCTCAATGAAATCGGTGGCTTCGATCTCTATATCAACGCCTATCGCGCCCGCCTGGCCGCAGCGCTTAAAGATAACTATCCGGTCCTGCATCTGGCTTTGGGTGATGACTTGTTTGATCAGTTGGCTTCGGCCTACATCGAACAGCGACCGTCACGCTATCGCTCAATCCGCTGGTTCGGTGATGGTTTGCGCGAATTCATCGACCAAAATCCCGAACTGCTGCCGCACCCGGCGTTGGCTGATCTGGCGAGTATGGATTGGGCTTTGCGTGCTGCTTTCGATGCCGCCAATGCAGACGTTTGCCGTACCGAGGATTTGGCAGCGATTCTCCCGCAGGACTGGCCGCTGATGCGCTTTACTTTGCATCCCTCGGTCAATTTGCTCGAGCTGAACTGGCGCATCGGACCGATATGGCATGCATTGAATCAAGACGCAGATGCCGTCACCGAGCAACCCGACGCACTCGATCACACGCTCTTGGTCTGGCGGCAGGAACTCGAATGCAAATGGCGCTCGCTAGAGATTGCCGAAGCGCTGGCGCTCCGTGCGGTGGTACGGGGTGAGAGCTTCGCCGAGATATGTGAAGTGCTGGCGGCGTTGGATAGCGATCTTACCGAGAGTGATCCGTCGATGCTGGCGGCATCGCTACTGAGTCAGTGGCTATCAGACGGTCTGCTGGTAAAGTTAACTGCATTTATCTGATTCGAACAGACGCAGGCAGCGACGCTTCGCCAGTTAGTGCTGATGATGGAATGGCCCGTTCATCGGCCAGACGCTGTTAGCTTACCGATAATCAATGTAACAAGGCGCAAAGCCACCCCTATGTTCCAAGCCCTGCGTAAACCCGAAATCCTAATCGTCACCCTGGCCGCCGCTGGCATTCTGGCCATCACCATGGGTGCGCGTCAGTCGCTGGGGTTGTTTGTCGGTCCGCTGAATACCTCGACCGGGCTTGGGATCACGACGATTAGTCTGGCGCTAGCGATTGGGCAATTCAGCTGGGGCGCGATTCAACCGCTGGCCGGTGCGGCAGCTGACCGTTACGGTCCGCGCGTGGTTTTGATTGCGGGGCTATGGCTGTTGATCATTGGACTGGCGCTGACGCCCTTGATGAGCAGCGGAATTGGCTTGATTTTTTCCTTGGGCTTATTGACCGCGATCGGCGCCGGGGCGGGGAGTTTTTCTGTTTTGATTGGCGCCGCCTCGCAGCGCTTGCCGCTAGAAGCGCGTGGCACCGCATCGGGCGTCATCAATGCTGGTGGTTCGTTCGGGCAGTTCGTTTTCGCGCCGATCTTGCAAAAGTTGATTCAGCTCACCGGTTGGATGGGCGCGTTGTGGTCAATGGCGGCGATGACCTTGTTGGCCCTGCCACTGGTGGCGAAACTGACTTCGACTGCGCCGTTGCCGGTCGCGCATAACGAAAAGGATAAGGGGGCTTGGCAAGCGACCCGCGAAGCCATGAAGGATCCGAGCTACTTACTGCTGCATGCAGGTTTCTTCACTTGTGGTTTTCATATTGCTTTTTTGGTCACCCATCTGCCCGGGGAAATTGACCTGTGTGGCCTGCCGCCATCGGTGGCTAGTTGGTCACTGGCAATCATCGGTCTGGCCAATATTTTCGGCAGCCTCTACGCCGGTGCCTGTGTTGCGCGTTATCGTAGCAAATACGTCTTGGCGGCAATGTATGCATCGCGTGCGTTGTTGATCGCGGCCTATTTACTAGCACCGAAGACCGACTGGACGTTTTACATCTTCGCCGCCGGACTTGGCTTTACCTGGCTGGCGACCGTACCACCAACTGCCGCTATCGTCGGTAAGTTGTTCGGTGTGCGTTACCTGGGCACTTTGTTTGGACTCACTTTGTTTAGCCATCAAATCGGCGGTTTTCTTGGCGCTTACCTAGGCGGACTTTCCATCGCGGCCTTCGGCGATTTCACTTGGATGTGGTACGCCGATATCACACTAGCGGTGCTTGCCGCTATCGCGAATCTGCCGATTCGGGAAGCGCCGGTCAGCCGGACGGCAATCGCGACTTGAACTACAGCTTATAGAGCGGCATCACGTTGACCTGATTGCGACGGTCAATGATACTCAGCGATGCAATTGAAATTTCTTGATCGCTACCTGCCCAGCATCCTTCCTTTGCCTGAATTCAAATCATGTCCAATTCATTTGCCTCAGTGTCTAATCGTGCACATGCCACACCGCTAAAGCTCACCGAGCTTGATTTCAGTTTGTCGGCGCGAGGCGCGCAAGTTCGCGACCAGCTTGCCGCGTTTCTTGACGAATGCGTGATGCCGCAAGAGCAGGCGCTGTCGGCGCAAATGGATGCGCTCAACGGGCCGGAACCGTTCGCACCGTTGATGCTGGAGCTGCGCGCAGAAGCACGCCAGCGCGGCTTATGGAATTTGTTTCTGGCCGACCCGGTGCATGGTGCTGGATTGAGTAATGTCGACTACGGGCATGTCTGCGAATTGATCGGTCGCTCGCCGTGGGCGCCGATGGTTTTCAATTGCAATTACCCTGACTCGGGCAATATGGAGCTGCTGCTCGATCACGCCACGGCCAAACAACGAACCGAGCTACTTGACCCGTTGTTCGCAGGTGATATTCGTAGCTGTTTTGCAATGACCGAGCCCGAAGTTGCCAGCAGCGATCCGACCGGCATCCGCACCACGGCGCGCTTGGATGGTGACGAGTGGGTGATCGACGGCCACAAATGGTTCATTAGTTTTGCCATCGGTGCAAAGTTTTGTTTGACCATCGTCGGTACTGATCCCGACAACGAAGCGCACCAACGCTTTAGCTTGATCGCGGTACCGATGGATGCGAAAGGATTGGAGGTCGTGCGCCGCGTGCCGATCTTTGGCCACGCCGGTGGGCCGGGGCACGCCGAGCTGCGTTTCAGCAATGTGCGGGTGCCGGCCGATGCCTTGATTGCCAAGCGCGGCATGGGTTTTCAACTGGCGCAGGACAGGCTCGGCCCCGGCCGCATTCACCACGCCATGCGCGCGCTGGGGATGGCCGAACGGGCGCTGGAGCTTGGTTGCGAACGGGCGCTGAGCCGTAAGCTCAAAGACGGGGTGCTGGCCGATACGCAAATGATTCGTGACTTCATCGCTATCTCGCGGATGGAGCTCGACGCCGCACGCCTGTTGGTGTTGCGCGCCGCGCGCACAATTGATTTGTACGGCAAACACAAATCCTATCGCGACATCTCGATTGCCAAAGTTTTTATCGCTCAGCGCGCGCAAGAAATCATCGACCGCTCGATACAAATTCATGGCGCCAAAGGCATCTCGGATGACACCCCGTTGGCCGAGCTGTACGTCAATATTCGCGGCTTGCTGCGCATCGGCGATGGACCGGACGAAGTGCACAAACTGACCATCGCCAAGCAGGAGCTCAAGCGCTTCACGCATCCTGCATCGAAGGTCTAAATGACACCAGCCGAGCGTCCCGACGGCGTGTCGCCAGCACCAACTGGCGCGCTGGTACGTCAGGCCTTGATCGATGCGCACGAACCGGATCCCGGCGTACAAATTTCGGTTACACCGCTGCCGGGCGGCGCTTCGCGCGACGCTTGGATCATCTCTGGCGCTGCTGGTCGTTATGTTTTGAAGCGCGATCCCGTGGAGGAGAAAACGCCGTGGTCATCGCGGCAGCGTGAATACCTTGGCGCACTGGCGGCATATCAAGCGCAGGTGCCGGTAGCGAGGCCAGTGTGCTTTGAACCCGCAGGCGGCCGCTTTGTTTCGGCGGCGATTATTTCGGCTTGGACCGATGGCGCTGCGAGTCCGCGACGGATTCTTGCCATGCACGACAGCACTAAATCGCGCAATGCTTTGTTGTACGACATTGGTCGCGCTGCAGGTCGCCTCAGCCGCATTGATGTTGCCGCGGCAATTGGTGCGGCGGATGCCAATGATCATGTCTCACTGCTTGGCGACGCTGCGCACAGCGATGGTAGTGCTGACATCCTTAGTGCCACACTGGCCGCCTTTACGCGTGATCTGCTAAGACTCTCTCCAGATCGCCCGGTACTGGCAATCGGCCTGCGTTGGTTGATGATTAATCGCCCGCCGCTTGCAGCACCAGTGCTGGTTCATGGTGATTTTCGGCTTGGTAATTTAATGGTCGGTGATAACGGTCTGAGCGCATTGATTGACTGGGAATTTTGTCGCAGCGGTGATCGGGCGACGGATTTGGGGTTCTTCTGCATGCGGCCATGGCGCTTCGGTCATGACCAAAACCGCGCTGGTGGTCTTGGTGATTTAGCTACATTACTCGATGGCTACAACGCGACATCGAACTTTGAAATGACGCCCGCAAGAGTTCATTACGCGGAAGTGCTGGGGCAGCTCTGGTGGGGACTCTACTGTCTGCGCAATTCACGCGCCTATGGTGATGGTGAACATCGCAACTTGCAGCGCCTGGTGCTCGGTCGTCGTATCGCTGAAATTGAATGGGATCTACTCAAATTGATGGATGAGGTGCATTGATGAACGAACATCCCGATGCAGGTGAACTAAGCGCAGCGCTCGAGGAAGAGTTGCGCCAAATCAGCGTCCTCGCGCCAAATGAATTCAGAATGCGCTTACTCGTTGCGGCGCATTGCGCCGGGCTGATAAAACGCGACTTGGCAGCAAAGGCGCATGAGTTTCAGCCAGAGATGCATGGCGTCGATCAGACCAGACTAGTGCAGGAAATACTCTACGGTGCACGTGATAAAGACATCGTTAATTTGCGCACCAGCATGAAGGATGAAGTGCGCGAAAAGCTTGCCGTGGCAAACCCCGGCTATGCCCAGGCTTAGCCGCTAGCCTTTTAAACGGCGTGTGGCCAGCACCAACTGACAAACGAATTATCCCGCTGCCAACATGCGGTAATATTTCTGTGTGGCGATACACGTAACGATAAGCCACGTCGCGCTCCTGCGATGTAGTGCTTTTTTGCGTGCACTGCCCTGAGCGCCGAAATCGTTCACCGAAATTTCGACAGACTATGAAAACCGAATTGATCGACCGCATTTATGAGTGTTCTTTTGTGCCCGAACTCTGGCCGGGTGTGCTTGACGACTTGGCAAACATGGTGGACGCAAGTGGTGGGCTGTTATTTGCCGGGCGTGACAGAGTACTCAATTGGACCTCGTCTGCAGTGCTCTCGGATGTGTTCCAAACCTATGTCAGCGATGGCTGGTTCGCCAAATGCTCGCGGCGTATCTGTCTGATGACGCAAAACCAGCCGTCATTTTTTGTCGAGCATGATTTCTGGACAGAAGATCAGCTCAACGAAACTCCGATCTATCGTGATTTCTTTCGCCCACGCGGTCTCGGTTGGTCAGCGGGTACTGGCTTGGTGATGCCGACCGGCGACAGCATCGTTTTTAGCGTCGAGCGCCAGTTTGATCGCGGTCCGATCGAGCAGGATCACGTACAAACTCTGAATGAACTACGCCCGCATTTGTCGCGTGCTGCACTAATTGCGGCAAGGCTTAGTCTTAAAAGTGCCAGTGGTGCCAGCAATGTATTAGCGTTGATGGGCCTACCCGCCTTGGTGATGGATGAAAGTGGCGTTGTCGTCGAAGCCAACAGCCTGATGAATGAACTATCCGATCACGTTCATTGGCGTGCGCAAAATCGTATCGCTTTGACTGATACCAGTGCCAACGAGCTCCTTTGGGCTTCGTTCCCCTCACTAAAGGCGACATCGCCTGAGGGCGTTCACTCCTTTCCAATGCGCGGCAAAGACGGACGGGCGCAATTCGTGGTTCACGTCATTCCAATTCGACGATCCGCGCATGACATTTTTACTCGGTCTTATGCGCTGTTGATAGCAACGCCTATTGCGGCGCGCAAGGCGCCACCCGTTGAGCTATTGAGATCGCTGTTAGATCTAACGCCATCTGAAGCCCGCGTGGCGCGTGGTCTTGCCGCGGGCGACTCGGTCGACGACATTGCCTCCAGCGGTGGCGTCAGTCGCAACACCGTTCGGGCACAACTTCAGCAAGTGTTAGGCAAGGTTGGCTGCGCTCGTCAAGCCGAAGTAGCGGTGCTGCTCTCGAACATAACGCTTGGCCAAACAGACGCGGTGAATTAGCAAAGGTTTGAGTACTTAGCGCCGGTACGATAACCAACACAGCCGTTCAACGCATAAGCTTACTAATTCATTCTCTAAGCAAATCAAGGCGGGGTTACTTTGAACAAACGGACATCATTTCTGCTGGCAAGCGCAGCGACTGCGATTGCACTCATCCTGACGGCGAGTTGCGCAAATGAAGCCGTACTGCCGGCCGATTCGAGCAGCTTCAGTTTTGGCTTGATTGGTGACCAACAGTACAACGCCGCGCAAGAAAAGCAGTTCTCAGCATTACTGACGGCGATCAATAGTGAACCGCTTGCATTTGTCGTGCATGTGGGTGACTTCAAGGCCGGAGGGAACTCGCCTTGTACTGATGAACTTTTTGCGGCGCGTTTTGCTGAGTTTGATCAGTCTCGGCACCCGTTCATATACACCCCGGGAGATAACGATTGGGTCGATTGTCGTCACCCGAGCAATGGCGCGATGGCGCCACTTGATCGACTACGCAAGCTGCGTGAGCTGTTCTTTGCTGCTCCAAAATCACTTGGTCGATCAAGCCTGGCGCTAAATTTACAGGGCGACATGTTTGCCGCTGATCCGCTCTTGTCGCGCTATCGTGAAAATGCAATGTGGGTGCATCAGGGCGTGGTGTTTGCCACATTCAACATTCAAGGCAGCAACGACAACCTCGGCTTTGATGCGGCAAATGATGCCGAACAACGCGAGCGGACACAGGCAAACATACGATGGCTAAACGAGGCAACCGCGCGTGCCAAATCCGACGACATTATCGGGATGGCGGTCTTTTCACAGGCCAACCCAGGTTTTGAGGAGTCGCCCGCCCACGTCGCCAAGTCAGCGTACGTGCCGTTCCTGAACGCATTCGAGGCAGAAGCTGAAAGACTTGGCAAACCAATATTGTATGTACATGGGGACTCGCACCAATTCCGTGTTGATAACCCCTACAAGAGTCCGCTTGATCGGCGCGAGATAAAAAATGTGACTCGGGTCGAGGGCTACGGCTCACCCAATGTGAATTGGGTTCGTGTCACCGTCGGCAAGCAATCCGGTAAGCCATTCTCGATTGAATCGGGTCGTTTTTTGCCCATGAAATAGTTACTCGGCGCTATTGATGAACAGCTGACGACGTATGGCCGGTGAACGGGCCAGTCCCGTACCAGCACCAACTGGCGTGTCCTGCATGACCAGTTATTCAGCGACAATTTGATTGCTAATTGTCCCTAAGCGGTCGGCCTTCATCTGCACAATATCGCCGGGCTTCAGATAGCGTCTGGAGTAGTGTTCATTGCGCAAAAACGGCTCAATGACGGTTTGCGGTTGGAACCAGCGCAACATGAAAAACGTTTCTGATAGACCGAGAAAAATATCCCGCGCCGTTGGTTGTTGGTAAATAACGCCGCCCGGAGTTCCGGAGAGGATCATCGTTCGAGCCGGAATCCGACGATCCTTTACCGGTAGCGAGACCACCTCGTTGTTCCATTTCCAACGCAAGGATTCACGTGCAAGTGCCTCATAGAGGATACGTTGAACGTCCCAGATCAAATGCGCTGGGTGAGCTTCCTGACGTTTCTCGCCGTTGCACCACAGCTCAAGCTTTAGGTTCTTATAAAAATGCTGAAAGTCCTTCGGAATGATGAGCAGGTTTCCAACCGGCATGAATCCCCGCTCACTCTTTCCTTGCGTGAACCCTTCACCAGAGCTGACATCGCGCAAATTGACGTGGCGCAGGAGCGTCGCCCGGTCCGTATAGTCACTACTCAACACTAATCCCACATATTTTGGCAGCGCATCGCGCGAAAGATCGTTGAGTAAGACAAAACCGAGTTCAATTTCATAGTCGAGCAAATAGTCGCGTGCGGGGACCTTGGCACGATGGTCGGTCGCGACCGTGCGTTTGGGAAATACGAAAGATTGGGTGATCGCGGTTTCAGCGGAATGTGCCGGATAGTTGATACCAACGGCAATCTGATTATCGGTCCCGGGAAACGGCAAAATCAGTTCTTCGGCGGCAACTTGCACCGATGGGTTTTCAAGCGCCTCCAGGGCGGAATAGCCCATTAGATTGAATAGCACTATCGGATCAGCGGAACTATCCTTAAGCTGACTTTGGATATCGATTCCACTGACCCGGCCTTTGTCAAAGTCAGTTACCAAAATCAGACGTGGCTGACCGTTTTGCATGTATCGCGCAAAAGTCAGTGCTTCGCCACGTGGCGCAATATCCACGCGCGCCAGCAGTTCTGGTGTGGCCTTGTTTTTTCTTGCTCGTTCGTAGACCTGCGATGGTGACGATCGATCCACCACTACCCAAGCAGTGAACCACGCCGAGACCAGCAAGAGGACAAGTAATGAGAATTTTTTAACCATGGTTTGCCGACCAAATTCTAGTTCGGATAACGACGCAGCAAGCTTGGGAACCGGCAATTCTTTAATGCGTCGTGTACCCCGGGTCGCGGGCGAAAGTTTACCCTAGGGATGCATACCCGAGAGCGATTCAAATCATGACCCGGTTCGAGTTTCCCGGCGAGGCAGCTTAAATGACCTCTTGTACTATGCCCCGTCAGCCACCGTGTCGAAACCAACGTATCTGACAAAGCTTGAGTTGTCTTCGCGAACAGACTTCACGTTGTTGGCGACAAAGCGCTCGTCCGGGTAGCCCATGGCAATGCAGATCATGATGTTTTGATCATCAGGAATGCCCGCATGCTCCCGCACCACACTCGATTGCATGATGCCTTGACCATTGATCACACAGCCTAAACCGCGCTCCCATGCGGCCAGTACGATGGCATGGGAAATCGCACCCAGATCAAACTGGCTGATTGCTGCTGGCTCCAGATATTTGTCATAGGTCAGCACCAGCGACACTGGCGCATCGAACTGGCGGAAGCCACGCATTACCCAATCGGTGCGGCGATCTTTGTCGTCCCGTGCGATCCCCATGGCTTCAAAAAGTTGAATCGCAATATCAACTTGGCGCCGCCGGTGGATGCCCTCGTATTCCTCTTTCATCGGAAAGTCGCGCTGCGGTGGAATGCCGCCGACCATGTTTTCCGTATTGCCCTTGCGGATGCGGTCAAGTGGCTCGCCGGTGATTACATGGACGTGCCACGGCTGGGTGTTCATTGAAGACGGCGCCCATTTGGCGACTTCGATAATTTCTTCGATGACTTCGCGTGGCACCGGCTTTTGCTGATATCCGCGAATGCTTTTGCGGGTTTTGATAAGTTCCGTGAATTCCACTAATAATCTCCGATACGTTGGTAGGTTTCAGCATTTCGCTTGAATCCGCCGTCCGCTACGCGGATTGCAGAAGGCGCATTATCAATGGAACAAGTTTTTCACCGAACGCGCTGCGGATTGCCGGCATCAGTCAGATACTCCAGTACGCCCCGGGCCGCAATGCGAGCGCTGGCGAAACAAGAAGTCAGCAAATAGCCGCCGGTTGGCGCTTCCCAATCCAGCATTTCTCCGGCACAGAAAACGCCGGGAAGCTGGTTAAGCATTAACTGATCGTTGACTGCATCAAGGCGAACACCGCCGGCACTGCTGATGGCTTCCTCGATCGGCCGGGTAGCAACCAGCCGCAACGGCAGCAGCTTGATTCGCCCGGCTAAACGTATGGGATTGGTCAGAATGGCCGCATCGCAGGTTTCGCGTAGCAGCGCTGCCTTGACCCCCGTGATCCCGGCACACCGGCGCAGCTGGTTGGCCAGTGTGTCGCTGCCGCGCGGGCGGGATAGGGCTGCGGTTAATTCGGAAAGCGCATGGCCGGGTGCCAGGTCAAGCGTGAGAATGGCTTCGTCATTCGCTTGTAGCTGGTCGCGCAGCGGGGCAGAGAGTGCATAGATCAAGCTGCCTTCGACACCATGGCGGGTGATGACAAATTCGCCCGGGCGCTCGATCGTGCTGCCGTCGGCAAGCGTGACCGAGGCGACGACAGACTTCACTGGCGCGCCAGCAAAGCGGGTGCGCAAGTGCTCGCTCCATACGATCTCAAACCCGCAATTGGCTGGGCGGAGTAGGCTTGTAGCCACTCCTTGGGCGGCGAGCAATGGCATCCAAGCGCCGTCCGAACCTAGGCGAGCCCAACTGCCACCACCGAGCGCCAAAATTGTTGCGCTGGGTGCAAACGATGTACTGCCTGCAGGCGTGGTGAATTCGAGTTGTCCGGTATCGTTCCAACCCTGCCAGCGATGGCGCAAATGAATGCGCACCTGCAGCTCGGCAAGTCGCACCAGCCAAGCGCGTAGCAACGGTGAAGTTTTCATACCAAGCGGAAAAATTCGTCCCGAGCTACCGACAAAAGTTTCGATGCCAAGTCGATGTGCCCAAGCGCGCAAAGCCGGCGCATCAAACTCAGCTAGCCAGCGTTCAATATGCGCTCGCGGCATTCGATACCGCGTGATGAACGCCTCAGATGCCTCGCTGTGTGTGAGGTTTAATCCGCCACGACCGGCCAGCAGAAATTTTCGACCTACGGAGGGCATTGCATCAAACACATGCACTTCGCAGCCTGCGCTGGCCAAGACCTCGGCAGCCATCAATCCGGCCGGTCCGCCACCAATGATGGCGATATGTGCGTTATGCAGATTGTCCATCAGGCCGGATCTTATGGATTGATTTCGTCAGTTGGTGCTGGTGACACGCCGTTATGGTCATCGAAAAGAAATACTGCAAATGCTTATGCCTATATTCTCGCCCGCGCGCCACCAGTCGAGCGTATTCTTGTTGGTGAAATTGCAAACCTTCAGCAAACGCCTTTGACGGATGAGATTTCCCCGCTATAATCCGCGCCCTTCTGGCCAGGTAGCTCAGTCGGTAGAGCAACGGATTGAAAATCCGTGTGTCGACGGTTCGATTCCGCCCCTGGCCACCAGTTTGTTTTAATGTTTTTGTTTGGTTTATCACCCAACGTTGTACTTGTTTGGACAAAAAATATGCCCGGTATTCGTGTCAAAGAAAATGAGCCGTTCGAGGTAGCCGTTCGTCGTTTCAAGCGCGCAATTGAAAAAACCGGTCTGCTGACCGAGTTGCGTGCTCGAGAGTTCTACGAGAAGCCCACCACCGAGCGCAAGCGCAAAGCTGCTGCTGCTGTGAAGCGCCATCACAAGCGCATCCGCAGCCAAACGCTGCCGCCAAAGCTGTACTAATTCCGTAGTACGCCGCGTTAATTAGCCAAGTCGGTTTAGCTGACTTGGCTTTTTGTGTTTCTGCAATACATTTGCACTGAAAACAACCGGCAATCCACAGTGTAAAAACCCCCTACACAGCCCACGCACTGGGGCTTCGCGTGTAATATTGATGGACAGTAATTGTTCTGAAATTCATCGTCACAGCGGTCATCAATGGCCACGGCTGGCGCTAAATTCAATCTGTGTTCAACCCCCATCGACACCTACACCAAATGAAACAACTGAGCGGCCTTGACGAGCTTTTCCTCGCACTAGAAACCAATACGCAAAGCATGCATGTTGCCGCGCTGGGAATTTATGACCCATCGACCGCGCCGAGTGGCCAAGTTCGTTTGCGCGACATCTTGGCGCACATTCAGCGTCGCTTGGATATTGCACCGGTATTTCGCCGCCGCCTAGTCACCGTGCCTTTCAATGTGGGGCGACCGTATTGGGTTGGTGACGCACGAATTGATTTGGAATATCACGTAAGACATATCGCTTTGCCGCAACCGGGCGATTGGCGACAGCTTTGCATACAGATTGCGCGCCTGCATTCGCAGCCGCTTGATCGCAGCAAACCACTGTGGCAAGCCTATGTGATTGAAGGTCTCAATCACGTCGAAGGTACTCCGCCAGGCAGCTTTGCGATGTACATCAAATTCCATCACGCGGCTGTTGATGGCGATACCAGCGCGCAAATTTTGCGCGCCATGCACACCTTGATTTCTGTCCCAGAGCATCACGAACAAGCACGTTCGCGGGTGGTTGATTCGCCGCCGACCGGGGTCGAGCTTGGCGCGCGCGCAGTGGGCAACATCGTGCCGCGTAGCGTGCGTATGTGGAATACCGGCGTTGCCGCTGGCATGAAGTTGACTGCACTGGTAACTGAATCAGTGTTTCGTCGATTGACGCGTCGCAGCGGCTCGTTCAAACATGAATTCTTTGAACAATTGGGCTTGCCGCGCGTTCTGGGTAAATCGCGCTTCGACGGAGCGGTGTCTTCGCGGCGTATGGTGGAAGGGGTCAGTCTGTCCTTGCCAATCATGCAGCGTATCCGCACGCGAGTCGAGGGCGCGACGATCAACGACGTGTTCCTGGCAGTAGTCGGTGGCGCGATGCGTGACTATCTGGTGGCCTGTGGCGAACCCGCAGATGCGTCGTTCGCGGCGGGTGTTCCGACGCTGGCACGAGACACCTTACCTGGCACTGACACTACCAGCCAAATCGGCTTGAGCCGTGTCGCGATGCATATGGAAATAGCCAATCCACTGGAGCGGCTGAAAGCGATTTGCCGTGATGGCAAAAGCGCTCGGCAAACCACTGACATTCTCGGGCGTTCTTTAGTTAAACAGCTGGCCGACGAAATGCCGACGCGGATGAGTACCGCGTTAATACAGAAATTTCTAAGCGCTTACTTGAGCTCTACGGTCTCGAATGTGCGCGGTCCCGATGTGCCGATGTATTTGGCTGGTGCGCGCCTGAAGCGTTTTTATCCATTGGGTTTGGTGATGGATGGGATCGGGCTTTCGGTCAGTGGGTTCAGCTATTGCGATGAGCTCTGGGTGACTGTTGTTTCCTGCCGCAAGATGCTGCCGGATCCGGAAAAATTCGCCGCGTTGCTCAACGTAAATTTGAGTTTGCTGGCTGATGCTGTCGAAGTCGGGCGTGAGCGCACGATCATTCACGTTCCCGTCGAAAACGTCACGCCAGTGCGCACGACAGTGAGTACCAGAAGAGCTTCGCCGGCTATTGCAAAGGCCCGACCTCAGCGCCAGCGCAAGACCAGCCGTATGCAACTCACCGGCGCGCACTTACGGATGGCACATGAATCAAGCCAGATTGACATTAATGAGATCGTCGATGCCGAACCTTCAATCAGTGTGACGCCGAATGTCATTGTGAGCAATGCAGAATTCATCGACCATGTTTGAGTTTCGTGCCGGTTAAACGAGGAGACGAGCAATGAAATATCTATCAGGAATGGACAATTTGTTCCTTGCGATGGACAAGGGCAATCAACATTTACATGTCGCCAGCCTTTCTATTTATGATCCGTCAACGGCGCCTGGCGGTAAGGTGCGTTTCAAAGCGATTCTGAGTCACTTTTCGAATCGCTTGAATGTGTCAAAAATCTTTCGCCGCCGTTTGGTGGCGGCGAGATTTGGACTCGATCGTCCGTATTGGATTGAAGACGCCGAAATCGATATTGAATATCACGTGCGCCATATTGCTTTGCCGCATCCGGGTGACTGGCGGCAGCTGATGATACAAGTTGCGCGTTTGCATTCGCGCCCCTTGGACATGACCAAACCATTGTGGGAAGCCTACATCATCGAAGGGCTGGACAAAATTCCGGGCATACCGCAAGGCAGTTTTGCGCTATACATGAAGATGCATCACTCAGCCATCGACGGTGAATCCGGCGCAGCGATGTTGGCCGCGATACACACCCTGACTCCTGAGCAAGATGCCGAGGCAACTGAAGACGCTTTGACGGTGTTAGCGGATCGCGATCCGACGCCGGTTGAACTGTATGCCAGGGCAGTCGCCAATCGCGCGCAACAAGTGTTCGACGGCTCAAAGCTGTTGTTGGCTTTGGGCGGTCGCGCGGCGCAGGCCGGACGCGATTTTGTGGCCAGTGGGCGTGCAGCGGAATTGGGTAAGGAATTGGTTGAAGGTCGTGGCAAACTCAAACCGCGACCAGCAAACGATGACAATCCAGGACGCAAACCGCAGACCAGATTTGACGCGCCGATATCCGCCAATCGTGTGGTTGACGCAGTTGGATTTCCATTGGCAGATTGCAAAAAAATTCGCCAGCATGTCGACAAGACCACCATCAACGACATCTTCATGTCGGTCACCAGTGGCGCAGTCAGACAATATCTGGAAGCCAAGGGCGAACTGCCAAATAAAGGGATGAACGCGATGGTGCCGATGACCATCCGCGGTGAGAACAAAGGCGCCGACGAAGGCAATCAGATCGGTATGACGGTAATGCCGCTGCGTAGCGATATTGCCGATCCGCTGGAACGCTTGAACGCGGTGAAGCGCGGCGCCAACAAGAACAAAGCGATGAATGCGATTATTGGCAAGGAGCTGCCAGCGCAATTGATTCAAGTATTGCCCGCCGGCATCACCGAGCTTTTGCTGACCAAGGGAATGATGGCGATGGCGAATATGACGGTGTCAAATGTTCGTGGCCCGGATGTCCCGCTTTATATGGCCGGTGCACAGTTGGCCTTATTCCTGCCGGTATCGGCGATCTCCAACGACATGGGTCTCAACGTCACGGCGTTCAGTTACAACGGCACGCTTTGGGTTTGCTTCATTTCATGTCGCAAAATGATGCCCGATCCGAGCTTTTTCGCGCAATGTCTGAATGATAGTTTTGAAGCTCTGGTGCGCGCCGCCGTGGCACTCGGCGGACCCAGCAAACGTCCGCTGGCTGCTGCTAAGAGGGTGAACAAATCCTCGCCCGTCAAATCTGCCGGCAAAAAATCGAAATGAGCGCTGCGCACAAGCCGGTGACATTCACGCATGGGTGATTCGTTCGCTTCAACACTCGCCGCCCCCGCGTATTACCGGCTGATTGAGCGGCAAGGCAATCAAGCTTTTTTGGCGGTGGTCGAAAGCTTGATGCGCTTGACTTTCAAGCGCCTGCAACCTGGCGCCATCACCATAGATGCGATTCGTCGCGGTGCTGCTGCCGTCGATACCCGTTTAGGACGAACCGATGCCGACGTGACGATAACGCGACAAATGTGCGACCACGTGGCGGTCGAATGGTTAGACGTGCCGCAAAGTCGGCCCGATAGAATTTTTCTGTACTTGCATGGCGGTGCCTTCAGTGTGCGCTTGCCAAAAATGCAGACGGCAATGGTCGCCCGTTGGTGTCGTGCGCTTGGTGCACGCGCATTAATGCCACGCTATCGCCTGGCCCCCGAGCATCCATTTCCGGCAGGCCCCGACGATTGTCTGGCGGCATATCGCTGGTTGCTCGACCATTGTGGTGATGCGACGCAAATCGTGATTGCCGGTGACTCTGCCGGCGGTAATTTGAGCTTGGTTACCTTGCTGCGCGCTCGCGATGCAGGGCTGCCGATGCCAGCGGCCACCGTGGCGCTATCACCGGCAGTTGATTTCTCGATGAGCGGGCGTAGTGCGGTGGTCAACGAAGCGGTCGATCCGCTATTTACCGTTGCGATGTTGCGCTGGATGGGTGAAATGTATTTGCCGGAAATGGAAATGTACATGAGCCCGCATGTCTCGCCATTGGTCGGCGATTTCACTGGCTTGCCGCCGTTATTGTTTCAAGTTGGCGGCAATGAAATGTTGCTTGATGACTCAACCCGCGCGGCGGCCAAGGCGCACGCCAGCGGAGTGAAAGTGCAGCTTGATGTATTTGCCGGAATGCCACATGTATTCCAGGCGATTCCACAACTCGCTGAATGCGAGATCGCCGATGCTAGCGTGTTTGCGTTTCTCGCCAATAATGCGGGATGGCATAGTACGCATCATGCGTAGCGGTTTAGTTGATCGAGGTTAAATTCGACATCGGCACGGCGTGTGGCCGGTGAACGGGCCAGTCCTTTACCAGCACCGAAGACGAAATTGACTGTCGCTCAGCGCTCACCCCGGCGTAAAATTCCCGCGCTATGTCCGCGCCAAATTTCGTCCATCTTCGACTGCACAGTGAGTATTCCATCACCGATGGACTAACGCGAATTGATGATGCTGTTAGCGCAGCGATAAAGGACGGTCAGGCAGCGCTGGCGATTACCGATTTAGCCAATTTGTTTGGCATGATCAAGTTCTATTCGGCGGCGCGTGCCAAAGGCATCAAGCCGATTATCGGTTGCGATGTGTGGATAGCCGACGACGAGACTGCGCAAAATAAACCGGATGCGAATTTGAATGCGGTACGCATTTTGTTGTTGTGCCGCAATCGCCCAGGCTATTTGCGCTTGTGCCAATTGCTGACTTCGGCCTACCTTGCACCACGCCATCAAGGCCGTCCTGAAATTTCTCGTGCAGCGCTAGCCAACGGCGACAACACTGGCTTGATCGCTTTATCCGGCGCGGGATTTGGCGATGTGGGGCAGTTGTTGCAAGCCGAGAAAATCAGCCAAGCTGAACAACGCGCACGGGCTTGGGCGGCACTGTTCCCCGATGCTTTTTACATCGAAGTTCAGCGTGCAGCGCGGATGGACGTTGACGTACCAGTAGCTGCTGAAGAATCATTGCTCGCGGCCAGCGTCAATCTGGCTGCTCGGCTTGGTCTGCCGGTGGTCGCTACGCATCCGATACAGTTTCTGGCACCGTCTGATGCCAAGGCACATGATGCGCGCGTCTGTATTGCCGAGGGGCATGTCTTGAGCGACAAGCGGCGGCGACGTGCATTCAGCGATGCGCAATATTTCAAATCGCAAGCCGAAATGTTGGCACTGTTCGCTGACCTTCCGGAAGCGATTGAAAATGCGGTTGAGATTTCCAAGCGTTGTAATTTGACACTGGAACTCGGAAAAAACCGACTACCCGATTTCCCCACGCCAGACGGTGTGACACTGGAAGATTTTCTCGCCAGCGAGTCACACATCGGTTTAGAAAAACGATTGGCGGTGCTTTATCCCGACATAGCGGCGCGCGATGTGGTGCGCCAAAAATATGTCGAGCGACTTGATTTCGAAGTCGCTACGATTGTGAACATGAAGTTCCCCGGCTACTTTTTGATCGTTGCCGATTTCATCAATTGGGCCAAGAACAATGGCGTGCCGGTTGGGCCTGGACGAGGCTCCGGCGCGGGTTCTTTGGTCGCGTATAGCCTTGGTATTACCGATCTTGATCCAATCAAATACGAGTTACTGTTCGAACGATTTTTGAATCCCGAACGCGTCAGCATGCCTGACTTCGACATCGATTTTTGTCAAGAAGGCCGCGACCGCGTCATTGATTACGTCAAGAAAAAATACGGTGCACATGCGGTTTCGCAAATTGTTACCTTTGGCACCATGGCCGCCAAAGCGGTGATCCGCGATGTCGGCCGCGTGCTTAATTTGGGTTTCAATCAAGTCGATCAGTTTGCGAAATTGATTCCAAAGGAATTGGAAATCACCTTGGCCAAAGCGCGCCTGGCCGAGCCAGCGATTGAAGAGCGCATCAAAAACGAAGAAGACATCGCCGAGCTATGGAGCTTGGCTGAAAAGCTCGAAGGCCTGGCTCGCAACGTCGGCATGCATGCCGGCGGCGTTTTGATTGCGCCGGGCAAGCTCACCGACTTTTGCCCGCTTTACGCTGCCGATGGCGCAAGTGCAGCGGTTTCGCAATTTGACAAAGGTGATGTCGAACTCGCGGGTTTAGTGAAGTTCGATTTCCTCGGCCTGCGCACGTTGACCATACTCGACGAAACCGTGAAGCTAATTCGCGAAGTTGAAGGCATAGAGATCAATTTGGAAACGCTGCCGCTTGACGACAAGTCGGTCTACGACACAATTTTCAAAAACGCCAACACCACGGCGGTATTCCAATTTGAATCCACGGGCATGAAGGACACGCTGATCCAAGCGCGCCCGGATCGACTTGACGATTTGATTGCGCTCAACGCTTTATATCGTCCAGGGCCGATGGATTTCATTCCGAATTTCGTCAACCGCAAACATGGCCGCGAGCCGGTGAACTATCCGCATCCGCTGTTGGAAAAGGTGTTGTCCAATACTTACGGCATCATGGTGTATCAAGAGCAAGTGATGCAAACCGCGCAGGTCATCGCCAATTTCACTTTGGGCGGTGCCGACGAAGTGCGCCGCGCAATGGGCAAAAAAGATGTTGTCAAAATGGACAAGCAACGTGTCTTGTTCATCGAAGGTGCGGCGCAGAATAATATCGGTGCCGAAAAAGCCAACGAGATTTTCGACATCATGTACAAGTTTGCCGGCTACGGATTTAACAAATCCCACGCCGCTGCGTATTCACTCGTCGCCTATCACACCGGCTGGCTCAAGCGCCACCACACCGCGGCATTCACTGCTGCCACGCTCTCGTCAGAAATGGCCAACACTGACAAGGTGCACTTTTTTTACAAAGACGGCGTCGACAATGGCCTTACGTTTTTGCCGCCCGACATCAACATCAGCGGCATACGTTTTTTGCCCACCGATGCCAAGACTGTGCGCTATGGACTGGGCGCGATCAAAGGCACAGGCGAAGCGGCTTTGTCCATCATCATCGCCAACCGAGAGGCGGATGGCAAATTCACCGATCTGTTTGAATTCATGCGCCGCGTAGACCGTCGTTTGGTCAATCGCCGCGTCATCGAAGCACTCATTCGCGCCGGCGCGTTTGACAGCATAGACAGTCACCGTGCCAAGCTGCTGGCCTCGGTGGCGATTGCTACGGAAGCCGCCGATCAAGCCGAACGCAATGCGCTGCAAGGCGGCCTATTCGATGCGCCCAGCGGCGAGATTGAAACCCCCGCCTATCGCGATGTGCCGCAATGGACCGAGCGCGAACGTTTGATGAACGAAAAGTCCGCGCTAGGATTTTTCCTCTCCGGCCACCCCTACAACGAAGTCGCCAGCGAGCTCAAATCCTTCGTCAAGTATCGCCTCGGCCAACTCTCACCTAGCCGTGAAACGGTACTTATGGCTGGCATCGTTTTGGCATTTCGTTCGCAAATGTCGCGCGGCGGAAAAATGGCCGTAGTGACGCTAGACGATGCCGACACGCAACTCGAAGTCGTGATCTACAACGAACTGTGGGACGCACAGCGCGCCAAAGTTGTCGAAGACGACGTGCTCATCATCGAAGGGAAAATCAGCAAAGACAACTACTCTGGCAACACCCGCGTCGTCGCCGAAAAACTGCTGACCATGAGCGAAGCCCGCAATCGTTACGCCCGAAAATTAGTGCTGACGATGAATGGTGGATCAGACGCCAAACGCCTACAAAGCCTGCTAAAACCTTTCGGCAGTGGGCCGTGTCCGGTGGTTATTCGCTATTCAAATTCCGAGGCGAGCGCAGATATCGATTTGTCCGAACAATGGAACGTGCGCTTGGAAGATGGGTTGATAACCGATCTGAATGCCTGGCTTACCAAGGAAAATTTTCGGATTGACTACCGGTGAATCGCGCGGCGCGATTTTGTCAGTTGGTGCTGGTGACACGCCGTCATCGAACCAGCACGTTTCGCATCGACCTGATCACTCCATGTCTCAAGGATAGTGATCTGGATGCTGGGTGCAGAATTTACGGCATTGATCAATCCCGCCGGAATCATGAATACAAGCGCGTTCACATTGGTTTGCCGCTGCGCTGAAAGTTTTCTGATCTTCATAAGAAGAGTACTCAAAGAGTGCTATGGCCACGCATATAAAAATTGCCAAAACAGCCAAGATGTATTTCACAACGCGCCGCATTTTGTTTTCCTGACCAACGTAATGGAAAAGCTCGAAAGCAAAGTTCAGAAAGCTCGGGTACAGGTCTTGCGCAAATACATTCCCACAAAATAGATGGAATGCACTTCACTTAGTTTTAATCGGATAACGCAAAATCTTACCAGTTGGTGCTGGTGAGGGACTGGCCCGTTCATCGGCCACACGCCGTCATCAAGTCAGCACGCTATGGCACGTCAGGAAATACCAAACCCATTTGAATAGCCTCGTAGTAGATGCCTTTGTGGCACAGCCCCAATGACTTCCGGCCTTCGTGAGCGAAGCCGAATTTTTCGTATAGCGCGATGGCGATTTCGTTGTCTGCGCGAACTTCAAGGTCGATGCGCCTGATGCCTTTTGTCATTGCTTTTTCCAAACACGCGCGCAGTAATTGTTTGCCAATACCTTGACCCCGATAGTCGCTTATTACACCCATGCCAAGGCCAGCTCTATGTTTCAAGGCATCCGCCCAATGCGGAATCGCATCGCACCAACCGACCACGCGCTCGCCATCGATGGCGACAAATTGTGGGTGATCGTTTTGAACGTTTTCGCGGACAAAGCTTGCCACTTTGTCGATAGGTGGCGCCGCGCTTTGGCCGAGATATTTTTGTTCCTTGGCCACCGAATCCAAACATGCATGAAATGGCTTTGCATGTGCTTCGGTGATGGACATGATGGAAATTTTCATGTGGTGAGTTTCTCACGCTTTTGTTGACAAGAAAACAATTGCCGTTTAATTTAACCATATGGTTAATTACGAAGCCGAATTGGACGCAATCTTCATGGCGCTGGGGCATCCGGCGCGGCGGGCGATTCTGGCGCGGCTGGGTCAAGGCGAAGCTGCGGTGGGCGAGCTGGCGCAGCCGCTGGATATGTCGTTGCCAGCAGTGACCAAGCATCTGAAAGTGCTTGAGCGCGCCAAGCTGATTAGCCGCAGCAAGAACGCCCAATGGCGGCCGTGCCGGTTGGAGCAAGCGCCCTTGAATTCGGCATCGGATTGGATCGCGGATCAGCGCAAGGTTTGGGAGTCGCGGCTTGATCGACTGGACAGCTACTTACAAACCTTGCATCAAAACACCAAAAGAGGAGCAAAAAAATGAAGGCGATTTATCAACCCGATACCAAATTGGATCTGACTTTCGAGCGCGTCGTCGATGTGCCGCGTGCGTTGGTGTGGCGCGCGTGGACCGAACCGGCGCTGTTGATGCCGTGGTTTTGCCCGTTGCCATGGAAGACCATAGCTTGCGAAATCGATCTGCGTCCGGGCGGCATATTTCGCACCACCATGCAATCACCAGAAGGTCAGAATTTTCCCAACGCCGGTTGTTATCTCGAAGTGGTTCCGCAAACCAAATTGGTGTGGACCAACGCCTTGCTGCCTGGCTTTCGCCCCGCCGCACCCAGCCCAACCTGCGGGAGCGACGATGTGAGTTTCATGTTCACCGCGATGATCGAATTGGCTGATCACGCGGGCGGCACGCGTTACACCGCGACGGTGATTCATGCAGATGAAGCAGGCTGCCAAAAGCACGCGGCGATGGGCTTTGAAGGTGGTTGGGGAACGGCGCTAGATCAAATGGTAGCGATGATCAAGAAAGAGGTTTGATTGCCTATGAACGACTCAAGATATGGGAGAAGCAGCGATGACGACCGATGAAACCGATCGCGAACTAATAATAGAAAGAGAAGTTCCCTTTGCCCGCGAATTAGTCTGGAAGGCGATGACCGAAGCCGAGCATCAAAACCACTGGTGGGGGCCAGATGGATTCCGCAACGAAAACGTGACGATGGATTTTCGCGTTGGTGGCAAATGGACGTTTGACATGATTGCGCCAGATGGCACGGTGTATCCGAGTCAGTCCCTGTTCAAAGAAATCACCCCGCCAACGCGGCTGATTTACGATCATGGGGATGGACAACGCGTGTGGTTCGAGCAGAGCATCACGCTGATGGCAACGGCTAAGGGCACGTTGATTACGTTACGTCAGCTACATCCGAGCAAGGCGGAACGCGATGCCTTGGTTGAGAAAGTGGGCGCGATCGAGGGTGGCAAGCAACATCTTGCGAAACTTGAAGCGTATATAAAAGCGCACCTGTCCTGAGGGTAAATTCGTCTGGAGAGGCATCAAGGAATCATTAACGGACTACGCCAGTTGGTGCTGGTGAGGGACTGGCCCGATCACCGGCCATACGCCGTTGATTTGTCGCTAAGCTGTGGCACGCTGAACGAAATCTTTCAGCGTGTCATCAGCGAGCGATTCTTGTTCAACATGCACGTGATCCACGCGCGCACCAGCTGGCCCAATGCGTGACCATGCGATGAGCGTGACTAGCATTTCGCTGCTGCCTTGCGCAACCGCCTCCACACTGCCATCGCGGCGATTTCGCACCCAACCGAGCAGCCCAAGACGCTGCGCTTGTTGCACCATGTTCCAACGATAGCCAACGCCCTGCACAACGCCGCTGACAACTATGCGTCGCGCTTGCAAGCTTGAATCGTCGCTCACTTCACACGCATGCCCGCTAGCGCGCCGGCATCGGGCGAGAGTAAAAATAATCCAGGTGAGCCTTCGCCAGAAGCAGCCAAGACCATGCCTTCGGACATGCCGAATTTCATTTTGCGTGGCGCGAGATTGGCGACCATCACAGTATGTCGCCCTATCAAGGTCGCCGGGTCGTAGGCGGATTTGATTCCGGCAAAAACATTGCGTGGATTTTCTTCGCCGATGTCTAGGGTTAGCTGTATTAGCTTGTCCGCCCCGACCACGTGCTGCGCATCCAAAATCCGTGCAATGCGCAGGTCAACTTTGGTGAAATCGGTGATCATGATTTCGGGTTCAAGACTAACCGGTGTTGGTGCGGCAACTGCAGCTGTAACGGTCGCAGTCGCCTCAAGACTATGCACATTGGCAGCAATCAGCGCTTCGATTTGCTTGGGGTCAATGCGCTGCATCAAATGCGCGTAAGACTTGATCACATGCGCCGCAGGCAGCAGCGCGCCTGCATCGGACCACTGCAAAGTCGCGACATTCAAAAACGCTTCTGCATTGGCGGCCAGCATCGGCAATACGGGCTTGAGGTAAATCGTCAGCAAACGGAACGCATTGATAAGCGTGGTGCACACGTGGTGGAGTTGCGCGTCCTTTGTCGAATCTTTGGCCAAAGTCCACGGTTGATTTTTGTCGACGTATTGGTTCACTGTATCTGCCAGCGCCATGATACGGCGCACGGCACGCGCAGTGTCACGCACTTCGAAATTCGCCGCGATTTCATCTGCAGCTTCGATGATGCCGGGCAGATCGGCACGGAATTGTTTGTCTTCAATCCCCAGCAAAGCACCGCCGAAGCGCTTGGCAATAAAGCCTGCTGCGCGGCTGGCGATGTTGATGTATTTGCCAATCAAATCTGAATTTACGCGTTGCGCAAAGTCCTCCAAATTCAAATCAATATCTTCAATCGAACCATTCAGTTTCGCGGCGAAGTAATAGCGCAGCCATTCAGGATTCAAGCCAGTATTGATGTAGGACTCGGCGGTGATAAAAGTACCGCGCGACTTGGACATCTTGGCGCCGTCAACGGTTAAAAATCCGTGGGCGAAAACTTTGGTCGGGGTGCGATGGCCGGAGAATTGGAGCGTGGCGGGGAAAAACAGGGCATGAAAATAAAGTATGTACTTGCCGATGAAGTGATACAACTCAGCCGTCGACTGCGCACCCCAAAAATCATCAAAATTCAGCCCTGTCCGGTTGCACAAATGTTTGAACGAACCCATGTAGCCAATTGGTGCATCAAGCCAGACATAAAAATACTTTCCAGGTGCGCCTGGAATTTCAAATCCAAAGTAAGGCGCATCGCGCGATATGTCCCAGTCGGTCAGCGGATTCGCCGCTACTGCATTGCTGTCCGGGTCGCCCAACCACTCTTGCATTTTGTTCGACGCTTCGGCTTGCAAGCGTCCGGGTTCACGCGTCCAAGTTTGCAAAAATTCCTGGCAGCGCGGGTCAGACAATTTGAAAAAATAATGTTCCGAGGAACGCAGCTCAGGTTTCGCGCCGGTCACTGCCGAGTAAGCGTTTTTCAAATCGGTGGGCGTGTAGGCCGCGCCACACACTTCGCAGGAATCGCCGTATTGATCTTTTGCGCCGCACTTGGGACATTCGCCTTTAATGAAGCGGTCGGGCAAAAACATCAATTTGATCGGATCGAAATACTGCTCAATCGTGCGTACGTCAATCAGGCCATTGGCCTTGAGCGCCAAATAAATTTGCTCGGCGCATTCGCGTGTTTCATCGGAATGCGTCGTGTGATAGTTATCAAAACCGATATGAAAACTGGCGAAGTCGCGGGTGTGCTCGACATACACCCGATTGATCAGTTGTTCAGGCGTAATGCCTTCCTTCTCCGCGCTCAACATAATCGGCGCGCCATGCGTGTCGTCGGCACAGACCAAATAGCATTCGTGGCCACGCTGTTTTTGAAAACGCACCCAGATGTCGGTTTGAATCAACTCCAGCATGTGTCCCAAATGTATTGCGCCATTGGCGTAGGGCAGGGCGTTGGTGACGAGAATTTTGCGTTGCATAGTGCGAGCTTTCTTGATTTTGGAGGCGCCGCCAATGTTGCGGATGCCAAGACTGACATTCTAACGGCGCACGAGCCAGTGCGACCGGCAGCACGGCGTGTGGCCAGCACCAACTGACGACCGCGCTAACATATGGCGATGAACCAAGAATCGTCTGACAAACTTGATCGGGTAGTCGCCGATGCGCGCCGCGCCGCCGACGAGCGTGGGGAGACTTATCGCGAGCAGGCGCTGAAAATTTACCCGTGGGTCTGCGGCCGTTGCGCACGGACTTTTACCCGCACCAATCTGCGCGAATTGACGGTGCATCACCGGGATCACAATCATCACAACAATCCTGCCAACGGCAGCAATTGGGAATTGCTCTGTCTCTATTGCCATGACAACGAGCATCAACGCCAACTCGAAGCGGATGCCGGCGTGAGCGGCGCCAACGCCACAGGCAGCGCGGCGACTCATTCACCATTCGCCGATTTGAAAGCCATGCTGGGCAAGAAATAAGCGGTGGAAGTCGCCACTTCCACCCCGCTGCCGACCGAATTGCTTATGCAGTTTCTACCGCAAACGTCAGTCCGGCGTTGTCCACCAAGCGATTAATCAGCGGCATTCCCATCGCCGCAGCAGGCGTCCAGATTCCACCTTTGGTAGCGGCAGATTCGTTGAGCAAGCAAACGGCAGCTTCGGCGATCATCTTTGAAGTCGAACCGTAGCCCGGATCGCGATCACCAGTGACGCCGACGCGCAGCGTATTGCCATCGGCATTTTCGCCCACGAACAATGCATCGTAATGACCGGTTTCACGCTCGACCTTTGATGGTCCTTCGCCGGGCTTGGGGCCGTCTTTGCCGCCGAAAGATTTGTCGGCAGCCATCGCTTTGGCAATCGCTTCACCTTTCTCGCCAGCACCGGTGATGACCATTTCATCGTAGACAAAATCTGCACCGTAGCGATGCTGCATTAGAAAATTCGAGCGATGAACATTGCGCGTGTTAATCGCCGCCATGATGAAGGGGGCGACCCATACTCCTAACGCTTCGTCGAGCATCGGTTTGGCACCGTGCGGCTGGCTGGGGCCGGTAAAGCCTGGCGTCAGCGAGAAAGGGTCGCGCAAAAGACCAGCCACACGCGGATCGGCAGCTGCAGCGGCCATGGTGGCCTTGAAGCTCTCCGCGGTACCACCAGAAAAAGTGCCCTTCATCTTGCGCACGCGACCACGCACGCGATTGGCTGGTTTGCCGTATCTTTTCTGCATTTCGTCTTGCAACATCAATACGCCCAAATCGAACGGAATCGAATCGAACCCGCATGAAAACACGATACGTGCGCCGCTGGCCTTGGCCTCCGTTTCATGTGCGTCGATCATATTGCGCATCCAAACAGGTTCGCCGCACAAGTCGACGTAGTCAGTGCCCGATGTCGCACAGGCCGCAACCAGTTCATTGCCGTATAGCTGATACGGGCCGACGGTGGTCAGCACCAGGCGTGTGCGGTCAGTCAAGGCTTTCAAACTGGCGACATCAGCGGCATCGGTGATAACCAGCGGTGTGTCCTTCGGCGCGCCGATTTCGTCTCGGACGGCAGCCAGCTTTTCTGCACTGCGCCCGCCCATCGCCCAACGCAACTTGCTTGTGCCACCAAGCGGATATTTGGCCATTAAATATTCAACCACCAAGCGCCCGGTAAAGCCCGTTGCACCATGCACGACAACGTCGAATTCTTTTTTCATTTCAGTGTTCCTTTAGGTTGAAAAACTCGGTGTAGCCATTTTCCATGTCAGCTACAGCAAAGAAAATAGCAAACGTAGCCATATGACCGTCAAAATAAAATTGCTCAACGCAAATGTCTGCAATCGATGAATGACATTGTTATAAGTGAGATGAACAAAGCTATGCGCGACACGGGCGACGAAAAAAGCCCAAGCCAGATAAACGTATCCAGCATCAACGCGCAGCGTTACCACCAAGGTCAGACAAGCAACGTAAAACAACACTGGCATTTCCAGCAAGTTCATCAAGTGTCGATTGGGAATGCTGACGTCGGACGGCACATTGCCCGACTCGCCGAACTTGAAGTCATCGACTTTGGCGCGCCGGGTTTTCACGGCCATCAGGCGCTTGTAAGGCAGGATCAACAACACCATAAGTGTCCACACCGCCAACGCTGCCATCGGTAAAAGTATGCTCGATGAGTTCATAGGGAGTCCTCTGTTAGATGTGCCAGCTGGCATTATGCGCAATCGTGCCGCCGCGACCGGCACGCTACAATCTTGCCATCCGGTTACTCACTCTACAAGGCTACTATGTCATTTACCGAACACGCTATTTCTGCCGCGCTGGCGACAATCATTGACCCCAATACTGGCAAGGATTTTGTAAGCACGCGTGGGTTGAAGCAGATCAAGATTGATGGCAACAATGTCTCGCTCGATATTGAATTGGGTTACCCCGCCAAGAGCCAGTTTGCGCGCATCGCGAAGTTGCTCAGCGATGCACTTCATGCCTTGCCGGAAATGGGCAAGGTAGAGGTCAATGTCGTTTCCAAAGTTGTCCCGCACGCGGTTCAGCGCGGAATCAAATTGATTCCCAAGGTGAAAAATATCATTGCGATTGCCAGTGGGAAAGGTGGCGTAGGCAAGTCCACCACGGCCGTCAATTTGGCGCTGGCACTTGCCGCTGAAGGCGCGACAGTCGGTCTGCTGGATGCCGATATTTATGGCCCATCGCAACCGCAAATGTTGGGGTTGAGCGGGCGGCCGGAAACCACCGACGGCAAGAGTTTGGAGCCGATGCGCGCTCATGGTTTGCAAGCCATGTCGATAGGGTTTTTGGTAGACCAGGAAACGCCGATGGTCTGGCGCGGCCCGATGGTTACCCAAGCATTGCAACAATTGCTTAACGATACGCGCTGGAAGGATTTGGACTATCTGATCGTTGACATGCCACCGGGCACTGGCGATATTCAATTGACTTTGGCGCAACAGGTGCCAGTGACCGGCGCGGTGATTGTGACCACCCCGCAAGACATTGCGCTACTCGACGCACGCAAAGGGCTCAAGATGTTTGAAAAAGTCGGCGTGCCGATTTTGGGCATTGTCGAAAACATGAGCATGCATATTTGCTCAAACTGCGGTCACGCGGAAGAAATTTTTGGTAGCGGAGGCGGGGCGCGCATGGCCGCCGACTATTCCGTTGAACTGCTCGGACAACTACCGCTCGACATGGCGATCCGCCAGCAAGTAGACAGCGGTTGCCCGACAGTGGTGGCCGATCCAGACGGGCGCGTCGCCGAGATTTATAAAACGATTGCCCGCCGCGTCGCGGTAAAGTTGGCGGAGCAGGCCAAAGACCATAGTGCAAAATTCCCAACCATCAAGATCCAAAACACCTGATGTCGCAGACTGAGCTTTCGACTGAACTCGTACCTGACCCCGACGTCTATCGCCGCAAGCGGTCTTACAACGACCTGTATTCGCGGGCATTGGTGGCGCCAGCGTACTATGTTGTTGGTTGCGTAATTTTGCTGCTGATCGGCGGGTTCAGTGTCGAGACGCGTAATCTAATTGCCGGAGCAACGGTACTGTTTTTGGTTTTTTGGGTTCTCCGCTATAACAATCACGTGCCGCCGGACTTTACCGACGAACTAGTCTGCGCTCAGTGGTCGCGACGCCAGTGGGCATTGGTTCATACCGGCTATTTGCTTTGGGGATTGCTTGCCGCCCTGGTTGCAGTTGATCAGGCCGCGCTCACAACGGTCGTATTCGCCATGGCAGTGGCAGTGGGTCTGTTTGGCAGTGCCGGAACTGTTCTGTTTTCGGTTAACTTGCTCCAGCAACGGATCACCCTGGCGGTGCTGCATTGGCCTGTGATACTGACACTATTAGCAATGCCCAGCTTACGCGAACTGGGTGTAATTTTGTTCTGCAATTGGCTGTTGTGTACTCGGTCGGCAACCCATGGTGCTCGCGAATACGATACGCAAATTTCCTTGGAACACGATTTGCTGGTCAGTCGTTCAGAAGTTCAGGCCTTAGCACGAACTGACGGGCTGACCGGTTTGGCCAATCGACATGAGTACATCAGCAGATTCAACTTGGCGTGGACGAGTGCGCAACGTAACCGGACCGCGCTGGCACTTGCGGTGATTGATCTCGATCACTTCAAGGCGGTCAATGATTGCCATGGGCACCTGGCCGGCGATGCCTGCCTCAAACATGTGGCGAGCCTGCTGCGCCAACATTTTCGGCGTGCTGACGATTTTGTGGCGCGCATCGGAGGTGAGGAGTTCGTCGCCGTCCTGCCTTCAACCACGCTTGAAGTGGCGCACCGTATTTGCGAGGAATTCCGCGTCGCGCTGGCCATGTCGGGAGTGGTTTATGAGGGTCACACAATCACTGTCACCGCTAGTATTGGTGTCGGTGAAGTCGCCACCGAAGCAGGCGTCAAACCGGACGAAAACTTTGCCAGGATTGACGCCGCGACCTACCAGGCGAAAGCGCAGGGCCGCAATCAAACCGTGATCGCCGCAAAAGTGGTCGCGCGCGGACAGCCAGTGCTAGCCTAGGAGACTTCTGCCTCGCCGATACTGGCGCGGGTTTTCTTTGCCTCGCGCATTATCCAAGCAATGAATGCGCGTACTTCTTCGCGCTGCTCGACGCCGGGCCATGCCACCAACCAATAGCAATAAGGCGAGCGCAGACGCAAGGCGGCGCCAAAAGGTTCAACCAACTCACCATTGTTAAGTGGGTCGGTGACCAACGCCAGACGTGCGAGTGCCACACCCTGTCCTGAGAGTGCCGCTTGAATTTGCTGATGAGTAAAGTTCATCGTGACCCAGCGTTTCGGTTCCAGCGTTGGCTGTTGGCACCACTGCAGCCACTTGCGCCAGCTGAATTCGCCGCTGGCCTTGTGTGAGTTAATCTCTTCGAGCAGGGTGTGTGCCGTCAGGTCACCCGGAATGCGCAGCCGCGGCCCTTGTTTGCTTGCCGCTTTGGCGGCTAGGCTGGCGCCAACCATCGGCGTCAAGACTTCGCCGAATAATCGCTGTGCACCGGGTGGCGCGGCTGCGGGTAGGCAATGCCGCAACGCCAAATCGATGCTTGAATCGTCAACGTGTGCGATGGTGTCAACCGCAGATATCCGGATGTCAATATCGGGATACAGTTTTTGGAATTCGTCGAGTCGCGGTATCAGCCAGAGCGAAGCGAATGAAGCAAAGGTCGTTACGCTAACGCTCTTGCGGCCGCCGGTGTAGCGAATCTGTCTTACCGTGGCATCGAGGCGATCAAGCAGCGGCAAGACCGCGCGCAACAATTGTGTGCCGGCCTCGGTAATCGCGACATTGCGGGTGCCGCGAACGAACAAGGGTGTGCCGATTTCATCTTCCAGTGCGCGGATCTGGCGGCTGACCGCCGACTGCGTGACATGCAATTCTTCGCCGACCGCACGAAAGTTCAAGTGCCGTGCCAGCGCCTCAAAAGTGCGCAAGGCGCCAACGGCGAGCGGGCGATGAGCTTGTTTATTCATTCCAAATCGGCATTAATTTGAGTCCAAAGTCTCATTGGACGATGCCAGATCATATCAATATTATGTGGGCCTTGGGTAGTCAAACCGATTAGTTCTTAAGGAGCCGGTCATGAATAATTCACAACAATCATTAGTCAGCGCGCCTTGGGCGCAAGACTTGGCGTGCGGCGTCGCGGTGACGCTGCCCGCCGCATCCAGCGCACGCCGCCTGCGGGTGATTCAAGGCAAGCTGTGGCTAACCTTGACCAGTCCGCTTGCCAGCAGCGATGAATGGTTGGCAACTGATGAGGTGTTCGATCTCACAGCAGGCCAAACCGCCGTAGTTGAAGCCTGGCCATCGGCGCGCTTTGAAATGCTGACGCCACTGTCGCTGAGCTAGTTCGCGTCAGTTGGTGCTGATGCTCTGCATGGTGGGATGTCGGCTTCGCCGAGCGCCAACACGCCGTCTGCCATTGGCGCGGCACCGCTACCGGGCTACCCTAGCGGCGGCAAGCAGTTCGTGCACGTCATGGGTCATCACGGCAAGAAATACGATCAAGGTTAAATAGTAGAAACCGTATTCGACGCGAGTACGGGTGCTAACCAGATAGTAGGTTTGTCCTTCCTCGCTGTCAGAGCGATATTTGATCGCCTTCCAGACCTGTGGTGCAGCAATCAGGGCAATCAGGAACAGTAATGGACTTGGTTGCCAGACAAAGAAGGCAATCAGGATTGGCACACCCAATAGCCATACTCGTGGCGAAAGCACCGCAGTGATGCGACCGCCATCAAGCGGCGACAGCGGAATCAAATTGAACAGGTTGATGAAGAACCCCGAGTAGGAAACGGCCAGCAGCAGATTGCTGCCATTGCTACGGGCCAGCAAGTAGCAGACCAACGCGCCAACGGTGCCGAGCAACGGGCCGCCCAGCCCGACGTAGGCTTCGGTCTCGGCATCATGCGGGAGGTCTTTCATCGCGATCCATGCTCCCAAAAATGGGATAAAGGTAGGCGCGCCCACATCCAATCCGCGCTGGCGGGCGGCAATGTAATGTCCCATCTCGTGCACCAGAATCAGCAGCACGAAGCCGACCGAATACATCCAGCCATAGATGAAGGAGTAGGCAACGATCGAGACCAACATGCTGCCGACCGTGGTGATCAGTTTGCCGAACTTGGCTCCTGAAAGCAGCAGGAGCAGCAGTTTGATCATGCCAGCGTACCCACTGCCGCGAGTAGCTCGTCCATGTTGGCATCGGTCAGCGCGCTGTTCAGGCTAAAGCGCAGCCGGCTGGTACCTTCCGCCACGGTCGGCGGGCGGATCGCCACCGCAAGAATTCCTGCGTCATTGAGGCGCGATGCGGCAGCCAAAGCCGCCATCTCGGTGCCGATGATGGCCGGAACGATTTGGGTAGCCGACTGCAGGGTGTCGAGGCCTGAAGCATTTAATGCATGGCGCAGCTTTGCCGCGTTGGCGGCGAGACGGGTGCGCTCGGCGTCCATGGCCGGGATCAGATCGAGCGCGGCATCGACCGCTCCAAGCACCGCCGGTGGTAATGCGGTGGCGTAGATAAAACCGGCGCAGCGATTGACTAGAAAGTCGATCAGCGCACGCGACCCGGCGATGTAGGCACCGTAAGCACCGAATGCTTTGCCCAGCGTACCCATCACCACATCAACTTTGCCGCTGGTTGCCGGCAATTCGGCGACCAGACCGCGTCCCTGGGGTCCGATCACGCCAACCGCATGCGCTTCATCGACATACAACGCGGCGCCATGTTGCTCCGCGAGTTTAACCAGGGCGGCCAAATCACAGCGGTCGCCGTCCATGCTGAATACCGATTCAGTGACGATCAAACGACGGCCTCGGTGCGCCGCACTGGCGCGCAATAGTTCATTCAAATGATCAAGATCGTTGTGCCGAAAAATTACCGTGCGCGCTTTAGCCAGACGACAACCGTGGACGATGCTGGAGTGATTCAGTGAATCCGAAAAAATCAAGGTATCGCCCAGAGTGGCGAGGGCAGGGATCACCGTTGTGTTGGCCTGAAAACCGCTACCGATTAACAGCGCTGCCTCACAACCCTTGAATGCGGCCAGGCGTTTTTCCAATTCAAGCGCGATGCCACGGGTGCCGGTCACCAGTCGCGACGACGGCGCGCCGGCACCATATCGCCCGGCCCAATCGGCGGCTCGGGACTTGGTCAGTGGATGCTGTGACAAGCCCAAATAGTCGTTCGAAGAAACATCGATCAGACGTCGCCCATCGACGCCAACCAGGCGCCCTTGATCGGCGGTCAACACACGCAGACTTCGCCGTCGATTGCGCGCATCGAGTGCGTCCAATTGTGCGAGAAGTTCGCTGTTGAGGGAATTGTCCACTGCCGTCCTTAAACGCGAATGCTGCGTTCCAACAGCACTTGATGAATGGCTGAGGTTAGCACCGACAGATCTTCCGGACCAATCACAAACGGCGGCATCAAATACACCACGTTGCTGAACGGTCGTATCCACACGCCGCATTCGGCAAAGCGCTGACGCAGCTGTTCGAGGTCGATCTCGCCCGATAGCTCGACGGCGCCGATAGCGCCTTTCACCCGTACGTCAGCGACACCACGCAGCCCTTTGCAAACTGCGAGCGCATCTCGAAGCTGCGCTTCAATCGCTGCGACTTGTTGCAATCTTGGCTCAGTTTCGAACAGATCCAGCGACGCGTTGGCCGCCGCGCAGGCCAACGCGTTAGCCATGTAAGTGGGGCCGTGCATCAATGCAGCGCCTTTGTCTTGCGACCAGAATGCCTCGAAGACATGGCGCCGGGCGACGGTCGCTGCCAGCGGCAGCGTCCCGCCGGTCAAAGCTTTGGACAGGCAAATGATGTCCGGCACCACGCCGGCTTCCTCGCAGGCAAACATTTTTCCGGTCCGCCCAAAGCCAGTCATGATTTCATCGAGTATCAACAACACGCCATTGCGTTGGCACACGTCGGCGATGAATTTAAGCGTCGCCGCGTCATGCATTTTTATGCCGCCCGCACCTTGCACTAGCGGCTCCAAAATTACTGCCGCGATGCGCTCACGATGCGTCGACAGCATCCGCTCAAAGCCGATTTTCAGTGCCTCATCGGTTGGCAATTCAGCCATCATTTGCGGCGGAAATACGCTGCCGAATAAGCTGTGCATACCTTCATCCGGATCGCACAGCGCCATCGTCGCAAAGGTATCGCCGTGATAGCCGTGACGGAAACAGACAAAACGATTGCGCTCAGTGATGCCTTTATTGAGCCAATATTGCACTGCCATTTTCAGCGCCACTTCCACCGACACTGAGCCAGACTCGGTGAAAAAAACGCGCTCCAAATCGCCTGGCAGTAGCGCGGCTAATCGCGTTGCCAAGCGCAGTGCCGGTTCATGCACCAAGCCCGCGAACATGACGTGCGGCAGCGTTTTGAGCTGTGCTTCGGTAGCACTGCGAATATGCGGATGGTTGTAGCCGTGACAGGCTGTCCACCAAGATGAGATTCCGTCAATCAGCTCACGGCCATCCGCCAAACGGATACGCACGCCATCGGTTGATACGACGGGCAATGTGGCGGTAGCCGTCGCCATTTGGGTATAAGGCAGCCAGATGTTTTGCATGCCATCGTGGTGCCATGCGGGATTGGTCTGAGACATTGGTGAGCAAGGTCGCGCTGGTTAAAATCCAAGCAACGACACCGAGGAATTATTTTGAGCGCTTACTTTATCACCGGCACGGGAACCGATATCGGTAAAACCTGGCTGAGCTGCGCCTTGCTCAAATACTGGCGCGCAGCCGGGTTGACCACGCGAGCCTACAAACCAGTGCTCTCAGGGTTTGATGCCAACAATGCAGTTGCTAGCGATGCAGGCCAACTCTTGGCGGCGCAGGGAATCGAAGTCAACGCGAATACGGTTGATGAGATCGCGCCGTCGCGATTTGCCGCACCGCTCTCACCGGATATGGCGGCAGCACTGGAAAGGCGGGAGATTAATTTCAACGAGCTGGTTTCGTTCACGCAACAGCGGTGTAGCAGGGAATTCGCAATGTATCGCATTGCGCCTGCGCAACGGGTTGGCAGTGCAATGCCAACACTGCACAACAATTCCAACTCGCAAGTCGATCGAACAATCGTCGAAGGGGTTGGCGGCGTGATGGTTCCCTTGGACGAGAGCCACACGGTGCGCGATTGGATAGCCGCCAGCAACTTGCCTTGCATCCTCGTTGCCGGGAGCTATCTTGGCAGCATAAGCCATACCCTTAGCGCGCTTGCCGCGTTGCGCGAGGTGAATGTAGAAGTCAAAGCCATCGCCGTCAATGAATCGCTCGCCAGCAGCGTCATGTTGGCCGACACCATCGTCAGTTTGCAGCGCCATGCCAAAGGTATCGCAATAGTTGGCATCTTGCGCGATGCGCCAGAAATCGGTATTGCAACGCTCGCCGCCATGCGTTAGCAGGCCGGTCTATACTTCGCGCCACTCCTTTTAACCTTTGTCAAAAGCGCTAAACATATGAGCATCCGACCCGATCACTGGATTAGAAAAATGGCCGAACAACACGGCATGATTGAGCCTTTCGAACCCAACATGGTGCGTGAAGTAGAAGGCAACAAAATCGTTTCCTACGGCACCTCAAGTTACGGCTACGATATTCGTTGCTCGCGCGAATTTCGGGTGTTTACCAACATTTATTCCAGCGTCGTCGATCCGAAAAATTTCGACTCAAAATCCTTCGTTGAAATGGATGGCGATTCCTGCATCATTCCGCCCAATTCCTTTGCTCTCGCGCGCACGGTCGAATATTTCCGCATCCCCCGTTCAGTGCTGACCATTTGCCTCGGCAAAAGCACCTACGCCCGCTGCGGCATCATCGTCAACGTCACCCCGTTTGAACCGGAATGGGAAGGCTATGTGACTTTGGAGTTTTCTAACACGACGCCGCTGCCAGCCAAAATTTACGCGGGTGAAGGTTGCGCACAAGTGCTGTTTTTTGAGTCCGATGATGTCTGTGAAACGTCTTACAAAGATCGCGGCGGGAAATACCAAGGGCAAACTGGTGTGACCTTGCCGAAGATTTAACAGCGTACGGCCAGCACCAACTGACAAAAAAGGCCCCGCATGACGGGGCTTTTTTTATCGCCACTAGCAAATGGTTTGCGCAGGTTCTATGATCGATGCGATTAAACAAAGGAGTCATCCATGAAAGCAATCTTTATCAGTCTGTTATTTGTTCTAAGCTTTAGTACAACGCAAACTCTCGCGGCAGATACCAAGGACGCGACCAAACTGCGTGTTGGTGTGGAAGGCGGTTACGCCCCCTTTAGTATCAAAGGTGCTGATGGCAAATTTTCCGGCTTTGATATTGATATTGCCCACGCCGTCTGTGCGCAACTCAAAGTTGATTGTGTGTTGGTCGAAATCAACTTCGATTCGATGATTCCGGCGCTCAAGGTTCGCAAGATCGATCTCATCGTTGCTTCGATGGCGATCACTGATGAGCGCAAGAAAGCGGTCAGTTTCAGTGACAAGTATTTTGATTCGCCATCACGGATAGTGGCACGGAGTGATGCGAAATTTGAAATTACCAAGGAAGGCTTGAGCGGCAAGCGTGTCGGTGTGCAGCGCGGCACCATACAAGACAATTACATCGGCGTGGCATTCGGCAAGTCCACTATCGTTCGTTATGGAAAGGTGGATGAGGTCTATTTGGATTTAGCTAGTGGCCGGCTTGATGCTGTGCTAGACGATGCTGTGTCGGCCAGCGAGGGTTTCTTGAAGACACCTGCTGGCAAGGGCTTTGCATTTATCGGTCCCGAATTTAAGGATCGCAAGTACTTTGGTGATGGCGTTGGAATAGCGATGCGCAAATCTGAGACCGATCTGTTAGCGCGAGTCAACGCAGCTATCGGTGAAATTCGCAAAAACGGCGAATTCAAAAAAATTCAGGACAAGTATTTCGATTTTGAAATTTTTCCAAAATAGTATTTAGCTTTTCAGTCGAGACGCGACGATGGAACAACGAATTACACAACTGCTGAGCGTTGCGCAGGGCACGCGGCGTGAGCTGCTTAGCCTGCACTTCGGTAGCGCAGGCAGTGGAGAAAAGATTTACATCCAAGCCTCTCTACATGCGGACGAAATCCCTGGCATGTTGGTCGCCCAATGTTTGCGCAAGCGACTGGTGGCGCATGAGAAGGCGGGGCGCATTCGCGGAGAAATTGTGCTTGTTCCAGTGGCCAACCCGATTGGTCTGGCGCAATCAATGGCGCATAGTGCCAGCGGCCGATTTGATTTTCACAGTGGCGAAAACTTCAATCGCAACTACCCTGAATTGACGCAAGCGCTTATTGCCCGGGTTGAAGGTAAATTAAACCAAGACCTCGCGCACAATCGCCAGGAAATTCGTCGGGCGATGCAAGCTGAGCTGGCCGAGCTTGTCTGCATCGATGAGCTCGCCAGCTTGCGGCGAGCCCTGCTGCAATTGGCGGTGGATGCCGATGTCGTGTTGGATTTACATTGTGATCTTGAAGCGGTACCACACATGTATGTTGGTACGCCACTGTGGCCGGCGGCTGAGCCGCTAGCGCGTTTGTTGCGCGCCGAGGCGGTGCTGTTGGCGACCGAGTCGGGCGGAAATCCATTTGACGAAGCCTGCGCAAAAACATGGTGGGAATTGGCATTGCACTTCGAAGGCAAGTTTCCAATTCCGTTGGCCTGCTTCGCTACCACTATTGAACTGCGTGGTATTGCCGACGTAACGCATGCCTTCGCAGAGCAAGATGCGGCAGCCGTAGAGTCTTTTTTGATTCATCGTGGTGTGCTGCTTGGCGATGCGGTAGCACTGCCGCCACCTAGCTGCGTGCCCACCCCGCTGGCAGGTTCGATGCCAGTCGTTGCGACACAGCCGGGTGTTCTGGTTTTTCTTGCTGAGGTCGGCACGCACCTCAAACAAGGCGATGCCATTGCCGACATTGTCGATCCCTTCACAGGTGGTTCCACACAGCTGGTGAGTCCTGTTGATGGGGTTCTCTATGCGAGAGAAATTCATCGATATGTACGCGCTGGAACTGATATCGCTAAAGTTGCGGGCGTTGAAGCGCTACGCACTGGCGACTTGCTCGCCGACTAAGTATGGCGTAGGGCCAACGAATTGGCACGAGGAAAAAGTGACGCTCACATTTAAGCATCACTACAATTAGCACCCAACAGATCAATTGCTAAATCGGCAACACGCGGCGCACTGGGTCATACTGACGACGGTAGTCGATTGCACTGTACATGCCAAGGATGCGCGCTCAAGGAGTCAACATGAAATTTAGTTTCCCAATCATCATCATCGACGAAGACTATCGATCCGAAAACGCCTCGGGTCTTGGCATTCGTTCGCTCGCTTCGGTGATCGAAAAAGAAGGTGTCGAGGTCATTGGTGTAACCAGTTATGGCGATCTGACGTCATTTGCGCAACAGCAGAGCCGCGCTTCGGCGTTCATCTTGTCGGTCGATGATGATGAGTTAACCGGTGATGCCGAAACCACCATTGGCGGCTTACGTGCTTTTGTTCAGGCGATCCGCGTTCGCAATGCCGACATTCCGATTTTTCTGTATGGCGAGACACGCACCAGTCGGCACATTCCGAATGACATTCTGCGCGAGCTGCACGGCTTCATTCACATGTACGAGGACACGCCGGAATTCATTGCCCGCTATGTGATGCGCGAAGCCCGCGAGTATGTGGATTCACTGCCGCCACCGTTTTTCAAAGCATTGACACATTACGCGGCGGATGGCTCGTACTCGTGGCATTGCCCGGGACATTCGGGCGGCGTGGCGTTTCTCAAAAGCCCGGTCGGGCAAATGTTCCATCAATTTTTTGGTGAGAACATGCTGCGTGCAGACGTCTGTAATGCCGTGGATGAACTTGGGCAATTGCTCGACCACACCGGCCCGATTGCAGCCTCCGAACGTAATGCCGCACGCATTTTCAATGCCGACCATTTGTTCTTCGTCACCAACGGCACTTCGACTTCTAACAAAATTGTATGGAACTCCGCCGTGGCGCCGGGCGATATTGTGGTGGTCGACCGGAACTGTCATAAATCAGTGCTGCACTCGATCATTCTGACCGGGGCAATACCCGTTTTTCTGATGCCGACGCGCAATCATTACGGCATCATCGGGCCGATTCCGAAGCGTGAATTTGAATGGGAGAGCATCAAAAAGAAGATTGATGCCAATCCCTTCATCACCAATAAGAACGCCAAGCCTCGCATGCTGACGATTACCCAGAGCACCTACGACGGTGTGATCTATAACGTTGAAGAGATCAAAGCAACGCTTGACGGCAAAATCGAAAACTTGATGTTTGACGAAGCATGGCTGCCGCACGCTGCTTTTCATGAGTTTTATGGCGATTACCACGCCATCGGCGAGGGCCGTACGCGCTGCAAAGAGTCGATGCTGTTCTCTACACAGTCGACGCACAAACTGCTGGCCGGCTTGAGCCAGGCGAGTCAGATTTTGGTGCAGGAAAGCGAAGGCCGAAAGCTCGATCGCGATTTGTTCAACGAGTCCTACCTGATGCATATGTCGACTTCACCGCAATACGCCATCATCGCCAGTTGCGATGTCGCCGCCGCGATGATGGAGGCGCCGGGAGGCACGGCGTTGGTTGAAGAATCCATCAGCGAAGCGCTGGATTTCCGTCGCGCCATGCGCAAGGTCGACGACGAGTTTGGTGATGACGAATGGTGGTTCAAGGTCTGGGGTCCGGAACACATCGCCGATGAAGGCATGCCCGAGCAGGAACAATGGATACTTAAATCCAGTGAGGATTGGCATGGCTTTGGCGATCTCGCGCCGGGCTTTAACATGCTTGACCCGATCAAAGCCACCCTGATCATGCCGGGTCTAAACGTCGAAGGTGACTTCAGTGAATGGGGCATCCCGGCCAATATTCTGACCAAATACCTTGCCGAACACGGCATCATCATTGAAAAAACGGGGCTGTACTCATTTTTTATCATGTTCACCATCGGTATCACCAAGGGCCGCTGGAACACTTTGGTGACCGAGCTACAACAGTTCAAAGACGCCTACGACATGAACCAGCCGCTGTGGCGCGTCATGCCGGAATTCATCGCCAAGAATCCGCGCTACGAGCGAACCGGGCTGAAAGATTTGTGTAAAGGCATTCACGATTTCTATCGCTCGCACGACATTGCCCGACTGGTCACGCAGATGTATTTGTCGGACATGACGCCAGCGATGAAACCCGTTGAAGCCTGGTCAAAAATAGCTCACCGCGAAACCGAGCGCGTCGCCATCGACGATCTTGAAGGCCGTATCACGGCGATGCTGGTCACGCCTTATCCGCCGGGCATTCCGCTGCTGATTCCGGGTGAGCGCTTTAATAAAACTATCGTTCAATATCTCCAGTTTGCGCGTGACTTTAATGCAGCTTTTCCAGGGTTTGAGACCGAGATACATGGGCTAGTGAAAGAGTCTGTCGACGGTGAAATTCGCTACGGCGTGGATTGCGTTCCGGCTTGAGTCGACAACGGCGTGTGGTCAGCACCAACTGGCGAGTTTCTGCAAATGAAGAACGACAACGTGACGAAGCTGGTCTTTGACAACTTGACTTCAACAACACGCTGTATCGATTGGAAGATTTTTAGACGCAATGACGCTGCCGAAACATTTGTGGCAACCCTGATCGCAGTACATAAACCAACTTTAGTGGATGCCAATTGATGAACCTGCTATTCGTTCGTAGTCTGCTATATGCCGTTGCCATGGCAATTTTGCCAATGCCTATTCAAGCGGCAACGCTGAGCGTGAAATTGCAGCAACAGGTTCGTGCGGCTACCTTTGAGGTGGTGATTTCCAAGGCGAATAAGGATCCACTCTCTTATGAAAAGCCTCTACCAATGGAGCTGGTGCCCTTCGCGGAACGAAATGACCGTTATTGGTCGATAGGCACTGCTGTCGCTATTGGTGCCAATACCTTTGTCACGGCAAGTCATGTCATTTCCGTTGGTGCAGGCAGCCAGCTGGGTGCCCCCGCGCTACGTGATGGCAATGGCAAGGTCTATATGATTGACCGCATACTCAAGTTCTCCTTGCCCGAGGACTATGTCGTATTCTCAGTGATTGACCCACCAACGACAGCTCGTGCGCTCCCGGTTAGTAAAACTTTAGCGATTGACGTTCCAGTCTTCGCTGTGGGTAATGCACTTGGAGAGGGAGTGGTGATTCGCGACGGATTGCTGACATCGCTAACGCCGGAAGCGCGCGATGGGCGCTGGAAGTGGCTACGCTTCTCGGCCGCGGCGTCACCGGGCAATAGTGGCGGACCATTGCTCGATTCGCGCGGTCGTGTAGTAGGCATCGTCATCGCCAAATCACCAAACGAAAATCTCAACTATGCCTTACCGATTGAGCGCGTATTGGGAGGGTCGGAAAAGGCGGCGTTGATAGAAATACGCGAGCCATTCGGCTTGCCGATCTTGCAAGACACTACGGTGATGGACTTCAAATCTGCCTTCCCGTTACCCGCAAGCTATGCAGAATTCTCAAAGCAATTCCTGGCGCTCAACCTTCAGTATTACGAATCCCAGGTAGCTCAACTGCTCGCGGAACAATCTGACAAGATTTTTCCAAAAGGTGAAACGGCTTCATTCTTCGCCGGCACATTCAAGCGCTATGACCCTACGCTGGTCACTCAGAAGGACGACAAGTCATGGGAATTACTCGATACGAGCAATGATCATGAAACGAAATTGCCAGGCAATGGCCGTGTGTGGAACACGCTCGGTCCACGGATGACACTTTTTCGCGTGCAATACCCGGAAGCTTCGTCTGACGTGGATCGATATTCGGACTCTAAAGGGTTCATGGATATCTTGGCCAAAGGTCTGCGCCTTTCCCGATTGGTCGGAGCGCAATCAATTCGCATCACTTCGTTAGGAGACGCCACGCAAGCCACTACCCTGCGTGACACTTACCAACGCGTATGGCAGGTTCGTTCCTGGTCGTTTGGTTTCGTCGACCTTCAGGTCATTGTGTTCGCGTTGCCGACACCAGACGGTTATGTTGGCATGGCGGCGCAGAGTGGGCCAGCACAAATCTCAGTCGTGACTCAACAGATGAAACTGCTCGCCGATTATTTTTTCGTCTCCTACACCGGCACATTGCCGCAATGGCGTACCTACCTTGCACGAAATGAGCTTCGGGCAGGTGCGTTTGATCAAACTAGTCTTGATTTTGACTACGCAAAAGGACTCAACTTCCATACCAAACGCCTTCGACTCGATTTGCCCAATGACATCGTTCGACTCGGTGACAAGACTGTTCTGAATGTGCGCATGGCTTATTTGCCTGACGGTGACAAACTCAGCTGGGAGCCTGTCAGTGTTCGCGTTTCGCAGGAAGTCGACGAAAAAACCTCGATCCTGGCAAGCCGCCAGCCCAAACCGGCAGAGGGAGCGACAAAGGAGCTACAGTCGCGCTGGGATCAAATGTTGACGCGCACAGGCGACTTCGCGGGTGGCCCCAGGCACAGCGATGACTTCCGCGAGTTGTGGTTCCGCACGGTAGTTGGCCCCACCGTCGCCGACAAGCCAGCCTCCTTGTATGAAGTGACGTACTCCACCGAGGAGGCGCTGTTGCCCAGACAACTTGACGAGCGACGAGCTCGGGTCCTAAATTCGATAAGCATTTTGGAGCATTGAGAGTGCGTAGCTACTTGTTGAAACTCGTTTGGGCCATGCTGATTTTGCTGGTTTGGAATACTGCGTCGGCCAATGTCGACACTTCATATTTTCGCGACAGATTCCCCGGCGACATAGCGACGCTAGAGCAATTGAACGCGTTGGCAAGCGAGAGACAAAAATTGGCGTGGATGTTTCGCGATATCGGAGGAATGCTTGGCCCGGATCCGGCAGGTATCACCATTTCAGAATATGCAGATGCAAGAATGTTTTCCCCACAATTCGAATCGCAGCTTGCTGCACTGCGCACCAAGGCCGAAGCGCAAAAGCATGCAAACGATGCATCTGGATTAGCTATTACATTTCGAGAGGCAACAAGTTTTGCCAAAACCCAATTCTGGACCGCGCGGGCATTGATGTCTTACGCCACCATGCTTGAGATTCTCAAGGCCCATCAACGAGCGCTCACAGCCATGCTTGATCGCACGCTTGAAGCAGAACGCAAGCCTACCCTAGACCGAATCAAACCCCTGGTGGCGAAAATACCAGAGTTTCTGCAGAAATCACTTAATCTCAAATCGCCGGGACAAGAGTCCGATGCCATGCGCATGTGGAACGATTACGCTGCAGTATTCAATGTGTTCAATGAAGAACGCCAACGACTGGCTCCCTACGTAAGTGCAACGGAACTCGCCATTGGTGTTGTGCCACGAAGTCGCACACGAAAATCTGCATGCCCCACACAGCCACACAAATCGTCCGGATCCGACACAGCGCGCCTGGACATGGATTCCATCGTTAAACCGGCCTACCCAAAAAACGCGGTCCGATATTTTTTCGAAGGTCTCGTAGCGATGGTTGCGTCCATCTCAGCGACGGGATGCCTCGAGCGGGTCGAGCTTGCGCGTACGACAGGCATCGACGAACTTGATGCAGTGGCACTGGAATGGGCCGAGAACATCAACTTTTTTCCGGCAGAAAAAGATGGACAACCAATCGGCAGCAGCCTCAAATTCGAATATCTATTCAAGCTGGAAGAATGAATTTGCCAACCGGCAATTGCATTATCAGATAGGCGCTAGCTTAAGTCACCTCCAAATCGCAAACGCAACTGTTGCGTTACGGTTTTCAACACGCTATCCCAATCTCCGGCCTTGGGCTGCCTGAACAGGATTGCGGAGTCATACCAAGGTGAATCTGATCGCTTCAGTAGCCATCGCCAATCGGGTGCGTGGGGAAGCAAAATCCATACTTCCTTGCCAAGCGCACCGGCCAAATGAGCGACACTGCTGTCGATGGTGATGACCACGTCCATCAGCGACACCAAAGCAGCAGTATCTGAGAAATCGACTAGCTCAGATGAAAAAGCCTTAACTGCAGGGAGCTTCGCCAGTATGGATTTATCGCTTGCAGAAATTGTTTGTTGCAAGCAATAGTAGTCGAATTTCTCGACGATCAATTGCTGGAAATTACCAAATGCGATTGATCGATTGGCATCGTTTTTGTGTTCAGGATTTCCTTGCCAAACAATTCCAACACGCGGTTTTGTGGTCCTTGCAATTCGTGTTTCCCATAGGGTGAGTTTGTCGGCTGACGCACGCAGGTAAGACCCGCCTCGAACGTCGGCAAGCGAGGTCCTGAAGGCCAGTGGCAAACTCAGCAATGGGCAGTGCACATCAAACGCCGGTGGGACGCTGCCTTTGGCGATAATTTTCGGTGCTCCTGGCAAAGCGGAAACGCAATCGATCAAAGCCGCTGGAACTTCCAGAACGACATTCGCACCTAGCGCCGCTACCTGTTGCACATAACGGCAAAATTGTACGGCGTCGCCCAGCCCTTGTTCGGCCCAAAGCAAAATCGTCTTGCCTGCAATGTCGGTGTCACCTAGCCACTGGGGCTGCGCGTAATTGCGGAAATTGCCGCCGCGATCAGTGCACTTCCAACGCCATTCATATTGTTCCCAGCCTTTGTCAAAATTCCCCATGAGCAAATAGCAAATGCCCTGATTCATGTGTGCCTCGGGGAGGTTAGCGTCGATTGCCAGGGCTTGTTCATAGCTCGCCAATGCCGCATCGAACTGCATCGATTCTTGAAAAGTCAGGCCACGGTTGTTGTAGGCATCTGAATAGTCTGGCTTCAAGGTCAAGGCCTGCTCGAAGCTTCCTAGCGATTCGTCATGGCGATTGAGCTGTCGTAGGGCTACGCCGCGATTATTGTGTGCCGTTGCAAGGTTTGACTCAATGGCAAGCGCATTTTCGTAACTCGCCAGTGCCAGATCAAATCGCTTCATTTTTTGCAGCGTATTGCCGTGGTTGAAATACGCAGCGGCATTGTCAGGATCGATCGCCAGCGCTTGGTCGTAACTTGCCAAAGCCTCGTCGAATTGTTTCAATTCTTGAAAGGTGAGTCCGCGGTTATTGTGTGCCTCGGGATAGTCTGGCTTAAACCTTAGTGCCTGATCGAAGCTTGCAAGTGACTCGCCTAAGCGGTGCAATTCTTTTAGCGTGATACCGCGGTTGAGATGAGCTTCGGGCAGAGTCGTCTCAATTGCCAAGGCCTTGTCATAACTTGTTAGCGCGTCGTCGAATTGATTTAATTGTTGTAATGCGTTGCCACGATTCACATAGGCGTCGGCGTAACGGGGATTTAGTGCAATCGCTTGTTCGTAGCACACGAGCGCTTGATCCATTCGCTGCAAATCTTTGAGCGCGTTGCCACGATTGTTATGCGCTTCGGCATAACGCGGATTCAGCGCAAGCGCCTTATCGTAGCTGGCCAATGCGTCGCTTGGTCGCTTCAAGGCCTTGAGCGCAATACCAAGATTGTTGTGTGCCTCGGCATAGTCGGGTTTGAGCATAAGCGCACGGTTGTAGCTAGCCAGCGCTTCATCTAGTCGATTGAGTTCCTTTAGAACAATTCCGCTATTGTTGTGGGCTTCTGCATACTCGGGTTTAAGTGCGATAGCTTGTTCAAAGCTGCTTAGTGCCTCGTTCAGACGATTTAATCCCTTGAGTGCCGTGCCGCGATTGAGATAGCCATCAACGAAATTTGGGTTGACCGCGATCGCTCGGTTCAAATACTCGATCGCCAATTCAAACTGTCGGCGTGACATCGCCATAACACCAAGCAATTGCGTCGCATCGAATTGATTGGGATCCAACTGCAATATGGCAAGATAGATCGCTTCTGCCTGTGCGAAATGTCCGGCTTTTTGCATAGCGAAAGCCGAGGCGATACGCTGACTGTTCCATTGATCGACCGCGATTTGCCGATATTGTCGGGTTTCGAGGTGCTGTGGTTGGAGCTGACAAGCCCGATCCAGGTACTTCAGGGCTAGTTCAAAATCTTGTGCCTGAAGCTTGAGCATGCCGAGCAAATGGACCGCTTCAAAATAATCCGGCATCGTATCGAGCATTGACAGGCAACCTCGTTCAGCCTGATCGATCTTGCCCGCCTGAACAAGCGATATGGCAGCCTTGAACTGCTCGGCGAGCGACAATTGTGCTATCGAGTCGGAGTCGACGTTTTTATCCATGAAACAACAAAGAAATCTACGAAAAATCGTAGTCTATTCAATTTGTGCTTCCGTATCAGCACCATGGTGTGTCACAGAATTGCAGCACTTTCACCTTGCATAGACGGTAAACTCGCAATGTCGCCCTTGCGCCAATTTTTCGGAAATCCATCATGCTCGCCAAACGCATTATTCCTTGCCTCGACGTGAACGCCGGTCGCGTAGTCAAGGGGGTGAACTTTCTAGCGTTACGCGATGCGGGCGACCCAGTTGAGGTCGCGCAACGTTATGACGAGCAAGGGGCAGATGAGATTACGTTTTTGGACATAACGGCATCGTCGGATGATCGCGATATGATTTTGCATATCGTCGAAGCCTGTGCCGAAAAGGTATTTATCCCGCTGACCGTCGGCGGTGGTGTGCGCCGTGTTGAAGATGTGCGGCGTTTGCTGAACGCAGGAGCAGACAAAGTCAGCATGAATACGGCGGCAGTGACCAATCCGCAATTGGTGAATGATGCGTCGGCCAAAGTCGGTGCGCAATGCATTGTGGTGGCGATAGATGCCAAGCAAACTTCGCCCGGACATTGGGATGTGTTTACCCATGGCGGACGCAACAATACAGGTATGAATGCTGTCGACTGGGCGCGCAAGGTTGAGGCACTAGGCGCGGGTGAAATTTTGCTCACCAGTATGGATAGAGACGGCACCAAAATTGGTTTTGATTTGGCGCTGACGCGCGCAGTGGCTGATGCGGTTTCGATTCCAGTGATTGCCAGTGGCGGTGTGGGAAGCTTGCAACATCTGGCTGATGGCGTGACCGAGGGCAGGGCGGATGCGGTGTTGGCGGCAAGTATTTTTCACTATGGCGAATACACCGTGCGGCAAGCCAAAGAATTTATGCAGCAACGCGGAATTGAGGTACGACTATGAATCTTGCTGCAGTAGATGAGTTGACCTGGGATGCAAACGGCTTAGCGCCAGCGATTGCGCAAGATGCGGTAAGTGGTGAGGTGCTGATGGTGGCTTGGATGAATCGCGAAGCGCTGGCGCAAACTCTGGCAAGCGGCGAGGCCGTGTATTGGTCGCGCTCGCGCAATCGCTTGTGGCACAAAGGCGAGGAGTCGGGGCATACACAGCGGGTGCTGGAAATAATGACCGATTGTGATAGCGATGTGATTTTGCTTAAAGTTGAACAAACTGGGGGTATCGCTTGTCACACGGGGCGACGCTCGTGTTTCTTTCGTCGTTTGACAGACGCTGGCTGGCAGGACGTCGCGCCAGTGTTGCGCGACCCTAAGGAGATTTACAAATGATTAATCTTGAAATCCTTCACCGTGTGCAACAGACCTTGCTTGAACGCAAAGGTGCCGCGCCGGAATCGTCTTATGTCGCAGGTCTTTACGCCAAAGGCACCGATACGATTTGCAAGAAAATTGCCGAGGAAGCGGCCGAGACCATCATGGCGGCGAAGGACGCAGATCGTTTGCATCTAGTGCGTGAAACCTGCGATTTGTGGTTTCACTCATTAGTGCTACTGACACACTTTGGCATTGGCGTCGATGACATTCTGGCCGAGTTCCAACGCCGCGAAGGCATTTCGGGAATCGACGAAAAAAATAGTCGAGGAGCATAAGATGGAAAACGCGATGGAAAGTGAACAAAACTGCTTGTTTTGCCGCATCGTGAAGGGCGAAATTCCTTCGCGCAAAGTTTATGAGGACGAGGAGATTTACGCCTTCCACGACATCAATCCGGTCGCGCCGGTGCATTTCATGATCATCCCGAAACAGCACATTGCCTCGCTGATGAATGCCGACATGCGCCATCAAATGGTGCTTGGTCATATCTTGGCCAAAGCCAACGAATTGGCGGTGAGTCAAGGACTGACGGAAGGCTTTCGCACTATCATCAACAGCGGCAGAATCGGTATGCAGGAGGTGTATCATCTTCACGTACACATCCTCGGTGGCACAGCGCCGCTCGGGGCCATGCTTAAACGGGATTTGCGGCCTGTTTAAGTTCTAGCGCAATTGGAGAAAATGAAATGGGAAGCTTGAGTATTTGGCATTGGTTGATTTTTCTGGCGGTTGTCGTCGTCGTGTTTGGCACCAAAAAACTGCGTAATGTCGGCGGTGATTTGGCTGGCGCGGTGAAGGGTTTCAAAGATGGCATGAAAGATGGCAGCACCGAAGCGACTGCAAACAAAGCGGCACCGGATGCCGCAGCGCAAGTCACTGGCCAAACCATCGATGTTGAATCGCATCGCGAAACAACCAAGTCCTAAGCTTTGTCGGTGACTGTTTTGGTCGCCGCTCGGCGGACTTTTTTTCCGCTGAGAATTCTCCCAATGATTGCCATGGATTACCGACATGTTTGATGTCAGCCTGAGTGAATTGATGATCGTCGGCATCGTGGCGCTCATCGTCATCGGGCCAGAACGCCTGCCACGGGTGGCACGCACCATGGGTCATTTGCTCGGGCGATTGCAGCGCTATGTGGGACAAGTGAAGTCCGACATCAATCGCGAAATGCAGCTTGATGATTTGAAAAAATTTCAAGCACAGATGGCCGATGAAGCCAGCAAGCTTAAATCTTCGTTTACCGACGTGGGCGATGAGCTGCGCAGCGTTGAAACATCGCTGAATGCGTCGGTGATGGCGGCTGCGGGTGAGGGGTCAAAGGACGGCATGCCTAGTGACGGCGTCTCGCCAGCACCAACTGGCGAGAACGCCCTCCCTCCCCAATCGCAAACGTCGCATGCGACCTTCCCTCAATCCCTCTCCCGCGAGGGGAGAGGGAAGGATTCGGCGCCTTTGGCGGAAACTCAAATGGATGCTGACAACTGGAAGCTTCCCGATCCGTTGCCCGAATCTGCAATTCCATCCACGTCGAGCAAAACCTGATGGCTGAAGGCGAGGAGAGTTTTCTCACCCATTTGATCGAACTGCGTACGCGACTGATTCGAGCCTTGTCGGCGATCATCATTGTCTTTATTCCCACCGCTTTTTACGCCCGCGAGCTTTACGCGCTGCTCGCTAAGCCACTGCTCGCCTCGCTGCCGGCTGGCGGCCAAATGATTGCGACCGATGTGGTCGGCGTATTTTTAGTGCCGATGAAAGTCGCCTTGATGGTTTCCTTTCTGATTGCATTACCGGCGGTGCTGTATCAAGTCTGGGCGTTTGTCGCGCCGGGTTTGTACCAGCACGAGAAAAAATTGGCGATGCCTTTGGTTGCTGCCTCAGTGATTTTGTTTTTCACCGGTATGGCGTTTGCGTACTTCGCTTTCTTCCCGATGGTCTTCGGCTTCATGTCCGCTTTCGCGCCGGAAGGCGTGGCGTGGATGACTGACATCGAAAAATATTTATCGTTTGTGATGACCATGTTCATTGCCTTTGGCATCACCTTTGAAGTGCCGGTGATTGTAATTGTGTTAACCAAACTTGGGCTGGTCACCGTGCCGCAATTGCGCGAGTGGCGATCTTATGTCATCGTCGGCGCGTTCGCTGTGGCTGCAGTTTTCACACCGCCCGACGTGATTTCGCAATTCATGATGGCGATACCGCTGTGCTTGTTGTACGAATTGGGCATTGTGCTGGCGGCGTGGTTAGTCAAAGCACCGCTAGATCCGCATGCGCCGCGTAGCGATTTAAGCGCCGCGACCAAGGACTGAGATCACTTGGCTTTGACCGCCGGTCGCTTGCCAATCGTAATTGCAAGGCTGCGCGTCTGACCGTTGCGCCGTATCTCAAATTGCGTTGCAGAGCCCGGCGCAAATGCGGCAATCAGCTCCAGCATGGCTTGCGAATCCTCAACATTTTTCCATCAATGCCAAGCAAAATATCGCCCGGCTTGATGCCGGCTTTATCCGCTGGACTACCGCGCATCACGCCGGAAATCAGCGCACCGCGAGTGTCCGGCAATTTGAATGATTCGGCCAGTTCGGGTGTGAGTTCTTGCACTTCGACACCGACCCAACCACGAGTCACCGAACCGTTCTTGACAATCTGTTCCATTACGCTTTTGGCAAGCGATACAGGAATCGCAAAACCGATACCCATCGAGCCGCCACTTTGCGAATAAATTGCGGCATTGATGCCAATCAGATTACCGTTGGAATCGATCAGGGCACCACCAGAATTGCCCGGGTTAATCGCAGCATCGGTCTGAATAAAATTCTCGAATCGATTGATGCCCAAGTGCGAGCGACCCAAGGCAGAGACGATGCCGGAAGTTACCGTTTGACCGACGCCAAACGGATTGCCAATGGCCAGCACAACGTCACCGACCCGCAAGGCATCGCTATTGCCAAAGCTAATCACCGGCAGCGCATGATCGCTTTGTATACGTAGCACTGCCAAGTCCGATTCCGGATCGGCACCGACCACGCGAGCTTTGTATTTTTTGTCATCACTGGCAGCGACTTCGATTTCATCCGCGCCTTCGACCACATGAAAATTAGTCAACACGTAGCCATCGGGCGAGACCACCACACCGCTACCTAAACCAGAGCGACGTTGTGCTTCTTCGGGGAAACGGTCACCGAAAAATTGACGAAACATTGGATCGTTGGCAAACGGATGGCGCGAAGTGCGGACCTGTTGGCTGGTATATATATGCACTACCGCAGGCAGCGCACGCTTGACCGCTTCGGCATGAGAGCGCAACGGTGGCGAACTCCCGGGCGCGGGATTCGGCGCTTCAGTGATAGCTGCGGGGGCGTTTGTTGCACTTGACGTGGTCGCCTCGGAAAGCGCATGGGTGGTCAGTTGCGCGCTGGCCATCCATTCCGGTTTGAGCGTTTTGATGACGAACAAGACGGCCACGCAAATGGTGACAGTTTGGGCAAAAATTAGCCAGAGGCGGCGCATAATTTGATCGCTGGAAGTTTCAGATGAGTAAATTCTATCTGTCGGAGATGCGGTTGATTTGAAGGAAATCTATGCAAAAAATGTCACCAAAAGTATCAACGGAATCAACGCTTACACGCACTGAATTGCGTGACTATCTTGAATCGCTGTTGCAAGCCACGCGCTTCCGCGATTATTGCCCGAATGGATTGCAAGTCGAAGGCCGCGAACAAATACGCCGGGTTGTCTGTGGTGTCACCGCCAGCCAAGCCTTGATAGATGCCGCGATAGCTAGCAAAGCCGACGCGATTTTGGTGCACCACGGCTGGTTTTGGAAATCAGAAGATGGCACGCTGACCGGCCACCGAAAATCACGGATGGCAAGTTTGTTGGCGCATGACATCAATTTATTTGCCTATCATTTGCCGCTCGATGCGCATCCCGAATTGGGCAACAACGCACAGCTCGCGGCGCGCTTGGGTTGGCAGATTGCGGGGCGGTTTGGTGAACAAGACATCGGTTTTTACGGCGTCCCTGGTGACAAATTAGCAGCACCAACTTGCGCGGGCGAGCTGGCTAAGCATGTAGAAAAAGTCTTGGGTCGTGCGCCGTTGTTAATCGGCGATGCGCAGAAAAAAATTACCCGTATCGCTTGGTGCACTGGTGGTGCGCAAAGTTATTTTGAAGCCGCATTCGCAACCGGAGCGGATATGTTTGTCTCGGGCGAAATCTCCGAGCAAACGGTACATCTAGCGCGAGAAACAGGGATGAACTATTTGGCAGCTGGTCATCACGCCACTGAGCGCTATGGCGTGCAAGCAGTTGGTGCGCGCTTGGCACAAGAATTCGGTATCAAAGTGGAATACATCGAAATTGATAATCCGGTGTGAGCCGCTAACTGCTGCTAACTGCAAGACTTTCAAACGCGAATTATTGCCGCTGGCGCCCCAACTAATCCGCTGGTGTCCTTCAATATCTCGATCAGCAGCAAGATTTCTTCCGCTACCTCTTGAGGGAACCCTACCCGTTGGCCATCGCGATTGTCATGGAGTAGTCCGGTCAAAAACTCTATGCATTTCGCGGGTTCATTCCACATGCTTTCAACTTGAGAAAATACCCGATCAAATTTTTCTAGACGCGGTCGGTCGGTAGTGCCGCGCATCCAATCGCTGGCACGGATGTTGAATTCCTGTTGCAGTTGGCGCGCCGCCTGCTCAAAATTTGAACGCTGGCCGTTCTCGCGGTAAATTTCCAGCAGTTTGAGCCAGTGCGCTAGCGCTGCCTTGGGGTTGTCACGAATGTAATCAACCAGCTTTTGTGCGGCACCTGTGGCCAGCCCCATGGCCAGCATCATTTCGGCGAGTTCAAGGATTGATTCTTCGCTCTGTTCAGCCGCTGCGACCGGTTCCGCTGGCTTGGTTACGACGACTGGCGGAACCGGCGCAACTGGTGACGCAGGAAACTCAAGCGGCGCAGGAATCTCAGGTGGCGCGGCAGGGGTATACGCCAAGGGAATATCGGCAGCTAACTCAGGTACTTCTGGATTCACGATTTCAGCCACGACGTCGGCTGGCGGCGCAGGTTCTGCTAAGAGAGCAGGTGCAATCGGTGTGGGTTCAGGCGTTGGAGCGGCAATGGGTGCTTGGTAGGCGTGGAGGATCAGCGTTTTTTCATGGTCGCTGGTATCGGCAGCCACCGCTTCAACACTGCTTGGTGGCGGCTCGGAGATCGAGGTCGGCGTTACGATTTCAGCGGCGGCGATCTGCGCAATAGGGAGAATCGGCGGTGCTTCACTAATATCGTTTTGTACTACGGGCGCGATGCTCGCGTAGGACACTGCAGCGGTTTGAATATTTTCGGGTGGCGCTGAATTCAGCGCAGCTTCTTTCGGTGCTGGTGAAACTTCGCCTTTGCGACGCAACCACCACAACACCACCAAGGCGACGCTAACCAAGCCAACGCCCATCAATTGGGCAAAGTTCAAGGGATTCATTTTGACGGCTGAAATATCCGCGACAGCATTCGGGACAGTAGCTTTTGCGACTTCCAACTTGGGCTGATCGTCTGCCGATTTCGCTTGAGCAACTGGCGTTGGAACTATCACGGGACTTGCCGCCGCTGCGGCCGGTGGCGACGTTGCAACCACTACTGGCTGCGGGGCAACTGGCAATTCCGCCGCTTTAGTTGTTGGCGGGACAGGTGGAGTGACAGTTGGGGTTAGAGTTGGCGCAACAGCTGGGGTTGTAATTGAGGTGACAGCGGGAGTTACAGATGGGCGCACCGCTGGGCGTGCGCTTGGAGCGGCCAGCGGCGGAATCAGTGCTGATGGTCCCAAGCCACTAGGGCTGTTGTTTGCCGCCGCGCGCGCGCTCGGCGAGGGAATCGCATTCATTAAAACGCGAATCTCATTGGTGGTTCTTTGCAGCCGCTCGATACGCTCGTACATTTCATTGAGCAGGCGACTCTCTTCGGCGCGTGCCAGACCCGCCCGCCATTCAATGCGCAACACCGCACGTTCGGCCTCCGACACCGAGTTCAGTCGTGCAACATCAATACATTCCTCGGCACGCGGCAAGCTGCGTAAGGCATCGGCGGCACTGGCGAATGCCGGAGCAAGCATGAGCGCGACAAGGCAAATTAACTGACGTGTCGTCGCCACGCGACACGCTGAAAAATCTGCGAACCTCGTCGTGGACACCGCTACGGCAGATAAATATTCAAAATTGACCGACATGCGCCTTTACCAAAAATGGTCGTCTTCTGCATCATATGTCGGCCTGCAAAGGGATTCAAGCACCCAAATTGCATGGCGCGGACGCGGCGCCCGCAGTGTCAAGCGGGTTTCAAGCGCGTCGCAAAAACTTGGCGCAGCTTCGCTGCCTTCGGTCCGACCACCGCTTGGCAATACGGCTGTCGTGGATTGTTGGCGAAATATTCTTGATGTTCGATTTCAGCCGGCCAGAAAATTGGTGCTGGCAATACTTCGGTCACAATCGGTCGCGGCCAAATTTTCTCCTTGTCCAGATCTTTAATCAGCGCCTGTGCAATGTCCATTTGCGCCACGCTATGCGTGAAAATGACCGAGCGATATTGCGTGCCAATATCGTTGCCTTGGGCGTTGCGCGTGGTCGGGTCGTGAATTGTGAAATAGGCAGTGAGCAAGGTTCGGTAGTCGATGATGGCCGGATCAAAACTAATTTGCACCACTTCCGCGTGACCAGTCGCGCCAGTGCAAATCAGTCGATAGTCGGGGTTTGCGACACCGCCACCCGCATACCCTGAGATTACCGAATGCACCCCTTCGAGTTGTCGCAGGGCGGCTTCTAGGCACCAGAAACAACCACCGCCCAGAGTGGCTAATTCGGTTGCGAGTTCGGTCGCAATTTCCGTCGTTGTCACGGATTGAATTGTCATGTTTCAGGTCTCCCGTTTTTTAAAAGCTTTTGTGATGACGGCGTGTGGCCAGCACCAACTGGCAAATCTACTTTCCACTGAACGACGGCGCGCGTTTCTGCAAAAACGCAGTAACCCCTTCAAGCAAATCCGCTGTCTTGCCCAATTCGCCTTGATATTTGGCTTCAAGCGCGATTTGTTCGGCGAGTGTATTGGCGCTGGCGGCGTAAATGCTGTGCTTGGTGTGCGCCATCGCCAGTGTCGGCGCAGTACTCAAATGGCGGACGAGGGCTTCAACTTCGGCGGTAAATTTTTCGTCATCAACACATTTCCAGATTAAGCCCCAATCTTGTGCGTCACTGGCGCTGAGTCGCTCACCCAACATCGCCAGACCCATCGCGCGAGCGTTGCCGACCAAGCGTTGCAAAAACCAGGTACCACCGGCATCGGGTATCAATCCGATTTTTGCGAAGGCTTGCAGAAAATATGCCGAGCGGGTAGCGATGACGATATCGCAGGCCAGCGCCAAACTCGCCCCAGCGCCTGCGGCCATGCCATTCACGGCAGCGACGACGGGGATATTCAGTGCCTGAATTTGCAAAATAACCGGTTCATAAACTTCGCGGATGAGTTGCTCAAAGGCAATGTTTTCTGTGCCTTGTGAAAAATCATGCTCGCTCAAATCCTGCCCGGCACAAAAGCCGCGACCAGTGCCCTGAATCAACAACACGCGCGCCTGGTCTTCCTGCGTCAAATTCAACGCTGTCGCCAATTCACGCATCATTGATCGGGTCAAACTATTGAGCTTTTCCGGGCGGTTCAGAGTGATTCTGGAAATCCCGGCTTCGTACGAATATCGGACAGATGCGAAGTTCATAGTTGCTCCATGCGCTAGCCGGCGGCTTTGTGATTTTTTGATTCTACCGTGGTAGAAAAACCAAATTAAATCAGCGATTGCTGGCGGGGGGCACTGTTGGCAGAGCCGCGAACGGAGTAAATTGGCGGCCATTGATTTGTAGCTCGGTTCGCAGCGCGTCACATCGGTGGCGAAAGATTTATCAGAGCTTTTCGGGAGAAAGTGCGTATGTCGCATCCGATGTTTGAACGACACCAAGGTTTGTTGCAGCAAGCCGTAGCGGCGATTGGCACACGCGGGTTTTGGAGTGCCTATCCTGAAAGCTATCGGGCGTATGGCGACAACGCTTTTGAAAGCGGACGCGTAGCCTTTGAAGCCTATCGCGGCGCGCAGTTTTATCTCGATCAGCCCGGCGTAAGTGGACGTTGTGGAGAAGAGCAGTCACCCTATGGCTTGCCCTTGTCGATTACCTATCCGCGTTGCAGTGACGACAGCTTAATCGCTGCGGCCAAAGTTGCGATGACGGCATGGGCCAAGGCGACGCCCGACACTCGTGCTGGGGTACTGATAGAGGCCTTGCATAGGCTTAACGCGGCCAGCCCGGAAATTGCCCATGCGGCGATGCACACCACCGGCCAAGCCTTCACCATGGCGTTTCAAATGGCCGGACCGCATGCGCAGGAACGTGGGCTGGAGGCCATCGCCAATGCTTGGCGGGTGATGACACAATTGCCACCATCGGTGCGCTGGGAGCGTTCACATGGCACGGCAGCGAACGCCAATCCACCAACGGTGTTGGATAAGAAATTCAGCATCGTGCCGCGTGGCGTGGCGCTGGTGATTGGATGCGCGACCTTGCCCAATTGGAGTGCCTATCCAGGGCTGTTCGCCAGTTTGGTGACCGGCAATGGGGTGATTGTCAAACCACATCCGAATGCCGTGTTGCCGCTGGCAATTACTGTTGCGGCGATTCGGCAAACATTGAAGGAAGCGGGCTTTGATCCGAATCTGGTCAGCTTATTGGTGGACGATGCGAATGCACCGGCGGTGCGCGAATTGGCGCTCAAACCCGAGATTCGGATCATTGATTACACCGGGCATTCGGAGTTTGGCGAATGGCTGGAAACCACTGCGCGACAAGCCGTGGTGTTCACCCAAAAGAGCAGTGTGAATTGCGTGGTGGTTGAATCGACTGATGACTACAAAGGCATGCTGCGAAATCTTGCCTTTGCTGTGTCACTCTCGTCCGGTCAACTACCGACGCGCACACAAACTATCTTGGTTTCGAATGAAGGCGTGAAAACGCCTGAAGGCTTGGTGCCGCCGGAACAACTTGGCCGCGACTTAAGCTTTGCGGTCGGCCGACTACTCGACGATTCGGCGCGGGCCGCTGAAGTTTTGGGGGCAATTCAGTTTCCATCAACACTGGCCACTTTGGATTCAATCCAGGACGAGGCATCGACCAACGGCAGTATCTTGCGACCATCGATTCCCTTGCAGCATCCACAATGGCCACAGGCAAAATTACGCACGCCGCTGCTACTCAAAGCCAGCATGAAAGACGGCGATATTTTTGGTGCGGAACACGTCGGGCCGATTAGTTATTTGGTGCAGACCTCAACGACCTCCGCAAGTTTCGCCATTACCGAGCGCATTGCGCGGGACAGTGGCTCCCTGGGTTTGTCTTTGTACTCCGTCAATCCGGTGATCCATGGCTTGGCAGAAGATGTCGCCATGCGTAGCGGAGTGATGCTATCGGTCAATTTGACCGGCGGCCTATTGTTTGATCCTTTGGCCGGATTTTCTGATTTCCATGGCACCGGCGGTAATCGCGCTGCCAATTCCTGCCAAACCGATACGCATTTTGTCGCCGCGCGATACACGATAGGCGAGGTTCGCGTCCAGCGTTAGCTTGGCCTAAGGCTTTGCGCCGCCTTCTGCTATCATCAAAATTTCTGTTTTCAGCAAATCAAAGTTCGTGCAGCGCAAAGAATTTTCGACCTACACTCCTTATGCCACTGCCCCAGCCAAACCCAAACCGCAAACGTCTGCACGAGAGAAAAGTCGTTTATCAAGGCTTTCAGCGTGACGATGGCTTAGTTGATATCGAAGCTCAAATGACCGATATAAAAGACCATGATGCGATGCTGGCTTCTGGAACACGGGCAGCAGGGCAACCGATACATGATATGAATATCCGCGTCACTGTCGACCGCAAATTCAATGTCGTTGAAGTGGTAGCCAGCTCAGATGCTGTGCCTTATCCGGGTGGATGCGAGCCGATTACACCGGCCTACCAGCAGTTAGTTGGACTAAATCTAATTAAAGGTTTTCGGCATCAAGTTACCGCGCGGCTCGGTTCGATTCACGGCTGTTCGCATCTCACTGAGCTAACTTTTGGCTTGCCCACGGCGGCGATACAAACTTTTGCCAGCTTCAAAAAGGAACTTGATGCAACAATTGACAAGAAACCGTTTCAGCTCGATTCCTGTCATGCATTGGCGACCACCAGCGAGACAGTACGCCGCTACTATCCAAAATGGTTTCGCGATCCTGCGACAACCAAACAGTTGTTAGTCAACGAATCCTAAGGGCAGTACTCGCTGCCGTTTTTCCAACATTCTTAACAAGGAAATCGCATGAAGATCCACGAATATCAGGGCAAGGAACTGCTGAAAAAGTTCGGCGTTGCCGTCCCTCGCGGCATCCCATGTTTCTCGGTAGACGAAGCTGTCAAAGCCGCTGAAACGCTGGGCGGCAAAGTCTGGGTAGTCAAGGCGCAAATCCATGCCGGTGGCCGCGGTAAAGGCGGCGGTGTGAAGGTTGCCAAGTCCATGGACGAAGTGCGCAGCTTTGCCGGACAAATTCTAGGCATGCAGTTGGTAACGCATCAGACCGGCCCGGCGGGACAAAAAGTGCGTCGCTTGTTGATAGAAGAAGGCGCCGACATCAAGCATGAGTATTACGTTGCGGCGCTCACCGATCGCGCGTCGCAAAAAGTGGCGATGATGGGTTCGAGTGAAGGCGGGATGGACATTGAAGCGGTTGCCCACAACACGCCGGAAAAAATCATCAAAGTGTTTGTTGATCCGGCCGTCGGTTTGACTGACGCACAAGCCACCGAGCTTAGCACCTGCATTGGCATTCCTGCTGCCTCAATGGCGCAGGCGGTCGATACCTTGAAAAAGCTCTACACCTGCTACATGGAAACCGACTCGTCTTTGGCCGAAATCAATCCGCTGATTCTTGAAGGCAATGGCGGCATTCGCGCACTCGACGCCAAGTTCAATTTCGATTCCAACGCCTTGTATCGTCATCCCGAAATCGTCGCTTATCGCGATTTGGATGAGGAGGATGCAGATGAAGTCGAAGCTTCAAAATTTGATCTGGCCTACATCTCGCTCGACGGCAACATTGGCTGTCTGGTCAATGGCGCCGGCTTGGCGATGGCGACGATGGACACGATTAAATTGTTCGGTGCAGAACCGGCCAATTTCCTTGACGTCGGTGGCGGCGCAACGACCGAGAAAGTTACCGAAGCTTTCAAAATCATGCTGAAAAATCCCAAAGTGAAAGGCATTTTGGTGAATATTTTTGGCGGGATCATGAAGTGCGACACCATCGCCCAAGGCGTTGTGGCGGCGGCCAAAGAAACCAAGCTGAGCGTGCCCTTGGTGGTGCGCATGAAGGGCACCAACGAAGATCTGGGCAAGCAGATTCTGCGCGACTCCGGGCTGCCGATTATTTCAGCCGATACCATGGCCGATGCTGCGACCAAGATTGTCGCTGCCCTCAATTAAGGAACCGCAATGTCAATACTTATCAATAAAGATACCAAAGTCATTACGCAAGGCATGACGGGGAAAACTGGCCAATTCCATACTGAAAAATGTCAGGAATATGCCAACGGGAAAAATTGTTTTGTCGCCGGTGTCAATCCCAAAAAAGCCGGCGAAAGTTTGTTCGGGATTCCGATTTATGCCTCAGTGAAAGATGCCAAAACGCAAACTGGTGCCACCGTGTCAGTCATCTATGTGCCGCCAGCTGGTGCGGCCGACGCGATCTGGGAAGCTTGCGAAGCCGATCTGGATTTAGCGATTTGCATCACCGAAGGCATCCCCGTGCGCGACATGCTGATGGTGCGCAACAAGATGAAAGCCAAAGAAGCGGCGGGTGGAAAGAAGACGCTGCTGCTTGGCCCCAACTGCCCGGGTTTGATTACGCCGGACGAAATCAAAATCGGCATCATGCCCGGACACATCCACCGCAAAGGTCGCATCGGTGTCGTTTCGCGTTCAGGCACTTTGACCTACGAAGCGGTTGGTCAATTGACTGAAATTGGTTTGGGTCAATCTACCGCTGTCGGTATCGGTGGCGATCCTATCAATGGTCTCAAACACATCGACATCATGCGCGCCTTCAATGATGATCCGGATACCGATGCAGTCATCATGATTGGCGAAATTGGTGGCTCCGATGAGGCCGAAGCGGCCGTGTGGTGCAAGGCGAATATGAAAAAGCCGATAGTTGGATTTATTGCGGGCGTTACTGCTCCGGCCGGCAAACGCATGGGTCATGCGGGTGCCTTGATTTCCGGGGGAGCGGATACCGCCGATGCGAAACTGGCCATCATGGAGGAATGCGGTTTTACGGTGACACGTAATCCATCCGAAATGGCTAAATTGCTGAAAGCGCTTTTGTAATTGGTGGATTCGCCAGTTGGTGCTGGCCACACGCTGTCAGGACGATGGTATCGAGTGTCACGGAAAGTTATTGACGGCGTTGCAGCATGAAGTAACAATGCTTAAGCACTAAGCAGGTCGCGGCTATCTTTTGAACGTTGTGGTCGATTCGTAGGGGCATCCAATTATGCGCAAAGTCGGATTCTGGAAAAGTGACTGGTTTTTTGGTCTGATCGTCAGCATTGTTATTTTGGTGCTCGGCAATGGAGAGCTTCTACAAAGCCTCGAACGTAAGGCCTACGACATCGGCGTGGCGGCGACTACCAGAGTTGCGTCCGACAAAATCGCGGTTATTGCGATTGACAAACAGAGCCTCGATAACATCGGGCGCTGGCCCTGGTCGCGCGACATCATGGCCGACATGGTAGAAAAGTTGGCCGCCGCCAAGGCCAAAGTCATCGCCACCACGATCTTCTTTTCCGAGCCGCAACTTGACCCCGGTTTGGCTTACGTCAACCAAATGATTACCGCTTGTAATGTGACCTTGCCGCCCACCCTATCGGCGGCATCACCAGCGGCCACCCCAGCAGTACCTGAATCACCGCTGGCGGTGTTAGCCCCCCAAACCGCTCCGGCAGTTTCGCCACTTTGCCCACAAGTCGAATCCACATTGATCGAGGCTGAGAAAAAACTCAATACTGATCGTCGTCTGGCACAGGCATTTGCCAACGCGGGCAATGTGGCTTTGCCAATGTTGTTTGTGACCGGCGAACCGCATGGCAGACCTGACAAAGAATTGCCTGATTTTGTACTCAAAAATGCGATTGCGTTTAGCGCCGCTGACGGCGGTTATGCGGTTCCCACGCAGGCAGTCGATGCGGGAGTGATTCCATCTTTGGGCGCCGTTGCGGCGGTGATTGGTCATCTGAATGTGACGCCGGATGTGGATGGCGCAATTCGCACCGAACCGTTGGTGGTTTCGCATTTCGATAAAGCGATTCCTTCGCTTTCACTTGCTGTCGCCAGCAAGAGCCTTAATTTGACCGCCGCAGACCTAAAGGTTCGTCCGGGTGAATCCGTTCAATTGGGTAACCGCAAAATCGCTACCGACGAAGCGACCCGCATGCTGACCTTTTATTACAAAGACAATGCCAGTGGCCAGCCAGCCTTTCCGGTGGATTCGTTTTTTGATGTTAAAAGCGGCAAGATTCCGCTTGATAAATACCGCGACAAAATCGTCTTAATTGGCCCCACTTCAGCCGGTATCGGCAGTGTCTTTGTCACTCCGATCAACGCCAGCATGCCTGCCGTATTGATGCAGGCGCACGCCACCGCTAGCTTATTGTCTGAACATTTCTTCGTTGCACCATCATGGGGGCGCTTGGTTGAACTCAGCGTTTTCCTGCTCATCGCTTTGTATCTCATTTTGCTGTTGCCACGCCTCAAGGCTGGTGTCGCGGCGGGGATAACGCTAGCGCTTTTGCTGCTGTTGTTTGGCACACATTTTGTCTTGATGACCACGCAATTGATGTGGTTGCAATTGATGTTGCCGGCGACCTTGTTGTTAGTCGGCCATTTATTGCTCACTACTAAGCGTTTCCTCGTAACGGAAGAAGGTAAGGAAAAATCCGACGCCGAATCCGCCGAATCGAATCGTATGTTGGGCTTAGCGTTTCAGGGTCAAGGCCAGTTGGATATGGCTTTCGATAAATTCCGCAAATGCCCCATGGATACGCAGTTGATGGAAAACATGTACAACTTGGCGCTGGACTTTGAGCGCAAACGTCAGTTCAACAAAGCCGAATCTGTATTCCGTTTTATGCATGACTTCGATCCGAAATTCCGTGATTTAGAAGCACGTTTGAATCGCGCCAAACAGATGTCCGAAACCGTCATTCTTGGCGGTGGTGGCGGCGGCGGGACTAACGCCAGCTTGCTTGATGCGTCGGGCAATGTTGAGAAGCCAATGCTTGGGCGCTATCAGATTGAAAAAGAACTTGGCAAAGGCGCAATGGGCGTGGTTTATTTGGGGCGCGATCCGAAAATCAATCGCGTAGTGGCGATTAAAACCATGGCCTTGTCGCAAGAGTTTGATGCCGATGAATTGGTCGAGGTCAAAGAGCGCTTCTTCCGCGAGGCGGAAACCGCAGGGCGACTTAATCATCCAAATATCGTGACCATGTATGACGCCGGCGAAGAACACGACTTGGCTTACATTTCGATGGAGTTTTTGAAGGGCAAAGATTTGGTCGCCTACGCCAAAGCGGGCAATCAAATGCCTTTACCGCGCGTGCTGTCTATCGTCGCTCGGGTTGCCGAAGCGCTATCCTACGCGCATGAAAACAACGTGGTGCATCGTGACATCAAGCCGGCCAACATCATGTACGAGCCGGAGTCAGATCAAGTTAAAGTCACCGACTTCGGTATCGCGCGGATTACGGATTCATCAAAAACCAAAACCGGTATGGTGCTCGGCACACCAAGTTTTATGTCGCCCGAGCAACTTGCTGGCGCGAAAATCGACGGACGATCCGATTTGTTTTCTTTAGGTGTGATGCTGTATCAAATGTCCTGCGGCAAGCTGCCATTTGAAGGTGATTCGATGGCGCAATTGATGTTCAAAATTGCCAACGAACAGCACCCCGATATCCGCAAATTCAATCCTGACTTACCCGATGCGTTGATAACGGTGATTGATAAAGCGCTGACCAAAGACCCGAATATGCGCTATCAAACTGGTGCGGAAATGGCGATTGATGTTCGCGCTTGCCTCGCTACGATGGGTGGTGATGCTGCCGCCAAAACTGCCTAAGAGGACGATATGGATATTTCACACGCACTGGAGATCGTCACCGAAACCAGCTCAGGCATGGTTCGTACGCATAACGAAGACGCAACGCGAACAGTACCTAGCTGCGGCCTCGTGGTGCTCGCTGACGGCATGGGTGGCTACAACGCAGGTGAAGTCGCCAGCGGTATGGCCACCGCGGTGCTAGGTAGTGAATTGGAGAAAGCCTTCACGGTGAAAAGTCCGCATGTGATGGAAGGCGATCGCTCATGGGCGCAGATAAAGTTGGAAACAGAAATTGCCCTGACCAACACGTCGATTTATCAAGCCGCGCAGAGCCAGCCGCAATATGCCGGCATGGGGACGACCTTGGTCTGCGCAGTGTTTTACGATAATCGAGTGACCGTCGCTCATATCGGTGATTCGCGAATGTATCGACAGCGCGACGGTGTTCTTGAATGTATTACCCGGGACCATTCTTTGCTCGAAGAACAAATCGCGGCGGGAATGATTACCCGCGAGCAAGCGCGCCATTCGCAAAATAAAAATCTGGTGACGCGAGCGCTGGGCGTCGATCCTAGTGTCGTACCTGAACTCCATGATCACGACGTCTTACCTGGCGATGTGTATCTGCTGTGTTCGGACGGACTTAATGATATGGTCGTCGATGAAGAAATTTCAGAGACCTTAGCGATGCTATCGGCTAACCTGCCGGTGTGCGCTGGTCAATTGATTAGCCAAGCCAACGATAACGGCGGCCGCGACAATGTTTCGGTGATCTTGATTAAAGTGAAGTATGCATTTCCAGCAACTCGCGCCGGTGAGACTTGGTGGTCTCGCTTTTGGGCATGGCTAACCAAGTAATTCGAGCGAATTTAGTAATAAGGGAAGATTGATATGGCGAAGCTCATACTCAGCATGGACAACCTCCAGCTCAAGGATATTGCGCTCAACAAAGAGCGCACGACCATAGGTCGTAAGCCGCACAATGATATCCAGATCGACAATCTGGCAATTTCCGGCGAGCATGCGGTGGTGATTACTATCCTCAATGACTCATTCCTTGAGGATATCGGCAGCACCAACGGTACCTTCGTCAATGGCCAAGCGGTCAAAAAGCACTTTCTGCAAAACGGCGACACCATTGAACTAGGCAAATATCGTTTGAAATATGTGAACGATGCGCCACCGCCGGCATCTGCGCCTGACTTTGAGCGCACAATGATTCTTCGTCCTGGTCAAGTCGTCAAGCCTGCCGAAGGCGTCAGCGACGAGCCGAAGCCGACGCCGATGCAAGCGCCGCCAGTCGCGCCCCCGCCACCCCCGCCACCATCAACGACGCTTAGCGTTGTCGGTGTCATCAAAGTGCTCAGTGGTGGCAATGCAGGCAAGGAGTTGGAGCTCACCAAGAGTCTCACCACACTCGGCAAACCAGGCGTCCAAGTCGCGGTAATTGCACGTCGTCCCTTGGGTTATTTCATGACCCACGTCGAAGGCGCGACATTCCCGATTGTCAATGGCGTATCGCTCGACGCACAACCGCGCAAGCTGATCGACCATGACATCGTCGAGCTTGCCGGCACCAAGATGGAATTTTTCATTAAGAGTTGAGGCGTGAGAGACATTTCACATTTGCGACGGCGTATCACCAGCACCAACTGGGCTTATGAGTCAGTGGCGGTGAGCTTGGAAACTGGCGGGCGGTGCGCGGGATGAAAAAGCTTACCGCGCCGATTCTGATCGGACTGGTGTTGACGGCGTTGATGCTTATGCATGCTCAGCCTGTATACCGATACCAGTTTGATCTAGTGAGTCGCCTGGACGCGGTGATTTACGACGAAAAATTGCGGCTGACGATGCCTAAATCAGAAGACTCTCGCTTGGTTATCCTTGATATAGATGAAAAGTCACTGAGCGAACATGGGCACTGGCCGTGGGGTCGTGACAAGATGGCTCACTTGATGGATCAATTGTTCGATCATTACGGCGTTCGCGTCGTCGGTTTCGACGTTGTGTTTGCCGAGAAGGATGACAGCTCAGGCTTGAAAACGCTTGAGGAACTATCAAAGACTGAATTTCGTGATATTCCAAAATTCCAGACAGCACTGCATGATTTGAAGCCTCAACTCGACTACGACGGTCGATTTGCAGCTGCGCTAAGGAATCGCAATGTGATTTTGGGTTATTACCTTGCAAATGCGCAAAGCGGGCGAAATATTGGCGTGATGCCGGCACCGACTTTCAAAACCGGAACGTTTGATGGCCGGAATATCGACTTCGTTCAATGGCTAAGTCATGGCGCAAACATCGCTACGTTGCAAAACGCCGCTGCGGGGGCAGGGCACTTCATTCCTCTGATTGACTCAGATGGATTGGCGCGCCGAGTGCCGATGATCGTGGAATATCAGGGACAGTATTACGAATCACTTTCCCTCGCAATCGTACGCAATGTACTGGGCAAAAATACGATTGAACCCGGCTACCCAGAAAAAGCCTCGTCGGACTATAAAGACATGGAGTGGCTGAGCGTGAAGCCAGAAACGGGCGGCACCATGCGAATTCCTGTCGACGCCAACGTCGCATCTTTCATCCCGTTCCGCGGTGGCGCCAGAAGCTTTCCCTACGTTTCCGTCACTGATGTGATGACGGGCAAAACGCCGCGTGAGGCGCTCGCTGGAAAAATCGTTATTGTCGGAACCACTGCATCCGGATTGGTGGACTTGAGGGCGACTCCGGTTGATCGTGCCTATCCTGGGGTCGAGATTCATGCCAACCTTGTGATGGGTATGCTGGACAACGTAATTAAGTACAAACCCGTCTATATTTGGGGCGTCGACGCCCTGCTGATTCTCGCCGTGGGTTTACTAATGTCGTTTGGACTACCGCGCCTTACGCCACTAAAAGCATCATTTGCTTCGTTGATTTTGTTGGTTGTTTTGTTGGCCATCAATTTTACGTTTTGGTATTCGGGTAACGTCATTGTCCCGTTGGCTGCGAGCTTAGTATTGGCCTTCTCAATTTACGCCATCAACATGTCCTGGGGCTATTTCGTCGAGTCACGCACCAAGCGACAGCTCACGGGGCTATTCGGTCAATATGTTCCGCCCGAGTTGGTCGAGCAGATGAGTCTCGATCCGGAAAATTACAGCATGGCGGGACGCAAAGCTGAACTGACGGTGTTGTTCTCTGACGTCCGCGGATTTACTACGATTTCAGAAGGTTTGGAGCCGGATCAATTGGCGACCTTGATGAATGAGTATCTCGGTGCGATGACTATCGTCGTGCGTAAGCATCGTGGCACATTGGACAAATATATCGGCGATGCCATCATGGCATTTTGGGGCGCACCTGTGGATGATCCGCATCACGCCCGAAACGCCACGCTAACCGGTTTGGAAATGCATGTGGCGTTGAAAGAGTTGAACAAAAGTTTGGTCTCGCGCGGTTGGCCGGACATGAAAATCGGGGTCGGTATCAATAGCGGCCCAATGACAGTCGGCGACATGGGATCGAAAGTCCGTCAGTCCTACACCGTGATGGGCGACGCGGTGAATTTAGGTTCGCGTTTGGAAAGCATCACCAAGCAATACGGAGTTGGATTTATCGCCGGCGAGTCGAGTCGCGATTTGGTCAAAGATGAGTTCGTTTTCCGTGAGCTTGACCGCGTTCGGGTGAAGGGTAAAGAGGATCCGGTCAGTATTTACGAGCCGATCGGCGCGGTGGGTGAAGTGGCACCGGAAATTATGAAGGAATTGAAGTTGTGGAGCCAGGCGCTGACGGCCTATCGTAGCCAAAACTGGGATCAAGCCGACGTCCACTTGTTGAACTTAACGCGCATGAATCCACATTATTTGTATGAGATGTATTCAAAACGAATTGGTCAATATCGTCTCAATCCACCCGGCGAGGACTGGGATGGCGTGACTACGTTTGAGACAAAATGAGATCATGATTTACTCAGGCTCAAAACTCGTGCAGAGCTATCGAATGGTTGGGCAGAGATTATGAAAATTCGAATATTGGGATGCAGCGGCGGCATTGGCGGTCGGCATTTGCGGACAACGTCTTTGCTCGTTGATAACGACATTTTGATTGACGCGGGAACTGGTGTCGGCGATTTAGCGATAGCCGAACTCGCGCAAATTGATCACGTATTTATTACCCATTCGCACCTTGATCACACTGCCTGTTTGGCATTTTTGGTCGATACCGTTGGCGAGATGCGCAATCGACCGATGACTGTGCATGCAACCGGTGCAACGCTGGAAATTCTCCGCGCGCATTTATTTAACTGGGCAACATGGCCGGACTTTAGTGAGATTCCAACAGCTGAGAAACCTTTCATGCGTTTTTCGGAAATTCGCCTTGGCGAGGCGGTGGTGGTCGACGGCCGTCGCATTATTCCGTTACCCGCTAATCACACCGTCCCGGCGGTGGGCTATCACCTCGACGCGGGAACCAGTAGCTTGGTTTTCTCGGGCGACACAGGACCCTGTCCGGCGCTGTGGCACGCGGTCAATAAGATTGAAAATTTGAAGTATTTGATTATTGAATGCGCGTTTTCAGATCGAGAGCGACGATTGGCTGAGTTGTCTAAGCATTTGTGCCCGACCATGCTCAAGGAGGAGTTGGCACAATTGCAGCGAGATGCCGAAGTATTTATTACGCATTTGAAGCCTGGCCAAATTGAATTAACCATGCAAGAGATTGAAGATTGCGTAGGTGAGTTTCATCCCCGCATGTTGCAAAACAATCAGCTTTTCGATTTATGAGATGAATGCCTTGCCCGCAAATCTGGAAGTTTTGTCGCGCTTGCAGCCGTTGAGCCAGCTTGACGAGAAAAATTTGCGCGGATTGCTGCCCTTGTGCCGCTACGATAAATTTAATCGAAATCAAAATCCATTGCGTGAAAGTGACTGGTCTGGCCGCGTCATGTATTTGACCAAAGGTCAGTTGCGCGTCGATGCAGCAGATGGTGGCATGGATATTTTGGTGGGCGGCTACGAGAAGGCGCTTTCGCCGATTGTGTCCGACGGACACACACCGGCGGGGTCGAAAGCGCTTACCGATATTGAAGTGTTGAGTTTGGAAGAAGAACCGCTCGATATTCTGGTGACCTGGGATCAAGTGGCACAAAAGTCCGGCCACTCAAGCGACCAGAATACAAGTACGACTGAATGGCGCCGCATGTCAGGTTTGTTCACCATGGAGAATCTCACGCTTGGTGCACTCTCGGCACTTCCTGCTGCCAACATCGATATGCTATTGCAACAGTTCGAATCAATCGCAGTGCGTCGCGACGAAGTGATTATTCAGCAGGGCGATTTAGGTGATTACTATTTTTTAATTGAACGTGGCCGTTGTAAAGTATCGCGCCAAGTCGCCGGAACCTCGGTTGAGCTCGCCGAACTAAAAGAAGGCGATGTGTTTGGTGAAGAAGCGCTGCTTGCCGATAGCGTCCGCAATGCAACCGTCACCATGAAAACTGATGGTGCGCTTTTGCGCTTAGCTAAAGATGCGTTCCTGAAAATGTTGCGCGAGCCCTTGATGAAGCGGATTGATTTCGCGGCAGCGAAGCAGAAAGTTGCCGATGGTGCGATTTGGGTGGATGTTCGATTTCCGGCCGAATTCCAAACCAACGGATTGCCCAATGCCATTAACATTCCGCTTAACGATATTCGCCAAGTGACTTCTGTGCTGGATAACAAACGAACGTATGTGGTCTATTGCCAAACCGGACGCCGTAGTGCGGCAGCGGCCTTTTTGTTGTCGCAGCGTGGCATCAACGCTTTGTTACTTGACGGCGGATTAAAAGCCATTTCGGATAAAAGGGAGTTAGAAATATGAGTGCTGCACCCGCAACAGCCAGTGCAGATCCGAGCATGTCGGATGTCGGTAGTCGATTGACATTCTTCAAGAGCCTCCAGACAGTCACCAACAAAATTCATGCGACGGCGAATGTCGATGAAATCATGCTTGAACTTTCGGCTGAAATTTGCGCCTTGTTCAACGCGGATCGGCTCACTATTTATTCGGTCGGTGAAGACAAAGCGTCGATTGTTTCGAAAGTAAAAACCGGTCTCAATTCTTTCAAAGACTTGCGTTTGCCGATTGCCGATCAAAGTATCGCCGGCCATGTTGCATTGTCCAGGAAGACGGTAAATATCCGTGATGTGTATGACGAGGCTGAGCTAAAAGCGGTCAATCCTTCATTACGATTTCTGCAAGAAGTAGATAAGCGCACCGGCTATCGAACTAAGCAAATGTTGGTCGCACCGGTCGTCGAAGAGCAGACCGGCGAGTTGATGGGTGTTGTTCAGATCATCAACAACAAAGCCGGCGTGCCGTTTGCGACGGTGGCCGAAGAAGGCGTGAAAGGGCTGGGCGAAACGTTAGCGATTGCATTTTCTCAGCGCAACAAGCCAGTTCATGTCATCAAGACCAAGTACGATCACTTAGTTTCCGATGCGCTAATTTCCGCCCAGGAAATGGAATTGGCAACACGCACCGCACGGCGCAAGAGTTTGGATATTGAAGAAGTATTGATTAATGAATTTCAAGTCAAACAAGCAGTTCTTGGCGCATCGCTAGGCAAGTTTTTTAGTGTGCCCTACGAGCCGTTCAAGGCAGATCGCATCAAGCCAGCGGATCTGCTCAAAAACTTGAAGCGCGATTACCTCGAGCAATATTTGTGGGTGGCGGTGGACGAAACCGCCGAGGGCGTAATCATTGTGTGTCTCGACCCGGAACAGGTCAAAGGTTCGCGCGTGGTCAACAATATTTTCCCGCGCAGCAAACTTCAGTACCGGGTCACCACCAATCGCGAATTCAAACAAACTTTGGATGCGTTTTTTGGCGGTGGCGCTAGCGAAGCCGGATACAGCGATGACAGCAACGTCGCCGACATGCTCTCAACTTTGGATCAAGACGAAGGTGATGCTGAAGGGTCGAGTGATGATGTTTCGGCGGCGGCAGATAACGAGTTGGTCAAGCTGGTGAACAAAATCATTGTTGACGCCTACCAGCAAGGCGTATCCGATATTCATATTGAGCCAGGTTTGGGCAAAGACAAAGTCTTGGTGCGTTTCCGCAAAGACGGCTCCTTGATGAAATACATCGAAGTCCCAGCCAGCTATCGCAATGCAATGGTTGCCCGACTCAAGATCATGTGCGATCTGGATATCGCCGAGCGCCGCAAACCACAAGACGGCAAAATCAAATTTAAGAAATTTGGCCCGCTGGATATTGAATTGCGCGTCGCTACATTGCCGACAACTGGTGGTGTAGAAGACGTAGTGATGCGGATTTTGGCCGCTGGAGAGCCAATTCCACTCGACAATCTCGGCGTGTTGCCGAGCAATCTGGCGAAATTGAAAGAGGCGATTTCCAAGCCTTACGGATTGTTCTTCGTCTGCGGCCCGACGGGTTCTGGCAAGACCACAACCTTGCACTCAGTGCTCAAATATTTGAACACGATAGATACCAAAATATGGACCGCCGAAGATCCGGTGGAAATTACACAAAAAGGCTTGCGTCAGTGTCAGGTGAACAAAAAGGTCATCGACTTCCCGACCATCATGAAGGCGTTTTTACGTGCTGACCCAGACATCATCATGGTCGGCGAGATGCGCGACGCTGAGACCACGGGCATTGGTATTGAAGCCTCGCTGACCGGCCACTTGGTGTTTGCCACCTTGCACACCAACAGCGCACCCGAGTCAATTATTCGACTACTCGACATGGGTATGGATCCGTTCAACTTCTCCGACGCATTGCTTGGGATTTTGGCGCAGCGGCTGGCCAAACGATTGTGCAAGTGCAAAGAGGCCTACACGCCGGAAGAAGAAGAAATTGGCATCTTCTTGAAGGAATACACCAGTGAGTTGATCAACACCGAGACGTTCAAAGCCGACCAAACAAAAGCACTAGCTGCGACGCGAGCGCGGTTGTTGAAGGACTACGGGAAAGATGGCAAGTTTGTCTTTTATCGTGCCAAAGGCTGCGACGCATGCGGCAACAGCGGTTACAAAGGCCGCTGCGGTTTGCATGAATTGATGATCGGCACCGAGCCAACGAAAAAGCTCATTCAAGATCACGCGCGCGTTGTGCAGTTGGTCGCACAAGCACTTGAAGACGGCATGCTGACCTTGAAAATGGACGGCTTGGAAAAGTCTTTGCAGGGTGTGACTGATCTGAAGCAAGTACGCGCAGTTTGTATCAAGTAATTATTTGTTCGCGGTGTGTCATCAGTTGGTGCTGGTGACACGCCGATAACGGGTAACCCAAATGACCACTAACGACGATCTGTTTAGCCGTCTCGAACAACTCAATGAGATCGGCGCGGCGCTGTCCAAAGTGCGCGACATCGAGCGCTTGCTCGAGCACATTCTGGTCGCCGCAAAAACTATCACCCACGCCGATGGCGGCACGCTATACCGCGTCACCGAGGATGGCAAATCGCTCCGCTTTGAGATTATTCGCACTGATTCGTTGAATATCGCGATGGGTGGAACGACCGGTAATCCGATCAATTTCCCGAATATTCCGCTATACGACGAGAACGGAAAAAGTAACGATGCGATGGTCGCCGCCCACGCGGCGATTTACGAAACTACGGTCAATATCGATGACGCTTACGCCGCCGAAGGTTTTGATTTTTCCGGCACCCGTGCGTTCGATCGCCGCACTGGTTATCGTTCGACATCTTTCCTCACGGTACCGATGAAAAATCACGAAGGTGAAATCATCGGCGTGTTGCAACTTATTAATGCCCAAGATCCAGCAACCGGTGCTGTTGTTTCGTTCTCCTCGGCAGATCAAAGTTTGGCTGAGTCACTCGCTTCACAAGCGGCGATTGCGCTGACCAATCGTTTGCTGATAACGCAACTCGAAGAACTTTTTGAATCATTCATCAATCTCATCAACTTGGCGATTGACGAAAAATCTCCCTACACTGGCGGTCATTGCCAGCGCGTCCCCGCTTTGACGATGTTGCTCGCCGAAGCCGTCAATAAAACCACTGACGGTCCGCTAGCAGCTTTCAAAATGACCGACAAAGATCGCTATGAATTGAAAATTGCCGGCTTGTTGCACGATTGCGGCAAGGTCACTACACCAGTGCATGTCGTCGATAAAGCGACCAAGTTGCACACCCTGTACGACAAAATTGGTTTGGTCGATACGCGTTTTGAAGTGCTCAAACGCGATATGAAAATTGCTGCGCTCGAAGCCAAACTGGCGCTGCGCGAGCAAGCCGATGCCCAAGCCGAAGCCGCAATTACGAATAGCTGCGCCGAGCAAATCAACCAACTGAACGACGAGCGAAAATTCCTTCGCGCCTGCAACGTCGGCGGCGAAGCGATGAAAGAACCTGATCAACAACGGGTGAAAGATATCGGACGCACTCGTCGCTGGCAAAACGTCGACGGCATCGACGCGGCATTTTTGACTGATGATGAGATTGATAATTTGACCATACGTGCCGGTACGCTAACCCAAGCAGAGCGCGAAATCATCAATCACCATATTGTCGCCACGATCAAAATGCTGGAACATTTGCCTTGGCCTACCCATCTCAAGAACGTTCCGGAATATGCAGGCGGGCATCACGAACGCATGGACGGCAAAGGCTACCCCAAAGGGCTGACCCGCGACCAAATGTCGCTTCAAGCGCGGATGATGGGCATTGCAGATATTTTCGAAGCGCTGACGGCTCGCGACCGCCCCTACAAACCCGGAATGAAACTATCGCAAGCCATGAGCATCATGGAAAACTTCAAGAAAACGGCCACATCGACCCCGACCTATTTGATGTGTTCGTCTCGCAGAAAGTCTATTTGAATTACGCCGAGCAGTTTCTTGATACACAACAGATTGATGAAGTGGTGTAACACCGCCGTGCTTCAATGGTGGCACAGCTGGAGCTTCGCAACGCACTGATTTGCGCCCGTGTAACGGTTCGGCTATGCATAACCAAAACTGCATATCAGCACCAACTGGCAATCTCGGATTACTTAATCGCTATCACATTCAAGCTTATAGGGCGCCCATAGGGAGCGAAGCTGCTGGTATCGTCGAACAAATCAAATCCGTCGACTTGCTCGGCGCTTGAGAATCCGGCGAGTCGAAGATAGTCGGCGAGAAATTCAGCCGAAAGCCCGATTTGATGAAAATCATAAGCGTCGATTTGTCCGCCAAAAATCATTCGCATCACGTGAAATCGTTGCGCGCCAGAAAGCTTCGGGTCGAGAAAAAGTTCACACAATACTTGCAGGTCCGGCACCGAAATCATCAATCGTCCCCCGGTCTTTAATAGGCGATGGAGTTCCTTAAGCGTCGGTATCATCTCGTTTTGTGAAATGTGTTCGAGTATGTGTGAGCAATAAATTTCACTGCAACTGCCGTCGCCAAAAGCTGAAAGGTTTCGCACGTCGCCGACGAAGTCGACGTTTGGTCCGGGCAGCGCGTTGAGTATCTTCCAGCCTGCCTTGGCTTGTTTGCCACCAACGTGCAAACGCATTTCTGTCGTAGCAGTCGCCTGCTCAGATTGCCCACCAGCTTCATCATTGTGCTGCTGCCAAATGCCGGTATACAGTTGCTCCAAGTCCTTGGTAAAACCTAAGGTGTCGAACAAAGGTCCCGTCTTTTTAAGTCGAGCTATTTTGGATTTTTTTGCCTTTAGTGCTCGCTTTGAAGTTGCCAGTTCGCTCGCGACTTCGTAGTAACTCTGCCAAGTCGTGGTGACAAGCTCCGGCGTGCCAAGCGTATTAAGCAAGCTTGCCGCGACGCGGCTGGCAAAGGTCTCACCAATTTTTGTGACCAGCGGCACACCGGCCCAAAGCGCATCGCTACCGGTAGTGTGCGACGTATAGGGTAGGTATCCAGCGCAATGTCGGCCAACTGCAGACGTCCTAGGTGCGCGCTATGCGGCAGCGACTCGGCGAAAATCAGACGATCCGGCGAGACGCCGAGCAGGCTAGCTTCGTGGCACAGATTTTCCGCGGCTGGAGATGTTGCTGCCAGCAGCCAAAGCACACTACCTGGAATATCTCGCAGCAGCCGGCACCAGACTTGAAAAACTTCTGGTGTGATTTTGTAGTTGCTGTTGAAGCAACAAAATACGACACCGGTTTCTGGCAATCCGGCGTCCATGCGAGATGGTTTTTCATCGACCACTCTAGAGTTATCGTTCGGTTGATAACAGTGTGGCATGCGGACAATTTGTTCGCTGTAATTCGCGCTCGCATCCACTGGTGTAACGGTGGCGTCACCAATGATCACGTCGGCCAAAGTTTCATGCCCAAGACTGCCCGGGTAGCCAAGCCAACTGACGACAAGCGGGGCAGGTCGTCGCGCGCAAATGCCAAGACGTGCGCCACCTGTGTAGCCTTTAAGGTCGACCAAGATATCAATGCCATCGTCGGCAATCAATCGCGCCGCTGCGTCATCGGACATCATTTGAATATCTCGAAAACTATCGCATACACTGCGCACTTCAGCAGTCATTGCATCATCAATTGCGGTATACGAATAAGCGAATATTTCGAAGTTTGCTTTATCGTGATTGCGCAGCACACCACGCAATAAGTACATGGTTGCATGGGCATAAAAATCTGATGACAGGTAGCCGATTCGTAGTCGTGTACGTGCGGGGCGCAAGGGCAAATTTGTCCGCCGAATACTCGTCATCGACAGATCTTCGATGGCATAACGGCGTGCTGCCTGCATCTGTGTCGCCGCCTGGTTGCCCAGACCAATATTGGCGACTGACAACAGGATGAATGGGGGAAACGTCGCTGACTTGCCGCTTAATCAAATTGATCAATCGCAGCTCATCGTTGTGACGGTTGTCCCATTTGCATTGCTGTTGTGCGCAAAAATAGGCCTCGCTGACTGCATTCCCGAGGTCGGCAACATCACCATGGCACGTCGGAAGGCGGCTTCTGCTGCTGCAAAATCGCCGCACTCCTTATATGCCACTGCAAGATTCATTAGCGCACCTGGGTCTTGCGGAAGCAGTTCGACAACCTTCCGAAATTCGACTTGCGCTTCACGCGCCCGCCCGAGCTGCAATAGCAACAGCCCAAAATTATGGTGCGCGTCTGCAAACGAGGGAGATAAGGCAATCGCCTCCCGCCAATAGCGCTCCGCAACAACTGTCTCGCCCGCAGCGAATGCTGACATAGCCGCCTGGTGAAGCGTTTGAATATCGTCGGATGATTTTGCCTTCGCCGCGCGGAGTGGATTCAATAAATCGTCTGCGGGCTCCGTTCAGCCGGCGCAGAAACAGTTAATAGTTTTCCTTCCGCCGCAAGCCGACGCCAAATCTGTGCATTCTGATTGTCCTGTGTCGCGGAAAAAATCTTTGCGCCTGCTTTCAGTGAAAGCCGCTGATCAACTCTGGCAAAGCACAAAACAGCAGTCCGTTCAAATCGGGCACTATGTTCAGGATTGACAAAGCCTTCGTCAAAGTTTGGCATTGCTGTTGGTGTGAAAAACAAAGAGTGCTGACGCCTGTCCAAGACAAACTCAAGCACACTTTGATAAAGCAATTTGGCTAATGAGACTAAAGGAACACGTGCGTCAAATGCGGCATAACTTGGAGGCAATGGTCGGTCGAGCGGAAACTCATCAGCGACCGGCATTTGCTCCAGAAAAGCACTGGCTATGCCCAGAGCTTGACCCCGCAGGCCGTAGTCGGCGCAAAGTCGAATAGCCAGCGCGGCAACAGCGGGATGGTTGTCATCGGACTCGACGGCTACTTGAACTTGCTGTAGTGCTTGACCGAGCAATGCATAACGCACTGCGGCACCTAACAAGGAGCATTTACTACCGCACCAAGCCAGCAAGGCGCATCCATACGACGAAGAAAAGTCGTAACTGGTCCACGCCGGAGGGAGTGTCGCTGCAATTGCAGGAATGCTGAATAGTTCCACTGACCATGCTTGTTGCAGCGGGACGATCTCACGATCGTTTAAGTCGGCAATCAAAAGGCCGCGCGAGCCAAGCAGCATTGCTTGCTCAGATTTACACGCGTAAAGATTGAGCGTGAACTCATCTAAAGATGTCTCTTGCTCGGGTAACACTGATACAAGCGCTGAAATTCCCGGGATTAAACGGTAAATGCCGTAGCCCATCGCGCGAAAAATCGACACCAGCTCGTTGTCGAAAGCCCCGCTGCCGTGGCGACACTCAAACATGACTAATGGCGACTGTTCCAAGAAGAAACGCAAACCGCCGCGAAGAATCGCCACTTCGCCGCCTTCGGCATCGAGCTTGACAAAATCGATACACACACCGGACGTAACGATATCGTTCGCAATACTATCCAGGGTCATGAAATGTACCAATTCTTCTCGCCCCCGCTGCGTCGTCTGAACCGACTTCGACGATTCGGCAAGGCCGAATTGAAGTATCTCAATCTGCTTGTAATAGTCATTTCGCGCAAGGCTGTCACGAAACTTGAGCCTAGGCTCAGTGGCAGGTTCAAACGCCCAGATTTTTGCTGCTCCGGCGGCGGCCAGCGCAAGCGAGTAAACACCGTGGCTTGCGAAGCTGATCCACATTTGGCGGAGGGCACGCTCGACATTGCGGGTGCTGGTCGCCGCGTCCAACAATGCGGATGCGGACATTTTTTGTCGCATGGATGCGCGCAGCCGTGTTAGCCTATTCGGATCCTGCGCAAGATTTGCTGCGATCCGAACGTATTCATCCGGGGTTTCACCAATGAGTTCGTCCAGTCCAACGCTGGTCAGCAAACTGGCGCCAACGCGCGATGCATGTCGATCACCACGCAAGGTGACGACAGGTACGCCCATCCAAAGTGCCTCACAGGTGGTGGTAGTCCCGCAATAGGGCAGTGTGTCTAAAGCAATATCAAGTCTATGGTAGGCGGCTAGATGATCTTCGATAGCTGCGTAGGGTGGCAACAGTACCACGCGGTCGGTGTCGATTCCGCTCTGCCGCATTTGCTCCAGCAGGCTATTTTGGCCGTGATCATCGCTAACACCTGAGACTGATTTCACCACAAGCCGTGAGTTTGGGACTTGTTGCAGAATCTGACTCCAAAGCGCCAGCGTCTCGTCGCTGATCTTGACTCGGGTGTTAAACGAACCAAAGGTGACGTAACCGGCCGCCAAACATGGCGTCTGGGCAACGTCCGGGGCCTCTTTGGGGCGAATAGCACAAGAAAGTATTGGGCAGGCGCACCAGGGTCTCGGTGTAGTACTGCTCGCTATTGCCGGTAGGGTCGGCAATTTCATCGGTAATTCGGTAGTCGATAGTCGACAAGCCTGACGTATTCGGGTAGCCGATCCAAGAAACTTGCACAGGCGCCGGTTTGGCCGCAAAAACATAAAGGCTGCTATGGCCAGTGTGGCCGGAAAGATCAATCAAAATGTCTATGCTATCGCTATAGATGAGATCGGCCGCCTCGGCATTATTCATTCCATCAATCGATCGCCACTCAGTGAACAGCGATTTGAGTTCACCACTGCGATAGTCAAACTGCGGGTGGTTGTAATAGGCCCAAAATTCAATTTGGTTCTGATCAACGTTTTCCAAGATCCCCTGCACAAAGTAACTGACCGAATGGCGGCGCAAGTCGCCAGAGACGAGACCAACACGCAGGCGGCGGTTTGGATCCGGACGATTCTTGAAGTGTGCGCGTGGCTCAATTCCTATTGTGTTCAGCAAGTGGTCACCGAACCGTTTGTGCAGCTCGAATACTTCGGTTTTTTCACCTGCGCGCCAATTGCTGGCAAACAAAAGGTTATGCCAGGGCGCCATCTGGTTAGGATCGAGCGGGATAGCCGTGCGCGCACAATTCTGCGCATCGTCAAGCTGTTGGAAAGCATTGTGGCAGCGACCGAGATTTATCCACGCCGCTGCGAGTTTCGGGTCAAGTACCAGCGCCTCACGCAACTGCACCATGGCTTCGGTATGCAAACCAAGATCGTAGTACAACGCGCCGAGTCGTTCTTTGGCCTTTGCCGACGTTGGGTTCAGCACAATTGCCCGTCGATACCAATAAAGCGCTTCGGCACGGCGTGAACCAAGTTCGAAACATATTGCCCAGATTGAGATGCGCTTCAAAGTAGTCGGTATTTTCAGCTACCGCATTGCGATAGCAAACCTCGGCATCGGCATCGTTGCCTTGCTTGCTGAGAATGATTCCCAAGTTGTTGTTGGCTTCCGGGTATCCCGGACGCAGGTTGATAGCTAACTTGAAGCTCTCCGCTGCTTCTTCGAGTCGGTTAGCTCGCTGGTAGGCTGTGCCCAATTTGTAATGCGCCAAGGCAACATTGGGGGCGACCGAAATAATTGCCTGATAGGCAAGGACAGCGGCATCGAGTTGCCCTGTGTCGCGCAATTGATCTGCTGCGTCGATTTCCCTTCTGGTAAGCGTCTTTAGCATTGCGCGGTTTAGTTTTCATAGGTGAAAAACGACTTTTTGGTGACGAAAATTGGCAGTTGCGGACGCAAAATGGTCGGCCATTGAAATTATGGATGCCTGCACATTGGAAAGTGCCCAATAATATAGGGTTAGCAATGAAATTTCCCACATGGCCTACAAATTGCTTATGATGTTGCTCAGGCGGATTCCGCCAATCTTAAAGGAGATTCCTCAATGAAAAAGCTACAAAAGGGTTTTACCCTGATTGAATTGATGATCGTGGTTGCCATTATTGGCATTTTGGCCGCAATTGCTATCCCACAGTTTTCTGACTACCAGAAGAAGTCGCGCGATGCATCAGCTCAAGCTGATGTGAAAAATGCGCTGACTGTCATGATGGCTAGCAAGATCTAATAGGGGAAACGACAATGAAAAAATTCTATTTGCAACTTCCTTCTGGCTAGCCGGCGTAGTTAACGCAGGTACGTTGAATTCTGGCGCTAACCCAGTGACTACCACCGATTGCACACTGCTGTCGGCAGCTGTGAGCATCACTTTGTCAAACGGCAATGTGGGTGGTTATATCTGCAATGGCACTACTGCGAATATCGGTGTTGGCGTTGGCAGCACCACAGGCAAGAACAAGGTGTTCTCGATTGGTTCTTCGGGTGGTGCTCTGGTCACAACGACCCTTGCCGCTGCACCTGTAGCCACCGATGCGGAAGCTGCTGCAAGCACTTCAGCTGCGAGTTCGTCCTAAGTCGCATTTGGTGCAAGAAAAACCGCGCAGTTTGCGCGGTTTTTTTTCGCCATAAACTTCTTTGGCCTCTTGAAATTTGCCGACAAACTCGCAAAATGCGCGCTGTGATCTCATTCAATTCAAACTTTCACCTTGCCCTTCGCTTGCTCGTTCGTTCGCGCTTGGTTCTTATTGTCGCGATGTGTACCGCGATTCTGGCCGCCGCCGCGTGGCTCGCTGGCCAGTTCAGTCCGCGACAACCAGCAACAGTTGCGCTTGATGTCGGACTCTCATTGATCCGAATCGGAGTTCCAATCCTCGCGCTGCTGCAAATTCAGGATTTGGTCGCCCGTGAAGTCGAGCGCCGTTTGGTGCTTACCAGTCTTACCTATCCGCATTCACGGGCAACTTTTCTGGTTGCCCGCTACAGTGCAGTGATTGTGACTGCACTGATCGTCACGCTGGTGCTGTGCGTGGTGCTGGCCGGCGTGGTAGCGTGGGTCAATAACGTCTATGCGCAGGCAACGTCAGTCGCGCTTGGGATGCCGTTTGCCATCACCGGTGCGCTGATTTGGCTGGATGTGGCGGTGGTTGTTTCCTTTGGACTGGTTTTAGCGACGATTTCAACAACGCCACATCTGGTATTCATTGGGGGCGTTGGGTTCATGGTAATCGCCCGCGCCGCATCCACCATTATTAAACTGTTGGAAGCCGAACGAGATCTGGTTCGTGGCGCGGATTGGTATCACCAGGGTTTGCAATGGGTGCAATGGATAGTGCCCGATCTGGCAAGCTTGGACGTGCGCCAAATTGCGCTCTACGGGAAAATGGAATTGTTGACTGCTTCGCCCTCGGCATTGCTACTGATGCCGTTGAGCTACGTGATCGTACTACTGCTTATAGCCTGCGCAGTTATTACCCGCCGGCGTTTTGATTGATATGTCCTTAACCAATCTCAATTCCAAGGTCTCCGCGACTGGGCTGCTGTGGTTCAGCGTCGCGTTGCTAGCGTATCTGGTCTATGTGTGGAGTATTACTCAGATATCGACAAGTGCTCGAACTTCCTTAGCGGTGCCTGACTCGGTCGTGCTACCCGCGACTTTCCAAACGGTAATCTATGGCGGTGACCGATACTTGGCGGCAAATATTGAGTCCACTCGCGTGTTAATGGCCGGCGAGGCGATTGTTAGCGGCAAAGATCAGGACTATCTCTATCGCAATCACACTGTCGTGGCGGACTTGAATCCATGCCATGAAGACAATTATTACGTCGCAAACGCCTTGCTCAGCTGGGGGGGGAATGTTGATGCGGCACTGGATATTTTGCGCATCGCCACAAAATGTCGCTTTTGGGATGAGGTTCCACCGTTTTTTTTGGGCTACAACCTATATTTCTTCAAATACCAAAATCAGGCGGCCAAAGATTTGCTGTTCGAAGCGGCCGAACGATCACCAAAAAATCGCGTGGGATTACAAAAATTCGGCGTGATGATTGAAGCCGAGGGGATTCCCGATGTACATATGGCAAAGAATTATTTGATTGATCAACGTACCCAGGCAAGAGACAAAAAACTCAAAGACATGCTTGGTTTGCGCATTGCTCGGCTCGAAGGATTGATTGTTTTGCGCGACGCCCAAGTCAGCTACGAAAAACGCACGGGGCGCCCCTTGCGAGATCCGCAAGACTTGATTTCCAACCGATATCTAGCGGCCTTTCCGAACGATCCGATAGGGCTGGGCTATACATTTTCTGATGGCATATTTGCAATGAAAGAAGTTGGTGTCAGTGGTGTGACGAGGCCGCTCAAATGAAAGCAATTGAACTTTCTGGCGTTAGTAAAAACTTCAAACAAAAACGCATTGTGGTCGAAGCGCTTAAAAATGTTTCGCTGAGTATTGACCAAGGCGAAGTGTTTGGATTTGTCGGCCCCAACGGTGCTGGAAAATCGACCACCATCAAACTCATCTTAAATATTATTAGCGACTACGATGGCGAAGCCAAGATTTTCGGGCATGACGCGCGTGATGCGTTGGCTAGAAAAGGTGTTGGCTATGTGCCAGAAGTGGTGGCCTTGTACGAGCAACTCAGCCCGCTGGAGATTTTGCGCACCGGAATGGAGATGCATCATCTGCGATCACCAAACGCCGATGCCGTTTGCATGAAATGGCTGGAGCGATTTTCGGTCGCCCACGTCGCCAAACGACCGATCAGAAATTTGTCTAAAGGCACCGCGCAGCGTGTTGCGCTGGCACATGCGATGGTCGTGTCACCGCGTTTGTTGATTCTCGACGAGCTGCTGTCTGGGCTTGATCCGATCGGGCGTAAGGATGTTGTTGATATCCTCGCCGAATATCAGCGCGAAGGTGGAACTGTGTTTCTCACCTCACATGTGCTGCACGACGTCGAGCGTTTGGCCAATCGTTTTGGACTAATTCATCGCGGCGAGCTCAGAACAATTCAGTCACCCAATGAGTTGGTGGGTGACGATGAACTGGTTACTGTGCGCTCCAGCGGCACGACGGTGGTTCAGGGAATGAATGCAGAAAATGGCGGGCGTTGGTTTGCCGAGGTACGTCGCTCTGACCTGTGGCAGACCTTACATCAGATCGAAACGGCGGGTCATACGGTGATTGAAATTAAACCGACGCTGACGCTAGAAAGTGCTTTCTTGCGTTACCTGGAAACTGCCGCAGGTGCGGCCGGCGGCAAGCCCTGACTGCGTCGTTCGCTCGCATTTGGCACGCGAGTTGGTGCTGATAACACGCTGTTAAGCCACGCGCTATTTGCCACACCAACATAGTGCGGTGGCTCGGTGTCCCAATGTTGTTCGACCAGGCTTCGACCATAGTCGGGGACACTGGCCTTGAAAGTCGCGGCGCGATACATTTCGTTGAATGGAGTGGCGGCGCCGATCAACAGAATTAGTGCAATTGCGTAGCCCGCGCGCGGAATTTTGCCGGCCTTCGTCCACTGCGCAATCTGCTCAATCAAGGTAATCAGAATGACGACCAGGCAGGGCGTCGACAAACGTAGCAGTAGGTCATTTGACGGACCGAATTTAAGTAGTGGCAAGATTGTCAGGATTGCACAAGCCAGCCAAAATAGCCCGTGAGAATGACGCAAGTCACGCGCCAGAAGTAGAGCCAAAATAGCGAACTCCATCAAAATAAATAACAAATATTTCAACGCGATTCGATCCGTGTCGAAGTTCCAATTGGCCGCTGCAGTGGGACTGGGGAGCGCGGGTATCGCGGCAAGGTCTAGCGTCAACAGACGTAGTGTCAGGATGGTCAATAGGGCAGACGCAAGCAGTTGTACAAAACTGATTTGGCTATCGGAAAACTGATTGCCTTGCGCAAACCAACGCCAGCTTGCGAGAACTAGAAATGGCAAGATTGCAGCGGCAGCAAACGGTGTCCAAATCACCGTCAGCGGCAACATGACCATGAATAGCATTGGCCAAGATCTGTGCCCCCAATGACGATAGAACAGGACGCTAACTAGCAACAACGGGATGGCGTGATTAGGTGCCCAATGCATAGCACCCGTGAAAGATGAGTAGCTGAAGGGCACCCACCATTCAAGTCGCAGCGGAAACAGTGGCGTTGTCCCGGTAATCAAAACAATGCCGAGGTAGTCCATACCACTGAACAAAATCGTTACTAGCAAAAGCCCAAGCAGAAGTCCACCGGGCTTTTTTGGCAGCGGCAGTAGCAACAAAAACAAACTGCAACCAATCGCGCAATAAAGATAGAGTGCAACATCGACGCTGGCGATGCCGAAAAGTTTTCCGACCACGGCGGCAGGCAGAAAAAAACCCAGTGCGGTGCGCAAGATATGCGCATGCCCGTCAACAAAACTATATGCCGGTGGCCAGTCAGTCAGCGTTAGATCGCCAAGCACTTTGTCGCGCATAAGCCAATCTGGATTCGACTCAAAGAAATGTCCCGCACCGCCCAAACTAGCCCATGCAAAAGCAATGACGACGATGAATATTGTTGCGCCAAACGAATAGGGATTTGTCCAGTGTCTGCCCTGCCGGTGGATGAACTGGCTAAGGCTCACCAGCGTCAGCGCTAGCATTGGAATCGCAGCCCACCAACGTAGCCATCCAGCGAGGAAAATCAATGTCGGTAGTGCGAGGTATATAAGTGCCCCGACGGTCAGTGCATCGGGAGCAGTACGGGAATTTTGTTCGTCAATTGAAAATAGACGTTCCCGCAGGCTGATTTCGCCGGTGGGTGCTGGGCGGAGCAGGGAGTTCGTGGCGCACTACGCCGCGCCTTCGGAGCCGGATGCCTGTGCCAAGGCATCCGTGGAGCAAACGCTGTTAGCTTCAGTCACGCTCAGACGCTGACTCAAAATTGATGCGCTCTTTCTCGACCACTAGCGGTCGTTTTTGTACTTGCGTATGAATGTTGGCGATGTATTCGCCAAGTATGCCGATGAAAAAAAGTTGCACCGAAGCGAAAAAGAAAAAGCCAATGAGGATGGGTGCCATACCGATCGAGAGTTGATCCCAAAACATGATTTTGAAAATCAGATAACCGATGGCCACCAGTAGACTCAATGCAGACAGGGCAAATCCGCTCATGGTGGCGAGACGAATCGGAACCTTGGAATGGCTAGTGATTCCAAGCATAGCGAGATCGTAGAGCGTATCAAAACTCGGAATCAATTCCGGCGGGTCTTGTAGATCAGAGGCCATAGTGATGATCGCATCGCCACGTGCTTGCAACAATGCGTGCATGGGCGAACGAATATGCCCGAAGTTGCGTGAATTGACTATAGCCTTGACCCGCGAGTTGGTGCTGGCGATGCGCCGTATCTGCGTCACAGTATCGTCAGTCGATGCGTTGTCGATGAAGATGTGCTCGTAGTCGCAATCAGGAATTTGGGCGAATTGTTCGGCGATGCGTCGATGCAGTTCAGCGACGTTTTCGGCCTCGTTAAAGCATGGCGTGATAATCGATATCAGTGGCATGGGCGTGGCTCTCAAAAGCGAATGCTGAAATGACTGAAGTGGATACTAAGGTTGCTTATTTTGCGCTTGTGGAAGGGAGTGCAATCGCCGACGTTCTTGGCCGACTTCGCCATCGTTGCGATTGTTGCGCCAAGCATAAGCGACGTAAGAGCGATTGGCCTTGTTGCGCGGATGTATCTGCGGACAAAATCTTACCCAATCGACGACATTAGAAATTGGCAGTGACTGGCGCAACACCGCAGCAAAGGGGTGAGGCACCACGCTTAACCAAATAGTGTTGCGCCACTCTTCCATTGTTAGCATCGATTAAGGTGAAACCAAGTTTGGGTGACCATTGCTGCCACTGAATAGCCCGCGAAATTTCGAAATAGGAAGTCACCGCGCCGAGGCCAAGCACCGCTGTCACCGTAAGTCGACGAATCAATTGATGGTCAAAACGTGTCGCGGTAAGCTGGTTGATTACCGCGATGCTCAATATCGGTGAGCGATGGGAACGGAACCACGCATTGCCAAGTCGTTACCCAGGCCTATGCTCATAAAGGGCAGACAGAGTAGAGGTAATCAGCGCTGCCGTCATTAATTTTTTGTCGGCATTACGCAATCAGCAGTGCCAAAGATGCCAAATTCAAAAATCACAAACAGAATGTAGTTTTCTGCGACAGTCAGGAAATGGTTGAAATTATTGAGGTAAAGCCAGTTGGTATCCACCGGTGCTGTGACAGTCGAACTGGTTAGCTGGACATTGCTTGGCGGTATGACAAGGCTGACAAAAATTATGCTGAAAATAACTACGCTGGTTAATGTGACGGGAATATCCAGACGTGCACGTGTTGGTGATCTGCTCAGTTAATTAGCAACAACAACAAGAAGGGCGAAATGCCGATCAAGGCGAACGGCGACCAAAGCGGTAGTAGTGCCACCAGTAAAGGCGCAATGGCGATAAAGCGCGGATGTCGCCAGTGTCGGTAAAACAATGCGATTGCAAGCCATGCGGGCAGGCAATGATTCGGATTCCAATAGAGATTGGCTGTGTTTGACCAATAGCTCACCAGCGGTGGCGGCTTGATCCACCAATCAATAAATGCCCCCGGCATTGGCGCATTGGCAGCGTAGAAATCGGGAAACATCAAGCCGACAATATCCATCCCGCTGAACAACGTGACCACTAGTAAACCGACGATGAATCGTAGTGGCCTGTCTTGACGCAGCGGCAGCAGCAGAAAAACAACATCACGCCGATTACGGTCCACAGCCAAAGCAGACGATCAGCGCTAGCGATGCCGAAAATTTTCGCCATCGCCGCAGCGGGCAGAAAATATGCGACCGGTGCACGCAGCAGATAGAGATCATCGTCCACGGCGTCATACAGCGGCGGCCAGTCGCCGACAACCAGATCGTGCAAAACGGCATCGCGAATAATCCAGTCGTGGGCGATAGCGTAAAAAGAAATGCCCGGCTCCACCGAACATCGTCCACAAAATGGCGGCATACAAGGCCAACATCACGATAAGTTTGTTTGGTGGCAATGTGTCGGCAACACAACCTGACCAGGTGTGCCAGCAGGCATAGGCCAGGACTGCCGCAAGACTGATACCGAACCACGCTTGATACCAGCCGATGAAATAGAGAAACACCGGCAGCGCCAAATAGATCAGCGCAAGTCGTGTCAGCATATCTGGTGCGTGCGAGGATTCGCCGAGTTCGGCGGCAGCTTTGTCACTCTGCCAGTTGGTGCTGGTGACACGCTGTTCAACATCGGTATTGGCGAAGGACACGCGGCTATGCAAACCATAACTGAGTAATACGCTGCCAGCGGTCACCAAGGCCTGCGCCCACAACGGCGAAAGATCGATAACTTCAACCAGCACAAACATCGCTAGCAAGCCAAGTAACAAGACGCCCAGATGACTACCGTTAAAGCGCAGAAATTCACCACCGATTGCCGCGTTGGAACGAAACACAATGCGGCGCTGGGTAACATAGGATTGGGTGACGGCGATGCAATGGGCAAGAATGCTGACCAACAAATAATGCAGAAAATTGCCTGCCAATTGATAGATAACAAAAAAGCACAGGTAACCGAAAACAGTATTCCAGCCACCAATCAACAAAAAGCGCAGAACACGATTGTTGTCCCACCGCACGCGCAGTGCAGCGGCGGAAAAAATTGAGGCCTGCTTCATCGCGCACTTTCCATCGCGGCGGCCATGCGTTGAATGCTTTGTGTCAATGGTGTCCACGGTAGGAGATTCAATTCCTCACGTGCGCGTGTGGTGTCGGGTACGTAGCGTTGGCGCGGCGCGTTCGGCGCGGTGCCCAAAGTGGTCACGCTGGCACGTGGGCGTAGCGCATCGCGTATTGTTGTGGCAAGCTCGGCAATCGATACTGGCGTGGTGCCGCCGACGTTATAGACACTTCCAGCAGCGCCACGTGCCAGCAAGCTCAGCAACCACAGCGCTAAATCGCCGGCATCCAAATAGCTGCGCAGCGGCGTTCCGTCGCCTTGCAAAATAATCTCGTCGTTGTCGATGAGGTCGCGGACAAATTGCGCAGGCGCTAAATGTTCCGGTAAGTAGGGTCCGATGAAAGCAAAACAGCGCGCGATCACTGGCGCCGGCAGATTTGCCTGAGCGCTTGTTATGCACAATGCTTCGGCAATGCGCTTGCCATGCCCGTACGCATTTGCGGCGTTCTCTGATTGGTCAGGTAGCGCCGAAGCCTCGCTGATCGGCTCAACCTTGGCTGTTTGCTCACCATAGACTGCACCGGAACTGACGAACAAAAATCTCCGGTAGCCAGTCGTCGATACTTGTGCCAAGAAATTCTGTGTGCCCGCAGTGATGTCCGCCAATAGTTCCATAGGCTTGGCGGCAGCCTCGGGCGAAGTGTCGGTCGCCGCGTGGATGACCGCATCAAAATGAGTTACGCCAAGACGGAAATCAACTATTGTTCCAGTCACGAATGACAACCATGGCGCATCAGAAAATTCCGGGTGACGTTGCAAAAACTTTGCTGGATTGCGGCTAAGCGCAACGACCTCGATCTTTGCGCCATGGCGATTGAGACAGGTAATTGCGGACAGCAACCAATAGCCAAAAAAACCTGTGCAGCCAGTGGCGAATACACGCATGCCATGCAGTTCGGTCAGCGGCCTTGTCGCCATGAGCGAAGTGATATCTTCGCATGCGGTCTCGAAAACTGCGTGATTAAGCAATCAACAACTCCAACAATTCAGCAGGCGTGGCAGCGTGTCGCCAGTGTGACGGACAGTCACTCGACACAAAGTCGCCGTAGCCCCAATGTGCCGCGACAAAGGCAATGTCGTTGCTGTCGGCGGCATGACCGTCTTCGTGTTTGTCGCCAATATAAATACACGCGGCCGGCGACAAATTTTGTTCCATCAACAAGCGAGCAAGCAGAGTGCCTTTGTCGGGAAGTCGTGGCTGGTAGATATCCAGTGCATAGAGCGATGAGAAATGTGCCGACCAGTGCAATCGTTCAACAATGGCACGGGTCGGCGCAAAACGTTTGTTGGTGGCCACGAAAAGCCGCTGCTGGCGCGCGACTAATTTTTCCAACAGTGCATCAACACCCGCATAGGCCGCTGTCGCGTTAACGCCGTCGCCGTCGTAAGCAGCCTTGAAATCTTCGTTGAGTTGCGCCAGCCGAGCGCCATCGGTTTCACCCGTCAAACGCGTCAGGTCTCTGCCAGTGGCGGTAGGTGAGGCTGTCGTTTAATGGCACACGAGGCTGAATTTGATGCGCGGCCAATACCGCGCTGAAAGCAGCGATGATCCCCGGCGCCGAGTCGATCAGCGTGCCATCCAAGTCAAATATAACGGTGTGGTTTGCAGACATAGCGTGGCACTTTAGTAAAGCGTAAGGACAGCATTGGCGCGAGTCGCGCGCAACATTTCAGCGATGCTGGTTTGTGAGCGAAATGACGAAACGACAATGGTCGCCGCAGGATATTTAGCCAAAGCCGGAGGCGCTTCAATCACGAAATTCCCCAGTCGTTTGCCGTGCAAGTTCGGATTGCCATCGACGACCGCACTTATCCGATTTAGCTCCTTGGCCGGTAATTTTGGGAGCAGCCGCGCAGTATGGCTTCCCGCACCATAAATTACCAAGTTACTTGCTGTGTCGGCCGCAATGCGCGCTATCGCCGAAGTCATCATTTTTTCGGAATTTTGCAGATAGTCCTCGAGCAAATTTGCCATGCTGCCGACCATGGCAGGTTGTTCAGCCGGCATTGCATCCGGCGCACGAACAAATATGCCCATTAGGCTATCGCAATAGCCTGCAGGTAATTCGACTATCGACAGTGCCAGCGGCTGGTAACCCAACGTAGCAAACAATGCGGCCAAACTGGTCGCCGAAAAAAACTGTATGTGTTCAAGCGAAAATTCGCCAAACGGCTCATGCGCTTTGCGCGAGAAACATTCCAGCGCCGGAACTTCCACCAGAATTTTTGTACCCACGTCGAGCGCCGACACGAGTTGCGCCAAGTCGCTTTCCAATCGCGGCAAATGTTCCAGCACGCCCATCATGCAGACCACATCAGTCGCCGAAAAATCGTGTTGAGTTGTGGCTTGATTGAGCGTGCCAGTTTGAACGCAATCCAGTCCATACAAAGCGAGTGCTTGGGCGTGAGCACGCGGTGCTGGATCGACGCCCTTGAGCCGTGACCAGCCGGCATCGCGGATAGCGCCTAGCAGCATTCCCGAGCCACAACCCAAATCGACAATTGCTGCGTTGCTGGTCGTGTGTTTCCGCAGTAGTGCGATTGCGGCATCACAGCGTAGGCGTTCAGTCATCGACATTGCTACGGCAGGTAAGGCAGCGGGTGAGACGAGGGGCGTGTCTATCACGCCGACATCGTACTTCGATAGCGATTGATAGTAGATTTCGTAATCGTCTGAGTCCGGCAAGTGATCGGCAAAAACCAGCAGACATTGATCGCAGCGCGCAACCCGATAGCTCATGTCCAACCCATCAATACTTGCCATTGTGTTCTGATACACAGGCCGTGCGGTTAAAGATTGACAGATTGGACAGGCGCGATGAATGTGACTCATGGCGCATTTTCGGCACTGCGTTTGTGGCGCGGTAGGCCATAAATATCGGCGAGATAAACCAATGATTCGGCTGCGATGCCGCATGATTTGGCGTCGCGCGCAATGTCGGATGAATAGCGCAGACTCGCCACCAAAATCAGTAAATCTTTGTGTTGATACGGATCATAAGATTCGACTAAATTTCCACCTATTTCTTCACCATGCCGTGCTGCATTGCTGTCGATCAACGCACTCGGTGGCATTTCGCTTATCCATGGGGCAACGTAACTATGGTAATCGCCACCAATTCCCCAAATGGCGAACGGCCGATTTAGCGCTTGACGAAAACGCGCAACAAGCGCTGTGCGTTTTGACTCGGGCGGCAGACAGGGGCGAGCGATCACGCGCAGGCTGTCGCTATACACCGCTGATTCAAAATGTCCGCAAGTCATGCGTTCGATGGCGAAGCCTGCGCGGTCTAACAACGCTGACAAGGAACTGGTTGTGAATTGGTGCAGGTGTTCGACGTTAGGGTCGTCGCTCAACAGCGGGTGTCCGGCTTGATTGGGTACTTCGACCAGCAATACGCCGGCATCACCGAGTAGCGATCGCCATGCGCTGACTTCAGCAGTGATGTCGTTAATGTGTTCGAGCACGTGAAACGACAACAATAAATCGAAGACTTCGCCATGCAATTTTGTCGCTGGTTCGCGAATTACACGATGCAAGATTTTCTCGGCCGCGAGTGCGTCGCCTGAGAGTTCAATGCCACTGTAATGCATCGCACCACGCGCCATGACACAAGCCGCCAGCGAACCTTCGGCACAACCGATTTCGAGCACCTGCAGGTTTGGAAACAGCAATGGCGCAATGTCTGTGATTCGGTCATCGAGTTTGGCTTGATGTGCTGCTGCGTCAGGTATGTTGCGTCCGCTAAGTTGGCGGTAGTCAATGGGCGCTGCCGTCGGATGTGACTGCCACTGATGGCCGCACGCCGCGCAAGCGCAGCTAAGTCGTTTCGCCGAACGAAGCAAAATTTCGGCGCTAGCGCAACATGGACAGTTCATCACACCCGTCGCGATTAGCGTTTAACAGCGAAAGACTGCGGCAACAGAGGAATCAACATTTCCGCCTGCAATTGCGCGAGCGGCAACAAGGGCGACATGTCTTCCAGCGGCATTGATAGCATTGAACCATCGGCTTGCGGCATGGCGGCCGATTTCGGCGCCAAAGTTTCGTTTTCCATCAGCCGTACATCAATTAAACAGGGTCGCGGTAGTGCCAGCGCTGCTTGCATCGCCACAGATAAATCGGTGACCCCTTCAATGCGCATAAAAGGTAAGTCATAAACAGCGGCAACCCGTTCTAGATCAGGCAGCCACAATCCTGCTTCGGGACCAGTACCCAGGAAGCGTTCGGCAAAATAATTTCTTTGCGTATTGCGAATCGAACAATAGCCGCCGTTGTTCATGATGAACAAGCAGATCGGTAATTGCAGCGCACGCAAAGTAGCGAGTTCCTGCAAATTTAATTGCAAACTGCCATCACTTTCCACCGCAATCATCGGTGCGCGCTGGTTAGCCAGACAGGCGCCGATGGCAGCGGGCAAGCCATAGCCCATTGCCCCTAGCCCTGAGGTGAGAAAAATTCGCTGTCCAGGTTTGTTGCGAAACACCGTATAGAAAGCTTCCACCGCGAGACCCGAACTGCCCGTGCTGACAAGCGTGTCGGCAGGTGCTGCATCAGACAGCGCCGAGGCAAAATGGAAATGCCCTATCGCTCCGGATTCCGGCAACGGCTTACCTTCGTTCAGCGCGTAACGGGTTTTCCAATCGATACATTTAGTTCGCCAGGCTTGCAAATCGTTGCGCGGCGATGCGTCAGCGCGCTGATGCAACCCTGTGATGAAATCAGCTGCATTGGAGACCACTGCAAGGTCGATATCCATATCAAGTTTGTCGATTTCCTCGATGTCAATATCGACCACAATTTTCTTCGCCGCGCGAGCAAATCCACGCGGATTGTAGGCGGTGATGATGTTGTCGAGTCGACTGCCAATCGAGAGCAGTAGGTCACAATTTTGTACAGCGAAATTCGCCGCGCGTAGCGCAACCACACCCGGGCGACCGGCACACAATGGATGCTCCCACGGGATCAAATCCATCGCGTTCCAAGTGGTCACCACCGGCACACCGAGACGCTCGGCCAAGTCGAGAAATTCTCGCGCCGCACCGGCCAGTCGAACGCCGTGACCGGCGAGTATCAAGGGGCGTTTTGCCCCGGCGAGCAACTCCACCGCATCACCGATCTTGTTATCCAAGTCCTTGTTCAGCGCATGATTTGATGGCGTGTCACCAGCACCAACTGACGCACCAGCGGACGCACCAGCCGACGCTTCGGCGACAAATCCGCGCAGCGTACCCGGTTCAATTTGCGCCGCCTGAATATCCAACGGAATGTCCAACCAGACCGGACCTTGGCGACCCGTCAACATCAGATGCAAAGCGCGCTCGAAATGTTCTTTAACATCCTCTGCGTGCATGATGGTGACAGCGTATTTGGTAATCGATTTCACGATGGGAATGATGTCGACTTCTTGTACACCGCCCTGTCGCAACGGACGGCCTGCGAGCAAATCCGGTCGTTTGACTTGACCCGAAATTATCATCAACGGTACTGACTCGATCCACGCGCCGGCAACGGAGTGACAATGTTGGTCGTGCCCGGTCCAGTGGTCACCATCGCCACACCAAAACTGCCGGCAATCCTTCCCCAGGCTTCGGCGGCGATGCCACAGGCTTGCTCGTGGTGGCAAGGCACGGGCGTGATTCTTGGCTCGCAAGCGAGACCGTCATTCAGATGCATTGCGCCGCCACCGGGCAAAACAAAAACGTGCGTGATGCCCAATTCGGCGAGCCGCGACATCAAATAATCAGCAACGCGCATGGGCTTACATCCAATAGGTCAGGTGAGTTTTTCGATGCAGATTCTTGCCGATTTGCTCGTCGGTATAGAAGGAATCGTTTTTAATATGGGTCGAAGAAATTTCCTCGAACACCACTCCTTGGTCGGTGTGAAATGCGTGCCGCACACCACGCTCGACAGTCACTACGGCACCGGGCTCAACGCGTTGCTCGACGCCATCGAGGGTAAGTGTCATCGCGCCGTAAAGCACCACAAAAGTTTCTTCCTTGATGTTGTGGAATTGCTCCGGGTGGGTTTGTCCGGGCAGCATCACCAGCACCTTTTTGCAATATTCCCGATTAACGACAGTGACCATAGTGAGACCAAAACGGTCGAATTTTTCTAACCCGTAGTGGTGAGAAATTTCCAATTCACTTTGGCCGGGCAGGATGACATTGCTGGCTTTGAGTATCGCTCGCACCGCAGCCACCGCATCGATTACGTGTTGGCGCAAATGATTGGTGCTGGAGGTCTTCAACATCGCCGGCGCGTTCGCTTTGAGTGGTTCGGTTAACGCATAACGAACATACTTTGACCAGTCATTGGCAGTGATTTGTCCGTCTTGCGAAGGAAAAGCAAAGTACACATCCTCATTGGTCAATACGTGACCGGCAGGCAAATCACGGCGGGCGAATGCGCCGCGCTTTAGCGCACGTAATCCGTCACGTTCGTTGCTAGAAGGCTCATAGCGTTGCGCCTTACCCAACATGCGCATGGCGCGCTGTCCGGCGGCGAGCCACGGCACGATTTGCTCAGGCGAGGCAGAGTAAGCATTAAGTGCATAGCGCTCGGTGGCCAGGCCGACATGCTTTTCGAGTATCGTCGCGCCCTTGGCCAGCGCGAGCATGATGGTTTCTGTGTGATTCGGGTTTTCGTGCGAGGAAAATCCGATACGGGTACTTGGATAACGTGCGCGTAATAATTCGACTTGGTGAATCGCCAGTTGTTCGTCGGCGGTCGGATATTCGCCAACGCAATGTAGCAAGGCTAGCTGTTTGTCACGATGCGCAAAGAAACTGACGACCGCATCAATATCTTCGATCTTTGCTGCAGCTGTCGATGCGATGAGCGGAAGCGACGTGCGCGCGATGCGTTCGAGCAGCGGCCAATCGGTAAAAGCGCACGACGCAATTTTGATGACTTCGATCCCATGCGCCTCAATGCGAGTGACCGATGCTTCGTCAAAAGGAGTGCACACCGTGGTGAATTGGTGTTCGCGCATCGTCGCCAGCAAGCTGCGAAACTGACTATCGTCGAGCCGCGTCTCTTCGAATCGCTTGACGTATTTAATGTCCTCACGACCTTTGGCATCGGGATGAATAAAGCTGTCCAAATCGCGATACTGAAGTTTGAAACCGAATTCAAAGTCGTCGCGAAAAGACGCAACCGCGTCAGCAAATGCTTTGATGACTGCACAACCATGAGCGACATCGCCCATATGGTTGTTTGCCATCTCAAATACGACAAAAGGTTTCATCAAAATGCAACTCCAAAAAATGTTGAGTCAGGTTAAGGTCAAAGGCTGCAAAGTTTGCCAGTTGGCTCTAGTGAGGGACTAGCCCGTTCGTCGGCGACACGCCGTCAGAAACCGATGCCAAGGAATTCACTGATTTTGGCGGCGGTGAAATCCAGCATTGGGGTGGAGAGGCCGGGATAAATACCGACCCAAAAACTGCGTTCGGTAATGATGTTGGCGTTGGTGAGCGCACCGCTGATGCGATAGTCGCGGCCTTTCATATAGGGTTGGCGCGTGACATTGCCGGCAAAGAGCAAGCGAGTACCGATTTTGTTTTGATCGAGATAGCGCAGCAAATCGACGCGCGTGCAAGGCGCATTTTCTTTCAGCGTAATGAGAAATCCAAACCAGGCGGGATCACTGTCGGTGCCGGCTTCCGGCAGGATTAGAAATTCTTCACACGGTAGCAAGGCAGCACGCAGGTAATCAAAATTTCGCCGGCGGGCGGTGACGAATTCGTCGAGCCGTGCAATTTGCGCGACACCCAGGGCGGCTTGCATGTCGGTGATTTTTAGGTTGTAGCCTAGATGTGAATAGGTGTACTTGTGATCGTAGCCGCAGGGCAATTCGCCGAGTTGCCAATCGAAGCGTTTGCCACAAGTGTTGTCTTTGCCGGGGGCGCAATAGCAGTCGCGCCCCCAGTCGCGGAAAGACTCAATGGCGCGGGCGATGGTCGCGTCGGCGGTGAATACCGCGCCGCCTTCGCCGGTGGTGATGTGATGCGCCGGATAAAAACTCAGTGTGCCAACGTGGCCGAAACTGCCGACGGATTTGCCATGATGCAAGGAACCAAATGCGTCGCAGCAATCTTCGATCAGCCACAGCTTGTGCTCATCAGCGAGCGCGCGCAAACGCTGGGCATCAAATGGATTGCCGAGCGCATGGGCGAGCATGATGGCACGGGTGTGTGGCGTGATAGCGGCGGCAATAGCCTCAACGCTGGGGTTGTATGTGGCGAGTTCGGAATCGACAAAAACCGGTGTCAATTGATTTTGCAAAATCGGATTGATGGTAGTAGGGAAACCGGCCGCAGCGGTGATGACTTCATCGCCGGGTTTGAGCGCTTTGTCGCCCAGCAGTGGCGAAGTCAATGCGGTGAGCGCTAGTAAGTTTGCCGACGAACCGGAGTTGACCGTAATCGCGCGAGCCACCCCGATCCGCGCTGCGATTTGCTTTTCAAACTCATCATTGAAGCGACCCGTGGTCAGCCAACCGTCGAGAGCCGAGTCGACTAACGCGACGTATGCATTTGCATCCAGCACTTTGCCCGCCGGTGGCACTGCCGACAGTCCGGGCAGGAAAGGCTGCGCGCGCTCCTTTTGTGCCGCGTAGTCGCGGACTTTGGCGAGAATTTCTTGACGTTGTTGTTCGAGAGTTTGCATTTTGACAGCGTGTCACCACATGCGACGGCGCAGAGCGCGTTCTTTGCGCGACCGCCTTGTCGCTGGTTGTTTTTGGGATTGTATTTGTTTCATCAGTACCAACTGGCGAGCATAAGGTTTATGGGATTTAGTGCAATGGACTGACGTTACCGGCGCTGTATTCGGAAATCTGAGAAAGTGTCATGCGGTTTATTAGATGTGCATCTGTTGGCGCGTCCCGCCATTGACGATACCAGCTAAGCGTGTGGCGTAGCGCTTCATCGGCGGACCACACTGGATGCCAGTTCAGCAACTCGCGTGCTTGAGTGGCATCGAGGCGCAAGCTATGTGTTTCCTGTTGAAAATTGTTTCCGGCAAATTCAATGCTTGCCGATTCGCCCCATAGTTTCACGCAACGTTCAGCAACTTGTTGCGCCGTGAGATGATCAGCGGCGGCAGGGCCAAAGTTCCATGCACGGGCGAAGTTGCCGCCATCTTCCGCGCATAGTCGCTCGGCCAATTGCAAATAGCCGCCGAGCGCATCGAGCACATGTTGCCACGGTCGAATTGCGTTTGGCATGCGCAACTTTAGCGCTTCCTTAGCGATAAAAGCGCGGGCGATATCAGGCAGTAAACGATGCACCGACCAGTCGCCACCGCCAATCACGTTGCCCGCGCGCGCGGTGGCAATACGGCATGCGTCTGACTCGACAAAGAACGAGTGTCGCCACGATGCCACGGCGATTTCGGCGCAGCTTTTACTCGCGCTATATGGGTCTTTGCCACCCAAGGGATCTGCTTCGATCAACGCTGTGCCGCTGCCTGATGGCGCATAACATTTGTCGCTGGTGATAACTACGGCAGCTTGGATGTTTTCGCATTCACGAATCGTGTCAAGCAGATTTACCGTACCCGTCAGGTTGGTCGCGAAAGTCTCGCGTGCAAGTCGATAGCCCTCACTGACTATCGATTGCGCGGCCAAATGAAAGACGATGCTGGCACGACTCTTCGCTAACGCAGTTGCGAGCAATTCGTAGTCGCGAATGTCGCCGAGCACCGAAGTCATGCCATGCGCGACTTGCGCAGCTTCGAACAGATTAGGTGTTGTCGGCGGGGCGAGCGAAAAGCCGGTGACGTTTGCGCCCATTTGTTGCAGCCAGAGCGACAGCCAAGCACCTTTGAAACCAGTGTGGCCAGTGACGAATACATCGCGTCCGGTCCAGAAACTTGGATTAGCGCTAGCCCGTGTCACGGCCACAATTTCCAAGGCGCGTTGCCGCTAGCCCAAAGTTCTTCGAGATGATTTTTTTCGCGCAGAGTGTCCATCGGCTGCCAAAAACCATCGTGTCGAAAAGCCGCCAATTGGCCGTCGGCGGCTAGGCGCTGCATCGGTTCCTTTTCCCACAATACATCGTCGCCGGCAATATGGTCGAGCGTCGTCGGGGACAAAACAAAGAATCCGCCGTTGATCCAGTCACCGTCGCCGCGTGGTTTCTCCTGAAAGCCACGTGCGCGGTGACCAGCCAAATCCAGTCGTCCAAAGCGTGCCGCAGGACGCACCGCGGTTACGGTGGCAAGACATTTTTCAGCGTGATGAAATTTGGTCAGCGCAGCGATATCAATGTCTGCTACGCCATCGCCGTAAGTCATGCAAAAAATATCGTCGTCGACAAAGCGCCGGATGCGCCGCAAGCGCCCGCCGGTTTGGGTGTGCTCGCCAGTGTCAATTAAGGTAATGTTCCACGGTTCGGGCGACGACTGATGCAAGGCCACTTTGTTACGCGCCAAATCGATACTGACATCCGAAGTGTGCAAGGCCAGATTGGCGAAATATTCCTTCACCATATACCCCTTGTAGCCTAAGCAAATCACGAAATCGGTGATGCCGAAATGCGCGTAGCCCTTCATGATGTGCCACAAAATCGGCTTGCCACCAATCTCCACCATGGGCTTTGGACGCAACACGGTTTCTTCGCTTAAGCGAGTGCCGAGACCACCGGCAAGGATGACTGCTTTCATAGGATTTGTCCTGCGTATTCAGGTAGAAATTTTATCAGGAGCAAGGACTACTAAAGCGGCGGCCACACCAGCACGTACTGCGCCTTCAATCGTCGCCGGATAGTCGCCCGCCACGTAGTCACCAGCCAAGAATAACCCCGGCAAATGCGTGTGCAGCATGGGGCGTTGTAAATTTGGCACACAGGAAAACGTAGCGCGCTTCTCGGTGATGGTTTGCACTTTTATCGGCTCGGGCAGGTCGGGAATCAGGCGGCCTATTTCCGCGTGGATGTGGCGCTCCAATTCGCTCATCGGAATATCCAAATGCCGCCCGCGTGCGCTGATGACGGCGGCAATCATGCCGTGTTGTCCGCACAAGGTGCCGCGATCAAATAGCCATTGCGCATAGCCATCTGAAATGCCGAGCATGGCTTGTGGCAAACGAACATGCCCGGGGTAAGAGAGATAAGTCGTGACTATCGGTTCCCACGCAAAATGTTCGACCGATCTGGCTAACTCAGGAACCAATGCGGCAAGGTGATACGGCGCAACGGCGAGAATGACTTGGTCGTAGATTTGGTCATCGTCGATTTGCCAATGATTGCCGACACTATGCAAATTAGTGACGCGATGTTGGCGATGAATTTTGCCGCCGTGCGCTTCGACAAAAGCTGCAGCAGGTTCGGGGAATAAGTTAGACAGGTCGACTTGTGGCAACAAAAAATCGCTCGCCGCACGATTGCTGGCGAGGCTGTCTCGGAGCACATTGGCCAGCACTTGCGCCGAGGCATCGGCGACCGGCGTGTTAAGCGCGGCGATGCAGAGCGGTTCCCACATCACTTTTCTTAGTTTGTCGTGGTGTGCAGTGTCGGCTTTGCACAGCCGACCCGCTATGCCGGCGCAAAGCGGTGCTTTGCGAATTCCCTGCGCCGCCGCTGTTGGATGGTCGGATAACCATTGCGCAACCGAAATATCCGGTTGAATCCGAAATTTGTCGCGCTGCAATCCTTGCATTAAGCGTACCGCCGCGAATTTTTCACGCCAAGTAATTCCGCGCGCGGTAAGCAGCGCGAATGCCAAATGCAAAGGTGCTGGCAGGCGCGGTGCGACCAGCAAAAATTCGCCGGGGAATTCCAGCCGCAGGGGAATGCGCTTGAGTAATTTGGTCGGATCCGCGCCAACTATTTTCATTAGCCGCAAAGTCTCTGTGTAGGCGCCGACGAGGATGTGCTGACCGTTGTCGAGCGTTTCATCGCCGAGCGGCACCGCGCGTGCCCGACCGCCGAGGGTGCGCGAAGTTTCAAACACGTCGACGATTTTGCCTTCGGCAGCAAGCGTTGCAGCCGCAGCCATGCCGGCGTAGCCCGCGCCGATGACAGCAATTTTTTGTGCAGCGACGCTCATGCGCTTAGCCAAGTGCGGCCAGCGATCCACAGCTTGCGCAATGGCGTGAGCGCGATTCGCTGATGTAACACTTGGCAACCATCGTGTTCGATTTCATTCAGCGTCGCTTGATAAATGGCCGCCATAATTAAACCTGCGCGTTGCGGCTTACGGTCGGCCTGCGGCAGTTGGGCGAATGCCTGCGCGTACATGGCGCGCGCACGGTGCAGTTGAAATCGCATCAGTGCCGTGAAATTTTCCGAGTAATGCGACGCAATCAAGTCAGCCTCCGTCACACCAAATTTTTGCAGTTCGTCTTGCGGCAAATAAATTCGTCCACGACGTGCGTCTTCACCAACATCGCGAATGATGTTGGTGAGCTGAAAAGCGAGACCAAGGTCATGTGCGTACTTAAGCGTGCGGCGGTCGGTGTAGCCGAAAATCTCTGCCGCCAAAAGTCCCACTACGCTAGCCACGCGATAGCAATACAAATGTAGCGATTTGAAATCGGGATAACGCGCTTGCTGCAAATCCATTTCCATGCCGTCAATGATTTCTTGCAACTGTTCCTGCGGAATCGAAAATTTTTGCATCGCCTCAGTCAATGCCTGTGTCACCGGATGGCTAGGACTGCCAGCGTAGAGTGCCGCTACTTCGTTCCGCCACCACGCCAGCTTGGCTGCTGCCAATGCGGGATCAGGGCATTCATCGACGACATCGTCTACCTCGCGGCAAAACGCATACAGCGCGGTAATAGCTTGGCGGCGCGGCGGCTCTAAGAACAAAAAGCTGTAATAGAACGATGAGCCGCTGGCAGCGGCCTTTTCCTGGCAGTAGGCGTTGGCGCTGGCGTTTGCGGTCATAGCGGCCTCACCAGTGTGGCCCAAAAAATCATCGGCCAGTCGCAAGCCTTGAGGGTCGGGCGATTATTGAACACATCAAAGTTACAAGCTTCTAGCTTGTCCGCCACGCACAAACCACCGGCCACAATGGCGCGGATTTCCATGCCAAATCGTCCCGGCAAAGTCCAGCCCAAAGGTGCGCCTTGCAACATCAAATCGCGTGCTCGATGGACTTGAAATTTCATTAAATTTTGCCAGTTGGTGCTGATAACACGCTGTCTTATTTCATCTTCGCCGACTTTGAAGCGCAATAGCTCATCCTGCGGCAAATAGATCCGTCCGGCATCGCCTTTGATCGCATCAATCCCAACATCTTGCCAATGATTGATGAGTTGCAATGCCGTGCAAATCGCATCGGATTGTTGCAATTGCTCAGCGCTACTTTGACCAAATAAATGCAGCAACAAGCGCCCGATGGGATTGGCTGATCGCGCGCAATAGTCAGCTAGTTCAGCAAAATCGGCATAGCGATCTTTCACTACGTCTTGAGAAAACGCGTCGAGCAAATCGTAAAAAAGTCGCAATGGAAGTTGGTATTCCGTTATTACCGGTCTTAAAGCCAGAAAAACTGGGTGGAGTGTCGGCTTTTTGTCGGCAATGGCATCGAGTTCGGCACGGTACGTACCGAGTTGCGCTAGTCGCACCTCAGCGGGCGCACTGCCTTCATCGGCAAAATCATCCGCGTTACGGGCGAAGTGATAAATCGCCGCAATCGGCCCGCGCAAGGCCGGTGGCAGCAAAAAAGAAGCGACTGGGAAATTCTCGTAGTGATCAACCGGCATAAGGGCGCAAAGTATAGGGGCGGAAGCCCTTGTTGTCCTTAGACGGCGGGCGAGCCCGAATGCGGTTAAAATCCGCCCCTCGTTTCATATTGGGCGACGGTTTTTTTGCTCTCAATGTGGCACGTGCCCAGGTGGCGGAATTGGTAGACGCACCAGATTTAGGTTCTGGCGCCGCGAGGCGTGGGGGTTCGAGTCCCTTTCTGGGCACCAACATTCAAATAATTTTTTGACGGACTACAAAATGACGGACAACGCAGTAGCGAGCGCGCCAAGCATCACAACAACCACCACCGCGATGGGAACTGCGGCCAACATCGGTGTCAGCGCCCTAGAGCGACGCATTGATATCACAGTGGCGCGTGCTGACGTTGATCGTGACGTAGAGCAGCGTCTCAAACGCTTATCGCGCACAGTTAAGTCGGCGGGCTTTCGCCCCGGCAAAGTGCCGATGAAAATGGTGACGCAGCAATATGGCTATCAAACCCATTCGGAAGCCTTGGGCGATGCAGTGCAGCGTGTTTTTGGCGAACAGGTGCGGGCGAAAAATTTCCGTGTCGCGGGCTATCCGAAAATCGAAGCCAAGCCAGCTGCTAGTGAAGATCAGCTAGAGTTCTCTGCGGTATTCGAGGTCTACCCCGATATCGTGCCGGGTGATGTGTCAACGTCGTCGTTAGAAAAGCCCGTGTTGTCAGTGAGCGATGTGGAAGTCGACAAGACTTTAGATGTGCTGCGCAAACAACGTGTGACTTATGTTGCCTCAGATCGTGCCAGCGAAAAGGATGACCGCGTGGTGATTGATTTCACCGGACGCAAGGACGGTGAAGTGTTTCAAGGCGGTGAAGCGAAAGACCACGTTGCGGTGGTTGGCGGTGGTCAAATGTTGCCCGAATTTGACGCGCAACTTCTTGGTGTAACGGCTGGTCAAACTAAGACCTTTGACTTGACCTTCCCTGAAAATTACCAAGCCAGCGAACTCGCCGGTAGCACTGTCCAATTTGAAATCACGGTGAAGAAAGTTGAAGCTGCAGTACTGCCGGAAATTGATACGGAATTTGCTAAAACCCTAGGCATTGCCGATGGCGATTTGGTCAAAATGCGCGACGAAGTGCGAAGCAATCTGGAACGCGAAGTAAAAAAACGCTTGCAATCGCGCATCAAAAATCAAGTCATGGATTTGTTGCTGTCGGTTAACGCTATCGATGTGCCACGAGCGCTGGTTGAAGCCGAATCGCAACAGATGGCTGAGAACACCCGCCGGGAGATGGAATCGCGTGGCATGGCAATGAAAAACGTCCCCATTGATACATCGTGGTTCGGCGAACAAGCTACACGCCGCGTCAAGCTGGGTCTGCTGTTGGCTGAACTGGTTCGTTCGAAAGAGCTACATGCCAAACCGGATCAAGTGCGGGCAATCGTCGACGATTTTGCCGAGACGTTTGAAGATCCGAAAGAAGTTGTGCGTTGGTATTACTCGCAACCACAGCGCTTGGCCGAAGCCGAGTCGCTGGCCTTGGAAAATAACGTAGTTGACTGGGTGCTGGCTAACGCTAAAGTAACTGAAACAGCAGTGGCGTTTGATGATTTGATGGCCAACGCTGCATGAGTCATTTTTTAGGATCTTCAAACATGAACGCAGACGACACACCGCAAAACCTTGGCCTCGTGCCAATGGTGATTGAAACCAGCGGTCGCGGCGAGCGCGCCTACGATATCTACTCGCGCTTGTTGCGCGAACGGGTAATTTTTTTGGTTGGTGAAGTTAACGATGCAACCGCTAGCGTGGTTGTTGCGCAGTTGCTATTTCTCGAGTCGGAAAATCCTGACAAAGATATTTTCTTTTACATCAACTCCCCTGGCGGCTCAGTCACTGCAGGCATGGCGATTTACGACACCATGCAGTTCGTAAAACCGGATGTGTCGACGCTTTGCATTGGCCAAGCCGCGAGCATGGGCTCTTTCTTGTTGGCTGCCGGCAAAAAGGGCAAGCGGTTTGCACTACCGAATTCTCGCGTGATGATCCATCAGCCGCTCGGTGGTTTTCGCGGTCAGGCATCAGATATCGAAATTCACGCCAAGGAAATTCTGTATTTGAAAGACCGTCTGAATAAGATGCTCGCTGAACACACTGGCCAGTCTTTGGAAAAAGTGGAACGCGATACAGACCGCGATAACTTCTTATCGGCTGAAGCGGCGGTAGAGTACGGCTTGGTGGACAAAGTGATTAACAATCGTGCTGACGCAGCGCTAGCTTAAGCGGAGACTCTGATGGCGGAAAAAAAGAGCAGCGGCGAAAAATTGCTTTACTGCTCCTTCTGCGGCAAGAGCCAGCACGAAGTTAAGAAACTGATAGCCGGGCCTTCAGTATTTATTTGCGATGAATGTATAGATCTTTGCAATGACATCGTTCGCGATGAAACAGCGGCAACCCCGACCGCGAAATCGGGCAAAGAACTTCCCGCACCGATAGAAATTCGCGAGTTGTTGGACAACTACGTGATTGGGCAGGAACCAGCAAAAAAAATCTTGTCGGTCGCGGTCTATAACCACTACAAACGCATACAGCATCGCGAAACCAAAAACGACGAAGTCGAATTGGCCAAGAGCAATATTCTGCTAATTGGACCAACCGGGTCCGGCAAAACTTTGCTGGCGCAAACCTTGGCGCGCACCTTGAATGTACCGTTTGTGATGGCCGACGCAACTACGCTGACCGAAGCAGGTTATGTCGGTGAGGATGTTGAAAACATCATTCAAAAATTGCTGCAAAAATGCGATCACGATGTTGAGCAAGCGCAGCGCGGCATTGTGTACATCGACGAAATCGACAAAATTTCACGAAAATCCGACAATCCGTCAATCACCCGTGATGTGTCAGGCGAAGGCGTGCAGCAGGCGTTGCTCAAGCTGATTGAAGGCACCACAGCAAGCATTCCACCGCAAGGCGGACGCAAGCATCCAAATCAGGATTTCATTCAAGTCGACACCACTAATATTTTGTTTATTTGTGGCGGCGCATTTGATGGTCTTGAAAAAGTTATTTTGAGTCGCTCAGAAAAAGGCGGCATCGGCTTTGGTGCCGAAGTCAAAAGTCGCGATGCAAAGAACGTCAGCGAAACTTTGATGCAAGTCGAGCCGGAAGATTTGATTAAATTCGGCTTGATTCCGGAATTAATTGGTCGCTTGCCGGTGGTTGCCACACTACGCGAGCTAGATGAAGCGGCGTTGGTGGATATTTTGATCACACCGAAAAATGCGCTGGTCAAGCAGTATCAAAAGCTATTCTCAATGGAGGGTGTGGAGCTTGAAGTACGCCCTTCCGCTTTGCAAGCCATTGCCCGCAAGGCAATCAAACGCAATACTGGCGCGCGTGGTTTGCGCTCTATTCTGGAAAACGTGCTACTCGACACCATGTACGAGTTACCGACCGCCAGTGGGATCAGCAAAGTGGTGATTGACGAGAGTACGATTGAATGCGGCACCAAACCCTTGATGATTTACGTAGATCAACCTAGCGCCAAGGTTTCGGGTTCTAAATAGTTGCAAAACCCGAACCTGCGTTGGTGCAAGGTATAAGTTGAAATTGGTTCGTCGTCTGGCCAAAAATGCGTTATCTTGATTTCTCCCAGTTAGCCCCCATTTGGGCTTTGAGATAAGTTTGAGAAAATCAAAGGACGAAAAATATGTCTGAAGACATCGCTGCAAATCTAGAACGAAAACCCACCACCACATTGCCAATGCTGCCACTACGCGATGTAGTGGTTTTTCCGCACATGGTAATCCCGCTATTCGTCGGTCGTCCCAAATCGATCAAAGCGCTCGAAACCGCGATGGAGTCAGGCAAAAGTATTTTGTTGGTCGCCCAGAAATCTGCGGCCAAGGACGAGCCATCTGCCGACGATATGTACGCAATTGGCTGCGTCGCCAATATTCTGCAGATGCTCAAACTGCCCGACGGAACTGTCAAGGTGTTGGTCGAAGGCGTGCAGCGTGCTCACGTCGACAACATTGAAGATAGAGGTGCCTTGTTCGTCGCTAGTGTTCGCTTGGTAGAGAAAGACGATCACACCGACAATGAAAGCGAAGCAATGCGCCGTACCGTGCTGGCGCAATTTGATCAATACGTCAAACTCAACAAGAAAATTCCACCTGAAGTGTTAACTTCGTTAGGCGGGATTGAAGATGCCGGCCGGCTGGCTGACACGATTGCCGCGCACTTGCCGTTGAAGCTTGAGCAAAAACAAGAAGTTCTCGAAGTATTTACGATTACTCAACGGCTCGAAAAATTACTCAGCCAACTCGAAGCTGAGTTGGATATTCTTCAAGTCGAGAAGCGAATTCGCGGTCGCGTCAAGCGGCAGATGGAAAAAAGCCAACGCGAGTACTACTTGAATGAACAAGTTAAAGCCATCCAAAAGGAACTCGGTGAAGGTGAAGAGGGCGCCGACCTTGAGGAGATGGATAAGAAAATTAAGGGCAGCGGATTGAGCAAAGAAGCGCTTGCCAAAGCAACTTCCGAATTCAAAAAACTCAAACTCATGTCGCCTATGTCGGCCGAGGCGACCGTCGTTCGTAACTATATCGAGACGCTGATCGGTTTGCCCTGGCGTAAAAAATCTCGCATCAGTAAAGACCTTGCCGCCGCCGAAAAAGTACTCGACAAAGATCATTACGGATTAGAAAAAGTAAAAGAGCGCATCGTCGAATACCTTGCTGTGCAGCAGCGCGTGGAAAAGGTCAAAGCCCCGATTCTTTGCTTAGTCGGACCACCAGGTGTAGGCAAGACTTCGCTCGGCCAATCAATTGCCAAAGCAACCAATCGCAAGTTCATTCGTATGGCATTGGGCGGGGTTCGTGACGAAGCTGAAATTCGTGGCCATCGACGCACTTACATTGGCTCTATGCCCGGCAAGATTTTGCAAAACATGACAAAAGCGGGTGTAAAAAATCCACTTTTCTTGCTCGATGAAGTCGATAAATTAGGCCAGGATTTTCGCGGTGATCCGTCGTCGGCATTGCTCGAAGTGCTGGACCCGGAACAAAATCACACGTTCCAGGATCATTACATTGAGGTCGATTTCGATCTCTCGGATGTCATGTTTGTCGCTACTGCGAACACCATGAACATCCCACCTGCGCTGCTTGATCGCCTCGAAGTAATAAGGCTTTCGGGCTATACCGAGGACGAAAAGGTTAACATCGCCGTGCGCTATTTGTTGCCAAAGCAGCTCAAGGCCAACGGCATCAAACGCGACGAAGTGAGTGTCACCGAAGAAGCCTTACGCGATATCGTGCGTTACTACACTCGCGAAGCTGGGGTACGCGCGCTCGAGCGGGAAGTATCAAAAATCTGCCGCAAAGCAGTGAAATCCCTAGTCATGCGGCCGCGAAAAAACAAAATTGTGGTGAATTCAAAAAACCTCGACAAATTTCTCGGCGTTCGTCGTTACAGTTTTGGAATGGCAGAAAAGGAAAATCAAGTCGGCCAAGTCACTGGATTGGCATGGACAGAAGTTGGCGGCGAATTACTCACCATAGAAACTGTGGCATTGCCGGGCAAGGGCAAAACCATGACCACCGGCAAGCTCGGCGAGGTAATGACCGAATCGATACAAGCGGCACTGTCGGTAGTTCGCAAACGCAGCCGTTCGCTGGGCATCGCCGAAGATTTCTATCAAAAGAGCGATATTCATATTCACTTGCCAGAAGGTGCCACGCCGAAGGACGGACCAAGTGCTGGCATCGCCATATGTACTGCCTTGGTTTCTGTGCTGACCGGGATTCCAGTGCGCGCGGATGTGGCAATGACGGGTGAAATTACTTTACGCGGCGAAGTGTTGCCTATTGGCGGCCTCAAAGAAAAGTTGCTGGCCGCTGTACGCGGTGGAATTCGCTTGGCTTTGATTCCAGAGGAGAACATCAAGGATTTGGCGGAGATTTCTGACACCATCAAAAATCGGATTGAAATTCAGCCAGTACGTTGGATCGACAAAGTGCTTGAGCTTGCGCTCGAGCGGGCGCCGGTAGCTCTGGCCAATGCGGTTCCACAAGCCGACCCGCAAGTAATCGCTGCAGTTAGCGTAACCTCCGAAGACCCAGCATTAGGTGGATCGCTCACCCACTGAAAGGGGCGTGATCTGTTAGAATCCGCATCGCTGTTGAACACCACAGTAGCCCAGTTTTAGCGGGTCGTTAGCTCAGTTGGTAGAGCGTCTGCCTTACACGCAGAATGTCGGCGGTTCGAGCCCGTCACGACCCACCAGTTACCCGTATCACGCAGGCCAGTGAAGGCCAATTGACCCGTCAAGCATTTGGCTTCGCGGGTTTTTTTGTGCGTTCTGTGGCTCAAACGTGTCTCGATTCTGCCCGCGCGATCAGCTTGTAGTGGGCGACCAAAGCTTGATTCAGGTCAAAAGATCCGGTTTTGTTAACAAAAACACCGCATTTGTAGTCAAATAACCGGTAGATTGACTAGAGTAGACCGACCTACCTAATAAAAATTATTTGGAGATAGACATCATGAAATTGCGTTCACTAATGTTTGGCGCCTTAGCTATGGCGATTTCTAGCTTCGCCTTGGCGCAACAACCAATCATCATCAAATTTAGCCATGTCGTAGCCACCGACACACCCAAAGGAAAAGCTGCTGATTTCTTTGCACTTAAAGTAGGTGAGCTCACCAAAGGTCGGGTCAAGGTTGAGGTTTACCCAAACAGCCAGTTGTATAAAGACAAGGAGGAAATGGAAGCCTTGCAGATTGGCTCAGTGCAAATGCTGGCTCCGTCGTTGGCCAAGTTCGGTCCGATCGGCGTCAAGGAATTCGAAGTATTCGATCTGCCGTTCATATTTGACGGCATTGACTCGCTGCGCAAAGTAACGCTGGGACCAGTGGGAGCGCAGCTGCTGGCCAAACTCGAACCGAAAGGCATCAAAGGACTCGCCTACTGGGACAACGGTTTCAAGTCGTTTTCAGCCAATACGCCAATCAAATCGCCAGCCGACATGAAGGGCAAGAAATTCAGGATTCAGTCCTCAAAGGTATTGGAAGAAGAAATTCGTGCACTTGGGGGTCTGCCGCAGGTAATGGCCTTCTCGGAGGTTTATCAGGCCTTGCAGACAGGCGTGGTCGACGGCACTGAAAATCCAATTTCAAATCTATATACGCAAAAAATGCATGAGGTTCAAAAGCATTTGACGCTGACCGAGCATGGCTATCTTGGCTATGCGGTGATCGTTAATAAGAAGTTCTGGGATGGACTGCCTGCAGATATCCAAAAGCAGTTGGTTGACGCGATGGAGCAATCGACGCGTTATGCGAATCAAATCGCGAAAGTAGAGAATGATACGGCTTTGGAAGGTGTCAAAAAGAGTGGCAAGACGCAAGTTTACGTGCCGACCAAGGAAGAGCGCCTGGCGTTTAAACAAGCACTTGTCCCTGTTCATCAAGCGATGGAATCGCGCATTGGAAAAGAGTTAATTCAGTCCGTCTACAAAGAAATCAAGTTCAATCCGGCCAAGCTGTAGCCGCCTAAACGGGATGCCATTGTGTCGACAATGGCATCGAGTCACTACCGATACGCAATAGAGAGGGCCCAGTGAAAATACTTGATCACCTTGAAGAATGGCTTATTGCTGCATTGATGGGGACGGCGACGCTCATCATTTTTTTTTCGGTTGTCCATCGCTACGCGGCGGGAGTAAGTATTCCGGTGGTTCAGGATTGGCTAATCCGGCTCAACTTCAGTTGGGCGCAAGAGCTGTGCATCATTCTGTTTGTCTGGATGGCGAAGTTTGGTGCGGCCTACGGAGTGCGGACCGGCATCCACGTCGGGGTTGACGTCCTGATCAACCGGATGGACGAAAAATTACGCGGTAAATTTGTTATTTTTGGACTGCTCGCAGGCGCTACATTTACCGGTATCGTTGCTACGCTTGGTGCCGGGTTTGTCTGGGAAAACGGCATGCACTACCAAGTCTTTCAATGGCTTGGCTTGGAAACCGGGGACCTGCCCGAAGGACCCACAACGCCGGACCTTGAATGGCCGACTTGGATGGTTTATTCGGCCGTGCCGTTGGGATCTTCCTTGATGTGTTTTCGCTTTTTGCAAGTATGTGTTGGTTTCTGGCGCACGGGCGAATTGCCGCATCACGATCACGGACATGTGGATGGCATGGAAGAGGAAATGGCGGCGTTGAAGGCAAGTGCGCTGACAGCGCACGACCCATCAGTTGGTGCTGGTGACACGCCGTCTTCAAACGAAGGGAGCCAAAAATGAACGCCGCAATTATTTTTGGACTTCTCGTCATCTTGATGCTGACCGGCATGCCGATATCAATTTCACTCGGCCTCACCGTGTTGACGTTTTTGTTCACCATGACCAATGTGCCTCTGGAATCCGTTGCACTGAAGCTTTTCACTGGTATTGAAAAATTTGAAATCATGGCGATTCCGTTTTTCATTTTGGCTGGCAATTTTTTGACTCACGGTGGTGTCGCGCGGCGAATGATTAACTTTGCCACCGCGATGGTCGGTCATTGGTATGGCGGTTTGGGACTTGCGGGAGTGCTGGCTTGCGCGCTGTTTGCAGCGGTTTCAGGTTCGAGTCCGGCGACGGTGGTTGCCATCGGTTCGATCTTGCTGCCAGCGATGGTCAGGGCGGGTTTCCCCAAACAGTTCGGCGCGGGTGTAATCACCACATCTGGCGCGCTTGGCATTTTGATACCGCCCTCGATTGTGATGGTGATGTATTCCGTGGCGACCAATACTTCCGTCGGTGCGCTGTTTATGGCCGGTGTGATTCCGGGCATCGGGCTGGCTATGGTGCTCGGTGGTGTCGCTTGGTATCGGGCAAAGAAGTTTAATTATCCGCGTCAACCTAAGGCTTCCCTCGGTGAGCGTCTGCGCGCCTTCCGCGAGTCGGTCTGGGGCTTGCTGCTGATCGTTGTGGTGATGGGCGGGATTTACACCGGCATGTTCACGCCTACCGAAGCGGCGGCGATGAGCGCGGTTTACGCGTTCTTTGTGGCAGTGTTTGTGTACAAAGACATGCGACTCAAAGATGTGCCGAAAGTACTGCTCAGCTCGGCCAATATGTCGGCGATGTTGCTCTACATCATTACCAATGCGGTAATGTTTTCATTCATCATGGCCAACGAAAATATTCCGCAATCGCTGGCGGCATGGATGTTGGCACAGGGCTTGGGCGTGATTGTGTTCTTGCTCGCAGTCAACTTTTTGCTGCTCGCTGCGGGCAACTTCATGGAACCATCATCCATTGTTCTGATCTTCGCGCCACTGTTGTTTCCAGTAGCGATGAAGCTCGGTATCGATCCAGTGCACTTTGGCATCATGATGGTGGTCAACATGGAAATCGGCATGTGTCATCCGCCGGTCGGATTGAATCTTTATGTGGCATCGGGAATTACCAAAATGGGTATTACCGAGCTCACGGTTGCGGTCTGGCCGTGGCTACTCGCAATGCTCAGTTATTTGATTCTAGTGACCTATTGGCCGCCGCTTTCAATCTGGCTGCCGCAACGCCTCGGCTTGATGTGAGAGGACCACAATTTGTGACAATAAGCCCGGCAGTGCCGGGCTTTTTTCTGGGTCAGCGGCAAGGCCAGCGCCAAAACTGCGATAAAATCGCCAATTACCTGTTTTACTTGAATTTACCTGCAAATTTACCGGAGAGAAGTAATGACTGTTGAACGTACCCTTTCGATTATCAAACCTGATGCTGTGGCCAAAAATGTGATTGGTCAAATCTATTCCCGTTTTGAATCCGCTGGATTGAAAATCGTCGCCTCGCGCATGATGCATTTGTCGCGCCAAGAAGCCGAAGGATTTTATGCCGTGCACAGCGCGCGTCCATTTTTCAAAGACCTGGTCGAGTTTATGATTTCCGGCCCAGTTGTCGTCCAAGCGTTGCAAGGCGAAAACGCGATTGCCACTCACCGCGATTTGATGGGCGCAACCGATCCAAAGAAAGCGGCACCAGGCACTATCCGCGCCGATTTCGCTGACAGCATTGATGCCAATGCCGTTCATGGGTCAGATGCACCGGAAACCGCTGCTGTCGAAATCGCTTATTTTTTCCCGACACTGAACGTTTACTCACGTTAATTAAATTCGTTTCCAATGGCAGTTAACCTCCTTGATTTCGATGCAAATGGTCTGACCAACTGGTGTGAGCAACAGGGTGAAAAGCCCTTTCGCGCACGCCAGTTGTTGCGCTGGGTGCATCAGCGTGGGGAGGATGATTTTGACGCGATGACCGACGTTGCCAAGAGCTTTCGCGAGAAGCTCAAATTGCTTAGCGGCGTGTCGTCAGCACCAACGCTCAGTGACAAAATTTCAGAAGACGGTACGCGTAAATTTTTGTTTGATGTCGGTACCGGCAACGCGATAGAAACGGTATTTATTCCGGAAGCGGATCGCGGCACTTTGTGTATTTCGTCGCAAGCAGGTTGCGCGTTGGCCTGCGTTTTCTGTTCGACCGGGCGGCAAGGCTTTAATCGTAATCTCAGCACCGCCGAAATCATCGGCCAACTCTGGCAAGCCAATCGCGCGCTGCGGCAAAGCGCAACTCCAGCTTGGGCGGGCGAGCGCATCATCAGCAATGTGGTGATGATGGGAATGGGCGAGCCACTGACCAATTTTGAAAACTTGATTCCCGCATTGAACCTTATGCTTGATGACAACGCCTATGGGCTATCGCGGCGCCGCGTCACGGTGTCGACCTCAGGCATCGTTCCAGCAATCGATCGATTGGCGGCAGCGTGTCCGGTTGCATTAGCTGTCTCTTTGCACGCCCCTACCGACGCGCTGCGCGATCAATTGGTGCCGATCAATCGCAAGTATCCCTTAGCCGAATTGATGGCCGCGTGTCAGCGCTATTTGCAATACGCGCCGCGCGATTTCATTACCTTTGAATACGTCATGCTTGACGGCGTCAATGACAGCGACGAACTCGCACACGCCTTGGTCGACCTGGTTCAAGACGTACCGTGCAAACTTAACCTGATTCCGTTTAATCCATTTCCAAATTCCGGCTTCAAGCGCTCGTCGCGTGAACGCATTCGCCGCTTCAGTGAGATATTGCACCAAGCAGGAATCGTCACTACGACGCGCAAAACGCGCGGCGACGATATTGATGCGGCTTGCGGCCAGCTGGCTGGGCAGGTTATGGACAAAACCAAGCGTCGACTTCACCATATTCCTATCGTTGGTGAATGGGGGAAAGCAAATCCACCACGTCGAGCCAACAAAATCAGCGTGGAGACTCACTCATGAATCGTCACACCTCATATTGTTTTCGCATTTTCGTCTTGCTTGGCGCATGCTTGTTGGCTGTCGGCTGTGCAACTACAGGCGGTGGCGGGCCGATGATTCCTAGCGATGGAGCGCGGCAGCCAATGTCGACGAAGCCAGCGGTAGGTGTGCCACAGCAGCGTGCCAAGATACACACCGAGTTGGGCGCACTTTACCTGCTCGAAAATCGACTCGCAGTAGCCATGGAAGAGGCGCGTTTGGCATCGCAATTCGATCCAAGCTATGCGCCTGCCTACAACTTGTTGGCGCTGATTCACATGCAATTGGGTGAGAATAAAATTGCCGAAGAACATTTTGGCTCTGCACTTCGCTTAGCTCCCGGAGATCCAGAAGTTTTCAATAACTACGGTTGGTTTCTGTGCCAGACCGGCCGTGAAAAACAGGGCATGGAATATTTTTCGGCCGCGGCAAAAAACCCTTTGTATCCGACCCCATCCAAGCCGCATACCAATGCAGGGCTTTGCGCAATTCAAATGAAGGATTACAAACGCGCAGAGACCGAACTATTGGTCGCGATACGGCTTGACGGTGCCAATACCTTAGCGCTTTTCTGGTTAGCTGATGCGGTCTATCGCCAAGGTCGCTACCCAGAAGCGCGGCAGTGGGTAGCTCAATTAGAGCAGAGCCTTGAACTACCCGCTGAGGCTAGTTGGCTTGCGTTACGGATAGAACGCAGGCTCGGCAATCGGGACGGCGAAGCAAGGTTTACTGCTCGACTGAAACGTGTTTTTCCGACAGCACCTGAGACACTGAAAATGCTGCAAGGGGACTACGAGTGAGCGCTGTAGTTCCGACACATGGGAACGATTCTGAAAACTTTGGCGCTGAGCAAACCGATAGTGCTGCTCGCATGCCGAATGAAGAATCGGTACCAGAAACACTGAGCAACGACGAAGCCCTTGCATCAGTCGGTGCTAGTAAGTCAGAGGAGCCAAGCACCACCGGTGGCCAATTGCGTGCGGCTCGTGAGGCGGCCGGTTTGGCGGTCAGTGATATCGCCGAAGTGCTGCGTTTTAGCGCACATCAAATCGAAGCTCTGGAGCGTGATGACTATGCGCACTTGGCTGGTAGCACTCTGGTTCGAGGTATGGTCCGCGGCTACGCAAAATTGTTGAAAATAAATCCAGCACCATTGCTCGATGCACTAGGTGGCAGCGTCAAGCCAAATGCAACTGAGGTTCGCGCGCCAACTAACATCGGTGTGGCTGACAAGACCACCGCAGTAGCGCGATTGTCACGCGGCGCGGCACTGGCGTTGGCGATTTTCGCGTTGTTGTTTGCATTGGTCGCAGGCTATGTCTATGTCATGGCCGACGAACCTGGCGCGCGTGCGGTCGGTGTAACTTCAGAGGTGCTGCCAAACGCATTAAAGACCCCACCGGCGGCGCAAGTCTCACCAGCACCTATGCAATCCCCAGTGGCTGCGCCTGACGCTGCTGTTTTGCCGCCAACCGCGACGTTGGCCAGCGCAATGCCGGCCAACACGCTGGTGATCGATTTCGACGATCTGTCATGGGTGGAAATTGCAGATGCTTCGCAGTCAATTGTCTTTCGCGGTGAGTTTCCTAAGGGCACGCATCGTGTGGTGGATGGCAAACCACCGTTTCAACTTTGGATAGGCCGCGCCTCAGCCGTTCGAGTCAATTTTGGCGAGCGGCTGATTGATCTTAAGCCGTATAGCCGCGATAACGTCGCACGGCTGACGGTCGAATAAGTGATGACTATCCAAAATTCAGATTCCAACACAATGCTTGATGCGATCAATCGCGCCAGCGCCTCAACGCGTCGCGCCAGTATTTTGGCGAAAGTCGGAAATGTACGGGTCGGCGGCGCTGCGCCTATCGTTGTTCAGTCGATGACCAACACCGACACTGAGGATGTTTTTTCCACCGCCAAGCAGGTTTCTGAATTGGCACGCGCCGGTTCCGAGTTGGTTCGTATCACGGTTAATACCCGCGAGGCAGCAGCAGCAGTGCCAAAAATACGGGAACGTTTGGCCCAATTAAATTGCGATGTGCCATTGATTGGCGATTTCCATTTCAACGGTCACAAATTGCTCACTGAGCATCCCGAATGCGCCGATGCCTTAGCCAAATTGCGTATCAATCCGGGCAATGTTGGCAAAGGTTCAAAGCGCGATGAACAATTTGCGCAACTGATAGAAATTGCCTGCCGGCATGACAAACCGATTCGCATCGGGGTGAATTGGGGCAGTCTCGATCAAGCGCTGCTGGCGCGCATCATGGATGAAAACGCGAAACGGTCCGAGCCAAAAGATGCCGGTGCGATTATGCGTGAAGCGATGGTCACTTCCGCGCTCGAATCAGCGGCACTCGCACAGAGCGTCGGTCTGGCGGCCAATCGAATCATCTTGTCGTGCAAAGTTTCTGGGGTGCAAGATTTAATCGCTGTGTATCGCGAACTAGCGCGGCGCTGTGATTTCCCCCTGCACTTAGGGCTGACTGAAGCCGGCATGGGCAGCAAAGGCATTGTGGCATCGAGCGCGGCGATGGCGGTGTTGTTGCAAGAAGGCATCGGCGACACTTTGCGTGTCTCGCTCACTCCCGAACCGAACGGTGATCGCACCCGCGAAGTGATTGTCGCCCAAGAGATTTTGCAGACCATGGGGCTGCGTGCTTTCACCCCGCTGGTGGCTGCGTGTCCTGGCTGCGGGCGTACCACCAGCACCACATTTCAAGAACTTGCCCAAGACATCCAAACCTACGTACGCGAGCAAATGCCTCATTGGCGACAGACGCGTTTGGGTGTTGAAAATATGACCCTTGCCGTTATGGGTTGCGTGGTCAATGGTCCAGGTGAAAGCAAGCACGCGAATATTGGAATTTCATTGCCTGGTACGGGTGAAGCGCCAGTCGCACCGGTATATATCGATGGCGAGCGCGCGGTGACTCTGCGCGGAGAAAATATTGTCGCGGAATTTCGTACCCTGATTGATCAATACGTCGAACGCAGCTATCCGGCGTTGAGCTAAAAATTATGAGCACAAGTATTCAAGCCATCCGTGGCATGCATGACATATTGCCTGCTGAAGCCGATCTGTGGGAACAGTTTGAGACGACAGTACGCGACTGGCTGCGCACCTATGCCTATCTGCCGATACGCATGCCACTGGTCGAACCGACGCCGCTGTTTTCTCGTGCGATTGGCGAAGTCACCGATATCGTTGAAAAGGAAATGTATTCCTTTCTTGACCGCGAAGGTGGAGAGCATTTGACCCTGCGACCCGAGGGCACTGCGTCGTGTGTACGTGCCGTGTTGCAACACAATTTGCTCTACGATGGGCCAAAGCGTCTGTGGTACATGGGGCCGATGTTTCGCCACGAGCGGCCACAAAAAGGTCGCACACGCCAATTTCATCAAGTCGGTGTTGAAGCGCTTGGATTTGCCGGCCCGGATGTAGATGCTGAACAAATCGCGATGTGTGCGCGCTTGTGGGACGATCTGGGATTGACCGGCATCCGGCTCGAAATCAACACCTTGGGGCAAAGTGCCGAACGCGCGCAACACCGCGCGGCACTGATTGCTTATTTCGAGCAACATCACGATCAGCTTGATGCCGAAGCGCAGCGTCGTTTGCATGCTAACCCGCTACGCTTATTGGATAGCAAAAATCCAGCAATGCAGTCGCTCATTGAAGCCGCACCGAAATTGATAGATTTCCTCGGTGCTGAATCACTCAAACATTTTGACGATCTGCAGCAACTACTCAAAGACGCAATCATTCCTTATCGGATCAATCCGCGATTGGTTCGCGGCTTGGATTACTACAATCTCACCGTGTTTGAATGGGTTAGCGATGAGCTGGGTGCGCAAGGCACAGTCTGCGCTGGTGGGCGTTACGATGGCTTGATCGAGCAGCTAGGCGGTAAACCCGCACCTGGTTGCGGCTTTGCGATGGGTATTGAGCGACTGCTGATGTTGTGGCAGACGCAAGGCAACAGCAACGAGCCCGAAACGCCCGACGCGTATCTGGTGCATCAAGGTGAAGATGCTGCACGATTCGCATTTCGCATTGCCGAACGGATGCGCGATGCCGGGTTCGCCATTCAGCTACATTGCGGTGGTGGTAGCTTCAAATCGCAAATGAAAAAAGCCGACGCATCCGGTGCCGCAGTGGCGTTGATAGTTGGTGCTGACGAGACGCTGTCAAATGAAGTTAGCGTCAAACAATTGCGTAATACCGGCGACGAACCCGTTGCACAAACCCGAGTCAGTTTTGACCAACTCGCCGAACATCTCGGCGAATTATTTTTTCCTATGGATGATGACGATGGCAGTTTATGACCTAGAAGAACAAGAACAACTTGCCGAGCTAAAGACTTGGTGGAACCAATACGGCAATCTTGTGACCAGCGTGGCATTGGTGGTGGCGCTCGCCGTGGCCGGCTGGCAGGGCTGGAACTGGTGGCAGCGTGACCAAGCCGCCCAGGCTTCGGCGGTCTATGGTGGATTGCAGATGGCGGCGAATCAGCGCGATGCAAAGCGCACGCGCGAATTGGCCGGCGATTTAATTGATAAATTTCCTCGCACCGCCTACGCTGCGATGGGCGCGCTGGTCTCGGCAAAGGTTCAGCAAGATGCTGGTGAGTTGAAAACTGCACAAGTTCAATTGCAATGGGTGGCCGATAACACAAACGACGACGCAATCCGTGCCCTGGCAAATTTGCGTTTGGCTGGGGTGATGCTTGATGAAAAGAATTACGACGGCGCATTGGCACGCTTAGCAACAGAGCCGGCTGCTGCGTTCTTGATTCGGCATAAGGAAATCAAAGGGGATATCTATTTGGCGCAAGGCAAAGTCGCCGAGGCGCGAGTTGCCTACGAAGAAGCCACCACCGCGCTGGAAGCCAAGCAAGCGCAGGCTGACGCAACGAGTACCGACCGAAGCAGGAATTTGGCCTATCAAGAAGTGTTGCGAGCCAAACTCGATGGCTTAGCAGGTGCGGGAGTGAAGCCATGATGAACATTCGCAAAACATATTTTTATTTAGGCGCAGTCAGTCTTTTACTTAGCCTAGGTGGTTGTTCGACACTTGACTCAATTAACCCTTTCACTTCATCAAAAAAAGCGCAACCTGCTGAACTGCAACCCCTGCAAGGCAGCAGCAATGCGGTGCGATCATGGCAAGCCAGTGTTGGTAGTGCCGGCGAATTCACCTTCACGCCCAGTGTGGTCGGTGATGTGAGCTTTGTCGCTAGTCGTGACGGCGCAGTGGCGAAACTCGATAAAGACGGCAACACGATGTGGAAGGTTTCAGTCGATGGCATGTTGTCCGGCGGTGTAGGCAGCGACGGCAAACGGGTGGTGGTTGGCACGCCGAAAGGCGAGGTTGTTACGCTCGATGCGGCCGACGGACATCCACTGTGGCGAGCACAAATGAGTGCGGAAATTCTTTCTCAGCCAGCCTTGGTGGGAGACTTGGTGATCGTTCGTTCGGGTGACTCGCGCATCAATGGTTTTGACGCACAGACTGGTAAGCGTCGTTGGTTGTACCAACGGTCGACTCCTGCATTGGTGCTGCGCTCAAACGTCGGTGTACAAGTGGATGGTAACGCGACGCTGGCCGGGTTTCCTGGCGGCAAACTGGTGGCGATAAACAATCAAAATGGCGTTGCGCTGTGGGAAGGTACTGTCACGCAACCTAAAGGCGCTACTGAATTGGAGCGGATCGCCGATGTGACTAGTCGTCCGACCGTCAATGGCGGAACAGTTTGCTCAGCTACCTACCAAGGCAGGGTGTCCTGCTTCGATCGTGTCAATGGAAATGTGCTTTGGTCGCGCGATATGTCGTCGTCAGTTGGAATGGATATCGATGCGAAAAATGTGTACGTGTCGGATGACAGCGGTGCGGTGCATGCCTTGGATCGCAGCACCGGTGCAAGCTTGTGGAAACAAGACAAGCTGACCAATCGAGAATTAACTCGCCCCTTAGTTATTGGCAGTGAGATTTTCGTCGCCGACTTGCAAGGCATCGTGCATGTTCTGCGTCATTCGGATGGCGCTTTCATTGGACGTTTGACCACAGACGGCAGTGCTGTCAGAGCTGAGATTGTTCGCACGCCAACAGGTGCGCTGGTGCAGACGATCAACGGTGGGGTGTTCGCCATCACGGCAAAATGAAACCAACGCTGGTAATTGTTGGCCGACCCAACGTCGGCAAATCAACGCTGTTCAATCGCATGACGCGATCACGCGATGCACTGGTCGCCGATCAACCCGGGCTAACGCGCGACCGCCATTACGGGCATGGCCGGCTGTCTACAAAGCCACATTTGGTGGTCGATACCGGTGGCTTTGAACCCCAAGCCAAAGAAGGCATCGTGGTTGAAATGGCGCGCCAAGCCGAAGCCGCAATTGCCGAGGCCGATGTGTTGCTGTTCGTCGTAGACGTTCGCGTCGGATTGACAGCACAAGACAAAGTGATTGCCGATTTGCTGCGTCGCAGTGGCCGCCCCGTGCTGCTTGCCGCCAACAAAGGCGAGGGCATGAATCGTGATGTGGTGGCAGCAGAATTCTTCGAACTTGGCTGTGGCGAGCCTTATGTCATTTCGTCATCACACGGCGAAGGCGTTCGCGAATTGGTTGAGTTGGCGCTCGCTCGCTTTCCAGAAAAAGACGACGGTACTGACGACGAGCAAGGCCCGCGCGTGGCCATCGTTGGTCGTCCCAACGTGGGCAAAAGTACTTTCATCAATACCTTGCTCGGCGAAGAGCGGGTGATTGCGTTTGACATGCCCGGCACTACTCGCGACGCAATTGAAGTGCCGTTCGAAAAGAACGGCCGTCACTACACGCTGATCGATACGGCAGGACTGCGTCGCCGTGGCAAGGTATTTGAGACGATAGAAAAGTTTTCGGTTATCAAAACCTTACAGGCGGTTGAAGAATCCAATGTTGTGGTGTTGATGGTCGACGCCAGTCAGGATATTTCTGACCAAGACGCACACATCGCTGGCTTTTGCATTGATGCGGGTCGGGCGCTGGTGGTTGCGGTAAATAAATGGGATGCAATTGACGACTATCGGCGTGAGCGTATCAAGATCGAAATCGCACGTAAATTGAATTTCTTGGGTTTTGCCAAAGTGCACCATGTCTCGGCGCTCAAAGGCCAAGGTATCAGTACGATACTTAGCTCGGTCAACAAAGCCTACGCCGCCGCGATGGCGAAAATGTCCACGCCGAAACTCACCCGCGCATTGATTTCAGCGGTCGAAAAACAAGCACCACCACGCCACGGACTGTTTCGTCCGAAAATGCGTTACGCCCATCAAGGCGGAAGCAATCCACCGATTATCGTGATACACGGTAACGCGCTTGATCACATTCCATCGTCCTACACCCGCTATCTCGAACATCACTTTATGGAAGTTTTCAAACTTACTGGAACACCCTTGCGGATTCAATACAAGAGCACGACGAATCCGTTTGCGGAAAAGGCATAGACGCTTAGTCATCACAGTCGCCAGTTGGTGCTGGCCACACGCCGTTAATTGAATGCACTAATAGCTTAGCCACTGCAAATCGTATACATTAGCCACACCAGTCTCAAAAAAATTCATTTTTCCAAAGGTGCATTACATGAGTAACAAAGGGCAATCATTACAAGACCCGTTTTTAAACACACTGCGACGCGAACATGTTCCGGTGTCGATTTATCTCGTCAATGGCATCAAGTTGCAGGGACAAGTAGAGTCGTTCGACCAATATGTCGTGCTACTTAAAAACACTGTGACGCAAATGGTTTACAAGCATGCCATCTCAACCATCGTTCCCGCGCGTGCGGTCAATTTCGCGCACGAGGAAGATGGCGAAGCCTAGATTCATGCCATCACGTGTTTGATCGTCCCGGCGGCGGCGAAAAGGCCGTTCTGGTGCAGCTTGATTTCGGTGAGGGCGACTTTGCCGAACGACTCTCCGAATTTGAATTATTGATTACCAGTGCGGCGGTGAGCTCGGTCGGTGTGGTCACCGGGCGGCGGGCGGCGCCTGACGCAGCGCTATTCGCCGGCAAGGGTAAGGTTGTGGAAATCGCCGAGTTTGCGCACGCACATGAGGCGGATTTGGTGGTCTTCAATCACGCGCTCAGCCCCGCCCAGCAACGCAATCTCGAGCGCGAGCTCAAGCGCCGCGTAGTTGACCGCAATACCCTCATTCTCGATATTTTTGCGCAGCGTGCCAACAGTCACGAAGGCAAGTTGCAAGTCGAATTGGCGCAACTGCAACACATGGCTACGCGCCTTGTGCGCGGTTGGACGCACCTGGATCGCGAAAAGGGTGGCGTTGGCATGCGCGGACCCGGCGAAAAGCAGTTGGAAACCGATCGACGATTGCTCGGCAAACGTGTGGCCTTGCTCAAAGATCGTTTGAAAGTGCTGGAACGCCAGCGTGGGGTTCGGCGCAAATCCCGTGGCCGCAGTGAAGTGCTCGCCGTTTCTTTGGTCGGCTACACCAATGCCGGCAAGAGCACACTGTTCAACGCTTTAACCAAAGCCGGAGCCTATGCCGCCGACAAGCTGTTTGCCACGCTCGATACCACTTCACGGCGGCTCTACGTCGAAGGCGCGGGACAAATTGTGCTCTCCGATACCGTCGGCTTCATCCGCGATCTGCCACATTCTTTGGTCGCTGCGTTTCACGCCACATTGGAAGAAACAGCACAAGCTGATCTACTCCTGCATGTGGTTGATGCGGCTAGCCCGGCACGCGAGCAACAAATAGCGTCAGTTAACGAAGTGCTGGCGGAAATCGGTGCAGCCGAGGTTCCGCAAATCCTGATTTGGAACAAAATTGATGCGACCTTGGTCGCGCCTGGGGTTGATACCGAGGACGATCTATTGATGTCAAACGATATGGCGAACAGTGCGCAGAATTCGGCCTATGGTAAGATTCGACGCGTCCGCTTAAGTGCCAAGTGTGGTGACGGTTTGAGCTTATTGCGCGATGCTTTGGCACAAATCTCCAATAGCCGAATTCCATCAATTAGCAGCTACCAAATCTCCCCCGACACTGAACCCGAAACAGTCTAGCTGTGCTTGCAGCAAAGCCGCACGGCGACGCTCCAAACCTTTCTAAATCTCAAGACTAAATATCGTGATAGCAGGAATATTGATGGCCATGAATGACAACGGCTGGGGCAATACGCCCGGCGGCGGTAACAAAGGCGGCGGCAATCAAGGGCCACCGGATCTCGAAGAAATTTGGCGTGATTTCAATCGCCGTTTGTCCGGTTTGCTAGGCAATAAACCCAAAGCCAATGGCGGCGGTAATGGCACCGGCGGCGGCATGCCAAACATTAGCCCGCGTCAATTTGGCGGCGGCGTGGGTGTCGTGCTCGGCTTAGTGGTGTTACTGTGGTCGGCTAGCGGCTTTTATATTGTTGATGCGAGCCAACGCGGTGTGGTGCTGCAATTTGGCCGCTTCAAGGAAATCACTGAGCCCGGTTTGCGTTGGCGCCTACCGTGGCCGGTTCAGAGTCACGAGACAGTAAATTTAAGCGCGGTGAGAACCATAGAAATCGGCTATCGCACGTCTGAAAAGAATCGCGTTAACAAAGAAGCATTGATGCTGACTGATGATGAGAATATTGTCAGCGTTCAATTTGCCGTCCAGTACCTGCTCAAGGATCCACAGGCGTATTTGTTCAACAACCGTTTTGCCGATGATTCTGTGATGCAGGCGTCGGAAACCGCGATTCGTGAAGTAGTCGGCAAGAGCAAGATGGACTTTGTGCTGTACGAAGGGCGCGATGCAATTGCGGCCAATACGCAAAAGTTGATTCAAGAAATTCTTGATCGCTACCAAACTGGCATCCAAGTGCGTTCGGTCAGCATGCAAGGAACCCAGCCGCCGGAGCAGGTGCAGGCGGCGTTTGATGATGCTGTCAAGGCGGGGCAGGACCGCGAGCGTCAAAAAAACGAGGGCCAAGCCTATGCCAATGACGTGGTGCCGCGAGCGCGTGGTACGGCCTCAAGATTGTTCGAGGAAGCGAGCGGTTACAAGCAGCGCATTATTGCAATGGCCGAAGGTGATGCCTCGCGGTTCAAGCAGATTTTGAGCGAGTATCAAAAGGCACCTGAAGTCACACGTCAGCGCCTGTATCTGGAAACCATGCAACAGGTCTACTCGAACACCAGCAAAGTAATGGTCGACGCCAAAGGTCAGGGCAATTTATTGTATTTGCCGCTCGACAAGCTGATGCAAGCGACTGCTGGCGCGACCGTTGCAAGTGGCGCCAATATGTCAGACTCTGTTCAGCTAGCCGCGCCGGCGGGAAACAACGCCGCCTCATCAGCAACCACTTCGCACGCCGAATCACCGCCACAGACGGAGCGGGTTCCGGCGGTTGAGAGAGGCTCCGATGGACGTTCGCGAGACAGTTTGCGCTCGCGTGACCGAGGAGAAAGATAATGCAGCGCGGTCTACCTTTTATCATTTCAAGCGTCCTAGCAAGCATCGTTTTGCTCAGCATGACACTGTTTACAGTCGATCAACGTCAGTACGCGATTATTTTCCAGCTGGGTGAAATCAAGGAAGTTATTACCGAGCCGGGCCTCGCTTTTAAGTGGCCGTTGATACAAAACGTGAAGTTGCTTGAGAAGCGTATCTTGACCATGGATTCACCGGACCCGGAAAGATTTCTGACTGCAGAAAAGAAGCCGGTGTTGGTGGACTCCTTCATTAAGTGGCGGATAGCCGATGTCAAGACCTACTACATTTCCGTTGCTGGAGACGAGCAAATTGCGCGTACTCGACTGACACAAACGGTCAATGCCGGCCTGCGTGAAGAGTTCGGCAAACGTACCGTGCACGATGTGGTTTCGGGGGCGAGGGATAAGATTACCTCTGACGTACAAAAGAAGGCGGATGCTGAGTTACGCGCGATCGGCATTGAGATTGTCGATGTGCGCTTGAAGCGCGTTGATTTGCCGCCAGAAGTATCGGAATCGGTTTACCGCCGGATGGAAACTGAACGTAAGCGGGTTGCCAACGAACTGCGTTCTGAAGGCGCAGCGGAGGCAGAGAAGATTCGTGCCGATGCCGACCGTCAACGTGAAGTGATTGTCGCCGAAGCCTATCGTGATGCGCAAAAGGTTAAGGGTGAGGGGGATGCCAAAGCGGCCGCAACTTACGGCAAAGCCTTTAGCGAAAACGCTGAGTTTTATGCCTTCTATCGCAGCCTTGAGGCTTATCGCGGCAGTTTCCGTAGCAAGAGCGACCTGTTAGTCATTGAGCCGAACTCGGATTTCTTCAAGTACCTGAAGAATAGCGGTCGCGGCAAGTAATTTTCGGTTCTGCATGATGGATAAAACCCTGCTGCTGGCTTTCGCCTTGATGTTGGTGATTGAGGGTTTCTTACCCTTTGTCGCGCCCAAAGTGTGGCGTGAAACCTTCAAGCGGGTGACGGAGTTGAGCGACGGACAGATTCGCTTTCTTGGCTTGTCATCCTTGCTGTTGGGTGCGATTATTTTTATGGTGCTACGCTAAACATGTCTGCCATGCGCTGGCTGTTGCCGGAAGCGATTGAGGATGTGTTGCCAGGTGAAGCAGCCCAGCTTGAAGCTTTACGCCGTCGCTTGCTCGATCGTTTCGCTGCCCATGGTTATGAGTTCGTTATCCCACCCTTGCTCGAATTTGTCGAGTCGCTGCTCACCGGTAGTGGTCGCGATGTAGACCTGCAAACTTTTAAACTTGTCGACCAATTGTCGGGTCGCAGCATGGGTCTGCGTGCCGACATTACGCCGCAGGTGGCGCGCATTGATGCGCATTTATTGGGGCGTGAAGGCGTCTCTCGCCTGTGCTATTGCGGTAGCGTGGTGCACACCTTGCCGGCCGGATTTCAGGCGACTCGCGAGCCGTTGCAAATCGGCGCTGAGCTTTATGGTCACTCGGGTTTGGAGGCCGACATCGAAATTATTCGCTTGTTAGCCGAGGCACTCGATTTATGCGCGCTCAGTGCGAGTCGAATGGATTTTGGCCATGTCGGCGTATTCCGTGCGCTGGTTCGTCATGCCGGGCTTAGTCCCGTGCAGGAGTTGGAGATTTTTTCGGCGCTGCAAGCCAAAGATGCCTCGACGCTGCGCGATCTGACGGCAGGGGTGGCTGAGCCCTACCGAAGTGGTTTGCTGGTCTTGCCGACACTCTACGGTGGCCGTGAAGTGCTAGTCGACGCAGCAAAGGTTTTACCCGCAGAAGCCGAAATAATATTGGCGCTCGATGAACTAAATCGGCTGGCCGATGCCTTGAGTGGTTCCGTAAGTGAATCGGCGTTGAATTTCGACCTTGCTGATTTGCGCGGCTATCACTATCACACCGGTGTCGCTTTTGCCGCTTATTGCGCTGGCAGCGCCTTCGCCATCGCGCGTGGCGGGCGATATGACGAAGTTGGTTTGGCTTACGGACGTGCCCGCCCGGCGACCGGGTTTTCAATGGATTTACGTGAGGTCTTGCGTGTCGCGAAACCCAGCCAAATGCGCGGTGCGATATTAGTACCGTGGCCGGAAGATGATGCATTGCATGCTGAAGCAGAACGTCTACGCGCGCTTGGTGAACGGGTGATGTTTGCCTTGCCAGGCCATGATGGAACATGGACGGCTGCAGGATGTGACCGGCAATTGATGCGCCGCAATGGCGAATGGATAATTGAAGCGCTTAAGGATGTTTGAGATGATTACAGCTAAACCTGCACGCAATGTCGTCGTCGTCGGTACTCAATGGGGTGATGAAGGCAAAGGCAAAATCGTTGACTGGCTGACTGATCACGCGCAAGGCGTAGTGCGTTTTCAGGGTGGCCACAACGCGGGCCATACGCTGGTGATTGGCGGTCAGAAAACCGCGCTGCAATTAATCCCGTCCGGCATCATGCGCCCCGGTGTTGCTTGCTATATCGGCAATGGCGTGGTCGTCTCGGTGCCGGATGTGATGCGCGAGATTGACAAGCTGCAAGCCATTGGTGTCGAGGTCGTGTCGCGACTAAAAATCTCGGAAGCATGCCCGGTGATTCTGCCTTACCATGTGGCAATCGATGTGGCCCGCGAAGTCGCGCGTGGCGCCGCCAAGATCGGGACTACGGGCAAAGGCATTGGTCCAGCCTACGAAGACAAAGTGGCGCGGCGGGCGATTCGCATTGCAGACCTGCTTAGCGAAAAGCGTTTTGCAGAAAAACTCAAAGAGAATCTCGAATACCATAACTTCGTCCTGACCAAATTTCTCAACGCTGCGCCGGTTGAGTATCAGAAGGTTTTTGATGACGCGATGAGCTTGGTACCGCGCTTGAAACCGATGGTTGGTGACGTTTCATCTGCCCTGTACGCCGTGTGTCAGGATGGCGGCAATTTGCTTTTCGAAGGTGCGCAAGGCAGTTTGCTCGATGTCGATCATGGCACGTATCCGTTTGTCACGTCCAGCAATTGTGTCGCTGGAAATGCTGCCGCTGGCTCCGGTGTCGGTCCGAACATGCTGCACTACATTCTCGGAATTACCAAGGCCTACACCACGCGAGTTGGCTCCGGTCCGTTCCCGTCGGAACTGGCTACCGATGCTGGTGTCGGGGCGCATCTGTCATCGGTTGGCTGTGAGTTCGGCACGGTGACGGGTCGTGCGCGTCGCTGCGGGTGGTTCGACGCTGCGCTCCTGCGACGCTCGGTCCAGATCAACGGTGTTTCCGGTATGTGTCTCACCAAACTCGATGTGCTCGATGGGCTTGAGTCGCTCAGAATCTGTACCGGATACCAACTCGATGGCCGCAGTCTTGATATTTTTCCGGTGGGAGCTGAAGATGCCGGCCGCTGTGTACCTGTCTACGAAGAGATTTCTGGTTGGAAGGAAAGCACTGTCGGCGCCAAGTCGCTCGACGCCCTACCGGCCGCGGCCCGCGCCTATATCCACCGTATCGAAGCGCTGGTCGGCATACCGATCGACATGATTTCGACCGGCCCGGATCGCGATGAGACAATTGTCTTGCGGCATCCGTTCAATTTAACGTAATGCTTGCTAGCAGCGTGTGACCAGCACCAACTGCTCGATGTCTTTCGCTGCAAGCCGAACAAGGAATGGTCTATGAGTGAAATCATCCTTAGCGTCAATCAAATCAGTAAATCATTTGCCGAGCGGCGCGCAGTCGATGGTGTTTCTTTTCAAATTAAACGCGGTCAGACATTGGGTTTAATTGGCCCCAACGGCGCGGGTAAATCTACCACCGTCAGCATGATCTGCGGTTTGCTGCGCGCCGACAGTGGTGAGGTTTTGATTGATGGACAACGGGTGGGGCAGGGCAATAGTGCAGTCAAGCAAAAGATCGGTTTGGTGCCGCAAGATCTGGCTATTTACGAAGAACTTTCGGCGCGCGAAAATTTGAAATTGTTTGGAGCGCTTTACGGCCTCAAGAGCGCAAAACTCAAAACGCGATGCGACGAAGTGTTGGCTTTAGTTAATCTTGAAGACCGTGCCGCCGACAAGCCTTCCACGTTTTCTGGCGGTATGAAGCGCCGCTTGAACATTGCAGCGGGGCTACTACACGATCCGCAATTATTGATTCTTGACGAGCCAACAGTTGGTGTTGATCCGCAAAGCCGCAATGCGATTTTTGATAGTTTGGAAGTGCTCAAGCGCCAAGGCCGTACGCTGATTTACACCAGCCACTACATGGAAGAAGTGGAGCGTCTGGCCGATCAAGTGGTGATCATTGATCACGGCAAAGTAATCGCCGACCAGCCTCCTGCAATGCTCTACCGGCAGTTGCCGGCGCAGGCGGCCCTCACCGTTGATTTGTCAGGCGAGCCGACGCACGAATTGTTGGCGATTTTGAAGCTATGCAGTGGCGTAAAAAGTGTTCATGCCACCGGCGCAAAACTGGACATTGCTTTAGGTCAGACCGAAGACGGCCTTGGTGTGCTGCAAACCCTCAGCGCACAAGGTTATGCTCCGATGCACTACGAGACAGCGAAAGCCAATCTGGAAGATATTTTTCTGACCCTTACCGGTCGTTCCTTGCGCGACTAGGAGATATTTATGACGGCGATTTTGGCGCTGATCCGCAAGGACTTGATTCTGTTTGTGAACGATAGGCGCGCGCTAATTCTTACCGTGCTGATGCCGATAGTTTTGGGCGCTTTTTTTGGCTACATTTTCGGCGGCTCAGGCGCCAAAGAAGTAGGTAAAGTGGATATCGCGGTAGTGATGTTAGACGACAGCAACGTGGCCAAAAAAATCGCTACTGCACTGAAAAGTGAAACCACCTTCAATGTCGTCGAACTCGGTGTAGATGAGGCGCGACTCAAGGTACTGAAGGGCAAGCTAAGCGCCGCCGTGGTGATACCCGCAGGGTTTGGCACGGCCTCGGTGAAGGGTCTTTTTGGTGCCGGACCCAAGCCGGAAATTTCCTTGTTCTATGACCCGTCGCAAACTGCGGTATTGCAAATGACCAAGGGTTTGCTTACCCAACATGTGATGGAGATTGTCACCAGTGAAATGACTAATGGCCCCGCCGGTCAGGAGTTTGTCAGCGAGAGTTTGGATAAGCTGGAAGCAGTTGCCTCCAAGCATCCCGAACAAAAGCCATTACGCGAAATGCTAGCCAGTCTCAAAGCGTTCCAAACAGATAATCTTGCGACAGCAAACAAAGCACCAAGCGCTACAACACCAGCGGGGTCGGCAAAGGGCTTTACCCTGCCGTTCACCACCAAAGAAGAAGCGATGACTTCCGGGCCGGCCAAATACAACGGTTACGCACATTCGTTCGCGGGCATGAGCGTGCAATTTATTTTATTCATGGGCATTGACGCGGGCATCAGCATTTTGTTGGCGAGGCGCCTGGGTTTGTGGAATCGTCTACTGGCAGCACCAATTTCGCTATCGAATCTGCTCGCCGCGCGAGCGCTGTCGTGCGCCCTGATCGCGTTTGGTTTGTTGTGTGTAATTTTCTCCGTCGCTGCGTTAGTGTTCGGCGTCCGTATCACTGGAAATTTGTTTGGCTTTCTTGGTGTCGGGGTGTGCTTTGCGATCATGACCGCAAGCTTTGGTTTGCTCATCGCTGCGTTTGGCAAAACACCTGAAGCGGCGCGCAGCATGGCCACCTTTGCCACCCTCATCATGGTCATGCTAGGCGGTGCCTGGGTACCCTCATTTATCTTCCCGCAATGGATGCAAACCGCGACTTTGTTTGTGCCCACACGCTGGGCGGTGGATGGCTTCGACGCGATGACTTGGCGCGGGCAGGGCATGGATGTAGCTGCCGAATGTATGGCCGTGCAAATCGGTTTTGCACTGCTGTTTGGCAGCTTGGCACTGTGGAAATTTGGTGCGGAAGCGAAGCGGGCTTAGCGCTAGTGAACAGCGGCGTACTACCCGCACAAACTGAGAAAACCATTGTCGCAGCGCTCGGTAATACTGCATCGTCATTCGATTCTCGGTTTCCAAAATCTTGCTAGGTGTTCATCATGAATAAAACACTTGTCAGTCTAGTTGCCGTGGTTTTCACTGGGATGTTTGTCATGCCCTTATTCGCTGCCGATACCGTCAGCACTGGCGATCCGTCTGCCGCGATCGCTGAAGACCCCTATCTTTGGCTGGAAGACGTGCAGGGAGAAAAATCCCTGACCTGGGCACGCGAGCGCAACGCGGTGTCGCAAGCAGTGTTAGAAACGGTACCGGTATTTGCCGACATGCGAGCACGGCTTCTGGCTGTGCTCAACAGCCGCGACCAGATTCCCTATGTATCAAGACGCGGTGAGTTGTTCTACAACTTCTGGCGTGACGCAGCGAATCCGCGCGGCTTGTGGCGGCGAACGACGCTAGCCGAATATCGCAAGCCAGAGCCAAAATGGGAAGTAGTGCTGGATCTTGATGCACTGGCCAAAAGCGAAAATGAAAACTGGGTATGGGGCGGCTCTAGTTGCCTGTCGCCGAAGAACGAGCGTTGCCTGATCTGGCTTTCACGCGGTGGCGCCGACGCCACCGTGGTGCGCGAATTTGACATGACGACGCGCAGCTTCGTCAAGGACGGTTTCTTCCTGCCGGAAGCAAAATCGGGCTTCGACTGGGTCGATATCAATACCCTGTATGTCGGCACCGACTTTGGCCCCGGCAGCATGACCAAGAGCGGCTATCCGCGCGTCGTCAAGGCGTGGAAACGCGGCACACCCTTGAGTGAGGCGCGCGTGGTGTTTGAAGGTCAAGACAGCGATGTCTCGGTACAGACCGACGTCTATCGGACACCTGGCTTCGAGCGTGTAATCATCAATCGCGCGACCGACTTTTTCCATCGCGAGCGCTACCTGATGCGCGCCGGTGATCCGACAAGTGCGATCACCAAGCTGGATCTGCCGACCGATGCAGTTGTGCTGTTGCGACGCGAATGGCTGTTCGTGCAAACCAAGTCCGACTATGTGGCGGACAAAAAATCCTATCCGGCCGGGGCATTGTTAGCGATACGATTTGATGACTTTCTCAAAGGCGGGCGCAAATTTGACCTGCTATTCGAACCTACCGCAACCATATCGCTAGCGCGCGACGGTGTTAGCTTTACGCGCGATCATGTGCTGCTCAATATCCTCGATCAGGTCGCCGGGGGTTTGATTGAAGTGAGTCTGGTCGACGGCCAGTGGATCAGTCGACGGGCCAAGGTGCCAGCGCTTGGCAAGCTCAGTGCCAGCGGCCTGTACAACGATTTTGCCAGGGACGCCAAACATGATCCTTATGCCAACAGTTATCTGTTGCGCTACGAAGATTTTGTTACGCCGCATTCCTTTTATCTAGGCGCGGTAGGCAGCGGTAATCGCGAACTGCTGAAATCGCGCAAGCATATATTTGATGCCGAGGGTATGCGCGTGGAGCAGGACTTCGCCACCAGTAAGGATGGCGCCCGCATACCTTACTTCGTGGTCTGGCCAAAAGGCGCCAAGGCCGACGGAGTTAATCCCACCTTGCTCTATGGCTATGGCGGATTCCAGATCTCGCAGGCACCTTTCTACAGCAGCACTTATGGCAGCGGTTGGTATCGTCAGGGCGGTGTGCTGGTGGTGGCCAATATTCGCGGCGGCGGCGAATTCGGACCTAATTGGCACCAGGCCGCAATGAAGGCCAACAAGCAACGCAGCTACGACGACTTCGCTGCGGTCGCCGAAGCGGTAATCGCCAAAAAAATCACCTCGCCGGGCCATCTGGGCATCTACGGCGGCAGCAACGGCGGCCTGCTGGTTGGTGCCGTCATGCTGCAAAGACCGGAACTCTTCGCTGCCGTGGTCTGCAGCGTACCCCTGCTCGACATGAAGCGCTACCACACTCTGCTGGCCGGCAATAGTTGGATGGCCGAATACGGCGACCCGGATAAGGCTGAAGAATGGGCCTGGATCAGCAAATACAGTCCCTATCAAAATGTGAAACAAGGCGTGAAATATCCGAAGGTCTTGTTCACTACGTCGACCCGCGATGACCGCGTACATCCGGGGCACGCGCGAAAAATGGCGGCGAAAATGCTAGACCAAGGGCACGAGGTCCTGTATTACGAAAACATTGAAGGCGGCCACAGTGGCGCTGCCAACAATGCGCAACGGGCATATTTGTTCGCGTTGGAAAATGCTTTTTTGTGGAAGAACTTGGGCGGGAAATAAGCGCGGAACGTCTGTTTGATGGCGTGTGTGCCACGGATGTCTTTGCACAGACATCCGGCTTCGCAGGCGTGTCGCGGCGCGCCACGAATTCCCCGCTACGCCCAGCACCAACTGGCGAATTCATCGAAGTTAAATTTTCAAAATTCCCCGTCGCGGCGCAGCGACACCCAAAGTCTGCGGACATATCGGCGCGCCAGCAGCCATAAGTACCTCGCGTTGTCCGGCAGGCGGCACGCGCTGGATCAAATCTTCAAATGCTTTTAGCTTGGCAAAACTACAGTGCGCCAATGCGCGTGTCACGAAGGCGGCGGCGAGCGGCCAGCGTTCTGCATCAATCGCGAAACGTGCAAATTGCGCGTTTCGAAAAAAGCTCGCAATCGCAATGTCGGCAATCCCAAATTCATCGAACAGCCAGCCTTGCGCGGGCACTTGCTGTTCAAGGTAGTCGAGTAAATGCGGAATGTCTTGCTCGTAGACTTTCTTCAACAGATCAGCATCCGCCGCTTCACCCCACACCGCACGACGAATCGCGACCTGGTTATACAAGCCCCAAATCAGCACCTCCCCCATCCGCGAATCGGCAAATTCTTCAAGCCAGCGCGCACGGGCACGGTTGGCCGCTCCTTGCGGATAAATGCTGGGTGACGGATAGCGTTCCTCAAGGTATTCACAAATCACTGTGGAATCGGCCAGCGTAACGTGATCGTCGATCAGCACCGGAATGCGCCGTACAGGGCTGATGCGAGAAAATTCGTCATTGCCAAAGAACGGCACAATCGGATCGACTTGGTACGGCACGCCCTTAAGCTCAAGACAAACGAGCACCTTGCGGACATAGGGAGACAGGTATGAGCCGATGATGCGGGTGGAGTTCATGAGGGTTTTCCTTCGCTGGTGAGGGGAAGTAATTCACACGGAAGTCTATCGCTCAATAGCGCCAATTCTCCCGTCCCCACCCCAACCCTCACTTCGAACTGGGGGGCAGTATTCATGCACGGAGTTGCACTGAGATATCGGCAAATAGGCGGCGCTGTGGTATCCTCGCTGCCCCGCCTGCAGCCTAGTGCTTTGACCCGCTGCATCAACGTTTTTGCTACATCAACCGAGTTAATTCCATGTTTGATTCCGTCCGTAACAACCCCCGCATTACGCAAGTTTTTTTGGGGCTGATAACTTTACCGTTTGCGATGTGGGGACTTGACTCCTATGTCAAGCAAGGTGGCAATAATGCGAGCTTTGTGACCGTTGGCAAGAGCAATATCAGCGAGCAAGAATTTCGCCAAGCGCTGCGTGAACAGCAAGAGCGTGCGCGCGCCGAAATGGGCGAGCGAGCCGATGCGGCGTTGCTCAATTCTTTGCCTATGCGCCGTGCCGCACTTGATAGTTTGGTCTCGCGACGTTTGATGAGTCTGGCGGTCGATGCAGCGCACATTCGCATTAGTGATGCAGATTTGGCGGCTTATATTGCTTCGATTCCGCAGTTGCAGGAAGACGGTAAATTTTCGCCGGAACGCTATGCGCTGCTGGTCGCCAATCAACGCATGAGCAAAGAAGAATTTGAATCGCGACTGCGTCAGGACATGAATCTGCAGCAATTGCTGGTGCCAATTGGCGAAGCGGCGATGCACTCCAAAACCGGCGCAGAGCTTTGGGCCGCCGCCGAGTTGGAGCAGCGCGAAGTAGCTGAGGTGATATTGTCGCCGGCTGCGTATCTGAGCAAAGTAAAAATTGGCGACGAAGCGGTGCAAAAATTTTACGAAGCGAACTCAAAAAAATTCGAAATGCCCGAGCAAGTGCGGGTCGAATATTTGATGTTGAGCCGCAGCGAATTATTGGCACAAGTAACCGTTACCGACGAAGAAATCAAAGCGCGATTTGAAAGCCAGCAAGAGAAATTCCGTGAAGCCGAGACGCGTCGCGCCAGCCACATTTTGATTAACGTGGCCAAAGATGCGAGCGACACCGACGTTAAAGCGGCGCAAGCCAAAGCCGAAGCGATCTTGGCCAAAGTAAGCAAGAAGCCCGGTGACTTTGCGGCTATCGCCAAAGCGCAATCGCAAGACACCGGCACCGCAGAGAAAGGCGGCGATCTGGATTGGTTTGGTCGCAACATGATGGTCAAACAATTTGAAGATGCGGCATTTGGCTTAAAGGAAAACGAAATTTCCGCCGTGGTGCGCTCTGATTTTGGTTTCCATATCATTATGCTGACTGGTATTCGAGCCGAGCATATCAAGCCTTTGGCCGAGGTCAAAGGACAGTTGGTTAATGAACTAAAAGCTGAAGTAGCCGCGAAGAAATTTGCTGAAATGTCGGAAGCCTTTGGCAATATGGTTTACGAAGAAGAGCCCGACAGCCTTAAGCCCGCTGCTGATAAATGGAAACTGACCTTACAGCAGAGTGCATGGCTACCAAAGCCAGGGCAAGGCACAGTGCCTACGCTGCCCCCGCCGCCATTTGATTTCCCGCGCCTCGCCACAGCAATTTTCAGTGCCGATGCGGTCGACAAAAAACGTAATACCGAAGCCATAGAAATCACCTCTGGCCCGCTCAAAGGCGCTTTAGTCTCGGCGCGCGTAATCGAGCACAAAGCGGCAGCATTGTTGCCGCTAGAGCAAGTCAAAGCCGCCATCACCCGCCAATTAACGGCCGAAGAGGCAGTCAAATTGAGCGTGCAAGATGGTCAGGCCATGCTCCAAAAATTGAACAAGGGTGACGCCGTAGCGGTAACCTGGAGCGCACCAAAAACCATGGTCAGAGCAGTGCCTGCAGGCATGCCGCCGGATGCCGTGCGTGCGGTGTACAAAATCGGTGGCTTCAAGCTGCCGGGCTATACCGGCGCCAGCTTGCCGCAAGGCGGATACGCCTTGTATCGAGTGAGCGCCATCAAACCAGCAGCAATCGATGATGCGCGTAAAGCAACGCTCGTCCAACAATACACGCGCGTCGTCGCCGAACAAGAATTCGGCGCATGGATGGATACGATGCGCTTGCGATATCCCGTGGTGATTGCGAAAACGGCACTGGAAGCGAAGGAGTAGTCGCGCGCGAATTTACCAGTTGGTGCTGGCCACACGCTGTCAATGCTTGCGCCTTCCCTCTCTCATCGCGGGAGAGGCAGTACAACAGGTAGCGCTTAAGGCAGCGGGTCAGAATTCCCCAGCGCGGTGGTGTTGAATCCACCATCCACATACATGACCTCGCCGGTGATGCCGCTGGCCCAGTCAGACAACAGGAACACGGCGGCGTTGCCGACTTCATCGATGGTGACATTGCGTCGCAACGGCGCATGGTGCGAGTTGTAGGCCAGCAGTTTGCCGAAGTTACCGACCCCAGCTGCTGCCAAGGTTTTGATCGGTCCCGCCGAAATGGCGTTGGCGCGCATTCCGTCCGGACCCAAGGCGACTGCCATATAGCGTACTGCGGCCTCGAGGCTAGCCTTGGCCAGTCCCATGAGGTTGTAGTTCGGCATGGTACGCACGGCGCCGAGATAGCTCATCGCCAGTACCGAGCCTTTGCGAGCCTTTAGCAGCGGGCGTGCAGCTTTGGTAAGGGCAGGGAAGCTGTACGACGAGACGTCGTGCGCAATACGAAATGCTTCGCGGCTGATGCCATCCAGGAAATCACCTTCTAGCGATTCGCCGGGGGCAAATGCGATGGAGTGCACTAGGCCGTCGAGCCCATCCCACTGCTGACCCAAGGCGACGAACAGCGCATCAATTTCTGCATCGTCCGCCACGTCGCAGGGATAAAGCCGGCAGTCACCGAAGTCGCCTGATAGCTTGGCGACGCGCTCTTTGATGCGCTCGTTCTGGTAGGTGAAGGCCAACTCTGCGCCTTCGCGGTGGCAGGCCTTGGCAATGCCGTACGCAATCGAACGGTTCGATAAAAGTCCGGTGATCAGTATGCGTTTTCCGCTCAAAATTCCCATAGGGTGTCCTAAATATCTAATCGGATTAGCGCAGTCTAGTGCGCGTGCCAGCCGCGCGGAATCGAGCCGAGTAATTTTTGCGTGTATGGATGTTGCGGGTTGCGATAAATTTCATCTGAATCAGCGATCTCGACAACTTCCCCTTGATTCATGACGATGACTTGATCCGAAATATATTTCACCACCGCCAAATCGTGCGAGATAAAAATGTAGGACATTTGGAATTCTTCTTGCAAATCTTGCAGCATGTTGAGCACTTGTGCTTGCACCGAGACATCCAGCGCCGAGACCGATTCGTCGCAAATCAACACATCAGGCTTCATCGACAGTGCACGCGCCACGGCCACGCGCTGACGCTGTCCGCCAGAAAATTCGTGCGGATATTTGCGGAAAGTCAGTGCCGACATACCAACCCGATCGAGCAATTGGCGGGCAAGTTTTTCGCGCTCGGCTTCGTTTTCACCAATGCCATGAATCCGCATTGGCTCCATCAAAATATCGCCGACTACAAAGCGTGGATTGAGTGAGGCGTAGGGATTCTGGAAGATGATTTGGATACGGCGCTTGAATGGCATTTGTTCTTTTTTGCTCATCTTGAGCAAATCTTGCCCTTTGAACAAAACTTCGCCGCTCGATGCTTGATGCAGCCGCATGATGGTCAAGCCGACAGTGGTTTTGCCAGAGCCGGATTCGCCGACCAAGCCGACAGTTTTTCCTTTTGGCAATGAAAAAGAGACGTCTTTGACCGCGCGCATCACGCGTTTGCCAAACAAGCCCTCGCGCGAGACAAATTCCTTATTTAAATTTTTGACTTCCAACACAATTTCGTCATTGGCTGATAAGCCGCGCTTGGCCTGTGTCGGATCAACGATGATGTCGGCACCGGACATGAAATCATCAATCACCGCGAGACGTTTTGGACGATGATCGAGCGGCGGGCGGCATTGAATCAAGGCCTGGGTGTAACGATCTTGTGCGGCTTCAAAAATTTGTCGAGTCGGCCCTTCTTCACGAATTTCGCCGTGACGCATAACAATCACGCGATCGGCAATTTCACCGACAACGGCGAGATCATGGCTAATCCACAGCACCGCCATGCCATGTTTTTTGCGTAGCGCATCGACCAGATCAATGATTTGTTTTTGTATGGTGACATCGAGCGCCGTGGTCGGTTCGTCAGCAATAAGCAGCTTGGGTTCGCAGGCCATGGCCATTGCAATCATCACCCGCTGTTGTTGACCGCCGGAGAGTTGAAACGGATAGGCGTTGATGCGCCGTGAAGGCTCGGGCAAGCCGACCTCCTCAAGCAAGGCAATGCTACGATCCTTGGCTTGTCGCGCGTTTAGTCCCATGTGCAACATCAAAATTTCGCTCAGCTGATTGCCAATCGAGAGCACCGGATTAAGTGAGCTCATCGGATCCTGAAAAATCATTGAGATTTCTTTACCGCGCAGTCGACGCATTTCGTCGCCGGGTAATTTCAGCAAATCGCGTCCGCCATAGATGATTTGGCTACGCGCATCGACAGTCGCGTTTTCTTTTGGCAGGAGTCCCAAAATAGCTAGCGAACTGACTGATTTTCCGGAGCCGGATTCGCCTACTAGCGCGATGGTTTTTTCGCGCGGAATGTCAAACGACACCCCTTTGAGCGCCTCGAAATTGGTGTGCTTGTCCAGGCGGAAATTGACGCGCAAATCACGCACTGACAGTAGCGGTGCGGCTTGATCTTGAGAGTTCATTTGTGCGCTCATTTTATTTAATCTTCGGATCAAGCGCGTCACGCAGCGCATCGGTGAACATTGAAAATGCGGTGACCAAAATCGCCATGGCAATAGTCGCCGCGGCGAGCTGCCACCAATAGCCAAGTATTAGTTCGTTTTGCGCTTCGCCGAGCATAGAACCCCACGAAACCTTGTCGACTGGCACGCCAAAACCGAGGAAGGAGAGGATGACTTCGGATTTTATAAAACCGACCGTGTGCACTGAAAGCTGCACCAGGGAAATGTGGCTGACGTTGGGAAAAATATGGATAAACATGCGACGCATGTTTGACGCACCAATCGCATCTGCTGCCTGAACATATTCACGCGTGCTGTGCTTGATGTACTCGGCGCGCACAAGTCGATAGACACCTGTCCAGCCCGTCAGTCCGAGAATCATCACGATGGTCGTCACCCCTTTTTGATTCAGTACCGCCGCAATCGCGAGGATTAACAGCAGATAGGGTATCGCGGTAAAAATGCTGTAAAACCAATTCAGGAAATCATCTATCCAACCGCCGTAGTAGCCGGATACTGCGCCAAGTATCGTGCCGATAATGGTTGCCACTAGCGCCGCTGCAAGGCCAACAAAGATCGAAGTTTCGGAGCCTTTGATGACCTTGAGAATCACGTCGTGTCCCCATTTGTCGGCACCAAATGGCAAGGAATCGACTCGCGGCTTTTCAACCGCTGCCGTCGTCGTCGCGAGAATTTCGGCGAGCTCCGCGCCAATAGGATCGACAACTTTTAGATCGCCTAAATCGAGATCTTTGTAATCTATCTCGTCATTTAACGGCGTGCTACCAGCACCAACTGACGACTTTGCGCCACCGCCAGGTTGCGCTCCGAGTTGCACCTTGAGTTCGGCGATTTCATCCGCCAATGGATCCTTCACCGTTCCCGGGTAGAGATTTTCGGCCGGCTCGGTGGTGGATACAGAAGTAGCGTTTTTGACTGCGGTCGCTGGCGTGCCAAACAATGATGGTGGCGCATAACCGACGGCCACTTCATCGGCCCATTTGGCGGCGATGAGTCCGGTGCCGGATGCCACCATTAAGGCAAAAAACGCCATCACCACGACCAAGGAAATCATCGCCAAACGGTCAGCAATTAAGCGTCGCCAAGCTAAGGTCCAAAGCCCTGGTGAGGCTTGATATTGGGGAGCTGTCATGGTGGCGGCGCTCATTTGAGTTGTACCCGGGGATCGACTGCTTTGTAGAGCAAGTCGGCGGCAAGATTGGAGAGCATGGTGGCCGCCGCGACATAAACCGTGATTGCCTTGATAACGGGGAAATCGCTACGTTCAACCGCCAAAATTACTTCACGGCCAATGCCGGGGATGGAGAAAAATCGCTCAATTAAAAAATGTCCGATGAGTAAGCTCGGCAAATAAATCATCAGGTTGGTGATTATGGGAATCAAGGCATTTCTAAGCACATGCTTGAGCATCACTTTGTGTTCTGACAAGCCCTTGGCGCGAGCGGTACGCACGTAGTCTTGATTGATTTCGTCGAGAATAAATGTTCGATAAAGCCGCGTGTTTGGAGCAATACCCACTGCAACGCCGAGCAATATCGGGAGCAGCGAATAGTGGAATAGGTTCTCGCTAAAACTCTCCCCCCAGCCCTGCACAGGAAACCAACCAAATTGATAGGCCAATACATACTGACCTACGATGATGATGTACACCAGCAAGGAAACAGACATTGCGACAGTGCAAATCACCATGATTGCGCGGTCAGTTAATGAGCCGCGAACATAGGCAACACCAAGCGCGACCAAAACAGCAAGCACTGCCTCGATGATCATGATGGGAATCAGCACTGTAAGTGATGGCCCGATGCGCGTCGCGATAATGTGTGAGACCGGTTCATTGGTCGCCCATGAGACACCAAAATCGCCAGTCAAAATTTGCTTGATGAAAATCCATAACTGAACGTAGTAAGGCTGATTGATGCCCAACTGCGTGCGGATATTTTCGATCTGTTCTTTGTTGGAAATTTTGCCGGCCAGTAAATAAGCAGGGTCGCCACCGACGAAACTGAACAGGAAAAAAACGAGCAAAACGACGCCCAACATGGTGGGGATCATTTGCCATAAACGGCGGAGAATAAATGAACTCATTGTTTGGATTCCTTAATCATCCGCACACAACGCCGGACTGAAAACGACAGTATTGACGGCGTGTCACCAGCACCAACTGGCGAAATCAAAGTGATGTTCATTGCTTTTCCCCTTTGGGCTTTTCCATATCAATGTAAAGCCAGTCGGCCAACAAGATCGGATGTTTTTTGTAGCCCATGACATGGGATTGCATCACCATGTTGCGCGCGCGCGCCATGCTGATGCGATGGGCGCCGTAGTATTCGAGCACTCTCGCCATATCCACATAAAGCTTGTCGCGTTCAGGCCCGGCGGGCATGACCATTGCCTTTTCGTAAAGCGCATCGTACTCGGGAACGTCAGTGCAGCTGTTATTGCTCTGGCCGATGTTTTTACTATAAAAAAGCTGCATGAAATTATCGCCATCAGGAAAATCGGCAATCCACCGGTTGGTGCGCATTTGCAGCTGACAAGCTTTTTCTGCCTTGAGAATTTCCGGGAATTTTTTCTTGTCACTTTCCATGCGAATCTTGATCGCGTTGAAAGTCTTTTGCCACATTTCTTCTTGCTGACGACCTAATGAATCGGGACGGCTGGTGTATTTGATGACCAATGGCTTGCCCTGTGGCGTGGTGCGAAAACCATCGGCGCCAACTTTGTAGCCGAACTTGTCCAGTAATGCCTTCGCCAAAGGTAGGTTTGTCCGATTCACTGATCGGTAACCGGGGAGATAACCCACGACGCCAGGCGGGATGGGATAGTCCAGCGCTTCTGCCTGACTGTTATGCACAATGCGAATCTCTTCCGTATCGTCATAGGCCAAAAAAATTGCTCTGCGCAGCGCAATTCTTTCCTTGCTCATGCCCCCGATAGTTGGATCGCGTGTGCTGAGGTACGGGTATTGAATTTCTGGATCGATAATGCGCGAGAGTTTGGCGCCTGTCGCAGCGAACTCGGGTTTAAGCACAGCACCGTCCATCACTTTTGGCGCGAGCGGGCCTTCGAGTTGAAACATATCCAGTTCGCCGCTTTGGAAGGCCAGCAAGCGCGCCTGGTCTTCTTCCATGATGGCGATTTCAATGCGGCCAACCGTTGGCAGCAATTTTCCTTGCATTGCTTTGACTAATTCTTCGTCACCTTTTTCTTGTGCCGTGTAGCTCCAAACGTGACCGCGATAAACCGGATTGGCGATTAGCGAAATTAGGGATGAGCGCGCCCACTTGTCGAGTCGATAAGGTCCCGTGCCAACCGGATGCGCAGGGATATCGATGCCGTAGTGTTCCACCACCTCGCGGGCGAGTGCGCCGAAAGTTGGCATCGCCAAAATGTAGGGGTAATTAAAGTCAGGCGCTTCAAGCGTAACTTTGAGTGTGTATTTATCGAGCGCTTCTAGACCGGCGATTTTTTGGTTGTAATCAAACTTGCCCGATTTGGTCGCAGTTTTAATCGCCTCGGCAATCCCGAGAATTTTCCCTTCAACCAAATACCGCCATTGCGAATGCAACTTCGGATCGGCGAGCCGCTTGATTGAAAAAATATAGTCCTCGGCCACCAGTTCGCGCGGCTTGCCTTTGAACGCGGGGTCGTCGGTAAACAAAGTTCCCGGGCGAATCTTGAAGGTATAAACCTTGCCTGCCTCAGACATGACAGGTAAATCTGCGGTACGCGGCGCAAGCTTGGATGGACGCGCCAAATAGTCGTATGTCAGCATCGGTTCGAACAATGCTTCCATTACCGTGTTGGAATACAAATCGTTGGCTTGCGCCGGATCAAAACCAGTTTCCGCGACAGGAAATTGGTAATGAAAAACTTTATTCATATCCGGCGTTGGTTTAGCCGCGATCGCGGCGGTGGTAGACGTCGTTGTAATTATTGCTGCGCAAACCAGCAAGTGCTTTATCGTCGCTTTCATGGTTTGTCTTTCTTTACTGCAATCGCATTTCGTTTTGCCAGATCAACATCCATATATTTCCATTCGGCGAGCAATACCGGATGTTTCTTGTAACCCAACACGCCCGGATGCAAGAGGCTCGAACGTATCCTCGACACGCCGAATTTCCATACTCCGTCATAATCCATTTGGCGCACCATTAACTCATACAGCTTATTGCGCTTAGGCGAATCGGGTAATTTGAGCGCCGCTTCGTACAGCTTGTTGTAAATCGGCGAGTCATAGCACCCATTGTTCGACTGCATCGAATTTGGCCCATAGGCGAGCATCAAAAAGTTTTCGCCATCAGGGTAGTCCGCTGCCCAAGCCGAACCCCACATTTGCAATTGACATTGATGCGCGGCTTTCTGGTTTTCGGCAAATGTGCCTTTCTTGACGATTAAGTGAATGCCGATTTTCTCCAACGATTTACTCCACAGCTTGTCATATTCGCCGGAGACTTGCGTCGGTTCAGAGTTCAAAGTGATCTCAAGCGCACCGCCATCTGGTTGAGTACGCCAACCGTCGGCACCGCGTTTGTAGCCGAATTTATCCAGCAGTTTGTTTGCCGCTTCGGGGTTGAATTGATTCACCGAACGAAAATTAGCCTTGTAACCAATCACACCACGCGGAATCGCCATTTGATTGACTATCGCTTGCGAGCGCCTAACGGTCGCGGCTTCGACTTCCATGTTGTAAGCCATCAACATCGCACGACGTAGCGCAACTTTTTCCTTGGTGTAACCACCTGTGATTGGGTCACGGAAATTCAAAAAATAGAACGTCGTCTCGGCATCAATCGAATCTAGCCGCGTAATGCCGCGCGCAACCAAATCGGGCTTCAAGCCTTTGCCCTCACGCCACGATTCAGCAATGTTGCCGATGCGATAAACGTAGTCGAGCTGTCCATTGGCAAACGCCAAAAACTTACTTTGCTCTTCTTCAATGATGTTTATTTCAACGCGTCCAACTTGCGGAATGGTTTTGCCCTTCATTGAGGCGACAATGGCCGCATCCTCAGGCTCATCCGAAGCAGAAAAATTCCACGGCGTGCCACGGTAATAGGGATTGGCTTCCAAAAGTATGCGGCGACCGCGATCATATTGCTTGAGCATGTAGGCATTGGTGCCAATAATATGTGCGCCAATATCGGTGCCGTACTTTTCCACCGCCTCACGCACCACCGGCACAGTGGCAGGCATGGCAAACACGTACATGAAGTTGTAGTCGGGCTTTTTAAGCTTTATGCGCAAAGTGTATTTGTCGACAGCTTGCAATCCCTCGATACGCGCCGCGTAGTCGACCCTTCCCGATTTCTCGCCCTGCGCTGCCCATTCATTCAAACCGACTATCTTGCCGTCGAATAAAAATTTCCATTGCGAGCGCCAGACGGGATCAAGAAAGCGCTTATAGCTGTAAACAAAATCCTCTGCCACCAGCTCGCGTTTTTTGCCATTGAAAACCGCGTCAGGGGCGAAATACACACCCTTGCGAATTTTGAAGGTATAGGTCAGCCCCTCATCTTCCACTGTCGGCATCGCCTCGGCGACTTGCGGAACGAGCTTGGACGGCCTTGCCATGTAGTCATAGGTCAGCAACGATTCACCGACGGCTTCAAGCACAGTTCCCGAGTAAAGATTGCTGGATAGAACAGGATCAAATCCGGCGTCTTGCGCATCTATCGCCATGCGCACGACCTTGTTCATATCGGGGGCGGCCAACACTTCAAATGAAGCAAAGCCGAAAATAGCTGCGAGTGCAGTAATGCCGGAGATTCCAGCACGGCGCAAATACATTGGCGAGACTGCCATAGTAAATATCCGATAAAGACTGTCGGCGGGTAATGACATCCCTCGTGAGCTTGCCTTTGGTGCCTGCGTAGCGGGTCGGCTGTGTACAGACTACCCGCTACGCAGGCACAAAGCTGCGCTCTGAGAAATCCCTGCTTCGCCGCCGTTACAGCGAAGCGAGGAATTCTAATGGTCGCACCGAGTAGATTCAACGGGTAAAAATGGTGCACTGCGTGGAGGGTCATTTCGATGTCATCGAGCAGCTTGCACCGCTATCAATTTTTCCACTTCGCAAAATTTGTCAACTCGGCACCGCGGACAACGCGCAATCGCGCATGCCTGGCTTTCGATGTATTCATCTGTCTGATATTTGCAACAAGAATTCTTGAATAACACTCCAATCGCTTACCTAAAGTTACAGTCATATATCCAAACTGTTACAGTCGTTCCACATTTCGCAGGTTTGCAATTGCGAAACATCTCGAGCGCACGGTGCTTTGGCTGTGCAATCTATTTTTGACGTAGGAATCAGCTTTAGGAGACATTAATGATTCTCAAGAAAAAACAACTAGCAATTCGAGTTGGTCAGGCGTGCGCAGCAATTGCAATTGCTGCTGGCGGACACACCGCGTTTGCTCAAGAAACACAACGTGTTGAAATTACCGGTTCAAGCATCAAACGGGTGGATGCCGAGACGGCACTTCCTGTAACGGTTATTACGCGTGCAGATATCGATAAAACCGGTATTACAACAGCTGCTGAGTTGCTCCAATCCTTGCCAGCAATGCAGGGATTTCAGACTGCGTCAAAATCTGTCAATGGCGGCGGCGGCGGCGCAACATCTGCTTCACTTCACTCAATCGGAACGGGCTATACGCTTGTTTTGCTTAATGGTCGGCGCCTTGCGCCATTCACAACCGGCACCAGTGTTAATCTCGACAGTATTCCGCTGAGTATGGTTGAGCGCGTTGAAGTGCTCACCGACGGTGCTTCGGCTATTTATGGCGCTGATGCCATCGCTGGCGTGGTTAATTTCATCACCAAATCAAATTCAAGTGCTGGTGAATTGGTCGTCTCGGCCAACAAACCACAACACGGCGGCGGTGAGACTTGGAACGCTTCCATCACCAAAGGCTTCGGCAATCTGGAGACAGATCGCTTTAACATTCACGTTGGTTTTTCTGCAGAAAATCAAAAGCAACTGTGGGCAAAGGATCGCGAGTTCTCTAAGTCGGGTTATATCCCTTTTGACTATAATGGTCAGCACGTCACAACGTTTCTAAGTAGTAGTAACAGTATTCCGGGCACAGTAATTACTTCTGGTAACGGAACGCTCTTGGATGGTAACGGTAACGATCTGGGCAGCCTGTTCTTTAGCCCACGCCTCCTGGAAAAAGGGTCCTGCGGTGCTAAGACTGTAAATCGTGGTGGCGTTTGCCGTTTCGACTACTCGTCGACAGTACAAAATATTCCTGAATCCGAGCGTCAAAGCTTCTTTGCCACTGGCAAGTTCAAAATCTCCGACAAAGCCACCATTTTTGCTGAAGCAGGGTTTTCGGATTTCAAGACCACCCCTGCATTTGCGCCACCGGCGCAGCCAGGCATCTATTTGACTCAAGCGCTCGTTGATGCCCACATTACACCCCACCTTGCGACACTTGGCAGCGCACCCGGGAGTTTTTTCCCAGTTGGTGATCCAGGCTTCGCCGGTCCAACAATGAATTTGCGCGTCTATGATGCCGGTCCCCGTACCGATGAATATCGAACCAAGGCAACGCATTTGGTGCTTGGTATTGAAGGCGCGGTTAACGATATCGATTATTCGGCATCGTACACGCATTCAGAAAACAAGTTCACAGATACCTGGAAAGCCGGTTATCTGAGTTCTACAAAGTTCAATGCGTTGGTGGCCAGCGGTGCTTTTGACCCGCTTGCGGCGGATATTGGATCGTCAGTTGCCGTCCTTGCGCCGGCGGTGTTGCATCAACTGTTCGACCAATCCAAATCGCAGATTGACGTGCTGAACCTGCGTGCGTCTAAGCCACTGTGGAAAATGGCTGGTGGTGATGCGTCTGGCGGTATTGGTTACGAGCGCAACAAGCAACGCTTTAGTGATGATCCGAGCCCGATGGCAATGGGTACAAATGCGTTGCAGCCAACATTTACAGATACGCCAATTGGAGGCTCATCTGGCGCGTTGCCGTTTGATTCGTCACGCACCAGCAATGGTTTGTTTGTCGAGTTGGTCATGCCGGTTCTCAAGAACCTAGAGGTCGCTAGCGCGGTTCGTCATGACAAATATGATGCTGTTAAGAACTCAGCCAATTTTAATGCGGCTGGCACTCCGATTGCAGCTGCAACACAAGGACAGGATGCATCATCAACCACCTACAAGTTAAGCACGCGCTTTCAGCCGATTGAGCAGTTGCTCCTTCGTGCGTCCCTCGGTACCGGATTCAAGGCACCGACCTTGGCAAGCATTACGCAGCCAGTGCAAGCATTTGGCAGCACGGGATTCCACAATTGCCCTCCCGGACTTCCTGCTGCAATTGCAGCGGCTTGTGAGCCAGTCTCGTCAGAGTACAACAAGCGCTCAGGTGGTAACCCGCTGACCGGTGCAGGCGGCTTGAAGCCTGAGCAGTCGAAGCAATGGACGGTTGGTTTCCGTGTCGAGCCGAGCAAGGCCTTCTCGTTTGGTGCTGACCTGTGGAGCGTTAAGCTCAAGGATCGCATCGACGTATTGCCGGAAAATGTGGCATTCGGCAATGGTGCAACTTACGCAGCCGTGTTCTCAGTCTTGCCAGATCCTATTACTGGCAAGCCAACACTCACTGAAACTGAGAGTCCTGCCAACTTAGGTAAAGCCCGCTACAAAGGTGTGGATTTGGACGCGATTAGCACCATCAAGACACCCTTCGGTAAGCTGACGACGCATGGTACGGCAACCTACATGATCACTTCAGAATATGAAGTGGCCGGTCTGCCTGGTTACCAGACGAGCTTGGGCAAGTTAGGCGTAGACACGGAAGTTACTTTCCGTTGGTTGGGTAACTTGTCGGTTTCATTGGAAAGTGGCGCGTTTACCAATACGTTAAATTTGCAATACAAACCTAGCTACGGTGATGCAGTTAGTGGCGTGGGTGGAACGGAAGAGGTTCGTGTTGTGAATGCAAATGGATCGATTGGCGGACAAGTTGTCGTGCGTCGCGACGTTGAGTCCTCCTTAATTATCGATTGGCAAGGCAAGTATGCTTATAGCAAAGCCTTCACCATTACGGCCGGTATCAAGAATCTTTTTGATTCCGACCCGCCTTTCACGATTCAAGCTCAAGATGGCACGGGCAATATGCGTGGATACGATGGCCGTTATGCTGACCCGTTGGGTCGCCAGTTCTATGTGTCAGGTAACTACAAGTTCTAAGTTAGTTTGATGATTGGGTGTTCAAAGCATCGAACACCTACAAAAGCCCCACCACACGCGAGTGTGATGGGGCTTTTTTATGCCATATCCTTTGGTTGAATTATGGCGAACCAGATCCGCTGCCCGGTCGACTCATTTTCCCGCTGCGTATCTGATCATCTCGCATATCTCTAGCAGTCTGTTGTGCTTGGTCGCGCTCTTCACTAGAGGCAGTGCTGCACTCTTGCCGTTTCATAATATTGCTACCAATTGATGTTGTCCGCTCCACGCATGAGGGCGTCGCACTCAATTTGGTATTCGGTGGATCCACCGCACATGCTGCCATCAAGGAACAAGCAGAAAAAATAAGAGTCAAAATACGCATTAGTGATCCTCACAGTAAATTAATCAAACAAAAAACTCGCGTTGGGTTCGGCCGGTAGGTTGCGAAAAGCGTCAAAACACAAAGCACTTTAAGCAGCGTATCCGAAGCGCTTGCTCCACGGGTCTAACAAGGCTCGGCACTTTTCGTCAAACAAGAAGTCAAAGTTTTGCCACGATGACTGCACCCCAATTTTCAAGCCTTGGCGAACCTTGGCATAGCTCGGCGTCTTTACGTTTCGAGCGGCCGAGTGTTGCGCAAAGTTCACCAGTTCATCCGTCCATTGCACGCCTAGAAACAGAAGCGCACCTTCGACGACACGTCGAAAATCAGTCACCAGTTCGTCGTATCGAACGTAGTAGACGCGGTCCGTTTCGCCGGGAAACACGTCGAACCACGATCTCATTACGTGATCGTAGAGAACGCATGCGTCATGAATATTATTAAACGCGGTCATTGCGAGATTCTGACGGTAAATTTGCTTCCAATTGCTCAAAACGACATCGTAGGGATTCCGTATCGAAAAAATGTATCGTTTGTTTGGAAATAGTTTTTCCAGATATTTGATATTCCCGCTGATGATCGGTGTTTTGTCAATCACGACTTTCGCGTTGGGGTTATTTGCGAATCGATCTAGATTTTGGTAATAAAGTTTGCGATGAATTTCTGCTCGTATGTTTAGGCTGTTTGACGCGGTAGGGTCAAGGGTCGTTTCGTAGGCTATCGCTACCGTTCCAACAAGAGAAGATCTCTCTTCGCATGTTGCAATGAGCGGATGAGCGGCCAAAACATTTTCTAACAAAGTGGTTCCCGAGCGTGTGAACCCGGTCATGATGAAATAGTTGGTTCGCGGATCTGTAGGTAATTCCGTGATTTCAAGCGAAGCCAGCTCATTGACGCGCTCGATGAAACGCGCGGGAGGAAAAGCCTCGCTTGCCTGTGCTTTATTTTGCTTGTCATACCAAACTGCCGCCTGTCGAAAATCTCCCAACTCCTCAGCACATCGTGCAGCCAAATTGGGTGCAATGGCCCAATGATCCTCGTTCACTGCGAGAAAGTTCGTTGACTTAAGGACGTGGGAGCACATTCTGTAGTCCTTCTGCCAAAAGCATAGCTGTGCGATGCTAAATACTTGGGCATTTGGGTAAAGTTTGGACATGTCGATTTCTCGAGCGAGCGCCTCAAACTCGTCCCGAGCATCGCATCGCACGAGCATTTCCAAAACGGTAATTAACTCCTGCTCAATGTCACCAGTTGCTGTGAAAAGCGCTCTGAGAGCTGGCTCCCATGGGCTCGGCCACGCCATCTCGTTTCGTGCAATTTTGGCTGCCTCAGTGATGTGTCTTGGATTGCCAGTCTGCATAAACAATTTTTCATGGCAAGATAACTGTGCCGCGAAATCACAATTTCTTTGAGCCAGCATCAATTGTTCTGGCAATTTCGAATCCTCGGCGCATTCGCGCCTTTCAACCGCAACCACACTGTCGATAAGATCCGAGCGCATGCTGTTTGATATTCGGAGTGTCAGCATTTGACGCATATGTGAGCTTTGTAAAGCGTATTGCTCAGCCATCACAAGAACCTGGTCCGGGAAGGGCCGTTCCGGTTCGCATAGTTCAGCGAGGGCAAACACCCGAACAACGGGATCGGCAATTCGCAAACGATCGAGGAATGACTGCGACGACGATTGACCCACAACTTGGGTGAACAGCATCAGCGATTGGCGCAAACTTAATTGACCAGAACCAGCGGGAAAATCGGCGGAATTATCAATCTGTGTAGACATGGTGCTCTCTCGTTAGTCATCGCGGCCGAAAAGCGCGTATGTGCATTCTAATGGTGGTTGCCAATCGAATCGAAATGGGTACGAGTCAACCAAATCAATAAATCCCATCCACCAACATACTATTTCCGACTCAGCGACGCGCGATTCGGTATCATCCACCTCCATGTTCCGTTTCCTCCTAACCCGAATCAGCCTAGTCATCCCGACCTTCATCGGCATGACGCTGGTCGCGTTTTTTTTGATTCGCCTGGTGCCTGGCGATCCGATTGAAGCGCTGGCCGGCGAGCGTGGGATTGATGCAACGCGCCATGCGGCGTTGCTCATCGAATATGGTCTCGACAAGCCCTTGCTAACGCAGTATTGGTTGTACATCGAGCGCGTGATGTCGGGCGATTTGGGGCGCTCAATTGTTACCCATGAAAAGGTGCTCAACGAATTTGCCGCACTATTCCCGGCGACCATCGAGTTGGCTTTGTGTGCGACAGTGTTCGCGTTGCTGATCGGGATTCCAGCCGGCGTAATTGCGGCGGTCAATCGCAACTCGGTGTTTGATCATGGCGTGATGGGAATTTCACTCACTGGTTACTCAATGCCGATCTTTTGGTGGGGCTTGTTGCTAATTTTGTTTTTCTCGGTACAACTCGGCTGGACACCGGTATCGGGGCGAATTTCAGTGATGCATTTCATTGAACCGCGGACCGGCTTCTTGTTGATAGATACCTTGCTCGAAGGCAACAAAGCAGCGTTTTGGTCAGCGGCAGCACATCTGATTTTGCCCACTATCGTGTTGGGCACAAATCCTCTGGCGACGATTGCGCGAATGACGCGTTCGGCGATGCTTGAGGTGCTGGGCGAGGACTACATCCGCACCGCCCGCGCCAAAGGCTTGTCACGCTTTCGCGTGGTGGCGCTGCATGCCTTCCGCAACGCGCTGATTCCGGTTGTCACAGTGATCGGGCTTCAGGTCGGCGTGCTGTTCACCGGCGCGATCCTGACTGAAACGATATTCTCCTGGCCGGGCGTTGGCAAATGGTTGATCGAGGCGATTAACCGTCGCGACTATCCGGTGCTGCAGGGCGGCATGTTGCTGCTCGGCGTAATTGTGATGACGGTGAATCTGTTGGTTGATCTGACTTACGGCATCATCAATCCACGGATTCGGCATACCGAATGAGCGCATCAGTTCAACCAATGACAGCAATAACAACGACCGCACCGCCGCATCCGCTGCGCGAATTTTGGGGCTATTTCAGCAGCAATCACGGCGCAGTGGCCGGGCTGGTCATCATTGTGCTGGTGCTGTTGATGGCCTTGCTGGCAGATGTGATCGCACCTTATGCGCCGGATGCAACCAACACGGCAGTGGCGCTCACCCCGCCGTTTTGGCAGGAAGGCGGCTCGACCAGCTATTTGCTCGGCACCGATGCGATCGGCCGAGATATTTTGTCGCGATTGATTTATGGCTCGCGCCTTTCACTGTCAATCGGCATCGCGGTAGTTACGCTGTCGGTAGCGGTCGGTGTGGTGCTTGGTTTGATCGCCGGCTATTTTCGCGGCGTTTTGGAAATCGCCATCATGCGGGTGATGGACATCATGCTGACCATTCCGAGCTTGTTACTCGCCATCGTCATTGTGGCAATTCTCGGCCCCGGTTTAATGAACGCGATGATTGCAGTCGCGTTGGTGGTGCTGCCGCATTACGTTCGGATTACCCGCGCCACGGTGATTTCTGAAATGTCGAAGGACTATGTGACCGCCGCGATAGTCAGCGGTGCGGGCAAGCTGCGCATCATGTTCAGCGAAGTGTTACCCAACTGCACGCCGCTGCTGATCGTGCAAGCCTCTCTGGGAATTTCCGCTGCGATTTTGGATGCTGCGGCTTTAGGATTCCTTGGCCTCGGTGCGCAACCGCCATCGCCCGAATGGGGCACTATGCTGGCCGATTCGCGCGAATTTGTCTTGCGCGCATGGTGGGTGGTGACACTACCGGGTTTGATGATTTTGACTACTGTGCTGGCCTTCAACCTACTCGGCGACGGACTGCGCGATGCGCTTGATCCGAAGCTGAAACGCTAGGCGAATTTAGTCAACATGCCACTACTAGAAATCGAAAATCTCTGCGTCAAATTTCCCTCGCATGCGGCGACCATGCATGCAGTGGAAGGCGTCAGTTTGACCCTCGACGAAGGCGAAGTGCTTGGTATCGTCGGCGAATCCGGCTCGGGTAAAACGGTGACAATGTTAGCGCTGATGGGCTTGGTGGCCTACCCCGGACAAATCACCGCGGACAAACTCAATTTTCAAGGTCGCGATTTACTCAAGTTGCCAGAGCATGAACGCCGTGCTTTGATCGGCAAAGATTTGGCGATGATTTTTCAGGAGCCGACGACCAGTTTGAATCCCTGTTTCACCATCGGCTATCAGTTGGCCGAAACCTTGCGCTTGCATCTGAACATGGACAAAAAATCCGCGCGCAAACGAGCGATTGAACTGCTCGAACAAGTCGGCATTCCGTCGCCGGAAAGTCGCTTGAAAGCCTACCCGCATCAACTCTCTGGCGGCATGAATCAGCGGGTGATGATCGCCATGGCGATTGCCTGCAATCCGAAAATGCTGATTGCCGATGAGCCGACCACCGCGCTGGATGTCACCATCCAAGCGCAGATTTTGGATTTGCTGCGCAGCTTGCAAGCGGAGCGCGGCATGGCGCTGGTATTGATTACCCACAATATGGGCGTGGTGGCGGAAATGGCGCAGCGCGTGGCGGTGATGTATGCCGGCCAAGTGATGGAACAAAACACCGCAGCGGCGTTGTTCGCCTCACCGCAACACCCATACACAGCGGCGCTGCTCAGCGCCTTGCCCGAGCGCAACACCGACAGCGCACGCTTGACCACGATTCCCGGCATGGTGCCCGGTTTGTTTGACCGACCGCGCGGATGTTTGTTCGAGCCACGTTGCGCTTACGCCAGCGAGCGTGCGCGGCAAGAGCGCCCGTTGCTGCGTGACTGGCAAGGCGGACAGGTGCGTTGCCATCAACCGATGAGCGACCAAATGAACGACCAATCGCGCGGGAGTGCTTCGTCATGAACTCGCCAGTTGGTGCTGATGGCACGCCGTCCGTCGTCGTCGCGCAAAACCTCCAGCAAACCTACAAAATCAAACGCGGCATGTTCGCCGCACCCGATCTATTACGTGCCGTTGGCGGTGTCTCGTTCACCGTTGATGCAGGAAAGACCTTAGCTGTTGTTGGCGAATCTGGCTGCGGAAAATCCACCTTGGCGCGAATGATTGCGCTTATCGAAAAGCCCACGGCGGGGAGTTTGTCGCTGGGTGGCCGCGATGCAGTTGACACCCCCGTGGATGCACGTAAGCAACTGCGGCAATCCGTCCAAATGGTGTTTCAAAACCCCTACGGTTCGCTCAATCCACGCAAGAAAATCGGTAGTATTTTGGAAGCACCGTTGGCGATTAACACCGACTTGAGCGCCGCGCAGCGCAGCGAAAAAGGCCGCGCCATGATGGCCAAAGTGGGTCTGCGCCCCGAGCACTACGAACGCTATCCGCACATGTTTTCCGGCGGCCAACGCCAGCGCATTGCGATTGCCCGCGCTTTGATGTTGTCGCCAAAATTGCTGGTCGCCGACGAGCCGGTTTCGGCGCTGGATGTTTCCATTCAAGCGCAAGTGCTCAATCTTTTGCTCGACCTGCAAGAAGAAATGGGTCTCGCCTATTTATTCATTTCACACGACCTCGGCGTGGTTCGCCACATCGCCCACGATGTGTTAGTGATGTATCTCGGCCACGCCGTTGAGCAGGGTGAGAAAAATAAAATCTTTTTGCAGCCCCGACACCCGTACACGCAAGCGTTGCTCGGCTCGACACCAGGTTTGGTCGGTGCAGCGAGCGGGCTCAAACGGATTGTGCTCAAAGGCGAACTCCCATCGCCATTGAACCCGCCAAGCGGTTGCGTGTTTTCGACTCGCTGCCCGCACGTCACTGAACGTTGTCGTGTCGAACGACCGCTGATGCGCGAAGTGGACGGCCGACAGGTCGCCTGCCATGAGGCGGAACGATTAAATAGCGCTTAAGATTCACCAATGGCGGCATACCGGCGCAAACCGAAATGACAGTCAAAAACTAACGGCGTGTGGCCAGCACCAACTGGCAATTTTTCTACTTGGAGGAGTTATGAAGATGGCTACATTCACCAGTAAAACAAAGATCGCTTTGCTCTGTGCGCTCGCATTCCCCGCTGCGTTTTCGGCAAGCAGTGTCGCGGCAAAAACGCTGGTCTTTTGCTCTGAAGGCAGCCCGGAGAATTTCTACCCCGGCATCAACACGACCGGTACTTCGTTCGACGTGAACAGCCAAATTTATAGCCGCATCGTTGACTTTGAGCGCGGCGGTACCAAGGTTGTGCCGGGCCTTGCCGAGCGTTGGACAATTTCCAAAGACGGCAAGGAATACACGTTTTTCCTGCGCAAGGGCGTGAAGTGGCATTCCAACAAAACCTACAAGCCAACGCGCGATTTCAATGCTGATGACGTGATCTTTGCGTTCGAGCGGCAGTGGAAAGAGACCAATCCCTACTTCAAAGTCACCAGTTCTAACCACACTTATTTCAACGACATGGGCATGCCGGCGTTGCTCAAATCGGTAGAAAAAGTGGATGACTACACGGTCAAGATCACGCTTAACCAACCGACCTCGCCTTTCCTCGCCAATCTCGCGATGGAGTACGCCGGTGTGCAATCCAAGGAATATGCGGATGCCATGATGAAGGCTGGCACGCCGGAGAAAACTGATCAAGAGCCGATTGGAACTGGTGCATTCGCGCTGGTTCAATACCAGAAAGATGCCATCATCCGTTTCAAGGCATTTCCTGAGTATTACGGCGGTAAAGCGAAAATCGACGACCTGATTTTCGCCATCACCCCCGATTCATCGGTGCGCTGGGCAAAGCTGCAGAAAGGCGAGTGCCACGTCATGCCCTATCCGAATCCGGCAGATTTGGACAGCATGCGCAAAGAAGCCAACACCAAGCTATTGGAGCAACCCGGTCTGAACATCGGCTACCTCGCCTATAACGTGCAAAAGAAGCCATTTGACGATGTGCGCGTGCGCAAAGCGATGAACATGGCGATCAACAAAAAATCCATCATCGATGCGGTTTACCTATCCAGCGGCGTTGCGGCAAAGAATCCGATTCCACCGACACAGTGGTCGTACAACAACGCTACCAAAGACGACAACTACGACCCTGTCGCAGCTAAGAAACTGCTGGCAGCAGCTGGTTACGCCAAGGGCTTTAGCACTGACATGTGGGCAATGCCAGTGCAACGCCCCTACAACCCGAACGCACGACGAATTGCCGAATTAATGCAGGCCGACTTGGCCAAAGTTGGCATCACAGTAGAAATCAAAAGCTACGAATGGGGCGAGTACCGCAAGCGCATGCAAAATGGTGAGCACCAAACCGGCATGCTGGGCTGGACGGGTGACAATGGCGATCCGGACAATTTCCTGACCAATTTACTGAGCTGTGAAGCCGCCAAACCCGGCGGTGCGAATGTGGCCAAATGGTGCAGCAAACCATTCCAAGAGTTGATCAGCAAAGCTGTTACCTTGACCGACCAAGCCGAGCGCACAAAGCTCTACGAAAAGGCCCAGATAATTTTCAAAGAACAAGCGCCGTGGTTCACCATCGCTCACGCCGTACAGCTCACGCCGGTGCGTAAAGAAGTGATCGACTTCAAACAAAGCCCGTTTGGCCGGCATACGTTTAATGGGGTTGATATTAAGGAGTAACTTCCTTCGAATCTCACGTAATACCCCCTTGACGGCGTGTCGCCAGTACCAAAGGCGACACGCCGTTTTTGTTTTGCCTAGTCAGACTAGAGCCTTTGGCACGACGCAAGAGTTCCCCAAAAACTGCTCAACGCTCCCGATATCGTGTGCGATGCGGTTTTTTTACAACACCCGATGCGAATCCGCGCAAAACCTCTTACCAGTCGTTACAAACCTAAGCCCAAACTGTTACAGTTTGGGCACTCTCCGTTGCCGTTGGACGCGAGTTTCTTTTTTGTAACGCACTTTGCGCGAGTCACGAATTCGTCAAAGTGAAAACTTAGGAGCAACAGATGAATTTCAAGAAGACACAAATGGCTGTCGCCGTCGCCAGCGTGATGAGTCTGGTGGTTGGCAATGTTGCCTTCGCCCAAGCCGCCGCAACTGCGGAACGAGTCACAGTGACCGGTTCCAACATTAAGCGTGCGGCTAAGGAAGGCTCGTCGCCGATCGAAGTCATCACTGCCAAGGATATCCAGCAAAGCGGCGCCAAGTCGGTGCTTGAGTTGCTGAAGACCGTAAGTGCGCTAGGCACGGACGGTTTCAACGACAATCCTGCACAAAACAGCTTTTCGAGTGGCGTGGCGACCGCGTCCCTTCGCTCCCTCGGTTCTACAGGGACTCTGATCCTGATCAACGGTCGCCGCATGACACCTTCGGCCTACGCCAATCCGAACAACGGTGCCTCAACGCTGTATGACCTTAACACCATCCCACTGTCGGCCATCGAACGTGTCGAAATTTTCAAGGACGGTGCGTCCGCTGTGTACGGTTCAGATGCTGTCGGTGGGGTTATCAACTTCATCACCAAGAATGATTACCAGGGTTTGGAAGTCAATACCCGCATGGGCTTCAACGATGACGGTGAATATGCTCAGCGCGCGGTGACCATTTCCGCCGGCTTTGGCGATTTCAAGACCGATGGCTGGAACTTGCTGCTCAGTGGCGATTTCAAGAAACGTGATTCGACTTTGTTAAAGGACGGCTCCAACGACATTCAGGCTGATCAGTACAAAGAGATCAATCTGCGAGCCAACCCCTTCTCGAGCAGCTTGACGGCCTTCCCGCAGTTCTATAAGGAAAACGGTACAAGTACCACCGCTGCCAATGGATCACGCTTGTTTCCAACGTCGACAACCTCGAACCCCGCAGCCGTATTCAGCAACGTAACCACTGGTTGTCCTGCTGATCGTTTGCTCACCGTGCCAAATGCGACGGCTGGTGCGACCTACGGTCTCGCCTCAAATTCAGTGTTGATTGGCAGGACTTTCTGTCAGTACAATCTGGACGATTACACTGAAATGCAGAGCGCTAGTACCGATGCTGCCTTTATGGGTCGCGGCACCCTGCGTCTGGGTGCTTCTGCTACTGCTTTCACCGAACTGGCCTATAGCAAGTCGGACCGTACCTACATACTGCCTGCGCGCACGATAGACGGGCTCTCGGTGACAAACAGTTTCAAAGTTGGCGGCACGGTTCCATCCTTCCAGGCCATTTTACCGATTGGCCATCCGGACAACCCATTTAACGCTGACGCCACGCCACGCGCGGCCGCTATCCGTTACCGTTTTGAAAACCATCCCGGCGGTACCGACCTGACCAATGAGCAATACCGTGTATTGGTCGGTGTCAAAGGCACCGTGGGTACTTGGGATTGGGAAACTGCCTATCTGTGGAATCGTACCGAGCGCACAGAAGTCCGTCACGGCTTCCTTTATTTACCAGTGTTGCGCCAGTTGCTAACGGGTCGCACGATTGCGTCCATCGCCGCTGATCCCAACATTTCCCCCGATATTAATTCGGTAGCCTTTGCAGAAATCAAACAGTGGGATGCCAAAGTGGCAACAGAGTTCGGTGAACTCGGCGGCGGCCCAATAGGCTTTGCGACAGGTGTTGAGTTCCGCAATGAAGCCATTGGACTTACCGCTGATCCAAAGCACGCAAATGGAGACATTCTCGGCTTTGCGACGAATCAACTAGCCGGTGACCGTGACGTGAAATCCGCGTTTTTTGAATTCCGCACGCCATGGCTGAAACAGTTCGAAACAGATTTCGCCGGTCGCTTTGATAAATATCCAGGAATTGCAACGAGTTTCGTACCTAAGGTCGGTTTCAAGTGGACTGTGCTCGATAATCTTGTATTCCGCGGTACTTACTCCGAGGGCTTCCGCGCACCTGCCGTATCACAAATCACACCGGGTGGTGCTCAGTTCTTCATCAATGGCTTGATCGATCCAGTACGTTGCCAAAATGACGGTGTGACCCCCGTAACAAATGGTGGTCAGACAACTGACTGTAGCAAGACTGTTTCTGGTACCGGCGGTGCCAATCCTGCATTGAAGCCGGAAGAGTCGAAGAGCTGGAGCTTCGGTGCCATCTATTCGCCGACCAGCAATATCGACGTTTTGGTCGACGTGTTTGATGTCATCAAGAAGGGCGAAGTGGCACTGGGTTCGGCGCAGGACGTTCTTGATCATCCGAACAATTATCCGCCTGGCTCTGCCACCCGTGATACAACGCCGTCATTGCAGCTGACCGACGCCTTGGGTAACCCGATTGCTGGAACCGGTCCCTTGCTTACTGTGGCGGAACCTTGGCAAAACCAAGGCTCGACCGAAGTGCACGGTGTTGATTTCGAAGTCAAGATGCGCAATTCTCTGGGCGAATATGGCAAGCTGACTTCTTCGGTCAAGGGTACCTATTTGCTGAGATATCTACGTGTAGAGGTCGATGGTCTGCCAAGTTGGAACGTTGTTGGTACCCAAGGCGGTCTGGCGGATTGGGCAACTTCAGTGGGCAACATTCCCCGCATGAAATGGCGCATCGCTTCAGCGCTTGAAGTCGGCGCACATACCTTTAGTGGCGCAGCAAATTATGTGAGTTCGATCTCGATGATTCGCCGTTACGACGGTTTCGGTGGCGCTAACGGCACCACCTATACCTACAATGGCACGACTTGTTACTGGGGTGGTACCAACGAGGCAAATAACACTGGTCGCTCTACACTGGGTGTTGCTGCCACAGCAACCAATGGCCGCAATCTGTACATAACCTATCACCCCGACTGTACCGTACCTGCCTGGACGACTTATGATCTTGGCTATCAGTACCGAGGGATCAAGGATCTGACATTGGGTATCACAGTCACCAACATTCTGGATACAAAAGCACCGTACTATCCGACAACAGCCGCAGGCACGATTTCTGACGGCACTAACGTTGGGATGTACAGCAACACTGGTCGCTATTTCCTACTGTCAGCCGGCTATAAGTTCAAGTAATAGCCGATCAAATTCCAAGATGCCGGTTTTGACAACGGGATAGTGGAATAGTAAATGCAGCAGAAAAAGAGGCGGACTTGTCCGCCTCTTTTTTCGTCTACGTTAATTAAATCTACCAAATGGCATGCAAGCGCTAAACAGTATGTAGCGTATTGCGATGACGTGTAGCCGATGAAAGAGCCATTCCATCACCGGCAACAAAGCCAGTAGCCAATCACAGCCTACATCTGCTTAAACCGATGGGAGTAACTCCGGCTGACTTCGACACGTTCGTCGCAGCCTTTGAGTCGAATCATCAGGTGGCCGCGCACATCGCGGGTGACATCGTTGATAGCTTTGACGTTGACCAAACTAGAGCGATGAATTTGCCAGAACTGCTCAGGGTCGAGTTCGCCAACCAATTCGTAAATCGGTTTGCGGATTAGCGCTTCGCCATTGGCGCGAACGACTCGCGTGTATTTGTCGGCAGCCTGGAAAAATAGCACCTCATTCGTGGCGATGAATTCGAGCCGTTCGCCGATGGAAGCTTGTATCCACTGTAAGTAACCACTCGCTGGCGGCTTTTGTGCGCTGGAGAGTTTTTCCATCAGCGTGGCCCAAATTTCGCCTTCGCGTGGTGCTGTGGTGTTGCGCTCAATGGCCGTTTTTAGGCGCGCCACTGTGCGCGCCAGACGCTCCGGATCGACGGGTTTGAGCAAGTAGTCGATTGCGCCACGATCAAAGGCATCGATGGCATATTCGTCGTAAGCGGTGACGAACACGATGTGAGTATTTTCATCGAGCTGCGCGGCAACTTCGATGCCGGAAAGTCCCGGCATGCGAATGTCGAGAAAGGCGATTTGCGGCTTGGTTTCGTCAGCCAGTTTCACCGCCTCTTTGCCGTTGGGCGCCAGCGCCACAATCTCAAGCTCGGGCCAAGCGACCGCAAGTCGACCTGCGAGCTGCTCGCGCATCAGGCGTTCGTCATCGGCGATTAGGGCAGTGGTCATTTCAGATCTTGGTGGCAGGAAAATCACTCACGGAGTAAGGCAACTCGATTCTAACTTGGGTGCCGCAAGGCGTGTTTGGCGTGATGATGAGTTGCCCGCGTTTGTCAAACATCGCGGTTAGCCGTTCGCGGATATTGGTGAGACCCAAGCCGCCGCCCGAGGTGCTGGATTTTGGAGTGAAGCCAACGCCTGTGTCAGCCACGATGACAACCAGATGTCCATCCGCGATCTCTACCTTAATCTTGATTTGGCCGCCTTCGGCTTTCGGTTCGAGGCCATGTTGGATCGCGTTCTCGACCAGTGATTGCAGGATCAGCGGCGGCAAGCTCGCCGATTCCAATCCTGGTGGTACATCAATGACCACCTCCAGCCTGTCTTCCATACGTACCTTGAGGATTTCAAGGTAGTGGCGGCAGGTTTCCACTTCACGGCCGACCGTTGAATCCGGCTTACGCAAATTGGGCATTACAGAGCGCAGATAGCCGATTAAGTTGCCCTGCATTTTGGCAGCGCGCGGTGGGTCGGTTTCGATCAGGTGTTCGACAGCGGCAAGTGTATTGAACAAAAAATGCGGCTCAACTTGCGCCTGCAATGCCTGCAAACGTGCTTCGGCAAGCTGTTGTTTAAGTGTCGCATGATCGGCCGCCTCAATCGCCACCGCAGCTTTGGCTTCGGCGCGAAGCTTGGAGTTGGCGACAAAGCGGACGATAAACATAAGCAGGATCAACAGCAGCACGAACTGCATCAGGTTCGGCCCCCTGAGCCGACCTCAATGTCGACATCGACATCGGCGGCCTTGTCCTCAGCGTCTTTGCGCCGCTGTTCGGCTTTCTCGATCTGCTTTTCTATCTTGTTACCTAGACGCTCAAGATCGGCTGATCCTTTGACCACAATCCCATTTTCATTAATCTTTATTTCCACGTCACGTGGGTCGCTCTTGGTGCCTGAGTCCTTCTTCGCGTCGCTTACCAAGGGCGTTGACGGCGTGTTACCAGCACCAACTGACGGGTTTGCTGGCGTGTCAGGTTTTGCCCCTGGAGCAACTACTTCTGGTGCCTTGGGCGCTTCCAGGGTTTCATTTAGTTTGAGCTTCTTCTGCACTTTGACCAATGGGTGTCTTGGCTTCTTGTCGTCCGGCAGCAGATTGCTGATCATGCTGGCGGCGATCAAAAACAAAATACACAGCCCGACAAAGCGCCAGAACGACAGCCGGGCGAGGAAGTCAGTGGCGCGCGAAAAGCCGCTTTGCAAGCCGGCACGGACGTCTTGATACACCGAATTGGCCATTAGTTTGCTCCGCACACTGAGTGATTAAGACGTTGCGTATCTGTGGTGGTAGGCGACGGCGCGACGAAGTGGGTGGTTGAGGGCGTGACAACAAAACGGCCGAGTGCCGCAATTTCTCGGGCGTGGGTTGCTGCCACTGTGTCGGATTTAACTGGTTGTGAATGTGCGGGTGAGCTGGTGGCGGCGCACATCAGAAACACGAAAATCCCGGTGGCGAGATAAAGCGAGTTTTTGTACAAGTTGTTTTTGGATTGATCCATGACTTTCTCCGCTGACTGACTAACAATGCCGCCACTTTACGGATGCATTGAAACTGTGAGGAGCGAGAAGCGACCAACTGCTCGTTTGGAGGCGTAAAGCGCAATTTTTTACTAGTGAGATGTTTCGACAGCTAACGATTGGTGTTGTCAAAAAAGTTAATCGCCCAGGATTCGTTCTGACGGCGTGTGTCCAGCACCAACTGGTGCGTATGCGCAGGATCAGTGGTTTCGTCCAACAATTGCCAGTTTCCCGCGCGTAAAGTTTCAATCGGCCGGAAGCGAGTTTTGTAGGCCATTTTGGGACTCTGGCGTATCCAATAACCAAGATACAGATAAGGCAATGCTAGCTGCTGACATTGCGCAATTTGCCACAACACTGCGTAAGTGCCGAAACTTTTTACCGGAATGTCAGGATCGTAAAACGTGTAAACCGAAGACAAACCGGATTGCAATACATCGATGATGCTGACGATGCGCAACACGCCGTTTTCACGAAATTCAATTAAGCGGGTTTCGATGTGGGTTTGCAATAAAAAATGCGAATACTGTTCGCGGTTATCGCCATCCATGCCACCACCGCTGTGGCGGGTGAGTTGATAACGGTGATAAAGCTGATAGTGTTCTTCGCTAAATCGCAATGGGACTTCGTGGGCCGTCAGGTTTGCATGCGCGACCTGCGCGCGGCGCTGGCTGCGATTGGGCACAAACTGCGCCACCGGCAGTCGCACCGGCTGACATTCCTGGCAGGTATCGCAATTGGGTCGGTAGGTGAATACACCGCTACGCCGAAAACCGCGCGCGACCAGATCACCGTAAGTCACTGAATCAATCAAATGATTCGGCGTCGCCACCTGTGAGCGCGCGGCGCGACCTTTCAAGTATGAGCACTCGTAAGGCGCGGTCGAATAAAACTGCAGCAGCGGAAAAGGTGGCAGATCGCGCAGGTGGGTCATGGCAACTTAAGGCCGATAAATTCCATTGATCGCCGCGCTTGGCCAATGCACAGGCGGCGTGTGTTCAGCGTCCGCGCACAGTTGATCAAGCCGCCGGGTGAAATCCGAGCGCGGGATGGGTGATGCGCCGAGTGAGGCGAGGTGAGTAGTTTCCATTTGGCAATCAATTATGCCGAAATCTTGTTGCCGAAGATGCGCGCACAAATGCGCCAATGAAATTTTTGATGCGTTGGTCGCCCTGCTAAACATCGATTCGCCAAAAAATGCGCGGCCAATAGCGACGCCATACAAGCCACCGATGAGCCTTCCATCGCGCCAAGTTTCCACGCTATGCGCATAACCGAGGTGATGCAGTTCGATGTAAGCGGTTTGCATTTCAGGTGAAATCCAAGTACCGTTTTGGCCTTCGCGCGGCGCATTGGCGCAGGCACGAATGACCTGGGCAAACGCTGTATCCAAGCGAATTTCGTATTCTGCATGGCGCAATACTTTAGCCAGTGAACGCGAGATTTTTAGCTGACTGGGAATCAACACCATGCGCGGATTTGGGCTCCACCACAGCAGTGGATCGCCATCGCTGTACCACGGAAATATGCCGCGTCGATAGGCGGCGAGCAGGCGTTGCGGTGACAAATCGCCACCGGCGGCGAGTAAACCATTCGCGCCGTCTTGTTCAGTTAGCGCAGATTCAAGCGGTGGAAAAACCAGTTCGGCAGTGAGCCAAGGAATCATTCGTGCGACTTAAACCCCACCACATGATCGACGTTCAAGCGGATACCGATTTTTTCGCCGATAGGATGATTGTGATGCGAGGGTACCAGCGAGAGCACATCGCGACCTGAGTCAAGCCGTAGCGTGTATAAAAATTCGGCACCACGAAAAGCCTTGGCCATTACTTCGGCGAGCACTGGGCTCGCATCGTCGTGCACCACATCGTCGGGGCGTAACAAGATGTCGAGGCGACAATCAGTTTTGCCATCGGGACACTTGGCGCAGCCCTGCGAACAGGCCATTGGCACATCCGAATCGAGCACTCCCAGTTCGACTTTTACTTTGTGCGAGCTCATTACTTCACCCGGCAAGAACACGCCTTGGCCGATGAAATCCGCTACATAACGTGTCGCCGGTCGGTGATAAAGCAAGTAGGGGGTGTCCCATTGCTCGATGTGGCCATCTTTCATCACTCCCACCACATCGGCCATCGCGAAGGCTTCATGCTGATCGTGCGTCACCAAAATCGCAGCGATGCCTGCGGCTTTGAGAATCGCGCGAACTTCCAGCGACAGACGTTCGCGCAACTCGACATCAAGATTAGAAAACGGTTCATCGAGCAATAGTAAGTGTGGCTTGGGTGCGAGCGCACGCGCAAGCGCGACGCGTTGTTGTTGCCCACCAGACAGCTCATGTGGATAAGCATTCGCTCGCCCAGCCAGGCCGACAAGTTCTAGTAGTTCTTGTATGCGTGTGGCATGCGTCTGCGCCGCGTCGAGCGGAGATTGCCGCAAGCCAAAGCCAATATTTTGCGCAACCGTTAAATGCGGAAACAGCGAGTAATCCTGAAACATCATGCCGATGCGACGCTGCTCCGGCGGCATACAGTGTTGGCTGTCGGCTACGATCTTTCCATCCAAACGAATCGTGCCCGCCAACGGTGTTTCAAATCCCGCGATGAGTCGCAACACAGTGGTTTTGCCGCAGCCGGAACTGCCCAACAGGCACGCGATTTCACCGGCTTGTAGGCTAAAAGAAAACGCCTCAACGACCAGCCCACCCGCACGCCGCAGTGCATGGTGTCCGTATCCGTAGCTAACAGCATCGACTACCAACAGCGACATCGAGGTGCTTTCTAAATGAGAGTGACTCTCAATTATAATCTTGCAAACCGCCTGCTTATGCGATATCGACGACATTCTCTGAAGCTGCTCAACCTGATATCGCTGGCGTTAGCGATGTTGGTTGCCGTGCCAGTGCTGGCAGTGGTGCTTAATATTTTTGGTGGTGGTACAGGTGACACTTGGCGGCATTTGCTTGACACCGTGCTGGCAGACTACGCCGTCAATTCGCTCATTTTGTGTCTCGGTGTTGGCATTTGTGTTGGCCTGCTTGGCACCGGCGCGGCGTGGTTGGTGACGCATTACGAATTTCGCGGACGGCAGGTAGCGCAATGGGCGTTACTGCTGCCGATGGCTATGCCGGCGTATGTGTTGGCGTACACCTATACCGATTTTTTGCAATTCGCCGGACCGGTGCAAAGCGCTTTGCGCGAGACCTTTGGCTGGCACAAAGCAGACTATTGGTTTCCCGATGTGCGTAGTATTTCTGGCGCGATTGTGTTGTTCTCTTGCGTGCTTTATCCCTACGTTTATTTGTTGGCACGTGCTGCATTTATTGAGCGCGCGGGAAGCATGGTCGACGCGGCGCGCGCCTTGGGCTTGTCGCCGTGGCAAACTTTTCGACAGGTCACCATGCCGCTGGCGCGACCCGCGATTGCAGCAGGTATCGCGCTGGCGTTGATGGAAACATTGGCGGACTACGGCACCGTCGCCTACTTCGCGGTCAACACTTTTACCACTGGAATTTATCGTGCTTGGTATTCCTTGGGCGATCGCGTTGCCGCCGCCCAGCTTGCCGCTTGTCTGCTCGCGGGCGTACTGGTTTTGTTGGTGATCGAGCAAGCCAGCCGTGGCCGTGCGCGCTACCACAATGTCGGTGGCCAACAGCGAAAATCACCGCGTGAGGGACATAGGCTGTTTGGTGTGCGCGCCGTATTGGCGCAAATCGCTTGTTTGATTCCCATCGTCGTAGGATTTATTTTGCCCGCCGGTTTGCTGTTGCGACTCGCACTAGATGGCGGCGATGCACAATTCGGGTCACGGTTTTTAATCCTCGCGCGCAACAGTTTCAGTGTGGCATTTATCACTGCGCTACTCGCTGTTGGTTTGGCATTGTTGCTAGCGTATGCCGCGCGACCCAGTGCTGGCGCAAGCAGCGGTAGAGGACGAAATTTTTTGCCACGTATGTACCGACGCGTGGTCGGTTTGGGCTACGCTGTGCCGGGTTCAGTGATCGCCGTCGGCGTGCTCATTCCAGTCACACGGCTCGATGGCGTGTTGGCGCAGTGGTGGCAACAATTGTTTGGCACCAATCCCGGATTGATCCTCACCGGCGGTATCGCGGCCTTGATCTACGCTTATCTGGCGCGGTTTTTAGCGATTGCCTTGCAGTCGCTAGACGCAGGTTTTGCGCGCATCACGCCGAGCATGGATACTGCCGCGCGTAGCCTTGGCGCCGGGTCTGGTGAAACTTTGCGCCGTGTGCATTTGCCATTGCTACGCGGCAGTATGCTCACCGCTGGCTTGTTGGTTTTTGTTGATGTGATGAAAGAATTGCCGGCGACTTTGGTGATGCGACCTTTTAATTTTGACACGTTGGCCACGCAAACTTATGCGCTGGCGACCGACGAACGTTTGGCCGAAGCGTCAACGGCAGCTTTGGCCATCGTTGCAGTTGGACTGCTACCAATCATCGTGCTGTCGAAACAGATCGCGCGCGGGCGATAGCTCGCGTCGGCGCGGCGGAATTTAGGTTGCGCTTCGCCTCGCTAAGCTTTGCACCAACAAATTTGTGCAAATTAACGGCGTGTCACCAGCACCAACTGGCGGGTTGGACGCAAGCAAAAGAACTTTAGTTTTCAAAAATTTAACTGCTGCTTTTGACAAGCGTTTTCCACTCCGGCCACTTTAAATCCCATCGTTCGTAGGCCCAATTGTCCTTGGCAAAATCGTAGGCGTAGGTGTCGAAAATCGTGAAAGTCGCCACGTAGGACAATTTAAATTTGCCACCGTCGCAGACATACCTGTAATTCGCGCCCAGCATGTCCTCAATGTGTTCGCGCTTGATGCCTATGTGTTCAATGCGCGTCGGGCATCGGCCGTAGGTCGTTGAATAGGTATTGATCGCAGCGACGATTTCATTGGCATCGCGTCGCGTAGCGTTGTGCCAAGTCAAATGTATGGAGGCCAACAGCGCGAGCGCCACTATCCAGACGCCGACACAGATCAACTGCCCGGCGCGAGCGTAGGCGTAGCGTGCGATTATCCAAGCGCTCCACGTCAGCCAGAGCGTCAGCGGCAAAGCGCCGAGCAATAACAAGAATCCGGCGTGGCGCTGCCCGGTCGTTAGCACGACGATAACGGCGGTTATTGTGGCGGAGTAAACCTTGCGCTTGGCTTGCGTCGACAGGCGAAACCGCACACTTCCACTCGTCGCGATGGGCGCTTTGGGTCTCACCACTTAAACGCTACCGCCATATCGACACCTACGTTGCAATTGATCAGCGTGGCAATCGACGCAAGGCCCAGGATGCACGTTGGGAAGAGTGAGAGTTTGCACATAAATAGAAACGGGAGTCGGCACAAAATTGCACCGTCTCCCGTTCGTCGTCAAATTGCCCCAAACTCTAAGTCCGCGTTCTCAGCGACTAGCTAAGCAAGCTCAAAGATGATTGGTTGAGCTTCTCAGAGTTACATCCGGGAACAAATCGTGTAGGTGTTCTCATCCACGTAAGCTGCAGCCGCCGCACCGGGCGCAGTACCCGCTGCGGGCAATGCGGCAGCGTTGAGCGTGGCGCGAATAAATCCAGTGCCTGGAGCGCCATCGTCAAACTGGCTATCCAGGCCTCGAGCGGCAGTGCCCGGAACATAAGACATACATACCTTGTTGCCCTGGAAGCCCAATGTGGTGCCAGCCGCGCCAACAATCGGCGTAATTCCGTAGCGCCCACCCCATGGGTTAAGCGGAGAGGTGGCAGCAAGCGCTGCGGTGCTCATGTCGCCGGTTTGCAAGAAGCCGGCGGCTCTGAGCTGCCCCCACAGCGGGCCTGATTCGCCAGCGGCTGCGAACGTGTTGGCTGCAGTTATCGTGAGAAATCCATCAGAATTGCCACCAGTCACATTGACCCAGTTCGCGCCGCGCGCGGCCACAGTTGCAGTCGGGCCATCATCACCAGGAATTCGATTAAATCGATCAACATACGCGTTATAGGCGTTCGCGACACCATCTAGCCCGGCTTTGGCGGACTTGATCCGTGAATTTTGGATCATCTCTTGACCCTGCAATACGCCGACCAAAAGTATGCCGATGATCACCAGTACGATTGCGATTTCTACCAAGGTAAAACCCGTTTGACGGGCAGAGCTGCGAACGTTCATGGTTACTTCCTTTCAAGATTTACGGGGCGAATAGTCAACAGGCTACACGTTAAACACATTTACACAAACAAGGGAGTCAAAAATCTTTACGGTGCCCGCGCGGGTAGACGCAACACGAACCGCAAACCTTGTGGCGATGCCGTCGCCTGCAGGTCCCCGCCCGCTTCGCGCAGACTCTTGCGCGCTTGATACAGCCCCAGCCCCAGCCCTTGCGGACGCCCGCTGGCAAAGGGCTCAAATACTTTTTCAGTCGGTAAGGGAATAGCGCCAGGTGGCCAAGGACAGATGAAATCCAGAATTGCCAACGGCTGCTCAATGGTTTCGGTCGTTGCCAACGTTAAGACTGGGCTGATGGGCGGGCCTTCGCGCCACATTCCGGCGAGATTACCGAACAGGTTGTCCAGCGCCCGCACCAGCAACCCTGATGCGACCCAGGCCGAAGCGTGTCCATTGATTGCCGGTTCTATGCCTGCTAAACGCGCTGCTTGCAAGGTCGCAACATTCAGGTCAATCATGGTCGGTTGCTCGATTTTCGGATTCCTGCCCAGTGCGGCAAGTAGCTTTTCTGCCCGGTCTCGTGCCAAAGGTGCGTTGTCGCGCAAACGCCTGGCAGCACCAAGCATCGCTTCCGGCGTTTCGTGTGCCGCAAAGTCCTCGCTGACCCAAAGCACCCATTGCGCTTGGTTGCGCATGTCGTGCTGTAGGTAGAGTGACAAGCGCGCGCGCTCCGCCAACGCCGCAGAAAGCGCTTCGGTTCGTGCGTGCAGTCGGGTCTCAAGCAACAGCACGAAGACACGCGCCAAATGTTCGGCGAAGAGGCGATGCTCACCCCACGCCGCTTCATGTCTAAGGGAAACCTGTAGATTCACTTCGTCGCCGCCTGAAAGTTTGAAGGTGAGTGGTAGGCCCGCAGCAGCTTTGCGCGAAAGCTTCGCGGTACCGAGCAGACCCGCCACCGGCTGACCAAACCAAGTGCCTTCCCACACCAACTGCTGCCAGCCGCCGGCGGAGAGATCTGGCCACGCAGCAGCGGGAAGCTCCAAAGGGTCGAGCGGCTGGCTCGCCAAATGCAGTAAGTTCTCCATGAGGCGACGATAGCTGCGCGCCAGCCGCGCAATGCGATAGCTCGCCGCGAGCAGCGTCAGACCCGTCGCAATAAGAAATAGTCCTAGAAGGTCAATCGGGCCGGCGAATGCCATATTTTTTCAAGTAGTAATAGACGTGCTCGCGAGCCATTCCAAGCCGACGCCCCGTTTCGGCAACGTTGTAGCCGGTTTCCGTCAGTGCGCGGCGGACGAGTTGCTCTTCAGCGGCTGCCGCAATTTCCCTCGGACCCTCGCCGAGGCGCGCTGTCAGTTGAACGCGAGCCTCGCCGGCATCCGCCATACGTACCTCTTCTCGAGAAAACAACTCGGCACGACGCAAGGACTGGAGGATTGTTACCACCGAAGCGGGCTTGACGAGAAAATCGAATGCGCCGCGCCGCACGGCCTCCAGCGCAGCAGCGCTCTCGTCCTGTCCCGTCAGTACGATGACCTTCATCATAGGATTCTTACGGATGCACTCTTCGAGTAGGTTTAAGCCTTCAGCCATGGTACTGGGTGCAGGTGGAAGGCCTAAGTCAAGCAGCACGAGCCCCGGGGGATTTGCATCGTCCAGGCAATTCAGCGCTTGAGCGCGCGTATGTGCCTGTTGCACCGCATAACCTTGTTCGTGTAGCGCTGCAGAAAGATAGTTCGCTAAGGCGAGATCGTCTTCCACCAGTAGCACGGATCGGTCAGTTGCAGACATGATGGTAGTAACGCCCTGGTGGCAGACTGCCTGCACTCGCATAGCGAATGATCATGTCGGTGACAAACATTAATTTGGCTTCCGTGGGCCAAGCTTTGCTCGTGTTAGAACGTCGAGAATCGTTGGATGGATGAGGATGTCGTCAAAATACTGTGCTGACTCTGTAGCGTTATAGATCGCGCTTCTATACGACTGAGCTACGACACTGCCGGTCATCAGCGCTGCGCCGTTTACGTTTAGTAATTCGTTGCCACCCGTAATTCCACCGCTAACGGCAAGTGCGCCTGAAGTTGTATAGGCACCAGCCGTGTTCAGTCCATGTGCAATGAGCACGTATGCGGCACCTGTGCCAACTGAGGGCTGATTAACCCAGTTGCCGCTGCCATTGGTAACAGGAAGTCCATTGTTGAGTAGGACTCGGTCAATTCCGCTACAAACGCCGCTGCAAGCAGCTGAACAGCTAGTACAAGCCAGCGCGGTGTCGCATTGTGGATACGTCGTTGCAAGCGTATTGACTTGCGCGGCAACCATATTGGTTACCGCGCCAAGCGTACAGTTTGTCATGTTCATTGCGTTGTATGGGCCAGGCGCTGGAACATTGGCAAAACTGGCGGTCAAGCCCGGATGGACGCGGTAGGTAGCTCTGTTCCTAAAAGCGTCCAACGCAGCACTTTCCGGCAGACCGAGGGTCAGCCACGGAACGACCCCATTAATCTGATTTGCTGGCAGGCATGCGCCTGAAACCGGGTTTCGCTGCTCCAGACCCGCATTTGCACCTCCGGTTGCAATGGTTCCGTCCGCAGGGCAGGGCAGCCGTCGATTTTGCTGGACAAAACTGACAAGTGCCGAATCGATTTTCGCGAGCGTCGCACCGCCCGCAACTGATTTGGCGGTAGTGCTTGCCATATTCTGCATGGCCATTTTCGCGAACACGGACAGTATGAGTATCGCTGTTACTGCGACAACGGCCAAAAGCACGGTACCTTGCTGTCTAGTGTGCACGCGGACCGAGATTCGCATTTTGTAGCACGGACATGATCGTCGGATGGCTTAGGTAGTCATCAAAGTGCAGCAGTGTTATTGCGTCGACCAGCGGTGCATCACGATAAGACGCGCCAAGAACGCCACCTGTCATTAGCGCGCGATTGTTCTGGTTCAATATTTCGCTTGTGCCCGCAGCAATGCTTCCAGGGGAAAGATTCCCGCTGTTAATGTAGGCACCTGTTCCGCTTGGGCCATGAGAAATCAGCACGTAAGCAGCGCCGGTGAACGGCGCTACTATAGGGTTGTTAAGCCAATTGCCGTTTCCGTCGGAGACTGGAAGGCCCTTGCCGCTAAGAAATAGTTGTGGCGAGGTGCACGCCGCTCCGGTGCATCCGGCAGTGCAGGCTGAGCTGGTGACCGCAGCCGTCCCAACAGGGTCGCACCAACTCATGTCCATGAGGCGATTGGGTACGGCTGGCGTAGCATTTGCCAGATTGGCGGCAACGCGGTAAGTGATCCGACTCCCCCACGGATCCGTTGCCGTATTTTCAGCAATGCCCAACGTAACCCACGGCACAACGCCGGTAATTTGTGTGGCAGGATTGCAAAGCCCCGTCGCCGCATTAAGTGTTTCAAGGCCGGCATTCGCAACCCCGGTTGCGAGGGTTCCGTCGGCCGGACAAGGTAAACGACGATTCAACACCACAAAATTCACTAGTGCCGAATCAATGACCGCGAGCCTTGAAACGACATCCTTCCGCTCTTGGGCTTCGAGCATATCTACTGAAACCGGAAGCAATATGGTGAGGACGAGCGCGATGACACCGAGCACAAGCGCCATTTCGATTAAGGTAAAGCCCAAGTGGCTTTTCCTGTGTTCAACGCGTTTCATCATTCGCGCTCCGAAACGGTAGTCCGATGTTCGAAATACATCATTTCGTTTTTCCTTTCGTCAATCATTTCTGCCTTCCGGCACTGACAGATCCCTGCGGCAGGGCGTCGCTGCGCGCTCGACTTTCGAGGTCGAGCGTTTCGCGAACGCGCACAGACTGACCATTGATAATCACACTTTTGGTTCCAATGACCGGTATACCCATGGCGGGAATGCCTTGACCCTCAGTCATTGACTGCTTGTTTATCCAAACGGTGCTCTTTTGACCACTTCGCTTGACGAGGCCATTGACGGTAATGGAACTGCCAACGCTTGCGACGCCGCTTGAGCTGGGCGCGCTGGGCGTCTCGCCACTACGTGCCCCGACAATCGCACTGCGCTCAGAGGAGGAAAAAAACAGCGTTCCAAGTGGGGCTGGAGTGGGCTGGCCTGTCGCGGACGTGGAGAGGAGGAAAAATGAAAGAGTCAGAGCCCTGCGCAAATCAAAGCAGGGAAGCGCTGTCAGATGATTCGATATAGCACGCATAGGTTCAGTCTAGCAACTTGGGCAGCGCAAAGAAAATTTGGCGAACCGCTTAGACACCGGGCGCCTTTTTCGCCTCTGGTACGGTAAAGAACCGCAAGGTACATTGCACAAGCAGTCCGTCCTGATTGGCGTCACCTAACCTGCAGGATTGCACGCGAAAACGGCCATGGACGCTATTCCGGTAGTCTTGCAGCATGTCGAGCAGTTCTGCTTCGTGAATCCCCTTCAACTGAAATTCCAGATCATGCGTTGTCGGTGCATCGGGATTCACCACTGTCGTGCCGGTCGGGTCGAACTCGAGCGTTGCGGCATTGCTTAGCGCTTGCGCTGGTTTAAGCGTATATGCCAGTGTGCCGCCTGATATGCGTTGTATTCGATTGGCAGTCAATTGCTCAACCCAACCTTCTCGATCAGCAGACCCGACCAGTCCCTGTTGTTTGAGTGACTGGAATTTGGCAATGTGCGTCTGTATTGTTTGCAAATCCAGTTTCTTGGTTGTCAGAATGGATCGTCGGGCAGCGAGTTGTGCTTCGTCATTGGCAATGCTGGTTTTCAGCGAGTCGCGCACATAGATACTACCGATTGCGAACGTCAGCGAGACGAAGATACTGATCGCCAAGATATTAAGTGAACGTCTAGAGCGCTGGAAGATCAAGCGGTATGGCTTCATAGTGGTGCTACTCCCGCGTTGCCTGTTTTGGACGTTGTTCCTGGCAGCGTCAGACACCAACTGAGTTTTGTTGACGAGCCCGCCGCACCGCCGCCTTGCAAACTACCGCTGGCGACATCCTTGTTTGCATCCTGCCAAAGCATAAGTCCCTCGATTGCGCTCAACGCCTTGGAAACCATGCGCAAGGCTTGTGCTCGATCGCGTGGGCCGTAGTTCTTTGGCACAGCAAGGTCGAAGCTGACTTCAACCTTTCGTTGGTCGCCCTGAGGCGCTACGGTTTCATCCCTCATTGCGAGTTCGGCGGGGGGAGCCCCCGTTCCGCATGGAACGATTCCAGGAGCCAGAAGGCGCCACTGTAGTTCGGTCAGGCGAAGGTTCGGATCACCCGCTAAAGCGCTAGCGATCAAGCGCAAGTGTTGATCTAGGCCAGGGACAGAAGCAATTTCTTCTTCATCTAGGGCGGCCGCACCCCGCACGGTGTCTGGAGCAACACCGAATCGTCCGATCTCTGCGTCAACCCCGGCGATCTTGCTATTGATCTCATCGGTCGCTTTGGTTACGGTGTGACTCTCACCCGAAATATCGACAATGCGTAGCAAATTGCTACCGATCGCGGCGAGTCCGGCGACGGCGATAGCCACGGCTAGGATCAGTGCCGCTTTGCCTAGGCGTGTGGACAAGTACTCGATGCGACGTTCCAGAGGGGCCACTTGTCCGGCGGGAGAGCGCAAAGCCAAATCGAACAACGGGAAACGCCAGTCCTCGGGAGGGTTCGCGTTTAGCCGTGGTAAGCCAACCAATTTGAGACGGGCTGCCGCCATCGGTTGCTCGAATTCGATGGGATCGGCTAGCAGAAGAACCGAGTAATCCTGCTGACCGCGCGGCACGACTTGTGTGTTCTCAAGATGGCGGAGCGTGCGAATGACTTCCTCGACTTGAGCATTTGCCTGATTAGGCGTTAATGTCAGGCGAGTCAGCACCGGCGTGCGGTTTTTCAGAAAAACAATGCGCAGCGTGCCCGGGCCGGGCAGCACCACGAATAGATCGGCAGGCATTCCCCGTTCTTGGCCAAGCAATGCTAGCAACATGGAAACCGGCCAAACACCTGCGACAGGATGAGTGGCTTCGTCCAGTTCAGTGTTGAGCCGCTCTGCCGCATCGATGCCAAGCAGGATGAATCGCGTCGGAACGATTTCGCCCAGGAGACCACCGTCTTGATCTGGGGTTATGCTGGTGCGAAACGGTGTATCCGGGTGACGGTTGCTGAGTTGCCGCGCAATGAACGAGCTTCGGTCGCGCCCGAACAGTCGGGGAGCCTTGATCTCTGCGATGCTCTCTTCAGCAAAATCGGTCACTGCCCAAATCAAGCCCTTAGCTTCGCTCTGTCCGGACAGGCGTTGCCATGCCCCCCCGTCCTTACGCCATAGTTCGCGCTCGGTTCGGTTTAGGTAGAGAAGATATTTCATGTCTTCATCTTGGAAATAGTTTGGTAAATCGGGCTCAGCACGGCCAACATGATCCAGCCGAGAATCAACCCCATGGTTACGGTCATAATCGGTTCGATCAATGCCTGCACTTTGCCGATTGACTCATCAATTTCGCGGGTATAGAAGTAGCTGACATTGTTCAAAGACTCGTCAAGCGCGCCACTGGACTCGCCCACCTGCAGCATGCGAATTACAAGCGAAGGGAAAAGACGCTCTTCAGCAAATGCGTTTGAAATTGATGTGCCGGTAGCGATTCGTTCGATCACGCGTTCGATCGCTTGCTGGATGACCAAGTTGCCGGAGACCTTTTCACAATACTTCAGCCCTTCGAGTACCGGAATCCCGGTGCGATACATCAGCGCAAAGGTATCGGCCAGGCGCGCCAAAATTAGCTTCTTTAATACGGGTCCGATCACCGGAATATTGAGCGATAGCAAATGCAACAGGAAGCGCACTCTGGGATTGACTCGCGACAAAGCGGCAATGCCACCCACAACCAACGGTGGTAGCGAGATGAATAGCCACCAGTAGTTGACAAAAGCATTGGACACCCAAATTAGCAGTTGCGTTTGCAGCGGAATCTTCTGCCCCATATTGCTCAAGAAGCTGACTAGTTGGGGGACCAAGTAGATCATCAAGAAAAACACGACGGCGCTAATGACAACCACGACGAACGCCGGATACATCATGAGCTTTTTAGTTTGCGCAGCCATCTCATCTTGCCACTTGAGTGATCGAACCAACTCCTTGAGTACCTGCGGCAACTGTCCGGTTACCTCGCCAGAGCGGACGAGGTTCACCATGACTTCGGAAAATACGCCAGGGTAGCGAGCCATGGCTTCTGCCATCGTGGCACCGCTTTCTATTCGCTCATAAATTCCTGCCGAGAGCATTTGCCCTTCAGTCGAGTCTGCTCCGTCGCGCATGTCACCCAGTGCAGTAAGCATTGGCACGCCAGCGCGGACAAGCATTTCAAGCTGAAACATGAAGCTGATGATCTCTTGTTGCGGGAGGCTCTTTACCGAACGATTGCGTGCCTTGAGGATGCTCGCACGAACCAGCGTCAAGTTTAAGCGCCCCAACTGGGTGACGAGGTCGGTCTCGTGTAGCGCCTCCATCTGACCCTTGATTATTCGGTCATCGGAGTCCGTCGCGCGGTATTGGAAGAACGGCATTAAACAATCGACTCTGTCAGATCGACAACACGACTGACTTCGTCAATCGTGGTTAGGCCGTCCTTGACTCGGCGCAATCCGTCTTCGGCCATGGTCACAAATCCCCGCCCGACTGCATAGTCGTGCATCTCATTCACACTGGCATTTTTAGTGATTAGTCCATCAAGACCCTTGTCGAACTTGAGAAGCTCGAAAATTGCCATGCGACCCTTGTAGCCACGTGAATCGCATGAAGTGCAGCCGACCGGCCGATAGATAGTGACATCATCCTCGGGTGGGAGCCCAAGCAACTGCGCCTCCACTGGGCTGGGCGTATCTGGCCTTTTACATTTACTGCAAAGCGTGCGTATCAGCCGCTGCGCGACAATGCCAATCACGTTGCCCGCCAGCACATTGGTCTTAATGTTGAGGTCGAGAAGACGGGGAATTGACTGAATCGCAGAGTTCGTATGGAGAGTGGAAAATACTTGGTGTCCCGTCATGGCGGCGCGAAAGGCCATCTCAGCCGTGTCGTGGTCACGTACTTCACCTACCAAGATGACGTCCGGATCCTGGCGCATCATCGAGCGTATGCCTTCGGCGAAGTCCATTTTCGATACTTCGGAGATCGAGGTTTGTCGAATCATCGGCAACGGATATTCGACAGGGTCTTCTAGGGTCATGATATTGACCCCTTCTTGATTCAAGTGCGAGAGCACCGAATAAAGTGTGGTGGTCTTGCCTGACCCCGTTGGCCCCGTCACCAGCAACATGCCTTCTGGCCTGGCCAGCATCAACTGCAGCACTGTCAACTGTTTTTCGGACAAACCCAACCCGTCTATCGGCACGAGATTACGCGTCCGATCAAGAATGCGCAGAACAAAGTTTTCACCATGAATAATGGGTTGCACGGCCGAACGAAAATCCACCTGACGCCCCGATATGGAAAGCGAGATGCGACCGTCCTGCGGTGCGCGAGTCTCGGCAATGTTCATTCCCGCCATGACCTTTAGGCGCACTACCATCGCCGACCAGTAGCGCAAATGCAGCACGCGTACTTGTCGCAAAACACCATCAACACGATAGCGAATGCGCAAGAAATGAGATTCTGGTTCAAAGTGAATGTCGGACGCGCCACGCAATGTTGCGTCCGCAAGCAGCGCGTCCATCAGTCGGACGACCGGATGACTGTAGCCGCCAGTGTTCTGAGCTAGGCTAGCAGCGTCGATATTGCCCGTTTCCAGTTCGTGCAATATTCCGTCGATTGACAATTCGTGACCGTAAAATTGCTCAATTGCAGAATGAATTTCAGCGCTACTGGCGAGGCGCCAAATGGCGTTGACCTTGCCACCCAGCAGCGCATTGACTTGGTCTCCGGCAACAATGTCGCCCGGGTCGGCACTGGCAATCAACAGTTCATTGCGACTGGTATCGTAACTAACAGGGAAGAGCGTGTGCCGCTTAGCAAGTGACTTCGGAATCAGTCGCAACGCGACAGGATCGGCTACGATCACCTTGAGACTGATGGCGACCTCACCGAGATTCAGTGCCAGCGCACCACGCAGTGCATCCTCGGTCACAAACCCAAGTGCCAGTATGGCTTCGCCCAGCGGCTTACCCATCGTCTTTTGCTCGAGCAGAGCAATTCGCAACTGATCTTGAGTGATCAGTCTTTGCTCGAGGAGTAAGTCCCCCAATCGAACGGGTTGCTTTTCAGGCGTTCTATTTGAAGTGCTCATCGTAATGATTTTCTTGCCTGTTTATCGAGCCAGAGCCCGTGTGCGCGATAGGTGTCCACTTATTGCGGGCCGAATAAAGTCAGCAAACGCCTCAACTCGGCATCACAGGACCACTGCATGAGCGTCGCGTCAAGACCCGCCATTCCGTTCGCGCAGTTGTAGCAAGCGTTGTTGAGCTTCGGCGGTCGGGAAGCCCGCCCGATCAATAGCCGCAGATTTTTCGGCAAGCGTCAGTGCGCGCTGGTAATAGCTGTGCGCTTGCTGGTATTTGTGCATGCGATCAAGCGCCACAGCAAGGTTGTAGGCATAAAGTGCATTGTCAGGCTCGAGACTCAATGCCTTGAAATACACTTGTTGCGCCTCGGCGATGCGCCCCTCGCGAGCGAGCAGACCGCCAAGAGTCGACAGCGCTACGGCCGATTCAGGATTGCGTTCCACCAGCTCACGGGCTCGAGTCGCCGTCATTTGCGGATCGCTTTTTGTCGCCAGCGTAAGCAAGCCGGAGGTTGCGCCCGGATGCCCCGGTTCCAGTCGCAAAACCCGTTCGTAACCAATACGAGCGTCGTCGTGCTGATCTGTTCTTTGTGCGATGTACGCCAAGCCGAGCAGAGCGTCACGCTCATCAGGGTTTTTATCCAGCGCCTTACGATAGTCCCTCGCAGCCTCGTCTAGACGCCCGTCCAGTAAAGCGCGATAGGCTGCATCCAAGTTTGTTTCGGGTGCAGGTGTGGTTGTGAATATTGGCACGGGCGCCTTGGCCGCCACCGCAGCTGACGTTTTGGCGGTCGGACGAGCAATTGCCGATTTTGCAATGGCGGAATTTGCAACGGCACCGGCAATTGCCACCGATGGCACAGCGCGCGCGTTTAACGGCGTATCACCAGCACCAACTGGCGAACTGACGTCCGCCGCCAACATTGGCTCAGTGCCTGTTGCTGGTGGTTGGGGTGCGGTGGCATTTATCGCCGTGTCTGGAGCCGCGATAGGGGCTATTGAAGAAACGGGCGAACCGGCTGTGCCGAACACGCTGTCCATAAACCCAAGGAAGTACGCTCCTTGGGCAAGCGCTATAAAGGCGATTAATCCCAGCACGACAGGGCGGCGAATAAACGGGGGCTTCGCCTTTTTTGCTGTCGCGTCGAGAATTTCCCTTGCAACCTTTGATGACGCAGTCGGGCTTGGGTGCGGTTGCGTGACCGGCTTGGCGGATTCAGCCATCTTCGTGCTGGAAACAGATGGTGTCGCAACCGAGATGGCTTGGACTTCTTTGGGCGCGGCTTGTGTCGGCTGCTCGATTGCTGGTGCGGCCGGAGGAGGAGGTGGATCCGCCGGAGGCGTGAGCGCGATCGGCGAAATTGAGAGCGCGGGTTTGATCGCCACTTCTGCATTTTCCAACGCATCCAGACTCGGCCCCACAACGACTGTTGGAGTTGTAACTACATCTTCAACTAGCTGCAGAGACGATTCCAGCGCAAGCGACAGGTCGGCAAAAGCAGGCGAAGAGGAAATCTGCGGGACAGACGCCTCAGATTGAGCGACATCGTTTGCCGCCGCGCGCGCGTCAGCGAGCTTTTCTTTCTCTTCACTGGCGCGCTGTAGCGCATCTAGGAGCAGACTCATGATCAGGGGCGCACAGTTGCCGGCTTGGTCTGGTCGGCCGGAAGCATATAAGTGCTCTTTGCATCCGGTAAAACCGATCTAAAGCTCTGGAAATCCCCATTCAGACTCGCGTCGGTCAGGACCGTCGGGCGTAAGAAAATAACAAGTTCAGTTTTCCGGCTACGGTGATCTGCAAATTGAAACAAATCACTCACAACCGGGATACCGCTCAGGCCCGGCACAGCGTCAGTCTTGCGGTCTCGCGTATCCTGAATTAAGCCGCCGAGGACGGCAATATCCCCCGACTGCACGCGCAAAATTGACTCCATCTCGCGGCTTTGCACGACAGGGATGCGGTTGATCACGCCGGACTGCGCCAGCGCGGGACTCGGGTCGGTCGCGAACGAACTGATGCGACTAATGGTGGGTCGCAAGTTGAGAATGACTTCGCCATGACTGCTGATCTGCGGCGTGACAGTCATGAGAAAACCGACTGGAACTGTATTAATCACGCTCGTGTAAGTCGCCGGTGTGGCTGCCGAGGTCGCTGTTGCCGCAGTGCCTGGCGTCACAGAGATGGTGAAGTAGACCTCATTGTCGACAACCTTAAGGATACTGGTTTGGCTATTAAGTACCGACACCTTAGGGCTTGAAAGTACGCGCAAGGTGCCAAAGGATTCAAGTAGCGTCAGCGCCGTTGTCATGGTGTTTCGTCCATACGTTAGCGAGGACGCAGCGGTCGCAACACCGGTCACGAGTCCCCCGGTCAGCATGCCAGAACTTGGCCCGGAAGGCGAAAAAGTCAGACCTCGGGCATTGACGGGGTCGCCGGCGCGATACAACAGTGACCAGTCGATACCTTGTTGGTAGCGATCAGACAAATCAACTTCAACAATGGTCGCTTCTATCAGCACCTGACGCCGCGCATTACCCATGATTCCATCGAGAAATTCACGCACTTTTTCATGTTGGCGCTGGGTTGCTCGTACATTAATGATGCCGTTTTCGGCATTGGCGATGACGGAACCAACTTCGCGAACCGTCGTCGCGGGTGTGCCGGCACTGCCTGGGACAGCCTGAGGCGCGAGTGCGGCAGCCGGTTGTACGGCTTGCGCGGGTCGTGTGGATTGTGCCGTCGATGCCACCGGTGCAGCCGTTACGTTTGAAGCTCCCGGCGCACTTGCACCACCCGCGCCGCCAACAGCGCCAGGTGCGGCGCGGGTTGTGGCCTGAGTGCTTGGCGGCACGGGTGCAGTTGTGGTTGGAGTCACGCGAGCCTGTTCGGCAGTGGGTTGAACCTTGTCCGTTTCCCGCAGCAGATCGCGTAGATTTGCTACCAGCGTCTCCCAAAACATATTGTTGGCAACGTTTTTCACGATTGAGTCAGAGGCGTTACTGCCAGAACTGCCGCCGCTGGAACCTGGCCCGCCGCCTGTACTTGCAACATTGGTCGAGATGCTCACCGTGCTTTGCGAGCTGCGCGCGATGTTCGGGTAGTCGATTCGGTACATTTTCAGGTAAGGCACGTCGGGAGTAATTGCAACGTTTTTGCCATTCATCTCATAACGCATATCCACCTGTTTGCTGACCACATCCAGGATTTCGGTTAAGGTTTGATCGATAACGCTCATCGTCACAGTGCCACTGATAGCGGGATGAACCGAGACGTTTACTTTGGCGTCCCGCGCTAACGCGAACAGCAATTCCTGCACATTGGTGTCATGAACGACCACGCTGTACAGCTCGGGTTTGTCTCTGGGTTTGGGAGCCTTCGGCACCGGTGGGGTCAGCGCAAAATCTGGCGCTTGGCCAGCGACAGGGGCTTCTGGCTCAAGATGCTGGACCGATACCGGCGGTGCCGGGCTGGCGCAGCCGGCAAGGATGACGACAGATCCCACAAAACAAGGCCAGCAACGACGCAATTTTCTTGCGCGAGCCGATACCTGCGGAAGGATAGAGCAAACGAATGCATCCCACTGGTTCAAGGTTTTGGCTCCTGTCGAATTGCGACCCAAGTTCGAATGACTGGCTGGTTCACGTTTAGCGGCTCGGGTAGATCACGCAGCGCGTCGCGCGCCGCCTGTTCAGTCGGATATTGGCCGAGATAGACCGCGACCAAATTTTTTCCATTGTATGTTCGATTGTGGGCATAGACAATCGAAGTATCAAAGTGCTGACTCGCTACCCCGACATATTCGGCGAGGCTAGCCATCGACGGCAGGCTCGCCAATTGCAAAGTGAATCCGCGCAAGCCTTTGTCATTGAGCAATTCTTCCGTGCGCCTTACGATCTCGCTGGTCTGACTAAGGTTTTTGTTGCCATGGGCATCCGGCACGGAGCGCGCAGCAACTGGTTCTGATTGATGCTGCGAAGGTAGCGGTGTCGCTGGCTTAGCTGAGGCCACTGTTACTGCAGGAATCGGGATGGAGAGCGGTTCCGTTGCACGGTCATTGACAGCTACCTGATTTGTCGGCGCGCTGAGCGTCGCATTTGCGTCCACGCGTTTTGGCTGGATGGTCGAACCCGCTTGATACTTACCCAATATCCATACGGCCAAAAACGCCATTGGCACCGCCAATGCGAAACTGCTCAGCAGCGTGCGCCACTTTGGAAGACCAGCCATGTAACCCGTAGTCGGATCGGCATGAAGCTCACTGCAGGCAATTTTTACGTGGCGTTTCTCGACTTGTTTGACACCTTCAGCATAGGCAGCAAGCAGCGATTTATCGGCCAAAAGGTTGATGCGGCGGGCGCGGCCATGGGAGGCTTTCAGCAAAAGTGCCATGGCGGTCGATGTGAACAACCGCCCGCCGTGCCATCCGGCCACCCGCAAGCGGTGATCAATGTAAGCCGTGGCTTCGTCTTTTGGCAATGCAGGCAGATCAAAGCGATGAATGACCCGATCTCTGACCTGGCGCAGCCGTCGGTCGGCAAGCAAGGTGTCGAGTTCAGGCTGGCCAAACAACATGATGTTCACTAGCTTATGACGATCTGTCTCTAAGTTCGATAGCAGACGAACTTCTTCAAGTGATTCCAACGGCATCGCATGTGCCTCGTCGATGACGAGAAGCACGCGCAAACCTAGTGCGTGTCGACGCAAGAGTTCCTGATGCAAGCGTGCAAGATTTTCTTCGGTCGTTGCTGGCTCGTTTGGCAATCCAAGGTCGCGCGAGATTGCACTGATAATTTCGTCGCGACTGAAACATGGATTGGCAAGATAAACCGAGCTGATGTCAGCTGGCAAACGACTGATCATCAATCGTGCCAACAAGGTTTTACCGCTTCCGACCTCCGCAACTGCGGTAGCAATGCCTTCTTCGTGGCAAGCGACATGAAGCAGCGCGGTCAGAATGCCACCGCGCCGACTGCCGGAAAAAAAGAAATCAATGTCCGGCGTAATCTGAAACGGCGACTTGTCCAGCTCAAAATGTTTCAAGTAGAGGAACGACACTATGGGTCACCCACAGCAAATAAATTTTTCATCATTTCACTTGACTTCAATAAATGAGTCAATCCCGTAAGCGTAGCTCAATTTAGCCCAGCAGCGGGTTCTTGGATTGGAGGCTCTAAGCCCCTTAAAGGGCCGTTGTCAGGGTATTGCAAGTCTTGACTGTCCAAAGTGCCGAAGCTGAGTTCGAAGGTGAGCCCCTTGCTGGACCAGCAACAATTTAGCCAGTTGGTGCTGGCAAGACGCCGTTAATCAGGCGAAAAGCACGGCGCGCGCGGCGATTTCTCCGCTGCTGGCAATGGCCAAGAACTCGTCGCCCATGCGTTGACTTTCTCCGACAGTAAAGCGCCAATCGCGGATTCTTTCCTCTTGTCGTTTTGAGCCATAACGTTTGAAGTCGCTGCGATCAGGTAGTTTTCGATTGGGGAGTGTGGCAATGAATTCCTTTGACGGTGAAATCAAAATCAGCTTCTCCAGTGCAACGCCTGCCGCACGCCGCGCAGGGTGGAATTTATCCAGCCAACCGGGAACAATGTGATCGGTGAAATGCGGATAAAGAACGAGGCCATTGGTTCGTTCGTAAGGCAGATGCAAGTGGTAGTCGATGATTCCGCCATCCCAATAGTTACCGCGTGGCGCGCCGGAAATGTCGACCACGGGATTGAGTACCAGCGGGATGGACCCGGAAGCGAGCAGTGCCGCATGCAGATTTTGTGTGGATAAGGCAACTTCATCGGTATGAAAATCGTTCAGCGGCAGCAGCTTGGATTTATCGCGTGCGTCGTAAAACCAAACACGATCCAGCCAGTGGCGTAGATGGCGTCGAGCTACGGCGTTGAACCCGGCAGCCGCCGCAAAACCAACCGGTGTGCCGAGCGAACCCCCTTTGGCCAACAGGTTTTTACCGCGTACCGTCAAAATATTGAGGCGGTAATTTGGCGCGGTGAGGATCTCTGATTCGTGACCGCCAATAAGGTGAGCAACCAAGCGTTGGCAAAATTCTGAAACTTCGGTCGCGCTTGGTTTGACTGAATAGCGTTGTTCGCAATAAAAATCCGCCAGTCGACTCAATGCCGCGATGGGATCAGCTTGTGCTGCGGCGGCCATTCGCCAAGCGCCAACCGAGGCACCGATGAGCTGACGCGGACGAGGTGCTTGCGCCAACCACTGTCCAAAAATCGCGCAATCCAAACCGTGTAGGGCGAGACCTTTTGGTCCACCCGCCGCCGCCGGAATTATCTCGACGGCGCTCGCTTGCAGGCCGTCACGTTTGAGTGTCGCAAGCGCAGTTGCGCCAGAGTGAATGGAGAGTGTTTGCATGGTAAGGAAGATGTTAGCGGCACGATGTTAGCGCCATTACCCGCTTGGCGATTTCGGCGCTTCGCTTGGTGCCGTTTGCCGCGCTTTTTCGTCCTCGTGCCACACCTCGCGCGCTAGAAAAACACGCAATTTATTGACTTGAACAAATTCGCCTTGGCTAACATCAACACCATCCAAAATCGCCTTCATTGCTGGCTTGGTAATCAACCATCCTTTGACCTTGTCCTTGCGTTTTTGCGTTGTCGCCACCCAATCGAGTCGCTTTTCAAGCGACAGTCCGCTGGCTAACGCGCAATCGCTAAGGCTGATCCAAAGCTCGCCACCTGCATCGACATCGCCACGAACTTTTACGCCAGTGTGCGTCCAGCTGGCTTGCCAACCCTTGCCATAAAGTGCAGCACGGCGGCCGCGACCAAATAGCCAATCCGCACCTTCGATGAAAATTTTGGGAAGGAAAGCCGCGTAGAGCAAGGCCCACGCCAAGGTAAGCAAACCTTTGCCCAAGGGCGCGATAAAAATTAGACCTATCGTGACGATGACGATGCCAACTACACAGGCGCCAAGTGAAAGTATGCGCATAGGAATTCTCGAAAGACTTCGGTTGGCCAATAATACTGACTGTTTTTTCTGACGCTTGTACCAATCTAAATGAAACCTATTGCATCGGTCATACTATGCACCAGCACAACTCTGCAACCGACTTAACACCATGACTGAGCCATCGCCGCGTTTGAATGCCGCAATTTGCTTGATCGATGAAGCAAATGTGCTGGATCCGAATTTGGACCAAGGTCGCCCCAAGGAGTTACTTTACGCAGAACGTATGACCGCGATGCTGGCGCGCTTCGCCCCCGAAGCGGATGAAGTAGCTCAACTGGCTGTGCGGGCGCAGCATATTCGGCGCTGGGTCGTGCCTCGGGATAGTTATCCGCAGACACGCGAAGGTTATTTAATGTGGCGCAAATGGCTGTACAAATTTCACGCGGATGAGGCTGCGCGTTTGCTGCGACTCGTTCAATATGATGAAACCACGATCGATCGCGTGATGCAGGCTATCGGCAAAAAAGGCATCAAGGCAAACGCTGATACGCAGTTGTTGGAAGACGTGAGCGCGCTGGTTTTCATTGAACATTATTTGGCGGCGTTTGTTGCAACCAAGCCGGATTACGACGTAGTGAAATGGTTGGATATCATTCGCAAGACTTGGAAGAAAATGTCGATGGCGGCACACGAGTTTGCGTTGAGCGGCAAGCTGATTTTGCCGCCTGCATTGGTGCCTTTGATTGTTAAAGCGGTGGAGGAAAAATAAATGGAAGTCGGATTTATCGGGCTGGGTTTAATGGGACGACCAATGGCGCTGCATTTGGAAGCGGCAGGACATCGTTTGCATTTGTGGGCGCGGCGACAAGAGTCGCTCGCACCGTTTGCAGCGGTCAACGCGCAAGTGCATGCGACGCCAGCGGCGGTTGCGGCGGCATCCGACATCGTGATTACGATGGTTGCCGATGCGCCGGATGTTGATGCGGTTTGCCTTGGCGTGGATGGCATTGTCGGCGGTGGCAAGGCAGGGTTGGTAGTGGTCGACATGAGTACGATTGCGCCGGCCGAGGCGTTACGTATCGGTCTGGCTTTGGCTGAAAAGAACATTTCTTTTGTTGATGCGCCAGTGTCGGGTGGTGAAACGGGAGCGATCAATGCAGCGCTAACCATCATGGCGGGCGGCACGCAGGAAGCTTTTGACAAGGCTTTGCCCTTGTTTCAAAAAGTTGGCAAATCGGCGACCTTGATTGGGGGAAGTGGTGCCGGACAAGTGGCAAAAGCCTGTAATCAAATCTTGACCGCTGTAGGCGTGATGGCGGTGGCTGAGGCGTTTAATTTCGCAGCAAAAAGCGGTGTTGATCCGGCGAAAGTTCGCGAGGCGTTGCTCGGCGGCTTTGCCTACTCCAAAATTCTGGAAAATCACGGCCAGCGCATGCTGGACAGAAATTTCAAGCCCGGTTTCAAAGCATGGATGCATCAAAAAGATTTGCGCATTGTGATGGGTGAAGCGCATCGACTTGGGCTGTCCTTGCCATCGGCTGCCGCCACCACACAGATGTTTAACGCGATGGTCGGAAGCGGCTTGGGCGAGTCAGATTCCATCGCGGTGTTGCAACTTCTGGAAAGAATGAGTTCGCCGGAGTAAGTTGATGCGAATCGGATTCATCGGCCTCGGCAGCATGGGCTTGGCGATGGCCGAGAACTTGTTGCGTGGCGGATTTGATTTACATGTCTGGGCACGGCGTGTCGCCAGCACCAACTCGCTAGTCGAGCGTGGTGCGACGCGGTGCGATTCACCCGCTGCGTTGGCGCAAGCTTGTGACATTGTGTGCACCAACGTGACTTCCAGTGACGATGTTGAAACGCTTGCCTTGGGCGTGAATGGCTTACTCGAAGGGCGACACGCGAATTTACTGCATGTGGATTTTTCGACCATTGCGCCAACCGTCGCGCGAGAAATTGCAAAGGCCTATGCGGTACATGGAGTTGATTTTGTCGATGCGCCGGTTTCAGGCGGGGTCAACGCCGCGCGCGCCGCAAATTTGGCGATCATGTGGGGTGGTAATGCACGCCACGCAGACGCCTTGACTTTGCGATTGACGCCCGTCTTCGATTGCATCGGCAAGACAGCGGTATGCGTTGGTGATTCCGGGGCAGGGCAGGTGGCCAAAGCGTGCAATCAGATGGTGATGGTGGCGGCGATCGAAGCGGTGGCGGAAGCGGCTTGCTTGGCGCGCGCCAGTGGTCTGGATTTCGCCAAAGTGTACCAAGCGATTAGTGCCGGATCGGCCGCGTCGCGGGTGATGGAAGTATTTGGCGAACGCATGCTGAAACGTGATTTTGCAGCCGGTGTTGAAGCCAGATTGCATCATAAAGATTTCGGTTTGTTACTCGAAGAAGCGGTTCGTCTGGGTGTGTCGTTGCCGATTGCGGCGAGTGTCGGGCAGCAGCTCAATGCATTGATGGCGCAGGGTGGTGCCAAGGGCGATACCTCGGCATTGCTCACGGTGCTGGAGCGCGTGTCGAGACAAAGCTGAGTTAGTTCTTAAGCCAGTCGCGCGATAATGCATATTTTTATCAGGAGTTTTGCATGAGCGAAAACACAACAACCACTGACAGTGGTTTGATGATTGAAGAAGTCGTCCTTGGTGGCGGCGACGAAGCCAAATCGGGTCAGTATGTCAGCGTGCATTACACGGGTTGGTTGATGAATGGCACCAAATTCGATTCGAGCAAGGATCGCAATGAGCCATTTGAGTTTGGCCTCGGCCAACGTCAAGTAATCGCCGGTTGGGACGAGGGCGTGCAAGGCATGAAAGTCGGTGGCACGCGCAAGCTCACCATCCCACCGGCACTGGCGTATGGCCCACGCGGCGCGGGTGGCGTGATTCCACCGAATGCGACATTGCTGTTTGAAGTTGAGTTGTTGTCCATTGGTTGAGCACAGTGATTAATTGGTGATTCATTTGCCATGAATATGCCATGAGCACGCCGCATGTCCCGTCCCGGCTACCACAAGTCGGGACGACAATATTTAGCGTCATGTCGCAACTTGCGCAAACGCATGGCGCGATAAATTTATCGCAAGGGTTTCCTGATTTTGCGCCGCCACCACTTATGCTGTCGCGAGTCGCACATCACATGGCGACTGGCAGCAATCAATACGCAATGATGCACGGCGCGCCGAGTTTAAGAGTAGCGATTGCCGAAAAAGTCGCGCGTTTGTACGGCGCGAATTACGATGTCGAGCGAGAAATCACGGTCACCGCTGGCGCGACGGAAGCAATTTTTTGTGCCATCGCGGCATGCGTGCGACCCGGCGATGAAGTGATTGTTTTTGCGCCAGTGTATGACGCTTACATACCGGCGATTTTGCTCAATGGCGGCACGCCAATTTTGGCTAAGCTGGCGGCGCCAGACTATCGGCCGAATTTTTCCGAGCTACGTCAATTGCTTACGCCGCGCACACGGATGATGATTATCAATAGTCCCCACAATCCCACCGGCAGTGTTTGGTCGGCTGGCGATATGGCGCAACTTGCTGTGTTGCTAGCAGACACTGATGCCGTCGTCGTCAGCGATGAGGTCTACGAACACGTGGTGTTCGACGCCGCGACGCATGTCAGCGTGATGCACTTTCCGGCATTGCGCGAACGCAGCTTCGTGGTCTCAAGTTTCGGCAAGACTTATCACATCACCGGCTGGAAAATTGCCTACTGCCTCGCACCAGAATCCTTGATGGCCGAGCTACGCAAGACACATCAGTTCGTTGTGTTCTCGGTGAGTCATCCTATGCAATTGGCAATTGCTGATTTCATGCGCGATGCGCCAGAATTTGCCGATGACTTGGCGAGTTTTTATCAGCAAAAACGAGATCATTTACGCGCGGAGTTAGCGGATTCACGATTCCGATTATTGCCCTGTGCCGGAACCTATTTTCAGTTGGTCGACTATTCCGCGATCAGCGAAATGACAGATCTTGAATTCGCACATTGGCTGACCAAGGAACATGGGGTGGCATCAATACCGATATCGGTGTTTTCACCGCAAGGGAGTGATTTGCGTTTGGTGCGTCTATGCTTTGCCAAAGACTCGGAAACGCTTGCCAATGCAGGTGCGCGGCTGCGCAAGATTTAGCCGGTTGTCGCTGATCGACGGCGTATTGCCAGCACCAACTGGGGAAATCAGCACATAAAAAAACCCCAATGCAAGCATCGGGGTTGAAACCGACCTCGTAGGAGGTCGGAGGAGGAGACGGGAAATTGTTAGGCAGCTTTTTTGCTCTTGATATTGGCTGCGTTGGCCGCTGGTTTGCCGCTGACTTTGGTCGTTGCGGTACTCACCGCTGCTACCGAATTGGCAACATTGGTTTCGGTCATTTCGACCACTTGTTTCGCCGCTTTGCTGAAATTGCCGTAGGCTGAATTGGCTGCGGCCATCGCTGATTTGACAGCCGATACCGTAACATCCGAACCGGCAGGACCCGACTTGGCGAGTTTGTCGAGCGCACTACCGAGCGCGCCGTTGAGTTCGCTGACTTGTGCTTCGACGATCTTGCTTACTTCGTCATTGGTCTGAGTGAAAATTTCATACACGCTGCGTGAATAGGCAATGGCTTTTTCCATTCCTGGCTGCGCGAGTTCCGACGACAGGCCGACCAACGCTTGTGGGTCCTTGATTTCAAACAGCGACTTGGTCGTCGCGGCGCTGCTTGCGAGAGCATTGCGTGCGGTGTTCAAGTTAAGTGCGGCAAGGCGCTCGGCGCTGGCGAAAACGGTATTGGTCAGGCTCAGCAAATTTTCAACAGCAGATTTGTTGGCAGCGGCGAATTGGTTTGCAAAGTTATTCATGAGTAGCTCCGATAAGTATTTTTGGACATTGCGCATGAGCGCGCGAGCAAGATTAATTGGCTATGGTGCGGTGCAGCATGGAGCCAATTATAGGAGCTCGGGATGTCCTGTCAAGTGATTTATGCCGCGTTGCAACAAAGTATAATTTACTTATAAATCAATTATCTAAATGAAATAAATGAAAAATGACTCCGTAGAGTCATTTTATGATGCATCGCAACGAAAAATTTGGATTTAGCTGTTTGTGAAATCTGGTTTGCGTTTTTCAAGAAACGCGGCCATGCCTTCGCGCCTGTCGTTTATGCCGAATGCCGCGTGAAAACTACGGCGCTCAAACAGCAAACCTTCTTGCAGTCCTGACTCATACGAGCGATTAACCGACTCTTTAATCATCATCAACACGGGCAAGGAAAATTCGGCGATTCCCGCAGCGACCACTATTGTTTCTTCCAGCAGTGTCGCTGTTGGCATGATGCGCGCGACCAGTCCGCAACGCTCAGCTTCCACCGCGTCTATCATCCTCGCCGTCAGGCACATGTCCATCGCTTTGCCTTTGCCCATTGCCCGTGGCAGACGCTGTGTGCCGCCGCCACCAGGCAATATGCCAAGTTTGATTTCGGGTTGGCCAAATTTCGCGCTGTCGGCGGCAAAAATCATGTCGCACATCATGGCTAACTCGCAGCCACCACCTAAGGCAAACCCGCTGACGGCAGCAATCAAGGGTTTGCGGCAACGCGCCACGCGATCCCAATTGCGAGTGATGAAGTTGGCCTTATAGGCATCCATATAGCCGTAGTCTTTCATCCCGCTGATATCGGCACCGGCAGCGAAGGCTTTTTCAGAACCTGTGATAACGATGCAGCCGATGGCTTCGTCGGCTTCAAAGGCATCAAGCGCCAAACCAACATCGTCGAATAGACCGTCGCTCAGAGCGTTCAGTGCTTTTGGTCGGTTGAGAGTGATTAAGCCGACTTTGCCACGCGTTTCGACGAGAATGTTTTCGAAATTCATTTGGTGTTCTCCAGTGGAAAATCCGCTGCCAATGTCAGCGAGATTGTGTGGTCACGCTAAGGCTTGGTGGCCGCGTCGGGTTTAGATTTATCTTTTGGGTTTATGGTTGCCGAGACACGGCCGCCTTTTTCAGCGCCACTCACTAGATAGTTTTCAGTTTTTCCATCGTATGAAATATAGGGGCCACGTACCTCATCGAGACCACTTTTCACTTTTGCGCGACCAAAAAATTCGGTTTTCTCCGTACGGTTATCGTGCTCGATACGCTCAGCTTCGCCTTCAATGAAATCGCTACGCCCCTCACGTTTTTGTTTGAAGTGGGCAAGGCCTTCTGTGCCACTGGCCGGCGCATTCTTATCGCCAGCGCTACCATAGGCGATGCCACGCTGAAAGCCCTCAGCGTCTTGTCGCACGACTAATTTGCTGGTCGAAATTGTGATTGTCCCTTGCGTCAAGCGCACGTTTCCTTCAAAGGTTTGAATTTGCTGTTTGTCATCTACCGAAACCCGATCAGCCTCAAGGTTTACCGGCTTTGTGCGGTCGGCGCGTTCTGCTTGAGCTGTCATGCTGAGCAGCGTAGTCGCGACAAAAATCAACAGTCGTAAGGAGTTATTCATAAGGGATTGGCACGATGGAATGTTGCGGTGACTGGGCCGTTCAAAACGCTGATACCGGTTTTATTGTTGAGATTCATTGCACTACCTGAAACAACGCTCTTGCCCTGCGTGATTGTGAGGTTACTGGTGACGCGCAACTCCTCGATTTCTGGAAACAACACCATTCGTTGGGTGCGCATTTCCATGGGCAAACCACCGGCGCTGCCGTCACGGTGAATGAGTACATTGTTGGTCAGTGTTATTTCCTTGCCGTCATTGCCAATTTGCCCTAGCGCGGCGCTAAGCTGGAGTGTCGGTTGGCGAAAAAAGGTGACTTTAGGATTTGTGATCAAGGTGGTGTCATCGTCTGGGAAATGCGTCATTTTTTGGCCGGACAATGTATTTAGCGGGCGGCCATCGCGATCAAAGCGTTTCACCGAAAAATTATCGACCCAATAATCCGCATCATGGCGCAAGGGGTCATTGTCATGCGTATCAGGCGCTACTGAGCTATTCAGCCAAAAGCTCAATCCTGCTATTAACAGCAATGGGATATAAGGCCAATAGTTAGATGAGCGCTGGTTCATTTTCAGATGGATGCCATCAAACGACTTTGGCGCGGAACAAATCGTGCATATTGAGCGCACCAGCAAGCTTGCCCTGTGCATCGAGTGCGACCAATTGATTGATGCGACTAGTTTCCATCATTTGCACTGCCTCGACCGCCAACCGGCTAGCGAGAATTGTTCGTGGCGTGCGATTCATCACTTCGCCTATCGTCACCTGACGCAAGTCACCGCGCTGTTCCATCGCACGCCGCAAATCGCCATCGGTAAAAATTCCAGCGATACCATGCTGTGCATCCTCAATCACCAACATGCCAAGACCGCCCTTGGTCATCACTGCTAAAGCCGCTGGTATCAGTGCCATCGGTGCGACAGCGGGTACATCTGTGCGCATTACATCTGAGACATGAGTAAGCAATTTGCGTCCCAAAGCGCCGCCCGGATGCGAGCGTGCAAAATCTTCGGCTCCAAATCCTCGCGCGTCTAGCAGCGCGACAGCGAGCGCATCACCAAGTGCTAGCGCTGCGGTTGTACTGGCAGTGGGGGCGAGATTCAGCGGACAAGCTTCTTGCGCTACCCGCGCATCCAGATGCACATCGGCTTCTTTGGCTAAAGAGGAATCTTCGTTGCCAGTGATGGCAATCAGTCGGCCACCTTGGCGTTTGACTAGCGGCACCACGGTGAGCAGTTCGTCGTTCTCGCCGGAATTTGAAATCGCGATCAACACGTCGTCGCCGGTAATCATGCCCAAATCGCCATGCACTGCTTCTGCCGCATGAACGAAATACGCTGGCGTGCCGGTACTGGCGAAGGTGGCGGCGATTTTGCGTCCGACATGACCGGATTTGCCGATACCGCAAACAATAACGCGGCCACGACTTTCAAGAATCAGTGCCACCGCGTGGGCAAACTGCGCGTCGAGACGGCTAGAAAGCGCGGTCAATGCCGAAGCTTCGATGTCCAACACCTGCCGCCCCATATCAAGGGCGCGAGTTTCTTGCGCGGCGGTTGGATTCATGAGGGAATACCGATTTGAGCTGAGCGGAAATTATAACCACCGATGTGCGGCGCGGTGACTCAGGATCCAATACGCCAGTTGGTGCTGGTAATACGCCGTTAGCAAACTGTGGACGATAAAAAGCCCGCCGAAGCGGGCCTTTTATCGAAGCTGTTTGCTTAAAGCGCTTTGCAAATCGTATATAACACGATGTCATTCGCCGACGCGTAGGTCGTTGCTGTGTCGGCTGTCGTTGGGCGAGTCGGGTTGGCTCCAGAGATTGTCACCGGTGTACCGGCCGCGGTCAGACTGAAGGTGGATTCCTGATTGTAGCCCCGCAGGTTTCCAGCGTTCTTGATTCCATCGTCAAATTGCAGGTCGATCGCTTCCGCAATCTTGCCTGGAAGGTTTGACGTACAGACGACAAGTCCGCCCAGATCAGGAGTTGCAGCGATACCAGTTCCTGTTTGTACACCGACGATACCACCCAGCGTGTTTTTAGGTTGCTCGCCATTGGTCTTATCGCCGGCAACAAATCCAGCATGACGCATGTGTTGCCAAAAGAACGTATTTTCATCGGAATCCGGACCGTTAAATGCTGTCGTGGTGGATCCAACAACGCCATTTTTGTTGCCACTACGTGTCGTCAGACTCCAGCGCGCATCGGCAGCAGCGTCATCACCAGGGAACGCTTTGTAGCGATCCTGATAGGCATAAACGCCTGCGGCGATACCATTCAAATCGTTTGCGATGTTTTTGACTTTCGCACTGTTAATCAATTCCTGCCCCTTTAGCACGCCACCGAGCAAGAGGCCAATGATGACCAGTACGATGGCGATTTCCACTAGGGTAAAGCCTGATTGTTTGCTACGCATGATGTTCTCCGTTCGTTCGTTAGTATGGTGTGACGCTGGTTTATAAGCAGTTTTGATGCCAGCTTTATTTTTTCTATTTAAACAGCTGGTTAGGTATGCGCAGCGAAGACCTTGCCGAATAGCTGTCAGAAATATGACGGTTTTTCAACAACTAACATATGTCGGCCTGTCAGAGTTCTGACGATAAAATGAATTTGTGAATCCACTCTCCAGTCCGTGAAATGCCCACCACTCCACTCTCCGAGCGTCTGATAAATCGTCTTCCTAGCTGGCGCGGCGGGATTTTGATTGCGATGCTGGCGGTCCTGTTTCTGGTTTTATCGCAGCCTATGGAAAGCGTCATCGTGCGTCCGCTGTTCCTTGGCCACTTGGGTCTATTTATTTTGTGGCAGCCATTGATTAAAGGCCACCAACGACTTTCGATACCGATTTTGGCGTTATTGATTGCACTGGCGGTGGTGGCTGCGTTTCAGATTAATGGCTGGTTGTTGATGCTATGGATACTAATGCTGGCGGGAATTGTCGGCGGCAAAGTTTTACTTTTAGGCGCACCGGTAACTAGACTATTTCACTTATTCGCGCTAGGTTTTTTAGTGCTGGCCTTGCTCGTGTTAGCAACTCCGCTGGCACTACCCGAGGCGAAACTGCCGAGCGCGATTGTCACAGCAGTTCGCGTCGTCTTGCCGCTAGCCTTACTCATCATGATTGCGTTGCCGAAAGTTAGCGAATCGGCGCATCAGACGGAGGTAATCGATTTCGTCAACAGTTTGTTTGTGTTTTTGTTGCTTGCTGTTTTGGTCTTGGGTAGTTTGTCAATGATGTTGCTGAGCAACACAGATTACGCCACGGCATTGCTGAAATCCTTGATTGCTTTGAGCGCAGTGCTACTAATTTTAGGCTGGACCTGGAGTCCGCACGCGGGCTTTGCTGGCTGGGGAAATTTTTTCTCTCGCTATTTGTTGTCGATTGGTTTGCCTGCCGAGCAATGGTTGCATTCATTGGCCGACTTGGCCGAGGAGGATCTATCACCTGACGCTTTTGTGGCGCGCGCGTGCGCGGCGATGACTGATGGTTTGCCTTGGGTCAGTGGCATCAACTGGTCGGCCGCCGGTGTGGTCGGCGCATTTGGTGAGCAGCGCGGGGAGTCTGCGCAATTCAGCCATCAGCAAGTTGTGCTGACTTTGTTTACGCGCTACCCATTACCGCCTTCGCTGATCTGGCATTTCAATTTGCTGGCGCAACTGCTTGGTGAGTTTCATGCGGACAAACAGCGCGCGCAGCGCCTTAAAGAAATGTCCTATATGCAAGCAGTGCATGAGACCGGGGCACGATTGACGCATGATGTAAAGAATTTGCTGCAGTCGCTCCAGATGTTATGTCATGCTGCCAATGAACCTGGGTCGGAAGACTCGTCTGCGTTCCGCGCCTTGTTGCAACGGCAATTGCCAACGATTACCACGCGACTAGAAGTCACGCTCGACAAGCTGCGCGTCAGACAAGCATCCGTTGATGATCCGCTCGTCCCATTGAACCTTTGGTGGGCGGAGTTGGTGCGGCGTTTTGAAGGCAAGACGTGGATAAGTTTCACCAGTGCTACGGCATCATCCAGTCTTGAAGTGCCCGCAACATTGTTCACCTCGGTGCTAGACAATCTCTTGTCGAATATGGCTGCCAAGCGTCAACGTGAACCTAATCTCACTGTGAGCATTCATGTCGAACCAGCACCGAGCGGGATTGCGATTTTGGTCAGCGACAGCGGCAGTGCAATCGAAAAATCGATACAACCGCAGTTGTTGCGTGGCCCAGTCCGTTCTGAAGACGGTTTGGGAATTGGCTTGTATCAAGTAGCGCGACAGGCCGAGTCTTTGGGCTATCGCCTGGCGCTAGTGGAAAGTCGTGACGGTTGCGTTTGTTTCGAACTCGCGCCTATTGTTACCATCGTTACCGACGGCGACTAGTACGCATCAGCGACATTAAACGGCTGTTTGGGACCAATTAGGCGATAGACAGTCATGTCACCTTTACCTTTGAGGTAGATTACTTGCGGTTCGTGGAAATCGAAAGCGCCGCGCAAACGATAAAAAGTCGTGGTGTCGCATTGGATCATGCCGGGCACACCTTCCGATGTGATGCGACTGGCGATGTTCACCGTGTCGCCCCACAGGTCATAAATAAATTTCTTTTTACCAACGACACCGGCGATGACAGGTCCAGTGCCGATTCCGATGCGAATGTCCAAATGCGAAGCGTTTATCGCGAAATCATTTCTGAGCAAATCGCGCATGGCCAGCGCCATGTTGGCGATTTTTGCTGAATACTCTTGTTCGCCAATTCCTAGGCCGCCCGCGATCATGTAGGCATCGCCGATGGTTTTGATTTTTTCTAAATCATGTGCTTCGGCCAGTTCGTCAAAGGCAGAAAAAATTCGATTCAACATGCTGAACACTTGAGCCGGTGCCATGTCGGCGGCGACTTGTGTGAAATTTACAATGTCAGCAAACATCACGGTGACATCAGCAAAGCCATCGGCGATAGTTTGGTTTGAGTTTTTCAGGCGCTCGGCAATTGAGCCAGGAAGAATGTTGAGTAGAAGTTTTTCCGAACGATCTTGTTCGTCCTGCAACATTTCATGCGCCGCGGCAAGACTAAGTTGAATCTTATTTTTAGCAATAATGGAGTGGCGCAACAACAAGTAAATAATGGCCGACACGGCTAAAAAGTTGAGTGTGAAAAAAGCAATGCTGGTGCGAATTGGAACGGTGAATTTTGGCAAGGCCATTGCATCGGCTAAATAAAAATCCGCAAGCCCAGTGAGTGCCGTGAGTACTACCCAGGCAATGAACCAGCCAAGCGATTGGCTGACACCGAAACACAATAGCGCACCTATCGGACTAAGCAAGCCCCACAGCACAACGCCACTTGAACTAATGAAATTTCCTACCATCCACTGCGCGACAAAGGGCAAAAATAACATCAGCCCTAGTTGCGTGGTGCGAAAGGCGTTGAAGTTCTGCGTTTTTATATAAAGCAGGACATTGCCGATTAACAAAACCTGAACTAACAGCGGTAATGTGGATGAAAACGCCGGACCGATATACGAATACAGACCGGTCCAAATCATTACGGCAAGGCATAACAAACCAGTTGCCAGCATAAGCAAAGACTTGTTGAGCTTCTCGTCGTCGCTGTCTGTCTCAAGCGCGCCAGCGCAGCGCAGGCGATCCATGTAGCTGGCGGTTTTTACGGGCTCGGGGCTAGTAGTCATAAATTGCGCGAATTAAGAAGCAGGTTACAAATAGTGGTTCGCTAAAGAGTCAGTGTCGCAGGAATCAACGGTCTTGGTCAACTCGCGTGCTTGTGAGACTGCATGAATTCGTGTTGAATTACACGCAATGAAATCTGACACAAATTACGCAATTGGCATTTCCGTGCAGACTAGGTTTTTGCCGGAACAATCAGACCTGGACGCGGCGCGATTTGTGTTTGCCTACACGGTGACGATGACCAACATCGGTGATGTCGAGGCGCAACTTATTTCGCGCCACTGGCTGATTCTCGATTCAGAAAACAAGGTACAAGAAGTACGTGGATTGGGGGTCATCGGCCAACAACCGCACTTAGCTCCCGGCCAGCGGTTTGAATATACGAGTGGCTGTGTCTTAGCCACTCCGGTGGGCACAATGAAAGGCAGCTATTTCTGGAAGGCTGCCGATGGCGTTGATTTTGAAGCGCCCATTGCACCCTTCGTTTTGGCAATGCCCCGTACTTTGCATTGAGTGCTGACATGAACCAATTGGCTGCGGCTGCGCTAGCATTGGCAGCGGATACTATTGATGGGAAGCTGGCTGCGATTGCGGTGCTGGCGCAGTGCACGTTTAACAGCGTGTTATCAGCACCAACTGGCGAAATCGTGCGTGGTTGTCCGCTGAAACCTGTGCGCGTTCAACCAAAAGATCTGTCTCCGCGTAGCAATATGAATACCGTCGCTGGCCGTGCCGCGCTGATACACGCAGTTGCCCATATTGAATATTCCGCAATCGATTTGGCGCTTGATCATGCCGTGCGTTTTACCGGTTTACCGGCGCGTTACTACGATGACTGGATTCGTGTGGCGATCGACGAAGCGCGGCACTTTCAATTGTTGCGCGCGCATTTGCAATCGGTCGGCTACGACTACGGTGATTTTCCAGTGCACGATAGTTTGTGGGAAATGGCCGAAAAAACAGCGCACGACTGTCTGACACGAATGGCCCTGGTGCCAAGATTACTTGAGGCGCGAGGATTAGATGCGACACCACCCATTCAGAAAAAACTCACGCAAGCCGGAGACGTAAAGGCAGCGGAGATTCTCGCCATAATTTTGGCCGACGAAGAAGATCACGTGGCAATTGGCGACCATTGGTATAGATATCTTTGCGCGCAGCAGAACTTAGACCCGGAGGCGAGTTTTCGCCGTTTGATTCAAGAATACAAAGCGCCGTGGCCACAAGGTCCGATGAACATCAAAGCGCGTTTAGCTGCAGGATTTGCACAAGCCGAACTTGATGTGTTGGCAGCTGGCACACGACCTCAGCAAACGCGGTAAACTATCCCGACTAAATCGCTCAACTAATCACCGAGTCAGCTAAGGAAAATCACCATGGACATCAGAGAAAAAATTCATCAAACCGTCACGCAAAACGACGTAGTGCTTTATATGAAAGGCTCACCACAGTTTCCACAATGTGGGTTTTCGTCACGCGCGGTGCAAATATTGAACACCTGCGGTGTGAAAAAATTTACGTCCGTTGACGTGTTGGCTGATCCCGAAGTTCGCCAAGGTATCAAGGACTATTCTAATTGGCCAACGGTTCCGCAGTTGTATATCGCTGGCGAATTCGTCGGCGGCAGTGACATCATGACCGAGATGTTTCAAAACGGTGAATTGCAAAAGCAATTGGAACCAGTGCTTGGTGCAGCTTAATTCGCTTTAGCTAAATTCCAGCGAGGCGGGCGTTTGCCGAATCAAGACGACCCGCTACCACCACCATAAAAGCTTGATAGAAATTCATCCTGCAGGCGTCGGAAGCGTGTCGCAAAGCCTCGCTAGAAATGCTTACCACTTTAGACGTCGTAGCTGCAACGACGTCGGCGCCGCGCGTCTGGTCACGGCGCGCGACCGCCATCTCACCAAAGCACTCACCAGGTACCAGTTGGTCGAGCGTTCGCCCGCGTTTACTTACGCGAAGTTCACCCTCTAGCAAGAAAGCGAAGAAGTCACCGGCATCGCCATCTTTCATGACAACTGTTTCCATAGCGACCACTTCCCAGCGGGAAAAGCGTACCACTTCCCAAATTTCTACATCGCTAAATTCTTTGAAAAATTTCAATGTGCGCAAAGTTTCAAATTTTTCACTATCCGGGAAATTATTTTGTCGCGCGGCAAGCTGTTTGACGCGAAATGATTGCGCCAAATCGTGTGCAAAATCTCCCCAAGTTTGGTAGCGAGCAGAAAGATTTTTTTGCATCGCGCGTGCCACAATCGCATCAAGACCCGCAGGTACGTCGACACGAAATGTTGACGGTGGCAATGCTTCACCGTGACATATCTGATAGACCATGCCGTAGTTGCTGGTCGCTTGATAAGGTAAGCGACCAGACAATAGCTGATACATGACAACACCCAGCGAATAGATATCAGTTTGATGATTCAGTGTTTGTTCCTGCACTTGCTGCGGCGACATATATGCCGGCGAGCCCACTCCGGCGACTTGCGTTCGCGTCTGCTCCGAACCGCTCATCATCGCGGCGCCGAAATCAGAAATTTTGATATCGCCGCTAGTTTTCGTGTTGTCGTCACCAGTGCTTGCCAACAGAATATTCGCCGGCTTGATATCACGATGCGTAATGCCGAGGCGTTGCGCATAATCTAATGCGCGCGTGCATTTGAAGATGATTTCGACGAGGCGGTCAACCGGCAACAAAGTACTGGGTTTACAGTAGGGTTCGAGCGTTCCGCCGGGCACATATTCCATCACGATATAGCTCTGCTCAGGTGAAACCACAGCATCAAAAATCTGGACGATGTGGGGATGCGCGAGCTTTCCGGCCAATGACGCTTCGGTCACCAACATATGCTGATATAGCTGGCCCTTTTGCTTGTCCTTCAATATCTCGGGAAAGATTAATTTGATTGCCACATCGCGAGCTGCAAAGGGATCAAATCCTAGATAAACAGTGGAAGTTGCGCCCTCGCCAAGTTTTCTACGAATCTCAAACTTGCCGATACGTTCGGGTAGCGCCATGTCGAATATCAACCGTTCGCACGCGCACGCGCAATTGCGGCGAGCACTTGCAGTGGCGCGGTGCCGCCTATGTGATCGCGGGCGGCAAGCGATCCTTCGATAGTCAAAACTGCGAACACGTCTTGATCTATCAGTGCCGAAAACGATTGCAATTCGGCCAGTGAAAGATCAGTTAAATTGGAGTTGCTTTCTTCGCAACGGCGCGTAGCGTTAGCGACAATTTCGTGCGCATCGCGAAACGGCACGCCTTTCTTGACGAGGTAGTCCGCCAGATCAGTTGCAGTCGCATAACCTTGTTGCAAAGCGGCCGCCATATTGTCGGCGCGGACTTTAATACCGGGAACCAAATCAGCAAAAATTCGCAGGGTGTCGCGCAAAGTATCAACGGTATTAAACAGCGGTTCCTTGTCCTCTTGATTATCTTTGTTGTAGGCCAATGCTTGACCCTTCATCAAGGTCAGCAATCCCATCAAATGACCGAATACACGACCGGTTTTTCCTCGGGCGAGTTCGGGTACGTCGGGGTTTTTTTTCTGCGGCATGATCGACGAGCCAGTGCAAAATCGATCCGGTAAATCGATGAATCCAACGCGTGGGTTCATCCACAAAATTAGCTCTTCGGAAAACCGCGAAATATGCACCATGACGATCGCCGCAGCGGCGGTGAACTCAATTGCAAAATCTCTGTCAGAGACCGCATCGAGCGAGTTCTCGCACACGCCATTAAATCCAAGTTCATTGGCGACTGACGCGCGGTCAATCGGATAAGTTGTTCCGGCCAGCGCGGCAGCGCCTAAAGGTGAGCGGTTGGTACGTTGGCGCGCATCGGCCATTCGCGCACGGTCACGGCTGAACATTTCAACATAAGCCATCAAGTGATGACCAAACGTTACTGGTTGCGCAACCTGGAGGTGGGTGAATCCTGGCATCGGCGTTGCTGCATGAATTTCGGCGAGGTTGATCAACGAAACCTGCAATGCACGCAACAAAAGCGCGATTTCGTCTATCGCATCGCGCAGCCAGAGTCGGATATCAGTGGCGACTTGATCGTTGCGCGAGCGCCCAGTATGCAGGCGTTTGCCGGCATCACCAATCAGTGCTGTTAGTCGCCGCTCGATATTCAAATGCACATCTTCGGCCTCAAGCGTCCAATCAAATTTTCCGCCTTCGATTTCCGTCACGATTTGTGCCATGCCGCGTTCAATTTCGACTAGGTCGGTAGCGCTAATGATGTTTTGCCGACACAGCATTCGCGCATGTGCCAGTGAGCCGCGGATATCTTGTGGCCACATGCGCTGATCGAAACCCACCGACGCGGTATAGCGTTTAACGAGATCGGAAACCGGCTCAGCAAATCGGCCAGACCACGCGGTGGAAACTGTTTTTGATTGTTCTGCGCTCATAAAAAAGTGAAAGCTCAAAGGTTTGCGGACGGCGTGCCACCAGCACCAACTGGCAAAACGCGATGTAAAAGGCACGTGCGTTTGATTCGGGAGTATAGGTGAAAAGCCTCTAGGCGCTGAGCTTCCAGCGATTCGCCAAGCAACAAATCTCAGTTCCATTCACAAGAATTCCTATTTGACGTAGCGACACGCGACACCTAACATCGTGGTTTCCCCAACTGCCTATTGAACTCGTGGATTCTGCAAACGCTCAACTATCAATTTTGTCGGACATGACTGCGGTGGACGCCGTAATTCGACAACGACTGCACTCGGATGTGGTGTTAGTGCGCCAAGTTGCCGACTACATCATTGGCGCCGGTGGTAAGCGGATGCGACCCGCACTGGTTCTGGCGACTGCACGTGCCTGTGGCTATGAGGGCGTGCATCATCACGAGTTGGCGGCCGTCATCGAATTTATCCATACAGCGACCTTGTTGCATGATGACGTAGTTGACGAATCAACGATGCGCAGAGGCGCGAAGACTGCAAATGCTGTTTTTGGCAATGCTGCTAGTGTCTTGGTTGGCGATTTTCTATATTCCCGTGCATTTCAGATGATGTTGAGCGTACCGGATCGGCGAGTCATGGAAGTATTGGCCGATGCCACCAATATCATCGCCGAAGGCGAAGTGCTCCAACTAATGAACTGCCGAAATGCCGATTTGTCGGTCGACGAATACTTGCATGTGGTGCATTTCAAGACGGCGAAATTGTTTGAGGCGGCTGGGCGACTGGGTGGCATTGTGGCAGGCGCGAATGATGAAATTGAAACTGGCCTGGCCAACTATGGCAAGCATTTGGGTACCGCTTTTCAAATCATTGATGACGTGTTGGACTACTCCGGCCATGAAGAGAAAACCGGCAAACACCTCGGCGATGATTTGGCGGAAGGCAAAACCACGTTGCCACTGATTCACGTAATGCAAAGTGGAAATTCAGCGCAAGTCAGCGTCGTCCGCAACGCCATCGAACAGGGTAGTCGCGAAGATTTTGCCGATGTTTTAGCGGCAGTACATGCTTGCGATGCGCTCACCAAATCACGCGTATTTGGTGAAGCGGAGGCGAGCGCTGCGAAAGCGTCACTGGCACCGTTAGCGGATTCAATATTCAAGAAAACGCTGCTAGAATTTGCCGACTTTGCGGTGCTCAGAAACTTTTAGAACATGGCCAACGTATCCGAACGTGCCTTTCTATCCCGAATTCGGAGCGACCCATATGCTTGCTGGATTGAGTGAAGTGACAAATTTTCCAGCGTTAATGCGCCGTCGGGGCGTAGCTCAGCCTGGTAGAGTACTGCGTTCGGGACGCAGGAGTCGGAGGTTCGAATCCTCTCGCCCCGACCAACTTTGTATTTCGTTTGGCGTTAATCGTTCCGTATGATTTTTCTGCGCACGCTGATCCTTGTTGCGGTCGCCGTGCTTCTGTTTTATTGGCTACGACGCGCGCGGAGCGTTAAACAGACTAAACCCGTTGACGATGCGCAACCAGCTGAAGGATTGCTCCGCTGTGCTTTTTGCGCGGTGAATTTCCCCGCAACTGACGCCGTCACCGCGGGCGGTGAATTTTTCTGCTCTGAAGCGCATCGGTTGGCGTCAAAGGATGCTTCATGAGCAATCCTTATTGGTCGCAGGTACTATCGGCGCCCGACACCTTTTGGCGATCACTGCGTTTCTTTTCGCTCTATCGACTTGCCGTTGGTGTGATGTTCGTGTCGGTGGTGGTTGTATCGGGCGACGTGCTCAATGTGGGCACCGAGCATCCAGACTTGTTTGTTCGATCTGCAGTGGCTTATGTCATTGCGGCAATCTTGTTTATTGTCGCCATGCAACGCCGACGCGAATATTTCAATTTGCAATTGTCCTTGCAAGTCGCCGCCGACATTTTTTTCATCACCCTAATGATGTACTCGAGCGGTGGTCAGAAGAGCGGTATTGGTGTTCTGTTGATGGTAGTGGTGGCAGGTGCTGGCTTAGTAGGGCAGGGTCGAATGACTTTGTTTTATGCGGCGTTAGCGTCGGTGTCGGTATTGCTGGAGCAGAGTTGGCGTGCCTTAGAACTCAACGCTGATGCAGCCGATTTTGTTCGCACTGGATTCACTTGCCTCGGATTTTTTGGCACTGCAATCACCGCACAATTGTTGGCACGACGGGTTGTTGCGAATGAAGCATTGGCAACCGAACGCGGCAGAGAGTTGGCTAGCCAATTGCGGATTAGTGAGCGCATCATTCATGATATGACTGACGGCGTTTTGGTGGTCGGCGTCGACGGCAAAGTGAAGCAATCCAATCCTCCGGCAGATCGTCTTTTGGGGATGTTTAGCGCAGGTACATTTTTGTCAGAAATATCGGCGGTACTGGCCTTGCGCTTCGCGGTGTGGTCGGTCAACCGTGTCGAGACAGTTGAAACCATGCGTATTGTGCGTGGCAAGTCGCTGCGCGTGCGCTATTTGCCTGCGCAAGAATCGGTTGGCAATGCACTGTTGTATATAGAAGATATCGAGCGACTTGAACACCAAGCGCAACAACTGAAACTGGCTGCGCTGGGGCGGCTCACAGCGAATATCGCACACGAGATTCGCAATCCGCTGGCGGCTATTTCTCACGCTGCGGAATTGTTAGGCGAGGATGAAACGGATGCATTGCGCAAGCGACTAGCTGAGATAGTTGGTGACAACACGGCGCGCCTAAATCGGCTGGTTGAGGAAGTTCTGGAACTCGGGCGGCGTGATCGTGCAGATCGTGAGGTGTTGCATTGGACTACTTTTTATTCCGCATTTCGTGAAGAGTTCGCGCTACATGATCCCGATAGTCTGCGTCGGATAATTAACGTTGGTGGCACCGGCAGTTTTCGCTTTGACCGCGCACATTTGTATCGCGTTTTATGGAATTTATTGGGTAATGCGCTGCGTCACGCCAGTGCGGCCGATGGCGCGGTTCGGGTAGAGTTGGGCTTCGCCGAAAATACCGGTCGTGTGGAGCTAAACATCATTGATGACGGCCCGGGGATTGATGCGACATTGCAGGGGCAGATTTTCGAACCTTTTATCACCACGCATCGTAACGGCACGGGTTTGGGTTTGTATATTGCACGTGAGTTGTGTGAGTCTAATGGTGCCTATCTTGAATTGGTGGCATCGTCTAGCGGTGCGCATTTCCGAATTAGCTTTGAGGAACGTGAATGAACAAACTGGATGCCAAGCGAGGTGGCGAGGGAAAGCTAGTGCTGGTGGTCGATGACGAGGCAGATATCCGCGAACTACTTGATCTAACACTCGCCAAAATGGGTCTGCGCGCTGATTGTGTCGAATCGCTTGCCGAGGCGCGTGCGTTGCTCGAAACGAAGCGCTATCAGTTATGCCTGACGGATATGCGTTTGCCCGATGGTGATGGCTTGGATCTGGTTCGACATATCGCAACGCGAGGTGGCGACTTGCCGGTCGCAGTCATTACTGCGCACGGCAGTGCCGAAAGTGCGGTCTCGGCGTTGAAGGCTGGCGCGTTTGATTACATCTCCAAACCGGTTTCCTTGGAACAATTGCGTGGGCTGGTCAAGTCAGTGCTTGAGGTTGATCTAACCAACAGCAAACTCGGCGATGCGCCACCTGATCTGATTGGTAACTCGCCAGCGATTTGCCAAGTCAGGGATTTGATTGATCGCGTCGCGAAAAGTCAGGCGCCGGTTTATATCACTGGCGAATCGGGTACCGGAAAGGAGCTGGCGGCGCGACGCATTCATGCGCAGGCCGCACATCGCAAAGGACCTTTCATAGCGGTCAACTGCGGTGCAATCCCGGACAACTTGGTTGAAAGTGAATTTTTTGGCTATCGAAAGGGGTCGTTCACCGGTGCCGGTGAAGATCGCGATGGCGTATTCCAGGCAGCTAACGGCGGAACCTTGTTTCTTGATGAAGTCGCCGAGTTGCCTTTGCCAATGCAAGTAAAGCTCTTGCGTGCTATTCAGGAAAAGCGAGTGCGTAAAGTTGGTGCAACTACTGAGGAACCACTTGATGTGCGTTTAATTTGCGCCACGCATCAAGATCTGAAAGCACTGGTGGAACAAGGACGATTTCGACAGGATTTGTTTTATCGCGTCAATGTGATTGAACTAAGAATGCCTGCGTTGCGCGAGTGCCGTGACGATATTGGCACCTTGGCGCAACGAACACTTGAGCGATTATCTGGCGACGGGCGCGCTTCAAATGTTTCGTTCGAAATCGCGCCTGATGCCGTTGATGCATTAGGCAACTATTCCTTCCCGGGCAATGTGCGTGAACTGGAAAATATTTTAGAGCGGGCGATGGCGCTGACCTCAGGCGCTGTCATACATGCGCAAGATTTGGCGCTGGTACCCAATGAATCGAGCGACGGATCAATCTCCGGTTCGTTGCAAGACCGCCTCGATCAAGTCGAGCGTCAAGTCATACTAGATGCCTTGGAAAAAACTAATGACAACCGCACGGCCGCTGCTCGGATGCTCGGCATAACATTCCGTTCGATGCGATATCGCATGGCGCGTCTGGGGCTTGCGGACTGAATGGTCGCCCCGTTGGAAATTGACCACGCCGGTTGGTGTTCAGGCGCAGCAAGAGTCACATCTCCGAATTTCGATCGTCGCCCCGCCGAAAGCCTGGTCGAATTAGTTGTGATTCACGCCATAAGCTTGCCGCCCGGCCAATTTGGCGGTGAGGCGGTTGGGCAGCTATTCACCAATGAACTAGATCCCGCAGCGCATCCGTACTACGCCGAAATATATGAGCTACGCGTATCCGCGCATTTTTTTATTCGACGCAGTGGGCAGTTGGTACAGTTCGTTTCCTGCCATGATCGTGCGTGGCATGCAGGCGTTTCGAGCTGGCGAGCGCGTGAACGTTGTAATGATTTCTCGATCGGGATTGAGCTTGAAGGCGACGATGAGACTATTTTTGAAGAGGCGCAATATCAAATACTGAACGAACTGATAACAGAATTGCGCCGTGCGTTTCCGATTCTCGACGTCGTCGGTCATTGCGATATCGCGCCAGGTCGCAAGACTGATCCCGGCTCCGGTTTTGATTGGCAACGCATTACGCAGCGCTAGTACGGTACCGCATAGTTTGCGCACGACAGCGTGTTGGATTTCTCACAAGAAATTCTCGACGCACCCTCAAAATACTTGCAAGTTTTTTATGACCTACTACAATTAGTCGCAAATTGGGGTCGACCTACTACATCTAGTAGGTCAGCGAAAATTACTGACAGCCTTAGAAATTTTGCAGAAGCGCGTTTGAACGATATAAAAAAGTCTCGCCAGCGATTGGTGATGTAGCAAAAATGCTTTGTGTGGCACGATGTTGCAGCAGATCTTGAAGGAATTGCATGAGCATGACAAATCAATATCACATTTTCGGTCATCAATTTCAAAGCGTAATGATGGACGGAAAAAACTTAGGAATTCGTCGCTTTCAATTTAATAGAAGTGGCTAATAATCCGTGCTAACCCAGACGGGTTGCAGTAAGAAGTATGTGGTGGTTCTTTCCTGTTAATTTGTTAAGGAGGTTCAACATGGCTACATCAGCCAAGAAGCCGGTCGCAAAGAAAGCCGCGGCCAAGCCTGCCGCTAAGAAAGCTGCGGCCCCGAAGAAAGCTGCTGCTAAACCAGCGGTGAAAAAAGCTGCACCGAAGAAAGCCGCTGCGAAGCCGGCTGCAAAAAAAGCTGCTCCTAAAAAAGCTGCTGCTAAACCTGCTGCAAAAAAAGCTGCCCCTAAAAAGGCTGCTGCAAAGAAACCCGCAGCAAAGAAAGCAGCCCCTAAAAAGGCCGCTGCAAAAAAACCCGCAGCAAAGAAACCTGCTGCAAAAAAAGCCGCGCCTAAAAAGGCTGCTGCCAAACCTGCTGCAAAGAAAGCTGCACCTAAGAAAGCTGCTGCAAAGAAAGCCGCGCCTAAAAAGGCTGCTGCCAAACCTGCCGCGAAAAAAGCTGCACCGAAGAAAGCCGCTGCAAAACCTGCCGCTGCTGCCCCTTCGACTGCCGCCGCTCCTGGTATCAAGTCATCGCTAAATCCGGCTGCTGCATGGCCGTTTCCAACCGGCTCCCGTCCATAACGGTGTTGGGGTACCGGACAGGTTCGCCTGTTCGGTATTGCATGACCCACAAGACGCAGCGTGTTTTTTAACCTGCGTCTTTTTTATGGCTCTTTCCTTCTGTGAATTGGGTATTACTGCCCAAGGAAACGCTTGATTCGGCTTAATGCCTCTTCCAGTTTGGCGACATCTGAAGTGTAGGCAAATCGCATATGCGTGCTTGCCCGATTAGTGCCGAAGTCATTACCCGCAGTCGTCGCGACCCCTGCCTCCATAAGTAGCTTGTCGGCAAATTCGGCGCTGTTATCGGTGAAGCGACTGCAATCTGCATAGATATAAAACGCGCCTTGCGGTTCGGTAGCGATTTCAAATCCGAGCGCACGCAGACCGCCAACCAAGACGTTGCGACGATGAGAAAAAATCGCGCGCCGTTTCTCCAATATCTCCAAAGTTTCAGGCGCAAATGCAGCGAGCGCTGCATGCTGGGCAATGGTCGACGGGCAGATAAACAAGTTCTGCGCCAACTTTTCAACATCGCGTAAATGCGTTTCGGGAACAATCATCCAACCAAGTCGCCAGCCGGTCATACCAAAATATTTTGAGAAGCTATTGATGACAAAAATATCTTTACTGATTGCAAGCGCCGATGCTAAATCCACGCCGTAGGTCAGGCCGTGGTATATCTCATCGACGACTAAGTGCCCGCTACGATCGCTGACTTCTTGCCATAACGCCGCAATCTGAGACTGACTCAAAATTGTGCCTGTAGGATTTGACGGCGATGCCACCATCAAGCCACGCGTGGCAGGACTCCAGTACCTTGCAATATCGGCGGCGCTAGGCTGGAAGTTGGATGTGGCGTCAACGGGAATTGGTATCACTTTGCCATCAAACAAGCGCGCGAAATTTCGATTGCAAGGATAGCTTGGATCAGGCATTAGCCATTCGTCACCTGGATTCACCAAGGCACCAAGCGTAATCAACAACGCCGCCGATGCGCCAGCAGTGATAACGATCGTTTCCGGGTCGACATCAAGCTGGTAGCGCGTTCGATAGAAGTCCGCAAGTGCGCGGCGTAGTTCAGGGATCCCAAGCGAAGGCGTGTAGTGAACGTGACCATGGGACAAGAAATTCTGTGCGGCGGCAACGATAGGTTCGGCTGTGGGGAAATCTGGTTCGCCGACTTCAAGATGAATTACCGACGCGCCTGCGGCTTCTAGTTGGTGCGCCTTTTTCATCAGTTCCATCACATAAAACGGGCGGATGTCGCGCATGCGTGCACTGGATGTCATTTGATTACCTCAATAAAAAACGGCTGCTTGAATTTCTTCAGGCAGCCGTAAGATTACATCCATCGTTCCACAACGGCGTGTGGCCGGTGAACGGGTCGGTCTCTCGCTAGCACCAACTGGCCAAGCGTTCAGTCCACCATAGCCAGTTCAAATAACTCACGCTTCAAGCTAAGTGCGCGCGGCATCCGCTGTCCAAGTTTGCTGAACCATTCGCCATGCAATTTAAGTTCGGCTTGCCAAGCGCCGACATCGACGGCGGTCAGTTGCTCAAATTGCTCCTCAGTTATCTCATCATTGCCGCTCCAGTCCAAATCGGCGAAATTCGGCGTCCAACCCAGCGCCGTTTGCGTCGCGTTGGCTTTGCCATTGCAACGTTCAACTATCCACTTGAGCACACGCATGTTTTCGCCAAAGCCTGGCCACATGAAATTGCCGTCGGCATCTTGACGGAACCAATTCACTGTAAAGATACGTGGCGACTGCGAAACTTGATGACCGATGCGCAGCCAGTGATTGAAATAATCCCCCATGTGATAACCGCAAAAGGGCAGCATCGCAAATGGGTCGCGGCGCACGATGCCTTGTGCGCCAGTTGCAGCAGCGGTGGTTTCCGATCCCAACGTGGCGGCCATGTAAACGCCGTAATTCCAATTAAATGCTTCAAACACCAGCGGCACCGTAGTTGAGCGGCGGCCGCCAAAAATAAATGCAGAGATCGGCACGCCAGCGGGGTTTTCCCAATCTGCGTCAATCGACGGACATTGATGCGCCGGTGCAGTGAAGCGCGCGTTCGGGTGGGCGGCTTTGCGGCCAGCTTTGCCGTCTTCGGGCGTCCAGTCTTTGCCTTGCCAATCAATCAAATGATCGGGTGCGACTTTGGTCATCCCTTCCCACCAAACATCGCCATCGTCAGTCAATGCGACATTGGTAAAGATGATGTTCTCCTTCAATGTCGCCATCGCATTGAAGTTGGTTTTTTCGCTAGTCCCAGGTGCGACACCAAAAAATCCCGCTTCAGGATTTATCGCATACAGCCGTCCATCTTTGCCCGGCTTAATCCAGGCGATATCGTCGCCCACCGTAGTGATTTTCCAGCCACCGAGACTCTTGGGTGGAATCAACATCGCAAAATTTGTTTTGCCGCAAGCCGACGGAAATGCTGCAGCAATATAGGACTTGTCACCCTCGGGTGATTCAACACCGAGAATCAGCATGTGCTCGGCCAACCAACCTTCATCACGCGCCATGACCGAAGCAATGCGCAGCGCAAAACATTTTTTGCCCAGCAGTGCGTTGCCACCATAGCCCGAACCAAACGACCAAATCTCGCGCGTTTCGGGGAAATGGCAAATGTATTTTGTCGGATTGCACGGCCATTTCACATCCGGTGTGTCGGCCGTAATCGGTGAGCCAACACTGTGCACACAAGGCACGAATTCACCGTCTGTACCCAACGCATCAAGCACCGCATGACCCATCCGCGTCATCACCCGCATGTTGACTACGACATAAGGACTGTCGGACAACTCAACGCCGATGTGCGCAATCGGCGAGCCAACCGGACCCATAGAAAATGGAATTACATACATCGTGCGACCGCGCATACAGCCCTTAAACAATCCCTTCAGAATCCCCTTCATTTTTTCTGGTTCTTCCCAGTTATTGTTGGGACCAGCATCATCGGGTTCCGCAGTGCAAACGTATGTTCGGTCTTCCACCCGCGCTACGTCAGATGGATCTGAAAGCGCCAAATAAGAATTCGGACGCTTGGCCGGATTGAGCTTGATCACGCTACCGCTCGCCACCATCTGCGCGAACAACCGGTCCGCTTCGGCTTGCGAACCATCGCACCACAAAACTTCCTTTGCCTCGGTCAATGCCGCAATTTCCGCCACCCAAGCCGCAAGCTTGGCGTGTTTCAAATGTGGCGGTGTAGTTGAATCAATTGTCTGATTAGCTTGGTTCATGAGGGACAAACTCCACAGAAAATAAAAACTGGGGTACGCAGGTCGCGCAGACTTGGTGAGTCATGCGGAAACGAAATCCCGATGCGGGAAGTCGGGTGCGATAAGAGGAGAGGAATTATCCCACATGGCGATTAAGCTGGACGACTTTTTACCCTCGCTTCACGCTGAGTAGCGAGAGTCGTAGCGCATGACCATTTGTTAGTTGGTTCTATCTCCGATACCGCCAATCCCATACGGCGGCGTTACAATCAAGCCGCTCATTCAATCGCGTATAAACAAAGACAATATGGACGAACGTATTCGCGCTGCGGCGCTGGAGTATCACCAATTTCCGACTCCTGGAAAGATCGCAGTCACGCCGACTAAAGCACTGAACAACCAACATGATTTGTCGCTCGCCTATTCACCTGGTGTGGCCGCCGCTTGCGATGAAATTGTGCGTGATCCCAGCACCGCCGCCCTGTACACGTCACGCGCAAATCTTGTTGCGGTCATCTCGAACGGTACTGCCGTTTTAGGCCTAGGCAATATTGGTCCGCTGGCGGGCAAGCCGGTTATGGAAGGCAAGGGCGTGCTGTTCAAAAAGTTTGCCGGGATCGATGTATTTGATATTGAAGTCGCCGAAAACGATCCCGATAAATTGGTCGACATCATCGCTAGTTTGGAGCCGACTTTTGGCGGCATCAATTTGGAGGACATCAAAGCGCCAGAATGCTTTTACGTCGAAGCCAAATTGCGCGAGCGGATGAAAATCCCGGTTTTCCATGACGACCAACACGGCACCGCAATTATCGCCAGCGCGGCGATTCTCAATGGTTTGCGGGTGGTAAATAAGGACATCGCCAAAATCAAACTCGTGTGTTCCGGCGCGGGTGCGGCGGCAATCGCCTGTTTGGATTTGTTGTGCAGTCTTGGCCTTGATCCGGCCAATGTTTTTGCGGTCGATAGCAAGGGCGTGATACAAAAAGGTCGTGCCGGTTTGGATGCTTCCAAGCAGCGCTATGCGCAGGACACCCAGGCCAAGACTCTGGCCGACGTGATGATTGATGCGGATGCGTTTTTGGGGCTGTCGACGGCGGGTGTACTCAAGCCCGAAATGGTCAAAACGATGGCGCGAGACCCTTTGATTTTGGCGATGGCGAATCCTGATCCCGAGATACTTCCGGGCGATGCAAAGGCGGTGCGGCCCGATGCGATTATTGGCACGGGGCGTTCAGACTATCCAAATCAGGTGAACAACGTTTTGTGTTTCCCATTTATTTTTCGCGGCGCTTTGGATGTCGGCGCGACAACGATTAACGAAGCGATGAAAGTCGCTGCCGTGCGTGCCATTGCAGCACTGGCGCATGCGGAACAATCAGAAGTGGTGAGCGCGGCCTATGGCACAGAAGACTTATCGTTCGGTCCGGAATATTTAATTCCCAAGCCGTTTGATCCGCGTTTGATTTTGATGGTCGCGCCGGCTGTTGCCCAAGCGGCGATGGATTCAGGTGTCGCCACACGGCCGATTGCCGATATGGACGGCTACCGCGAGAAACTCAGCGATTTTGTGTATCACACTGGATTATTCATGCGCCCCGTGTTTGCGGCGGCGAAGAAAAATCCGGCACGGATTGTGTTTTGCGAGGGCGAAGACGAACGTGTGCTACGTGCGATTCAAACCGTGGTCGATGAAGGATTGGCGCAGCCAATTTTGGTCGGTCGCCCCGAAGTCGTGAGTAAAAGTATCGCGCGCCATGGGTTGCGCATTCGCGCGGGCGAACATTTCGAGTTGGTTAATCCGGATTCCGATCCACGTTACAAAGAGTTGTGGCAGGACTATCACGAACTGATGTGCAGACGCGGCATTGGTGTCGAATATGCCAAGCGAGAAATGCGTCGGCGCACCACGCTGATCGGCGCGATGTTAGTCAAACACGGTTATGCCGATGGCTTGCTATGCGGGACGTTTGGCAAACATTCATTGCATTTGCGATTTATCGATGATGTGATCGGACGTAAAGCTGGTGTCAAAAGTTACTACGCAATGAATATTTTGGTTTTGCCAAAACGCACTTTGTTCATCGGCGACACCTACGTGAATTACGACCCAACGGCCGAGCAAGTGGCTGAGATGACTGTATTGGCCGGTGAGGAAATCCGTCGCTTCGGTTTATTGCCTAAAGCCGCCTTGCTATCGCATTCGAGCTTTGGCACGGAGGATTCGCCAACGGCAATAAAAATGCGCAAAGCACTCTCGATCTTGCGCGAGACCGCGCCCGATTTGGAAGTCGATGGCGAAATGCATGGCGATGCCGCATTGTCCGAATCGATACGGGCGCAAGCACTACCGAATTCAACACTCAAGGGTCAAGCGAATTTATTGGCAATGCCGACTTTGGATGCAGCGAACATTGCGTTTAACTTGCTAAAAACGGCCGCCGGTGACGGCCTGACAATTGGTCCGGTTTTGCTAGGTGCTGCGGCACCGGCGCATATCCTGACACCGACCGCGACAGTGCGGCGTATCGTCAATGTGACGGCGCTGATTTCTGTCGAAGTTCATCAACAACAAAACAAAGCGACTAGCTAAGTGGCAGATACAGCGAAGCCCCCGTTGGAGACAGCGCCAAGCAATCCGGCGCCGAGCTTGGCGGGTGCCAAGATTGGGTTGATACTTACCGGTGGTGGGGCGCGTGCGGCGTATCAAGCAGGCGTGCTCAAAGCAATTCGTGAAATGTTGCCCGACCCAAAACGCAATCCATTTCCAATAATTTGCGGCACGTCAGCAGGTGCAATCAATGCCGCCTCGATGGCGGTAAATGCGGAAGATTTTGGTGCGGGAGTCGACCGACTAAATCACGTTTGGGCAAATTTTCACGCACATCAGGTTTATCGCGCCGACCCGCTTGGCATTGCATTGTCCGGCGCCCGTTGGCTAGCCGCGTTGACCTTTGGCTGGCTGACGCATCGTGCGCCACGTTCCTTGCTTGACAATGCACCCTTGCGCGGCTTACTGCATCGAATTTTGGATTTCGACAAAATTCAGCGCGCGATAGATAACCACGCACTGCATTCGGTGAGCATTACTTGCTCCGGTTATGCAACTGGGCAAAGCGTCAGTTTTTTTCAAGGTCGCGCGGATTTAGATCCATGGCGACGTAGCCAGCGCGTGGGCGTGCATGTCAAATTGACGCTCGATCATTTGATGGCGTCATCCGCAATCCCGTTTGTTTTTCCCTCGGTGCATGTCAATCGTGAATGGTTTGGCGATGGCTCGATGCGTCAAATTGCGCCGATTTCTCCAGCGATACATTTGGGTGCGGACAAGGTGTTGGTGGTTGGTGCCGGTCGCATGACCACTGAAGATGCGCGACCCGGTGCTGAGCGTTATCCGTCGCTCGCGCAAATCGCTGGTCACGCGTTGTCGAGTATTTTTCTCGATAGCTTGTCGGTCGATCTCGAGCGCACAATGCGTATCAATCAAACACTCTCGATGATCCCTGAAGCGATACGCAAACAAAATCACATGAGTTTGCGACCGATTGATGTGTTGGTGATTGCACCTTCAGAACGCCTCGACGAGATGGCCGCACAGCACGCGCAAGCCTTGCCGTGGCCGGTAAGAATGTTGCTCAGCGGCATCGGTGCGATGAATCGTCGCGGTGGTGCATTAACGAGTTATTTGTTGTTCGAAAAACCCTATACGCAAGCACTGATTGATTTGGGTTATCGCGACGCATCTGCCCGTGCGACCGAGGTGCGTGAATTTCTTGGAGTGTCTGCGCCGCATTCGTGATATAACTTAACGAGATTGTTTAGCATTATTCGGCAAGTTGCTTATTTATATAACGAAATAGCGATCTGTTTTTTGCCAATAAAATGTGCGTGGTGGGCTATACTTTGGCTCGAGTCATTGTTTTGGAGCTGTACATGATGCGTACAAGATTTGGATTTTTCGGTGCCATGATTACGCTAGCGTTGTTTGCGCTCACGAGCAATCAAGCGCTCGCGGTTGAACAGCGCACGGTTGCGAAAAAGCGGGTAGCAGCCAGTTACAAGGTGGCGAAAAGACAGCCAGCAATACCGGCGCGTCACAGGCGCAATCTTGCAATGAGTGACGCTGAATTTTCTGCGCTCGCACTCAAGTCAAATGCTGTGTTGGTCAAAGATCAAATTACCGGCGCTGTAATGTTTGAGAAAAACGCCGAAGCGGTTCTGCCCATCGCCTCGATTACCAAATTGATGACGGCGATGGTGTCGCTAGATTCACAACCCAATTTGTCTGAAACTTTGAGTATCGCCAACGACGACGTTGATATGCTCAAAGGGACAAGCTCACGCTTGCGTGTTGGCGCGCAAATGAGCCGCGAAGAAATGCTGCGCATCGCGCTGATGTCTTCAGAAAATCGCGCAGCAGCATCTTTGTCGCGTAACTATCCTGGTGGTCGCTCAGCCTTTGTCGCCGCTATGAATCATAAGGCGCAAGAACTCGGTTTAGTTGATACTCGATTCGAAGACGCGACTGGTTTGACCAAAGCCAACGTTTCGAGTCCGCGTGATTTGGCCAAGATGGTCGACGCGGCGTACCAATATCCGTTGATCCGCGAATTCACGACGTCGGCCGGTAATGAGGTTACTGTTTCGGGTCGGCCGATGCAGTACCACAACACCAATAGTTTGGTGAAGAGTTCCACATGGGAAATTGGTTTGTCAAAAACCGGCTACATCAGCGAAGCAGGGAAATGCTTGGTGATGCAGGCGTGGATGGGGCAAAAGCCAGTGATCATTGTGCTGCTGGATTCGTGGGGCAAGCTGACCCGCGCGGCAGATGCGAATCGCATCAAAAAGTGGATTGAACAGTCAGCATTGGCGCGCAAGGGCTAAGTTTTTTTGCACCAACTCGCCTTTGGTGCTGGTCACACGCTGTCATCCACTATTACGCAGTCCCGCCGCAACGCCATTAATCGTCATATGAATTCCACGCTGCACTTTAGTGTCGGTGTCGCCGCTACGATGTCGGCGCAACAATTCAACCTGCATGTGATTGAGCGGATCGATATACGGAAAGCGATTGCGAATCGAGCGTTTAAGTAGCGGATTGCCATCAAGCAATTCGGTTTGTTGAGTTATTTCCAACAATGCTGCGACCGTGTTCTGCCACTCGGCCTTGATGCGCGGAAAAATCGTCTCGCGCAAGCTGTCATCACTGACCAGATGCGAATAACTTTCGGCAATCGCCAGATCGGTTTTGCCGAGCACCATGTCCATGTTTGACAGCAAGCTGCGGAAAAACCCCCACTCTGAATTCATCCGTTGCAATAAGCGCACACCGGCCTCACCGTGACGCGCTTTCCATTCGCCAATCGCCGTGCCAAAGCCGTACCAACCGGGCAACATCAACCGACACTGCGCCCACGAAAACACCCACGGAATTGCGCGTAGGTCGTCAATCGCAGTAGATTTTTTGCGCGATGCCGGGCGGCTGCCAATGTTGAGTCCGGCGATTTCGGCAATCACCGTTGACTCCCAAAAGTAACGTTCGAATCCGTCAGTCTCAAACACTAATCCACGATAGGCACGATAGGCGCTGTCCGATAGTTCTTCCATCGCCGCCAAAAACTCCGCTTCCGGCGCGTCATGCTCATGCGCCAGCAATGTAGCTTCCAGTGTCGCTGCGGCGAGAATTTCCAAATTGCGCCGACCAAGCTCGGGATTCGCGTATTTGTGTGCAATGACTTCGCCTTGCTCAGTGATCCGGATTTGGCCTTGCACCGCGCCTTGCGGTTGCGCCAATATTGCTTGGTAGCTCGGGCCACCACCACGTCCCACCGAGCCACCACGACCATGAAATAGCCTCATCCGCACACCATGTTTGGCAAATACTTGAGTCAGCGCAATCTCTGCGCGATATAAGCCCCAACCCGACGACAAAAAGCCGCCGTCTTTGTTGCTATCCGAGTAACCCAACATCACTTCTTGTAAACCGCCTCGGCTGTCGAGCATGCGTCGATAAAACGGCAAGCTGAACAATTCATCCATTACCCGTCCTGCATTTTCTAGGTCGGCAATGGTTTCAAATAGTGGTACCAAATTCACGTCCAAAGCCGCGTTCATCGGACGCAACAGACCAACTTCTTTAAGCAACACGGCGAGTTCTAAAAGATCAGAAACGCTGTCGGTCTTAGAGATGATGACGTTTTCGATTGCCGCTTTGCCAAAGCGTTCCTGGATCGACTTCGCGGTAAAGAAAATATTCAATTCACCCTGCGTTTCTTCCGAATAAGTAACACCGGGCGCTTTTAACGGACGTGGAGTGGCCAGTTCGGTTTGCAATAACGCAACGCGCTCCGCCTCGTTCAAGCGCAAATAATCAATATTGGGGTAAGCAACACAAAGAAGTTCGGCGACAGTACGCTGGTGTACTTCTGAGTTTTGTCGCAGATCGAGCGGCGCGAGGTGAAAGCCGAACAAAGAGACCGTTCGGCGCAGTTTTCTTAACCGTCCGCGCGCTAACAAACGACTGCCGTTAGCAAGCAGTGAGCGATGCAATATATCCAGGTCGCTGCCGAATTCCGCGGCGCTCTTATAGGCGGTCGCCGTGGCAACCGCATGGCGTGGAGCTTCGAGATTGTCCAACACCATTGCCGTTGCGGCCAGTCGCGCATACATACCAGCAATGGCGCGGCGGTAAGGTTCATCGTCGCGATGCGGGTTGTGATCATTCGAGCTCGACGCCAGCGCGGTCAATTCATCCGACACCGGCGCAAGACTGCCGGAGCAGGGCAGTTCAGCACCCAGTTCGTGAAGTTGCTCAAGCAAAAACCGCATGGCTTTGCGACTTTGCAGTTCCATGGTCGAGGCCAAAATCTCGGCGGTGACAAAGGGATTGCCATCGCGGTCGCCGCCGATCCAAGAACCAGGGCGTAAGAAGGAAGCGATCTTATCGTCGCTCGCCAGATGATCTTCCAGCATGCTGTGGATGCGCGGTAGCTCCGACAAAAAACTGGTGTCGTAGAAACTTAATGCATTGGCAACTTCATCCATGACTGAAAGTTTGGATAAACGCAACATCCGTGTTTGCCACATCCTCAACATCGCGCGGCGCAATGATTCTTCATGTTCGATACGTTGATCAGGCGATAGCAAAGTTCCATCCTGCTGATCCAGCAATCGGGCAATTTCCCATTGGCTATCCAGAATACTTTTACGCTGCACTTCGGTCGGATGTGCGGTGAGCACCGGATTGACCTGCGCCGTGGCAAAAAAATCCACCAGCACGGCGTTCGTAATTCCCGCCGCTTCCATGCGTTGCAACGCTGCCAACAAACTTCCTTCACGCGCAGGCGAACCAGCCAGTGCGTGAGCGCGCGCGCGGCGAATGTGGTGCTGGTCTTCGGCGATGTTGGTCAGGTGGGAGAAATAACTGAACGCTCGAACCACATGGGTTGTGTGCTCCTTCGGTATCGATGTCATCAATAGAGCGAGCTCGACACGCGCCGTCGCATCATCGTCACGGTGATAGCGAATTGCCAATTTGCGGATGCGTTCGACCAATTGGAAAACAACATCACCGGTTTGGTCTCTTAGCGTGTCGCCGAGCAATCGACCAAGCAGTCGAATGTCATTCCTCAGCGGCAATTCTTTTTCGTCGGTGGCGTTCACGAATTGTTTCCTGTTGGATTTGTTGGCTGAATGCAAGGCAATGCAAGGCATTCACGCAGGCTGCCATGATAAAATTATTTTCGTCCAGAAGCCGCGACTAACCCGCGAAATCACAAAATGTTTTGTCAAAACTATGTTGCCTAAGCGCCTAGTCATTGCTACCCGCGAATCCCGTCTTGCCATGTGGCAAGCACAGCATGTACAAGCATGGCTGCGCCAGCGCTACCCGGATTGTGAGGTTGAGTTGCTTGGCATGACTACGCGTGGTGACCAAATTCTGGATCGACCCTTATCAAAAATTGGTGGCAAGGGATTGTTTGTCAAGGAGCTCGAATCGGCCTTGCTCGACGGCAGCGCAGATCTTGCTGTGCATTCGATGAAAGATGTGCCGATGCAGCTCGCCGAAGAATTTTCCTTGACGGCGATTGGGCCACGCGAATGTCCGCTCGATGCTTTTGTTTCGTCGCGTTACGCGAGCCTTGCCGATATGCCACCTGGTGCAATGGTAGGGACATCGAGTCTGCGTCGCGAATCGCAATTGCACGCGCGATTTCCTTATCTTGCGGTGAATCCATTGCGCGGCAATTTGGATACACGTTTGCGTAAGCTGGATGAAGGCCAATTCGACGCGATTATTCTTGCGGCTGCTGGACTAACGCGGCTGGGCTTAGGGGATCGGATACGGTCGACGCTATCACCAGAAGACTCATTGCCCGCAGCGGGTCAAGGTGCTCTAGGTATAGAAATTTTGTCGTCGCGTCCCGAACTTGCAAGCTGGTTGGCGGCTTTTAACGATGTTGAAACGGCGGCCTGTGTGCGCGCCGAGCGTGCCGTGTCGCGCGCTTTGGGTGGCAGTTGTGAGGTGCCGCTCGGTGCTTTCGCACAAATCACTAACGGGCAAATTATGCTGCGTGGATTTGTCGCCCGACCGGATGGCAGTCGCATAGCGACGGCGCAACTCGATGGCGGATTGCAAGACCCTGAAGCCTTAGGTGATCAATTGGCGGCAATGTTGCGCGCCGACGGTGCCGACGAAATTCTTGCCACACTAGGCTCGCCAAACTGAGTTTGTGAGCGCTGGCATATGTCGAATTTGGTCGGTCGTCATATCGTGGTCACGCGTCCTTTAGCTCAGGCAGCGCATTTGCTCCAAGCGCTGCTCGAACGCGGCGCGGTGCCGGTCAAATTTCCAGTGTTGGCGATTCACGATTTGCAAGATTCAAGCGCGATTGTCGATGCAGCAATTCGTTTGGACGGATTTGACTTGGTGATTTTCGTCAGCCCGAATGCAGTAGAAAAAGCGCTGGATGTCATCTTGAAGCAACGCCAATGGCCAAGTAATTTGCTCGTCGCGACAATGGGTCGCAGCAGCGAGCAGGCCTTGGCCGCGCGAGGGATTACCAGAGTGATAGCGCCATCACTGCGGTTTGATTCGGAAGCGCTTTTAGACCTGCCAGAGTTGCAATCCATCAAGGGGCAAAGAATCCTGATATGCCGTGGCGATGGCGGACGCGAACTACTCGGCACGACGCTGAAGGAACGCGGGGCGCTGGTTGAATTCTTGACCTGCTATCAGCGTGTGCAACCAAGTCTGGATGCGGCACCACTTTTGAGCTTGTGGCAAGAAGGTAAGTTTGATGCGGTGACACTAACGAGCAGCGAAGGCCTGCGCAATTTTTGCGCGATGATCGGCAGGCTTGGTATGGCGTGGCTTAAGCACACGCCGACTTTCGTCACCCATACGCGTATTGCCGAATTCGCCCGTGATGAAGGCTTGGAAAGTGTCGTGCTGACTGAGCCGGGCGACGATGGACTGCTGGTGGGCTTGGAGGCATACTTTGCAAACCATGGAACCCAACATTAATCCCCCCAACCAAGCGCCAATGCCTGCCGCGCAAGGCTCTGGCGCCAACTCTCGATCAGTCAGCATCGGTGTTATCGGGCTGGTGCTGGCCGTCATCATCGCTGCTTTGTGGTGGATGAATGTGGCGGGGCAAGACGATATGCGCGAGACCATCGCGCAAGAGTTGGCACGTCGCGATGCGAGCATTGAGCAACGCTTGGCCTTGGTCGGCACTGATCATGAAAACCTGACGGTGTTGCGCGAGAAAGTCAAAACGCTGGAAACCGAATTGGATGAGACGCGCAATCAATCCGCAGCGCTCGAATTGAAATATCAAGACCTGATGCAAAGTCGCGACGAACGTTTATTAGCTGATATTGAGCAGTCGGTCACCACTGCCGCACAGCAATTGCAACTGGCCGGCAATGTCGAAGGTGCGCTGATTGTTCTGCAGGCGGCTGATGCTCGACTTGCCACCAATGCGTCATCGCGCTTTGTGAGCGTGCGACGTTCACTTGCGCGCGATATCGAACGACTCAAAGCCTCAGGTTTGGCCGATGTTTCCGGTGCAACGCTCAAGCTGGAAAACGTGGTCGCTGCGGTGGATGGTTTCCCGTTGGCATTTGAACAACGCCCCAAAAGCGCTCCGCCAACAACTCGTGTGTCGCCAAAAGTAATCGCCAAACCTGCTGCAAGCGCTGTGCCAACAGACTTAGGCGTGGTCGAAGGTCTGCGTCAAATGATTGCCGAGATTTGGCAAGACGCACGCCAACTAGTCAGAATCGAACGCCTTGATTTGTCCGAACAGGCCTTGTTAACGCCACCACAAATTTATTTTCTCCGCGAAAATTTAAAACTGCGTTTGCTCTCCGCGCGGGTCGCTTTGCTGCAGCGAAATGGCCGTGTCTATCGCGAAGAACTGCAACAAGCGCAACGCAATTTGACGCGGTTTTTTGATACGCGCGCGACCAACGTTCAAATGGCAAGTGACGCACTTAAGCAACTGATGGATAAGAGCGGCAATCTTGAATTGCCCAATTTGGATGAAACTTTGAGCACCATACGTCTGAGCAAACAGCCTCGGAAATCGGGTTAGGCGCAGCATGACGCGCGCACTGGTTTGGCTGTTGATTCTTGCGGTGATGGCGGTGGCCTTAGCACTTGGTGCCAGCCAGTTATTGATCGACGGCTACGCAATGTTCGTGCTGCCCCCATGGCGTGCGGAGTTGTCACTGAATTTCTTTTTGGTGGCGTTGGTAGTTTTGTTCATCGTGTTGCACATCGCTGTGCGACTAATTCAACACATAAAAAATCTGCCCAGATCGGTCGCCGATTTTCAACAACGGCGCGCGGTAATGCGCTCGGCCGATATTTTGCAGGAGGCCTATCGGCTCGTTGCCGAGGGGCGTTACGGCCATGCCTTGCGCGTGCTTGAGACAAACTACGTGGGGCACGCGCAAGCGCCGATGATGGCATTGCTCGGCTGGCGGGCAGCGCATGCGTTGCGTGATGCGGAGCGTGTGGCCGTGTGGCGCCAGCGCGCTAGCGAATCCGCGAGCGCATTTGAATCAGCGCGACTAATTACTGAGGCTGAGCTTGCGCTTGCCGACCGCGAGTACGCAGAAGCCGACGCAGCTTTGCGACAACACGCGGCAACTGGCCGCCTGCAAATCGCCACCATCCGTTTGCAGCTACGTGCGGCGCAGGGACTTGGGCACTGGCGCGAAGTGGCGCGTCTGGCTAGGCAACTGGAAAAATATCGCGGCATGACGGCGGATCAAGCGCGGCCGATTCGCACCCGTGCGCAGTTGGAAAACCTAGCTGAATTGGATGGGAATTTATCGGGTCTGCGCCGGTTTTGGAGCGAGCTGGATAGTGACGGGCGCACGGATTCAAAGCTGGCGCAGGGCATGGCCAAACGTCTAATCGCTGTGGGCGAGCAACGCGAAGCGCAAGGGCTGATTGAAGTCGCACTGAATGCGAATTGGGACAGCCAATTGGTGGCACTGTATGCCGATTGTCATGGCGGCGAAATGACAGCACGATTGGCGCGCGCTGAAAAATGGCTGCAACAGCATCCGCAAGATGATGTGCTGCTGTTAGTGCTCGGTCGCTTGTGTGTTGAGCAACATTTGTGGGGCAAGGCCAAAAGTTTTCTGGAAGCCTCGCTGGCCTTGCGCGAAACACGGGCGGCGAATATTGAGCTTGCGCGATTGCACGAGCAACTTGATGAGTTGGTGCTGGCGACACGCCGTTATAACGCGGCGGCCTTACTGCCCTAGGCTTTCAAGCGGCTAGCCAATCACGGACTGGCAAAAAATCCGTATAGAGCTTTCGCTCGGCACTGTCAGCCTCAGGCTGCCAGTCGTAGCGCCATTTCACGATGGGTGGCAGCGACATCAAAATCGATTCGGTACGCCCGCCGGACTGCAAACCAAACAGCGTACCGCGGTCCCAGACCAAATTAAATTCGACGTAACGACCACGTCGATAGGCTTGAAAATCGCGTTCGTGTTCGCTGAATTTTTCGTCACGGCGACGTTCGATGATGGGCAGGTAAGCTGATAAAAACGTATCGCCGACGGCTTGCGTCAAAGCAAAGCAGCGCTCAAACCCGCCCTCGTCCAAGTCATCAAAAAACACACCGCCAATGCCACGCGCTTCGTTGCGATGCTTCAGATAAAAATATTCATCACACCATTTTTTGTAGCGCGGATAAGTCGCTTCACCAAACGGCGCAAGCGCATCGGCGCAGGATTGATGAAAGTGCTTTGCGTCTTCGACAAAGCCGTAGTAGGGCGTCAAATCCATGCCGCCACCGAACCACCAAATGGAATCTTCGCCTTGCGCACCATGAGCGATAAAAAATCGCACGTTCATGTGCACCGTCGGGCAGAAGGGATTGCGCGGATGCAGCACCAGAGACACGCCCATCGCTTCCCACGCGCGGCCGGCCAATTGCGGGCGATGCGCGGTCGCCGAAGGCGGTAGTTTGTCGCCGACCACATGCGAAAAATTTACCCCGCCGCGCTCAAAGAAATTGCCATCCTCAATCAAACGCGACAAGCCCCCACCACCCGCCGGTCGCGTCCAGCTATCGCTGCGAAAGACCAACCCATCAAATTGCTCAAGCCCCGCCACGATGCGCGCTTGAAGCATCAAGAAATAATCTTTGACCGAAGTCGTATCCATCAAAGCGAAATCTCCCCGCGACCTAATTCGATGACACGTCCGCCAACGAAAATGGCCTTCTGTGCATCAACGTGCAAACGCAATTGGCAGGGTTTATTGATGTGGCTGCCCTGACGCAAGACCCAAGTTTGCGGCAATGCCATTTGCGTCACCACAAAATAGCCACCCAAATTCGCGCAGGCCGAACCGGTGCCCGGGTCTTCTGACAGCGCGCCATTGTTGGGGAAAAAGAAACGCACGCTGGCCTGCTGTACCCCGTCAACCGGTGCGCCATCCTTGGCCCACAGATAAATTTTGTTGCGCTGTCCGTCACCACAAACCGAATCAATTAAACGTGAATTTGGTCGGCAATTGTCGATAGCTTCAAGATTACTGATCGGTACGACCAGTTGCTCGGTGCCAGTGCTAATCCATACTGGATTGGCTGCAATATCGCTGGCTGTTAGGCCAAGTGCAGTAGCCAAATCGCTACGCGAAGCCGCAAATGGACGACTGGTCGGCGCATTTGAACGCAGCGTCCATTCGTCGCCTATGGCTTTCACGGGAATGCATCCCGCTTGCATGTCCAGAGTCAGAGAGTCCGCTGTGTTTTTCAAATCACGGACAACGTGGGCTGTGCCCAAAGTCGGATGACCCGCAAACGGCATTTCAAAATTTGGCGTGAAAATTCTGACTCTTGTATCAGCGATTTCCGATGGGAACAGGAAAGTCGTTTCGGACAAATTGAATTGCCGCGCCAGCGCTTGCATGGTCGTATCGTCAAGACCGCGCGCGTCTTCAAACACCGCTAGCGGATTGCCGCCTAGCGTGGTTTGTGCAAACACATTGAGCAAGCGAAAACGATAACTTGCCATCAGACTGCAGGCAGTTTCATCGCCAGTACACGCTTCGATTGCGCCGCGCGGAAAGCTTGCAGTTTTTTGGTCAGCGCCGCGTCACTTGCTGCCAACACGGCGACCGCCATCAGTGCCGCATTGGCAGCGCCCGCCTCACCAATTGCAAAGGTCGCCACTGGAATTCCTTTGGGCATTTGCACGATGGACAATAAGGAATCTTGACCTTGCAAATGTTTTGACGGCACCGGTACACCAAACACCGGTACGATAGTTTTTGCCGCCAACATGCCGGGCAAATGTGCCGCACCGCCTGCGCCTGCGATGATCACGCGCAGACCTCGCGTCTGTGCGGTGTTGGCGTACTCAAATAATAAATCTGGCGTGCGATGCGCGGACACCACTTGGGTTTCAAACGCCACGCCAAATTCTTTGCAAATTTCGGCGGCAGCTTGCATTACCGGCCAATCAGAATCTGAACCCATCACGATGCCAACCAGCGGAGATTTTTTCGTTGCCATGATCAGCCTTTCTGCCTTGCAGCCAGGTCGCGTTCGGCGGCTTCCAAAGTGTTTGCCAACAACATCGTAATCGTCATCGGCCCCACACCACCTGGAACAGGGGTGATTAAACCGGCGACATTTTTCGCACTCTCAAAATCTACGTCACCACAAAGTTTGCCTGCGTTCGGGCCATCTACTTGACGATTAATACCGACATCAATCACGGTCGCACCGGGCTTAATCATGTCGCCAGTAATCATTTTGGCGCGACCCACCGCAGCCACCAAAATATCCGCACGACGGGTGTGAAACGCCAGATCGCGGCTTTGCGAATGACATATCGTCACCGTCGCGCTCTGCGCCAACAGCAGTAGTGCCATCGGTTTGCCGACGATATTGCTGCGCCCAACAATCACCACTTCTGCGCCTTTGAGCGGCACATTTTCACTCTTCAACATTTCCATCACGCCATACGGTGTGCACGGAATAAATCGCGGTTTGCCTTGTGCCAGCGCACCGACGTTTTCGGCATGAAAGCCGTCAACGTCTTTGGTCGGAGAAATCGCTTCAAGTACGAGGTCGGCATCGAAATGGCGGGGCAGCGGAAGCTGAACCAAAATGCCATGCACATTGTCATCGGCATTGAGTTCAGCGATTTTCGCCAACACCGTGGCTTGTGCAGTGTCTTCCGCGTAGTCGAACTTGAGCGAGCGCACCCCGGTTTTTTCGCAGGCGGCAACCTTGTTGCGCACGTACACCGCCGAGGCCGGATCGCCACCCACCAGAATCACCGCCAGCGCAGGCGTGACGCCTTGAGCACTCAAGGCCTTAGCGCGTAAAGCGAGTCGTTCACGAACCGTCGCTGCAAGGGCGTTTCCATCAAGAATTTTTGCGCTCATTTAAAGAAACTTTCACTTTGGAATTGCAGGGCTTGGCCACTAGAAAAAAATCAACCTGCGCCATCGGCAAAGCCCGGAGCAGGTCACTAGCGCGAATTATCCGAAAATTGACCAAGTAAGTCGACTAGCGCCTGATTGGAACGATCGTGCAACGGCGGCGAAATCACCCTGAGTTAGAATTCCCTTACCCCATTGAACCAAGGCAAATCATGAAAACCGCTGTTGAAAAACTCGAAGCTTTCATCTTCTGGAGCCGCTGGCTGCAGGCTCCTCTATATCTAGGCCTGATCGCTGCGCAGGGCGTATATGTCTACTACTTCATGCATGAACTGGCGGGGCTAATTAGCAAAACCGGCACTTTGAGCGAAGTCGAGGTCATGCTCATTGTGCTGGGGCTAATCGACGTGGTGATGATCGCCAACCTCTTGTTGATGGTGACTATTGGCGGCTATGAGACTTTCGTATCCCGCATTGATCTTGAACATCACGAAGACAGCCCAGAATGGTTGTCTCACGTCAATGCTGGCGTGCTCAAGGTCAAGTTGGCAATCGCCTTAATCAGCATCTCCTCGATTCATCTTTTGCGCACGTTTATCAACGCCGCGCAGTTGGAAGATCGAGTGATCATTGCTCAAGTCGCTATTCACTTCGCCTTCCTACTTTCCGCGATCGCTATTGCCTATACCGACAAAATCATGATGCAGACACTGAGTGTTGCCGCGCATAAATAGAGCGCTGGGCGAGAGCCGTTTATCAACCATTGTTTGAGGTTATCGTGACTACTATCCATCAAGAGCATTTCGTCCAGTCTATCGCTGACGCGTTTCAGTTCATCAGCTATTACCATCCGCTCGATTACATTCAGGCTTTAGGCGAAGCCTATGAGCGTGAAGAGTCGCCCGCTGCGCGCGATGCGATAGCGCAAATTTTGACCAACAGCCGGATGTCAGCTGAAGGCCATCGTCCGATTTGTCAGGACACTGGCATCGCACTGGTGTTCCTTAAAGTAGGGATGAATGTGCGCTGGGAGTCGACGCTCTCGGTGCAAGAAATGGTCGATGAAGGCGTGCGCCGTGCCTATGGCGATGCCGATAATCCATTGCGTGCCTCAGTGTTGGCCGACCCCGCTGGCGCGCGAAAAAACACCAAGGACAACACGCCAGCGGTAGTGCATTTTGAAATCGTCGCTGGCGATGGCGTGGAAGTTATTTGCGCGGCGAAAGGTGGCGGCTCGGAAGCCAAGGCCAAATTCGCCATGCTCAATCCGTCCGACGATATTGTCGAATGGATATTGAAAACCGTGCCGACCATGGGTGCCGGTTGGTGTCCGCCAGGCATTCTTGGCATTGGCATCGGCGGCACGCCAGAAAAAGCCATGCTGCTGGCCAAGGAAGCCATCATGGCGCCGGTAGATATCCATCTGCTCAAAGCCAAATCGGCGCGCGGCGAAAAGCTGATTCGCACCGAACAATTGCGCTTGGAACTTTACGAAAAAGTAAATGCGCTTGGCATCGGTGCGCAAGGTTTGGGCGGACTAACAACAGTGCTCGACGTGAAAATTTTGGACTACCCGACTCATGCAGCGAATCTGCCCGTCGCCTTGATTCCCAACTGCGCGGCGACACGCCATGTGCATTTTCATCTTGATGGTTCCGGCCCCGCCGTGCTGCCCACACCGAGTCTCGAAGACTGGCCGAAAGTGACATGGCAACCGAACACCAAAACTTCTACCCGCGTCAATCTCGATACGCTGACCAAAGCAGAAGTCGCCGCATGGAAGCCCGGCCAGACTTTATTGCTCAACGGCAAAATGCTGACCGGTCGCGATGCCGCACACAAACGCATCGCCGATATGTTGGGCAAAGGCGAAAAACTGCCGGTGGATTTCACCAACCGCGTGATTTATTACGTCGGCCCGGTTGATCCCGTCCGCGACGAAGCCGTCGGCCCGGCTGGCCCAACAACAGCGACGCGGATGGATAAATTCACTCGCATGATGCTGGAGCAAACCGGCTTGATTTCGATGATAGGAAAATCAGAACGTGGTCCAACAGCGATTGCCGCGATCAAAGACAATAAGTCGGCTTACTTGATGGCGGTGGGTGGCGCAGCCTATCTGGTTTCCAAAGCGATTAAATCTGCCAAGGTTGTCGGCTTTGCTGACTTGGGGATGGAAGCGATATACGAATTTGAAGTCCAAGATATGCCGGTGACGGTGGCGGTTGATTCTGCAGGTACATCGGTGCATACCACCGGGCCGAAAGAATGGCAGGCAAAGATAGGCAAGATTCCGGTTGTCGCGGCGTAATTTGACGGCGTGTTATCAGCACCAACTGGAGTAATTAGATGATCGGCGTTTTCGATTCCGGCCTCGGTGGTTTGTCGGTGCTGGATGCTTTGGTCGCCGCTTTGCCCAATGCCGACTTCATCTATTTCGCTGACAGTGCAAATTCGCCCTACGGCAACAAGTCCGAAGCCTTCATCCAATCACGTGTGTTGGCCATCGGCGACTACTTGGCCGACAGTGGCTGTACGATGATCGTAGTGGCTTGCAACACCGCGACGGTGGCCGCGATTCAAGCGCTGCGAAGCCGCCACACTAGCATCGCCATCGTCGGTGTCGAGCCGGGTATCAAGCCTGCCGCGCTGTCGTCGGTGAGCCGCAAGATTGCTGTTTTGGCGACCGAAGCTACGGCAAAAAGTGATCGCTTGGCGCATCTCATCACCGCGCATGCGCAAGCGGTTAGCGTCGATATTGTTGCTTGCCCTGGCTGGGCGACACTGGTTGAACAATGTGATTTGAATGACAGTAGTCTCACCAAAGATGCGGCGGCGAGGCTATTGCCGTTGCTGGAAAGCGGCGTCGACCGCATCGTATTGGGTTGTACGCATTACAGCTTTTTGACGCACATACTGCAGCCCATCATCGACACCAGTGACAACAATGCAACATTGGTCGATGTGTCTGAAGCGATTGCGCGACAAGCTGTGCGCTTGCATCAGGACAATGGACGAGGCGGTGGCTCGATACGATTGCTCACTACCGACCAACCAAAGCGACTGATCGACGCGTTGCCGCTTTTAGGGTTGGACCTGCTGGCGACCCGAGTGCACAGTGTCGAACGGGTCGCCGTTTGAGTTAGTGAATCGACATATTTCCGAAACTGCTCAGAATGTTCGCCGCCGCGCCGGCGCCAAGCTGTTTGGCAAACTTCTCAGCGATATTTTGCTTGACCGTGTAATCGCGAATTTCTTCCGCTTTGATCACATCGCGCGCCACAATATCCAGGCTGCCGTAGCCATCCGCCAAGCCTAGTTCGATACTTTTAGCGCCGCTCCACATCAGGCCGGAGAACATCTCTGGCGTCTCGTGCAAGCGTTTGCCGCGACCTTGTTTCACCACGTCTACAAATTGTTTGTGAATCTCGCCGAGCATGACTTGTGCGTGAGCTTTGTGGACTTCGTTTAGCGGCGCAAATGGATCGAGAAAGCCTTTGTTTTCGCCGGCATGTAACAAGCGCCGTTCAACGCCGAGTTTCTCCATCGTGCCGGTGAAACCAAAGCCGTCCATCAACACGCCAATCGAGCCAACGATACTGGCCTTGTCGACAAAAATTTTGTCAGCAGCGGCGGCCACGTAATAGCCACCCGAAGCGCACACATCTTCGACCACCACATACAAAGGCACTTGGGGGTGAAGTTTGCGCAAGCGCTGAATTTCGTCATTGATCATTCCGGCCTGAACAGGGCTACCACCGGGGCTGTTGATGCGCAAAATCACGCCCGCTGTGCCTTCAGATTCAAACGCGCCTTGCAAAGCGCTAATGATGTTTTCTGCACTGGCATCGCCCTTGGCCTGAATCACCCCATCGAGGCGAACCAGCGCTGTGTGCCTGGCCGCTTCGGCCATTTTTTCGCCGCCGAACCATTCCATCGCGATGCCGAGAACGATGAATAAATAACCGAATCCAAGGATCTTGAAAAAGATTCCCCAGCGTCGGCTGCGTCGCTGTTCGGTGATGGATTCGAGGGCGACCTTTTCCAGCACCTTGCGCTCCCAATTTGGATCGTTTGTCACCACATTGTTGTCACTCACTGCTTTCACCTTGTTCAATAAGAAAAATTTGTCCTTCGTGTTCAGTCACCGCCAACGCTTGCAGTCCCTTACCAGCGCATTTCCCTGCAACGCAGCGTCCTGAATCCGGCGCGTACAGCGCGCCGTGTGTTGCACATATCAAATACAAACCGCTGTAATCAAAGAACTCCGCAGGTTGCCAGTCTAGCTCGACTGGCACATGTCCGCAGCGATTCACGTAGGCAAACGGCTTGCCACCATGGCGTACAGCGAACGCTGGCGCGGTTCCCAAAGGCGTTTGTGTTTCAAAACGCACACCTTTGCCGCCATCGGGCAAATCGTCGCTGGCACAAATCAGGCGTTCGCGTGCAGCCATGTAGCCAGCTCCGAAATTGAATCGACGCAATGCAATGGCGCAGCAGTCAGCAGTGTTTCATGTGAGTGTGCACCATAGGTCACGCCAAGTCCGGCGCAGCCAGCGTTACTAGCCATCAGCATATCGTGCGTGGTGTCGCCGATCATCAAAACCGACGATGCCGGCACACCAAACTCACTGCACAATTCTTCGAGCATTTGCGGATGTGGTTTGGACTGACACTCGTCGGCGCAGCGCGAGCCGTGAAATTTTGGTCCCAATCCGCTCGCTGCAAAAGCCCTGAGCAAGCCACGGCGCGGCTTGCCGGTGGCGACAGCCAGGTTGTGTCCGGCATCGCGCAACTGATCTATCAAGTCGCGTACGCCGTCAAACAAATCCAAATCAGCATCGCGCGCCAAATAGTGATCGCGGTAATGTTCGGCCAGTTCGCGATAGCGCGCTTCCTCCAAATCAGGCATGGCGTAGCGCAGGGCGTCAATCAGACCAAGCCCAATCACATGGCTGGCGCGCGCGTCAGACGGCGGCGGGACACCAATGGCGACGGCGGCGGCTTGCAGACTGCGGGTAATCAGCGCAGTCGAATCCAGCAAGGTGCCGTCCCAGTCGAAGACGATTAGTTCAAATTGTTTTGGCATGATTATTAGTCGGCAAGAGAGTGCGACGGCGTATCACCAGCACCAACTGGCATGGCGGAATACAGTTTAGTTTTCACGTGTTTCATTTTTGTTGAGCTTGGCGACGAAGTTCTCCAGCTCAGAAGGTAAGGGCGATTCAAGTGCGAGCGTTTCGCCTGAAATCGGATGCGGCAACGCCAGTTTTGCCGAGTGCAAAAACATGCGCTTGAGGCCGGTTTTTTGCAGCTCGCGGTTGAGCGTGAAATCACCATATTTGTCATCACCCGCCAGCGGAAAGCCAAGATGAGCGAGGTGGACGCGAATCTGATGGGTACGCCCTGTTTTCAATTCGACTTCGACCAGCGAAAAATTCTGCCAACGCGCCACCAAACGCACCACGGAATGTGCGGCTTTGCCTTCTGTATCACTCGCCTCAGTGACGCGGACGCGGCGCTCACCGCCTTCGGTCAGGTATTTGTACAAAGGTAGTTTCACGTGTTGGAGTTGATTCATCCAACGCCCTTGAACCAAAGCCAAATAACGTTTGCCGATGTCGCCATCGCGAAACATATCGTGCAGCTTGACCAGTGCCGAGCGCTTCTTGGCGACGATCAACAATCCTGAGGTTTCGCGATCAAGCCGGTGCGCCAGTTCCAAAAATTTGGCTTGCGGACGCGCGCGGCGAATTTGCTCGATGACCCCAAAACTCACCCCACTGCCGCCATGTACTGCCACGCCAGCTGGTTTGTCGACCACGATTAGCGCTTCATCTTCATAGGCCAAATCAAATTCGCGCGCCGGCACAGCGGCTTGCTCAGGGCGCTCGGCAATGCGTATCGGTGGCACGCGAACCAGGTCGCCCAGCTGAAGGCGGTAATCCGCACCGATGCGACCTTTGTTGACCCGCACCTCGCCGCTGCGCAGGATGCGATAAACGTGACTTTTGGGCACGCCTTTGGCAATTTTGAGCAAAAAGTTGTCGACGCGCTGCCCGGCGGCCTCGTCGCCGACTTCAAGCATTACCGCCGAATCTTTTCTCAAGTCCTTCATTTTCAATATAATGGCTACTTGGTTAGCCGTTCTGCGACGGCGTGCCCGATGGCCCGAAGTGGCATCGGAGGCGCTGGCAACGGGGCGCTGGTTTTGCAGCTGACGCATTCGCCGCACTCGACGAAAACGAAGACTCAAACACCATGGCAAGGCAGTCGGAACACAATTCCATACGCTTCCTTCCCCGCTAATCACCGGGTTTTTTGCTCGCCCGTAAAGAGAGCGATTTTACTTAAGAAGCGCGCACCACACCAGATTGAGCACAGATTGCCGGACGTTGATAATCAAGAAGAAAAAGTCAGCGACCGCCACAAAACAAGTCATTCACCCGTTTGCCACACACTTTAAGGCGCTATGAAACTGCCAGCTTTTCCGCAAACATTGAACATCTCACCACGGAGCGAATATCGCCGCTGAGGTGTGACTTGCTGTGCCCGTCTGCTGTAAGAAGCGCACGGGAGCACAAATGAAACGCATGTTATTTAATGCGACGCAGGCCGAGGAACTCCGCGTCGCGATTGTTGATGGTCAGAAACTGATAGACCTAGACATCGAGTCGGCCACCAAAGAGCAAAAGAAAAGCAACATCTACAAAGCCATCATCACTCGCATCGAGCCTAGTCTCGAAGCGGCGTTCGTTGATTACGGTGCCGAGCGCCACGGCTTTTTGCCCTTCAAAGAAATTTCCCGTAGCTATTTCAAACAAGGCGTCGACGCTGGCAAAGCGCGCATTCAAGACGTTTTGCAAAACGGCCAGGAGCTCATCGTTCAAGTCGAAAAAGACGAGCGTGGCAACAAAGGTGCAGCGCTAACGACCTTCATTTCGCTGGCCGGCCGCTATCTGGTGCTGATGCCCAATAACCCGCGCGGTGGTGGCGTATCACGCCGTATCGAAGGCGAAGACCGTCAGGAACTGCGTGAGGTGATGGATGGCCTCGACGTGCCCGGCGGCATGAGCCTGATCGCCCGCACCGCAGGTATCGGTCGCAATACCGAAGAACTGCAATGGGACTTGAACTACCTGTTGCAACTGTGGGGCGCAATTGACGGTGCGGCCAAAGCACAGAGCGGCGCATTCCTGATTTATCAAGAATCGAGTCTGGTCATCCGCGCGATTCGCGATTATTTCCATGCCGAAATCGGCGAGATTTTGATCGACACCGACGACGTGTTTGAACAAGCGCAACAGTTCATGGCGCATGTGATGCCGGGCACCGTAAATCGCGTCAAGCGTTACCACGACGACGTGCCGCTATTCTCACGTTTCCAAATTGAGCACCAGATTGAGTCAGCCTATTCACGCCAAGTGAATTTGCCTTCGGGCGGCGCGATTGTGATTGATCACACCGAGGCACTGGTCTCGGTCGACGTCAACTCCGGCCGTGCGACCAAAGGCAGCGACATCGAAGAAACCGCACTGCGCACCAACTGCGAAGCGGCCGACGAAGTCGCCCGTCAATTGCGTTTGCGCGACTTGGGCGGCTTGATCGTCATCGACTTCATCGATATGGAGTCGACCAAGAACCAACGCGAAGTTGAAAACCGTTTGCGCGATGCCTTGCATCACGACCGCGCCCGCGTCCAGACCGGCAAGATTTCACGTTTCGGATTGCTCGAACTTTCGCGTCAGCGTTTGCGTCCTGCGCTCGCCGAAACCAGCTATATCACTTGCCCGCGTTGCACCGGCACCGGCCACATCCGCAGCACAGAATCTGCCGCGCTGCACATCCTGCGCATTCTCGAAGAAGAGGCGATGAAGGAAAACACCGGCGCGCTGCATTGCCAAGTACCGGTCGACGTCGGCACTTTCTTGTTGAACGAAAAACGCGTCGATATTTCACGTATCGAAATGCGCCATCGCGTGAATCTGGTGATCGTCCCCAATCGGCACCTTGAGACTCCAGCGCATGAAATCATTCGTTTGCGTCACGATCAGTTGAACGCTGAAGGCATTGTGTTGGCCAGCTATCAAATGGCTGAAAAGCCGATCGAGGAAACGTATCAACCACCCTCTGCGCAAAACGAAGCCAAGCCGGTCAAGATTGAAGCGGTGGTCAAAGGCATTACGCCTGATCAACCTGCGCCGATTGTGACGCCACGGGAGACCGCGACGGTGGTAACTGCGCCAAGCTCACCCGGTTTGTGGGAAACAATAGTTTCATGGTTCAGCTCCGCCAAGGTGGATGCACCGGCAGCGGTTGTCGTGCCCAACAAAGATGCCTCAGTGCGTCGTGATCGTCCGGGTCGTGATGGACGCGACGGGCGCAACGGCCGTGGTGGTCGCAATGGTGGCCGTAACGGCAGTCGTGATGGTCAGCGCGACGGTCAGCGCGACGGTCAGCGTGACGGTCAGCGTGACGGTCAGCGCAATGAGTCTGGACCACGTCCGGCGCAAGGACAGCAGGCGCAAGCTCCAGCGCAACAGGGCGGTTCGCCCAAACGTGAAGGACGCAATGAACCGCGTCCGCCGCGTGAGCCGAGGGAGCCACGTCCACCACGTGACGCAAACGCTGCGCCAAACACGCCAGCCAATGCAAATGCCGCAAATGCAAACGCCGATGCACAGCGCCAACCCAATGCACCCAAGGCCGAAGGTGAGGGCGGCGGTCGTGGTCGCAGTCGTCGCGGTCGTGGCCGTGGTCGCGGTGATCGTCAGGACGAAGCCACACCGACAGCAACTGTTGCCGCTGCGGTGGACTCCGCTGCCATGGGTGAGACTCAAGTGAGCGTGCCAGTGCCAAGCATTGCGCCGGTCGCCACAGTGACGGTCGACAACAGCGTAGTACTAGCACCAACTGGCGAATTCGCGCCGGCGATGGTTGCCGCCGCGCCAGTGATAGTGGCTGAGCCGGTGAACGTCCCCGCAGTGGTTGCTGAGACACCTGCAGTGGTTGCCGATACCTTCGAGCGGACGATACCGATACCGGCTGAGATCATTCCAGTTCCCACAGCGGCACCTGAAGTTGTTGCAGAGGTTGTGCCACTTGCGCCTGTTCCGGTGGTCGCGCAAGCACCGATGGAAGTGGTTGCTCCTATCGTTGCAGTCGCGTCAGTGATTGCTCCAGCAGTAGTTACCGAGGCGACTGTCGTTACGCCACCCGCACCGGTGGTCGCACCCGCGCCGACGCCGATTGATCTGAAACCGGCGTTGGATAAAGCCGGGCTGGTGATGATAGAAACCCAAAACACCGCACCGCTTGAGACCTACATGCAGCCACCACCAGTGCTAGGACGCAAACCCCGTCCACAAGTTCAAGTCGCGGCGGAGCCTTTGCAAATGGTGGAAACTAAAAATAACTAATAGCGTGGGTTAGCGAAGTAAAAGGCCGCATCGATTGCGGCCTTTTTCGTTACAGAGTTGAACAAAGCAAAGAGCGCAGATTGTTGCGCGAATTGTTGGTCTTGTAGGTCGGAATTTATTCCGACGGTGCGGCATTTAATCACCTCCGCGTCGGAATAAATTCCGACCTACAAAAACAATGGAAAAGGCCGCGAAGCTCGCGGCCTTTTTATTGGCGACTACACATTACTGTCATGCGCCGCACCACCAAACGCCAGCTGCTTGATGCGAAATAACTCATCGCGCGCGGCGGCAGCTTGTTCAAATTCCAGATTGCGCGCGTGTTCCTGCATGGCTTTTTCCAGCCGACGGATTTCGCGCGACAAGTCCTTCTCACTCATCACTTCATAGCGCGCCGCTTCTTCGGCGGCCTTCAAATCCTTGCCGGCGATTTCCGCATCGTAGATGCCGTCGATGATGTCCTTGATGCGCTTATGCACGCTGACCGGCGTAATGTTGTTGGCCAGATTGTGGGCGATTTGTTTATTGCGCCGCCGTTCGGTTTCATCCATTGCGCGTTGCATCGAATCGGTTATCCGGTCGGCATACAAAATTGCCGTGCCGTGCAGATGTCGCGCCGCCCGGCCCATGGTTTGTATCAACGAGCGGGTGGAACGCAGGAAGCCTTCCTTGTCGGCATCCAAAATCGCCACCAGCGAGACTTCGGGAATGTCCAAACCTTCGCGCAGCAGATTGATGCCGACCAGTACATCGAACACACCAAGGCGCAAATCGCGGATGATTTCGACGCGCTCCACGGTGTCGATGTCGGAATGTAGATAGCGGACTTTGATGCCGTTTTCGGCAAGGTAATCGGTGAGTTGTTCCGAAAGCTTTTTGGTCAAGGTGGTGACCAGCACGCGCTCGCCGACGGCATTGCGTTTCTTGATTTCCTGCAGCAAGTCATCCACCTGAGTCGATGCCGGGCGCACATCAACCACCGGATCAATCAAGCCAGTGGGGCGAACCAATTGCTCAACGACTTGACCCTGATGCGCTTCCTCGTAAACAGAGGGTGTTGCCGATACAAAAATCGTCTGCGGAATCAGCCGCTCAAATTCTTCAAATTTCAACGGCCGATTGTCTAGTGCCGAGGGCAAACGGAAACCATAGTCGACCAGGTTTTCTTTGCGCGATCGGTCGCCCTTGAACATCGCCCCGACTTGCGGAATCGCGACGTGCGACTCGTCGACAAACATGATCGCATCGGGCGGCAAATAGTCGTACAAAGTCGGTGGTGGTTCGCCCGGTTGGCGGCCCGACAAATGCCGTGAATAGTTCTCGATGCCCTTGCAAAATCCGAGTTGATCGAGCATCTCTAAATCAAATCGCGTGCGCTGCTCGATGCGTTGCAGCTCAACCAATTTGTTCTCTTTCGAGTAATACTCAACCCGCTCGACCAGTTCGGTTTTTATCTTCTCTATCGCCTGCAACACCGTAGTGCGCGGCGTGACGTAATGGCTGGACGGGAACACCGTATAGCGGCCAAGTTTTTGCCGCGTGTGGCCGGTCAGCGGGTCGAATAAAGTCAGCGATTCGATTTCGTCGTCGAACAACACAATGCGTATCGCGCTCTCGGCGTTTTCGGCGGGGAATACATCAATAACATCGCCACGCACGCGATACGCACCGCGACTGAAATCCACATCGTTGCGTTCGTATTGCATCTCCGACAGGCGCTTGATGATGTCGCGTTGACCAAGCTTTTCGCCGGCCTTCAAATGCAAAATCATGCTGTGATAATCAACCGGATCGCCAATGCCGTAGATCGCCGAGACGGTACAAACAATCAGCACATCGCGTCGTTCGAGCAAACTTTTGGTTGCCGACAAACGCATTTGCTCAATGTGTTCATTAATCGCTGAATCTTTCTCGATGAACAAATCGCGCGACGGCACATAGGCTTCGGGCTGGTAATAGTCGTAATAAGAAACGAAATACTCCACCGCGTTCTCGGGGAAAAATTCGCGAAACTCCGAATACAACTGCGCTGCCAAAGTCTTGTTCGGCGCCAGCACCAGGGCAGGGCGGCCAATCCGCGCGATGACATTTGCCATCGTATAAGTCTTGCCCGAGCCGGTAACACCCAGCAGGGTTTGAAACGACAAGCCGTCGTTGATGCCCTCGACCAGCAGCCGTATCGCCTCGGGCTGATCGCCGGCCGGAAGGAAAGGTTGATGCAGCCGCCACGGACTGCCTTCGAATTCCAAAACGCGATGTTTGATTTCGTGTACTTCGCCCACTTTTTTCCACCCATTTATCGTCGTGCCTAGAGGACACAACCCAATTGCGTCACTCAGCTCGCGTATCATTATGCCTTCGCGCCGAGCTTGAAAAAACAACGGCGTGTCACCAGCACCAACTGACAAATTTACCTCTCGCAACATTAATTCCGGAGCCAGCATGACCTCGATTTTTTCCGCCGTTGAACTCGCCCCCCGCGACCCGATCCTTGGCCTCACCGAAGGCTTCAACGCCGATACCCATAGCACCAAAGTCAACCTCGGCGTCGGCGTGTATTACGACGACAACGGCAAAATCCCTTTGCTCGGCGCAGTCAAGGCAGCCGAGAAAACCCGGCTCGAAGCCATGCCGCCACGCGGCTATCAGCCGATTGAAGGACTCGCTGCCTACAACCAGGCGGTGCAAAAATTATTGTTCGGCAACGACTCAAGCATCATCAGCGAAGGCCGCGCCATTACCGTCGAAGCCATCGGTGGCACCGGCGCGCTGAAAGTCGGCGCAGATTTTCTCAAGCGTTTGTACCCCGACGCCAAAGTGCACATCAGCGACCCCAGCTGGGAAAATCATCGCGCACTGTTTGAGTCAGCCGGATTCACCGTCGAAAATTATCCCTATTACGACGCAGCCACCCGAGGCGTCGACTTCGCCGCAATGTCGGCGAATCTGGCGTCGCTCCCGGCCAACAGCATCGTGGTCTTGCACGCCTGCTGCCACAACCCGACCGGCGCCGATATTTCCACCGATCAATGGCGCAGCGTGGTCGACATCGTGCGCAGCAAAAATCTGGTCGCCTTCATCGACATGGCCTATCAAGGCTTTGCCGATGGCATCAAGGAAGATGCCGTCGCGCTCGACCTGTTCTCCGCATCCGGCTTGCAGTTTTTCGTCTCCAGCAGCTTCTCAAAATCATTCAGCCTCTACGGCGAACGCGTCGGCGCGCTGACCATCGTTGCCGATAGCAAAGACGAAGCCGCCCGCGTCATGTCGCAAGTCAAACGCGTTGTGCGCACCAACTATTCCAACCCGCCGACCCACGGCGGCGCAGTGGTCGCCGCAGTGCTCTCCAGCCCCGAACTGCGCGCGCAATGGGAAGCCGAACTGGCCGGCATGCGCGACCGCATCCGCGCCATGCGCGTCGCCCTGGTCGAAAAGTTGAAAGCCCGCGGCGTGACGCAGGATTTCAGCTTCGTCATCAAACAACGCGGCATGTTCTCCTACACCGGCCTCACCGCCGCGCAAGTCGAACGCCTACGGGCCGAATACGGCATCTACGCCGTCAGCACCGGCCGCATCTGCCTCGCCGCGCTCAACAACAAAAATATCGACTACGTCGCCGACGCCATCGCCGCCGTGCTGAAAGCCTGATTTCACGGTTGCGGTAGCCCGTGCGCGCCGCTATCATTCGGCGCGCACCAAATCACCGGCTGCGCCCCCAAAGCAACAATTCCTCGATAGCTCAGTTGGTAGAGCGCCGGACTGTTAATCCGTAGGTCCCTGGTTCGAGCCCAGGTCGAGGAGCCAGTAATACCAAGGCCCCGCAGGTTTCACGATCTGCGGGGCCTTACTCTTTTGTGTAATTCCTGTGTAATCGCGCCGAGAAATCGTCAAGACGCTTTCGTGTTGTAGCGGTCGGATAACTTGTCCATTGCACTTTGAATGTGCGCGCCGTTCTGGTGGCTGTAGCGCTCGACCATCGAAAGATTCTTGTGGCCGCTGATTCGTTTGACCGTGGGCAGGTCGACGCCGGCCTGCACCAGATGCGTGATGGCGGTATGGCGCAGCGTGTGGCGGACCACCTGCTTTACATCGAGGCCCGCCGCAATCACGCAACGACGAAACGGCTTGTCCAGATTGACCGTGCGCCCTTCCTTCGCTGCGGCCGACGGGAACAGCCACGGCGTGCCCGGCTGGAGGCTGGCGACATAGGCCGTGAGGTATTCAGCAAGTCCGCGCGTAATCGGTTGCTCACGGGCGCCTGCCTTGGCTTTCGGGATGTAGATAACCAAGCGTTCCAGGTCGATATGCTCGCGCCTTACTCCGAGGATTTCGTTCTTGCGCATTGAGGTATCCAACCCAATGCGGATGAACGGGTGAATCTGCTGATTCTGGTCCGCGGCCGCTTCCTTCAGTAGCCGCTCGATCTGCTCGACCGTCAGATAAGTAATGCGGCCGGAATGCTCTTTCAGGCGCTTGATGGTGGCCGGCTTGTGATCCAGCCAGCCCCATTCCACGGCCTTGTTGAGCAGGTGCGATAGCGCTGCCAGTTCGCGGTTGATCGTCGCCGGCTTGGTCTCACCACCATAGACCGGCTTGCCGCCTGGCCCGTTGGGGCGCATGGCCTTCTCGCGCCGCGCTGCTTCTTGTAGCGCTCCACGTCGAAGGTGGTGATCTTCGACAGTGGCGTGTCGCCGAAGAACGGGGAAGGTGCTGGTCCAGGCGATAGCGCTTCATGGGGATGTCCTTGCCGCCCTCCTGCTCCAGCTTCGTCAGGTATTTATCGGCCGCCTCGCGGAACGATAGCGCCAGCTTGCGGCCCTTGGGCAGATTGAGTCGCCCGGCCTTGGCATCCTGCCGCGCCTTGTCGATGAATTCCTCCGCCTGGGTGCGCGTGGTGCCGTCCGATTCGCGGCCGATAACGCGGTGAATGCGCTGGCCATCGACCATGAAGTTAACCGTGAACACCCCGTCGCCGTTAGCTTGCCGCTCAAAGGTGATGCCGTGCTCGTTGAGTTTTTCGCCGGCAGCCAGCTTGCGCATGGTCGGGCGGGTGAGTTTGGTAAAGGTCTTGGCCATGATTGAATCCGATCAGAAAGGGATGTCGTCTTCGACTTCAAAAGGCTGACTTGGCGCCTCGTTAACGTCGCTTTGCCCATTGGCGTAATGCGCAGAGTATCACCGCGCGCCGTGCGCTAAAGTCGTCCCCTACCTGTCCGCAACGGTCAAAACAGGCATGCACTGGTTCTTTCCACTTGCCACGTCATCTTTCTACTGTTCTTGTTCCCCAGATAACCGTATCTCGCGAATCGCCTTCCAGATCTTCTGCTCTTCGTAGGTCAGAAGGTCTGGGTAGCTTTCAGCGAGTTTGATGAGCGGATCAGCGTCATCCACGTCCCAAAGCTTTGTCGCATCGTCGGCAACGCTATGGTCGGTCCCATTGAATCCGTATCCGCCCTCCTGAGATTCCCGTTTTGAGCAGGCTTCGTCATCGCCCATTCAATGAAGTTCGATACGGTGCGCCGCTGCTTGAGCGCGGCGATCTCGGCCAGGTATTGCAACTTGGGATCAAGCCGCATTGCGTAACACTCTCTGAGCGTGGGCCTGTCGCCACCGGCTTGCGCTTTTTTTCGGATCATTGGGATGTCCTTTCGTTCAAAGGTTCTATTAACTTCCATTTAAGTTCTATCACCACAATTGTTCTTTGACAAAGAACATCTATATCATTCGTCATTGTTTCTTGTGAACCTAGTCTTTCACTACATACGAGAACAACCATGACGCAAACCAAAATCAAACCCCTCGACGTCGTCACCTACCCCGACGGCCGCATGGACACGAAAAACGCCTCGACCTATACCGGTCTGTCCGAAAAGACCCTGGCCATGATGCGCTGCAACGGCAACGGGCCAAAGTACGTCAAGCGTGGCCGGATCTTCTATTTCACGGCCGACGTCGACGAATGGATGAACTCTCAGGGGCGCCTGACCAGCACCGCCCAGGCCAAGCAGCGTCCGGTTTGAGGCGGGCGCCATGCGTTACCCGATGGCAGGCGGCGAACCCAAGCGCAGCCAATTCGACCGCGCCCGCCTGCCCGATCCGCTGAGCTACTACGCCACCGAGCTTGATCGCTTGCGTCCACAAGGCCGCAACGCTTCGGCCCGCTGCCCGTTTCACGACGACGCCCACCCCAGCCTGACGGTGAATCTCGCCACCGGCGCATTTCGCTGCCACGTCCCCGAGTGCGGCGCACACGGGCGCGGCGTGCTGGACTTTCACATGGCCCGTTACGGCTTTGGCTTTGTTGCTGCCGCCAAAGCGCTGGGCGCTTGGAGCACCACCCCATGACAGAACAAGAAAAAGACACTGCAACCGCTGACCAGCGAACTGACACACTGGACAGACTGCTGCGCTACGCGGTGCAGAAAGGCGGCGTCAAGTCCGGCCAGATCGAATCGGCGGAAACCCGATGGGGCGCACTAGTGGAGCGCTTCACGCAGATGCAGGATGGCCCGCGCGCCGACGACCCGGAGAGCGTGCCGGCGCTGATCTATGCCGAGTTCAAGGAAGGTGCCACCCGCCGCGACATCGACGTGGTGAATATGACCGCGCTGGTGCTCGACATCGACAAGGATGCCGACCTCGACCGCACACGCGCCGCGCTCGCTGGCATGGAATGCGCCATCTACACCACCAAGCGCAGCACCGCCTCTACGCCCCGCCTGCGCGTGATCTTGCCACTTGCCGTGCCGGTG
>JADKHX010000002.1 GCA_016721505.1 Rhodocyclaceae bacterium | reverse complement strand
CCAAACTGAATGTAATGTTTGGCGAATGCTTGGAGCTTGATCTGCCCCAAAGGCGGCTTTCTCTGGCGGACACTGTTTGCCGTTTTCTTTATACAAATTGACGATTGAAAAGTAATATTGTATAAATTGTCCATGTACCCTCGCAACCTGTCCAGTACCCTGCACCGACTTAGCCGAAGCTTTCCTGTTCTGGCGATTACCGGGCCACGTCAATCCGGGAAGACCACGCTGGCGCGGTCTTTTTTTTCTGATAAACCTTACGTGTCGCTAGAAGACCCCGTAGAGCGGGCGTTCGCGATTGACGATCCGCGTGGGTTTCTTGCTCGCTTTGAATCTGGCGCAATTTTCGATGAAGCGCAACGCTGGCCGGACATTTTTTCTCATCTTCAGGGATTAGTGGATGCGGATCGAACGCCCGGTCGCTTTGTGTTGACGGGGTCGCAGCAATTTGGCTTGCTGGCTGGCGTGAGTCAGTCTTTGGCAGGCCGTGTTGGACTGACGCGCTTGCTGCCCTTGGCGGTGGACGAGCTTCCCTCGACACCGTGCACAAAACGCCTTGATGCGCTGCTGCAGCTCGGCGGCTATCCGCAGCTTCACGCGCAAGAAATTGAAGGGAATGACTGGTTCGCTAGTTATGTCGCAACCTATATCGAACGCGATGTTCGGCAGGTGCTAAACGTCAAAGACATCAGCGCTTTCCAACGTTTCCTCCGACTGTGTGCCGGTCGCACTGGGCAATTATTGAACTTGAATGCGCTTGCTGGCGAAACAGGAATATCCCATACGACAGCACGTGCCTGGATGTCAGTACTCGAATCCAGCGACTTGGTTTACTTGCTGCCGCCTTACCATCGTAACTTCGGAAAACGCTTGGTCAAGACGCCGAAATTGTACTTTCTCGACACCGGGCTGGTCTGTTGGTTGCTCGGCATTCGCTCGCCCGATGTGTTGGTACTGCATCCAAGTCGTGGTGCGATATTTGAAACTTGGGTTGTCAGCGAATTCATCAAGGCGCGATTTAACCGTGGCTTGCCACTAGACCTTTTCTTCTGGCGAGATAACAACGGTTTGGAAGCTGACTTGCTTTTTGAATCTGACGGGCAACTTCAAGCCGTAGAAGTTAAATCGGGTCAAACCGTCACGCAGGACTTTGTGCGCGCTGGGCAAGCCGCAAAGCGGATTGCGGGTGATGAAGCCTTGCCGCCGTGGCTTATTTACGGCGGAACTGAGACCTTTGAACGCAGTGGTGTGAGGATGGTATCGTGGCGCGACCTGCCACTTGCCTTCGCGGCAACCCCACCAACGTCTCGCCAATTCGTCAACGAGATTCCTGATTAGCAACCAGCGGGTCAGTACGATTACTGATGTGGCCAAGCGGAACAGAGTGATCGAAGCCTCACTAACAGCGTATCACCAGCACCAACTGGCAGTTCCAGAATCATGCCTATTTAAAGCATGCCGTTTTGTCTGACGCTATCGCCGTAGTTAAGGGTGCTTTTTCACTGCCAGCAAGTCCTCGTCCCCACACTGCGGCTCGAATTCGCGAACTCCTTCGACTAGCAAATCGCGAATACGCGCCGTTTCGTTAAGTTCGCAAGCGATTTTCAGGTTTTCAAGCAGTAGTTGAAGCGTTTCCCACGTCGGTTTTTCCTCTGCCGCGCGCTGAACGCGTGGATGATCGGTGGTTGAAACGTTGTCGCCAATAAGTAACTCTTCATACAATTTTTCGCCTGGACGTAGCCCGGTAAATTGAATTTCAATATCTCCATTCGGGTGATCCGCATCGCGCAACGACAAGCCGCTCAAGCGAATCATTCGATGCGCCAGATCAAGAATCTTTACCGGTTCGCCCATATCAAGCACAAACACATCGCCACCAGTTCCCATGGCTCCGGCTTGAATAACTAACTCCGCTGCCTCGGGAATCGTCATGAAATAACGGATGATGCGGGGGTCGGTCACGGTGATTGGGCCGCCGTCTTTGATCTGCTGTCGGAACAGCGGGATGACCGAGCCAGACGATCCAAGGACATTGCCAAAGCGAACCATGGTGAAACGCGTGCCGTCGCCATGGTGCGCTTGCATCGCCTGCAAAATCATCTCGGCAAAGCGTTTGGTCGTGCCCATGGTGTTGGTTGGGCGCACGGCTTTGTCAGTCGAAATCAGCACAAAGGTTTCGACACCACAATTGACCGCGGCATTGCTGGCGTGCCAGGTTCCGAAAATATTGTTCAGCACACCTTGCACCGGATTTTTTTCCACCATCGGCACGTGCTTGTAAGCCGCCGCATGGAACACCGTAGCTACGGCAAAGCTACGCATAACTCGTTCAAGCCTTGGTTGATCCTGCACTGATCCTAATATTGGAATGATGTGCGGATGCTCGGGAAGTTGTAGCAACTCTTGTTCGATGGCGTATAGGTTGAACTCGCTAATTTCGTACAAGACCAGTTTGACGGCACCTAGTGCGCAAATTTGCCGACACAATTCCGCACCGATTGAGCCACCCGCGCCGGTCACCATGACCACTTTGCCCTCAATGTTGCGACTTAAGAGTTCAGGGTGAGGTGCAACTGTATCGCGCCCTAGGAGGTCAGTGAGTTCTACTTCTCGAAGGTCGGTAACTTGTACTTTTCCGTCAGCAAGATCGACCAGGCCTGGTAGCGTCAATACTCGAAGTGGCTGACGTTCAAGCTGCTCGATGATCTCTTTTCGTCGCTGCCTTGACACCGAAGGAATCGCCAACAACACGTCGGAGATTTTCTTATCACGGACGACAATATCAAGCTGTCCAGGCGCGTAAGCGGTCACGCCTGCAATCTGCCTGTCCTGTATCTGCACGTCATCATCAAAAAATGCGACAACTTTCATTTCGCGACTGTTGGCGAGTGCAGAAGCAAGTTGAACACCCGCCGAACCAGCGCCGTAAATTGCGACGAATTTTCTGTTTGATTGCGTGCGATTCCAACCTAGCTTGCTGTGCAATAGCCAATTGCGGGCAATCAACCTTGGCGCACCGATTAACACCGCGGCAAAAAGTCCATTGAGGACATAAACCGACATTGGAGCGCTAGCCACGGAAAAAGCCAGCCCGACGGCAGCAATACCGGCGCTGTATACCGTAACGGCTAAAAGAATCGCCAATAGCGCCTGCTGGCCAAGGTATCGCACTACTGCGCTATATAAACCAAGCCGTACAAAAACCGGGATCGCAATGAACGGTGCGGCGACAAATAACCACCAGACGCTTAGTACAGGGAAGCCGAAATTTGAATGACTTACGGCAAACGAAAGCCAAAGTGAGACGGTCAAGCCGATTGAGTCACTCAATAGCATCAACAACCTTTTCTTGGTGCGCGGTAACGCCGTTAGATAAGTTGGAAAAACACCCAGTTGTGTGCGACCGACTGCCAGTAGGCTTATTTCCGTAGCGGCAAACAACAACAATCCGAATGAGAGTACGGCGGCTAATACACCGCCCAAAATTCGTCCGGCTATTTGTGGTTCAAATTCGCTGTGCTGCGATATCAAGCGCGGCCTCGGTGAGTTTGCTGCGTAGCAGGTAACGGGTGACGGGCTTCCTGTGGTTTGTCGCTGCGTTTCTTGGCAAGTGGCAAGCGAAAACTCAGCGGATGCTGCTGAAAACACTACGATGCCATTCGTCATCCGTCCAGACGCGGTATCAAGCGCTTGCTCAGAAAGTTGAATTTGGTAGCGCTCTGGCAGGGGTGATAGGCATTCCAATTGCCGCACAATGCACTTTGGGCATTTGGCTAATGATGTCCGTGCAATGTTGCCAGTTAGCGCTTCGCAGGCTTGCAGTGTTGGCTGCGCCTCAAACAAAAACGCCAGGCTGATCGTGTTCGCGTTTGCGCTTGCTTCAGCTTGTTTCGGTAGATCAATACCTGCTTCGATTTCAACGCGAGGAAAGTAGCTTGTGGTTTGACTGCTAAAGGCGAATACTGAAACTGCGACAAGCAGCAGGCCGAGCAAACCTGAGATAAGGCGAGTAATCATCTAAATGCTTTTAGCGAATTTGCGGTGCCGAAAAATTTGGCAGCGTGGTCATTTTGACCTCCGAATTGATCGAGCGAAGCGATTTCCCCATTCGTAATTATCAGCTGGCCCAATTTTACGATGCCTGCGGCGCACCTAGCGTCAATCAATATTGCCACGAAACATTCACCGAACGATTCGGCCCAAAAGCTACCTTGGCATCGCGATCACCCCGCTGCCGATCCAGCATCATCGATCCCATCCCATAACCAATCAAGCTGCCAGCAACCACATCGGACATGAAATGTTGCTGTTGCTGAATGCGCCCGAATGCGGTTGCTGCGGCAATTGCATATAGCCACGGTGCATCGTAGCGTTGCGCAAATGGTGTTACTGCAGCAAAGGCCATGCCCATATGGTTGGACGGAAATCCTGAACTCGCAGAGCCTTTGCTTGGGCCGGCAAAACTCGCTGGACCTGAGTGTTGGTCAGGACGAGCACGTCCGAGAGAGAAGCGCGTCGCGTAGTCAATGCCAAGCGTCCACCCGACCGCCAGCAGACTTGCCCGCGCGGTATCGGCGGCGACATCGCCGCCCGCGCCGAATCGAATGAGACCCGAGGTGGCGGCCAACGCCAGCGGAATGTAGTTAGCGGCTTTGCCGACACTATCCCAGCGTGCGCTTTGATGATGATCGGCCCACCTTGCGGCTGGCCGGTCGAGAACGGAAGAGGCCAAAACAATCGCGCTACCGACGATGATGGCATCGGTGTTTTGTCCGTTCGTTAGCTGCCATTTGAGCCATTTCCCGGAATCTACGATAGAAGGCCACAGCGGTGGCGTTCGATCCGGCTATCTCTTCAGCGTTGAGGCGATGCCAAGTCTCGGAGCCTGCGGATGCATATTTGCCGGCGTTTTTGTCAGTCGCCGATGTGAGGCCATAGAGGCTGTTGCCACGCCACAAGCGTTGCCCACCGTCGCGAGTGAGCGGACTCCAGGCAAAATTGGCCATGAGCGGGCTCGAATAGGGCAGCATTGCATCAAACGGAATTGCGAAGTAAATACCCTTGTCGAAACTGCCCTCGCCGAATGCAAGCGATGAGACATTAGTCTTGGTGAAATAGGCGCCCATCGTTACGCCGTTACGAAACCGCCGATTCACATCGAAAGTAATACCTTTGTCGGCCGCAAGGTACTTGCCCGCGACGAGGCTGGCATGTACGTTTTCCCAACCGGTATCCCAGTACAAAGTGGCGTGCCCGGTTGAGACTTTGTAATCGCGCAATCTAAAGTCTTGATGAAAGTCGCGTTGCTGCACGTAATTGAGATCGACCCCAAACGCCAAGCTACTATTCCACGGTCGATACAACCATTCGCCACCGACGCCGGCAAATTGTTGCTCCAGGATTCCGGCATAGGCGCTGTAGTACTGATCGTCAGTCAATCGGCCGACATGCATGATCTTGAAATTCGGAATGGTTACCCGTGATGTCGTGACAAATTCGCGCTGAAAAGTCCGTACGCGTGGCAGATTGCTAGGCGCGGTGTATTTGAATTTGCTGTAGTTGTCGACCAATCGAAAATGAATTGCCGCGTCGATCCACGTGTCGTCGGATAGCCGGTAAGTTGAGGCGGTTACCAAGCCGAGTTGATACAGCAAGAAGCCATCCGGGCCGCCCAAAATGCGGCCAACGGTGGGTGCGTAGCCATAGGTAAATTTGTTTGGGCTTCCCACCCACAAGGGGGCGAAATCGCTGCGTGAGCGCGGCTCGGCGGCGGCGATAGCCTCAAACTGTTCTGCCGCGGCACGATAGCGCACGCGCTTAGCCACCCATTCATCACGCAGCACTACCCAATCACTAAAAGCGATACCGCCCTCGGTGAAGGTAAACACGAAGCGGCTAATGCCCTCTGGTGCGTCTCGATGCAAAACCGCCACCGCTTTGTCCAGTCGCTCTGTCACATAGATACCAAATACACTTTCCAGAACGACATTGAGCTCACTATCTTTGCGTTGGATCTGTCGAACCGACCACTGCGTTTGCGCTTCAAGATCAGAGACCGTTTGTTTCCAGTCGGGTTCTTTTGTGGGTCGCATACTCAGCACGCGCGGTGTTGTCGCATCAAGGGGTTTTGCCACCCCCATCTTGTCCAGCGCGCCATGAAAAGTCAGGCCAAACATGAGCGTATTGCCGCGCTCAATGCCCGCGTTGAGATCTATCGTTGGTGTCACGCGATAAACGACACCAAGATTTATTGGCGAGCGGCGTGTTTGGTTATTGAACTGCGGCTCGTGCTGGTAATCATTGCCATCGTATTCGAGTTTGACTAGCAGACCGTCGACAGGTGTTTGATACTGAACGCCACCGAACAGCGCGGCAGGGCCGTGAAAAAAAGAATTGATGCCGATGGTGCCACCGGTTGAGGTTGTGTTGCCGGTCCTTGCGGAAAAGCTGGAATTAATCACCGAAAGAGGATTTTTGATATTGCCAGCGGCACCGATTACCCCACGCTATTCCAGCGCTCCAGTCGAAGTCCCCGATGCGTTTGCTGGCAACGACATACTCACTAGAAAAGAGCCCTGTTCCGCCAATGTCAATGATACCGAGCGCAACTTGTGGTCGCGTCGTGGTTTCAGTCAGCAGCCGAAATTTCAAATCGAGACTTTTGTCCTTGTTGGCTTGATCGCCTGACAGCGACGCTGGGCCGTACAAGCGATTGCGTATGTTGGTATAGCGAAACCCACCTTCGAGCCAATCAAGAGGCTGCAACACCACACTTCCACGGTCATAGGGAAAGACGCTGCTGTACTGAAAACGAAGCTCACCCGCTTCGGCCATTCGCGCAGTTGGGGTTTGCATTAATCCGGCAAATCCCCAGTCGTTCGAGCTGATATAAGGGTCACGCGCGGGGTCGCGATTACTTTGCGTTGTAATTTCCGTCGCCGGTGCATTGCAATCGCTTGCCGATATGGCGGAACTCACCCCCTGCGTAGCGACAAATTCAGCCAGCGCCTGCGAGAAGTCGTTGGGCCAATTCGCATCGTGTGCAGGTGCCCAAATCCATGCGCCTGGCGCGGGTTCATCCTGAGCAGCCATGTTCCAATTGGCCACATTGACGCGCTGAACACGGCCATCAGGTTGAACAATCCATGCCATATCGACCGCATCAGCACTATTGCCGAGCGCGCGCTGCAAATAAGCGCCAGCTTCGGTGCCGCTGACGTGCCGGATTGCGCATTGTTGTGCTGAGCTAACCATCACGGTGAGTGTCGCAGGCCGTCGCGGCATTACCAATGAGTGCTCGGCATCGAGTATAGGATCGCGTTCCGGATGCGCCTGTAACCATCTGGCATCGACAACCGGCAGTGGAACTCGACCAGTTACCGGAAGATCGCGTAGCCATTGTGCGATCCGAGCGCGAGCTTCAGCCGATTCGCCAAAATTTTCGGTGCCTAGTCGAGCGAGAAGTCGATGTTTGAGAATCGATTGCGCTTCACGTTGCGCCGGAACTTGCCACGACAATCCAACCGGATAAGAGCCTACATCGTGGCCTTGGCTAACCAGCCAGTCACTTAATCGTGAGCCGTCTTTAAGACGTAGTGTGTCGCTCGCTAGGCAGTCTATGGACATCGTTAGGACAACGCTCACGGCCAGTGGTCCAAATTGGATTTTTCGGCATAGGCGCCCTAAGCAATTCATGGCTGTTTATTTGTTGGTGCTGCTTCAGACGGCGTCATCGCGGGCCATTTTTGCCAAGTAATACACAGGCTAGGGCTGATGCATTGTTCGGCGTAAACCACGGTGCCGGTATCGACCTCTGGTTGCACAGCGAAACGGTCGCGGGGACGTTCAGCCGACGATTTTTCGCTAACTACGGTCTCTTCAAACCAGCGCAGGCGATCTGCGTCTAGTGATCGCAGCTGAGAGTTGCTAGGCGCAGCAACACGCGCAACTGCAATACGCTCACGGATGCCCATTCGATAGCCGGGCATTTCATCGCGCTCGCGCTGGTATTCAAATCCTGTCTCAGGCAAATCTCCCCAACCGGGGATGGCGGAGTAGCGTACGTCACGCCAATCGGTTGTCAGACCGACCGTGCCGACGATACGACCACGCTGAAGTTTGATGACCTCACCCTTGGCGCTATACCAGGTTTGTATATCGCCCTGCGGATCAGCGTCAACGTAGCCGAGCACCAGAAGCGCGACGTTGCCAGCGACGGTGACACGAAGATATTTAAGCGCAGGGTTCAGTGCCAGTGACTCTGCAGCGGCTTCACTGCGACTTCCAAGCTTCAAGACTGACGTTAGGGAAGTACAGCCGCTAATACAAGCGAGCAAAGCCAGGAGACATAAGGCGCGTCGAAAATTCATTACAAAGACCGCCAGAAATGAAAAACCCCCAAGGGCTGAACCCTCGGGGGTTTATTGAGCAAGCGCTTATCTTGTGCCAGTACCGGTGCCTGTACCAGTCGTCGTACCAGTAGTAGTCCCCGTTGGGGCCAGCAGGTACTGCCTGGTCTGACGATGACGCAGCCGCAGCGGCCACCGCAACAACCGCCGCCGCCGCGACGACGACACCGATCGAAATGCCACCAATCGCACCAGCAGTAGCGCCAGCAGCGCCAGCGCCCGACGCACCTGCGCCGGCAGCCGGAGTTGTTCCGCCTGCTGCGCCGCCGCCAGTAGCGGGAGTGGTTTGAGCAGCTAATTGGCCAGCTAAAAGGAAAAACGATGCTGCAAAAATTGATATGCGTTTCATGACGGCTTCACTCCTAAATTAAACTAAATATTGCACGTAGATTCATTGCAAAGCAAAAGCGAACTCCGCAGATGGCATTCGATCATTTTAGTAAATTCACCAGACAAGTTACCTACAGCTGACTCCTCGGAAAGCAGCCTAACTTGCTGATTGATCGAATTCAGTTGCTTCAGTATATCAAATCACTCAATTGCTGTATGGGTATCGCATGAATTAGACCAATATTTTTGCGAAAACGGGGCTTTCAGCTAACCCCTGAGGGTGCTTTAGGTTGTTCTAAGCTATACTCTAGGTCTTTGAATGAGTTCAGGAATCCCTTATGCCCACGCACAAGAGCCAACCCCGTAGCGCACTGTGGCAACTTGGCAACATCGTTTTGGTTTCTTGTGTAACTATTTGTTCGAACAGTGCGTTTGGTCAGGACGCAAGCACAATCAATCGCGACGGGCTTGTGTTTGGCGCAGGTAATTTTGGAACTTCTGATCCCGTCCGCACGAGCGGACCCAGTGAAGGGAATGCACCGGGTGAGAGTGCCCAGCGAACTCAACCGAACACCGCACGGGCAACTAGTTCTGCACAGAATAATTTGCGCAGCGCACCACCCGTCGCGCCTCAAGCGCCGACAGAATTCCAAAAATTCATTCTCGAGTCCACGGGCAAGCTGCTGCCCAACTATGGGGCGGATTTCTTTCTCAACTCGAACATCTATGCCAGCCCGAGCGCGCCAGTTGCCGGTGATTACACGCTAGGCCCAGGCGACGAAATTTTTATTCACGTTTCAGGTGCTATTGATGTAGAGCACCGCGCGGTAGTAGACCGAGATGGGATAGTGCATATCCCGCGTGTTGGCGCCGTATCACTTGCGGGTGTTCGCGCGATAAACGTTGAAGAGGTAGTGCGGACTGCGGTTTCACGCGTGTTTCGTAATTTCAGCCTCAGTGTCAGTCTGGGCACCTTACGTGGAATTACCGTCTATGTGGTCGGCCATGCCCGCCGGCCAGGCACCTACTCTGTGCCAAGTACTTCCACGCTGATTAGCGCACTTTTTGAAAGTGGCGGACCAAGCGCGAGTGGTTCTATGCGCCGGGTTCAGATCAAACGCAGCGGTAAGCTTGTCAAAGAATTGGACTTGTACGATTTTTTAGGAAAGGGCGACAAGTCGGCCGACGTCAGGTTAATAGACGGCGATGTTGTGGTGATTTTGCCGGCATTGGGCTACGTAGCGTTGACCGGTACGCTCGAAAATCAGGCGATTTATGAACTACGTGGGACGGGTGACAGTCTGGAAAGTTTGCTTGAGATTGCTGGTGGTGTGCCAGTATTGGCCGATCCTCGCCGAGCGTATTTGGAGCGTGTGAATCCGTCGAGTAACTTGCCACGCTATGTGGAAGAATTTCCACTAGACGCGAAAGGTTTGGCACGCGAACTTCGGCCAGGTGACCTTTTGTCGGTGTTGCCGATTGTTGCTGAGTTTGCGAACGCAGTAACACTGCGTGGTAGCGTGAATCAAGCCGTCCGCGCACCGTTTCGCGAGGGCATGCGAGTCAGTGATTTGATTCCTAGCCGTGACACGCTACTCACTCGCAACCGTCTCCGCCAACAGAATAATGCGCTGATAGGGCAAAAAGTTCGCGATGACAAGGTTCAGCGCGAGACTTTCCAGCGCGAGCAGGCCATTTTGGATAAGGCAAATTCTGTCCCACCCAAGAAGCCAAATGACACTGCGCCGTTCGAGGACGAACGTAAGTCATTTGTCGAGTCAATCGGAAATGCCTACGAAGACATCAACTGGGAATACGCCGTTGTTGAACGTATTAACCGTAAAACATTGACGTCTACGCTGCTTCCCTTCAATCTCGGCAAAGCAATTGCGGACACCAGTAGCAGCGAAAATCTTGCACTTCAAGCGGGCGACACAGTGAGTGTTTTTTCGGCGAGCGACGTTCGAATTCCAGTCAGCAAACAACGCGTTGTGGTGCGGGTGGAAGGAGAGGTTCGTCGTCCGGGAATTTACTCCGTCGAGCCGGGGGAGACCTTGATAAACATTGTTGAAAAAGCGGGTGGCCCGACACCGGAGGCGTATTTGTTTGGGTCGGAGTTTTATCGCGACTCGGTGCAGAAATCACAACAAGCCAATCTGGATAAATTGGTGCGCCGATTAGAGCAGCAGTCGCTATCAGATTCAGCTCGTCTGTCGTCAAACGCCTCCAATGACTCGGCTTTACAACTTCAAGCGCGGTTGGCGGCTGAGGCTGAATCACGCAAGTTGCTGGTGCAGCGTTTGCGAGAGTTAAAGTCCACCGGACGGCTCGCCCTTGGGCTGCCGACAATTGACACCAACTTAGGTCAGCTACCAAGTTTTAGGCTGGAAAATAACGATCAGCTAGTGATTCCTTCGAGGCCTGATTTTGTCCAAGTGTTTGGCTCGGTTAATACCGAGAGCGCACTGCTGTGGCGGCCGGGTAAGACCACCAGCGATTACCTCGCGCAGGCCGGCATGAGCCGTGACACGGATCGAGAAGGTGTGTTCATTATTCGCGTCGACGGTACTGTTGTGTCTAATACTGATCGATGGTTCTCAAGTATTAGTGGTGTGGAAATCTTGCCAGGCGACATCATTGTCGCACCTGAAAAATCCGACAAAGAATCGGCTTGGACGGGCTTTATCCGTGGCGCGAAAGACTTTACCCAGATTTTTTACAACGTGGGTCTGGGTGCTGCGGCACTCAAAACCTTGCGCCAATAATTCAGAGAGCGACAGCGCATGAGCGAACAAATTCATCCTGCCGAAGATATGCAAGACGATAGTCCTGAACTGTCGTTGCTTGATCTCGCTCTAGTCTTGGCAAGACACAAAGACTTGGTGTTCAAGCTGACGGCCGCTGCGGCAATCGTCGCTGCCGCTGCGAGTTTTGCTCTGCCGAATATTTACACCGGCACAACAAAAGTTTTACCGCCACAACAAAGTAGTTCTGCCGCTGCCGCAATGCTTTCACAATTGGGTGGGTTGGCTAGTCTGGCGGGTGGAATCGGCGGTATCAAAAATCCAGCCGATACCTATATCGGCATGCTCAAAAGCCGCACGGTAGCCGATAGGCTGATTCAGCGTTTCGATTTGATGACGGTTTATGACGAGAAATATCCGAGTACCACTAGAAAGGAACTCGCCTCGCTGACCTCAATCACCTCAGGAAAAGATGGTATTTTGACTATCGAAGTTGACGACGAGGATCCTCAGCGTGCTGCAGATTTGGCGAACGCCTATGTCGACGAATTGCTCAAATTGACGACGGTTTTGGCGGTCACCGATGCCGCACAACGGCGGCTATTTTTTGAGCGCCAATTGAGCCAAGCAAAGGAAAAGCTCACGCTCGCCGAAGCTGCGGCAAAGCAAGCGATTGACCGAGGTGGTTTGTCTAATGTCGAAGCGCAAGGACGTGCAGCGCTTGAATTGACGGCGCGATTGCGTGCGCAAGTCGCAGTGAAGGAAGTTCAAATCAGCGCCATGCGTGGATTTGCCGCCGCACAAAATCCCAACCTGCGAATGGCTGAACAGGAGCTTGCCGGACTCAAGGCGGAGCTTGCCAAAATCGACGGAACGCAAACGAGCGGCGAAACCTCTTCTGGGAATAATGAGGGATTTGCTAGCCTGCGCTTAGTACGCGATGTGAAATATCACGAAGTGGTGTTTGAACTATTGGCCAAGCAATTTGAATTGGCCAAGCTTGAAGAGGCCAAGGACTCGTCAGTTGTGCAAGTTATGGATGTGGCGGTCGCACCGGATCGAAAATCGAAACCGAAGCGCGCGATCATCATTTTGCTGGCAACAATTGCCGGCTTCTTACTCAGTCTGATCGTGGTGTTCGTGAAAGAGGCGTGGGCTAACGGGCAACGAGACCCGGCGCAAGCCGAGCGCTACGCCAAACTCCGCGAACAGATCAAGCTTTCACGCTAGTCGAGTTCAACTGAAAAGCTCAAACGCTGCCGCTAACACCGCCGCAACTTCGTTACGGCGGTGCAGTCCAAATGATGAAAGTGATTGCGACTAAGAACCGCTGTAGAGATCCATATACAGCGCCTTGAAGCCACCGCGTGTCATGTCGTCGCCCTTCATCATGCCGGCACCCTCTTTACCCATCTTCTTGAATGCCGCCATCTTGTCGTCATACATTTTGCCCATGGCTTTCAGGAACTCTTCACGAGTTACCATACCGTCGTTACTGGCATCCACCATCTTGAACATTTTTTCCTCTTTCGAGGAAGCGTTATCAGCCATCGCAGTGGTCATGCCGGTTGAAAATGCGATACCAACGAGTAGTGCAGCAATTGCTTTTTTCATGGTCATAGTCCTTTAATAAATGAATGGTTTGTGTGCTCTGGAATCGAAACCACGTACCGCAGATACGGGCACATGATCACATCAGACGTACTTGCTGATGATTCCTTACAAAGCATTTATCAGGACTAAACAAGTCTCGGCTGCGCGGCTTCTATACAGCACCAGACGGCGACATGAGGCAATAATTTTTACGTGGTCATTTCCTCGTTGCCTTGGCTCAACCAACCACCAACCACGGTCTCAACTTCGTCCATACCAGTTTTTTTGAGACTGGAAAATAGCTGCACGGTAATCGTCGATCCTTGATCCGCCAGCGCCTTCTTGGTTTCACGCAGAATTTTGGTTTGCTCTTGTTTGGTCAGCTTATCGGACTTGGTCAGCAGGCAATGAATCGGTCGACCGGTGGCGGTGAACCAGCCGATCATTTTCCAATCGAGCTCGAGCAGGGGGCGGCGCGAATCCATGATCAGCACCAGTCCGACCAAGTTGCTGCGCTGGGTCAAGTAGTGCTCAAGCAGCCCCTGCCATTGCTTACGCACCGCCATCGGCACCTGCGCAAAGCCATAACCAGGCAGATCGACCATCGCTGCGCCGCCTTTGAGGCGAAACAGATTGATCAGTTGAGTGCGCCCCGGCGTCTTTGAAACATAGGCAAGCCGGGTATGACCGGCCAGCGTATTGATCGCACTCGACTTACCGGAGTTTGAACGGCCAGCAAAGGCAATCTCTTTGCCGTAGGGTGCGGGCAAACCGCTCGGTTCGGCGACCGAAATCTCGAAAACCGCGTGACGAAAAAGTGCCATGGACAATCAGGAAGCGGGTTGAGCATCCAACCGGAATTTGACGAACGAACCCGGCGCGTCATCCAGCACTTTGAATTTTCCTTTGAGCGGATTGCGCGCCGCCACCATCGTGCTATCCAATCCGCTGACCCAAGCCTGCCAATCGTTCCACCACGAACCCTCGTGCTGTGTGGCGCCGGCAAACCAGTCGTCCGGCTTGGCCGGATTTTTCTTGGCGTCATTGGTCCAATAACCGTATTTGTTAGCCGCTGGCGGATTCACAATACCAGCAATGTGACCCGAGCCACCGAGTACGAAGCGTACCGGACCGCCCAGCGCGCCTGAGCCAAGATAGGTGCCTTTCCATGGTGCAATATGATCTTCAACCGTCGAGATGAAATATGCGGGGGCTTTGACTTTCTTCAGGTCAATCGGCGTATCCAGCAAGGTGATGCCACCGGGTTCGCGCAGTAGATTGTTCAGGTACATATTGCGCAGATAAAAGCTGTGCATCTTGTATGGCATACGTGTGGCGTCGGAATTCCAGAACAGCAAATCGAAGGGTTGCGGCTCTTTGCCCATCAAATAGTTGTTAACGAAGAAAGTCCAGATAAGGTCGTTGGAGCGCAGCATGTTAAACGTGCCGGCCATCGCTGAGCCCTCCAAAAAGCCTTTCTCCGCCATCTTCTTTTCCAGGCTGGTCACCTGCCCTTCGTCAATGAACACGCCCAATTCACCTGGCACAGAGAAGTCGAGCAGAGCAACGAAAAATGTTGCCGATGCGACACGATGATCATTTTTGGCGGCCATGTAGGCCAGCGTCGAGCCGAGCAAAGTACCACCCAGACAGTAGCCGATGACATTCAGCTGATCGACGCCAGTTTGCTTGCACACCGCGTCGATGGCAGTTAGCGATCCTTCGCTCATGTAGGCATCGAAGCCTTTTTCCGCCAGTTTGGCATCGGGATTGACCCACGACACGACGAACACCGTGTGGCCCTGATCGGTTGCCCATTTGATGAATGAATTACTCTCGCGCAAGTCAAGGATGTAGTACTTGTTGATCCACGGTGGCAATATCAGTAGCGGGCGCTTGAACTGTTTAGCAGTGGTCGGCATGAACTGAATCAGCTGGAACATTTCGTTTTCAAACACCACTTTGCCGGGTGTTGAGGCAACGTTTTCGCCCAGTTTGAACACGCTGGCATCGGTCATCCGCACACGCAGTTGACCGGTGGATTCGTCGATGTCCCGTAGCAGATTGCTTAATCCCTTGAGCAGATTCTTGCCGCTGGTACGTATGGTTTCGCGCAATACCACGGGATTACTCATCACGAAATTGGTCGGTGCCATTGCGTCGAGCAGTTGGCGCGTAAAGAACTCGACTTTCTTGCGCGAGATTTCGTCCAAGCCATCGACATCGCGCACGCCATCAATGATGTGGCGCGATGAAATCAAATAACTTTGTTTAATAAAATCGAAAACGAAATTGTTTTCCCAATCGGGATCACCAAAGCGTTTGTCGCTCTTGCCGGGGCGGGCTATCGGCAGTGAGGCCATCCCAGCGGCACGACGCATGGAGTATTGCCACAGAGCGACAAATTCCTGCGCCATCGCTACCTGAGCTTGTGCAATCTTGACGGGATTCGTCATCATTCTGCCGAACATTTGCTTGTAAGCAGCGCCTATCCCTAATTCGTCAGCCGGTGGCCGTAGCCCGTTTTTCAAGCGCTTGAGCACGCCACCACTCACTGTCTTTTTAACCTGGCGTTTGAAATGCGCGGCAAGCAGCTTGCTCGCTTGTTTGGCGATATCAGCGGTGATGGTTGCAATTGCTTGCGGATCGATTTTCTCGATTGCGTTTTCGCTTGGCTTAGTACTCATAGCAATTCCTATTTCAAAAAATTAGTGGGTGATTTATCAAGTTTCTGTCATATCGTAACAAAGCGAATCAGACCGTCCACCGAACTGTCTTTCAAGCGACGCAAGCGGTGGGTATGCATCAGGTGATTCAAGTGCGCAATGGCTTCACCCATCGCGAACATGACTTGATGCGCGTCGGCGATATCGCGATCAAACAAAATCGGAATCAATTCAGCAGCGTGCTTAGGCGTGGCACAGGCTGCGATCAAACGCGAACAGCGCTCTGAGTGATGCTCGTGAAGTTGCGTAACTCGCGCCCCAATACCGCGAAATGGTTTGCCATGAGAGGGCAGGACCAAAGTGTCATTGGGCAAAGCGCGATAGGCGGTGATCGCGTCCAAAAACCATTGCAATGGATCGTCGTCGGGGTTGGTCGGATTAACGCCGACATTGGTCGAGATGCGTGGCAACAACATGTCACCGGCAATCAGCACGCCCAAGCTCTCGCAATACAAACTGGCATGCTCAGCAGCATGGCCGTAGCCCATCATCACGCGCCAATCGTTTTTGCCAACGCGAATGATTTGGCCGTCGAACATCCGCCGATAAGACTTGGGGATTTTCGGCACACCTTTTTTGTAGGCGTTGCCGCGTTTGTCGAGTGCCGCTAGGCGCGCACTGTCCAAGCCATGGCGCGCAAAAAACTCCAGCATGGCAGGCACCGCATAACCGCCGACTTGCGCGTTAATCAGATGTGCAACGGTGTAATCACCCTGTGTCATCCACATTTGCGCATTGTATTTTTCTTCCAGCCAACCGGCCAAACCCAGGTGATCGGGATGGCCATGCGTGACAATGCTGCGGTTCAAAATTTTGCCGGACAAAATCTTGTCCCATGCGTCCATGGTTTCGCTTGATCCAAAGCCGGTGTCGACTGCGGTGAAATTCCTGCCATCACCAGTATCATCATTGAGCAACCACAAATTGATGTGATCAAGCGCAAATGGCAAGGGCATTCGCAGCCACGCAACGCCTTCCGCAACTGCAATGGTGCTGCCGATAGCTGGCAAGTCGGGAAAGGGAAAGCTGAGCGCTGAATTCATTTAATTCGTTAGACTTTCGTGTCATTGGAGTCGCGGCGTTGCGGGCGTAACATTGTGTCGGCGACAAACTCATTGTAGCGGTTAAAACATGGTTTTAGTTGCAGTGCACCAAAGTCATACGCTAAGCTGTTCAACGAACTAAATTCTGCACCGGAGAACCACATGATTGGCCTCAACTTTGATCTGGGTGAAGACATCGACATGCTGCGAGACAGTGTCGAACAATTCGCCAAAAAAGAAATCGCGCCCCGGGCTGCGCAAATCGATAAGGACAACGAATTCCCTGCTGATTTGTGGCCCAAGCTTGGCGCGATGGGTCTGCTCGGCATGACCGCCGCCGAGGAATATGGCGGCAGCAAAATGGGCTATTTGGCACACATCGTAGCGATGGAAGAAATCTCGCGTGCTTCGGCCTCAGTGGGCTTGAGTTACGGCGCCCATTCCAATTTGTGCGTGAATCAAATCACGCGCAACGGCAACGCCGCACAGCGTGCGAAATATTTGCCCAAACTGATTTCCGGCGAACATGTTGGCGCCTTGGCGATGTCAGAACCCAATGCTGGATCGGATGTGGTGTCAATGAAACTACGTGCCGATTTGCGCGGCGACCACTATGTGTTGAACGGCTCGAAAATGTGGATCACCAACGGCGGCGATGCCGACACGTTGGTGGTTTATGCCAAGACTGATGGCAGCGCAGGTTCGCGCGGGATGACCGCCTTCATTATCGAAAGGGGTTTCAAGGGTTTCAGCAAAGGCGCACATTTGGACAAGCTCGGCATGCGCGGTTCGAATACCTACCCGCTATTTTTTGACGACTGCGAAGTGCCGGTAGAAAACGTGATGGGCGGCGAAGGCAACGGCACGAAAGTGTTAATGAGCGGCTTGGATTACGAGCGTGCAGTCTTATCCGGTGGGCCGCTGGGCATCATGGCCGCCTGTATGGACGTGGTGTTGCCCTACATTCACGAGCGCAAACAGTTTGGTCAGTGCATTGGTGAATTCCAATTGATGCAAGGCAAAATCGCCGACATGTATTCAACCTGGCAAGCCACTCGCGCTTACGTCTATGCGGTTGGCAAATCCTGCGACCGGGGCGATCATGCGCGCACCTTCCGCAAAGATGCCGCCGGCGCGATTTTGTATTCGGCCGAAAAAGCCACGTGGATGGCGGGCGAAGCAATACAAACCTTGGGCGGTAACGGCTACATTAACGATTACCCAACCGGTCGCTTGTGGCGCGATGCCAAGCTGTATGAAATTGGCGCCGGCACCTCAGAAGTGAGGCGCATGCTGATTGGGCGGGAGTTGTTTGCGGCCCCCCCGGAGGCAAAAGCGCGTGACGACCGCGTGTACCTGAGCTGTTTTCCAACTGGCGAAACTGGCTCAATGAAATTAAATCTCCACATCATCACCACCGAAAACACCCCTGCCCAGCAAGCTATGTTGGCTGAAGTGCGCGACTTGATGTTGGCTTACCAAAAATGGCTGGATGTCGATTTGTGTTTCCAAAATTTCGATACCGAAGTTGCCAACTTGCCCGGTGCCTATGCCGCGCCAAAAGGCCGCTTGTTTTATGCTGAACTCGATGGCAAGGCGGTTGGCTGTATCGGTGTTCGACCGCTGGCCGATGGCAGCTGCGAAATCAAACGTCTTTATGTGGTTCCGGAGCAGCGTGGCCACGGCCTGGGACGCAAATTGGTGTTGGCAGCCATTGCAGCGGCGCGCGAAATTGGCTATCGGCGGATGCTGCTGGACACGCTCCCAAAAATGCCAATGGCGTTGAAGCTGTACCGTGAATTAGGTTTCCGCGATACGCCACCGTACTACGAGACGCCGGAAGACGGCACGGTGTTTTTGGCATTGGATTTGGAAAATTGGTCAGAGGCGAATATCAATCGCGAAAACCTGTTCCATTTGTTCGACTTTAATCGCACTTGGTCGCAACAAATGACCGAGCTCGATCCTCAATTCTTTGAAAAGCTGGTGCACTTGCAAGCGCCGGAATATTTGTGGATCGGCTGTTCTGATTCGCGCGTACCGGCCAATCAAATTGTCGGCTTGATGCCAGGCGAAGTTTTCGTCCATCGCAATGTCGCCAATGTGGTGGTGCATACCGATTTGAATTGTTTGTCAGTGATTCAATTCGCGGTCGATGTGCTCAAGGTCAAACACATCATGGTGGTCGGACATTACGGATGCGGCGGCGTTCATGCCGCGTTACACGACAAACGCGCGGGGCTGGTCGACCTGTGGTTGCGTCATGTCAAAGATGTGCGGGTCAAACACAGCAAGCAAATCCAGACCTTGCCGTCTGAGCAACGCGAAGATCGGTTGTGCGAATTAAATGTCATCGAGCAAGTGCTCAATGTCTGTCATTCGATGATCGTGCAAGACGCATGGAATCGCGGCCAATCGCTCACCGTGCATGGATGGATTTATGGATTGAAAGATGGCCTGATGCGTGACTTGGGACTGACCGTCAGCGCAACAGAGGATTTGAGTGAGCGCTATCGCACAGCGCTTGGCGCATTGAACTAATTTTTTCGGAGAGATTTCATGTCAGATTCCGTAGTCATCGTTGCCGCAAAGCGCACACCCATGGGCGGTTTTGGGGGGGGGGTGGTGGGTGTGCCTCCTTCCCCCCCTCGCTTTTTTTTTTTTTTTCTTTTCTTTTTTTTTTTTTTGGGGGGGTTTTTGTGGGTCCCTTGTCCCGTTGGCGCCGCCCCCCCCCCCCCCCCCCCCCCCCGCCCCCCCCCCCCCCCCCCCCGGGGGTTCCGGCCCCCCGCCGGGCCAACTCCCATGGGCGGTTTTCAAGGTGATTTTTCCAGCATTACTTGTGCCGAGCTTGGCGCGGTGGCGATTAGCGCGGCACTCGCGCAAAGCGGTGTTGATGCGTCACAAATCGACGAAGTCATCATGGGCTGCGTGCTGCCTGCCGGACAAGGCCAAGCACCGGCACGACAAGCCGCCTTGGGCGCCGGATTGCCGCTCGGCGTGGGCTGCACGACGGTGAACAAAATGTGCGGCTCGGGCATGCGTGCGGCGATGTTTGCGCACGACACGCTGCTTGCTGGCGGCTTGGATGTAGTGGTTGTCGGTGGCATGGAATCAATGACCAACGCGCCGTATTTGTTGCCCAAAGCGCGCGGTGGATTGCGTCTGGGGCATGGCGAAGTCAAAGACCACATGTTCCTCGACGGACTGGAAGACGCCTACATGAAAGGACGATTGATGGGCACCTTCGCCGAAGAGTGCGCCGACACCTACCAATTCACCCGCGAAGCGCAAGACGCTTTTGCTATCGCCTCAACCCAACGCGCAAAGGCCGCTGGCGACAACGGCAGTTTCGATTGGGAAATCGCACCGGTGTCTGTCAAGACGCGTACAGGGGATGTGCTCATCAAAACTGATGAGCAACCGGCGAAAGCCAAGCTCGACAAAATAAGCGGACTCAAACCTGCGTTCCGTAAAGACGGTACGGTGACAGCAGCGAATTCTTCGTCGATCTCCGACGGCGCGGCGGCGCTAGTCATGATGCGTGCATCGACCGCAGCAGAAAAAGGGCTAACGCCATTGGCGAAATTGGTCGCGCATTCCACGCATGCACAAGAGCCGAATTTATTCACCACGGCACCAGTTGGTGCTTTGAAAAAATTGTTGGCCAAAACTGGGTGGACGAGCGACAGCGTAGATCTCTGGGAAATCAATGAAGCCTTCGCTGTGGTCACGATGGCAGCGATGAAGGAGCTGAATTTGCCGCATGACAAAGTCAATATCCACGGTGGCGCTTGTGCGCTAGGACATCCCATTGGCGCCTCCGGCGCACGCATCATCGTCACGCTAATCGGTGCTTTGCGCAAGACCGGCGGCAAGCGTGGCGTAGCGGCGCTGTGCATCGGTGGCGGTGAAGCGACGGCGGTGGGGGTGGAGCTTTGCTAGTCTTCGACGCGTCAGTTGGAATGGTGCGCAGTGTCGGCTGTGTACGGACTACCCGCTACGCAGGCGCAAAGCAGTGCTTTGCGAACCCCTGCTTCGCCGCCGTTAAATCATGACCGAATTCACCACGCTTCGCTATTCCACATCTGGCCGCATTGCGCGCATTACGCTCAATCGCCCTGAGCGGCTCAACGCCATTATTCCCGCCATGCCCGCCGAGATTCGTCGCGCGGTCGAGTTGGCCAACGCTGACGATGCGATTCATGTCATCGTGCTCGACGGCGCAGGCAAAGCGTTTTGTTCCGGCTACGATTTGAAAGAATTCGCCGAAGGCAAAACAGAATCAGCGTGCACGCAAAACATGCCGTGGGATCCGATGATCGATTACCGCGCGATGAAAAGTTTTACCGATGATTTCATGTGCTTGTGGCGCAGCTACAAACCGACCATCGCCAAAGTGCATGGTTTTGCTGTCGCTGGCGGCAGTGATATCGCACTGTGTTGCGATTTCGTGGTGATGGCGGAGGACGCGAAAATCGGCTACATGCCTGCTCGCGTCTGGGGTTGCCCGACCACCGCGATGTGGGTCTATCGGCTCGGCGCAGAAAAAGCCAAACGCATGTTGCTCACTGGCGACACCATCGATGGCAAGACCGCCGCCGCCTGGGATTTGGTCATTGCCGCCGTGCCGGAAGCCGAATTGGAAGTGGAAGTTTTGCAGTTGGCTAACCGCATGGCAGGTGTGCCTAAGAATCAATTGATGATGCAAAAATTACTCATCAACCAAGCTTACGATTCAATGGGCATGGCGCAAACGCAAATGCTGGCGACCCTGTTTGATGGCATCACACGACACTCGCCGGAAGGACAGTGGTTCAAACACTACGCCGAAGAAAAAGGCTTCCACGAGGCCGTGCGTCTGCGCGATTCGGGCGAAGATATTCCGGGCAGCAAGACAATTCCAAGCGCGACGCCACCAAGCCAGTAGATTTGCCAGTTGGTGCTGGTGATGGAATGGCCCGTTCATCGGCCACACGCCGTCGCGTATCACCGCCAAAAATGGACACGCCGTCATAGTAAAAGGTCAACCAGATGATTCTCACCCCCGAGCAAGAACAAATCCGCGATACCCTGCGCACGTTTGCGCGCGAACAGTTAGCACCCAATGCCGCCGAATGGGATAAGAATTCGACCTTCCCGCGTGAAGCGCTGCGTCAGCTTGGTGAACTCGGCGTCTGCGGCATGGTGGTGCCAGATGAATGGGGTGGTAGCGGGCTGGACTATGTTTCGTTAGCGCTGGCGATGGAAGAAATTGCCGCCGGCGATGGCGCAACATCAACCATTATCGGCGTGCAAAATTCAGTGGTCTGCGGACCAATCAATACCTTCGGCACCGAAGCGCAAAAGAAAAAATACTTGCGACTAGTCGCAAGCGGCGAATGGATAGGCTGTTTTTGCCTGACCGAGCCGCACACTGGCTCCGATGCCTCCTCAATCAGTACGCGCGCGGTCAGAGACGGTGACCAATGGGTGCTCAACGGGGTCAAGCAATTCATCACCACCGGAAAAAACGCGCAGCTCGCTGTTGTGTTTGCGGTTACCGATCCCACCGCCGGAAAGAAAGGGATTTCAGCATTTCTGGTTCCAACCGATACCCCCGGTTTTGTTGTCGCCCGCGTCGAACATAAACTTGGCCAACACGCCTCCGACACCGCACAAATTCTGTTTGAGAACTGCCGCGTTCCGGCGGACAATTTGCTCGGCGGCGAAGGTGCAGGCTACAAGATTGCACTGGCCAATCTGGAAGGTGGCCGTATCGGTATCGCCGCGCAAGCGGTCGGAATGGCGCGCGCTGCGTTCGAAGCGGCACTGCATTACTCCCATGAGCGCGAGACCTTCGGTAAACCGATCTTTGAACATCAGGCAGTCAATTTTCGGCTCGCCGACATGGCTACTCAAATCGAAGCCGCGCGTCAACTTGTGCTCTACGCTGCCGCAGTGAAAGACACCGGTCGACCCTGTCTAAAGGAAGCTTCCATGGCCAAACTGTTCGCCTCTGAAATGGCCGAACGCGTTTGCTCGGATGCCATACAAATCCACGGCGGCTACGGTTATGTCAGCGATTTCCCGGTCGAACGCATTTATCGCGACGTCCGCGTATGCCAGATTTACGAAGGCGCATCTGACATTCAGCGGCTGGTGATTGGACGGTCGTTGAGCTGAGGAATTGCATTGAGCGTGCGAGTCATCACGGAATTATTCACCTCCAAAGCAGCCGACTACGACCACGGCCGACCGGGCTACCCAGCCTCGCTCGTGGATTGGTTGGAACTTGCGGTTGATGCGCGTTTTGGGCAGCGAGTGGCCGACGTTGGTTGCGGAACTGGACTCTTGGCTGAACGCTTCATTGCTCACGGTTACCAAGTCGTCGGGATTGAGCCCGATTCCGCAATGGGTGATGTTGCAGTAGGAAGGCTCGGAAATTTGCCTTCCTTTACGCTGCGTACAGGTGTCGCGGAAGCAACAGGTTTGCCAGACGGAGATGTTGATGGGATTGCCGTTGGCACGGCATTTCATTGGTTTGAACCGAGGTCAACAGCGGATGAATTTCGGCGAATTTTGCGACCGAATGGCTGGGTGGCGCTAGTCGGCAACGAGCGCATTGAAATCAGCGAAACTGATCACGCCTTCTCTAAGTTGTTAGCCAGATTTCGTGGTAACGCTCATAAAAGTATGCGGCCACTTGCAGCGTGCGAGCCAGAGAAATTTCTTGGATCCAATACGAAGCACGAGCGTTTTCACTACGAGTTCAAAATGAGCGAATCCTCGTTCAAATCACTGGCGTTCTCACGTTCATATTTCCCAGAATCAAATAGCCCGCAGAGAAAGCTTGCCGAAGTAGCCGTAGCAGAAACCTTTTGCCATCATGCTGTCGAAGGTGTGCTTGTTCTGAATTACGAAGTGACTGCCTTCGCAGCTCAGCCTTTCGACTCACACGCCTAGCGCATATTTATTACGGTCAAAAAAATCGTCGCCTTGTGGCTGCGATTGCACCTAGAATAGACATCATTTGATGCTATATTTGATGCAACAAAGCAAAGGAGCAAATCATGAGAACAACGGTGAGTTTGGACGACACGCTGGTAGCACAGGCACAATCCTTGAGTGGTCTGACTGAACGTGGTGCCCTGCTGCGCGAGGCACTCACGGCGCTGATTCAGCGAGAAGCTGCACGGCGATTGGCGCGCCTTGGTGGCACCGAACCGCATCTCAAGGCACCGCCGCGTCGCAGGCAAACGGTGGAGTAACGGCCATGATTCTTGCCGACACTTCGGTTTGGATTGACCATTTCCGCCGCAGCGATGACGTGTTTGCCTCAATGCTAGCGACAGACCGAATTGCAACGCATGATTTCGTGATTGGCGAGCTCGCGCTGGGCGGCTTGAGACCGACGTCAGAGCGATTGCAGTTCTTGAAATTATTGCCTCGACTCACCGGCGCATTGGAAAGTGAGATGCAAGATTTCATTGCGGTGAAAGGCCTTCACGGAACAGGTATTGGTTACGTTGATGCACATTTACTGGCTTGCGCGGTTTTGCACCGTGCCCAACTCTGGACACATGACAAGCGATTGCACCAGATCGCCGCCGAATTAAATTTGGCGTTTACGCCTATGCACTGACAGGAGAATCTAATGCCCACCTACACCCTCTACTGCCTCGCTCAATCGGGCAATTCCTACAAGGTTGCGCTGATGCTGGAGCTCGCTGGCGCAAAATGGACGCCGCGCTTTGTTGACATGTTCAACGGCGAAGCACGCAGTCCAGAGTATCAAAAGATCAACGTGATGGGCGAAGTGCCGGTGCTTGATGATGGCGAAGTTCGCCTGTCGCAATCGGGTGTGATATTGGATTATCTGGCTGAGAAACTCGGCAAATTCGGCGCGGCAAACGACGCAGAGCGGCGCGAAATTTGGCGCTGGATTTTGTTCGACAATCACAAATTCACGAGCTATATGGCGACTTACCGCTTCATGAAAAACTTTGCGCCGACACCGGCAGACCCGGCGGTTTTGGCGATGCTGCGCATGCGTGCCGAAGCCGCCTGGAAAGTGCTCGATTCCCACTTGGCGGGAAGAGAATGGGTGGTTGGAGATCGCATGACGATTGCCGATTTTTCGCTCTGTGGCTATGTTTATTTTCCCGATGAAATAGGCGTCGATTGGAACGATTACCCAAACCTGCGCGATTGGTCGCAGCGCATCAAAGCCATGCCAGGGTGGAAGCACCCTTATGATTTGATGCCGGGTCATCCGATACCAAGGAAAGCGGCAGCACCATGAGCGTCATCAAGTCAGCGCTAAACACGCGCAGCGAAGAATTCAAAACCAACGCAGCGGCGATGGGGAAGTTGGTCGATGATTTGCGTGAGAAAACCGCTCAGGTGGCGCTTGGCGGGTCGGAAGATGCGCGCGCCAAACATCTCGCGCGGGGGAAATTGTTGCCGCGCGAACGAGTGAATTCGCTGCTCGATCCGGGTGCAGCGTTTTTGGAGTTGTCGCCACTTGCCGCATGGGATATGTATGGCGGTGAAGTGCCTGCCGCATCGGTGATTACAGGCATCGGGCGCGTCAATGGCATCGAGTGCATGATCGTGGCGAACGACGCGACGGTGAAGGGCGGCACCTACTATCCGCTGACGGTAAAGAAGCATTTGCGCGCGCAGGAAATCGCGGCGGAGAATCATTTGCCGTGTATTTATCTGGTTGATTCCGGCGGCGCGTTTCTGCCCGCGCAAGACGACGTGTTCCCTGACCGCGAACATTTTGGACGTATCTTTTTTAATCAAGCCAATATGTCAGCGCAAGGCATTCCGCAGATTGCGGTGGTAATGGGCTCCTGTACAGCCGGTGGCGCCTACGTTCCGGCGATGTCGGATGAATCGATCATCGTGCGCAATCAAGGAACGATCTTTTTGGGCGGCCCGCCACTGGTCAAAGCGGCGACTGGCGAAGTGGTCAGCGCCGAGGATTTGGGCGGCGGCGATGTGCATACGCGCATCTCCGGCGTGTGCGATCACTTGGCCGAGAACGACCATCACGCGTTGTCCATCGCGCGGCGTATCGTTGGCAATTTGAATTGGAATAAGCCGACGACGATAGAACTCGCCACACCAGAAGAACCGCTCTACGACCCCAGCGAATTGTGGGGCGTGATACCGGCTGATCCGCGCAAGCCTTATGACGTGCGTGAAGTCATTGCGCGCTTGGTCGATGGTTCGCGCTTCCATGAATTCAAAGCGCGTTATGGCGCGACTTTAGTGACTGGTTTTGCGCACCTGCATGGCTACCCGATAGGCATCATCGCGAACAACGGAATTTTGTTCTCCGAGTCGGCACAAAAGGGCGCGCACTTCATCGAGTTGTGCGCGCAGCGCGGAATTCCGCTGGTGTTTTTGCAGAACATCACCGGCTTTATGGTCGGTCGCAAATACGAAAACGGTGGCATCGCCAAAGATGGCGCGAAGATGGTGACGGCGGTGGCGACGGCCAAAGTGCCGAAATTCACAGTGCTGATCGGTGGCAGTTTTGGCGCCGGAAACTACGGCATGTGTGGCCGTGCTTATTCACCACGATTGCTGTGGATGTGGCCAAACTCGCGCATCAGCGTGATGGGCGGCGAGCAAGCGGCATCAGTGTTGTCGACCGTGCGCCGTGATGGCATCGAAGCTAAAGGCGGGCAATGGAGCGCCGCAGAAGAAGAGCAATTCAAGTCACCGATACGCGAGCAATACGAGCACCAAGGCCATCCTTATTTCGCTACGGCACGACTATGGGACGACGGCGTACTCGACCCCGCCCAAACGCGACGGGCGCTAGGCTTAGGGATTTCCGCATCACTTAATGCACCGATAGCGCCGACTAAGTTTGGCGTGTTCCGCATGTAACCCGAATGTAATCCATAAGGTAAATCATGTACCAAAACATCGTGACCGAAATTGATCAAGGCGTGGGCATCATCACGCTGAACCGTGCTGATCGACACAACGCTTTTGATGACGCGATGATTGACGAAATCAGCGCTGCCGTGGAAGCGATGGCTTTGGATCCGACCGTGCGAGTGGTTGTTTTTTCCAGCACGGGAAAGAGTTTTTGTGCCGGTGCGGATTTGAATTGGATGAAACGTATGGCTGGCTATTCTTCCGACGCCAATCTGCAAGATTCGCGCGCGCTGGCCGAAATGTTTCGTCGTGTGCGGCAATGCCCCAAGCCTACAGTCGCGCGGGTGCAAGGTGCGGCGTATGGTGGCGGCGTTGGTCTGGTCGCGGCATGTGATATTGCGATTGCCGTGTTTGATGCGAAATTTGCGCTGACCGAAGTTAAGCTCGGGCTGATTCCTGCGGTGATTAGCCCTCACGTGATTGCGGCGATTGGCGAGCGCTATGCGCGACGCTTCATGTTGACGGCCGAATCTTTTTCGGCAGCTGAAGCCTATCGCATCGGCTTGCTGCATGAGATCGTCAACGACGCTGCCGCGCTGGACGAAGCACTCGGTGAAATAGTTGATGCACTGCTCGCCAACGGTCCCGATGCGCTGGCGGAGTGCAAGGAGTTGATCGATGCGGTGGCGTGGCGTAGCTTGGCGGCGGAGGTGATTGAAGACACCGCGCAACGCATCACACGGCGACGCGCGTCAAGCGAGGGGCGCGAAGGCATGAGCGCGTTTTTGGAAAAACGCAAACCGAATTGGAGGGTGTGATGAACACAACTTCGCCGGTCATAAAACTATCGAACCTTGAACTCGTCGACGGTACGCGCGACGAAAAATATGGCAGCCGTTATGCGGCACTGTCGCCGCTGTTGCGGATGAGCCATTTGGGTGCGGGCTACGATGTGATTGCGCCTGGGCATCGTATTTGCCCTTTCCATAATCACCACGCCAATGATGAGTTTTATGTCGTTTTGGAAGGCAACGGAACCTATCGTAACGCGCAAGGAAATTTTGCGGTTGGCGTGGGTGATGTTATTGGCGCACCTGCCGGTGGGCGTGATACGGCACATCAAATCATCAACACCAGCGATGCGGATTTACGTGTGCTGGTCATCAGCTCAATGCGTGAGCCGGACGTTTGTGAATATCCCGACTCCGACAAGTTCCTGGTGATGGCCGGCCCTCAAGATGCACGCACATTCAGACATATTGGGCAGCGCGCCGATGCGGTGGACTATTACGCGGGTGAAGACGTCGTCTCACCAGCACCAACTGACTAACTGCATCGGAGCGTGTAGATGTTCAACAAAATCCTTATTGCGAACCGGGGAGAAATCGCCTGCCGAGTAATCAAAACGGCGCGACGCATGGGCATTCGTACAGTAGCGGTTTATTCGGAAGCTGACGCTGGCGCACGCCATGTGCGCTTGGCCGACGAAGCGGTTTGCATCGGTCCAGCGGCAGCGAAATCGTCTTATCTAGTTGCCGAGAAAATCATCGCAGCGGCGAAATCTACCGGTGCGCAAGCGGTACATCCAGGTTATGGTTTTTTGTCTGAGAACGAAGAGTTCGCGCGGGCGTGTGAGAAAAATGGCATTGTTTTCATTGGCCCACCGGTAGCGGCAATACACGCGATGGGTAGTAAATCCGAGGCTAAGAAATTGATGGAAAAAGCCGGTGTGCCGCTCACGCCCGGGTACCACGGCGACAATCAAGAACCAGAATTTCTCAAACAACAAGCTGACGCAATTGGCTATCCAGTACTCATCAAAGCCGCTGCAGGCGGTGGCGGCAAAGGCATGCGGGCGGTGAATGCATCGGCTGAATTTTTTGACGCATTAGCGTCGTGCAAGCGCGAAGCGAAATCCAGTTTCAACGATGAGCATGTATTGATAGAAAAATATTTGCAGCGCCCGCGGCATATTGAATTCCAAATCTTTGGCGATAGCCATGGCAATTGCGTGCATCTATTCGAGCGTGATTGCTCGGTGCAAAGGCGACATCAAAAAGTGTTGGAAGAGGCCCCGGCACCAGGCATGACAGCGGAGCGCCGTGCGCAAATGGGCAAGGCGGCGGTGGATGCGGCCAAGGCAGTGAATTACGTTGGCGCCGGCACGGTGGAGTTCATCGTCAATAACGATGGCACGTTTTACTTCATGGAAATGAACACCCGCCTTCAAGTCGAACATCCGGTGACCGAAATGATTACCGGACTGGATTTGGTCGAATGGCAATTGCGAGTTGGTGCTGGTGACACGCTGCCATTGATGCAAGAGCAAATTCAAATCCGCGGCCACGCCTTGGAAGCGCGTGTGTATGCAGAAGATCCAGACAAAGGATTTTTGCCATCGACGGGTAAGCTGATTCATCTTGCGCCGCCAGCGGAGTCCATGCATGTGCGAGTCGATACCGGCGTTGAGCAGGGCGACGAAATCACGCCGTGGTATGACCCGATGATTGCCAAGCTGATTGTTTGGGATGACAGCGGTAGAAATTCGCGCGATGCGGCGCTCGCCCGCATGCTGCAAGCTTTGGCCGACTATCGCGTGGTAGGCGTCGCCAACAACATTGGGTTTTTGTCGCGCTTAGTGGCCTCCCCTGCTTTTTCGCAAGCGGATCTTGATACCGGCTTGATTGAGCGCGAAAAGACATTTCTGTTTCCGGCCAGCGGCAAGCCTTCAAGCGATGCATGGAGAATGGCGGCGTTGGCCGAATTATTGCGCGATCGCCAACACGCTGCGACCAATGCGACAAGTAGCAGTGACCCGCATTCACCGTGGGCAACGCGCGATGGTTGGCGCATGAATGGCGCCGCCGAGCGGCGCGTACATTTGCGCTCGGGTGAGCATGAGTGCGTGGTGGTTGGTGCTTACACACGTGCCGGATTTACTTTGGCCATCGATGGAAATGTTTCGCCGGTCAGCGCACAGCAACTTGGCGCCGGCGCGATGCGCGTCGATATTGATGGTCGGCGTTTGACTGCGACCGTAATAGCCGCCGGCGAAAAGAGGCATGTGTTTATCGACGGCATGAGTTTTGTTTTTGCGGTCGTCGATCCCTTGTTCCATGTCGCCAGCAGTGGTGGTGCAGAAGGCGGCTTAACCGCACCGATGCCCGGCAAGGTCATCGCTTTGATTGCTGCGGTTGGGCAGACGGTGGAGAAAGGTGCGCCACTGCTGATTCTCGAAGCGATGAAAATGGAACACACGATCGCCGCACCTGTTGCAGGAATCGTAAAGTCCTTCCGTTTTGCAGTCGGTGAACAGGTCGGAGACGGTGCTGAGCTAGTAGAATTTGTGCCAAGCTAAGCGCGAATAGATGCAAGCGCAGCAACCCTTTCGACTAACATCCAAGCCACCATGTCCCTTCCCAGCAGAGTTCGCATTATTGAAGTTGGCCCGCGTGACGGCCTGCAAAACGAATCGCACAAAGTCAGCACTGCGACCAAGATTGAATTGATTCGCCGCCTTGGTGAGTCGGGGCTCAAATCCATAGAGGCAACGGCATTTGTTTCACCCAAATGGGTGCCGCAAATGGCCGATGCAGCCAAAGTTATGGCCGGTATGGAGCGCTTGCCCGGCGTGAGTTATCCGGTGCTAACTCCCAACCTGCGTGGGCTGGAAGCCGCTCTGGCAGCGGGCGCCAAGGAAGTCGCGGTGTTTGGCGCCGCCTCCGAAACTTTCTCACAAAAAAATATCAATTGCTCGATTGCCGAATCGTTGGAGCGCTTTCGGCCTATGGTCGCCGCTGCCAAAGAAGCCGATGTAAAAGTGCGTGGCTATGTTTCCTGCGTGCTCGGTTGTCCCTATCAAGGCGAGATCGCGCCAACCGCCGTGGCCGAGGTTGCCCACGCGTTATTCGATATGGGTTGCTACGAAGTTTCCTTGGGCGATACCATCGGCAGCGGCACGCCAGAGAAAACCAAAGTGATGATAGAAGCGGTGGCCCGACGCGTGCCGCTGAAAAAAATCGCCGGCCATTTCCACGACACCTGGGGCATGGCGGTTGCCAATATTTATTCGGCATTACAACTCGGCGTGTCAGCCTTCGATAGCTCTGTCGCTGGCCTCGGCGGTTGCCCGTATGCTGCAGGCGCTTCGGGCAATGTGGCGACCGAAGATCTGGTCTGGTTGCTCAAAGGATTGGGTATCGATAGCGGCGTGGATTTGATATCGCTGATTGATACGGCAGAGTGGATTTCCAAAGAGCTAGGCCGCGAACCGGCATCGCGCGTCGCCCGTGCGGTGATCGCCAAGCGGGCTAGCGTGGCGGCGTAGCGCGACATGGCAGACTAGAAACTGTGTCCGACTGCTTATTTTGCGTGTGCGTAGCACGCGCCACAAATAGTCACCCCCTTTCCCGGAAAGGGGGTCGGGGGGATAGCGCATTATTCGGGAATGACTCATTCCGAAGGAAGGAGTCATGAGCTCTCCCTGCATCGGAATTTGTCGTATCGACGATTTCAGCGGTATGTGCGAAGGCTGCGGGCGGACCATGGAAGAAATTTCTGGCTGGCCAAGCGCCAGTGAAGCCGAAAAACAGACAACACTGGCAATAGTTGATGAACGCATTGCTGATGGGCGCCATGTACCGGTGTCGACAGAGACCGGTAAACTCGAAAAATAAAACCAGTTCCTCCGCTTGAACGGGAGGAAAAAATGGCAATCGCTGCAAAGGAGAGTTCGCATGACCATACGTTCGCCTGGCGCCCGTGCGCCGCAAATAGCCAAAACTGATTTGCCCCTGCAGCGCTTCTATCATTGGGAAGCAACCAGCCCCGACAAGATCTATTTCACTCAACCGTTCGATGGCGGCCAACTGCGGGAATACAGCTGGCGACAAGTGGGAATCGAAACGCGGAAAGTGGCGGCATGGTTGCAAGCCCAAGGCTGGGAACCGGGTAGCAAGGTTGCCATCCTTGGTAAGAACAGCGCGGGTTGGATCATGGCCGATCTGGCGATCTGGATGGCGGGCTACGTGAGTGTTCCACTGTATCCATTGCTCACCGCCGACAACATTTTGCAGATTGCCAATCACAGCGAATCGGTCGCCTGCTTTGTCGGCAAGCTCGACGACATTGGCTTGCTTGGTGGTGTTCCTGAAGGCATGACTATCATCACCTTGCCTCTGGCACCCGAGGCAGTGGCCAAGCGCGCCACCACAGATTGGGACACCATCGTAGCAACTACCGAACCGCTGGCCGGTTCGCCGGTGCGCCACGGCGGCGATCTGGCGACATTGGTATATACCTCGGGCACCACCGGCACGGCCAAAGGTGCGATGCATAGCTTTGACACACTGGCTGCAGGACTGCTGACTGTGGTGGCGCATTCCGATTACACGCCTGAAGACCGCGCGCTGTCTTATTTGCCGCTCGCCCATATCATGGAACGTTCAGTCCTTGAGCTTAGTTCCCTGTACTTTGGCTATCAGGTTTTTTTCGCTGAATCGCTCACCAGTTTCGCCACCGATTTGCGCCGCGCAAGACCCAATGCCTTTGTCTCGGTACCGAGATTGTGGTTGAAATTTCAGCAAGGAATTTTGGCAAAGATCCCGCAAAAAAAACTAAGCCGCATGCTCAAAACACCGGTGCTGGGCTATTTTGTACGGCGAAAAATTGTGAAGCAGCTAGGTCTTGATCATGCAAGATTAATCGGTAGCGGCAGTGCGCCGATGGCGAGCGATTTAATCGAGTGGTACAAAGCCTTGGGGCTCGAAATGCATGAAGGCTACGGCATGACCGAGCTGGGCTGCACCTCGCACAGCACCAAGGTCGGCGGTCACGCACCGGGTACCGTGGGCATGGCCGCCGATGGTGTCGATCATCGTATCGACCCGGAGACCGGCGAAGTCCAAGTACTCAGCCCTGCGGCCACCTTGGGCTACTACAAAGCACCCGAACTCACTGCTGAATTATTCACCGCAGATGGTTGGTTAAAAACCGGCGACAAAGGAGTAATTGATGCCAACGACCGGCTCACCATCGTCGGTCGTATCAAAGACAATTTCAAAACCAGCAAAGGCAAATACGTTGCGCCAGGACCGATCGAACACAAGCTTTCGCAGCATGAGGCCATCGATTCCTGCCTGGTGGTCGGTTCGAGCATGTCGCAACCGCTAGGATTAATCGTGCTGAATGAAGTTGCAGTGCGCGAATTGGCGCAAAACAAGCCGAAGCTGGTGGCGGAATTCAGTGCGCATCTGGACAAGATCAATGCCACGCTCGATGCACACGAGCAACTTGATTGTGTCGCAGTGACGACCAAGGCATGGACACCGGAAAATGGTTTGCTCACCCCGACCTTGAAAGTCAAACGGGCGCAGATTGAAGCACGCTTTGCCAATGATTTTGAGGGATGGGCAAAACGGCGGGAGAAAGTGGTGTGGGTAGACTAGGCTTTATCGCCGGGTCATTTCAGCGCCCCGTCACTCCACGTATTTCATTGTTCAGGTGTAGCTGGAAATTCAATACGCCGATCGCTGTGCGGCTATCAAGAACAACCTGCCCGTTTCACCGTTTCGTCAGGAGTCACCAAATGAATACTCAAAAAAACCTGCTCGTCCTGGTGGTATTCCTAATTGCGTCAGGGTCAGCATTTGCAGAATACAAGTCACCTACCGAAGCTCAATGCCGCGAGATGGTGACCGGCATGCTGCAGGTAATGCGGTCTACGCCTTTGCAAAATGACAACGAGAAGCGGCAGCATCGTGAGCTGATGGAGCGTGTTGAAAAGGTCGTCAATGACAACCGTTCGCGCCCAGGATCGGATTGCGAAACTTGGGCAGCGATGTCTAAGATCATTGCAACTCAGTGAGCAGGGCCGAGCGACTGACAGAGTCCTAAGGGACTGGGCAAGGTGCAGGGGGCTAGTGATGGATGACGAATTCAGGAGAATGAATGAGCACTGATTTAGTGATTCGTAGTGATGCTGCAGGGCTGGCCACGCTGACACTCAACCGTCCGGACAAACTCAATGCGCTGACACCGCAATTGTTTATCGAACTCAGAGCGCATATCGACGCGATTGCACAGGACAAGACGATTCATTGTGTGGTACTGACGGGCAATGGCCGCTCGTTTTGTGCCGGGCATGATTTGCCGGCGATTGCCGCCGGCGAGCATGGGCCAACGCCAGAATTCGAGGCGCAGACAATCGATGCCTTGGAGGCGCTACCGCAACCGACGATAGCGCGGATACAGGGGCATTGCCTGACTGGCGGGCTGGAGCTGGCGCTGGGCTGTGATCTGCTGGTGGCGGCCGAAACGGCGCTGATCGGTGACACGCATGGTCAGTGGGGATTGGCGCCGATCTGGGGCATGTCGGTGCGCTTGCCCGAACGCGTTGGTCGCGCCAAGGCCAAGGAGTTAATGTTCACTAGTCGTCGCTTAAGCGGCTCGGCGGCGCACGCAATTGGCTTGGTTGATGATTGTGTGGCGGATGAGGCGTTGAATACCGCCGTTGCCTCGCTCGCGGCTGAAATTTTGCGGAATTCGGCAGGTACCAATTGTATCGACAAAGCGCTGATTGCTGCGGGGGCGAAGCGCACGCGAGAGGAAGCGCTGTGTTTCGAACGCACCATGCCGTTTGGTTTGCCGGACGATATGCTGGAACGGATGAGCAAGCCTAAGCGCTGACTTAACTGGCGGCTATTTGATATCTTTTAACGCCATTAAGTCGCGCGCGTCTCGCGCATAAGCGGCGATGCGTTTGATTGCACGTTCGCGTTGTTTCGCGGTGGTGCTGTTATGCACGATTGCGAACGCATTGCAGGATTCGGCATACATTTTTTCGGCGAAAGCGCGATATACCGGATCGGGTGAGCTGGCATTTCGCGCCAAATATTCTTGGATATAGATGCTGGCCTGAGCCGGGTCTGGTTTGTCGGCGGCGTTGGCCGGGTTGATGCGGGCGAGTGTTTGCAACAGATCTTTTTGGCGACGCAGGCGCTCCTTGAAGGAAATGTTGGGATCGTAGCCAGACGCAGCATCAAGTTCGCGCAGCAGCGCGGTTTGCTTCTCGTTGAGTGAATCATAAAGTTGCTCGGCGTTTTCCACGGCAGCCTTGAGGCGCTTGGCTTGGCGTTCCTCGACAGTACCTTCGTTCCAATCTTCCTGCCAAGTGGCATTGCTTTTCTCAAACTTGCGCGCAATGTGTTGGCGTTGTGCGGGGCTAATTGTTGCCGCTACAAGCGCCACACCTGAGACCGTCTGATCGGTCGCTGCCGCGATTCGTGCCCGTGTGTCGGCCAACACCACGCAGGCCTGCGCCGGCGTTACATCGCTGGCCACCATGATTTGCGCCCGCTGCAACAAGGCTTCAATTTTTGGAAGCTCGGTGGCGCGATGCCATTGATGCAAGCGTTCCAATTCCTCACGTACTTGCTTGCTTTGTGTGGCATCAAAATCGACATAGTCGTCGAGCCACCAATAGGCCAAACTGGGAGCATTGTTGTAGCCCAGCTTGATCGTGCTACAGCCTTGCAAACAAACTAAGACGACCAGCGCGATGATGTGTGAGTAGCGCGACAATGAAGACTGAATGGTTGATTTCATAGAAGGTATTTTCGCCGCGAAGTTGAGATTAAGTCTGTGGTGTAACCCACGCAGCGCGAATGGCGGCGATACCATGGGCGCCAGCACGACGTGCATTATCGAGGTCGGATTTTGTAAGCCCACCAATCGCATAAATTGGCAGGGGCGGCGTGGCATGTTCGGCAGCTAGTAGCGCTGAAAATTTGTCCCAGCCGATGCCGCTTTGTGACGGATGGGACGCGGTTGGTTTGACTGCGCCAAGCACAGCGAAATCGCAGTGAAGCGCCGCTGCTTGAGCCAGTTCCGCTGCGCTATGACATGAGGCGCCGACCAGCGCGAATGCCGGTCGGTGGTGCAAGGAATTTAGTTGCGCAGCGTTCAGATGTACGCCATCTGCGCCACATTTTTCTGCTAACGCGATATCGGTGTTAAGCAAAACTCGCGCGCCGAATTCGTGGCATAAGTCGATGGCGGATTGCGCAAATTCTTCGCGTTTAGCGTTACTCAGCGTTGCTTCACGGATTTGTACTAGACGCAGTCCTTTTTCAAGCGCCGCTCGAAGTTGCAACAACTGTTGCGACACACCAATTGTCGCGGCCTGAGTAATGCCATAAAAATCCGGCAAGGCCAGTGCAGCGAGCACTGGCGCATTGGCGGGCAGCATCGGTGCGACTTTGGTTTGGTCTATGGTTTCCCACGATAGTGCGGCGTGCACACGGTCGGTCAACTCACCGTGCCATTGGCGAACCCGAAAAATATTCAAATGCACGTGCGCGTGCTCGTAATGATGTTCGCGATGCAACCACGGATCGGCGCGGACGACCTCAATGCCGAGTTCTTCGTGCAACTCACGGATGAGCGCCGCATGAGCAGTTTCGCCCGCTTCGATTTTTCCACCGGGAAATTCCCAATAGCCCGCATACACTGTGTCTGCGGCGCGCTGACCGAGAAGAAATTTTCCATCAGCACGCTCGATAACGGCAGCAGCGACGTGGACGGTTTTTGGGGTTTTCATCTATAACGATTGCGGCGTGTCGCCAGCACCAACTGGCAAATCAACGCTTTGCCGCAATTTTGCGTGGTGATTTTTTGCCATGTTGCCCGGCGAAATCCCGTGCGAACTGCCAGGCCACGCGACCCGAGCGCGAGCCACGCTCCAACGCCCAAAGCAAGGCCTGTGGGCGTGCAGCGGCAATTTGCCTGGCGCTCACGCCAAAGCTCGCCAGCCAATGATTGCAAATCGCCAGATAGTGATTTTGATCGAAAGGATAAAACGAGAGCCAAATGCCGAAGCGTTCCGACAAGGAAATCTTTTCCTCGGTGGTATCGCCCGGACGAATCTCGCCATCGGGCATATGTTTGGTCTCCAGATTCTCAGAAAAATTTTCAGGTATCAAGTGCCGACGGTTCGACGTGGCATATACCAGCAAGTTTTCCGGCATACCGGCAATCGAACCATCAAGCACGCTCTTCATTGCTTTGTAGCCCGGCTCGCCGGATTCAAACGACAAATCGTCACAAAAAATAATGAATTTTTCCGGCCTTGCCGCGATCAGATCGACGATTTCAGCGAGATGCACCAGATCCTGCTTTTCCACTTCAATCAAGCGCAATCCGAGCGCCGAAAATTCGCTCAACACGGCTTTTATCAAGGAGCTTTTCCCGGTACCACGCGCACCCGTGAGTAAAACATTGTTGGCCGGATGCCCGCCAATAAATTGCCGCGTGTTTTGCTCGATGCGCAGTTTTTGCGCATCAACGCCTTGCAAGTCAGTCAAGCGTATGCCGTGTGGATGCCGTACGGATTCCAGATGACCACCCGCGTTACCCTGATGCGATTGTCGCCAACGAAACGCGGCGGCGCTCCAGTCGGGTGGTGCAATCGGTGTGGGTAGCACAGCTTCCAATCGATCAATCAAGCCCTCGGCGCGCTGCAAAAATTGGCCTAGCTCTTTACTGAGTTGGGTGTTGGATTGCGGCATTGATTCGGTCTTTGTGGTGGGCATCGGGTAAACTTCTTGGGTGTTAACAGCGTGCGATGCACTTTATCAGAATCATGTTTCTTTCCCTTTCCAGTTCGATTTCTTGCCGCGCGATTGCGGCGCTAACGCCGATTTTTCTTCTCGCCGCATGCAGCCAAGCGCCAGTACAACCGAGCACTAGCGATGGTCCGTTGCTGTCAATGCCTGCGGCGACTTGCGCTGCGCCAGTAGCGACATGTCCTGCGTGCCCGGTATGCCCTGTTGTGAAACCGCCCAAGCCCGATGCCAAGCCGCTCCAGGCGGCGCAGTGGAGCGATTTGCCGGGTTGGAATGATGATGATCCCAGCGCAGCGTTCGTTGCTTTTTTGACAAGCTGCACAGCGCTGGAGAAAAAGCCGCTGTGGCAAACCTTCTGTCGTGATGCACGTGGTGTCGTCGACAAAAATCCAGCGAGCTTGCGTGCATGGTTTGAATCCAACACGCGACCATGGGCGCTGGTTAATCCGGATGGCGGCAAAACCGGTTTGATCACCGGCTATTACGAACCGGTGCTAACAGGCAGCCGGACGCGCAGCAAAACGGCGGGCATCCCCGTGTTCGGCCCGCCGGATGACATGATTACGGTGGAACTTTCTGACTTGTATCCCGAGTTAAAACACATGCGTTTGCGTGGTCGCATCGAAGGAAGGAAACTCATTCCGTATTACTCACGAAGCGATTGGGCGGCGCAAGAAGCCAAACGAGCAAGTGACGCGATTTTGTTTGTCGATGACGCGATTGATTTTTTCTTTATGCAGATTCAAGGTTCAGGCCAAGTTCAGTTTGCTGATGGCAGTCGCGTGCGCTTGAACTACGCTGATCAAAATGGTCATCCGTACAAATCCATCGGCCGCTGGTTGATCGACAAAGGCGAATTGAAATCCCACGAGGCATCGATGCAAGGCATAAAAGCGTGGGCCAAAGCGAATCCCAAACGCTTGGCAGAATTGCTCAATGCCAATCCGAGTTTGGTGTTCTTTCGCGAACTGGCTTTGACTAGCGATAGTCCGCCCGGGGCCATGGGTCTGCCGCTGACGGCCGAGCGCAGTATCGCGGTGGATCCCCGCCATGTGTCACTGGGTGCACCGGTGTGGCTGGCAACTACGCGGCCAAATTCTGACCAGGTGATGAATAAATTGATGCTGGCGCAAGACACCGGCGGTGCAATTCGTGGCGTGGTACGCGCGGATTTTTTCTGGGGCAGCGGCACTGAAGCCGGTGCGCAGGCCGGCAAGATGAAACAAAGCGGACAGATGTGGATTTTGTTTCCGCGCGACCACATACCGGAAAATTCTGAAGGTGGCGTGAAGTAATGGAAGCCATGCTCAATGTGAGAACTTTGTCAGTTGGTGCTGGTGACACGCCGTCAAACAGCGCGCCGACAAACTCCCCCTGCTTTCAGGACAGGACCGGGGTGAGGATGGGGGGAAACTTCGCACAAATGCCAAAAGTATGGTGCGAATTCGCCGCCCTAAAACCGGAAGATTTCCCGCAGATTGCCGAACCCGCGTTTCCGCCACCGCCATCGCGCTTTGCCGCTTTCCACCTTACCTCACCACAAAATTGCCGCGTGGTGATTGTTGGTCAAGATCCCTATCACGGCCCAGACCAAGCGCAAGGATTGGCCTTCTCGGTACCGCTGAATTTGCGCGCACCGCCGTCATTGAAGAATATCCTCAAAGAACTCGCTGACGATTTGCAAATACCAACGCAGCACACCAATTCGCGTCCCCACGATCTCACCGATTGGGCACAAGACGGCGTGCTTTTACTCAACACAATATTGAGTGTCGCCCCGGGCGCCCCTGCGTCGCACAACAAGCTCGGCTGGCAGGCACACACAGCGCGCATCATTCGCGCCTTGGGGCATGACCGCGCGCCGCGCGTGTTCATGCTGTGGGGCGCACATGCAATCGCTTTGCGCGAACACATAGCCGAACAAAAACATTTGGTGCTCACCAGCTCGCATCCATCGCCGATGGGCAATGCCTGTCGCCGCCCTTGCGGCGATGCGCCCGCTTTTTTTGGCAGCAAGCAATTCTCGCGCGCCAATGCATGGCTGGCCGCGCAGGGTCGCGAAGCAATTGCGTGGGCTTAGGCAAATGAATCAATCAAACAAAATTGCAGTGTGCTTGCTCAGCGGTGGACTTGATTCGACCACCTGTTTAGCGATGGCGAAGGCGCAAGGTTTCTCCCTGCATGCCTTGAGTTTTCGCTACGGCCAACGGCATGTGGTGGAGCTGGAATCCGCACGCCAGATTGCCGCGCAGTTTGGCGCAACGCATCACGTGGTCGATATCGACATGCGTCAAATCGGCGGCTCGGCGCTCACCGACGATATCGCCGTACCTAAAGATCGCGCCGTCGATGACATGGCGCACGGCATTCCGATCACCTATGTCCCCGCACGCAATACGATATTTCTTTCCTACGCGTTGGCATTTGCCGAGGTGCTGAAATCGCACGATATTTTTATCGGCGTGAATGCGCTCGATTACAGCGGCTATCCCGATTGCCGCCCGGAGTTCATTGCCGCGTTTGAAACGATGGCAAATTTGGCCACCAAGGAAGGCGTTGAGAACGCTCATCAACTGAAAATTCACACGCCACTGATCGCCATGAGCAAAGCAGAAATAATTCAAACCGGCCTGGCTTTGAAAATCGATTTTTCACACACCAGCAGCTGCTACGACCCATCGCCAAACGGCGCGCCGTGCGGGGCTTGCGACTCTTGCCAACTGCGCGCCAAAGGCTTTGCCGAAGTCGGCGTGGCTGACCCCTTGCTGTCCCGCTTCGCCGCACAGAGCGCATGAACGAGACACTGCTCTACGCTGCCAGCGCGAGCTTTGAAGCCGCCTGCGAAATCACTTGTCTGCCCGATGGCCACCGTGCGCGTGGTCTGCACGGGCACAGCTTTTTGGCCGAAGTACGCTGCGCTCCGCCCGCAGGTTGGGCAACATTTCCCGGCAACGAAGTCGCCCAATTGCAAAGCGCATTGCAGGCAGCAGTCGCACCGTTGGATTACCAATATCTCAATACGCATATTGCGCAACCGACCGACGAGAACCTCGCGCGTTGGTTACGTGCGCAGCTCAAATTGCCCGGCAGCATGACCATAGCGCTGCAAAGCACGGCGAATTCCGGTGTTGATTTGGACGAAAAAAATCATGCCCACATTTGGCGTAAATACTTGTTTGAGTCCGCACACCAATTGCCGAATGTCGCTGCCGGGCACAAATGCGGGCGCATGCATGGTCATGGATTTGAAGTCATCGTGCATGCTGACCAAGACATCGCGAATAGCGAAATGGGCATCGACTACGACGCTATTGACGCCGCATGGCAACCCTTGGCTGATCAATTACACATGGCTTGTCTGAACGATATTCGCGGCCTTGAAAATCCCACCAGTGAAGTCATCGCGGCGTGGATCTGGCATCGTTTGAAATCTGAATTGCCTGCGCTGTCGTGGATTACGGTATATGAAACCGCCAGCGCCGGCGCGCATTTTGATGGCACCAATTACCGCATCTGGAAAGAGCAGAGCTTCGATAGCGCCGTTTTGTTGTCCGCCGCGCCAGCGGGTCACGCAGCAAGACGGCTACATGGCCATACCTATGCATTGCGTTTGCACTTGTCGGCACCGCTTGACGCGGTGATGGGCTGGACAGTGGATTACGGCGACGTGAAAGAATTGTTCAATCCGATTTTCGATCAACTCGATCACCAGCCGCTGAACGAGGTTACTGGATTAGCCAATCCAGACCCGGCGAACCTCGCGCGTTGGATACGTCAAAACGCACAAACCAAATTGCCACAATTGGATCGCGTCGATGTCTATCAACAACGCGGCTGCGGCGCGATTTTGTCGTGGGGCGTCCTTGGCCCTGCCCTACCGATTTAAGCAAATACAAATGACTTATTCCGTCAAAGAAATTTTTTACACGCTGCAAGGCGAAGGCGCCAATGCCGGACGCGCCGCCGTGTTTTGCCGCTTCGCCGGATGCAATTTGTGGTCGGGCCTGGAGCGTGATCGTGCCACTGCTATTTGCAAATTTTGTGACACGGATTTTGTTGGTGTGGATGGTGAGGGTGGCGGAAAGTTTGCCGATGCAAATGCCTTGGCGCAACGGATTGCGAAGGAATGGCCGCAAAGCAGCGAAGGAAAGAAATTCGTCGTCTGCACCGGTGGTGAGCCGCTGCTGCAAATCGACACCGCGCTCATCGACGCCTTACACGCGCAAGGCTTTGAAATTGCCGTCGAGACCAATGGAACTGTCATGCCGCCCGCAGGTATCGACTGGCTCTGTGTCAGCCCGAAAAGCACCGCGGCAGTCGTCGTGCAATCCGGTGATGAACTTAAACTTGTGTTCCCGCAAGCCGATGCACCACCGGAAAAATTCGCCGGTCTGAATTTCAAAAATTTCTTCCTGCAACCAATGGCGGATGGCGCCAAGACCGATGAAAATACTCACGCTGCGATTGGCTATTGCATGACAAATCCTAAGTGGCGCTTGAGTTTGCAAACACACAAAATTACGGGGATAAAGTAGCTAAGTAACAGCGTGTGGCCACCACCAACTGGCGCGTCCATGGCTTGAGTTTTACCTTTGAATATTTGGAGTGAAAAATGGAATTGATGAAAACTTCGTCCGACACGCTATTTATCTTGCTCGGCGCCATCATGATTTTGGCCATGCACGCGGGGTTCGCATTTTTGGAACTAGGTACCGTGCGGCGCAAGAATCAAGTCAATGCGCTGGTTAAAATTCTGTCCGACTTTTCTATCTCAACCATTGCTTATTTTTTCATCGGCTACCAATTGGCCTATGGCGTCAATTTCTTTGCTGATGCGGCAACGCTCTCAGAGCGTAGTGGCTACGAACTGACCAAATTCTTTTTCCTGCTGACTTTTGCCGCAGCGATCCCCGCCATTGTCTCGGGCGGAATTGCCGAGCGCGCCAAATTCAATCCGCAACTCGCCGCATCATTTTTGCTCGTTGGTTTCGTCTATCCATTTTTTGAAGGCATTGCGTGGAATCAAGCGTATGGGATTCAAGCTTGGTTAAAAGCGTCTTTTGGTGCGGAGTTTCACGATTTCGCCGGTTCAGTGGTGGTGCACGCAGTCGGCGGATGGATAGGTCTTGCTGCGGTAATTTTCCTTGGCGCGCGACGCGGACGTTACACTAAAGATGGCGCTGTTTCGGCACATCCACCCTCGTCGATTCCTTTTCTTGCGCTAGGTGCTTGGATATTGGTAGTGGGCTGGTTTGGCTTTAATGTCATGAGCGCACAAACGCTGGACAAAATCTCTGGCCTGGTGGCGATGAATTCATTGATGGCGATGGTTGGCGGCACACTCGCTGCGTTGGTCATTGGCAAGAATGATCCGGGCTTTGTGCATAACGGTCCGCTCGCGGGATTGGTAGCAATTTGCGCTGGTTCGGATTTGATGCATCCGCTAGGCGCACTTGTCACCGGCGGCATCGCGGGCGGCTTGTTTGTGGTGATGTTTACCCTTACCCAAAACCGTTGGAAGATTGATGACGTGCTTGGCGTGTGGCCCTTGCACGGGCTGTGCGGTACCTGGGGCGGAATTGCGGCGGGTATTTTTGGTTCGACCGCGCTCGGTGGTCTCGGCGGAGTCAGTTTTATGAGTCAAATGCTTGGCACTTTGCTTGGTGTCACAGTTGCCTTTGCCGGTGGTGTGATTGTCTATGGTGGATTAAAGCGCACCGTAGGTATTCGGCTCGATGAAGAAGAAGAATTCAACGGCGCGGATTTGACTATCCATAAAATCGCCGCGACGGCGGAACGAGATACTTCTTGGTGAGACAATACGCACGAGGTGAGCTTGGCGCATTCGCAAGCTATCAATTCAGATGGGAGTGAAAATGAAAAAAGTCATTGTGAGTATTGCGGCAGGTGCTTTGTTGGCTGGTGCCATTGTTTCGACGGCATTTGCACAGACGCCAAATTGGTTGGCGGATTTCAAACGCGCTGATTTGAATGACAGCGATGGCTTATCGTGGGCCGAGTTAGAGAAATCACGCTCAACACTATTGCAACCCCTGCGTGAAAATTTTCGCGCAATTGATGCCGATGGCGATGGGCATGTCACTCAATACGAGTACAACAATTACTTGAATCAAGCTCAGCGCCAAGACAATTTCGTCACCAAATTTCGCCAGCTGGATTTGAACGACAGCGGCGGTATTTCGCGCAAAGAGCTGGACAAAGTTAGCGGCAATGATTTCGCCAACGTTAAAAGAAATTTTGATCAAATTGATAGCGACCGTGATGGTCAAGTCAGCCTGGTCGAGTACCAGAACTATCAAGCTGCGATGACTAGAAACGCCGCGCCGCTTGGCGGCGCCTTAGGAATACCGGCTGACCGGTGTCAGTTTGATTGCGGTGTGGTCACACAAGTTGAAACTTACCAAACGAAAGGCGAAGGCAGTGCCATGGGCGCGATTGCTGGTGGTGTCGCTGGTGGTGTGCTCGGAAATCAAGTTGGAAAAGGCGATGGCAAGAAACTAGCAACCATAGGTGGCGTGGTTGGTGGTGCGCTGCTTGGTCGGCAGCTCGAGAAGAATATGAAAACCAAAGAGATGGTGAAGGTGACGGTCAAATTTGACAACGGCCAAACCCACGGTTTTGATTTCGAAGCGGGTGCAAGCCCGGTGATGAAGGGCGATCGCGTCCAGTTGATCAACGGCCAAGTTACCCGATACGGCGGTCAGTAAGCTTACAAAATTACCCCAGCACTCCAGTCGCAATTGCCACATAAATCGGGATCCCGAAAAGAATATTCAACGGGAAGGTGACTCCCAACGAGAGGCCAAAATACAAAGATGGATTGGCCTCCGGAATGGCATAGCGGACTACCGCTGGCACAGCAATGTAGGAAGCGCTGGCAGCTAGCACCATCAGCAGGGCGCCATTACCTGCCGAAAGTCCGGCGGCTGCGGCCAGTGCCAATGCCAACGTGGCGTGGGTAATCGGTGCCAGTACTGCATAGGCGATCAGCCACGGCGAACTACCTTTGAGCAGCGGCAGATTGCGCGCGGCGGTGAGACCCATATCCAGTAGAAAAAAGGCCAGCATGCCTTTGAACAGATCGACTGAGAAAGGCTGCATCACGGCCTTGCCCGCATCACCAGTGATCAGACCGATCAACATCGCCCCTAACAGCAATAGTTGCGCGCCGTCGGTGAACGACTCGTGGAGAATCTTGCTCAGCGGAGTATGCGGGTGCGTACCTGCCGTTGCCCCGACTTCAGCGCGGGAGATATTGCGCAGCTGATTGGCAAGCACCACCGCCATGATGATGGCCGGCGATTCCATCAGCGCCATGGCTGCGGCCATGTGCCCACCATAAACAATTTGATGATTTTCCAGATACTGCGCCGCAGTAATGAAGGTCACCGCACTGACTGAGCCATAGGTTGCCGCGACCGCTGCAGCGTCGTAACCGGATATGAAGCGTTTCAGCAGTCGAAAACTTATCGCGGGAACGATGATGGCAAGAAGAATCGCCAGGCCCAGACTGACCGCGACCTCGCCGGTGAGTCCGGATTTAGCCAATGCAAATCCGCCCTTAAGGCCAAGCGCCATCAGCAGATATAACGACAAGAAGCGCGAGATTTGCGGCGGAATTTCCAGATTGGATTTAACCGTTCCGGCGAAGACGCCGAAGACGAAAAACAGAATAGCCGGATCGAGCAAACTGGACATCTGATTTCCCTTGGCGTTGACGCTAACAGGTTTGCATTTTGGCATGCACTTTGACGCGCACTACGGGTAGTCTCAAAGCGCTGCGCTTAGCGTCATTTGTTGTTCTGCTGCCGATACCACGGCTGATTGATGAAGGGTTGTGCGAAGTCAAACATCTCGCCAACGCGAGGTGAAATAACTTGAACCGCTTGCGTCTTTGCAGCGGCCAAGGTACGCAAAATAGGTTCGTCCCAGTCGTGATACGCGAGGTTGAAGGTCGCCCAGTGGATCGGCAACATCGTGCCCGCGCCCAAGTCTTGATGTGCCTGAATTGCCGCCTCGGGATTCATATGAATGTCCAGCCAGGTGTCGCCATAAGCGCCGATTTTTATCAGCGCCAAATCGGGCGCTCCCAAGTGTTCGCGTATAGCCTTGAAGTGATCGGCATAGCCGGTGTCGCCGCTGAAATAAGCGGAGTGACTTGGTCCTTTCAGCATCCACGAGGTCCAAAGCGTGGCGTTGTTCATGCTGGTGCGCCCGGCATAGTGGCGCGCCGGTGTGCAGTGAATTTTGACGCCTTTTATCTCGGCTTCCTGCCACCAATCCATTTCATGAATCTGCTCGGCTTTGACATCCCATCTTTCGAGGTGCGCGCCGATGCCGAGGCCGACATAGAAATGCGTACCGCCTTGCGCTAGATGCCGAATTGTCGCCATATCCAGATGGTCGAAGTGGTCGTGCGAGATCACTACCGCGTCGATGTTTTTCCATAGCTCGAGTGCCAGCGGAACTTCGTGCAGTCGGGCGGGGCCAATGAACTGAAACGGTGAGGCACGTTCTGAAAACATCGGATCGGTCAGCACGCGCACCCCATCAATCTCCACCAACACGCTGGCATGACCCAGCCACCAAGCGCGCAAACCGGGTGCCACAGTTGCGCCCAGATTCTGACCCGACATGGCGACAACCGGAATTTTGAAAGTTGGCTCGCGAAGCTCTTTGCCAAAATAGGCGTTTAACTCGCGCATGATCGAAAAATCGCTGATGTAGGGCGGTGTGTTTTCAAGTCGCCCGCCATGAAACTGTTTTGATTGCTGCATTCGCGCCAGCCTCGCGCCACTGGCTTCGCCACCAAAAACCGGCAATCGGACAACCCACCAGGCAGCGAGTGCAACTACGGCGAGGACGATTATCAAGGCGAGACTGATCCGTTTCACGGTCGTCATTGTGCGACCTCCGGAATTTGTGCTGCAATCAAATAGTGTCCGATCACGCGCTGTAAATAGTCCTTGGTTCGCTCAGGGTTGGCGGGTCGGGCGAGGGCATGGGTGCCACCGACGATGGCCAAATAAAATAGCGCGGCGAGTTCGCCGGCAGTTTTTTCGTCTCCAGTCAGCCGCAGAAACTTGGTTTCAAATAGCCGCATCCGCATGCGATCAACCTCAACGAGTTTTGCCGCAACATCTGGATTGCTACGCCCAAGGCCACGTAGTGCGAGTTCGAAACGCAGGTATTTGATCTCGGCTCCCGCATGCGCCAGCGCCGCTTCAAGCATGCGCTCCAGATCAGCTTTTGGTTCGAGTGGCCTGGCCTCCTGCGCGCGCTGATGGGTATCCACCTCGCGCATTCGCCAGCGTTCGACTAGTGCGGAGATCAGCTCTGCATGATCGGTAAAGTGCCAGTAAAAACTGCCTCGTGTCACGCCCAGCGCGGCGGCCAGAGTGAGTACGCGCACGCTATCGAAGCCGCTTTCAGCAACTGTTTCAAATGCTGCATCGAGCCAGTCGTCGCGGCTGAGACGCAGCGCCGGGGTGTCACCGTTGGTTGGCTGAATTGAAGGATTCGCCGCTTTCATTAGAGTGTGTCGACTAAGTTTTCTGTTTGACTCGCGGCAAACAATACACTAGTGTACGGAGACTGTCCAATCAAACACGGATTTCTCAAATGAACGATGGCTATCTGAATTTTGCTAACTCCGCCGTAGGCGCCAAACTTGCCGACGCGCTGGGTTTACCCAAACCGATTGTGCTTGACCGCTACAAAGAAGGTCAGCCGGTGATCAAGGGTTCGGTGCTGGTGGGTGGCGGGGATGACGCCAAACTGCTACCAGTGCTAGCGAAGATTTTCAAATCAATCGGCGCACAAACAGTGGCGCATCGACAGCTACCGCAATGGTTGCCCTTGGCGAATGGAGCCGGCCTGATGAGCGGGCGCTGGGGTGTTGATGATCAACCGGGCGAGAAGGTGAAGGCGTTGGTGTTTGACGCCACCGGAATGACCGACAGCACGCAATCTGATGCGCTGTATGAGTTTTTTCACGATGCAGCGCGCTCGGTTTTACCGTGCGGCCGTGTCATTGTTTTTGGTCGCCCTCCAGAGCAGTGCGCGAACCCGCGCCAGGCAACGATTCAGCGCGCGCTCGAAGGCTTGACTCGCTCATTGGCCAAGGAGTTGAAGCGGGCGATTGCGGTGCAGTTGGTGTATGTCGCCGAAGGTGCGGAAGATCAGCTTGAATCTACCGTTCGCTTCCTGCTCTCGCCGCGTTCGACCTATGTCTCGGCGCAGGTAATTCGCGTAGGTACGCCAGTTGGTGCTGGTGGTACGCCGTTAAATTGGGACAAATCATTGGCTGGCAAGAAAGTTCTCGTCACCGGCGCTTCGCGCGGCATAGGCGCGTCAATTGCCGAAATCATGGTGCGTGAGGGCGCAACGGTGATTTGTCTCGATGTGCCACAAGCGCAGCCAGGTCTGAACGAGATCGCTGCCAAGCTCGGCGCGACCGCGATTGAACTCGACATTGGCGCGGCCGATGCACCGCAAAAATTGGTCGACGCGGCTAAAGCTGACGGCGGCTGGGATGTCATCGTACATAACGCCGGCATCACGCGCGACAAGACCATTGCCAATATGAAGCCGCATTTCTGGCAGATGGTGATGAACGTGAATTTGTCCACGCAGGAGCGCATCAATGACGCGTTGGTTGAGTCCGGGGCCTTGAAATCGGGCGCGCGTATCGTCTGTGTTTCGTCAATCTCCGGCATCGCCGGCAACAATGGTCAGACCAACTACGCGCTGTCAAAAGCCGGTGTCATCGGTATGGTGCAAAGCACTGCGCCGGTGTTCGCCAAACATGGCGTGACGATCAACGCCGTTGCTCCGGGTTTCATTGAAACCCAAATGACTGCTGCGATTCCTTTCGCCATGCGCGAAGCCGGGCGGCGGATGAACTCGATGAGCCAAGGCGGCTTGCCGGTTGATGTGGCCGAAGCGATTGTCTGGTTTGCCAACCCCGCATCAAGCGGTTTAACCGGCAACGTGGTTCGCGTTTGCGGCCAAAGTTTGATCGGCGCTTGAGGACAAATATCATGACGAGTTCAAAGAAATCCGCAATGCAGATTATTGAAGTCACCGAGGAGCTAAGTCCCGCGGGAATGTTCCTTGGCGCACTTAAATCCAGTCGCAAAAAGCCCGGTGTAGTGACGGCGCTGCCGCCAATCACTTACGTTCGGCCGAGCGTGAAATTGGATGCGGCGCATATCGCTGCCTATGCCAAAGTCTGCGGCTATTCGGAAGCGCAAGGCGTGCCGATCATTTATCCGCAAATGCTCACCTTTCCCTTGATGATGGCGTTTTTCGCCTCGCCGGAATGTCCGTGGCCAGGCATGGGAACGGTGCATTTGGCCAATCGCATTGCACAACACGCAATCTTGAAAGCGGGTGACCAGTTGCGCGTTGAAGTCGCCACCGGCGATTTGATCGCGCATGAAAAAGGTCAGGTCTTCAACATGGAGATGAAGGTTCTGCGCGGCGATGAATTGGTCTGGGACGCGACGCAAACGCTGCTTCGCATCGGCGTCAAAAATCCCGCCGGGCCGAAATTCATCAGTGCGCTCAATGCCGATTTACCCTTGTCGCGCCAAGCCGACATCCGCGCGGCTAGCGACATTGGTCGTCGCTACGGCAAAGTGTCGGGGGACATGAATCCGATTCATTTGTCGGCACTTTCTGCCAAGCTGTTTGGTTTTCGAGCTGCTATCGCGCACGGGTTGTGGACCAAAGCACGAGCGCTGGCGCAGCTGATGCCGCCGTATGCGGTGGCGCAGGCCGCGGTCAATGTCGAATTCAAAACGCCGCTTTTTCTTCCGGCAACTGCGTCGCTATGGGCAACGCATAGCGAACTTTCCACTGCGTTTGAAGTGCGCAATCAAAAAGGTGACAAGCCGCACCTGCGCGGACAAATTTGTTACGCATAGTTCGTTCGAAAATTCACCAGTTGGTGCTGGTAGGACGCCGTTAAAGGCGATTGGACAGGATGAACAGGATAGACAGGATAGAAGCAACGACATCGAACAACGCGTTGAGGTTTTTTTATCCTGTTCATCCTGTAAATCCTGTCAAAGTTTTTGACTGTGTTTTCTAATTAATTTTCAATTCGGAACAAATTCGCGTCAAATTTCAAAGGAGCAAACCATGAACACTATCCGTCGCGTCGCCATCATTGGCGGTAATCGCATTCCCTTCGCACGATCCAACAGCGTCTATTCCTCGGCTTCGAATCAGGAGATGTTCACTGCAACTTTGCAAGGTTTGGTGGATCGCTTCAATCTGCACGGCGAGCGCCTGGGCGATGTGGTCGGCGGCGCGGTGATGAAGCATTCGCGCGACTTTAATCTGGTACGCGAGTCGGTTTTGTCGACCACGCTCTCGCCACAAACACCAGCCTTCGATATTCAACAAGCCTGCGGCACCGGCCTTGAGGCGGCGATGATCGTCGCCAACAAGATTGCGCTGGGGCATATCGAATGCGGTATGGCCGGTGGAGTCGACACCACGTCCGATGCGCCCATCGGCGTCAATGAAAAAATGCGCAAAATTTTGCTGGAGGCGTCGCGCGCAAAGTCCACCGGCCAGCGTTTGGGTAGCTTGGCCAAGATGCGCCCCGGTATGTTGGTATCGCCCACCCTGCCGCGCAACGGCGAGCCGCGCACCGGCTACTCAATGGGCGAACACGCCGAATTGATGGCGCGCGAATGGAACATCAGCCGCGAAGATCAGGACGCGTTGGCGCTCAAGAGCCATCTCAATTTGGCGCGTGCCTACAAGGATGGATTCTTCACTGATTTGATGACGCCGTTCAAGGGGGTTGCCGTCGATAACAACCTGCGCGCCGATCTGACCATCGAAAAACTGCGTTCGCTCAAACCCGCATTCGACAAGAAGGTCGCACCCAACCAAGGGACGCTGACTGCCGGTAACTCGACACCACTGACCGATGGTGCCTCAGCCGTTTTGCTCGCCAGCGAGGAATGGGCAGCCGCAAAAAATCTGCCGGTGTTGGCCTATTTGAGTTTCAGTGAAGTCGCAGCGGTTGATTTCTTTGACAAGAAAGAGGGCTTGCTAATGGCACCGGCCTATGCCGTGCCGCGCATGTTGGCACGTGCCGGAATCAGCTTGCAGGACTTTGATTTTTACGAGATTCATGAAGCCTTTGCGGCGCAAGTGTTGTGCACCTTGAAAGCCTGGCAGGACGAGGCTTACTGCAAAGAAAAGCTCGGTCTGGACAAAGCACTCGGCGCAATCGACCTGAGCAAACTCAACATCAACGGCAGCTCACTTGCCGCCGGTCATCCATTCGCCGCCACCGGCGGGCGTATCGTCGCCACGCTGGCAAAAATGCTGAATCAAAAAGGCAGCGGTCGCGGCCTGATTTCAATTTGTGCCGCCGGTGGTCAAGGCGTTGTCGCGATTTTGGAAAAGTAAAAGCCTTAGACAGGATGAACAGGATTGACAGGATGAAAACCAAAGGTGCCGGTTGGATTCTGTTTCTATCCTGTACATCCTGTTCATCCTGTCAAAAATATTTTCTTGAAAAGGCAAAAAGCGAAAATGCCAACTTACAAAGCCCCGCTGCGCGATATGCGCTTCCTGATCAATGAAGTGCTCGACTACTCGTCGCACTACGCCAGCCTGTCGAACGGCAAAGATGCCACGCCCGATATGGTCGAGGCAATTTTGGAAGGCGCGGCAACGCTGTGCGAGGAAGTGCTGGCACCGATCAATTTGTCCGGCGACGCGGAAGGCTGTACCTTTTCCAACGGCAACGTGAAAACGCCGGAAGGATTCAAAGAAGCCTACAAAGCCTTTGTTGAAGGTGGCTGGCAAGGCTTGTCGTTCCCGACTGAATACGGCGGCCAAGGCTTGCCGATGTCGGTCAATGTCTTCAAATCCGAAATGGCTGGAACGGCGAACTGGTCGTTCAATATGTATCCGGGATTGTCGATCGGCTGCATCAACACGCTGATGCAATACGGCACGGACGCGCAAAAGAAATTGTTTTTGCCACCGCTCGTCGCTGGTGAATGGACCGGCACCATGTGCTTGACCGAGGCGCAATGCGGGACAGATTTGGCGCAAGTCAAAACCCGCGCTGAACCGCAAGCTGACGGCACTTACAAGCTCACCGGGACGAAGATATTCATCTCCTCAGGTGAGCACGATCTGACCGACAACATCATTCACATCGTGCTGGCGCGTCTGCCCGGCGCACCGGCAGGTACCAAAGGAATCTCACTATTTGTTGTGCCTAAAGTAATCGTCAATGCAGACGGTAGCTTGGGTGCGCGCAACGCAGTAAATTGCGGCTCCATCGAACACAAAATGGGCATCCGTGCATCCTCCACTGCGTTGCTCAATTTCGACGACGCGACCGGCTACATAATCGCCGAGCCGAACAAAGGTCTGGAGGCGATGTTCACCTTCATGAACACCGCACGCATCGGCACGGCGATACAAGGCGTGGCACAGGCCGAGGCTTCGTTTCAAGGCGCGCTGGCCTACGCTAAAGAGCGCCGCTCGATGCGCGCACTGAGTGGAAAAAAGGAACCCGAATTCGCCGCTGACGCGCTCATTTGGCATCCGGATGTGCGTCGCATGTTGCTTACGCAAAAAGCGTTCGCAGAAGGTGGGCGCGCGATGATTTACAGTGCCGCGCAAATCGCCGACAACATGTTTAACGCAGTGGTTGAAGGCGATACCAAAAAATATGAGGACTACGACAGTCGCTTAGGTTTTTATACGCCGATCCTTAAAGGCTTCCTCACCGAAATGGGATTGGAGGCGGCGAACCTCGGCATGCAAGTTTTCGGCGGCCACGGCTACATTCATGAACATGGCATGGAACACATCGCCCGCGACGCGCGGATCAGCACACTTTACGAAGGCACTACTGGAATTCAAGCGCTGGATTTATTGGGTCGCAAAGTGCTACTCGGCACACGCGGAAAATGCGTGCGCGACTTCACTGGCCTCATGTGGAAATTTTCCAAATTACATTTGTTCGCCTCCAGTTCTGTCGGCAGCATGGCGCGAGAACTGACCAAACGTTCGGTGCAGTGGAACATCCTGACCACCCGCATCATGCTGCGCGCGCCCGGCGACAAAGAGTCCGTCGGCGCGGCGAGTTTTGATTTCCTGATGTATTCCGGCTATGTCATGCTGGCTTACTTTTGGGCGCTACAAGCAGGCAAGGCGCAGGAACTTTGGCGTCTGGAAAAGGCAAGGAATCAGCAGATTTCTACCGCGCCAAAATCCAAACCGCCGAGTTCTATTTCGCCCGTCTTCTGCCACGCGCCGACGGCCATCGCAAAAATGCATTGGCATCGACGAAATCGGTGATGCAAATGGACAAGGAGCATTTCGCGTTTTCGTGAAGTAATGTAAAAACGCCAGTTGGTGCTGGCCATACGCCGCTATCGACTGGAGGCACACTACAAGAGGGAAAAATGATGACACGCAATATCCTTACCGTGTTTGCTGTGATTTTTCTGATATCCGCCTGCAACAAAGACGCTCCAACTCCAACATCGTCAAGTGAAGCGACTGCAACGACGGTAACCAGCAACACCGCCTTAGCCAAATCATTAAACCTCGCCGAGCAGCAAGGCTTTGAAGATGCCAAGCGTGGCCTGATCGCCAAACCAACGGGCAAGGTTTTGGCTGCCGATGGTTCAACCGTGTGGGACTACGACCGCTTTTCTTTCATTCAAGGCGATGCGCCGCCCACGGTGAATCCGAGTTTGTGGCGGCACGCGACATCGAACAATGAAGTAGGTTTGTTCAAGGTAGCCGAGGGCATTCATCAATTGCGCGGTTTTGATATTGCCAACATCACTTTGATTGATGGCAAGACCGGCTGGATTTTGGTCGACCCGCTAACCACGCGAGAAACGGCGGCGGCGGCGATTGCTTTTGCGCGCAAACATTTGGGTAACAAGCCGGTCTCGGCGATGATTTTTACCCATAGCCATGTCGATCATTTTGGTGGCGCCTTGGGCATCATTTCCGGCGAAGATGCGGCCAAGCAGAAGCTGCCGATCATCGCGCCCAAAGGCTTTATGGAGGAATCGACCAGCGAGAATATTTTGGTCGGGCCGGCCATGGGGCGGCGGGCGACCTGGCAGTTTGGCAACACGCTGCCGGCATCAAAAACCGGCTTGGTGAATTCGGGATTGGGGCAGTCCATCGCCTTTGGACGCATCGGGATTTTGCCGCCCAACATCATGGTCGATCACACGCCGCAAGAAATGATGATTGATGGCGTGCGCTTTATTTTTCAAAACGCGCCTGGCTCGGAAGCGCCGGCCGAGTTGGCGTTCTATTTGCCGGACATGAAGGCTTATTGCGGGGCTGAAATCATGGTGCCCACTTTGCATAATCTTTACACCTTGCGCGGTGCGAAAGTGCGCGATTCTTTGCGCTGGTCGGGCTATATCGACGATGCCCTGGTGCGCTTTGGCGATGCGGAGGTTTTCTTTGCCAGCCATTTGTGGCCGATGTGGGGCAACGCCAACATCACGCAATTTATGAAGCAGCAGCGCGATGCTTATAAATTCATTCACGATCAAACCGTGCGCATGATTAACAAAGGCATGAAACCGAACGAGATTGCCGAGGAAATAAAATTTCCGAAATCACTCGAAAGCAATTTTGCAGTGCATGGTTATTACGGCACGCTCAAACATGATGCCCGCGCCGTGTATCAGCATTACATCGGCTGGTTCGATGGCAATCCGGCGAATCTTGATTTGTTACCACGCATCGACGCGGCCAAGCGTTATGTGGAACTGATGGGCGGCGCAGACAAAGCAGTGGCCGCCGCACAAATTGCGTACGACAAAGGCGAATATCGCTGGACATCGGAATTGCTCAACCACGTGGTGTTCGCGCAGCCTGACCACAAAGCGGCGAAGGAATTGCAAGCCAAGAGTTTGGAACAAATGGGCTTCATGGCTGAATCAGCGATCTGGCGAAATTTTTATTTGACCGGCGCCCAAGAGCTACGCAACGGAAAACTCGGACTGGCATCGTCGCCCACCATGGCCACCGATATGTTGGCGTGGACTGACGTGCCGAGCTTTTTGCAAGCCTGGGCGGCGAGCCTCAATGGTGTGAAAGCCGAAGGCAAGAATTTAAAAATCAATCTCAGTTTTACCGACATCAATGAATCCTATGTGCTGTGGATAGAAAATTCCGTACTGCATTTCCGTCGAGCACCAGCGGCTAGTGATGCCAATGCCAGCCTTGCGATGACTAAGGGGATTTTTCTCAAGATGATTTTAGGCACCGCAGGCATATCGGAAATGCTAACCAGTGATGAGCTGAAAATCAGTGGTAGCAAGCTCGACTTGATTAGTTTTTTTGGGCTGCTGGAAAAACCGCCCACCACGTTCCCGATTGTTTCGCCTTAGTGGAGTCGGGCCATAAAAAGCAATGCTTTGGACAGGATTAACAGGATGAACAGGATGAAAGTCAAATGCCAGCCGAACCGTTTTCCGACCTTGCTTCTATCCTGTTCATCCTGTTAGTCCTGTCAAAATTCGCCTTTCGCTTTAGATGTCAATCCTACCCAACCAATGAACGCTTTTGAGCAGTTCAAAGTCCAATACCCGGAGTACGCACTCACCAGCGCGCTCGACGAGCTGCGCGCAAGCGAGTACCACCGGCTGGATACGCAGGATCAGGTTTATCTGGATTACACAGGTGCAGGGCTGCACGCGGCGAGTCAAATCCGCCAACATGCGGACTTGTTGAGCGAGCAAATTCTTGGCAATCCGCACTCGGCCAACCCGAGTTCGACCGAAGCTACGCGAGGTGTGGAGCAGGCGCGCCACGCGGTGCTCGAACATTTCAATGCGGCTGGTGAATACACCGCGATCTTTACTCAGAACGCTTCGGCGGCGTTGAAACTGGTGGGTGAGTCATTTCCGTTTTCGCCGCAGGGGAGATTGCTGCTGACCGCCGACAATCACAATTCGGTGAACGGTATCCGCGAGTTCGCACTGGCTAAACGTGCTGCAGTGGCCTATGCGCCGCTCACGCGCCCAGACTTGCGCATCGACCTGAAGACCATGGACGAAATGCTGGCGCAAGCCGATCCGGCGCAGCAAAACTTGTTGGCTTTCCCCGCGCAGTCAAATTTTTCCGGCGTCAAACATCCGCTTGCGTTAATTGATAAGGCGCGGGGATTAGGTTGGAAAGTGCTGCTTGATGCAGCGGCGTTTGTGCCGACCAATCGCCTTGATCTGCGAACCGCCTCGCCCGACTTTGTGACTGTTTCGTTTTACAAAATGTTCGGTTACCCGACCGGCGTTGGCTGCCTGCTGGTGCGCAACGAAACGCTGGAAAAATTGCAGCGTCCATGGTTCGGCGGAGGCACAGTCAACTTCGCCACGGTGCAGGGGCAGATGCATGTGCTGTCCAAAGGTGAAGCGGGATTTGAAGACGGCACGCTCAATTACATGAGCATTCCGGCGGTGGGGATTGGTCTGCGGCATCTGGAAAAAATTGGCGTCGACACCATTCAACGCCGTGTTAAATGTCTAACCGACTGGCTGCTCACTTGCTTGTTGGAAATGAAACACAGCAACGGGAAAGCCATGGTTAGGCTCTACGGTCCGGCCAACACAACGATGCGTGGCGGCACGGTAACGATGAATTTCTACGACCCGAACGGGCATTTGATTGACTATCGCCGGATTGAGGAACTTGCCGGCGAAGCGCGGATTTCGCTGCGCACCGGATGCTTTTGCAACCCCGGTGCAGGTGAGACGGCGGAAGAGTTAAACGAGGACGACATGCGCGCCGGAATCAGCGAGCTTGGCACCGAAGTGAATTTGCAGCGCTTCCTTTATGTGATGCAAGATCGCAGCGGCAAGAGCGCTGGCGCAATTCGGGTGTCGACTGGAATTGCCAGCAACTATGCCGATGTCGAACGGTTTCTAAATTTTGTACGAGGCTTTCGCGATCAAACTGTTTTGACCATCGGCAACGTTGTCTTCGATATCGAATCCTGTCGCGTGGTGCGAGACGGCAGTTAGCTGCCTTGCCAGTTGGTGCCGGCCACACGCCGTTGTCTTGGTTCGCTCCGCCAATTTTTGCCAATCGTTGCACCAATCTTCCGATGCTAAACTCAAGTCAGAACAATTCATTCGTGTCGCTAGGACGATACGAAGACAACCGGAGAGAGGCATGACAAGAAGCACGCGGAAACTTTTTCTTTATCCATTTGGGTTCGTCCTCGCTTTGATGTTGGCGAGTACAGCGCATGCCAAACTAAGCGCGGCCGATGCGGAGCGACTGGGTAAAGATCTAACGCCGGTCGGTGCGGAAAAGGCCGGCAATGCTGCAGGAGTATTCCAGCCTGGTCCGGTGGGATGACCAAAGCACCGCCAGGGTGGAATCGGGAGGAAGGCTACGCCAATCCATTCGCCGACGAAAAACCGCGCTTCACGATTACCGCACAAAACATAGAACAGTATCGCGACGGCCTCGCGCCGGGTGTGACAGCGCTACTTAAACGCAACCCAAATTTCCGCATGCCGGTTTATCCCACGCACCGTACCGCAGCGATGCCAAAAGAAGTCACCGATCTGGCGCGGACTCAAGCCACGCAAGTTGATCTGCAGGGTTTCGGCGTCATGAATTTAGGCGGTTCAAATGTTCCCTTCCGATTCCCAAGAATGGTTTGGAGGCGATGTGGAATCACTTGTTGCGGTTCACTGGTGGAGGCGTTGAGCGTGAAGGACATTCGTTTCCTGTACGACCAAATGGCGACACTTTCAGAATCGGATTTCGGGCCTTCCGGATATACGATCAGAACATGGATGTGCAGACACCGAATCGTCTGTACAGCGCGATGGGTTCCTTCATCGAACCACCGAGCCTGAAAGGCACTACTTTTCTGGTTCATGAACCAATTGATCAGGTTGCAGAAAAGCGCTCGGCATGGATTTATAACGCTGGCGCCCGGCGAGTGCGACGAGCGCCGGATCTCGGTTACGACGGGATTAACGACGGATCGGAAGGCCTCATCACCACAGATCAGGTAGATGGTTACAACGGCGCACCGGATCGCTACGATTGGAAGTTGGTCGGTAAGCGTGAGCTATTTGTGCCCTATAACACCTATGAAATTGGCAACAAGAAACTCAAGTACACCGATATCGTCATGAAGGGTACGGTGAATCCAACCTACATGCGTTATGAATTGCACCGCGTTTGGATTGTCGAAGGTGCACTGAAACCCGGACAGTCGCACATTTACGCGAAAAGAACCTTTTATCTTGACGAAGACAGCTGGGCGGTTTTGATGGAAGAAACCTATACCGGCCGCGGTGACCTATGGCGCGTTGCCCTGCATGGTCAGGTGCAATACTACGATGTACCGTTTCCAGGCTATCGGTTTGGCATGGTGCACGATCTGGATAGCGGTGGTTACATCGTTGGCGGATTGGACAACGAGCTAAAGTCGGTTGTCAAATTCAACGTCAAGGGCAAGGTTGCCGATTTTCAGCCCGACGCGTTGCGTCGGGCCGGGGGCACCAAATAGCACTTGCTGGTTGCCCCTAATTACCTGCAGTCGCCAGCACTGCAGCCATCCGCTTTTCAAGCTCCGGCAACGGAATGTAGCCTCCCGCACGTTCGCCATTGCCGAAGAATATGGCTGGCGTGCCGTTGATCCGCATCTTCTGCCCGGTCTCGGTAGATTTTTCCAGTCCGGCAAGGTCACATTTTTCAGCGGCTGCGGGCGTTGGTTTGCCATTAAGCATCCAGTCATTCCATGCCTTGGCTTTGTCGGCCGCGCACCAAATTGCCTTCGACTTTTCGACCGAGTCATCGCCTAGCACTGGATAGAGAAAGGTGTAGATCGTCACATTTTTTACGTTTTGCAAGTCCTTTGCCAACTTCTTGCAATAACCGCAATTGGGGTCCTCAAATGTCACCAGCGTCTGCTTGCCATTGCCGCGCACTTGCTTCACTGCAGCTTCGAGCGGCAACATTGAAAACAGACGTTCATTGGTTAGATTCTTGCCGCTCTTGCCCTCGATCAAGCTGCCAAACAAAATGTACTTACCGGCGTCATCGGCGTAAAAAACTTGACCATCGGCACTGATTTCCCAAATACCCGCGATTTGCGATTTAACAACGCGTTCAATCTTGCCGACTTTGCCATCCATCATTTTGCGCACAGCGGCTTCATCTGCAGTAGCCATGGAAGGAATCAAACTCGCGGCAATCAAGGTGGCAATGGTGGAACCGAGGAATCTATTCATGAAATCTCCGAAAAATAATTAAGCAGCCAAATTTAGCATCCGCTATGCCGCCAGCGCATAGCGAACCAAAGCAGCCTTTATGACTGGCATTTGGTTGGTAAAGTTCAATCCAAAATTTCTCAACCGTTTGAGTGGCGCTTGCGATGCGCCAAACAGGTGATGCAAACCATCGGTTACGCTCTGCAACGCTAACACTTCTTCGGCACGCGAACGCTCAAAAGCACGTAGCAAGCGCAAGTTGCCGCAATCAATGTGCTCGGCCTTTGTGCAAAGTTGATTTGCCAGCGCTGCAGCATCTTGAAAACCCAAATTGATCCCGTGACCCGACAGCGGATGTATGGTGTGTGCCGCATCGCCGATCAGAGCCAGCCGTGGCTGTACCATTTTTGGTGCGCGCATCAGACGTAATGGGAAACCAGCGGGCGTGCCAAAGATTTCCAATTCACCCAAACGGAATCCCCCGGCCTCGGCTACCGTGCGCGCCATTTCATCGGCTGGCAGTGCCAACAGTTCTTTGGCATGCGCCACGCCGGTGGACCAAACCATTGATATCCGGTTGTCCGGCAGCGGCAACCAGGCCAAAACGCCATCTTCCCGGAACCATTGATAAGCCGTGCCACGATGCGCCTCCTGGCAGGAAAAATTTGCCACCACACCAAGTTGATCGTAGGGATAAAAGTCCACCGCAATTCCGGCCGCTGTACGCGTCCAGGAATCCGCACCATCAGCAGCGACGACCAATTTTGAATTGATCACGCGACCATCTTCCAGGGTTATCCGCGCCACATCGGCTTCAATTTCAAGCTTGTTTGGACGCGAGGGGCAGAGCAAGGTCAAATTCGGTTGGCGCTGTGCCGATAACCATAATTCATTTTGCAGCAAGGAAGATTCGACAATCCATGCCAACTCTCCCACACCACTGTCGTATGCCGAAAAATGCAATTCGCTGCTTGCATCACCAAAAATTTCCATCGCCTGGACATCGCACCGACGCTCCAGCGGCAAATGCTGCCACACGCCGATCGAGTCCAGAAAACGCGCATTGGCTGGACTTAGCGCATAAATGCGGCTATCCCACTCCGCATCGCTTCGCGGGCGAACCGGCGCGCGACCTTCAATCAAGGCGACATTCAAGCGCGCATTGCGCAAAGCGACCGCCAAGCTCAAGCCCGCCAAACCGCCGCCAACAATCGTGATATCGACATCCATCCCGCCATTCTCGCCCAGCACGGTGCGCCTTGACAAGGAAACCTCCCGCCGACGATAATTCCGCCCCTTCTCAAGGGTGATGTAGCTCAGTCGGTTAGAGCATCGGATTCATAATCCGGGGGTCGGTGGTTCAAGTCCACTCATCACCACCAAGTATAAAAAAACGGCTCCAGCGATGGGGTCGTTTTTGTTTTTTTTACTGCGTTTGCCAGTTGGTGCTGGCCATACGCTGTTGAAATGAACTCCAGCACTGCAAAACACCGCTTTAGGTCGCCGACCCGTCGCCCACGGTAAAAAGTTCCTGTGCGCTGGCTACACCGCGCAAGTCGTGGCAGCCGACGCTTTTGAGTGGGGAGCGGACCTGCTTTGCAAATTCGGCAGACATCAACAGCGGAGTGTGTAGCGCTTTAGTCATCGACTGTATCCGTGCCGTCATATTGACCGCCGGGCCGACGACATTGAACGCCAGGCGATCGGGCGAGCCGACATTGGCATGCGTCACGGTGCCGACATGGAGACCGAGACCGAATTCGATCAACGCATGCCCGGCACGCTTACGTCGGTGATTCACTACCGCTATTGAGTCGAACGCGTCGACTGCTGCTTCTAACGCGGCGGCGCAAACATTGGCGCGGTCGCCACACTTGCCAATCTCGAAAACAATCAGAATGGCGTCGCCGATGAATTGCAAAATCTCGCCACCGCGTCCCGTTGCGGCAGCGGCGCAATATTCAAAGTAATCGTTGAGCAACGAAAGCAGTTCTGGCGTGGGTAATGATTCGGATAGGTTCGTAAAGCCGCGTAAATCCGAATACCAAAAGCCGCATCGATGCGCTCACCATCGCCGCGTTTGACTTGGCCATGCAAAATCCGCTCGCCAATGCGCGGGCCGACAAATGTATTGAGCAGACCAAGCGTAGTCCGGCGCGTCCCTATGATCTCAATGAGCGGCGCCAGCAGATTCGCCAGTGCGGTGAATCGCTCAATATCTTCCTCACTCATTCCGCTCGGCTTTGTCGTCGCCAGGGTTAGCACGCTAACCAGATTGGCAGCGTAAGGCATCGGCAGGGCGAGATAGTCGGTGATCCCGGCCTTGCGTAAATCCTGAACCAAACCGTGTTCACCCTCCTGCGCTTGCGCCGAGATATGTTGCCGGAACGGGCGATGGTTTTCTTGCACATACTGAACCGGGCTGCCGACAAACGCATCGCTGCCGCCTGAGCCGTGTTCGATCGCACCACTGTGTATTCCGTTCTTGCGCCCCCAGCGCACCGACCAGCCGGCGTATTGCGGGTGGAGCGTGCGGCTCATTACTGCCAAACGATCTACCTGAGCGCCGGCGCTGTCGAGCTGTGCGGCAAGCGCTTCGATCAATTCAGCAGGATCAAGTGAGGATCGTGCATCGGTTAGTAGCCATGCCGCCACCGGCTCAAGCGACCAACCAACTTGCGAACCAAATAATGCGAAGTTGCTCATTGTCTTAGTTGAACTGTGAAAGGGGTCGCACCAAATAGCCGATCAATTCGTTGCCTGCGCGCCTGACTTCGACGATCTCAGTCGTGCGGCAAAGGCTTCAAGGTTGTCGTCGAGTTTCAAGCCGCGCGGCACGATTTCAGTGCTTTGTGGCTTGGCTGGCAGGACAACATTGGTCGTTGCGACCGCAATTGATGGACTACTCTGCGTATCGAGACCAAGCAAGCTAGGCAATGCAAAACCTAAGCCAATTCCAATTGCCAGCATTGCGACAGAAATTGCTGCCGTGCGGTATTGGTGCGCTCGCGAATCTTCAGCACGACCAAGTTCGCGGCGAGCATTTGCCGTTATACGCAGCTCTTTCCCTGCCATCACTAGATCTTGCGACAAAGTCTGCGCAGCGGTTTCACTTTCAATGCGCGCTTGGCTTGCGGCGAGGGCGATTTTTTCGGCGGCCAATTTGGACTGGACGGCAGACAAAGCGAGTGCATCGGCGGCGGATTTTTCTTCTGCCTGCTGTATCGCCACTGCGTCTGCTCGCGCCTGAGCTTCGGCGGCTAACTTCGCGTCCTGCTCGGCTTGCGCCGTTGCACGGGCTTTGACCAATGTCGCTTCGTGTGCTTGTGCCAGCGCGGCGCTGCGAGCGGCTTCCTGGCGACGCAATTCGGCGGTTTGTGTGGCGTGGCGGCTTGCGTCCGCTGCTTCTTGGGCCGCGCGTCGGCGGCTCACGGCAGCAGCCTCCTCTTGCTCGGCAATTTCGCGGGCAAGCGTGATGTTGAGCGTGTTTTGTTCGGCTAGCGCGCGTGCTTCTGCAGCAACCGCGGCCGCCGTTTCAGCAACCGTACGTTGCTTTGCGACTTCAAGTCTTTGCGCCTCGGCATGTGCCAATACTTGGGCTTGTTGAGCGGCATGCTGTTCGGCATTCGCGCGCTCCTTCGCCTGCTTTTCCGCGTGTTCATTGGCGGAAATATCGTCAGCAATTTGCTTCGCGATGCGCGCTTGTTCGATTTGCGCTGCCTGTGCCGCTTCGGCGCTTAGTTGCGCGGCTGCTTGCTCACTTGCATTGGCGGCATCGCGTTCGGCTTGCGCTTGCGCTGCTAGCGCTGTCTGCATTTGTGTCTCGGCGTCGCGGCGTAGCTGCGCGGCTTCATGAGCTTGTTTTTTTGCCGCAGCGGCTTGCTGGGCTAGTGCTTGCGTGCGTTGACTTGTTGCGATTTGGTCGCGTGCGGTCTGTGCCGCGATTTCATCGGCCGCCTTGGCTGTGGCATGGCGATGCAGCTCGGCTTGCAACCCAATTTTTTCCTCGGCTTCGGCACGCGCACGTGTTTGCTGTGCAGCTTCATACTCGGCTGCTTGCGCGGCCAATTCTTGTGCCTGCGCAATTTGCTCGGCTTTGGCGCGTTCCTGAGCAGCAAGCCTGGCGTTTTGCTCAGCTTGTGCGCGTGCATTGGCGGTATCCATCGCCTTTTTTGCAATGGCTGTATGATTTTCTGCGTGCTCAGCCGCTTGTTGATCGGCCAACATTTGCGCTTGCGCCAACTGCAGGGCAGCTTGCTCAGCTTCTGTTTGCGCGGCCAGCGCAGCAATCGCTTGTTGCTCCATAGCGCTGCGTTGACGCGCGGCTTCAAGCGTAGCAGTCGTGGCTGCTGCATTTTGTTGCGCGCGCTTTTCTTCGCGCTGCGCCGTGGCGATTTGTTCGCGCGCTTTCGCCGCTGCGGCTTCTTCCACTGCTGTTGCTTCGGCGTGGCGACGTAACTCGGATTGCGCGACCAATTCTGCCTCGGCATCCATGCGCGCTTTCGCAGCATTAGCGGCTTCCTGTTCTGCCGCCAATCTCGCCTCAGCAAGCGTTATCGCCTCTTGCTCGGCGCGAATTTTTACCTGCACTGCTTCGGCCAGTTGCTGCTCTGTCGCTGCCAATTCGCGCTCGTTTTGTATCGCTTCTGCTTCAGCACTTGCCTTAGCAATCGCCAAAGCTTCTGCCTGTTGTGCCGCCTTTATCGCCCGCTCTGCCGCCTGTTGATCAGCCAACATTTGCTCTCTTGCCAGCTGCATGGCGTTTTCCTCAGCTGCAGTTTGCGCGGCTAGTGCGGCAATTGCTTGTTCATCTACAGCACTGCGTTGGCGTGCGGCTTCAAGCGCAGTTGCCTTGGCTGCTGCATTTTGTTGCGCGCGCTGTTCTGCGCGCTGCGCCGTGGTGATTTGTGCGCGGGCCTTTGCCGCCGCAGCTTCTTCCACGGCTGTTGCTTCAGCGTGGCGACGTAGCTCGGATTGTGCGACCAATTCTGCCTCGGCATCCATGCGCGCCTGCGCGGCATTGGCGGCTTCCAGTTCTGCCGCCAATCGCGCTTGAGCAAGCGTTATCGCCTCTTGCTCGGCGCGAATTTTTACCTGCACTGCTTGGGCAAGTTGCTGCTCTGTCGCTGCCAATTCACGCGCAGTTTGTATTGCCTTTGCTTCAGCCTTGGCCGTTGCAAGCGCCAGTGCTTCAGCCTGTTGTGCGGCTTCGAGTTGTTCGCGGGCTAGCGCGAGCGTGTTGGCTTCAGCATCAGCTTTTTTGCGTGCCAGTGCTTGGGTAATTAAATTTCCTTCGGACACCGCGCTGACCGGTGGCGAAGATGGCGTGACAGCAGCTTGCTGCTCGCTACGCGCGCGTTCGGCACCTTTGATTAAATCGAGCAATTTGCTCACGCGCTTATCTCGCCGATTCGTTCGTCAGTTAGTGGTGGTGTCGGGTGTCGGCCTTGCACAGCCGACCCGCTGCGCAGGCTCAACGCATGCATTTCGAGTTCTCTGCGCCGCCACCGTTGATAGGCATGTAAGCGGCCTAACGAGGCATCCCCGGCATGCCGCCCATCATACCTTTCATGCCACGCATCATCTTCGCCATGCCACCCTTGGCAAAGGTCTTCATCATCTTTTGCATTTGCTCAAATTGCGTCAGCAAACGATTCACTTCCTGCACCTGCACACCCGCACCCGTAGCGATGCGCCGCTTGCGGCTGGCTTTGATAATTTCTGGTTTCACCCGTTCTTGCGGGGTCATTGAATTGATGATGCCTTCGATGCGGCGGATAGATTTTTCTTCAATCGCACCACCGGCTTGTTGCGCCATCGCGCCGAATTGTGCGGGCAGCTTGTCGATCATGCTGCTGATGCCACCCATGTTTTTCATCTGGCCCATTTGTTCTTTGAAATCGTTCAAGTCGAAGGCTTTGCCGCCTTTCATTTTCTTGACGAAATTTTGCGCTTTTTCCTGATCAACACCACGCTGCGCGTCTTCCACCAAACCGAGAATGTCGCCCATACCCAAAATGCGCGAGGCCATACGCTCGGGATGGAATTCTTCAAGGCCAGTGAGTTTTTCGCCAACGCCAGTAAATTTGATTGGCTTGCCGGTGACATGGCGTACCGAGAGCGCCGCGCCGCCGCGCGCATCACCATCGAGCTTGGTCAAGATCACACCGGTCAAGGGCAAGGTATCGTTAAACGCCTTGGCCGTATTGACGGCATCCTGGCCGAGCATCGCATCGACCACAAACAATGTTTCAATCGGCTTTATCTGCGCATGCAAATCACCGATTTCCGCCATCATCGCGGCATCAATCGCTAACCGACCAGCGGTATCAACAATCAACACATCGTAGTAATAAAGCTTGCCCCAATCGACAGCGGCGCGTGCAATATCCAGCGGCTTTTGTTCGCCGCTAGACGGGAAAAAATCGATTCCGGCTTGTCCGGCAACGGCTTTAAGCTGCTCGATAGCGGCTGGGCGATAAACGTCGCAACTGACCACCAGCACTTTCTTTTTGTGTTTTTCCTTAAGCCATTTGCCCAACTTGGCAGTGGTCGTGGTTTTGCCCGCGCCTTGCAAGCCGGCCATCAAAATAATCGCTGGCGGTTGGGTTTGGAAATTCAGTGCGGCAGATTTCCCGCCCATTAGTGTAGTCAGTTCGCGATGCACTACACCGACTAAAGCTTGCCCCGGCGTCAGCGAGCCGATGACTTCTTGGCCGAGAGCTTTTTCTTTGACCTGTGCGATGAAATCCTTGATCACCGGCAAAGCGACATCGGCTTCGAGTAATGCCATGCGAACTTCGCGCAGCATCTCGGCGATATTGTCATCATTGAGCCGTGCTTGACCACGAAGCGTTTTAACAACTTTGGCGAGGCGATTGGTCAGATTGTCGAGCATGATGAGGGGCGTGAAGTGTTTGTTTGGGAGCGCGGGTTTTATAGCGATGTCGGGTATGAACAATCGCGCAAAACCGTGGTGTAAACTGGCTTGATGCCATCGATTCTAATGCATGCAATTGCTGCCACCCTTTACGCTGGGCTGGCCACCTATTTTTGGCGAACACACACCAGTGGGCTAGCGCCGAATACGTCAAGTGGCAGCTTACAAATCTGGCAACGCGCCCTACTATTTGCCGCACTTTTGGCGCACGCACTGAGCTTGCGCAGCGAAATATTTGACGGCGACAGCATGCGTTTCAGCTTTTCAATTGCACTCTCGGTCATGCTGTGGCTGACTATTGCACTGTATTGGCTGGAGGGTTTTTACGCCCGCATTGAAGGCTTGCAAATGCTTGGACTGCCGCTCGCAGCGGTGGCAGCGCTGCTGCCAGCAGTATTTACCGAAGCACATCTGCTACCGAATGCTGATTCGATAGGTTTTCGGTTGCATATTTTGGTCGCCATGCTGGCATACAGTTTGTTCACCGCCGCCGCCTTGCATGCGATGTTAATGGCCGCTGCCGAACGCGCCCTGCATCATGGTCGCGTGCCGGTTTTGTTGGCAGGCTTACCGCCGTTAATGACCATGGAAACATTATTGTTTCGATTGATACAAGTCGCCTTTGTGCTGCTGACTTTGACCTTAATTTCTGGTTTTCTATTTTCGGAATCCTTGTTTGGCAAAGCCTTCGTGTTCAATCACAAAACAGTGTTTGCCTTGCTCTCATGGGCGATCTTTGCGGCATTGCTAGTCGGCCGACATCTGCGTGGTTGGCGCGGCAAGGTTGCGCTGCGCTGGACTTTGTCAGGCTTCGGTGCTTTGCTTTTGGCCTACATCGGTAGCCGCTTCGTGCTCGAAGTGATCCTCGGTCGTGCCTAGATAAAGCCCGGATCGAATGGACGAAATCCCACTTAGCATGCAGTTGGTCTTGCTGGCCAGTTTGTTGGTGTGTTCGGCATTTTTTTCGATGGCTGAAACGGCAATGATGGCTTCCAACCGGATACGCCTGCGCCACCAGGCCCAAGCGGGCAGTCGCGGTGCGCGATTAGCCGTGGCTTTACTTTCTAAGACGGATCAACTGCTAGGCGTAATTTTGCTTGGCAACACGCTAATCAATTCTGTCGCCGCAATGCTCACAGGGAATATCGCACTGAAGGTATTGGGTAAAGAAGAATGGACCTTGGAAGCCGGTGCGTTATTCGTAACTTTCTGTTTGTTAGTGTTCTCTGAAATTTCACCCAAAGTCATCGGCGCAACCTATCCCGATTGGCTGGTACCGCGCATCAGTTATTTGCTTACACCTTTGCTGCGTGTAGCTTATCCAGTGGTATGGTTTGTTAATTTGTTTGTTACTGCATTGTTGCGCTTGGTGCACTTGCAACCCAAACCAGGCCACGAAGCCGAAGGCTTGTCGTCCGACGAGTTGCGCGCCGTGGTGCTCGAATCCGGGCATTTAATGCCGCATCAGCACCGCGATATTTTGTTCAATTTGTTTGAGCTAAAACACGTTACCGTCGCTGACATCATGTCGCCGCGTGGAGAAATTGAAGCGATCGATATTGCTGCGCCGATAGAAGAATTGCTTGAACAGTTGGCAACGAGTTATCACTCGCGGGTGGTGGTTTTTGACGGTGAGCCAGGCAACGTGATTGGCATTTTGAAGCATCGCCAATTGGTGCCTGATGCGTTTGCTGGCAGGGTTGATCATGATTCCCTGCGTGAGCAATTGGTAGAGCCCTATTTCGTTCCGTCAGCGACGCCGATATTTGCGCAGATGCAATTTTTTCGCGAGAGCCGCCAACGCTTTGGCTTGGTGGTTGATGAATATGGCGAAATTGAAGGCTTGATTACGCTCGAAGATATTGTCGAAGAAATCATTGGCAAATTCACTACAAGCGTTCCCGGTAGCGCTAAAGGATTAGCGTGGGAGGCCGATGGTACAGCTATGGTCGATGGAATGGTCAGCTTGCGTGATTTGAATCGATTGTTGGTGCTTGAGCTTCCGCTTGATGGCGCACGCACGCTCAACGGCTTGGTCACCGAGCATTTGCGTGACATTCCGGAGGTCGGGGTGAGTGTGCGTATCAACGGCGTGGCAATGGAAATCGTGCAAACACAGGATAGAAAAGTCAAGATGCTTAAGCTTCATAGACCGTCAAGTCAGTGATAAGCTGTACCACTAAGCTGTATTGAATATGCTGAATCTTGGTTAATCAGCAGCAAAATTGAGCGGGGGAACCCATGGCAACAGCTCCAAAGGCCGGTTCGAAGGAAGTAAACTTCAGCTGGGAAGGCAAGAACAAAACCGGCAAGGTCGTGCGCGGAAATCTGCGGGCGGAAACCGACAGTGCTGCTCGCGCGGCACTGCGGCGCCAAGGTATTCTGACGATTACCAAACTCAAAAAGCAAAAAGTTGGTGCTGGTGGCAGCATCACCGAGAAGGACATTGCACTGTTTACTCGTCAGCTGGCAACCATGGTCAAGTCTGGTGTTCCTTTGTTGCAGGCGTTTGACATCGTCGGTAAAGGCGCTAGAAGCCCGGCGATTGGTAAGTTGCTCTATGACATCAAATCAGATGTCGAAACCGGCTCGAACTTAGGCAATGCGTTTCGCAAGTACCCGCTGTATTTTGACGATTTGTTTTGCAACTTAGTCGCTGCTGGCGAGCAAGCCGGTATTTTGGATTCACTGCTCGAGCGCTTGGCAATTTACAAAGAGAAGACGCTGGCGATCAAGGCCAAGATCAAAGGGGCGATGTTTTACCCGGTCGCCATTCTTGTCGTCGCCTTCATTATTACCGCAGTGATCATGATTTTCGTGGTGCCGGCATTTAAGGAAGTCTTCTCCAGCTTTGGCGGAAATTTGCCGGCGCCGACAATGATCGTGGTTGGTATCTCGGACTTCTTCGTCGCCAATTGGTTTTACATATTTGCTGTAATGGGTGGCAGTGTGTATGCCTTCAAAGAAGCCTTTAAACGGTCGCGTGCGCTGCAAATCATGGCCGACAAGGTTTCATTGAAAATCCCGGTATTTGGCGACCTGCTGGTCAAGTCGGCGATTGCCCGGTGGACGCGAACTTTGTCCACCATGTTTGCGGCAGGTGTTCCCCTGGTTGAGGCCTTGGATTCCGTAGGCGGGGCATCGGGCAATTATGTCTATCAGCAAGCGACCAAGCAGATCCAAAATCAGGTCATGACTGGAACCAATCTCACCTCAGCGATGGAAGATGCCGAGATTTTCCCCAGCATGGTGGTGCAAATGGTGCAGATCGGCGAAGAATCCGGTCAGCTCGACGGCATGCTCGGAAAAGTCGCCGACTTTTTTGAGGCCGAAGTTGACGATGCGGTTGATGCCTTGGCCAGTTTGATGGAGCCGATGATCATGGTGTTTCTCGGCGGCCTGATTGGCGGCCTGGTGGTGGCCATGTATCTGCCGATCTTCAAGCTCGGCTCTGTCGTCAGCTAAGCGTTCCGGGTGTTCGCCATGCTCGCCGATCCGGCGGCTTTTGCCGCCGTAGCCGGATTATTCGGCTTGGTCATTGGCAGCTTTCTCAATGTCGTCATTCATCGTCTGCCGGTGATGCTTGAACGTGAATGGGCGGCCGAGTGCGCAGATTTTCGCAATGAACCCGCGCCAGTGTTTGAGTTACTTACACTGGCCAAGCCACGCTCGCGATGCCCCAAGTGTGGCCATCAAATCACCGCGCTCGAAAACATCCCCGTCTTTAGTTGGTTGGCATTGCGCGGTCGCTGTAGTGGCTGCGCGACTGGAATTTCACCACGCTACCCTTTGGTCGAGCTGCTTACCGGCTGTCTGTTCGCATTTGCCGCCTACCGGCTCGGATTCGGCGTCGCCAGCATTGCAGCATTTGGATTCATTGCCGCGCTGATTGCGCTGACCGGCATCGACTTCGATACGCAGCTATTGCCCGATGACATTACGCTGCCACTATTGTGGGCGGGCTTGCTGTTCAACGCCTTCGGCACATTCACCGATTTGAAAAGCGCGGTGTTCGGCGCCATTGCCGGTTATATGAGTTTGTGGTTGGTGTATCAAGGATTCAAAATTGCGACTGGCAAAGAAGGCATGGGTTACGGTGATTTCAAATTGCTCGCCGCGCTCGGCGCGTGGCTGGGGTGGCAGATGTTGCCGTTGACGATATTGTTATCGTCCTTTGTCGGTGCGCTCATCGGCATCGGCATGATGGTGTTCGCCAAGCACGGCCGCAATGTACCGATCCCGTTCGGTCCCTATTTAGCAATTGCCGGCATCATCGCCATGTTTTGGGGCAAGCCGCTGACACAAGCGTACCTCGGCAATAGTTTTTGAAAATGCGCTAAACCCTTGATATGACGGGTGTGGCGCTCGGCTATAATCGCCAACTTACCAAAATTTGGAGGTTTCCATGCCGATCTATGCTTATCGCTGCACCAGTTGCGGCTTTGAGAAAGACGTCATGCAAAAGGTCAGCGAGCCGAAGCTCAGCACCTGCCCGCAGTGCAAGACAGAAAATTTCGCCAAGCAACTTACCGCACCCGGATTTCAACTCAAGGGTACGGGCTGGTACGCGACCGATTTCAAAGGTGGTACCAACGCTAAAACTAGCGTTACTCAATCCGACAAGATCGCCGATTCCAGTGGCGGCAAAACTGAATCAGCCAATACCAAAACTGACGGCGTGTCGCCAGCACCAACTGGCGAATCGAGTTCCGTGAGCACAACGCCAAGCGCGCCAAGTGCCTCGAGCGCCACGGCGTCGGGTAGTTGAGCCACCAACATTTCGACTATTGTCGTGAAAAAATATTTCATAACTGGCCTGTTGATCTGGGTACCACTGGTGATTACCGCATGGGTCATCACCGCCATTGTGCGTACCATGGATCAATCTTTGTTGCTACTGCCTCAGGCGATACACCCTGACGCGCTACTCGGCTTTTATGTGCCCGGTTTGGGTGCATTACTTACCTTGCTGGTGGTCTTGCTCACTGGCTTGGTGACGACCAATATCGTAGGTCAAAGGCTAGTCGGGTTTTGGGAAAGCGTGCTGTCGCGCATTCCAGTGGTGAAATCGATTTATTACAGCGTCAAGCAGGTGAGCGATACCTTGTTTTCCGGCACAGGCGAGGCATTTCGCAAAGTCTTGTTGGTGCGCTACCCTCATCAAGGCGCGTGGGCTGTGGCATTTCAGTCCGGCGCACCAGCACATGATGTGGCTAGCCAACTTGACGACGAACACATCAGCGTTTTCATTCCTACCGCACCCAGCCCGGTCAATGGTTTCTTTTTCTTCGTCAAGAAAAGCGAAACCATAGAGTTGGATATCAGTGTCGATGACGCCTTGAAATATATCGTCTCCATGGGCGTGGTGGTGCCAGCGCATACACCTGCGCTGCTTGCCAAAACAATACCCGCGTCGCCACCCACCAACCGCGATTTTTTGTAGCACTTCGCCGCCTTGCGGCACCCATCGTTTGGAAGTTTGGAACTCTATGCGTACTCATTATTGCGGCCAAGTTAACGCTAGCCATGTCGGTCAAATAGTCACTTTGTGCGGCTGGAGTCATCGGCGGCGCGATCACGGTGGCGTAATTTTTATTGATTTGCGCGACCGCGAAGGCATGGCACAAATCGTGTGCGACCCGGATCGTGCGGAAATGTTTGCGTTGGCCGAAACCGTGCGCAATGAATTCGTCTTGAAAGTCACCGGCAAAGTCCGCCTGCGCCCCACTGGCACGGTGAATAGCAATCTGGCCACCGGCGAAATTGAAATTCTTTGCCACGAACTAGAAGTCCTCAACACCGCGGTCACCCCGCCGTTCCAACTGGACGATGAAAACTTATCCGAAAACGTGCGCTTGACGCATCGTGTGATTGATTTGCGTCGCCCACAAATGCAAAAGAATTTGATGCTGCGTTACAAAGTGGCGATGGCCTTCCGTCGCTTCCTCGACGAAGCCGGTTTCATCGACATCGAAACACCGATGCTGACCAAATCCACGCCGGAAGGCGCACGTGACTATCTAGTGCCATCGCGAGTGCATCCCGGACAATTTTTTGCGCTACCGCAATCGCCGCAGTTGTTCAAACAATTGTTGATGGTGGCTGGTTACGATCGCTACTACCAAATCACCAAATGTTTTCGCGATGAAGATTTGCGCGCCGATAGACAGCCTGAATTCACTCAGGTCGATATCGAAACATCATTCTTGGACGAGACGCAGATTACCGGCTTGATGGAAGCGATGATCCGTAGCGTGTTTAAAACTTGCCTTGATGTCGATTTGCCCAATCCGTTTCCGCGTATGACCTACGCCGAAGCCATGCAGCGCTTCGGTTCCGACAAGCCGGATTTGCGCGTGACTTTGGAGCTTACCGAAGTCACCGACGTGATGACTGACGTTGCCTTCAAAGTCTTTAGCGGCCCGGCCACTACGGGCGGTCGCGTGGCTGCGCTGCGCGTTCCCGGCGGTGCGACAATGACTCGTGGCGAACTCGATGGCTATGCTGATTTCGTCAAGATTTATGGCGCCAAAGGCTTGGCTTATATCAAAGTTAATGACGCGAGCAAACTCAATGAAGAAGGCTTGCAATCACCCATCGTCAAGAATTTGCACGCCGCTGCATTGCAAGCGGTGGTGGAGCGCACCGGCGCACAATCGGGTGATGTTATTTTCTTCGGAGCGGATAAAACCAAAATCGTGAATGATGCGATGGGTGCTTTGCGCGTCAAACTAGGTCACGAAAAAAATCTGCTTGATGGTTCTGCATGGCAGCCATTGTGGGTCGTCGACTTCCCGATGTTCGAGCACGATGCAGAAAATAATCGTTGGAACTCTTGCCACCATCCTTTCACCAGCCCCAAAGATGGTCACGAAGCCTTGATGGCAACTGATCCGGGAGCATGTCTCGCCAAAGCTTACGACTTGGCGCTCAACGGCTGGGAAATGGGCGGCGGCTCGGTGCGGATACACAAAGCGGATGTGCAAGCCAAAGTGTTTGAGGCGCTGGGCATTGGCGCTGAAGAACAGCAGGCGAAATTTGGTTTCTTGCTTGACGCGCTCAAATACGGCGCGCCACCGCATGGCGGGCTGGCCTTCGGTCTTGATCGCATTGTGACTATGATGACCGGTGCTGAGTCGATTCGTGATGTGATTGCTTTCCCGAAAACTCAGCGCGCGCAGTGTCTGCTCACCGATGCACCGTCGGATGTGGACGAAAAGCAATTGCGTGATTTGCATATTCGTTTGCGACCAAAAGCGGATGTCGCTGGCGCAGCTTGACTTTAGCCAAAGTGAGTTGGTGCCGGGGAGCGCTTGTGACGAAGTGGTTTCGCTTTGCATTGTTGGCGCTTGCAGTGTTTTTCACACTGTCTGCAATCGCCCGCCCCAACACCCGCGTCGGTGATATTCGGCTTGATGAATTACCGCCGCAAGCGCGTGTCACCTTGCAGCAAATTGATCGTGGTGGTCCGTTTCCGTTTCGTCGCGATGGCGTAGTTTTTCAAAATCGCGAGCGCCGCTTGCCCGAGCAGACGGGGAATTTCTATCGCGAATACACAGTGCCCACTCCCGGCGCGAGCAACCGTGGCGCGCGCCGCATCATCGTTGGTGGCCAGCCACCGCTGGTGTTCTATTACACTGATGATCACTACCGTAGCTTCGCGCGCATTCACCGGCAATGAGGCAGATGAATAATCCACAAGACAGCACCTTTTATGAAACTCTGTTCGCCGATGCCGCGCGCGCAGGTGTGTATCGGCTGCCGCACCCACATCACGAGATATTGGAAATCGGTGCTGGCCATGCCGGCTGTTGCGTTTTTCATATCGACCTAGCCAAGGCGCGCAACAAGGGCGATCTGCTCGAAAAAATTGGCCATGCCATGGCTTTTCCCGAGTGGTTCGGGCACAACTGGGATGCGCTCAGCGACTGCTTGCTCGACATGGGCTGGCGACCAGCATTGGGCTTCGTAGTTATTTTGAAAAACGTTGAGATGGTTCATTCACGTGCCGAATCTGATTTCGCGTGCCTACTCAAAATATTTGCCGATGTGGCAGATGAAAGGCGCAGCGAAGGTGTGCCGTTTTGGTGTCTGGTCGACATCCCCGCGAGCAAGTTTCCGGCACTCCTCAGCTTCGACGTTACAAGCTGAAACTCTAACGGCGTGTCACCAGCACCAACTCACAAAACGCCAAATGGAATTCAAACGCCCAGTGTCGGTTTTGGTAGTGATACACACGCCGAAATTGGAAGTCGTGCTGCTCGAGCGCGCATTGCACCCCGGTTTTTGGCAGTCTGTTACCGGTAGTCATGAAGGCGACGAAACACTGCGTGCCACAGCGATGCGCGAAGTGCATGAGGAAACCGGCATCGTTGCAACGCCGGACAATTTGCTCGATTGGCGGCTATCGAATCGCTTTGAAATAATGTCGCAATGGCGGCATCGCTACGCCCCCGATGTGACGCACAATATCGAACATGTGTTCAGCCTTTGCGTGCCCGAAACGATTAATTTGCAGCTATCAACCCGCGAGCATTCGGCGCAGGTCTGGTTGCCCTACCAGGCAGCAGCAGCGCGGTGTTTTTCATCGAGTAATCGGGATGCGATTTTGATGTTGCCGCATATTTTTTCCAGTCAGAAATAGATCTCGCGCAACAATGATTTTTCGCCGCCAAACTATCCACTCGCGCTTGGTCGCCTCGTTCGCCGGCATCGTTAGTTTGTTGCTGGTCGTTGCGCTGGGCGTTGCCTTGATTGCCTTCGTGAGCGTGCAACGCGAGACGCTACGCGAGAATTTGCAAATTCAGGCGGCGATGGTTGCGGCGCGCAGTGGCCCGGCGCTCGAACGTAATGATGCGGAGGCGCTGACGCAATTTTTGGCGGTACTAGCGCAAAACCACAACATCCGCTGGGCGATGGTGACGCAAGGCAATCGCCGGGTCGCGACCTTCGGCCAAATTCCCAAAGAGCTGCAAGGGCAAAGTTTGTTGCCCGACGACGCGGCTGCATTGGCAAGAAGTAGCTCGCTTTTTTTCGTACGGCATCCAGTGACCAATCGCGATCAACAATTTGGTGAGGTTTTCATTGGCGCAGAAATGTCGCGACTGCACGTACAAACCTGGACTGCCGCAGTCGGCGGCGCAGTACTGTTGGCGATTTTGTTTTTGATTGCCTTGCCGGTTTTCCATCGTTTGGTGCGCACAGTTTCTGATCCACTTTCGCAACTAACCCGTATGTCGCAATTAACGTCGAGCTTGGAACGCGGCGGCGAAGCGATGTCAGAAGTCATGTCGCGAGTTGGTGCTGGTGAAACGCCGTCATCCGATGAGGTGGCACCGGTCGAGATCGAGCGACTCGGTGATTCGTTTAATCGCATGTTGGAAAACATCGCTCGTCGCGATGAACAGATGCGCCAGTCGCGCGACGAACTACGTGCGCTCAACGCTAGCTTGCAAGCTGTGCGCGAAACCGAACGCACCCGCATTGCCCACGAGATTCATGACGAACTTGGTCAGCGCTTGACCGCTATCAAGCTTGATGTGGCGCGCGTACTGCCACCGAGCACGCCCGACGGCGCGCACCTGGCGACGATGTTGGATGAGACAGTAAAAGTAGTGCGCGAAATCTCCTGGGAGTTGCGTCCCAGTGTGCTCGATGCACTGGGTTTGACCGCCGCGATCGAATGGCTGGGGGAGGATTTTCAACGCCGCATGGCGACCCGCTGCAAAGTTGAAGTACCCGAACCGCCGCCGATTGTCGAAGCAGAAATCGCTACCCAATTGTTTCGCATATGCCAGGAACTGCTGACCAACATCGCGCGCCACGCAGGGGCAAGTCGTGTTGATATTCGCTTCACGGCGGGCCAAGAATTGCGCCTTGAAGTTTGCGATGATGGTATCGGCATGAAGCCCAGCGGGTTGGAACAAAAATCGCTCGGCCTGCTAGGAATTCGAGAACGCGTGCATGCGCTGGGCGGCAAACTGAAAATCGATACCGTGCCGCAAATCGCCGGTACGCGAGTGAGCGTGAGCGTACCCATGGGAGGTGCCAAGTGATACGTGTTTTGCTGGTGGACGATCATCCGGTGGTGCGTCAAGGCATCCGTTTGATTCTGAGCGCGAATGGCGAAATCGATGTGGTTGCAGAGGCGGCCACCGCCGCTGCGGCCGTTGAGGTGGTGCGCAATCAGGCGGTTGATTTGGTCGTGCTGGATCTGAATTTGCCGGACCAAAATGGTTTTTGGGTGCTCGCCGAAGTTCAACGCATCAAGCCGGATTTGCCGGTGCTGGTGCTGAGCATCCAGCCCGAAGAGCACATGGCAGTGCGCGCGCTCAAGGCCGGTGCGCGTGGTTTTCTCAACAAAGAAAGTGCGCCGGAAGATTTGTTCACCGCCGTGCGTACTGTAGTTAGCGGCAAGCGCTACATCAGCCCGCGCTTAGCCGAATGGTTGGCAGTGGATGTCAGCGGACACCGCGAAAATCTGCCGCACGAAAGATTGTCGGATCGCGAATATCAAGTGATGTGCTTGTTGGCAGCGGGTCGCTCGATCTCAGAAATCGCCGCGCAACTCAATCGCAGTGCCAATACCATCAGCACTTACCGCACCCGCATCATGCAAAAAATGTCGATAGAGAATAACGCCGGGCTGACGGAATACGCCTTGAATCATCAGCTGATTAACTAGATACCGTCGCCCGCATTAGCCGGCACCAGGCTGCAGCCTGTACCAAGACGACTCGCTTGTACCCGGCATGCCGTTGTAGTTGAATAACTACACGAGAATTCATTTATCGGTGGTAGATTTCCGATTGTGCCGTGCGTAGATTGCTGATTGTGCGGCAAGTGAAATTTTGACTTGTTTTGCAAAGGACGTTAATTATGAAAAAAACATCGAGCGGTGGTTTTACTTTGGTCGAACTCATGGTGGCCGTGGGCATCATGGGCGTCCTGCTGGCCATTGGCTTGCCGCAGTACAACGAATATTTGATCAAAGGCAAACTGACCGAGGCAATGTCCTTGTTGTCTGATTTGCAGTTGCGACAAGAGCAGTACTATCAGGACAATCGAACCTATTCAAATGGAATGACGCCGAGAGTAGCTGGCAGTTATTTCACCAACACCACCTGCGTCACCGCGAATAGTGGGCAAACCTACATTTGTTCGGCGGCTTCCTCGACATTGGGCTATACCTATACGCTCAACGAGGCTGGAGCAAAAACTACCAGCAAGAATGACGGAACACCAGCCGCACAATGTTGGCTGAAGAGTAGCAGCGGAACCTGCTAATGCGAACTCAAGGATTTAGCATTATGGAAATGATGGTGGTTCTAGTGATCGCCGCAGTGCTACTGAGCGTCGCGGTGCCGTCATTTACCCAATCGCTGACCAATAGTCGGGTTCAAGCCATTGCCGAATCGATTCAATCCGGTCTCGTTCGCGCCCGCTCGGAATCGATCAACCGAAATGCGCCAGTGCGCTTTCAGTTGGTTTCCAACCTTTTATCGACCTGTGCAAAAACTGGCGCAGCTGGTTTTTGGCTGGTGACTCAATACACCTCCATTACCAATCCGGTGAATACGCGCGGAGATCCAACATCGGCTTGCGACAAAGCGGTCTACACACCGCCCGACCAAGAGGAACCATGCCCAGCAACGCCGGCATATTCTGGTACCGCCGCGAGCTGTCAAACCGATCCTTTCATCACCTTCAAAAGTTCAGCGGAAACCATTGTCGGTGTGACGATTGCGGGAACGCCAACCACGGGGTTCAGCCCGCCCGCATTTGTGGTGACCTTTGGGCCGTTGGGTCAATTGCTCGCCAGTGCCGAAGGTGCCGTGCCTGCGGCCAACGCAGCAGGAGTGGTGTTTGAAGTGTTGGTCAGCCCGACCGCGCCTTTAACTGGACGAAATTGGAAGGTTCAAGTCAGTTCAAATGGTGGCATCAAGCTCTGCGACCCTAACGCAGCAGTCGGCAACACCTTGATCTGCTCATAAGGTGATCAATATGAATCAGCCAAAAATCACCGTGCGACCCATCAAGCAATCTGGTTCTTTCATCATTGAAGCGATGATCAGCCTGTTATTGTTTGCTGTCGGTCTGGTCGGATTGATGGCCTTGTCTGCGCAGTCGCTCAATCAAGTCGGTCAGTCAAAAGCGCGTAACGACGCCAGCTATATCGCCGGTGAATTGATCGCTGAAATGTGGGTAAGTGCCAACGTCAATATCACGACTTGGCAGGCGCGACTTGATGCCGTGATACCGGGCGCAACCGCCAATGTGTACTTGTCGACCTGTGATTGCGTCGACACGGTTACCAATGTGTGTACAACACCTGCCACCGGCACGGTGGCCATCGCAATGCCTCAGCCGGTGACGATTTGTATCCAATGGACTGATCGCAAAGACCCCAATAACCCTCGGCGCTATTCCACCAGCAGCCAAATTTCCAAAAACCAGCCATGAACCCCATGCGCCAACAGCGAGGTTTTAACTTAGTCGAGCTCATGATCGGCTTGACCATCAGTCTGATGGGCCTTGCCGCAGTGGCGTCGATGATGATGACATTCTCGAAAAATCGTGGCTCCGTGGCCCAAACTCAGGCGGCGCAAGACAATGGCGTCATGGCGCTGTATCGACTGGAGCGAGATGTAGGTCAGGCAGGTTATGGGCTGATGGATTTGCAAGGCTGTACCCCCACTATCGTTAATGGCGATGGCACCAATCCCTCGTTTGCAGTATTGCCGATATCAATCGGGTTCGTCGGCGCTGGCGTTTCAGACACAATTTTGGTTCAAGGTACCAATCCGGTCTCTGGCATTCCGGGCACCGAATTGAGTTCGCCGACTGCGGGTGGAAACACAATGACCTCGAGCAGATTCTATGTTCGATCGTCGTTAGGATTCAATATAGATGATCGTGTAGTTACCAATGCATTGGCACCTGATTGCACGCTGGTCACTGTTACTGCCATTGACCAGGTTGCCGCCGCTGGTCCTGTCCCTGCGCACAGCATCATTAGTTTCACGCCGGCGTTAAGCGCTTCCGCATTACCTGGTTTTCTTGCAAATTTTGGACCTGGTGTCATAGGCGGGAGGGATTTTTTTAGTCGGCGATACGCTATTGGACTGACCGGGCTTACCGTGGCTGACTTCCCGGCTTATACGACCAGTAATCTGGTCGACAACATTGTTTTTATGAAAGCCCAATACGGACTAGCGGACACCGCCTCTAGTACCACTGTGACCCGCTGGGTCAGCGGAGCAACGCTAATTGATAATACCAATGTACAACGCGTCATCGCATTGCGGGTGGGCGTAGTGGCGCGCAGCACCAAGCGCGAAGACGCCGAAATCGACCAACCTAATCCGCTGCCTCTGTTCGACGAAAAAGCCGACAGCGCGGGCGGCACCGACGCCGTCAGTTTTACGATCCCGGACATGAATATCCGTTATCGCGCCTATTCGACCATTATTCCGCTAAAGAACGTCATATGGACACGCTGAAAACACAGTCGCATCGGCCACGTCAGCAGGGCTTCGTGCTGGTTATATCGCTAGTCATCATGGTAGTCATGACCCTTTCAGCCGTGGCAATGATCACCAGCCTGCGTGGTGGGATTTCCGCCTCAGGAAATATCTCATTTCGCCAAGCGGCGACACGCGCTGCGGATGTCGCGTCCGACAGCGCATATCAGTGGGTGCAGGCGCAGATAGCGGTTCCTACCGGGCTGGATAGCGATATCGAACCATTAGATGCAGCGGCCGCGACCACCACCGCGCGCTACTACGCAACGCTGGTGGGCGCCGATATTGCGTGCAAGAAAGACGGCGTGGCGGATGCGTTTACGCCGCAGAGCTACCGATTCAGCGACACGGCACTTGATGCGGACGGCGCGCCCTGCGCCTCGAAGATCGCCGGCAAGCCTTCAGGTTATGACATTTACTACGTGGTGCATCGCATGGCAGTAACGGCGGGGCTATCTTGCCCGGCGGCGCAGTGCGTGTCGCCGCCTGTCACAATAGTCTCCACGCCGCTCGCAGCAGGAACCTCGCGTGATTCGACCACGGCCCAGTTTGGAAATGCATCGGGTACCAGCTCAGGCGCTGTCGTCTACTACCGCATCACTGTCAAAGTCTCTGGCCCGCGCCAGAACAATCGCTACGTACAAGCTTTCGTTTATTAAAAACGTCAGCGCGCAATCGACGAGGTGTCACCATGAAAGCACTACGAAAACTCCCCTTACGCAGACTCATCGCTTGGTCACTGATGTGGGCCATGACGCTGGGCAATATCAATCAAGCAGCGGCGCTTACGCTTGCCAGCGTACCACTGGCAGCAAGCACTACTTCGGTGGTGCGGCCAAACCTGATGTACGTGCTCGACGATTCCGGTTCGATGGCGTGGGACTACACACCTGACTACATTAACGATGCCACCATCACCGATCCGACCAACCCTGGATTGGCGCCGCCGGGATCCTCGGGCGACACTGGGTCTGTCACACTCGCTGGTGGCGTAATCACCGGCATTACTGCGATTGGTGGCAACGTTTACGGGCAGGGGACGCCAACCGTCCTGATTCAGGGCGCCGGTACTGGCGCAGCGGCAACTGTGACGCTGGCGGCCAACAAGACGATACAGTCGGTCACCGTCACCAGCGGCGGTGCGGGCTACACGGCAGGCACGACCTATGTTGCGTTTCTCGGTGGCTTGAGCAGCTCGGCATGGGGCATGTGTTGGGGCACCACTGGGGCGAGCAATCAAGGTGGCTCACCCAAAGACACCTCATCAGCACCCGTGTGCAACACTACGACCCAGCCGCCCTACGCCGCAGCACCGATCAATTATCAGTATTAAGATCCAGCGGTGCGCTATTTGCCTCCGCTCTAGGCCAAGGCGGCAGTTCGTACGCCAGCGCCAGCACGACTGCCGCGAAGACCGACGGCTTCGCTGGTACCGGCTCGACCAATCTCACCACCAGCTGGCCGCATGAAGTGTGGTGCAACACCGCCAGCCCGGCTCCGACACCAAGCGCAGCGAATATCGCCACCCATCCCCAGTGTAAGAAAAACACCGATACATCGAGCGACAACCTTTACCCGAACATCACCTATACCTTCCGCAAGACCTACAACGGCCCGGCCGCATATTTCACGCTGGATGCGTCCGAGTACTGCACCGACGTAACGCTGACCAGTTGTATTACGCGCGCTGTTGCATTGGCCGCCAACCCCGCATTTGAAGTATCGGGCGTACCCTATACCGTGCCGTCAAAGTATCGCTGGTGCTCATACTACAACCCAAAATCGCACACCTTTGGCGGTTGTCAGGGGCGGCGCGACCTCGATCACTACATTCCGAATTATCTGGGTGGCTGGGTGAGTACCGGCGCGGCAGGCGTGCAAGCCACGGCGACGCTGACCATCGCCCCAACCACAGCCGGGCAAACGCTCACCGGTCTGACCGTTGGTGGCGTTGATATCGTCGGTGGCAACACTTACACCTCGGCTTTTAATGGCGATCAGGTCTCCGTGGCTACCAGCATTTGCAATCACATCATCGCCAATAGCAGCAGCAGTGGTTTCACCTGCGCTAGAACCGGTAGCAACTTACTCATTCAGTCAATGATTATCGGCGAGTACGTCAATGGCGTTCTGATGAACGGGCGCCCTGTCATTGCGACTGGCCCGACCGACGTTGCGGAGCTCTTTTCGCTTGGTGAGATTCGGGTGACACCGACAGGCGCGACGGCAGGCCTGCAAATATCATCGATCGTGATTAACGGTAGAGAGTTGATCAACGCCAACGTGACCGCTGACGGAAATCAAGGCAACACTGCTGCAATGATTTGCGACGCGATCAATTCTGGGCCAAATATCGGCTTCTATGAAGCACGCTCCGATCTCCAAGCCACGATTGCTGCAGATGGAATCGCTTTCGGCGTGTGTAATTCAAGCGCTGATGCCTACGTTCAAGTCAGACGAAAAGACGCTACCACCGAAGACAACGGCTCCCCATTGTGATTTCCGGTCCGGCGGCAGGGACGGTCTATAGCGGGTCAATCCTAGTCACATCAACGGGTGGTGCGACGACCATCAGTGATGTCACCTTGGGCGGCGTATCAATACTTAGCCCTAAACCACTGGTCATCGCCGACGGTACGGTGACTGGATTGATAGCGTCAAATTTGGCGGCGGCGCTCAATGGAAATGGCGGTTGTACGGCGGTGGCTTCGATAGATACAGTCAACCTGACCGGCGCTGCTTGTACTGGTGCTCTAGTGGTCACATCGCCCAGCGCGCAAGCCACGGCGACCATGAAAGTGACCAGCACCACGCATACCTACGGTGCGTCGCTCGGCGGCATTTCGGTGAATGGCATTAGCTTGGCTGGTGCTATCTCCTCAAGCACGCTGACCAACGGTACCTCGGTGTCGGCAAATGCCACCTCGTTGCGCAGCGCAATCAATGCCGGCACGGGCACGCACGGCTTTACAGCCGCCGCGCCGACGGTCAGCGGGAGTGACTACAACATGGTGGTCACTGCGCCGGTAGGCACCGCAAATAATGGGCAGTCCTTTACCTTTCTGGCCGGTACGGCAGTGGCTGCCGGAGCGGCAAGCAGCCCAACGTGGAATTTCAGTATCACCAATGCTACTGCGGATGCTGCGACGCTCGACTACATTCGCTGCGATGCTTCGGATTCCACCTCCGGCGATGAAATCTACCCCTTGAGCACAGATGCCAGCACTGGCACCACAACGCTTGCTAGTTTGCAGCGCACCACCAATTTAGCGAATGGTATGGTCGCCAACGACGTGAATGGTTACACCTATTCCTGTAGCTATGTTGGCGGTTCGGCCAATGATCAGCTGTGCAATGTCACAGGCCCTACCGGCGTCAGCGCCTGTACTTCCGATTTAGTGTTCACCAAAGCGGCCAGCATTACGACCAAGAACTATGCCAAAACTGCTGCTGCTGCTGCTGCGTGCCCGGCGATCACCCAGCCGAGCTGGAGCTTCCGGATCAGCGGCAGCATCGACAACAATACGATCAGCTCGATCACCTGCGGCGGGACCAACACCATCACCCCAAATACGGTTGCCGCCGGAAGCGGAAACGGCGATTCCCGTCGCGGCCTGCTTGCCTCCGGAATGAACAGCAACGACATCAACGGATACACCTACACCTGCGCGAACGACACTGGAAACGATTGGGTCACCTGCTCAGTGACGGGGCCCACTGCCGCCGCCGCGTGTACCACGCTCAGCATCACCAAGTCGTCCCAAATCAACGTGGTCTATAACAATAACGTTTCCCAGACCTGTTCCGCTGTGAGCCCGACGAACTCCGCGACCTGGGCATTCACGATTGACAATGCAACGGCTGATAGCGCGCTGTTCACATCAATCACCTGTGGCGGCATCAACACAATTACTACCAGCACGGTCAGCACCGGGGTCACATCGAGCGATACCGTGACTTGGATTAACAATCTGAAAACTGACATTCAGAACAATGATGCCAATGGCTATACAATTTCCTGCACCACGGCGACAGCCGGTACGCCTCAATCCGATTGCACGATCACCGGCCCTGCTGGCGCAAATGCCTGCCTGGGAACGGATACGGACGACGGCAATAGCTGTGGTGTCGGCCGGCTCAGCTTCAAATACAACGGCAATGAGGACAGCTCAGGCGTTGTGATCACCGGCACCGGCTTGACCAGCCCGGACAATAGTGGAACTTGGCGCTCCTGTTTGCCGGCCACCTCCAGCGGCAGTTCTGGTGCAACAGCAGTGGACAACTTCGCACCTTACTTGTTCACCGTCACCACTTTCGCTGGCGGTAGCCCCAGCCAAACTACGACGATTACGCCTCTCACGAGCACCACAACCGGGCCAATTGGCACGACCACAGTGGCGATGAGCAATGGCACACCTCAGTCAATTCTCGCTATTCCAACCAATAGTCCGCAAACTATGAATGGAGGCGTGGAAGCGGACACTAGTACCAACAACTGGAACGGCGTTGGTATTTTCAAGCGCACCGATATCGTAGCGACCAACAACAGCTACAACCGCGAGTCAGGGCGCACCGACTGCACCGCCGCGACCTGTACCTATAACGAAGAGCTGCAGAACTTTGCCAACTGGTACAGCTATTACCGCACCCGGATGCTGATGATGAAATCGGCAACTACGCTGGCTTTCACTCAGCTCGATGGCAACTATCGGGTGGGCTACGACAATATCTGTGATGCGAATGCGAGTATTGCAACCATTAAGAATGGCGTGGCGCCGTTTGAAGGCGCGGCAAGAGCCGCGTGGTGGACCTCTTTAACCACCGAGAGCCCCAACTGTGCCACGCCGCTGCGCGCAGAAACAGCCAAGATCGGACGTTATTACGCCGGCAAAGTCGGTATCGATCCAATTGAATATTCCTGTCAACAAAACTACATGATGCTAGTGACCGATGGTTACTGGAATGAGCCCGAATCGACGAACATCAAGGGTGTCAGCAATGTTGATATTGGCAATCAAGACAACGTTTTGGCTGGAGCAGCACGCCCCTTCTATGACGGCGCTCAAGCCGCGATCGCATGTCCAGCAGTGAGCGATATGACTAAGCGCTCCGCTGCGTCCTCTTGCCGCACATTGGCGGATATCACCTGGTATTTTTACAGCACCGATCTGCGCACGGTGGCCTTCGGCAATGACACCAATGGATCCACCAGTGTCGAAAAGAATAATGTGCTGACCACCGCCGACGATAAAAACCAAGCGCAACACATGAATTTCTTCGCCATGGGTCTGGGCATTGAAGGCAAGCTTGCATTTACTTCTGACTACCAGACCGCAGTGATCGGAGATTTCGCCGACATTGCCGCCGGGACTAAAAACTGGCCAGCGGTAGCCAATCTTGATCCCACGGGAGTCGATGATTTGTGGCATGCCACTGTCAATGGCCACGGCAAATATTTCAGTGCCCGCAACGTGCCGAATGTGGTTGCCGGACTGCGCGAGGCCTTGAACAAAATCGGCGCACGGGTTGGCTCGGCGGCAGCGGCGGCAACCTCTAATCTTGAACCAGTAGCGGGTGACAACTTTGCCTACGTGGCGAGCTACGCCACGGTCGATTGGACCGGCGACTTGCAGTCGCGTTCAATCGATGTGGTCACCGGCGACGTATCGTCCAGTACCGCCTGCACAACTATCGGCTCAGGTTGCCAATGGTCGGCGCAAGCCAAGCTTGATCAACTAACCTGGTCGGTGCGCCGCTTGTTTGTCAAGCCGACTTCTGGCGTCAGCGGGGATGCGCTGCGCCGACTGACCTTTCCCAACCTCTCGGTGGCTGAACGAGCATTGTTTAACCCGAGTAGCTTGACTCAATATGCCGCCTTAAGTGTTAGCAACCCATTTCAAATCACGGCATCGAATCTGGTCGACTTCCTGCGCGGCAATCGTGGCTTGGAGCAAGACGGCGATGTCAGCCACGCCCAAATTTGGCGCCGCCGGTCACACGTGTTTGGCGACATCGTGAATACCCAACCGGTGTACATGAAGCCGCCTAGCAGCTTGTATGAAGATGCCGGCTATGCGGCGTTCAAGTCCAGTGGCACGGCGGCAACCCGGCGTCCGGTGGTATTCGTGTCTTCGCAGGATGGTTATCTCCACGCCATTAATGCCTACACGGCGGCGCAAACGGTTAGCGCTTCGAGTGTCGCACCGGGCGAAGAAATGTGGGCTTTCATGCCGACCCAGGTAATGGCCGGGGCGAAAACGCTCGCCGACGTGAACTACGTGCACCGGTATTTTGCCGACGGTCAAATCACTATTGCCGATGTCGATTTTGGCGGCGGCGATTGGCATACGATTTTGGTCGGTGGGCAAGGCGCTGGCGGCACCACTTACTATGCACTTGACGTGACCGATCCGACCGATCCGAAATACCTGTGGGAATTCAGCCACCCGAATCTAGGTTATACGTTCTCGAATACGACAGTGTCTAAGCTTCCCAATGGTGAGTGGTCGGTATTTTTCACCTCCGGCTATAACAACACCGGTGGCGGCGGTGACGGCGGCGGCTACCTGTTTGCGCTCAATCCGCAAACAGGAGCGATTAAAGCCGGCTTCCCAATGGCGACTGGCTCTGGTACCGGTGCCTCGCCAAGCAACCTTGGCAAGTTGGCGGTGTGGGTAGACGATCCAGCTCCGGATAACACGAGTCAATTCGTCTATGCGGGAGATTTAAAAGGCGACTTATGGCGCTTCGATCTTGACCCCTCGGCCAGCGGCCACTCTGGAACCGCTGTGTTCAAGTTGGCACATCTTGAAAATGCCAGCAACGTTATTCAACCGATCACCACCAAGCCAGAGCTGACAACAGTGCTCAATGGCGATAGAGTGGTTTTTGTCGGAACCGGCAAGTATCTCGAAACGCCCGATTTGCTGGACACCATGCTGCATGGTTTTTATGCGATCAAAGACACTTTGGGCGCGGACAATTTGGGCGGCGGTGTGGAGCAAACCTGGAATCCGCAAGATGATGTTTCTGCGGTACCCGCCGTGGGCTCACTCTTCCTGCCGCGAAAATTGATCGACAAAGACACATCCAACGCACCATTGACCACTGTCACCAGCGGGGTGACCCGCAATATCCGCAAGGTTTGCGCTGGCAGCGGTTCATCGGTGACTGCGGCACTGCCACATGTTTGCGACGGTGAAGATACGCGCTTGATGGACTGGGGCATTTATGCTGGCTGGTACGTCACCTTCCCCGAGTCTGGCGAGCGCATGAACGTTGATCCGAAGTTGGTGCTCGGCACGCTCGTGTTCGCCACTAATGTGCCAGCTGCCAGCAGTTGTACGGTTGGTGGCAGTGCATGGGTTAACTTTCTCGACTACTCAACTGGATTAGACGTCCAAGGGGCAGAGGCAGCGTCGATACAAATCACTGACTCGCTGGTGGTCGGCATCACGGTGGTTAAGCTCCAAGACGGCACGTTTAAAGCCATTGCGACCAAGTCGAACTATCAACAAGAAACACTTGCGTGTGCCGGTCGCACCACAGCCGCCGCCGCCTTCCTCGACTTTCCAAAGTAAGCGCGGGATGTGGAGGGAATTTGAGGTTTATTGATGCGGGTGTCAGCGTGGATGCCGGCTGGTGTATGGGCGGCTGAGGAAGACAAACGCCTGCTGCTGATGGTGGGCGTGTCTTTGCTACTGCACGCGAGCGTGTTGTGGCTGTGGAAATCGCCCCACTCAAATGGCAGCATCACTATTTCTGCACTGACGGTGTTGTTGCCGCAACGTACAGATTCGTCCCCCACGATTCCGCCGGCGCCACCACCACCACCACCGCCAGTGACAAAACCAGTAGTCGTTGCTCCCATCCTTATTCCGCTACCGACCGTTGCACCGAAGCTCGCACCCGCATTACCCTCGGCACCCGTGTCTGCGCCAACGCCTGCGTCGCTGCCGGCGCAAGACCGGGCCAGCGTTGCAAACCAAGGCGTACAGGTCGTATTGCGACTCAGTGCGGCTGGTGAAGTCGTACAGATTTTCTGGAATCGACTTCCTGCGCTGAATGATGAACAATTTCGTCGCTTGGAGAGCAGTGTGCGTGCGCGCCACTACGGCGCTCACCTTAGCGATCGGTCGATTACCGAAGTGATTGATGTTCGCGCCTTGCTAAGCTTGCCACCGGCGATTGAAAGCGTATCACCAGCACCAACTGGCGAAACAGACGCTACAAATCCGCCCTAGTATCAATATCGCGGACTGTGCCGCTGTCCAAAGTGAGCACCAGGTGCAAAGACGCTTGTGCCAACAATTCATGGGCACCGCGTTCGCCTTCAAGCGCCAGCAATTGCGGTAAATAGCGGCGACTAAAACCCACTGGATGCCCGCGCTGGCCATTGAATGTCAGGCGCGACCAGCGCGTGTTGCGCTAGCGCTGCGATCAAGTTGGTGTGAGTTTGCGGCGCGATGAAGGGCATGTCGGCTAGCGCGACCAACCACCCGTCTGCGCCTTTGCAGTGATTAACTGCAAAGGCCAGTACGCTTCCCATTCCTGCATCGGCATCGACACAGACGATAACTTCGCAGCCCGCATCGCGCAGCAACGCCGCCAACTCAACCGCTTGAGGACGTATCACCGCAATGACTCGAGGCAGCGCCGCGCGTAAATTCCTTGCGGCCGCTACCGCAACCGGAACCCCACTAGGCAATACTGCCAACAGTTTGTCGTTTTGCCCGCTCGGATCAAAACGTCTACCACGTCCGGCAGCCAGCAAGATGCCAACGGGAGTTTTGGCGACCCCGTCAGCAGCCATTTTTTACTTTGGTGATTTCAGCCAGTATCGACACTGCAATTTCGGCGGGCGTGCGGCTGCCAATATGCAAGCCTATCGGTCCATGCAACCGCGCAATTTGTTGCGCCGACAAATCAAAAAGCGCCAAACGCTCGCGGCGCTTGCTTTGATTTGCCCGCGAACCCAATGCGCCGACATAAAACGCATCTGAGCGCAACGCTTCGAGCAGCGCCATATCGTCAAGCTTGGGGTCGTGGGTCACTGCGGCGATCGCCGTGTGCTGGTCGCAATTCATCTCGCGCACCACATCATCGGGCATGCCGGGTAAATAGCTGCCGAGCGTCGCATCCCATGCGTTGGCATAGGTGTCGCGTGGGTCGCAAACGAATACCGCATAACCAAGTGGCGTGGCCATGGCGGCGAGAATTTGTGACAGCTGACCCGCACCGATAATCAGCAAACGCCAGCGCGGACCGAATACGCTACGCAAAGTTGCGCCATCAAATTTCAGTTCAACAGCTTGCTGATCGGTGTGCAAGGACACTACGCCGCTTTGCATGTCCAGCCTGCGGGTGACGCGTTGATGCGTCGCGCATGCTGCGAGCAATTCGTCTATCCATTTGATTTCCAATAGCGGTTCGCAAACCAGTTCCAGCGTGCCACCGCAGGGCAATCCAAAGCGCGTCGCTTCATCCTTGGTCACACCGTAGGTCAAGCGTTGCGGCAGGAGCGCATATTCGCCCCGAGTCGCGCGCAAAATCAAATCATCCTCGACGCAACCACCGGAAACCGAACCACTCACGCGGCCATCATCGCGAATCGCCAACATCGAGCCTATCGGGCGTGGTGCCGAGCCAAAGGTTTCTATCACCGTCAGCAAGTTCACGCGATGACCCGCGCTCGCCCATTCGCGCGCATCGCATAGAACATCAAGGTCTAGTGATTGCATAACGGCGTGTTACCAGCGCCAACTGGCCAAATTTCCGGCGCAAAACTATTCATTCACCGGCCCACGCAAAAGTTTGATTTGCCCTCGCTGAACTTTCGCCTCTAGTCTTCGCGTCTTCGCCGCTTTGCTCGGTCGGGTGGCGCGGCGCAGACGCGGCAGGGTTGCCGCCGCCGTGATCATTTCGCGCAATCGTTCCAGTGCCGCAGCGCTGTTGCGTTCGCGGCTACGATGCTCCTGCGACTTGATCACCACTACGCCATCATCCGTGATGCGCCGGTCGGCACGCGTCAGCAGTCGCGCTTTGATTTCCTCTGGTAGCGAGGAGGCAGCAATATCAAAGCGCAGATGTACCGCACTCGATACTTTGTTGACGTTTTGCCCGCCTGCGCCTTGCGCACGGATTGGCAATAACTCAACTTCGGCTTCGTTAAGCAGTTGATCTATGAGCAGGGCAGGCATGAGGAAGAGGAACAGAGCAAAATTAGCGAGCGTTGAAGCCCTGTAAGGATAACGGGCTGGCACCGACTAATCCACACGAATCAAAACCATTTTGCAAAAACCTCATCAGGAGTTAGCCATGAACCGCCGCGTATCTTTGAAATATTTGTTGGGTTTGGCCAGTGCGCCGCTAGTCGGCACTGCCGCGCAGGCCGCTGTCCCGCCGGCACTTGTCAAAGCAAAAACCGAGTGGGCGAAATTGCTGCCTACCGCTTCGTACCGCGTACTGTTTGAAGAGGACACCGAACGCGCCGGTAGCAGCCCGCTCAATGGTGAAAAGCGCGACGGAATTTTTGTTTGTGCCGCTTGCTATCTGCCATTGTTTGAGAGCAGTAAAAAATACGACAGCGGCACCGGGTGGCCCAGTTTCTTTGATCCGATAGCCGATGCTGTCGGTACCAAAACTGATTACAAAGCAGTATGGCCACGAACCGAATATCACTGCGCGCGTTGTGGTGGGCATCAAGGTCATGTGTTTCCCGATGGCCCCAAACCTACCGGCAAACGCTACTGCAACAATGGTGTCGCGCTCAATTTTGTAGCGCGGGGTGACAAATTACCGGAACTACGCAAATGAAGCGCGCGATCAGTATTTTTGTAGCACTTGTGGCCATGGCGTCAAGCCTATCGGTGTTTGCCGCTGATGCAGCAAAGCCTGCCACCGCTATTTTTGCCGGGGGATGCTTCTGGTGCAGCGAGGCTGACTTTGAAAAACTTCCCGGCGTCATCGGGGCCGAGTCCGGCTACACGGCGGGCAGAGTGGCTAATCCGTCTTACGAACAGGTCAGCGCAGGTGGCACCGGTCACACCGAAGCCGTTCGTGTCAGCTACGATCCGGCCAAGGTCAGCTATTCACAACTGGTGGAATATTTCTGGCGACATATCGATCCGACAGTGAAGGATCAGCAATTTTGCGACCGTGGGACTCAATACCGCAGTGGTATTTACTGGGGTAATGAAGCCGAGAAAAAAACCGCTGAAGCTAGTCGGGATGCTTTGCTGAAAAGCGGCAAGTTAAAGCAGATTCATACCGAAATTATTGCCGCCACGGCCTTTTATCCGGCCGAGGAATATCATCAGGATTACTACAAAAAGAATCCGCTACGCTACGCCTACTACCGCAAAGGTTGCCGTCGTGATGCGCGAATTGAGGAAGTCTGGGGTGAAAGTAAGTAAGCCCTAATAATGTGGCGGCGCTTGGTCGTGCGGATTGCTCACCTCGCCACCCGCCGCCGCATGCAGTTGACGATGCAATTCGCGCATTTGTGCCTGCAATAAATCAAGCTGTTGTTGCTGACGAAAAATCGTTTTGTTCAATTCGTCGATGTGGTCTTCGGCGACCGCCAGCTTGAGCTCCATCTCGGCGATCCGTGTATACAGTGCTTTCATAATATTTCCTTTGATGCTTCATCCACGCCAACTTCCAATGCTTTCCAGCCGGCAACGCCAAGCGAATTCAAGGTTTGCATATTGCGCTCAAAAATCTGCGCCGCATCCGGAAAGGCGTTTGTAGCCTTCGATACACTCGCTTCGCGCAACAAATGCAGCATCGGGTAGGGCGAGCGGTTGGTGTAGTTGGTGACGTCTTCGGCATCCGCTTCGGCAAAAACATAATCGGGATGAAAGCTGGCGATTTGCAACACGCCATCAAGTCTATGCGTACGCAGCACAATTTCAGCAAGATCAAGAAAATCGGCGAAGGCGGAAAAATCTTTAAGTACCTTCGGCAATATCAGCAAAGTCGTGTCGACCAGATTCGCCTCAGCATCGCGCAAGAATTTTAATTCGTGCTCAAGATCATCAAGCAAAGTTTCAGTTTTCGTCGCTGAACTGACCACATAACGAATCTGCTGCTTGACATGCACCGCCTTGGCAAACGGACAAAGATTCAAGCCGATCACTGCGCGCTCCAACCAACGCTGCGTCGCGGAAATTATTTGATCGTGAGAAGCGGGCATTTTGGATTGGATTTTGTCTTTGGTGCTGGCCAGGGACTGGCCCGTTCACCGGCCACACGCCGTAGATTAGCAAAGCCTGTGGTGAAATAGAGCAAGGTCACCACAGGGAATGCCCGCCATGCTCACCGTCCACCATCTGGAAAAATCCCGCTCGCAACGCGTACTTTGGTTACTCGAAGAGCTAAATGTTCCGTACCAAATCAAAACCTATCTGCGCGACAAAAAAACCATGCTCGCGCCGCCTGAACTCAAATCCGTGCATCCATTAGGCAAGTCGCCGGTGATTACGGATGGCGATTTGACTATTGCCGAATCCGGCGCAATTTTGGAATACCTCGTCGACGCTTACGGCAGTAGAGCACCGACGGAACTCGGCGTGCTCAAGCCAATGGCGGGCACACCCGCGCATCGCCAATATGTGTATTGGATGCATTACGCCGAAGGTTCCTTGATGCCGAGCTTGGTGATGAAACTGATTTTCACCACCATCCCGACCCAGCCCATGCCATTTTTTGTGCGCCCGATTGCGCGCCAATTGTGCGGCAAAGTTCAGTCCAGCTTTATCGATCCGGGCATCGCCGCACACCTAAAATTTATTGATGAACACTTGTCGAAAAACGAATGGTTCACCGGCGCAGCGATGACGGTAGCCGATGTGCAAATGTCATTCCCTATTGCTGCGGCACTGGCGCGCGGCGATGGTGCAAAGAATTTCCAACACATCGCCGCCTATGCCAAGAAAATCGAAGCACGTCCCGCGTACCAGCGCGCCTTGGCTAAAGGTGGGCCTGTGGTGATGGGGTCGTGATGTATTGCTGGCCACCTTGCTATTTGTTTTTATGTCAAGCTGACGCTCATGCAAAAAATTGACGCCAACGAAACGAAGGTTCTCGTCGGCTTTGACCAAGCTTCATCCACCCAATTTCCAATCGAAGGTGGCTGTACTTGCAAGGCTGTGCGCTATCGGATGGAATGCGCGCCGTTGTTCGTGCATTGCTGTCACTGCCGCTGGTGCCAACGTGAGACGGGCGCTTCGTTTGCGCTTAACGCGATGATAGAAGCTGATCGGGTGACTCATGTTGGCATCGAGCCGGAACTGATTGTCACACCAACTGAAAGTGGTCGCGGGCAGACGATTGCGCGTTGTCCGACCTGCCGTGTGGCGGTATGGAGCAACTATGCGGGCGCGGGGCCGTTGCTGCGATTTGTGCGCGTCGGCACGCTGGATAATCCGGATTTGTTGCCGCCGGACATCCATATTTTTACCCGGTCCAAACAGCCGTGGCTGCTGCTGCCCGAGGGCGTGCCTGCGGTGCTTGAATACTACGAGCGCGAGGACTGTTGGCCTGCCGACAGTTTGGCGCGGCGGATGGCATTGCTGCCTGCGATTGCGGCCTATCAGGCGAAATTTGTATCCTGATTGCGCGCACACAAGTTGTGTATTAGCCCCGCGTTTTAAACGCCTCCGCCCAGTCGGCGCAATCCTGTTCGATGGCTTTTTTCATCGCATCAAGGACAGGTTTGCGCGAACGCAACTTGGTTGCCAGATAGGCACCAGCGTTTAGCGATTTGAGCATCACTGCGCGATTCCTTGCCGCCTCGGCAACGTTTTCCGGAGCGACGATTTCGTCGAGGAAACCGGCGGCTACAGCCTTCTGTCCCGAGTGCGGCATTGCCATATTCACGGCCTGGGTGAAGGCGGCTGGTGTCAGCCGCTGACGACTGACTTCAATCGCGAAATGCGGCAGGATCATGCCGATCAATACTTCATTGATGTGAAAGCGCGCATCGCTATCAGGGCCGATTCGTACGTCACAACTCAGCAGCATGAATGACCCCATCGCCACGGCGTGGCCGGTACAGGCAGCCACCACCGGCACTGGAAACGCCAGCAAGCGCTCGGAAAGCTTGGCTCCGGCGGTGAGCATGGCCACAATCTCGGCCGGTTCACGCTTGAAGGCAGACAGATCAAAGCCACCGGAGAACATTTTTTCGCGGCCCTGAATCACGACCACGGCGGCCTTGTCCGCCACCGCACGATCCAAGCCATCGTTGATGGCTTGCAGCATGGTGACGTTCAGCGCGTTGGCCTTGCCGTCATCCATAGTGAGTGTGGCGATGTTGTCGCTCAGGTCGTAGTTCAGTGCTGCGCTCATGTTTTTCCTATCGATTCAATTTGCCAGTTGGTGCTGGTGGGACGCCGTCAAACCGCGAAAAAAGTCTCGCCCTTTTCTGCCATCTCGCGCAGCCGCTTCGGCGTTGCAAAGCGTGGTCCATTCGCTGCTGCTAATCGGTCACAATCGGCCACCGCCTGCTTGATGCCGAGACTATGCAATGTTCCCAATGGGCCGCCACGGAACGGAGGGTAGCCCCAACCGAGAATCGCGCCAATGTCAGCGTCAATCGGCGCGCGCAGGACGTTTTCTTCGAGGCAGCGCACGGTCTCAACCGACTGCACCATGATCAAACGCTCGACGATGGATTCGACACTGGGTTGCTCGGCCTTGACGGGGAAGTGCTCCGCCAGACCCGGCCACAAATGCTTGGGACCATCGGTTGGGTAGTCGTAGAAACCGGAGCTGGACTTGCGTCCAAGGCGTTTGAGTTTCTCGACCATCAGGCTTGCGACAGCATCAGATGCGCGCGGTACATAAGCGCTGCCCAGGTCAATTTTGGTTTGCGCGGCAACTTTGTAGATCAGGTCAATTGCCACTTCATCCGCCAACGATAGCGGACCGACCGGCATGCCCGACATCAAGCCGGCTTTGTCGATCAATGCGGGTGCAACGCCTTCCTGCAACAGGGCCATGCCTTCCGAGACATAAGTGCCGAACACGCGGCTGGTGTAGAAGCCGCGCGAATCGTTTACCACAATCGGCGTTTTACCAATCGCTTTGACGTAGTCCATCGAGCGCGCCAGGGTTTCGTCGGATGTGGCTTTGCCCATGATGATTTCAACCAGCGGCATTTTCTCGGCGGGCGAGAAGAAATGCAGACCGATGAAATTGGCCGGGCGCGCGCTGGCCTCTGCCAGTCCGGTGATCGGCAAGGTCGAGGTGTTGGATGCGAAGATTGCATTCGCAGCAATCACCGCTTCGGTTTTCTTGGTCACATCAGCTTTGATCTCGCGTTTTTCAAATACCGCTTCGATCACCAATTCGCATCCGTCGAGCAGCGCGTAATCCGCAGTCGGATGAATCCGTGCTGCCAAGGCAGCAGCAGCGTCGGCGCTCATGCGGCCTTTGCTGACCATCTTGGCCCATTGCGCCACCGCATAGGCTTTGCCTTTTTCGGCAGCTTCTTGGGTGGTATCGAGCAAGACCACATCAATACCGGCGGTCGATGTACTCATGGCGATTCCCGCGCCCATCATGCCGGCACCGAGCATGCCGATTTTTGTGAACTTCTGCTCCGGCACACCGGCCGGGCGGCTGCTGAGCTTGTTGGCATCCTGCATGCCAAAGAACAGCGAACGGATCATGTTCTTGGCCACTTTAGAGAGTGCCAAATTGGTGAAGTAGCGCGCCTCGATTGCCAGGCCCGAATCGATGTCGGTCGCCAAGCCTTCATACAGGCAGGAGAAAATATGTTTCGGTGCCGGATAGTTGTTGTAGGTCTTTTCGCGCAGCATGGCGTTGCCCGCCATCATCATCTGAGCAATCGCCGGATTGCTCGGTCCGCCGCCGGGAACCTTGTAGCCCTTTTTGTCCCACGGTTGTAGCACGGGTTGGCCCGCTGCGACTTGTTCGAGCAGCCATTTTTTCGCCGCTGCACGCTCTTCACCGGCAGGCACTACGGCGTTTATTAGACCCATCTTGGCCGCCTCGGAGACTTTCAAACGCTTGCCTTCAGTCAGCATTTGCGCGCAAGCCATCACACCAACCAGACGCGGTGTGCGCTGCGTCCCGCCGGCGCCGGGCAACAAGCCGAGGGTGACTTCGGGGAAGCCAAAGCGTGCTTTTGAGTTATCGGCCGCGACACGGTAATGACATCCGAGCGCGACTTCCAAACCGCCGCCGAGAGCGCTACCGCCCAATGCGACCGCGACCGGTTTGCCGCCTTTTTCCAGTGCGCGCATCGCCTGATGAGATTTGACGATTCCGGCGTGAAATTCCTTGGCATTGTCTGCTTTCAAGAGCATTTCCAAATCGCCGCCGGCGATGAAATCTTTCTTCGCCGAACAGACCAGGATGCCTTTGACGGCAGCGTCTGCGACCGCTTTGGCGCATGCCGCAAAGTAGGCATCAAGCGAAGCGGTATTCAGAATGTTTTGTGACTTGCCGGGGTAATCCCATTCCAGTGTGGCGATGCCATCGGCATCAACAGAGTAATTCAACATATCAAACCCTTTCAATAATCGTAGCTGTGCCCATGCCTGCGCCGACGCACAAAGTAATCAGCGCGGTTGATAAATTGCGCCGCTCTAGTTCATCCAATACGGTGCCCAAAATCATCGCGCCGGTGGCGCCTAGTGGATGACCCATGGCGATTGCACCGCCGTTGACATTGATTTTGTCGTGAGAAACGTTCATCACTTGCATGAAGCGCAAGACCACCGCAGCAAAGGCTTCATTCAATTCGTACAAGTCAATGTCGGTCGATTTCATGCCAGCGCGTTTGAGCGCTTTTTCCGCCGCGTAGGAAGGTCCAGTCAGCATGATCGATGGTTCGGAACCGATGGAGGCGAAAGAACGAATCCGTGCGCGGGGCTTCATGCCTTGTGCTGCGCCAGCTTCTTTGCTGGCAAACAACACAGCGGCCGCGCCGTCGACGATGCCCGAACTGTTGCCGGCGTGATGCACGTGATTTACTTTTTCAACTTCCGGATAGCGTTGCAATATCACGCTGTCGAAGCCATACATTTCTCCTTGCTCCTTGAACGAAGGCTTTAAGCTGGCAAGCCCTTCGAGGGTGGCGTCTGGACGCATGTACTCATCGTGATCGAGCACCACCAAACCGTTGATGTCGGTGACCGGCACGACAGACTTGGCAAAGTAACCGTTGTCCCACGAGTGCTTGGCGCGGCGTTGTGATTCGACCGCGTAGCTATCCACATCGGTACGCGACATGCCCCATTTGGTCGCCATCAAATCAGCCGATATGCCTTGGGGTACGAAGAAAGTTTTTGATGCAACTTGCGGATCAATCGGCCAGGCACCACCGGAAGCACCCATCGGCACGCGGCTGAGTGATTCGACTCCGCCACCGACCACCATGTCGGCTTGACCGGACATGATTTGCGCGGCTGCCTGATTGCAGGCATCGAGACCGGAGGCGCAAAAGCGGTTGATGGTTACGCCGGGCGCGGTCACTGCGTAGTCGGCATACAGCGCAGCAACGCGAGCAATATCAGCGCCCTGTTCGCCCACTGGTTCGACACAGCCGAGCACCACGTCGTCAACTTTTGAAGTATCGAGCCTATTGCGGTCGCGCAGTGATTTGAGCACATGCGCAGCCAGATACACCGGCGTGGTCTGATTCAAGCTGCCGTTGCTTTTGCCCCTGCCGCGCGGGGTGCGAACTGCGTCGTAAATGTAGGCCGCGTTAGCGTTGGATGTCATATCAATTGCTCCTGATGTTGTTTCGAATTGAGGTTGGTTCTTACAGCGTACGGCTGATCAGTTCCTTCATGATTTCATTGGTGCCGCCATAAATTCTTTGCACGCGCGCATCAGCCCAGCCACGGGTGATCTCATATTCCCACATGTAGCCGTAGCCGCCGTGCAGCTGCACGCATTCGTCGAGCACTTTGAATTGCAAATCGCTGCACCAATACTTCGCCATTGAGGCAGTCGCCGGATCAAGTTTGTCATTGAGGATCAGTTCAATGCAGCGGTCGACGAACACGCGGCCGATTTGCACTTCAGTCTTGAGCTCCGCCAGTTTGAAGCGTGTATTTTGAAACTTCAGAATCTCCTGACCGAAGGCCTTGCGCTCCTTGGTGTAGGCAATCGTTTGTTCAATCGCAAGCTCCGCAGCGGCAATCGCAGTAATCGCAATTTGCAATCGTTCCCACGGCAATTCCTGCATCAGGTAAATGAAGCCGTTGTTTTCCTCACCAAGCAAATTCGCCAGCGGCACTTTAACGTTGTCGAAAAACAACTCGCAGGTGTCTTGTGATTTTTGCCCGGCTTTCTTCAGCGGCTTGCCTTTGGTGAAACCCGGCATCGAAGTGTCGACCACCAACAAGCTGGTTCCCTTGGCGCCCTTGGCCGGGTCGGTCTTGGCCACGACGATGACCAGGTCGGACATGTAGCCGTTGGTGATAAAAGTCTTTGATCCGTTGAGCACATAGTGGTCGCCGTTTTTTACGGCGGTGGTCTTGATGCCTTGCAAGTCTGAGCCCGCAGCGGGTTCGGTCATGGCAATCGCACCGATCATTTCGCCGCGCGCCATCTTTGGCAGGTAGTGTGATTTGATGTGATCGTTGCCGTAATGCAGCAGGTAGGGCGCGACGATTTCCGAATGTAGCGACCAGCCTAATCCACCTGCATTGCCGCGCGCTGCTTCCTCGAACAGGATCACCGAAAAAAGCTTGTCGACGCCGGCGCCACCATAGGCCTCTGGCATGGTCGGGCAGAGAAAGCCGGCCTCGCCACCTTTGAGCCAGACCTCGCGGTCGATAAATTGTTGCGCCTCGTAGCGCTCAACGTTCGGGGAAACCTCGGTCGCCATAAAGCGGCGTACCGAGTCGCGGAACTGATCATGTTCTTCTGAAAAAAGCGTACGTGGCAAGCTCATAAACTGACTTTCAATTCAAAAGTAGGGAGGCACATAATTTACCAAGCAATTGCTTGCTTGACAAGTTAACGCGCCTCGTCCGAGAATGTGGTTTTGCACTTGGGAATGATCGATGAAGCCGCTACAGGGTGTTCAAGTTATTGAATTTGAAGGAATTGGCCCCGGCCCGTTGGCCGGGATGATGCTCGCCGACCTTGGTGCGACGGTTACTGTGGTTGGCCGTTTTGGCGGAATTGCGCTGCGTGAGCAACTGCGCGGAGCTGGCCTGGTCGACACGCTCGGGCGTGGCAAGCAGTTCGTTCGGATCAACTTGAAACAGGCGGAAGGTGTCGAACTGGCGCTAAATTTGCTCGAAAAAGCCGATGCCTTGATCGAGGGTAATCGTCCCGGTGTGATGGAACGCTTGGGTCTTGGCCCCGACGTGTGCCTCAAACGAAACCCGAAACTGGTCTATGGTCGCATGACCGGTTGGGGCCAAACGGGGCCATTGTCGCAAGCGGCCGGACACGACATAAACTACGTGGCGCTAACTGGTTTGTTGAGTCTCGCTGCACGACCCGGTGAATTGCCGCAAGTACCGCCGACGGTGCTGGGCGATGCGGCAGGCGGACTGAACCTGGCGTTTGGCATTGTCAGTGGCGTGCTCGGCGCGCGCAGCTCGGGCAAGGGCGTGGTGATCGACGCTGCGATGATAGACGCGGCTGCTTCCTTAGGATCGCTGGCGCTCGCGCTCAAGGCGGCCGGGATGCTCAACGGAAAACATCCCAGTGCGTTTCACGACTCGCCGTTTTACGACGCTTACGAGTGCGCCGACGGCAAGGCGATTACGATCGGGGCGCTGGAGCCGCAGTTCTATGCGGTGCTGATGGAAAAGCTCGGCCTCAGTGATGTTCCGCTCGGGAAGCAATACGACTCGCGAACCTGGCCGGAGCTAAAGCAACGATTGACCGCGTTGTTCAAAAGCAAACCGCGGCAAGCGTGGTGCGAATTACTCGAAGGTACCGAGGCTTGTTTCGCGCCGGTGCTGACGCTGGAAGAGGCGGCCGCGCATCCTCACAATGTGGCGCGCAATATGTACCTCAACGATGGCCGGCAGATACAAGCCGCCGCCGCGCCGCGTTTCTCTGGAGAGGAGACTGCGGCGCATGAAGGTGCCGTTGCCTCTGAGTCAAATGACGCTATCCTTCAAATGCTTGGGATTACCGCCGAACGGATGGCGGAATTAAAAGCGGCCGGTGTTGTTGGCTGACAAAATAAAAATCACTTACGGTGGAGGAAACGAAAATGAAATCACATTTACTCGTTCTGAGTATGGTCAGCACGCTCGCGATTGCGCAAACACCAAGTTATCCGGATGCCACCGCTAGTGATCCGGTGGCTCTTGGATTGATGCAAGGTTTTCCGCCCGCTGCTGACAAGACGATCAGGTTTATTGACGGTAGCTCATTGAGATTTCCCAACACACGTTGGTCGTTTTCGCACATTCGCGAGCTGGTACCGACCGCACGCGTTGCCCGCGACAATGGCAGCCCGGCAAAACTGCCGCGCGCTTTGAAAGACCTTGATAGCGTTGCTTTCACCGATATGAACGGCGCCCCGCGCACCTGGAAGGAAATGCTCGCGCTCACCTACACCGATGGTGTGGTGGTGATGCACAAAGGCAAAATCGTTTACGAAAAATATGTGGGTGCGCTCGACAGTAATGGCCAGCACATTGCCATGTCGGTGACCAAGTCGTTTGTTGGAACTTTGGCGTCGATGCTGGTGCACGAAGGTAAGCTCGACGCCAATGCACCGGTGATCAAATACCTGCCGGAATTGAAAGCCACCGCCTATGGTGATGCCACCGTACGGCAAGTCATGGACATGACCATCGGCGTGCGCTACTCGGAAAATTATGCAGACCCGAAAGCGGAAATCTGGGCCTACGCCGCTGCGGTCGGCATGGCACCGATAGGTTTGGATTACAAGGGACCGCGTACCGCCTATGATTTTCTCGCCGGGCTGCAAAAAGAGGGAGAGCACGACCAAGCCTTTGCCTACAAGACGGTGAATACCGAAGTGCTGGCATGGATACTGCGGCGCGTCAGCGGCAAAAATTTTGCGACATTGTTATCCGAAAAAATCTGGCAAAAGATTGGTGCGGAACAAGATGCTTATATCGCCGTGGATAGTATCGGCGCAGAGATGGGCGGCGGCGGTCTGAATGCCAACCTGCGCGACTTCGCCCGGGTCGGTGAGATGATGCGCTTGGGCGGTAAGTTCAATGGTCAGCAGGTTGTCCCCGCTGCCGTGGTGGCAGATATCGCCAACGGCGCAGACAAAGCGAAGTTTGCCAAAGCCGGGTACAAGTTGCTGCCCAATTGGTCATATCGGAACATGTGGTGGGTGACCGATTACGGCGCCTACTCCGCACGCGGAATTCACGGCCAGGCCATTTACGTTGATCCTAAAAACCAAATGGTGATTGCAAGATTTGGCTCGCACCCTATTGCGGCAAACGCAGCGCAGGATCCGTTCGCATTGCCTGCTTACCGCGCCGTGGCGGCGCACCTCAATAAGTAGTCGACACGATCCAATCGCTCGCTACGGGGTTATTGCATGGTCATGACTCAAGACGAAACACTTGTTGTAACGGAATTGGCCTACGAGCAGGTCCAGAAGACCTTTCGGCTGATCATGCGTCGTGCCACCGCGTTGACATTTCTCGTCGCCCTGGCACAAACTTTCCTGTTCTGGTTTTTTGGTGACCCGATGTGGAAATGGACTCTCGCCATGGCCGCTGGGGATGTGGTTTTGTATGTGATGGTCAGCCAAGGCAAAAGCTACCCACTATTCTTTTTTGGGATAGTCGGGCAATTCGCTTCGGTCGTAGTTTACGCCTCTGTGTTGACTACGACCTACGGTAGAGATTTCGCTTTTCACTTCACGCTTTTCTCGACGGTCCCGATCATCATGGTCGGGGTACGAATTGGCACCCTCAGCAAGTACCTCATTTCAGCGGCGCTGCTGGCCTTCACCCTGTGGCTGGATACCACGTATCCGTCGTCGCAGAATTATCTGCTCGAGTACCGCGGCGCGGTCGAACTGATCCGGGGAGTCAATATTGCGATGATCTTTCTGGTTGGTGGCAGTCTGGTGCATTACTACTATCAGGCATCGTTGGAGGCACGCAAGCGCCTGCTCATGACCGCTAATTTTGATTCGCTGACTCGTTTGGTCAATCGACGCCGACTGAACGAAGTCGCTGCGGTGGCGGTTGCACAATTTCAACGACATCATCGACCACTATCGGTTTTGCTTTGCGATATCGATCATTTCAAGTCGATCAATGATCGCTTTGGCCACCACGCTGGCGATGACGTTTTGGTCGGTGTCGCGAAAGTTTTGATGGATTGCACGCGGACGACGGACAGCGTGGCGCGCTGGGGCGGCGAAGAGTTTCTGATCTTGCTGACCGACACTGAGCTCAACGGCGCGCAAGTCATTGCGGAACGGATTCGCCGGAGCATCGCCGCCGAGCCGATGCGCTCCGAACAGACCGACATCAAGATCGCAATGACCTTGGGCGTCGCTCAATTTACCGAAGGCGAGAGTTTTTCCAACGTGGTAGCGCGGGCCGACGCGGCGCTCTATCAGGGCAAAGCGCGCGGCAGAAATCAGGTGGTTTTGGCCGAACCACCGCCAAGCGCTGGCGATGGTCATTCGACCGACCTAGCCAGGCAAGGAGCCAAAAATCAAATTCAAGGAGACATTGCGTCATGAATGCAAGGCTCGACGATGCACACGCTGCATCTGCACGTACTCACGAAGTATTCAACCAAACGCCGCCGCTGGCGGACTACAACCTTTACGCATCGAACCTGGCGCTGCGGGAGGCGGTCACCCGTGAGGGCGCAGAGTGGGCTGACACCGAACTGCTTAAGCGCGGTAGTGAACTGGGCAGCGCTGAAATGTTTGAGCGCGGCATCATCGCTAACAAAAATCCGCCAGAACTAAAACTCTTTGACGCCACCGGTAATCGACGGGATGCGGTTGAGTTCCATCCCAGCTATCACGAGCTGATGCGCTACATCAAACGGCACGGTGCCTCAGGCGGGCCATGGGTGGAACCGAGAGCAGGCGCGCATGTGGCAAGGGCCGCATTTTTCATGATGATGGGCGAAATCGATAACGGCACCTTGTGCCCGACCACCATGACTTATGCAGTCGTGCCGGCCTTACAAAACGAGCCAAAACTGGCCGAGTGGGTGAGCAAAGCCGTCTCGCCGGATTACGACCACCGCTTCATCCCGGGTTTGGAAAAACGTGGTGTAACTTTCGGCATGGGCATGACCGAAAAACAAGGCGGCTCGGACGTGCGTGCCAATACGACCGCCGCAGCGTATGTCGGTGAATCGGAATGGGGCAGCGAATACCGGATCACCGGGCACAAATGGTTTTTTTCCGCACCGATGTGCGATGGGTTCTTGATCCTGGCGCAGACCGGCAGCGGTGGAAACCATACGCCTACTTGTTTTTTCCTGCCGCGCTTCGGTCCTGATGGAAAGCAAAACGATATCCGTCTGCAGCGCCTGAAGGACAAGGTCGGCGACCGTTCTAACGCGGGGTCTGAGGTTGAATTTTGCGACGCACGCGCCTGGCGGGTGGGCGAAGAATCCCGTGGCATCCAGACGATTCTTGAAATGGGGACCTATACGCGGCTGGATTGTGTGTTGGGTACCAGTTCGCAAATGCGTGCTGCACTCTCGCAAGCCATGCATCATGCCAGCCACCGGCAGGTGTTCGGCCGACGACTGATTGAGCAGCCGATGATGCAAAACGTGTTGGCGGATTTGGCACTGGAATCGGAGGCTGCAACGGTGTTGGGTATGCGTTTGGCGAGGGCGTTTGATCGCAAGAGCGACGAGCAAGAAGCCTTGTTGGCGCGGGTCCTGACGCCGGTGGCCAAATATTGGGTGTGCAAGCGAGGGCCAATATTTGGTGGTGAAGCCATGGAAGTCTGGGGTGGCAATGGCTATGTCGAAGACGGTCCGTTGGCGCGGATCTTCCGCCAAATGCCGCTCAATTCAATTTGGGAAGGTTCGGGCAATGTGATGGGTCTGGACACCTTACGCGCGCTGTCGAAAAACCCGCGTGTCGCTGAAGCGCTTGAAGCTGAACTTGCCTCTGCGCGCGGTCTGGACAAACATTTTGACACCCACGTCAGCGAACTGAAACAGATGCTCAAGTTGCTTGCCACACAGCCCGCCGAATTGGAGTTTCGTGCCCGTGAGTTGATGCAGCGTATTGCCTTGGCGGTGCAGGGTAGCTTGCTCCTGCAACATTCACCGGACGCTGTGGCGGAGACCTTTTGTGCATCACGATTCGCTGCAGATGGCAAGTGGGGTGCTGCATACGGCGTGTTGCCAGCACCAACTGACTGGCACATCACAAAGATTCTGGCACGCTCGTGGCCAGCCTGCGGGCTGAACGCATGACAGTCAAACTTGAGAAAAACGGCGCAGTCACCACGGTCATCATCAATCGGCCGGAAGTTCGCAACGCTATCGATCAAGCCACCGCGCAGGCGCTGGTGGAAGCGTTCGAGGCCTTCGATACGGACGACGAAGCGCATGTTGCAGTGCTGTGTGGCGAAGGTGGCTATTTTTGTGCCGGAGCCGACCTGAAGTCGCTGTCCTCCGGCCCGGAAAAATGGCAACTCAAGGCGACCGGCAATGGCCCACTGGGGCCGACGCGGCATTTGTTGTCCAAGCCGGTGATCGCGGCTGTCTCAGGGCATGCTGTGGCCGGTGGTCTTGAACTCGCGCTGTGGGCGGATTTGCGTGTTGCTGAGCAGTCGGCGGTATTTGGCGTGTTCTGTCGGCGCTGGGGCGTCCCGCTCATTGATGGCGGCACCGTACGTCTGGCGCGTTTGATTGGCCATTCGCGAGCGCTGGACATGATCCTCACTGGCCGCGCCGTTAGTGCAGAAGAAGCGCTGAGTTTCGGTCTCGCCAATCGCGTCGTCGCTGATGGCACCGGACGCGCTGCTGCGGAAAAACTTGCTGCACAAATCGCCGCATTTCCGCAGCTGTGTATGCGCCATGATCGATTGTCGAGCTACGAACAATGGGGTATGAATTTGCCAGATGCCATCCTTAACGAATACAGCCACGGCATGCAAACACTAGCCAGTGGAGAAACGCTAAAAGGCGCGAGCCGATTTGCCAGCGGAGAGGGACGGCATGGAAGTTTTGAGTAAACCTGATGGTGCATCCGTTGCCACAACGGCTGCACCGGATGCTAACCGTCGCGGCGACATCATTCGCGCCGCCGGCCGTTTGTTTCATCAGAAAGGCTATAACGGCACGACCATTCGCGATATCGCCGATGCAGTGAACATGCGCTCTGGCTCGCCGTTCTATCACTTCAAAAGCAAACACGAAATTCTGTTTACCGTGACCACCGAAGGCATAGAAGTCATGCTGAGGAATCTGGAAATGGTGATCGCAAGACAGCAACCGCCGCGCGCGTGCTTTGAAGCTTGCGTGATCACGCACATGAATTATTTGCTCGGCCCCGGACGTGATTTTGCCTGGGTGATGCTGTATGAATCGCGCTTGCTCGACCCGACCGAGCGTGCCGTCGTGCATTGCATGAGCGCTCGCTACGAAGAAGTTTTTTCCGCTGTGCTCGACCGATTAGTAGCCAGCGGTGATTTACGTGATGCCAGCGCCATAGCACGCAAACTCATACTCGGGGCGATCAATTGGTCGGCGCAATGGTACGACGAAAATGGTGCCAGCGATCCACAAGCAATCGCGCAACAGCTCTGCGCCTTGGTGCTGCGCGAAAAAAACTAAACTAGTCAAAATATCTTCGCGTGGCTACGACGCGCGAGGCGAACCATCCGCTGGCAAGGCTATCCGTACGAACCTTGGCACCGCTCTTGGGGGCATGCACGAAACGCTGCTCGCCAATATAGATTCCAACGTGTGAAAACGGTGTGCCGGTGGTATTAAAAAAAATCAAATCACCGGGACGCAAAGCGGCACGATCTATCACGCGACCTTGGCGCGCAATATCGGCAGCGCTACCGGAAATTTTTCGACCTGCCGCCTGCGCGAAAACATGACTAATCATGCCACTGCAATCGAGCCCGGCTTCAGGATTTTTGCCGCCATATTGGTAACCAGTTTCGACCAGACCTAAGGCGTAGATGACAACGTCATTGGCCGCTGAATACTGTGACGGCGTGTGACCAGCACCAACTGACGAGTTGGTGTTGCCAAACATTCCGGCGCATCCCGACAACACAAGCGAGACGCCGAGAAGTAGTTGATATGAACAAAATGATCGCCGATTCATGTCGATAATCTAGCGCGGCAGGAAAAATATCAGCGCTAGATCATCGCTTCAAAATGCACTCAAATCGGAGTCGACACAGGTTTAGAATCAAGCGGACAGAAAAAATCTGCAAGCATCGAGGAGAGAAAAATGATTGGCTATGTGACGGTAGGCACCAACGATTTTCCGCGTGCAGTTGAGTTTTACGAAAAGCTATTTGGCTCGCTCGGCGCCACGCGGATTTTCGAAAATGAGAACGGCGTTATTTGGACAAACGGCCCCATGTCGCCTGGCTTCGGGGTGATGAAGCCCTTCAACGGACAACCAGCGACATTTGGCAATGGCACGATGATCGCAATAGTGATGGATACCAAAGCCAACGTTGACAAGTTTTACAAGCTGGCGATATCACTCGGCGCGACCGACGACGGCCCGCCCGGGCAACGCAGCGATGCGTTTTATGCCGCCTATTTTCGTGATTTTGATGGCAACAAAATTGCCCCGTTTTATATGAGCTGAAGGGCGCACAGCGCAAAAAAATCGAAATCAGCGGAGTATTTTCGTCCTTCAACGCGCGACATTAGCCGACCAAGCCCAATGCTTCTCCCACGCACCACGCACCATGTTCGGGTATTCGGGTTTGCCCAAGCTGCCGTTGTAACGACCTAGCGCGCGATACAAGTCACCTTTTTCGATGTCCAAATAGTGGCGCAATATCGTGCAGCCAAAGCGCAAATTGTTGCGCATTAGAAACAAATTTTGGTCGCCGTTGCCGATTAGCTTTTTCCAAAACGGCATGACTTGCATATAGCCGCGCGCACCGGCTTTTGAGACTGCGTATTTGTGAAATCCGCTCTCAACTTGAATCAGCCCGAGCACCATTTGCGGGTCGAGTCCGGCACGTTTGGCCTCGTAAAACACGGTTCGCAAAAAATCCAGACGCGTATCGCGATCCGGCATTCGCTTGGCCAAGCGCACCGACATTTCAGTTTGCCAATTCACCCAATCGAGCTTTTCTTGCACACTGGAGAAATGCGGATTCGGTGCGGCTTTGTCGGCAATCGCCGCTGATAGCGCGGCCTGCACACTGGCGGCGAGTGGTTCGTATTGTTGATTGCCAGCATGCGCGGTGCAAACGCAACCTAGAAGCAAAGCTGTAGCAACGGTGCGCAGTACGGATAGGCTTGTCTCCCTCCCGGTCAAAGGGAGGGTAGTGTTGGGGATGGTGAAAAATTCAGCCAATTTTTTGCTGCAAAAACGCACGCATACCAGCCACATCCACCAGCGTCGCCTCGTTGTCGGTGCGTCCCTTATATTCCAGTTTGCCGTCTTTTAATCCGCGCTCGCCAACCACCACACGATGCGGCACGCCGATCAATTCCCAATCGGCAAACATGCTGCCTGCGCGCTCGTCACGGTCGTCGAGCATTGTGTCTATCCCGGCGGCTTGTAATTCATCATGGAGCGCATTCGCAGCATTGCGAACAGTTTCGGATTTGGCGAAATTCATCGGCACGATGACCACTGAAAAAGGTGCAATCGCCGTCGGGAAAATAATCCCACGCTCGTCATTGCCCTGCTCGATCGCCGCGCCGACAATGCGCGAAACACCGATGCCATAACAACCCATTTCCATCACTTGATCTTTACCGTTCTCATCAAGAAAAGTGCAGCTAAGCGCCTCGGCATATTTGGTGCGTAGTTGAAAAATATGCCCGACTTCGATACCGCGACACAGCTGCAATGTGCCATTGCCATCCGGCGACGGATCGCCTTCGACGACATTGCGAATGTCGGCAATCTCGCTTGGCGTCGGCAAATCGCGAGCGAAATTTACACCGGTCAAATGGAAGCCTTCTTCATTCGCGCCGCAGACGAAATCGCGCATTGCAGCGACCGCACGATCAACGACCAATCGCCCTGAGTAGCCAACCGGACCGAGATAGCCCGGCTTGCTCCCAAGAGCTGCGACGATTTCATCTTCGCGTGCGAAACGGAATTCTCCGATTGCCTTTTGTGTTTTGATTTCGTTCAAGGCGTGGTCGCCACGAAGCAGCAACATCACGAACTCGTTCGGCACATCCTTCTTGTCGGTCATCAAGGCGATGCATTTCACGGTCGATATCAGCGGTAAGTTCAAAAACTCCGCTACGTCCTCGCAACGCGCCTTGCCCGGTGTCGCGACCTTCTGCATTGGTGCTGACAGCGTACCGCCAGCACCAACTGACGAAACAACCGGCGCAACTGCCTCTGCCAATTCCACATTCGCCGCGTAATCCGAATCGGGGCAATAAGCCAAGCCATCTTCACCCGAGTCCGCCAACACATGAAACTCATGCGATCCAGTTCCGCCGATTGCGCCGGTGTCGGCGGCGACAGCACGAAATTTCAAGCCGAGGCGCGTAAATATTCGCGTATAGGTTTCATACATCACTTGATATTCGCGTTGCAAATCTGCAAAGGACGTATGAAACGAATAACCATCTTTCATCAAAAACTCACGCCCGCGCATGACGCCAAATCGCGGACGAATCTCGTCGCGAAATTTGGTCTGGATTTGATAAAAATGGCGCGGCAATTGGCGGTAACTTTTGACTTCGCGCCGCACCACATCGGTAATCACTTCTTCGTGAGTCGGGCCGATAACGAATTCACGTTGATGCCGGTCTTTCAAACGCAATAACTCCGGGCCATATTTCGGCCCACGACCGGATTCTTCCCACAGCTCAAACGGTTGCACGGCGGGCATCAACATTTCCATCGCGCCAGCTCGATTCATTTCTTCACGGACGATGTTTTCGACCTTGCGCAACACCCGCAGTCCCAGCGGCATCCAGGTATAAATTCCGCCCGCGAGGCGACGAATCAAACCGGCGCGAATCATCAATTGATGGCTGATGATTTCGGCATCGGAGGGCGCTTCTTTGAGTGTGTTGATGAAGAATTGACTGGCGCGCATGACGGTATTTGAAGGCTGAAATTGAATCTCACAATTTTAGCTTGCCTAGGCAGCAATTGAGCTTTCCAGTCGCGCCCGAATGTGGAACAATAGGCACAACTAATTTTTGGATTTGCATCATGCTTGATCGTGAAGGCTATCGCCCTAACGTCGGCATCATCCTCGCCAACAGTCGAAACGAAGTTTTTTGGGGTAAACGGATCCGCGAACATTCATGGCAGTTTCCGCAAGGCGGCATAAATCGGGGCGAGTCGCCCGAGCAAGCCATGTATCGTGAGTTGTTTGAAGAAGTGGGTCTCCTGCCCGAGCATGTGCGGATAATCGGCCGCACCCGCGACTGGTTGCGCTATGAGGTGCCAACGCATTGGGTGCGCCGTGAGTGGCGCAACAGTTACAAAGGCCAGAAACAAATCTGGTATCTGCTGCGCATGGTCGGGCGTGACACCGACGTGTCTTTGCGCGCCAGCACACACCCCGAATTCGACGCTTGGCGCTGGAGCAGCTATTGGATTCCGCTTGACTCGGTAATTACCTTCAAGCGAGGTGTGTACGAAGCGGCGCTGTCAGAACTGGCACGCTTGCTTTTCGCCAGTCCTGAAGAACAAATTCGGCTGTGGATGTCGCAATTTAGTGGCGTGGATGGTGAGCGATGAAAAATTTCTGCTTAGTTTTGACGTTAGCACTGAGCGTCGTGCATGCGGCCAATGCTGGCAACGGTGAAGGTCGCTCAAGATACGCTGGCGAATTCGAAGCAGACAAACCGTGGCAAGAAGCGGCGACTGACCTGCCTGCTGCGCCAACGCCGGCCAATCTGCGAGAGATCTATGTCAGCGCCGTGGCGACCAATAACTATTTTGTCGATGAGGCCACGCTCACGGTTGGCAACGACCGTGTGGTGCGCTATGTGTTGGTGGTGGAAGCTTCCGGCGGTGCCCGCAATGTGAGCTTTGAAGGCATGCATTGCGACAGCGGGAAATGGAAGCTCTACGCTACGGGTCGCGCTGACGGGACGTGGACTAGAGCGCGGGTGAGCGAATGGCGCGATATCGAAAATAAGCCAGTGAATCGCCATCACGCCGCGCTCTCACGGGATTATTTTTGCCCAAATGGCGGGCCAATTAGCGATGCTAACGAAGGTCGTCGCGCGCTCAATATCACTAAGCGTTCCAAATCGAATTGAAGCTATGTTTGACAAACTCATCGTAGAGTTCGACAAGGCGTTGCGCACAGTCTTTGCCAATGCGCCGACGCGACGGGCGATGCCCGGTGAATCGATAGTCGAGGCCGAAATGACTGACACCGAGCGCGCGCATGCCGCAGCGTTGATGCGGGTCAATCATTGTGGCGAGATTTGCGCGCAGGCTTTGTATCAAGGGCAGGCGCTGACTTCGAAAGATCCCGAGGTGCGACAAGCAATGGAATATGCGGCCTGGCAAGAGACCGAGCATTTGAACTGGACCGAGCGGCGCATCACTGAACTTGGCGGACGCACCAGCGTGCTCAATCCTTTGTGGTACTCGGGCTCATTGGCAATTGGAATCTTGGCGGGAAAATTCGGTGACCGCTGGAATCTGGGTTTTTTGGCCGAGACCGAGCGTCAAGTCGAGGCACATTTACAAGCGCACCTCGAGCGTTTGCCCGCGCAAGATATGCGCTCGCGCGAAGTCGTGGCGCAGATGAAGCAGGACGAAATGGCGCATGCGGAATCGGCAGTTGAACACGGCGGCGTAGCTCTGCCGTTGCCGGTGAGACAAGCGATGCAATGGTCATCAAAAATCATGACCAATACGGCGTATTACCTGTAAGTCAGTCCGTAACCAACTCAAAGCTGTGACTGATTGCCGCTGTCTTGCCAAGCATTAACGATGCCGAGCAATATTTCTCGGCCGAAAGTTTGATCGCCTTTTCGACCACTTCGGATTTAAGATTTTTGCCGCTCACGATGAAGTGCATATTGATTTTGGTGAACACTTTCGGGTCGGTTTCGGCGCGCTCTGAGGTGAGCTTGACCACGCAATCGGTCACCACATGTCGCCCGCGTTTGAGGATCAAGACTACATCGTAGGCTGTGCAGCCGCCAGTGCCGGCGAGCAATAATTCCATCGGTCGTGGCGCGAGATTTCGTCCGCCGCCTTCGGGCGCTCCGTCCATATTCAGGATGTGCCCGCTGCCGGTTTCGGCAACGAAGCTCATGCCATCGTTGTGCCAACGTATTGTCGTTTCCATCTGCTCGCCCCATTTATTTGGCTGTGGTTTGGTGGAAACATTTTACGGCGCGCGTGCAGCGGGTAAACTGTTGCGCTGGGCGTCCCAAATGCCGCAACGCAGACAAAGGTAAAACATCATGACATTGAAGGCACAAATCACCGAAGACATGAAAACCGCACTCAAGGCGGGTGAAAAAACGCGGCTCGGCGCATTGCGTTTGTTGCTTTCGGCGATGAAACAAATCGAAGTGGACCAACGTATCGAATTGGACGATGCGGCGGTGGTCACCATCATCGAAAAAATGCTCAAGCAGCGCAAAGATTCAATCACGCAGTTTGAAGCCGCCAAGCGCAGCGATTTGGCCGATGCCGAGAAATTTGAGCTTAGCGTGTTGAGCGCCTATATGCCGCAGGGGTTGTCGGCAGCGGAAATCAGCGCGTTGTTGGAAGCGGCGCTAACCGAGACCGGCGCGAAAGGCCCAGCCGATATGGGCAAGCTGATGGCCGCGCTAAAACCTCGCGTCGCTGGGCGTGCCGACATGGGCGAATTGTCCAAGCTGATCAAGGCGCGCTTGGCTGCCGTCTGAGAGCGTTTGACGGCGTGCCATCAGCACCAACTGGCAAAAAACCTAAGCAATGATTCCAGACAGCTTCATTCAGGAATTGCTTGGCCGCGTCGACATTTGCGACGTGGTCGAACGCTATGTACCACTGAAAAAGGCCGGTGCGAATTTCAGCGCTTGCTGCCCGTTCCATTCGGAAAAAACACCCTCATTCACGGTCAGTCCTTCCAAGCAGTTTTATCACTGCTTTGGCTGCGGCGCACACGGCACGGCCATCGGTTTTTTGATGCAACATGCTGGTGTCGGATTTATCGACGCGGTGGAAGATTTGGCGACTTCGGTAGGACTCAAAGTGCCGCAAGAAGAGTGGCACGCGCAAGCGCAAGAAAAGCGAGAGCGAGTTGCGCCACTGACCGAATTGATGGCCAGCGCAATGAATTATTACCGCGAGCAGTTGAAGGTTTCGCCATCGGCTGTGGCCTACCTGAAAAAACGCGGATTGACTGGTGAAATTGCCGCCAAATTCGGTCTCGGTTATGCCCCCGACGGTTGGCAGAATTTGCAGCAAATTTTTCCGGACTACAACAATCCGGCACTCGTTGAATGCGGCTTGGTGATCGTCAACGAACAAGGTCGGCGCTACGACCGGTTTCGTGATCGCGTGATGTTTCCGATTCAGGATGGACGCGGCAATGTGATTGGTTTCGGCGGACGGGTGATGGGCAACGATGAACCGAAATATCTCAACTCGCCCGAGACTCCACTGTTTATCAAAGGCAGCGAGCTATATGGTCTGCCTCAAGCCCGCAGAGCAATCCGCGACGAAGACATGGTGTTGGTGGTTGAAGGTTACATGGACGTGGTCGGGCTCGCCCAATGGGGCGTGGAAAATGTGGTTGCCACATTGGGTACGGCGGCCACCGAAAGCAACGTGCAAAAGTTGCTTAAACAAGCCAGTCGCGTGGTGTTTTGTTTCGACCGCGATGCAGCGGGAGACCGCGCCGCGTGGCGAGCGATGGAAGTTAGCTTGAGTTTTTTGGCCGACAATAAAGTGGTCGAAATTCTGCAAATGCCGGGCAACCAAGACCCTGACGAATTCATCCGCGAACATGGCAAGGACGCATTTGTAAATCACACGCGAAATGCCACGCGTCTGAGCGAATTTTTGTTGCGCGAACTGAGCAAGCAAGCCAACACTAATACGATCGAAGGTCGCGCATTGTTGGTACATTTAGCCAAGCCGCTGTTGCAGAAAGTATCCGCGCCGATATTGCGGGTGCAACTGACCAAGGAAATTGCCGCCCGCGCGCAAATTTCGCAAGCCGAAGTCGAAGCCAAATGCGAACTCAAACCGCTGGCGCGTTGGGGTGCCGCACCGCCGCGTTCCGCACGCCGACCTACCGCCCGTTCAGTCGAGTATCAACTCCTGAAACTGTTGGTGCGCACGCCGACCTTGGCGGCTCGATTGCCGCATGGCTTGATTGATAAGGATTTGCCTGAAGGCGCGGCGCTGCAAGCAATCGTTGATGCCGTCGAGCATGGTTTGCAACTTGGCAATGGTCTGGCGATGGCGATGGAATATTTTCGCGGTTCAGCGCATGAATCGGTGTTGTCTTCCATGGCCGAGGCGTTGCTCGAAGCCGACGATGACCATAGCCAGGACGAAGCCGCGTTTGTGGCGACTGTCAGTCATTTGCAAGGCGCAGCGATGAATCGCGAAATCTCGGCGCTGGTTGAACGTGCACGGCACGGATTGAATGCTGAGGAGCGTACGAAGTTATCTGAATTGCTGGCCAAAAAAGCTGCTATTTCTGCCGCCGCTGCTACTGCCACGGCTGGTCTTGGCGGGTCTCTGGTATAATTGCTGGCTCCGCTCCATGAACCCGTTGTACAGAAGTCTCACCGAAAATCTGTATCGGATGACGCGCAGCACACTTGCTGCAACGCTCGCTGAAACTCACGCTGAAAGATGACCATGCCAAAACTCACACGGATGCCAAGCAAAAAGCCCGTTAAGGCCGCTGCCAAATCAGCCAAAAAAGTTGTCGCAAAGGTGACTGCTAAATCCAGCGTCAAAACGACGGCGAAACCTAAGCCATCACTGATTAAGGCGGTAGCCAATGCTGTCGCCAAGAAGGTTGCTGCCATTCGCAAACCAGCGCCGGTCAAAGTCGCTGCCAAGTCCGCCGCAAAATCGACTGCTAATGCGGTTGTAAAACATCCCAAGAAACTCGTTTCAAAAGCCAATTCGAAACCAATCGGCAAGCCGGTTAAAAAAACCGCGCCCGCCAAACCTTTAGTAAAAATGACCAAAACATCTGTTAAACAAATCGCCAAAAAGACAACCAAGCCGTCGTCAGTTGCCACCAAATCTGCGCAAAAAAAGCCAACCAAACAAGTTGCTCCAGTCAAGTTGGTGAGTAACGCGAAAGCGTCTGCCAAAACCGTGGCGAGCAAGAGTCATTCAAGTGAGGTCGCGGCACCGCCTGCCAAAGCAGGGCGTCAGCCAAAACTCGAACCAGTTACCAAACCAGTAACGCATGTAACACCCGTTACCGAAGCTGAGGTTCAAGCATCGGCTGCGCAAGCGATCTCGGCGACGCCGGTCAAGCCGGTGAAGGGCGGTCGCAAGGGCAAGGGTACGCATCAAATTATGCCGCCGGCCGCTGCGCCGCTGGATATGGATACGCGCCGCCTGCGCCTGAAAAATTTGATTGCGCTGGGCAAAGAGCGTGGCTATTTGACTTATGCAGAAATAAACGATCATTTGCCCGACGACCTTGTTGATGCCGAGCAAATCGAATCCATCATCACCACCTTCAATGACATGAGCATTAAGGTGTTTGATGAAGCGCCAGCGGCCGAAGAGTTGTTGCTTACTGATGCAGTCTCAGGACATGTTGACCAAGCTGAAGTTGAGGAGCAAGCCGAGCAAGCCTTGTCGACGGTTGATTCAGAATTTGGCCGTACCACTGATCCGGTGCGCATGTACATGCGGGAAATGGGGACGGTTGAACTATTGACCCGCGAAGGCGAAATTGAAATCGCCAAACGTATTGAAGACGGCCTCAAACATATGGTGATGGCGATTTCGGCCTGCCCGACCACCGTTGCTGAAATGCTTGGTATGGCCGCCAAAGTCGCGCGCGACGAAATGCGTGTTGACGAACTGATCGACGGTCTGATTGACCCCAATGCGCTGCCCGAAGACCCAACCACAATGGCCGAAGAGTTGGATGATTTGGGTGAAATTGACGAGGACGATGAAGACGGATCGCGTGTGTCGGCAGCGCTGTTGCAATTGAAGCAAGATGCGCTCGAACGATTCTCGGAAGTGCATGAGCTGTACGGCAAGATGATGGCGCTGCTCGAGAAGAAAGGCTCTCAAGACAAGTCCTACTTGCGCGTTCAGAAGCAGATTTCGGAAGCGTTGATGAACATTCGCTTTACCGCCAAGACCACCGAGCGCCTGTGTGATTCTGTACGCGGTATGGTTGAAGCCGCGCGCAGCCACGAACGCAAGATTCTGCATCTTTGCGTCGACAAGGCGCGTATGCCACGTCCGCATTTCATCAAAGTATTCCCAGGCTTTGAAACCGATTTGGAGTGGATCAAATCCGAGGTGCAATCCGGCAAACCCTATGCCGCAATGATGATGCGCGTTGCACCAAATATTCTCGACGAGCAACAAAAGCTCATCGATTTGCAAACCCGCATTGGCATTCCGTTAAAAGAGCTAAAAGACATTAACAAGCAGATGTCGACCGGCGAAGCGAAGGCTCGCCGTGCCAAGCGCGAAATGACCGAAGCCAACTTGCGTTTGGTGATTTCGATCGCCAAGAAATACACCAATCGCGGCTTGCAATTTCTAGACCTGATCCAAGAAGGCAATATCGGTCTGATGAAGGCGGTAGATAAATTCGAATACCGTCGCGGCTATAAGTTTTCGACCTATGCAACCTGGTGGATTCGTCAGGCCATCACACGCTCGATTGCCGATCAAGCGCGCACGATTCGTATCCCGGTGCACATGATCGAAACCATCAACAAGATGAATCGCATCAGCCGTCAAATTCTGCAGGAAACCGGCATGGAGCCGGATCCTCCAACCTTGGCGCTGAAGATGGAAATGCCCGAGGACAAGATTCGCAAAATCCTCAAGATCAGCAAAGAGCCGATCTCGATGGAAACGCCAATCGGCGACGACGACGATTCCCATCTGGGCGATTTCATCGAAGACCAGATTACTCTTGCACCTGCTGATGCCGCGTTGTTCGCGTCCTTGCGCGAAATCACCAAGGAAGTGCTCGACAGCTTGACGCCGCGCGAAGCAAAAGTGTTGCGCATGCGTTTTGGTATCGAAATGAATACTGACCACACGCTTGAAGAAGTCGGCAAACAATTCGACGTCACCCGTGAGCGCATCCGTCAAATCGAAGCTAAGGCACTACGCAAACTGCGTCACCCGACCCGTTCGGAAAAACTGCGCAGCTTCCTCGATTCGGAAACCTGATCGTTCGGCGTGGTGGCGCGTTTTGCGAGCCACGCCTTATCCAAGTCACGGGCCTGTAGCTCAGTTGGTTAGAGCAGAGGACTCATAATCCTTTGGTCGTCAGTTCAAGTCTGACCGGGCCCACCAAAAGCTAAACGTCGGATCAGCAGATCATGTTGATTCGACGTTTTCCCATTTTGGGTATGGCAAATCGACGAGCTCGGTGTTGAGTACCCAAGTGTCGATGCAGACGCTGTTTATTACCGTACTGGCATCAATCTTGGAAATTCACTCGCGGGCTATGTATTACTCGTGAGGCAGAAAAGGTGGCGATTTTCACTACCCAAGTTTTTGTGCCAACAACATAAATCCAACGAGGAAGATCGCCTCGGAACATAGCAGTAGCATGGCTCGAGAACCGACCTCGCGGACATCCAGCAGCGAGGTTTTTAACCCCACGGCAGCAATTGCAACCAGCAAGCACGAACGCGAGATTTCATTCACAGCTGAGATCGCTTCGCGCGGAATCCAGCCCATGCTACCAACCGTGACGAGCGCGGCAAAGCCGAGCAGGAAAGCCGGTACCAACGGTTCGCTGTGCGAAACCTTGCGCTCGCGCGTTAGATGGCGCACGACCAATGATGTGGCGACCACAACCGGAAGCAACATTGCAACGCGAGCCATTTTGGTCAGCAATGCATAGTCGCCGACTTCGGTGGAGACGCTGTATCCCGCGCCGACCACTTGAGCAACATCGTGGATGGTGCCGCCGAGAAAAATTCCAGCTTGATGGCCGTCCAACTCAAATAGCTTCACTAGCATCGGGTAGACAATCATGGCCAGCGTGGAGAGTACGGTGACGCCTGCGATGGTGAACACAAGCTCGCGCTCAAGCTTCTCGCTCGGTGGCAACACTGCCGCAATGGCAATTGCTGCCGACGCGCCGCAAATTGCGGTGGCACCGCCGGTAAGTATTCCAATTCGGCGCTCCAAATTCAACACTTTGGCGGCAAAGATAGAAAATGCCAAAGTGACGATCACGCCACCAATCACGATGGCGCCGCTATGCCAACCGAGTGTGCCAATCTGCTCAAGCGTGATGCGAGCGCCCAGCAGGGTGACGCCGAGACGCAACACTTGCTTCGCTGCGAAATTGACACCGCATTGCGCTGAGCTACCGACCGTGATCGAGTTCAATGCCATGCCGATAAGCAGGGCGTACAGCATATTGGGACCGCCTCGGGTCTGCGCTATGAAGCTGGCGGCAATGGCAACCACACAGCTAATAAGCAAGCCCTGCCAGAGCTTGGTCACTCTATCAATTAGCAATGTCGGCGCAGGCGATGTCATGGTCGCTACCAGTCGTAATTTGGTTTTTCCGGCACCGCTAGACGCCGAATTTTGGGCGCCTCAGATGGTGACTTTGCACAAGGCATGACCGGCGCAGCTATACCAAGGCCATTTCTAAGCTGTTTCTGAAGTGGGTCGGATGATTGGGAGCATGAAATGTATCCATGCCAAAGCAAGTAAATACGCGACCGATGCCATCGCAAACATCGGCCAGTAACCAATGCCACTATCGAGCGCATAGCCGGTAAATTGTATGATGCTCATCCCGGCCAAATTGCCGAATACGGCGCCAAAGGCGATCACCGATCCGACATTTCTGGCCGGAACAATGTCGGCGGTCATACCGAAAATATTGGTCGAGAAACCCTGGTGCGCAAACAGCGCAAGGCCAATTATCACCGCTGCAATCCATGGTGAATTCGCCTGCAAGGCTAACGGAATCGGCAGGATTAAGCAGGCGTAGAGCAGCATCGATGTCTTGCGGGAGCGATTGACGCTATAGCCACGCGCCAATAGCTTTGGAAATAGCCAGCCGCTGGTCAGGGCTCCCAATGCCGCCATCACGTAGACAATCGCTGTCGGATAACCAATTTCAGACTGACTCAACTTGAAGACCTTCGTGAACATGTCCGGGGTCCAGAACAGCAAGAACCACCAAACCTGATCGGTCAGCATCTTCGCAATCGCTACCGCCCATGTTCGGCGGTCACGCACCATTTCACCCCAGCTGACGTTTGGCTTTTCAATCCCTGAGTCAGCCTGGACAATTGGTACCAGATGTTTGGTCACCGGCATCCAAAATGCCAACCAGACAAAACCTAGCGCGCCGGTGATGATAAAAGCCGCGTGCCAACCGAATGCGCCTGCCAAAAGCGGAATAAGTAGTGGAGCCAAAATAGCGCCAATGTTGGACGCGGTATTGAACACGCCGATACACATCGATCGCCGTTCAATCGGCATATAGAGAGCAGCGGCCTTTACTGCCGCTGGGGTATTGACCGATTCAGCAACAATCAGAATGACCCGCGCAATCATAAACCCGGCAACAGTGCTCGATGCCGCGTGTGCCATGCCGGCGAGGCTCCAAATTACTACCGCAAACGCGAAGGCTAAACGTACCCCGAATCGATCAACGAACCAGCCAACAAACAACAATGCACCAGCGGCGGCGAATTGTGATGCGGAGCCCAATATCGCAAAATCGCTATCACTCCACTTGAACTCCGCTTGAAGCGTCGGTTTCAAGAGAGACAGAACTTGCCGATCGAGATAATTGAGTGCAGTTGCGAAAAAAAGCAGAATGATCAAGCCAGTCTGCAATGCTCTTGCTCGTCGCAATGCTGGTGTGGCCTCGGTCATTTCATGCCTTTCAGGTAGCGCCAGCCAGGCGCGTGATCTCTTCTATCAATGCAACAGGCACCTCAATACCCCCAGTCGCGATGCTTGCGGCAATGGCCGCACGGCGATATCCGGGTAGGCGCACGCCATCATCACTCAGCATCGCGGCGATCAGCGTCTCGATACGAGAAAAAAATGTTTCTCGACCGGCCAGCGCGTCCGGGTCAATGACCAGAAATGCCTGGCCGATACGTGGCCGATTTCCGGCATCGACAAAAAATGAGTCGGCCTCAAAGCCAAACGCGGCGCCAGTGAGGGCACAACACAAGAGTTCAACTACCAATGCAAGCATCGCTCCCTTGGCACCGCCAGCAGGCATCATGGTGCCTTCCAAACCGGCTTTGGGGTCCGTGGTGGGGTTGCCGTCCTTGTCGAGTGCCCAGCCCAACGGAATGGGTTCACCTTTCTTGGCAGCAATCATGAGTTTGCCGCGGGCCACCTCGGACAGTGACAAGTCGATCATCAGCGGACCTTCGTGCTCGCGCGGAAATGCCGCGGCAATCGGGTTGGTACCGAAAATTCCGCGCTTGCCTCCCCAGGCAGGCATTGCCGCAGGTGAATTGCCAAAGGCCAGTCCTACCATTCCGGCAGCGGCGACCGCCTCAAGATGATAAGCGGCGACACCAAAATGGTGACTGTTGGTCACGCCGGAAAAACACACGCCGGCGTTGCGGGCACGGGATATCGCCTCAGCCACGGCCAATTCACAGGCTGGAAACGCCAGTCCTTCCGCCGCATCTATAAGGCAGGCGGCCGGCTTACCTTTGACTACCGTCGCAATGGCATTGCCATCGACGCGACCATTTCGCAAATGGGTAGCGTACTGAGAAATGCGAGAAAGTCCGTGTGATGGCAAGCTGCGCGATTCTGCATATAACAAGGCACGTGACGTTGCTTCTGCCATGGCTTGCGATGCCCCGGCCTTGATTAGTGCATCTGTTGCCAATGCGCCTAATTCAGCGACTGAATGTTTTGCCATAGGTGTGCTTTGTGCAAATGAATGGTGCAGTGTTAGCTGTCGGCCTTGGCCGAGCTAAGAAAGTCAGCAACGCGTTGGGCGATCATGCTGCTAACTCGCGTGTTGGATTCTGCGGTGACGCCGGCAATGTGTGGGGTCAAGATTAAATTGGGACAACGCTCCAGTACGCTCCCAGCCTTTAATGGCTCTTCGTCGAATACGTCAAGTGCTGCGCCGCCTAAACGCCCTTCCTTCAGTGCTGCGGCCAGCGCCGACTCATCGACAATGCCGCCGCGCGAGGAGTTGATCAATACGGCGTTTGACTTCATCAATGTCAGGCGCGACGCATTGATGAAATTCCGTGTTTCTGCCGTCAAGGGCACATGCAGAGAAACCACATCGCTTGCGGCAAGCAGTTGATCGGGAGTGCAGCAGACTGCACCAGTTGCGGCCCAAACGGGAGAGTCTGGCGACAACATGGGGTCCGTTGCAAGCACTCTCACACCGAGTCCCGCAGCCAACCGTGCGGTCAGTTGGCCAATGCTTCCGTAGCCAACAACCCCAAGCGTTTTGCCGCCGATTTCTCTGCCGTTTGACAAGGCAGTCCGCGGCCATTTTCCTGCCGCAACCTCTATCGACGACGCATAGGTACCTCGCAAGAGCAACATCGCAGTGGCAATGACATATTCCGCGACTGCCAGCGCGTTGGCACCGGTGGCAGGTATCACTTCAACATTGCGCGAACGACAAGCTGGCAGGTCGATGTTGTCCAATCCAACACCCAGTCGGCCCACGACCTTGAGTTGTGCTGCAGCAGCAAGCAAGTCTGCTGTCACCTGAGTCCGGTTTCTGACAATCAGCGCATCCACTTTGGCGAGTCGAGTAAGCAACTCCTCCCGCCGATCGACCAGCGTCGGGTCGTAAGTTGTCGTAAAGCGCGACTGGAGCCATGCGACGGACTCTTCGTCCATGAATTCGCTGATTAGTATGTTCATGATGCTTAGGCTGGCAAAAGGAATTGGTTTGCGAATACCGCGGTTGGTCTGACGAAGGCCCGGCGCGATTTCGACGTGACGCCTAGGCGCTTTCGTACAAGCGGGTCAGCACGAACTCGCGATGACCCAATGCCTCAGCGGCAGTCAGTCGGCCATTAGCTGTGCGCATCATCATGTCGAGTAACTTGTCACCGGCTTGGTCGAGCACCATGTCACGCTGTAGCAGAGCACAGGAGTCGACATCGATATGCTCGCTCATGGTGCGCACGGTACGTGGGTTGGCGCAGATTTTGATGACCGGAACGATGGGGTTGCCAATCACATTGCCTTGCCCAGTGGGGAAGAAATGCACGGCAAAACCAGCAGCGGCACATAGCGTAACCATTTCGGCGGCGGCTGACGAGGAGTCCATGAACCAAAGACCAGGACCGCCAGGTATTTCTGCTTTGTCGAGCACTCCATCGACCAGGCATTTCTTGCCGATCTTCTGGATATTGCCCATTGCCTTTTCCTCAATGGTGGTCAGACCGCCCAGAATATTGCCCTTGGTTGGTTGAGAATCCGACAGATCGCTGGTTTTGTGGCGATTGACCACGTCCTGATAACGATTGAACATGACCATGAAGTCTTCTGCTACTTTTGGTGTCCGGCAACGCTTGACAATAACATCTTCACCGCCGGTAATTTCGGTGGTCTCGCCGAATACTAGAGTGGCTCCAACCTCGTACAACTTGTCAAACGCGTTGCCGACTGTTGGGTTGGCTCCGCACCCGGAGGTAGTGTCAGACTCCCCGCATTTGGTCGAAACCCACAGTTCGCTGATTGGGCACTCCACCCGGTGCTTCTCCGACGCGGCTTGCAACAGTTCTCTCGCCGCTTTCGAGGCACGCATGATAGTGTCATGGTCGCCGTGCTGCTCAATACCGAATCCAACGACGGGTTTGCCAGATTTGGCGATGCCTTCGACTACTTGTTGAGTCCAGCCATCCTCAATACCGATCACCACCACTGCGGCAACGTTAGGATTGCAACCGGTGCCGATCAGGGTTCGGAAATGCAAGTCGAGATCGGCGCCAAACTGCAGCCGGCCGTAGGGGTGAGGCAAGGCCATTACGCCCTTGATGTTATGAGCCACAGCCTCGGCAGCGGCATTGGAGAGGTCGTCGACCGGGAGCACAATCACGTGGTTGCGTACGCCTACCCGGCCGTTCTCACGGCGATAGCCCCAAAACGTTGTCTTTGTTGAAATCATTGTGTGATCCTGAATGAATACATGGTTTGTTTAGAAGGCCAGTGCATTAGCCGGGCCCAAGGAAATTGGCTACCAGTCCCCAGCATCAGAAGCTGACTTACCACCGCTTGGTCTTGATGTTGTGCACGTGGGCGTGCTCGCCCGTCTTGATCGGCGCTATAACACGACCGATATCGGTACCGTACTTAAACACCGTGTCGCCTGTGGACATATCCTTCAGCGCAATTTTGTGGCCGATAGGAATGTCTTGTAGCGCGGTCACTTGAACCTGTTTGTCATCGTCCATTATCCAGGCGGTGAGTGTCGCGCCGGCCTTGATGCCCTCTACTACGGCAACGGCAACGGTGTCTTTAGCCTCATGCAATACAAAATGAATCATTGAACATATCCTTTAGGTGAAATTTGCCATCCCGATTCGACTGTATGATTTCTTGCATAGATGTCTATGAGTCAAACAGTGCAACTGTGAGCAATATTATTCATTGACCGATGCAAAGTCAAATAGATCATCTATATGAGTTGTAACTCGATGCCTACCTCGCTATTATCGGTATCAATAATATCCGTGAGGCACAAGCGAATGCGCAAATGGGAAGATCCGGCCAGGCACCAGAAACTAGTGGCTGGAGCCGCGCTGGATACGCCGCTGTATAAAGAAGTCAAACGCCTGCTGACCGAGACCATTAGCACTGGCGAATGGAAACCAGGCGCCGTAATTCCGGCAGAGTGGAAGCTAGCGGAGCGCTTCGATGTGGCAATCGGAACCATCCGCAAGGCCGTGGATGAACTCGTCGGCGAGCACATATTGATTCGCCAACAGGGCAGAGGTACCTTTGTCGCTGCGCACAACCGCGACCGACTAATGTTTCATTTCTTTCACATTGTCAGCAGTGACGGCAGCAAGCTGACGCCCGAGGTGGTGATGCTTTCATTTGCTGGCAGCATTGCGGATGACGAGGAAGCTGCCCACCTTGGCATCAAGCCGGGGGCGAAAGTCTATCGCATTCGCAATGTGCTTAAGCTGGCCGATGCGCCGATAATTTTCGACACTATTGTTATTCCGCAGACCCTCTTTCCAAAACTCACTGCCGCAAAATTCAGAGACCGCCCCAATACTATTTACCACCTCTATCAGAGCAGTTTTGGTATCACCGTGGTTCGTTCTGCGGAAAGGTTACGGGCGCGTCTGGCAGATGCGGAGAGTGCTGCAATTTTAGGAATCAAGCAAAAGGCGCCGCTGCTTGAGATTCGTCGTGTTGCACTTACCTTTAACGACGTACCAGTCGAATTTCGACGATCACTGGTTAACACCGAAAACTACGAGTACTTCAGCGATCTCGCCAAAACAGGTGCTTCCTAACCTGCTACCGAAACTTGCGCCAGTCCGGCATCCACAATGATGTTCTGGCCGGTGATGCCGTTGGAGTCGTCTGCTGCTAGAAATAGCGCAGTGCGGGAAACGTGGGCAGGGTCAAGTCGTAGTTTGAGACACTGCAGATCAATAAATTTTTGGTCTTCGTCGGGGTTTCTCCACAGCGCTTGTTGACGCTCTGTGACAATGGCTCCTGGCACCAGTGTATTGACCCGAATGTTAGCTTCGCCAAGTTCTCTGGCAAGTGTACGTGACAAACCGGAAATCGCCGCTTTTGAGGTGGTGTAGCCAACGAGATTGGCGCGTCCGCGCATCCACGAAACGGAACCGAGATTGATGATCGAGCCACCGCCCGCCAGCGCCATACCGGGAGCGACCTGTTGAATGGCAAAGACGTGGTGTTTGAGATTGAGAGCAAGACAGTTATCCCAAGTCTCGGGGGTAAGCTCTGCCAGCGTATGGCGGGTATCGTTGCCGGCGTTATTGATAAGCACACGGATGCTGCCGAGCTCGGCCTCTATTTGAGCAAGGCAGGCTTGATACGCTGGGATATCACGAATGTCACAGCGGGAAAATCGCGGAATGTGCTTGCACTTACCGTCCAGCGCTGAGATCGTAGCGTCGGCAGCAGCGGCATCAATATCGCAAAAGGCGACGCGCGCATCTTGCAACGCAAAATGTTCCACCAGCGATGCGCCGATGCCGGAGCCACCGCCCGAAACAAAAACCAAACGATCCTCAAGGCATGGATAGCGGGTCATAATTACTCCAGAGTTAAGGGCATGGAATGCTGCACGTGAAATTTATGAATGGCGAATATGGACGACAAAGCGAGGCTTCAGCGCCGTAAAGGTCAATCGAGATAAAGCGGTTCCGCGCGTCCGGCCACCGGCATTTTGCACGCATATATTCCGCCGGCAGATGGATTTTTCTGTAGCTCAGCTGCCGAGGCTCCCTCACGCGCGGTAGTGATAAATAGGGTACGCAGATCATGCCCCCCGAAAGCGACCATGGTCACCCGTCTCGACGGCACATTGACGATCCCGGTCACCTCGCTTTGCGCTGAAAAGCGGAAAACGCGGGAGCCTTCATATTGCGCGCTCCAGTAGTCTCCGGCGCTGTCTATCGCGGCTCCGTCAGGTCGTCCTTGATAGCCAGGCTCCGTGCGGTTTTCCGGTCGCCTCGCAAACTCGGTGCGGCGGCCAATCTGCCCGGTTGTGGAGTCAAACTCGAAACGAAAGATGATGTGGTTCGGTGTGTCTGACTGAAAAACGCAGCGACCATCGGCGCTAAATGCCATTCCATTGCTCACCTTAACGCCAAGATTCTGTTCGGGTCCCCAGCCCAACCGAACCGCTCCACGTTCGAGACAAAACACCGCCGCGCTTTCGGCAGTTCGCGGTTCGAACATTGCGCCCGCCCAGAAACGACCGGCTGAATCACAGCGCCCATCGTTGAAGCGCATGGATGCAGTGTCATAGGGTGCAGCGGCGATTTTTTCAAGACGAAACGGATCGGGATAGAAGCGATAAAAGCCATCGCGTAGCGCAGCGACCAGACCTCCGCTGGCGGCTAGTGCTATGCACCCAGGCTCACAAGGCATTGGCCAAGATTCATTCTTCGTGCTTCCCGGATCGAATCGATTGATAGTGCGACCGGAAATATCTACCCAATACAATTTTTGTTCAGCTGGGCTCCACAACGGGCATTCAGCCAGCGCCGCTTTCGCATCAAGTACAAGTTCGACATCACTGATTTCAAGCATTCCCGGTACCTGTGTTGATAGATTTACTTGGATTGATCGACATCGAGATCGATAGCGATTCACCTGGTTCGAGTACGTGAATACCGGTATTTAGCTGGCCTTGGGCAGCCAGTGCGAAGCCATTGTTGATATTGGTCACCGGTTCCAGCGCAATGAAATTTCTTTGATCACCCGGTGAGTACACCACGATGTTGCTGCATCTTTCGCTGGCGCTGATTCCAACGCGATGTTCAGCGTAGGCAAGCGAAGCAACGCGATTCCATCCGGTGAAACAATTGTCGACGCGCCAACCGGATATCGGGCGTGAATGACTAAAGTCGATTGCCGGACTAGTGCGCTCCCAATTGTTCGGCAGTAAGTCCGGACCAACCTTCCATACACCTTCCCATCGACTCTCCAAATGCGCTTCCGCCGTTACCGGAAAAAACGTATGGAAGCCAAGGCCGGCCGGCATTCGAAGAGTATCCAGATTCATCACCGACAATTCGAGCTTCAAGGCATTGTCTTCGAGACTTATCGATTGCCGCGAATGACAGGAAAATGGCCAAGCGTCATCGGGTTCGTGCCGCAAACTCAATTGCGCAGAGTCCTTGGTACTAGCGTCAAGTGTCCAGGTCCGTTGCCATCCGAAACCGTGAATCGAATGCGGTTCGGGCGGGAAGTTCGGCTTCAGGGAATAGGTGCGATCGTCAGTAATTAGCTGAGCATTGCCGATCCGGTTTGAGTAGGGCACGAGCGCGTACGATCCCATAAGACGCACCTTTTCGTCGATGACTGCATCGTCCGGTGCTCTGCGCAAAATGTCCAACTGATTCCAGACATAACGTGCAATTGCGCCACCGATATGGGGGCATATCAATACTTCGCTGTTTGCATTTTTCAGGAGCAAACTCGCGCCGGATGCAAGCATGTCGCAACTAGCCCTTGGTAATGCAGACCAGGCCCGCAGCGTCAGTCGCTTGGTATCCGACGGATGGACGACATTGTTTCGCAGTAACGCCGCCAAGACGGACTTGGCCGTTCGCGAAACTAAGCGTCACGCAATCGTTCATCACGCAGGGTGATACCTTTGGTTCGCCAAACAGAATAACCTCCTCAATTGGTGCAGCCAAATCCATTTCTCCGGTGTGCTGGACTGCCCGTCCCAAGCAAAGCATATGCCCCACACGGCCCCATGCCGGCAGCTGTTCTAGCGTCTTTTGCATCATACGCACCTGACCTCCTGGGATGTACTCGCCGCTTTCCAAGTCCACCCATGTCTCGCCAGCAGGAAAATAAACTTGCACCGATCCGCCGGGTTGAATAATCGGCGCTACAAGTAGTGCGTCGCCAAACATATATTGCCCATCGAAGGAACGCGCCAGTCGATCATGCGGAAACGCCAGAGGCATCGCGCGCATCAGCGGCAGCCCGGTTCGCGCTGCCTGCTCGGAAGCGCCAACCATATATGGAATTAACCGGTAACGGAAAGCCAGGAGTTTCTTTGCAATCGCTTCCGTTTCGGCGCCCAATGCCCAGGGTTCTCTTTCGCCAATCCCGTGGTAGCGAAAATGGGAGCAAAAGATTCCGTTTGCCGTCCATCGCAAATAGAGTTCGGTATCCGGTTGTTGCGCGCCATAAAAGCCGCCGACGTCGGTAGCGTAGTAGGGCACGCCGCTCATGCCATAGGTCAGTGCGCCGCGAATGCTCGCGGCCATACCTTCCCAGTCGGTTTGGGGATCACCACCCCATTGAATCGGAAATCGTTGGCTGCCAATGAATCCATCCCGACCCCACACCATTGCTTCGCCCCGGCCGTTCGCTGCGTTATAACGACGGGTGGCTTCCCACACGCACTGGTTGTATAGCAATGGATAGACATTGTGCAAACGTCGCCCTTGATCGCCGTTGTGCGCGACCATGTCATCTTCCACCTGCTCACCGAAATCGGTTTTGATGACATCAATCCCGTCTTCAAACAGTTGATTGTGACTATCAGCCCAAAACTTGGCGGCCTCGGGGTGTGTGAAATCGAGAAGCCCGGAGGGCGGCAAAGGTGTGAGTACTTTTCCAAAAGGATCATCTGTGGGGTCCTTTACCCAGTCGAAGACCGCGGCCTTCCCTGCCTGATTTTTCAGCAGCCAGCCCTTGTCTGCGAGATCTGAGAACATCGGGCTATGGATCGATACGCAGGGATACTCCCAGACACACACTTTGAGGTTAAAAGCGCGAAGTTGACCAAGGATTTTCTTTGGATTGGTGTCTGGTCCATAGAATCGGCTCTTGTCCCATTCGAAAGAGAATCGGGTTCGTACGTCCCAGGCGGCGCGGCCGTCAATCGTGATCGCATCGCAGGGGATTTGGCGACGGCGCAACTCCGCGGCTGTATCGATAGCATCCTGAGGTACCTTGTAGTAGGCGCGCGACAGCCACATTCCGTAGCTCCACAAGGGAGGCAGCACCGGGCGCCCCGTTAGCGCGGTGTAGTGATCGAGAATCACCGCCGGCTCACCGGTAAAAAAGAACAGGTCAAGGGCATCATCCTCAACCTCCAGTACGTAGGTGCGGTGGGACCATTGTCCATATCCGATTCCGTGGCGCACGATTCCTGGTGTGTGCGCAAGCAGACCCCAGCCATCCGGGCTCCAGCAAAAAGGGATGTTTTTGTAGGAAAGTTCGGTATTGACCCCGAGGGCATCGGTGGTTCGCCCCTGTATGAGTTGCCCGCGTTTGTTGAGCGGGCCAAATTTTTCACCAAAGCCGTATACCGCCGTGTCACTTTTCATCGCCCATGATGCGCACCAGCGACGCAAGCCCGAAGCGTTCTGTAGACCGACTGCAGGCAGGCGGGTACGTCCGCGAAAATGCTGATCGGTGATTGAACTTAGGATCGTCTTTCCAGCCTTTTGCAAAGTAAATCGAAGCGGCGTAGATTCAATGATCAGACTGGTATCGCCGTTACTGATACGCCAGCCATTCGCCTGCGTTGTTAATTCGAGGATAGCCAAGGTCGATGTTTGCAGCAGCAGTCCGTAGTCTGGCAACGCCGACTCACCAATCTGCAGGCGCAGTGTGTCCGGTGCATGCGTTGAGATGACGACGGGGTGACCATCGACCTGCAAGCGGACATGGGTTGAATCCGCTCGCACCAGCTGTACTTCACCAAGACGCTGAAAGCTGCTTTGTTGAATTTCATCGGATGCCATACTGATACTCCCAAGGGAAAGTTTTCGGTCAGTGCGAACAGCAGAAATATCGAAACTATATGTTCATAAAGTGCCCGACAAACGGAGCCTTCTCTACACGGCGCGCAGCCAAAAGCTAGTTGCGACGGATCGACTTTTGGTAATACGCGCGCGGCTTCTTTCGGCGATCAATAAACGCCTGAATCAATTGACTTGACTGGTGCTTGCCTCAAGGCCGACAGGAATGCACCGGCTTGCCGCACCATCATTCCCATATCCGAGGCAACTGCGACATAGGTGTACCCGAACTCGATAAATCGCTGCACCATTTCCGGGGTCGGGCCGACGATACCAATCGGCTTACCTGCGGCGCGCGCGCGTGCCGCAGCGTCTTTCAATGCGGACTGAACTTCTGCGTGGCCAATATCGCCAATGTGCCCCATCGCCGCCGACAGATCGCCGGGTCCGACAAACAGCGCGTCCACGCCATCGACGGCAGCAATTTCCTCGAGGCGCTCGATAGCTTGCGGTGTTTCGAGTTGGATAATGCGGAAAATGCCTGCGTTAGCGCGTTTGCCGTAGTCAGCGACAGTTGCATAGCGGCTACCCCGATGCATCGCGGCAAACCCACGCATGCCAGGGAATGCTTCGGCTACAGCCGGATAACGGGTTGCGGAAACGGCACGCTTCGCCTCGTCGGCATTCTGAACAAATGGAAACATTAAGGTCTGTGCGCCGATATCGAGTGCACGCTTGACCTGCGTAATGTCGTTGACCGCCAACCGTACCACCGGAACGGCGGGAGTCCCGGCGATCGCCTGCAGAATATGCAAAAGATCTTTGAACTCGATCGGCACATGCTCCATGTCGACTACCAACCAGTCATAGCCGATACAGCCCATGGCTTCTGCTGTTGAAGCTGTTCCCGACATCAACCATGTGCCTAGCGGGACGCTGGGGGCGGAAAGAAGCGCCTTGAACGGATTATTGTATGGATCCATGATTTATATCAGTAGATGGATGGCTCGGGCGTGGGTGCATTGCCGATCAAAAAATCGAAATCACAACCCTTGTCGGCTTGCGTGATGTGCTCGACGTAAAGCCGTGCGTAGCCGCGTTCGAACTGTCGTTTGGGTGCCACAAAGCCCAATCGACGGTTGGCAAATTCAGTGTCGGAAATGTCCAGATTCAGTGTTCGTGCTTCAAGATCGAGCGTGATCGTGTCGCCGGATCTGACCAGTGCCAACGGCCCACCTACTGCGGCCTCGGGTGCTACATGCACGATACAGCTGCCATAGTGGGTGCCGCTCATCCGCGCGTCGGAGATACGGACCATGTCGCGCACGCCCTGCATAAGAAGCTTTTTCGGAATTGGCAGGTTGCCCCATTCAGGCATGCCCGGCGCGCCGACCGGGCCGGCGTTTTTCAAAACCAGGACAGTGTCTTCGGTGACGTCAAGATCGGGCAAATGGATTCTCGCCAACATATCTTCCGCCGATTCGAACACCAGCGCTTTTCCGCGATGGTGAAAAAACTTTGGGCTGGCTGCCGATGGCTTTATGACCGCGCCATCCGGGCAAAGATTGCCTTTCAAAACGGCCAGCGCAGCGCCGGGCGCGAATGGCCGGTCAACCGAGCGAATTACTTCGGGGTCGAGATTCTTTGCGTGCCGGATATTTTCACCGAGGGTTCTGCCGGTTACTGTAAGCGCATCGAGTGCCAGGTGAGGTCTGATTTCCGCAAGCAAGGCGGGCAAACCGCCAGCAAAGTGGAAATCCTCCATTAATTTATCGCCGGCTGGGAACAGATTAGCTATTACCGGAATCTTGCGGGCGACGGCGTCCATCTCATCGAGTGTCAAACTCAGGCCACCGCGCCCGGCAAGAGCGATAAGGTGGATAGCAGCGTTGGTCGACCCACCGAGCGCCACATAGGTGGCGACGCCGTTGATTAGTGATTCGCGGGTAAAAAAACGGGAAGGTTTGAGATCTTCCCAAACCATTTCGACAATCCGAGCACCACATTGCGAGGCGAGGCGCGGGTGGGCGGAGTCCATTGCCGGGATACTGGTAGCACCGGTGAGCGTGAAACCCATGGCTTCGACAATGGAAGTCATTGTGCTTGCGGTTCCCATAGTGTTGCACGTTCCGGGCGAGCGGGTCATTCTGGCTTCCAGGCCGACCCATTCCTCTTTGGAAATATTGCCGACCACGTACTCGTCCCAAAATTTCTTGGTATGCGTCCCGGCACCCACCGTCTGCCCTCGATAGCGGTCGTTGAGCATGGGTCCGGCGGGCATAAAAATTGCCGGAATATCCATGCTGATCGCGCCCATCAGCATGCCGGGCGTGGTCTTGTCGCAACCCCCTAAAAGCACAGCCCCATCAACCGGGTGCGAGCGCAACAGTTCTTCGGTTTCCATTGCAAGTAAGTTGCGATACAGCATGGTGGTTGGCTTGACCATAACTTCGCCAAGCGACAGCGCAGGCAGTTCGACTGGAAAGCCACCTGCCAACAGAATTCCTTGACGAACCGATGCCGCACGTTCGCGCAGATGGGAATGGCAGGGTGAAAGGTCAGACCAGGTATTTACGATCGCAATGACCGGTCGATCCATGAACTCTTCGCGACGTAGGCCGCGCTGTTGCAAGCGTTGCCGGTGAGCAAAGGATCGAATGTCATCTTTGGCCAGCCAACGCTGACTTCGCAATGACTCAATGGTTCGGCGCGGAGTTTGTTCAAACACAATGGTTGGCCTTGGTGGTTGAGCTGACAGGAGTCAAGATTCTATGCGCGCCAACGCCGATAAAGACTTTGGCCGGCGCCTGGTTTGCAGGCACCGGCCGTTTCTTCAGCTGAGACGATTGTTACTAGAAGTCGAAACGTGCATTGATACCAAAGTAACGCTCGAAGTCGCGCGGCACGGCACGCTGTGTCGTGGCGCCGTTGTGAAGATACGCTGCATACTCCTTGTCCCAGATATTTTTCCCCAGAAGTGTCACACGCCAACCCGCAGTCGGATCCGACAGCGCAACCGTCATATTGACGATGCCGTAAGCTGGTTGGATGGTGTTGGTCGATCTGGAGAGGTCGTATTGCACGTCGCTTTGCCAGCTATAGTCAGTGCCCAAATCAAGTTTCAAGCCGTTGGCGACATCCATCCTGTAGTTGCCACGCACAAATGCCTTCCATTGTGGCGCCGATGGCAATACTGTGCCGTCAAGATTCGTGGCACAAACTTGGCCGGCTGGACAATTGAACTTGTCGACCCGAGCAATCGTATCGGCGATAGCCCCAGACAAAGTAAATTTCTTGGTCACCTTGGCTTCGAAGTCCGCCTCGAAACCCTTGGTCGATACATCACCTGCATTGATAAAGCGAGTGACTTGGACGCCGCCGAGGTTATCAAAGAAATTCGCCTGATAGCCAGAGTAGAGAGTTCTAAACGCGGCTACGTTGAGCCGCAATCTATTGTCCATCAGAGTGGTTTTCAAACCGGCTTCAACGCCTTTGGATTTTTCGGGTGCTAGCGCAATATCATCCAGTGTGCGCATATTGAAGAAAGCGTTGTACGCGGGTCCTTTATAGCCGCGCGAATAGGTCGCATAGACAGTGGCATTTTTGCTCAGATCAAACTGCGGCCCGATACGTCCGGAAACACCATTCTGACTTGTCGAGCCGGTGGTGTAAGGACGCGAAGCACGGATGCCACCAAGGTCAACTGCAGAGGTTGAAACGCGAGAGTGGTAATACGATAAGTCGTCGGACGTGTATCGCAGACCCAGGATGCCGCGCATGACCGGGCTGAAATTGAATTTACTTTCACCAAACAGCGATGTGCTCTTGCCTAGAGTGCCGTAGGTAGCAACGCCGTTATTGATCGCTTGGGTGGCACAGGGTATTAGTCCCGATGGCAGGGCGGCGGCGTTGGTTGCACATTCTGTCCGGTCACGCCGATAGACCTCGTTGGTCTCAGTACGCATATAGAAGAATCCGGCCACGTATTCGAAAAACGTTCCGGTCGGCGAAGCGATGCGTAGTTCTTGCGATACTTGATCGGACTTCAACTGGCCAACGTCACCAAGGCGCGCGATCGCGGTGTAAACAGGCCCGGTACTGTCAATATCCTGAAACTGGACGTTTTCCCATGAACGCCATGCGGTTATAGAGGTAAGAGTAGCCCCGCCGATGCTCCAGTCTACTTGCCCGGAGAAGCCAGAATTTTTGTCTGCCACGCGCTCCTTCACATCGCTGGCAACCGTGCGGTTTTCGAATCCGACCACAATCGGGCTGAGGGAAGCGATTATCGATGCATTCCCTCGCACGAACGGGCCGCGCGAACCGGTATCGTCAGCCTTTGAATAGTCGGCGATTAGCGTAGCCTTAATGTCTTTGTTGGGAGTGAGTTCCAACTTGCCACGCACACCTTTACGATCGTAGCCGCCGACGGTATCGCCGGTGGTGATGTTCTTGATGTTGCCGTCGTACTTGCCAACCATCGCGGCAACCGAAGCACGCACAGTGCTGGTCAACTCGCCAGAAACCCCAGTACGCACACGCCTTTCATTTCCTTGTAAATAGGAAACATCAATAAATCCTTCGGTTGCGGCACCGATCGGTTTGGAGACGATGTTGATCACCCCTGCCGATGCATTTTTGCCGAACAATGTACCCTGAGGCCCACGTAAAACTTCGATTCGCTCGACTTCCATCAGGTCCAGCGTGGCTTGTCCCGGACGGGCATAAACGACGCCGTCAACTACGGTTGAGACCGTAGGCTCAACACCCGGTGAGGTGGAAATTGTGCCGACGCCGCGGATGAACAGCGACGTATCCTTGTTAGAGGCATTGGTTCGAAAATTCAGTGTCGGCAGTTGCGACGTAATCGCCGACAGAGTGTTCAGATTGGCCTGCTCGAGCAGGTCGCCGCTAATCACGGAAATTGCAATCGGCACACTTTGCAGTGGTTCTGCGCGCTTGGTGGCGGTGACGACAATGGTTTGTATCTGATCAGAATCGGCCGCCTGCTGCGCATACGCCTGACCAGAGACAAGCGTAGCGGCAGATAAAAGTGCTGGCAGGATACGGCGTTTGGTTGTAAGAGGCTTTAAATGGCTGACAACAATCTTCATGCGGTTCTCCTTGTCCATGTTTTTTTGGACTACCACCTTGCCGGACATACAAGTTGGCAGCCAATGACAATTTTTTCTACGGCGCTACAAAAACAATGGCGAATGGCCGATTGACCCGAACGGCACAAATCAATCGGCGCGCGTTTTGGTTGGCAGTGCCTCGCGTACAAAATCGGCACGTCCGAGAAGCACTTTATGGAGTGAGTTGCTTAAAGTCAAGTAGATCATCTATATGACTTGCGGAATCGTCAATTTGTCGTTTTTTTGGGAATTCCTCAATTTGATCCTCGACAGCCATGCTGCGGGGCGCATCTTTGGCGGCGCACGCTTGCATCACGGCACACTGGCGGCACCGAGTGGCGCCAGCTGAGCAAGTTTTCTGAACTGCGTTGTGCAGTAATGATCGTCAGGTAGTCGCCGGGCGCTGAAAGTATTCGTCAAACCGCACCTGCGCCTGATCCTCAAACAGTATCTCGCAGGCATCCATTAAACCTGGAGCATTCTTGATGTCTTCCTGACGCATGATCAGCGCAATCTTGGATCGGCGGCGCAGGAAATCATCGAGCTTAACGATCATCTCATGGCGCTTGGCGAGCTGAATCTCGCAGCGTAAATAGGAGGCGCCTTTAATCAGAACCTCGGCTTGACGCGGGTCTTCGCGAATGACATCGAGAAGTTCCAAAGCCTGTATGTCGTAACGACGCCAGAGTCGACTACTGAGATTCTCGAATGCTTCAGGCGAGGTGTAGCCATCAAGATTCATCAGGCGAGCCTGATGCATGTACTCTTCTCTGACCGAGGGGTGAGGCTCGCCGTACCATTTGTATTGTCGATGCGGGAGTTCGATCCCTAGGCTGACAATGAGGTCGGAAACCTCGTTGCCGACATTGACGCAATCGGTTAGCTTGCCGCCAAAAATGCTGATGTGTGCAGATGCACGGTCAAGGTCAATTTCGTGTTTGCGTGACAACTGCATCCAATCCTTGGCCTTGCCATTGCCTTGTGTCGTCGTCACCAAGGGTCGCACGCCGCAGCGCTCGGCAATCACATCGCTGCGCGTCAGTGGTCGTGCCAGATTCAGCCGCTTGTTGATGTTATCGAGAATAAACCTTCGGTCTTCGTCGGTCACCTCTGTGTAGGGGCTTTCGACCCGGGTGTCGGTGGTACCAATGCAGGTTCGCGCCCCCATCGGAATCACAAAGAACAAGCGGCCATCGTCGGCGAAGAAAGCCAAGATTCTTTTGTTTTCAGTAATCCTCGGCACAATCAAATGGACGCCTTTTGAAAACAGATGCTGATGCGCGGTTTTCTCGCCGGTCATCTTGTTGTGGTCGTCGACAAATGGTCCGGCTGCGTTGATCAGTGCTTTTGAGCGAATCGTAAATGTCTTGCCACTAATTAGATCCTGAGCTTGGGTGAGCCAGATGCCACCTTCGCGGCGCGCACCAATCGACTCGACATAGTTCGCGGCGATGCAGCCTCGATCCATCGCTGAACGGACAAACTGGAAAACAAAGCGCGAATCGTTATCGTGCAAATACGCATCGGAATACTCAAAACCACCGTTGGTATTTCCGGTGTTGATGATCGGTTCCATCTGCGCAATGTCGCGCTTTGACAACAGGCGTGGGATTTTCGTGAACCCGCTACCGAAGGCCCAATAGATCCAGCCACCGATCCAAAGAAAAAGCGTAGGCCAGCGGAACCCTTTGGCGATGGTTGCCAGGAACCGGATTTCCTGCACTCTGGAGGGATAGTTCTCGATCAAATGATTTCGGCTAACACAGAGCTTCCTGACCAGCGGATAGTCGTGGCTCTCCAAATACTTGATGCCACCCCAGGCCAAGTTCGACGATTGCTGGCTGGTGAATCCGGCGAAATCGCGCTGATCGATCAATGCTACGCTCGCCCCCCTGCCGGACAATGCAGCAGCGGAGACCGCACCATTGATGCCGCCGCCGATGATCAGTGCGTCGAACACCCCCTGATCAAGTTTCTGAATATTGCTTTCGCGCAATTTCATTTCCGGACTTTTCCTTACGAGTATTTTCGTTAAACGATCTATCGGCACCGCGGTACTACGTCGCGAGTTTAGCCGCGCCGACAGATCGCCTCGTGCACATTTTCACAACTGAAATAGGCGAGATTCGTGTGCAAGCCGCTGCCTCAATCCATTGTGAAGTACCCAACGGAGGCAAAATAGACGCTGTTGCCAATCAATGACAGCGTGTCACCAGCACCAACTGACAAATCGAACCCGGCCAGGTCATAGGGCAGCGGCTGTCACTGCTAGTGGTCAATACTTCCGCGTGATCTGCTTAACGTTGGTGCGGATCGCCGAATATGACTTCAGATATGCTCGCGACAAAGATTCCATCCCGCCCAGCAGACGCTGCACTGAGATGGCGGTCGCCAAATCGATATCGCCTTGCGTGTGGCTTTCAATATTCTCTGCATGAGCGCTTTACAGTTAGAGAGCTTTTTCACTCACAAATCGAAGCCAAATATATAGTAGCGCTGTCGCTACTTTCGCCCAACCCAATCTTGCATCCCTAGGATGTCTACACGTAAATCGCTCTTGGTCATAGGTGGCTGCGGCTATATCGGTTCTCACATGGTGAGTTGTCTGATTGATGCGGGGCATCAAGTCACTGTGCTTGACGATCTGTCGACAGGTTTTAGCGATAGTTTGCTAGGCGGAGAATTAATTGTCGGCAATTTCGGCTGCCGCGAAACGCTCGATGCTATTTTCTCGAAAAGCAAATATGACGGCGTGTTGCATTTCGCCTCATTGATTCAGGTTGGTGAATCTGTTGCTCAACCGGCGACGTACTACCAAAACAATGTCGCCAATACGCTGACGCTGTTGAGTGCAATGGTTGACCACAAGGTCGGACCGCTGGTGTTCTCCTCTACCGCTGCCGTGTTTGGCGAACCTAGCTATGTCCCGATCGACGAAGTACATCCTCGCCAGCCGATGAATCCTTACGGCATGAGCAAGTACATGGTCGAGGCGATGCTGCAAGACTTCGACAGCGCTTATGGCTTGCGCTCGGTTTCGCTCCGGTATTTCAACGCCGCCGGTGCTGATCCCCAAGGGCGAATTGGCGAACGCCACAACCCTGAAACGCACCTGATTCCCTTAGCGCTGCGCGCCTTGTTGGACGAAAGCTCAAACTTCAAGGTATTTGGCGATGATTACGATACGCCTGACGGCACTTGCATTCGAGATTATGTCCATGTTGCCGACCTTGCAGAAGCCCACTTGTGTGCGCTGAATTACTTGTGGCAAGGCGGTGCAACCAGTGCCTTCAATTTAGGCAGCGGCAGTGGATTTAGTGTGCGGGAAATTCTCGACACCATCAGGACCGTGGTCGGCAAACCCGTCCGCGTCGAAACCGTTTCCCGCCGCGCTGGCGATCCGGCAAGGCTCGTTGCTGACTCGGCGTTGGCAATGACACAACTCGGCTGGACGCCCAAGTATTCCAGCCTTGAAACGATTGTTCGCCATGCTTGGCAATGGGAGCAGGTTCGGCATCGAAAGTAAATATTCTGCGGAAACTTCGCCTAACAAAAAATAGCCAGTACGCGTTGTTGACTATCCGGTGGGCAATCGTCGCCTTGAACGAAGATGTCGCCCGGAGCACTGGTCACCAGCGGGAAGCCGAAATGCTTTTGGTTGGATCGCCAAGACTACGAACCAAGTTCAAGCATTGGCAAGTTGAACTAGTCACCCATGCATTGCAACATACTGCCGAAGACTATCGGGTAGATGCTCATCAGGGATCACACAATGTGGTGTATCAAACCGCGCGCAGTGACTTAATGGCGCTACACGCGCTCCGCCTGCTGGCGAAAGCGAAGCAGGGAAACGCCAGTGTATATTTCCTGCCCGACGACTTGCATGATCGACTTACCAAACTTGCCAAATAGTGCCTATCTGTCTAACCCAATCGCCACGACTTACTCATGGATAGCGTGACCCACGCCGCGATGGGTGCGGTTTTTGCTGCCGCGCTTTCGTCTCGACTGACAGGATCAGGTGCGGCGGATTTGATAACCCGCCGCCGCCTCGCGGCGGTCGGTGCGGTGGGTGGGTTAATGCCCGATGTTGATGCGTTCATTCAGAGCAGTAGCGATGCGCTACTGCTGCTTGAATACCATCGGCATTTCACGCATTCCTTGGCGTTTGTACCGATTGGCGCCTTGCTTGCCGTCGCGTTGTGCTGGCCATTCTTTCGCCGCAATTTGAAGCTCAGTTCGATGTTCGGGGCGAGTGTAGTTGGCTATGTGGCACATTTGTTGTTAGATGCATGTACCAGTTACGGCACGCATTTGTGGTTGCCGTTTTCGTCGCTGCAGGCGGCTTGGCATGTTATCGCAGTGGTCGATCCGACATTTACGCTCTTGCTCCTGATACCGCTGTACTTTGCCTTGCGGCGGCATGAATCCACGGCGGCGCGTTGGGCACTTCCGCTGGCGCTGACTTATCTTTGTGTCGCGACATTTCAACAATTCAGAGCCGAAACAGCGGCGCAAGAATTGATGCAAGCGCGTGGACACAACACAGCGACGGCGAGTGCAAAGCCGTCGATGGCGAACATCATCCTCTGGCGCAACGTGTATATGCATGATGGGCGCGTGTATGCCGATGCGATTCGTGCCGGATTGACGCTGAAAACTTATCCGGGAAAATCAGCCCAACTGATCGACGCCGCCGAGGCGCATGTGATTGCCTCCGGGGATGCCAATCGTTTGCGCGATATTGAACGATTTCGAGTCTTTTCCAAGGGCTACATTGTGCGCGATCCGGTCGAGCCAAACACGATAGGCGATGCGCGTTACGCCATGGTGCCCAACGATATCGCACCGCTGTGGAGCATTCGCTGGAGCGCCCCCGGCGCGGCCACCGAATTTATCAACGAGCACGACAGATCGCCTGCAACGCGCCGCCAGTTTCTTGACATGCTGATTGGGCACGAACCTCAATGAACCGCTGTCGGCGTCGACGGTTTTAGGTAATAAACTCGCCGCTTCTGTTTCCTTCCCGTCGAACAAAACATGCTTGTACTCGGCATCGAATCTTCCTGCGACGAAACCGGCATCGCGCTCTACGACACCGAGCGCGGCTTACTGGCGCATGCGGTGCACACCCAAGTAGCGATGCATGAAGCCTATGGCGGCGTGGTGCCGGAGCTAGCTTCGCGCGACCATATTCGGCGCCTGATTCCGTTAACAGAGCGGGTGCTCACTGAGGCGCAATGTACTCGTGCAGATATCGATGCCATAGCCTATACCGCAGGACCCGGGCTCGCCGGTGCGCTGTTGGCAGGAGCGAGTTTTGCGGAATCTTTGGCGCTCGCGCTGGGTGTCCCGGCGCTTCCTGTGCATCATTTGGAAGGGCATCTGCTCTCGCCTCTGCTTGCTGCTGATGCCCCCGCATTTCCATTTATCGCGCTGCTGGTATCCGGAGGGCATACGCAATTGATGCGCGTGACTCGCGTCGGTGACTACGAACTACTCGGTGAATCGCTTGATGACGCGGCAGGCGAAGCATTTGACAAGACAGCGAAGTTGCTTGGCTTGGGTTACCCCGGCGGACCTGCGTTAGCCAAGCTTGCGGAACAAGGCACGGCGGGCAAATTCAAATTGCCGCGACCAATGTTGAACAGTGGCGATCTGTCGTTCAGCTTTTCTGGACTGAAAACGGCCGTGCTAACGCAAGCGCGTCAGCGTGATTTGAGCGATGCTGACAAAGCCGATTTGGCGGCGGAATTTCAAGAGGCGGTCGTCGATGTGCTGAGTGCCAAATCCTTAACGGCGTGTCGCCAGCACCAACTGACAAATTTGGTTGTCGCCGGTGGCGTGGGCGCGAATCGTCGTTTGCGCGCACGTCTAAATGAAGCGATGGCCAAGCAAGGTGGCCGCGTGTTTTATCCCGAGTTGGAGCTATGCACCGACAACGGCGCGATGATCGCGTTTTGCGGCGCGCAACGTTTGTTGCAAAACGGCATTCCACCAAACGATAGAAAAGGTGCATTCGCGGTACGTCCGCGCTGGCCGTTAAATGACGCAAACGGCGAACTCAGCTAGTTTTCTTGGCGCCGAGTCGCCCTTCGGTGCCCGCAAGTAGTTTGGTGATATTGGTCTTGTGCCGGACGATCAATACAACCGACATCAAACTTGCCGCAATCACGCCGGTGAGGTTTGCCAGAACGTACCATGCGGCTATAGGTGATGCGACTGCAGCGACCAATGCCCCCAGAGACGAGTATCGCGTCAGCGCGACGGTGGCTAGCCACACGCCGAGCACGATACCTCCCAGCACCGGCGAGAGCATCAGCAGCACGCCAAGCGCGGTGGCCACGCCTTTGCCGCCTTTGAAGCCGAGCGTGAAGGGGAACACATGACCGACAAACGCGGATACCCCCGCGACGACAACCACTAACGGCGTATCACCAGCACCAACTGATAAAGACACGGACGAAACTGCGAGCGAAACAAGCCACATCGCCAACGCACCTTTCGCCGCATCGCCAACCAGCGTGAGCACGGCAGCGAGTTTGTTGCCACTGCGCAGCACATTGGTCGCGCCCGGATTGCCAGAGCCGACGGTACGTGGATCGGCCAAGCCAAACGCGCGCGAGACAATCACTGCAAACGGCACTGAGCCAAGCAAGTAGCCGAACGCTGCGGCGCCAATAATCGGTAACCCTAAGTCCATGAACGATTCCCTAGAATGGAGCAATTCTAAGCGAGCCGTTGTTGCCACCGAGGGTTATCCGTATGGACTTTATTTTTATCGATGAAATGCGTGTTGAGGCTCATGTCGGCATTTTTGAGCGGGAAAAAGTCGCTCCGCAAACGCTAGAAATTAGCTTGACCTTCGGCGTGCCCGATGAGGCGGCACAGGACGACGATATCAGCAAGACGATACGTTATGACGAGGTGATCGAACGGATTCGCGCCGAATTGGCGAGTCGTCATTTCAATTTGCTGGAGACCTTGGGCGAATATGTGATCGGCTTGTTGCTCAATGAATTTGGCGCACCGTGGGTCAAGATTAGCGTCGCCAAAATCGGCATCATGAAAGGCGTCCGCCGCGTCGGCGTGCAGATCGAGCGTAGCCGCGTGTACCCCCCCCCCCCCCCCGCCAAGCATTGCCGCCGCTGCAAGCGACCAAGTTAGCTTAGTGGTCAACAAGGGGCGGCACCATGCAGCAAAAAATTTCCAGCGTAATCCTGTGCGCGACAATGATGGCGATCACATTTGGCACATCGGCGGCGACCTGCACCGCACAAAGCGGCGCGCAGCGCGCGACATTGCTTGAGCTTTACACATCCGAAGGCTGCGATAGCTGCCCGCCGGCCGACCGTTGGCTGTCCAACCAGAAGTCCTCACCCGTCGCTGGTTTGGTGGTTCCGTTGGCTTTCCATGTTGATTATTGGGACAACCTGGGGTGGAAAGACCCGTTTGGCAGCCCTGAAAATACCCGCCGCCAACACGCGCAAGCAGGTTTTTCGGGTGCGAAGTTTGTCTACACGCCGCAGTTCCTGCGCGACGGCAAGGACTGGCGTCGCTCTGGCAACGTGCTGGGTGATCGACGCGATGCGGCGGCCAGTATCGATATGGAATTGAATCACCCGAAGCAAGGCCCGTGGTCAGTCAGTGCCAAAGTTCGTACCCTGCTGCCAAACCCGGCGGCTGAGGTTTGGTTGGCTGTGTATGAGAACAATTTGGAATCACGAGTAAATGCCGGCGAGAACCGCGGAGAGACTTTGCGCCATGATTTTGTTGTCAGACAGAAATACGGCCCGCTGCCTTTGGCTGCAGATGGCAGTTTGTCGGTGAATCAATCGATCAAAGTCGCGGATGCTTGGAAGCGTGACGATTTGGGTGTCGCGATTGTGGTGCAAGACGCCAAGACCGGTGATGTCTTGCAGGCCGTGTCGCGGCTTGCGTGCAGGAACTGACGTCGACAATTGACGACGTGTGGCCGGTGAACGGGCCAGTCCCTTGTCAGCACCAACTGGTGAAATTTACCCGCGTGGATGATGCACGCTGTGCAATTGTTTGAGCCGTTCGCGGGCAACGTGGGTGTACACCTGCGTGGTCGAGATGTCGGCATGGCCGAGCAGCAATTGCACCACCCGCAAATCCGCGCCGTGATTGAGCAAGTGCGTGGCGAAGGCGTGACGTAACACGTGCGGCGAGATTTTTGCTGATGGAATGCCAGTAATCACCGCATATTTCTTGATCAGGTTCCAAAACATCTGGCGCGACATTCCGCTGCCGCGGGTGGTGACGAAAACCGCGTCGGAGACTCGCGCACCAAGCAGTTCCTTGCGCGCGCCGGCAAGGTAAACCCGTAGCGCGTCGGCGGCAACTTCGCCCAGCGGTACCAAGCGCTCTTTCGAGCCCTTGCCGGTGACGCGGACGACGTTGTCATTGAGGCTGACCTCAAACAATTTCACGGTGACTAACTCGGACACTCGTAAGCCGGTGGCGTAGAGCAGTTCGAGCATGGCTTTGTCGCGTAGTCCCAGTGGTGTGTTCAGATCCGGTGCGGCCAACAATGCTTCAACTTGTTTTTCCGACAGCGTCTTGGGAAATCGCGACGAAGGCATTGGTCGCGCAATGTTTTTCATCGGGTCGTTGAGGATGCGCCCGTTGGCTTGCTGCCATTTCAAGAATCGCCGGATACTCGCCAAAACGCGGCGCTGACTCGCGGCTTTGATGCCGCCAAACCGGATGTGCAGGTGGGCAAGATAATCATTGAGCGTTTGTTCAGTGATTTCCGCAAGCGTGGATTTTTTCTCCGCCTGCCAGCGGGAAAAAATCGCCAAATCGCTGCGATAGCTGGCTAAAGTATTTTTCGCCAGACCGTCAGTTAGCCAAAGCTCGTCGATGAATGCATCGATGAGTTCAGCGTCGTTCATGCTGCAACAAAGCGCGCTTGATATCGAGATAGAAGTCAGCGTTAGTTTTGCCGAAGCCGCCGATTTTCTGGTTGGCTGCGAGCACCCGATGGCACGGCACGACCAGCGGGTAAGGGTTGGCACCGCAAGCATTGCCAACCGCGCGCGGACCGCTGCGAATCGCGGTGGCGACTTCACCGTAGCTTTGTGTTTGGCCACATGGAATCGAGGAAATTTGATCCCAGACACGACGTTGAAAATGCGTGCCGACGGCGGCCAGCGGTAGGCCGAACTCGAATGTCGGATCGGCAAAGTAGGCGCGCAATTGCCGCACTGCTTCATGCGCTAGCGGCTTGGTCGGGCGCTGCTCTTGCTGCGCCTCGAGGTAGTGCATCTCGGTAATTTCATCGCCGTCACAACAAATCCCGATGGCAAAGGAAACGGTTCGCGACCCAAGCGTGATAGTTGGTGCTGGTAACACGGCGTCATAATGTTTCATCATCGTTTCACTCGCAGGAACGCAGTTCAATGACGGCATTATTGTCTATCCCCGGCAGCAAATCGACTAGTTGCTGGCACTGCCCGACGCTGCAAAACTCATAGCCGCGAACATAAGACGAGTGCGTCAAGCGCAATTTTTCATGGCGAATTTGCGCAGGGCGGTAATGCCACACGCCATCTTTGAGCACCGCATGCTCTGGCGGCTCCATGCCTGCGCCAGTGCCGCGTATGCGCGCTTCGTCTATCACTAGCGCGCCGCTATCCAAGTGCCAATCTTCTTCCCAGCGGATTTTTTCTATCGAGTGGATCCATGTCAGCGTGAAGCTGTTGGTCGCTAGCGTCGCGCTGAGCAGCCCTGCGGCCAGACAAATCATTGCTGGGTCTTACGTCTAGCGCGCGCCCAATGACGGGCAGTGAGCGCAACCGCGAGCGCGATACCGATTTCATCCGACCACGGGAAATACGCGACCAGCAAACAGGCGGCGACGATGGCTGTGATGCGCTCTGGCCAGGTCATCGCAATTTTCCAAAAGCCGGTGACGGCAGATGCCCACAGCATCACCGCGAGCACGGCTTTGGCCACGGCAATCGTCACCGTGAATACTGTCCATTCACCTTGCAGCATCAGCGACGGCTCGTACACCGCCATGTAGGGCACCACAAATCCGACAATCGCAATCTGCGTCGCCTTCCAGCCGATGGCATCGTGCGAGGCTTTGGCAATCGATGACGCGGCCAATGCGGCGAGCGCAACTGGCGGGGTCAAGTCGGCCATGATGCCGAAGTAAAAAGTAAACATGTGGCTGATGATCAGCGGCACGCCAAGCTTGGCGAGTGCAGGTGCGGCAATCGCGGCGGTGATGATGTAGTTGGGAATCGTCGGGATGCCGGTGCCGAGCACGATGCAAATAATCATGGTGAGCAATAGCGATAAAAACAAACTTTTCTCACCCGCCGCCATGATCCACGCCGCGAAAGTCGATGCCGCTCCGGTGAGCGAAAGGATGCCGACTATCACGCCGACCACGGCGCATGCCAGGCCAACCGGCAAGGCTTGTTTTGCACCATCGACCAAACTCATTTTGAGCAAATGCAATGTGTGTCGCCCGCCTTTGACGAACACACTGACCGAGACCAGCGCCGCGATAACAACCAGTACGGCATCGATGCCCCATTTTAGAAATAGTGAAGCCGCGAGGCCGATACTTATCCAGAACACATAACGAAACGCCGTGCCGGAAATGCGTGCGGCAAGTCCCGCACCAAGTATCAAAATTGCGGTGAGCGACAAACCCATCATGCCGGCGAACATCGGCGTGAAGCCGTGAAACAACATGCCAACCAGTGCGGCAAGGGGAAGAACCAGATGCCAATTTTCTTTCAGTGCGCGCCACGGGTTGGGCAATTCATCTTTCGGAATTCCGCGCAAACCTTTCGCACCAGCTTCCAGATGCACCATCCAAAACGCCGTGAAGTAATACAACAACGCCGGAATAATGGCGGCTTTGACGATTTCCGAATACGGCACATTGAGTGTCTCGGCCATGATGAAAGCCACCGCGCCCATCACCGGCGGCATGATTTGTCCGCCCATGCTGGCAGTCGCTTCGACCGCACCGGCGAACACCGGCGAGTACCCATAGCGCATCATCAAGGGAATCGTAAATTGGCCGACGGTTAAAACATTCGCTACACCAGAGCCGGAAATCGTACCCATCAGGCCGGATGAAATTACCGCGACTTTGGCCGGCCCGCCCTGCGTGTGGCCAACCAGACCGAGTGCAACGGCATTAAACAAGCGAATCATTCCCGCATGTTCCAAAAACGCCCCGAACAATATGAATAGAAAAATATAGGTCGCCGAAACAAAAGTCGGCACACCGAATATGCCTTCGGTGGACAAGAACAAGGTGTCGATAATTTGCGCGTAATCGTAACCACGGTGCGCCAGAAAGTTCGGCAGATATTGACCCCATAGACCATAGGCCAGAAACACTGCGCACATCACCGGTAGCGCCCAACCCATCACCCGGCGCGTCGCTTCAAAAACCAGCACAACAAAAATAGTGCCGACGGTGATGTCGATTCTTGACGGATCGCCCGAACGTTGTATCAGATCGGCTTGATAAACCCAGTGATACAGCGCCAGGCACAGCGCCAGTGCGGCCAACAAGACGTCGTACCACGGCACCCACGTATTTTTGCGTGGGTTCTTCGCATGCTCAACAGCACGGGGGTACAACAACAGCGTGATCGCCAACAAAAAGCCGACGTGGAAGCTGCGTGTGACGAGGCTGGAGAGCGGCGCGTAGGCCGCTATGACCAACTGGAAAGTCGAAAACGCCAGCGCCAGTGCAGTGACCAGCTTGAGCCAAAACCCGACGAGATGGCGCGGCAAGCCGTGCTCGGTGACCTCGTCAGGGGCGATGTGTTCAGCCACAAAAAATTACTTGATCAGACCCGCCTCTTTGTAATATTTCTCGGCGCCAGGATGCAGGGGCACGGGCACGCCCTTGGGACCGTCGGCCTTGTTGATAGCCTTGGCGGCGGCATGCGCCGAGTAGAGCGTATCCAGATTTTCAAACATGCTCTTGGTCATTGCATACACCGTTTCCGTCGACACGCCTTCGTGTGTCACCAGGAAATTTTGCACCTTGATGGTTTGTACATCGCCGGTTTGGCCTTCGTAAGTTTTTGCTGGTATGACAGCAGTCTGATAGGCCGGGTCGCCGATTTTCGCAACAATCTCCGCAGGAATGGTAACGATAGAAAGCTTGGTTGCCGTCGCCAAATCACGCACAGCAGCAACGCCCAGTCCGGCGGAAATCAGCGTCGCATCCAGCTGACGATTTTTCATCAACTCAACCGATTCGCCAAAGGGCAAATATTCCGTGCGGGCAAAATCGGCGTAGGACATTCCCGCCGCTTTGAATATCGCCCGTGAGTTCAATTCTGTGCCGCTCTTGGGCGCGCCGACCGAAACGCGTTTGCCTTTCAAGTCAGCCAAGGTCTTGATACCCGAATCGGCGGACGCAACAATCTGTATGTAGTTCGGGTAAATCCCTGCAATCGCGCGCAATTTCTTCAGTGGCACTTTGAAGCCCGCTTCTTCGTCACCCTTCCATGCGTCCGATAGCGAGTCGCCCAAAGTAAACGCTACTTCGCCTTTGCCAGCTTGCAATAAATTCAAATTTTCTGCACTGGCTTTAGTCGCCTGCACCGATACTTTCGCATCCGGCAAAGCCTTGCCATAAATCTGCGACAGCGCTACACCCATCGGGTAATACACGCCGGAAGTGCCACCGGTAAGGACGTTAATAAATTCGCCAGCGTGAGCACCAAGGCTGAAGGACGCGGCGGACACCACAACAAGCAATCGACGCAAAGTTTTCATGAATCCCCTCCTTCGTTGTTATTGACGTTAAAGATTACACGACTCCAGCGGAACGCAGGCGGACTATCGTTTGCGTATCGTAACCTAGCCCGGCCAATACGGCGTCCGTATGTTGCCCCAATGTCGGCGGCGCAGTGCGGTAGTCGACCGGTGTCGCCGACAAATTTATCGGGTTCGCCACCTGTGGCACTTGGCTGCCTGATTTATGCGGCATATCGAAGCGCAATCCGCGATGCTTGACTTGCGCATCGGCAAACACCGCGGCCAAATCGTTGATCGGGCCACAGGCCACGGCAGCCGATTCGAGCAAAGCGGTCCACTCGGCAGTAGTCTTCATCACCGTGGTTTGGCGCAGCAGCGGAATCAATTCAGCGCGATGTTTTACGCGCGCACCATTGGTCGAAAATCGCGCGTCGCTTATCCATTCGCGCCGCTCTGCAATCTCGCAAAAACGTGCGAACTGACCATCATTGCCTATCGCCAAAAGCATGTCGCCATCGGCGGTGGGGAAATCCTGATACGGCACGATGTTCGGATGCCCATTGCCTAATCGCCCAGGCACTTTGCCCGAAACTAGATAGTTCATGGATTGATTCGCCAGACAAGCGACCAGCACGTCGAGCAATGCCAGGTCGATATGCTGGCCATCGCCGGCGCGATAGCCGTGGAGATCGCGATGTGCCAGGGCAGCCTGTATCGCGACGGTGGCGTACATGCCGCTGAGCACATCGACTAGCGCCACGCCAACTTTCTGCGGCCCCGCACCGTCTTCGCCATTGGCGCGACCGGTCACACTCATCAGCCCGCCCATGCCTTGAATCAAAAAATCGTAACCCGCACGGTCCGCATACGGCCCATCTTGGCCAAATCCAGTGATGGAGCAATAGACCAGTTTCGGATTGATGGCTTTCAGGCTCGTGTAGTCGAGGCCATAGGTGGCAAGCCCGCCAACTTTGAAGTTCTCCAAGACCACGTCGGATTGAGCAGCAAGTTGGCGCACGATGGCTTGGCCTTCGGCTTTGGTGATATCGACGGTGAGCGAGCGCTTATTGCGATTGCAGCAAAAGAAATAGGCAGCATCGGAAGTTGGCAGGCCATCGCCGTCGGCCAAATAGGGTGGCCCCCAATGGCGGGTTTCATCACCAATTTCAGGACGTTCGATTTTGACTACATCGGCACCAAGATCGCCGAGCAATTGCGAAGCCCAAGGGCCAGCGAGTACGCGACTAAGATCGAGGACCTTGATATGGGAGAGTGGACCCGCTGGCGTTTTCATTGGCGTGTCACCACACGCGACGGCGCAGAGCTGCCACCCCGCGAAGCGGAGTCCAAGGCATGCAGAGCTCGCTTTTGCGCGACCGCCTTGTCGCTGGTAGTTTTGGTTTTGTACTTGTTTCATCAGCACCAACTGGCGAATTCAGCTCACTCACCGCCGTACTTCACCATTGCCAAAAACGACCCACTTTTGCGATGTCAGCCCTTCCAATCCCACAGGTCCGCGTGCGTGAAACTTGTCGGTAGAAATTCCAATCTCGGCACCGAGGCCGAATTCAAATCCATCGGCGAAGCGGGTCGATGCATTGATCATCACACTCGCCGAATCGACTTCGCGCAAAAAGCGCATCGCGTTAGTGTGGTTCTCTGTAACGATGGCATCGGTATGTTGTGACGAGTAGCGATTGATGTGGACAATCGCCTCATCGATTCCGGCCACCACCTTGCACGAAATAATCGGTGCCAAATATTCTGTGGCGTAGTCCTCATCGGTCGCTGCAACTGCCAGCGGAAATAGTTTTTGAGTCTCAGCGCAGCCACGAATCTCCACGCCTTTGGCATGCAGCATGGCGCAAAGTGCGGGCAATTGCGCCGCCGCGACATCGCGTGCAATCAGCAACGATTCCGCCGTGTTGCAGGTGCCATAGCGTTGCGTTTTTGAGTTGTCCAAAATCGCCATTGCCTTCACGGTGTCGGCCGAGTCGTCAACATAAACATGGCAATTGCCATCCAAATGTTTAATCACCGGTACTCGCGCATCCTTGCTGATGCGTTCGATCAAACCCTTGCCACCACGTGGCACGATCACATCAACAAACTCCGGCATCGCAATCAAATAGCCTACCGCATCGCGATCCGTGGTGTTGATTACTTGCACTGCAGTTTCCGGCAAGCCCGCCGTCGCCAAACCCGCTTGCACACACGCGGCAATCGCTTGATTGGCGCGCAAGGCCTCTTTGCCGCCACGCAAAATCGCCGCGTTGCCTGACTTCAAACACAGCGCCGCCGCATCGGCCGTGACGTTCGGTCGCGCTTCGTAAATGATGCCCACCACGCCGAGCGGCACACGCATCTTGCCAACCTGAATTCCCGATGGACGAAACTTCAAATCCGACATTTCACCGACTGGATCAGGCAAGGTGGCGACCTGTTCCAAACCTTGTGCCATCGCTTCGATGCTTTTTTCTGTCAGCGTCAAACGATCCAACATCGCGGCATCCAATCCATTCGCCTTTGCCTCGGCAACATCTTGGGCATTCGCCGCCAATATGCCACCGGCTTGCGCACGAATTTCTCGCGCCATCGCCATCAGCGCAGAATTCTTGTCCGCCGTCGACGCACGCGCCATCGCACGCGATGCATCTCGCGCGGCGCTGCCGACTTGCTGCATGTAGAGTTTGAGATCCATTGGCCTGATGATTCCAGTGCTGAATTGTTTAATGATTATTGTACCCATCGTGCTTTCGGCTTCAGCGTGTCACCAGCACCAAGCGGCGAACCCGATCAGGAATTCAGTGCCGCGCCAAACGCAATGCCAGCTGCAAAAATTCATCCCATACATCGCCATTGGCAATACCTTTGACCATGCGGTCGATCTTCGCGGCGTGGAGCAAGGCTGCGCGCGCGGCGAGGTTGCGGGCTTCGTTGGCCAGCGTCCATAGCACTAGCGGCGTCGGTGCGCCTTCGGCTTTGAGGCCTTCCAACGTGCGCGCTGCGCGCGCCACATCTTTGGCCTTAACGGCATCGCGCAGATCGCCAGTATCGTAACGGGCGACGTTGAGCACGGCGGCTTCGATCTGTGCCAATGAAATTTCGCCGGTTGGATAAATCAGCGCCAGTTTTTGTATCTCCTGATGCGCGGCGAGCAGATTGCCTTCGACGTGGGCGGTGATGAATTCAAGTGCGGCGCGCGGTGCGGTTTGCTGTTGGCGCGATAGTCGTTCGGCAATCCAGTTGGGCAAACGCGAGAGCGGCGGCGCATTGCATTCGAGCGTGACGGCAGCGCTGCTCAGGGCGACGAACCAAGCGGATTTTTGTTGCTTCCAATCCATCTCGGGGAAAGTAATCAAGGTGCTGATATCCGGATTTACTCTGGCTGCGTAGCGTTGCAAGGCTTCACCACCGTCGCGGCCGAGTTTGCCGGTGGGGACACGTAAATCAATCATTTTGCGGTCACCAAACAACGACAAATTTTCAGTCGCGGCAAACAAATCTTCCCAACGAAAATTTGCACTGACGACCATCACTTCACGTTCAATAAACCCTTGTCGCTTGGCGGCGGCGCGAATGGCATCGCCCGCTTCGATGACCAACAGTGGTTCGTCGCCATGCAAAAAATATAGCGGCGCGACGCTCTTTTGCAGATGCGCGGCAAGCTGCTCGGGGCGCATCTGCATGGCTTATTTCGTCGCTGCAGCCACGGGTTTGACGGCAGCGAGGCGGCGCATCAATTGCATCACCAAATCGTTTTGCATGTCGCGCCAGAGCAATATTTCTTCCGCTTCTTTGGCCAACACTTGCTCGTCATTGAAGGTGAGTTCGCGGCGCATGACGATGCGCGAAGTCGGGATGAGATCGGCGCCAGCTTTGTCGGTCAGACGAAAGCTAAATGTGCGCACCAATTCAAATTCACGAACGCGGCCTGCGGCGCTGAGCGACAAGATATTTTTCTGTGGTGCATCGCCCAACACAATCAAATTTGCTTCGGCTTGCGCCGTCGTGGCGATCACGCGCGTGGCCGAACCGGCTTCGACATTGCGCTTAATCTGCGCGTATAGCTCGGTGCTGTCGGCTAGCGAAATCGACAAAGTGCTGAACGGCAAAGTGTAGGCACCGCGTAATTGAAAGCCGCAGGCGCCGAGCATCGCTGCCAGTAACACCACAATACAAATTTTCACAAGCGATGACGGGCGCGACATGGATAAGCCTTTCGCAGATGGTTCAAACAACGATATTCACCAAACGACCCGGAACAACAATGACTTTTTTTGCAGTCTGGCCATCGAGATATTTTTGCGTGACTTCTGAGGCCAGCGCTATTTGCTCTATCGCCGATTTGTCGGCGCCGACTTTTACTTTGATCGCGCCGCGCAGCTTGCCATTGATTTGCAGTACGAGTTCTTCTTCATCCTGTGCCAACGCGGCTTCCAACGGCTCTGGCCAAGTAGCGTTCAACACGTCATCGCCATAACCGAGTTCGTGCCAAAGCACATGCGCGATGTGCGGCGTGATCGGTGAGAGCACGCGGATGAGAATGCCGAAACACTCTGTCATCACCGCTGCACGACCATCGCCGGCGGGCATTTTTTCCAATGCATTGAGCATTTTCATTGCCGCCGAGGCGACGGTATTGAACTGGAATTTACCCAAATCATAGTTGGCTTGGCGTAGCAACAAATGCACTTCGCGGCGCGATGCCGCCAAGCCCTCGGGTAGTTTGGTTGGAACATTCATGGCTACGCCAGCGGTATGAATGCTATGCCCCATTGCCCAAACGCGGCGCAGGAAACGGAAGCCGCCTTCGACGCCAGTATCCGACCACTCCAAAGTCTGCTCGGGCGGTGCGGCAAACATCATAAAAAAGCGTGCGGTATCAGCGCCGTATTGGTCGATCAAGGACTGTGGATCAACACCATTGCGTTTGGACTTAGACATCGTGCCAACGCCATCGTAATTCACCGCCAGCCCGTCGGATTTAGCCGTCACACTGACAATGCGACCACCATCGTCGTGTTTGATTTCGACTTCATCGGGGGCGAAGTATTCGATACCACCTTTTTCGTTGCGGCGCGAAAAAATGTGATTGAGCACCATGCCTTGGGTGAGTAAATTCTTGAATGGCTCGGCGTAATTCACCAAGCCGCAATCTCGCATGACTTTGGTCCAAAAACGCGAATACAGCAGATGCAAAATCGCATGCTCGATGCCGCCAATGTATTGATCAACCGGCATCCAATAATTGGTTCGCGCATCGACCATGGTTTTGGCACCCGGCGCGCAATAGCGGGCGTAGTACCAAGACGAATCGACAAAAGTGTCCATCGTGTCGGTTTCGCGACGCGCTGGTTTGCCACATTTCGGGCAAACGCAATTGACGAAATCTTCACGCTTGTTTAAAGGATTGCCGCTGCCATCCGGCACGCAATCTTGCGGCAGCAACACCGGCAATTGGTCGTCAGGAACCGGCACCGTGCCACAGGCTTCACAATGAATCAGCGGGATCGGGCAACCCCAATAACGTTGCCGTGAAACACCCCAATCGCGCAGACGGAAATGCACTTTCGCTTCGCCCAGATTCAGCGATTTCAAATCATCGGCGATGGCGGCGACGGCAGCGGCGTAATCCATGCCGTCGTATTTACCGGAGTTGATGCAATGACCGCGCTGCTTGTCGCCATACCAGTCCTGCCAGCCATCGAGTGAGAAAGACTCGCCTTCGATAGCGACAACTTGCTTGATCGGCAAATTGTATTTCTTAGCAAAGGCGAAATCGCGTTCATCATGCGCCGGAACGCCCATCACCGCACCGTCGCCGTAACTCATCAACACATAGTTGCCGACCCAAACATCAATCTGTTCGCCACTCAAGGGATGCGTCACCGTGAGGCCGGTGGGCATGCCTTTTTTCTCCATCGTCGCCATGTCGGCTTCCATCACCGAGCCGCGTTTGCATTCGTCGATAAAGGCGGCGAGTTCAGGACTAGTTTTTGCCGCGTAGGTTGCCAGCGGATGCTCCGCCGCGACGGCGCAGAAAGTCACGCCCATGATGGTGTCGGCACGGGTGGTGTAGACCCAGAGTTTGCCGCTTTGCGACGGCGGCGAAGCAGGGGTTTCGTGAAGCACTGCTTCGCGCCTGAGTAGCGGCTCGGCTTTACTCAGCCGAGACTCCACATCAGCACCAACTGCCGTATTGGCGGACGCACCAGCGGGCAAATCATACGGAAATGCAAATCGCACACCGGTACTTTTCCCTATCCAGTTCGCCTGCATGGTTTTGACCCGCTCGGGCCAACCGGGCAAATCGTCGAGCGAGCTCAATAGCTCGTCGGCATATTGTGTGATGGCCAAATAGTAGCCGGGCAGCTCGCGTTTTTCGACCAGCGCGCCGGTACGCCAGCCGCGTCCTTCGATGACTTGCTCGTTGGCCAACACCGTTTGATCGACCGGATCCCAATTCACAATTTGGGTCTTTTTGTAGGCAATGCCTTTTTCCAACATGCGCAGAAAAAACCATTGGTTCCACCGGTAGTAGTCGGGGTCGCAAGTCGCCAGTTCGCGCTTCCAATCCAACGCGAACCCCAGCGACTGAAGCTGTTGCTTCATGTAGGCGATATTGTCGTAAGTCCACTTGGCCGGTGGCACGTTGTTTTGCATCGCGGCGTTCTCAGCCGGTAGGCCAAACGCATCCCAACCCATAGGCTGCAAGACATTGAAACCACGCATGCGGTAATGCCGAGAGAGTACATCACCGATGGTATAGTTTCGGACATGGCCCATATGCAGCTTGCCGGACGGATACGGTAGCATCGAGAGGCAGTAATACTTCGGTTTGTCGCTGGCTTCGCTGACACCAAAAGTCTGTGCCGCGTTCCAATCAGACTGGGCAGCGTGTTCGATATCAGAGGCTTGATATTTTTCTTGCATAGACGAAGTTTGAGTAATTTTCAGCGGTAAGGTGCGTTTTGTAAGGCGTTCTTAGATATAACGTCTAATTGAGAGCACGGTGGGAGCTTGGCATTTTATACGCACCATCATTGCATCATCACTTTTACCAAATTGGTAACTGGGTTGCCGCAGTACTAACAGTTTTATGCCACTACTTTGGAGCATATTCGATGTCGACATTTTCAACTACACAACGGGCTATTGCGCGAGCTACTCTGGTTTTTGCGCTTTCGTTGTCAGCCAACTTTGCCACCGCGTCCCCTGGCAAAGTCGAAGCAGTGCTTGCCCCCGCGTGGTTGGAGCGTGATGGCCAAAATCAACCATTGACGCCCGGAACTGAAATCAGAAATGGCGATGTGGTGAAAACTGGCAGCGGCTCTCGCGCCTATTTGATGTTGGCTGAGGGTAGCCGGGTCAAACTGGGTGAAACCGCGCGCTTTGAATTTAAGGATAGCAGCGCCGAGCCGCAGGGGATGTTTCGCGGGGTGTTCAATGTCGCGGCCGGGGCTTTTCGCTTCACCACTGGCCTGTTGCAGAAGGCGCGCGCGCGCGACGTAACAATTCGGGTGGCAACTGCAACCATCGGTATCCGTGGTACCGATGTGTGGGGTCGAGCAGCGCCGGACAATGAGCTGGTGGCCTTGATCGAAGGTAAGATTGAGTTGTCTCGAGCGGGTCAGACGTTTCAGTTAGCCCCAATGCATTTCATGTCGGCACGACAAGGCGAAGGTGGCCAAGTCCAACGATTCGACTTCGCAACCTTGCAAACCTTGGGGGCCGAAACTGAGATCGCGTCTGGCAGCGGGGCTGTCCGAGAAACTGGAAAATGGATGCTCAAGCAAGATGGTTTGACTGACCAAGCACAAGCCTTTGACGTATACGACCGATTGCGCGCGGCCGGCTATCCGGCACAAATACGCCCGACCCGGGGCGCTGCGGCAGGTAGCGGCGAGTGGCAGTACTCCGTGCGCGTCAGCGGCTTCGACTCGGGCGGAGAGGCGGCCAAGGTGGCCGGCAGCCTACGAAATGCCCTCGGTACGCAACTGACCGTGCACCAGCGCGCCAACTAGCTAACGTGCATATTCATGAGTGTCATCCGCAGATGATGAAACACGCGAAATGCGGCATAAACGCCCGCGCTCCCATCCGCTGCGCAACCCCGCCTCGCCCACTTACGGGGAGGCTACCAGTTAGCTCGCTACGCTCGGAGTTCGGTGCGGCATCAAACTACGTAGTTTCACATTGAGGCTAGGGCGCGGTTATCGCGTAGACCTGGAAGCTGTCGCTCATGTAGATATAGGGCGGGAGCGCTGGAACTTCCGGATAGGCGTCTTCGCTAGAGTGGGCAGGCAGTGTTTGTGCGACCGTTACAAGGCTGACTAGCACAACGGTAGTGACGAACAAAAGGGACTTCAGCGGGTTCGATTTCATTTTTGACTCCTTGGAGATTCTGCTGCAGGGACTACGTGGTGTAACAAGAAAAGCGTTAATGAAGGTCGGGACATGCGTCTGGTACTGAGCGATTTCAGGCGATGTTGATGCATCTGTCGGCATGAATCGATGTAAGCGGACCCTGCCGATAACAGCTTGGCCTGATACCTTGCCCAGGGACGAAATCCAAACGAGACGATGTCGCGTCGCGTCGATTCTGTTTCAATCAGTTCCACCAGGCGATTGATCGCTCGACCATAAAAATCGCTGGTGTCAGGTGCGGCAAGGTGGATCGCGTCTTGGCAAGCCGTGCACCAAAGTTGTTCGGCCGTGGTCATTGAAATACCGGCATTGGCCGCTAGCCAGGACAGTAATTTCGGCGCCGATAAGGTTTGCGGATGTGTGGTGTTGATTTTCATGCCGCACAGTACAGCCTACTTGCGGGCAAGGAGGTAGACTGGAGCACCCAATCTAGAACTCTCGGTGTGACTTGAATATTCCCCACGTCGTCACCAGTGTTAGCCTTACCGCCGCCTAATTGTCTGTTTTTATTGTTAATGTGAATCTTCTCGACGGTCTGAATGAGCCGCAACTCGCGGCCGTGACGCTTCCTCCCCAGCACGCATTGATCCTCGCCGGCGCCGGTTCGGGCAAGACACGTGTGTTGACTACACGAATTGCCTGGCTGGTGTCGACCTCGCAAGTAACCCCCGCGGGGGTCTTGGCAGTGACATTCACCAATAAGGCGGCCAAGGAAATGCAGTCCCGATTGGCGGCAATGCTGCCAATCAATATGGGAAATGTGCGCGGAATGTGGCTAGGCACTTTTCACGGTTTATGCAATCGCATGCTACGCGCCCATTACCGCGATGCCGGCTTGCCGCAACTGTTCCAGATATTGGATTCGTCCGATCAGCTTGCGGCGGTCAAACGATTGCTCAAAGTCTTGAACGTCGATGATGAAAAATATCCGCCACGTGAATTAACTTATTTCATCAATGCGCAAAAAGAAGCAGGTTTACGACCTGCTGCTGTAGAAGCGTGGGATGACTGGACGCGTAAGAAAGTTGATTTATACCAAGTCTACGAAGCCCAATGTCAGCGCGACGGGGTGGTGGATTTTCCGGAATTGTTACTGCGCTGTTTTGAATTGCTGGAACGTAATGAGCCCTTGCGGCGGCACTACCAACAACGATTTCGGCATGTCTTGGTCGACGAATTTCAGGACACTAATCAACTCCAATACCGATGGCTCAAATTGCTCGCGGGTGCGGATGCGGCAATGTTTGCGGTTGGCGATGACGATCAATCAATTTATGGTTTTCGCGGTGCCGACATCGGCAACATGCGTGATTTTGAGCGCGAGTTCAAAGTCAGTAATTTAATTCGTTTGGAACAGAACTATCGTTCGCATGGGAACATTCTCGACGCGGCAAATGCCATCATCAAAAATAACCCGCATCGTTTAGGCAAGAATTTGTGGACCGAAGCTGGCAGTGGCGAGCCAATTCGCGTGCATGAATCGTATTCGGACGGTGACGAGGCGCGCTTCATAGTTGAGGAAATAAAGGCGCTGGTGCGAGAAGGACATTTGCGCGCAGAAATTGCGTTGCTTTATCGCAGCAATGCGCAATCGCGTGCGCTGGAACATGCCCTTTTCAATGCCGGCTTGCCGTATCGCGTGTATGGCGGTCTGCGATTTTTTGAGCGCGCCGAGATCAAACATGCTCTGTCGTATTTGCGCTTGGTGGGCAATTCCGACGACGATACTTCGTTTAGTCGCGTGGTGAATTTCCCCACGCGTGGCATTGGTGCGCGCACCTTGGAAAATTTGCAAGATGCTGCGCGCACCGCGCAATCGAGCTTGCATGCGGCGATTCCGCAAATGAGTGGCAAGGCCGGAAGCTCGCTGGCTGCTTTTGCCAATCTGATATTGCGACTGCGTGAAGCGGCACACTTGCCATTACCCGAATTGGTCGAGCATGTGTTGGATTTATCGGGCTTGCGGGATTTTTATCGCAATGAAAAAGAAGGCCAAGACAGGCTGGAGAATTTGAATGAGTTGGTCAACGCGGCGGCGAACTTCGTTTCTGAGGCTGGGGTGGCTAGTGAAGATGGTGAGCTGTCTGGCGACTTAATTTCTTTCCTTGCTCATGCCTCGTTGGAAGCTGGCGAACATCAAGCAGGTGAAGGCGATGATGCATTGCAATTGATGACTGTGCATTCGGCTAAGGGGTTGGAATTCAATGTCGTTTTCATTAGCGGTTTGGAACAGGGATTGTTCCCCCATGAAAACGCGATAAGCGAAGAAAAAGGCATGGAAGAGGAGCGGCGATTGATGTACGTCGCTGTCACCCGTGCGCGCGACCGGTTGTACCTGAGCTTCGCGCAAACGCGCATGTTGCATGGACAAACCCGCTACAACATGCCGTCAAGTTTTTTGGATGAGGTGCCGCCAGAGTTGCTCAAATGGTTGACGCCACGGCCGGGGCAGTCATTCAACGGCGCGTCATCAGCACCAACTGGCGAATTCGGTGGCGGTGCGAGACGCAGCAGTGGCGCGGGTGGATTTCGGATTGGCCAAAGTGTTACGCATCCCAAGTTTGGTCTCGGCGTTATCGTCAGTGCCGAAGGCGGAGAGAATGTTCAAGTAAATTTCGGTAGCAATGGCATGAAGTGGCTAGCGTTGAGCATGGCCAAGCTTGAGGCGGTATGATGACTTTTTGCACTATCCATTGGAGAAAATGATGAACGCAAGCGCACTTGCACTCACCGGTTTCATGGGTTGGTACATGATTTTGTTGTTGACCTTGGCAACAGTTCGTGTGATGGCGGTGATGACCGCGCGCCGTGCGCCGAACAGCTTCCGACCGGACGGCACCGACATGACGCCGTTTGTCGCTCGTCTGGTCCGCGCACACGCCAACTGCTATGAAGCCTTTCCGCTGATAGGCGGTACCTTGCTGTTGGCGCTGGCAACGGGTTCGACCGGCATTACCGATCCACTGGCGATTGTGCTACTGGCTTGCCGCATCGGTCAATCCATCGTCCATCTGGCATCAGTGAGCAATCTCGCGGTCAATATGCGCTTTGCCTTGTTTGCAGCACAAATTGGCATCGTGGCGTATTGGCTGTTGCAGATAGTTTCCAAGTTCGGAGGCTAGTCACCGCCGCCGCAACCACCACCGCAACCGTCGGAGCCACCTCCACCATCGCTGGCATCGGCACCGCCAATGGTTCCGCTATCACCGAAACCACAGGTACCACCATCAATCGAACTGTCGCTAAAGTCACTGCCGCAATGCAAATTGCTAGTGCCATTAGCTTGAGATTTTTCGCAGTTTGCAATGTAGCGAAAACCGTTGCTGATGCCCAGTTTTTCATCCAACGCAAATAACAGTGGCAATCGCAGCGGTTTGGTAGGATTAATATTTTCGTCTTTGCAAACGTACCACCAACAGCGGCGCAAGCCTTCATTGTCCGCCTGAGCCGGGCCGAGCATTACTGCAGGTGTGTGGTGCAAGAAATTGCCAAAGGCTATTTGGCAAAACTGTTGATAGTTTTTTGTGTAAAGAATGAACTCATGCCACAATTCATCGGCCACTTGCGATGGCATCGCTACATATTTTTGACCCGAATGCAAATAGGCCAAAAAGAACTGGCGCAAGCCTTGCGCTACCAGACTGCGCTGCTTCAAATCCAAATTCGGCCGCCGTGCCGCCATTTTGTTCAGCAGGCCTTTGGGAAATGCAAAATTGCGGATGTAACGGTCACGTTTGAGCCGCCGCAAATACGCGACGAATCTCGTTAAGAGGATAGCGACAAGCGCCACCATGACTATGGCGACGATGATCGCAATTAGCAGTGCCGGACTCACTATTGAATTCTGCCAGTTGGTGCTGGTAGCACGCCGTTGCGCAAGGTTTAAGCGCGCTTGCGCGCGGCTGCTTTGAGGCGTGCTAGTTGATTCGCCTGAATCTCGTCATACAGCGCGCCAAATTCCAGACTCAATTTGTGACCCGCATCGAGATGAATCATTGGCAGCGAGTGCTGATGTGATTCCTTGATTTTGACTGACGCAGACAACATAGATTCGAGCACTGGCAAGTCCTCTTCGCGCAGCTCCTGAACGATTTGCGATGGCAAGCTGGCGCGTGCTTGGAATTGGTTGATGATGATGCCTTCAACTTCCAATTTCGGATTGTGGTCGGCACGAATTTCAGCGACGTTATCCATCAACGTGTACAAGGCACGCCGCGAAAAATCGTCGCAATCGAAAGGAATTAAGCAAGTGTCAGTGGCGATCAGCGCCGAGCGGGTGTAGTAGTTCAGCGCGGGCGGTGTGTCGATCCAAATTTGATCGAAGCCGTCAAGCGTGTCGAGCGCTTCCTTGAGCTTGTAAATCTTGTAGCGCGCTTCGAGCTTGCCATGCAAATCGTCCAAACCGGCGGAACTTGGCAGGACAAATAGATTTTCGTCAAACGGCGATTGAGTTATGAAATCTTCGGTTGGGCTGGGGCGCAGGCGAAAGCTCAGCATTTGGTCGAAAAAATCAGCGGCGGTGTAGCGCAAGGTATCGGTGGCGTCACCCAATAAATAACGGGTGGAGTTAGCTTGCGCATCTAGGTCGATGACCAGCGTTCGAACCCCGCGCGAAGCCGCAACAGCCGCCAGATTGCAAGTAATGGTGCTTTTGCCAACACCGCCCTTTTGATTGAATACAACGCGTTTCATGACGAGCTTTCTAGTTTTTTGAAAGATGCGATTTTACGGCACACCTGCTGAGCGATCTTCTCAGTCGGTGCTGACGAGGGACTGGTCCGTTCATCGACCATACGCCGTGATGGGCAACGAGAGCTATCATTGACACCGTTCCCTAACCATCGTGTGCCGCCATGTCAACTGAAGAACAAAACTTATCCGCCGCCGCGCTCGAATATCACGAGTGGCCGACCCCCGGGAAAATCGCCGTGGTGCCGACTAAAGGGCTGACCAATCAACGTGACCTTGCGCTTGCCTATTCTCCCGGTGTAGCCGCCGCGTGTAACGCGATTGTGGACGATCCCAACATGGCCAGTCGTCTGACTTCGCGGGCAAATTTGGTTGGCGTAATTACTAACGGCACAGCGGTATTGGGCTTGGGCAATATCGGCCCATTGGCGGCCAAGCCGGTAATGGAAGGTAAGGCGGTGTTGTTCAAGAAGTTTGCCGGTATTGATGTGTTCGATATCGAATTGCACGAGCCGGATGCCGATAAATTGATCGAGCATATCGCGGCGATGGAGCCAACTTTCGGCGGCATCAATTTGGAAGACATCAAAGCCCCGGAATGTTTTTACATCGAAGCCAAGCTGCGCGAGCGCATGAAGATCCCGGTGTTTCACGATGACCAACACGGCACAGCGATTGTCGTCGGCGCAGCCATCATCAATGGTTTGAAACTGGTTGGCAAAAAAATTGAGGAAGTAAAAATTGTCACCTCGGGCGCTGGTGCGGCGGCCTTGGCGTGCCTGGATCTGCTGGTGCAGCTCGGCGCGCGAGTGGAGAATATTTGGGTCACCGATATTGAAGGCGTGGTGTATGTCGGACGTGCGGCCTTGATGGATCCGATTAAAGATCGCTACGCCAAGACGACGGCAGCGCGCAAGCTGGCCGATGTGATGGTGGATGCCGATGTGTTGCTGGGCTTATCTGCTGGTGGTGTGGTGAAACCGGCAATGGTGGCGACGATGGCGGCCAATCCATTGATCCTTGCATTGGCGAATCCAACACCGGAAATTACCCCGGAGGAAGTCAAAGCAGTTAGGGACGATGCCATCATTGCGACGGGACGCTCGGACTATCCGAATCAAGTGAACAACGTGCTGTGCTTCCCGTTTATTTTCCGTGGTGCACTAGATGCCGGCGCATCGACGATTACCGAGCACATGAAGCTCGCCGCCGTGCGGGCGATCGCCGAACTGGCGCAAGTCGAAGCTTCCGACGTGGTAGCGATGGCTTATGGCGGAACCTCATTGCAGTTTGGTCGTGAATATTTGATTCCAAGGCCTTTCGATCCGCGCTTGATTGTCAAAATTGCACCAGCGGTGGCGCAGGCGGCTGCCGAATCCGGAGTAGCAACCAGGCCGATTGCTGATCTCAATGCCTATCGCGAAAGGCTCAATAGTTTTGTGTATCACTCAGGCTTTGTGATGAAGCCGGTGTTTGCGGCGGCGAAGACTGCGCCACGACGCGTGATTTATTGCGAAGGTGAAGACGAGCGAACGCTGCGCGCGGTGCAAGCGGTGCTCGATGAAGGGATCGCCCAACCGGTGCTGATTGGGCGTCCAGAAGTTATTGAGCGGCGCATTAAGTCGGCTGGTTTGCGTTTGAAAATGGGGGCGGATTTTGAGATTGTGAATCCCGATTCTGATGCGCGCTACAAGGATTTATGCAGCGACTATCACCGCCTGATGGGGCGAGATGGTGTGACACCGGCCTTGGCCAAACACCGCATGCGTTCTGACACCACATTGATTGGTGCGATGTTGCTGCGCCGTGGCGATGTCGATGCGATGCTGTGCGGCACTCAAGGGCAACTCAGCTCGCATTTACGGCACATTAGCGACGTAATTGGACTGGAGCCAAACGCGCATTGTTTTGCGACCATGAATATGTTGCTGTTGCCGCGTCACACTTTGTTTATTTGCGACACCTATATCAATGAGGATCCGGACGCGGCGCAGCTTGCCGAGATTACTTTAATGGCTGCCGAAGAAGTGCGGCGCTTTGGGCTCGCACCGAAAGTCGCACTGTTATCGCACTCCAATTTCGGCAGCAAGCAGAGCGCTTCGGCGCGAAAAATGAGTGATGCCTTGCGGTTGATTCGTGCGCGCGCACCGGAGCTGGAGGTCGACGGTGAAATGCATGGCGATGCGGCGCTGTCGCAAGAAATTCGTGATAAGTTGTACCCCGAATGCAAGCTCAAGGGTGAGGCGAATTTGCTCATCATGCCGAATCTCGACGCGGCAAATATCGCCTTCAATCTGATTAAAGCGTCCAACGGCGATGGCATCACCGTCGGCCCCGTGTTGCTTGGTGCGGCCAAGCCGGTGCACATCATGACTTCGACCGCCACCGTGCGACGGCTAGTGAATCTGACCGCACTGGCGGTGGTCGACGCTAATCATTTGCAGAAAGATTGAGTGATGGATTATTTAATTCGCTTTACGCAAACGGGTGGGCCGGAAGTATTGCAATGGATGCCAGTTGGTGCTGACGACACGCCGTTATTGAAGCCGAATGAAGCGCGAGTTCGTCATCACGCCGTGGGCGTGAACTTCATCGACATTTACCACCGTACAGGCTTGTATCCCTTGCCGTTACCGTCGGGAATTGGGCAGGAGGGCGCAGGCATCATTGAGGCCGTCGGCATAGACGTTAGCGATCTAAAAATTGGTGACCGTGTGGCCTACGCCGGTGGCGGGGTCGGAGCGTATGCGCAGGTGCGAAATATTGCGGCGAATGTTTTAGTCAAACTTCCCGATGCAGTTGATTTCAACACTGGTGCCGCGATGATGTTGCAAGGTTTGACCGCGCAGTATTTGTTGCGCCGAACCTATCGCGTCAAGGCCGGCGAAACGATCCTGATTCACGCCGCTGCCGGTGGTGTCGGTCTTATTGCGTGCCAATGGGCCAAAGCGCTTGGCTGTACCGTGATCGGAACGGTGAGTACCGAGGCAAAAGCTGCGTTGGCGCGAGCGCATGGATGCGATTTCACTATTAATTACAGCAGCGAAAAATTTGTTGAACGGGTCAAAGAAATCACCGGCGGGAAAGGCGTGCCGGTGGTCTATGACTCCATCGGCAAGGACACTTTTTTCGACTCGCTTGATTGCTTGCAACCGCTAGGCATGATGGTGAGTTTCGGCAATGCCTCTGGCCCTGTGCCAGCGTTTGAATTGTCCGAACTAGCCAAACGCGGTTCTCTGTTCATTACGCGCCCAACCTTATTTACTTACGTTGCTAATCGCGAAGATTTGCTCACAATGTCCGCTGAATTATTCGAGATGGTTGCCAACGGCAAAGTGAAAATTGAAGTTAGCCACACCTATCCGCTCAAAGACGCAGCGCAGGCGCAAATTGATCTGGCGGCACGCAAAACGACCGGCTCCATCATCTTGGTGCCATAGCCGAAGCTGACAATAAAGGTGACGACAATGCAATCCTACTTAGTGGCGAATCCCAAAGGCGGCGTGGGTAAAAGCACGCTGGCGACCAATTTGGCGGGCATGTTTGCCAGCACCGGGCACAAGGTAATGCTGGGCGATATTGACCGCCAACAATCCTCGCGTGATTGGTTGCAGTTGCGTCCGGCAAGCTTGCCGCGTATTCACAGTTGGGAGGTCGAGGAAGGTAAACCAGCTCGCCCGCCAGCCGATGCCACCCATGTCATTCTCGACACGCCAGCCGGCTTACATGGAAAAAAACTGACGCATGTTTTGAAGCTCGTGCAGCGGGTAATCGTACCTCTGCAGCCATCCATTTTCGATATTTTGGCGACCCGACATTTTCTCGAAGCGCTCCGCGAGGAGCAGGAAATACGCCAACATCACGCCTTCGTCGCTATCGTCGGCATGCGCGTGGATGCACGCACACGTGCAGCGGCTGAGCTGGAGCGATTCCTAGATGATGTCGGTCTACCAGTACTAACTTACCTGCGCGATACACAAAATTACGTGCAAGCCGCAGCGCATGGAATGACCTTGTTTGACCTGCCGCCATCGCGCGTGCAAAAGGATTTGGAACAATGGTCGGCGATTGGGAATTGGGCGGCGTTGCCGATGTCAAACTAAATAGTTCTAGTTACCCGCTTCGACCGGCTTAATTTTCGCATCGCGCACTGGTGCTGGGGCGTGATGAACCTCTTCCGGCTCGCTTGCGCCGCCTCCTGGAACTTGCTCCGCATAAATGTAATCGCGCATTTGCTTGCCGCTTGGGTCGGCAACGTTAATTTGGACGAGTCCTTCCGGGAAATTTTGAAAACTTTCCGGGATTCCGGCGAGGGCTTTTTCCATATACCCGACCCAAATTGGTAAGGCCGCGCTGCCGCCCGTTTCGCCATCACCCAGGCGTCTCGGTTGATCAAATCCTATCCATGCGATGCCAACCAGATTCGGTTGGTAACCACAAAACCAAGCGTCAATATAGTCGTTGGTAGTGCCGGTTTTTCCGGCTAAATCAGCTCGCTTGAGCCTCGCGGTTCCGCCAGCTGCTGTGCCTCGACGGGTGACATCGTGCATCATGCTGTCCATCAACCAAGCGTTGCGCGCGTCGATGATGCGCAGGCTTTCATCGCCCGCTAATTCGGGTTTTGTTTCCGCCAACACATTACCTTGGTCATCAACAATTTGCCGTACCAAAAACGGTGTGATTCGATAGCCACCATTGGCGAACACCGAGTAAGCAGTTAGCTGCTGCCACGGTGTCACAGCGCCGGCACCCAAAGCCAGCGTGAGATAGGGTGGGTTTTTATCGGCATCGAAGCCAAATTTGGTTGCATAGTCCTGTGCATAGTGAGGGCTGATTGATTTCAAAATTCGGATTGAGACCATGTTTTTGGATTTGGTCAATGCGGTGCGCATGGTCATCGGCCCTTCGTATTTACCGTCGTAATTTTTCGGAGCCCAATCCTGGCTGCCAGTTTCTTCGGCCGAAATAACGATAGGTGCGTCGTCGAAAATCGAGCCCGGGTGGAAACCTTTCTCTAGCGATGCTGAGTAAATAAAAGGTTTGAAGCTCGAACCTGGCTGACGCCATGCTTGGGTAACGTGATTGAATTTGTTGCGATTGAAGTCAAAGCCGCCGACCAAGGCGCGGATTGCGCCATCGACCGGGCTGGCCGCGACAAACGCCGCCTCGGCTTCGGGGAGTTGGAGAATTTGCCAAAAGTCACCATTCTTGTCAGTGGCTTTTTGGACCCGAATCACCGCGCCACGCCGCAAGCGCTTATTTGGCGCGGCCTTGTCATCGAGCATCCGTTTGGCGAACTTCAATCCCGGTTCGCTAATCTTGAGTATTTCACCACCGCGCAAATAAGCCCGTATCAAAGTAGGAGTGGCTTCCAGCACCACGGCAGGTAACAGATCGCCCGAATCTTCAAAATCCTGCAATAACTCCTCAAGACCATCATCCGTGTCATTGCTAATGTCTTTCATGTTGACGTAGCCCTCCGCACCGCGATAGGCGTGGCGGCGGTCGTATTCGAGTACCGCGCGACGCAGGCTTGCGCTGGCGGCAATTTGGTCGGCCTTGGTGATAGTTGTGATGACTTTGAGGCCGTTGCCATAAACGTTATCGGGGAATCGTTCGACCACCATTTGGCGTGCCATCTCGGCGACAAAGTCGGCCGGAATGCCAAAATCTGTGGTGCCGCGTTTAACATGCAGTGGTTCGGCTTGCGCCTGCTTGAATTGGGCGTCATCGATGAATTCGAGATCATGCATGCGGCGCAGGACATAACGCTGACGCAGTGCTGCCCGTTTGGGATTGGCGACGGGGTTGTAGGCTGAGGGCGCTTTGGGCAAGCCAGCGAGCATCGCTGTTTCGGCAACGCTGAGCTCGCTAAGCGGCTTGCCAAAATAGATTTGTGCTGCCGAAGCAAAGCCGTAGGCGCGTTGACCGAGGTAAATCTGATTGACGTACACCTGCAGAATTTCATCTTTGGTCAATGCATGCTCGATTTTCACTGCGAGCAAGATTTCATAAATCTTACGCACGTAGTTTTGCTCGGAAGTCAGAAAGAAATTTCGCGCTACTTGTTGTGTAATCGTCGAGGCGCCTTGTTTATGGTGAAGTATCAAGGTCGAATAGGCCGCACGGGCGAGTCCTTGAATATCGAATCCAGGATGCTGATAAAAGCGTTCATCCTCAGCCGCCAAAATCGCTTGTTTCATGGTCGGCGGCAAATCTGAAATACGCACGAAATTCCGTCGCTCTTCGCCAAATTCGCCAATTAAGAATCCATCGCTGGTAAAAATTCGCAGCGGAATCTTGGGTCGGTAATCAGTTAAAGAATCGATTGCCGGAAGTTGTGGATAGGCCAAAATTGCCACGATGGTGACAATTGCGGCGATCGCCAAAACACTGCCAAGCACTACTACCACAGGGATTAGCGCCCAACGCCAACGGCTTGCTAGAGTTTGCATGAGTAAAGAAATTCGCGGAGAGGTCGTTTGATTATAGGGTCGAGGGTGCGCACCAGAAGCAGTTGCGCTTGTGTCAAAAATGCTACGATTCAAATCGGGAAAGCCGATTGTCGGCCAATATTTATACTTTACACACGATATAGTTGCTGATAGGATTTGAAGTGAATTATCGGTATTGCTCCTAACGCGCTATTTTTAAAGGAAAATCTCTTGCAGCTGGATGTCTCAACGCTCAAAGCGATATTCAATCCCAAGCTTAGGCCACTGATTGGACTGGACATAAGTTCGAGTTCAATCAAGATGGTTGAGTTGGTCGATGCCGGCAAGGGACAGCCGCGTGTAGAGCGTTACGCCATTGAGTCACTGCCAAAGGATGCGGTGGTCGACGGCAACATCGCCAATTTAGAAGTGGTGACAGAAACGATAGAGCGCTGCTGGAAACGGCTAGGTAGTTCAACCAAATTTGTTGCAATGGCACTGCCCTCGGCAGCTGTGATCACCAAAAAAATTACACTTCCCGCCGGTCTGCGCGAAACCGACATGGAAGTTCAAGTTGAGTCAGAAGCCAATCAATACATCCCCTTTGCACTCGAAGAAGTGAATCTGGACTTCCAAGTCATTGGACCATCAGCCGCTAGCCCCGACGACGTCGATGTCCTGTTGGCCGCTTCGCGTAAAGAGAAAGTGGCTGATCGTGTGGAAGTCGCCGAGCAGGCCAATCTCAAACCGGTGGTGATGGATGTTGAGTCCTATGCGACTCAAGCGGCCTACGAACTCATCGTTGCGCAGCTACCACCAGGTGCGCAAGAGCAGGTCATCACATTGGCGGACATTGGCGGTGCGGCAATCAAATTCACCATGATGAAAGGCGACGAATTGCTCTATTCACGCGAGCAAGCATTCGGTGGCGGTCAACTCACCTCAGAGATTATGCGCGCCTACGGTGTGTCTGCCGACGAAGCAGAAACTATGAAACGCTCGCCGGCAACGCAGGAGAATTATGAAACTGAATTACTGCAGCCGTTCCTTGAAAATTTGGCGCAAGAAGTTGCTCGCGCGCATCAGTTTTTCTTTACCTCAACGCCGCACTCAGAAATCAATCATATTGTTCTCGCAGGTGGTTCCGCATTAGTACCGGGCATTGCCGAAGTGGTCGCACGCAGAACGGGAGTGAACACAATCTTGGCCAACCCGTTTGGCGGCATGGCAGTTTCGCCACGCGTGCGTGCCAAGCAGTTGGTCTCCGACGCACCGTCGCTGTTGGTGGCGTGCGGTTTAGCGATGCGGAAATTTGACCAATGATTCGAATTAATCTACTCCCGCATCGTGAAGCCAAGCGGCGTGCACGGCGTCAGCAGTTCTATGCGCTACTAGGCATGGTTGCAACTCTCGCTGGTGTGATTTGGTTCCTGGGCTTTTCGCTAATCAGCGCAAAAATAAGTGCCCAAGCGGAAAAAAATGATTTTCTGAAACGAGAAGTTGCTTCGCTCGACAAAGAAATCGCGGAAATCAAGAAATTAAAAGAACAAACTGACTCACTACTAGCGCGAAAACGAGTGATTGAAGCGCTACAAGCCAATCGTACCGAAACCGTTCACTTGTTTAATGAGCTTGTTCGACAGGTACCAGAAGGCATCTATTTCAAGACAATTAAACAAACTGGGCCCAACATTTTGGTCACGGGTTATGCGCAATCGAACGCGCGAATTAATACCCTGATGAACAATTTCAATGATTCACCCTTACTGCAAAACTCCACACTAGTTGAAACGAAGGCAGAAACTGTTGCTGGGCGACGACTAAATGCTTTTAGCGTTACGGTTGCCATCACACGTCAAAGTACCGACGAAGGCAAGAAAGGCAAGAAGCCATGAAATTGCCATCTTTCCTAAAAGGTAAAGGTTTGGTTCCGAGCAAAGCGAGTCTTCGTGGACCAAAAGAGGCAACTGCGCCAGCAGAGCCGAAGAAGCCGGCAATTGATTTCGCCAAAATTGCCGAAGACTTCAAAACGCTTGATCCCAAGGATCCCGGCCTGTGGGCTACCGCACCAAAAGTGGTGATATTGCTTGGTCTATTTTCCGTTCTGGTTGGCGCTGCTTATTGGCTTGGCTGGAACGTTCAGTTTGAAGAACTTACACAAAAAGAATCTGAGGAAACCAAGCTAAAAGACGACTGGCTGGATCGAAAGCGTCAAGCGGTGAATTTAGATGAACACCGGCGTCAACTGGCTGAAATTAATACCGGCTTTGGCGAGCTGCTAAAACAACTTCCGAACCAGTCTGAAATTGGCGACCTCCTAGTGGATATCAATAAAGCAGCGCAAACGCGCGGCTTACTTGTTGATCTATTCAAACCAGGCGGTGAGGCAACCAAAGAGTTTTACGCAGAAGTGCCAATCACTCTACAGCTCACCGGTAACTATCACGACGTAGGCGCTTTTGCCGGCGATGTAGCTCAATTGCCACGTATCGTGACACTCAATGATATCGACCTCGTTGGCAATGCCAAAGATGGGTCGTTGGTAATGAAGACGACTGCGAAAACCTTCCGATATCTTGACGAAGACGAGATGGCGAAACGGCGCAAGACGGCCGCACCAGCTGCAAAGGCTAAGCAATGAAACAATTACTAATACTTGGCTGTGTTGCTGCCAGTCTGGTGTTGACTGGCTGCGCATCAACCGAACATGACGATTTAAAAGAGTGGATGAAAGAGCAGGCTAAGGGCATGCGTGGCAAAGTTCAGCCATTGCCGGAAATTACGGCTTTCCCCGCGGTCGCCTATACGGGTGAGCAACTAACGCCACCATTTTCCGGAACCAAGATTTTGACGACAGATGCGACAAATGATAAGTCTGCACCTGATCGAGAGCGGGCTCGTCAAGCGCTGGAGAATTTCCCCCTTGAAGATTTGAAAGTTATGGGAGTTCTTTTTGACGGCAAAACGCATTACGCATTGATCAAAACGCCCGCACCTAACAAACCCAAACACGTCCGTGTGGGCGAATTTGTCGGCCAGAATTTCGGCAAGATTACCGCCATCACAGCGGACGGAATGACAGTGCTCGAGACCGTAAAAGATAGCAATGGCGCATGGGTTGAGCGTGAAACCAACATCCTCGTGCCCAAAGAGGGAGGGAAAAAATGAGAAATTCACCGCGCATCGTGTCAGCGATGCTCTTCTTGTTGTGTGCAGCGCCGGCAATTGCAATGGCGGCCAATGCGATTCAGCAGATTCAAGTCCGTCGAGACGGAAATAACATACTGTTGAAACTGGAAATGCAGGAGCCAATCAAGGCCGCGCCAGGAACATGGAGCATAGTCGAGCCACCGCGTGTTGTGTTTGATTTCCCGGATACTGACAACAAAACTGGAACCTCCGTTCAGCAAGTCAACGAAGGCGATCTCAAAACTGTCAATCTCGTGCAAGCAGATAGTTTGACTCGAGTCGTACTCAATCTGTATCGAGCGACGAAGTATTCGACCGAGGTCGAAGGCAAAAATCTGTATATTCGCCTTACCGCACAAGCCGCTGCATCAAATGCTGAGCCGGCACCAAGTGCCTACCAGCGTACCGCCGCTCCGATGGCGCCAGCGAATAAATCGACAGATCGCTCATCCGTGCGTGAGATCAGTTTTCGCCGCGGAGATACCGGTCAGGGCTTAGTACTGATCGACCTGACTGATGGCTCAGTGCCTGTAGATATTCGCCGGGTTGGAAATGGCTTACTAGTTGAGTTACAAGGTGTGGATTTACCCGCGCGCCTGCAAAACAAACGCGATGTGAATGATTTCGCAACCTTGGTAAATTCAATTACAGCGAAAAATGCAGGTGGCATGGTGCAATTGGATATTGCTGCTCATGGACGCTGGTTCCATCAAGCCAAAGTTGTCAATAATCAATTGGTGATTGAGGTTAATCCAATTCCACTGGAAGACGCTAACAAGCTTGTTCAGACAGGTCAGCAGGGACAGAAGGTCTCCATCAATTTTTATCAAGCCGAAGCAACCATGGTGCTCCGCACCTTGGCAGAAATATCCGGTAAAAACTTGATCGTGGATCCATCGCTTGCGGGTCGGCAAGTCACCATAGCGCTTGACAATATTTCCTATGATCAAGCGCTAGATATTGTGATGGGTCAAGTAAACGCTGGGTATCGAATTCGCAACGACATCATTTTGTTTGGTGATCGCGCCGTTTTGCAAAAACGAGATCAAGACTCCGCTGACGAACTAGCTCGATCCAACGACACAGCACCACTGGTGTCGGAAACATTTACGTTGAGCTACATAAAGCCTTCCGAGCTTGCCACGTTAATTCGCGCGAACATTTCGCAACCCGGTGGTGCGGGGGCTGCGACTACCACACCAGCTACTGCTGCTCCTGCCTCTGGCGCACCAGCAGGCGGTGGCGGAATGATGTCAGCGCGCGGCACTATGGCTACGCATGATCTTTCTAAAAAGCTGTTTATCCGGGACACTGAAACTGTTGTTGAGGCGATACGTGAAGTTGTCCGTAACGTAGACGTGCCACAAAAACAGGTGATGATAGAAGCGCGAATTGTTGAAGCGTCGACAGGGTTTTCGGACGCTCTTGGTGTTCGCCTTAAAGCTTTTGATGCCGGTGTACACAGAGTGGCGGGGACGGATGGTGGTGTTAAATTTGCAACGAGCGCCGGCGGAAATTTGGATCTTGGTCCGATCGGCGGAACCACCGCGCCGACGCTTACTCGCACCAGCGCCCAGGCGTTTGGCAGTAACTTCAACCTTGCGGGCTCTACTGCAATCAACTTGATGTTATTTAACAGCGCAGCGACCAAGCTGTTGACCCTTGAGCTCCAAGCGGCTGAGGCAGACTCACGTAACAAGACCGTTTCCTCACCACGTGTGGTGACAATGGACCGAAAGGCAGCAACGATTAACAACACGCAGCAAGTCACAATTTTGACGGGTGTCAACGCGACCACCGGCTTGCCGATTTACCAGACGTTTTCCGCTCCTTTGAATCTGACCGTTACGCCTTCAATCAATCCTGACAATCGTGTCAGTCTTGAACTAAGCATCGCGAAAAGCACAATTACAAATGCCTCTACCGGGAGTTTGGACACCAACACGCTGACGACCAGTGTGATTGTCGAAAATGGCGGTACCGTAGTAATAGGCGGATTTACGAGGGAGAGCAACATTCAGTCACAAGAGCGCGTTCCGTTTTTGGGAGATTTGCCCTATGTGGGGTTTCTGTTTAAAAGCACTACCCGCAACGAGGCGCGTTCCGAGTTAATGGTGTTTATCACCCCTAGAATTGTCTCGAATACTTTGGTTCAGAACTAATTTCGACGCCTGATCGACTCGACTTAACTATCAATTATTCGGAGTACCGCAATGAAGCTACCCTTTCGTCTCCTGATGCCAGTCGTTGTGATCGCACAGCTTGCGGCTTGTGGCGGCGGCGGGGGAACCGTTGGTACTGCAACCACCACGCCAACCACCCCAACAACTCCTACGGTTACTGTTAGTGGAGTATCGCTTGGCACTTCGTTGACATCAGTCGCAACTGACGGCTCGAATTCTGCGACGATTACTGCAACCGTAGTAGATGCTAACCGAAACGCATTATCGGGTGTCGCCGTCACGTTTGCGACTGACAACGGATTGTTGAGTGATGCCGTTTCACCCACCAGTGCAAGCGGCGTAGCCACGGTCGTATTACGCAATGGCACGGCAGATTTTAGTAACCGTACCGCAACCGTCACTGCGACGGCAGGTGGCAAATCCGCTACGATTCCAATTCTTCTTGGTGGCTCGACACTAGCGCTGGCTGCGAGCGCAGGTAATGCAACTGTTGGCACGGATATCACTTTTACGGCGACAGCCCTCAACTCTGCGCCCGCGAGTGCGGGTGTCGTTAATCAATCAATTCGGTTTTCTAAGGGTGCTGGCAGCACCGGTGATGGAACGCTTTCAGCAACAACTGCCACGACCGGCACCACGGGGATTGCGCCCACGGTGAGTAACGCGGTGGTGCCGATTCGTTTAACGCCCACGGCAGCAGGTACTGTTATTGTCGTAGCCGAATGGCTGAATGCAGCTGGTGCGGTAAGCGTTTCAGCGAGCCAAACCATTACCGTTACTGCGCCGGGAATCGCCTTCGACATAACTAATCCTACAAGCTCACCTTCATCCTTAGCATTGGGCTCGACGCAGGCATTTGCGGTGTCTGTCCCTTCGTCAATAAACGGCACGGCGGTTGCAAATGTGCGCTTTGCGGCGAGTGCGGGTCAATGGTCAACTGGTTCCGCGACGAGTACCGTAGTACCAGCTAGCAACGTTGCGGCGGAAACATACACACCATCCAGCAGCGCTGGCACTGTTACAGTAACGATCAATGCCTTGAGTGCCGCAGGAGCAACATTGGCGACCGTTTCTCAAACACTAGCTGTAAGCGCACCGGCTTCCAGTGCAGCAAGCATCTCATTGCAAGCGGCAGCCTCTACACTTAAGCCAAGCTCCGGAACCAATCTGAGCACAACCAGTGTGACTGCAACTGTTCGCAATGCGACCAACGCAGCAGTGGGCGGCGCACCCGTATTGTTTGAATTGCTCAGTACTACCGGAACAGGTGAGAGCATTGCCCCTGCCGTAGCATTCACCGATAGTATTGGAGTAGCAACGGCCACATTTACTGCAGGAAGTCTCGCGACGAACGGACCAATCTATATCAGATCAAGTGTAGTTGGCCAGCCGGCATGTACCACTGCGCCTCCAGCCATTGATCCAGTTTTGACTTGTAAATCCATTCCTCTGTTGGTAAATGCCAGCGCCGTGAGCATCACCATCGGCTTGGGGACTACGATTACGGATTCCGGAAACGGAACACTTTACAAATACCCTGGGAGCATTCTAGTTGTTGATAATAATGGCAGCCCCGTTGCCGGCAAGACGGTCACCTTGACACTGTTTCCGGAGACATTTAGACGTGGTAGCGTTTCCGGCGCCACAGGCTGCGCCCCTACTTACACGACTGCTTCACTGGCGAGCGAGGATGCAAATCGCAATGGCATACTGGATGCTGGTGAAGACGTCAGCGGAAACGGCGCGCTGTCCCCGCCGACTGCGGATGGTGGTGCAGTGCCGTCCTCCTTGGTCACCGACGCGTCTGGTGTAGCGACATTTGAAATCACCTATCCAAAAACTTCGGGAATGTTCATTTCCGACGAACTCACGGCAAGAATTACGGTGAGCGGCACTGAGCTTGCTGCGCAACGAAAATTCATCCTGCCAATTTCTGCGGCGGATGGCACTGCTACGGTCTGTCCGCTCGGCGGTGCTCGGGACTTCCCATGACGCTGTAAGTTTGCAGGGGTAGCAAAAAAAGCCGATGGCCGCCAAAAGGTGGCCATCGGCTTTTGCTACATTCAAAACCTCCCCACCATCACAGCGCCAGTCATTTCGAGCAACCGAGATTGCCCGGCTGGTAAAATCGCGTCGTGATGAAAACAGGCAATAATATTTATCTTGTCGGCATGCCCGGCGCGGGCAAAACCACGGTTGCGAAACAACTCGCGCGCAGACTCCAACGTCGTTTTGTCGATGCAGATCATGAGTTGGAAACCGCCACTGGGGTGGGCATCCCCCTGATATTTGAAATCGAGGGCGAAGTCGGATTCCGTGAGCGTGAGGCAAAAGTGCTGGTGGCGCTATCTCAACAATCAGACTTGGTTGTTGCCACTGGCGGTGGTGCGGTATTGCGCCCGGAGAACCGCCAAACCTTATGTAGCTCCGGCACGGTAGTTTATTTGCATGTTTCACCGGCGCTGTTGCACCGGCGAATGCGCAATGATAGAAAACGTCCGCTGCTGCAAGTCGAAGACCGTCAAGAACGCTTGAATCAATTGTTCGCGCAACGTGATCCACTGTATCGAGAAATTGCCGATGTCATTATTGATGGCTTAGGTGGAAGTGTGACCAATTTGGTTAGAAATCTCGAACAACAGTTGAAAAGCCAATGCGCCGCTTGATTGTTAGCCTGGGCGAGCGCAGTTACCCAATCTTGATTGGGAAGGGATTGCTATCTGAGACCATAGATTTGGGAGCAGCGTTACCGAAGGTGACGCATCCAAAAATAGCAATCGTTAGCAACGAAACGGTTGCGCCACTCTATCTAGATGCGTTGCAATCGTCGCTGGCGTTAGTTGGTGCTGACGTCACGCTGATAGTCCTCCCCGACGGTGAGCAGTTCAAAACTTGGGAATCTATCAATGTGATTCACGATGCGATGCTGAGTGCGCGATGTGATCGCAACACTACCGTTATCGCACTCGGTGGGGGAGTGATTGGCGATTTGGCGGGTTTTGCTGCCGCGACCTACCAACGCGGTGTGGCGTTTGTCCAAATACCGACCACCCTGCTTTCGCAAGTCGACTCTTCTGTCGGTGGCAAGACTGGCATTAACCATGCGCGCGGCAAAAACATGATTGGCGCATTTTGGCAACCGAAGTTGGTAGTGGCCGATACAACGGTTTTACAGTCGCTTTCGGCGCGAGAATTTTCGTCTGGTATGGCTGAGGTCATCAAATACGGACTCATTCGCGATATGCCATTTTTCGAATGGTTAGAGCGCAATCTGGAAACGCTGATGGCGCGCGATGCGGAAACATTGGCCTACGCGATTGAACAATCCTGCTCCAACAAAGCTCAAGTGGTGGCTGCAGACGAAATGGAAACTGCTAAAGAGGGCGGACGTGCTTTGCTTAATCTTGGCCACACTTTCGGGCACGCCATCGAAACCGGTATGGGCTACGGTCAGTGGTTGCATGGCGAAGCGGTGGCGGCGGGGACACTGATGGCGGCTGAACTTTCACGCCGTCTGGGTTGGATAGCTGAAACAGATGTAACACGTATTCGCGCTATTTATCAGCGCGCCTCACTACCGACTATTGCACCGAATCTTGGCGCTTCACGTTACCTTGAGCTAATGAGCCACGATAAGAAAAATCTCAACGGAAAGCTACGTTTGGTATTGCTCCGCCAACTTGGCGAGGCGGTGACATTTTCGGAAGTAAATAAATCTGATTTGATTGCCACGATAGAGGCATGTTGTGAGAATTGAGCTGCAAACCTACTCGGTGTCCGACAGCAACTCGCGCGGTCGAGCGATAGCTGAGCCAGCGGCGAAGTCGCGCAGTGAGTTTCAACGTGACCGCGACCGTATCGTGCATTGCACTGCATTTCGCCGACTCGAATACAAGACGCAGGTTTTCGTCAATCACGAAGGTGATTTATTCCGTACTCGTTTGACGCACAGCATCGAAGTAGCGCAGATTGCCCGCTCTATTGCGCGTGCTCTGGGTTTGAACGACGATCTCGCTGAGGCCGTGTCGCTTGCACACGACCTTGGTCATACGCCCTTCGGTCACGCCGGTCAGGATGCCCTAAATGGCTGCATGCAGGCGCACGGAGGCTTTGAGCACAACCTGCAAAGCTTGCGCATCGTTGATCGGCTTGAGGAGCGTTACGGCGCCTTCGATGGCCTGAATCTGATGTTTGAAACCCGCGAAGGAATACTCAAACATTGCTCTCCTGCGAAAGCACGTGAACTTGGTGCTATTGGTCAGCGCTTCATCGATGGCAAACGACCCTCGCTAGAAGCGCAGATATGCAATCTCGCTGACGAAATTGCTTATAACAATCACGACGTCGACGATGGTCTACGCTCGGGCTTAATTACCGTTGAGCAGCTGCAGGAGATCGATTTGTTTGCCCGGCATGCCGATGAAGTCGACCAATTGTTCCCAGCTATCGCGCCACGGCGAAGAATCAGTGAAGTCATCCGCCGCATAATCGACGCCCAAGTCACCGATATCCTTGCCGAATCGAGCCGCCGTATTGCTGCGGCCGCGCCGGTCACGCTGGCGGATGTCGCAGTTGCACCGGCACTGATCGCGTTTTCTGCGGCAATGCATGAACAAAATCAAGAATTGAAACGGTTTTTGCGTGCCAATCTCTATCGCCACTATCAAGTATTGCGCATGACCAACAAGGCGCATCGCATTATCGGCGAGCTGTTCGCCGCCTTTATGGCCGATTTGCGGCTATTGCCGCCGCAATATCAAGCACTTGCCGCGGCAGAAGGTGATGCGCGCGCCGTCGCCGACTATGTCGCCGGGATGACTGATCGATACGCGATGAAGGAATACCAACGCCTGTTCTCGGTCGGGCAGCTTTAGGCACACATTAGTTGGTGCTGGCCACACGCCGCCGTACCCCTGATTGCTGCTCTGCGGCATATTGAAATCGAACCACAATCACGGTATATTAAAAACTGCGTTCACGACCAAGTGAACTGTGAAGCCGGGGAGCGGCCAAAGCTGCACATTCCTCGGCTTTTTTGCCGACCGCTTTTTGCCCCTTTTTCCTAGGAATTCAGCATGTCTAGCCCCGCGCGCCAGGGTCTCTACGACCCCGCCAACGAGCACGATGCCTGTGGTGTCGGCTTTGTCGCTCACATTAAGAATCAAAAAAGTCACGCCATCGTGACGCAGGGTTTGCAGATTTTGAAAAATCTGGAGCATCGCGGTGCGACTGGCTACGATCCCTTATTGGGCGATGGCGCAGGCATTTTGTTGCAAATCCCCGACGCCTTCTTGCGCGCGGAAATGAGCCGCCAAAGTGTGAGCTTGCCGCAACCCGGTGATTACGGGGTTGGAATGATATTTTTGCCTCGCGATGCGGCGAGTCGGCAAGCCTGTGAAGACGCAGTCAATCGCGCCATTGTGGCCGAAGGTCAAGTGCTGCTGGGTTGGCGCGATGTACCTTGCGACAACGCGGGTTTAGCGCAAGCCGCACGGGATATCGAGCCGGTGATACGCCAAGTGTTTATCGGGCGAGGTGCCAATATCACCGACACGGATGCGCTTGAGCGCAAGCTGTACATCATTCGCAAGGAGTCCGGCCACGCCATTCAGGCGCTCAAACTACCCGATGGCAAGATGTATTACGTGCCGTCGATGTCAGCACGCACGGTGGTTTACAAAGGCATGTTGCTGGCCAATCAGGTCGGCGAATATTTTCTTGATCTGATGGATGAGCGGCTGGTGTCAGGGCTTGCGTTGGCGCATCAACGTTTCTCGACCAATACGTTTCCAACATGGGATTTGGCGCACCCATTTCGCATGATCGCGCACAACGGTGAAATCAACACCGTGCGCGGCAATGTCAATTGGATTAGGGCGCGTCAGCACAATATTTCCTCGGTCAAATTGGGTGACGACCTAAGCAAAATCTGGCCGCTGATTTACGACGGTCAATCCGACACCGCCTCGTTTGACAACGCACTTGAACTTCTTGTCATGGGGGGCTTCTCGCTGACCCACGCGATGATGATGATGATTCCGGAGGCGTGGTCCAACAATGCCTCGATGGACGCAGATCGCCGCGCGTTTTACGAATTTCATGCGCCGATCATGGAGCCGTGGGATGGCCCGGCGGCGATTGCATTTACCGACGGCCGACAAATCGGCGCGACATTGGATCGCAACGGCTTGCGTCCGGCGCGTTACATCGTCACTGACGACGATTTGGTCATCATGTCATCCGAGATTGGTGTTTTGCCGATTGCACAAGAACGCATCGTAAAAAAATGGCGACTACAACCGGGGCGGATGTTTCTTCTCGATCTCGAACAAGGTCGCATCATCGACGATGAAGAGTTGAAGCAGACCTTGTCCACCGCCGAACCCTATCGCCGCTGGATCGCCGAATCGCGCGTGTTCCTTGACGATCTGCCCACGCCGCGCGTGCGTGCGGTGGCAGAGTTGAAAGAATCATTGCTCGACACACAACAGGCATTTGGCTACACGCGCGAAGACATCAGTGTGATTCTCGAACCGATGATTGCCAACGGCGAAGAGCCGACCGGCTCAATGGGTAACGATGCGGCGTTGCCGGTGTTATCTAGCAAGAACAAAGTCTTTTACAACTATTTCAAACAACTTTTTGCGCAGGTAACCAATCCGCCGATTGATCCGATTCGTGAAGAAATCGTGATGTCCTTAACCAGCTTTATCGGCCCCAAACCGAATTTGCTCGGCATCGTAAATAAAAACGAAGCTTTGTCAGCGCGGCTCGAAGTCAAGCAACCAGTGCTCGACGAAGTTGACATTTCGCGTCTGCGCGATATCAAACGCATGTCCAATGGGCGCTTTAGCTCGCTCGAATTGGATATCACGTTTGCAGTCAGCGAAGGTCCGTTTGGTTGCGATACAGCAATGGGACGTTTGTGCACGGCGGCTGAACAGGCAGTCTCTGATGGCTACAACGTGCTGATTTTGAGTGATCGCAATATCGACCGTAATCACGTCGCTATCCCTGCGCTGCTGGCCTGTTCGGGGGTACACCATCATTTGACGCGCAAGGGATTGCGCACCAAAGTTGGCTTGGTTGTCGATACTGGTTCGGTGCGCGAAGTGCATCACTTTGCTTTGCTTGCCGGTTATGGCGCCGAAGCGATTTGTCCGTGGTTGGCGCTGGAAACCATCAATGATCAAGTGCAGCAGGCCAATGGTGACTATCGTTACGCGACCAAAAATTACATCAAGGCGATTGGTAAAGGGCTGATGAAAGTGATGTCCAAAATGGGCATCTCGACTTACCAATCGTATTGTGGCGCGCAAGTGTTTGAAGCGGTTGGTCTGACTTCGGCGTTTGTCGCGCGCTACTTCACCGGCACGCCAAGCAAGATCGAAGGTATTGGATTGGCCGAGATTGCCGAGGAAGCCGTACGTACCCATCGCGCGGCATTTTCTGAAGATCCGGTGTTGGCGAATGCGCTCGAAGCAGGCGGCGAATATGCTTTCCGCATTCGCGGCGAAGAACACATGTGGACGCCGGATTCGATCGCCAAACTGCAACACGCCACGCGCTCAAACAAATTCGAGACTTACAAGGAATACGCGACGCTGATTAACGATCAAAGCAAGCGTCACCTGACCTTGCGTGGGTTGTTTGAGGTGCGTCCAGCGGGACCTCCAGTACCTTTGGCAGAAGTCGAATCGGCCAAAGATATCGTCAAGCGTTTCGCCACCGGCGCGATGTCGCTAGGCTCGATTTCGACCGAAGCGCACACCACGCTGGCGGTTGCGATGAACCGCATTGGTGGCAAATCAAACACTGGCGAAGGTGGCGAAGATCCGAAACGATTCTCGCCAGTTGGTGCTGGTGACACGCTGTCCAGCGTGATTGGTTCGTCGGTGATTGCACGCGATATTCCGCTACTCAAAGGCGACAGCTTGCGCTCGGCAATCAAACAAGTCGCCTCGGGCCGTTTTGGCGTAACCGCTGAATATTTGGCCAACGCCGATCAGTTGCAAATCAAAATGGCGCAAGGCGCAAAACCTGGTGAAGGCGGGCAATTGCCTGGCCACAAAGTTTCCGAGTACATCGGATTTTTGCGCCATTCCGTACCCGGCGTCGGTCTGATTTCACCACCGCCGCATCACGATATTTACTCCATCGAAGATTTGGCGCAGTTGATCCACGATTTGAAAAATGCCAATCCAAGCGCTTCAGTGTCGGTCAAGTTAGTTTCTGAAGTCGGTGTTGGCACGGTCGCCGCAGGTGTTTCCAAGGCCAAGGCCGATCACGTAGTGATTGCCGGTCACGATGGCGGTACCGGCGCGTCTCCCGTGTCTTCTATCAAGCACGCAGGCACGCCATGGGAATTGGGCTTAGCCGAGACGCAACAAACGCTGGTGCTCAATCGCCTGCGTGGGCGCATCCGTGTGCAGGCCGACGGTCAAATGAAAACCGGCCGCGATGTGGTGATCGGCGCGTTGTTGGGTGCAGACGAATTCGGTTTCGCCACTGCACCATTGGTGGCGACCGGCTGCATCATGATGCGTAAATGTCATTTGAATACCTGCCCGGTTGGTGTAGCCACGCAAGATCCCGAGCTACGCAAACGCTTTACCGGTCAGCCGGAACACGTGGTGAATTTCTTTTTCTTTATTGCCGAAGAAGTGCGCGAAATGATGGCGCGCATGGGCGTGCGCCGCTTTGATGATCTGGTCGGGCGTAGCGATTTGCTCGACACCCGCGCCGGCATTGAGCATTGGAAGGCACAAGGACTGGATTTCAGCAAAGTGTTTTATCGCCCTGATTTGCCCGCCAGCGTGTCCCGTCGGCATACCGAAACGCAAGATCATGGCCTGGTTAAAGCACTTGATCACGACTTGATAGCGCAGGCCAAACCAGCGATTGAACATGGCAAGAAAGTCAAAATCGACGCGGTGATCAAAAGCGCCAATCGCACTTGTGGCACTTTGCTCTCGCACCAAATTGCCAAGCGCTACGGGCGTAAAGGTTTGCCGGATGGCACCATCAATATTCGACTCACCGGCACTGCGGGCCAAAGCTTCGGCGCATTCCTCGCACGCGGTATCACGCTGGATTTGACCGGCGATGCGAATGATTACGTCGGCAAAGGATTGTCTGGTGGACGTATCGTGGTGCGCAAAGCCAAAGGATTTGCTGGCGCGGCCGAGCAAAACATCATCGTCGGCAACACCGTGCTGTACGGCGCAACCGAAGGCGAAGCGTTTTTCCAAGGCGTTGCGGGCGAGCGGTTCTGCGTGCGCAATTCCGGTGGTCAAGCGGTTGTCGAAGGCACCGGCGATCACGGTTGTGAATACATGACCGGCGGAACTGTGGCTGTGTTGGGAATCACCGGACGCAATTTCGCGGCGGGTATGTCAGGCGGCATCGCCTACGTGTACGACATCGATGGCAACTTCGCCAAGCGTTGCAATCCGGCGATGGTGACCTTGCAGAAATTGCTCTCTGCGGCAGAGCAAGCCGACGATGGTACGCGTCATCGCGATGAGGCCGACGAGACGCAATTGAAACGCATGCTCAGTGAGCACGCCGCGCTAACCGGTAGTGAACGCGCGAGTGCGATTTTGAGCAATTGGGAAACTGCGCGCGGCAAGTTCGTCAAGGTATTCCCGAATGAATACCGACGCGCCTTGACCGAGATGGCGCAGAAAGCTCGCACCTCAAAAGTTGCACAGAAAGAGATTGCCTAAATGGGAATGCCAACTGGATTCAAAGAGTTTGAACGTGTCGCCGAGACTTACGAGAAATCGAACACGCGCATATTGCACTATCACGAATTTGTGCCGCATCTGAGCGATGCTCAGTCCAAAGTGCAAAGTGCGCGCTGCATGGACTGCGGCATTCCGTTTTGCAATAACGGTTGCCCGGTCAACAACATCATTCCCGACTGGAATGATTTGGTTTATCGCGGGCAATGGCGCGAAGCAATAGATGTGCTGCATTCGACCAATAATTTCCCCGAATTCACCAGCCGCATTTGCCCCGCACCGTGCGAAGCAGCGTGCACGCTGAACATTGAACAAAACCCGGTTGGCATCAAATCCATCGAGCGCGCCATCATCGACAAGGCGGGCGAGAACGGTTGGGTGACACCGCAACCTGCTAGCCACCAAACCGGCAAGAAAATTGCCGTGGTCGGCTCAGGACCGGCGGGATTGGCGGCAGCGCAACAATTGGCGCGCGCCGGACATGCAGTAACAGTGTTCGAAAAAAGCGATCGCATCGGTGGTTTGCTGCGCTATGGGATTCCCGATTTCAAACTCGACAAGCGCTTAATCGACTGGCGCATGGCGCAAATGGGCGTAGAAGGTGTCCGCTTTGTGACTAGCACCATGGTGACCAACGCGGTGCTACCGCGCGAAATCGCCAGCGACGCGAAATGGGTAGTAACCACCGAGCAACTGCGCAAGGAATTCGATGTGGTGATTCTTTCGGGTGGATCGGAGACGCCAAGAGATTTGCCGATTCCGGGACGCGATTTACCCGGCGTACATTTCGCGCTGGAATTTTTGATTCCGCAAAACAAAGAAGTGGCGGGAGCACCGAAGAATCCAATCAACGTGCATGGCAAACATGTGCTGGTGATAGGCGGCGGCGATACCGGCTCAGATTGCGTCGGTACTTCCAACCGACATGGCGCGGCCAGCATTACCCAAATCGAATTGATGCCTCGCCCGCCCGAACAAGAAGACGGTCCGCTGACTTGGCCGTATTGGCCGCTCAAGATGCGCACCTCGTCCTCGCATGAAGAAGGCGCGGCGCGCGACTGGTCGATAGGTACCAAGGAATTCATCAGTAAAAATGGCCGTCTGCATGCTGTCAAAGCGGTACATCTCGAATGGAAAAATGGACGCATGAGTGAGGTCGCTGGCAGCGAATTTGAAATCCGCGCCGACTATGTTTTCCTCGCCATGGGTTTCACGCAACCGGCGCGCGGCGTGCTTGATGCCTTCGGTGTAACACCTGACGGACGTGGCAACGCCAAGGCAAGCACTGAGGGTGATCAAGCTTACGTGACCAACGTTAAAGGTGTTTTCGCCGCTGGTGACATGCGACGCGGGCAATCGCTGGTGGTGTGGGCGATCCGCGAAGGTCGCCAGTGCGCGCGCGCAGTCGATGCCTATTTGATGGGTGCCAGCGTGTTGCCACGCTAGCCGAACAACAATGGAGCTGAGCGCAAGTTTTTTGTCAGCAGCATTCTTGCTGCTGCTGGTGCTCGACCCCTTCGGCAATATTCCGATTGTCGCCGCGTTGTTGCGCGGGGTAACGCCGGCCAGACGTTGGCGTGTGGTCCTGCGCGAATGTTTGATGGCTTATGTGGTACTGACTATTTTTTTGTTTTTTGGTCAGCGCGTGATGAGCTTTCTGCAGCTCTCTGAAGTTTCATTGGGCATCTCGGGCGGCGTGGTGCTGTTTTTAATTGCACTGCGAATGATTTTCCCGCCACCCGGCGGTAGTGTATTTGGAGATACACCCGGTGGTGCCGAACCATTTATCGTTCCTCTCGCCGTGCCGGCAATTGCAGGCCCCTCGGCGATGGCGATGGTGATGCTCTTGGTTTCGCGCGAACCCGATAGATTGTTCGAGTGGTTCGGCGCAATGAGCTTGGCGATGGCAGTATCAACGGCGGTATTAGTCGCCAGCGGCAAACTGATTCACGTGCTGGGCGAGCGTGTGCTCACTGCCGTGGAACGTTTAATGGGATTGATATTGAGTGCGCTGGCGATAGAAATGCTGCTGCGTGGGATTAGTGGATTTGTTAAGACGTTTGCTTGACAGCATTTGGTTCACGACGGCGGCGGCGCAGGGAATTCGCAAAGCATTGCTTTGCGCCTGCATAGCGGGTCGGCTGTGCAAAGCCGACACTGGATACCAGCACCAAGTGACGAAATCTCCTCAGCGTGAGTGGTCTTGGTAGACTATGACCAAATGAAAAATTCACCACTCAACGTTGTCATCCTCGCCGCCGGCGCAGGCAAGCGTATGCGCTCCGAATTACCCAAGGTTTTGCAGCCGCTGGCAGGCAAGGCCATGCTTGCGCATGTGCTCGACACCGCACGCAGTTTGGGTGCGCAGAATATTTGCGTCGTCGTGGGGCATGGTGGCGATGCGGTGCGCGTCGCGTTCCCCGCAACGGATATTCAGTGGGCGAATCAATCGCCACAACTCGGCACCGGTCATGCGCTGTTACAGGCATTGCCGCATATTGATCCTGACGCGCCAACTTTGGTTTTGTACGGCGATGTGCCACTGACACGCACTGCGACTCTGCATCGCCTCATCGAAGCCGCTGGACAAAACAATCTCGCCTTGCTTACCGCGCTAGTACCTAACCCACACGGTTATGGTCGTATCGTGCGGATTGACGGGCAAGTCAAACGCATCGTGGAAGAAAAAGACGCCGACGATGCCGAGCGCGCGATAGGTGAAATCAATACCGGAATGTTGGTCGCTCCGGCAGCGTCATTGGCACGCTGGTTACCCGGTTTGGGCAATCAAAACGCGCAGGGTGAATACTATTTGACCGATATCGTGGCGCTCGCTGTAAGCGAGGGCTGCAAGGTGGTGACCGCCCATCCGGGCGCCGCATGGGAGACCGAAGGTGTGAACAACAAAGCGCAATTAGCGCAACTGGAACGCGTGCATCAGCGCAATATTGCTGAGGCGCTGATGGAAGCTGGCGTGACGCTAGCCGACCCGGCGCGCATCGATGTGCGTGGCGAATTGACCTGCGAGCCGGATGTATTCATCGATGTCGGCTGCGTGTTCGAAGGCAAAGTATCAGTTGGTGCTGGTAGCACGCTGTCAGCCAATTGCGTGTTGAAAAATTGCAGCGTCGGCGCAGGCGTTTTAATCAAACCGTTTTGTCATATCGAAGATGCCGTTATCGGCGCAAATTCGATCATCGGTCCCTATGCGCGTTTGCGTCCAGGCACCACCTTGGGCAACGAAGTACACGTTGGAAATTTCTGCGAGATAAAAAATTCCGATATCGCCAGCGGTTCGAAAGTAAATCATCTGTCCTACATTGGTGATACCACGATGGGTAGTCGCGTCAACGTTGGCGCCGGCACCATCACTTGCAATTACGATGGCGCGAATAAATTCCGCACGATCATTGAAGACGATGTTTTTATCGGCTCGGACACACAGCTGATCGCGCCAGTCACTGTGGGGCGCGGCGCCACGCTCGGCGCGGGAACCACGTTGACGAAAGACGCGCCCGCCGATCAACTCACGGTGTCGCGCGCCAAGCAAATTTCGATGGCGGGCTGGAAGCGTCCGCAGAAACTCAAAAAGGATTAAGCATGTGTGGAATCGTTGCAGCAGTCGCCGATAGCAATATTGTTCCGCTGTTAATCGAAGGACTAACGCGGCTGGAATATCGCGGTTACGATTCGGCAGGTTTGGCATTACGTGACGATGCCAGCGGTGGCGCGCTGAGTCGTTTTCGGAGCATCGGTCGCGTCGCAGATTTGGCCGAGCAAGCAAAAAATCAATCGGCGACTTCCGGCATCGCGCACACGCGCTGGGCAACACATGGCATCCCCAGCGAGCGCAACGCGCACCCGCACATGTCCGACGGGATCGCAGTGGTGCATAACGGCATCATCGAAAACTATGTCGCACTGCGTGAAATGCTGCTCGCTCAGGGCTATGTTTTTTCATCCGACACCGACACCGAAGTCATCGTGCACCTCATCGTGCATCTGGCCAAAACTGCGCCGGATTTGTTCACCGCTGTGGCGCAAACCTGCAAACAACTCGAAGGCATTTATGCCATCGCGGTGATTCGCGCAGCTGACAATTGCGTCATCGTCTCGCGACACGGCGCGCCTTTGTTGTTGGGCTTGGGCGACCACGGCAACTACGCGGCATCAGATGCGTCGGCGTTGCTCTCCGTCACACGCAAAATCGTGTATCTCGAAGAAGGCGATGTTGCCGAAATTTCGCTGCACGGAATTCGCTTAGTTGGTGCTGAAGGTGCGCTGTTAAAGATAGGCGTGGATCGACCCATACATATCAGCACCCTGTCCGCCGCCGAAGTGGAAAAGGGTGACTACGCTCACTTCATGCAAAAGGAAATTTTCGAGCAACCGGAAGTTTTGGCGGCGACATTGGAAATGATCGGCGGTGCTCAATCCTTGTCGCCCAACATTTTCGGCGCCACCGCCCCCGACATTTTTGCCGATGTAAATTCAGTGTTGATACTCGCCTGTGGCACCAGTTTTCATTCGGGTCTAGTCGCACGGTATTGGATAGAACAACTTGCCGGCATCCCTTGCACGGTCGAAATTGCCAGCGAATATCGCTACCGCGTTTCTGTCCCCAATCCACGTCAGTTGGTGGTTGCAATTTCGCAGTCAGGCGAAACCGCCGATACATTGGCCTCAATCAAATTTGCCAAGTCGCTCGGCATGGAAAAGACCTTGGCGCTTTGCAATGCCCCTGAGTCGGCCATCGTGCGCGAATGCGCGTTGCGCTTCCTCACTCGCGCGGGCAAAGAAATCGGCGTTGCGTCGACCAAAGCATTCACGACCCAACTCGCCGCCTTGTTTTTGCTCGCCATCACGCTCGGAAAAATTGGCCGACGCATCAGCGCCAAAGACGAAGCCGAATACTTAAACGATTTGCGCCATCTGCCACTCGCCGTGCAAAAAGTTTTGACTCTGGAACCAGCCATCAAAATCTGGGCGCAACGTTTCGCCGACAAACATCACGCGCTGTTTTTAGGTCGTGGTCTGCACTATCCGATTGCTCTGGAAGGTGCGCTCAAGCTCAAGGAAATCTCTTACATACACGCCGAAGGCTATCCCGCAGGCGAGCTCAAACATGGCCCCTTGGCGTTGGTCGACGAGGACATGCCAGTCATTAGCATTGCGCCGAACGACGCGCTGCTCTCCAAACTCAAATCCAATCTGGAAGAAGTTGCCTCGCGCAGTGGAGAACTCTACGTTTTTGCCGATGCTGATTCTGCCATCACAGAATCGGCCCGCGTTCATGTGCTGCGCCTACCCGAACATTACGGTTTGCTCTCACCTGTATTGCATGTGGTCGCTCTGCAATTGCTCTCGTATCACATTGCCTTGGTCAAGGGCACCGACATCGACAAGCCTCGTAATTTGGCTAAATCAGTGACCGTGGAATGACACGCTTATTACAGTGTTTGTCGGTGCTGAACTGAGCCAACAGTGTGCGATAAACGCTAGATCGCTTTTGGCAAATCAGGAATCGACCATGGACGCAACAGCAAGTGCTGACGCTGCCCCTAAAGCTCACCTGCGGCAGCTTGCTGGTTTGCCACAACCACGAGGCCTGCCGCTGCTAGGCAACCTGCTACAGGTTGATTTGCCACGTTTCCATCTGCAGCTTGAACAATGGGCGCGCGAACTCGGCCCTTACTATTGTCTGGAACTTCGCGGTACCAAGCTACTAATAGTCGGTGATCATCAAGCCGTCGCCAGTGTGCTGCGTGATCGCCCTGATGGTTTCCGTCGCCCTTTACGGCTTGAAGAAATTGCCCAAGAGATGGGCATCGCGGCCGGCGTATTTGCCGCCAATGGTGATGTTTGGTCACGCCAACGCCGCATGGTGATGGCGGGATTCAATCCGACTCACGTCAAGTCCTACTTTCCGTCGCTGCTCAAGGTCACGCAAAGACTCCGTGGGCGTTGGAAAAAAGCCGCCACCGCAGGCACCCGCATCGACCTTCAGGCCGATCTGATGCGCTTCACGGTGGATGCCATTGCCGGGCTGGCGTTTGGTGCCGAGGTCAATACGCTTGAATCCGACGACGACGTAATCCAAAAACATCTGGATAAAATTTTCCCCTCGATGTTCAAACGCATGTATTCGGCGATTCCGTATTGGCGCTATTTCAAATTGCCCGCCGACCGGCAATTGGATCGTAGCTTGGCCGAAGTCAATGCCGCCGTCGACGGATTCATTGCTCAAGCCAGAACACGCATGCTGGCCGATCCCAGTTTGCGTGAGCAGCCGAATAACCTGCTCGAGGCGATGATCACCGCCGCCGATCAGGAAGGCAGCGGCATCGATCAGCGTGAAGTGGCCGGGAACGTGTTGACCATGTTGCTCGCTGGCGAAGACACGACAGCCAATACCTTAGCCTGGATGATCTACCTGTTGAGTCGCCATCCCACCGCGCTAGCTCGTGCCACGGCAGAAGTGCGCAGTTTCACCAGCGAAACGTTGCCATTCACGATGGAGCAAATGGGTAAGTTGGACTATGTTGAAGCCTGCGCCCACGAAACCATGCGGCTCAAGCCGGTTGCGCCGCAATTAGGTATGCAGGCGGTGAGAGATACCACAGTGGGTGATGTGTATGTGCCACAAGACACCATCGTGTTCTGTCTGATGCGCTATGACAGCGTCAGCGAAAATCATGTGACTAACGCTCTTAGTTTTTCGCCGGAACGCTGGCTAGTTGAGGAAGGGGCAAGTGTGGTTGGCAGTTCGGCCAAACGCATTTCGATGCCGTTTGGCGCGGGTCCGCGGATTTGTCCAGGCCGTTACCTCGCCCTGCTCGAAATGAAGATGGCAATGGCACAGCTGCTGGGCAGTTTTGATATCGTAGATGTCGAAACCCCCGATGATGTTGAGGCGAGAGAGCATCTTTCATTCACTATGGCACCGGTTGGTCTACGAATGCGTTTACGCGAACGGGAGTTCGCGGCCGAGAGTAAGCACTGACCTTCGTCGGTAAGTAGATCGACTGTAACGCATGCCGTTACGGTCGTCAGTGCCAGGCCGTCCTTGACCTATGACAAGGTTCGCCTGCGCGTTCAAGCTTAAGCTTTGAACATTGCCCAGAGACAGACGCGCTGCCATTGCGCGTTGTTCAAACGGCCTGCAATGAGGGCTTTGCAATGCTTGAAGCACTACAGAAAATCGTGCGCTGGATGTTCATGCGCATTGAGAACATCTTCAACCATACGTTTGGCGACAAGCTGAATCCGTTCTACCATCTCGGCACTATCAGTTTTTATCAGTTCTGGCTGGTCATCGGCAGCGGCCTCTATCTCTACATTTTTACCGAGACGGCAGTGCACGGCGCGTTTGAATCAGTTGAGCGTATCACGCACGATCAGTGGTGGGCCGGTGGTGTCTTGCGCAGCGTCCATCGCTACGCCACCGATGGCATGATTCTGACCATGCTGTTGCATCTGCTGCGCCACTTCGCCTACGACCGTTATCGTGGTTTCCGCTGGTTCTCGTGGGTCAGCGGCGGCATCCTGCTCTGGTTGGTTTATCTTGCAGGAATCAACGGCTTCATGCTGGTTTGGGATCAGTTAGCGCAATTTGTGGTGACTGCGAGCTCTGAGTGGCTCGACGTTCTGCCGGTATTCAATGGCGCTTTGATCCGCAATTTCATTTCAGCAGATAACGTCAATGACCGCTTGTTCACCCTGCTGGCGTTCATGCATATCGGCATTCCATTGACGGTCGGCTTGCTGCTGTGGATACACGTGCAGCGCATTCCGCAGGCGCGAATCAATCCGCCACGCCAAATCACCATCGGCATCAGTTTGATGTTTTTGGCTCTAGCGCTGATCCGGCCGGTAGTCAGTCAGGGTGGCGAAGCCGATCTTGGTATGGTGCCAGGTGCGCTGGCCTTTGACTGGTTCCAGCTACCGCTACTACCGCTGATCTATGTCATTGATCCCCGCGTCATGTGGGCAATAGTTCTGGGCGCGAGCGGAGTATTGTTTTTGGCGCCGTGGTTGCCACCGCGACGGCGCGGTGCCGGGCAAGCGGAATACCAAATCAATTTTCAGCCGGGTAATCAAGTCGTTTCGGCGCGCTTTGACGAAACCCTGCTCGATGCCGGCCTGCGCCAGGAAATCAAATTGCCCTACGAATGTCGTAACGGTGGCTGCGGCTTATGCAAATGCACAGTCACGCGAGGCAAGGTTAACCCCGGCATATATCAGGCCGATGCGTTGTCAGCCAGCGAATTGGCTGAAGGGAAAGTCTTGCTGTGTTGCGCCACCGCACTGGAAGATGTCGATATTGATATTGACCCCATAGCCGTCGCGACGCCGATTCGCAAGTATCTGGCCCGCGTGGTGATCATGGAGAAACTAAACTACGACGTGATGCGTCTCGTGCTGCGTTTGATTGACGGGCAGACCATTGTTTTCAAGGCCGGGCAATACATCAACATATTGCTGCCTGATGGTCAGCGCCGCGCCTTCTCGTTTGCCAATCCGCCGCATGAATCGCATGTCATCGAATTGCAGATCCGGCGCATTGCCGGCGGCTTGTTCACCACGCAGGTATTCGAGCAAATGAAGCCGGGCGACCAGATCCGGTTTGAAGGTCCACTGGGCGATTTTGTGCTCAAGGAATCGACTCGCCCATTGGTCTTCGTTGCCGGTGCGACCGGCTTCGCGCCGGTCAAGAGCATGGTCGAAGACGCTTTCCATCGCGGCGTAAATCGCCCGATATATCTTTACTGGGGCGTGCGCAAACTCGATGATCTCTACCTGCCACAACTGCCCCTGGCTTGGGCGCGCGAACACGACAATTTTCATTTCGTACCGGTGCTCTCTGAGCCCGACAACGAGGTGAATTGGAAAGGCCGCACAGGACTGGTCCACGAAGCCATTTTGCAGGACTTCCCTGATCTGCAAGGCCATGAAATCTACGCCTGCGGCTCGGTGCGGATGGTCGAAGCGCTGTTCCCGTCAGCCAAGCAACAAGGTGCCGAAGACGGCATGTGCTTCTCCGACGCGTTTACCCTGTCGGCAAGATCAATGGTGTTACAGCCAAGGCATTAAGGGAGGAAGACGCTAGCGTTGACGCTGGTCAACGCGAATCAGCGCGGGCGGCATAAAAATGCAGACTGAATCAAATTGCAAAATTTTCAACCCAAACAAAGGTCAAAAACCATGTACGTCGAACACCACGATCTTCACCACGAATTTCCCGAGTTGGCCAATGCGATTCACACCATGAAGATGAGCGATCATCACTTCGCTAAATTGTTTGGCGAGTACCATCAAATCACTTCAGCTATTGAAGCCTTGGAAGGCAAAAACGTTCCGGTGACAGATGAAGCCTACGAGACATTAAAAAAGCAGCGCTTAAGTTTGAAGGACAAGCTATATGCGATGCTGGTAAAGCATTCGACTTGAGCCGAAATCTAACGCGAAAAATGGCCAGCGACGGCGCTGCCATTTCGCGCCTAGTACCGAGCAGCGCAGTGTCATCTAGGCAAAAAATCTAAGGCATACTCACGCCCTTCTACGGCTTCGCAAAAAGGGCAAGCTCATGGCACGTCACGCATTCGTCACCGGCGGTACCGGCTTCGTCGGGCTGAATCTTGTGCAGCAACTAAAGGCCGATGGCTGGGATGTCACAGCGCTACATCGCGCCAATTCTGACCTCACATTTCTCTCGCGTTTTTCGCCCACGTTAGTGCAAGGCGAAATCACCGATGCGGCATCAATTCTCACTGCCTTGCCACGTGGAATCGACACGCTGTTTCACGTGGCCGGCAACACCAATATGTGGCGCAAAGGCAATGCGCAGCAGACCCGCGACAATGTTGACGGCACGCGCAATGTGGTCGAGGCAGCGATTGCCAAAGGTGTGCGGCGCTTAGTTGTCACCTCATCCATTTCAGCCTATGGCCCGGTCAGCGGTGAGCTTACAGAAGCCACAGCGAGTTGCGCCGCCGAGTCATCAGTCAATTACGAACGCACGAAATGGCAAGCGCAAGAAATTGCCCGCGCCGCCGTTTCGCGTGGGCTGGAGGTAGTCATCATGCAGCCCGGCGCAATCATCGGCCCGTACGACATTGGTACGTGGTCGCAAATGTTCGCGCTGGTTCGCGACGGCAAAATGAACGCCGTGCCCGATGCCGGATTAACTTTTGCGCATGTGCGTGAAGTGGTTGCCGCGCACATCGCCGCCGCTGACAAGGGCGAGAACGGTGGTCAGTATTTGCTCGGTGGCGAGAATCGTTCGATGCTCGACCTGGTGCAAATTATTGAGCGCCTAATGGGCAAACCAGCCAAGGCAAAAGCTGTTCCGAAAGCTGTGCTCGCGGTCGTCGCCACCATCGGTGATTTCGTCAGCAACTTCACCGGCAAGCAGCCAACGATTACCCCTGAAATGGCCAAAGCCTTTGGCGGCCGCAGCAAGATCAATACTGCAAAAGCCCAGCGCGAGCTCGGTTTCAAAGTCGTCTCGCTGGAGCAAATGGCGAAGGATTGTTACGACTGGATGGTGGCCGAAGGGCGCATCTAAGGTAAAGCGCGTCTGCTTTAGATTTGCATCTGAAGTTGAAAGTCTTACTGAATTACCCCGACAGGCGGCATCCGCTGCGCAGCTAGGGCCGCGAAAAGTTGCTGCTCCTGTAACGGCACATAGAACAGATAGCCCTGCAGGGAATTACAACCGCGCTGTTTTAAAAACTCCGCCTGATCTTCTGTCTCAACACCTTCGGCCACGACATGCAAATCGAGATCACGACCGATGCCGATAATGGCTCTTGCCAAAGCAGTGTCCTTATCAGAGCGTCCAATTTTGCTGACAAAAGATTGATCAATTTTTAGCTCGTCAACCGCGAACCGGTGGAGGTAGGACAAAGACGAATAACCGGTGCCGAAGTCATCCACGCTGACCCGAATACCGAGGTCTCGTAGCGCCGCCATATTTTCCGCTGCCGAACCGGCGTCGGTTAAAAGTGCACCCTCAGTCACTTCTAGTGTGAGCAATCCGGCTTTAATTCCATATTGGGCGATCAGCGTCGCCAGTTGATCGACTAAATTGGTACGGGCGAATTGGCTCGCCGAAAGATTGACCGCAATTGGCACCATAACGCCGGCCTTGTTCCAGCGCAGCAGATGCTCACAAGCCGTCTGTAAGACATAGCTATCGATAGCTTGCATTAGTCCGGGGCGGGCTTCCGCAAAAGGTAAGAATGCCGCCGGCGCCAAGACACCCTGTCCCGGCCGATTCCAGCGGATCAGCGCCTCTACGCTCAGAATGCCTCGGCTGGTCGCATCGACTTGAGGTTGAAAATACAACTCAAATTCCCCATTTCTTATCGCATCGCGAATCGCTGACTCCATCGGCATCACTTCACTCGCACGCAATCCCATGTCAGGTGTAAAGCACTCAAATGCATTGCGACCCGAAGCCTTGGCTCGATACATCGCTATGTCCGCATGCTTCAACAGCGTTTGCGCGTCCAGCCCATCTTCAGGGTAACAACTGATACCGATACTCGGCGTTACCGCAAAATGCACACCGGCCATTTCAATTGCTTCAGATGAGGAGGCAATGATTTTTCTGGCAATCGTCATCGCGTCTGCGCGACTGCCAATAGAAGGCAAGAGCAAGACAAACTCATCACCGCCCAAACGACTCAAGGTATCCGATTTGCGCAACAGCACCGAGACACGTTCCGCCACCCGTTTCAATACTGCATCGCCCGCATCATGACCGAGTGTGTCATTGACCGTCTTGAAATTATCCAGATCAATGTAGAGCAGCGCGATTACTTGTTGACTCCGCTGAGCGGCGGAAATCGCTTGTTGCAAGCGGTCGCTCAAAAGCGTCCGGTTGGCGAGTCCGGTGAGCGCATCGTGGGTTGCCATGTATTGCATGCGTCGTTCGGATTGCTCGCGCTCGGCAATTTCATTTTCCAGTTCCTCGGCCCGCGTCTTGAGCACGTGATCGCGCTCGCGCAAGCGTGTGGCCATATGCATGAAATTACGGGCAAGCCGACCCAACTCGTGGTTGGCGCTGTCATCCAATATCACGTGCAAGTCGCCCTGCGCGACAGATGCCGTTGCAGCGCTGAGGTTTAACAGTGGTACCGCGACTTCGCGACGAATAATCCATGCCAACAGCAGTAGTTCAATGGCCAGACCGAGCAAACCCGCAAACAAAATAATCTGCGCCGAAGCCACCGCGCGACCCTCAAGCAAAGCCTTTGGATACACCGTGACCAAACGCCAATCCGGTCCTTGAATTCGCGATATACCAAGGTAATTTTCGCCATCCACGGATTCACGGATCTCTGGTTTTTCACCTGCTTCAAGCGCCAGCTTGTCGATGCTTGCCAACTCGGGATCGTTTAGTGCTTTGATATCCAGATTGCCGCCAGCTTTGGCAATCGCATCCATCTTTTTCGGGTGAACCAAGAGCAGGCCAGCATTATCAAAGAGCAAGTTATAGGTGCCGGGAATTTGATGTGCGACGGTGCGTTTTACCAAATCACTAACAGCCATATCCTGCGACACAGTGCCCACCCAGTCCTTGCCCTTGTCAGCCGGCGTGATGGTCGAAACCATGTAAATCTGCGCTTTGTCATCCCAATAAACTTCGGTCCAACGATTTTCGCGGCCGGGGTTCTTTTCGGGTGAAGAGTTTCGAACCGGTGGGTAATCAAAGTTGTTGGTTGTCTTGTCCGCCTCCTTACCCCAGTTAACCGAAGGTGAAAACATGATCAGCGAGACTGCGGGTAAGTCGATATAGGTAGAAAAATAACGCTGGGTCATCGCCGGCCCCCACTCGCGCAACAACTTAAAAGCAACCACCACCCGACGCCGGACTTCAGGCGTCAACGCCACCGATGCACGGATGTAAATTGATGGCAGATGCATATGATCGTCGCGCTCGGGACGGACCCGGATCAGGCCATCTGGAGATCTGGCAAACCAAGCATCAAATTCGCCGACAGGATCTTCATTTCCCATCAGGGTCAAGCGACGCAGATACTCATCGCGCAACAGGTAAGTATTTTTCTCGGCCTCGAGAAATGCCGCAGAATCATAATTCGCGCGGTTGGTCATCGACGCAACCAGCCCGGCAAGCGCGTCCTCGCGCATGTTGCGAATACTCGTTTGATAGGCCAACAAGGTGACCGCGACGATCACCATAGCGATCACTAGGCCGATCTGAAATTGAATTCGGCGCGCAATCTTTGAAGTTGTGGGTGGAGCTTTGGAAGCCATGCGCCAATATAAAGGATAGTGTTTGTCTGCTTATATGATAGTGACTGACTAATTTCTTTAACAACAGCGTGTGGCCAGCACCAATTGGCAAAGCTTGACTCTGTTAATCAGCGCTAATGTGCTCGAATGGCAGCAAACTTAGGAGCAGCAATGGATCAACCCGTCCTCTACGTATTTAACATCTCGCACTATTGCGAAAAAGCGCGCTGGGCTTTGGACTATTTCGGCATTGCGCATCGCGTCCAACACGTTATGGCGGGGCAGCAACGGCGCATCGCCAAGAAATTAGGCGCGTCGGGTGGCTCGGTGCCGTTTCTCCAAATCGGGCAGCAAGTCATCGTCGGCTCATCGGCGATCATCGATTGGGCCGAGACACATCGCGCGGCAGGCGCGCCCAGCCTCACCGGCAGCGCTCCCGAGCAAGTACGCGCGATTGAAAAGCGCCTCGACGACATTGCTGGCGTGCATGTCCGCCGCTTTTTTTATTCCGACGCTCTGACCGAAAATCCAAACTCGGTGCGCCCGATTTTTTCCAACGGCTTGCCGATATTTCAGCGATTAGCCGTCATCGTCACATGGCCGAAAATTGCCTCAGTCATGAAAAAGTTGATGGATCTCGGCCCGGCGCAACGCGAGCAATCGAAAGCAATTGTCGATGTTGAATTGACCTGGCTAGATGGTCTCCTCGCCGACGGCCGGCCGTACCTTACCGGCAGCGAATTCACCCGCGCCGATCTCACCGCCGCCGCACTTCTCGCGCCAGTGGTCGACCCAAAGGAACACCCGGTTCACGGCCTCGTACCCTTTCCAAGCCATGTTGCGGCGACCATGCAAGCCTGGGCAGAACGGCCGAGCTTGCGCTTGGTGCGAGATGCCTATGCAACGTGGCGCTGGCGCGTAGCGGCCACCTAAGACCTAAACACCCGCCATTCCGCTAAGCGCAAGACCCCAGCTGAAACACCGGATAATGGCGGTCAAATCGTTTTGATCGCTCTTTGGGAATTCGCGCATGGAAATCAAGGTCAACTTTCTCGACAAGCTTCGCCTCGAAGCCAAGTTCGATGACTTCACGGTGGTGGCCGATCAGCCCATCCGCTACAAGGGCGATGGCTCCGCGCCCGGGCCGTTCGATTACTTTCTGGCTTCATCAGCTTTGTGTGCGGCTTACTTTGTGAAGTTGTACTGCGACACGCGCAATATTTCCACCGACAACATCCGCCTGTCGCAGAACAATATTGTCGATCCTGAAAACCGCTACAAACAGATTTTTCAGATTCAGGTCGAGCTGCCGGCCGATATCTCGGCCAAAGACCGCCAGGGCATCTTGCGCTCCATCGACCGTTGTACAGTGAAAAAAGTGGTGCAAGCCGGGCCGGATTTTGTCATCGAAGAAGTCGAAAACCTGGATGCCAATGCGCAGGCCTTGCTGATGCTCAATGCCGCTACCGATGCGAGCACGCAGGCGAGTACATCGCGCGGCAAAGATCTGCCGCTGGAGCAAACCATCGCCAATATGTCGGCAGTGATGGCGGGGTTGGGCATGAAGATCGAGATCGCTTCGTGGCGCAATCTGGTTCCCAATGTCTGGTCGCTGCATATCCGCGATGCACACTCGCCGATGTGTTTCACCAATGGCAAGGGAGCCACCAAGGAAAGCGCCTTGGCCTCGGCCCTGGGCGAATTTATCGAGCGGCTGAATTGCAATCATTTCTACAACGATCAATTTTGGGGCGAAGAGATTGCCAACGCGGCGTTCGTGCATTACCCGAACGAGCGCTGGTTCAAGCCCGGCAAAAAAGATGCGCTGCCGGCTGGAATCCTCGATGAATATTGTCTGAAGATTTACAACCCCGATGGCGAGTTGCGTGGCTCGCATCTGATCGACACCAACTCGGGCAATGTGCAGCGCGGCATTTGTGCGCTGCCCTTCGTGCGTCAGTCGGTGCGTCAGTCGGACGGCGAGGTGGTGTATTTCCCGTCCAACCTGATCGACAACCTGTTCCTCAGCAATGGCATGAGTGCCGGCAATACGCTGGCCGAAGCGCAGGTGCAATGCCTGTCCGAAATTTTCGAGCGGGCGGTCAAGCGCGAAATTCTCGAAGGCGAAATCGCATTGCCTGATGTGCCGCAAGCAGTGCTGGCGAAATTCCCCGGCATTCTGGCCGGGATAGCGGCGCTGGAAGCACAGGGTTTTCCAGTGCTGGTGAAGGACGCGTCGCTGGGCGGTAAGTTTCCGGTGATGTGCGTCACCCTGATGAACCCGCGCACCGGCGGTGTGTTTGCCTCGTTCGGCGCGCACCCCAGCCTCGAGATCGCGCTGGAGCGCAGCCTGACCGAACTGCTGCAGGGTCGCAGTTTTGAAGGCCTCAACGATTTGCCCCGGCCCACTTTTGAAAGCAACGCCGTCACCGAGCCGAATAACTTTGTCGAGCACTTTATCGATTCCAGCGGCGTGGTGTCGTGGCGCTTTTTCAGTGCCAAAGCCGACCATGAATTTGTCGAGTGGGATTTTTCCGGCCACGGTGAAAATTCCAATGCCGAGGAAGCCGCAACGCTGTTCGGCATTCTCAAAGACCTGGGCAAAGAGGCGTACATGGCGGTGTACGACAAGCTGGGTGGCAGTTTCAACGCGCCTGCCGCATCCTGGTGCCGGGCTATTCGGAAATTTATCCGGTGGAAGATTTGATCTGGGACAACACCAACAAAGCACTGTTGTTCCGCGCCGATATTTTGAATTTGCATCGCCTCGACGATGCAGGCTTGCAAGCGCTGCTTGAGCGACTGGAAGACAGCGAGCTGGATGATCAAACCGACATCATCACCTTGATCGGCATCGAATTTGACGAGAACACGGCGTGGGGTCAGCTCACCATTCTGGAGTTGAAGCTGCTGATCCATCTCGCCCTGAAGCAATTTGAAGCGGCGCAAGAACTGGTGCAAGCCTTTCTGCAGTACAACGAAAACACCGTCGAGCGCGGCTTGTTTTATCAGGCCTTGAATGTGGTGCTGGAGGTAGTGCTGGACGACGATTTGGAACTGGACGATTACGTCGTCAATTTTCGCCGCATGTTTGGCGACGCGCGGATGGACGCGGTGATGGGGTCAGTGGACGGCAGCGTGCGCTTCTTTGGACTAAGCCCCACGAGTATGAAACTGGAGGGGCTCGATAGGCATCAGCGCCTGATCGACAGCTACAAGAAGCTGCATAGCGCGCGAGCCGGAGTGGCGGCTTGTTCCAGTTGATAACATCTAGTGAAGGAATCAACATCAAAATATTTCCAGATCGCTGCCGACCCTTTAGTCAATTTCGTCAACGACTCCGACGGCGTGTTGTCAGCACCAACTGACGATGAGGGAGAGGGTCAGCTGCCATTTGCCTCAATTGAAAGCAGACTTTTAGGTTCTTCGCTCTCGTGGAATTGCTGAAGAATGCCCATTGCCAGTGCATAACCCTTTGTGTGCCAGCGACCTCTGATAGCAATGCGGAAATCCTGTCGTACTGTGCGTCAAGCTTTTCGGATAGCCTTATGCGGCCTTCAGACGTCTCAAGATCGTAATCGATAAGATCAGAGTGAACCAAACGATTGCGCTCCCGGACCAAACTCTTCCAACGCGACTTCATGGCTTTCAAGATTTCTGAAGACGCATCAACCGTGAAGGAAAAAGCGAACAGCGCTTCTGTCAATACTTGTGGGTCTTCAAAAGGCGTTGATGGCGTGAGAACTTGCTTCTGATACCGGGGAGGCTAGATCCCCAAGCGACGCCTTTTCACTTGACGCTTATGCGCTTCGATTTGTTCTTTGATCTGCCCACGTGTCCCTGCGGTATTTAGCGCCGGAAGAATCGCCTTCAGGGTCGCCTCCAGTTTCTGGAAGCCGGCAAGATTGCGCCCGACAAGCCATAGGACTCGGTCTCTGCAATTCACGTCCACCTCGGCCCCTTCAATTCCTTATTTATTTAAGACTGAGCAATGAGCACCTGTTGTGTGCTGCGTGCTCTGGCCGTGCCTCTTGATATCGCATTTTCAAGGCGATCAGAGATAAGAGAATCGACAATCTTCTTATTATTTTCCATTCTCTTCTCTAGCGTGGTTTGCTTTTCCATCAAATTTGCCAAGTCATTTTCGACCAGTCTAATTTGGTCTTCGACGTAACGACGATTCGATTCATTTGCTTCAGCTGCTTCCTTGAGGCGATCCGATCTAAGGCTGAAAAAGGCAAAGCCGAAACCCATAACGACCAATAGCACCAAGAAAATGCTTATAAATGCAACGACTAAAGCAAAAACTACCCCAGTCGTCAGTAGGTTAGCTTCTAGCGGCACCATCGAGGGAGGAACTGCCGGAATGAAAGAAGCCGGTTTAGATGCGACTAGCCTTTGAATTTCGAACTCGTTTTCTGTATGCTCATTCTTCAGTCTGATCAAAGCTAGTTCTGCGGCTGTTCGATCGGTTCCAGCTTGTACTCTGGAAATCGCGTCAGCGACAAGTGAAACAGTTCCACCTTGGCGTACCGCACGAACGGCAGTTCCGCAATAACCGCAAGCGAAGTCCTCCATGTCAGAGGCGATCTGAAGTCCGGCGCCGCACCCAGGACACTTCAATGCAATCATTTTGAGCAATTCTGTCACGTTATCCCCAACAGTTATGTGAGCCATGTCGGCCAACGGAGAAGCTCATGGTTGAAAGGCCCAAAAAACGAAAAAACGCAGACACGGGCATTGGGTCAAGTCTTGCAAGAACACATTTCATCATCATCCGAGACCCCAACTGAGCAAAAGCCAGAATCAATATCCTACACGCCAGTTGGTGCTGATAACACGCCGTTGCGCGACGATTGTTGTCGAAGCAATCGCCCGCAGGCGCCGGGGAATCGAGGTCAGACCACAAATGTCTACGGATAGATCTCATGCCGCCATCCTCGTTTTGAAGCAATCCAACAACTTCTCTGCGGTTTCAGCATCGCCCGCCAACGAGAGAACGCCGAGCACAGAGAGTGTTGCAATGATGTCGGCGAATCGAAGTACCTCAAGGACTTCTGCTACGGAGTAATTGGCTTGGATTCCATCCGACGTGTTCCACCGCTGGACATGGACGCCGCCAGTATGGGTATATCCACACAGCGTCTTCCAGTTGCGTTTCTTGATCAGAGAAAGTCGTCCCTCTGAAACGCGTCTTTTGAGATAGCGCCTCAAGTAAGTCATCGATCTTCGGTGGCTCCCAACCCTTCATGAATTTTCTAATTTGAGTATCTGTAGCGCACAAAGCAAGCCACTCACCGCGAACGTATGCCTCAAATGCAACTCGCAGAAGCGCAAAACATGAAGCATAAAGCCTTGCGCCTAGCAGCACGATGATCGCGTGATGATGATCTTGTGCAATGCCTAAACAAGAACCTGCTGCTCGCACACGGTTGTTCGCAGGCAAGCTCTTTTCGTGAACGGCGAGACGCAGCCATTCACCGTAGACATTCGCGCTGCTGAGTTGCTTGGCAGTGAGCATGAGTTCTAAAGCAGAAATCGGGAAATCTGGCTCAGACCACGAATGTTTTACTCAAATACCAACAATTCGCAGCGCGAGATACGCGAGAGGACTTCACCCATCGCGTCACGTGCAATCGCCGTGTCGTAGTTGGCTTGACCGCGAAGCCACCATCCATCGCTCAGGCCAAAGTAACGGCACAGGCGCAAGTCGGTGTCGGCGGTGATGGAACGCTTGCCGGCCACGATGTCCCCGATTCTTTGGGGTGGCACCCGGGATGTCCTGGCCAAACGATATTTCGTCAAGCCAAGCGGCTTCAGGAACTCTTCATCCAGCATTTCGCCGGGAGAAACAGGGGGGACAGTACGCATGTCATAACTCCTTCAGTGGTAATCCACGATCTCAACATTTTTCGGTCCTTCAACCGTCCAAACGAAACACGCGCCATTGATCGTTGACGCGAATGCTATGTTGCCCTTTGCGATTACCCTTCAACGCCTCCAACTGATTGCCGGGTGGCACCCGCAAATCCTCCAACACCATGGCCCAATCAAGCTGCTCAAGTTTTCGCAAAGCAGGTCGTTCAACATTCACCCAGCGACGCACCCGCTGTCCAGCAAATAAGGCTTGGTCCTTGCAGCAGAAGCTCTTGATGGGCATTGGAAAATAGTAACGCTGGTCATGCATAACGTCAAGCGTTAATACTTTTATCTGGCGAGGAAAATGGTCGATGAAGCGGGAGCAGATGTCACCGCACTAAACCACCCGTTGAGATCAACTGCCGGGTGGTAAGCTGGATCATGAAATCGCTGATTCCGAAATACAGCTACCGGGGCATGGATAGCCTGCTGCCCAGTCTGGGGGACAAGGTGGGTGTCGCCCACCCAAGCAAGAGTGCCTGCTATTCCGGGGGTGACTTTCCACCCGGTGCGAAGCCCAAACCAAATACCGAGCCAAGCGAAACACCGGACTCTGTCAGCCCGACCGACCAAGACACCGCCAGCGAGCCTCCCCAAGCGCCGTCTGTGAAAGACTAAGTCCGGTGAGTGCTTTACCCCGCCTGAGCTTCGTCGATCTGGAAACGACAGGCGGCAACGCCACCATCGACCGGATCACCGAGATCGGTATCGTCGAAGTGCGCATGAGGATGGCGTGCGGGAGTGGAGCACCTTGGTCAATCCCCAGACATCGATCCCGACCTTTATCCAGACCCTGACGGGCATTGCCAACGCCATGGTCGCTGAAGCACCGACCTTTGCCGAGCTGGCCGATGAAGTGTTTGATCGTCTGGAAGGGCGAGTGTTCATTGCCCACAATGCCCGTTTTGATTACGGCTTCCTCAAGAACGAATTCCGTCGCATTGGTTATGACTTCCGACCCAAGGTGCTGTGCACGGTCAAGCTCTCCATTTCCAAGCTCTCTCCCCAGTAACTGCAACCTCGACAGCCTGATTGCCCGTCACGGTCTCAAAGTCGATGGACGGCACCGGGCCTTGGCCGATGCGCAGTTGATTCATCAGTTCTGGCAGCGGGCACAGGACGACCACTCAGCAGAAGTGATTGCCCAAGCTGTCAAGGAGCTCACTGCACGGTCGAGCCTGCCATCCCACCTGGATGCCGCCATCGTGGATGAGTTACCCGAGGGATCCGGTGTCTATCTGTTTTATGGCGAGAATGCTCTACCCATTTACGTGGGCAAAGCAAAAAACATCCGGCAGCGGGTGCTGTCCCACTTTGCCAGCGATCATGCCTCGGCCAAGGAGATGAGTCTGGCGCAACAGGTACGGCGCATCGACTGGATCGAGACACCAGGTGAGGTTGCTGCATTGCTCAAGGAGGCGGCGCTGATCAAGGAACTGCAACCAACGCTCAACCGGCAACTACGGCGCAACAATGATTTGTGTTCAATCGTGCTGGAGGATCAGGGCAAGTAGTCTGGTAACGCCGCGCGTTGTTCATACCAGGATCTGGACTTTGGTCAGCAGGTGGGGATCTACGGGCTGTTCAAGACCATTCGGGCCGCCACCACCGAGCTCACCGAGATTGCGGACAGGGAAGGATTGTGTCACTCGTTGCTGGGGCTGGATAAGGTGAAGGCGGGCAAACCCTGCTTTGCGCATCAGGTACGCAAATGCAAAGGGGCGTGTGTGGGTAAGGAGCCCTCGGCGGCGCACACGGTTCGGTTGGTCCAGGCATTGTCGGCGCTGCGATTGCAGTCGTGGCCGTTTGCTGGTCAAGACCTACGTCAGGAAGGGATGAACTGCTGATTGTGGATAAGTGGTGCTCCTGGGACGGCCAAGGCGGATGAAGATGTGTGGGGGATTCTGGAGCAGCGCAGGCCGCAGTTTGATCGGGATACGTATCGGATTCTGGTCAAGGTGGCGGGAAGAATGCGGGCGTTGACTAAGGTGCAGTAGTTCTGGAGTAGAACCGGCGGCAGTCGGTCATCAGCCGTTCGTGTTTCCTTGGTCTGACCCTAATTGTTCGGCACATGTGAAGATGTCGAAATCGACGACGCAGGTGGCAGACAAAATGGTGAATTTGTCACCCGGCATGGCGGCGACGGTGGAAATCAAAACAGGACGACGGCGCGTAATTGAGTACTTCTTGAGTCCGCTGTTGCAGTATGGGAATGAGAGTTTGCGGGAGCGGTGATGAAATGGGTGATTACGAAATCGCAGCATTGAACCAGCGCATTTCGCCAGTTGATGCTGGTGACACGCCGTTGGAAGTGTTCGCCACAGATCATGCAACAGAAGGAAATTTCGAGATTCACAGCAAAACAACTTGCCTGTGCAAGCTCATAACTACTATTCACTGAGGGGACTACTATGAAAAAAATTCTGGTGAAGAATTGGAAATGTTTTTTGATCGCAGTCATATTCGGCAGCTTAACGGCCTGCGCCATGGGAGGAAACGTGTTTCACTATTCGATTAGTTTTGATGCCAGACGTGATAGCCCAGAAATTGAGGTAATTGACTATCGCTACTCTAGTGGCGATGTGCTGATTCTTTACCCCGAGAAGGAACGACTCCGACTCGGACAAGTGTTTCACCGAGCTGACATCTACGGTGAATTGCCTCGTGGTGATTTCCTCTACGTCAAATGGCGAGTCAAAGCGACAGGGGAAATATTTGAAGACAAAGTTGATCTCCAAAAGCGGTTACCTGCTGACATGGAGAAACTTGATATTAACTTTGTAGTTCATGGTCCGCACCTCTATGTTTTCGTCGAGTGGCCGTGGGATGGGCAGCCGTGGCAGTCTGAGCCGAACGCGACCAAATACACGCCAGTCCCCGGTGGTGTAAAGCGATATCAAGGGCATAAACAAGTTCAGATTTATCCCGACCAGCCCAAACAATAACAACAAGCAGTTTTCACTTAGCAGATTGACTCGAACTTTAGGGAAAAAATTATGGCCATTGTAGAAATAGGGGTCAGACCACCAATGTTCGTGGTTCCATCGGCGTCAAGGAAAGTCCCAAAAGCAGTTCCACTTAGCTTCCTGCACATTGAGTAGTGGCAATGACTGAAGAACACGGCGAATGTTTTCCGTGGTCTGACCCCAATTGTTGCGGATTGACGCCCCACCAACGTACGCTAGCGTACGGTAACGACAAGGTGCATCCGGGAAAATCAAAATTCGTTGGGGGTCTGGAAAACTTCCCGGACCACCCCACGTTTAATGATTAAGGCGCCAAAGTTAAGGGGAAATAGCATGCGTAGTGCCTCAGTTCTCGCGGTATTGGCGGTAACCATGTTGGCATCGGGCAGCAGTTGTGCAGGAAGCCGCATTGATCGCGCGGCAGCACTTGCTCTTTTACCTGAAAATGAACGCCGGGACGTCGTCGTACAAAGTAACTGTATTTACTCTATACCGGCCAAAAACGTCTTCACTGCCTACAAGCGATTCGGCTTTTGTCTGGTTACCAATGACGCGCTGCGTATCTATAAAGACGACAAGAAAGCGTCTCTGGCATTTGAGTCACCCATAAGCTCGATCCAGGAATATTCCTTCCATACGGATACGTTCACTCTGGTCACCACGGCGGGAAACTTCGGTTTGGTGCTTGACGATTCGGTCAAAGATTCAGCCAAATTCATCGGCACCATGCAAAGCCGTGGCGTAGCCGAGAACCGCAAGCTTCCCGAGTTCAAAGCGAAAGACGCTGGGCCCTACAGCTTCCCCTAAAGAAACGGGTCAGATCGCCGCGTCGCCTGTCGAGCGCACTTTTCGGCGCTATCTCGAATGCGGCATCCTTGCTCACAACCAGCGCCGACACATTTGCGCTAGCAAACAAACAACCGCGGATTTTTTCTGTAGCTTCATCAGTCGTCGCGGTGCAATAGGAATCTGATCTTATCAGGAGGTTAAATTATGAAGTGGGCCGGTATGTATCTTGTTGGTTTTGTTGTCTTGATGGGTGGGGTTTTGGCGGCGCTTTGGAAATTGGGTATTCTGGAAAGCATCGGCACAACCTGGACGTTGATCGGGGTGGTGATCCTGATAGGCTTCGGGATCATGATCGCGGTTTCCAATAGCGGCACCAAAGAAAATATTGAAATCGACCGGAACTAAGCGGTTTGAACTTCAAACGTGTCCGAAAAATCAGTCTACCTTAGACCACGAATATCCGCTTCTTCAGACTAACGCCCGCGAGTATGAAACTGGAGGGGCTCGAAAGGCATCATCGGCTGATCGGCAGCTACAAGAAGCTGCATAGGGCGCGGGCGAATTTGGCGGCTGTTGCCGAGTAAAGGCGACGGGTAAAAGCGGTCAGGTCAGATGTCGTTATGCGATACCTTACGCTGCGCTCCCCGTAACTCGATTTATTGCTTGTGCAATGTGGTGGCAAATCTGATACCATTTATCCATGCGAATCGTGGTTGATACGAATATTATTGTTGCGGCTTGTTTAGGTACAGGTGCCGCGAATGCTGTCGTTGCCGCGTGCTTGGAACAGCGCTGCACGCCGGTTATTGGCAACGCACTATTTAATGAAGTGGAGGATGTTTTCGCGCGCGTTAGTTTGTTTGAGTCATGTCGATTGAACCCTCGCGAGCGCGATGAATTGATTGATGCCTTCCTTTCCTGTTGCGAATGGGTTCGCGTTTACTACCTGTGGCGACCCAATCTGGCGGATGAGGCTGACAACCATTTGGTCGAACTCGGCGTGGCCGCTGGCGCAGATTTCATTGTTTCACGCGACCTGCGAAATCTTCGCGCAAGTCAATTGCATTTCCCTCAACTTCGCGCAGTTTCCCCAGAGCAATTTTTGAAGGAGTTATGACATGTCAGCACTAACGGTTCGACTACCAGACGAGAAACATGCCCGACTCAAGGCGCTTGCAAAAAGCCGTGGCACGCCATTGAATCGCTTGATCGACGAGATGACCACCTTGATGCTTGCTGAATTCGATGCGGAAACACGGTTTCGCATTCGCGCAGCCAGAGGCGCCGGGAAAATTCCACGCGGTTTGGCGCTGTTAAAAAAAGCGGCCAGCTGAGAATCACCGCGACGAGTGCGTCAATCGAGATCAACGACGTATCACCAGTACTAACTGGCGAAACAATTCCCTTTTGCGTTCCTTCAAGAAGCGGATGTTGTATGAACAAGCAGCCTAAAGTGGCCTCAAAAATTACTGTACCGAAATTCACCTCGGAAGCAAAAGAACGTGCTTTTTGGGAGAAGGCTAACTCGACCGATTATCAGGATTGGTCGTCGGCAAAGCGCGTGGTATTGCCCAATTTGAAGCCGACGACGAAAACGATTTCCTTGCGTTTGCCGCAGCACTTGCTTGATTCAATCAAGGCAGCAGCCAATGCGCGTGATGTACCGTATCAGTCGTTGATCAAAGTTTGGTTGAAGGAAAAACTGCATAGCAACTGAGCGTGTGAGCGGACTTTGTCAGTTGGTGCTGGCAACACGCCGTTGCTGTGTGCGACGAGAAATCAAATCAGCGTAATCCCACCTTTCTCCGCATCAAAATCAATTACCAACACTTTCCCCGGCGCCAAGGTCACTGTCTCGGCGCGTTGGTAGCCGAAGTCTTTTTTGTTCACGTCGTCGCTGAAGCGCACGGCGAGTTGATGTGTACCGGCGGGGAGGGTGAAGCGCTGATAGACGGTGGATGCGCCGTCTTTTGACAGGCCGGATGGCGGTGCGATATGGCGAAACAATGGTTGCCCGTCGAGGTCGATCTCGACAGCGACGGGGGAGCGTTCGCGGCGGCAGTCCATGGGGGCGCGCATGTTGGGTGGCATTTTGGCGAGTTCTTCGGCGCTGCGCTGGCGGCATTCGGCGAGCAGTTTGCCGCTGTGGCTGAAGCTCAGTTTTATCAACGCCTGATCGGCCGGCAGGTGGCGATAAACCGGTGCGGTGGCGAAGTAGCCGACGACGGCGGCGAATGCGGCGTAGAGCAGCGCTTGGGCAAAAATCCTAGTGGCTTGGTTCATGCGACACCTCTAAAAGTGAATATTTGAATTGGCTAATGGCAATTTGTAGTTTGGCCTCGTCGCCACGATCTGCCCAGACAATGTTGACTCGACTTGGATCGACGTTCGAACGCAGATGCGGCTCGCGACGACCGGCGATGCGATCTTCGGTCCATTGATTTCCTTGGCGGAAGGCACAGCCGCCGCTGCGGCAACCGGTGAGCAAAACGCCTGCCGCGCCGCGACGGATGGCGTATTCGACAAACGCGGGCGGCAGCATGCCGGTGCAGATCAGGCTGAGCGGAATTATTTCTGTTGTTGCGATTGCTGATACATCAACGGCGTGGTCGCAGCCGATGACGATGATCTTTTCGCCGTGCTTGGTTTCGTCTGCCAGCACTTCATCGAGCCAGCGGCGAATGCTGTCGACGGGCAATTGCGGCATGTCGATGCCGGTGACCAGTGTCTCGTTGTGACGGAACGGGCTGGACGACGGACACGACCCGGCGCAGATGCCGCAGGCGGCGCAAAAGTCGGCGTTGACCACGGCCAGCTCGCGCCCGATTTTTTTGTTCGGATGCGGAATCATGCTGATGGCGGCATAGGGGCAATCGTCCAGACAACGGCGGCAACCGCTGCAATTGTCGGGGCTGACGATGGCAACCTCGGCGACCGGTTCGGCGACTTGCGCTGGCTTGCGTGACATCGTTGGCAGCACCGGCAGCGCAAGCAGCAAAGCGGTGATAGCGAAGACGAGCACCCAGACGGTGGTCGCTGAGGTGGCGTACATCAGCGGATGGACGGCGAGATACCACCAGTCGAAAGTTAATGCTGCGGGCAGCTGCGCCATATCGGCCGTGCCCTGCCCGGTGACCGGCAAGACCAGTGACAACACGAGGAGAGCGGCGAGCGACCCTGCGCTCAAGGCACGCGCGGGGAAAACGTCGGCCTGGCTGATGCGCTGAATATGGAACCACAGGCCAAACAGCAGCAGCAATGGCACGCCGATATGGACGAAGACAAACAAGGAAAACATGCGGTCGCTGACGGCACTGGCGGTCAGGAAATTGCGCGTGAGTGGCGTGGCGAAAAGTGGAATGGCATCGAGCAACTCCGCTGTAGCGTTGGCAGAAAACTGCCCGAGCTGATCCCACACCAGCCAGAATCCACCGATGCCTGCCGCGTAAGTCAGCCATAGCAACGGCACGCCGGTGAGCCACGAGAAGGCGCGAAACCCGCGGTAGCGCCCAAGCAGGAATTCCCGCGCCAGATGCAACAGCGTGACGATCAGGAACGCGTCCGATGCGTAGCGATGCAGGCTGCGCAACAGGCCGCCGAACAGCGGTTGTTCGCGCGATAGCGATTCAATCGATTCGTAGGCGCCGGCAACTGAGGTGTCGAACATGATGTAGACGTAGATGCCACTGACAACGACGATCCAGAGGAATAGAAAGCCAAGCGCGCCGAGGTGTCGCCACGGGTTGGCCGCTGCGCCGAAAACGGTATCGAACTGGTGATCGAGCTTGCGGCAGATTTTGCTGCCGAGGCTTTCACTCGCCAGTTGGTGCTGACCACACGCCGTGTCGGCAGATATCGAACTCATCAGGCGCGCAACTGACGTGTGTGCCGCCGCCGCGTCCACCATTCGTTGCCGAAAAACCAAAGTATCCAAATCAAAAAAGTCACACCACCAGCGATTTCAAATGCGAGGCCGTAACTGACTTTGTATTTGCCGGTGAGCGGGTCGTACACCGAGCAAAGGATGCGCACACGTTCGACCAGATCGGCGAAGTTGGTGGTGTCGCTGATTGGCGCACGGTTGATCAGTTGGCGCAATGGTTCGGTGAGCTGCTCGGGCGTGAATTGGTCGCCATAAACCTGACGGTAAATCTTGCTGTCGGCGTCGACCACGGTGACTTGCAGGACGTGATCAAAACCGGCGGCGGTCGGGACGTAACTGAAGCCAAAGTCGCGCGCGAGATCGGCCACGCTGGCGGCGGAGGGGCTCAAGAATTCCCAATTGGGTTCGGTGATGCCGTATTGCCGTGCATAGGATTTGAGCGCTTGCGGTGAGTCGGCGGGCTGATTGAAGCCGATGCTGATGACGCGGAAATTGTTGGTGCCCAAAGTTTCCTGCGCGTCGCGTACAGCCTTTTGCAACAGCTTGGTAGTGGCGGGGCAGACTTGAAAACAGCCGGTGTAGATAAAGCTCACCAGCAGCGGCTTGCCACGAAAATCAGCAAGGCGGACCGGGCGACCTTCGCGGTCGAGCAGGGCATGTTCGCCGATGGTGCGGCCAAGTGCTTCGTGGCTGAGTTTCAGCGCGAGGTTTTGGTCAAGGCCGGGGGAACTTGCTGCTGCGGTGTTGGTGTCCTGCGCGAGGGTGGAGCCGCTGCACATCGCCAGCCATAGCACGACCAAACGCCCGACCAACAGGCGACGAGCTTTCATCGCAATACCCAGACGTCCACCATGGCTGCAACCAGCAGCAGCGAAAGTTGCAGCAATGAGGCGAAGAACGAGGCCATTGCGGTTTTGCGATTCGGGTTTTGTGCCAGCTGCCAGGACTTGCGCAGGAAGTATCCGCCGCCGATCAGCGCACCGGCAAAGTGGATTGGTGCGTTGGCAATGATCGGCGCAATCAGCGAAACCAAAACCAAGGCAACGGTGCTGTAAAAAACGATTTGCGCGGCGCGCACATCGCCAACCACAACAGGCAACATCGGAACATTGGCAGCGGCGTATTCGGCACGATTGGCGATTGCCAGGCTCCAAAAATGTGGTGGCGTCCACAGGAACAAAACCAGCGCCAGCAATACTGGCTCTGCACCTAAAACCGGATTGACCGCCGCCGCACCGGCGAGCACGGCGAAGCTACCCGCGAGGCCGCCGACAACGATGTTCAGCCAACTGCGACGCTTTAGCCAAACCGTATAAACGATGGCGTAGAAGAACGCGCCGAGGAAAGTGTAGAACGCCGCTGCGGCATTGCTCACATACCACGCCGCCGCGACAGAGCCGACCAGCATCGCCACAATCAGCACCAGCCACGCCGGTGTGTGCGGCAAAGCACCGGTGACAAACGCCCGCGTGCGGGTGCGCGCCATCAGCTTGTCTTCCTCACATTCGATGTATTGATTGAAGGCACCGGCGCTGGCTGACGAAACCAAAACGGCGAGCGCAAGCACCGTGAGTTGAAGCGCACCGATATTGCCGCCCGGCGTGATCGCATAGCCTGCCAAAGCGGTGAGCATGATGATGAAGCCGATGCGCAGCTTGAACAGGCTCAGCACGTCGCGTGCGGTTTTTGTGAACCCGCGACTGGCGATTTGAGCCTGATTCATGTCGGCATGACTCCTGAACGCATTTCCCGGCATGCTGTCGCGATTAACTCAAACCCCAGACCTGCGACAAATACTTCCAATTGATGAAGTAGTACAGGACGAAGGAAATCAGGAACACCATGGCCAAGGCAAAGGTGCCCGGTGCGGCGAAGCCTGCTGAGCCGTGACTTTGAACAACGACGTTTGGCATCGGAGTTTTTGGCAACGGAATCGTCTGTGTAGTTTGTACACCGGCATCCAGTTTCTTGCCCCACAACAGTGAGCCGACGGTGATGTAGATGTAGATCGCGCCGCCAAGAATCGCGGCGATGCCAGCGATGCCGACCAAGCCCATCATCAAGTAAGCCGCGCCGGGGAATTCATAGGCCAGTGGCGAGCCGCCCATGGCCATATCCCAATGCCGCCGCGATACGCCCAGCGTGCCGGCGCCCATCATCACCAGACAGAAGAAGTACATCGACAGACCGAACATATACGGCTGCAATTTGGCCAGGCCGGGGTTGATCATTTCGCGCTTGAACAAGACCGGAATCAGGAAATAGGTCAGCGCCATGAACGACAGCGTGGTGCCGACGACAACCGTGGCGTGGAAGTGGCCGGGAACGTAGATGGTGTTGTGGATCAACATGTTCAGTTGTTCCGTTCCCATCATCACGCCGGAGATCCCGCCGAGGAAGCCGAAACCGATTAGCGAAATGAACATGCCGGAGAAAACCGGATTGCCCCATGGTGCTTTGCGCAGCCACTCGAACAGACCTTTGGTGTAACCCTTTTCACGTTGCGCGACTTCGATAGCGCCGGGAATGGTCAGGCCGTGAATCATTGAGGCCAACACGGCGAAGTACATGAAGTAACTGGTGTTGACCACTTTCCATTCCGTGCTCATGCCCGGATCGGCCAGCAAATGGTGCGCGCTGGCGAGTTGCAAAAACAAAATGTAGAGCAGGAAGGCACCGCGACTGACCCGCTCGGACATTGGCTTGGCACCGAAGCAAATTGCGGCGATGGCGTACCAGATCGAGATGTGCGCAGCGACGTTGATCTGCTGCGACGAGTGACCGAAGGCCCACCAAATAGTGCGGTACACCAAGGGGTCAACTTGGTTGATGACACCAACCGACATCAAGAAAGTCGGGATCAAAATGATCGCGCCGGAAGTGATGGTGAACACCGCGATGATGGTCGCCGTCACCGCGCCAAAAGTCACCAGCGGAATCGAGCCTTGATAAGTCTTTTCGCGCTTGGCAACGACCAGCGTGCCAAGGAAAACGAAACATCCGATCAATGCGCCGACGGCGAACAAAATCAGACCCAGATAAAACGCCGGCTCGGCCATCATCGGCACGTAGGAAGTCATCATCACGCTGGAGCTGCCACGGAACACGGCGACGTTGTTGGTGACCGCGCCGATCAGCATCAGCGCGAAACCGAGCCATGCCATTCGCGGCGTGGCGATTCGACAACGCAGTAGCGTTGATGAACAGAAATACAGCACCGCCATCTCGAAGAAGATGATCCAGAAGATCAGCATGTCGATGCCGTGTGCGGTCAGCACCATGTAAAACGCATCGGCTGACAGCCAATGCACAGCCGGCCAGCGGGTGAGCACCACACCGACAGCAAGGATGCCACCCACTAACAAAAATACGACAGCGGCAACAGCGTTGACCAACATCAGGCGCTCGGCCTGTGCCTCAAATTGCAGTCCGGAACGCGGACAGGTTCGATAGGTTGTGCTCATAGTGAAATCTCCATTTGCAAACCACCCCGTAAGGTTCGAGCGGAGCGAGCCGAAGAACTCCCTTCCCTCGAGGGAAGGGCAGGGGATGGGTGGGCTACAAGGGCTTGTGGGTTTTGGCCGAAATAAATCGGATCATTGTTGGCGCGTAGTTTCACGATCAACTCCCTCACTTAACGTAAATTCGGCCGGCCATATTGGCGTGGCCGATGCCGCAGAATTCGTTGCAGACGATGGAAAAAGTACCCGACTGATTCGGTGTCACTTTGACCACATGCTCGTAACCCGGCACGACTTGAATGTTGATGTTCACCGGCTGCAGTGAAAAGCCGTGGTTGAAGTCCATCGAGGTCAAATGGAGCTTATAGGTTTTGTCTTTTTCCAGTTCGATGATCGGCCACCAATCCCATAGCCGTGCAACGAGATAGACATCACTGCCTGGAGGCGGATGTACCACCGGAATTTCCTTATCGGTCTCTTTGCGCACCGTGTACTTGTCGACCACATCCTGTGCCTTCTTGCTGAACAGTTCCGGCGTGGTTTTGTAGGTTTCGGTGGAGAGATTTTGCTTACCGTAAATGTGCCAGCCGACCATCATGGCGAACATGATCATGCACCAGATAAAGGCGATCACGATCCAGGTGCCTTCGACGCGGTCGAGGGGATGTTTCCACCAAAGTCGTTCTGCGGGCGGGAGAATTGCGCTCATATTTTTTCCTCTCTGAAGGCGTAACTATTTGGCGACGGGAATGGTCAAAATGTCGATCACGCCCCACAGGCTGTAGACCACCATCGGAATCATCACGCCCAGGAACAACAACAGAAACGGGTTGTCCAAAAGCTGTTGCATGAAGGGCACGGGGGCATCGGTTTCGTTTTCATTCATGGGATGTTCTCCTCAGGTGGCTTGCTCAGTGACAGGATTTGGCGCTTGGCTGATCCAAGCTCCACACGACCTGATGCTAGGCGCGGCGTTCACCAAATGCCTTGACTGCGGTCAATTTTCAAAACGCCGGCGGCGCGCATGCGCGGCACAAAAAACCTACAAGATGGCGGCGCTGTTTATTTCGGCTGCCCGAGGTGCTGAGCCAGCGAATCTGATAAAGACCCGACACGATGTCGTGGATGATTGATCTTAATCATGTCCTTATTTCGGCAGCGCAGTACGATGCGTCAATCATGGTCAGCCGTCTGTGTTCGAACTCATGTCCCGGTAGTTCCAATGCCACTTTTCTTGGATTGATGATGACATTTACCTTGCCCGGTCGAGGACTTACCACCGGTTTGGCTATCTGTCTGGCCAGCATGTTCCTGGCCGGCAATGCTGGCGCTCAGGGCAGCAGCGCGATGTACGGAACTGTTGATGTCTGTGCAATGCATTCGACCAACGGGTCGGGCAGTAAGCGCTCCGGCATCGAGTCCGGGTGCCACGACGCCAGCGTCATTGGCTGGCGGATTCAGGAAGCGATCTCGCCTGGTCTCAACGCGATTGCCCGGCTGGAATACGGTCTGGCGGTGGATCAGAATTCCGGCATCGGCGCGCCGAGTTTTGGTAGTCGGACGCTGTCACGTCAGGGTTATGTCGGCATAAGTGGCGACTACGGCACGGTGACGGCCGGCCGGATGAGCAGCCCGGTCAAAATCATGCAGTATTTTGATCCCGTCGGCGGCAGTGTCTTCAGCGGCTTGCTGGTTCTGCTGCCGACGCCGCTCAACAGCCGCGCCGACCCGACGCACTTCAGCAACGCCGTGCGCTACATGTCGCCCGTACTCGGCGGCTGGCAACACTTCGTCGTCTATGCTTTTGCACCTTATGGCGGGGACGACAAGACCTACGCCAGCAATCAGGAACGCGCCACGCTGATTGCCACTTACTACCACGGTGAGCAGCTTGCTTTTTTTGCCGGAACCCAACTGACCCAGCATTTGGGGAACGCCCCACCGATCGCAATCCACGATAGTTCGGCCGCGTTATCGTGGACCTTGGATCGGGTCAAGATTGCCGGCATTTTTGTGCGCACTGAGCGTAGCGGTGGTGCTATCGTCGGCGGTTCAAACAAACGCACCTTTGATCAATCTAACCTCGGTCTGCAATACCATTTGAGCGAAATCGACAGCATCGGCATCCAAGTCTCGCACCTGCACGACCACAATCTCGATCAGGCCGATTCGACCTCGATGGGGCTTATTGTCGAACACGCCCTGAGCAAACGAACACTGCTATATGCGGGCTACAACCTGACGCTAAACGACGACACGACACAGTTCAGCGCCGATACTTTCAATCGTCCCACCCCTGGCGCGACTGCCAAACTGGTCGGCGCGGGAATCCGGCACAATTTCTAAGCGGCGGATGGCGCCGGCTCGATCGTATTTTCGCCGGCCACCTCAGTCTTTAACGACCGCCCTGGCCTGAATTTCAATCTTCAGCTGTGGCAGCACCAGCGCGACCACCTGCACGACGGTGCAGGCCGGGTAGTCGCTGGGAAAGAATTCCGCGAACACTTTAGTGACGGCGCGGGCGTCCTCGATATTGGTCAGATATTGGGTGAGGTGCAGGACGTGGCGCAGGTCGGAGCCCGCAGCTTCGAGCACATGCCTCAAGTTGGTGAACGCGTTGCGGGCCTGCTCGCTGATGTCCTCGGGAACAGTGGAATCAGCAGCCAGACCGACCTGGCCCGAGACTTCGACGATGCCGTCGCAGACCATGGCCTGCGAGAATTTGTAAGCTTTGTAAATCGCCTCGGTGCCGGGCGGGTTGATCTTGGTGATGGTCTTCATGTCTACCTCGGGTTAAAGGATAGCTATTTCAATGGCACAACTACCAATTGAATTTTGTCAGTAAAACAACCTGAACCTTGGTGCGAAATTTATCCCGGACGACCGTCAGGACGCGAGCTGGCTAACCACGGCAGATAGCGAATGAAATACAGACCGAAAGCGATGGCCCACAAGGTCGCGGCGAGGTGCGTGCCGCCGAGGATCAAACTGGGGAAGGCAATAATCGTCAGCACGCGCGAAACGGCGGCCAGTTGTACCAGAACATAGGCGGTGATCTCAATCTTGCCGGCCACCAGCATGCGACCTGTGTGACCCAGCGCGGTGCGGGTGATCATGCCGATAATCAAGCCGCCGGTGGCGCCAATGGCCAGCGCATGCACCGCCGCCGAACGCGGCAATACGCCCCATTGCACCAGAGCCAATAGCGCGAGGCCGGTGGGAATCCACAGATGAGCGAGGTGCAGAATCCACAGCAAAGGTGAGCGCCGCGCCGCCCATGGGTTCCAGCCGATGCAGCGGACAAGTTGCATGACAGCGGCAAGCGCCGCCAGTGGCGCGCCAATCGCGCTCAAATCCAACACCCACAGCAGCAGCGCGATGGCTGTCAAGGCGATGGCGCTGAGTTCAAACTGTCGATGCTGCCACTGCTTCACACCGCGCAATGCCGACGCGGTGAACATCGGAATCACCCGACCACCGATGACAGTTTCCAACACCGTGATCAAGCCCAGCGCGAACCACAATGGGCGCAAGGGGTCGAGCGTGATGGCGTCCAGACGCGCAAGGTGAAAGGCCGCGTTGGCCAGTGCCAATACGCTCAGTAATACGATGATGAAATAGTTGCGCCGACTATCGGCCTTGATCAACACTAAGGCCAGAGCGATTGCAGCAGCGGGCAGGAACGCCCAATCAATCAGCGCGGCGACAACGCCACCACTCCATGCCATGCCGATGCGCCCGAGCAACCACAGGCCCGCGAGCGCCGCGAGCGGCCCGCCGGTTGGGGTGGGTAGCCCTGTCCAGTTGCGGCCGGCAGTGAATAAAAAGCCGACGATGACGGCAGCCGCAAAGCCAAAAATCATTTCATGCGCGTGCCAAAAAATTCCCGGCAAGGGCAAGGACACCACGCCCGATAACACCAGCATCCACACCGGAAGCGCCATGGCGGTGAATGACGCGGCGAGCAAATAGAAAGGCCGAAAGCCCAGCGCGAACAGCGCAAACGTCTGTGCTGGTTTGGTTGGCACCGGATCTTTTATGGTCAGTAATGACATCAGTGAGACGTGCCTTCCGAGCGGGTAATCTTGTTGTAGAGGTTGTATTTGCCCACTGGCTTATCCATGGGAATACGTTTGATTTCTTTGAACGTTTTGGCGTCGTAAACGATGATTGCGCCGCCATCCTGTTTGCGTTCCCACAGGCTGGCCAGCACATATTTGCCATAGCGGTCGAACTCAACGTGCGCCAAAGTTTTGCCGGGCTCGGTGCTGACCTCGGCCACCTTTTCCAGCGTCTGTTTGTCGATGATCTGCAGCGTGTTCTTGGCTGGGCTCATCATCGAATCTACCCACGCATAGGGTGTGTTGCTGTGACTACGCATAAAGAAACCTGGCCCCAAGGTGGGGATCTGCTTGATCACTTTCCAGTCGTCCATAGTCACCACGCTGACCACACCATCTTTCAGATTCGGGCTGGCCATCACGGTACGACCGTCGCGCGTCCAGGTGATGCCGGAACCCAGATGTGGCATACCGGGAATATCCAAATCAGCAATTTTCTTTCTGACATCCAGATGCACGACCTGGCCGCGACCCGCCCGGCTTGCCCCCATCACATGCGCGTAGGAGGCATCAAAGAAAAAGTCGTCCAGGGGGCTTTCGAGCGTGGTGCGGCGCGGGTTGTGAAATCCGGGAATCGCGATGCCTTCGCCCATCTTGTAGTCATGCACCATGCCGTTGTAGATCGGTTCGATCGTCGGGTCGTAAGAAATTTCCCAAATCTCCGGGATGTCTTTGAGTGCCGCGACAAAGCTCTTGCGCGGTGCGGCGTCATACACGGCTGAAACGCGCGACGACTTGCTGCCATCCAGCGTTGTGGCGGCGATCACTTTGACTAGATTCAAATCACCATCGAGCAGAACCAGATTGCCCGGCAAGTAATTCGCGGCGATGACCCATTTGCCATCCTCCGACACCGCAACATTGCGCGTGTTCAATGCGACGCGGATTTCGGCGACCGTCTTCAAATTCCAGATATCAAATTTGCTCACCCAGCCATCGCGCGAAGCGAAAAAAACATAGCGTCCGTCGGCCGTGAATTTTGGTCCGCCATGCAATGCATAGCGACTGGCGAAGCGATGAATGACTTCCAACTTGTCGCCATCCAAAATGCTGACGTGATGGTCACCCGCCTCGACCACCAAAAACAAATTAATCATGTCGCGCCTGGCGAAAATCGGCGACGGTGTGGCAGGCAGGTTGCTGAAATGAACAATACGTGAGGCGCGAATATTTGCTTCTGTGTGAGTTGGTGCTCTGGTTACAGGCGCTGCCAAGAATGCTTGGCGGATTCCCCGTTTGGCCCCGGCCAAAATATACTCACCGACTTGCGTGATTTCTTCCGCCGACAATCGATCAGCAAAGCCCAGCATTTGTGTCGCTGCCCGGCCATCGCGGATGACTTTCAGGGCTTCAGCTTTTTTCAGGCGCTCCAAACTTTCCGGCAACAGTGCTGGTCCCATCGCGCCGATTCTGTCGCTGCCATGGCAAGCAGCACAGTGTTGTTGATACAGCGCTGCGGCGTCAGCGGCGTGGCCGGGCGAGGCGGTGACGCTGAGCAAACACAAGATCCACGCGAAGCAGTTTTTCGCAAAATCTTTCGCTAAACCGTGGCGCACGTTTCAAGTCCGATTTCCGCATCAGTCAAATAACACCCCGGGTCTTCTGCCCACGCGTTGCCGCTGGTTTGTTGCGCGCGAACGCGGGTGTTGCCGCCGCAAATAGCGAAGTGCGCGCACTCACCACAACGCCCGCCGACTTGGCGCGGTTTTGCTTTCAAGCCAGCCATTAGCGGGTCGGAAGTGTCCATCCAGATTTCGCTGAATGGTCGATTGCGTACATTGCCCAAGTTGTGATGCCACCACATGGTGTCGGGATGCACGTTGCCCAAGTTATCGATATTGGCAACATTAACGCCGCTGGAATTGCCGCCCCACTGCAGCAATTTTTGCCGGATGTGTTCGAGCCGTTCGGGGAAGCGTCGCGCTACCCAGTGCAGCAGATAAACCCCGTCGGCATCGTTGTTGCCGGTGGTGAATTCCTTGAACACACCGCGTTGTTGATAGTCCAGACAAGTGTCGAACAAAAGGTCCATCGCCTGCCGCGTTTTTTGATGTTGCGCGTCGGTCTTGCGGTTGACGTTGCCGCGACCGGCGTAATTCAGATGTGAGAAATAAAAGCGGTCTATGCCTTCGTCTTCAATCAGTTTTAGCAAACCGGGAAGGTCGTGCGCATTGTCTTGCGTCATCGTGTAACGCACACCGACCTTCATCCCTGCTGCGTGGCACAGCCGAATCGCGGCGAGCGATTTATCAAAGGCGCCCACCATGCGGCGAAACTTGTCGTGGGTTGCACCCAGACCATCGAGGCTGATGCCAACATAATCGAAGCCGATCTCGCCGATTTTGGCGCAGACCGCTGCATCAATGAGCGTGCCATTCGAGGACAAGGCGGTATAAAAACCCATCGCCTTGCTCCGTCGCGCGATGTCGTAAATGTCAGGCCGCAATAAGGGTTCGCCGCCAGACAATATCAGCGCCGGTACGCGAAAAGCTTTGAGATCATCCATCACCGAGAAGATTTCTTGCGTCGACAATTCACCTGCAAAATCTTTGTCGGCAGAAATGGAATAGCAATGTTTGCAAGTCAGATTGCAACGCCGGATTAAATTCCAGATGACGACCGGCGCGGGTGGTTTTCGCACCGGCCCGAGCGGCGTTGGCGCCAAAATTTCCTGCATGTATTGAGATATTCGGAACATGGGGTCATTGGACCCCAAACTGTTAGGGGCGCGCATTGACTGATATCAAGTGCAGGCCTATGGGAGTTTTCGGCCAAACGACTTCAGCGGGTCAGTGACTGCCGGAATACCCTTACTACTTTTGGCGCAAAGAGTTAGTGGATTTCAGTCTCAAGCGACCTTTTTCAACGTCGAATAGAAAACAACCACGTTGTCTAGCTGCTTTACTACACGCTCACTTGCCAAAGAAATTTGGCTTGCACTCCGCGCCGCATTGGTTTGGGACGGGTCGTCCAAGCCTTTGCTCATGGCCGACCATTGACTGGAAACAAGGCGCAACTGTCGCTTTAGGACAGGATGGTTGTTTGCTGAGCGTAGCAACTCAAGCAGGGCCTTGGAAAATTCCTGTCGTGCTGCATGCAATTTTGAGTCGGCCTCACGGCTGACCGCACCTGAATGCTGCAGCACATAAAGCTTGGCAATGTGTTGCGACAGCATTCTTTGACGCCCGGCCAGGTTGACCAATTGCGCGCTTGCGTCGTTGACGAAAGCGACATATTTCGCGGTTAACTCATTGGCGGCCCGCATCACCTGTTCACCCTGGGATAAAACTTTATCGGTGTCGCCGGCATCTGCCTGCAGCAACTGCATACGGAACACACGCCACATGTCGTCCAAGACTTTGAGCGACTGCGCGATTTTGTCGTTGGCCGTTAAGTTATGCAGGTGAATCATTTGCAGCTCAAATTCAGCCATGGCTTGCTGCAACTTATTTTGTGCATGCCGCACTGTGATGCCGTGCTGAATCATTAGCCAGAACTTGCTCATCCGCTGCGACAACATGCGCTGCCTGCCAGCGATGTTGATGGTGTTAAGCGTTGGACTTTCGTAAATTTCGATACGCCCTACATCGAGAGAAGGGCGGACCGATTGCGTGGCGGCCTTCGATGATGGCCAGCTTTCGATAAGCATTTCACGCAATGTCACGTGACGTCCATCAACGAGGATTTTCCCCTCGTCAGAAAGCTGCCGCAGGGCGCGAGAAAAGGTCTCTGGTGTCAATCCGATTCGCGCAGCGATCAACTGTTTGGTGGTCATCAATCTGACGGTTGTTCCCCATCCTTCCGCGTGGCTCTTTTCCGCTAAGTCGAGCAGATAATCGAGCACGCGTTCGCAGCTCGACCGTGTTGGCGCGATGGCGCGTTCAGCGTCGCTACTAAGTCTGCCGCGCGCCATCAATGAAATAAGGTGGCTCGCCCAACGTGAATCCTGTTCGACTGCTTTGCGAATACTTTCCCCGTCAATGCACAGCACTTCTGTTGGTTCGACAGCAACGGCGCTAATCCCGAACGGGCGTTGTGAAAAAAGTTCGGTGTCGCCAAAATATCGCCCAGGCGTGATTAGATCGGCCACACTCTCATGTCCGCACTCGGCAAGCAAGGCACGCTTGATCAACCCGGAGAGCACAACGAAAAGCGTTCTCGGCTGATCACCCACACTACAAACCACTTGGTCAGCTTGGAATTTTCGTGTCTGTGCGTTGCGGGTAATTTGAATGAAAGTTTGGGGGTCAGCGCAGGCGAAAAAATCAACTTGCGCCAAAAAAATGCTGGCATCGTTGGCTGGAAAATCTGCGAAGGAATTCATCAATAGTGACTCCTGTTGGCCGACAAGAAATGGTCAAGCCGAGCGACGTTGCGACTTTAGGCAAGCCATGATCATCGCGATGAGTCTTAGGGTTGTTGATCTAGGTCAACGAATCAAGCTTGCTCTAGCAAGACTGACTGTAGTAATCGCCAGTTGCCGCAAGGCGGCACGGCCAATTCTTTGTGGCGCGGATTAACCCCCGATACGCAGTCCGGTTTTCTTCAGTATCCGGCTGCTATAGAGAACGTCGTGGCCACGGCAAGCGTCACCTAACAAGGCAGCAATTTTTGTGACATCGGCTTGCACCTCATCCCGCGTAGCGCCGTGCACCATCGCAAACAAGTTGTAAGGCCACGCTGGCAAACGGCGCGGACGTCGATAGCAATGCGTCACAAAACTTAGCGCACCGACTTGCGCGCCTAATTCGTCGATCAGGGCATCTTCAACATCCCAGACACTCATGCCGTTGGCCGTGTAGCCGATGGCGTAGTGATTCGGCACTGCACCGATGCGGCGAATGCGACCATCGGCCAGCATGGCGGCAAGCCGTGATTGCACTTGCCCTGCATCGACCCCAAGTTGCTCGGCGATGAAATGATAGGGACGTGATACCAGCGGCAAGCCGCCTTGCGTGGCGAGAATGATTTCGCGATCGAGGTCGCGTTCGTCTAGCCCGAATTTGCCAGTTGGTGCTGACGTGCAGTGTCGGCTTAGTACAGCCGACCCGCTACACAGGCGCAAAGCAGTGCTTTGCGAATTCCCTGTTTCGCCTCTGTTATGAGCCATCTCAAGCATGGAGTTTCATCTCGACGAAATACTCACGCTCTTTCGGAAAAGCAAACACCGGCAATGCCGTCATCGCTTCTATTCGCGCGATGACCTCGGCAATCCCGGCGCGAGTCTCTGTGGCCAACACGAACCACATATTCATCGCATGTTCGCGGCGGTAGTTGTGCGCCACTTCGGCCAATGAATTGACTTGCGTGGCGACTTCATCAAATCGTTCTTCCGGCACTGTCATCGCCGCGAGCACAAAAGCGCCACCCATGCGTTCAACTTGAAACATCGGCCCGAAGCGGGTCAATATTCGCTTATCAAGCATGCCTTGCAAGCGTCCAAGTAATTCGCTTTCGCTGATTCCCAAGCTGTCGGCAACGGCGCGATACGGCTCGTCAAGCAAAGGGAAATCGCCTTGCATTTTGTTAATGATGGCGCGATCCATTTCATCTGGTGACGGGCGAATCGAAGCATCAGTTGAGGCGCGCATGGCATTCATCAGAAATATCTTGCACCACATTGTTTGAAACGTCGCACGGAGAACAACACCGTCGGCTTAATACCGGCGATGGCCGCCAAACGTTCGACAATCGGGAAGACTTCATCGCGACTTCGACCATGCACCATGCAGTAAATATTGTGCGGCCACGCCGGCAGGCAACGCTCGCGCCGATAACACAAAGTCACGCCCGGCACGCTAGCCAAGGCCGTGCCAATGGTGGATGCGTTGTCGTCAGCAATATCAAACACCACCATCGCATTTGAGCGATAACCCATTTCGTGATGTCGCACGACAATGCCAAAACGCTTGATCAATCCCTCGTCTTGCCAGCGTCGCAAATGATTGAGCACTTGCGCTTCGCTCATGCCGGCGCGCTGCCCAAGTTCTGCGTAGGGCGTGGCGCAAAGCGTCAAGCCATCTTGCAATTGCGCTGCCAGCCGACGCTCGTCGGTATCCAGGTCTCGAGTGATAGCCGCGCAGGAACGCTGGTGCTGAATCGGGCTATGTCCCGACTGCATGTCGAATGCCAAATCAATATGAAACTCTTCGGCCAATGGCATGGAAATAACTGTGCAGCCGGTTTCCATTTCTATCTGCGTTAGGGTCGCGTCCAAGGCGGCTTTGTCGGGCGCCGTGACGACGAACCAGAGGTTGTAAAGATGTTCGCGCTGGTAGTTGTGATTGACCGTGGCGTGCGCGTTAATTTGTGCCGCAATCGCTTCGATTTTTTCAGCAGGTGCAGCGACCGCGGCGAGTGCGCCGATGCCTACCCGACGCGGCGCAAACACGGCTCCGATGCGGCTGATTGCGCCGCGCGCCACCAAGCGGTTCAACGTACTTAGAACCTTATCTGACAGCGTGTCGTCAGCACCAACTGACGCCGCAATCTCCGCGAACGGATTCGACACCAGCGGAAAATCACGCTGCCAGTCGTTTAACAATGAAAATTCCAACGGGCTGTAAGGTGAGTCCATTGCGGTTCGCCCTAAAAGCCTATCCGCGCAGCGCGCGTGGTGAAGAAAATCCCCGAAGGTGCTTTGACATCGAAACCGCCGATTTGCTCGAAGCTGCGCGTGTCATAAATCACCACGCGGTTGTCGTCACGTGCTGAGATCCATACCGCTTCGCCGCGCGGCGTGAACTCCATATGCAAAACCGCTTTGCCCGGTTGTAGCGTTTTGATCACTTGTCCGCTCAGCGTATCGATCACCTGTACCCAGCCATTGTCCGGATGGGCAAAGTTGACCCAGACTTGTCGCCCGTCCGGGCTAGCCATCACAAACACTGGCTGGCCTTTAACTTGCACACGAGCGACTTCGTTCCACGTCCGCGCATCGGCGACCAGTACTTCATGTCGCCCGATTGCAGGCAACCAAGCGCGCCCGGCAGCGAGCGACCAGCCGCGTAAATGCGGCATCTTGAAAACTGGCAGCTTCTCCTCGCCACGTCCGTAGTTTTCCAGAATCTTGCTGCTGCCTTTTTCCGTCTGCCACAGGTCAAGCTTGGCAATTCCGTCTTCGCCAAATAGCCCCGCCAGGTAGTAGCGACCGTCGGGCGTAATCAGGCCATCGTAGGGATTCTTTCCGGCCGGGAATTTCTTGGTCGTTGGATGTTTCGGGTCGCTGAAATCGCTGACCCATATTTCACCCGCATCGAACAAGGCGTAAGCAAACCGGTTGCCGGAGGTATCCGCCAGACCGACCACTTTGGAGAATTTTCCCGGTGCATATTCGGCGGGCACTTCCGACAATAGCTCCAGGGTTTCGGCGTCGAATGCTTTGATGCCGCCCGGCACATAGTTTTGCGCGACGACGATGCGGCCATCTTGTGATATTGAACCGCCGATGGCATTGCCTGATTGCATCACCCGCTTCACCAGCCGCGATTCCAGCAGATCAATTTTCGACAAGCCACCATCGCGACCGAAGACAAAGGCATAGCGCGCATCGCGCGAGAAAACTACCGAGGCGTGCGACAGGTCGCCCAAACCGTCGACCCGTGCATAAGGCGCTTTGGCGGAGGTATTAACCAGCGTTACTGCGCCATCGGCACGTTCGATCACCACACCCAAATCGCCCGTTCCGCGCAGTGTCGATAGCGTCGTACAAGCGCCGAGCACTAGCACCAGCACACAGCAGAGAAAGAGATAGGCCAAGCTTCGCATCAACGAACCTCCTCGGGAAATCCCTCGAGCAGACGCGCAGTGATCCACTGTGCTTGCGCTACGGTGAGCAGTGATTTCCATGCCGGCATGGTCGTTCCGGGTCGCCCATAGAGTATGGTCGCCGTCAGCGCTTCGGCAGGTTTGCCTTTAAGCGCATCGGCAGTGAGTGGCGAGCCAAGCCCGCCGGTTAATTTCATGCCGTGGCAAGAACCGCAGTCTTGGCGGACGAGTCGCGTCATTTCGCTGGGCGATACCGGCACAAAAGTTTCCGCGCTTGAATTGCCGGCACAGCACATTGCAATGAGTAAGAGGTACAACCGGGCTTTCATAGGTGTCGCAAACCCGAGTGATCGCGATTGAGTGACGCTTTGCGCAGAGGAGTGCCCACAAGATAAGGGGAAACGCCCACCAAGGTGGGCGAGTCCTGTTTGGTTCGCGAGTTCCTGCACCGCCTTACCGGTTCAAAATCCATTCGACGGTGGACTTCAAGTCTGCGTCGCTAACCTTGTCGGCCCCATTGGGCGGCATGGGAATTGGACCCCAAACGCCAGAGCCGCCCTTGCGCGCTTTTTCCGACAGCTTGGCGACCGCGTCGCCCTGGCCTTTGTACTTGGCGGCAATATCTTTCAATGCCGGACCAACCAGTTTTTTGTCTGGCGTGTGACAGGCAACGCAACCGGCTTTCTTGAAACTCTCTTCACTCGCTCGCGCTGGCGTCGCAAGCACTAAGGCCAAACCACAAATTATTCCGAAAAACGCAGCTGTCTTGATCATGTCTATGCTCCTTTGATATTGCTAGCCGGGATTTCCCCGAGCAGCAATTTGCCTTTAGTAAATGTCGTGTTGGGTGTTGTAGGTGTTGAAATGGCCAGTCGGCGTGATCAGGCGCGGATCCTTGATGACTGCCTTGAGTTTGAGCGTCTTGTCGTCAATCACCACCAGTGCCGACTCTTTGTTCTTGGCCGACCAGACTGACACCCAGACTTCGTCGCCTGCCTTGTTGTACTCAGGCTGAACCACCCGCTTGGCCCCGTCATCCTTGATTCCGGCCCATTCGGCGACAGGAAGCACCTTGTAGCCGCCGGCAAGATTCTTGATGTCGAATACCACCAGACTTTGGCTGATTGCCGGATCCGGATTCAACGGCGCATCGGAATACAAATGGGTGGATTTCGGATGACTCTTGATGAACAGCGCACCACCACCCGGGCCCTTCAGAGATTCAACCAGTTTCCAGGCATATTGCGGATGTTTCTGCGGATCGGTGCCAATCAGCGAGATGGATTCGTCACCCAAATGACCCGTCGACCAGACCGGACCGAATTTCGGGTGAGTGAAATTGGCCCCGCGGCCCGGATGAGGAATCTTGCCGACATCAATCAAAGCCTCAAGTTTGCCTTCCTTCATGTCGATCGCGGCAATCTTGTTGGATTGATTGGCGGCCACCAGGAAGTAGCGATGGGTGCTGTCGAGTCCGCCATCGTGGAGAAATTTTGCAGTCGGAATTTCCTTGACTGTCGGATTCATCACGTCGGTGTAATTGACCAATAGTGTCTTGCCGGTTTCCTTCACATTGACAATAAATTCAGGTTTGAAATGCGAGGCCACAATCGAGGCCACGCGCGGCTCCGGGTGGTATTCCTGATCGCCGACGGTCATACCGCGGGTTGCCATGATTTTCAGCGGCTCTAGCGTATCGCCCCTCATGATGGTGTATTGGGGCGGCCAGTAGGAGCCGGCAATCGCCAACTTGTCTTCATAACCTTTGAATTTGGAGGTATCGACCGAACGTGCTTCCAAGCCAATCCGTACTTCAGCGACGGTTTCGGGTTTCTCCATCCAAAGGTCGATCATGTTGATTTTGGCGTCGCGCCCGATCACAAATAGATAGCGGCCGGAAGCGGACATTCGCGAAATGTGCACCGCATAGCCGGTCTTGATGATGCTGATGATCTTCTTGGTGTCGCCATCAATCAGCGCAACCTGGCCGGCGTCGCGCAAGGTGGTCGAGAAAATGTTCTCGATGTTGTAGTTGTTCATCTTCTTTTTCGGCCGGTCAGCCGGTGCGATATGCACCTTCCATGTCGCCTTCATGTCCTTCATGCCAAATTCCGGTGGCTGCGGTGGCGTTTGCTGGACATAACGTGCCATCAAGTCCACTTCGTCATCCGTCAAGTCGCCGGAGGTTCCCCAGTTAGGCATGCCGGCTGGTGAGCCGTACTTGATAAATACCTTCAAGTATTCAGAGCCTTTGGCAATCGTCAGATCGGGTGTCAGCGGCTTTCCGGTCGCGCCTTTGCGCAATACGCCATGGCAGCCGGCGCATCTCTGGAAGTAGATCTGACGCGCCTTGTCAAACGCCGCCTTGTTCATGGCCGGAGCTTTGGGATTGATGTCCTGATACATCTCGACGTTTTCCAGCGGCGAGCCACCGGCTTGATAAGCCGTTTCTGCTTTGGACACGTCTTTATCCGCAGCAAAGGCGCTACCCATCGCCAATGGCAGGATGGCAAGAGCAAATGCGCCGGTGATCCATTTCGTTTTTTTCATGATTTCTCCTGGCAGTGATGGTGAGTGCGAACGAACCATGATTCGCGCAAGATGCGAGTACGCGACGTTCGTTAGCACACAGCTTCAACTTCTCACCGGGATAAATCCTTGATTGCAATCAAGCCAAAGATTTTTTTATTGGAACCATGATCCAGGTCAACGCGATTCATCCCCGAGATCTGTTGGCGACCGGTCGGTGGCTTGATTCGCATCAATGCAATCCGCCTCAATGGGCGGGACACTCAAACTTCGGTCTAGACTTGAAAGGAGGAGATCAAGGCTATGGAAATTGTCGTCGATGCACGCGAAATGCAACCGCCCGAACCGTTTGAGCGCACCATGGAGGCGCTCGATGCAATGCAGCCCGATGATGAAGTGGTGCTCTGGTTGTATCGGCAACCGACGCCGCTGTTTAACGTCCTAAAGCGCAACGGCTATTCTTGGGTGGAATTACGCGGCCCTGAGGATTGCTTTGAGTTTCGTATTCGCCGCAATGTCTGACGCGGCAAAAATCTAAATGTCGAATTGCCTCAGCAGTTCCAGATCCAAAATCGTTATGTTCTTGCCATTGACACGAATCAAGCCGCGTTCGCTCAAGTCATGGAACACGCGCGATAGCGTCTCAGGCGTGAGATTCAGTCGCGACGCGATGACTTGTTTTGAGGTCGGTAAAACGACTTCGATGTTGGCTTGCTTGTCGGCATCTTCGGCACAGTGTTGCAACAAATGGCCAATCACCCTTTGTGCAGACGAACGCGAAGAATACGATTCAACATCCTGTACCAAGCCGTGCAGCCGTTGCGACAGTCCGGCCAAAAGTTTTCGCGCAAACGAGGTGTCTATCGCTAGCAAATCAAAAACAACTGCACGATCAATGAATAGCAAACTGGAATCGAGCAAAGCTTCGGCAAATACCGGATAGGGTCTATCCATGAACATTACCGCTTCACCAAAACTTTGGCGTGGACCAAGAATTTCGACGACCTTTTCGTTGCCCTGCGCAGAAGGAAATGCCAGTTTTATTTGACCGTTGAGCACGACAAAAAAGCCGCGCGCTGCATCACCTTTTTGGAACAACATCTCGCCGCGCGCCAGAGCACGTTCGCGCACGCCCACGGCAATAGCCGATATTTGTTCGGCGTGAAGTTCTTGAAAGAGGGGCAGACGACTCAGAATTAACGGAATGTCAGCAGGTTGTTTTCTCATCGCGATCGAGTCCGCAATTCAAGGTTGTACAGCAAGATAACATGATGCCTATTGGGTACGTCGAGCATTTGCCATGATTTCCTATAACGATTTACGTCTACTACATATCTCGTTTGCCATCATCAGCGTGAGCGGTTTCGCCTGGCGTGGTTTGCTGATGCTGACTGGCTCGCCAATGCTTCAACAGCGCTGGGTGCGCATCGTGCCACATATCAACGACACCTTGTTGTTGGCCGCTGCAATCGGCTTGGCCGTGATGTCTGGTCAATACCCATGGACAGTGCCTTGGCTGGCGGCAAAAATTGTCGGGTTGCTGGCTTATATTGGCCTCGGTGTTGTTGCCTTGCGGCCACGTTTTTCCAAGCCGGTGCGCGTTGCTGCGTGGGGCGCCGCGCTGATTTGTTTTGCCTGGATAGCTTCAGTCGCACGGCTACGAAATCCAGCGGGGTTTTTGCTGCTTTTTTGATTGCGCTTGACATCGAATTCGACTCTATCTAAAGTAACTGACCAGTCAGTCAGTTACTTTAGATACTGAGTTGCGATGGAGAAATGCAGTGAGCAGTGTTGAAATTGCCCTGGGCGCAAATCCGGAAGCCTCTCGTCAGCGGCGCAAACAAGCCCGTCCCGCCGAACTCACTGCGGCGGCCTTGGCACTGTTTGTCGAGAAGGGATTTGCGGCAACGCGGCTCGACGACATTGCAGCGCTCGCGGGAGTCTCCAAAGGTACTTTGTATCTATATTTCGACAGCAAAGTTGCCCTATTTAAGGCTGTGGTTTTGGAAGGAATCGTTCCGGTGCTTGATGCTGCCGATTCGATGATCGACCATTTCGACGGTTCAAGTGCCGAACTCATGCGGCAACTAGTGTCGACGTGGTGGCGGTTGATCGGCAATACCTCGCTTGGTGGCCTACCAAAACTGGTTATTAGCGAGGCGAGAAATTTTCCCGAGGTGGCGGCCTTCTACCAAAATGCGGTCATTGCCCGCGCCCGCAACCTTTTGAAGCGCGTGCTACAACGCGGCATCGCTGCGGGGGAGTTTCGTTCGATGCCGGTGGATATGGTCGCTGACGTGTTGTTCGCGCCCATCCTGATGTTGGCAATCCGCCGGCATTCTGTTGATATGTGCGGCGCGACGACGATTGATGCCGAGACTTATCTGCAGACACATTTTGAGCTGACCTTGCATGGACTTGTGAGCAGTAACAATTCCCGCCTGGCCCAGTGAACCCAACCATACGCGCAACGCCTTTGAAGCAAAACCTGAAAGCCAGCTGTCGGAGTAATGCCATGAAGTCAATCGCAATTGTCCTGCCCCTTTCACTGGTTCTGATGGCCTGCAGTCCACCACCACCGCCAGAAAAGTCTCCGCGCTTGGTTCGCGTATTGACAGTTGGTGCTGGTGACACGCTGTCGGTGCGCGACTACAGCGGTGAGGTTCGGGCAAAAAGTGAATCAACTTTAGGATTCCGGATTTCCGGCAAGCTCGTGACAAGACTGGTTGATGTAGGCGCGGCAGTCAAACAGGGCCAAGCACTCGCCCGGCTTGATGCAAGTGACGCCGGCTTGCAAGCGACACAGACCGAGGCACAGCGGTCAATTGCAGCTGCCGATGCCGCGCGCTACCGTGACCTACGCAGCAAAAATTTTGTCAGCCAAGCAGCGCTAGACGCGCGTGAGTCTGCGTTGGCGGCAACGGAAGCGCAAGCGGGTTTGGCGCGCAACCAGACCGCCTATACAACGCTGCTGGCAGATCGTACCGGGGTGATTACCCAAGTTTTGGCGGAACCAGGGCAGGTTGTTACCGCGGGCCAGCCGGTGTTCCGTTTGGCGCCTGATGGAGAGCGGGAAATTGCCATTTCTTTGCCCGAAACCGACATTGGGGCGATTAAGCTTGGACAGGCTGCGGTAGTGACGCTGTGGGCTAAAGATGGCGTCAAAATCAAAGGCACGGTGAGGGAAATATCACCCGCGGCTGATCCACTGACACGCACCTATGCCGCGCGTATCCGACTGGCTGGCGCCGATGCAAGATTGCCGCTTGGCATGACTGCCACAGTTAATTTTGCAAGCAAGGCCGTGAAAAATTCCTTGATCGTTCCGCTCAGCGCAATTTATCAGCAAGCTGACAAGCCGGCGGTATGGATAGTCGCCAGCGATGCGAGTGTCTCTTTGCAGCCGGTGAGCATCGCCGCCTACACCGATAGTGGAGCGCTTATCAGCGAAGGTTTGAAAGGCGGCGAACGTATTGCCGCAGCAGGCGTGCATCGGTTGGTGGCCGGTGAAAAGGTGCGCGTGATTGAGTCCGCCGGAACAGCAAAATGAAACATCTCAATTTGTCCGAGTGGGCGTTGAACCATCGGCAGTTCATTTTGTATCTGATTATCGTTTTGACGCTCGGTGGTGTGCTCGCCTACAACCAATTGGGGCGATCAGAAGACCCGGACTATGTGCTGAAGACGATGGTGGTGCGGACGCTTTGGCCCGGTGCCACGGCACTGGAACTTGAGCAACAGGTCTCTGAAAAAATCGAACGCAAATTGCTTGAAACGCCCTGGGTCGACTACGTTAAATCCTCGTCCAAACCGGGCGAATCTTTTGTCTATGTGACACTCAAGGATTACACCCCGCCGGAGATGGTTCCGGAAATTTGGTATCAGGTGCGCAAGCGGGTCGACGATATGCGCAGTACCTTGCCTGCAGGCATACAAGGTCCTTTTTCCAACGACGAATTCGGTGATGTGCTGATCAAGATTTACGCCTTGACTGGTGATGGCGTAGAGATGCCGGAACTGCGCCGGCATGCTGATCAAATCGCCCGTGAGTTGCGCCGGGTTCGGGACGTCAAGAAGATCGACATGCTCGGAATTCAGGATGAGAAAATCTTTATCGAAACCCGACCGGACCGCCTCGCGGCAATGGGCTTGGCGCCGCTGCAGGTATTTGATGCATTGCAGCGACAGAACGCAGTGGCGCCAGCGGGATTTGTTGAAACTGCCACCGACAGGGTTCGTCTGCGCGTTGATGGCGCATTCAAAAGTGCTGAACAAATTCGCGAATCCGATATCACCATAGGCGGTAAGCATTTCCGCCTCGGTGACATTGCTACCGTTACCCGCGCACTGTCCGACCCGCCACAGCCGCGTATGCGTTTCATGGGCAAGGACGCTGTCGGGTTTGGCGTAGTAATGCTCAAGGGCGGCAATGTGCTCGGCTTGGGGAAGAACGTCGATGAGTTGATGGCGCGAATCGAACGTGATTTGCCGGTAGGCGTAGAGGTCAATGTTGTTGCCGATCAACCTAAGGTTGTTCGTCTATCGTTTGCCTTGTTCTTTAGAACGCTGCTGGAAGCGATAGGAATCGTGTTGTTGGTGTCGTTCGTCAGTTTGGGTTGGCGCACCGGCATGGTGGTGGCCTTGTCAATTCCATTGGCACTCGCCATAACCTTTATCGTTATGAATCTCACTGACATTCCACTGCAGCGTGTGTCCTTAGGGGCGTTGGTAATCTCGCTTGGATTGCTGGTGGACGACGCGATCATCGCGGTGGAAATGATGATGGTGAAAATTGAGCAGGGCTGGGATCGTATGCGCGCGGCGACCTTTGCCTATACCTCGACCGCCTTCCCGATGCTGACCGGTACGCTGATTACCGTGGCCGGGTTTGCACCGGTGTATTTCGCAAAATCCGGATCCGGTGAGTACACCGGATCGATATTTCTGGTGGTGGCGATTGCGCTGATCACCTCATGGTTCGTCGCCGTAATTTTTACACCTTACTTGGGCTACGTATTGCTCACTAAGGTCAAATCGACAGCACATGGTGGAAACGCCGCCGCCCATGATCATGACATCTACGATAAGCCCTTCTATCGACGGTTCCGCGCTTTGGTTGTCTGGTGTTTGCGCCATCGATGGCTAGTCATTGCGATCACTGTCGCCTCCTTCGTGGCGTCCCTGGTGTTGTTTGATAAGGCGGTGCCAAAGCAATTCTTCCCCAGCGCTAGCCGAGCCGAGCTAATGATTGATGTCTGGTTACCTCAAGGTGCATCTTTGGCTGCCACGACGCGTGAGGTTAAGCGTGTCGAGCAATTGATCAGTGGCGACGAGAATATCGAATCGTGGTCTTCGTATATTGGCACGGGTGTTCCCCGGTTTTTCCTGTCGCTGGATCAACAATTGGTAAACGATAATTTCGGCCAGTTCATGCTGCTGACTAAAGGGGCCAAGGAGCGCGATCTGGTTCGCGCCAAACTGGAGAAGGAGTTTGCCAACCCAGACGGTAGTTGGGCGCATTTGCGGCTACGAACGACCATTTTGGAAAACGGCCCACCGGTGAATTACGTGGTTCAGTTTCGTGTTTCCGGTGAGAACATTGAGCAACTGCGCGCCGAGGCGGCAAAGGTTGCGACGGTGATGCGCGCTCACCCGAATTTAGTTGACGTCAATAGCGATTGGAATGATCGTATCAAGTCGGTTCGCGTCGAAATTGATCAAGCCAGAGCGCGCGCGCTGGGTGTATCGAGCCAGGATGTAGCGCAGACCTTGCAGGGCTGGTTGGTTGGCGCAACGATCACCCAGTTGCGTGAAAACGACTTGTTGATTGATGTGGTGTGGCGCGCAGGCGGTGGTAAAGCTGGCGCTGATCTGCGCACCTTGGACCGTATTCCAGAATTGGATATTGTTGCCAGCAATGGACGTCATGTTCCGTTGGCGCAAATTGCCAAATTGGTGCCAGAGTTGGAAGAAGGTTTGATTTGGCGTCGTCATCGCTTACCAACGATTACCCTTCGCGCCGACGTTAAGGGTATACAAGGTCCGGATGCTTCGAACCAAATTAATGCCCAGCTTGCCGAAATTCGCCAGGCACTACCACCCGGCTATGTCATCGAGATGGGCGGCGCGGTTGAGGAATCAGGCAAGGGTTCGAGATCAATTCAAGCCGTAATGCCTTACATGGTAATAGGCGTGATAACGCTGTTGATGATGCAACTGCAAAGCATCGGACGCACGCTGATTGCCTTGTTGACCGCACCTTTAGGGTTGATCGGGGTGACCATGGCCTTGATGATTTTTCAAATCCCGTTTGGTTTTGTCGCCAATCTCGGGGTGATCGCGCTAATGGGGATGATCTTGCGAAATTCTGTGATTTTGATCGACCAGATTGCGCAAGATGAGGCCGAGGGCAAGCCGCTGTTCAACGCCATCGTGGATTCGACCGTGCGTCGTTTCCGACCAATAGTTTTGACCGCCGCTGCCTCAATTCTTGCGATGGTTCCATTGGTTTCGCAGGTTTTTTGGGGACCGATGGCGGTTTCTGTAATGGGCGGTTTGTTGGTCGCCACTTTGCTCACTTGCCTTTTCTTGCCCGCGCTTTACGCCGCTTGGTATCGGGTGCGCGAGTAGAATGATTATTCGCTTGAAATTTCTGATCTTGCCGCAAGCATCTGCGTTACTTACTTTCAATCGGAGCTGTGTATGACTCATCCTGCTGCTTTTATGAATGTCGAAAAAGCGCGCTTCAATATGGTCGAACAACAAGTGCGTCCGGCCGGTGTACTGAATGCTGACGTGGTGGAATTATTTTCCGTCGTCAAGCGCGAGTGTTTCGTTCCTGCGGCCTATGCGGGCTTGGCCTTTGCTGATACTGAAGTGCCCTTAGGACACGGGGCGAGGATGTTTTTACCCTCAGTAGAGGCGCAGTCGCTACAAGCCGTTGCCATGCGTCGGCACGAGCGTGTGCTCGAAATCGGCACCGGATCGGGCTTTATGGCGGCGCTGCTTGGCGCGCATGCTGAGCATGTGTGGAGCATAGAAATTGTTCCCGAGTTGGTCGCCCAGGCAAAGCAGAATTTGCGTAATGCCGGTGTTACGAATGTCACCGTCGAGCAAGGTAACGGTCTGGCTGGGTTAGCCCAGCAAGCGCCCTTCGATGTCATCATGATTTCTGGCGCTGTAGACGCGGTGCCTCAGCTGTTGCTTGATCAACTCAAAGTGGGCGGACGCCTGTTCGTAATTACTGGTGATGCACCGGCAATGCAAGCCAAGGTGCTGACCTGTGTCGCCGGCGCAAATGGAATGGGCAAATCAGTGCGCAGCGAAACGATTTTCGAAACCGATGCCGATGCGCTGGTGCCACTAGAACCTGAAGCGCATTTTGTGTTTTGACCAGATGGAACAAATATCCGCATCCATGCTGAACGCTTGGCTAACCGACACGACCCGCACCAAGCCAGTGATGGTCGATGTGCGCGAGCCGTGGGAGCTTGAGCGTTGCCGCATTGAAGGCGCGCAAGCGATGCCCTTGTCCAGCGTGCCGCAACAGTTGAATTCACTTAACCGTGAAGCCGATACGGTGATGATTTGCCATCACGGAGCGCGCAGTTTCCAAGCCGGAATGTTTCTCGAACAACAGGGTTTTTCGCGCATTTTTAATTTGCAGGGTGGTGTGGCGGCATGGGCACGCGATGTTGATCCGAGTATGGCTACCTATTAGTCCCTTAACCATTCGAGCTGCTTTATCTCCTTTTCATCCTTTGTAATCCACTGTTCATCCTGCTCAAGTTGCATGACATTTGCCTAAGCCCTAAATTCTCATTGTTCCCATAATCCCCGACGCGGAGTTCGCGATGAAACGTAATAAGTCTTTCCTATTTTTGAGTGTCATTGCAGCCGCACTGGCTGCTGGTTTTACCCAAGCGGCTGGCGCTGCCGATCTGGTTTCGGTATATCGCGAAGCCATCAACTACGATGCGCAATTTGCTAGCGCACGCGCCAGTCTGGAAGCGGGACGCGAAAAACTGCCACAAGGTCGCGCCGGTTTGTTGCCTTTGATCGTTGCAGGTGCGTCCACCACGTCAAATGACATCGATACGCAATTACGCGGTGCCGCCCCACTACCGACCAGTTCGTACAACACGCACGGCTGGTCAGTCAGTCTGACCCAGCCGCTGTTCCGTTGGCAAAACTGGGTTAGCTACAACCAAGCCGAACTGGCTGTGGGATTGGCTGAAACGCAATTTGTTTTAGCCCAACAGGACTTGATATTGCGTGTGGCCACGGCTTATTTTGATGCCTTGCTCGCCGAAGACACCCTCGCCACTGCTCAAGCGCAGCGAGTTGCGATTGCCGAAACGCTCGAATCTGCCAAACGAAATTTTGAAGTCGGTACCGCAACGATTACTGACACCCACGAAGCGCAAGCGCGTTTCGATTTAGCCACCGCGCAATTGATCGCCGCGCAAAATGATTTGGCCGTCAAGCGATATGCATTGCAAGTTTTGGTAGGCAAGGACGTGCCAAATTTGAAGCGCTTGGGCAGCGGGGTGGCCCTGGCGAGACCACAACCAGAGAACATCGACAAATGGGTTGAAATGGCGCAGACAAGTGGTTTGGGCGTACTTCTTTCCGCAGCAAGTCTTGAAATTGCCGATCGAGAAATTGATCGCCAGCGTTCCGGTCATCTACCTACACTGGATTTGGTTGCCTCCCGCAGCAATAGCGGGCAAGGGCGAAATTCATCCGTGCCGACTGGTTTAGATACTGATGCGACTACGGTCGGTTTACAACTCTCTGTGCCGCTGTTTGCTGGTGGTGCAACGGCTTCCAGAGATCGCGAAGCGGTGGCCTTGAAGGACAAGGCGCAAGCTGATCTGGACAACGCTCGCCGCTCGGCTGCACAAGGGGCGCGCACGGCATTTTTGGGCGTGACTTCCGGTTTGTCGCAAGTCAAAGCCTTTGAGGCAGCGCTGACATCATCACAGTCGGCGCTGGATTCCAACAAGCTCGGCTACGAAGTTGGCGTGCGCATCAATATCGATGTGCTCAACGCACAATCGCAACTTTATGACACGCGACAAAAGTTAGCCAAGGCACGGCTCGACACTTTGTTGGCGCTGCTGAAATTGAAGGCAACTGCGGGTGGACTGGGCGAAGCTGACCTCGCTTCGGTAAATTCGCTGTTGGAATAGTGCTAGTCAATTAACGACGCGGGCGATCAGTTCCATCGTCCGCGCCGTTGCACCACGATGCTGTTGAGCAAAGCGCAATCCGGCTTCTGACATGCGGGCAAGCGCCGCAGCATCGTGCAAAAGAGCCCGCGCCTTTTGCACCAAATCATCCGCATCAATAATCGCTAACGCCGCACCACAAGCCTGCGCCTCAAACGCGGCGTCAGCAAAATTGTAGGTCGACGGTCCGAGTAACACTGGCGTGCCAACCGCGCAGGCTTCAATCAAATTCTGGCTACCAAAATCTAGCAAGCTGCCGCCAATAAAAGCAAGGTCAGCGAGCGTGTGCCAAGCGAACATTTCGCCCATTGAATCACCTAGCAGCACGTCGGTTCCGGCTTCGATGGCGTTGTTTTCGCTACGTCGTTGCAGGCACAAATCATGTGCTTGAACCAGTGCCGCGACATCGTTGAAGCGCTGTGGATGGCGTGGAACGATGATGAGCAACGGCGGGCTATGCAAAAGCGTATCACCAGCGCCAACTGGCGCGTTGCGCGACCATGCATCCAACAACAAGGCTTCCTCGCCCTCGCGGGTGCTAGCCGCAAGAAATACTTGGCGTTGTCTGATTTGCGTACGAAAATTTTTACCTAGCGCGATCTGGTTTTCCGGCGCATCGATATCAAATTTGATATTGCCGACGACGCTCGGCGAGCGCGCGCCCAACGCAGTTAGTCGATCTGCATCGTCTTGCGATTGTGCCCCAATAGCGTGCAAACCTTGCAGCGCTTCTTTTGCCAGCGCAGGAAGTTTCGCGTAGCCCGCCGCCGATTTTTCAGACAGGCGCGCATTCACCAACATCAACGGCACATCACGTTGCGCGCAGGCGGCAACTAAGTTCGGCCACAGTTCCGTTTCCATAACGAGGCCAAATCGTGGTGAGAAATGCCGCAAGAAGCGCTGCATTGCCCAGGTTGTGTCGTAGGGCAGATAACACTGTGCAATTGAATCGCCAAACAATTCCTGCGACGTAGCGCGCCCTGTGGGTGTCATGTGGGTAATCAATATTTGATGATCGGGATAGCGCTCACGCAACGCAGAAATCAACGGTTGTGCCGCGCGCGTCTCACCGACGGACACCGCGTGCAGCCAAATCAAAAGCCCATTTGCGGGCCGCGAAAGGTGGCCGAAAAAACCAAATCTCTCACCCCAATGTTTCAAATATTCTGGTTGCTTGCGCGCTCGCCAGAGCAAATAAATTACTGCCACCGGTAGTAGCAATACGACACAAAGGCTGTAAATAAATCGCGCCATCAATGCGCCGCACCAAGTAAACCATCGGTCGCCGCAATCACCTCAATCGCGCTCGGCGCCAGAGTACTTGAACCCAAATTGACAAACGGCGTGGCAGCCAGAACACCAGTGAGCGTTGGGTCCGAGGCACAATAGATAGCCACCGTCGGGCGTCCCAGCGCAGCAGCCAAATGAACCAGACCGGTGTCGACACCAATGACGACTTTGGCGCTGGCAAGCACCTGAGCAAGTGCCGTCAATCCCTGTGCCGGCAGCGCAATGGCATTGGGAATTTGCTGCACCAATCGTGTCGCCCTTTCGCGTTCGATTGTGCTACCAGCGGGCAATTGGCAGATCAATCCGCGCGCGCTCAAATGACAACCCAAATCCACCCAATGCGTCTCCGACCACAGCTTGTCGTCGCGAGAAGTTGCTGTCAACAGCACTGCGGTCGTCTGCGTTTCCGCGGCATTTGATGGCGGTGTAATGCCGTAATTCAGGGACGTACTATTTACACCGCCAATTGCCTGCGCCACCAAAGCGCGATTGCGCTCAACCGCATGCAGCGTGGTCGTCACCGCAAATCGCCGGTCATAAGCCACCGTTGCCAAACCCTCGCGCGCGGATGCCGCGTTGTAGCCGCAGCGCACGCCCCGTGTAACAAAAGTGATGAGCGCACTCTTCAACAAGCCTTGCGTGTCGATCACATAGTCGTAATTTTCGCGACGAAGGGCGCGAAGAAATTCGCCTACCTCTGACCAAGTGTTGCCAGCAAAAAGCGCCCTGCGCCAGCGCCGCAGCGCGACCGGAATGACTTGCTGGACACGCGGATGCAGACGAGGAATCTCCGCAAAATTTTCCTCAACCACCCAATCGATTTGCGCATCGGGAAATCGCGCCACAATGTCGTTAACCACCGGCAAATTGTGAATCACGTCGCCCATGGACGAAGTTTTTATTAGAAGAATGCGCATGACGAAGATTATCCAAGAATTCCGCACGCTATGCGCCGCAACCAAACCGCGAGTCGGGCGCGATAATCAGGCCGTGACCCACTCACGGCCTGCCTCATAGTCGGCTTTGGATTGCACAATTTTTAGGAGCGCCAAATGGCCTCATTGGTTGAACCGGTAGCGCGCCGCATTTCTGCAGTCATCATCACCAAAAACGCCGCGAACGAACTCGCTGCATGCTTGGCCAGTGTTGCATTTTGCGACGAGATTTTGGTGGTCGATTCGGGTAGCGAAGATGCAACGGTTGAGTTAGCGACGAGCCTCGATGCGCGGGTAATACAGACGCATTGGCGCGGCTTCGGGCCACAAAAGCAATTCGCGGTTGAACAAGCGATGCATGATTGGGTGCTGTGTGTAGATGCGGATGAGCGGGTAAGCGCGCAGCTCGCTAATGAAGTCACTAAAAGCGGGGAGGGGGGGGCCCCGCAAAGCCCCCCCCCCCCCCCCCCCCCGCCCCCGGCCAAAGGGCCGAGACTCCGCGTCAGCACCAACTGACGATACTGCTGCAGCGCAAACAACCGCCTATCGCTTTGCCCGCTGCAATCGGTTTATGGGCAGATATTTACGTCATGGCGAAGGCTATCCGGATTGGAGTTTGCGCTTGTTTGATCGTCGCGCGGCGCGTTGGTCGGCTGATATCGTGCATGAAAAGGTCATCGTCAATCGTGGTGAGACTGGCACTTTGGCGGGAGATTTATTGCATGAATCGGCCGAGTCCTTGGACAACTATTTGGCCAAACAAAATCGATATAGCACGCTGGCGGCCCAGATTGCTTTGGCACAAGGCAAGCGCGCGAATATTGCGCAACTTTTGATTTCGCCGGCGGTTCGCTTCATCAAGTTCTATTTCTTTCGGCTTGGCTTTCTCGACGGCGCAGCGGGCTTGGTGCACATCCTGATTGGCTGCATCGCCAGCTTTGCCAAATACGCCAAGATGCTCGCCGCGCAAAAATAATTGCTATGACGACTTACGCTATCGGTGATGTGCAAGGCTGTTTTGATGCCTTGCAATCCTTGCTGGATCACGTCGAGTTTGACGCGCGCAAAGATCGTTTGTGGTTCGTTGGCGATCTGGTCAATCGTGGTCCACAGTCGCTTGAGGTGCTGCGCTATGTCCAATCGCTGGGCGACGCCGCAACTGTGGTTTTAGGCAATCACGATTTGCATTTGTTAATGCAGTCCGAAGGGTTTGGCAAAGCCAATCGCGAAGACACGCTGGCGGAAATTCTTGCCGCGCCTGATCGAGCCAAGTTACTTAACTGGTTGCGCAGTCTGCCCTTGTTTCATCGTCACGGTGAATGGGCGATGGTGCATGCCGGACTTTTGCCAAGTTGGTCTTTGGCACAAGCGCAGCAATTGTCGGACGAAGTTTCTGCTGCCCTGCGCGCGCCAAACTATCGTGAATTTATGGCTCAAATGTGGGGTTCGGAACCGGCGGCGTGGTCGGACGACTTATCCGGCTGGGATAGGTTGCGGGTGATCGTGAACGCTATGACGCGGATGCGTTATGTGACTAACGACGGGGCTATGGAATTCCGCGCGGCGGGCAGTAAAGCACCACCCGCGCAGGGGCCGGAAAACTGCACACCTTGGTTTGACGCGGCGCATCGTGTTAATGCCACTGCGCTCATCGTTTGTGGCCATTGGTCGGCGTTGGGATTGGTGATGCGAAAGGATTTGGCGGCCATCGACACGGGTTGTTTGTGGGGTGGTTCGCTAACCGCATTGCGCTTGGAAGACCGGCGAATTTTTTGCCAACCCAGTCGGCAATATGTGGTGCCGCGCGGGTGGGATTAGGACGGCCAGGAGTTGGTGCCGGGCGTAGCGGGGAATTCGCGGCACACTGCATCGTGCCCGCGTAGCCGGATGACTGCGCAAAGCCATCCGTGGAGCACACGCCGTTGGATTAGAAATGCACAGCGAGTCGCCGCGATACAGCACCCAAAACGCTATCCCAATCGCCAAGTTGCGTTTGCCTAAACAAGGTTGCGTTGTCGTACCAGGGTGTGTCGCTGCGCTCCAACAGCCAACGCCAGTCGCGGTTAAGCGGAAGTAATATCCATACGGGTTTGCCCAACGCACCAGCTAAATGTGCCACGCTGGTATCGACGGTAATCACCATATCCATTGCCGAAATTAGCGCTGCTGTATCGGCGAAATTTTTGAGCAGGTCGTCGAAGCGCAGCAGATTTTTGCATTGAGCCAGGAGTGGTAACTCCGCTTCATGAGTGAAATTCTGCAGGCTGAAAAAATCCACATCGAGCGACAGGATTTGACGAAATTGCGCCAAGGGAATTGAGCGATGCATGTCATTGCGGTGCGCGCTATTGCCGCTCCACATCACGCCGACACGCGGTCGCGTGGGTTTGTCCAACTGCACGTCCAAGCGCTCTGTCCAAGTATCGATATAGCGGGGCGGTGCCTGCAAATACGCCACGCCGCTCACGTCAGTCAAACGTGTTTTGCATGCCAATGGCAAACTCAACAGAGGGCATTGCACATCAGCCGGTGGCAACTTAGTGATTTGATCTGACATCGCATCAACGCCAGTCAGCCCATCCAACAACGGTAGCAAACTGCTAGGCACATACATCGCAACACGCGCACCCATCGCGGCGACCTGCTTTGCATAACGACAAAACTGTAGCGTATCGCCATAGCCCTGTTCGGCGTGCAGCAAAATCGTCTTGCCTTTGATGTCGCTCATCCCGAGCCACAACGGCTTGCCGTGCGTCTCGTTGATTTTAGTTACGCCATTTTGCGTCCAACGGGCTTCGTATTGTTGAAAGCCACGCTCGAAATCGCCTTTGAGTAGGAGACACAAGCTTTCGTTATAAGTGACATCGTCTTGTTGAGGTGACAGCTTATGTGCCTGGCTAAAGCACTGCAGTGCTTCATCAATTCGATTCAGATTGGTGAGCGCCGCGCCGCGATTGCTGAGCGCGGAAACGAAGTCGGGCAACAGTTCGAGGGCGCGGTCATAACATTCCAAGGCTTCATGCAGACGACCCAATTGACGAAACGCGACGCCGCGATTGTTGTGCGCGCCAGCATAATCGGGTCGCAAGTCGAGCGCCATTTCAAAAGCGGCAAGAGACTCACTTTCGCGGCGCAGTGTTCTGAGTGCAACACCACGATTATTGTGAATCTCTGGCACTTTCGAATCCACTCGTATCGCAGCGTCATAACTCAACACAGCTTCTTCGTGGCGCGACATACTCATCAATAAATTGCCGCAGGCGAAATAGGTATCTGTCTGTGTGGGATTGATGGCGCTGGCACGATCGAAACAGGCTAGCGCAGCGTCTAACAAATCCAAACCTTGCAGCGCCAGTCCAAGGCCATGGTATGCCAGCGGATTCGTTGGCGTTAGCGTGGTTAGCCGCCGCAAACTTTTTTCCGCATCGGCATATTGCTTTAGCGTCACGCAGGCCATGCCGTGGCGAAACAAAAAATCCAGATTGTCTGGCGCGAGCTCCAGCACCTGCACAAAGCAATCTACCGCTTCGGGTAACCTGGCCAAAGCTTGCAAGGCCGCAGCTTTGTTGCCCCAAACACTCGAATTGTCTGGTGCCATCACGACCAATTCATTCAAGCTGGTCAACGCTTCTTCATGTCGATTCAGCAGCATCAGAGCATTGGCGCGATTGCATAGTGTGTCCACATGTCGCGGGTGAATGGCAAGCGCGCGGTCGAAAAATGTGATGGCCAATGTTGGGTCGCCTTGCTTCCCGGCGATGATGCCCAGCATCATTAGGGATTGCCAATCGCTTGCGTCCCGCGCAATGCGGTCACTGAAAGCGTTGCGCGCTTGCTCGTCTTTACCTTGGTCTAGCAGGCGTACCGCTTGGTCAAAAGATATCAGTGTGGGCTGCGACATGGCGCGATACGAACTAACGGCGTGTTACCAGCACCAACTGGCGTGTGCACCACTCAGGCGCTGTTTCACCATGGCTTTTCACCAAACGCGGCGTGGAAGCTTGCGGCGATTTCAGATTTGGTCGGCGTATGATTTTGCCCGCCGCGCTCGGCTATTTTTATAGAACCTAGTAGTGATGCGAGCCGTCCCGTTTTGCGCCAATCCCAGCCTTCACCGATGCCATACAACAGGCCGGCACGGTAGGCATCACCGCAACCGGTTGGGTCAACCAGCGCCGTGGGTTTGACGCTTGGAATCGCAATGCGAGTACCGTCGGCATAGATCTCTGAGCCTTCGCCACCCAGCGTTACGATCAGTGCACGGACCATCGTTGCCAATTCGTTTAGCGACTTGCCGGTGCGTTCGGTAAGTAGTTTGGCTTCGTAATCATTCACTGTGCAATAGTCGGCCAGATCGAGAAACTTGAGCAAGTCTGCGCCGTCAAACATTGGCAAGCCTTGACCGGGATCGAATACAAACGGTATGCCCGCGGCGTGGAATTCTGTGGCGTGTTGCAGCATGCCATCGCGCCCATCGGGCGAAATGATTCCTAGACTTACATTGCTCGCGTCGGCGATATGGTTTTGGTGCGAGAAATTCATCGCACCGGGATGAAATGCAGTGATCTGATTGTCGTCCAGATCGGTAGTGATAAAGGCTTGCGCAGTAAAGCTGGTGGCGATCTCACGCACATGTTTGGATGACAGTCCGAGTGTCTTCATGCGTTGCAAATAGGGCGCGCTGTCTTGACCGACGCTGGCCATGATCAGTGGTTTGCCGCCGAGCAGATTCAGGTTGTAGGCAATGTTGCCGGCACAGCCGCCGTATTCTCGGCGCATTTCTGGTACCAGAAATGACACATTGAGAATGTGCAATTGATCGGGCAACAAGTGGTTTTTGAAGCGGTCGTTGAACACCATGATGGTGTCGTAGGCAATCGATCCGCAGATCAGTGTATTCATAGGGTTTAGGGATAGAAAAGATAAAGACGATAGCCGCTGGCGGGGAGTCCGGCGGTGGTGAGAAAAATGCTGACGGGATTGTCGCTTTGACTGGCAAATCCGCTGGTCGCATCGCGCCCGCGCAGCAAATATTCTTGCGGTGCAATTACCCGGCGAGCCACCGCATTATCGGTGGTGTCGGTAATTGTTAGTTCCAAGTGCGGCCAAGTTTGTGCAAACGGCGCGCGATTTCGTAAGGTCGCGGTCAGTTCGAGTTGAGTTGGTGTTGCGGGATCAACCGGATGCAGATCGGAAGCTTCAATGCTCAATAGCTCGACCTTGCTAGGCAAGTCAACGCTGCACATGGCGACCTCGCAAAGCGCCTCTAACGCCGGGCGTGCTTCGGGCGACAGCACCGCAATTTCAATGCGGTAGTAAACCGCAATTTGCGCGATGAAGACAATGCCTGCAAGGCTGGCGGCAATTGCCCATGGCCAGCGGCGAAGTTTGATCGGCGGCTGCACGGGCAATGCTTCATCTGGTGCTTCGTCGCTAGACCCGATTGATTCGAATGCATCACTGGTGAATTCTTCGATGTCAGCATTGGCACTATTTGCTGCTTGAGCCAGCGGCAAGTCGGACGATACTTCTTTGCTCAGCAAGCTGTGAAAGCTTCGTTCGTTGGTGAATGAGTCTGGTCGCGCTAACGGAGCGGCTGCGGCGTCACGCCAAACTGGCGCCGGTGGGGCAAGCGATTGAGTATCGGGTAAAGCATCGACCAATGCTTCAAGTGCGTTGAACACTTGCTTGCAGGTGCCGCAACGTACTTGCCCGAGACGCGCCTTGAGTTGTTCTGTGGTGACTCGGAAAGTTGTCTGACAATTGGGGCAACGGCTTAGCATTTTGTGCCTTCAAGCCGAACCCACCCGTCGCGCGTTGCGCCGATTTTCAGAGATAAATATGGTGCGTAGGCGGCGATAACTTGCTCGGCTTGGGTTTCCAATACGCCCGACAAAGTTATACAGCCCCCGGCAGCGACACGTTGGACCAACAGCGGCGCAAGTACGCACAACGGGTTGGTCAAAATATTGGCGACGACGATATCGAATGTTTCAGTTAGTGGTTGCACCGAATGGCGAAGCGGTAAATTAACGCTGTTGTTTGTTGCATTGTCTTTGGCGGCGATCAATGCATTTTGGTCGATGTCGACACCTAACACCGTAGCCGCACCTAAGCGTGCGGCAGCGATGGCGAGGATGCCTGAGCCGCAACCGTAATCAAGCACAGACTTGTTACGACAATCAATTTGCGTCAGCCAATCTAAGCACAGAAAAGTTGTCGGGTGTGAACCAGTGCCGAAAGCGAGACCAGGGTCGAGCACCAAATTTATTGCCTTGGCGTTGGGCGCGACATGCCACGAAGGCACAATCCAAAGTTGTTCGTTGATGCAAATCGGATCGAACTGCGATTGAGTCAAACGCACCCAATCTTGTTCAGCGACTTCGGTCAGCAAAATCGATGAAGGGTTCGATAATCCAGCCACCTTGGCTATCCGCACGCGCAAATCTTCGGCAGGTTCAAACAAAGCGATTACGCGACTGCGATCCCACAGAGGTGTTGGCGGAGTATTTGCAGTGCCATCGGGTTCACCAAACTGCGGTGTTTCCAAATCGGTGCCCGCATGCGCGTCTTCGACGCTAGCAGAAATCGCACCGCAAGCCAGCAAAGCATCGGCTAATGCGTCAGCGTGCAGCGCTTCGGTTTCCAGCTTCACTTCTAACCACATTGGCGGCCCTTATGTGTTGCGACGCGCTTCCTCGCGCTGGGCGAGCTTTTCTTCTAGGTAGTGAATGCTGGTGCCGCCTTGAATAAAACGTTCGTCCAACAGCAAATCCTGATGCAGGGGAATGTTGGTTTTAATGCCGTCAACCATCATCTCGGATAAGGCAATTCGCATGCGACGGATGGCTTGTTCGCGGGTGTCGCCGGTGGCAATAACTTTGCCTATCATCGAATCGTAATACTGCGGCACGATGTAGCCCGAATACGCATGCGAATCAACGCGAATGCCCGGGCCTCCGGGTGGATGCCAGTTGGTGATTTTTCCCGGCGATGGCGTGAATTTGAAAGGATCTTCAGCATTGATGCGACATTCGATGGAATGTCCACGCGCTTCGATTTCGCGTTGTTTGAGCCAAAGTTTTTCGCCATTGGCAACGCGAATTTGGGCTTGCACAATATCGATGCCGCTGGTTTCTTCAGTGACCGGGTGCTCGACCTGAACCCGCGTATTCATTTCGATGAAATAAAACTCGTTGTTCTCGTAAAGGAATTCAAACGTTCCAGCGCCACGATAGTTGATGCGTCGACAGGCATCCGCGCAGCGGTCACCAACACGGCTGATATAGCGGCGCGGGATACCCGGTGCGGGCGATTCCTCCAAGACTTTCTGATGTCGCCTTTGCATCGAGCAGTCACGCTCACCTAGCCAAATAGCGTTGCCATGCGCATCGGCCACCACCTGAATTTCGATGTGTCGCGGGGTAACTAAATATTTTTCCAAATACACCGTCGCGTTGTTGAACGCAGCGCCGGCTTCGGCGCGAGTCATGGCGATCGCGTTAACCAGTGCCGCCTCGGTATGCACCACGCGCATACCACGCCCGCCGCCGCCGCCCGCCGCCTTGATGATGACCGGATAGCCGACTGCGCGAGCAATCTTGACGCACTCTTTGGGATCCTCCGGCAAGGCGCCCTCTGATCCTGGCACGCAAGGCACTTGCGCTGCGCGCATGGCAGCTTTGGCCGAGACTTTGTCACCCATTAAACGGATAGTTTCTGGGCGCGGGCCGATGAAAATGAAACCGGATCGTTCAACCCGTTCAGCGAAATCTGCATTCTCCGAGAGAAAACCGTAACCGGGGTGAATGGCTTCGGCATCAGTCACTTCAGCCGCGGAAATAATCGCTGGGATATTGAGATAACTCAGTCCAGAAGGTGCAGGACCAATGCACACCGATTCGTCGGCCAGCTTGACGTATTTGGCTTCGGTATCAGCCTCAGAATGTACCGCTACCGTGCGGATACCCATCTCGCGACAGGCGCGCAAAATTCGCAACGCAATTTCACCGCGATTGGCGATAAGAACCTTGCCGATCATATTCAGCCGATCACAAACATCGGTTGGCCAAACTCCAGCGGCTGGCCGTTTTCAACCAGTATGGCTTTCACAGTACCGGTCGCATCGGATTCGATTTCGTTCATCAGTTTCATCGCTTCGATGATGCACAGGCGATCGCCTTCTTTAACCGCTTGGCCGACTTCCACAAACGCTGGAGCACCCGGCGCACCCGAGCGATAGAAGGTGCCGACCATTGGTGATTTGACAATGTGGCCTTGTGGTTCAGCGGCCACCGGCTCCATCGCGCCAGTTGGTGCTGGTGACACGCCGTCATTTGACCCGACCGGGACGGAGACATGCACTGGCGCTGGAGCATGAGCGTAGGTGGTGGCGGGAACACCAGGGGCATATTTGGCAATGCGAATCTTTTCTTCGCCTTCGCTAATTTCCAATTCCGAAATGCCGGAATTTTGTACCAGATCAATCAGTGTCTTGAGTTTTCTTAGGTCCATAGAAGGCTCCTCAAAAATGTTACTGGCCGTAGCCTTGGCAGGATTAGCGCGACCACCAGCTTGCGCGTCACCGTATTGTTTTTTGGATCAAGTGCGCTTTTCGCCGTGACCCAATCGGGTTAATGCGGCTTCAAGCGCCAATTCATAACCCTGCGCGCCGAGGCCGACAATGACACCCTCGGCAAGTTCAGAAAAATACGAATGATGGCGAAAAATTTCGCGTTTATGAATATTCGAAAGATGGACTTCGATAAACGGAATTTCGACAGCCGCCAGGGCGTCTCGCATGGCAATGCTAGTGTGCGTGAAGCCTGCGGCGTTTATGATGATGAACCCAATGCCGATTGCACGCGCACTTTGAATCCGGTCGATCAAATCGCCTTCGTGATTGCTTTGGAAGCTCTCCAAGCGCACGCCAGCACCTTTGGCTCGCGCACTCATCGTCGTAGAAATGTCGGCAAGCGTACAGCTACCGTAAATTTCTGGTTCGCGTGAGCCAAGCAAATTCAGATTCGGCCCGTGCAGCACTAAAATTCCCTCACTGCGACCCGTAGTTGCCGCGAGAGCCCCAGCCTTTTTAGCCTGCTTGGATGCAGGTTTCGCGTTGCTCGCTTGGTTAGTTGACTTCGTCATGACAGTGAGTTTGCCGCAAATAACGTCAGTTTGTCCACTACTTGGTCTCTGCGTTTGTCTCGAGGGCTAGCAGAGTATGCGCTAATTCAGCCTCTGCCAAGCGCCCAAGCTTGACCGAATGCAGCACGCCAGACCGATCAAAGATGGCTGTAAAAGGTAGGGCTTGCGCATTGTTTCCAAGCGGAATGGTGTTCTGTACCGTTTCCATTGTTCCTATCAGTAGCGGGTAGCTGACGGGCGTGCGTTTTTGGAAATCCAGTACGTTGTTAAGTGTATCGATGGAGATGCCAACAAATTGAACACCGTTGGCAGCGTGTTTTTCAGCAAGGCGCGAAAAAGCCGGCATCTCTTCGCGACACGGAGGGCACCAGGTTGCCCAAAAATTTACCACCAATATTTTTCCTCGCCACTGACTCATGGATTGATTTGTGCCAGTTGTGTCAGGCAGCGTCAAAGCCGTGATGGCGGTCGAAGTGTGTGCTTGCGGTACGGTCAAGGAGGCCAAATTCGGCGGCGCCTCCGATACGATGTCGCGCGTGAGTAGGTAGCTGAGAGCAGCAACAGAGATTAGTGCCGCGGCAATACCGGCGACCAAAATGAACGGTGGTTTCATGTCGGGGTGATTTCCGGGGTTGCGGCCAAAAGGCCAACAATCGTGGCGGCGCAAGCTCGATTGTCGCGTGTCAGCGTGCGTACTGCGGCAATCGGATAAACCGATAAATCGATGCTGTCGTGATTCCAGTCTAGATGTAGGCGAGTTTCTGCAGATAAGGGATTTTGCCGACGTATCTCGGTAGATGAGTACAAAATGTTGTGAGATAGCATGAATATCTCAACATCTTTGCTGCTGTCAGCAAATAGGTCAATCTCAATTGGCGCATAGCGGCCAGCAGTGCCATTTAACACTGCGCCTGTCAGGTGCGGGTGAAAATCTGCCAGTAAATTCATAATTTCCAATGCATTCGTCCGCATTTCGTGCAGCCGTTCTGTTTGTTCGTTATCTTGGAATATTGCCTGATACGCGCGCAATTCGATTTCGACTTCATCGTTGCTTGGCAAGGCATCGCCATCGCTCGCACCCAATTGCCGCGCGGCCTTGCGTTTTGCACTACCAAAATCGCTCATGCCACCTTCGGCGATCAAGCGCGCCGCAGCGCTGGCTATGCTGCGGCGAAGGTAAGTTGAGCTGCTAATGGTTGGCTTGTGGCGGGGCATAGTGGTGAGAACCGCAATCAATGCAATGGATTTGATCGATTTTCGCGTGCAATTGACTGTGATTTGCAGATGAATGTGGCGGGTAAAATCTCTCCCATTATTCCATTAACACGGCCTTATGCATATTCACATTCTTGGCGTTTGCGGCACGTTCATGGGCGGCATTGCGCTGCTCGCCAGAAGCGCGGGGCACACCGTCACTGGTTGCGATGCCAATGTCTATCCGCCCATGAGTACTCAGCTTGAGGCGCAAGGAATCAAGCTGGTCGAAGGCTATGGCGCGGAGCAAACCAAGCTGATGCCCGACCTGTTTGTAATTGGCAATGCAATTTCACGCGGAAATCCTCTGCTCGAAGCCGTGCTGGCACAGAGTTTGCCGTATGTGTCTGGTCCGCAGTGGTTGGCCGACAATATTTTGCGTAGTCGCTGGGTCTTGGGTGTGGCAGGGACCCACGGAAAAACCACAACGACTTCGCTACTGACCTGGATTTTGGAAGAAGCCGGCTTGAACCCGTCATTTTTAGTAGGTGGCGTTCCACAAGGCTTTGGGGTTTCCGCACGATTGACCGATTCAGCGTTCTTTGTCATCGAGGCCGACGAATACGATACGGCGTTTTGCGATAAGCGATCCAAGTTTGTTCACTACCATCCACGAACGGTGGTTTTGAATAACTTGGAATTCGATCATGCAGACATCTTCGCTGATCTTGCTGCTATCGAGACACAATTTCACCATTTAGTGCGTACTATTCCTGCCAATGGGTTGATTGTTTCCAACGCCACCGACGACAATCTCGCTAGGGTGTTAGCGCGCGCTTGTTGGACTCCAATCGAAAAATTTGACGTTGCGGCCAACTCTGCCAGTGGATGGCGCAGTGAAAATGTCAACGCAGACGGTGGTTTTGATGTTGGCTTGGATGGCAAACATTTCGGCTCGGTCAAACAGTTCGCGTTAAGCGGCGATCACAATCGCGCCAACGCGCTCGCGGCACTGGCTGCCGCTCGCCATGCTGGTGTGCCGGTGGCGGTTGGGCTTAAGGCGCTGGAGACCTTTTCCGGCGTCAAGCGGCGTATGGAAATTCGTGGCGTGGTTCGCGATATCACCGTAATTGATGATTTCGCCCATCACCCGACGGCGATTCGCTTGACTTTGGCGGGTCTGCGTCAGACTGCAGGTAAGGCGCGGATATTGGCGGTATTGGAACCGCGCTCAAACACCATGAAACTTGGCACCATGAAAGCGCAGTTGCCAGCGAGTCTGCGCGAAGCCGATTTAGTCTTTTGCTATACCAATAATCTGGGATGGGATGCAGCTGAGGCGCTTTCGTCCATCGCCAATAAAACTCAATGTCATGGCGATTTGGATCAGCTCGTGACTGCAGTTTGCGAGCAGGCGCAGACAGGCGATCAAATTTTGGTAATGAGTAATGGGGGCTTTGGTGGCGTTCATCAGCGCTTGATGGCGGCCTTGTCAAGCCCTGCAACCTAGCAAGTGCATCGCAAAATTTTTGCAGCGATGGGGTGCGCCGTGTTAACCTTCGCGGCGTTGAACATAGTGGCATGCAGCGAGTTTTTCACAAAACTCAGTTTTTGTGACGTACTTGCGCGCTAGTGCAGCCTTACAAAGTACAAGTTTTGGTTCCAAGTCCGGGAGAAATAATGACGAAAGATACATCCAACCAGTTCGCCGGATTGAAAACCGTGCTTACTGTGCTGTTGGCTGGTTCGCTGGCGATTTTCGCTGGTGTAGCGCAAGCCGAATGGAAGCTCAATCTGCAAGAGCCGGTCACAGATTTAGCGCGGCGCATTTACGATTTGCATACATTCCTGACGATTTTCGTCACGATTATTTTCGTTGGGGTGTTTGGTGTTTTGGGCTATTCGCTGGTGATGCATACGCGCAAGCGCGGTCACAAAGCGGCAGACTTTCACGACAATCTCACGGTTGAAATTTTGTGGACATTGATTCCCGCTGTGATATTGGTTGCTATCGCCGTTCCCGCCACGATTGCGCTGGTTAATCAACGCGACACTTCCAAAGCCGATATGACCATTAAAGTCACGGGCTATCAGTGGAAATGGGGCTACGAATACATGAGTGGTGATGCAACCGGAATCAAGTTCATCAGCGTACTCTCGACCCCGCGCGCGCAAATCGAAAACAAAGAAGCCAAGGGCGAGAACTATTTGCTTGAAGTTGATCGTCACCTTGTCGTACCGGTTAACAAGAAAGTCCGCATCTTGACAACAGCTACCGACGTCATCCACAACTGGTCGGTGCCTGCTTTTGCCGTCAAGACCGATGCGGTGCCGGGCTTTGTGCGCGATGCATGGTTCAAGGCCGATAAAGAAGGTACTTATCGTGGTCAGTGCTCCGAACTGTGCGGCAAAGATCACGGTTTTATGCCTATCGTGGTCGATGTGGTGTCAGAAGCCAAGTACGCCGAATGGGTAGCCGCGCAACAAAAAGAAATGGCTGCGGCGGCAGATGATCCGAACAAAGTATTCACGCTCGACGAGTTGGTGAAACGTGGTGAAAAGGTTTACACAACCAATTGTGCCGGTTGTCACCAACCGACGGGCAAAGGTGTGCCGCCGGCGTTCCCCGCGCTCGATGGCTCAGCAATTGTTAAGGGGCCCAAAGAAAGACATCTCGCTATTGTTATTAATGGCAAGCCTGGCACTGCGATGGCGGCATTCGGCGCTCAACTCAATGACGCAGACATAGCGTCTGTGGTTGCTTACGAGCGCAATGCTTGGAGCAACAAGCTGAATGATGTTATTCAACCAGCCGAAGTCAAAGCGCTTCGCGGCAAATAATTTGTTGAACAGCAATGAACCTGACGCACTACGCAACTAGGAGTATCTGAATATGCAAGCAAGTCACGACACACACGATCATGCCCACGGTGATCATGGCGACCACGCCCATCACGGTCGCGCGCCTGGCCTCATGGGTTGGTTTACCACTACCAATCACAAAGATATTGGCACCATGTATTTGTGGTTCAGCTTTGTCATGTTTTTGGTTGGCGGCGCAATGTCGCTGGTCATCCGTGGCGAACTTTTTGCGCCAGGTTTGCAGTACGTATCCCCTGAGTTCTACAACCAAATGCTTACCTTGCATGCGCTGATCATGGTGTTTGGCGCGATCATGCCGGCCTTCGTTGGCTTTGCTAACTGGATGATTCCAATGATGGTTGGCGCGCCAGATATGGCGTTTGCGCGGATGAACAACTGGAGTTTCTGGTTGCTCCCGCCTGCCGCGATTTTGCTCACAGGTTCGCTTTTTGTTCCAGGCGGTGCCGCTGGCACGGGATGGACACTTTACCCACCGCTGTCAGTTCAAATGGGCTTGGGTATGGACATGGCGATTTTCGCCGTGCATATTTTGGGTATGTCATCGATCATGGGTTCGATCAACATCATTACCACGATCTTGAATATGCGCGCACCGGGCATGACACTAATGCGCATGCCGATGTTCTGCTGGACCTGGTTGGTCACGGCGTTTCTACTAATTGCGTCGATGCCGATATTGGCCGGTGCAGTCACCATGCTGCTTACTGATCGTCATTTCGGCACGAGCTTCTTTAACGCCGCTGGCGGTGGCGACCCTGTGCTGTTCCAGCACATTTTTTGGTTCTTCGGTCACCCCGAGGTGTACATCATCGCGCTACCTGCATTTGGGGTGGTTTCGCACGTAATCCCGGCGTTCTCGCGCAAGCATTTGTTTGGCTACACTTCAATGGTCTACGCAATTGCCGCGATCGGACTGATTTCATTTTTTGTCTGGGCGCATCACATGTATGTCACCGGTATTCCGCTGACTGGCCAGCTGTATTTCATGTACGCCACGCTGTTAATTGCAGTGCCAACGGGCGTCAAAGTTTTCAACTGGATCACCACCATGTGGCGCGGCGAACTGACTTTTGAAACGCCAATGCTATTTGCCCTTGGATTCTTGTTCTTATTCACCGTTGGCGGCTTGACGGGATTGGTTCTGGCGATCACGGCGGTGGATATCCAATTGCAAGACACCTACTACGTGGTGGCGCATTTTCACTATGTGATGGTGGCTGGCGCGTTGTTTTCGGCGTATGCCGGTGCGTATTTTTGGCTGCCAAAATGGACTGGGCGCATGTATGACGAAGCGCTCGGCAAAGTACATTTCTGGACTTCGATCGTGTTTTTCAATGTGGCATTTTTCCCGCAGCATTTCCTCGGTTTGGCCGGAATGCCGCGTCGGATACCCGACTACGCAACCCAATTTACCGATTTCAATGCGGTGTCATCCATTGGCGCATTCGGCTTCGGCTTCAGCCAATTGATTTTCCTCTGGGTCGTGCTGAAAAACATCAAAGGTGGCGAAGCTGCGCCGGTCAAACCATGGGACGGCGCAACTGGATTGGAATGGACGCTGCCATCACCCGTGCCATATCACACCTTCGAAGATCCCCCAGTGATTACTGAAGAGCATTTGGCGGCTGCGCACTAATGAGTGCAAATGCCGTGGAGAACACTAACGACCTTGACACACAGCGCAGGAATAATCGCCGGGTTGGGATTCTTCTCGCGTTGTTTGCGAGTGCCGTGTTCGTCACAGTGATCATCCGCCAGTGGGTCAGCGGCGGCGCATAAGCGTATTGCATGATGACAGCCATTCCCGTAACCAACTATCGAATTGCCAGTGGCTTAGGTCTGGTGGCAATCGCTAGTTTTTTGTTCGCCTACATACAGCCACCGCTGTATCGTGCGTTTTGCGAATGGACGGGAATATACGATGTGCAAAAGGCGGATGAATTTCGTGCCTCAGCGACTGTCGGTCGTCCGATCACGATGGAGTTCGATGCCAACACGCACGGAACCGGCCTACGCTTTACCGCGTTGCAAACCTCTCTGCCAATGCATACTGGCGAACTTGTACAAGTTAATTTTCGCGTGGAAAATTTGAGCAACCACTCGATTACCGGACAAGCGGTACCGAGCTATGGGCCGAAACATGCAGCGAATTTTGTCAAGAAGCTCGATTGTTTTTGCTTCCGTCAGCAAGTGTTTGCCCCAGGCGAAGTGCGTGTGATGCCGGTGGTATTCGCACTGGATCGCAACCTGCCGAGCGACATCGGCACGGTCACTTTGTCCTACACATTTTTTGAAGTCCCTGGCGGCGTTGGCAGTAGTAACAACACTGGGTCTGCTGCCAATGGCGCTAGCACCAGTGGGTCAGGAATCTAAGAAAGCAGATGCGTGAAAACGACTCCCGAACCACAAGCGGTATCAAGCCTTTGGCGCGTGCTGCGAACCGTTGGCTCCGGAATGGTCGGACTTCGCGGCCGCGCCGCCCACGCACAGGACGCGCCTTCACTGTCGCCAGTGCATCTAATAATTGCCGCCGTAGTGTTTATGCTGATATTTGTCGCCACGATGGTCACTATCGCAACTTTGGTGGTGGGCAAATGAGCGCAGTTCAGTCACAAAATTAACAAGCATTTGTTGAAAATATTTTTAAGGAGCTAAGCATGAGCAATCCATCCGCCTCGCGTTATTTCATTCCACAACCTTCGCTCTGGCCCATGGTCGGATCGCTTGCTTTGTTGCTCATGGCAAGCGGTGCCGTGTTGACCATGAACTCCATTGCCAATGGCGGATTTGTCTTACTGGCCGGCTTCGCTGTGCTGTTCTATATGCTTTTCGGCTGGTTTGGCAGCGTGATTGATGAGTCCGAAGGCGGTAACTACAACCTCCAAGTCGACCAATCTTTCCGTTGGTCGATGGGCTGGTTTATTTTCTCTGAGGTAATGTTTTTCGCCGCCTTCTTCGGCTCGCTGTTTTACATTCGTGTGCTCTCAGTGCCGGAACTCGCAAGCTCAGCGCAGCAGTTATACAGCGGATTTGCCGGATTCGTTGGAACGTGGCCGACCGCCGGTCCTGCGGCCGAGGCAGCAAAAACCGAATTCCATGCCATGCATGCCACAGGCATTCCCCTGCTAAACACGATATTGCTGCTGAGCTCTGGCGCAACGCTGACCTGGGCGCATTGGGGCATGCTGGCTGGCAAACGCAAACAGTTGGTTTTGGGTCTGTTCCTGACCATTGCATTGGGTCTGACGTTTATTGGATTCCAAGCCTACGAATACTATGAAGCCTATAACCACCTGAATCTGAAAATGACCACCGGGGTCTATGGTTCAACCTTTTTTATGCTCACTGGTTTTCACGGCTTCCACGTCACGCTCGGCGCAACGATGTTGATTGTGATTTTGATTCGTAGCATGAAGGGTCACTTCACCGCGGAACGCCATTTCGCTTTTGAGGCGGTGGCTTGGTATTGGCACTTTGTTGACGTCGTTTGGCTGGGACTATTCGTCGTCGTTTATTGGCTGTAACGCTTACCAGGGCAGGCGATAAATTTAGCCTGCCCTTCTGTTTTCAACGCTCAACGGCGTGTGGCCAGCACCAACTGACCATTTGATTAGATCAAGGCAATTAGAGTTTGCCGCTGATCCAACCCAATTGATTGCCGACCACCAGAAGCACAACTACGGCAACCGATAGCCCAACTCGTATCGTGAGGGCGCGTACACCACGTTCTCGCTCGCGCCCTTGGTTGCGAAAAATGAACATCAGCGCCCGACCCATGTTGAACACAATCGCCAGCAACAGCACAATCACAATCACGCGCATCAAAATCATTCTCCATCACTGCCAAGCATTAAGCTGTGCAGTCTAATTGATTCCACCATGAACGCCCCGCCTGTCAAACCTCCACAGCGCAAGCTTTTGCGAAATGCCATGATTTTGCTGGCGGTGTCAGTGTGTCTTGGCATGAGCGTTTTCCAGATCTATCGCGCTAGCGTCAAGACCGAACGTTATGAGCAAATGCTCGCCGCCCAAACCGCCGCGCCGATTTCTTTGAACACTTTGACATCACAAACCGCCGCGGACTTCCTTGATTTGGATTTGCATCAAGTTTCGCTGAAGGGCAGATGGTTAGCCGATAAGACTATCTTTCTCGATAACAAATTGCGTAATCGTTGGGTGGGTTATCACGTGCTGACGCCGTTTCAACTTGAGGCAAGTAAATCGGTAATATTGGTCAATCGTGGTTGGGTGCTCGCACCGCGACTACGCAGTGAATTGCCTAACGTCGTCACCACTGATACGACTTTGGAATTGGGTGGAGTGTTACGTCATTTCGAGCAACGGGTGTTCGAGCTCAAAGCCGAACCACCGTCTGGGCGGGTGTGGCAGCACGTGCGCGAGGATGATTACACGAGAGAATCTGGTTTGAACGCGGAACTGAAAGTGTTGCCACTAATGTTGCTGCAAACCAGTGCAACGGACGATGGCTTGGCGCGCGAATGGACTAGCCCGGTGCATCCAGCGTTGCACCACATCGGGTACGCGCTCATGTGGTTCATATTTTCGATAATGGCAGGAGTTTACGGATGGATGTTATGGAAACACCAATGAATAAACCGAGTCACGGACTGCGCCGCGGTCAACGCGTCATATTGATAATCGCAGCAATCTGTTTGTTGCCACTGGCGGCGGCGTTGATGTTTCGTTATGTATGGACATTGCCAACCGTACCAAGTTTGGGCGAAGTGGTAACGCCGCAAGCATTTCCCTATGAACAATTGCTCGATACCAAGGGCAAGCCGCTCGTTCACGAGGCAGTCACTGACGGTTGGATGATGGTCTATGCCGCGCCTGGCGCTTGCGACAATGCCTGCCAGCAAGCTTTGTATTTGACACGGCAATCACGCACGGCACAAGGCAAAGGCAGTATGCGCTTGGAGCGCCTGTGGGTGATTACTGATGCTACTGAACCCGCCGCCGAACTACTCGCCGCGCATCCCGATTTAATGCTCGCACGACCACTAGCGGTCGAAAGCGTGATTGGCCTAGGCGGTATCAAAGCCTCGCCGCGTTACATTCATTTGGTCGACCGGCGGGGGCAAATTGTGATGCGTTACAGCGACAATCCCGAGCCCATGAAATTTATCAAAGAAGTTGGGCGCTTGATCAAGTTTTAATCTGCCGTCGGCGCATGGCGACGAGGCAAACCACCACAAACATAATGCCGCCGATGATGGATATCAGTCCGCCGATGCCCATCATGCCCATGCCGATTTTTTGCGGCAGCGTGGTGAGTACTTGCTCAGCTCCGGCAACCTTTCGTTGCACTCCATAGCCACCCGACCAAGCTAGTCCGAGAATGTGAATCAACTGGCCGCCGCCATAGACGTAGGGCTGCCAGCGCGCCATTTTCCCGTCGGCTAGCGCAAATCCGAGGCGCGGCAACAGCACATAGGCCATGCCCATAAATGCTAGCGTAACGCCGACAATTGAGCCGTGGTAATGCGCGGGAATCACAACGTTCACGCCTTTGATGAGATAGGCCAAAACGCCACCGGTGGCGAACAAAAACACCGAAGCAAACAATGCTGACTTGGCTGGCGCGCTGATTTTACGGATCGGCCACAGGGTCGCTGCCGCAACAATAATCAGCGGCAGCATCAATGGGTGACCAAATTCCATCAAGCGCGCGAAATACGCGACATGCCACGCTGACCCGACGTCGGCCACCGCAAAAATTATTGGCACTGCTAGCAGCGGTGAGGCGGCCAGCGCAAACAAGATCATTGTTGCACGCGACTGTATTTTCGGTGGTGAACCTAACTCCTTGGCCAAGCCAAACCACGCCACGACCATCAAAAGCGTGTGCTGAAACTGCAAGGCATGACCACCGCCCCAAAACACTGCTTCCCAGTAAGCTTTACCGTCTAAATCAGGCGCTTTGAGCAGGGTAAAAAAAACACTGCTGAGTGAGACCGCGCCGGCAATCGCAGAGAGGTAGATTGCAAATGAATGCGTCGACGGCGTGTGGTCAGCACCAACTGGCGAGCCGAACTTAATCGTTAATAATGCCCGCAAAATCGTCAAGGAAAACCCCACCCCAGCGACCAGCAGCCCGCCAAAAAATATCGGTTGTTGCAACACCGGAATGTAGTTATTGAGCAGCGGATTGGCATCGGGAAAAAATGGCGAGAGCGCAATAATTGCCGTGCCTATCGCAGCCAAACCAAAGCCAACTCGCCCGAGCGCGGCGAGTCGTTCACCGCCGACCAAACTCCACATCGCGCTGGCAAACGCCATGAACCAAATCAACACGGATAGGTCAACGTGTACGACCAAAGCCGATTTGAAAAAATCACGCAGTGGGAACACATCCTGCACACCGGGCGTGCGGGAGAGCACCAGCAAAATTGCCAACAAACCAGCGCCAATTAACGCTGCAATGCCAAGGCTTAACCAAGCGCGCGTAAGTTGTTTTGGCGCACCGTCGGGAATCTCAATTCGATAGTCGTTCATGGGGTCTGCAAAGCGAACTCAGCGCGGTGAATGCGGAGGCGGCAGTATAAGCGTGGTAGACTTCGACAGGCCGTTCAGAGCGCTGCAAACCATGCAGCAAGCAACTTGGGCGCTGCGTTTATTTTTGTCCCAACTCTCAGGATTTCCCGCGTTTGAAAGCTCTCGCGCTCACACTCCAAAGCACAACCAATCGACTGCATCAGTACTTTCAGCTGACCAAGCCACGGGTCAATTCGCTGATTGTGTTTTGCGCAGTGATTGGCATGTTTCTCGCCACACCTGCCATGGTGCCGTGGCGAATTCTCCTGTTCGCGACGCTTGGCATTGCATTGGTGGCGGGCGCGGCGGCAGCGATGAATTGCCTGATTGAACAAAAGATCGATGCCGTAATGGCGCGCACTCGTGGACGACCGTTGCCGCTTGGGCAGGTCAATGCCACAGAAACATTAGCACTCTCAGTGCTCATCGGTGGTCTTGGGCTTTGGTTGTTGAATGTTTTCGTCAACCCATACACCATGTGGCTTACGCTGGCCACCTTCGTCGGTTATGCCATTATCTACACGGTGTTTCTCAAACCTAATACATCGCAAAACATCGTCATTGGCGGCGCTTCTGGTGCAATGCCGCCAGTGCTTGGTTGGGCCGCCGTTACGGGCACCACCCCGGGCGAGGCGTGGATGTTGTTTCTGATTATTTTTGTGTGGACGCCGCCGCACTTTTGGAGTTTGGCGCTGTATCGAACGCAAGAGTATGCCGCAGCAGGCATTCCAATGTTGCCGGTGACCCACGGCGCCGAGTACACGCGACGACATGTGTTTCTCTATACCGTCGGCTTGAGCTTGGTGACTTTGGTGCCATTTGTCATTGGCATGGCGGGTTGGTTTTACCTCGTCAGCGTGGTGATTCTGGATGCGGTGTTTTTGGCCTACGCATGGATGGTGTGGCGACAGTACAGCGACGAAGTGGCGAAGAAAAGTTTTCGTTGGTCGATTATGTATCTGGCGTTATTGTTCGCCGCCTTGCTAATCGATCATTACATTCCGGTCTAACTCCATGCGTGTCCTGCGTTGGACTGCCTTGCTGGCAACCGTCCTTTTGTTTGCATGTGGCAAGCCCCCCGCGTTCAATTCCACCGATCTCACGGGCACCGAAATTGGCAGCACCGGTCTGGCCCAAACGTTGACCGATCACACCGGCAAGCCACGCAAACTCAGCGATTTTCAAGGCAAAGTGGTAGTGATTTTCTTTGGCTACACTCAATGCCCAGATGTCTGTCCGACCGTGTTGACCAAGATGCGCGAAGTGATGAGTTTGCTTGGAACGGACGGTGAAAAGGTTCAAGTCGTATTTATGACCATCGACCCAGAACGCGACACGCAAGCTTTGTTGTCGCAATATGTTCCGGCTTTTCATCCCTCATTTCTTGGTGTTTTTGGTGATGCGAATGCCACCGCTGCGGTCGCCAAAGATTTCAAAATTTTTTACCAGAAAAGTCCCGGCACGACACCCGGTAGCTACACCATGGACCACTCGTCGGGCAGCTACGTAATCGATGCCAAAGGCAAACTGCGTTTGTATCTCAAGCATGAAGATACAGCGCCGCTAATCGCTCAGGATCTCAAGCGGCTACTCGACGGCAATTAAATTATCGGCGTATTTTTGGGTGTGCTAGCGACAATCCAGTCACTCAATGAGTCGTGAATATTTTCTCGACCGACTTTATCGGCAATACCACTGCGAACTATTTTGCTCAGCACATTCGCCCGCACTTCACATAGCGCGACATGGGTGTGCGCCGCTTGAAAATTACTAACCAATTCACTCAATGCTTCAAGACCGGACGCATCAATAAACGGCACGCGCCCCAAGCGTAAAACTACCGCTTCGACATGTTGTTGCGCGCTAGCCAACGTGGATTGCAGCTTCTCCGCCGCACCAAAAAAGAACGGCCCGTCAATACTGTAAATCATCCTTTGCCCATCGGATTCGCTCGGCGGCATCAACCATTCATGCTCACTTGTTTCATCCTGAATCTCCACTGCTTGCGCCATTCGTCGCATGAAAATCAGTGAAGACAAAATCACGCCGACATTGACCGCGATGACGATGTCAGTCAGCACCGTTAAGCCAAACGTGATGAGTAAGATAATCACATCACTTCGCGGCGCCGTGCGTGCGAGGTGCCAAAAATGATGCAGCTCAGCCATATTCCATGCGACTACGAACAAGATGGCAGAGAGCGCACACAATGGAATGTGATCCGCCAACGGCGCGCAAAGCAACACCACGAATACTAAGAAAACCGCGTGGGTAATTCCGGCGAGTGGACTGGTCGCGCCATTGCGCACATTGGTCGCTGTGCGCGCAATCGCGCCGGTCGCGGCGAAGCCACCAAATAGCGGCGCGGCGATATTGGCGATACCCTGCCCAATCAATTCCTGATTCGGATCGTGGCGTGTTGCGCTTGTACCGTTAGCCAATCCGCTAGCCATCCCATCGGCCACTACTGCAGACAACAAAGATTCAATCGCGCCGAGCAAAGCGATAGTGAACGCCGGGCCGATCAATTGCACCAGTTCTGCCGCTGACACCTGCGGCACGTGGAAGGTCGGCAACGCTTGCGGAATACCACCAAACGCACTGGCGATAGTGGCGACATTAGGGAATTGAAAAGCAGACTGAATAACGGTGATGACCACCATTGCCACCAGCGGTCCCGGAATATGCTTGAACAACTTCGGGCTGTAAATCGTGAGCAGCAGCGCCAGCAACGCGAGCGAAGTCGTAGCTAGATGAAAATCGGGCAAGGCAACCAATAAACTTGCCAACTTATCGTGGAAATGTGCCGCGTTCGGCGCAGCATGCAAACCAAAAAAATCCTTCCACTGCCCGACCCAAATAATCACCGCGATACCGCTGGTAAAGCCGATGATGACGGGATGCGGAATGTATTTGATGACGGTACCGAGCCGTGCCGCACCCAGCGCCAGCAACATCAGTCCGGCCATCAGTGTGGCGATTTGCAAACCGTCAATGCCATGCCGCGCGGTAATTGCGGCGAGGATGACAATGAAAGCGCCAGTCGGCCCGGAAATTTGCAGGCGACTGCCACCGAAAGCCGCGCCGAGAAATCCAGCGACAATCGCGGTATAGATTCCTTGCTCGGGTTTTGCCCCACTAGCAATCGCAAACGCCATTGCCAAAGGCAGTGCCACCACGCCGACGACGAGTCCAGCGACGAGGTTGTTGGCGAGATGCGCGCGCACAAAAAGTCCAGCGCGTTTCGCTTCGAGCAGTGCAATCATCGTAAAAGTGTATGCCCGACGGGTGATGGTGAAAGCTCGAATAAAACGACTTCGACGCAAATTTCGCCAATTGGTGCCGGGGTGGAGCCTCGACTTAGTGCAGCCGAACCGCTACACAAGCGCAAAGCAATGCTTTGCGAAATCCCTGATTCGCCACCGTTCGTCCAATCACCCGCTAAAATGCCACGCTCGGCGCCGTGCCGTTGATCGCTTGCCAGACTTTTCCAGATGTCGTTTCGCAAGCGTCCCACATGGATTCTTCCTCATGTCAGATATCGGTAAACACAAAAATCTCGCTCCCGCTACATCGCAATTTCCGGTCGATTGGTATTTCGACCTGCAGCGTTTTGAACGTGAAGTGAAGTTGATTTTTGATGCCGGACCCGGCTACGTCGGGCATGCGCTGATGGCACCAGAAATCAACGACTACCGCTCGCAGGAGTGGCACGACCACGGGCGCTTAATCAGCCATCAAACCGATGGTTTTTACGAAATGTCTAATGTCTGCCGCCATCGCCAAGCCATCATGCTTGAAGGCACAGGCAATGCCAAAGTGATTGTCTGCCCCATTCATCGCTGGACCTACAAAGCAGATGGCGAATTAGTCGGCGCGCCGCAATTTCCGGCCAATCCTTGCCTTAATCTGGCCAAGACCAAACTCGAAAACTGGCAAGGTTTATTGTTCAAAGGCCCACGTTCACCCGTCGTCGACATGGCCGGATTGGCGGTTGCCAATGATCTCGATTTCAGCGGCTACCGGCTTAATCACGTTGAGCGACACGAATGCAACTACAACTGGAAAACCTTCATCGAGGTTTATCTGGAGGACTATCACGTCGAGCCATTTCACCCAGGTCTAAATGGTTTGGTGAATTGCGACGAACTCACTTGGCAATTCGGCGAATGGCATTCTGTGCAGCGTGTCGGCGCGCGATCAGTGGCAAAACCGGGTTCGGCGATCTATGCCAAATGGCACCAAAGCGTGCTCGATCAAAGCCAAGCTGAGCCATCGCATGCGCTAGTTAAGCATGGTGCGATCTGGCTGACGTATTACCCCAATATCATGATCGAGTGGTATCCGCACGTACTGATTGTTTCGCACCTAATTCCGCGCGCTGTCGACAAAACCACCCACGTGGTCGAGTTCTACTACCCCGAAGAAATCGCCCTGTTCGAACCAGAATTCATCCAAGCCCAACAAGCCGCCTACCGCGAAACCGCCCGCGAAGACGACGAAATTGGCGAGCGCATGGATAGAGGTCGTCGCGCTTTGCTAGCCCAAGACCGTAGCGAAGTCGGCCCGTATCAATCACCAATGGAAGACGGCATGCAACACTTCCACGAGTTTTATCGGCGGGTGATGGGGGAGGAGGAGATTTAAGCGCGGGACAACTCGCTATCCTCCACTAGTTGGTGCTGGTGTGCAGTGTCGGCTGTGTACGGACTACCCGCTACGCAGGCACAGAGCAATGCTTTGCGAAACCCCTGCTTCGCCGCCGTTGGTTAAACAGTAACGGCCAACCTCAGTGCATTGCCCCCAGCACGCCCTTCATCTTTTGCAGCGCCTTGACTTCAACCTGCCGGATTCGCTCCGCGGACACACCGAATTCATCAGCGAGTTCGTGCAGGGTTGCAGCTTCTTCACCTTCTTCGACTAACCAGCGGCGTTGAATAATCGCACGACTGCGATCGTCTAGCTTGGCGAGTGCCTCGGCCAGTCCATCGCTTTGCAGATGGTCGTATTGCTTGGCTTCGAGCATCGCAGATGGCTCGGTGCTGATGTCGCTAGCCAGATAGGCAATGGGTGAGACCCGCTCGTCATCGTCATCGGTGGCGGGTTCTAGCGACATATCGCTACCACCCATGCGGACTTCCATTTCAACGACTTCTTCGGGTTTGACACCAAGCTTTAGGGCGATGGCGCTGACTTCGTCCGGCCCCAAAGTGTTCAAACTTTTCTTCATGCTACGCAAATTGAAAAACAATTTGCGCTGCGCTTTGGTCGTCGCTACTTTCACCAGCCGCCAATTTTTCAGCACGTACTCATGAATCTCAGCTTTGATCCAATGCATCGCAAACGACACCAAGCGCACGCCACGATCCGGGTCGAAGCGTTTGACCGCTTTCATCAAACCGATATTGCCTTCCTGAATCAAATCGGCGTGCGGCAAGCCATAGCCAAGGTAGCCACGAGCAATAGAAATCACCAGACGCAGGTGTGAGAGCACCAATTGGCGCGCTGCATCGACATCATCTTCGTCGCGCAGGCGGCGAGCGAAGGATTGCTCCTCGGCTTCGGTCAGCATAGGCACGCGATTCGCCGCCTGGATATAGGCTTCGATACTGCCACTGGCTGATGGGAGCTGAAAGGCGGTGGCAGAAAAACTGGGGGATAGCGATAGAGCGGTACTCATACGAGATTCTCCTTTGCCGTAAGTTTAACATTGGTTTAGCACTCGTGGGGTGAGAGTGCTAATTGGCCAAAAAGTTCCCAATTCGGTGTTTGGGGACAGTCCAATCTTGTAGGCGAAGGAGAAATCTATCCGTTCGTTGGCGCACGCAAATGCTGCCGCAACGACAACGCCGCCCCGACCCAGCCTAGCCCGGCCGCCGCCGCCAGCAGCACCAGCACATCTTGTTGGCCAAGGCTGGTGAGGACTAGCGGCGTGCCGTAAAGCTCGCCCAGCGTGCTTATCGGGCGGCTCAGCGTGGCCGTGGCGGCCAGCACCAAGCTCCACGCCAGCAGGCCACCGAGAATGCCCAGCATGCTGCCGAAATACAAAAACGGGCGTCGAATGTAGCCGTCGGTGGCACCGAGCAGTTGGCTAACTTCAATTTCTGCACGCATGGTCATGACTTGCAAGCGGATTATGTTGAACGTGATGGCAATTAAGCCAATACCGAGCAGCGTCGCCAGCAGCGCAACAAAAGTGCGGCCGACTTTGAGTAGCGCATCGAGACGCTTTATCCAGGCCGAATCAAGCTGGACATGATCGATTTTTGACAGGGAACGCAGTTCGGCAGCCAATGATTCGAGCGCTTCGGCGCTTTCGTCATTGGGTGTGATGACCAAAGCGTCGGGGAAGGGGTTGTTTGGCAAGGCGTCGATGACTTCTTTCAAGCCTGCCGTTTGCCGCATGCGTTGCAAAGTGGTTTCGCGGTCAATAAATTCGACAGACTTTATGGCCGGATTTTTGCCCAATGTGGTTGCCAAACTTTCTGCGCTACCGCGCTCGGCATCGACATTTAAGTACAAGGAAATTTGCACGCGCGGCGTTGCGCGTTTCGTTGTTTGTTGCGTTGCGCCTTGACCCAATATTTGTTGCGCGTTGGCGAGCAACATTTGCCCGCCTGCTGGCAAAGCCAGCGCAATCCCAATCGCCAGCACGGCGAGCAGTGTATTCAATGGCGTGGCTGCCAATCGCCGGATGGCCAAGCGTGCCGCGTTGATGTGCTGTTGGAACCAAGTTTTCATGTCACCAAGGCTCCGTGCGACAGAGAAATTCGCCGCGCTGCGGGAAACAAATTGCGATCGTAGGTAGCCACCAACACGGTAACACCGACGCGGTTGAACTCCATGAATATGCGCGCGACATCGGTGGCGGTCGCCGCATCGAGATGCGCGGTCGGCTCATCGGCTAGGATCAAATTTGGTCGACTTACCACTGCGCGAGCAATCGCCAGACGTTGTTGTTCGCCGCCCGAGAGCGCAATCGGCAAGGCCTTTTCGCGCGCCAACAATCCGACTTTGTCCAACGCAGCACGCACACGGGCGGGGGCTTCTTTGGGCGCGAATCCGGCGATCGATAAAGGCAACAACACGTTGTCAAACACGCTGCGGTCAAATAGCAAATTTTGATTCTGCAACACTAGACCAAGATTGCGCCGAAAAAACGGTATTGCTTTGCGTCCCAATGCGCTGACGTTTTGCCCGCCAACCAGAATCACGCCGGAAGTCGGTTTTTCAATCGCGGCGATGAGCTTGAGCAGGGTAGATTTACCAGCGCCGGAGTGCCCGTCGATAGCAATTAGCTCGCCATCTTCGACTTCAAGCTGAATGTCGGTCAATGCATTGATGTCAGGCGGGTAGCGTTTCCCGACACGCTCGAAACGAATCACGAGGGCTCCGGCGGAAAAATTGCCGCGACAAATTCGGCGGCGCGGAATGGCTGTAAATCAGCAATGCCTTCACCCACACCGATGTAGCGCACGGGCTTGGCGCATTGCCGCGCAATCGCCGCCAACACCCCACCCTTAGCTGTGCCATCGAGCTTGGTGACGATGAGGCCGGTGACGCCGATGGCTTTGTCGAAGGCTTTGACTTGTGCAATCGCGTTTTGCCCGATATTGGCATCGAGCACCAAAATGACTTCGTGCGGGCCGCTCGCTTCGGCTTTCTGAATCACACGCCGGACCTTGGCGATTTCTTCCATCAGATGCAATTGTGTCGGCAGTCGACCAGCGGTATCAGCCAGCACAATATCAATCTTGCGCGCTCGCGCAGCGGCTATAGCGTCGAAAATCACAGCGGCCGAATCGCCTGAATCTTGCGCGATGACGGTGATGCCATTGCGCTCACCCCAGACCATCAATTGCTCTTTCGCAGCGGCGCGAAATGTGTCGCCTGCAGCAAGCAACACACTCAACCCTTGTTGCTGAAAATGTCGCGCCAGCTTGCCAATGGAGGTTGTTTTACCCGCGCCGTTGATGCCCGCTAGCATGATGATGAACGGGCGATGGGCAGTGATTTCCAGCGGCTTTTCGATGGGCAAAAGCAGCGTGGTTAGCAGCTCGCTCAACACTGCGCGCAGCAGCGCCGGATTTTCAATTCCATCGCGTTTGACGCGGGTCTTGAGTTCATCGAGCAGCCAGGTCGTTGCGTCGACACCGCAATCGGCCATCAACAAAGTGGCTTCCAGTTCTTCATACAGCGAGGCATCAATCTTCGAGCGGCTGAACAATTCGCTGACCGGAGTGTTCAGGGTGGCGTTGGTTTTGGCCAAACCCACCTTGAGCCGTTCGCTCCATGAAGGGCCGGATTCTGCGCTCGGTGATCCTGAAAAAAGTTCGCCTACGGGCGTATTCAGCGTGGCGCTGGTTTTTGCCAATCCTTCTTTGATTTTTTCGCCGAACGAAAGCGATTTAACAACGTCAATTTTTGGTTTTGAACCGGTCATCACAGAAGAGTGCAGGCAGAAGTCGCTAAGATAGGCGGCTGCAAAATTTTAACAGAGGCGAACTGTGTATCAGGCAAATCCAGCCACGTTCAACGGCGTGTCAGCACACGCAACGGCGCAGAGCGCGTCTTGTGCGCGACCGCCTTGTTGCATGGTTGTTTCTGTTTTTGTGTTTGTTTCATCAGCACCAACTGGCGATTTTCCGTCAAGATGAGCCGCATCCGCATCACGGGGGGCGAGTGGCGTAGCCGATTGATTTCAGTGCAAGATGCGGTGACGGAAATTGCGCTACGGCCAACGCCTGATCGCGTGCGCGAAACTTTGTTCAATTGGCTAGGCCACGATTTGCGCGGGCTGTCTTGTTTGGATTTGTTCGCCGGCAGCGGCATTCTCGGTTTTGAAGCGGCATCGCGAGGCGCTGAGTCGGTAGTGATGATAGAAAAAGATCGCAAGGCTTTCGCCGCATTGAAGAAAAACGCAGCGAGCTTTGATTGCGGGCGCCTCAAACTACATTGCGCTGACGCGCTAAAATTCGCGCCGATTTCAGCCGACGGCAGATTCGATTTGGTATTTTTAGATCCGCCCTACGGTCGTGGCATTCTGGAACAAATCGCGCCGCGCCTGGAGCAGCTTGCCAAGCCTTCAGCGCGGCTGTATGTTGAGGCGGAAACGGCGCTCGAATCTTTGGGCGATTTTGTAGTGACGCGACAAGGTCATGCAGGTCAGGTTTTCTTTCATTTACTGGAGCACCGATGAGCGCAGGCGTAGCGGTTTATCCGGGAACATTTGATCCCCTCACTCGTGGTCACGAAGATTTGGTGCGCCGCGCCGCGAGTCTTTTCGAGCGAGTGATTATTGGTATCGCCGAGAGTCGCAACAAACGCCCGCTGTTTCCGCTTGCCGAGCGCGTGGCAATTGCCCGTGAAGTTTTGTCGCCGTATCCCAATGTCGAGATACACGGCTTTGATTGTTTGTTGATGGATTTCGTGCATCAGCAAGGCGCATCCGTCATCGTGCGCGGCTTGCGTGCGGTATCCGATTTTGAATACGAATTTCAGATGGCGGGGATGAATCGAAATCTCTATCCCGAAGTCGAAACCATTTTCCTCACCCCTGGTGAGCAATACATGTTTGTCTCCGCAACCATGGTGCGTGAAATTGCACTGTTTGGCGGCGATGTTTCAAAATTCGTTCAGCCCTTGGTGCATGAGCGACTGAAGGCAAAAATTACTTGAACAGCTAGAAACGAAAATGTCCTTAATCATTACCGACGAATGCATCAACTGCGATGTTTGCGAACCCGAATGCCCCAATAGCGCAATATCGCAAGGCGACGAAATTTACGAAATTGACCCCAACAAATGTACCGAATGCGTCGGGCATTTTGATACCCCGCAATGCCGCGAGGTGTGCCCGGTGGATTGCATTCCGAACGATGTAGACAATGTCGAATCGAAGGATATGTTGATGGCGAAGTATTACGTGCTGACCAAAAAGTCGGCATAAAGAAAAAACAGCGGCAAGCCGCTGTTTTTTCACTTTGCAATAGACGCGATTTACAAAGGTCTTACCAAATCCGAATCCGCTCGGCTTCCGGCTTATACATTTTGTCGCCGGGTTTTAGATTAAACGTCTCGTGGAAGGCATCGGAATTTGAGGCTGAACCGACTGGACGATAGTTGCCGGGTGAATGCGGGTCGGACACCAGACGATTGAGCATCATTTCGTCGCGCATCACCGAGCGCCAGACTTGTGCAAAACCGTAGAAAAAGCGTTCGTTGCCAGTCATGCCGTCAATCACCGGCGCTTCTTTGCCGTTTAACGATAGCCGATAGGCTTTGAACGCGATTTGCAGACCGGATAAATCGCCAATGTTCTCGCCTAAAGTTAGTTCGCCATTGATGTTTTTGCCAGGCAGCGGTTCGTAGGCGTTGTACTGCGCGACGAGTTTGCTGGTCAATTGAGTGAAGGCTTTGCGATCCTCTTCCGTCCACCAATTTTTCAAATTTCCGTCGGCATCAAACTGGCTACCTTGGTCGTCAAAGCCGTGACCGACTTCGTGGCCTATCACGGCACCAATGCCACCGTAATTGACTGCATCGTCAACGTCTTGACTGAAGAACGGGTATTGCAAAATCGCGGCGGGGAAAACGATTTCGTTGAGTGAAGGGTTGTAGTAGGCATTGACGGTTTGCGGTGTCATGCCCCATTCGTCACGGTCAATCGGCTTACCCAGTTTATCTACCGAGAATTGATGCGCGAAGCGCGCCGTACGCGTCAAATTGCCATACAAATCGTCGGGTTTGATTTCCAGTTTGGCGTAGCTTTGCCACTTTTTCGGATAGCCGATTTTTGGCATAAAGGTCGAAAGCTTGCGTTGTGCTTGCACTTTGGTGGTGGGCGACATCCAAGTCAAACCATCAATACTGACTTTGAACGCTTTCAACAAATTACCGACCAGTTCATCCATTTTGGCCTTTGAAGCCGGCGGGAAGTATTTAGCCACATAGATCTGACCAATCGCTTCGCCCATACCGTTTTCCACTGCCGCCACACTGCGCTTCCAGCGCGGTTGATTTTCCTTGGTGCCGGTCAAGGTTTTGCCACGGAATTCAAAGCGCGCATCGACAAAAGCCTTGGGCAATGCGGGTGCCGCGTCGTCAAGCAAGCGTGCTTTCAAATACGCTTGCCACACGGATATCGGCTCGCTGGCGATCAATTTGCCCAGGCCAACGGCATAGCTAGGCTGGTTCAAATTCAAATCACTAATCTTGCCGACATGACCTGCCGTGAGGTAGGTCGCCCAGTCAAACTCCGGCGTGAGCTTGGCCAAATCAGCAGGTGTCTTCTTGTTATAAGTTTTTTCCGGATTGCGATTTTCAACCTTTGTCCATTGAATCTGCGCTAGCGCCGTTTCAAGTTTCATCACACTCGCTGCCGCAGCCTCTGGCGCTTTTTCGCCGGCCAGTTTGAAAAGTGTCGTGAGGTACACCACATACGCGTCGCGTGCCGCTTTGAAGCGAGGATCGTCTTTCAAAAAGTAATCGCGATCAGGCATGCCCAAGCCGCCCTGGCGCACGTCGGTTTGATAACGCGTCGAATCTTTTGCGTCTTGGTTGACATCAAGCCGCAACGGCCCATTGATCTGGGCTGTTTGCATTTCGCCCATCACCTTGGCGATGTCTTTTGTGGTTTTGATTGCAGCGATCTTCTTCAAGTCGGCAGCCAGGGGCTTGATGCCCAAACGCTCAACCGTGGCTTCGTCCATAAAGCTGTTGTAAAGCATGCCGATTTTCTCGCCTTCGCTGCCTTTGGCTTGTTTTTTGGCGGCAGCGTCCTCAATAATCATTCGCGTGCGGGTTTCGCTGGTGTCACGCAAAATGTCGAATGCACCAAAACGACCTTTGTCCGCTGGAATCGGTGTGTTCTTAATCCAGGTCCCGTTCACGGCCAGAAAAATATTGTCTTGAATCCGTACGCTGGGGTCGAAATATTGTTTTTCGACGCCCGACTTCAATTCGGCGGCTGTACCTAAACTGGCGAAACCGATGCACAAAAGCGATGCGGCTAAAACCTTCAAACCTGTATGGAAATTGCGCTGAACCATGCTGTTTTCTCCAATTAATTCCTGCGTTGTGGATAGTGAATTTCAAGGCCACGAGATTTCAGGTAGGCGTCGCGGCGCGAACCGGCATCTTAATAGCAACGGCATACAAAAAAATCAACTAATGCGATGAACGGCGGTTTTGAGCGGATGAAATGTGAAAGCTAGTGCGACCAATACTAAACAAGGCTATCGCTGACAGCGTGCGCAAAAAAAAGTCGCCCGTTGAGCTTGTCGTATTTCACGGATGGGCGATTGACAAACACGGCACGGCTCGCCTTTGCGGCCATAGGCAAAATACTGCTGTTGAAAATAGCCCGAACTACCATCGGAGTGGATGAAATCGCGCAAGGAACTGCCGCCTGCGTTTATCGCTGCGGCGAGCGTCTCTTTGATTACCGGTACTAATCGCGCCAAGCGTTTCAAAGACACTTTGCCCGCCGGTACGGCCGGGTGGATGCCGGCGCGGAACAAACTTTCAGAGGCATAAATATTGCCAATGCCGACAATACGATGACCGTCCATCAGTGTCGGTTTGATTGCCGCTTTCAAATTGGTCAGCGATTTTTTAAGCCATGCTGCGGTGAATTCATCGGTCAGTGGTTCTATGCCCAGCACGTTTAACAGCGGGTGCGAAAACGCATCGCCTTCCAGCCACAAAATCGCGCCGAAGCGGCGTGGGTCGTGCATGCGCAGCGCAATGGCGGATTTACCGCTGCCAAAAACCAGATCAACATGATCGTGCTTCGCTGGTGCAAGACTAGGACTGACCAACCGCAAACTGCCAGACATGCCAAGGTGAATCAGCAAATGCCCGCTAGCGAATTCCAGCAGCAAATATTTGGCGCGGCGATGCACCGCCAGCAAGGGTAAGCCGGTGAACTGTGCGGTCTTATCACTGGGCAAGGGATAGCGCAAAGCCGGAACTCGCCAGTTGGTGTTGGTGACACGCCGTCCAATCAAGCTAGGCGCGATACCGCGTCGCGTCACTTCAACTTCGGGGAGTTCTGGCATGGTCGCGCATCCAATCGCATCGAGACGAGTGATGAAACTGCTAAGATTAAGGCGATTTTACAGGCCGGATTTTTTGGCTTCAGCTTACGGATAGTTCCTTCTGTTTTCACTGCCCATCATGCGCAAGTTCAAATATTTGGTTCTGCTTATCACACCATTTTTTGTAATGGCTGGTGCGGTGCGCGCTCAAGATGCCAAAGCCACTGCTGCCACCGAAAGTGTGGCTGAAGCTGAGCCGGAGTTACAAGTTGATACCACCGAGTCAGCCGAGTCTGTGGCCGCACCGCGTATCGAACTCACGCCGCAAATTCTTTATCAGTTTTTGCTTGCCGAAGTTGCCGCGCAGCGTGGGCAATATGATCTTGCCGCACGTGCGCACGCCGATTTAGCGAATTCGACGCGCGACGCGCGAATCGCCCGCCGCGCAGCAGAGACGGCGATGATGGCCAAGCAAATGGAATTGGCGCTGGCGCAAGCGCGATTGTGGTTGGAGATTGAGCCGACCAGCACGCTGGCGCGGCAGACCGTAGCCAGCTTGCTTGCCGTCGGAAATCGGCTCGACGAACTCGCCGATTTGCTGGCCAAAGATTTGGTGGACAATCCGGCGCGGGTTGGCGAATCTTTGTTGCGCCTGACCAATGTCATGTCTCGACATACAGACAAAAAGGCGGTGCAAAAGTTGATTGAACAACTGGCCGCACCTTACGAGAGCTTGCCTGAAGCACACATGGCACGAGCAAAAGCAGCGGTCGCTGTTAACGAAACCATTAGTGCGCTGGCCCATGTTGATAAGGCACTTGAGCTGCGCCCGCAATGGGAGTTGGCTGCCTTGATGAAGGCGCAACTGCTGGAGCGCAGCCCTGAGCAGACAGCATTTTTGCAGCGCTTTGTCGCCGCAAATCCAAAGGCCTTTGATGCTCGCCAAGCCTATGCCCGTGCGCTGGTGGGTGACAAAAAATTTGCCGAGGCGCGCGCTGAATTTCGTACCTTGAATGCAGCGCAGCCGGAAAATATCGAACCGATTTACGCGCTGGGTATTTTGGCGCTACAACTCGAAGATTTAGTCGATGCCGAGCGGCACCTGCGCCATGTGCTGGAGTTTGGCAAAGGCGATCCAAACCCGGTTCGATATTACCTTGCGCAGATCAGCGAGGAAACGAATCACCCCGACGAAGCGATTCGTCTTTACAACGCAATTGACGCCGGCGAACATCGCTTGCCGGCAGTGTTGCGCTGCGCACAACTATTGGCGAAAGCCGGACGTAGTGACGAGGCGCGTGAGCGGCTGAGCTATGCGCGTTCGATTGCGCCGAAAGAAGAGCCGCGACTGCTCATTGCCGAAGCGCAGTTGCTGCGAGAAGCTGGACGGCATGAGGAAGTGCTGCATTTATTAGCCGACGGATTGGTCAAAAATCCTGATCAACCCGAGTTGCTCTATGAATCGGCGGTCACCGCTGAGCGGCTCGATAAATTGGACTTGGCCGAGCAGAGCTTTCGTAAATTGATCGCGCTGCAACCTGATCAGGCGATTGGTTACAACGCTTTAGGCTACTCATTAGCCGACCGAAATGTACGTCTCGATGAAGCACAAACCTTGATCGACAAAGCGCTCTCACTCGCTCCTGGCGATCCGTTTATTTTGGACAGCAAAGGCTGGCTGTTGTTCCGCCAAGCCAAGCTAGAGCAGGCACTAACACCGCTGCGGCAAGCCTATGCAGCGCGCCCCGATGCCGAGATTGCGGCGCATTTAGGCGAAGTGCTGTGGACGCTAGGCCGCACTGATGAAGCGCGCGCGCTTTGGCAAGCCGCGATTAAAAATCACCCGACGAACAGCTTATTGTCGGCGACGATAAAACGTTTCACGCCGTGAGTTTGTTTTCACGGATGCAAGGGCAAACGCGCTCAGCGCTGCTTTGCGCTTGCCTGATTTCATTGCAACTTGCTGGCTGCGCCAGCGTCGTGCCATCGCAGGCCGACAAGTTCGTCGACGATGCCAGTCAAGCGTTAGGCTCGGCGCAATCCTCGTTCGCAATCGAAGGTCGTTTGCTGTTCAAGCAAGGCCGGCGCAATGATCATTTGCGTTTTACTTGGGATCACAGCGAAGCGCGCGATACTTTGATGTTGACTGCCGCGCTGGGACAAGGGGTGGCGCGCATCACGCGGGAGGAAAATGCTGCGCAACTCGAATCCGCCGACGGCAAGAAATTTGCCGGACGCGATTGGCAAGCGCTCTCACAACAAGTCTTCGGCCAAGCGCTGCCTTTGGACGAATTGCCGCAGTGGCTGCGCGGTGCGCGCCCGCAATGGACTGGTGAAAAAGATGGTTGGAAAATTGCGGTTACACAAGCGCAGCGGGTGAAATTCAAATGCAGCGATACGACGGCGTGTCAACAGCACCAACTGGCGCAAGTGACCAGCGCACTGGTTCCACGCCGCATCGAATTCAGCAAAGACGACATCAGTTTGAGCATCATTGTGGAAACGTGGGGTGATGATGAATAGTGATTGGGACAGCGAATGGCCCGCACCAGCCAAGCTCAATTTGTTTTTGCACATCATCGGTCGGCGTGCAGACGGTTATCACTTGCTGCAGACCGTTTTTCGCTTCATCGACTATGGCGATAGCCTACGATTCACCCCGCGCAGCGATGAAAAAATCGTCTTGGCGACACCCATGCCAGGGGTTGAAGACGCAAGCAATTTGGTGGTTCGCGCCGCACAGGCATTGCAAACTGAGACCGCGTGCAAGCAAGGTGCAACCATACATCTGACTAAGCGCCTGCCACTGGGCGGTGGTCTGGGAGGCGGTAGCTCCGATGCGGCGACGACCTTAATCGCACTCAATCATCTGTGGAAAACCAGACTATCAAGCGAGCAATTACAAACAATTGGTCTCGCCCTCGGTGCCGATGTGCCGATTTTTGTCTACGGCCGCTGCGCATTCGCTGAGGGAGTGGGCGAAAAGTTCACGCCTGTGTTGGTGCCGCCCGCGTGGTACCTGGTGGTTGCGCCGCCAGTCAATGTTCCAACTGCCGCAATATTTGGTTCACCGCATTTAGGCCGCAACGCAGCCCCAATTGTTCCAGCAAGCTGGCAGGATGGCTTTGGCAGCAACGTCATGCAGTCGGTAGCTTGTGCCCTGTATCCACCCGTTGCGCAATGTTTAGCGGCCTTGCAGGTCTACGGTGAGGCACGTATGAGTGGTTCGGGAGCCTGCTGTTTTGTGGCGTTGCAGAGCGAGGCAGAGGCGACCGCGGCGCTTGAGGTTTTGCGCCAAAAATTGCCTGCGATGGCCGGATTTGTCGCACAGGGCTTGGATTACCATCCGCTATTGAGGTTCGCAGCGACAAAAGTGCTCGCTAGACCTGCTATTTAGCTCTAGTTTGATTTGACAGACACCCCTAAAAGCCAGCATAATCCGCGTCCCTTGGCCGTCTCAGTTTGAATAGTTAAGGGTTTTTGGGGAGTCGCCAAGTTGGTTAAGGCACCGGATTTTGATTCCGGCATTCGAAGGTTCGACTCCTTCCTCCCCAGCCAAATACTTCGTCGCACCGCAATCCCGCAAGCGCCGCAACCCGAAGCATTCGCCCACCCTCATAGAGTAAATCCGCGATGGCCTACGATAGCCTGATGGTTTTTACCGGTAATGCCAACCCCAAGTTGGCAGCCGATGTCGCCAAGCGCCTGAATATCTCCATGGGCCGTGCGATCGTCGGCCGCTTTTCGGATGGCGAAGTCAGTTGCGAAATTCTCGATCATGTCCGTGGTCGCGATGTGTTTGTATTGCAATCCACCTGCGCGCCGACCAACGACAATCTGATGGAATTGATGGTCATGGTCGATGCCTTGAAGCGTGCTTCGGCTGGCCGCATCACCGCCGCGATTCCTTATTTCGGTTACGCCCGCCAAGACCGCCGTCCACGCTCCGCACGTGTCGCGATTACCGCCAAAGTGATTGCCGACATGCTCGTTGGCGTTGGCGTGCATCGCGTATTGACGGTGGATTTGCACGCCGATCAAATTCAAGGTTTTTTCGATATTCCTGTCGATAACATTTACGCCGCGCCGATATTGCTCGGTGATATTTGGCGCCAGCAGCACGAAGATTTGTTGGTTGTATCGCCTGACGTGGGCGGCGTGGTGCGCGCACGCGCATTGGCCAAACGACTCGAATCCGACTTGGCGATTATCGACAAACGTCGTCCCAAGGCCAATGTGTCAGAAGTCATGAACATCATCGGCGATGTTGATGGCCGCACTTGCGTCATCATGGACGACATGGTGGATACTGCAGGTACGCTATGCAAAGCCGCAGTCGCGCTCAAGGAACATGGCGCCAAGCGCGTACTGGCGTACTGCACGCACCCGGTTTTGTCAGGCAGCGCTATCGAACGCATTGCGGAATCCGAGCTTGATGAGTTGGTGGTAACCGATACGATTCCGCTCAACGCCGAAGCCAAAGCCTGCGGAAAAATCCGCCAGATTTCGATTGCCGAACTGTTGGCCGAAACCATCATGCGGATTAGCAACGAGTCTTCGGTCTCGTCGCTGTTCATGGAATAAACCCCTATGGCAAGTCACACCCCCCACCCCCATCCCCGCCCCGAGGCGGGGCTACTGATTAGCTCGCTGCGCTCGGCTGTCATGGCGCGTATGGACGCAAGCGTCTGAGTTTATTTTTTCACCCCTCGTCTGGTCGCGGACGGGGATTTTTAGCAGCACTTAAATTGTTTTACTAATTGGAGTCATCATGAAAATTGAATTTAACGCTACCAAGCGTGACGGACAGGGCACCGGAGCGAGCCGCCGCCTACGTCACACTGGCAACATCCCCGGCATTCTTTACGGCAACGCGATTGCACCGCAATCGCTCTCTATGGATCACAACGAGATGTTCCAATTGCTACGCAAAGAAGCCTTCCATGCGTCTGTGTTGACCATCAACGTCGACGGCGCCAAAGAGCTTTGCCTGCTGCGCGACGTACAACGTCATCCTTATCGTCCAGTCGTATTGCATCTGGACTTTCAGCGCGTTGATGCGGCCAAAATACTGCACAAGAAAATCCCGCTGCACTTCATCAATGGCGAGATCGCTCCGGGCGTCAAAACCCAGGGCGGCTTGGTCTCGCACGTGATGAACGAGGTCGAAGTCAAATGCTTGCCAGCTGATCTGCCAGCATTTATCACCGTCGACCTCAAAGACATGGTGGCGGGCCATTCGTTGCACACCAGCGAACTCAATCTACCCAAAGGCGTGGAAGTCGTGCATCACCACGGCATCAGTGATTCTGTGGTCGCGTCTATCACCATCAAAGGCGGCAAGTCTAAGGACGAAGAAGCAGACGCGGCAACGGCAGCGGCAGCAGCGGCAGCCACCGCCACACCTGCAGCAGCAGCGGCCGGCAAGGCTGCACCCGCAGCAGCGGCCAAAGCACCGGCCAAGAAGTAATCTAACGGCAGCTCACGCTGCTAGCTGGCATGTCAGCCTCGCCACAACTTGCGCGTTTGCGCTTGATCGTCGGCCTCGGGAATCCCGGGGCCGACTACGCCAAAACCCGGCACAACGCCGGGTTTTGGTTTTGTGCGCGACTAGCCGACGATATTGGTGCGCGCTTGAATTACGAGACACGTTTCAAAGCGATTGCTGGGCAAGCTAAAGCACAGAACCTGTGGCTGTTGATGCCGCAAACTTTCATGAATCGCTCCGGTGGCCCAGTGCGTGATCTGATGCAGTTTTATCGCATCACGGCGGCCGAAATGTTGGTCGTGCATGACGAGTTGGATTTGCCGCCTGGGCGATTGCAATTGCGCTTTGGCGGTGGCTTGGGCGGCCATAACGGGCTCAAAGACATCACTGCGCAACTCGGCACGCAAGATTACTGGCGTTTGCGCGTTGGCATTGGGCATCCGGGAGATCGTAACGAAGTTGTGAACTATGTACTCAAAGCACCGCGCGTCGAAGAGCAAACCGAAATTGATACAGCGCTCGATCGGGCGCTATTAAGTTGGCCGCAATTGGCTGAAGGCAATCTTGAAGGGGCGATGAAGTCGCTCAATACCAAACCCATTACCCAAATTCGGAAAGAACTTCCATGAGTCTCAAGTGCGGCATCGTTGGCCTGCCCAACGTCGGTAAATCCACCCTGTTTAATGCGCTAACCAAATCCGGTATCGCAGCAGAAAATTATCCCTTTTGCACCATCGAGCCAAATGTCGGCATCGTCGAAGTTCCCGATGCACGGCTCGCCGCGTTATCGGCTATCGTCAAGCCGCAAAAAATTCAGCCGGCCATCGTTGAATTCGTTGACATTGCCGGCTTGGTTGCCGGTGCGAGCAAAGGCGAAGGTCTGGGTAATCAGTTCCTTGCCAACATCCGCGAAACCGACGCCATCGTGCATGTCGTGCGTTGCTTTGCCGACGACAATGTTATTCATGTCTCCGGCAGTGTTGACCCCTTACGAGACATCGAAGTGATTGATACCGAGCTGGCGCTGGCCGACATGAGCGTGGTCGAAAAAGTGCTGAACAAGAATCGCAAGCTGGCAAGTTCAGGTGACAAAGACGGCAAGATTTTGGTCGCGGTTTTGGAAAAATGTTTCGCCCAACTCGACCAGGCCAAAGCCATTCGCGCTTTAGATTTATCGAAAGAAGAAAAAGCGCTTATCAAGCCGTTTTGCTTCATCACCGCCAAGCCGGTTTTGTATGTCGCCAACGTCATGGAAGGCGGTTTCGAAAACAACCCTTTTTTGGATAAGGTGCGCCAGCATTCACAAAACGAAAAAGCGGAAGTGGTCGCCGTCTGTGCCGCGATTGAAGCCGAAATCGCCGACTTGGACGACGACGAAAAACAAATGTTTCTAGCCGACTTGGGTCTGACCGAACCGGGCTTGAATCGATTGATACGAGCGGGCTATAGCCTGCTTGGTCTGCGCACTTATTTCACTGCGGGTGTCAAAGAAGTCCGCGCCTGGACCATCCACGCGGGCGATACTGCACCGCAAGCGGCTGGCGTAATTCATACCGATTTTGAAAAAGGATTCATCCGCGCGCAGACAATAGCCTTCGATGACTTCATTTCATTCAAAGGCGAATCCGGCGCCAAAGAAGCCGGAAAAATGCGCGCTGAAGGCAAGGAATATGTGGTCAAGGACGGCGATGTTTTGAACTTTTTGTTCAACGTGTAGCCACTGACCAAACGCGCACCAGTTGGCGCTGGCAACACGCCGTCACGATAACCGCTTCGGCGTGTAGTTTGAGCAAACCAAGTAACTACTTCGGCGCGGGTGCAAGTGCCACAGGTGTAACTGGCGCAGGCTCCGAACCATGATCCTTACGATCCACAACCACCGATTTGCCCATCACCACTGGTAGCTGTTCGGGATAGTTGTAGCCGTTACCCTTGTTGTGATCGATGATGGCACCGATACCGCCACCGAATATGATGTTGCCCCACATGCCGCCTGCAGCGCGTGAAACAGCTTTCAACAAACCGTCGGTAAATCCCTCTTTTTTGCACTCGACGGTGAGATCCTCCGCCGAGCGGTGCACGGAGATGAAACCTGGGCTGCTGGACTCCCATGTTCCCTTGTCATTCTTAAGCGTACATTTTGCTGCTTCGGCGACTTTGCCGTCTTCGGCATGAGTCGTCAGCGACAAGGTTTGCATCTCACTTGAAGTGATGCTGGCGCAGCCAGTGAAGGTGAATGAAATGACGATGGCGGTGAAGCAGGAGGTGAGTTTCATTGATTTTGACCGAGTAGAGGTTGAACGCCGGACACGCAACTATTTGCAGCAAAACTCAATCCGACTCGCGACCTCCGCGCGTCTGCAAAGCCGAAGATTGCTATCAGCAGAGTTTTATCGAAGACAAGCACTGGAAATAAATTCTATTGTCACGAATGTCACGAAATCGATGAATCTTATTATTTCAGACTTAATCCTTTCCCGTATCAATCTCACTAATCAACCAAGTCACGTCACCGCGATGGTCGTTTGACCTTCGTCGGCCGGATATATCGGCGTAAAACTCGCTGCCGTTGCCACGGCGCATTCGAAGCTGCGCATGAAATGGCTTGCCATCCATCAAGGTCGCCTGCGCTGCTGCACGAAGGGTGTCAGCGTCATCGGCGCTTACCAGCATCTCTGTCATCGCAATCGACTGAATGTCTTTCAGGCTGCGACCAAGAATCTCGCCCAGCCGCGTGTTGCATTTGATGGCGATGCCATTGCGAACAATAGCGATTCCGGCAGTGACCGTTTGGAATATGGCCTCTTGTTCAGCCAACAGCGCTTCAGTTTCCGCACTGTGTCGCAGTTGTTTGTTTGCGAAACGGTAAAGCGCATGATGCACGTTCATGAGTACGATGATGCATCCGGCGGTGGCGATTATTCCTGGCATGAAATAAATCTCGGCCTGGCTCAGTACATACTGCAGCAGGCTAGGGACGACCGTCGGGATGGCAAACAACACAAAGGCAAGTCGGCTCGCGGCTGCATAAATTGCACCGCTGAACGCCGTGATGATGGTTAACACCAAAATGAAAACCTGCTCGACTGGATCTGTTGGATACAACGGTCCGCTGAGCAATCCCCAAGTGATGCCAGTAGTGCACATGGCCAAGGCATAACCCCATTCCCAGCGGCGAGCGGAATTCAGATCAAGATGGCTGGCGCGAAATAGTAGCCACAAGCATCCACGCAACGCGGCGGTGCTCATCATCAATGCCGCCCAAGGTTTGAGCAGTGGTGCGTTGACGGGTGACCAAAGCAACAAAAAAACCAGAGTGACGCCAACGACGATCGCCATCAGACTCGATGGCGTCGTATCGAATAGCGCGCGGATTCGCTCGATGTGTGCATTCGCGGCGGTGTCGCCGGGCGAGTTATCAGCCATGTATTTTGTGCACCTAGAATTGAAACTTGATGGTCGTTTGACTCACTTGCTCGTTATTGTGGCTCAAACGCCCTGTGCCGCAATTTCACTGCGTACTTGATTCATGTCCAGCGCTTGCGCTTGTGCAATCACTTGCCCCAAAGCGCCGGCAGATAGTGCGCCGGCTTCAGCGTAGATGATGATTTGATCACGGAATACCATCAGCGTCGGGATCGAGCGGATGTTGAAGGCAGCGGCGATTTGCTGTTCGACTTCGGTGTTCACTTTGGCAAAAACGATATCCGGATGTTGCTCAGACATCGCTTCAAAAGTCGGCGCAAACGAGCGACACGGGCCGCACCACGGTGCCCAAAAATCGATGACGATGAAATCGTTATCGGTGATGGTGGATTGAAAATTTGCTGCGTCAAGTTCGCGTGTCGCCATGATTTGGATGCCAGACTATTGAAGCTGTCATTTTAACGACCAAGTAGTCTTCACGGCGGCTGGTGTATCGTGCTGGCTATGCTTGCAACGACCAATCCAACTGCCTATCGAGGCCGATTTGCGCCTTCGCCAACCGGGCCGCTGCACTTTGGTTCTTTGGTTGCCGCGTTGGCCTCAGCGCTAGAGGCGCGTGCGAATCGCGGGCAATGGCTACTCCGTATGGAAGACGTTGATGCGCCGCGCTGCTCAAAAATAGCTGCGGATGAAATTCTGCGGACGCTGGAAGTATTCGGTTTTAAGTGGGATGGCGCCTTGGTTTGGCAAAGTAGGCGAACAGCCGCGTATGCAGCGGCGCTTGAGCAATTGCGCGGCGGTGCGGACGTGTTTCCATGCGCCTGTACGCGCCGCGAATTGGCCGATGCGGAAATCCACGGCTTGGCAATCGACGGCGCAAGCGTGTACCCGGGCACTTGCCGCAATGGTTTAGCACCAGGAAAATCCGCGCGTGCGTGGCGACTGGCGGTGGGCGACGCGCAGATTTCCTTCAGCGATACGATTCAAGGTCGAATCAATAGTTTGTTGTCCAAAGATGTCGGTGATTTTGTGCTACTGCGTGCGGATAATATTTTTGCCTATCAACTGGCCGTGGTGATCGACGATGCGGCAGCAGGCATTACTCACGTAGTACGTGGCGCTGATTTGCTGCACTCGACGGCGCGGCAAATTTTCTTGCAACAAAAACTTGCCTTGCCAACACCCGAATATGCACATGTCCCCGTTGCCGTAAATGCGGCGGGCGAAAAGTTATCGAAACAGACTGGTGCGACGGCATTGGATACGCGGAACGCTGCGACGGAGTTAGTCGCCGCTCTGCAACTTTTGGGGCAATCACCGCCCGCCGAATTGCGGCGCGCAAGCGTTGCCGAGATTTGGCAATGGGCGAGCGTACATTGGGCCTTAGCAAGCGTGCCACGCGTCATGGCGCAAAATTTCAAACCGATTTGAAACCCAACACAGTGAGCAAACATGATTGTCAATGATGCCGGAAATCTACGCGACATTTTGTCGTCGAGCAAAACGATAGCCGTCGTCGGTATGTCGCCCAATCCAGCGCGACCGAGCAATGAAGTCGCGCGCTACCTGATGGCCAGTGGATATACGGTCATTCCGGTCAATCCGGGTCAGCGTGAAATTCTCGGATTGAAATGTTATCCGACGCTAGACGCGATTGAGCAACCGGTCGATATCGTCGACGTGTTTCGCAACTCAGCCGATGTACTGCCGATTGCACAAGCAGCGATTCGTATCGGCGCGAAATGCTTGTGGCTGCAGCTTGGCGTAATCAACGCTGAGGCCGCGAACCTAGCGAGTGATTCAGGACTCAAGGTAGTAATCGATCGCTGTACCAAAATCGATCATGCTTGGCTGGTTGCGCGTTAGGCTGCCGGTTGGTGCTGGCAGCACGCCGTCAAACCGCTATGCGCCGACCTGCCTGCGCCGATAAATTCGATAAAAACGCAGGCCAACCACTAGCAAGATCGCTGCCGCCAGAGGCATGCGAAACACATCGCCCATGAACGCTTTGGGCACGTAGGCTTGGAAAAATACGAACAGGATGAGATAGCCGCCAGTGGTGTGCAGCAGCGACCATTTTTTCTCACCCATCCATCGACGTGGCGCCGCGAACGAGGTTATGGTCATTAGCGCGATGAACAGGTAGGCACTACCGCCGACCAGCCAAAACGACAAGCCGGTATTGCTGAAAAACGGATCTGGATAAACCCGTGCTAGCCAGACGATAAATCCCAAATGGATGAAGTGCGAAATGGCAAACGCGACACCAAGATAGCGGCGGTTTCTGACTGTCCATGCGCTGACGGGATTGCGCAAAACGGCGTGGGCAGAGGTCGCGCCGAAGGCGGCCAGGAACTGTAACAGTGAGGTGCAGGCGGTGGCGCGCAACAGGTAGCGCAAAGTGGCTTCGTTTGGGCCAACGAGACCGAGGACGAGCGCTGCAAATAACACAATGCCGGCGGAACTAAGCGCAGTAATTGTCCATTTCTCGATTGGCCACATGCTTTCCCCCTGTATTTTTTCTACCGCGCACGTTTTCAGGTAACCAATGAACCAATGTGATTAATGTTGTTGCTACGGCGCCTCACAATTATGGCTCTGCCGTTCGATCTCGATTTGTATGGTGGGGTGCGTAATACCAAATTTTGTATGCAAATCGTCCGCCACATGGTTAAAAAACGCATCGCCCGGATGACCGTTCGGCATTACCAAATGCGCCGTGAGTGCGATGTCGGTGGTGCTGGTACCCCAGATGTGCAGATCGTGTACGCCACTCACGCCCGGGCGAGCGCCGAGCCAGGTTTCGACGGTCGCCAAGTCTATGCTGTCGGGTACGCCGTCGAATGCCAGGTGCAAGGATTGGCGAAACAAACCGAAGGTGCTGACGACGATGACGATGCCAATCACGATACTGGTCAGCGGGTCGAGCCAAGCCCAGCCAGTCCATAAATACAGCGCGCCTGCAGCGACCACGCCGAGCGACACCAGCGCGTCAGCCGCCATGTGCAAATACGCGCCGCGAATATTAATATCAGATTTCTGATCCGACATGAAAAGCATTGCGGTGATACCGTTCACCAGCACACCAAACGCGGCGACGGCCATCACCACACCACCTTCGATCGGCGTTGGCGTGTGCAAGCGAGCGATGGCTTCCCACAACAGCGAGCCCATTGCAATTAGCAGCAGTAAAGCGTTGGCTAGCGCGGCAAGTATTGAAGCGCGTTGCCAACCGTAGGTGTGCCGACGATCAGGGCGGCGTTGCGCAGCGATGGTCGCCACCCACGCCAACACCAATCCGGCGACATCCGACAAATTGTGGCCGGCATCCGCCAGTAGTGCCAGCGAGTTAATCCGCCAGCCATAAAAAGCTTCGACAATTACAAAGCTGATGTTAAGCAGTATGCCAATGGCAAATGCGCGCGCGAATGCAGTGGGGGCGTGGTGATGATCGCCATGTGCGTGATGATTGTGTGGCATGGCGATGAGAAATTACGGCACCACGTGATCCAGCGAAATATTCAGTTTGCTCGCGCCAGGTTTGATAGTTTTGCTTTGTCCGGCAATGTCGCCAGCTGCGGCAATGGCATTGCCCGAACGCGAAATACGCGCTTCGATACGCAATTGTTTCGCGCCAGAGATTTTGCTTTGCGGAGTCATCGCCATACTGTCGTCGAGGACAAAATTCAGTGGCAAATCTTTGACCTGCGCACGACGAACGGCCAGCGGCATGCGTGAAGCCGGCGCATTGTCATCACCTACCGCACGGGCGAAGATGAAGACTGTATCGTCGGGCAGGGTTTTGTCTTTCAGTCCGGCGGCAAGTTCGACGCGACCGCTGACCGAAGTATTGCCATTTGACGGCGTGCCACCAGCACCAACTGGCGCTTTGTCCACTTTGTCCGCTTTGATGCCGCTCATTTCACGCGCCTTCGCCAGCCCCTGCTCGAGCGATTGTGCATCCTCCGATGCGGGATCGAGTTGCGCTAATAGCGGCTCCCAATTCGCGATGACATCCGACCAGCGACGATCTTGAAATGCGTCCGACCCGGCCAGCATCAAGGCGTAGGGATGGCGCGGGTCGAGCTTGAGTGCCAAGGCAATTAGCGTGCGCGGCTTGCCCTCAAAATTTCCGTGCGCTTGACGCGCCAATACTTCGGCAAAGGCAGCCAGCAGGCGCGGATCCTGGGTGAGCTTGGGGCCGATGTGGGTGAAGGCTTGCGCTGCGTCATCCCAGCGCCCTAGCGCGCCGTAGGACTGCGCCAGCATCGCCCAGCCTTCTGGATTATCGGGATTGGCATCGAGCTTGGCGCGCAATTTGGCAATCATCATATCCATGCTCTGCTCGGCGTGCTGCGTTTGTTCGGCAGCGGAAAGTGCCGCGACCGGATTGCCGATTTGCGAGTAGATGCCCAAGGCGGATAGGGGCAGAAAAAAAGCTAAGGCGATACGCGTGCGACGGGTGTGATCTGTGGACGTAGTTTGTGCTGCATCGGGCAGGGCAGTGGCTTGGGCATCGTCGAGCAAACGGCGTTGTAACTCGTCAAAAGCCTGTGCGTAATCCGCGTCGCTAAGCTGACCGATTTCGTGATCGCGTTTGAGTTCGGCAAGTTGTGTGCGATAGATCGCGTTGTTGGTCTCCAGCAATGCATTGTGACCGTTGGTTCTACTTGCTAGTGGCTTTGCCCGCAGTGGGCGCAACAGCATGGTCAAGGCAATCGCCGCGAGTACCGCGGCAGCGAAATAAAAGGCGTTCATGAAAGCACATCCTTTTTGGCCGACGACTCACCGTCCAACAGACTGCGCGCACGTAGGCGCTCGGCCTCAGACAGTTGCTCTGGCGGCGGCAAATCCCGCAGCGCAACTGCGCGTCGGCGTAGTAAATTCAAAAGTAGAAAAATCGCGGCGACCAACAATACAAACGGCCCGCCCCACAACAGCCAGGTCGTTGGTTTGACGGGCGGGCGATAGAGCACGAAATCACCATAACGCGCGACCATAAAATCGAGAATTTCTGCATCCGATTTACCCGCCTTCATCAGTCCACGAATCTCGCGCCGCAAATCTTTCGCCAAATCCGCATGCGAACCAGAGAGTGATTCATTCTGACAAACCAGGCAACGCAAATTGTCGCTGAGCTGCACTAGTCGAGCTTCGAGCACGGGGTCTTCGGCCATAGGGACTGCTTCGTTGGCTTGCAATGGCGCGAGTAGTGTCAGGCTCAGGAGGAGCCAAAGGCAAAATTTCTTTATCATCGCGGTTCCGCCTCCAGGGTTGCGAGCAGCGGCATGATGCGCGAGGTGAGCGACTCCTCAGTGATGGGGCCGGTGTGTTTCATGCGTATCACGCCACGCTTATCGATGACATAAGTTTCAGGCACGCCATACACCCCGTAGTCGATGCCGACACGACCATCAGCGTCCACCAAGGACAATGTGTAAGGATTGCCAAAACGCGCCAGCCAAGCTTTGGCGTCGTCGGTTTGATCCTTGTAATTTAGCCCGACGATAAGTATTTCTGGCATCTTCCCGCTCTTCACAAACTTAACCAACACGGGATGTTCGTCACGACATGAAACACACCACGACGCCCACACATTGAACAACCAAACCTTGCCGCGCATATCCTGCGGCGATAGGGATTGACCGCCAACCAACATTGGCAGGCTGAACGCAGGCGCAGGCTTGCCGACCAAGGGCGACGGCACATCGCGTGGATCACGTTTGAGGCCAACGGCGAGAAAGCCAATCAGCACGATAAACAAGACAATAGGAATTAAAAAACGCTTCATGCTGAAACTCGCCCGGTAGCGTCGACAAGCACCTCGTCGACCTTTGACTTGCTGCTTGTGCGATAGCGTCGATCGAGCATCGCCAACAAGCCGCCCAGCGCCATCAACACACAACCGCCCCAAATCCAATTTACAAAAGGCTTGTGGTAGACGCGCACACTCCACGAACCCTGATCATCTAGCGGTTCGCCTAAGGAAACGTAAATATCACGCGTGATTCCCGCATCAATCGCCGCTTCGGTCATTGGCATGCTGCCCGAAAAATACTGACGCTTTTCGGGGTGCATGATGCGCTCCAGCGTACCGTTTCGACTAACTTCGACATCACCGATAGAGGCTTGATAGTTCGGACCGCGGGCGTTTTTCACTCCGGCCAAACGGAATTCATAGCCGCCGACTTTCACCGTGTCGCCCGGTCCCATCTTGACATCCATTTCAGACTGAAAGCCGCCGACCATGGTCACGCCAACAATGAAAACCGCCAGTCCAAAATGCCCCAATTGCATGCCCCAATAGGCCAGCGGAATGGCGCTTACTCGACTACTGATTTTGACCCGTTCGCGAATCTGAAAAATCACGCTGCTGGAAATCCACACGGCGAGTAAACAGCCCAAGCCGGTCATCACCGTCCACGTGCCCATCAGCATTGGTAAGCCGATTCCAGCGACGATGGCCAGCACGGCGGCAAGGCCAAGCCGACGTTTCATCTCGGACAAATCGGCTTGCTTCCAGCGCGCCAGCGGCCCGACGGCAACCAGCATCATTAGTGGCACCATCAGCGGTACAAACACGGCGTTGAAATAAGGTGGGCCGACCGACAATTTACCCATGTTGAGCGCGTCGATTAACAGCGGGTACAGCGTGCCGAGCAACACTGTCCCGGCGGCGACCACCAGCAATACATTGTTCATCAGCAAGAAAGTTTCGCGCGAGAACAAAGCGAATGCACCTCCCGCCGAGACCTTGGGTGCACGCCAGGCAAACAAGGCTAGCGAGCCGCCGATCACTACCGCGAGCAAAATCAAGATAAATACACCGCGACTCGGGTCCGAGGCAAACGCGTGAACCGATGTCAGCACGCCAGAGCGCACGAGAAAGGTTCCGAGCAGCGAGAGTGAGAAGGCGGTGATCGCCAGTAGTACTGTCCAATTTTTGAACACACCACGTTTTTCAGTCACGGCCAAAGAGTGGATCAAGGCGGTGCCGACCAGCCATGGCATAAACGAGGCGTTTTCGACAGGATCCCAAAACCACCAACCGCCCCAACCTAATTCGTAATAAGCCCACCAACTGCCAAGTGCGATTCCGAGCGTTAAAAACATCCACGCCGCGGTGGTCCATGGTCGTGACCAGCGCGCCCACGTCGCATCCAATCTACCAGCCAACAACGCAGCAATCGCGAAGGCGAACGCAACAGAAAATCCGACGTAACCCATGTACAGCATCGGCGGATGGAACACTAAGCCAGGGTCTTGCAAAAGCGGATTGAGATCGCGCCCTTCGGCCGGGCTTGGTAACAAGCGCTCAAACGGATTGGAGGTCAGCAACACGAAAGCCATCAAACCGATGGCGACCAAGCCGAGCACGCCGAGCACCCGCGCCACGACCACATCGGGCAGGGAGCGGGAAAATGTCGCGACCGCTACACCCCAACCGGACAGCATCAGCAACCAAAGCAACAATGAACCTTCGTGACCGCCCCAGACAGCGGCGAAACGATACAGGTTGGGCAACTGCGTATTGGAATGTTCGGCAACGTATTTCACTGAAAAGTCATTGACCATGAACGACTGTGCCAGGCAGGCAAACGCAAATGCCACCAGAAAAAACTGCGTCTGGGCGCAGGGCCGCGCCAGTGCAATCCATTCCTGGCGCCCCTTGTGTGCGCCGAGGACCGGCAAAATGCCTTGGATGATGGTGACAAGAAAGGCGAGAATTAGAGCGAAATGGCCGAGTTCAGCAATCATTTTTACTTACCTTTTTGTGCTTCATCAATCGCATGTTTGGCTTCTGGCGGCATGTAGTTTTCGTCATGTTTGGCGAGCACCTCCGAGGCGACAAAAACGCCATCGGCGCCGAGTTGTCCCTGGATCACCGCGCCTTTTCCTTCTTTGAATAAATCCGGAAGAATCCCGGTGTAAATGACCGGAATTTCCCTGACGGTATCGCTGATGACAAATTTGACGGTCATATCCGTTCGCGCCATCGAATCGGCTTTAACCATACCACCGATGCGAAAGGCTTTGCCTTGCGGTGCTTTGCCCGCCAGTACATCGGTCGGGGTGATGTATAGCGCGATATTGCTGTTCAGTGCATTGAGCAGCAAGGTTGCGGCGAGCGCAATGGAGGCGACTCCACCAACAATTATTGCGGCGCGTTTGTGTCTTGGTTTCATCGATTCTTGTTGTCCAAATTTTCTGCACGACCCAGTCGTTGCAAATTCAAAATTGCCTCACGCATACGGCGCTTTACCAGCCACGGCTCGACGGCCATCAACAGTGCACAAGCACCAAAGCCGCCCCACACATAGAGTGCGTAACCGCCCATCGCGAAAAACTCTGTGGCGCTATTCCACTGCATTGGTTTTCTCCATGCTGATTTCTGTGCGTACCCACTCCGCATTTCGTTCACGTTCAATAATAATTGCCCGTACCCGCATCAGCGCTACGGCGATGGAATACATCCAGAAACACAGTGCCATCAAAATCATTCCGGCAAACATGGTCTGCGCCATCGACGGTGATTTGGTCAAACTAACTGACGAACCCTGATGTAAAGAGTTCCACCAGATCACCGAGAAATAAATAATCGGCACATTGACCACACCGACTAGTGCCAAAACCGCACCAGCCTTATCGGCACGGCGCGGGTCATCAATCGCGGCTTGCAGCGCAATGAAACCGATGTAGAGAAAAAATAAAATCAGTTCGGAAGTCAATCGCGCATCCCAAATCCACCATGTGCCCCACATCGGGCGACCCCACAGCGATCCTGTCGCCAACGACAACGCCGCCATCAATGCGCCCGTTGGCGCCAGCGCTTGCGCCATCATTCCTGAGAGCCGCGTGCCCAAGGCCAAACCAATGCCCGCCCATGCCGCCATTACCAAATAAATAAACATCGACATCCACGACGCCGGTACGTGCACAAAAATTAGGCGATACGCCTCGCCTTGCGTCGCGTCGGTCGGCGCGACAAAAAAGCTGATCCACAATCCAGCGATACCAAACAGTGCAGCAGCGACCCAAAACCACGGCAACATTTTTTCCGCCAGCGGATAAAAAGTTTGCGGGCTAGAGAAGCGGTAAAAGCCTTTGGCAGGTTTTTCGGTTAGCAAATTCATAGTTTTGTGAGTTGGTGCTGGCCACACGCCGTTAAGTCGTCTGTGATTTATTCCAAAGCAATTTTCAAAGCAGCGCTGGTTGCCCACGGCGCGAAAAAAACCGCCAAAGCCAACATCGCCGCCAGTAATGACAAATATCCACTGGTACTCATGCCGACCATCTGCGCCTCGACCGCGCCGGAGGCGAAAATAAGCGTCGGCACATACAGCGGCAAAATTAGCAACGCCAACAACGCACCACCGCCACGAACGCCTAGCGTCAGTGCCGCACCGATGGAACCGATTAACGAGAGTAGCGGTGTTGCGATCAGTAGCGCCAGCATCAGCATTGGCAGTGACTCACCATCCAAACCAAATTGCAGCCCCAAAACCGGTGCCAACAGCACCAACGGTAAGCCGCACACCAGCCAGTGCGCCAGTATTTTGCCAGACACCAGGAGACCAAATGGCAAGGGCGACAGTGCAAGCTGCTCCAAGGTGCCATCGGCATAGTCCGCGGCGAACATGCGTGGCAGCCCAAGCAGCGTCGACAGCAAGGCCGCAACCATCAAAACGCCGGGTGCGATTTTCTTCAAAAGCAATGGCTCAGGACCAATTCCCAATGGAAAAAGACTGACGACGATGACGAAAAAAAACAAACTCACCAACACATCGCTCTTGCGCCGCATCGCCAACAACAGGTCGCGTTGCGCGGTGATCAAAAGTGCCGTGGCGGTCGGCATTTCATTCCGGCTCACAACTCAAGCACCTGTACATTGACTACCGGCAAGGCTTGATGACTTGTCAGCACTGCCAAGCCGCCAGCGGATAAATGCTCATCGAGCAACTCGCCTAGCAGTTTCACGGCAGCCACATCCAATGCAGTGAAGGCTTCATCAAGCACCCAAAGCGCGGCGCGCTTGGTCAACAATCGGGCCAGCAAAACGCGTCGTCGTTGACCAGCCGAGAGCACGCGCACCGGCAAATCTTCCCGCCCGCCCAAGCCCATGCGCTGCAGTGCCGCCAGCGCATCCCGTGATGCCAGCGGCACGCCGTCCTGCGCATTGGCAAACTGCAAATTCTCCAGTGCGGTGAGATCGCCATTGACCGCGGCATGATGACCGAGATAAATCAACTCTTCGCGCATCGCCGAATCGCGCAACGAACGGCCACGCCAGTGAATTGCGGCAGGTGCGTTGCCGGTCTCATTGTTTTCAAGCGGTGCAAGACCAACCAACAAACGCAATAGGCTCGTCTTGCCGCTGCCATTGCTGCCACGGACATGCAAACACCCGCCCGTTGCCAGCGAAAAACTCACATTCGCGAATAACACGCGCTCGCCTCGTTGGCAAAAAAGATTGGTCACATCAAGCATGGGAGGATTTTGCCTGAAGCAAAGCCAGCGCGGCTTGTGTTAAATCAACTGAATCGGTGCCGCGCCGGCGCCAAATACTGATTGGGCGTGCTATGGCGACTACAATTTCAGCGTGCCACGCAGTTTTTCTACATCCGCTGCCACAATCAAGCCTATTTTTTTGAAAGCGCATTTGCACCAATGACACGACAACTCATACCGAAAAATCGTCAGGCCAGTCAAGCCTTCATCATGGTCACGATTTTTCTTGATGTACTTGGTATTGGACTAATCATTCCTGTTTTACCCGCATTGGTTGGGGTGTTCACCACTTCGCCCGATGAACAAGCGCGTTGGTATGGACTGCTTTCGGCGACCTATGGCGTGATGCAATTTTTTTGTACGCCGATGCTTGGCGCATTGAGCGACCGATTTGGTCGTCGCCCCGTGTTGTTGCTGTCCGTATTTGGATTGGGGTGCAGCTTCTTTGTCCACGCGCTGGCGACCTCGATAACGGCGCTTTTTTTGATTCGCATTTTGAGCGGAGGGACTGCGGCAAGTTTTTCGGTCGCCAACGCTTACATGGCCGACATTACTGAACCTGCCGAGCGCGCCAAGGCATTCGGCAAAATTGGTGCGGCGTTTGGCTTTGGCTTTATCGTTGGCCCGATGTTGGGCGGTTTGCTTGGTGGCTACGATTTGCGTTTGCCGTTTTTTGTCGCGGGCGGCATGGCGATTACTAATTTTCTCTATGGCTATTTTGTATTGCCCGAGTCGCTGGCGGTTGAGAATCGTGCGGCGTTTTCATTGCGCAAAGCTAATCCGTTTTCTGCGCTGATGAACTTGGGGCAATTGCAGGCGGTTGGCGGGTTGATTGCGGTATACGCGTTGACAGTATTCGCACAGTTCATTTTGCAAATGACTTGGGTGCTGTACACCACGTTTCGCTTTGGTTGGGGACCTACCGACAATGGCTTTGCATTGTTTTTCGTTGGTTTGATTAGCGTGATTGTGCAAGGCTTCTTGCAAGGCCGATTGATCAAGCGATTGGGTGAAGTAAAGCTAGTGCTTTTTGGCATGGCATCGGGGATGATTGCTTTTGCACTCTACGGGTTGGTGACGCAGGCTTGGCTGCTCTACGTGGTCATCTGTGCCAACTTATTGTCTTTTGCTGTGGCGCCTACTTTGCAGTCAATAGTATCCAAAGAAGTCGGCCCGACCGAACAAGGCATCACGCAGGGGTCGCTCAATGCGATTAACAGCTTGGCGATTATTTTCACGCCTTTGATTGGTACTTACTTGCTTGCCGAAGTCGGCCATCTAGGGCAAGACGACTGGCGCATGGGAGCCACCTTTTTCTTGAGCGCGGCTTTGCAATTAGTAGCGCTGATTATTGCGGTGGTGCATTTCAGGCATGTGGCACAGCGTCAGCCAAACACCGACGCTCAAGGTATTCGTTAGGGCGCAGCGCCGCCCGCATGAACCCATTCAAGCAGCGCATCTTGTGCGGCGGCCGATTGTGCGGCGCTTGGATGGTTGACCAAGAATGCCAGGGCCCAACGCCGACCATTTTTGTCGAGCACGTATCCCGCCATTGTTTTCACCCCATCGAGTGAGCCGGTTTTGATGTGCGCCTGGCCGGCAATCGATTTGTCTTTGAGGCGTTTTTTCATCGTTCCGTCGACGGCGATCAGTGGCAAAGAGGCCATCAGTTCCGGCATCACCGCGCTGCCCCATGCGGACTGCAAAAGTTGCACCAGATGCGCAGCACTAATCCGCTCAGTGCGCGAAAGACCGGAACCGTTTTCTATGACTAGTTCAGGAAAATTCAGCCCGCGTCCAGCCAGCCATGCACGAACGACGGCCTGACCATCGGCGGCGCTGGCGCCGACTTTGGTTTTACTCCCACCTAAGGAAATCAACAGTTGTCGTGCCATCACGTTGTTGGAGAATTTATTGATGTCACGCACGATTTCGCCGAGCGTGAGTGAGTTTTGTAGTGCGATGCGATGTGCATCATCCGGCACTACGCCTTCACGAATAGATCGCACTGATGATGCGAATTTGCCGCCGATCTCCAACCACAGCGTTTCAAACACACCGGCAACAAAATTTGCGCCACGTAGCGGGGTGATATTCCACTCTTGCGTATTGCATATCGCGGCGTATTTGCCGCTCAACAGCAAGCGCGTTAGCTTGCCATAGGTGGAGATTTCGGCACTCAACGCCTTACGCCAGTCGCCACACTCAGTGGCGCGGCGGTCGAGTTGGAGTCGGTTGTCGAGCGCCAAATTTGCCGGCAATGGTTGAGCGCTGAGCGCAACGGAATTTGCGTCGGGACTCAATTTCAGCATGATGGCATTGAAGTTCAGTAGCAGCGCATCAGGCGCGGCGTTTTGCGGACGCAGTGGTTGGCCGTCAAACTCGCCCGGTGCCACCGCTTCGACAGCAAAAGCGCTGCGATCTTGAATCACGTCGCCGCGAATTTCGCTGATACCTGCATCACGCGTTTGGCGTAACAGCCGCCAAAATTGTTCATAAGTGAGTTTGGGATCGCCACCACCTTTGATATACAAGTCACCTTCAAGCACACCATTTTTTGGTGTCGCGACAGCCCAAGTTTCCGTCTGCCACGTATAGGCCGGGCCAAGTAATTCAAGCGCCGCAAAGGTGGTCAGCAACTTCATGGTCGATGCCGGATTCAGCGCAGTATTACCGCCAACAAATATTGTGGGCTTAGCGGCATCGAGTGGTTGCACCACGACCCCAATCGCCGATTCGGGAATGCCCGCATCCGCCAGCGCTTTGGCAACACTTGCAGGAAGTTGTGCGAAAGCAGTGCTGGTGAACAACAACAGCAGGAGCACGCAGCAATTGCGGTAGAAACTCAATTCGTTTGCCATTCGACGGCGGCGGAACAGGGGTTTCACAAAGCACCGCTTTGTGCCTGTGTAGCGGGTCGGCTGTGCAAAGCCGACACTGCACACCAGCAACAACTGACGATTCTCAAGAGTTTGCCCGCAAAAACTTGCGAATTTCTTCCATCGCTTCACGGCCTTCGGCGAGTTGCGGATGGAATATGTGCCAGACGTGCACCGAGTGATTCCAAGTTTGAATATGTACCGGCGAACCAGCAGCGACAGCGCGGTTGACGTAACGAATCGCATCGTCGCGCAGCATTTCGGTGTGACTGGCGTGTACCAACACCGGCGGGAGCCTAGACAGGTCAGCATAGATTGGTGAAATGCGTGGATCGCAAGGACGCATGCGGTTGGTGAACAACCCTATCCAGAGCAAAACCGAGCGCGGAACTTTGGTCAGTTTTTTGAATAATGGCCCAAGCATTGGATCGGTTTCCACATGCGCTTTAAGCGTCGGGCTGCCCATCGTCGAATCGGTCGCTGGAGACAGCGCCACGGCGGCATTGGGTGTGCGCAATCCTTGGTCACGGATCCAGTTGATCAGCGACAAGGTGAGATTGCCACCAGCCGAATCGCCGGCGATGAATACGGCACTGGCGGGTGCTGAACTGTTTGGTCCGTTGTCCAGCATCCAGGTGTATGCCGCGCGGCAATCTTCGATGCCCGCCAAGCGTGGATGTTCTGGCATCAGCCGATAGTCGATGGCCAGCACCGCAGCATCGGCCATTTCGGAAAATTTACTGGTCAGCCGACGGTGCGACAGTGGGCTACCCATAGTGAATGCGCCGCCATGGATGTAGAGCAAACGGCGTTGCGTGTCTACACCGGGATGGATCACCCATTCGGCGGGCACTCCCGTCGCGCCAGCCGCGCTGACGGGGATGATTTGCGCGCCGCTGTCGTCCGCACCAAATAGCGTGTCCATGTGTTTGCGCAGCACCGGAACGTGGCTAGACATTGGCATGCCCTTAAGCATCGCTGGAATTTCGCCAAGCTTATCGAAGATGGCTTTATGTTCATCGCTTGTTTCGCGCGCATCGCGCGGCGTGGGCTGGGGGGAATCGAAGGCCGACAAATTTTCGCCCCGCAAATAAAAGAACTCGACAGCCCAAACCACGGCCACACAAGCCAACGCCCACCAAATGAATTCACTCATCATTGCTCCAGTCTGATCGTGCCACTAAGGAAATTTATCAAAGCCAGGCGCGAAATTTTTCGTCGCACAGCGAACAAGTTTGATGAATTGTAGGGCGTGTCGACTCCTACGAGGTGGGCAGTGCGCTGAATTTTGGCGACGAAGACCGCTTACCGAACACGTAAAATCCTTTTGTCGCTGTTAGTTTTTGTTTTTGTATTTGCTTCACCAGCACCAACTCACGAAAGTCAATTGACATGGATTCGCTTGACCCACTCAGCATCGCCCGTGCGCAGTTTGGACTCAATATCGGGTTTCATATTTTGTTCCCCACTATCTCGATGTCGCTGGCGTGGTTCTTGGTGTTTTTTCGTTGGCGACATTTCCGCACTAGTGACGCGGTCTGGCTCGACGCCTATCGTCAGTGGGTAAAAATATTCGCGCTGACTTTTGCGATGGGCGTGGTCACAGGCATCGTCATGTCGTTTCAATTTGGCACCAACTGGCCCGGTTTCATGGGCACGGTGGGCAATATCGCCGGCCCTTTGCTGGGCTACGAAGTGCTGACTGCATTCTTTTTGGAAGCGACATTTTTAGGCGTCATGTTGTTTGGCATGAACCGCGTCCCTGGCTGGCTGCACCTGCTGTCAGCCTCGTTGGTGGCTGGCGGCACAACACTCTCCGCGTTCTGGATCTTGGCGCTCAATTCCTGGATGCACACGCCGGCCGGACAAGTGATTGCCGATGGTGTATGGATCGCGCAGGATTGGTGGGCAGTAATTTTTAATCCCTCTTTTCCTTATCGCTTTACGCACATGATGTTGGCATCGACGCTGACCGCATCGTTCTTGATTGCTGGCTTGTCGGCATGGCGCTTATTGAAATCACCGCTTGATGCGGTTGCCCGCCGCACACTGACCACCGGCATCGTCGTCGCTGCTTTGGCAATACCGGTGCAAATTTTCGTTGGCGACCAACACGGGCTGAATACGCTAGTGCATCAGCCCGCCAAAATCGCCGCAATGGAAGGGCTTTGGCAAACTGAGAAAGGCGCGCCTTTGGTGCTCTTCGCCTGGCCCGATGAGCAGCAGCGGAAAAATCTTTACGCGCTCGAAATCCCTAATGCTTCCAGCTTAATACTCACTCACCAAATTGATGGCGAGGTCAAAGGTTTGGCCGATTTTGCACCAGATACGCCGCCAGTAAAGCCTGTGTTTTTTGCCTTCCGGTTGATGGTCGGAATGGGCGGCGCGATGCTACTCATGGCTTGGCTTGGTGCGTGGCTATTGTGGCGACGAGGTAGCTTGCCGAAACCGATGCTGCGCGCATTTTCAGTATTCACCTTTGCCGGTTGGGTGGCGACACTAGCGGGTTGGATAGTCACCGAAGTGGGTCGCCAACCCTGGTTGGTCACTGGCCTACTGAGGACAAAAGATGCGGTAGGCCCGGCGACACAAGGCGCATTACTGACCAGCCTGATTGCCTACTCCTTGACCTATGCCGGATTGCTACTTGCCTACGTAGTGGTGCTGACGCACCTCGCCGGCAAAGGTGCAAGCACAGCTGTTGTCCCGCCCCACGCGTCGAGCGGGAGTTTCGACATGAATCTCGACCTGCCACTAATTTTCACGATATTGATGGGCGCTTCGATACTCGCCTACGTCATCCTCGATGGCTACGATCTCGGTGTCGGCATCCTGATGCCATTTGCCACGCGTGATGAACAAGATCGCATGGTGGCATCCATTGGCCCGTTTTGGGACGCGAACGAAACGTGGCTGGTGCTCGGTGTCGGCTTGTTGTTAATCGCCTTTCCCGCCGCTCATGGCCTTATCCTCGGCGCACTTTATTTGCCGGTACTTGGCATGCTGTTATTTCTCATGCTGCGCGGTGTGGCGTTTGAATTTCGGGTCAAAGCCGAAGGTTGGCATCGCGAGTTGTGGAATCGACTATTTTTTGTCGGCTCGCTCGGCACCGCTTTGTCACAAGGCGTGATGCTAGGTGCAGTGGTGACCGGCTTTCGCAACGAAACGCCTTATTGGATTTTCAATAGTTTTGTGGCGGTAGGGCTGGCAGGCGGCTACGCCCTGCTTGGCGCGACGTGGCTCACCTTGAAGACCGAAGCTACTTTGCAGCTTAAATCGTTTGACATGGCGCGCATTGCGCTACTTGTCGTCGCTGCAGGTATTGCCGGGGTGAGCATCGCTACGCCCTTGGTCAGTCCCAGCGTTTTTGCCAAGTGGTTCAATTTCCCCGACACACTGCCACTATTGCTGTTACCAGTGACGACCTTACTTGTCGGTGGTTATTTGTGGCGCTGCATAAATCAGCTGCGTCAAGGCATCGCGCGTGGCGAATGGCAGCCGTTCGCGGCAGCAGCGGGCATATTTGCACTAGCCTTTTGTGGTCTGGCGTATAGCCTTTTTCCCTACCTCGTGATCGATAAAATGACTATTTGGCAGGCCGCCAGCCATCCATCCGCACTCAAAGTCATCCTCGTCGGCGCGCTGATTGTGTTGCCATTCAACATCGGCTACACCATCTTCGCCTACCGCGTGTTTTGGGGCAAAGCGCATGAACTCAGCTATGGCTAACTTATGGCTAAATTCCTTGCTACTTCGCTGCAGCAGACTCGGATTAAATGCACTGCAAACACCCAGTAGCGCTCCGCGCGATGCTGGCCTAACATTGCGGTTTGCGACCACGCCACACCCCGCACCAAGCCGGAGAATTTCATGACCAATCTCAGCATCGCCAACAAACTGCAGCCGTACAAGCCAACCAACAAGGTGCGCTTTATCACTGCGGCATCTTTGTTCGACGGCCACGATGCGTCGATCAACATCATGCGGCGCATCTTGCAGGCGACTGGTGTTGAAGTCATTCACCTTGGCCACAATCGTTCGGTCGACGAGATCGTCACCGCCGCCTTGCAGGAAGATGTTCAAGGTATCGCGCTGTCGTCGTATCAAGGCGGCCATGTGGAGTATTTCAAATACATGGTCGATTTACTGCGTGAGCGCGGCGGCGAAAACATCAAAGTATTCGGTGGTGGCGGTGGCGTAATTGTGCCGAGCGAAATCGACGAGCTGCACGCCTATGGCGTGGCGCATATCTACTCGGTGCAGGACGGACAAAAACTCGGTCTGCAAGGCATGATCAACGACATGGTGATGCGCTGCGATGTCGACTTGAGTCATGTCGCTACGCCGGATGTTTCAGCGTTGCGTGTGACTGATACACGAACGCGGCAGCGCAATCTTGCGCGGGTCATTACCGCGTTGGAGAACAAGGCGTGGCCAGAAGCATCGCGTGCGGCATTGCTCACGCTGAACAGCGGCGGCGCAGGGGTTTCGCAAAGCACTGCTTTGCGCCTGCAGAGCGGCTCGGCTGTGCAAAGCCGAGACTCCACACCAGCACCAACTGGCGAAATTCATCGTTGCGTCAGCCTCGGCATTACCGGCACCGGCGGCGCAGGCAAATCATCACTGACCGATGAAATCATCCGTCGATTCCGCCTTGATCTGGATGACGCGCTGAAGATCGCCGTGATCTCAATCGACCCGTCACGTAAACGCACGGGCGGCGCGTTGCTTGGCGACCGTATTCGCATGAACGCTATTCATTCTCCGGGTCGGCCGGCGAACATCTACATGCGCTCGCTGGCCGCGCGCGACACTGGCAAAGAGATTTCGGAAGCGTTGCCCGATGTGCTTGCCGCTTGCAAGGTCGCCGGTTTTGATTTGATCATTGTTGAGACCTCTGGCATCGGCCAAGGCGACGCGGCGATTGTGCCGCTGGTCGATCTTTCTTTGTATGTCATGACGCCCGAATTCGGCGCTGCATCACAACTCGAAAAAATCGACATGCTCGATTTCGCTGACTTCATCGCGATCAATAAATTTGATCGCAAAGGCGCCGAAGATGCACTACGTGATGTTCGCAAGCAAGTGCAACGCAACCACGAACGTTTCAATCAGAAGACTGAAGCGATGCCGGTCTTCGGAACAATGGCCGCGCGTTTCAATGACGACGGTGTGACGGCTTTGTACCAGGCCCTGATACCCGCATTGACTGATAAAGGCTTGCGTATCGGCGCGCGCAAGCTCCCCGCCGTCAGCGTTAAATATTCATCGGCCGGCCGCGCCATCGTGCCCGCCGAGCGCTCGCGTTATCTGGCCGACATTGCTGATGCGGTGCGCGGATATCACCGACACACCACCGAGCAATCTGCCATCGCGCGCGAACGGCAAGCATTAATCACTGCTCAAAAACTGTTCCTTTCCTGCAATAAAAACGCGTCCGATTTCCCTGAGTTAATCGATTGGAAAGACGGCCAACTGACGGCAGATGCCAAGAAACTCCTCGCCCAATGGCCCGCGCTCAAAGCCGCTTATGCCGGGGACGAATATGTCGTCAAGATTCGGGACAAAGAAATTCGCACTGGTCTGATACATGAAACTTTGTCCGGCACCAAGATTCGCAAAGTGTCGCTGCCGCGCTTTGAAGATGAAGGTGAATTGTTGAAATTTCTGATGCTGGAAAACGTCCCCGGCTCTTTCCCATACACCGCTGGCGTGTTTGCTTTCAAGCGTGAGAACGAAGACCCGACGCGCATGTTTGCCGGCGAAGGCGATGCGTTTCGCACCAATAAACGCTTTCTCAAAGTCTCGGAAGGTCTGCCTGCCAAGCGTTTATCGACGGCGTTCGATTCGGTCACGCTGTACGGCTGCGACCCCGATTTGCGCCCCGACATCTATGGCAAAGTCGGCAATTCGGGTGTGTCGATTGCGACCTTGGATGATCTCAAAGTGTTGTATTCCGGCTTTGATTTATGCGATCCCGCAACGTCTGTTTCGATGACTATCAATGGCCCGGCACCGATGCTTCTGGCGATGTATTTGAACGCGGCGATAGACCAGCAGCTCGACAAATTTCGTGATCAAAACAAGCGCGAGCCATCGGATACTGAAGCAGCGAAAGTGCGCGACTGGACGCTCGCCACGGTGCGGGGTACGGTTCAGGCCGACATCCTGAAAGAAGATCAAGGTCAAAACACTTGCATTTTCTCAACCGAATTCGCGCTCAAGATGATGGGCGATATTCAAGAGTATTTCGTCCATCACCAGATCCGTAATTTCTATTCAGTCTCCATTTCGGGTTATCACATCGCCGAGGCCGGCGCGAATCCAATCTCGCAATTGGCCTTCACGCTCTCCAATGGCTTTACCTTCGTTGAGGCCTATCTTGCACGCGGTATGCACGTAGATGATTTCGCGCCGAATCTCAGCTTCTTCTTCAGCAACGGTATGGACACCGAATACACCGTGATGGGTCGCGTGGCGCGGCGTATCTGGGCGGTGGCGATGAAAAATCGTTATGGTGCCAATGAACGTTCGCAGAAATTGAAGTACCACATTCAAACCTCGGGCCGCTCGCTGCATGCGCAAGAGATGGATTTCAATGACATTCGTACCACGCTACAAGCGCTGATTGCCATCTACGACAACTGCAACAGCTTGCACACCAACGCCTTTGATGAAGCGATTACCACGCCAACCGACGAAAGCGTGCGCCGTGCAATGGCGATACAAATGATCATTAACAAAGAGTGGGGTTTGGCCAAGAACGAGAACCCCAACCAAGGTGCTTTCATCATTGATGAATTGACCGACCTCGTCGAAGAAGCGGTGCTTAAGGAGTTCGAAGCTATCGCCTCGCGTGGTGGTGTCTTGGGCGCGATGGAAACCGGCTATCAACGCGGCAAGATTCAAGAAGAATCGATGTTTTACGAACATAAGAAGCACGATGGTTCGTACCCCTTAATTGGCGTGAATACCTTTCTCAATCCAAAATCATCCGCTGCCACGAAAGAGATTGCATTGCAGCGCTCGACCGACGAAGAGAAGCAATCGCAACTCAAACGTCTAGGCGATTTTCATTCGCGCCATGCTGGTGAATCCGCCGCGATGCTCGAGCGCTTGCAAGCTGCGGTGATTGCCAATCAAAATGTTTTTGATGTGCTAATGGAAGCCGTGCGTTGCTGCTCTTTGGGACAAATCTCGACCGCGCTTTACGAAGTCGGCGGGCAATATCGACGCAGTATGTGAGGCAATAAAATGCGCGCTTACTTCAATATTTCGCGAGACTACAAATGACTATCAAAACTGTGGGCATTATTGGTGCCGGACTCATGGGCAACGGCATCGCGCAAACCTGCGCTGCTGCGGGCATCAAGACCATCATGCTGGATATCAATGAAGCCGCTGTGCAAAAGGGGTTGGCAACAATTTCCGCTAGCTTCGAGCGACTCATCAAGAAGGAAAAACTTACACCAGCGCAGAAAGACTCAGCTTTGGCGCAGATAAAAACCAGCATCTCGATGAGCGATTTTAAAGATGTCGACCTGGTCATTGAAGCGGCCACTGAGAATGAAGGCTTGAAGCTGAAAATTCTCAAAGATGCTGAAGCAGTGATTCGCGCTGACACCATCATCGCCAGCAACACCTCATCGATTTCCATCACTCAAATGGCCGCTGCCACATCGCGCCCCGAGCGTTTCATTGGCATGCATTTTTTCAATCCCGTGCCGATGATGGCCTTGGTTGAAATTATTCGCGGGTTGCAAACTTCCGATGCCACGCATGCCGCTGTTGAGGCGCTGGCCAAGGCTTTGGGGAAAACACCTATCACCGTTAAGAACAGCCCTGGCTTCGTGGTCAATCGGATTCTTTGTCCGATGATTAACGAAGCGATTTTTGTTTTTGGCGAAGGATTGGCCAGCGCTGAGGAAATCGATGCGGGCATGAAGCTCGGCTGCAATATGCCGATAGGCCCGTTGGCGTTGGCCGATTTGATCGGGCTGGATACCATGCTCAATGTGATGAATGTTTTTTACGCTGGTTTTAACGATTCCAAATATCGTCCGGCTCCATTGCTCAAGGAAATGGTTGCAGCGGGTTACTACGGCCGCAAAAACGGACGTGGGTTTTATCACTACTAGCCACTAGTATGGCCAGTTGGTGCTGGTGAGACGCTGTCTCTCGACGCCAATCCACACATTTTCAAATTAACGCCTCAAAGTGCGGGTTTAACGGCATTTTGGTTTGACAGTAGAGGAGCGAATGAGTAACATTCGCGGCCTTCGTAGAACAGTAAAAAAGAATCGCCGATAAATTGCACCACGTCGCGACACAACGAAGACCGGGTCGGTAGCTCAGCCGGTAGAGCAGCGGACTTTTAATCCGTTGGTCGCGAGTTCGAATCTCGCCCGACCCACCAAGAATTTCTTGGTTCTAGTGCAGCAGACGCTGCCAAGCTATCCCATCAGCCCGCACCAACACGTTTAACTCATGCCGCCTTGCGATAAGCGCGCGGACTAAGGCCGCTAATTTTACGGAACGCGCTGCAAAAGCTGATCGGGTCGGAATAGCCTAGGCGGTAGGCAATTTGCGTAATCGGTTGTTGTGTTTGCTGCAACATTTGACGTGCCCGTTCGAAACGAATCACATTGCCAAGTGCGCGCAAATTTGTGCCTTCGCTACTGAGATAGCGGTTCAACGAGCGTGGGCTGACGTTGAGCAGCTCAGCCAATGATTCAAGCGAAGGTTGTATGCCCTCGGCTTCACGCAGCACCAGCGAGACCCAGTCGCTGTGTTTTTTGCGAGGCTGAGGTGTGCGAACACGTGACGGAGAGCTTGCCGATGCCAGCGCTGCATTTTTCGGCGCGGGTTGGGACAATTCCAAATCCAGCAAATTTGTTGGTATCAGGCATCTCACTTGCGGCAAAGATTCAGCGCCGAAATAAAACCGCGTTGGACCGAGTTGGCGGTAGCGCGCCAAGTGCTTGGGTTCGGGCATGGATAGTTGGATCTTCAAGCCACTGCGGCCACCCATTAGCGTAGTGAAGTCGGTATGAAAGCTGACCGCTTGCAATTCCTCAAAAGCGTAGAGCGTCGATTGACTCATCCCCACTGCTGGCCGGAAAATCAGCTCGCCACGATCTGAATAACGCTGATAGTTAAATACAAAACCGGTAGTTATTTGTCGCCAATAACGGGCAAAGGTACGCAGCAATTCATCAAACGTCTTGCATCGGCGCAGCGCTACACCGAGCGCTTGGTGATCATCAATAGTGATACGTAAGCCCAGCTCGAAGCCCAAATCATCGCGACCAAGTTCGGTGGCCATCGCGACCATCAACGCATCGAATTCACTGCTGGTTAGCAACGCGTCGCTGGCGCGTAATTGTGTTGGCGTCAGACCGACCTGTTGCAGTATTTGATTGACAAACGATGCGCGCTGCGCCGCGACGATGTCGAGCAATGGCGATACATAACGGGCAGGAAGATAAGGCTCGTAGAGCGGCATATGCGAATCCTCTTCAGTCGGAACCGATGATACAGCTTGTCCTCAACTATTTGGTTTTGACTAGCGGTTCGCGACAAAATTCCTCCCATCCGATTGATTACAAATTTGGAACTTTGAACGCAACTTAGGACCCAACTTAGGACGCAACTCAGGAGGCACATGGAATTCACCGCAAGCCGATACATGGTCAATGGCATCGAGATGAATGTCGTCATCGCCGGACAAGGTCCGGATGTGCTTTTGGTGCACGGGTTCCCCGACACACATCAAGTCTGGCGGCATCAGATTCCGGCTTTGGTTGAGGCTGGCTATCGGGTAATTGCGCCCGACACCCGTGGCTGCGGTGAAAGCCAATTGATGTCACGCGTTGCCGATTACCACATCGAGAATCTCATCGCCGATCTGGCGGCGCTGCTCGATGTATTGAAGATTGAAAAGGTCAAACTGGTAGCGCACGATTGGGGCGCGGTGATTGCATGGCAGTTTGTGATGGCCCACCCGCAACGCGTAGAGCGCTACCTTGCGCTCTCAGTCGGCCATCCAAGCGCCTACGGTAGCGGCGGTATTGGGCAAAAACTCAAAGGCTATTACATCGTGCTATTTCAGTTGCGTTACTTCGCCGAATGGCTGCTAAAACTTTTTAACTGGAAAGTATTCCGGTTGTTCACCGGCTTTGCGGACGAGCTACCGCACTGGCGCGAAGCGCTCTCTCGACCCGGACGCTTGACCGCCGGCATCAACTATTACCGCGCCAATCTGCAATTGATTTTGCCCCGAACCTACCCGCATGTGACGGTTCCAGTGACGGGAATCTATAGCGATGGCGACCGCTTCCTCACTGAAGCGCAAATGACCAGCACGGCGCAGTATTGCGATGCGGGATTTCGTTATCAAAAAGTCAGCGGCGCGAATCACTGGCTGCAACTGGACGCACCGGAAAAAGTTACACCTCTAATCCTTGACGCACTTCACTAATTGGAATCAATAACCATGACACGCTATAAACCAGAAATTGTTTTAGGAACCATCCTTCTTGCGCTGTTCCTCGCGGTTTGCTACTGGCAAGCACCCGGCCATGTATTGACCAAGGGTGAAATTGAAGCGTATGTGCAACGCATCGACCAACTTGCTCCGTTGCCGGCGCAACAGAAAGCCGACTTTATCGCCGATCTGCGTGCCTGGGGCGAGGCTGACGATGGTAAGCCGGTGTATATGTTCAACCTGATGCGTTATTACCCGCAGCTCCAACCCTTGCCGGGCACTGAGGTCAAGGCTACCTCGCCGGCTGAGGCCAATTCGATTTACGAAGGGATGACGATGGGCATTGCGCTTGCCGGCGGTGTGCAGATGCCAGTGGGCAGCAACGTGCAGGGCGTGCGCAAGGGGGCGACGCCAAGCACCAATCTGATCGGCCATGCCGCCGATGTCGACAACTGGAGTCGCTTGCTGGTAGTGCGCTATCCCTGTCGCCGCGCCTTCTTTGAGCTGGTCGGCAATCCCGAGTATTTGACAAAGATGATGCCCTACAAATTTGCCGCGCTGCATGTCGATCTGGTACCGACCGACGGCGCGACGATCATGCCGGATTCGCGATTGCTGCTTGGCTTCGGCAGTCTGGTGTTGTTCTTAGCATTTGGCTGGCTGCGTGCTTCTCGCCGCCGCTAAATTTGCCAGATGGTGCTGACCACATGCTGTCAAAACTGTCTTTAAATATTTGGTAATGAGCTTGGTTAGCGCCCAGAATTTCAATTATGAACTCGTCTTTTAATTGTTGTCGAGTGTCACCGCTATGTTAACAATTAGAGACACGCAATCGCTCAGCAACCGCGCCGCTATTACATAAAAGGAAATTTCATGAGAGCTGTTGTCTGCCAAAACACTGAACTAAGCGTTGTAGATCTGCCAGAACCCAAACCGGGTAAAGGCCAAGTACTGGTCGAAGTCCTGCGTTGTGGCATCTGCGGCTCTGATCTGCATATACGTCACCACTGCGATCACATGAAGGCATTGATGGGCAAGGTTGGTTACGCGAAAAATTTTCCGGCACAAAGCGATGCGGTGGTTTTTGGCCACGAGTTTTGCTGTGAAGTTCTCGAGCATGGTTCCGACTGCGAGCGCAAGATTAAAGTCGGCACGCGCATCGTCGCGCAACCATTGTTGCGCAATGGCGATGACATCGATATGGCGGGTCTGTCGCTGAAGGCGTCTGGTGCCTATGCCGAACGCATGCTGTTGCAAGAGTCAGCACTGGTTCCCGTTCCCAATGGTCTTTCGGCAGATATGGCTGCGCTGACCGAACCGATGGCGGTGGGCTGGCACGCAGTACGACGTGCCGAAATCAAGAAGAAGGATGTGGCTATCGTGATCGGCTGCGGCCCGGTAGGCTTGGCGGTGATTTGCTTGCTCAAAGCTAAGGGCGTCAGCACGGTAATTGCCAGCGATTTTTCAGTGGCGCGGCGCGCGCTGGCGAGCAAATGCGGCGCTGATATTGTCATCGACCCGGCGCTGACTTCGCCCTATGCAAGCTGGGAAACCTACGGCTTCATGAACGACCTGCCAGCACTGCTGGAATTGGCACTAGGCACTCGCGAAAAGCTGGGCAAGCTGCCATTGCCATGGTGGCATGTGTGGCGGATGGCTGAATTGCTGGGACAGAATCCGCCACGTCCCGTAATCTTTGAATGCGTCGGCGTGCCAGGACTTTTGCAACAGGTGATCGACGGCGCGCCGCTCATGTCGCGCGTTGTAGTGGTCGGTGTGTGCATGCAAGTTGATCGCATTGAGCCGGCGTTAGCCATCCACAAGGAAATCGATTTACGCTTTGTACTTGGACATTCACCGCTGGAATACCGCGACACCGTACATATGATTGCAGAAGGCAAAGTCAATTGCGCGCCGATGATTACCGGTGTCGTCGGTCTGGATGGCGTTGCCAATGCTTTCGATGCATTGAAAGACCCGGAAACTCATGCCAAGATTTTGATTGATCCGAAAAGCACTTTTGCGACACCACAAAAACCCAGCTTGCATTGACGGCCGAACCTGACGGCGTCTCGCCAGCACCAAAGACAAAAATTAGGAGACCAATGATGAATAAAAAATACAAAATTCGCTTGCTCACTTTCGTTACTACCCTCACTATTGCACTTGGCAACACGCCCGCTTTTGCGGCGGATTATTCACCGCAAGTCGGCAACGTTGCGCCGATGAAATTGCTTTGGGGCGACACGCATTTACACAGCTCGTGGTCTACCGATGCGGGCATCATTGGTGCCAAACTTACTCCGGAAGATGCTGTGCGTTTTGCGCGCGGCGAGGAAGTTACATCGAACAGCGGACAGAAAGTCAAACTCTCACGCGCGATGGATTTCATTGTGGTCAGTGATCATTCGGACGGCCTAGGCGCGATGCAAGAACTGATGGCGCAAAGCCCGAAAGTGATGGCTGATCCAGTGGGCAAGCGGTGGGCAGAAATGTTGCGCGGTGGCCCTGCCAACGCGATGAAGGTGGTGTTGGAAATGATCGACGCCACCGCGCGCAGTGCGATTCCCGAATTTATCAAAGACCGTGAAACCACCCAAAATGTTTGGCAACGGAACACCACGATACAAGACAAATACAACGAGCCAGGACGTTTCACTACGCTGATCGGTTACGAGTGGACCTCGATGCCTGGTGGCGGCGACAACTTGCATCGCAATGTGATTTATCGTGATGGCAAAGACAAGGCTGATCAGATGACGCCTTACACCACTTTTGATTCCGAGAATCCCGAAGATCTATGGAAGTGGATGCAGGCCTGGCAAGACAAAACCGGTGGCCAAGTCTTGGCGATTCCGCACAACGGTAATGTCTCCAATGGTCGCATGTTCACGCTCAGCAGTTTTCTCGGCAACCCCATGACGCGTGACTACGCCGAAGCGCGCGCGCGTTGGGAACCGCTCTACGAAGTTACTCAAATAAAGGGAGATGGTGAAACGCATCCGAGCTTGTCGCCCAACGATGAGTTCGCCAATTTCGAGCGCTGGGATACGCAAAACCTCAACGCAAAACCCAAATCGCCGGAGATGATTAAAACCGAATACGCACGGCAGGCGCTCAAAGATGGTTTGGCGATTGACGAACGACTGGGCGCAAATCCGTTCAAATTCGGCATGATCGGCTCTACCGATTCGCATACCGGTTTGGCCGCTGTCGAGGAAGACAATTTCTTCGGCAAACACGCACAAGCCGAGCCGTCGCCAAATCGCGCGATCAAGGGTACGGTCTCGCCCGGCATGATTGGCTGGAAGCAATCGGCATCAGGGCTTGCTGCAGTTTGGGCAACGGAAAACACCCGCGCTGGCATTTGGGATGCGCTCAAGCGCAAGGAAGTTTATGGCACTACCGGGCCGCGCATGAGTGTGCGATTCTTCGCCGGTTACGATTTTGCCGCCAACGATGCAATGCGCGCCGATTGGGTCACGCTGGGCTATGCCAAAGGTGTACCGATGGGCGGTGAATTGAAAACTGTGACCGACGACAAAGGCAAATTCAAGTCGCCAAGCTTTATGATCCAGGCAGCCAAAGACCCTATCGGCGCCAACCTCGACCGCGTTCAGGTCGTCAAGGGCTGGATTGATGCCAACGGCAAAGTGCAAGAAAAAGTCTACGACGTGGCTTGGTCCGACAATCGCAAACAAGACAAGCAAGGTAAGCTAAAAGCAGTAGGCAACACCGTCGATGTGAAGGAGGCCACGTTCAGCAACAGCATCGGCGCGGCAGCGCTCACCACGGTTTGGCGCGACCCGGCATTCGATGCAAAGCGCAAAGCTTTCTATTACGTGCGCGTGATCGAAATCCCCACTCCCCGTTGGACCGCCTACGATGCCAAACGATTTGGTATCACCATGCCACCCGAAGTTCCAATGGTGATTCAAGAGCGCGCCTACAGCTCGCCGGTTTGGTACAACCCGAGCAAGTAGCGGCAACATTTTGCTCGCCGGCACCACTGGCGTTTGATCGCCAGTTGGTGCTGATGACACGCCGTTGAGATATTGTGAGCGCGACTATTGCTTCTCTAAACACGCTACGTGTCGGCTATCATCTTTCACGCATTGGTATTTCGTGTTGAACGTTCAAATCAAGCCGGGTTGTTAGCTCAGTTGGTAGAGCAGCGGACTCTTAATCCGTCGGTCGACAGTTCGAATCTGTCACAACCCACCAGTTAGCCTTGGCTACAAGCCGCAATAACCAACTCCGCGAATTTCTGTGGATCATCTTCTTGAATGAAATGTCCGCCGCGCAAGCGTGAATGCGCTTGTCCTTGCGCGCCGGGTACTTCATTGACGAAACGAGCATGACCACCACGGGTGATCGGATCACCATTGCTAAAGCAGGTGATGAAGGGCTTTTGCCATTGCTGGAATATCGTCCATGCATGGCGGTTTTTGACGGCTTCGGGATCCTCAAAGCGCACTGGCACTAGCGACGGATAAACGCGTGCCGCGGCCTTGTAGCGGTCGTTGGGAAATGGTGCGTCGTAAGCGGCAATTTCAGCGGGCGACAACTCGCGTTTGGTGCCACTTTGTAAGATGCGACCAATCGGGAACCACGGGCTGAAGCGGGAAAATTTCTCCCATATCCGCCATGCCATTGCCATCTTCGTTTCGCCAGTGGGCAAGCCGCCGTTAGATAAAATTATGCGGGCAAAACGTTCGGGGTTTTCGGCCGCTAAACGCAAACCAATCAATGAACCCCAATCTTGGCAAACCAGCGTGATGTCGCGTAAATCGAGGGCTTCCATCCATTGCCGTATCCACTCGACCTGTCCCGAAAAACTGTAATCACTCGATGCGGTTGGCTTGTCGGATTTACCAAAACCAATCAAGTCGGGCGCCAACACGCGCAGGCCGGCGGCGGCCACCGGTGGAATCATGAAGCGGTACAAGTACGACCAACTAGGTTCGCCATGCAGCATCAAAACTGGCTTGGCGTCCGTCGATCCTTCATCGACATAGTGCAAGCGCAAGTCCGGCGCAAGCTGATGGTAATGCGGCGCAAATGGGTAATCAGGCAGATTGGCAAAGCGTTCATCCGGCGTGCGCAGCACTTTCATTGTCAACCCCTTGCAGTCACCATTGTGTAGATAGATATTTACACAAGCGTTAGCTTACAAGAATTAGTAATGTGCAAAGCGCTCGGGCAGATGACCCAGAAAAGGTCGCACGAATTTCCACGGGAAGGCGGGGACAACGCCGGATTCGACTTTCTTTTCGATGAGACGCGCCATCTCTCGTGCGGCCTGGGCAGCCGGAATCGCGAATGGCAATTTACTGATATCGGTTCCTTTCACGATATCGGTCGCAATGTAGCCGGGCAGAATGTCGGTGACAGTGATTCCTTTGCTACGCAGCTCAATGCGCGCTGCCTTGAGGTACATTGAGAATCCAGCTTTGCTGGCGCAGTAGGCCGCCTGATTTGAAATTGGCTTAATGAAGCCAGCGAAGAAATACCCACCACGTGCCCTTTGCCGCGAGCGAGAAAATGTGTCGTCGCGGCACCAATGGTTGCAATCGCGCCTGAAAGGTTGGTCTCGATTAGCTTTAGCTCATTTTCTAGATCGCTAGTGCCGATGCTAGTGATGTCATTGGCACCCGCATTGACCACGATGGTATCGATACCGTCCAAGCGCACGAAAAGTTCGTGTAATGCTGCAGCCACCGTATCTGTTTTGCAGACATCCAGTATGGCCAACTCGACTTTGATATCGCGATTAATGGTGCTGTGAATTTCCTCGCGTAGCTGCTCCAGTAGCGGCATACGGCGAGCCGC